>CAVOHZ010000011.1:0-17044 GCA_963695855.1 uncultured Nitrososphaerales archaeon | reverse complement strand
GATTCAGACCCACGACATTTTAACCTTCGAAAAACTAGTTTCGAGCCAGACGCTCTACCTGGCTGAGCTTACGAACCCTCCTTTATTATCCAATAATCTAACTATTTATACCAAACTAAATTAATGATCAAAAAAAACCAACATATGATTAACAATATCGTTGTCCCTAAAAGATATTCTACTCTTTAACGCAAAGGAATACCATTCAGAAGCTTCGGACGGTGGAAGATTCCAATATAATCGGTTCCTCAATTCGAACAATGTCGTATGATCTAAATCTCGTTTGGAATATTTTCTCATTTCTCTGCCATAATATGGTTGTTGGGGTTGATCGAATGGATACCGTTGTTGGGGTTGATCGAATGGATACGAATCTGAAATTGAACCTAATGGCTTTGAATAAACATGATTAGAATTTCCGTGTAATCGCGAATGCGATGTTGAATAAAATTTCCCAAATTGCTTTTTTTGCCATATTTTCCATCCAAAAAGGAATCGGTCCTAGTATTATAAAATTTGTTATTTCTATTTAAACTCAAATTTTTACTTGTTTTTTCTATTTGATTAAAAAAATCATTCGGAAATGTTTTTGGTATGGAGTGAACATCCTTGAGATGTCGTTGAAGATTCCATCGTCTTGAAAATATTTTTTTACATATTTTACATTGATATTTTTCTGGCATTTCTGAACATAAAGAAAATTTATTTATAAAGATAACATATGATTTTGTTATATCGATGTTTATTAATTATGTTAAATTTGAGAATTTTTAATCATGGATTAACTCCGAGTAACTCGAAATCATCTGAGAGCAAATTGAAATCATTTGACCGTAAATATGAATTGTTGCTTTAAAATAAATATCAAATTCAAAAATAAATGGGAAAAAAGATAAAATTTAACAAACTCAAAGGAGAAATATATGAAATTCTTGACTCCAGAGTACGTATATCTTATACTGTGTGTTCGGTAACCGTAGTTTGCTCTTTATTATTTTCAAACAATTTTACTATCGTTTCAGAAACAGAACAATTCAATCTTTCTTTTTCTTTTAGAATTATTCTATAGGCATCCAAGGTTATATACACTGGAATTGAACCTGTACCTTCCAACAAAGCTTTCACATTATACAATCCATTCTCAATTCCCCTCTCTGCAATTTTCTTCAGCTTTACCTTGTCAAGAAATCCTCCTAAGGGACCCATTGGCATATCATAGTCAACTTTAATCATTGTTTTCGTTGTCTTTTCGCCAATTTCTTCAAAATCGACCTCTATTTTCCATTTTTTGAATGGACCTTCGATCATTTTTGCAACAATCTTTCTATGGGGAATATAGTCAATGGTTTCACAATCCCATTCTAATCTTTTACCATCGAAATCGCCACTTATTCTAAAAATTGTCCCTATACCAAAACCATTTTTTACTTCAATTGGAATAACATTGAGTCCCATGTTTTCTGGAAATTGATCAGCCATATGTTCAGGACGAGCAAAATACGTAAAAACTTCGCTAACTGGAGAGTTAATTGTCATCGACTTGTTTATAGTTGTAGTCATAACCCTATCTGCACTTCATATTCAATATTATGAATTTAAAGGTTTCTTACTGGTATCATTATATTAAAACAGATTTACGATTTACTTTTTTTATTGTAACCTTTACACTGTTAATAACCATATCCTGTATAAGCAAATGATAGTAAAAAATTATGCTAGTGGATTTTTATTCAGAATCTCGTCTAGACACTTGATAATATCTTCTTTTGTAACTTCGATTGGATTGTTATCAAGATGACCTCTGTCTGGCATGATCACATCTGCTGCTTCATCAAGTGGCTGTTTTAAAGTAAGAGGTTCGAATTTTAGCTTTTGACATATCTTCTTGAATCTTTCATAGAAAATGGAGTTGTTAAATTTGTGTGCTACTGTAGTACAAGAAGAAAGAGAATAGCCATGTGGTACACCTTCATTAGAAAATACGTATGAAAGTGCGTGTCCCAAAGTTGTAGAAGAGTTGCCAAAACCAATTCCAGATAGCATAGCTCCATATGGAAGAAGGTCAGGTTTGTCATTTATTATTGCATCTTCAAGGATATCAAATGCCTCTTTACAGAAAAATCTTGTAAATGGATTTCCAATTTTGCTATCATATCCCTCAGAAGCTTGAGCAGCGGCATCGCAAGCTGAATTTCTCATGATATTAAATGGTGTTCCTGGTAGGAAGTACGGATCAACTATTGCCGTATCAGCCAGAAAGGCTTCATCTTGTAAGAGTTTTTTCTTGTGACTAAAGCTTACCACAGCATAGGTAGTCATTTCTGCTCCCGTTCCAAATGTCGTCGGAATGAGAATCTTTGGAACACCAGTCAATTTACTAAGATATTTACAGACATCCATAGAGCTCCCACCACCAAGTCCGACGTAAGTAGAGATATTCTTTCCTTCAAATTCATTCTTTATCTTTTCAATTGTTTCAATGGAAGGATCCGGAGTAACTTTATCATAAATCTCGTAATTTGTAACTCCCATGTACTCTGTCCATTTCTCATAAACTTCTGGGCTAGTAGTAGTAATAATCAAAGAATTTTTTGGATATTCAAACTCCTTTGCAGCATTTGCCCCAAAAACTATTTTTTTAGGCATCATTACTTTCCACATAATACACTGAAAGAATCTTCCAATTATTTTAAGTTTACAGATAATAGAATAGTCAAAATTGTGAATTCTTTAATTAATCCATTTCAAATAATTAATTCTATTAGCTGAATTTACAAAATCAAACGTTTATTTTTGCTTTTATGTATTTCATCAAGGGTTGGAAAAATTGCTTAAATAAACCTAATATGTTACCTATTATCACTTAAAATCTACTTCTTAAAAATAAGCAGATAGAAAGAAATTAACACAATAGTAGATTGACAATCGATAAAAGTAAAGTCGATAGAGTATAAATCGAGTAATCTAAAATAAGAATTTAAAATAATAAAATAATAGATTATTGAAAATATTTCGATTTACACAGAACTATCTTCGTTTTTTCCTTACTACGTCCCAAATCCAATTAATTATTTACTAAATACAATTAGTCACGATCTTTAACAAAGTTAATCAATTAATTTACATAAACAAACAACGATATTATTAAATCAAAAAAAGATTTCTTTTGACATGTGGAATTTCTTTAGGAAAACACCAGATCATAAAAAAGTATACGATAAAAATGATAAAGAAGATCCTCCGCTAGACTCAAAAAAGAGTGATATTTTTTCCATCAGTGATTTTCCTGAAAGAATGTCTAAAATAAATCAGGCTTATCCACTATTAAAAGAAAAAGAAAATAAGACGCTAATGAAGATTTTAGATCTAATTAAAAAAGGCAGACATAAAGAAGCAAGACAGCTATTTGAAGAATTGAATAGAATCAGAAGGGATATTGGAATTCTAGATACATCAAAAAAGGTCATCGAACAGACATCTATTAGGATTTCGTTAATTCATGATATTGGTGATGCATTACATACTTTGGAACCTACAACAAATGTTGAAACATGTCAACAAACAAATTGTAAATTAATGGATGGGATTGAGCATTTTGAAATGAAAACATTTACTAAAAGCATGTTGGAAGATATCCTAAAAAAAGACTACAAGGATATAGATATCGAATCTATAGAAGAGATAGACAGAGTTTTCAATAAAATAATGCAAGAAAAAGACAGTTGAAAATATATAATCTAAAAATCTAATTACTAAAGATACAACTGAATTATAAAAAAATTCAGATCCATAAAAGCCGATCGGCTACAGAAGCCGATCATAAACTAATATTCAGACTAATCTAACAAGATATATTAAAAAGATATGATTATATGTTTTTAGTTTTTTGACTATCCATAATGAGAACATTCATTGCTGTAGACTGTGAAATAAAAGATAGGTTTAGAGAGATACAGCAAGAGGTTTTAGATCAAGTTATTGCGAATAAAAACTATCTAAAACCGGTTGATGTAAATAATTTGCATTTTACATTATTTTTTTTAGGAGAGATAAATGACTCTCAAGTAGAAGCCGTTAAAAAAGAAATTTCGCAAATAAAATTTGAGAAAACGATATTAGTGTATAGCGGCATAGGAGTATTCCCTTCTATAATGTTTCCAAAGATAATGTGGATAGGGATAGATGAAGAGGGGACCAAAGATCTAGTAAAGATATTTAATATGATTAACGAAAAAATGAAGCAAATTGGCTTTAAAACGGACAATAAATTTGTACCGCATCTAACTATCTTTAGGGTGAAAACAAAGATCCAAAACATAAAAGAGATATGTAAAAAATATGAGGGCATGAAATTTGGACAGGATACAATTGATAAGATTTATCTAAAGAAAAGTGATATCAGACCAACTGGGCCGATTTACTCCAACCTATTAACAGTTTATGCCATCAATAGATAAATACAAAGTGAAAAAAGATGATAACAAAAAATAAAACAAATTCAAAAATCAAAAATCAAGTGACGGCTACCACAAGTAATAATAGCATCAAAAATCACATTGCACTGGATCTTGATAGAGTTATTCAAAAAGCGTTGAAAGCATGCCAACCCAATAAACTGGAATTAAAAACACTACGTTCCGTTGAAAAAGAGATAATAAATGAAATCAAGAATAACTTGGTGCCAGAAGTGGTAGCTATAAAGTCTGGTGGTTCATTTGCAAAAGGAACAAACCTAAAAAATGACACAGATATTGATATTTTCATTTTAATAGACAAAAAAGTTAGCGAAAGTCATTTTGAGGGAATTGCCATGGACATTGGTTTCAAATCACTATCCAAGTACACACCAAGAACAAGATTTTCAGAACATCCTTATGTCGAGGGTTTTGTATGGAAAAACAAAAAAGAGTGTCAAGTCAGAATCAACATAGTACCTTGCTATGCCGTAGAAAAAGGTAATTGGAAAAGTGCTGCAGATAGATCCCAATATCACACAGAATATATGACCAAGAATTTATCAAAGGATCATAAGGATCAAGTACGAATTTTAAAAAAATTTTTAAAAACTATTGGAATCTATGGAGCAGAAATGCTTACCTCTGGATTTAGTGGATATGTTTCTGAAGTATTGGTTTTAAAATATAATACATTTAAAGATGTGCTAGTAAATATTTCAAATTTGGAAAAAAAAGAAACCGTGATTTCTACATATGAAAATAAAGAAATTGACGAAACCAAATTTCATAGTCCCATAATCATTATCGACCCAATTGATGAAAATAGAAATCTAGGTGCTGCTATCTCAGCTGAAAGTTTATCAAAATTCATAATGGCTTCCAGAACTTTTTTGAAACATCCTTCGATGTACTTTTTTAACTTTCAACAATCATTTAACAAAGTAACCAAAGTAGTTGCGGATCAGAGAAAAAGTGATATACTTTCAAATTTGGTCGTTATGAAATTTCATTACAGTACTAGAAGCCCAGATGTAATATCCGGACAATTAAAGAAACTGACAAAAGCCATTGTCAATCAAACAAATAGTATTGACTTCAATATATTAAAAAGTCAATGCTACATAAAAGATGAGTGCAATCTTGCACTAATCATATTATTATTAGAATTTAAAAAGTTACCTTTCTATATGGTTAATAAAGGACCAGACGTTTTTATGAAAGACGAAGTTAGCAATTTTATCAAAAAAAACAAGAACAATTCAATATTCACTTGGATAAATGAGGAAATGAAAATTTCTTGTCTGAAGGAACGAAAGAATGATGACATAATAGAATTCTTAAAGGAAGCAATAACCAGTAACACAGAGATAGGAATTCCAAAAGGATTGAGATCTGACCTCAAGAAAGGAGTTGGATTATTTTTCCTAAATAGTAAAAAAATAAGAAAGGATCCTATATATCAGGATGTATTATATGACTTTATATTCAAGAATTCGATGATCTTTGAAGATTGATATAAATTCTCCAATAGTACAGCATTTAATTTCGTATCCAAAATTTGATCATTTTGTATATCAAGAAAGGGTTAAAGAATTAATTGATCTGGGGATAGAAGAAATTATCATTTCTGGTCCTACAAAAATACATAATTTAGATATTCTTGGAAAAGGTCACTCTGGCATAGTTGTCAAAGTAAACACGAACAGGGGGAAGAATCTTGCCTTAAAAATCAGAAGATCTGATTCTCCTAGAAAGAATTCACATGAAGAAGCAAAAATGATGATAATTGCAAATATACTAGATATTGGTCCAAAACTCATAGATCAGAAAAAAGATTTTATTCTAATGGAACTAATAGATGGAAAAAAAATTTCTCTATGGATTGATGAACAGGGTAATTGCAATAATCTAATTTCCAAACAGGCTGTAAAAAAGGTAATAAATGAAATCTTGGAACAATGTTATCACTTAGATGGAATCTATCTTGACCATGGTGAATTAACAAGAATAGATAACCATATAATTATCTCATATGAAAAAAAAGTTGTTATAATAGATTTTGAGAGCTCTTCAATCAATAGAAAAACTACAAATGTTACATCGATAACACATTCTCTAATTTTAGGTGGATTACTTGCAAAAAAAATAAAAAAGATATTGGATTTTAACAAGGAAGACTTGATGGTTGAGAATCTAAGAGAGTATAAGAAGGAGAAAAACAGGAAAAACTTGGAGAAAATAATCTCGTTGATAACAGAATCTTAAATATTTCTAATACCTTTACAAAGAATTATGAATTTTTAGTCTTATAACCAATACAATGAAGACGAAATTTACTTATTACAGGAAATATTTAATCTATTGAAAATGAACGAAAAGAATAGCAGCAGTTCAACAGAAACGTCTAGTACAATCCCCTTTCCGACCCTAACTATTTTGTATTTACCTGAAAGTGCTTCAGATGTAATAGAAGAGGTTAGTCAAAAATACTGCAATATTACCGCAGAAGATTGCTCCGGCTATTTTCACGATGGCATAAAAAAAAGTTACAAAAAGATAACGATATGGAGTCAAGGTATAGATAGCTTGTGGTTCAATGCAATAATAGCTAGGATCAAAGAACTTGCCAAAGTTGAACAAGTGCCAATTGTATCTGGTGGAATAATGTATTCTGTTTAAAATACTCAACAATATTATTTTGAGTCAATATTTTGACTTGAATTGTAAAAATATAAAAAAATAACAATTAATAATATTATATTTATTTTTTACTTTGTAATAAAAATTTGGAAAATTCTGAGGCAACAAGTAAGTATATGATAAAACAATTGGTGGACAATGGATCCAATGTTACATTATCTTTGAGTGAAGATATAGAATTAGAACCTATTTCACAGCAACAGATGATATTGGAGGCTGTGGATAGAACAGTAACAGACGACGAGGTCAAACAACAGATAAAACCCTTACTAGAAGCTATATTAAAATCACAACCACAGACAGTCATCAAAACATATCCTAAAACCGTTATACAGATAACAATGCCAAAAAGAAAATATCAAATTATGGGAAATCCGCAGGTAGGAGAGATTTTACAAGTCGACATCAAAAGGTAGTATAAAAATAATAATAAATATAAAAAAATAGGATATTCTCTGTATCCATTTATATTTTCAATTAAATAATTAATAACGGAAAGATAATGTAAAAATAGAGTCTTGATAATAAAGATTATACTAAAACAAGATACATTTCGTATCTGTTAATAAAAAAAATCATATTAGAATTACATTTATCTAATCCTAAACAAACGGTGGAAGAAAAAAAATACAATATTGCAATCATTGGTGGAGGAATATTAGGGGTTTCTATTGGATATTTTTTGGCATTAAATAGTGAAGCTAATACAATAATCATTGAACAGGAAAAAGATGTGGGATACCACACAAGTTCTAGAAACACTGGAAAAGTTCATTCACCTTTCTTATATGATCCAGAAAAAAAGAAAATTTTTGGAAAAATTGCTTACTTAGGATACGAGATGTGGGAAAAATATTCTCAGTCTAAGAATATTTATTTTAAAAACGATGGAGTAATAGAAATCGCAAAAGAAGATAAAGACATAGATACTCTAAGGAAATATTTAGAATGGGGAATAAAAAATGGGCTCGATGAGAATGATATTTCTTTTCTTGATTTCAATCAGACACAAAAAATTGAACCTAATGTCAAATGCAGGGCATCGATATACTGCAGAAGAGATGCAAGTGTAGATTACTCTCTCCTAACTAAGTTTTTAAAGGAAGATTATCTATTTAGAGGAGGGAATATCCTTTTTTCTCACAAGGTAAAAGGAATAAAGTCGTCGGAGGGTCAAAACACAATAACAATACGATCCGACAAAGGGAAGGAAAAAACAATTCAGACCGACTACATCGTCAACGCTGCTGGAGGAAATTCTCTTGAAATTGCACATTCTTTCGGAATTGGAAAAGGCTTTATTAACTTATATTTTAGAGGAGAATACTGGATTTCACCTAAGGAATATGAATCTTTAACGTCTCGTAGTATTTACTCGGTGCCTAGACAAAAGAAATTTCCTTTTCTTGATCCTCATTGGATTGTAAGGATTGATGGTCATTGTGAGGTCGGCCCAAATGCGCTACCAGTTTGTGGAGCCTATGCATATAACATAAGAAAAAATTTTAGAGAAGTGTTTCCAAGAATACAAGAAGTAGTAAGAAAAAAGGGGTTTTGGTCACTAGTTATGGAGAAAGAATTTCTTTCTCTGATATTAACAGAAACAAATAGCTCATTATCTAAAAAAGCCATGATAAATAGAGTAAAACAATTTCTTCCATTGATAGATCCTAAGAAATTTAATAGTAGAGGAATTTCTGGAATAAGATTGGTTCTAATAAATAATCAAGGTTCATTTATACCAGATACTATCTTATTAAAGGATGTCTCATCGTTGCATATCCTGAATTATAATTCACCTGGTGCAACTGGTGCATTACCAATGGCTGCAATGATTGTACATGATCTGGCCAAGCAAGGAATTATTTTAAAAAATATAACAAAAGAGAAACGAAAAACTAAAACTCTTCAAGGTGTTCCAGAACATTTATGGAACATTGAAGATATATATTCTAGAATTAGATATTGATTTTTTAAAGATAGATTAACTGACGAGACTATGGAAAGTAAAAATTTATTTTTACTCTGGATATTGAGCCTCTATAATATCTTAAAAAATGATATGGAAATCATATGTTTTTTACAGAATTGACTTTTTATATCGAAAAATAAGTTAATAATTACGGTGACCGTGAGTACATCCAATGATTTTCGGGGTTGTGGTCTAGTTTGGCATGATTCCAGCCTCGGGCGCTGGAGACCGCCGGTTCAAATCCGGCCGACCCCACTGAATATCTGGTTCAAATCTTGGTCTAAAAAGACAATAAAATATAGAAAAATCTAATTAATGCATACGAAATAGTTCTGGACTTTACTTAGATTCTATAAAGCAGTCCAAAGCAATATTTAAAATATTTTATCGAATAAAATTTTTATTCTTTCTTTCACATTTAGCACTATGTAACAGATTTAGCACTATGTATAAATAGGCATGAACGCTTTATACAATTATGAAAAATTCTATTACTTCGGCTACCCTACGTACATGTTGTACGACGATGAGTAAAAATGGTCTATATCAGAGTAAAAAAAATAAAAAATAATTCCTATGCTTATTTAGTAAAAAATGTCTGGACAGAAAAAAAACCTAAACAAATAACAGTCAAATATTTAGGAAATATTTCTAAATTATCCATTGATGATATTCCGGAAGAATATCGCAAAACAGAAAATGTAATATCATTTTTTGGAAAATTTAGTGATAAAGGAAGAGATAAAGAATCAGAAAGGATATTTCAAGATCGATTATTTGAAGCTCTGATTAATTACGATATAAATAAAGTAATAAACATTTATTCTACTTCTACGAAGAATATTGATTTAACTGATTTTTATGAATTTATTCTAATTCCTGTGTTGCAAAAGGTAGGGAACCTGTGGGAGAAAGAAGAATTAGATGTTGCCACGGAACACGCTTGCAGTAATGCAGCTTCGAACCTAATAAGTATAATAAATAACAAGTTTCATAGTTTGGACACAGAAAAGAAAAAACCGATAAAGGTCCTTTTATGTACTCCAGAGGGAGAAATACACAAGATTGGGTGTGAGATACTTGAATCACTATTATTAGAAAAAAAATATCACGTTTATAATATATCTCCATCAGCTCCGAACGAATCAATAATTGAATATGTAAATGAAGCACGCCCGAATTTAATAATAATATGCATTACATTATCAGAACATAAAAATACCGCTATAAGACTAATAAATGAAATAAATAAAAAATATCCAACTAACATAGTAGTTGCTGGAGCAGGGGTCATTGCATTGAAAGGGGACAAGGCGATAGAAAATCAAAACAAACAGAACAAAATTAGTATTTTGCATAACGAATCAATAAGTAATTTTATACGCCATATTAATGAATACATAAATGTTTAATTTTAGCCCTATTATTCAATTTGATTTTTTTAAAATGTTAATTTCTTGTTTTTAGGTTCAAATTTAGTATTGGTTATAATATAATAGCACTATAAAAATTATTATTCAAATAAATGAGGTTTTCACAGTATTTAATCTAATTTAATATAATTATTGAAATGCGGTAATATTAGCAAAATATTTTTATAATAAATATATGGATAATGGTAATTATAATATGCCCCAAAATAAAAAATATATTTTAAAGAGATTTAATTTTCTTTTCGTTGGATCACATTATCATATTTTATATAATCTTATCTTGTGAAAGACATTATGAGACGATAATATTACCGAAATAGATATTACACCCCCTAGAAAATTCCTAATAGTCATTATAAGGTCTGATGGTGAGGAGGTTATAATAGATGTATCATAAACCAAGCGAATGTTATCTAATAACCAAAAGGTTATTGTTATCCATCCTAAAGTCCCTGCAATGAGAGATCCAAGCCTTGCGCCATATCTAACAAAATAAATAGAAAAGAATATTCCAAAATACCATAAAAAACTTAAAACGATCCAATATGGCCGAAAAACATCTTGTCGTGTATCTAAAAAATAATATGTTGAACCAATTGCTGCCAACAATAAAAGTGATATAATTAGTATTTTGTTGTTCAATGAAATGGAACTTTTTTCATTTATTTTTAGAATTTTCGATTTGATTTCAGATTCTTTTTTAGACGTTTTTATGGCTTGCTCAATAGTAGAAAGATCAAATTGGATTAATTTTCTTATTTGTTCATCCTTAACTGTGGCTTCATGTTTCAAACTATCAATCAATGGTCTTGCTAAAGAGGCCTGAACTGGCGTGACAAGGTCTATCCAGTAAGAAGATAATCTCGGAGTTAAAAAAGGTATAACTAGTATTCTTAATGATTTATTGAATGTGCTTGCATATCTTTTCATTAACTCAAAATAGGTGACTATTTCTGGACCTCCAATATCAAAGTCTTTTCCTTGTGTTTCTGAAACCTCCAAACAAGTCACAAGATAGTTTACAACATCATCAACTGCTATTGGCTGTGATCTGGTTTGAACCCACCTGGGACACACCATAATTGGAAGTCTTTCTACTAGATATTTTAGCATTTGAAACGATCCTCCTCCTGCTCCTAAAATTATTGCGGCACGTAATACTGTAACTTTGGTCGTAGATTTTTTGAGAATTTCTCCAACTTCCTTCCTACTTCGCATATGTTCGGAAAGATTATTAATTTCATTAATTAGACCTCCTAAATATATTATCCTTTTAACTCTTTTTTCTGAGGCAGCTTTAGCAAAATTTTCAGCTATTAATTTATCTTTGTACGAGAATTCTTTCCATTTTAAAGATGTACCTTCCATTGAATGAATTAAATAAAAAACCACATCAATATCTTCTAAGGCTTTTAATACTTCTTCATATTTGGTAGCATCTACCCTTACTATCTCAATAATATTTTCACTTAACCCAAATATCTTTTTGTATATTTCATCTGGATTTCTAGTCATGCAACGAATATGATATTTTCCCAAGGCAATTAATCTTCTAGTAAGCCTTGAACCTATAAATCCAGTTGCTCCTGTTACTAAAATACGTAATTTTTTCTCTTGATTTTGATTATTTTTCAATTATTTTTCTCTCCAACAGTTGAATACTCTATAATATTTTTAAATAGATATTTTAGAATATTTTTTAATCCTTAGTAACAAAAAATGCATCCGCTTTTATACTGATTATCTGTATATGACTTTGTTAATGTATCCATTTTTAGATCACTTTTTATTAAATGTACTTATTTTTGTTATGGCTATCATATTTACTATCTTATTGTATGTAATTTCGTCAAAGACATCATACATTTTTATTGAAAGTCGGGTGAACAAACAAATCAAGTTCTGACATACTCCCAACAATAAAGCCCAGTAAAACTGTCTACATTATATGAAATATCAATGATCCACTTATGATGACTAGATACCATCCTTCAAAATGAAATGCAATGTTTTTGAAATTCTCATTTGTGGCCATGGTCACAAGAGAATCAAGTTTGGCTTGAATTGCCATAGTAGCTAAAGGAACGAACAATAAAATCCACAATGCTATTCCCTGAATTATTCCAAGCGGTATCCCTCGTCTGATGCCAGTTGGAAATACTTTATTCCAAAAGGATGTTACTTGTCCAAAAATATTGCCAGCCGCAGTTCCAGTTAGCGCGTGTAATCCAAAACCAATATACTGAGCCACAACAGGATCTTCTATTCCAATTGATACTCCTGTGACCGAAAAGAATGTATCTGCAGGAGTATTTGAAACAATATCTACAATTACAAGTAATCCAGATATTGTCCAAGCTGAAATGAAGCCAGCAATGGTACAATAAAGAATCACCATATTGCATCCTTTTTGTTTTAACATATCATATCTTTTTCTTATTTATATAAAAACTAGAGGTAAAAAAATTAACATAGTGCCAACTTGTTAGAAAATACAATCACCCAAATTTTTGTACTTAACTAAAGAAAAACGTCGATTAATTATAACATTATTAACAAATTCAAAAGAAAAAAAGTCGCGTAAATTTGTCTATATTTTTATCAAAACCGATATTTTTAATTTACAATAAATTGAGTATTTCAATAAGTAAAAAAATCTTAATTTTCTCGATGGTATTAAATAATTGCTTATGAAGATCGGTTATCCGTGTATAAATTATTCAATTGGAAAAAAACGGTATCAACATTTCGATTATCTTCTTACACTGAAGAACGATTGATTCAATCCATATAATACAATCTTGACACTCTTGTTGAAATATTAAAGTATAATATAGAAAACAATCTCATGTTTTTTAGAATAAGTTCAGATTTAATTCCATTCGCATCTCATTCAATATGTAAATTCGACTGGAAAAAATCTTTTAGATGTGATTTTATAAAAATTGGCAGATTGATAAAAGAAAATGATATGAGAATATCTATGCATCCAGACCAATTCGTTCTCATAAATTCAAAAAATCCAGATATTGTGAATAATAGTATTAAAGAACTAGAGTATCATACAGATGTTCTGGATCTAATGAGACTTCATACCTCAGCAAAAGTTCAAATTCATGTTGGAGGAGTTTATGGAGACAGAGAAGATTCAAAGAAAAAATTCATATCAAATTACAAGAATTTGCTTTCTGAAAAAGTAAAAAAAAGGTTGGTATTCGAAAACGACGATCATCTTTATAATTTGAATGATTGTATAGAAATTCACTCGAATACAGATATACCAATTCTTTTTGACACATTTCATCATAAGTGTTTTGGAGATAATTTGTCATTAATTCATGCCTTGCAAAGGGCTAGCGATACATGGTATAATCATAGAGATGGAATAATAATGATTGATTATAGTAATCAGGAGCCAAATGAAAGAAAAGGAAAACATTCTGCTACTTTGGATATGAAACAATTCAAGGAATTTGTTCTCGTCATTACTTCTGTTGATTTAGATATCATGTTGGAGATAAAAGATAAAGAAAAAAGTGCTAAAAATGCACTAAAACTAATAAATCAAATTATGAGTGGTTTATAGGTCACTTAATTTGTTATTGGCTTGATAATTTGGTTTCATAATTTTAATTCTTAATTTAAGACAATATCTGGTTTTTTTATTATAAATTCTCTGAACCTCATCATATAAAGTATTACCGTAGCTTCACATTTAATAATTATTTATTTATTTGATCTCAAGTGATAACTTTGATATGCTATCTAATGTATAGTCACTTATTTCTAAACCTTGTTCATAGGTAATAGTTTTACCAGTATAAAGATATGAAGAAACGAGGAATTTCTCTAATATCGTACACCATATAGCTCCCATGATAAAGTCTCTTTGGTTAACGACTCCTATCTCTTCTTTGATTCTTTCATTTTGTACTTTAGATATTCTTTCTATCATGGGCAAGCATGAAATAACATTCTGGATTATTTTATCCAGTAACTTTCTGGTTAATTCATCTTCTAATACCATATGAAATTATTGCTTGTTCAAAGATTTAATGTTATCTTATATTTTCATCATTAGGTAAATTTAGATTTTTAAAAGGTGTGTAGAAAAAAATCATATGAGTCTCAATTTATTTTTTTATGATCCTCAATCATAGCAGTGCCATATTTGTATGTGATTTGTACTTTATCTCCTACATCATAATTGCAGTTAGGAATGCTTCTTGGGTGATCTTGACTATTTACAACACAATCACCATCACTTTTAGTAACTATTACAACTTGCTCACTAACTGATTCACGAAAAAGATTTTGTATTGGGAAAATAAAAATAGCAAACACTAGAAAAATCCCTGTTATACCTAGTCCAAATATCAATGCAAGTTGTTTATTTGATAGACCCTGATTATCGCCGGGACCTATCTCGTATCCATAACTCATAATCTTTAATATGTTACTTGTCCTATAAAGCGTATGACAAATTATTCATAGTCCCTAACCAATAAATGTGGAAAACAATGAATATTACAAATAAAATGAAGCTAATAGAAAGTAAAGCTAGCGTAAATCCACCAGATCTTCTTCGTTACGATAGTTTTCTGGATCAAGTCTAAAACCTAATGTTTTTTCATACGGTATTTCTTCTAGTTTCAAATAATAATCTAATTTTCTTTTTTTAAATCTTTTGGATAACCAAATTACGAAGCGTTGTTCTAAAGTAACTCCTACTTCTTTTTGCATCTCTGGAAAAATTTCGGATATTCGTTCGACAAAATTTTGCTCAAAATAAATCCGAAAAAAGTCCCATCCTAAAGAAGAGCCCTCTGATGACACTTCGTAATCAGTTTTTGTGTGTGATATCAATTCTAATTCGTTTATATGCTCAATTATCCTAATTCTTTCTTTGTCAAAATTAATACAAGAACCAGAAATCACCAGTGTTGGACCATTCGCTGTTGTTTTTGGCATATCTTAATTTTGTTTTTATAGTATTAAAACATATATATAAAGTATAATTAGTGCCTAACAGACAAATAAATCCTGTTCGCCTTCCTCAAAAGTGCATCAATGACGGAATATAGAAAAATATATAGAGATTCTGTTCTGTTTGTTGTACCTCCCAGTATAGATTAAAATTTCATTTACTGAGAAAGGACTCAAAAACGAGTTCCTTGCAATAAATATTCCCAACTGTGAAGAGGGTAGGAAGGTGTATTCTCTGAATGTTAAGGTACACAACTATACAAAACAACATCGTTACATCAATGCTCACAGTATAGGTGAAATGTTATTTAGGAAAGTAAGAAGATTAAATATTTGTGAAAATAACAAGACGATCAAGCAGATAAAAAGTGTTACCCATGTTAAATGGTGAATCTGTTACCTCTCTATGGAAGTATAATATATAAGCAATGAATTAACAAGATCAAGAAAGAAGAGAGATACAATACATTAAAATAAAATGGAAATCAGTAACATAATTGTTATCATATAATTCATGATTCATAAAATATTGATCATATTTATTCTGTTGTAATGGGTGCCTTGTTGCACAACTTGTTCTTCTCAACACATTTAGCTAACCAATTCTAGTCATATTATGTGAACTGGAGAAATTACAACGAATCTCTTGTTAAACGTGGCGAGGTATTACTGGATTTTGATATTATAGATAACTGTGCCTTGTTGCACAACTTGTTCTTCCCAACACATTTAGCTAACCAATTCTAGTCATATTATGTGAACTGGAGAAATTACAACGAATCTCTTGTTAAACGTGGTGAGGTATTACTGGATTTTGATGTTATAGATAACTGGAATACTGAACTAGAGAAGATGAATAAGGAAAAGGAAGGTAGGAAATTCGTATATCCAGATTCATTTGTCAAGTTATTGGGATACATGAGAGCATACTTTCACTTACCCTACAGACAAACTGAAGGAGTAGTAAGAGAACATGCTTCAAACACTTTGCCATCAATTCCAGATTATAGTAACATTAGCAGAAGAATAAATAGACTGGATATCAAGATTTCTGATGATATAACCAAATCTAACTTGCATGATGATAATTTTGTTATTGCAATTGATTCTACCGGTATAAAGGTATCTAAGAGGGGTGAATGGATTAGACACAAGTGGAATGTAAAAAGAGGATATCTAAAGATACATTTAGCAGTCGATATAAAAAAGAAGAGAATTCTATCATTAGATGTTACTAGTGAAGAAGTACATGATGTAAAAGTACTTCCAAAATTGGTTGATTATATAGCAATAAAACAGAATAAGGTAATAGATACTGCTATCATGGATGGTTCCTATGATAGCAACAAGAATCTTCAGTTTCTATCATTTAAAGGCATACAACCAGCAATAAAGGTAAGAAAGAATTCTAGATGCAGAAACAAGACCAATCATTACCTTAGAAACAAGATGGTGAAAATGCAGAAGAATGATTTGCAAGAATGGAAAGATAGTGT
>CAVOHZ010000010.1:0-1805656 GCA_963695855.1 uncultured Nitrososphaerales archaeon | reverse complement strand
GTCAATTTATCAGCAATTGTCAATTCAGTGGAGAAAAGTGGTAGTCGATAATGATGATAACTATTATGATGATTATATTAATAAGAAATTTTAGTTCTGTCCTGACTTAGGAAAGATATGCATAGTGATTGAGACGAAAAAATACTATAAGTGAACATAACTTATGTCCAAAAAAAAGAATTTTACTAAAGAACAAAAACATTTGATCAGGCAGTGTATGCTAGATTCTGACATAATGAGTCTGGTAAACAAAGAACTATAGATTATGTTAAATCAAGATTGAATTTAGACTTTTCCGAAGGCTCATACAAAAAATTTAGATTGCAGGTATTAAATGACGAAACTATTACAATGCAATGGATATCATACTATGCCAATACAGGGATTTGTAGAATTCTATAGAAAACTAATTCAGGAAATGGAAACTATACAAAAAGAGACATTGAAGCAATGGCATATTGAAATGAATAAGCCTGATTTACAAAAAGATAATAACTTGATTGTAAAATTGGTTGCTGAGCTAATAGCAAACAATCAACAACTTACTTCATTAGGAATGGTTACTCCTATTATAGCCACAATCAAGAATTTAATAGACAAAAAAGGAGGATAAGAATAAGGAAAGAGAATGCCAAACCAATCCATCCCATTCAATATCAGATTAGCAGAGAGGACGTTGATTCCCCTGTGCTAGACCGACAACGGGACAACAGCAGCAGGAGATTCCATCCATAACATGGTTCCCAGAGACTTCTGGCCTCAGACGAAGAAATTTGCTAAGTTCCTGCAAAGACACAAAGACATTCCTCTTGGATATACCCAGATAAACCCGAATTACATTTAGAGATTCTCAGAACAACAAGACGATTACATGAATTCAATCGCCCTACATGCTGTTTTAATCACGTGTTGGGCCTACCTAAAAAGGATGGAATTAGTAAAGAGTTATTTGATTACGAGAAAGTAGTTTTAGGTTTGTTACAGATAGGATAGATGCTTATGGATTCTCAAATCAACTGGATTGGGTATCACTTAACTATTTTTGCGAAGATATATGGCCTGGTTATGTTTACTAATAACGACTATCAAAACAGTCAAATGGTTATAGTAACTGTACCTAATCGGGACTTGAGCAAGAAGTTAATAAAGCGTATGAAATTATTATTTGAACCCTTAGAAATTTACTTCATAGTAAGGATACATTACTTAACTTAAATGGGGTAACTATCGAATCATTCCCAAGTCATCACGTTGATAGTTTTATAAGTTTGGATAACCCCAAGTTTATCCTGTTGGACGAGTGCGACTTCTTTACAAAGGGTCAGCAGGAAGACGTACGTGCAGTAGCCGAGCGCTACATAGCCAAGTCGTAAGCCAACATACAAAAATGGTATCAAGGCCTAACGCACCTAACGGCCTTATGCAATCTATAGAACAGAAACCCCAGGACACTTGTCTTTACAAACGGTGAAAACTTGATCATCCTATATTGACTTGATAAAATCTACTCCAGGGAAGACATTGAGAAGGCCAAGCAATCCCCTTCATTTGAAACTCGGTGAAGATATGTGTTTCTTATTTGGGGTAAAATTGGTAACGTCTTTAGTTTGGAGGATATTGATAAAGCAATATAGTTAGTATGTTTTAACACCTTCGAATAAATCCATACTGTATTCATAACTGGGGTTATAGTCTGCTAAGTCACTGCTTTGGACGCTCGGGGAAGTAGATATATAAATTAGTTGTAAGGATTATAAAACATAAAATCTTTGACAGGAAAATCCTTCCTGAGTCGTGAATTATATATTTCATTTGCATACAGAAATACCTTATCTAACCTGGTACCTGGACAGTAGTTCCAGTTCCTAAGTGTTCAACCTGTGTAGTCTACACATTATAAATTAAATTTATGTTATCATTAAAAATTGGCAATCCCTAAATTTACTCCTCTATGTAGTTGGAAATAGTTAGACACTGATATTAATCCATCAGAAGTTATACAATGACAGATATTGCTAAAAAGTGGTTAGTAGTCGTTCTCGAAAATTGTAACTATTCAGTGCAATTGATAACCCAATTTTTATATGATTAATTATCCAACATATTTACAATGAAAGAAGATATAAAAATACAAAAGGAAAAACTTTCCAATATTCTACTAGTTCTCTTTATCGTATTAATGGTTCCAAATATAGTAGTTTATGCATATAATGCCATTCATGAATATCAAGAATCAGAAGAATCAAAGACAGATGGATTAATAGAAAAATCAGCGGAACAAAGAGCAGAGTCTGTATTGTTTGCAGGCATTGCAATTATATATGCAATATCTACGTTTTTTGAGGCACGTTATAGAAATCGTACATTACCTTATTTATAATCTTATTTACAACAGTAGTTATTGCCGTGATTTTATTAGATATCAAAGACAACCGGTATATGGATACCAGATGGATTTGATAATTGGATTATTGATAATACTGTTAACTGGAAAGATGCTGTAACAAAAATAAGTCAACAGGCATTTGTAATACCATTGTCGATGTTATTGATGTATGTTAAGATGAGAAAATAATTTTTTCATTTTTGAAATAAATCTTCTTAGATGCTTGCTGTGCTCAGGATTCACTTTCTCACCTTAACACGATTTTAAGAAAATATATAAAATGTATTATAATCTTGTTACTAAATTTGATACCTCAATATAAATTTGAACCATTATAAAATATCATCTACTTTAGTCTTTAAACATAAACACCTTCTACAATTACTTAACTAATACAACCCAGTGCTAGCATTAGAACCTTGAATATTCATTCTGACAGGTTAATTAAGGAAATTTGTTCGTTTTGTTTTTCTTTTATTCGTCTATTTACATTATGAAAGTAAAATACATAAACTGAAAAAAATGAGGTTATTGCATAACTTTATTCCTTCCTTCTTTTCCTTTTTTTAAAGAACCTACTAGGAAAGCAAAAGAATCAGTAAATCTTTATTATTATTCTAATTTTTGTGTTTTTTATAGCACGAAATAAAAAATTTAGGAAATGTCTTTTCCTATAATTTCTACTTTTTTATCCCCTTTTGGAATAAATACTGAGATTTCTTTTGTTGTATCTTTTTGTTGTTGTTTTATTTCTTCAAATTTTGTTTATACTATCTATTAAGACCGTGAATTTAGAACCTGTTACATTTCCTTTTCCTTCTTCTTCTGTTTCAATCATAGAATATAAAATTGTTTTTGGCATTTTTATTTGTAAATTTCCGCCATCTGGGGATGTTACATACATTGTTAGGTCTTTATTTTCACTGTCTAAAATAGCAAATGATGTTAAATATGGAGAAACGATATTATTTTCTCCAGCAGAGGTCGCAACAGCAGCAGCAACAGTATCCATGGATACGGGACTTATACTGAACAATCCCACCATCTCCTGATAAAATATTATCCACATACAAGATTGGAGGTTCTTTTGTTACTACAGGAATATTAACAGAATATGCTTCTGGCCCCATAACCCAAAGATTATTAGAATATTTTATAGAAGCATATAACTTGTGGGAAGTTGGGTCAACAGTCATATCATTTGGTATTCTACCATCTAGTTGTATCACAGTCTCAATTTCGTTGTTATTTCCGTTAATTTTTACGATTTTATCGATATCATGAAATGATACATATACCTTGTGTTCATTGGTATCTACCACTACTGATTGAGCCTCAAAACCAATAGGTATTTGCTTGATTACTTTTTTGTTTAAAATATCCATCTACAGCAATATAGGGACTATTATGATGAGCAATATATGCAAGATGTTCACGATTATCTATACCAATACCCCAGGAGAAATACCCGTATCTACTGTTCCTGTTATCTCATTTGTATCTCCTGATAAACGTCAACTTTGTGGATGCAAAACTTGTTACCAAGACCTGATTGGTAACAGGGTCTACCTTTAGATCCATAGGATGTGGAGAAACATCTATTGTTTTTACTATTGTATCATTATTTTTAGTATCTATTACTATTACCTCATCAGTGTTATAGTTTGTGACAGACAAGTCCATTATTATGGTTATAGTCAAGGGATGATCCTCCAGTAATCACTGTTGAAGTTACCAATACAGTATCTGCTAATCTCGTTGGAAATTGTATAGTAGAACCAGGAAGAGGAATTTTTTTATCAACTCTTTTGTCGTAGATCATATACTTCTATTTCTCCAGTCTGAAATGTAGCAACATAAACTTTATTTTTATCAATAATACCTTCAACATCCATTACACCATTTGTGGTATTGATAGTTCCGTACTACATTATCAGAGACTGGACGAATAATAGATATTACTGGTTTGCCTAAATTTGATACAAACAATAACGGTTCTTCTAAAGAAATTTTCATAGCTCTTTCCGTTACAGCAATTTCTTTTAATATATGGTGTGCAAATGCGTTTTGGAATGGAAGAAGGAAAAAAAGTATTTACTGCAAAAATTGCTGTGATAATTGAGGATACTAAAATAATAAATGTTGCAGTAGTCTGTTTTGTCATGGTTATAAGATATCTTTTTAAAGTATTTTAATATAATTATTTTGATTGCCTTCTTCTACAATAGAAGAAAAATATTATATTTTTGTTGTCGTACCAATACTTCCCCGTATTCTGAGTCCCCAAAAATGCAGTTTTTTCCGTCCCCACTTGTTAGGATTGTGTATTGTGGATAATCGTAAGGTTCTTTCCTATTTCTATCATCTCGGTGGTATTCATTGGAACGGGTTGTTCAGTGTCCAAGATTTCGTCCTGGATATTGTTGTAAAATGTATTTCCATATATGTCCATGTTTGAATAGTCTTCTTCTTGTTCAAATTCCCCGTGGACTAACAATAAAACATAGAGTAAAAAAGAAAGAAAACAGTAACACAATATGGCAAATAATGATAACTGAATTCTGTCGTCATTATTTACTCTATATTAGTCTTCATACTATATGAAGAACTTGTTTTTTATGCTGTTATTTGTTAGATTGATAGATGACAAAAATAAAAGATATATGTTAATAATTCTAATACCAAGACCATTAGATATATCTATAAAAAGAAAACAATGATTCATCTGGAAAAACAAGAATTTACTAGAAAACTCATTTGCAGATAATCGAAGAGAATCTATCCTCTAATGATGATAAGTTAGATCTTCGAAATATTCCGAAAATTTGTTGATCATCAATTTGTGTCTGTAAAAATGTATACAAGTTGTAAACATTTATCCTACTTAAATTTGTTCTATTTAAACATTTCTAGAAAGGCAAAAAATAAACATTAAGGAATCAATTAAAACAGGATAACTATACAAATTTACAATTAAAATTTATTTCAAGATTCTGAAGAATCAAATTGGAATTTTGATTTATTCCTTTTCATAATTTGTACAAGAGAAAGCATTACCGGAACTTCTACTAGAACACCAACCGTAATTGCTAAAGTAACTCCAGAGTGCACACCAAACAGAATTGTAGATACTGCTACTGCAAGTTCAAAAAAGTTACTTGCTCCAATGAAAGCGGTAGGTGCTGCTTCGGGATAAGGTATTCTCAACTTTTTTGATCCAAAATATCCTAATGCAAAGATTAGATAGGTGTGTAGTACAAGAGGAATTACAATTAATATCAAGTGGTAAGGAAACTTTATGATCGTGTCACCTTGGAAAATAAAAATAAGAACTAGAGTTATCAAAAGACCAATAGGAGTAATTTTATCAATTCTCTCAATTAGGTGAAAATCAAGCCATTCTTCTCCCTTTGTCTTGATTGCTACTCTTCGCGTTAATGCCGCCAATCCCAAAGGTACTGCAACATACAGTAAAATTGAGACAAAAAGCGTGTCAAGAGGAACAGAGAAACCAGTGGCTCCAAGCAAAAACGCGCCAAGAGGAACATAAAGAATAAGGATAATTAGATCATTTATTGACACTTGAAGTAGTGCACAGCTAACATTAGCCTTAGCAAGATATGTCCATACAAGTGTCATTGCAGTACAAGGCGCAAGTCCAAGAATTATCATACCCATCATGTATTCTTTATGTAATTTTTCAGGAATTATAGAAGAAAAAATAACGCCCATAAACAACCAAGCGATGAAAGCCATCATAAAAGGTTGGACTGCCCAATTTAGGGTCAATGTAAAAGCCATAACCTTTGCATTTTTCCTAAAGTTCAACAGGTCTGAATATTTTACTTTAAGCATAATTGGATACATCATCATCAAAAGTACTATTGCTATAGGAAGTGAGACATTTGCAAACTCAATCTCTGACAAGGAAGTAGATAACGAAGGAAAAAAATATCCTATCAAAGTTCCAGATACAATACAAATTGCTACCCAAATTGATAGATATTTGTTAAATACATCAAGTTCCTTTTCGTAAATTTTCGAGATTTTAGGTTCCTTTCGAGTTATGGATATGTAATTTTTGATATGGTTATTTTAAGTTTTTATTCAACGTTGTTATTATCTTCTCACCTAAATTGTTTATCGATACTGTTACCAATAATAAAATAGCACAAAACCATATTAAAAAAATTCTAGTTGGAATTGATGGTTCTGAAAAGTCATTTGAGGCTGCTGAACATGCAATAGAATTAGCTGAAAAATACAAAAGTAAATTGTTACTGATTGTAAATATTCTTGAAACAGAGCCTTGGCTTCATGGAGAATATCCCTATAGTTGGGGGAAACCTGAAGAACTTGAAAAAGTCTATAAAAATCAAAAACAAGAAATACAGAAGATGCTTGACAAGATAAAAGAAAAAGCAGACAAACTAAATTTAAATTCTCAAACTCATATAATTATGACTCCTCGCACAACTAACCCATCAATAGCCTTAGTAGATTATTCTGAAAAAAACGATATTGATTTAATCGTGGTAGGAACAAGAGGAAGTACTGGTTTCAAGAAATTGCTTCTTGGTAGCGTAGTGAGTGGAGTGGTAACATATGCTCATTGTCCAGTATTAGTTATAAAGTAGTGTTATATCATCTAATAAATTACTTATTAATGATAATTATTATATTCAATTCTTTATTTTTTTATGGAGAAATAGGATAAATGTCACAAATGTGTAGCTCATTATAACTTACAATCTAATATTGCTAAAATGAATTTACATACTATCATTAGATGATATTTCTTCTCTGTGATTCGATATTTTCCGTGATTTAAGAATACACGAAATTTAGGTAGCCAGCATTTATTTAATATTCTTAGTAAATTTACCCCTAAATAGCAAGGCTATAAATGAAGTTCCTATGAAAGTAGCAGACAAATAAAGCCACAAATCGTTTATCGTTCCAGATAATAAAGCAGGTGCTAACGATCTAACAGGATTCATAGAAGAACCAGAAATAAATGCCAAGAAAAAAATATCTAAACCAACAATGCTACCAATTACTATTCCGCGAAAACCTCTCAAACCTTTTGTATATATCACAATACATGTAGAATATTTTTATCTAATAATATACTAATAATATATTATTATTATATAATATTACTAAATATTAAAAAATTTATATACAGAGTATTTATAGACAAATATAGATAACATGAGTTTATTTTTAGTTTTAATATATAATTACAGACTAAAAATTTGTTTTAAGACTTTTGTTTATGTATAGTGATTAAAGTATAACTTTCTATATTTACCTGATGAAATTATATATAAGACAAAGTATAATACAATCTTCTATAGATAATATAATTTTCTATAAAGAGAATAATGAGAAGTCTATTATAATATGTTTATGAAAGTGTTTTTACTATGAAAAATGTATCAATATTCCTAACTTTAGGAATTCTCTTAATAAGTGCAGCAGTACTTACATCTCTGCCTAGAAACGCTGTAGCACAAGCCTATGAATGCAACCGATTACATGATGACAGAGGAAGAAATAAAGACAAAAATAACAGATTTTAAGGCAAAGCATCCAAAGTTTGCCGCTATTCTTGAAGAAATACCAAATCTAGACTTGAAAGAGACTATCAAAGCTAAGATACGCCATCTTGAAGCACTACAAAAGATGTTGAAATTCCATGCAAAGAATCTAGTTCAAGAGAAAGTAACAAATCAGACTGGTTCACCCTTGGAAGAGATGATGACCGATGAGGAAATTCAAGCGAAGGTCGCAGATTTCAAAGCAAAGCATCCAAAGTTTGCTGCAGTATTTGAAGGAATATCTACTCTAGACCTGAAAGAAACTGTCAAAGGTTACATCGCTGCTGAAGGAGTACAAAAGTGTATTGATGCACCACGCCAAGAATCTAGTTGAACAAGCAGTACCTTAAGTAACGAAATCTTAAATATAAAAACATTGAAATTTTTTTTTATACATATTTTTTGCTTTAAGATTCTTTTTCAATGATCTCTTCGCTCTTTATACTTATCAGCTTAAAACGTTCTTAAATTCATACAGGTGTTGTATTTATGGAAAAGAATGGTATAATAAAAAATGGATCGATAATACTCATATCATTTTTTATTTTAATAGCCACCACTTACGTTATAAATGAGAGACTGGTATTTTCACAACAGAATAAGTACGAAAATCGAGAATCTGTAAATCAAGATAATACTGCTCTTCGTATAATGAAAATTAAATATCAGCAAGAAAATTCTAATGATTTCGACATATTTGGAATAAAAAAAATCTATCCCACTGCAGAAAGCGGTTTTGAATGGTTTATGAATAATTATGATCCAGAATCAGATCCGTATCTGCATAACTATAAGAGCATAGTAAAGAACGAGGATGGGAGTTATAACATAGGCGAAAGATCTCGAATGGGAGTATACTCTAAAGACGGAATAGGCTATCCAAAGGCAAATATGGAAACTTATAACTTTACACAGCTCTCAAAAAAAGGCTATTGGTATAAACCTTCAGACTGGAAGAATGTAGAGATGACTGGAGAGTATTTATATAAAAAAGGTGAAGGTCCAGGGATAACTCATTATGCTCGCTCTGAGGATCATTCTCTAATCAATAATGGATGTGGTGGATCAAGCTATAGACTTAAAATCCATTTTGATGGAACCAGTAGTATAAGTAAGGAACAAGTACATGCAAAACCATGGAAAATACCTATAAATAAAAGTCCGTTTGGTACACTTGATAAGAACTGGTTTAGATTTAAAGGCGTTACGTATAATCTTCCTGATGGTACAGTAAGCTTAGAACTCTGGTTGGATCCCTTAGCAAACAACACATGGACAAAAATTGCAGAATACCTAGACAAGGGAGGATGGGGTAGTGACGGTAACAAGTGTCAAGGCAAAGATGATCATATAATTACATGGGGTTCCCCTACTGCGACTTTTAGATGGGATGATGCACTGGTTCATTTTAGAAATTTGAGTGTAAGAGAAATACAACCGCCAGTAATTTTAGATTCAATTTCACAGCATTAACAGAAATAAGAGTGAGATTTCCTTGTTGAAAGAAGATGAATTAATTTGAAATCAACTCATTTTCAATTGAATCCATATTTCGGGTGCAGGTTTTAGAAAAAGAAAACTATCATCAGAGTCAACAAGAAATGATTATGCAACATAAAGGATTCTAAATTTTTTAAATATCACCTATCGTATACAAAAATCATTAGTGTTATTAGGTGCAACATTCCTGTCATCACTATAATGATAGAGAGTGGGAATAACTAACCGACCTTGATATTTATCGAAGATTTTAACAGAATGCTTTAGCATAATATTAATATCTACAGAAATACATTCTTTGGTGAAAATAATAATGAAGTATTATATTTTTTATTTTATAATATTATTATTATTGATTTTGTGGAGTTCATTATTTTCTTCATATGCACTCGGTGAGAATATTGTTGTGACGATCCCCAGTGGTGCTGCTAAGAATATCACACAACATTTCGTACCGAATCCAGTTAATATTCATGTTGGTGACACTATAGAATGGATAAATAAAGATTCTACTATTCATACTGTTAACGGTATAGAGGTTATGGTTATTGATAAGACCGTATCTGAAGATATGCCAGATTTAGGGTTAAAGACCTCATTATTTGATTCTAAGATTCTATATCCAGGAGACAAATTTTCTCAGACATTCGATCAAGAAGGAAGCTATAACTATATTTGCATTATTCATCCCTACCTTATATGGACAATAAATGTAGAAAAATTTCAACAGAAACTAATTTCTAATTAAAAATACAGTTTTGTGCTAATTCAATTAACAAATGAAATATTACTTATAGAAAGATAATAATAGATAATAAATTGTATAAAACTAAAAAAAATATTATTTATTTGATATTTTCAATTGATTTCTCTAAATTTATCCTGATCAAGATTAAAGTCTATTTATTAGAAAAATATTTAAGCGAATAATAGTATTTTATGTTCAATATATCTAAAATAAAATTTGTTTGTATTTTTCTAATTTTCAATACACATCATTAAGATTACCTGATTGAAATATTTGTAAATGTCTTCGTCTTCTCTAAATACGGTGTACATTAAAGTCTCAAAAATGGCTGAAGAATGAAGTTATATGAATATGAAAATATTTAATATCAGATAGGAGAACCCACATTTGATGGACGAAGGTTCGAGTCCCACTCCCGGCGCCGTACACCTGGGTTTGTACTATATTTTTAATAATAACAATGTCAAAACTTCAATTAGGACAAGATGACTCCAAATCAGCAACAAGAACAAGAACAACAGAAGTATAACAATATCGATGTCTTACAGAAAAGGATAGAAACAGCTACCAAATCCCTATCTATATCATATTATAAAGATACTTTGTTAAAACTTGCTCAAAGAAATCCAGAAAATGCAAGAGATATCTGTAATTATATAATTGCTGAAAAAACGGAAATAAATATAAAAATTTCTACTATAGAAACTAGGATAAAGGTTCTTGCTTGGTTATCAAATTTCTTTCATGATAAAATTCTGTTTAGAGAAATGACAAAAGACGATATCCTGGGTTATTTGGATAGTTTAAAGAAAACTACACTGGAGGATGAATCACAAAAATGGATCGGAACCTATAACGTCAGACAAATAATATTAAACAAATTTTTCAGATGGCTGTATAATCCTGATGAACCGGACCAGAGAAAAAGGATTACTCCTGTGGTAATGAAGGGAGTAAAACAACTATCAAGAAAGGAAAAGACACTTTACAAAAATTCCGATTTGTGGACCAATGAAGAACATGCAGTATTTTTGAAATATTGTCCCTCAAAGAGAGATAAGGCATTCCACGCAATGGCAATCGATACCTCTGCCAGACCTCACGAACTCTTGAACTTAAGGCTAAAAGATATTACTTTGAAGATAACAGAAGAGGGAAAGCAGTATGCCGAACTTCACATTAATGGTGGGAAAACTGGGTCCAGAACTGTTCCTTTAATAGATTCAATTCCATATCTTAAAGACTACTTACAAAATACACATCCAACATCCGAAAATCCTAACGCATGGTTATTCGTTTCGCAGACTTACAGAACATTTGGAAAAAAATTAACTTATGACGGTTTAAGGTTCAAGTACTGCAGATATTATAAACCTGTATATTTTCCCAATTTACTTAAAGACGAAATAGATGGCGAACAAACAGTACACAATTCAGATAAATCTCATATCAGAAATATGTTAACAAAACCCTGGAACCCTTACGTGTTACGTCATTCTTCCCTCACTGAGAAAAGTCTTATTCTGAAAGAACATGTATTGAGAAATCATGCAGGTTGGACCATGTCTAGCAAAATGCCACAGATTTATTTACATTATCTGGGTAACGAATCTGTTAATTCCATTCTTGAGGCAAGGGGTCTTGTAAAAAAAGATTCCAACAATGGAGACAAATCAAATTTACTAAAATCAACTTACTGTTATAATTGCAATGAACCCAACAAGAAAGATTCCAAATTCTGTATAAAATGCAAGATGGTTCTGTCTTATGATTCCTATCGGGTGATATTAGAAAATGAAAAACAGAAAAATCTAGAACTGCAGATGATGAAAGAACAGATGACAAAACAACAGGAATCAATGAAAAAACATGATGATACTATGGTTAAAATCCTGCAGAAGTTTGAAAAATGGGAACAGACACGTAAACCAGAAAACGATCACTAGATATTTTGTTTCAAATCCTCTTCCATTATCTTCAACTGTTCTTTTTGTAGTCGTATCAATATATTTAGAATTTGGATCCTGGACAATTCAAGTTTTGAATGCTCGTTTTTGATATTATCTCTGTCTTTTTGTTTTAGCCAAGATTTAAAGGGGTTAAGGTTTATGAATGTAATACGTATCATTACTTCCTCGTAACAACGTCTCATAAAGTAATATTGTATGTATTCTGATGTCAATATTTCTAGTTGATAGCGTAATTCATTAGCAATATCCAATAAAGTCCTTACAAATTCTTTTGTACCATATATTTCGTCAAACACATTAAAATAACGCAAGAATTCAAATTCATCTTTAATATCGTCTTCTCTTGTTGTCAGAATTTTAATAACCTGATATACTGTTCTAATATTGTTCCGTTTTTCACTTATTTTATCATCATAGATTTCTTCATAGTCATCATACGAGCTTAATAGATATAACAAAAAACCTTTGAAATTTAGACTGTATCTATAATATCTGATATTTCTCATCATATCACCAATTTTGAGAATGGCACGAGTTCTATCCATCTCCTCCTTAGCATTTTTATAAACTATAACTCTCACGTTTCCATAGTCAGAATATTTTTTTCCAACTCCTATCCCAAAGCGTTGCCTTAATCGAGAAATTTCTTTTTCATACTTTTCTTTGTAGGAAATTCTCAGAAAACCCTTCATAGCCTGAATATGTCTCTTGTTTCCGTCTGGCTTGAACAAATCCCTGACAATCTGATAAATATAGCGGTTCGGACTTCCAGGAGAATGTCTTTTCATCCATTCTTTATGAATTTGATAAGAAGAGAGAGGATTGGGACTTTCAGCAATAATTTTTAAAACCTGCTTACGTGTTAGATTCGTCAGATTTTTGCTAACAATTCTCGATTTATAGTACATTTTATGCGTGTTTCCGTTTATAATTTGGTCAGATTCTAATATAAAAATTATGATAAACGAGTATTACATGTAAATGGACCAGGCCCAAATCATACAACAAAAAGTGGTCAGAAAAGTACAGTCTTATACAGATAAAAGATCCCTAACTTTTGTTCTACCGAAGCAATTTACTAAAAAGCTCAATATAGACAAGGGTGATTATCTATCAGTCCTTTTAACCGATAATAAAATCACAATCGAAAAAATGGAGAATTTTTAGTATGTTTTCTTCAAAATTAGACAAAAAACAAAATCTGCCTTTTATTATTGCATACACAGTATTAGAATATCCTCCTAACGTCTGCAAAAACTGTATTGATGAAATACTAGAAATTTCTCGCATGAAATTAAAGAATCAAAGTTTTCGAAATCCCCTTGGAGAGGATACAAAAGAAAGTGTCGCCCACATGGTAACAAGGGCAACAATAACGACGAACAGCGAACTCACACCACAGGAGTAGACTGTAAATGATATCTAGTTTTTCTCCGATAAATACATTTTCCATGAAAAATGGAAGAAAATACCGCAATTTCAGGGTTTTTGCTTCTATCCCTTCCCGTCCAGTTTGTACACTCATTACATTACCTACGGGAAGGTGTAATGCTGTCTAGCTATGTCACAGCAGAACACCGCTGCCGCCGCAGACAATAATATGCCTTCTGAAAGTCTACAATTAAACGAACTGGATTACGTCACTAAAATAGTATTATTAGAAGCAAAAAGAGAGAATAGATTAACTAACCAACTATTAATAACAAAATTATCGGCCTACAGCAAGAATCCCATTAACTTACTAATCAATGCACCCAGTGGAGTAGGCAAAAACTACGTCATAAACAAGGTCGCTGCAGTATTTCCAAAATCGGATATTTCAGTCCTTTCAGGAATGACAGAAAAGGCATTATTTCATAGAAAAGGCGAGCTTGTTGTATGGAATGAAGAGACTGAACAACACGAGTCTATAGAAGAGAAATTAAGTGCATTGAATGATGCTATTTTCGACAAAGAAAGCGAATTATCATTAGAGAAAGATAAAGAAGTAAAACAGGATTTAAAGAGTAAAATAAAGGAACTTGAAAAGGCAAGACGCGATTTACTGAAGAATTCTAAGAAACTTATAGATTTAGAAAATAAAATCCTGGTGTTTCTCGATACCCCGCCGGAACGATTGATTATTCAAATGTTACCTTTGTTGAGTCATGACGAATACGAAATCCAATACGAATACACGGATACGCATAACGGTATCACGACACAAACCAACGTGTTAAGGGGGTGGCCTGTTGTCATTATTGCACAGGCATTAGATTATAGCGATTCGCCAAGATACAATGAAATTCAAAGAAGGTTTATCACAACAAACCCCGCTATGTCGCTGGACAAATTTAACGACGCAGTGAACCATATTTGCGATATGGGTTCTGTTCCTGATGAAATCTATCAGGCCGACGTAGTGAGTGACAAAGAAAAAGACATTGCAAGGGACATAATCCAGGGTTTGAAAGAACAGATACTACATATCAATGAGAACATAAAACCAGGCAAAAAGAACGTAATAACTCCGTTTAAGGAGCTATTGAAGAGTTCATTGCCAAAAGTAAAAGCCGAAGATATGACAAGAGCTAATAGAATTAATGCATATCTAGGAATCTTACCCAGTATCTATTTTTCGAATAGGCCAAGACTTGAAGTCTACAAAGACGGTGAAGAAGATAATGTTTTATCAAAATCAATAAGGCCGATTGCAACATTTGAAGATTTACAAAGAACTGTCTGGTTAACCGAGTATTCCGACGGTGTAAGGCCTTTTGTACTCGAATGGTTCTACGATGTCTTTCAGAAAACATACCAAAGCAAATGTGATGTCACAGATTCAAAAGTAAATAGTAGGGGCGAAGAACTGAAAGAAGTAAGGGTTGCCGTAACTTCTGCGGACCTGATAAAGAGACATAAACAGGTACACGGAGAAACCATAATCGGCAAGAAACTCTCAAAATCGTATATTGACCCACTTCACAACAATGGTTATATCGATAAGCTAGAGAGTCAGATAGACAAACGAAATAATATTTATTACCCAATCATAGAAACGAAAGAATATAGGAAATTGTTCTCTTTTGATAAAGGGAATAATTTCTCACAAGAAATGAAGAAGATTGTTGTAAATTCTGCAATATTTCCCAATCAAGTATTTATAGTTAACCAATTTAACAGAATTTTAAATAGGTATTCTGAGATAGGGTATTTTGTAAAAATAAAAAATCATGCAGATGAAGAGATAACTGTAGATCAGCTAGTTAACCAGTATTACAGCAATCCTGAAAACTATTTTGAAGAAAGAAACGAAGACGACATAATTAAAGAAGAACAGACAACTGCTGATGCAGCTGAAACAGCTGCTGCTGATGAAAAGAAACAAGAATCAGAACCCAAAGAAGAAGGCGAAGACGTCGAAGGCCAATACATGTGTAACTTCTGTACCAAGGCATTTTCGACAGATGATACACACACAGAACATGTAATCAAAGTACACCGGAAAGACGACCCATTAATACCAATCAGGCCTACGAAGGACTTTATACTTGAAGCTCAAAAATTCGAACCTGGATTACATGTAGAGTTCAGGGGGAATTACTGGGAGAAAGAAGGGAGTGTAGAAACCCTTGACTAACAATAACGCACAAGAAAGTCAAAAAAATATTTTTTCTAAAATACCCTATCTCTGGGGGACTATTTTTGACCCCCCTAAATCTGCAGTATTTACAACAAAAACCCCAAGTGTATATATACTAATTAAAAATATTTCAACAAATTCTAAAAAACAACATAAAAAATTATTCCCTTTTTTGAAAGAGAATAATTTCCTATATTTTGACGCTGATGGATTCAGGAGAAAGGAAAGGGGAAGGAGATGACTCACCACCAGATAACAATGACTGCAGCACCTACGGAAATAAAAGAAGGGTTGGAATTCATATTATCGCACTTAACGGGTCCACAATTCCCAAGAACAATAATGACACCCAAGACAAAACAAAAACAGGTTAATTCAAAAGAAGAAGCATTATACTTCTTTGAACGTTCTCAGTTTACCGACTGCAGAATTAACTCCTTTTACTTTTCCTATTTGGATTTTGGTTTATCCTGGAAGCCTGACATTTTGTTTATCGATCTAGATCTTGAAAACTTTTATTCTAGAATGGGTTTGGATTCTGCACTATCGAAGACTCTATCTAACATTCAGCTATTTCTAAAAGACAAAACTGCAACTCCTACCGTTTTATGGAGTGGAAGGGGTTACCATGTGATACAACCGTTAGACTTTCCCAAGGCCTTAGAATATGTTCCAGATTTTGACGATTACGATAAACCTTCTGAACAATTTCTGAGATTCTGTAAAGATTTCCTATCGGATAACAATGCGGACAAAGGTAATTTTCCAGGGTTTAGGTCCTGCTTGTTGAGAGTACCGAACACCATAAACTCAAAGAATGGAAGTACCGGCAAAGTAAAGATACTGCAAAAGTGGAATGGTAAAAGGCAGAGAGTACCCAAATCATTAGTTTTAGAATTCCTAAATCAATTGAAAAGGAATGAAATCGACCAGTTAATAATTAGATGCAGTATAGAACAGCAGAATCGTAAACAAAATCCAAATAATAATTTTGACTCAAAATATTATGAATGGATCGATAAATTACTGGAGACGGGAATAGAAGACTGCAGGAAGCTAGTAACGGATCTAATTCTCTCACGTTATCTTGTCAAAGTAAAAGGTTTGTCATTTGAAGAATCATTTAATTTAATTAAACAATGGTTGGATAAATGCGATAAAATCAGGAAACTAGATAGTAATTTTACCTACAGAATCAATCTCGCAATAAAATATGCACACAGCAAACAGTACGGACCCATGTCCAGGGAGAAGATAAAATCCAATCATAGTAATTTGTACTCTATACTGGTCAATAACCAAAACATGAAGGAGTTTTTTTAGATAATGACAATTAATTTAGAAATCAGAAAAAATCCAGAATATGAAAAACTGGTTCCTGCTTTGTTACCTGCAGAAAAGGAAGCATTAAGAAAGTCAATAAAGGAAAATGGATTTTATCGTCCTATAATAGTAAATGAGAACAGGGAAATTCTGGACGGACATAACAGATTCGATATAGGTAAAGAAGAAGGTATCGAACCACCATATGAGATTAGGAAATCTGATAACAAGTTAGAAGAGAAAAAATTTGTTATTGAAATTAACCTACAGAGAAGACAGTTAAACGCAGCACAAAAAGCAGAACTCGGATTTGAACTTGAGAATATAGAAAGCGAGAAAGCAAGAATAAGACAGTTATCAAAATTACGAAATGTAAAGAACAAAATAATAATCTCGTCGTTAGTGCCAAATGACACTAACGACAACGACAAGGGTAAAACGTCTGAAATAATATCTAAAACAATAGGACTTTCTCCGAGTACCTACATACGTTATAAGAAAGTTAGAGAATACGGAACGGAAGAACAATTAAAAAGATTATGGAAAGGTAAAAGCACAATAAATAAAGAATACGAGAAGATTAGAAAGGATAGGAAGCGACAGGAATTTTTGTCTAATATCGGTATTAGTGAATCAAGTAATAACAATAACCAGAATTATAGGCTAATTCATGGAGACTTCATGGAAATAGCAAAGAATGAGATACAGGATAACACTATAGACCTAATTCTTACGGATCCGCCTTACAGTTATGAAGCACTTGGCATTTATGAAGCTCTAGGCTGGTTAGCTGATAGATTACTCAAGCCAGGGGGTAGTCTGGTCTTTTTTACAGGCCATTTAATTCTTGAGAAAGTTATACAGATAATTGGCGATAATACTGACAATCTAAAGTACTGGTGGATTTTTTGTGTTAAACATTCTGGAAATCATTCAAAGGTGCATGCAAGACACATATTTGCAGAATGGAAGCCTATGTTATGGTATGTGAAAGGAGGTGGACCTAACGAGTCGGTAATGTCTAGTACAATGGGCGACTTTATTGAATCCACACGTCCACAGATGGATAAGGCCCTACATCCATGGGAACAGTCTACAACAGAAGCAGAATATATTATCAAAAATTTAACTTTGGAAAATCTTACGATATTGGACCCGATGATGGGATCAGGCACTAATGGAGTGGCTGCATTAAGATTGAATAGAAAGTTCGTAGGTATAGAGATAAACAAAGAAAAATTTGAGACAGCAAAAAAGAGAATATCAATGGAGGAAAGGAAGAAACTAGAATGGTAACATTTGAAAATCTTTTATTATGCACTATTTTAGCTGTAGAGATTACAACAGTTGTTATTGCAACTAAGATTTGGCGTAGTTTCAAAAAGTATAAAGACACGAAAAGGACAAAAGTAAATGAGACTAAATAAATATTGAGAAGGAAAAACTAAGAATGACAAATACAAAAACGGAACAACTGGAATGGAGAAGGAATAAGGTACAGGAGTTAGCAGTTAAGGGATTCTCACAATCTGAAATCTGCAGAATGTTGCAGGTAGACAAGTCCGCTGTTTGCAGGGATATATCTTATTTGAAAGACGAATCAATAAAGACAATTAAGAACCACATAGAGGACCGGTTACCATACGAGTATAACAAATGTCTGCAGGGATTGGAAGAAATAATTAAAGAATCGTGGATAATTGCAACAAAGGCAGATAAGACGGGTGATACAAAAGAGAAACTTCAATCGTTGGCATTGATTAAAGAATGTTATTCAACTAAAATGGAGTTATTAACTAATGCTTCATTACTGCAGGATTCTATTAAATTCGTAGAAGTACAAAAAAACAAATTATCTAAAGAGAGTAAAAATAATAATAGTAATGGGTTGGAAGGATTTACAGAGACTAATAGGACAGAACAGTCAACAACAAACACAATATTCTGAGTTCCAGATATTCAAGGATAAACCGTTCTGGATATGGGACGTAATAGAACACAGAAACGAAGATATCGCAACTAATGGTAATTGTTGTTTCAATCACATTATAGGCCTACCTGCTAAGGACGCAATAGAGAAACCATTATTTGATTATGAAAAGATTGTTCTAGATTCATTAGAATATGATAAGTGTCTATGGATTCTCAAAAGTACGGGACTTGGTATTTCGGAATTATTTCTAAGATACATGTGTTATCTTGCATTACGAGATAATACTTACCAGGATTCACAGTTTGTTATTGTTACAGGTCCTAACATAGACTTGGCAATCAAGTTAGTAAAGCGTATGAAAAATATGTTTATGAATAGATTCAATAACGTAAGCTTTGATACTAAAGAAACTGTATTAGAACTTAACAAATGTAGGATAGAAGCATATCCTTCAAATCATATTGACAGTTTTAGAAGTCTGGACAATCCCAAATTTATCTACCTGGACGAATGCGATTTCTTTCGCAAGAATGAACAGGAAGACGTCAGGGCCGTAGCAGAGAGATACATTGGTAAATCAAATCCCTTCATAGTAATGGTATCAACACCTAACGCACCTGGGGGATTAATGCAAACGATAGAACAGGAACTGGAAGATATATGTCTGTACAAAAGAATCAAACTAGATTATAGATATGGCCTAAACAAGATATACAGTACGGAAGATATAGAGAGAGCAAAGCAAAGTCCTTCATTTGATAAAGAATATGATTTAAAATATTTAGGAAAAATTGGGAACGTTTTTGCAATTGAAGACATAGAGAGGGCTGTACAACTAGGGGAAAAATACAAGGATTTACCATTAAATAATTACTGTCTCCATATCGGCGGGATCGATTTTGGCTTCTCTACATCCATTACAACTATATACATTGCAGAATTAGATACAGAAAATGAAATAGTTAAAATCGTCCTTGGCGAGCAATATGACAAAAACAACTCCTTCTGTAATAGGTGATCGTATATTTCAACTTCATACTGAAATCCCTAATCTATGGTGGTTTGTGGATGGAAGTAACCGGGCTGCTGTTAATGAATGTAAATCCAAATTCGCTGAGAGTTTAGATTGGGACCGCTCTGAGAACGTGAGTCCTGAATCCAACTTTATAATGCCTGTATCCTTTGCAAAAGAACATAAACAAATGCTGGAACACACATATCAACTTTTAACAAAACAGAAACTTGCTATACCATCCAAATTTGATAAGTTAATTCTGTCACTAAAGACTGCCTATGCTAATGAATGGAACCTTGACAAAAATGTGAGTATCCACAACGATGACCTGGACGCACTCCGTTTGCTGTTGAAAGGAGTTAAATTCGTCACCAGTGAATAATAAAATATGGTTGGTGCTATTTTTTATAATTGCTATTTTGAACTAATTATATCTACTATTTTTTATTCTTACTCAAACATTATCAGATATGATAGGAGACCAATGAGCTAATTCTTATCTATTTTCAAAATAGGCTCTTAGTTTATGCAGTAAGGTTCATTGTACTCTTAATTTTATTATACCAAGAAATCTATATGCAAATTATGAAAAGGATAGAAATCATAATACCACATGAGCGATTAGAACGTGCTGACGCGGTTTTAGAAGAGTTTGAGGTAGGGGGTATGTCATTTTATCATGTTAATGGAAGAGGAAAAACTAAATCGAAACCTATACCGGTAGGAACAGGAGTTATGAAGTATACTCCAAAATTTGGAACACGTACTAAAATAGAAGTTCTGGTCGATGATGATATGGTAATGGCTATTATCGATAAACTTTTATCTGAATTGACAACTGGATCCGTCTCAGACGGAAAGATTTTTGTATATGATGTTTTTGAAGCCTATGATATTGGAACTGGTAAGAAAAATGAATTAGCACTATGAATATAGGGTTCTATTAAGTTAAGCAAAATGTAGGTATACTATCCCACCACATGTGTTACACCTCTCCTACTAGAATACACTTGTTTTGATGTCATCTAGTTCAATGACATATGTACTCTTTTATTATTGTAATATTTAATGAATTGCTCATGTCTTTTGAATCTGGGTCCCCTTTGTGGTTCTCCTGATGCTGTAGCACTTGCATATGCTATATTACATTCAATAGAACTACTGCTTCCTAATTGAATGACACAAGCATAAATTTCAGAGCCCGTTTCCACAGGTTCATTCATAGTAATCCCTACATCAATCATTTTATTCGTTATGAAAATGGAATAATTATGACCCGGCCTCAACTAATTAGCATGTAAAGCATTTAAAAATATTTTAACGTGATTGTATTATTTTGCAGAAGAAATGATATAACCAACGATATAGATAGATAAAATAAAAATATTAAGAGACGGTTTTAAAAATAAACTCGTCTATTATTCTAGAATCTGGTTTTTGGTAATTTATAGAACTAATTTCAGATGTCATTTTATAGGCTTTACCGTTCTCTAGAAATCCTGCTAGAACATGATATGCACCAGTACTACTAAAATCTGGACCATATGAACTCGTTTCATTCCCACCAGAGATTAATTCTATCGGGAGACTATCCCCTATTGTATTATAGTTATTTGAGAATAATGTTTTAGCTTCGCTATCCTGGATAGTAATATTATAGGAAATTGCAGTTTTTTTATCTAGGGGAACAGTAGTTGGTTTGATAATCATAAGTGACCTAGGATACTTTGTTAAATCCCATGAAGCCCCTGCACCATAAGAAATTTGAAAATTATGTCCTATTTCATATACGTTATTTGTAGAGACCTTTCCTAGTCGCCATGGATGAATTTCACAGTGGTATAGAATATCTCCAGTTTTTGAAAACGTATATTGAAAGAATGAATTAGCAGTTGCAGGCATAATACCAGAGTTAAATATAGAACCAGAAGGAGCATCGCCTATAGCAACGCTAGTTACAGTATGCGGCTGTCCATAATCGCTGTTGAACCAAGCAACAGTCGTTCCCAGAGGTACAGCAATAAATGGTGGATAGTAATGATAAGTATTATTTTTTTCTGCTGCACCAGGAACTATGCTTACTGCATAGATTGCATTAATATTCTGTTGTAAGGTACTCATAGGTTGTGCAGATATATGATTAGAGGTTACTATAATAACTAGAAAGATTGATGCAACAACAACAACAACAACAACAACTAATGAAACAAAATTATGTAACATTAATAACACGCTACTTATAGTGCTATTTAAAAATTATGAGTACCTTGCAACACTGACGAACAGAATGCAAACAAAAATTCGTTGGTTTTTTTATAAATTACTCCGGACAACCAAATATATGTAAGGAAAACATGAGAATAAAAATACCAGAGGTAATAGCTCATTCAAAAATGTTTCAGTTCTAGTACGCCAAATTCAAGCACTGAAACTAGATCGACTACTGAATCAGACTATTACGCAAAACAATCTATTAGAACCCTGAACGACCTGGAAAAGGCAGAAATCCAGATAAGACCAGATTAGAAACATTGAATGAGATTCCAGCAATTGAAGTGAAATGTGAAAGACATACCATGTTTTGTGCTCCTTCTATGCATGAGAATGGTGTATATCGATATGAAATTTTTGGAACTAGGGAACCTGCTCTATGTGACGAGTTAGAATTACATATCAATAATATTTGCAAGAAGTTTGGAATTGGATACCTCCCTCTTCAACAGAAAGAAAATGTCTATGATAATAATAATTCAAGTTTGTTAACTGCACCTCTCAGACAATTAATTAATTCGCTAGAGATTCCGGAAGATTTACACTATCCTATTTTTATAGGTCAGAGACACGCTAGGTAAGTAGACAAAGAATATAATTTCTTAACATATTCTTCATTATGTTATGTGTCTATACCTTACTGTCTCTGCTATAGATGTAGGAATAGAACTTTGTCTTAAAAAAGCCAATACGCTTGCAGAGGACGCATTGATACTTTTAAAAAATAATGGAAATCTTTCTCATGCTTTAGGATTATATACTTTAGCACGGGAGAGCTTTGAAAGTGTTAATGATTGTGTTATTTAATTAGTAAAAAAATAGAATAGAAGAGAAATGAAGAGTTTTTATTTCTTAGTAATGAACTCCAATAAAAATATGCTAACATGTTTTAGATGATCAAACTATTGTATTTGGAATAACAAAATATGGAATTTATATTGTAGGCCTTAATAGTAAACTAAGCATATTCTTGCACCTTATTGATAGGAATCTCAAGCAGGATTTTCTGGCGGTTCTGCTGTTTCATCATCATCATCATCATCACCACTACCATTGCCTCCATCAGCAGGTTCTTGAGACTGAGTGACTAAAAGCTCTTCTACCTTATTTACTAAATCATCACCACTACCTTCGCCTCCATCAGCAGGTTCTTGAGACTGAGTGACTAAAAGCTCTTCTACCTTATTTTCAAGATTTGGTTCTAAGTTCTAACATTAAATCTAAAAACTAATAGATAGTATTTAAGTGTACATAAAGGTTACCATGATATATTATATACCTAATTTTTCAATATGATTATCATAGTGAGATGAATAGGCACCATTTGCGTAGTTCAAAGTAAGGAGTAGAAAGTGTGCTGTTCTTCCTTCTTTTGTTACTACTTTGTTTATTTAATATTTCTATATCAAATTTATGATTCCAATGGATGGCTTAATCCATCCACCTTTTTTAATTAATTATTAATTTTTTTTCTATGAATCTAAATTTGAATTAGTGACTGTTATGCCTTTAACTAGGGGTACATTAAATCATACAGGATCAAAAGTATCTTCTTTTGCCGGTGGTGGATCGAGACATAGTAAATAATATAACAGTCGTTCTAGACGGAAGAGTTATCCAACGCTTTGTAGAAAAGACAGCGCTTGCAAATGTAGGAATGCAAATCTAATCGACTATTCGTATCTCTTGAGTATTGCTTTCTTTTCAAAAGAATCTACAGATTTCAATATATTATCACATTCTGCTTTTTGTTTTATATCCTTTTCCTCCATTTCCTCCAATTCCTCTTTAAGTTCATCCGGATCAAGTTCTGAATAAAGTTCATCCAGCTTTATACATAGATATTTCATCTGGTCTACTAATGATGTTTGTGCTTTTCTTGCATCATTTGACCAGTCTTGACTATAACTTTTCGGAGCCAAAAAAATTGTTAGTATAACTACTGAAAAGATACCTAACAATGCTTTTTTATTTCGTGTTAAATAACTTTCTAATATCTTACCCATAAGATAAGGATAGTCACCTCTGTAAAAAAGATTTTGACTATTCTTATTTCTATTTTTTAGTTTCCATTTTTGTCCTAAATAAAATTTTCTACTGTCTCAATCCTTTCAAGATATTGAATAATGGATATAATAATAATCATAAATAATAACATCTTTCATTATTTTTCTCATTCTCTTCGTAGAAATCTAGCATTCTAACAATAATATCGTCAAATGAACTAACATTCCCATCATCATGATTATAATGTCGGTTATGTTGTTTTAACCTTTCAAAAGTCTCATTTTCTATCTGAATTAATTTCCCTTCTTTTGTTTCCCCTACAACTCTACCCAATCAGCCACCACGTAACGGACCACCACCATCCATACAAAGAAAATAAAAGAAGATTAGAATAAAAGTCTATTTAAAAAATTATATTGCATATAAAAAAATATTAAATATTTAATAAAATTGAAATTTTATTTAAGATCTGATAGGTCCTTTTTGATTTTGATCATATCAATACACTTTCTAACCACAATATCAGAGAAGTAATCTTCTTCTATCGCTTTATCATTAAAATGACCTGTTTTATCTAATTCAGCGAAAACTTCCAACAATAATTTTCTGCCTAAATCAGTATATTTATAGATCGCTTTATCATTAAAATGACCTGTTTTATCTAATTCAGCGAAAACTTCCAACAATAATTTTCTGCCTAAATCAGTATATTTATAGAATTTACCCCTACCTTCTTTCGCATCTTTCAGAGAAGCGGCTATACAATACCAACGACATTTTTCATCAATGTATATTCTTCTACTACCTTCCTTACCGCCCTGTTCGAATACAAATTCAATTATCTTATTACGCTTAGGGTCCAGAATTATTACCTGACCTTCTTCATCCAGAATTACCTTACGTTCTTCATCGTTATTGTTATTATTGTCGTCGTCTCTAGTAGTCATTTCTGTGATTTCCCCTTACTATCATAAAAATCCAGTAGTCTTCTGATAATATCGTCAAGGTTCCTACATTAGAGAAACCGGATAATAAAAACTACAAAGGTTATACGTTATAACCTACTTTTTATTTATTTACTACTGTTATAACACTTACAATTATTTTGTTCGTGAAAGTTATCCACTAAATGGGCGTGAAGATTCTCCATAGGTTATGTCATATACTTCTTTTTTTCTCTCTGCATTAGATTTAATAAGGTTAGTGCCGCAAAAATACATTATAGAGATTTTAGTGTTAATTATAATATACCATTACAGTTATTTAAGTGTTCGTATTTAAGTGTTCAAGGATAGAGAACTTTTTTGGTAACTAATAATAAGACTTATCTCGATTTTTTTCTTCGAAGTCTAATATCTTGATAATTATGTCGTCATAGGTAGTAACTTTATTATTGCGTAAGTCTTCTGGTCCGCAGTGAAATTCATTAAAATGATTCCTTAATCTCTGGTATGTCTGTTCGTTTAATTGAATAACCCTAACCTGGTCCACTTTATGAAGACTATTTAGTTTTCTGGTTCCCCTAACATAACAACGATTGAAATAAGAAAGGGTTAGGATAAATATTTTTAGTTACTTGCTGCAGTACTAGGATTTCACTTTATACCTTAACATGATTTTCTATTCTTCTTATAGTCAATAATTCAGCATGATAAAATATTACAAGATTAGATAATGTTCCTTCTAACCTTGGATATATTAAATTCGTATTTAACAGTGTAATTACCCATCAGACAAAGACAGTTCTGGTTTCTATCACCGTGATAGTAGCCGCAGGTCTACTGGCTCTAAATCCATCAATGGTAGGAAATGCACAGGCACAAATGTACGACAATCAATACAGGCACGACAATAACTATTACCAAGACGACAATAGATATAGTTATGATAAAAAAGATTCAAAGAGTTCTCATACAGATATCCAGAAAATAAAGTGTGTAAACAGTAACATAAACGTAAATGGTATAGATATTACAGAAATACCTCAAGGCTCTAGTGCCCTAGCAACAACAAATGAAGGAGCTGGAGCAACAGACGCATCAAATTCAGAGAATGGTAACGGACTTGATAAAATAAACTTCGATAAAAACCTAGTAAATATATGTGTAAATGTGAATGACAACAACCAGATAAAGACTATTGCTCCAGAAGAAGATCAAGCATGTGAAAACTGTTTTTCAATTCTAAGTGAGGAAGATCTTGAAGGCTTCTTGATGATTTTTGATCAGACTGTTGATTCTGCTACAGGAGAAGAAATAGATATAAATACACTTGCAGATCTTTGTGAATTTCTAGAGACATCCACAGCAATATCATCTACCGAGAAATGGCAATTGTTAAACACCACACTAAATAGTCAAGGTGTATCTCAACAGGACCGAGACATCATCCTACAATGCTTGGAAGATTTGGGAATAATTGTAGAGCCAGCGTAATATAGGTAGAAACCTAAACCTCTTTTTTCTTTTTTAGTATATTAGTAATTAATTTAATTAATGAAAATACTAGAAATATCTAAACTTTAATCTTTTTATAAGATTTCTATTATATTATATTCTTAATTATTTTATAGTAACTGACTGAAAATAATTTTTGTCATAAATTTAGAGAAAAATGTGTCCCTAGATTAATATATATATAAGATAGTAATAGAACAATGCACAAATCAAATATCTTAGGTCTCTCTCTAGTAGTTATGCTTTTTTTGGCAACTACCATGAACATGTCAAAGCCGATATCGGCAATGCAGGTATCCACTAATCAAGCTTCAGCAGATCCCCCCACAGTACTTCCACCTGAGTTAACGGATGAACAAATAATATGTGAAGAATGTGTAAAGTATTGGTTACATTTCTTGAATGCTGCACAAACAGGTACCCTTCTTAATGCATTGATTAATGCAATAAATTTTGTTAATTTTGATAGTATTAATTGTGTAGATGATACCACATCAACAGTTTCGGGAGCAACATGTTTAACGACCGGATCACCTAACGCTGAGTATAATACCGCACAACTATTTGATATCTGTAAAAACCTAGAACTTGCTCTTGATTCTCTTGTAACTGAAACAGTAACTCCTGTAGATGCATTGAAAATAATAGAAGATGCTGTACTATTACAAACAAATACAAATATCGATAGAGTTGTAATAGGTCTCTTTGACTGTTTCGAAAAAGCATTATTACCAGTACTATTCCCACCACCCCCAGAAACATGTCAAGACTGCTTTACAAGTATCTTAGACGACCAAGAAGAAGCGGATCTAGCAACGTTCTTAGCAGGATTTCCATCACGGAATCTTGACGGATATTGTTTAATACTTGACCAATTCAAAAATGAACAAGCCCTTAGATCGGAACTTGATAGTATTGCTAGTATAGAACAGGCAGATATAGATGCGATTGTTGATTGTCTAAGAGATGTAGGTACTTTCCCTCCAGCGTAAAACACCTACTCCAACCACCCTCTATTTCTTTTTTTTAACGAAATTTAATTAGTCTAATTGTTACTCAACCCATATTACTTGTCGTTCTCGTACGATTTTTTCTATCTAGGAGTTTTAACTTTCTACCTAAACATCATTTTCTATTCTTCTTATAGTCAATAATTCAAAATCTTGAAATATTACAAGATTAGATAATGTACCTTCTAACCATAGATATAATAAATTCGCATTTAACAATGTAATGACCCATCAGACAAAGATAGTTCTGGCTTCTATCGCAGTGATAGTGGCCGCAGGTCTAATGGCTTTAAGCCCATCAACGATGATAGAAAACGCACAAGCGGAATTGTACGGAAACCAAGACGACAACAGATACGGATATGATAATAACCATAAAAAAAAGAGTTCTCATGGAGATATCCAGAAAATAAAGTGTGTTAACAGTAACATAAATGTAAACGGTGTAGATATCACACAAATACCTGAAGACACTACTGCTACTGCTGCAGCAGCAACAAATGAGGGAGCGGGTCCAGAGGCAGCAAACGCACAAAATGAAAATGGCTTTGATAAAATAAACTTCGAGAAAAACCTTGTAAACGTATGTGTGAATGTGAATGATAACGAACAGGTAAAAGTTAGTCCACCGCCAGAAACGACTTTGACGGTTGCTAAACAAATTGAGTGTACAGAAGAATCAAACGAATTTCCAAATGATTGTGAAGACCTACTATCAACGTTAGATGAAAGTGATTTTCTTTTCCAAGTGACTGGTAACAATCCAAATCCATCTTCTCAATTTACCGGTTCTACTACTGGAACAGTCGTAACGTTGAATCCAGGTGATTATGAAGTAACAGAAATAATCACGCAGGCACGAGAGATATTCGAGGATTTTAACGACTCTCATGACGAACCAATCCCCCGCATAGTCAATCTTATTATATCATTTACAGGAGATTGTGATGAAGTCATCAATCCTACTAATGATCAAACAACAGGAACAATAACGGCGGGAGAAGCACAGACCTGTACAGCAACAAATTCAATTACAATCTCATCACCGATACCTTAAAATAAATGGGAATTAGCATGTCAAAGGAGCAACCCCCTTTTTTATTTTATTTTTTGTTTTGTACCAATTCTTAGCAATTAATTAACTAACAAACTAACAAAATATAATTCTTGAGATTATTATAACAACTCATATTGTACTTGTAGATCAATTGGTATTCTTCTTATAGTCAATAATTCAGAATCTTGAAACAATACAAGATTAGATAATGTTCCTTCTAACCATAGATATAATAAATTCGCATTTAACAATGTAATGAGCAATAGTAATAATAGAATTATAGTTTTTGCTTCCATACTGGGAGCAATACTAGCAACAGGTATACTCGCTCTAAACCCATCAACAATTACAAACGCAGGTGCACAAATGTACGACAATCAATACGGATATGATAATAACTATTATCAAGACGACAATAGGTACGGTTATGACAATAACCATCAAAAAAAGAGTTCTCATGGAGATATACAGAAAATAAAGTGTGTGAACAGTAACATAAACGTAAACGGTATAGATATTACCCAAATACCTCAAGACAGTACTGCCACTGCAGCAGCAGCAAATGAAGCGGGAACAGCAGAAGGAGCAAATACTCAAAATGGTAACGGACTTGCAGATAGAATAAACTTCGAGAGAAACCTAGTAAATATATGTGTAAATGTGAATGACAACGAACAGGTAAAAGTTACTCCACCACCGCCAGAAGAAGAAGAGACATGTGAAGATTGCTTTACTGATAATCTAAATTCAGAACAAGAACAGTTCTTTATGGCCAATTCTCGTCTAGGAAATACATTTACAGAAACATGTCAAATTCTACAAGACAACCCTAATGGCCCAATAGAAACTGGAACAGTAGTGAACGCTTTACGAGGTCTCCCTGATATAACTCCAGAGCAAGTTACGTCAACAGTGGATTGTCTAGTAGGGGTTGGAGTATTAGAACTAATAGAAATATGTAATAATGGAATTGATGATGATGATATGATAGATTGTGAAGACCCAGATTGTGCTCTTACCCCAATTTGTCTTTAGAAGAAACTCCCTCATTTCTTTTTTTCTTTTTTATTTATTTTGAATTAATTAACTTACTATAATCCAACACATAATATTATTACAATACCTCATATTGTACTTGTAAATCAATTGCTATTCTTCTTATAGTCAATGATTCAGAATCTTGAAATATTACAGAATCGGATAACGTTCCTTCTAACCTTAGATATAATAAATTTGCATTTAAGAAGGTAATGAGCAATAATAAAAACAGAATGATAGTTTTTGCTTCTATACTGGGAGCAATACTAGCGACAAGTATACTGGCTCTAAACCCATCAACAATTACAAGTGCAGGTGCACAAATGTACGGAGACCACCAGTACGGATATGATAGCAACTATTACCAAGACGACAATAGATACGGATATGATAACCATGAAAAAAAGAGTTCTCATGGAGATATACAGAAAATAAAGTGTGTGAACAGTAACATAAATGTAAACGGTGTAGATATCACCGAAATACCTGAAGACGATTTTGCTACTACAGCAGCAGCAGATGAAGGAGAAGAAGGAACAAACGCGGCAAATTCACAGAATGGTAATGCATTCGATAAAATAAACTTCGACAGGAACCTGGTAAACATATGTGTAAATGTGAATGACAACGATCAACTGAAGGTTCAATTCCCACAACGACCACCTATAGAGATAGAGGGATGTGAAGGATGCTTTATAACTGCAATTGCTAATTCTCCTGACCCAGCGCAGAATGCTCAAAATCTAATAGACACATTAGAGAATCCAGGAATATCTATAACTTTAGTAGCAAATGTATTCGTAGTTCATAGTTTAACAGAACTATGTCAGGTACTTGATCTTGCACCAACACGTGGTATATTGGAAAACGGTGTCCAAAATGTTATAGACCAAGCACAGCTAGATTTAGGAGTAGGAGGACAACAAGCCTTAGAAGATTGTCTAGCAGCAGAATTTGGATTCCCACCAAATTAGATTGACTAATACTAGAACAATATACTCAATAAACCTACTAAAAACTATAGATAGAATTTAATAACCTATCTCAATTCTCCCTTTTTTTATATGAGCCTTTTCAATTTAAAATATTAAACTATAACAGTCAAGTAATACTAATGTATTATTAATCATCATTCTGTGATATTTTGACCAATTCATTTCAATTTTAAATAGAAGAACTGTTCCATTTCCAAATAGAATCTATAAAACAATTTCTTTTTTATAAATGGTTTACTATGTTCTTTTCTTTTCCTTGTAGTACTTAAGTTTTACTTTATTTAAATAAATTTATTTATTTATTTATTTATTATTTTATACTTTAATATTTTATTTTATTTTTTTTATTTTATTTTCTCATTAATCATAATGTTTTGGGCCGTCATTACTCTCATAGAACTTGACCAGATTAACTAACACTTCGTCATAACGGGGACTTGAATAATGTTTAGATGCATGTTCCTTCAATACCTTGAAAGTCTCTTCTGTTATTTCCATAGTTCTACGTGGTGGAATAACCCGTCTAATATTGGTAAGTAAACTGTCTACTCCAGGGTGTGATTTTACCACGATAAATAATTATTAATTTGTATATTAAAAATATTTTATTTTAAAATGAAATAAATAATAATTAAGCTACATGAATAACAGCAGCAACAGCAACCAATACAACAAGTATACTTTGACGATACACCATATAGACAACAATCACTAAAGAACCAGCAAGAACAACAGCAACAACAAAAACCAGTGGACAATCCAGCAGAAGACAAAGGCCCTATTCCAGTTGTATCAATTCAACAAGAACATAAAGATGAAACAGAAGAAGAGGATAACAACGAACGAGAACAACAAGAAGAACAACAAGGACGGGATTAAAAAGAATGAGCTGTAAAAAATGCAATAAAGGAAACATGCGAGAGTTGTCTTACGCTACAAATTACGGTAGACTTTTAAAATGTACTTACTGCGGTAAACGTGTGAGTGAATACCACTAAGATCACAATAATCAAGGTAGACGCCTTTCAGTATAACATCTGCGGCCACATCTGGATATCACGGAAGTTCAACGCTTCAATCCCTCCAATCTTTCTAGCCACACTATAAATAAAATCAATTGTCTTTATTGAAAATATTTTCCAGTAGAAGGGTTATGGATAATTGTAAGATTCTTTCCTATTTCTATCAGTTCTGTGGTATTCATTGGAACGGGTTGTTCAGTGTCCAAGATTTCGTCCTCAATATTGTTGTAAAATATGTTTCCATATATATCCATGTTTGAATAGTCTTCTTCTTGTTCAAATTCCCCGTGGACTAACAATAAAAACATAGAGTAAAAAAGAAAGAAAATAGCAACACAATATGGCAAATAATGATAACTGAATTCTGTCGTCATTATTTACTCTGTATTAGTCTTCATAGTATATGAAGAACTCGTTTTTTATGCTGTTATTTTATTTTTTAGATTTAATAAATAATTCAAAGATTGTCTTAAATTCGTTCTTTTTACCTTCAGGTACTTCGTAATAGACAAGTTGAATAAGCCGATATATCAATCGACAACATTTTTTTCTTTTTTTAAAATAATAATTCATTAATTCATTGCTCTAGTGATATCGAACAAACCCAGGTGTACTCCTTCTGGGTTCGAGTCCCACTCCCGGCGCTTCGGATGTGGGTTCTACAAAAAGGAATAAGAATAAGCAAAGAGAATTTGTCATTGAGACAAAAAGCAAAAGAGACATGGTTCTGCTAAAATCACAAATCAAAGAAAATAACAATAAAAATCTTTCTTCTTCTTTTAGTAACAACACAGAAGAATTAGAAAGAAAGATAGATTCTATAACAAATGGACTATCTAGACCATATTTCAATAAAATATTGAAGGAATTAGTCAAAAAGAATTTAGAAAATGCAACTATTATTTGTGATTATATTATTGCAGAACAGATAGAAATAAACATTCAAAACTCAACTAAAGAAAGTAAAATAAAGGTTCTAACATGGTTATCTAACCATTTTCAAGATAAAAAATCTTTTAGAAACATGACAAAATATGATATTCTCAATTTTCTCAGGAAACCAATAGTGGAAGATCCAACGAGTAAATGGATTGGATCGTATAATGGTAGACAGATAATTTTAACAAAATTCTTTAGATGGTTATACAATCCAGATGAACCAGATCATAGAAATAGAAATACCCCTCTATGTATGCAAGGTATAAAACGACTTCCCAGAAAAGAAAAGACATCCTACAAACCAGCAGATATTTGGGAATCAAGAGAACATGTAATATTTTTGAAGTATTGTTCTTTCAGTAGGGATAGATGTTATCATTCATTAGCAAATGATATGTCTGCTAGACCTAATGAGATTTTAAATCTCAAAATCAAAGATATTAAATTTCGGGTTAATGAAGAAGGAATACAATATGCTGAAGTTAGAATCACTGGAGGCAAGACTAGTTCAAGAACAGTTCCACTAATTGATTCTTTGCCATATCTAAAAGAATGGCTTCAAGAACATCCAACTCATTCAAACCCTGATTCTTGGATTTTTATTTCTCAAGGAAATAATCATGGAACAAAACTTACCTATGAAGGTTTATCAAGTCATTATGAATATTATAGAAAACGATATTTTCCTTCTTTATTAAAAGATGAAACTATTCCTGATTTTGATAAAGCAATAATAAAAAATATGCTTACAAAGCCTTGGAATCTCTATGTCTTTAGACATTCAGCCTTAACTGAAAAGAGCCAATTTCTAACAGAAGCGGTTTTGAGATCTCATGCTGGATGGACTATGTCAAGTAAAATGCCTCAGGTTTACATTCATCTTAGTAATGAACCTTCAAAAATATTATTGCAGAAAAGGGGAATCATTAGAACAGAAGATAAAGAAACACAATCGTTACAATCAAAGCAATGTCCTCACTGTTTAGAACCTAATAAACCTGATGGCAAATTCTGCATAAAATGTAAAATGGTATTATCTTATGATTCTTATACAGAAACCTTGGAAAAACAAAAACAAAAAGATAATGATATTGAAGAGTTGAAGAGATCTGTTGCATTTTTAGCTGATAGATTTAATGCATTTTTAGCAAGTCAACCTGAAAATAAAATTCTTTATGATGACAATGTACAAAATAGAGGAATAGTAAAAGGAATAGAGTTAAAACCAGAAATAAACAATAAAGCAGTCGGGAAGATAATTTCAGCTTCTCCTACTTCTTCTGGTGGCAATAAGAAAAAATAGTTTCTAAAATAAATTTTATAATATTTTTGTGTCTGTTTGATTTAGTTAAGGGAGGCATTACCTAAACTGATATTTCTAATTTTTCTCCAGACTATAATAAGAAAAAAATAACTTACTCTTTTTGTCTTAAGAATTGAGGATAGACTAGATTAAGCAAAGGATTGGCTAAATATGAATAATCCTCAGCAATTATATCAGGATATTTATTTTTGATTGTTTCGTATTTTTTTTGTAAACTTTTTATTATTTGATTTAATAATTTTTGAATATCTTCCTTATCTTGTTTGTATTTTTGATTTTTACTTTTATTTAATTTCACTCTTTCCTTATCACAATCCGTAAAGATTTGATTGGATCTTTGTCTGCCCCATAAATGTTCATACCATATTTTTTCCTCCTCTGTTGGTCTTTGAATACATTTCCATTTTTGATACAAGTATAGTGTTACACTACCATGTAAAAGCCAACAGTCTTTTAAAAACTTCTTTAATTTGTTCCCTTTTATGGATATTATATTATACCTATCGTCTACTTCATTTAGAATTATCAAATATTTAGATTTTATTTTCTCAATTATTTTTTGGTCTTCTAATAATTTAAAGTACTCATTCACTTCATTTTTAAAATCAAGATGTCCATATGCAAGTCCTGCTGATTCTTTATTTGCTATAAACTCTTTAATTGAAATTCCTGGTAATTGATAATAATATTCAGAGTTTTCATGATTATCATCAGATTCTTCAAGATATTCTCTCTGGCTAATTTTAATTTCTGATTGTTGATGTATCCATTTACTAACTTTATAGAGATTTCTGTTATAACTAGGTTTTCCATCTAATTGTAATTCATTTTTATTAATACTAAGTTTCTTTAAAAAAGAGTTATAATCATTTTCATCTTTCAATCTTCTATAAGGTAAAAAATTTTCAAATGCCAGATAACGAAATAATATTATATATGCTTTCTCAATCAAGGTCTCACTCTTCAATATTGGTAGTTTTAAATCACATCTAATTCTAGCATTTTTAGTTAATGAATAAAATGTATTTTTACCTCTTCCTTCATCTCTTTTATCTAATACTGGCTGAATTGCATATCTTGAATTTTTATCTTCTTCTGAATTACTCATTGCATTCAATCTTCCAGCATATGTTTTATAAGAAAAATGGTCTAATTGCGATTTTAATATTTCTTCTAACTTCCCGAATGCTAATTTGTTACTTGTATATAGTATTTCTATAATCAACTTGTCAATAGTTTCTTCATATAGTCTCAAAGTGTAGTACTACACCTTACTCTTATTAAAAATATTAAGATTACGATTATTATGAGCAATATTTATGTTCAGAAACAATCAATCCCAATCGGCATTTCACTACCAGAAGAATTGGTCGAAAAAATCGATTCAGAAAGGGGAGACGTGAACCGATCTCGATTTATTTTACGTCTTATCGAGTTGGGTTTAAAAAATAAAGAGGAAGTGTTAAAAAAATGAAATATGAAGAAATTGGATCGGATTCTTCATTTGAATATAGTGTTGAAGTTCTACATAATTGTTTCTCCTTAACAGCCAAAATTAAAGACCTTCAAACATTATTGAACAATCCTTCATATCAGAAAGAAATACGAGCCATTGAGAGTGATGTTAAGAAGGGACTACGTAGAGATATATTAGACAATTTATTTTATATATGTCAATACCTGAATAGACCAGAAATCCTTCATGATGTTATGATTAGATTGTATGTTGCTCCCCGGTATGGTTGGTCAGCTCGTGGTCTGGATTATCAAGACATAGGGAAATCCCAAAAATGAGTAACAATAATACCGATACCAACGGTCATAATTCTAAAACTAATGAGAAAATTATTCATTTAAAACAAAATGAGAACTCAATTGCTCGTGGTTTGATAAGAAATGCACCTACGTATAATATAGATACTGAAAATGTAAGAATACCTTTGAATCACGCAACAAATGACGACATACTATTTACAATTGATAAAAAGAAATGGCAAAACAATTATAAAATCTTATTCGAACAAGCCGAAGAATATGGAATTCATGATATTAATGACAAATTGAGTTTAAGGAGTTTACTGAATGATAATGAAGATCTCCTTCTAGCAAATTACAATCAAGAATCTTCTCAAACAAAAGAGGAAAAGGAGGAGGAAGAAGAAGAAAGCCAAGAACTAGAAAAGAAAGAAAAACCAAAACGCCCAATTACTACTTTTAAATATTCTCGAATGGGAAAAGGGGATCTTCGTGAGGCTGTCTATATTGAAGAAGGAAAACCTGTTTTTATTAAGTATAATGCTGAAAAAAATCAGTTTGAATCAACTAACCAAATAGAAGAAACGACGCGGATCTTGGTTCCTCCAACATACGAAGAATGTCCCTATATACGACTTGAATTTGAAAGTTTAGATGAAATTAATAGTTACAATAAATTTCTCGAACAAAATAATATTGGTCTTGATTATTTTTACTATAATGGTTTAGAAATTGTTTCTAAATATAACAATCAATCAAAACACAAATTGATATTAGTAACGATTAAAATAATTACATCACATTTTCAAGATAGATTTCCCACTACTGAATATTTGTATCCAGTTGGTGGTAATGGAAGTGGTAAGAGTTCATTAGCAGAGACTTTCAGGGCTATAGCATATAAAACAGTCGTGATGACGGATCCGAGTGCAGCGAACTTATTCCGATTATTAGGGTTCGTAGAACCTGTCCAATGTACTATGGTTCTAGAAGAGGCAGATAAAATTGATAAATTGCCTGAACTTATGGCCGTGCTTAAGACAGGATCTTCATATTATGGGACAGTTTCAAAAATAAATCCTTACACTTTGAAACCTGAGTATTTCTTTAGTTATTGTCCAAAGATTATTGTGTCTGAAAGATCACTAAGTCAGTCCATTGCCAAAGGTGTTAATTCAAGAACATTTCCAATAAATTGCGTCAAGGGAAGCACCAAACACGATATACTGGAAGTCTTGAATCCCGATTCAAACGTTGGTGGGCCTCAGAAGGACAAACTATATCAAGAATTAATGAATTATAGAAAATTATTACTTGTTTATCGACTCAGACACTTCAATGACCCAATTCCAGATTTGGATATTGGAGTTGAAGGTAGAGATAAACAGTTAGTGAAACATTCGGTTCAGTTATTTTATGGATGTAAATGTTTGAATGAAGTTATAGAAACATTACAGAAATTTCTGGATATCAAGAACGAAAAGAAGGAATCGACAATCGAATCTGTCTTATTGCGTATAGTGGCGACTTTAATTAAATTCAATGGACCCAAACTTTCTTCTAAAAGTATCTGGGACGAACTAATGAATGAAATTCCAGGCATGTTGAATGAAAAGAATCCTAACGAATATCATACAGATGATTACGGCACTATATATCGAACAACAACAATGTCTAATTATCTAGGAGATTCGTTTGGAGGAGTAGTAAAACATACTAAAAAAGGAAATGTTTGGACTTATGATCCTGAGACAATCCAAAGATTGGTAGAAGAAGACAGGACAAAGATTGTAGTTAAGGAAGTAAAAAACAAAGAAGGTGAAGATGAAGGTGAAGATGAAGGTGATGGAGAAGGGGTGAATACGGTGAATACAGCCAGCATAGGGGGATCATCAAAAAATGAAAAAAATGAAGCAGGAATCGAAACCGAAGAATCACTAGAAAGAGAAGAAGATGAAGAAACTTTACAAGAACAACCAGGAGAAGAAGTTGAACTTATTGTTAAAGGATTCCAGTTATCCCCTGATGGACCAATCCATCTCGAAGAAGGAGAAGGAGAAGGAGGAATTTAATAATTAGTCATGTCAATAACTACAAAAAAAAATAATAAAAATGACATATCCCCTACTTCAGCCGTATTCACTGTATTCACCTATTCACCTACATCCGCTAAAGAGATACAATCAGGTTTAGATTTTATTCTATCACACTTAGAAGAACCTTTATTCCCTAGAAAGGTATCAACTTACAAAAGTCGACAAAATAACCAATTTCAATTTCTGGTAAGAACTAAACAGGAAATTATTAACTCATTTATTGATTCTCAGTTTGTTGACTGTAGAATAAACGCCTATTGTTATTTGATAGCGTATAAAGAAATTCAGAGACACAAACCAAATTTCCTATTTTTTGACTTGGATAGAAATAATTTTGAAACTGATAGGAGTTTTAAACTTGCACTATCTTCTACTTTAAGAAATATTAAAGACAAGTTAGACGGATCTCCAACAGTTCTATGGAGTGGCAACGGATACCACATATTACAGCCAGTTTATTGTAAAAAGGCTTTAGAATATATAACAGAATTTGAAAAATATGATAAACCTTCAGAGCAATTTCTTCGATTTTGTAAAGATTATTTATCTAATGGTAAAGCAGATAAAAATAACTATCCTTCATTCAAGTCATGTTTGTTAAGAATACCAGGATCAGTAAATGCAAAGAATAATGAAATTGTTACAATAGTGCAGAAATGGAACGGATATAGACCTTGTGTGACACGGGAACTGTTAGAAGAATTTAGTGAATATTTAATTCAAAAGAAGATTGACGAAAATAATCTTAGACAAAAAATACGTAACTCACATAAAAAACATCGTGATAATATCTATAACCCCCATTCGAATTATTATTCCTGGATAGAGAAATTATTATTGACTCCAGTTGAAGATCGCAGAAAGTTAATTTTAGATTTGATATTAACACCGTATCTTATTAATGTTAAAAAGTTACCTATTGACGAATCTTATCAAATAATAAAAGAATGGGTAGACAAATGCGATAAGGTAGAGAGGTTAGAACCATCTATTAGAGACTTTAACTACAGAATTTCTTATGCATTGAAAAATGTTGCAAGTAAAGGAATACGCCCTTTGAGTCAATATAGAATAAAAACTGACAATACTTACAGAAGGTTATACATCATTTTAATGGACAAAAAAATGTTTGTTGTTTGAGAATAGTAAGAAGGACTCAAGCCTATCTGACTTCATTAACAATATGTGCCGTGCTTGCCTATCCATGGGATAATAAAAGAGGCCTAACTACGCCTGCTTTTTGAAATATTAATTCATACGCTTTTTTCCCATCAAGTTTTTTACTATTTGTGTTACTTTCTATTACTTAAAATTTAAAACCATCTGAATCTGAAGCATCGGATTGTGCACTAATATTGCTATCAAGAGTGATATTTAAATTAAATTTTGGAATAAAATAACTATAATCTAACATTAGTAAAACTCATCAAATTTTTTAAAATCTTTGTAGGAACCATACTTTTTAAAATTAATCTCGGAAGAAGGCACAAAAGTAGCAATAGATCTAGGTATTACCGCTACTGAATTTCTTGAACAAGCCTTAAGAGAGAAATTAGCCAAACGTAAAAAATAGATAATCATAAAATAGAGTTAAAGGTTCTTTAACTAAAATAAGATCATATCAAATTAACTAGATTTAGTAAATTCTTTTTTACAAATAAACACTAGATTCTAAGGAATGTTTAATTTCTAAAAATAGTTTTTTTATATTAATTTCTACTATTAAAGTCACCATAGATAATAAGAAAAATATTCTGAAAAAAGTCTATTATATATTTTTATATTTGTTATTTGTTTGTATCGTTAATTGAAAAGGATATTCTTAATATTATTACCAACTATTCTAATCGTGATATCTTCAATGTCAGTTGTTATTTCAAATCCGATATTCGCACAAAAATCAATGCAAACATATGAGAATGAAAAATATGGTTTTAAGATTCAATATCCTTTCAATTGGAAATATGATGGTTTTAACTACCTTGATAATACTCACGAAAGTCTAGGTAAATTTTCACCTATTTCAAATTTACTTGGACCATCTGTTTCCATGAGTATAGAATTTCTTCCGTCCGATAACACTTTAATACTTGATCAATATGCAGAACAAGAATTACAAGAAATTAAAAATTTTAAAGCAAAAGACTTTCATTTCAATAAACTAGTGAGTTTTGATAAAGCATCTACATTGGGTGGTAAACCTGCCTATAAAATAGTATACAATAATTGGTTTTATTCTGATTATAAAGATGAAGAAAGTTATCCGCAATATATCCACATTGGAACAATCACAGATGGTATAGAATACAATTTAAGATTTTATGCTCCTAATATTGATGTGTATAATCAATATGTAACAATAGCAGATAAGATAATAAATTCATTTGAGTTTATTCAATGAGTTAGAATGAAAACTGTTATTTATATCAATTAACTTTACCAAATTTTGGTCTGGACCCATTTGAAATGAGAACACCTTGTAATGGAGACTTTTTTACTCCTAATAGTGTTAATAGAGGAGGTCATACAGATGCAGGGTGTTAAAGAGAATAGTACTAGAAAGTGGACACCAGAAGACAAGACAAGGATTGTAATGGAATCATTGACTACAAATATCACAGTAGCAGAACTATACAGAAAGTACAATCTGAATCCAAATGTGTTCTACAACTGGAAACAGAAATTTATAGAAGGTGGTAAGATGGCACTTTCAGACTCCGGTAAAGACAACATGATAAACAAGAAGAATAAAGAAATAGAGATTGAGCGACTAAAGAAGATCATTGGTGAGCAGACAATAGCAATAGATGCATTTAAAAAAACGTTAGAAACAGGAAGGAGGAAAGGTTAGCAGTGGTAAGGACAATATTAAACAACGGAATGAGCATTAGAAAGACACTGACATATTCTGGTTGTAGTAAAAATATGTACTACAATAACAACAATAGTAGAAAGAATAATTATAGATCATATTGCATCATCATCATCACCAATACGATCACTACCATCATGATAATTATAAAAACAGGTCACATTACGACTCATTCTTTGTTGTTGATAATGTTGATGATAAACTATTTCTTTTGATAATAATATCTATTTACCATTTACAATAATTAATTTTTTCTTTTTTTAGATAAGTTACCATCAAAACATGATGATAGACTGTCAACATTCGAATTGCATCATCAATTATCTTAGTTATCCAATTGTGTTTAGTTTAGCCATTTGATAGAATGAAACATATGATCTTTAATTTTAGTTATATATTCATAATCCAAATTGGGAGAGTTTTCCACTGAGGAAAAATGGGATGAATACATGAAAACACAACCTACGTTTGAAATAAAGGTGAATGTAAAAATTGATCAAGATATACCTGATGATATTATAATTATATCATTAAGATCAGCAAATAACTATGAAAATCAAGAGATAAATGTTGTCGATGGGAAAAAACAGAAACTAGAATTTCATGTAAATGATTTTTCATATTCTGAGTATGATGTTTGTGCTATTGGAACAACGAATTATATGATGATGCAATAGAAAAGGTTTCATTGAAAGTAGAAAGTTAGAAAATTTACTTAAACTAACTATTTTTCTTATAACATAACATTCTCAGTAATTTTCTTTCCGCATTTATTTCTGTTGGAAGAATTTAGATAAGTTAATCAGGAAATCGATATTATATTATTATCATGAGTGTAGTTTCTTGCAGAAAGTTCGAAGCAGAGATTGTTATCTCACAACCCGATAAGGTTCATACTATAGTTGATAGAAAAGTCTTGAACTGGAAGGATTATGTCAAATCCACAAACAAATGTAGAAAATGCGGTACTTCAAATATATTTTATTGGAATAAACCAAAAGAAGAAGAAAATGATGATGAATCTAATAATAATAATATTAAAAAAGAATATAATGATGATGACCCCAACAGAAAATAATTTTAATTTAGTTAGTTTTTTTTTTGGAGAACAAATGAAAATACTTGGTTGAAAAAGCCCAAAAAATACTATAAGTGAGCATAACTTATGTCCAAAAAGAAAAATTTTACCAAAGAACAAAAACATTTGATCAGGCAGTGTATGCTAGATTCTGACATAATGGGTCTTGGTAAACAAGAAACTATAGATTATGTTAAATCAAGATTGAATTTAGACTTTTCTGAAGGCTCATACAAAAAATTTAGATCCGAGGTATTAAATGACGAAACTACAATACAATGGATATCATATTATGCTAGACATGGTTTTGTAGAATTCTATCGTAAACGAATTCAGGAAATGGAAATGATACAAAAAGAGACATTGAAGCAATGGCATATTGAAATGAATAAGCCTGACTTACAAAAAGATAATAACTTCATTGTAAAATTGGTTGCTGAGCTAAGAGCAAATAATCAACAACTTTCATCGCTCGGAATGGTCACACCCATTATCGCAACAATAAAAAATTTAATAGACAAAAAGGAGGATAAGAATAAGGAAGAGAATGCCAAACGAATCTATCCCATTCAATATCAGATTAGCAGAGAGGACGTTGATTCCCCTAGCACTGAGACCGACAACGGGACAACAGCAGCAGGAGATTCCATCGATAACATGGTTCACCGAGACCTGGACCACGACGAAGAAATTTGCTAAATTCCTGGAAGACACAGAAGATATTCCTTTTTGGATATACCCAGATAAACCCGAATTACATTTAGAGATTCTCAGAACAGAACGAACTAGAATACGTCATCAAGGCATACGAAGAGAAGAGCAGAGCAAAAATCATTCTTGCGAGCACACCAAACAGACCAGACTATCTGTTTTCGAGGATAGAAAAGAATGAGATATTCAAAGATTCGTTTAAAAAAATATTTCTCCATTATACCGTAGGCTTAGGAAAAATATATGATTCAGATTTTATAGAAAGGGAAAAGAATGAAGTATATTTTGAACGTGAGTATTGTCTCAAGTACCAGGGGCGTATAGGTAACGTTTTTGCTATCTCTGACATAGAACAAGCGATCCACCTAGGAAATACAGTAGTGAAGGATCAGACAATAAATCCCTACTGTCTTCATGAAGGTGGAATTGATTTCGGCTTCTCTACATCCATTACAACTATATACATCGGGGAAGTCGATACAGAAAATCAAATAGTTAAAATCGTCCTAGGAGAGGAATATGACAAAACAACTCCCTCTAGAATTGCTGACCGTATATTTCAACTCCATACTGAAATTCCTAATCTATGGTGGTTTGTGGATTGAAGTAACCGGGCTGCCGTTAATGAATGTAAATCCAAATTCGGTGAAAGTTTAGACTGGGACCGTTCTGAGAACGTAAGTCCTGAATCCAACTTTATTATACCTGTATCCTTTGCAAAGGAACATAAACAAATGCTGGAACATACATATCAACTTTTAACAAAACAGAAACTTGCTATACCTTCCAGATTTGATAGATTAATCCTGTCACTAAAAACTGCCTATGCTAATGAATGGAACCTTGACAAAAATGTGAGTGTCCACAATGATGACTTGGACGCACTTCGTTTGCTGTTGAAAGGAGTTAAATTCGTCACCAGTGAATAATAAAATATGGTTGGTAATCCTTATTCTATTTTTTATCTTAATTTTCACAAATCTTGATCTTTAATTCTATTCTATGTTTTTTGTTTGTGTGTGGAACTAAGCCTTAAGCCAAACACAAATCATAGAAAAGAATAAAATAAAATGTACATTAGAGCACTAAATTAAATTTAATAGGCAAAGTTCCCTTCTTTTTATTATTTCTTTAGATCAGGCGAACGTGGAGATTTAACCATCTTGCCATCTTTATAGAGAAATATTTCTTTTTCAGTACCATCAGGGTTGTAATTTATAGTGGTTGTTGGCATATTTGTTTTAGGATCGTATTTTGTCATGCTTTTTGGCGTTCCTACATTATTTGGAACATAATCGGTAGTCCTTATTTTCTTACCGGTACTAATGTCATATTCAATCTTAATATCACTTTTTGCCGTTCCCTTGTTAGTACTTGGATCGTATAAAGTGATACTCTTACTTGCTGGGTTTTCAGTACCTGGCACATATTGCGTCACAGTCTTACTTTTTATGTTTGTAGTACCTGGATCATAATCACTCACACTCTTTGTTTCTGGCTTTCCAGTACTTGGATCATACAAAATGTCTGCAGTGCCTGCTACCTTGCGAGTACCTGGCATATATTGCTCCACAGTCTTACTTTTTTGCTTTTCAGTACCAGGCACATATTGAATCAGAGTAGAACTTTTTTCCTCTTCAGTACTTGGATCATATAAAGTGACCAACTTACTTAATGGCTTTTCAGTACTTATATCGTATGTAGTGAAACTCTTACTTGCTGGCTTTTTAGTACCTGGATCGTATAAAGTCCCCCTCTCTGTTGTTGGCTTTCCAGGAGGATCATATGAAGTCTCACTCAAACTTTTTAGATCTCTAGTAATTGGATCAAGCTCAATCTTTTTAACTTTTGTTATCTCCTCAGTATTTGGATCATATGAAGTCCCAATCGCACTTTGTATTCTTCCAGTACTTGGATTATATTCAGACTTTTCAATGAATGTTACTGCCTCGGTACTTGGATCATACCAAGTCATAATCTCACTTTTTGGCTTTCCAGGAGGATCATACTTCAAAGTGTCAAAGCGTGTTTTTGTTCCAGTACTTGGATCATATATATATTTTTCAAAGCTTATATGCTTTCCAGTACTATCCACAGAGTCGACTTTTGCTATTTTCGTATCATCACCGGGTTCAAAAACCGTAATTATCCTTCCTCCATTATCTAACAATTCAGTAGTTTCCTTTTTACCATCATCATTAATTTCAGTGATAATATTAGCAGGTTTAGCAGATGTGCCAGTCAAAGTATCCTGAGATTCTTCCTCATCTCCCTCATCATCTACAAAATCTTGTTCCTCATCTTCTTCCTCATCTACATCCTCTCGACCTCTTAGTGCCTTAATCAAGTCATCTTGATCGGTTTCATCTTCTTCATCCACGTCAGCCTCTTCATCATCCTCTTCAGCCTCACGCTGGTATCCATCCATTGCAGCAGAATTTTCATCCCCTTGTAATTGCGATGCCGTGTTTTGACATCCAACATTCAATGGTAGTTCACCGTTACCACAAGCATTTGCTTGACTTGTTGCTTGACTTTTTTCATCTTCATCTTCATCCCCATTCTCATCTTCCTCTTCATCCCCATTCTCATCCATACCATCCATACTACCATCCATTCCTACATTTGCATCAACATTCTTCAGAATTGTACCAGGAGTAATGGTTAGAATTGTACATAGTAATAAAACACTAAATAATAGAACAAAAGAAATGTAAATTCTATTTGGTTCTATTTTTTTTACCACTCCTTAATTTATATATGAGAAGTAATTTATTTACATATCTCTATAAATTAACCAAATAACAAAAGGTTATTAAAATTGTCTACTATCTCGACTCAAGATTTAGTCCTTTGATAAAACAATTAGTTAATATTTTAAATTTGCGATTAAACATTGAAACTATGAATATTCAATTCCCTTAGATAATGGCAATTAACATTGTTCCATTATTTCTAAATATTTTATAACTATTTATTTTTTAAAATCTTTTGTCATATTATAAAATTATAATTCATTTGTCCAATTTTTTAAAAGAAATTGATTGAACATATAAGTAGTTTTAATTAACCACTGACAATAGACTATTCTACTATGTATATAAGAAAAGTATTTGAATAAGAAAATTTACAATTTTCTGAAAATCAAATATGAGTCAATCTGCAAAGGAGTGGTCTAATGCTCAAAATGCTCTTGCATATCTTAATGTATCTGATAGTCTTTCGCACCGTTCAGAAGGTGAGGCAGTTTTATTTGAACATATTCCTAAAGATACAAACAGAATATTAGATTTAGGTACAGGAGATGGAAGGCTGATTAGATTAATAAAGAAAAATAGAAAAATAGGATTACGCTCATATTCCCAATTGAACGGATATTGAATTTTAAATCCATACTTTTCATTTTCATATGTTTGCATAGATTTTTGTGCAAAAACAGTTTCTATAGAATTGTTACTAGAACTTAGGCTATAAGATATGTTGTATATAGCGATGATCACAAGAATATAAAATATATACTTGTATAGATTAAATTAAACTATACCACTTAGCATATATTTTCTAATCAATTCGTTTTTGGAATACTTTATAGTAGTTTAACATTACTATAATTAAATACGATAGCAAATATTTTTTCCTGCTTATATGATATTATAAGTAAATAGGATTAGAGAATATAGGCTAATTGGTATATATGAAGATTCAGAAGAAATAATAACTTGTATAGATTAAATTAAACTATATGAAGATTCAGAAGAAATAATAACTTTTATAGTTGATAAATTTTAACAGTTAGATGGTATGTAATAGAAGAAAATAAAAAATAAATACTTTGTTTAACAATTTATCCCATCAAAATTTGGTTTAGTAATTTTAATACTTTTAGCCATTTCATCAACTATCAATGAATATTTATCAAAGTCTTCTTTATTTGATTCGTCAAAGTTTAATTGATATTCTCTATCATAAGCAATTATCAAAATATGGGATCTATAAAATTCAATACCATCCGAGTAAATTAATTTATAGGTAGGAAATCCATTTATCTCACCAGTTCCTGAATATATGATTTTGGAATCTGGTAATAAGGTCTCAAACCCTGTTTCTTCAGCAATGTCTGACATTGAATATTTTGAAAGTCCATAATTTTCTATTTCGATATCCAATCCATAAATATCATCATCTTCAGATTGAAAATCTGCAATAGTTTTTGATTTATCTTCATATTTATAATTTGATTCCTCTACAGTCCAATCCTTTGGATATTGAATGGATATGCCACATTTCTCATTAGTATATGTATTTTCTAATTCAGAGAAACTTTCATCAAAGGATATTCCTAATACTAGCGATGTAACAGCAACTAAAAGAACAAAAAATATTTTCATAATTTATGATTGGATTTATAACTGATTTATAAAAACATTTATCATAATTTCGTCTAAATTTATGGTATCTGCTCATATTGTTAATTTAATAGTTACAAAATCTTAAAGTTTTTAATTTTTGATAATAAGTTCGAGTCATGTCCCCCAAAATACCACCTAAACTCCCACAACATGGACAGTTAATCTGAGAAACGCACAAGCAATTCGGAATACAACCATCGGCCTTATTTTAATTCTTCAATTTTTTTCTCTTTTTGTATAATTTCTAGATCATTTTGCATTTTATTGATTACTAGTTGCACTGATTGTTTGTATTGACTTAATTGGTCGTTATCCATGGAACGGATTGTTTCTTCTCTAAGAAATATTCCAGTTTCATACGACAAAATCACTTCAAGAAATTTTCCTTCAATCCAGGGATTGGCAATATGAGCTGCAGCAACTAAAATATCTCGTTCCGCTAATGCCACTAATTGAGCCAGAGTTGTTCTGCACTTGTCTAAGATATCCATTATGCTTTTAAGATTTTCTTCAGATGTATCATTTTGATATTTAGTTAATCCTTCATTTAATTCCTGATAATCTTTTATAAGAGTTTGTAAAGCGCCACCAACATGATATACAAACCAATCTACATGTTTTCTACGTTGAATCTTCCACCAATCAAGAATCTCTGATTGTTTTAGGGTTACACTGTTAATTATTCTTAGAACATTATCAGTGTCCTCTTTTTCCTTTCTTTGTAATCTATATACTCCTACACCGACGACTATTGTAGCACTTATTCCTATTACTCCAAGAATGGCTTCTAGCGATAACAAAGCTTTTCAAGATGATAAGAAAAGCTATTCTATATAATTCTCTGCGTTGTTTGTTAACCTTAAGCGAAGATACAGGAGAAAAATCGTCTTTTTAGTAATAAAAATGAATATATCAACTCATGTACGTAGGCTCATGATTCCCACCGAACCCGTATGAAATTTCTGTGGCACATATGTTGGTGTTGCTACACAAGGATTTCACTTTCCACCTTAACATCATTTTCTATTCTTCTTATAGTCAATAATTCAGAATCTTGAAATATTACAATATCAAATAGCGTTCCTTCCAACCTCAGATATATTAAAATCGTAAATAACAAGGTAATGACCCATCAGACAAAAAAGATAGTTCTGGCTTCTATCACGGTGATAATAGCGACAGGTCTATTGGCTTTAAACCCATCAATAATAGGATATGCTCAAGGACAAATGTACGGAAATTATGAATATGGATATGACAATAACTATCCGAAAAAGAGTTCTCCTGGAGATATCCAGAAAATAAACTGTGTAAACAGTAACATAAATGTCAATGGTATAGATATTACCAAGATACCTGAAGACACTACTGCTACTGCAGCAGCAAATGAAGGAATAGAAGCAGCAGACGCATCAAATTCACAGAATGGTAATGACTTCGATAAAATAAACTTCGACAGGAACCTTGTAAACATATGTGTAAATGTAAATGACAACGAACAGCAAGTTAGTCCACCAGAGACGACTTTGACGGTTGCTAAAAAAATTGTCTGTACAGACGAAATTGAAGGTGATTGTGAAGACCTACTATCAACAACAATAGATGAAAGTGATTTTCTTTTCCAAGTGACTGGTAACAATCCAAATCCTTCAGAACAATTTCCCAGTTCTACTAGTGGAACAGTCGTAACGTTGGATCCGGGTGATTATCAAGTAATAGAAGATTTCGGGCAGTACATCACCGATATCATTGCTTGGTTGCAATCTCCTGATCATAACGATCCACCCCGCCAAGCCGCTCTTATTGTATCATATACAGGAGATTGTGATGAAGACAGCGGTGGTTTCATAACAAGGGGAACAATAGCGGCGGGACAAACACAGACCTGTACAGCAACAAATTCAATTACAATCAAAGAGGTTACATGTGATGAATGTTTTACCCGAAATCTAAATGATGATGACCAGGCTAGCCTACTTACTGCGATAAGTGGACTGACATCGGGTCAAATAACCACATTTGAACAACTATGTGAAGAATTTTCCGAAGCAGTAGCAGCCGGGGATGAGGACACGTTGCAACAACTTAGCAATCTATTAGAAAACGCATTTAACCAAGCACAATTAACAGATCAGTTTAACACTGTATTCGACTGTCTAAATGACGTATTTAACGATGCTATCCCGCCACCAACAATAGTATAAACAGAACGTTTGGGTGAGATCTCACCTTTCAATTTATTTTTTATTTATTTTGAATTAATTAACTTATTATAATTTAACGTATAATATTGTTATAATATCTCATATTGTACTTGTAGATCAATTGCTATTATTCTTATTGTGAATAATTCAGAATCTTGAAATATTATAACATTAGATAATGTTCCTTCCAACATTAGATATATTAAATTCGCATTTAACAATGCAATGACCCATCAGACAAAAAAGATAGTTCTGGCTTCTATCACGTTGATAGTGGCAGCAGGTCTATTCGCTCTAAATCCATCAAACATGATAGGAAATGCGCAAGCACAGATGTACGCCAATGATTATGGATACGACAATAACTATTATCAAGACGACAATAGATACGGTTATGACAATAACCATCAAAAAAAGAGTTCTCATACAGATATCCAGAAAATAAAGTGTGTAAATAGTAACATAAATGTAAATGGTATAGATATTACCCAAATACCTCAAGATGATACTGCCACTGCAGCAGCAAATGAAGGAGCAGCAGACGCAACAGGTACACAAAATGGTAATGGATGGGGAGATAGTATAAACTTCGAGAGAAATCTTGTAAACATATGTGTAAATGTCAATGACAATGAACAGGTAAAAATTACTCCACCACCAGCAGAAGAAGAACCCAGTCCATGTGAAGACTGCTTCACCGAAAATCTAGATTCAGAAGAAGAGCAGACTGAACTACTTACTGAGATAAGTGATTTAACACAAGGTCAAGTAACAACATTTGAACAACTATGTGAAGAAATTTCCGAAGCATTTGCAGCCGGGGATGAGAACACCTTGCAACAACTTGGTACTACATTAGCACAGGCATTTTCCAATGCAGGTTTTTCAGAAGAACAGTTTACTATTGTAGTGAATTGTATCAATAACATATTTGATGATGCTATTCCACCAACCGTATTCCCACCACCTCAAGACTAGTCTAGTCATCTTTAAGTGTGGATAACATCTATCATTTCTTTTTTTTATTTTTTATAGTATACTATCATGTTTTTATATAGTTACAATCTATTACTCTAGCGATACTAAAATATAAACCCGTGAATACATATAGGGGTTCGAATCCCATCCCCTCAATGCCAATGATGGATTATTTACATCCCTAATAAAAGAGTAAAGACCACTTAGGTAATTCATTATTTTTAAACGGACTTAATGATAATTATTTTTTTATAGAATTCATTTATCATTGGTCTTTCTAGAATACTAGTAGTCAAACGTTATGCATGCATGTCATTAACATTTCTAAGAAACTAATAATAACTATATTGATAGACTAAGCTTGTGTTCCAACACCATGATGATTTTAAATTCAAAAAAATTATTGATGAATTTATACTATCTTCATCAAATAATGAAACAATAAAAAATATAGATTTTGAGGCATTAAAATTAGGAATTTCTTTTTATCAAATGATATTCATATTAATCCAAAAAGATGCTCTTCATAATAGAAAATCTCAGTAAGATAAATGACAAACTATTAAACGGATTTTGATTTTTATATTTAATTAAGTTTCTAATAATAAAAGCTAAATACATGGTAGTAGAACCGTACTACATGGACGGTTCCACTCCCGAGCATCTTGCTAATTATGTAGTAGAACCCTACTGTTAAGTTAAAAGATGAACCGTGCAAACAGATTTTTGTATTAGTAGTATATTTAAAATGAAAACATCAGTGAGAATATATTTAAATTTATTTGTTATTCTTTTAAGATATGTAAAAATATTTATTTTTCAATATTCGACAAATTTTTTTAATTCAATTTTACTTTTTTATTATTTTATCTCGAATTTATTTGATATTAAAGTAAAAATTTTACTTCAATTAGCTTTTTCATCAAAAGCAAAGATGATAAAAATACCTAATGGTAGAAAATCGTGAATGTAATCCCATTTATATGGTGTTAAAGTCTATGACAAATAAACATTCCTTTGTTTTGTTAAAAATTAATAGCAGTTTTGATTAAAATGTTTTATAGTAATAGACACATTAATAGATTTAATCTAAAATAAAATATTTCATATTATGATAAAAAATAACTTTACAAAAATTATATTGCTTTTATAATGAGTATTAATTTAAGTTTTAAGCTATTAGTTCAAATTAGCATATTAATTTGTGAATATTATAGTGAATAATGAATTTTTTGAAATCTTAAATACTTTATTATTATCTACTGTAGTTTCAAGTGCGTTTCTCATTGGTGCTATTTTGTCCATTTTTATTTGTTATCCCGAAAGAATTAGAGATGATCTTGCTGCTCTTTCAGCCGGAGTTTTTTTTTCAACAATATCTTTTTCATGATTTAAGAAAGGATCAAAAAATACTATAAGTATAAATAACTTATGCCCAAAAAGAAACTTTACCAAAGAATAAACACATTTTATAAAGCAATGCATTTACTTCTATGTAGGAAATGAAATATTAGGTTTCTCTATTCTCCCAATACGTCTACTTAGCATTTTAAAAGAGTCTAATGCATCTATTTCAATTACTCCTGGTAAGTGTTGGATACTCTGAATATAGTTGTTCAAAACATATAGATCCTTTAATCTTATTTCTATTTTGATGTCTTTCTCTAGTTTCAGGTCATCAGACGATGATCTGTTTATGACCTGTACAAGACCTATCATTTGTTTTTCAATATCCTGATCCAGAGGATATTTTCCAGAGTGAAATGAGTCTTGGATCATTTTACATAGTTCAGAAATTTTCATTTATGTCTAGTAAATATTTAAGTTATTTTATTGTATGTATCAAATGATTTTCATTTTTATTATTATAATATTTTAGTTTTTTAATTTTGCTAAAACGTAGAATGAGGATAAATATGCTTATTCTTGTTCCTATCAAAACTTCCCATCTTCATCAGTTGAAACATTTCAAGAAGGTTAGTATTAACGTAACATCTGTGAGTTACATAATATTTAATATCATTGATATATTATTTTAAAGCAAATGGATAAATCATCGAATGTCATATCTACAAGTAACTATACCTTCTCCAATGAAAATGTAATGTACAACAAAAGACGGTGTAGTTGGACAGGATTTAATAATCCTCTCATGATTGAGTATCATGATAAGGAGTGGGGTGTACCAGTGCATGACGATCACACGCTCTTTGAATTCCTAATTCTTGAGGGTGCCCAGGCAGGTCTTACATGGCAAACCGTTTTAAATAAACGTGAAAACTACCGCAGGGCATTTGATGGCTTCCATGCGGACAAAATCGCTTGTTATGGGAAGGAAGACGTAAATCGACTCCTTACTGATCCAGGGATTATCCGTAATCGCTTGAAGATTGCATCTACGATCGACAATGCCAAAGCATTTTTGAAAATTCAAAAAGAATTCGGTACTTTCGATGTGTATATCTGGCAGTTTGTAAACGGCAGGCCGATCAATAACAAAATCAAAACAATTAAAGATATTCCAACCAACACTAAGGAGTCCGATACAATGAGCAAAGACTTGCTTAAACACGGTTTCAAGTTTGTTGGCTCCACCATCTGCTATGCCTTTATGCAGGCAGTCGGCATGGTAAACGATCATGAGATAAAGTGCTTCAGATACAAAGAGTATTGAAAAAAGACGCTGTACACGTTTTTTATAATGACTCCTTCTAACATAGCAAAAATATGGATAATTGCATTCCATTATTGGGAAATAGAAAAACTTCTGAATTGTGAAGAATACTACTATATCTGGAATATTCAAAATTATTCTCGAAAATATTATAATCTTACACCTATTGAGACAAATGTTAATCTCTTAAATCAAACTGTTAATAATTCCCTCTCATCTTTATAAAGGACGTTGTTGTTTAATAATGTGAGCATGTAAAAATGCCTATTCCAAAAGGTAAAAATATATTAATAGTAGATGATGATGAAGATCTCATTAATCTATTTAAAACATTTTTAGAATATGATGGATATAAAGTTGATGCTTTTACCGATCCTATTGATGCTTTGTACTGTTTTAAAAAAAATGTATATAATCTCGCTTTACTGGATTTGAAAATGCCTAAAATGAATGGAATGAAATTATCTAAAAAATTGAAAAATATAGATCAAGCTCTATTATTTAGATTTATTACTGCTACAAATAAAGAGTATATAGAACATCTAAAGAAAAACAATCCAGATATAGAAAAGATTATTATATACAAACCAATCTGGTTAAACGAACTACGAAGTAACATTCATTCACTTTTATACAACTACCAACAACAAGATGATAAAAAAGAACGATTGATAGTATTGTGATTAATAAATAGAATATAATTATAAAAAATTGAAGGAAATAATAAATTATATCCAAACGCTACTATGAGTTAATACTAGTTTTCTGATTTGATCTTCTGATAATTGTGCTATATGTTTATCATTATAAGCACATATCCCAAGAATTGGTTTGCTAAATTTAAATGGAGTTTCACATTCATAATCAACTAATTCATCAATTAAACCATGTTCAAAGAAACAATCAAGCATAGCAAATATTCGCAATCCATTAATTCCTTCTCTCTTGTTAACTTGATCTGCTAAATTAAAGAAGTTGCTATGTACTTTTTTATTATCTACTGTTACTGTGTTAATTTTATTGTCTTTTTGATTAAAGGATAAATAATATTCTTCAGTATTGGCAATCTTCAATAATCCGTTATTCTGTAATTTACTTATATCAATATCATGTAATGCAATTTGACATAGCAGATAAGAAGGATCAATCTCTCTGCTTAATAGTAGTAGAGTCATTTCATTATTTTCTATTCCTATTTTTAGAAATTTAATTGCGTCCTTGACCTTATCGTCAACAGAAGAATATATATACATACAGTGATCTTTTAATTGTAATCGATCAAGCCTTTCATTTTTCTTTGTGATGGAAATTAAATCTATTATATCAAATACTGAAAATGGTTGAAGGCGAATATCTTCTTGTTTACATATTGCTTTAGATAGTAAATTGTCTATCATAGATTCGAATGGTAACATAAAAAATATTCTTGTATCATAAAATATTTTTTTGATTTCTCTGATAGTGCTAGTAGATATCTGATTGGTCTTTGCATCTTTTGCTGCTGTAGGAATATCTAAAATAATTAATTCAAGGTTTTTACGTTTAGTATCATCAAAATTCGTAAGAAAAGACAAAATGTCATTCCAATTGATGAATGTTATTTTGTACTTATTGATATTATAATTATTAAATTGTTGTTGATAATATTGAATATTACCTGTAACAAGTATTATTGTTTTTTTCTTATTATTATTTGAAATCTCATTATTATGATTTCCGATATCCTCTAACATTTATCTTCCTTCTCCTCCTTTCTCACTTTTCATCTTATTTGTTAGTGAATCAAATTTTGAATATTTTGAGTGTACTATTCCCTCCGAATCACAAACAATACTATGAATATCATTTATTCTATATCTATGATATTTAAAAGGAATATTTTTAAAATTATTACTATCATATAGACATAATAACGATACATTTAATCCATGATTTTTATTCAATTCTTCTATTGTTTGATCCCACCATTCTTCTAGAGCAATACACTGATCAAAATGTTTATATCTAAATAGAAAATTTGGAATATCACATACTATTCTAATATCTTTTTTATTGCCTACTATTGCTTTCTCAAAAATTTCTTTTTTTAAATCTTCAAATGGTTTTAGATTGTTACGTACTGCATTGATGTAATAATCATCACTATTTTTAATTACGATAAATTTTTTTTTTATTGGAGACTTTTTTAGATTAGCAAGTTGTGATAGTATTGTTTTTGGATGATCTTTTTTCATATTATGCATAGAAAGATAAATACATAATTGATCGTGTAGTAATCCTTCACCAAGATATCGTGATAGACTAGTTACAAAAGAATCAGAAAAAGAAGGAGATTGTAATTCGTTCTCATAATACATACAAATATGTTCAGTCAGACTAAGAGAAAATGAATCATCAAATATATTTCGAAATAGATTATTTGTAAGATGTAGGTTGTGATGATCAAAAAGTATTTTTCTAGATCGATGATCTAACTTTTCAAAATCATCTAAATCATAAGCACAAATAGACGTCATTGGAAAATCAAATGAAGGTGGAAATGATTTTTCAAATTCAATAATATATTTTTCATATCCTCTTTCAAAAAAGATTTTGACATCTCCAAATGCCCTTAGACCTCTTTTTCGTTTCTGTATTGCTTTATTTGTTAGATCAGAAAACTGTTTGCCAATCTTGTCACGATCTATTCTATTAGTCGAAAAATAGACTTCTGTAGAACTTTTGATGTTTATAATGGAATTTTTTTCTAGGTCTGCCAATTTATTTGGAGAAATCTTCCATCTTTTTATTATTTCATTTCTAAGTTCATTTTTAGTTAGTTCATTAGTAATCATTAATATTGCTTCATTTTTTTCCTCAAATCCAATTCTAAGATATTCTAAACCATCTTCTATTTTTCTCTGTGGTGAAGAATAGATTCCTAAAATATGACTTTTGTCTTGAATCTGAGTTATTGGGCACAAAGTGATAATAATGACTTTTATACAATACATTATTTAATCTTATTATAGTTTATTTAGATGATTTTACACAAATTTTGATATATTTTTATAGAAATCAATTATTAATGATGTTAATGATGTTAATAATAAGATGATGTCTAGATGTTAATAATAAGATGATGTCTAGATGACTACTTTTACTAACAAGAATAATTAATATAATTAACTAATAATAAAGTATTTTTATGGTTATTTCGGTGACTAAAGACTAATAACTAAAATATAACATTATGAATACTAGCGAGATTGCAAAAATAATGTAACTCTTCTATAAAAGACTCCGATAAGATAAAAAAATTATTCTAATAAAAAGGTGTGTATGATTGGGTATATCTAACTATAATCTTTTAATTAAAGGAATATTTTAATATTCGAAAGTAGAATCTACATCTGATGAACGAAGGTTCGAGGTCCACTCCCCGGCGTTCAATTCGTAGATAGTTTATGAACACATTAAAGTTTCACAAAAGAAGTCTAAATACTGCTTAAATAAATTTTATATATAGAATATTTTTATTTAATATACTATTATTATATAACATTATTAAATATTAAAAAATTTATATATAGAGTATTTACAAGCCGGTATAGATAACATGAGTATATCATGATTATATGACGCCAACCATTTTCAATCAATATATGGAAAACTTTGGATTATCCGATCCATATTACTCATTTGATTACAAAAATATCCATTTTCTAATGATGTCTTCTAAATCTACATACAGTGTTGGTGATGAAGATCGTTTCTCAGATGTTGAAGAAACAGAACAATATGAATATGTTGATAAAGATCTGTCACAGGCGTCAAAAAATCCGGATATAAAGTGTATTATTGTTATGACTTATAGACAACAATATTCTTCACTCTGCGGAGATCATGACTCTTGTGATCCAATAAAAAAATTGAGAGATACATACCATCCACTATTTGAAAAATATGGTGTAGATATACTGTTTAGTGGTCATGCCCATAATTATCAAAGAACATATCCTCTATCTTATAATAAAATAAATCCATCAATCACAACCAATTATTAACGATAACGGCAAAACTGAATACACACCCCATAAAGGAATGTTTCAAATTATTGTAGGAACTGGTGGAGTTAATTTTGATCCTTTTACCAACGAGGAACCTTATATCGTATACCAGCAAGATTCCAGCTATGGATTTTTAAACGTCGATGTAGATTATAACGGAAATACGTTAATAGGTAAATACTATTCCAATGACGGAGAAGTTTTAGATGAATTCAAAATAATTAAATGACAAAAATGGTATTTTATATCCAATTTATCTCTAAAATAATATTTTTCTATTTATATTTAAGACTAAAATACAACGTATCGTCTTCCTGTTTTAGTAGTATAATTTCATCTTCAATTAATTTTGTAAGAGTATCAATTATAATCTGGGATTGTTTATATTTAATTTCGAAACTAGATCATCAAAAGATATAACAGAATCATATTTTAGTAGATTCAAGATAGCATTTTCATCTAAAGAATTAAAATTAAAATTAGGATAATTATTTTTACTATTATCTAGTTGTTTTTTTAACTTCGACATCAAAAAATTTTCATGTGATATAATTTAAGAGTTTAATTTATACCTAAAAGATCATATTTAAAAACCTTATAATAAATATATAATAATAATGGTAGCTTTGGTAGATCACATAATTCTTACCGTAACGACAGGAGATGAAGATATAGATAGTAATGAGCGAGTATTTCTTGGCATTGGAGGTAGGGAATTTAGGTGTAGAAGACAAGGTGATCATGCTGAAAATCCCTTTCATGAAAAAAATAAAAAACAAGAGTTAAGATTTGGAAGTAATAGCAATGTTGAAGATCCGGAATTAAATGACCCAAGAAGTGGACAGCATATGTCAGGAGGTAGCCCAATCGAGAAAGTAAATAGGCATAAAATATATCTTCGCAGGGAATCAACTACAAATTCACGATGGACAATTACTACTGCAAATGTAGAGGTATTTGATGCCTCAGATGAATTTCTTACTCCTGTACCAAATGGATCCGTGATAGACTATCCAGGAATAACATTAAGTAATGAGTCAGGTCATATTGTAATGTTCTGAAGTTCAAATTTTTTTATTTTTTATTTTAATCTTTATCTATATGAGTAAATACTTTCTACCTTAACATCAATCGCTATTCTTTGTACTATCATTATTTCTGAAGTTTGAAATTCGAAATTTTCAAATAATAATTCTCGAAACGTCAGAAATATCTTAATAGAATTATAGAACCCATGATCAATAATAAACTAGTTTAAGGGCCTTTATCAGTAACAATATTCACCGGAAGTCTATTGATTATTAACGCATCACTAACTACAAATGCACAGGCAAAAATATACGATTTTCATTATGGAAATGATCATTATAAGACATACCCTGATTCAAAATCATCTGATGTAAATATACAGAAATTAGTTGTTTGAATAAGAACGTAAATGTCAATGGTATAGATATTACTGAGACTCCACAGGATGACATAGCAGCAAATGAACTAGAGAGAACTGAAGATAGTCCTGACAGTGTAAATGGCAACGGTTTAGGAGATAGAATAAACTTGGACAAGAATCTGGTAAATATATGTAAGTGTCAATATAAATGAACAAACACAAGCCCTAAAGGATGCTCTTTCTAAACTTTCTGACAACGAGGGAACAACAGTTGACAACGAGGGAACAACAGTTGGACAGTTTTGTGAACAACTAAGCAATCCTGCCATTCCAAATGAGGATAAATTAGAAGGTTTTGAGACTACACTAACATTCGCAGATATATCTCTTGAGACTCAACAAACTATACTACAATGCCTCTCAGATTTGGGGATAATTGAACTACAATCATCATCATAACCCTAAATTTTTTAACATATTTAAACTAGTTAATTTAGTCTATTACTCTAGCGATAATGCTACTAATCACAACAAGATAAATAATAAAAAATTTTTGTCTTGATTGATTTGGCGTTATTGGCATCGCCTATATATAAAATGGTATTAGGCGATAATGTTCATAATATATTGAGGTTGTTATGTCCTATTGATGATCTGGTGTAGTTGCAACGAACATATATGAATATGATAATAACCAGAAAAGATGGTTAATAATTCATCATCATGGATCACCAGTTTCAAACTACTTGGTACCACCTAAAATAGGGCCCTGACTATATGAAAATCTTTATTGGGTACCAATCCCTTCTGTATTCAGGCTAGGTTCAAAGTTAACATACTCCGTACGAGAGTGAGGCTCTGACTGAACCAATATCCGAGCGGCTATACTACTACCTCATAAAGAAGGTGAATAGATGTTTGCCGCCTGTTAGCCGACATAAAAAAAAGAAAATAAAATAAAAAAAGAATGAAAAAAAGCAAAATCAAGGGAAAGTAACAAGTATAGCATATGCTATTTTAGATAATTTTTAATATGATGAATTATAATAGAATATTACGCTTAACAGGAACATAAGGATGACCTGATACAGATAGAGATTTTCATAGATGTTAACTTAAGGATAAAGTAATGTGTATATTCTACTTTTATATTATGTTCTATGCTCAATTTCAAAAGAATTTTTCAATTTATTTCATAAATTTTCCTTAACTTAACAGAGCCTAAAATAGAGTAGAGAATTCTTTATAGTTTGAGATGGAGATACAATTGGAGCATTTTAGTGTTTTAAAGACTGTGTTAATTTAAGGAAATAGATTTAGCAGTGCATGTTCTACCTCTAATAAATGCTTGTCAAATTCATTAGAATAGAACATCCACAGTTATAGTATGAGATCTCGTTTGTAATAGTTGAATCAACAATATTATTTTTCATTTTTCATTTTCTCTATTACAATTTTGCCATTCTTTTTTTTTAATTTCAACAAAGTCACCAATTTGTAAATTTTAATATTATTTTACTTTTCTTTTTTTCTTTAAATTAATTAACTAATCATAATGAAATTTTGGACTGTTATATTTCTCAGAATAGTCTAAAAATGTAATCAAAATTTCGTCATAAGTCTCTCTACTATGTGTATTCCTTTTTATCCTTTCGTTAGTTTCCTACTCAATAATCATAGAAATCGGCCGCCCCCTTCTTAGGAATCTGATTGTATTTTGTTAACCTACCACCATTGTATACCAACAGTAACAATTAACTACAGATAGATATTAAAAATATTTTTCACTAGAAGGATTGTGGATAATTGTAATATTCTTTCCTATTTCTATCAGTTCTGTGGTATTCATTGGAACAGGAGGTTCGATGTCCAAGATTTCGTCCTCGATATTGTTGTAAAATATGTTTCCGTATATGTCCATGTTTGAATAGTCTTCTTCTTGTTCAAATTCACCATGGACTGATAATAAAAACATAGAGAAAAAGGGAAAGAAAACAGAAAAACAATATGACAAATAATGATAACTGAATTCTGTCTTCATTATTTACTCTTTATTAGTCTTCATACTATATGAATAGCCCGTTTTTTTATACTGTTATTTGTTTTTTCGATTTAATGAACAAACTTATCTTAACTTCTTCATTCCTCTTACCTTCAGGTATTTGGTAAAATACAAATAAGATTACTTGGAACTTTCCACCTCGTTGGGTAGTGATTTCCGGTTATGTTTGAAATCCAATCATAATAATAACAACAATGAAAACGACCATAAAAAACGATGACTATTCTTTTTATTTTTAATGAGCTTCTACTAGAATGCAAAAATGTAAAAGCCATGTAATCACAAGAATAACAATAAAACCTTATTACTCTAGTGATATTCTTACAAACCACGGTATACTCAGGAATTATCAACTATACTAAAAACTAAAAATATTATAAAATTCTATATTGATATTTACAATTATATTTGATCTTAGGATTTATTCATTAATGATTATAGACTTGAACTCTTGTTTGCTTTTCAATGTTAGTATTTCAAACAATTATTAAAAGACATTGTTTTTTCAATATTCGTAAAATAAAAAATGATAATAGTTGAATTCCGCTAGAGCTTGACTGCTTGTTTTGTTTCAATCCTTGTTATCATAGACTTTGTTTCTTGAGCATGAAGATGCATAGAAAAAAGTGATCTCGTTATGATGTTGTATGTATGATAAAGTTGTTATTTGGGATAACTGGTCTTCCATTTATCTTCAGTAGCTCAACAACTTGAATACATCTTTAGAATATCATTCTCTGACTTTTGGAACGATATCACTAGATTATATTATCTTCATTATGAGAATCAATTCTAGGTCTACCATTGTCTTCAGTTTTTGCGATTTTTGTTATATCATCTAATGCATTTTTGTGGTATCGGGCACAAAACACCAATTAAAGACCACATATATACCAAAAGCTCCCCCTCCTCTATCACCTTATCATAGTTACTTGGATATTTGGAAACTATGTGGCATAAATACTCTGGATTTTTCTACAAACTTTCATAGTATTACGTTAAAGCTAAAAATGTCATTATTTTACATTTTTGAGATTTATTTTACATTATTTAAGATAATAGAAAATTAGAAAACATCCAGCTTTTCTGTATTTTGGTCTACTCTACTACTTTATCAAAGTATCTGAGATATTTGCAGCATAACTTTCAGAATTTCTGGTGATAATTATCTTCTCTAATTATGTCTGCAGCCATATGGTCTGATGTCTTTACCATGTTTAGATATATGATAGAAGAGCAAAGCGGTGGTATGTGATATCAGTACTTGTTATGTCCTTTGTATTTAATTCCTGGTATTCTGGTGTTTCTGGATAGAGACTGATAATCTTTCATTCTTTCTTTGTTTCTTTCTTCAAGCATTTGTACATTCACTAGGGCTATCCATATTCTCTGTTAATTGCGCATTTTTCTAGTTTTATGTTAGGATAATTGCGTTTTATCACAATATCGTAGATTGAACCGAATCTCATGAAGCTTGAGGTAAAAAATAGTTAGATACACTTTAGTCTAGGTCAAAGTCTAGGTAAAAAAAGGTTCTACAATGATATAAACAAAGTGTATATTATTTATAATTTATAGACCCTGTGACTGGCTAGATATAAACAAAATAAAGCATTTAGAATAATATCTATTTATTTTCAATTCTATTGACATGATCATACTTTGACAATATAAAACTGAGGGTTATGTCTTATTATACATTAAGAAGAGAGGAACATCAACTTCTTATCAAGATGACGGTAACAATCCAGTCCCAACTCAATTTGATGCTTCTAGCACCACAGCAGATGTTTCGTTAGGTTCAAGTAATGATTGAATAATAACCATTGTAAAACAATCGGTTTCGCAAGATTTAGCTATTTTATTAGTGCAACAATTGCCATATCTATAATTTGTTAATCCAAGTTCAACATCATTTTTTTTGAGATTGTATTTAATGATCTCCTCTCTTCAACAGAACAAGAAGAGCTAGAACTAATCACATATCTGTACTACTATACAAAACTATTATTTATAATCGTAAAGTAGATTTTTAATAATTTTTGGAATAATCATATAAATTTAATAATTCATTTCATTACGTTAACTTAACTATAGAAAGTTTAAAGAGACATAATATTATTAGAAACAACATATGAGATTTTTAGTTAGAGCACAGATACCAACAGAAGCAGGCAACAAGCTGGTAAAAAATCCAAAATTCTTACAAGAACTTGAGAATTACATACAGAAGGTGAAGGCAGAAGCAGCATATTTCTTTGAAGCAGGTGGTGATAGAACCTTTGCATTTATCATTAACATCGAAAGTGCTGATATGATACCATCAATAGCAGAACCCTTATTTCAGGATTTAGGAGCCAAAGTTGAATTTCATCCAGTAATGGTATTTGAAGATTTAAAAAAGGCTATTGAACATTTGAATTAGAATTGTGTTATGAGTATCAATACAAAAGACATTTTGTAACACTATATTTTATGACAAGAATAAGAATATAATAACTACTGAAACTGTCTATACTACATCTCACTTTAGGTTCTTTTTTACATTTTTTTCATGCTCAATATTCAATTTTAGTTCAAAATGGCTGAAAAAAGAATAAAAGATAAAAATCTGGTTCTTTGAATTCAAAATGCAAAACAATATGTTTTAAAAAGCTAAAAGTTAAAAAAAATAAAAGATAATTTTATGAAATTTTTATGAAATAGACTCATCTTATTTCTTTGTTAAATTAACTATTAATAATTACTTGTAATCTTAATAAAGAATATTGTTGCTTGACTAAGTAATAATATATGTATAACAGGTTTGCCATAGTTTTAATTTCAGGGATACTTGTTATATCTATAGGATTTTTTACAGTATTTCATTTTGTTTATGGCATTACTGATACCGATAATATTACCAAGTCATTGAGCATTTCTTCATTAAATGTAACAACGAATATTTCGGATTCAAAGCTAAAAATTGCTTTATTAACCGACGGTTTGTTCAGTGATGCAGGATGGGCAGCTTTTGGGTATAATTCGGTACAATTATTAAATTTAAGATATGGTCATGAAATAAACTTTAAAGAAAATGTTGATATTCCTAATATAGAAATGACTTTGAGAGATTATGCAAGTAAAAATTATGATTTGATTATATCCCATGGATTTGAATGGGGGGATCCCACAATTAAGGTTGCCAAAGACTATCCTGATACAAAATTTATAGTTTTTACAGGTCTAGTTAATTCTTCGAATGTTGCATCCATTTTTCCAATGCAGCAAGAAGGAACATATTTGTTAGGAGCATTAGCAGCAATGATGTCAAAGACGAAGGTAATTGGTTTTATAGGTGGAGAAAAATATCCAAATATAATAAATATATATGAAGGCTATAAGAGAGGAGCCGCTTATGTTGATCCTAATATCACAGTACTTGATATCTATTTAGACGACTGGGACAATCCAATTAAAGGGAAAAAGTCAGCAAATGATTTAATAAACAAAGGAGCAGATTTTTTACTGCAAGTAGCAGACACATCTGGTCATGGAGTTATTGAAGCTGCTAAGACACGAGGAATATATGTATTTGGAGCGGTATCCGATCAAAATAAATTGGCTCCCAACAATGTTCTTAGTTCATTTATTTTAGATGTGGAAAAATCGTTAGATAGTGTTATTAATATGGTCCAATATGGAAATTTTTCTGGACAAATATTTAAACCTGGTTTGGAGATGAACAAAGGGGCAGCAGGTGATGGTGTTGTCTATATATCCTCATTCCATAGTTTAGATAAGATTGTTCCTGAAAATGTAAAAACTAGAATACAACAATTAAAACAAGATATAATTGACGGAAAAATCGTAGTACCTGAAATATTAAAATAATGACACTAATTTCATCTCTTCGTTTTCTTTCCGATAATAAAAGTAAATTAAGTATTATTTCTATGATTTTGATAATTATCATATCTTATAGTTTGTTTTATTATCAGGAAAAGATTGCTGAGGAAAATATAAAGAATGAAATGTTTTTACAACAAAGAGATGAACAGATTGAATCCACTAAAGTTATGGCGGAACATATTAGCTCTGATCTAAAATTAATAATGTCAATTCTCCAAGGACTGACTGATTCTATATATTTACAACAAGGCGAATTATATGGAGAGAGGATTGAAAAATTATTTAATGAGAAATTTAGAGATATTGCTGCCATTACCAAAGTCGATGGACTTTTTATTGCTGATAGTGATGATATAATGACCTATAACATAGTATCAGAGGGGCAAAGAAGCTTTGTAAATATAGATATCTCCTTTAGAGAGTATGTTCAACAGGTAAAAAGTAAATTAAAACCTATCTTTTCTGATGGTTACAAGGGAATGGATGATAAATACAAAATTTCATTAATAGCTCCAATAATAAATAGAGAAGATGGTCGGTATATTGGTCTTATCGGGGTTGAGATACCTAGCAAGGATTTTTTTGCCCATTATGGAAATATTAACAATATAAATTCAAGCTTCTTGGTGGCTTATGATAGAAATGCAAATTATATTGCTACTCCTAGGGCACAATTATTTGGTGAAAATTTTTTTGGTGATAAAGTTCAATCATTCTTTAATTTTAATGATATTCAAAATGATTATTATCGTAAGGTCTTCTCAAATAATTTATCTGAAGATTTTGCCGTATATAATTTTGGAAGTGGTGAAAGATTGAACACTGGTCAACCAATTCTATTACAAGGAGAACCTAGCTATTTCGTTTTTGTTATAAGTCCTATAGAATCAATCTATTCTTCTATAGAACAGGCTCTTTTTTTAGAAAGAGTAAAACTATTTTCATTAATTTTGGCATTTACATTGGCAGTCATTATTCTAATAATATTTCTTGTAAAATGGAACAGGAATCTCGATAAAGAAGTAAAGCATAGAACAGCACAACTGGAAGAATCTAATAAAGCACTTTTAAGCGCAAATGAAGATTTGCAAAAGAATGATACGATGCAAAAAGAATTTATCAATGTAGCTGCACATGAATTAAGAACACCAACTCAATCTATTCTAAATTTTTCACAGCTGTTGTCAATGCATCCTGAAAAACAAGAACAGTTCATAGAAGGGATACAACGAAATGCCACTAGACTTCAAAGACTATCTAGCGAAATATTGGATGTCACTAGAATTGAAAGCAAATCACTAAATTTGGAAAAGGAACCTTTCAATTTAAATGATCTATTATCAACCGTCGTAAATGACTATTGTACACTGATAGAAGATGACGGTAGGCAGAATATCAAGTTATTTTCTAAAACAGCTAAAGAAACTTTAATCGTGGAGGCAGATAAAGAAAGAATTAGTCAAGTAATTTCTAACCTTATAAGTAATGCCATAAAATTTACTAAAGAAGGAGAGATATTTGTTAATGCCGAGAAAATGGATGAAAGATATGCCATGGTAACTGTAAGGGATACAGGCGAAGGGATAGATTCAGAAATATTTCCAAAGTTATTTTCAAAGTTTATCACAACATCCTTTCAAGGAATAGGATTAGGATTGTATATTTCAAAAAACATAATTGAAGCTCATGGTGGAAAGATATGGGCAGAGAACAATGATAAAGATCATAGAGGTGGAGCAGTATTCTATTTTACCATACCATTAAGCAATGTAAGCAAACAAGAGAAAGAACTTGAATGAGTTGACATTATTGATAATAGTAAATAAATGGATAAATAATGGATAAGTTAATTTTGTAATGAAATAGGATAAAGGTACAGGATTAGGATTGTATATTTCAAAAAATATTGTTATAACTTTTTCCTTTCTTACCTAATAAATTAGGACAGTTTTGAAATTCTAATAATATTTAATATTTGATAATACTTCTCTTAAATGAAAAGTCTAGTCTAATTAATTTTGAAGTTTGATATTCTTTACTTCTTGTTCAACAGCTATATTTTTATTATCTAAAAACACATCCTTATCCATAGAAACTGTATTTAGAGGAATTTCTCTGATTAAGCTCATATAATGCATCCATGGTTGCAGAGCAGCCTGTGTATTCATCACTGATTTGTAATACTTGTTCACAATCAGAAATTTTCTTGAGTATTTCTAACGTTAACTTTTCATTTATTACATAATGAGTATCCTTATTGTAAACAGCTGGAACATGCTTGTTATAAACAAGACAGGGATCTACCATAGCAAGGTATATTTTGGTGTTTCTTCTGTAGCTTCTCAAATTCATTTTTTTATTTCTGATATTTCATAAAAGGATTTATGTTATTCATTATTCATTATTCTACGATCTGCTTTATTGCTCTAATAAGAATAGACACGAATTTTATGTGTGAATTCCAAAACTGGAATTCGTATAACTACTTTTAATGTTCAATATAATTATAAAGTATTAGTTGTTAAATAGTGGTGAATTAGTCTAAAAATGCTGGAAACTCAATATTATAATCTTATTGACGCTATTGTTTACATCGTTGCTGCTATAATTCCAGCATACTTTATTTTAAAATCAAGAAACAGTATCAATAATAATAATCATCTTACAAAATTAACCATAATACTTATTGGATTTATTTTAATTCAGGTTTTCTACCACATTGTTGGAACTCTTGGTTTTAGATTATTGGCAAAAGGATTTCTAGAACCATTATCGATGATGGCATTGCTTTTGTTCGCAGTAATGTATCTTATAAGTACGTTTAAAGCAAAAAAACAACAACAGCAGGAGTTTAACACTTGATAAATATATTTGAAATTAACAATACTATCAGTACTTCTTATTTTTTGCATTCTATGAGTGATATTACACTTATTCTGTCATTCATACCGTTGATCATATTCATGTGGCTTGCAGTAAGATCCAAGAGCATTAAAGCATTCCAATTTCAAATATCAATATTTATTGCAGTTTACATTTTAGGAGAAATAATAGAGAATAATAGAATTGCTATATTTTCAACTTTGCCACCAAATATTGGATCGCAAATTCATGTTGGCTCTGCAATCGTTTTCACTATTATAATGTGGTTTAGATTTTATTATGCAGAAAAACGAGGAAAAAAGATGATTGAAAGTAATATAGATAATGATAATAGTAATGGTGGTAGTAGGACTACTAGTAGCAGCAATAACTGAGTTGTTGTGTTATTATAATTCCTATGATCATCATTCTAATGAATAAAACCATGCCATTGTCTTTTTTACAATGTCAAAATTCTGTTCAGCTTCTACAATTACATTATTGATTTCGTATTTTGCGTTTATAGATTTGAAAACACTACGATACAAACTAAATTTCTTTCCTTCCGGTGTAATAACAATTTTGTCAACTATAACAAGTCCTTCGTTAATTAGCCATTTGGTTTTTCTATAGCATGTAGTATGTGCAATATTATTTTCTCTTGTGATATCAGCAATAGATTTAGATTGATACATAACAGAATCCAAGATTTTAGTCATTTCTTCATCAGCCAAAGCAGCTAGGAGTGCTTTCTTTGCTCTTTGGCTTTGAACTATCATTATTCTCTGATTTCTTGTTATCTAGTTCGTATTTAATATATTAACGATTATAGATGCAATAAGCGTAGTTCTTTTTTCTTCATTTGCGAAAGAAGAATATTTATTATAACAAAGATCGAGAAATACTTAAACTGATTTTGAAAATAATTTTGCTATTTTTGCCTTAGTTAGACGAATTCCATTTGTGAAATTCAGAGATGGAATTTGTCTCCTTGTTTATATGAAAACTAGAACATATTACATCTACAAAATGAATCGAAAAAAAATAATAGATTTAAAACAAGCACAGCTAATGGCTGTGACAATCATAGCTGCATCAGTGGTAGGGGCTATGATAATTGGCATCAACAATACTCAAAACTTACAGAAAGCAATGACACAAGAAGTTTACCAACCTGCAAAAAGCACAACAACAGAAACACCAAATGAGTACAAGGCTGCATCAGCAAGTAGTAGTATGACTGGAGCAGCAGTAAAAGCAGTTAACCCAAATCAAACAACGAACAAGGAATTCTGGATAAATACAGTACATTTTGATGGAATGACAAACATAAACGCTGCCGTAAAATGTGATACTTGTCCCCAGAATACTCCACTACATCCAGCAGAGCAGCCTCCTGCAAATTCGACTATACCAACTGGAGGAGGAATCAAGATAACAGAACCAAATAAAGCAGGAGCTTGGGACTTTAGATCATTTGCATTCGCTCCAAATCAAATAGTGGTTAACCAAGGCGATAAAGTCACTCTCCATTTCATAGGAGTACAAGGAGCACATCATGTAATTACGGTCGATGGAGTAGGAAACTTCGAACTTATGAGAGGACAAATCAATACTGTATCATTCATAGCAAACAATCCGGGAATCATAAATTATGTCTGTCACGTACACCTGCCTAACATGGTCGGTCAAATATTGGTGCTACCTGCAACAAAAGTATGAACATGATACGAACAGAAACAGCAAGCAACAATAACTGATACTTGTTATGCACAGAAGATAACACATAACAAATATCTTCCTCAATTTTTCTGCAACAACAATTATTCATTTGCAATCATTTTTTCGTTATATCTATACCAGCAATATTGCTTTGTCAAAAGATTTAATGTTAATTTCCAAAAATTCGAACGAAACTTTTAGTGTACATGATTTTCAAATAGAGGAATTAGAATATGATTTTAAAGATGGTAACAAATGGAAACCTTTGCAAAAACACTATATTGATAAATATGTAGAAATTGAAGATAATAAATATAATCTTTTCTTACTTTCTACAAGTTGTTATTACAGAAAAAGTACGAGTTTCCCCTAAAATTATTATAGAAATCATTAGATATAGATCCAAAATATGTTCTAACCTACTATAACAAAGGCAATGTTCTTGACATACTTGGTAGATATGAAAGAGGCTTGAATCTTTTGGACAAGGCTTTGGAGACAGATCCAAAATATGCTGATGCTTAGTATAACAAAGCAAAAAACCAAATGTGAACTGGGTCGTATTTATAAAGATGATATAGAAAAAGCATTAGAACTAGACAGGGATCTTGAGTTTCCTGAAGAGAAGATTGTTTTAAAGATATATCTAAATCTCTAATCTAGTAACAATTAATTGATTATTTTCATTTAACATTAATTTCATTAATTGGTTTTCTTCCAAATTTAATTTTTCAAAGTCTTTCGGAATACAAATATACTTACTATATATGTACGATTTATAAGTTAAGAATTTTCTGATACGAGTATTATTATCCATAAAATAAATATTATCCATAAAATAAATAAGTAAATAAAACTAAGATAAGAGAACTACTACTATAACTAGCTTTCAAAATAACATAATAATAGATCACTTTACAATTTCAAAGACTGGTATACCAAATAATGATAATAATTAGTCCAATAAACTTAAGATGTTACTCAAATATCAATTATTCTTATATTTATTACATGAAAACCTTTTTCAAATCTATACCGTTATTGTATTTATGAAAAAAGAAAAAATAATAAAAACTAGCTTAATAATACTTTTTTCGTTTTTTCTGTTAATAGCTACCACTTATTTTATAAATGAGAATTTAGTATTTTCACAACAGAATAAATATAAAGATCCAGAATCTGTAAACCAAGAAGATGCTGATCTTCATGAAGTGGAAATAAAACATCAGCCAGCAAATTTTAGTAATTTGGATATCGATATATTTGGAATAAAAAAAATCTATCCTACTAAAAAAAATGGTTTTGAATGGTTTATGAATAATTATGATCCAGAATCAGATCCATACTTGCATAATTATAAGAGTATTATAAAGAATGAGGATGGAAGTTATAGCATAGGCGAAAGATCCCGAATGGGAGTATATTCCAAAGACGGAATAGGTTATCCAAAAGGAAATATGGAAACTTATAACTTTACAGAGCTCTCGAAAAAAGGCTATTGGTATAAACCTACAGATTGGAAGAATGTAGAAATTACTGGAGAGTATTTATATAAAATAGGCGAAGGTCCAGGTATAACACATTACGCTAGATCCGAGCATCATTCTCTTATAAATAATGGATGTGGTGGATCAAGCTATAAGCTTAAAATCTATTTTGATGGAACAAGTAACTTAAATAAAGAACTAGTTCATGCAAAGCCATGGAAAAAACCAAAAATTTCTCATCCTTTTGGTGATTTAAAAGATAATTGGTTTAGGTTTAAAAGTGTCATGTATAATCTCAAAGATGGCACAGTAAAACTTGAGAATTGGCTTGATCCCTATCTCAACAATACATGGTTCAAAATTGCGGAAGATCGTGATAGTGGAGGATGGGGTAAAGATGGTAATAAATGTCAAGGGAAAGAAGATCAAATAATTACATGGGGTTCTCCCACTGCAACTTTTAGATGGGATAATGTCTTGGTTGATTTTAGAAATTTGAGTGTAAGAGAAATACAACCGCCCATAATTTAAGACTTAATTCCTAGCGTTGAGAGTAATAGAAATAATATTTTTTAAAATTTTTCATCGAATTTCTAAATATTGTCCAAAATAGTTCTTGAATAATAACTCTTGGCAAATTCCTATGTATTTGTTTCTCCAGTGTACGTTACATAATACAATATAAAATTATTCTTTTAACAATGTTAGAAAAGGTTTAAAATAATTTATTTCCTATTGTGGGAATAATTAGAACTTTTAAATTTAACAGTATAAACCCAGTTGTATGGCTTCGAGGTTCGAGTCCCACTCTCGGCGCTCAACTCCAGTAGTTAAATAGAGAATGATTTAACAACATCAATAATTCATCCATATTTTTTGATTAGATCATGTTTAAATAATTTCTAATCTAATAATAAAATACAATATGACTCTTTCAATCAACTGCAAGGATGCAGGAGACCCTGTATGTACTCATACCATTTATGGTGAAACAGAAGAGGAAGTTTTGAAAAATGCTAAGGAACATGGTATAAAAGAACATGGTTATACAGAAGAATCTTGGAATGAAGAGATTTCCAAGAATCTTGAACATTTTAAAAAGATAATTAAACAAGCTTAATATTCAATCCTTTATTTTTATCCATAGTTTATACTTTTATGGATGTATCAAAATTACATATACTACTTGAATTGAAAAGTATATCGTTAAAAGATACTAGTAATCTTTTTCTTATTTATTATATTTTTTCAAAAATTTCTTGAGTATAGTACTGTATACAACAAAATTATTTCAATTTACAGAGCTTAGGAAAAGATTTAATATATAACATTTAATTCTTTTTGTTGCATAGTGATAATAATAGAAACTAAAATAATTATTCATTATTTTCATTTCTATCTTGTTACTGTTTCACAATCTGCAGTTTTTCTATCTCCATTCAAATTGTTAAACTGTACTATGATGTCATTTCCTGATCCACATATGTAAAAATCAGCACCAGAATTACCTATCAACGTATCATCACCATTTCCTCCTATCAATTTATCATCACCTTTATTTCCTTTAAGTATATCATTTCCATCTCCACCGTCAAGTAGATCATCTCCTAAATTACCAACCAAATCATCATCTCCTGCTCCCCCATACAATTTATCGTTCCCAGAATCGCCTATTAGTTCATCATCCCCTTCGTTTCCATTTAAAATATCATAACCCAATCCGCCGTACAAAATATCATTACCTTTTCCTCCGTTTATACAATCATTAGTTATACTTCCATGTATCATCCCTGTTGAGGAAGTGGCATTTATCACTTTATCGCATTGGGAAATATCAATATTTGATGAGGAAGGTGCTTGACCATTTATCAATAAAACACCGTAAGTACCAACAATTGATATAGTGAAAATTGCAACTACTATTACTGTAGATACAGAGTTTTTATGTATTATCCCACCACATGTGTTACACTCCTATTATACACTTGTACTGGTGTCATGTAGTTCAATGACATATGTACTCTTTTATTATTGTAATATTTAATGAATTGCTCATGTCTTTTGAATCTAGGTCGCTCTACATCATATGTACGATGCCATCTTTCTATTTTACCAAGTGTGGTAGGTTTTCCTATACCACCCATAACATGTTGTATGTCATATTCTTTGCAGAAAGAATCAAAATCTGACTGTAATTTAGAATGTGAATTATAGAATTGTGAACCATGGTCTGTCAGTATCTGTAATGGTTTTCCATATTTTCTGATTGTACGCTTCAATAGATAAATAATCTTATCTGATGTACCTTCTACACATTTGATAGATGATAACACATATCTGGTGTGATCATCAAAAATAGATATCAGCCAAATTCCTTCATTTTCTATAACTTTCAGGTCAATCTGCCACAATTCATTTGGAAATTTACGCTCAAATTGTATGTATTTTCTCTTCTTTCTGGGTTTGTTGATAGGATTGTTGTTCAATCCGCTTTTGCATAAAATTCTGTATACTGTCATATGTCCTACCTTTATGTTGTATTGGTTCGCAAGAGTTCCTTGTATCTTGTGTGGACAGTAATGGTATTTCTTTCTTAACTGTACTACCTTCTGTTCTATCTTTTTATCTGTTCTATGAATTGTATGTGGGTCTTTTAGAATGATTCTTTTAGTCCATTTAATCCCTCTTTCTTGTACCTGTTCCAGTATCTGTAGAAACTCATTCTGGATATGTGTATATGTTTACAGATGTCAGTTACTTTCCATCCTCCTTCCAGTTTACGTCTTATACACCATCTTCTTATCTTTTCTAGATCTTGTTTATACTGCATCTAGTGTAACAACACTCCTTACTCTTACCAAGTAAAAGAGTGTAACAGATGTCATGGGATAATACAGATACAGAGTTTTTAATAAGAAAGTTTATTGTTATTTTTTATTCAACTCTAAATATATATAGTTAATCTATATTTTTAAGATATTGTTATTTTTTAAAATTACGAAATATCTTGATAATGGGTACAATTCTTAAATTATCCTATATAACCTATAAATTTTGTAAATGAAAATCAACTTCTATGAGTCAATTTTAAAGGTGCTATCTTTGCAAATGTAAATATACAAATATAGATAATAAAATTCTTTTAAACTGAGGAAATAAAATTTATCACTAGATTTTGCAAATTCTTGTATTTATTCAGGACTAATGAAATAATTATTTATACTGTTGAAAATTCTCTTCTTCAAATAATATGAATATTTTTTCAAAGTTTCTACTCTTTTGATAAGATAGTATTGTCAAGATCATTGGAAAATGTGTAGCTAAAAATAAAGCTATTTCTGTTATCAGATTCGAATTTTATTTTACATCCAACTCATGTTATATGATTTATTATCATTAATATCTCAATAGAAAAATAATTTAAGTTAATATTTCTTAATTTTTATAAAACCAAACATAAAAATAATTGCTAAAGTTGATAGACTTATACTATAAAGCAATGCTATGTTAATATCATAATTATCCCACAAGAAACCAAATGTGATATTTCCTATTAAGAGACATATTCCTACTATCAGACCGTAGAATCCAAATGCAGTTCCTCTATTTTGTGGAGACACATATTTAGAAATTAACGCTCTCTGAATAGTCTCAGATATACCAACATATAGACCATAAATTAAAGGAATTGAAATGATGTAAATGATATTATATTTATCTGAAAAATACATAAAAATTGTAGATATTATAAACAACAGAAATCCAATTATTAATACTCTTTCTTTTCCTATTCGATCTGATAATATTCCTGAAGGAATACCAATTATAGTATGGGTGATGTTAATTATTGTGTATATGATAGGTATGAAACTCTGTTCAACTCCTAAATCAGATGATTTTAAAAGTACAAAGGAATAGTTGAAAGCGCCTAGGCTAAATATTCCTAATATTACAATTATATAAACAAATGTTTTATTTTCTATGAATAAAATTTGTAAATTTGAAAAAAAGGTGATATTAGTAAGTCCTTTTTTACTATTTGTATAAAGTTTATCTTTTACAAAATATATCAATATAAAAAGTGATATTATTCCAGGTATTATTGAAAGTAAAAAGATGTACTGAATATTTTGAAACAATTCTAATATTAAAAATGCAAACAATGGACCTATTATAGCGCCTATTTGATCTAATGTTCTATGAATACCAAATGCCTTTCCGGAGATGGATTGATCTATAGAATCAGCAATTAATGCATCGCGAGGTGCGGTTCTAATACCTTTTCCTATTCTATCAGAAATTCTGACGATAATAGTATCTAAAAATGAGGTAGCAAATATAAAAAATGGTTTACTGATAGTTGATATTCCATAGCCAATTATAATGACAATTTTTCTTTTTCCAATTTTGTCAGAAATGTATCCCGAAGGTATTCTAAATATATAATTTACAAATTCTCCAGATCCTTCGATAGCGCCTAAAATGGTTCTTGATAAATCTAAATCTTTAATAATATACAAAGGTAAAACGGAGGTAATCATTTCAGTAGAAATATCTGTAAAGAAGCTAACTAAACCCATGTACAATACATTTTTTAAACCATGATATCGTCTCACTTGTTAAAACATTTCAAATTAACAGATTTGATATATAAGATATAATTAGTACTAAAAGAAAATTATTTTTAATCTATTACTTTTTTGTATTGGATTCGTGATAAAATTGTACTTACCTATCCTAATACCATTATGTGAACTAGAGAAATTCAATGAGTCTTTAGTAAAAAGAGGCGAGCTATTACCTGATATTGAATTAGAAAAGATGAATAAAAAGAAGTTTGTGTTCCAGATTCGTTTATTTATCAAGTTATTTGGGTACGTGGGAACATATTTTCATTTACAATACAATAAACAGACAGAAGGTGTAGTATGAGAACATGCTTCCAACACATTACCATCAATTCCAGATTATAACAGGATTTGGAGAAGAATAAATAAAGCTTAGAATGCTACGAAGAAATTTTATATTTTTGATTTTGTAAACTTTGTGAACTCCTTTTACTGTAAATATTGAGCTTTTAATTATATTCTTAGATAAAAAGAATGAACCAAATATTTATCCTGTTTGGTATTACTTTCATTCATCTCAACTAAAATTCTATGTTAAAACTTCAAATATCCTAGGAAAAATAGCTTAAAATAATAAAATATATTTTTCTGTAGTTGAAAGTAATGCGTTATATATAGGAGTATGAGGAAAAACAAAAATCAAGATACATGAGAATATGAATTTTTGTAGTTTCTATGTCTGAAAAAAAATGCTATAAAATATCTAGATTATAAGATCAAATAGCTAAAATGTTGATTGATAGTCCAAGGAAAGGACATTCAATAGTTTTTGAAATTACTCCATCGTATTTTCTATGTGGAATGGTAGTAAAATAGGATCTTAGCCATATTATCCTATAAATTCTATTTTGATAGTTAAGATATGTAAATAGTTATAGACTAGAGTATAAAAATAAGGTTTGATTAATAGGTTGCATTATATTCCACTGTTTTGTATAGTATATTGATTTTTTTGACTCAAAATATTTTTCCTATGAGAGATTGGCATGTAAAAAACATGGAAAAAACGATAATAAAACATGTTAAAGGACTTTCACCTGATGCCAGTAGGTTTGAACGAAGAATTCATAAACGTTATGGCGGAATAAATAAAGTACAAAGGAAAATAAAATATGACATCAAACATGGAGTAAACAACGAAGAGGTTATTTTGTTTTTGCAAAAGGTGAGAACTTCGACAGAATTTTCAGATCTTCGTGAATGTGAGGGATCCTTAGATAGATTAGGAGAGATTGAATCATATTTTATCTAATCAAAATTTATACAATTTTAATTAAACATTTTTCTTTGATCCAAGTAAAATTGGTTCTTTTGACAACGATAAGGAAAGTGAGTAATAATGGTATGTAAAGGAATATGCTTACGTCATAAGGCATTAAAACCTGGTAATATTGGTCGTTATCTAGCAGGACAAAAACGTTGTCAAGTATGTCAGCTCTTTATCAAATGGGAAGGTTTCTGGTGTCCATGTTGTGGTTATAGATTGAGAACAAGACCAAGAAATAAGAAATACAAATCAAAATTAAAATTGGATCAAGGCTAGTAATAATTGATATATATAAAATTTGAAATTATTAGAAAGTAGAACCATCTTTGACACATGAATTATAATATCTGTGAATGAAATATATCTATAAATATTTATTTGAACTTAATTTGGTTTTCTAATTTAAATAAGGCATTATATTAAAAAATTATTTACCATTAAATATGTCTAATAAATCTACTACTGTAATTCATTTATTGATAATGTTATTATTAATAATGACTACAATTGATCCATTTTTTGTATATAGTCAAGCAAATAGTAATGATAATAATCCATTAAATACTTTTAGAGACCTATTCAATACTTTCAAAAAATGTATTTAATTTAACAAAATCATTAGAGTATAATATAGAAATTGATTCTAACCAGGTGTTTCCCAATGAAACTATTAAAACGTTTATTTTAGACAAAAAAGAACCGTTAGAATATATTATACCTGTTATGAAATATAACTTATTAGGATTCGACATCTTTGCTACTAATATCAAAGTAGTAACAGATCCTAAACAAATTAATATAGAAGGTAAAAACAAAACTAGACTTGACTTTCCGATTATGAATGCTAGTAATGTAAGAGTGAATAATACTATGATCAATTTAGCTTTTGATAATGTAGATATGAGTTCTACATATGTAATTTATGATCCAGAAAAAGATAAACTCTCTATATATGTACCAATTTATGTTGCAGCAAGATATCTTCCAAATTGAATTCGACTAAAAAGTAATTATTTGATTATAAATATTATTTATAAATAGATTTAGAACATAAATATTTACAAATATTGGTAGAAACTTTTATGACAATTATAAAAAGAGTAGAATAACAGATTCTCCGAATATTTATTTCATGAGTGATAATAGCATAAGTAATCAACAAGACCTCTATGTGATCCTATCTATACATAACTTGAAATTTGGAGGTAATTTTCATTAAAAATTATTTTAAAATGATTTTGTGGATATGAATATTTAAAATCCTGATAGTATTGTTAAAATGTACTTGTCAATTAAAGATGATAATGATGAGAAAGATGAAATGATGGAGGCTGGTAAGATTGAAGACTATGATATTGAAAAACTTGCAAATACGGATAATATTATTCATCAAAAAATTCAGTTATGGACTAATGATGATGGGAATGAATATGCTCTTCGATTGTTACTAGATGGAGATATCAATTCCGACAAACAAGAATTTATTGCATCAACCAATCCTAATGAGAAGTACATATATCCAATTGCGGAATCTGATGATATTGAGGATCTAAGACATGGTTGGGATTATACACTAAGAGAATTGATTGAAAATTATAAGGAAAAATTGTATCAACAAAATTTTAGAGACGATAAACATTTGTATCATATCAAATTGATATCTTTCCATAAATGTACCTATTGTAATAAAAAATTTGCAAATGAGGAAAAGAAAAAAGAACATGAATTTATTTGGCATATTTGAGATATGAACAATACAAATGGTTTTGTTAAAAGATTTACAATTAATTTAATATTTTGAAAAGATTAAGTTTCATGAATAAAAACATTATTTATAAAAACATTATTTTTTATATATTGATAAATTTTATTAATAATAATCATAGAACTAAAATTTTTTCAAACTTTTTAACAAAGATTTATTTCTTGCCATACTTAACAATTTCAGCCCATTTTGTAACTTATTTAAAGAATTTTTATCTTTTGTAATATATACAATGAATGATGTTATCATTTGTAAAGTTACAATTACCTATCTTAGATAATTCATCTTTTGTCCATCTGGATCGATGAGTTTCATATATATTATCAAATGCATCTTTTTGAGGACTGGATTTTTTTGGTGTACTTACCAAAATGCCTGTAGATTTTGATAATATAGTTTCTAGCAACCACTTGCCCTGATCCTTATTAAAGTGTTCTAGGACATCAATAAGTAAAACTAATTCATATTTAAAGTCAAGTCTATCAATCAATTCTACTATATCTTCAGAAAATATATTATTGTAAACAATTTATGTAGAGGAGTTATGTACTTTCCAAATACTTCAACCCCATCTATTCTTCTTGTAAACTCATACTTTTGTCTACCATCCCATAGTTCTAGATATTCTCTGCACAATACACATATTTACCAAATCCTGTGCCGATATCAAGAATAGACTTTGGCTTCAAAGCTATAATATTATCCATAATTTTTGATATGTGATAATGTTGACTAGAGGGCATGTTCAAATAAAAATATGATAGTGCTTAAAAGTGTAATTCTCTTTTACAATTATTTATCATAATGATGGAACATCTTACATTATTATTTCTTTTTATAGTTACTTTTTTTAACTGACTTTATTCATTATTTTCTTTAACTGTTTCCATAATTTCATAATTAACATAATTGCCGATGTAATATCTGTTATTGTGTTATAGTATTTTAGTTAATTTCTCTCAATTTAAAGAAGGAATCTCTTGTTAGGTATAAACGTCTTTTAAAGTTCAAAAATTCTTCATATTCCAATCTCCTTTTTCTGTATCACTATTTATCATTTGTTGAATTTCTTTATTCGGATGTGATGATTGTAAATAATTGATAGTTATATCGTGAATAGACCAAAGATGATGCTGAATTTTTTAAAAAATCTTTTAATTCGATTTTATCTCTATTTTCTTTAGGTAAATAATTCGGACATACATTTCATTTTTTTAGTATTTTCTTAATTAATGTAATTCTTGTATTTTTATGGCATTAGTTATAACAACAGGAAAGTTTATTTCTATTTTTGAAATAAGTTTCATTCCAATTATTTTAAAAAAGAGTATTTATACTACATTACTTTCAATTACTAATATCTATCATCATCAAATTAAAAAATAAAAGAGATGAAATATTATTATTGATTGAACAATGGGAATAGATCTTAAACCTATCATAACTTCTTCTCCGATAAAACTTTCTGATCTGTCAGATAAAATAATAGCTGTTGATGCATACAATACAATATATCAATTTCTTGCCACCATTCGTGGTCCAACCGGTGAATCTCTTACGAACAATAAGGGAGATATAACAAGTCATCTAAGTGGATTATTCTATAGAAATATCAATTTTTTATCGGAAAATATAAAATTGATATACATATTTGATGGTAAACCTCATCAGCTAAAAGCGAAAGAAATTGAAAAGCGAAAGAAATTGAAACAAGAAGCGGTTGAAAAATATCAAGTGGCATTAGCCGAAGGTAGACTGGAAGACGCACGGAAATATAGTCAGGGTACAGTAATTTTAACTGGTAAAATAATAGAACAATCGAAAAAAATTTTAGAACTTTTAGGAATTCCTATTCTTCAAGCAACATCAGAAGGAGAGGCAGCAGCATCATATTTAACAAGAAATGGGGTTGTTTTCGCTTGTGGAAGTCAAGATTATGATTCCTTGCTTTTTGGTGCTAAAAAATTGATGCGTAATTTAACAATAAGTGGTAGAAGAAAGATTCCCAATAAAAATAAATATGTAAGTATAGAACCAGAAATTATTTATCAATCAATAATTTTGGAATCAACGAAATTGACATTAGAACAATTAGTGGATGTAGGAATTTTAATAGGTACGGATTTTAATCCTGGTGGTTTTCCAGGTATTGGCCCAAAAACTGCATTAAAACTAATTAAGGAAAATGGTAGATTGGAAAAAATTAACAAGATAAAACAAAGTTTGGAAAATGTTCCTTATCAAGAAATAAGAGAAATTTTTCTGCATCCTGACGACATATCAATTGAAAACATAGAATTTAAGGAGCCTGATTCTAATCAAATTACGAGTTTTTTGTGTGAAAAAATGGATTTTTCAAAAGAAAGAGTTGAAATGGCTTTAGACAGATTAAAAAAAATTCGAGAAAGACGTACTCAATCTTTAGAAAAATGGTTTGTTTGAGTATGAAGCATTTTTAAGACATATGCATTTTTTGTATCAATAATATAAAAATAAAAATGGTAAAAGCATTTACAATTTATCGTTAGTTTATATCCCTTTTTTTCTTTTCTATTTTTTTTTCGCTAGACAATCTTTCTAATTTGTAAGTATTGAGATCGACGAATTTTATTCCTTGGCACAATAGTGGATGTACATTTCTTATCTTCTTGTACATTTCCTGACAAATGTAACGATAATCAGGGTGTCCTTGTGGTAGTGTTCTTAATTCAATCATATGTGTTGCTTCCCTTAGATTTAGTTTGATAAAATATGGATATTTATAGGCAAAATTTACAACATATTGTGCTTCTTCTGGATTATCTTTAGCAATGATTTTGAAGACTTCGTCACATTTATACATACAATCTTCGAAATTTTTGGTTATCCCCAATTCAATAATTTCATTAGGAATATCATATCCGTGTCTGGTTGAGAGTAATTGTCTCTCTAGAGTTAGTATTCTATGTCTGTGAAGATCACGAAACATGCCAAAATTAGTGAACATTTCAAATGTATATTCTATCATTTCGAAGGCTCTACCTGGACGTTGTCTTCTATTTGTTCGTAAACTTGTATAGGTATTGATTATTTTGTGTCTTTCTTCTTTAGGTAATGACTTTACATAATTGATAATTGTTGCAAGAGAATGACCTAAAGCTTGTTGATATAAAATGGCAGATGCTACTTTAATTTCTGCATCGAAATTATTTTCATAATATAATAGAGTGATATAATCAGGATTATTATCTGGAATAATCTTAGACAGATGTGTAAATGCTAATTCAATAATCATATTCTTTGTTTCTTTAAGATAATTTTGCATTGATATGCCGTGATTGCTTTTTACTCTATGGATAAATGATGATATTGTTAAATCAAGTTCTTCGTATAGTTGATCGGCCAAATTATTCATTTCATGTAAAGATGAAGAATACATTTTTGTAAGTAAATATTCAAATGCTCTTCCGTTTCCAGTGATTCCTAGATTCGTTAATGTAGAAGCAGGTAAAATTGCACGTAAAATATCTAGTGATTTGGCTTTTATTGTACTATTGTATATACGTTGTGCAGATTTAATATCCTCAGGATCCTTCAAATTATTGAATAATGTTTCATGATTAGAATATGAATCAAAGAAATGAAAATTTTCTATCGGTTCAATTTCTGATAAAAATTTTTGCATTGGTTCAATATTTTCTGAATATGTATCAAAGACAAAATCACAAGCTTCAATATACATATCAGCATAAGAAGAATCCATGATTTTGTTTTCTCTTAGATACTTATACTTGCCATTAATTTTCTTGTTAAAAGAAACATAACGTGATGATTTTTCTAGATATGACAATCCTATTCTATGATCTTCGATATTTTTAGCGGCTATATTAGATATTGATTCAATAGCTAATTGCATTTCTCCTAATTCTGCAACAGAGTCATCACCATATTCTAATAACACTTTCTTGTAAAACTCTTCTCCACGATATGGATTTTTTACAAATTCATCTAGAAAGATTCTACGCATTGTTTTATCAGATCTTGAATATCTGGACATTAATGCGCCACGATCGACTTGTCTGGGTGTTGTTATCGTGAAAATAGTTTTGTCTGTGTTGGAAAAATGTGATAAAAGAATTCTTTTTTCATCTTCTGAAAATGAATCAACCAAATTATCCAACTATTAAGAAATATAATTTGAGTATAATAAATTAAACCAATTCTTAACTGAAAATTAACTTCATAATTTTTAGAAATAACTACAAAAAAATAAAATAAAATTGAGGGTGATTTTTAACCTTCTTCCCAACCTGTTTTGAATAATCCGTGCTTCTTTAATGGAATTGGTTGTCCTGGTGTGTAATCCATTGGTCTCATCCAGAATATTGCCTTTGTTGGACAAACGCCTATACATGCACCATCAGAGATGCATCTTTCTGGATAAAATACAAAGGCTTTACCTCTCTTCCAGCCTTCTACTGGTTTTACTCTAAGAACATCTGGACCAAGAGCAGTACAAATTTCTACACAAAGTGCACATCCAATACAATGTTGTTCACTAATATCTGGAAGTATTGCTACTGGCATTTAATTCACTGCTGTTCGGTTCTTGCTGAAACTATTTAAACCCTATGTTGTACGTATAACAGCGATATAATAATCAACTTTTGTTATTAGAAGAGAGATTATTCTGCATAACCATTTGATAACCAAAAAATTGAGATGTAGGATTCAAATAGAAATTATAGTTATTTTTGATGTATTTGTAATATTATTTTTATTGATAAATCCCGATGATGATACGAATATATATTTAGATGGAATAGTAGTTTTAAACGTGCATTTTTGAGGATCTAGAATATTTGGACAAGGTTTTGCATCTTTTATCATATAGACAAGATTTCCGTGATCATCAAACCACATAATATCTAAATTATATTGTATATTCAACAACCATAATGAATGTAAGTCTAATAATGGATATACAAGAATTATTCCAGCATTAGATGGAAATTTATCTTCTCTAAACATTAACCATCTTTGTCTTTCAGCATCAGATTCAGCTATTTCCACATTTATTATTGAATTATCTATTTTGATTGTTCCCTTGTCAAAATCTACTGATTTATCTTTAATTTCATCTGGTATGAAAATAAGTCCAATTATTCCAATAAAAAAAGATACAACAGCAGCCGGTATTAATACAGCTGCCTTTCGAACCAATAAATCATAGAAAAAATCTCTTTGATTTGAATTTTTCTTTCTGTCTTTATATCTTATATTAGTAGTTTTATTTTTTATTTTTATTTTAGCTGTATATTATTAAACTAACGTCAATTAACTAAAACTATCGAACAATTTTATTTAGTTCATTATACATCTTTTGTATTTCTTCAATAGATGTTCCATCTTCTAGTGTTGTTGTATCACTTATTTTCAAATCACTTATTATGGATTTTAGTAACCTTCTCATAATCTTTCCACTTCTTGTTTTTGGAAGCTTATTTACAAAGTATATTTGTTCAGGAGTAGCAATTGGTCCAATACTTTTCCTTAGATGTTCTACTAATTCTTGATGTAGTTCCTTTGATCCAACAAAACCTTCTTTTAGAACTACAAATGCTACGATGGATTGTCCTTTTATATTATCAGATTTACTTGTTACAGCAGCTTCACCTACAGATTTATGAGATATAAAAGTACTTTCTAGTTCAATGGTACTCAATCTATGACCAGATACTTTTATTACATCATCTGTCCTTCCTAAAAGCCAAAAATATGATTCATTATCAATTATTGCATAATCTCCGGTAAAATAGTAAAGATTTTTTTGAAATCTTTTCCAATAATTCTTTTTATATTTATCATCATTTTTCCACAACGTCATAAACATTCCAGGCCAGGGTTTTTTAACTACAAGATATCCTTTTTGATTTTCTGACAAATGATTATTTTCTTCATCCACAACATCTATATCGATTCCAGGAATGGGAAACATAGCAGAACCTGGCTTCATGGGCATAGTTTCTATTTCGGTACAATGACTAATCATTATTCCCCCAGTTTCTGTTTGCCACCAGGTATCAACAATAGGACATCTTTCTTTTCCAATGTTCGTGAAATACCACAGCCAGACTTGTGGATTTATTGGTTCGCCTACTGTTCCTAGTAATCTTAAGGAGGACAAATTAAATGAGTTAGGAATGTCATCTCCATATCGCATGTACGTTCTAAGAGCTGTCGGTGTTGTATACAAAATACTTACACCATACTTCTCCACAAGTGCCCAGTACCTGTCTGGATGAGGATAGTCAGGTGTTCCTTCATAAATTAATTCTGTCACCCCATGCATTAAAGGAGCGTAAACTATGTAACTATGTCCGGTAACCCATCCGATATCAGCTGTACAGAAGAAGATGTCTTGTTTATTAAAGTTGAAAACCCATTTTGCTGTTGAATAAATATGTGTCAAGTAACCAGCAGTCCCATGTACAACCCCTTTAGGTTTTCCAGTAGTTCCAGAAGTGTAAAGAATAAAGAGAGGATGTGTACTTTCTACTTGTTCTGGCTGACAATAAGATGATTGATTTTTAATAATATCATGCCACCATACATCTTTGTCTGTCATATTGACAGGATTTGCAGCCCTTTTAAATACAACTACATTTTGTACAGATGGAGTATTAGGAATCGTTTGATCAACTATATTTTTTAATTCTAGTAGCTTTCCTCTTCTAAATCCACCGTCTGCGGTAATAATTATTTTTGATTCTGCATCATTAATTCTGTCAGCTAATGCCTGGTCGCTAAAACCAGAAAAAACCACATTATGTATAGCACCAATTCTTGAACATGCTAAGATAGCTATTAGAATTTCTGGAATCATTGGAAGATAAATAGTTACGCGATCTCCCTTTGTAACATTCAGACTCTTTAATGCATTTGAGAACTGGTTAACATCACAATATAATTGATAATATGTTAGTATTTTACTTTCTCCCTTTTCTCCTTCCCAAATTAATGCAACTTTATTTTTATTATCAGATTCTACGTGTTTATCTAAACAATTGACGGAAGCATTCAATGATCCACCATCAAACCATTTTGCAAATGGAGGATTCCATCTAAGTATCTTATCCCAATACTTAAACCATAGTAAGTTTTTAGCTTCTTCTCCCCAAAATTTTTCTATATCTTCTAATGATTTGTTTCTTTTTTCTTGAAATTTTCCATTTTTTAATGTAATTTTTAAATTGTTATTTATATAAAATATATCAGAAGATTTTTCCATATCCATAGAATGTTTTCCGGACATTTTTATATGTATTAAAATTATATCTAGTTAATTAATTATTATTAATTGTAAGACTAGTTTAATGATTTTAACCAGTATTTTTATGTACTTAAAATACAGAGTTTTGTTTTTGTGTAACTAACACATCAAATTTATATTAAAAAGAAAATGTTTCTTTTATTATCAATTCACTCTTGAAATAGAATAATGTTATACTACATTCTGGCAATATATTAAAATAAATAATTATTGTGTATGATGATCGTGAAATACAGAAGTAGAACAGAAATAGTAGCAATGATACTAGAGGCAGCTAATGGAGGAGCAACCAAGACAAAAATTATGTACAAAGCTTTTCTAAGTTATGCACAATTAAGGGAGTATCTTTCTGTTTTGATTGAAAACAACCTCTTGGAATATCTTGATGGATCTCAAACATACAAGACAACAGAAAAAGGACTAACTTTCCTCAAGATGCATAATGAAATTGGAGAACTATTACAGACTCCAGTAAAATTCTAAGAAGTTGGAATAAAAAAGGCAGAAGAATTACTCTTTTTTTATTATTTTTTATAAAACATCGAATTAACAGTAATTAAGATAATAATTAAGATATATCATTCTACTAAAGTGAACAAAATATTCTTTAATATTAATTACTACTATAAATATTGATTACCACTATATTATATCGTCATTCTATTCTTGTATCTATTTGATTATTCACTTTGTTGTTAGATTATTAATTTCACAATTTTTTTAATATCATAATGTAATGGAGTAGTACTACTAGGAGAATGTTACAAAAAACTTGTTATATACAGAGTTTCTACATATAAATATATAAAAAATTGGTTTTCCTAACAAAAATTCGTCTTGATAATAATTACTACTGACTTTGATATACTAAGAAACATTATTTATCTAATTAGATTTCTAATAAAAGCTATTAGTTATAAAAAGAGTAATTATAAAAAGAAATTTATTTTTGATTTTTTGCTAACTATTAATTACTTGATCTAGCCAGTTGGTTTCATTATCAGTGTCATTTGTTGTAGAATAGTATCTTTCTTTGTTTTGTTTTGTATATGATTCTGGTTGAGTATTAGTTGAAACTTGTTTAAATTGTTCAGGTTCTTTTGTATCTTTTGTATCTGTAGTTGGATCTGTTGTAGGAATATTAGATGTTGTAGGAATATTAGATGTTGTAGGAATATTAGATGTTGTAGGAATATTAGAAGTAGTAGAAACTGTATCAGTGGTATCAATAGTTGTTGTCGTTGTTGTGGTGTTAGCAGAATTGGTGATCAAATTTGTACTAGTATAGGAAGTATTTTCTATTAACTTTTCTTTCTGTTCTTCTGTTTCATGTTGTTGTGGTATAGAATGAGGTAGTGGTAATGTGTTTTCTAAATTTTGTTCTTCAAGTCGAATTTTTATACTATTAATTTCCTCTTTTTCCAAATTAATATGATCCATTAATTCTTTTGTATATCGTGTAACTTGCAGATAGGTTTCTTCAGTAATTTCATTGCTTCGGTATTGTAATTTGGCATCAAATAGAATTGATTTAATACTTTTCGTTGATTTATTTAGTTCATCAAGTCTTTCTATTAATTTTTCATTAATTGATTTTTCTTTATCTTCTAAATCTTGTAATTTTTTTTCATATCTTGCATAAACTATTTCAACATCTTCTTTCATTGCATCATCTTCTTCAACCAATTTTTGAAGTGCCTTAATCCTCTTTAGCGTAAGATTCTTTTGCCTAAATAATTTTTGTGCATCTAGTCTCCATCTTGGAATGAATATGACATAGTCTCCTTGAACTAGTAATTGTTCATAAGCTAATTGTTTTAAACCAGAATCACCACAATCTACACTAACAGATTCTATAGAACCGTCAGTATCGGTAATTATTCCAATAACTGTTCCCATAAGTGTTCCATACATATCCTTAACTTGTTTACCCACAAATTCGAGCTTTAGTTCGCTCATTACAAATCGTCAAGAAATACATATAATGACAAGAATGTCAAAATAATTGTATTATTTAGTCATATTATTTTTTTCATGTAAATTCTAACAATTTTTTTTGTTTTGAGCACTAAATACTTTTTACAAAAATATGATTATTTATTTATTATCTACAATATGATATTATTAGGGATTTTTATCATTTAATTAATCTTCTATGCCTAAAAAATTATTTATGATTGGAGTAGGTCCTGGTAATCAAAAATATATTACTGAAATGGCAAAAGAGAAAATTGAATTATCTAACTATATTATAGGTTATAAATATACTTTAAAAACTATTGAAAAACTTATCGATGAAGAAAAACAGATTATTTATGAGATAACTATGAAAAATCAAGAATCAATATATCGGTACGTGTATGAAAATATGAAAGATGGAGAATTTTGTTTGGTTCCCTTTACAGGGGATGTAAATTTTTCTGAATCAGAGGTAGTAGATCGTTTATTAGAAATTTTTGGGGACAAGAACGTTGAAATTATTCCTGGTATAAGCTCCATTCAAATTGCATCTTCAAAATCAAGAATACCATTGGATAAATCCTACATCGTGAGTTTTCATGTAACTTCTGACATAGAACAAAAAAAAATTGAAATGGTAAAAGCCATATTGGATAAAAAGAGTGTTATTTTAGTACCTAGACCTTGGCCAAAAGATCCATTAAAAAATTTTATGGAATCGGATATTGCTTTCTTTTTGAAGGAAAAAGGAATCGATACCTCAGAAATAGATGTTTGGGTTTTTGAATATTTGACTGATTGTGATAAAGAGAGTATCTTCAGAGGAAAAATTTCTGATTTGGAAAATAAGCAATTCAGTGATCTTTCAGTGATGGTAATCGATCAGAATAAAAGACAGACATACTTGAATATTTTGAATCATAATAATACTCGAAGGCTTAAAGAATGCTAATTGTAAACTGAATACTAATATTATGAAATATTTTGTTTAAACGTTGAAAAATTATTTAGTTATGTGAAAATTCCCATTAAAGATTTGAAAAGGTACATAAAATTTGTTAGGCGAATAATTAAAGGTCCGGATTTTAAATATCTATTTGTTAGGCATATGTTTATGATATTCCAGGAAGATCACTTTTTTGAATTGCACTATTGAAATAATTCATTTGTTGTTCCATAAACTTTTTCCTTTTTTCTTCTTCATCTAACTCCGAAAGATCAATAAAAGAAAGATTTAATATTTCTAATAATACTTTTAGGATTTCTTGGGCGGTTTTTGGTTGAATTACATCTGGATTATCTATTTCTCCTAGGATGCAAATTGCATCCAAGTTGTATTCTTTAGATATTCCTAAAATTAAACCGTTAAAACCTGTTATTTGTCCATCGTCTGGTAATATTTGTATGTTTAGATTTTGCAAGAATTTAACAAGATCTATTTTATTGACAGCAGCATACACAAGTTTCTCAATTGTATTTATTGGTTTTAATGATGCGCCCAAAGAATATAGTGTTTTTACATGAAATTCCTGAGCAATTTTCAAAACTTCATAACATAATTCATATAATCTTCGTGGATCAGAAGGATTAAAATCACCTGTAAATATGATAACATTATATTTTATACTTGCATAAAACTTATAGCTGGACTGAGAATAGTTAATAATTCCTTTGTTATAGGTAACATAGGGAGGCCAAAATGCAAATATTTCTGCAAAAAGCTTTGTTTCTATTTTATTCAATAATAATTTTTGACATAATCCAGCTACATTACCCATATCTGGAAGTGCTGCAATAATAATTGGATTCTCCTTAAATTTAGGTTTATAGTAAATTTTTATTCCTTGCAATATTAGTTTTATCATTATCTTTTTGAACTTATAAATCAATTAATAAAAATGTGTAAGATTGAAAATAGCTATTTTAAAAGATGTTTTTGACTGGTTATTTGATTTACTAATTACAGTAATAAAAAAGTAGTTATATATTTTTAATTGTTTATCTATAATTTTAGAAATAAATTCTGAATATATCTAAGATCTTACATATTCTATAAATTAATATGATATTTTTAATAATTTATTTAATTCTTTCTACAATAAGTGGATCACATCTAAATTGGAGTTTCTGTAAATTGTTTGATCATATTCCATTCTATAAAAGCACCTATTATTAAAAGAGATACAACGATTATAATCTCTATTATAGTTGGCTTAAGAAATTTTTTCCATGAAATTTTTTTTATAAAGTAATCGTGAATTATCATTCCGCTTCTAGATATAGCCAATCCATATGAAAATATTTCCAAGATACCAAATGGTGTAAGAAGTATCGAAAGAGGCGAAATATTTTGTAATGCTACATTACTCTCTGCTAATGCACTAAAAACCAGTCCAGTACCAAAACCAGAGAATATTCCAAGCCCTATTCCAAGTGCAGGAATAAACATGCCCAAGGCTATGACTACATTATTGAAAAATATTCCAAATTCATCAATGCCTTGTATTTTTGATTCAAATTGTTCTTTTAATATTTTAGATTGTTCTGAACCAATATCTGAGTAGGCACCAGAAGTATATGAAATAAGAAAAACTATCATTCCAATCACAAGATAAAATAGACGTTGTTTCAATGACTATCTATGAAGAAATTTTTATGGTAATAATACTTTTTTGTTAAAAAATAGAAATATAATTAAATGAGTTTGGTACATCCTAAGTTCTTACAATTGTCTTTACAAAAAGAAATTTCAAATGTATTATCATTTATTACTGCTAATGGCTACCAAATACATCCTGATGCATTTACGCTTTTAAAAGATATTGATTCAAATAAAATGAATGTTATTCAACAAGTTGTAAATTACAAGAAAAAAAATGATAGTAATACTATTATTGGTACAGATGATATCAGAATTTTTTGTATCGCTGTTGGTCAGAATAATTTGGTAAAAAATGATCAAGAGATTATAGAAAAATTTCATACTCGCCATGTGGTTTCTAGCTCATCAGTATATCAATCTATAAATTCAACAACTGAAAATATTGATTTAAAGGATTCCTATAAAATAATTTTTGATTCTACTGACTATATTAACTCAGGTGAAGGAATAAACGGTTACACTTCACTTTTTAAAAGTCGTTTTATCAAATCGTTAAAAATTTTATCAACCAGACCAGATAGTAAACGTATTAATAAGATAGCGTTTGTAAAAAAAAGTAATAATCAAAAAAAACAAAATAATAATTTAAACACAGAATATAATGATAAAAAAATAGAAAATAATAATGCCTCTTTGGGTGGATATTCTTCAGTTATTGCAGGTTTGGTAATGTCAAAGAGATCGAAAAGAAATAGCACAGAATTAACAATAGACGATCAAACTGGAATTATTAATACATTAGCAGTAACTGATGAGACAATAAAACTTGTTTCTAAATTGACCCTTGATCAAATGGTGATGGTAGAAATTGAAAACAAGGGAAATAATCATATTATAAAAAATGTTGTTTCTCCAGATATCCCAGATCACATCCCAAATAAAGGAAAAAGAGAATCATATGCTGTTTTAATTTCAGATCTTCATGTTGGAAGTAAGTATTTCAAAGAAACAGATTTTTTACGTTTTTTAAAATGGCTGAATTCATCTGATGATGAAATAGTATCTAAAATAAAATTTTTATGTATTGGTGGTGATTTAATAGATGGTGTAGGAATATTTCCCAATCAAGACAAAGAATTAAAGTATAGTAATACATTTAAACAAATGAGTCACTTAACAAAATTATTAGAACAAATTCCTAAGAGAATTCAAGTTTTTATTATTCCTGGAAACCATGATCTTGGAAGAAGAGCGTTACCACAACCTGCAGTTCCTAAAAACGATTGTCCAAGATTGTATTCATTTGAAAATTTTACGATGCTGGGGAATCCTAGTTTTATTGAACTTGAGGGAGTTAAAATTTTAATGTATCATGGACAGGGATTAGATGATATCATTGCTACAATACCTGGTTTAAGCTACGCAAATCCTGCGGAGGCAATGAAAATATTATTAAAAGCAAGACATTTATCTCCAATTTATGGACAAAGAACACCAATTGCTCCTGAATTAGAAGATATGATGGTAATAAATGAGGTACCTGATGTATTTCATTCAGGACATGTTCATGTTATGGATGTACAAAATTATCGTGGTACATTAATCATTAATTCTGGTACATGGCAGGATCAAACTCCTTTTCAACAAACTATGGGAATAATGCCTACATGTGGGATCGCAATTTTAGTTAATCTTGCTACTCTTCGTCCTTTTCAGATCAATTTTAATCAAGAACATGGATCAATGTAAGAAATAATGGATCTTCTTTTAGGGCTTCTTTTAATGCATCTGTAGAAATAGAAATTTTTATTTTCTGTGAACGACCGTATCTACCTTGATTCAATATATTAGTATTGATTAATCCTAATTGATCAAGTTCACTTATAATTTGAGTTATCCTACGTTGACTGAGAGGCTCGTTATCAATTGTTTTACAATAGTTAGAATATATCTCATAAACTTCACCAGTATTTCCATTTTTGGATTTAGTAATTGCCAGTAGAACTATTTTTGTATGAGTAGTTGAATTTTTTATCACTTCGAAATTTGTGTCTTTCTCTATTTTATTTTGAGCCAACCGAATATATTTTTCATCAATTTTAGAATCTTTTTCTCGTTCTGCTATTTCTGCTGCTACCCTAAGTAAATCTATCGCTTTTCTAGCATCACCATTATCTTTTCCTGCAATAGCTGCACAGAGATTTATAGCTCCATCTGTGACAACATCATCAGAAAACGCTAACTTGACTCTCTCTGATAGTATTTTTTGCAGCTGAATAATTTTATATGGATTGAATACAATTTCTTCTTCACTTAAACTGCTACGCACACGAGGATCTAATTTATCTTTGAATGTAAGACTGTTTGAAATTCCGATTAATGTAATAAATCCAGAATCTTGAAACTGTTCATTTGCCCTGGTAAAATTATAAAGAATATCATCTCCATTTTTATCAACTAGTGAATCAATTTCATCGATAACAAAAATGACATGTAATTTTCTTTTTTGGATGAAATCAAGAATTCTATTAGTTGCTTCACCTAAAGACAAACCAGTAAAATAAACTTGGTTTCTTTTTTCGATCTGGTTAATACTCATCTCTTCAGCAATTTCATATAATACCTTGTATGCAGTATTTGCTAGTTTCGCATTAACAAATGGTACTATAACTTCAATTCCGAGAGAGGATGATTTTTGCGTGAATTTTTTAATAACATTTTTTATAACAGCAGTCTTTCCCGTACCCGGTTTTCCAAATAATAATAGATTTGATGGTCTAGAACCCTTCAGAGCTACTGATAATGTTTGTGCAATAGTCATCGTTTCTTCATCACGAAACTGAAGTTTTTCAGGTACATAATCTATTGTCAGAATTTTACGATTTTTAATTAATGATTTACCTTTTACTGCATCATCAAATATATTATTAAGTAAATCGTCACTCAATATATTTTCTCACCATTTAAAATATAACTCACACCCCTGTTTTTCTTTTCGAAATTATTTTAACATATTGTATATTGCTGATAACTTGTTATTAACAAATAAATTTAAACCCCTAAATCTAATAATATTAACAAATTTATTAAACAAATATAGTTTTATTAATCTTATTTTTTATTATATTGTGGAATAGAAATGTAGGGGGAGACAACCAAAAGTCCCGCATTAAACTTTTTATTAACAAAGATCACAGATATTCATTATTAAATTAAGAAATTGTATTTTCAACCCCTTTATTTCCACTGGAAAGTTGAATTTATGTTAATTTAGTTAATGCTCTATTTTCAACCCCTTTATTTCCACTGGAGACTGAAGTAAACGGTATTTTTATTTTTTTAATAATTAACATATTATTAACAAAAGTAAATTTGAACGTGTTTTTATTCATAAAATAATATATCAAAATCTTGTTAACTAATTTGTGCAAAGGTCATAATTCGGTCAACATGGTGTTATGCTATACGAGGATTGTTAATTTCTTTGTTTACAGCTATAATGTACCAGAATCTGATAGAACAATACTGTCCATAGTACTATTTCAGAAGTGTATTCTAAACGAGATTCTTCAATAATAGCATTTGACTTTGCGCAACAATAGAAAAAATGGTATCATTATCATTATAGGGTTATTTTGCTGTTATGTCCGATAAAATAGGTTTTGTTTATATCTGCTCATTTTCAGCTATATTTTCCATCAAACACCAATTAAAAACCGTATATATATCAAAACGCTACCCCTCTATCACCTTTACCATAGCTACCAAGCCTTTGTCCAAAACATTCAGGTGATTACTCTGTATTTTTTAGATAAAACATTGAATGTATGTTATTCTCAAATTTGTTTTCAAGATAAAATAATAAAATTTTACGTAACGATTGAATCAATCTTATTAGGAGAAATAGTTGGAAGATTTATGTTATCTCTGTCTTTTGTAATACAAATAGCATAAATACAGTGTCCAGGATTACATCCTCACACATATTACATCTTGAAATAAAATATGATAGGTTAGTACTGCTTTTGTATGACTTTGATCGATTCGTAGAATATTTTATTAAAACTACTGATAGAACCTGATCTAATAGATATAAACAACAAAACTCATACAAAATTCATAAAAATAATGATGATAAACCATTTTTTCTCTTGCTGCCAAGCAATTTCATAAAGAGAGGTTGCTGTATAAAATGACCAAAAGTAATACTAACGCATTGCATAACCAGATACATATGACCGTCTACTAAAACCGTAATATTGTTTATAGCTATTAGCTAAAATCTGATAACTCTCAATTAGCTAAACGTATTATTTATTGGTATAGTAGATTAACTTCATGATGTTATATGAAAAATTTAATTATTTCTTACAAGAGACTCAGATTCATTATTTTTAGTATCACTATGATCCTCTTCATGAATATATTTATTTCCTGCTTCCGTAAGTCTATATCTAAATGGTCTGTGCTTAACATCCCTTTCAACAAGATTCACTTCATACAATTTTTTCATTAGTCTTGATGTGTGCTCTCGGGTTCTACCAATTGCATTTTTTATCTCATTAGATGTCTTTGGTTCATTGTACAAAAGTTTTAAAATATATTGGATTGTGGAATTTTGATTTTCCGCGATATCGAATAAATTTTCCCGCCTATCTTGATCATGTGATTTATCGTGATATATCACATCTTGGTTTTTCCCTTCTATCTTATCAAGAATAAACTGGTTTTTTAGAATAGATTGCGATAATAATAATACTTGTGATTCTATTTTTTCAAGTTTTGTATAAACATCCACAAGTTTATTATTAAGATAGTCTATCTGATTCTGCTTACGTGTTTCTAATGCCTCCAAAATATCGTAATGATTGAATTCGTCTTTTTTTTCTTTCTCAATAGTCAATTCTCTTTTCTGTGTTCTAACAGAAAGAGAAATAACGAAACCAACAACAAAAAATACTGCTATGACTAATATTAAAGAGATATCAAATTCCAATTAATATCACATATATCACGCTATTATATAATGCTAACGTGATTATGTAAGTGTGGACTCTTGCTATGTGATACATGTACCATAACTGTCATATTGATATTGACTTTTTAATTATTTTGTCAATCACATCAATAACATCACTTGGTATATTACTTGATGTGATGTGATTCTCGGTATTTTTCGACAGTGAATTTAGTTGGATAACTACAGATTCGATAACATTCATTGTTTTATTATCGATAATATTTAACGATCTTAATAGCAACACACTGTATAGTAAAGATTCAATTTTAGCTCTACACTGTTTGATTTGGCGGTAATATGCACCTGAACTGATTCTTTTATGGATTTTACCGCCACTTGATTTATTATAAATTATTGAAATTTGTCTATTTGTAAATAAGGATTTCTCAATTATTTTATCAAAAAGATAAGAATTTTTCTTTCTATCATCACTATTAGTACTATACATATCTGTATAGTAAACAAACTAGCTTATCCATAATAGTATTTCCTATCAAAATATCAAAAATATCAATTTTATGATTCTTTTATTTATTCAGTACTTTCAATTTACTCATGTTAATACTATTTTATCACATTCTAGCAGTTTCAAACCGAAAACATATTTTACGCCAGCTAATATCTTTATACGATCTCATTATAATCTTGAATAAAATTGAAAAATATATTTTAAGTGAAAAGAAAAAAAAGGGAACCCTTTGTTTTCCTTTGATCGATTCAGAAAATACACTTGATACGCTAACTATTACCAAAAAAGCTGAAGAACTAGGCGCTTCAGCTATTCTAGTTGGCGGTTCATCAATTAGTAATCAAATCGAATTATCTGAAGTGATATCAAAATTAAAATCGTCAATTAAAATTCCTGTGATATTATTTCCTGGTAACATCACAGGAATATCACCAAATGCCGATGCAATATTGTTCATGTCACTTTTGAATTCAGAAAATCCCTATTTTATAACTGGTGCACAGGCATTAGGTGCAATTGGGGTCAAAAAATCTGGATTGGAAGCTCTACCAACAGGTTATTTAATCATCGGAGAAGGAACTACTGCATGGTTCATCGGGCAAGCTAAAGGTATTCCATTCAATAAACTAAATCTAGCTGTCATGTACTCACTAGCTGCTCAATATCTTGGTATGAGATTTCTATATCTTGAAGCAGGTTCAGGTGCAAATCAGAATGTCTCGCCTGAAATGGTATCAGCAGTTAAAAAATATTATGAAGGAATCCTAATAGTAGGAGGTGGTATTCGGAGTCCAGAAATTGCAAAAAAGATCGCAGATGCTGGTGCTGATATTATAGTAGTTGGAACAATGATTGAAGATGATGATAACTGGGAGAAAAAATTATTCAAAATTATTCAAGCAATCACAAAATGAATAATATCTTTTCATTTTTAGATGAAAACTCAATCCATGAATTAAAAAAGTTAAAAAGACCATCATTTTATGAAAGTTATCATACATCTATTCTAGAATCAGTCTATAATGTTTATGATATAGCAGGTCATGCTCGTAATCAAGGAATAGATGTAACAACAACTATAGAATCACAAATAGTTTATGATTTGGCAGACAGGGTTGCAAAGATGCACGATATTGATATCACAGAACGATTACGTACCTTATTATCACAAACAACAAAGGAAAAAGCTGCATTAAAGATTTCAGAAGAAATTGTACTAGGAGAATATAGTACTGACGATCTCAGAACTAGATTGGATAATGCTGTACGTGTAAGTCTTGCAATTGTTACTGAAGCAGTAACAGTTGCACCAATACAAGGAATTGCCGATGTTCAAATTAAAATGAATGCTGATCGTAGTCAATATCTTTCTGTATCATTTGCAGGACCTATTAGATCAGCAGGTGGTACAGAGGCAGCATTGACGATGCTAATTGCCGATCATGTTAGAAAAGTAGTAGGTCTAGAAAAATATCAAGCAAACTCCTTTGATGATGAAACAGGAAGATTTGTAGAAGAATTACGTATATATGAACGTGAAGTTGGGAATTTTCAGTTTAAAACATTAGATGAAGATGTCATTAAATGTATAGGCAATTTACCAGTTGAATTAGATGGTGTAGATACCGATCCAGTAGAAATAATTGGACATAGAAGTATGAAAAGAATAAACACAGATCGAGTACGAGGAGGAGCGCTCAGAGTAATGAATGATGGTCTGATAGGAAGAAGTAGAAAATTATTAAAATTGATAGATAGTTTAAAATTGGAAGGATGGGATTGGCTAAAAGATCTAAAAGGAGCTATACAAAAAGAGGGCGTTACTGAAGATGATACAGTGCACCACAGAATGTCTGAAGTAATAACCGGAAGACCTGTGTTGTCAATGTCAAAGAAGATTGGCGGCTTTAGATTGAGATATGGTCGTTGTTATAATACTGGTTTTTCAACCATTGGAATTCACCCTGTTATTCCAGTTTTATTAAATTATGCAGTAGTTGTTGGAACTCAGATTAAAATTGATACGCCTGGAAAGGCATCTACAATAGCCCTCGTAGATTCATTGGAGCCTCCATTGGTTAAACTAGATGATGGAACTGTTACATATGTTTCTACAATAGAACAAGCATTAGAACTCCAAAAAAGAGTAGAAAAAATTTTGTATTTAGGCGATATTCTAATTAGTTATGGTGACTTTTTAGAAAATAATGCAAAATTACTTCCAGCTTCTTATGTAGAAGAGTTATGGGCGTTAGAATTAAAATCCCAATTGAATAAAATCTTTGAAAATGAAGATAATCTTTTTAATAATAAGTTACCTACCAAACAGAGATTAATAGATCTAGCATATAATCCTTTTAAAGAAATTCCTACAATAAAAGAGGCATTTCAACTTAGTAAATCCTTGAAACTTGCTCTTCATCCAAAATATTCATTTTATTGGGAGTCAATATCGATAGATGAACTTTTACTCTTACAAAAAGAACTTGTTAAACGATTCAACACTGCTGATACCGGCCAAGCAATTCAACACTTTAAATCACCTGAACTTGATTATCAAAGCAAATTAAAGGATATACTTGAACGATTAGGGGTAGTTCATTCATTGAAAAATGATGGACAATTGATTGTTCTGAATGATATGAATCAAGTAAATTCTCTGTATATACTACTTTACCAAGATAAAAACAATATAGATGTACAACAATTACCAACTAAAATATCAACACATGATTATGTATTTGAAATATCCGGGATAACTGTTAAACAAAAATTTGCTTCATCCATTGCGGTACGAGTAGGACGTCCAGAAAAGGCAGCAGAGAGGAAAATGAAACCTCCAGTTCATGTTTTATTTCCAGTTGGAAATAAAGGAGGAGCTACTAGAGATCTTATTAAAGCATCAAAAGAAGAAATTCTCTATACAGAAATTGCAAATCGTTATTGTGATAAATGTAAAAGACCTTCACTTGGTGCTAGATGCAGAATATGTTTTTCTGACACAATAATAAAAACCCTTTGTAAAATCTGTAGAGAACCTATATCTCATTTAACTTCCAAAGACCATAAAAATTCCAACAATAAATGCAGTAAATGTGGAAAAGAAGGGAAAACATATTCCCCAGTCAAATACCCGCTCAGAAAAATTTTAGAAGAAGCACAAACAAAATTGCAAATTCAAGCTAAAGAACCATTGAAAGGAGTAAAATTTTTAATGGGTAAAAATAGATCCGCTGAGCCAATTGAAAAAGGGATTTTAAGACAGGCATTCAATCTTTATGCCTTCAAAGATGGCACAATACGTTATGATGCAACCAACGAACCATTAACTCATATTATTCCAAAGTGTATATTGAGTAATCCAAGAAAGTTAAAAGAATTAGGATATGTAAGAGATCATCTTGGCAAAGATCTAAATTCTGAAGATCAGTTGATTGAAATATTTAGTCAAGATGTTGTTATACCATTAGATACTGCAAAACATTTACTTAAAGTATCTAAATATATAGATAACGAGCTTGTAAAATTATACGGACTCTCTCCATTTTATAATGCATCCTCTGTAGATGATTTGATAGGACATATCATAGTGGGCTTGGCGCCCCATACTTCTGTAGGTATTATTGGTAGAATTATAGGATACACAAATTCGCAAGTATGTTTAGCATCACCTATATGGCATTCTGCAAAACGCAGAGATTGTGATGGAGATGCTGATTCTATCATGTTATTAATGGATGTATGTTTGAACTTCTCAAAAGAATTCCTTTCGGATAAGATAGGAGGATTAATGGATGCTCCATTATTAATTCAACCAATAGTTTTACCCCATGAAGTACAAAGACAAGCACTAAATATTGATATTGTATCAAATTATCCACTACAATTATACGAAAAATCATTTAAACATAGTAAGGCAGAAAGTCTAGTCAATGAAATAGAAATTATTAAAAACAGGATTGATTCTGAATTACAATTCTATAATTATTCATTTACTCACTATACTAATGTATTGACGACTGAGATACAACATAGTGCATATTCTACATTAGCTACAATGAACGAAAAATTGGAAATGCAAATTTCTACTGCCAATATAATCAATGCTGTAGATCCAGACGAAGTTGTATCCATGGTTTTAACTACTCATATAATACCAGATATTATGGGGAATATGCGTTCATATTCATCACAATCATTTAGATGTACTAAGTGCGGAGAAAAGTATAGAAGAATTCCTTTAATGGGTAAATGTCTAGGATGCGGAAACAATCTAATACAAACTGTAACAAGAAATTCTGTTGAAAAATATGTTCATATCGCATTGGATATAAATAAAAGGTTTAAAATGAGCGATTATCTTTCAAGCAGAATAGAGTCACTTGTCATGGAGCTAGGCTATGTTTTCAAAGAAAAAGAAATAGTCAAAAATTCACAATCTTCACTTTTTGACTTTATTGAGTGATCTAATATTTTAATGAAGATCCTATACTCAAAATAAGATACCTCTCTAATGGGTAAATAATAAAGTCATTATATGAGGAAATCCTTAGAATTGTATAGATTTAAAAAATATCCAATAATTCCTTACAAAATACACAAATATTTTCATTTCATCAACTAGAATAAAAAAAGAAATAATTTTTCAATCTTATCAGTTTTGTTTTACCAAACTAATATATTTATATGCATCTAGCTGTCCATCAAAAACATAATGCAATTGTTGATATTGTTTCTTGAATTCAGTAACATCCTTCTTTACACTAATAGCATCTTCTTTATCGATTACTACTCTTTTTATAAAAGTAGCAATTTCTATCATTTCACTTTCCTTCATTCCTAATCTTGTGATCTCATTAGCTCCAATTCTAACACCGCTTGGGTGCATATAATGTCTCCCTGCTTTAATATCTCCAGGAAGTAATTGTCTATTCAAAATGATATTCGATTTTTCAAGGTCTTTTTCAATTGTTCCTCCATCTCCATATTTTGAAACATCAACTGCAATTTGATGTGATTGTGTATATCCTTTTTTTTCACCCAAAACAGTAAATCCAGATTCAACGAAACTTTCAGCCAATTTTTTAGCATTTTTTATGACCTGTTTAGCATAGTCTTCACCAAATTCCATAACTTCTGCTAATGCTATCGCCTTACCTGCAACATGATGCAAATGATGACTACTAGTATTTCCTGGAAATATCGATTTTTTAATGATCTCAGAATATTTTTCCAGTGATACTATTATTCCCCCTTGGGGTCCCCATAAGGTTTTGTGGGAACTCATTGTCATAGAATCAACGCCTTCTCTTAAAGGATCTTGGAATTGGCCACCTGCTATAAGTCCAGCGACATGAGCTCCATCATAATTTACATACATGTTACGCTCATGCATAAATTCAGATAATTCCTTTACTGGATGAGGAAAAAGAAATAAACTGCCGCCAAACATTACTATTTTTGGAGACTTGCCATCTTTATCCATATCCAAAATCTTCTTTTTTGTAGCATCTACATCAATCGTCATTTCATCCCTTGAAAATGGAAAATATTCAATATTTAATCCACATACATGACCTGCAGTACCATAATGTTCCTTCTTCCCATGAGAAATATGTCCACCATTAGGAATAGACGTTGCTAGCATGTAATCACCAGGATATGTAAATCCAGAATAGATTGCAAGATTTGCTACTACTCCCGAAGTAGCTCTACAATCTGCAAATTCTGCTTTGAACACCTTTCTTGCTAGATCATTACAAATAATCTCTACTTGATCTATGAAAATACAACCAGCATACACTCTTTCTCCAGGCCATCCTTCTGCATACCTGTTTCCAAAATCGGATATTATAGCCTCTCTTACGGCAGTACTGGGAACATTCTCACTAGCAATTAGTGGAATAGAGTTATTAAACCAATCGTGATGACTTTTCATTAATTCAAAGATTTGTTCGTATGATTCTTTTGCAGTCATTATTATATTCTGTGGATTCCATTTCCCAATTTAAAAATATTGTATTATAAATATCTAAGAATAGCTCTAACATATAGAATATTACAATAAATTTAGAAATCTTTTATTTCAAAATAGAGTGATAGAACAAAATATGCAATTTAATACTTTGTTACAATATTTGCTATTCAATAAATTTAAGACTTTTATAATAAGCTTGAACGTTATTTAGATATAGTGTTCGTATAACAATTTTATAATAATATACTACTGTTGAAGCAAAAAGAGAAAGGTTGTATTTTGCTTTATTAAATATCTATTATATCAAATAGCAAAATTTTAATAGTAAAACTAGAAATTCGAGTCAAATAATAAAATCAATTGTAAACATATATCATAACTGTATATCGAAAAAAATTATCATTTTTCATGATTAATATCTTATTCAAATTTTTTTGTTTCCATCATCAAAATTTGTAATATTTCCTAAAATATTATATAGACTTAGTTTAACAATTTTTAGTGAATACATCTTATTTCATTTAAACTTGGTATTTAATACTATATTTTATTTTTATAAAATGCCAAGGAAATACATCTATATTTATTAAAATTGTTTTTCATTTTATTATATATTTGCTAAATATCATCTTTTTAATTAATGATCACTCTGAAACAGCTTTTAATTTGATAGCAGACATATAACTAGTATTTTGTTTGAAAGAACTTTCCATAACTTAAAATTAATATTATCCAATAGAATAAATCAAAATTTTCTAATATACTGTAATAAAACTAAAATAGAATTTTTTCGTTTTATTTTTTGATTGTCACATCAAATATGATCAAATAAATTGTATTTACAATTTTAACTATTAAATGATTTAAAAACTGAATATATAAAACATAATTTCATAAAATGATTTATTAAATTTCTATATTCGATAAATTTCTGATAAAAACTATTAATATCGATGTATCAAACAGTTCAACTATTAAGATTATAGTAATGTGGAGGGGTTGTCTAGACTGGTTAGGATACCTGCCTTACACGCAGGTGGTCATGGGTTCGAATCCCATCCCCTCCATTCAATTCACGGGTTTATAACTAAGGTTTTTATTTTAAGACGTCAAACTTTCCAATAGTCACAAGAAGATGGGAGCAACAACAACAACAACGATTGAAATACAAGAACAAGAAAAATTGACAAGAAAAATAAAATCTCTTACAACATACCTGAAACCTTACATCTCAAAAAGATTAAATGAACTTGTTCAGACCAATCCTCTTAATGTTAAAATAATATGTGATTATATTACTGCAGAACAAAACGAATTAAATATAAAAGAGTCAACAAAAGAAACCAAAATAAAAATACTGATACATTTATCCAAATTCTTTGAACATAAAAAAACCTTTTACGATATGACTAAAGACGACATACTGGAGTACCTAAACAACCTTAGAAAATCCTCTTCTGTGGACCCAACTCACAAGAGTGTAGGAACATGGAATGCAAGACAAATGTTATTCCTGAAATTCTTCAAATGGTTATACAGTCCAGATGAAACGAACCACAAAAATAGGGATGCACCTGACTGTATGCAGGGAATCAAACAACTTCCCAGGAAAGAAGTATCACCGTACAAGCCGGAGGATATGTGGACCAATGAAGAGCATGCTATATTTTTGAAATATTGTCCTTCTATCAGAGATAGGTGTTATCATGCAATGGCCAATGATACTTCTGCCAGACCTCACGAACTTCTTAATCTAAAGATAAAAGACCTGAAATTTAAGATCTCATCAGAGGAAATACAGTATGCAGAAATTACAGTAAACGGTAAGACTGGACCAAGAACCCTTCCACTTATTGATAGTATTCCTTATGTAAAAGAATGGTTGTTAAATCATCCATGTGGGGATAATCATGATTCATGGTTTTTCGTGTCTTTAAGTGACAAAAATACCAATTCTGTAAATCAATTATTGGTAAATGGATTATTAAAAAGATATAAAAACAAATACAATCGTTTCTTTCGTAAACTACTTGATAGTAATCATAATAATGATGATAAAACTACCACTACGACTATACCAGAATCAGATAAATCCCATATCAGAAATATGTTAACAAAACCTTGGAATCTCTATATATTCAGACACTCAGCATTAACCGAAAAATCCAGAATGAAATTAAGTGAACACATGCTTAGAAATCATGCAGGTTGGAGTATTAACAGCAACATGCCACAGAGGTATATCCATTATTTTGGTAACGAGTCAGTAAGATCAATCCTGCAGGCCAAGGGTATTATAAAAGAAAATGAAGGAATAGCAGAAGGAATTGAATTACTAAAACCCAGGTATTGTCCTAACTGTAATGAATCAAACAAACACGATTCAAAATTCTGTGTAAAATGTAAAATGGTTTTGTCTTATCATTCATATCAATATACGTTAGAAAACCAAAAAGAAAAAGAGAATCAGATAAAGGGAATGCAGGAAGAAGTGGAATCGTTAAAATCGCAGGTTAAAATGGTTATGGATACTATGGATAAATTGGTAACAGTTACAGAACGGGAGAAAAAAACCAAAAAGAAATGGCTAGCGTATGACTTTATCGATAATGGAATGTATGTTCCTAAATCAGATTATAATGAATAAAGAGATTTTGGACACCTTGGACACCTTGGACACCACTATATTCACTGGAAAAAAATATTTTAAGAAAAAATTATTACAATGGATTTAGGGGTGTACAAGGTGTCCACCTGTCCACTTTTGTACTTTCTTTTCTTAGTTCTATGGTTTGTGTCCTAGTAGTTGAAGCCACTATACTTATTATAGTTACTAACCTAAATACGACTATTAAGAGTTGGCAGTCAATTTATCAATTTACAAGGTGAATAGCGAGTAAATGGGAAATTTCACACAAAAGGAAAAACAGGTTTTAATGCCACTTGTAGCAGATACCGTAAATTACGGCTTTACAGAGAAGGAAGCATTAGCCTACATCAAGGCCCGTCTGGGTAGGCCTATATCACCACATACCTATTATCGTAGAAAAAAAGAGGTTGACAGTGGTGAGTATGCCAATCAATGGATGTCATATTTTTCAAGAGTCGGCTTCGTAATCAAGCATCAGCAAATAATCGAGGTTGTTGAGATGGTCCAGAAGGATACAATTCGTGATTACTTGATAGAACAAAATAAACAACCTGCAGAAAGAAGGAATCTAGATTTAATCCAGAAGTTACGTTATGAGATTAGAGAGAATGCTAAACTGTTGCAGGAACTATCATTGGGTACGCCAGTCATAGCACAGATAAAGGCAAAACTAGAACATGCTGCATCATGACGAACAAATAGCAACTATGAATAATTGTTGTTTTAATCATATATTGGGACTACCTAAAAAGGATGGAATTAGTAAAGCCTTATTTGATTATGAGAAAATAGTTCTTGACTTGTTGCAGTACGATAAATGTATCTGGATTCTAAAGAGTACGGGATTAGGTATTACCGAATTATTCCTAAGATATATGTCTTGGTTATGTCTGCGTAATAATGACTATCAAGGTTCTCAGTTTGTTATCGTTACTGGACCAAATTGGGATCTTAGTAAGAAGTTAATAACAAGAATGAAACGATTGTTTGAACCATTAGGCATTTACTTTGATACTAAAGAGACTTTACTGAATCTAAATGGTGTAACTATCGAATCATTCCCATCACATCATGTAGACTCTTTTCGTTCCCTCGATTCGCCTAAATTCATATTGTTAGATGAATGCGATTTCTTTTCAAAGGGTCAGCAGGAAGATGTAAGGGCCGTAGCCGAGAGATATATCGGTAAATCTAATCCCTTTATCGTTATGGTTTCAACACCTAATGCAGCAGGAGGATTAATGCAGACTATAGAACAGGAACCTGAAGATATATGTCTTTACAAAAGAATCAAGTTAGATTATCGTTATGGCTTGAATAAAATCTATACTATTGAAGATATAGAGAGAGCAAAGCAAAGTCCTTCATTTGATAGAGAATATGATTTAAAATATTTAGGAAAAATTGGGAACGTTTTTGCAATTGAAGACATAGAGAGGGCGGTACAACTAGGGGAAAAATACAAGGATTTACCATTAAATAATTACTGTCTTCATATCGGCGGGATTGATTTCGGCTTCTCTACATCCATTACAACTATATACATTGCAGAATTAGATACAGAAAATGAAATAGTTAAAATTGTCCTAGGAGAGGAATATGACAAAACAACTCCTTCTGTAATCAGTGATCGTATATTTCAACTACATACTGAAATCCCTAATCTATGGTGGTTTGTGGATGGAAGTAACCGGGCTGCTGTTAATGAATGTAAATCCAGATTTGGTGAGAGTTTAGACTGGGACCGCTCCGAAGACATAAATCCTGAATCCAACTTTGTGATACCTGTATCCTTTGCAAAAGAACATAAACAAATGCTTGAACACACATATCAACTTTTAACAAAACAGAAACTTGCTATACCTTCCAAATTTGATCGATTAATCCTGTCACTAAAGACTGCCCACGCTAATGAATGGAACCTTGACAAAAATGTGAGTGTCCACAACGATGACTTGGACGCCCTTCGTTTGCTGTTGAAAGGGGTTAAATTTGTTAATGACCAATAATAAAATTGGTCAGGGTTTCCTGATAAGATCAATTGACGACTCTAAAAATAGTATGTTGTAAGATCATTGATATAAAAATTATTAATTAACGATAAAAATTATTTATTGACTATTTCTATAGACTCTATAATTTCTTCTACAGATTTTAAATATTCTTCAAAATATGCTTTTTCAGTTCTATAAGTTACACCATATGTTTGACTATTATCATCAGATAGTGCAACTACTTGCATAATTGTATCAATTCGTGAATTGGTTCCAAGCATAAGATTTCGATCGTAAATTAATTTTATGGCCTGTAGGTTGGATAATGTAACGTTTAAATCTGTTTCTAGAAAATGAACAGCAATTGGCATAGTTCCATCTAGCGTAACACTATTCAATGTGTTGGTAATGAAATTGTTCAAACTTCCAATTTCTGGGTCTGTATCATGTATGTATATTCTTAGGGCATTTTCTGCACCTAAATCAAAAGAAATTGAACGGTGATTATCCTCTGAAATCGTTGATTTTTCTTCTTTCATATTATCATCCCAATCAGAGGGATACTTTAATTTGATACTTAATAATTCACTTTCATATTCCTTAAATTCCTGAGCAAAAGCATGACTGATGGAAATAACGATAATGATTGTGAACAAATAAAATAATAGCACTATTTTGATCCTCTTTTCAATCTTGTGAATCTTCTGTTTGTGACTGAGACTGAGGACTGGATTCATAAACATTAGAAAAATCTTCTGTATCTTCCAGTTTCTGCCATGTTATTGTGACATCGTAGGAATTTACTTGATCTCGAACATCGTCATCCAAATACATTTCAAATGGCGCCTTCATCTTCGGTTGAAGATCATATGGTTCAGCATAAGTTGACTTACTACCAATCATATTTCCACTTTGATCATAAAAAGTAGCAATAATTTTGACAAATTCTACATTTTCCGTTAACATGTTTTGCACTTGTCCTATAAATTTTGTAGAATATTCTCCTTCCTTAATTTTAGAAGTCAATAGTTCAACCTTCTTCTCCTCAGTTGTAGTTTGAGAATAAACAAAATTCATTGATGTCGAAAAAATTCCTACTGAAACCATGAGGATAGACAATACCATTATCGGAAATAGTATTCTCATAACCCTAGTATCACGATGAATTAATTAAAGGATTATTATCACAACGAGCAAAATAATCTAAAGGAATTGCTAATTCTATAAAAGTTAATGGATTAATGATATTTACGAATTTCCAATTTGATTGCCAAATACATGTGATATTATATTTGGTGATTCCTATTCTATAAGGTCAAAGAAAGAATATGAAAGAAATTTGTTGTTTATGATGATTTAATCACAAATATGATTAAAGGAACTATCTAAATTTTTATTCCTTCCATAAATGTAAAATCTCCTCGTTCTTCTTGAGTATCAATAGAAAAGCCATTATCCTTTAAAACATTGGGAAGTAAATGTAGCCTTCTTCCTTCATCTAATTCTTTTGTTGTCACTGCAATAAAAAGAGAACTCCTTGTCGAAAGGCATCTTTTGGCTTCAATAATATAGTCTTGCCAATTTTTTCCCATTAAAGATAATGAAAAAATAATAACATCTAGACTATTGTTTTCCACATATTTAGAAACTGATTTGATATCACATTCTATGACTTTATCATTTATTGCGACATGATCAAAACTAATTACTCGATCAGAACCTATTTCCTCCATAATTTTTGCTGTTCCGCAGCCAAAATCACCTATTCGTAATCTCGGTGACATTGTTTTTAATCTACTTATGATTTCATCTAGTGGATCAATAGGCCATAATTTCCTATTTTCATCTAATTGTCTATGATATTGAAGCCATTCCTGCGGATCTTTTTGCATTCTTTCATGAGTTGTAAAAGAGTATTCTGTGTTCATTTTTTGATGCTGAAGTGTTATATCACCATATTTTCTTATTAAGAGTCTTTTTTCGGCTGGAGTTAGTTCTATTTCTAAGTCTCTTCGTGATACTGTAGAAATTTCACCTCGCTCTAATCTTTCTAACCATCGTATGGCTTCCCTGTGAGCCTGTTCCCTAGTCACAAGATTTTTTTCTGGTAATATACCATCTACTGCACAATCTGCAAGAGTTTTTTTATATTGTATTCTATTCCATTTCCTACGATCATATTCATATTTATTTTCCTTAATTTTTAATGAAGCCAATATTATTACAACTTTTACTTTATTATGTATCTGACCTGGTCTAACTAAGCGACCAATAAGTTGCTGGTATCTTGCATTTGTCCAAGGAAGTGAATTTATTATTAGTCTGTTACAAACTTTTTGAAGTCCATCTATACCGATTGATAATGGACTAGATGCAATCAATACCTGTGCCTTCTTTTCTTGAAATTGTTTTTTCCCTGTATGATCAGAACCAGTATGAACTGCATAGTTTAATCCTAAATCCTTAATGGCGTTTGAAAGATTTTTAATAATATCTTTTCCTACATATTCTGTATAAATAATTGTAAAACCCCCTTTATCAATATGATTTATTATTTCTTTTATCCTAGCCTTTGTTAAAACCTGTTCTGTGGATAAGGGATTTTTTAAAAGAATTCGATTATTAGTGGAAATGTCCAGTTCTGCATCAACTTCTATAAATTCCTCTTCTGTATTGATATTATACGAAGGTAATTCTCTAATAGCAATTGTAGATAGTTTTTCATAAAGAGTAACCGCATTTGGAACAGTAGCCTTAGTTTTGAGGTCGGTATATATCTTTCCTGTTATCATTTCTAAAAGGGATTTTCCTTCTGTTAAATTGTTAACTACAGGAGTTGCTGACATACCTAAAACCTTTGCTATAGGATTTTTCTTTCTGATACCTGTCAATAATCCAATAAGATTTTTATTTCTAAGACTTGCCTTTTCCTCTGTTGTTACTTTGGTATAATGAATTTCATCCAAAATAACTAGATCAATTTTTTGTTGCATAAGTTTAAGAATATTGTCACTTGAATCATTTTGGTTAAATTTATCATAGTTTAGTATAATATATTGATATTTCTTCTGATTACGTATTGTATTAAATGCCTTTTTTTCAGTTAATATTTTTGAATTCGAAAACATTTTTCTAACTTCTTCTTCCCATTGTCTAACTATATCATTTGGGCAAACTATTACAGTCATTTTACTACCTATAATGCGACTTGATAATACCGCGGAAAGGGTTTTTCCTGCACCTGTTCCGGAAAAGTTTCCAAAATAAGGGGAAATGCTAATTTTATATGCTACAAATTTTTGCATAAGAGTAGGTTTGAGATCAGGTGAGAAATCATTAGGAATCTTTAATTCCTTAGTATTTTCATACTCTGACAGAAAAGTTTCTAGAACACTATCATGAAACTTCTGTCCATTTTTTCCTTCTTGTTGAACAGATAAAACAGTTTTCTCCTCCTCTTTGAATGCTCTCTTCCAGAAATCATTTACAGATCCCCTTAGAAAAAACTGCATGGCTTCTTCGTCTACATTAATGGATTCAAGCATACAGATAGTGGATAGAATCTGCTCAACTGTTGGTGGCTCTTTATAGTCTAACGGCTCTTCTTTATCGTTGACTAAATTAATCAGTTCTTCATTTGATGCTATTGGAATTTCTTCATCGTTATTTTCTGAATATGTATTGGATAAGTCTGGTATATCATTGCTTTGTGAAAATGCATATTCCTCAATAATTTTTCTTCCTTCTTCTGTTTTTACAGTTTGTCTCAAGTTTTTAAAAAAATTAGAATGTCTATTCTCACTTTTTAAATTTAATACTCCTTTAGTCATTAAGACTTTGTAAAGACGTGCATCTTCATTCCATTGGTAAATTACCTTATTTTTTATCAAATCTCTTAACAACTCTTTTACTTTTTCTATAGACCATCCTGCATCCTGCGTAGCCACTATTCCAGTTCCAAGGAAATCACCCCATCCTTGCCATTCTTCTTTGTAAACTATGTATGGTGCTTTGGGTATATCTGAAGGTAAATCATTTTTTGTCACATATTCATCCCAATTTGCTGAACTAATTAGATTAAGCGACCGAGCAAACTATCGTGCTTCATTGAATGGGCGATATTTCCTTTTTTGAGGTGCTATAGTATATGTTCCAAGCCAGTCTCCAAAATCAATCCATCCTTTATTTTTATAATATCTTTGAGGCGAATATGGTATTTGTTTTGGTTTATTTTTTTTATGATATTTTTCATATTCATCAACATTATTCAGTCCTAATTTTCTTACAATATCTCTTGCATCTTCAAAAGGTAAAAATTTTCTTTTTTGAGGTGCTATAGCATATGTTCCAAGCCAGTCTCCAAAATCAGTCCAACCTTTATTTTTGTATGTCTTATCAGGATTAGATGGTATTGTAATTGGTTTTTCTTGGGATTTACAATACTTACGCCATTGAATTTGATTTCTCAGTCCTAGTTTTCTTACAAACTCTCTTGCCTGTTCAAATGGTAAATAAGTTGTTCCAAGCCAGTCTCCAAAATCAATCCAACCTTTATTCTTGTAGTAAACCTCAGGCTTTGAAGGAATATCTGCAGGCTTTTCTTTAGATGTGCAATATTTACGCCATTCGCCATAAGTTTTCAGTCCTCGTTTTCTTACAAACTCTCTTGCATCTTCAAAAGGTAAATAATAGTCCTGTTTGGAAGAAACATTTTTTGTTCCAAGAAAATCTCCCCAACCCATCCAACCTTTATTTTTATATTCCCTATCCGGATTGTAAGGTATATCTTCGGGTTTTTGCTCCTTTTTCCAATATTTTTTCCAGCCGTTTACACTTTTAATCCCTAAGGTTCTTACATATTCTCTTGCCCGTTCAAAATCACGGATATTTTTCAAGGAAGCATCACCATTATGTATTTTAATTTTATTCTTCTTTCTAATAAAATAATTTGCAGTTTATAATTAAATATCTAAATTACACTTAATAAGACTTCATTAGAAGGATCAAGGTAATTAAATCTTGATTGTAATTCATTATCAATAAAATCCCAATATGACCATATTAAATAATTCGTTAAAGGATATGTAGTTAATAGGCATGAGTATATATGGAAGTATTAAAAGATTGGAGAAGACGAATCAAAAAAAATCATAAAAGAACTCGAGGTAATTTAAAAATATCCATCTTCTATAGTATTTACTATGTCATCCTATGATTCTTTAAATATTTTGCAACAGTGGATTTGCCAATTCCTAATCGAGTAGCAATATTTCTTGTAGAAAGACCTTGATTGCTTAGTATTTGCATTTTCTCCATCAATGTATTATCTACATGAGTAGTAGAATACTGAATAGCATTCCTACCAAAGGATTTTAACAAATTGTTTCTAACGGCATATTTACTGAACCCTAGTTGAATTGCAATTTTTTTGTATGACATTCCTTGATCTCGCAAGATCTTCATCTTCTTTATAGTAGATGGTATTATCTTTCTAATTGGCCAGATACCTTTCTTATTATAGTATTTATATACACAGAGGGGACTACAGAATTTCTGAGTTTTTAACTTGTAATATTCTTTTACACGATAATCTTTTGCACAGTTGAGACATTTACTTATCATACAATTATCACATGCCTTTGATTTATAGGTCAATGGTTGAAACATATTATTACACTTAATACATTTTTTGACAGGAGGAATATTCTTTGGTATCCTTCTTAATTGTAGTAAATTGGGATTAGATTTAATAAATTTATGTTCCTCTATACCATGACAATTTTTACATAAAGTTCTTAGATTTGACAGATCATTTGCTTTTATACAATCATCAAATAATTGATAAGGTCTTATATGATGGACTACAAGATTTGCATTTTTAATACCACATTTTTGACATGTATAGTTGTCTTGTTCTAATGCTTTTTGTTTTTGTTTATTCCAGTTTGGCCCTCTATAACGACAGTCAAGCCCTCCAAGCCATCCTGGATTTTGTTCACCGGCCATATAGCCACTCTCTCGTTGCCATATTTTATGGCAATAATTATTGCAAAAATTATGCTTGTTTCTTTTTATATGATTAGGTTGTCTTTTTATTGGTTTGCCACAATTAGGGTTATCACAAAGAATAGTCTTAAGTGTTCTTGAACCCTTAATACGACATTCTATAGAACAATAGACTGGTGCAGATCTTGTAAGATGTGATAAATTAAGATCTTTTGGAATAAAATTATTATGACAAAGCCTACATTTCCATATATGAGTAGTATTGCTAGTCATGATTTAATTTCCTTTTGTTGATATTCTTTAAGTATTTGTTCTAGAATTATAATTAATTTTGTAATAACAATATTTACATCCTTTAGAAGTTCCTCATAACCTTTAAACGAACCTTTATGACTAGAGTTCCATTTAGGATATTTCTTAAATTCACAATCTGCATTGCATTCCCTACACCATTCACCAGGAACTTTTTTTACTGAATTGGATAATATTTTATCTGCTTTTCTTCTCAATAACGAAAGATCTTCTATTAGTTCATTCATGATTCTATCGCTATAAATAGCAACAACATCTTGAGTAGGAACTCTTATCATTAACAATACATCCGTATCCGTAAGATATCTTTCGATCTGACAAAAAAACTTACTATTTACTGTCTCTCCACTTTTTATCTCGATTGCAATTGTTTTTGTTTTGTACTGGATTTGGATTTTATCATACAGCATTTGTAATATGATTATATCTAATTTTCCATTAGAAAGACTATATTCAGATCTTACTTCTATTTGATTGTCAAATTTATCCAATATCGCATCTATTATTTTCCTCTTTATCCATTCATGTTTTGCAATATAAAACGAATCAATATTATTATCATTTTTATTTCTTAAATCATGTATACATTTTACAAGACAAGGATTATCTTGTATTATTGAAAATATGGACGAGTTAAATAATTTAGTATTTAATTTCAATCTAATAGATCCAAATGTTGTCTGTAATTCTTCTACAGCCTCTTTCTTTGAGACATTCCCTATATTTTTTAATTGTGTTGTTTCTTTTTCGCTATTGTTTGAATGACCATTTTGATAAGTGTTAGACAATTAAGATTCCTCCACTTGTACAATTGAATTATTTTGTTTCATATAACCGCATCTAAAAAGATGATCATAATCTGTATCTAAAAATTTAGTCATATTTATTACATCAGTTCCTTTTCACATTTATCAATTTCTTCCAATGTTTCTAAAAACATTTTATACATTCGTTCCTTTACCATCAACTTTCGTATGTCCAAGGGTATCAATCTATATCCATTTTCAAAGACTTCTCTTATCTTTTCAGGATGCTCTTTGTAGGCGTGATAGAATGAATGTGGGTAACCAGTTGCTATTCTTGCATCGCAATAGAGACATTTGATATTTGGATAATTATTGCTAGTCAAGTAAATTGCCTCCATTTTTGAAATGAAGTAAATTCATCTTCTAATTTTTTCATCGATTTTGTACTTAAATTTACAAGGTATGCTATTGTTGCCAGCATACCTATCATCAATGATTTTCTATTTTTCAGCCAAACTCGATGATACGTTTGAATCGAATTGAAATTTTTATGAATCATTAGTATTAAAAACATTTATTAATATATAAACTCGTAGTAATTAACAACCAGAATGGAAACGCTCCCAGTTTCTAAATGTATAGATATTTTAAATGTATATTGCACTCACAAAAATGAAAACTTATGGGTAAACAGAATCGTAAAAGAAGTGAATGAAGCAACCGGTAGCAAGGATGGCCCAGCAATTAAAAGAGCAATAAAATTGCTTAAAGATGGAAAGATTTTGGAGATAAAAAAAGTGAATAAACAAAAAGAACTCAAAATTCTTACCCCATTAGGCACAGAAATAACGGACTTATTTGATAATGTTGATTATATTCATAAGAAATTTTCATCATTACAAAATGAAGTTAAAAAATATGAAAAATTGATGAAAGCGGATGAAAGGGGAAGAAGAAGTTTGTTATTAAATAGTGGATGGACAAAAAATGATTTAAATTCTTTTGAACAATACAATAATACATTAGATTCTGTTACAGAACTATATATAAAAAATATATGTAATTTGTTAATATACAGATTTTTTAAAATAATATCGGATTTCAAAGTTAACGAAATATCCAAGATGATTCTAAGTAGGATTCTCTCTGATGAATTAATGAAGCAGTTTCAGATCATTGCTGAAGCAAAAAGCGTAGCGATAGTTGAAGAAAATTTTGATGGTTTTCCTGAAGGTTTTCCTGAAGATCAAGGTCTTGTTGAAAAGATTATTTTTCATAGGTCTCACAGTGTTCATGGAAGTTTATCTTCCTCTTTTTTGGATCAATTGGAAGGTATCTTTTTATATAATTTTATACCAAGGAATAAAATAATTCAAGAGAATATAGAAAATTTACTAAAGGCTATGATATACATAACTAATGATAATAAAAATTATATCAAGTTCAGACAAATAACATGCGAAAAAAAATTTGATCCAATTTATGATCGAGAAGTAAGAAATACAAAAATATATGAAAAGAATATTTTTGATTTAATTAATCTATATGATGATATACTGAAAAATCAAACAAATAATTTAAAACAAAAAGAAAAGACATATCAATTACAAGAATCAATATAATTTAGAAATATTAATTTTTTCGAGTATTGAATTAATTTTGTTTTCCATTATTTTTGAAAATATTGTCAAATTCGCCATAACAATAATCTACTCTTTTTTATAATAATATTATCAGAAGATAGTCTAGCCATAACGCGATAACAACTAAATAAAAGTAATTGGTTCTTTGTTAAAAATATTTTTGGTTAGTTGATTAACTAAAATAATTGTGGACCTGTCCACAAAAATTTAATTAAAAATTATTTTCTATTCTTCCTATGCATTAGACGAAAAGGCAGAAGTATACCAGTATCATAAAAAGAATAAAGATGATTAGGTAGTCTAAATACAAGCAAGATCATTAGTTTTTGAAAGACACATCTTCTCTTTCAAATCTTTATAAGTATCCAGTGTTTTTTGCATTAAATTATTATATTCTTGCATGAAGTGAGCACAAGCGTTCAAATTTGTATAGTCTTGTAAAACTTGCACTTCATTCGCACATGCCATAGTAACTTTTTCAGGCTCGTCTAGTCCAAATTTCTCCAGAAGTGAAGCATATCTTATCTCCAGATCATCAAATGCCTGATCAGTAAGACCTCCTTTTTGGATGTCATTCCTTGCATTCGTGCATTCTGCCTCGAAGTTGAAAACAACCAATTCCTCACGCGAACAAGCCATGAGCAACCCAGTTACAAATGAATCATGCACTTTTTCATATCTCGCATTTTCCTCGTTAACTAACTCTATTAATTGCTGGTTATTGTTATTTTGTGTTTGTGCAAAAATACTAGGCATGTAGGGAATAAGACACAACATGAATAATCCCAATAATAGAATTTTCATGTCTTTCTCTATAGATTGCTTGCATAAAAAGTCATGGTTTTAGTTGCTAGTCAACAATTAATATTTTTTATTATTTCATACCTTTATATTAATACATATTCGTTAATAATATACAGTTTATTTTCAAAGGTCCAACGTTTAGAACTGGTAACTATACTTATGAACAGTTTGTGAATTCTTCATGGGATGAATGTATAACTATGATCATGCATAATGGTGGACCTCCACGATACGAGTACGATAAGAAGCAACAACAGGAAAGGAAAGACGCTAAAGTCGAGAAACAGAGCAAACATGTACTCTTAATAATTCTTATTTTTTGTTTTGTACCAATTCTTGGTAATTAATTAACTAACAAACTAACAAAATATAATTCTTGAGATTATTATAACATCTCATATTGTACTTGTAGATCAATTGCTATTCTTCTTATATTCAATAATTCAGCATGATAAAATATTACAGGATTAGATAATGTTCCTTCCAACCTTAGATATAATAAAATCGTATTTAAGAATGTAATGAGCAATAGTAACATTATGAATGTAGGAAAAGAAACTAAATGTCCTATTTGTAAAAAGAAATTCATTGAACATTCAGAGTTACAGGACAAAATATGCAAAATGATCACAATAATGCAATTTGCAAATATCTCTCCAGGTTTCGATGTTCAACATAGACCTTTCTTTGAAGATTAAATGTCTATAATTCTTCAATTTTAGTTTCTATCTGTTTCTTAAGTATGAACTGCACAAACCATTGAATGCACGTAACGGGTTCAAATCCCATCCCCTCTATGCTTGTCATGCTGATATTATTTCTTATCTTGGGTCTTTCGTGGACCTGTATTGGTTGCTGTAATGCTAGGATTTCACTTTCTTTCCACCTAAATATCATTTTCTATTCTTCTTATATTCAATAATTCAGCATGATAAAATATTACACCATTAGATAATGTTCCTTCCAACCTCAGATATATTAAATTCGTATTTAAGAATGTAATGACCAATAACAAGATAGTTCTGGCTTCTATCACAGTGATAGTAGCCGCAGGTCTATTGGCTTTAAGCCCATCAATGATATGGAATGCACAAGCGGAAATGTACGACAATCAGTATGGATACGACAATAACTATTACCAAGACGACAATAGGTATAGTTATGATAAAAAAGATCAAAAGAGTTCTTACACAGATATCCAGAAAATAAATTGTAGAAATAGTAACCTCAACGTAAATGGTGTAGATGTTACCGAGATACCTCGCGACAATACTGCCTTAGAAGCAGCAAATGAAGGAGGTCCAGAAGCCGCAAATACAGAGATTGGTAACGGACTCGATAAAATAAACTTTGACAGAAACCTTGTAAACGTTTGTGTAAATGCTAATGGCAACGAACAGACAAGAGGTATTGCTGATTCACAACCACCTCAAGAAGTCACCTTGTTTACATGTGAAGCAGATTCTAACTTGGGTGCAGGTGCAAAAGTAACAGACCCAGATCTGTGTAATGTAGCAACCCCAGCAGAACAGTGTGGACCACTTACTGACTTGGAAGGTGTATGGGTAGTAGAAGCAACTGATGCAAATTGTAGTATAGATGTTCCAACCTTTACATGTAAAGCAGATTCTAACTTGGGTAGTGCAATAGTAACAGACCCACAACTCTGTGATGCAGCAACCCCAGCAGAACAATGTCCACCGCTTAGTGACTTGGAAGGTGTATGGGTTGTAGACGCAACTGCAGAGGTTTGTAATATAGCATTCACACCAACTACCTATCAAAATGAAGGTACTGCTGATACAACAGGCATTGCCTTAAGTTCAATCGCTAACTGTGAAGACGATGATGTTGTAACCGGTGGAGGGTTTACAAAAGCAGGGGCATCTACCGTAGAAACATCTCGTATGACAACAGATGGAACAGGCTGGAATGTAACAGGAGTTGGAGTTGGATCAGGTATTTCCCTCAAAGCATTCGTAGTCTGCCAGAACAGTCCATTGGGACCTTAATCCACTTTTTTTATTTTTGTACCAATTCTTGGTAATTAATTAACTAACAAACTAACAAAACAGAATTCTTGAGATTATTATAACATCTAATATTGTACTTGTAGATCAATTGCTATTCTTCTTATATTCAATAATTCAGCATGATAAAATATTACAGGATTAGATAATGTTCCTTCCAACCTTAGATATAATAAATTCACATTTAACAATGTAATGAGCAATAGAATGATAGTATTTGCTTCTATACTAGGGGCAATACTAGCGACAAGTATACTGGCTCTAAACCCATCAACAATTACAAACGCACAAGCAATGCCATATGGCAGTGAAGGTTATGATGACGATCGACATTCCTACTATGGTGATCAATATGGATATAATAGCAACTACTATTACCAAGACGACAACAAGTACGGTTATGACAATAACCATCAAAAAAAGAGTTATGGAGATATCCAGAAAATATCCTGTGTAAACAGTAACATAAATGTCAATGGAATAGATATTACCCAAATACCTGAAGACACTACTGCTACTGCAGCAACAAATGAGGGAGCGGGTCCAGAGGCAGCAAACGCACAAAATGAAAATGGCTTTGATAAAATAAACTTCGAGAAAAACCTTGTAAACATATGTGTAAATGTTAATGTGAATGAACAGATAAGAACTAGTACTCCACAAAGAACATGTGAAGAATGTTTTGAAGAATTTCTATCTCCAGACGAAATTACCACTTTTGTAGAACTATTTGGAGTTGAATCGATCGAACGATTTTGTATACTATTTGTTAATCCTGAAGATGGATCAGTCATTCCTGAAGATGCTTTCAGGTTGGCTCTACCTGGTGTAGATCCAGAAGTTGTTGATGATTTGATAGAATGTCTTGAAGACGCAGGAGTTGAATTCATTATAGGACCGCCCTAAATATAATCATCAATTTTTTTTCTTTTTTATTTATTTTGAATTAATTATTATAACTAATCAATCAATCGTCATAATATTGACGTTGTTATAATGAGCGTAGTGTTTTGGACCCTCCTTCTCCTCGTAGAACTTTACCAGATTAACTAACACTTCATCATAACGGGGACTTGAATAATATCGAGATGCGTGTTCCTTCAATACCTGATAAGTCTCTGCTGTTAGTTGCATGGTTCTACCTGCTGCTTCTGATGAAGGATCTACCAGCCTTGTAAGTCTGCTATCAATCCCTGGAATATTACTTCTAGCCACTTTACAACAATCAGTAATTAGTTAATAATAGGATATTAAAAATATTTTTAGTTGTTTATGTTGTTATTTGCTACATCTTCACTTTCGACTTCCTCTTCTCCAGTTGGATTATTCACCTCAACATACCAGACAGTTTCCTTCTTTCCAAGTATCATCTTTCGTTTATTTTTGTAACCGTGTTCTTTCCTCATTATTTCAGCAAATTCCCCATAACTTGGTACATGTAACTTCTTCACTTCACAGAAATTCTTGAATATTTTGTAGAGATCCTCTTTTAACATAAAACTGTTTGATGTTGGTGCTATTGGCTGTACCTTACAGATATCGACAAATGCACCTATAGGGTCCCTCGTTAATTCCGCTTTTTCTCTTCTATCATCAATAGATTTAGAATCTGCATATATCTTCTTATTGCGATCTATTGCCCTCATGGACTTGGCTACAAGGTTGAAAATCCCTGACAGTTCTTTCTTGGTTGTAAGTTTCTTTAACATGTGAATATCTGCCGTCTTGACATTGGGTTCATCCTCCTCTACTGTACCTATTATAGTATCATCATCATCTTTTTTTTCCTTGAACTGATATGGGAACGATAGCGTTATCTCTCTTCTAAAGTGAGCGTCTGTATGATCATCTGTTACCGGTAACTGGTTGGCGTTAAATATCTGCTTGGCCCATAGCACAGACTCAAAGGCATGTTGTCCTTTCTTCTGTACCCTTATCGGTTGATTTCCTGTAAGTTTCTTGAGAATAGACATATCCTTTATACTGCTGCTTGATAGTTCAGTATCTACATTTACATTCTTTCCAACTAGGTCCGCAAGAGCAAACCTGTCTTCTACCAGTTCCTTCAAAGAGACATTAGCGGTATTATCCTTCCCGTGTAGAGCACATAACACACCTACAAACACACTCTTACCGTTAGAGCCGGTGCCTACTAAAATAAAGTAGCACTCAAACAAATGTAAACGTATGAAGGTATATGCAATTATCTCCAAGGCTGTTCTTATGTTCTCAGCATACAAAACTTCCTTTAGGAATGTCATAAAGTATTTTGGTTTTGCCCTGGAATCGTATTTGACACCACACTGTATCATAGAATAGTATTCGGGTGTATGTGGCTTCAATTTGTTTGTCCTCCAGTTGTATAGGCCGTTTTTCATGTTTAAAATATCAAGATCAGCATCAAATTCCTCCATTTTTACGTACGTTTTCCTCATTATGTGGCCTTTTATTTCTGATATGTCTACAACTCTTAATTTAAATTCAAATATATCTTCTAGGTCTTTTTCAATTATTAGTTCTCCCCCAGATACATAAACTCCTTTATCCTTGTCATAGTATAGAATTTCTTTTGTTTCCTCAACTGTCAAAAAAATATGTCGGGCCATGACAAATCTTGTACCGTCCTCTATCAGTTCCTGCTTTTTCTTTCTTGCATCACTAAAATCAGCCATACGTGTACCAAAAACATCGTAATGTGCGTTTTTGGTATATTCGGAATCAAAACCTCCTGGTGTTGAAGTCATGACCTCTTCTTACCTAGAACTTTCTGCATGTGTGTAGATTGTTGATATACTTTTTGGTCCGCACATTCAGTTAAAAACGAGCAAACCCAGCACTTGCACTTATTGGACATTTCGAACTAAATTAGTTGGTTGGTTGGTTGGTTGGTTAAAGATAACCACGTACACGTAGGATTTCATCACTGACCACGTTCTTGATTTCTTCTCTGACTATGTTCCTAATATCCGGTCTTAATTTGCAGAGAGAGACTTGAATAAGATTGATTTTATCTTCAAGTATCGCTAGCGATAATTTTTTATTGCTGTGACGTGTATTATTAATTGGCTCTACTGTTACTGCGTCATTGTTGCCGGTGCTCTCATCGCATGGGGCACCATTTTTTGCATTCAATTTTTACATCTCCCCATTAACCGCTACAAGAGGATTACCGCTCAACCAAGGAACCCGATGCAAGGGAAGAGGTGCGAGTCTTATCATTTTTTTGCCCGTGCCCACACGAACAGACGCAAATAATTTCATGGTCGAGATACTTGTGTCGCCACACAATCGGACATTCTTCATGAGGCCCATAACATTCCGATATCTTCCAGGGTGCCAGCGATTGACTCATCATTTTTCATCAACCTCTGCTAAAACCTTGGTAACTATCGTATTCCAGGTATCCCTGAATTCTCCACGTTCTGCCAATTTGTTGGCATTTTCTTCACTTATTTTTATGAGTATATTTTTTTGACTCATAAAAAGCCTTGAAAGAATTTCGTATCAGAGAACTAATATCTCCATTAAACCCAGTAAACTAATTTAGGGGAATTTTACCGCAAAACTGAATAAATCTGCTTGGAAATCCAAGCCAATTTGCAAGGATTTCCTTGCCAAACTTGGTAAATTGGAGTTAATTTTAATGCCGATTATGCTTCAAACTTCAAAAACTTTTTAACTTGTTCAGCAATTTGCTTTTTAATTTCATCAGATTCGGAAACTGATCCTAGTTGTTCATCAATTTCTTCGCTTTCAACTTTTATATCATCAAAGAAATGTTCTGTATTTGCCAAGTCGTTCATTATTTCCTCCCGTTTTTCTGAAGTCGCTTCGGTCAATATATTTCCTACAGCAGAAATAAAATCGTCTATCATTTTTGGCATAACATATTCCTTTACCTCTATGGCTCTATTATAATTCCTCGTTGGGAACTCTCTATCTAATTCTTTAAGTATGTAATCCCAAAATCTTTCATTATCGTTATTAAGTTGGGTACGAATACTATCTATTTCTATACGCATTCCAGTATCCAGATATTCTATTAACTCCTCCCATTCCTCAGGATTATTTCTGTAAGGCAATGGTATTTCTGATTTAGCCAGATCTTTTAATTTTGATAAATGACTATCACTTTCGTTCTCATTTTCGTTCTTGTTCTTTTTAGTAACTTGCTCCTCAACAGTCTCCTGTTCTATATCCTCAAAATAAAGAAGTGTCCTAAAGTCAATACCTATTCTATAAGCATTAGGTAGTTTGGATGAAATAAGCAATCCAGATGAATCTAAATCTGTTAATATAGCGATATTGCATCCTTCTTTTTGAGCAAGTTCTGATAATTCTTCTGCATATTCTGTAACAAACCCACGAGAGTTTAAGATTGCAATCCCTCGTTTATTTGCAAATTCCATGAATATTTCGGCTATACCTTCTTTCTCTATAATTAGGAGATCCGTTCCTTTTTTCATCAACTCTTCTATTCGGTCAAAACTAATTCCTAGAGCCTGGCCATCAAAAAACAGTTGTGCCCTTTCTGCTGCAATTATCCCCAATTCGTGTCTTTTAAGCGGTCTGCCTATTTCTATTAATCGCATTCCTAATTGTTCACATTCAACTTTGATTTCTCCAGTAATGTAATCTCTATCTGCAATTGGAATCCCTTTTTCATCAAGAATCTTTCTCAAAATATAGTATACGGTGCTTTGAGTCCATCTGTATTTTGGTGTTTTCAGTATTGGATTGTTCTTTACAGCATAATATCGATCTTGTAATATGATTCTTAAATAGTGCATATTATTTAATGTGTTATCATCACTGGTTTTTTTTCTATGTGATTCCTTACAAAAAGTGTAAACCTTCTGAGTCATTTCAGCGAATGGCTCTAATTTGATACTTGATTTACTATGACTACTATAATCTATTCTAGGAGATATTAAATTAATAAGAATTAGATTATGGATTTTCTTATGTTTCTTTTCGTTTTCAACTGAATATCCGCAATTTTCGAGAACCCCAGCAATACTATATCCATTCCATACTTGTCCATTTTTTTGCGTCCAGTTAAAAATTGGTTCATTCGCATGAAATAATGAATCAGAATACAAGCCAGGAGAACAATTTAAAGATTCAATTAATGTCAATCTTTTCTTTGGAAACATTGGTGATTTTGCAATAGCAATTTCAAACATATACGGAAATTCTACACCTTTCTCTAGGTTTTCATAATAACATCTATCAAATTTCTTATACACAAAACTATCTTTGTCAATATCATATACCTGTTGTAGACGTACTCTTAACCCGTTTTCTCTGGATGTTTTCTCCATGTCAAAAGGAACGTCCAGGAATGGAATACGACGTGAGGATTGATGTTTTATTGATCTTTGATTATTCTTTAACTTATTGTATACAACCTCGATTTTGTTCATATCAGATTTTAAATCCTTATAGGCCAATGTCTTAAATTGGTCCTCTTTTGGAAGTGATCCACCTTCTCTAAAATGTGGTCTGATTAAATCATCATACACATTTAGATCATCTCTATCTTTAATACTGAGAATTAAATCTCTAAAATCTGGTAAAGAATAAGAATATATACTTAGTCTATTTTTCCAATCACGTTTTAGTTTCTGTGTTAAGAACCAACTGTATTCGTATATACCTGTTTCTTTGCTTGGAATTTTGAAATCAAAAATAATATGTGTATTTATAACTGCATATCTTTTTAGAATTTGCCTAATTTTATCATAATTTACTGAGATTTTTGGAATATATACGGTGATTTCTGTAAAATAGGATTGATTTTTAGTTTCATCAGAAATTTGTTTAAACTCTGCCTTTACCCGTACATTTTCCTTTTTTCTAATTTTATCGAAATTATCGATTTTAACTTCAATTAGTCTTTTATTGGAAATATTGATCTTTAACGGATAATCCCAGTTTTCATAGATGTTACTGTGATCATTGACGGCAATGGCGTAAGGAATGCATAATATGGCCTTGAAGGCATCACCCAACTCTCCACGATTTATTTGATGCCTGTATCTTTTGCTGCTGTAGTATTCTTTAAGATTAAAGATTTTCTGAATTTGGTCCTCAGAAAATATATTTTCATTACTTGCGTTAGAATTTGTAACAATGATTTTTACAACTTCATCATTTTCTTCGGCAACAACTACATCGATAAATGGTATTCCTTCATTTAATTGTGCAAATTTTTGTGCATTTTGTTCAATATAGTCTAGCGCGTTATCCATCATTTCCTTTATTATGAAAATTTCAAAACCAGTTCCGTCGAGTCCGAATCTAGTATTAAGTCCTTGGATAGAAAGATAATCGGTTGTCTGGTCCTCAGATGAAAAGATTTCTTCAGTTCTGACCTTACTGGTAGCAGGAGTATTACTGTCTATCACTCGTATGTGTGATTTACTATTTGTACTGAGCATCATATTAAATGCTCGAGGGTTCACATTTTGATACAAATCTGTCATGCTAAATTTTTGTGAAAATGTTCACTCTGCCGTCCATTGCTTCCTGCACAAAACACCGTATTCGAATGGACATTCGCGAAGTACCCAGGGCTTCAATGTCTCGCTCATTTCGGAACATATGGGTTCTCCTTGGCCCTTTGATTTTCAATCAGTCGCTTGATGACAGTATCATAGGAATCTTTCATATTTCCCTGATCAGCCAATAGATCATGGGTTTCTGTGGTTATCCGAATTGTTGTATATTTTTGGTTCGTTGTTATATTTTTCATAACAATCAAATGATTTATAAAATGCGTAACTATAACAATAACTGTTACATAAATTGAGTGCTTACACAAGTGAATCTAGTAAGGAAGGTTACACATTTTCTCCCACATTAGCGGAGTTCATGAACCAAATGTTACAATATTATCAAATCGCTGAAACATCGCAAACCGAAAAAAATGCGGGGCGCGACGATAGCAGTAATGTTGATGAGAAAATAAATAAAAGAAATCTGGACAGAAAAAAGAGATATGTTCTGGACAAATTCATTTTTCAATCCATGGCAAATATGATATTCTTTTTTGAATACTTGAAAAAGTATCCTGATTTGAGGGGAGTATTTGAAGATGATATAAAAGAATTATTTGGATTTATTCGAGTTGGACCAGATAAGTACAAGGAAGAACGCTCTAAATTCAATGCTGAATATACGAACAGACATGCCATATTGAATAGATTCCTGGAATCGCTACTTCATTGGGATATAAACGAAGATCCAAATAATTTTAGATGGGAATTAATTGATGAATTATTTTCCATTTTTTGGAGATTTTTACTTGGTAATGTAATGATGAGGGATAGAGGAATGCCGAAGGCCTTGATGGATAGCCAAGAACACATTGATTTTTTTGCTAAAATATATACTAGAAAATATACTGAAAGCGGAAAGAAAAAAGAGGATCTGCAGAAGATATCAAATAGATCAATTCGTTTTGATCCTCCTTCCTGAAATCAATCGTAATGAAACCGTATACTGTTACGTGCTTCGTAAAAGTCCATAGCCTGACAACTATTTCTGAATAATTTTCTCTATCTCTATACCACCTAAAGTTAGAAATCGTGAACTACCACCTATAGTGCAGGTTTTTTCCTTATAATCTCCTGTATCTACACTTTCATCTATGTATAAGTAATACAATTATCGGGTACATTTCTGTACCAGAATAAATCCTTGACTGTTTTGAAACTCATTTATATTTTGATCTTTCCTGCATAACTTTATGATAAATTATTGGTTGCATTTTTTCTAGATGTTTTTCAAAATCAAATACCATAGTTTGAGTATCTAAACCATCGTCATAATCGAAAACAGTATAGACCTTTCTCTTCTTCCACAAGGCACCAACTATTGCCAATGTATTGCCAATGGAAGAAAAACTAATCCTAGGCCCACTACCCTTAAAGCAGAAATTTTCTTCTCGTCCATATTTTCAATTTTTGTGATCTTTGAATAAGGGATATTGAGATTTAATGGCTTCTCGATATCTATTCTATCTGAATAAACTGATATCTTTGTATCTACTGACTTTTTTGCTGGGAATGCTTTATGACCTCCTAAATATTTAACTTCAAATCTATACTCAGGTTTTTCAACTTCAGGTTCTTTCTTTCCTCCAAATCCAAATGGCATTTAAAATGAATAAGAAATAAACCAGTTAATATTATTTTTTGATATATTATTGTTCTATTTTCTGTATTTGTCCTTTTTCTAGATAAGGACATTTATGCTTCTTTTGTGTAGATAATTCCCAGTACTCTCCCTTAACAGGATTCCATTCAATGAGAGTATTACAACCATAACAGTATGTATTATTCATTTTGTTGCTTCTATCACCTACAATATTATTAATGTCAGAACTGATATTTGAAATATTGTCAGAACTCATTTCGTTAATCTAAAACTTCTTCTACTCTTACTTTTAATGGGTTCTTCATATTTTTTATAATTTCGTGATGGTCCTTAGGAATAATTATTATCCATTTATCACCGAGTTTACTATGTTTAGCGACAAAACTATCTTTCTTAACCATAAACGTATACTGCTGTTTACCCATATCTTATTTTATAACCATTTTCGTATATATCTGTTTACGATAGTATACTTTATATAACAAAATCAATGTATACATTCGTATATGACGCAAACAGTTTCTAAAATAGTTGAATCAACAAAAGAGAAAAAAAATAGAAGAAGCGAGAAGGGCCGCGTTATCAGCCTATCCCGCAGAGTGTACCAACTGTCAAACAGAAACACCTTTTACGTAGAATCCGAAACGACAGATAATAGATACTACTTTGTAAGATTTGAACCTTCAGTTTTCGAGTGGTGTAGTTGTATGGATTACGGGTCCAACAGAGCCGATAGGTGCAAGCATATCTTTGCAATAGAACATGCTATCAGAATGGGAACATTGAAAGAGGTTGAACACCTGCCGGAAGAGCTCCACATTAAGCGAGGTTCGAAGGCCGCAGAAACAATTGAGGCCATAGACTACACGGCCCAGCGCCTAACCTACCAAGATGATGACTATTCCTTCTAATTTTTTTGTTGATAGAAATGGGAAGACGTAGAATCCAGAAAGCCCCGGTTACTACGCTAGCCGTATCAATACATACTGCAGAGGTAATAGGAAGGTTGAAGGGCAGAAGGGAAACACAGGATGGATTTGTCTCTAGAGTTCTGGCAGAATGGCAGGACCTGAAAGACTACCGGCTAGACATGGACCAGGTGATAAGGTTGAAGGATAGACAGATTGCAACCCTGGAAAATGAACTAAACGAAAAACTTCAATCCTCCAATTCTATTTGATTTAGTATTTAAAATTTACTTTATTTTTATATATATATAATTTTATTTTTCTTTTCATATTTAGTTTTCAAAATGTCAGGTTATCTAAATTGTTTTTTAGTCCCTCTTGCGTAGTTGTATATTTTCCATTTTCATCTTCTGATAACCATTCCATCTCTTTTAGAAATTCTGTTATAGACCGTACAAATCTCTCGTTATTGTCCGATCGTTTGGAAATAATACTAATATCCAAGTAATTTTCATTATCTTTTATCTCTTTTAAAATATACCTTGCTAGATCTAAACTATCTAATCCTCTAGTAGAATTTTTACCCAGGATTATTTGCGTGTTCGTTCATCTTACCAACCATTGTCATGACATACAAACTCCATGCTGACCTAATGCCTATCGACTTATTTAAACTTCGGATCACAACTGTTCTAGATCTTTTCGATTGTTAACTTTATTACAATTACTTAATAACTTTATTTTATTTTTTTTGTCTCTATCATAAAATAACTTTATTAGTGTCTAGAACAATCTATATTTTGGGTTCTAGTACTATTGTTACTGTGGAGTAAGAGTAAGAGTCTTGAGTTTCTATCTATCTACTAAAAAATATAATGATTAACAAACAAAATATAATTATATATATATAATTTTATTACTCTAGCGATACGGTATAAACCCGTGAATACAAGGAATGGGTTCGAATCCCATCCCCTCCATTCAATTCACGAGATTGACTATACTGCCAATGAAGTTAGAAAACTGTTTATTAAAGAAATAGTTTTAAAGATCAACTTCCAATTTCTTTGCAAGAATAATTTCTTAATCTTTCTTTGTTTCCTAAAAATAATAAAAAAATAATTTAATTGGAATTTGGTTGTGGCATACTAGTTTCCAACATACCTTCTTCCATTACCTGTTCTCTTTCATTTACAATTTTCTCTAAATCTAACTTACTATATCCTTCTGCAAATTTTTCATTTACATGAACTACTTCTTTATTGATCTTTTCATAAGGACTTCCTATTCTTTCCGGTAATTGATCTGCTTGTTCTTGTGTGGTTATTACGGTTCCTGGAGGTACAAATTTATTATCTGGAACTACAACTCCGCCAGTTATAGTACCTGGAAACACCAATTGCTACATCTTTACCAACCTTTGCATTAAATACCATGCTTTCCATACCAACAAAAGTATTGTCGCCTACCCATGCTGGACCATGTATTAGTGAACCATGAGCCAAACTAACATCATTCCCTACATATACCGAATAACCGTTTTCAAATCTAGAATCATTTCCTAATAGCCTTTCTCCATCTATGCTAAATCGTCTATCATCAATATTAGCACCATTTTTAGTAGTCTCTAAACCATGAATAACAACTCCATCTTGTACATTTGAAAATTCGCCTACATGAATTGGAGTTCCTTCATCTCCTCTGCAAACTGCTGTTGGTGCAACAAATACCATTTTACTTATTTCACATGCACCTATTATAACACTGAAAGGATGAATGAAAGACTCTTCACTAATTGTTGGAAAAGATATATTGGAGTTGAAATCTGTTATTACATTTTCATGAATATTTGGCCAATCATTGTTTAGACTGGGTTCTTGAGCGTTTACATAGTTCATTCCTACACATAAAAATAAGATAGGAATTAACAACGATATTATTAGATTCTTTTTCATTACCCTGAAAAACACTATGAGACATATATATACTGAGTCTAAGGAAAACAAAATTTATGTTGTTAAGTGTAATGGGCAAGTTATGCAAGTGTTCTGAGTAATAGTAATAATAATAACAGCATCATAATCGTAGATTTAGAAAAAAGATCCAGTTATTAACTAAAAAGCGATTTCATACTATTATTACAATTCTCTTTTTAAAAAAATGTCTTCTATAAATCTACAAAACATTAATGATCCTTACAAATTTCTTGAACCACAATATAATATCTAGAATGTTAAATCCAGTACAATATCAACACATATCAAAGTCATTTGTTTATTCAATAAACGTCTACGTTACAAAGACTTTCAAAAATAACAAAAGATATAATTTCCTATTTAGCTTCGTTAAAGAAAACAGAATCAGATAATCCTACTGATTAATGAATAGGAACATACAACACCAGACAGATGGTTATACAATTACTACTATCAATATAATAAAGTTAAAAATAATGGCAAACTAGAACAAAAGAAATGCATTACTCCTCTATGTATGCAAGATCAAACAACTTTCAAGAAAGCAAACATCAACCTACAAAGCCTCTGATATATGGACCAGTAAAGATCATGCACTATTTTTGAAATATTGTCCAGAAAAAAGATATCGTTGTTATCATGCGATGGCAAATGATACTTCATGTAAGTCACATGAATTACTTTCCCTAAGATTAAAGGATATCATGTTCAAAGTATCATCTAATGGTACAGAATATGCAGAAGTTGACATAGTAGAAAACAAGACTAAACCTCTTATTTTTTCAATTCCCTATGTCAAAGGTTGGATTGATTCTCATCCTCTTGCAAACAATCCTGATGTCTTTTATATCTTTAGCAGATAGTAATTTTGGACAACAACTTAAATGCATTATACAAACAGTATACACGTAGCTATAAAAAACGCTATTTCCCAAAGTTACTTGAAGATTCTAACATTCCAGAAGCAGATAAATCATACATTAGAAATTTGTTAACAAAACCTTGGGCTCCTTATATTCAGAGACGTTCTGCTCTAACTTCAAAGTCTTTCATTTTGAAAGAGCATACTTTGAGAGATCATGCTGGATCGTCAATGTCCAGTAGAATGCCTCAAGTCTATCTTCATTACTTTGGCAATGAATCTTGAAAATCAATTCTTGAAGCATATGGAATTGAAGATTATAAAAAAGAACAGACAAATAATCTAGCCGAGTGATTTGTTTAACCGAATACCCAGATGGGATGCCTACAGCAAATAATTTCAAAATTTGCATACTTTCACCGAGAAAAACCATTTAGAAAATGGTAATTCACGCCACCCATTTGTGCTAATGTTTTCATCAATTCATCGGTGACATCTCCAAATACTTCAAACCGGTTTATCCTGCAAATATTGAATATCTTTGGAAGTATTATTTGAACTGCGGCACCTTTAAGATGAGCAAGTACAGCTTCTATATTTACATATGATTCGTTCAGAACGTACTGTGTTTTATCATCAGGAAAAACTGGTATCTCTTAGCACCTGGTTCGTTATCCTCGACTGCTTTGCAAATCTCTTCGACTAATCTATTAAATTCTTCGATTTTTCCCTCTTTGACTGTAACGTCAAGTGTAGTATGTATATCTTGAGTCATGCTGATTCATATCCAGACGTGATATTAAGCCATTCGATAGGTTCCCTTCTGGAATACTTCACAATAGTTTGACATTACACGAAATAAACATGCTGACAAATAGCTTTTACAGTTTATGAGATATGATAATAATGAGATCCGATTAGAAAATATTGAAAAATATTTAGAAGAAGAATTAACAGAATTAGTAGAAAACGCACCAAATTTACAAAAGAAAGTATTTCTCGGTTGTATGTATGAAAGTGGTGCTCGACCAGAAGAATTTCTAACTCTTTCTAATAAGGATATATTGATTGATACCAAAGGAGCTATCTTAATTCTAAGGGGAAAAACAGGTGAAAGAAGAGTTAGGATAATTGTATATGTTAGTCTATTACAACTAAATTATGTCATAAGGTTTATATATTGTAATGTATATTACAATTTACAGATGAATATTACAATGAGTAATAGAGATATAATTCCATATGAGTGGTATAAGAAATTTTTTAGTGGACGAAAGACTTTTGGCAGCTGGAACTTTGACGATATATTTACAGAATTTGATGAAATGAGAAAAGACATTGAAAGAACATTTTCTGAACAATTTAAAAATATTGAAAACAGAGTACCAAAAGATTTGGTTAAAGAATACGAAACACCAGAAGGTGGAAAAGTTAGACAAGTAGGTCCAATAGTATATGGATATTCAATGACCATAGGATCTGATGGAAAGCCAAATATAAGAGAATTTGGTAACGTAAAATCTCATTTTGCTGGAAATGGAGGATTCTTCCAACAGCCATCAATTTCTTCAGAAAGAGAACCTTTAGTTGATGTATCATCTACAGATAAAGAAGTCAAAATCGTAGTAGAAATGCCAGGTATAAAAAAAGAAAATATAAAGATAAATGCTTATGAGAATTCTGTAGAAATATCAAGTGATGATCCACAAAGAAAATATCGTAAATTAATAGATTTACCAACAGAAGCAGATATTGAAACTGTCAGATCTATATACAATAACGGAATTCTGGAAATAGTATTTAACAAAAAGAAACAGACAAAGCCTAAAGGAAAAGAAATTAAAGTAGAATAATAATAAGAATTTTTTTTTAACTTATTTTTATTTCTTTAAATTTTCATAATTTACTAAATTAGATAAATTTTGTAACAACAAAAATAATAGAAAATTGTTAATACTTGATTAGGAAAAAATACAAAAGGAAAAAGAAATAGAAAGTAACTCGGTTCCCAAATAATTAATTATTATTATAGTTATACTTCTATGAGAAAAATAATAATAAAGGGTTTTATTATCATACAGTAGATTAATGTCCTCTATTGGACAATTCCCACACAAGATCATCGAACATCGAATTCATGTGATGAACTTTCATTTTCACACCGTCGAGCAGGTTTAGGGCTTCAGCCGTATTGTTATTTTTTAGTAATGTAATTACTTCACCTACATTTTTTTCCAGAATTGCGTGAGTAGTACGCATATCTGTAATCATTATATCGGCAGTAAATTGTGCAGAAATAACTGGTAGACTAAAATATACACCAGTAGCCGCTAATAATAAAATTATTAGTATATATCTCATGTATTTATTACGATTTGGTTTTATTTAATTATTTATGGAAAATTTCTCAAAAACAAGCTAGGAATACTGCTTGTTCTATTTCTAAACTTCGGCATCTTTCTTCTTCTGTTGTTTCTTATCGTATTCGTATCTAGCAGGTGCACTATTCGTCATTATCATCGAAATGCATTCATCACAATTCATCACATGAAGTGTTAACGAATTAGTCATAAGAGAATTGATGGTTTCTAACTGTTGGTGTTTCACATAAATCGAATCTGTCCCTTATTGTCATATGTTGATTTAACAATTATTTCCTCTATCGGTCTCGCTGAAAAGAATATAGTAGACTTCATACTGTTCACTTTTCTGGTAGGCTACTATCTGTCTCTATTACATGCTCCAACTCCTGTTCCATATACCTGTCTTCTTCATGCTCTGTTACCGGTGCTATCTTTTTACTCTGTCAGTCTTTACCGTACCAGTGTTCAGTCCAATAAAGGAAATTCTTTCATCTCTTCTCTTTGAGTTACAATCTATTGCCTTTAATAGGACAATACTGAAAACTTCTTTTCAACGGGATATTTTTCTGTATCTACCAACATCAAAAAGTGCTTTTCCTGTTAGTAAAAATGACGAAAGATATTTCAACATTTCATAGGTTTAGAATGGTAATATACTTAACCTAGTAATCTATAAGAAATAAACTCATGTAATTGTGAATCAGACATATTCTTTTTTGCTTGTGCAAAAGTTTTAGCATCTTCTCCTACTACATATCTGAACAATGATTCTGAAGAATTTAAAGCATTTTTAATTGCTTGAAGTATTACAGTACCAACTTCTTTTGGTGGTGAAGCATTCTTCATAGAAGGATAATAATAAGATAGAAATCTATCTATAGTATTAGAATAATATAAAGAATTCTTTTTCTTAATATCATTACTAAAGTAATTAGTTTCTGATTTTTCTTGTTTCATTAAAGTTTCTTGTGATTTGTTATCATTCGTTTTATTGGGAAATTTAATATTTGACACAAAATTAGTATTAATAACTCCTGGCTCAACAAGGACTACTTTGATTTCATATGGTCGAAGTCTAAGAATCAAAAATTCTATTAAAAAACTTATAGATAAATTTCAGGAAGATAAAACTTCAATTTTTGAAAGTTTAAAAAATTAGAAACTAGAAAAATAGATTGATATTATATAATAGTTTATTCTTATATCCTAGTCTAAAATGAAATATTTAATTATTAATTTAAGTTTTTAAGTTTATTGAAATATGTGATATTTGCTAATATTCAAAATATGATGACTTTTCTGATATTTAATTTTCAATAGAAACGACAAAATCAAATAGCACCATAATAGATTGTTATAAATTACGGATAAAAAAATTATTGACGATCAGTATAAACTCCTTTAACATTTAGAATTTGGTAACAATTCTGATTATACAAATGATATATATAATAAACCTTAATCTCGATAAAGATGACTTTAGAAGATGATTATATTAAGAGAATATATTTATTATTGAAAAAAATGAAATTTTAAATTGCCATTGATAAATAAAATAAATAAAAAAATCTATAATTTAAAAAATATCAGAATATAACAATACAGATTATTATAGTACAAAAAATGAAGGATTTATCTGTTGTAAGGTCTTTCTAATTTTCTGATATAGTTGAAGTAATTTCGAGTTGTATCGTTGAAATATCTTTGTGCATATTCAATAGATTTGTTGGCCGTTTCTATATTTCTTGAAACAATTTCATTGATGAAATTTGTTGTATCGGTAATATTATCAAGAATATTTTTGTTGATTGTATTATATGCATCAGTAAATCTTTCTGGAACATTTGAATCCTTCCAATATGAATGGGATAAATTTTCAAGGATTTGACTATATGCCGATTGATAAATATTGACTGTATTCTTTTGTAATTCAATATAGTTATCAGCAATGTGTTTACTTGTATCAATAATTTGGTTCTGGTATTGATTTATTCTTTCAATATTATTTTCGTATATCTTTCTGGATTCATCTTGAAATTTATTTATTGACTTTGCAATTTCATTTGTATTTGTAGACATGGTTATCTACAGGAATACTAAGGATATTAAGATTAATACTATTAACTATGTACTTTTCCTTTCGTTATATACAATTAAATACAGTATATTCTAGTTTAAATTTTAAAATAACTAGACAAATATGATAAAGAATTTAAAAATTTTTAAAAAAAAAACGAAATGAATTTTTATCATATACAAAGACTCTACCTTATATCAATTATTCGATTAACTCGATCAGCGAATAAATGCAAAGGTTCAATCTATATGTAGTTATAATTTCAATAATTTTAGTAATCATAGGTTTAACCTTAAATGTAGTATTTGGTCAAACCCAAGAAAAATTTGTAGATTTTAACACCAATTCTAAGGTAGATATCTTATCAATAAACTTAATTCTGTATAACATTGAATCTATTTCAACAAATTTGAAAACATCACAATAATATGAAAGTCAATATCTTTCATGTTGTCTTATAGATAACTCTTTTCGTCCTTCATAACTTCATACAAGACATACTATATAATATTGGAATTTCATCTTAAATATTCTAAATGAAATAACATTTTTGAACCACATTGAAGGAAAATTCTAGATATCACTAGCGTAATGATATACTAATTAACTAATTAAAATAATCTTTGACTATATATCCGCAATCACGACACTCTAACCAGTAATAACAGTCGTGTGGTAATTCACCGTCAATTAATTCCTCCTTCTTGTAAAGGCGCGGACCCAATTGAACAAAAATTCCTACTTCCAGGCAACGAGGACACCATTTTGTAGTAAAGGTATGTCTTCTCTCATCAGTTCTTTGCAAGTACTTAAATTTCAAATGTATTATCTTCATGGTGTATCTTACTTCGTTTTATCTAAGATTGGTAAGAGATATCGCTAGAGCAATAAAATTATATATATATAAAAATATATTTTCACCTTTCACTTATATTATAACATTAGATAGATAGAAACTCTTACTCCACAGTAACAATAATAGTACTGGACCCCAAAATATAGATAATAATAAACACTAATAAACTAACTTATTTTATAAAATGTATAAAATAAATTAGTAAAAAAATTTGTCGTATAAATAAATAAAAATTAATCCTTTGATATACTTAGAGCCTATCCCAAAAATAGATAGGAATATAGCTCTTTAGTTTTATATCATACATGGTAATGTTGATTAAGAGTAAAAAGTCTGTTAGAACAATTACACGTATTCCTGACGATTTATGGAATGAGATTAAAAATATTTTACTAGAATAGAAACCAAGTAACACTATAGGAAGGCCAATTGTTCCATATAGAAAAGTAATTGATGGGATAATGTTATCCTCAGAACTGGCTGTCAATGGAAAATGTTATCTAAAGAGTATGGTTCTGGTTCAACATGTCATAGAAGATTTCAAGAATGGAGGCAATCAGGTATTTTTCATAGGGTCTGGACAAGATTGCTACAAAAATATGATACCAGGAAAGGAATGAGATGGAACTGGCAATCACTTGATAGTATATCTGTAAAATCGCCTTTAGGGGAGTGATGACTGGACATAATCCAACTGATAGAGGCAAATTAGGAACCAAAAGACATATTCTAACAGATAATGATGGCATTCCTTTGTCTGCAATTATAATATCTGCAAATACTCATGATGCCACTGTTGCAACAAATACAATTGATAATATTGTAATCAGAAGACCATCATACAAATCGGATGAGATAAAGAAACAGAATCTATGTCTTGATAAAGCATATCATTCCAAAGAAGTAGAGCAAGAAATTACCAAGAGAGGATACATTCCTCACATACGATTTAGAAGAGAAAAAAAGAAACACAACAATAAACAGCCAACAAGGAGATGGGTTGTAGAAAGAACAAATTCATGACATAACAATAGATTTAGGAAATTATTTACAAGATATGAAAAGAAAGATGAGAACTATCTTGGTCTTGTACAACTAGCCAATAGCCTTATTGTATATAGAGGTTAATTTTGGGATAAACTCTTAGTTCAATTTTGAGAAAATATTAAAATAATTTGTTGTTTAATATAATATGTAAGATAAGTGAGTTGTGAAATATTTCTTCTATCAACTGTAAGTGGTTTAGCACTAGCAGCAGCAGTATTAGTATTCAAGTTCTTTGCGACAAGAAAAGAAAAAGACTTGGAGGAAGAACCGACAATGGAAATCAAGATCAAATAAATAAAAACAAATAAACAAAAATCCCCCCTGAATCCATGTATATACATACAATATGTTTATCTTGAGAAAATAATTCTAATTAAGATGACATTTTCTATAAGAATCGTGTGTACTTTTACATGCTTTATCTTGCTCTATTTTTTGTTTGAATAGTAATAATTGATTTTCTTCAAGCAACCTTAAATTAGATGATAATTCATACTTGTCTTTTATTCTGTATTTACTTTTAACTTTTTTAGACTTGTTGATTTATCATATTGCCCTTAAATTCAAACTTGAAACTTAAGAATGTCGTTGGAGAGTTTGTGAAAGTAATTAAAGATATCTACCATGCCGCAATGGTTGGATATCAATATAGTTATTCTAGATCTTTCTCTCCAACACCACCGAATGTGAGTATCGAAGTTGTCCATAGGTTGTAACGAGGCATTATGTTGGCATTAGATTGTGGAAGGATATAGCTACAGAGATTCGCTATAGACAAATTATTCAGTGGTTAGTAGATTATACGACATTATGATATTTAACACTTTAATTTTGTATGAAATACTTTAACGAGGTTATTAATTTAAGAAAATGGATTTAGCTGTATCATATTCTAATGGGATTATCATTACTGATTTTGGGTTTGTAATTGAAGCACCACAAATCTGTGCTTGGAATACATATTTCCAAGGGAACAAACATGTTTGTGGCAGATAATTTTATGTATTTACTAATTGACAAGTATGAAAGATATGTCGTATACACAGATGGTGGCACATGATATACATAGAAATGTATTTTCTAGATCTAAAAGATCAGTTGCACGGACCTTTAGAAAAAAAGTTTAATTGAAAGGAAAGAAAGAGTAATACAGTATTTCACAGAACAGAATGTCTTCGTGATTTTTTCTTTACAAAAAATAAAAATCTAATCCAAAGTATGTATAGAATTGGATTAGGTTACCGTTCATCTATAAATGTAACAATCAAAATAAGGGTTCATTTAAAATCGGATATATTACTTCTAACAGCACCAAATCATGTAAAAAAGTAAATGAACTAATTTCCTTGATTTTAATTTTATATATCATTTTTTCTATCTTCTTATATGTCTTAATGTTTTTATTGAATGACAATTTGGACATAAAGCCTGACAATTCTTTAAACCATTATTAGATCTATTTCCATCCTTATGATCAAAGTGAAATAATGGAGGCATTTCTCTGCATACTGCACATTTGTGTTTCTGTTTTTGAAGTATCTGATTCTTTATAGATTTTGAAAAGTTTTGACGTATTTTATATCTTTTTCTAATACATTTAATAGACACAATAATGCCAATGAGGAAGACTATAAAAACAAAAAATGTCATATTGTTAACATAATTTCTATCTAAACTGAAAATACTTTCAGGAAATAAAAATATTAATAACTGACCCATTAACAAAATAGTCATTGCAATCTTTATTCCAATTCTTTTTACGTGCTTAAGCCACCACCCTACTAATATTATTCCTATAATACATATTAGAAAAGATGATGAAAATGATTCTTCAGATCTATATATTGTTCCTAAGCCAAAGAAGATGGTGCCAAAAAAAGATATAATTAACCCCAAGATACCGATAGTATTCTTATAATTCGATTTCAAAGAGGACAGATCTATACAAAATTAATATAATAATTTTTTGGAAATAAACATCACTTGGAAGAAAAATCTATTAATACCTACATAGGATAATAGTTTTATAAACTACATTTAACTATGAGATGATGAAAACAGTTATTATTTAGCTTTATTGACAAAATAAGTGATATTACATTTTACCTATGATATGACATTTCATAAAAAAATAAGAAAATTAATTTAGATTTTTTACTTACTAAATTGCTTTTTTAATCCAACAATTGTCAATTAATTGAATTATTACTATGATTATTTGTGAACAGGAGAAGTAACAATATAATTTTGACTCTTCAGATAAGCAGCAAAAGCTATAGCTGAGAATATTCTCTTTATGACTTCAGCTAGTTAGTTCGTAAGAGTTAATATAATATCTTGTTTCATCAGAGCAATCCCATGACTAGCAGTAACGGGTTCAAATCCCATCCTCTCCATTGAATGTTAGGTTCTAAGGATATTAGAAGTTCACATATTGGGGATTAAAAAGCGGAAAAGTTTGACTTGACTAAAATAGGGGTTGAACCACCAGGAATTGTATATAATCTCCGTTGGTAAAAGCAAGGTTTGAACTTGACTAAAATAAGTTTGAAACAAAGCAATTTATGGATCATGTTTTACCTGCCGTTTGAATTTGACTAAAATAGTGTAATTTTTTGACACCGTTTGAACTTGACTAAAATAAGTTTGAAACAAAGCAATTTATGGATCATGTTTTACCTGCCGTTTGAATTTGACTAAAATAGTGTAATTTTTTGACACCGTTTGAATTTGACTAAAATAGGTTTACTTTCCTTCTAAACCTACACATTTGTGTAATTTGACACCGTTTGAATTTGACTAAAATAGGTTTGAAACTACCACTTTTGACACACTAGCATGATTAAAATCAAAAGAAAATGCATTCTTAGATATTTGTTTGGGTTGCCTTCAATCCTAAAATAGGGCTGTATCAAGAGTCATGTAAATGCAGAGATTCACAATTATAGTAAACTACTATTTGCCTCTTTGATAATTATTTCCTGATAGATAGAGCTTTAGCTGAGTATATAATACTATGAGAAACATGGGAGAAGGATAAGTGATATCTTACAGATAGGACTAATGAATATGATTACACAACTGTTAAGTTAACGATCTAGATTTAGCTGTGAACATTCTATTTCTAATCTATATAGTATGAATATTAGATTTGAACGAAATAGAACATCCACAATTGTAGTAATGTATTCTCTTTATCTATACTTTCTTGGTCTCAGTTTACGTAATACTTCTAAAGCACTAATAATTTTCAAGGACGATAAAAGAAGTCATCTTTCTGTTTGGAATTGGATACAAAGGTTTGGTTCATTGCAGATATACAAAAGGAAAAGAGTATCTGCATTCATAATAGATGAAACTATTATTCAGATTGGTGGTCGGCATTTCTGGCTATGGTTTTGTATTGAACCAGTACACAGTTCAGTGCTTGGAATTCATATCTCTGAAGAGAGAAATATGCTTGTTGCTGAAAAATTTATTCGTTCACTGGTTGAAAAATATGGCAGACATACAGTTTATACTGACGGTGGTACATGGTATGATGAAGCATGTAACATAATTGGATTAAAACACTATTTGCATTCACCATTTCAGAAAAGTTTGATGGAAGGAGTCAATCAGTATTTGAAAGACAGAATAGAAAGTTTTGATGACTACTATCCTTGTAGGCAAAAAGAGGAATGTAATTTATTTCATGTTTATAATTGGATACAATTCTTTGTTTCGATGAATAATGATACTATAGCAAATAATAAGAATTATTTTTGGTTAAAGGAGGTGAATATTATCTTAAATTAACACAGCCTAATAATGAGATCAAAAATGAGGAATTAATTATTGGAAAGGTAAAAAATAATATCAGCAAAGAAATGGAATAAATTTATGAAAAGAATTCCATGTATATAGATAACTGAGACTGGGTCATAATTCAGTTAACAAATATTATAATGTTAACATTCGTATATAGTCAATCTTTGTTATGTTCCTATCAAGTATTTAATTGCCATAGGATTATCTCTATCGATTTTACAGTTGTAGTATGCAAGTATCTGATATAGCAAAACTGATAGAAGTACTATTGCACATGCTCTATCCTGAACGCAGATTTGATATGCCCTATTAACGGTTCTATAGATGTACTTCTCAATAAATAGATAGTCTGTCTAACATTAGATTCATAAAATTCTATCAATTTTATCCTATCAGCAGGTGTATTTTTATATCTCTGTACAGGACACACCAATCTAAATCCCATATCTGTACTGAGATCGTACAATTCATGATCATCGTAGCCAGGATCTGCAGACATGAATAATATTTCTCTAATGATTGTAACAGGTAGACTTGCTGTCAATACACTGTACATCTGGTTGTCAGGTATGTTAGCAGTTGTAAAATCTGCTGCTCTCAAAGATACAATGATAGACCAGTATTTGCTACCTACCAGATGCAACTTGTATCCAAATATCCAACCCTCCTTTGTATGACTAAATCCCCACATTGTAGATCAGCAAAATTCTAATTTTAAATTTGATTATGACAATAATAACGATAATAATAACGGCAAATCAAAATTCATTATTGAAGAGAGAAGACGATTGGTAGCCAAGTTATAGGCTCAATCTAAATCAGAAACTGAAATAGCAAGAGAACTACATTGTAATGTTTCTACTATTTGTAGAGATATCAAATTTTTAAAGAAGTTATCTCAAAAATTTGTATTTGATTTAGCCAAAGATTTAGGATTTTATTATAAAGGATGTATTGATACAATGGATCAGATCCAGCAGAAATCTTGGAATATTTTTAATGATGATAACCAAATTTCTCAAAAAGATCGACTACTAGCATTAAAAATAATTAAAGAAACTTGTGAATCTAAATTTTCATTGATAGAGAAAGGGCCTTCTGTTATGGCTCTAAACTCCTTACAGGAACGAATAGAAAAAATTGAATCATCGTCAACTAGCAAATGAATCTGGGTACGTATGTATGGAGTTTAGGAACTTCTGATAAGGCGAATATTTGGACCTATAAGCTACTTTCTTCTCCTGCTGTTGCTGCGGTTTTTGACTCTGTACTTGTTCTTGCATTAGCTTTTTATTCATGCGTTTCATAGATTTATAGTACAATATTATATTCCAAACAAATATTTAGAATTATTCATTAGTATGTTTATATTCATTTTAAAAAGTTGAGATTAAATTTTTAATATTTGTCAACTAAAAAATAAATTATTTTTGGATTACAATGATTATAAGAGATTAATCTTTTCATATACTTCGGTAAAAAAATATATGAATTGTTTTTTATCTTCTAATGATTATTAGTCTTTGTTCTTTTTATCGTCATCGTCATCACCATTATCTTTTTTATCGTCACCATTATCTTTTTTATCGTCATCGTCATCACCATTATCTTTTTTATCGTCACCATTATCGGCCATTTGAGAACCTGATGTTGTCCCTGCTGATGCAGTTGTTGCTGCTGTTGCATTTGTAGCATTCATACTATTTGTTCCCTCGTCTGCCATTTGAGCCAATATATTCAATGAATTGCTTGCTATGCCAATAATGCCTATTGCAAGAGCTATTATTGCTAATGTAAAGATTTTTTTCATTAAAGAAGTAAATAATCTAATTTATAAAAAGTTTTATATTTCAATTGCCGAAATTGAAATCCAAGCTATATTCTAAGATATATATTCTAAACAATATAAAAATTGAAGTAAACAGTCGTTATTTTACCTGAAAATTAGTGTGATAGCATAACAATTATTAAAAGTTAAATAAAATAATTTGCGTGACTATATTATTATTAAATTTACTTATACGTCTCATCTTTTGATTTTTTTAGCTATTTTCATTATTGTGGGCTAAAATAAAATCATCAAAATATGTTGTAACCTATATGAAAGGTGTCTATTTGTTGTACAGGACCACGAATATACCAAATTATCAACTAATTACTCAGATTTCACTTCTTGTGGATCGTTAGATTTCGATGATTTCAGGATAGCCAGTTTTATCAATATACACTTTATTATATGATGAATCTTGTCACTATCGTTTTCTATATCCTCACTATATTTTCCATTTACATCGTGAATTTTTCCAAATGATTCTTCGATATACGTGATACAACCTCCGACAAAGTTTGCAATTTCAGTGATTCTTCGACAACTGTTGCTATAGATGAAAAAAGTAATATTTCCTAGATCCTCTAAAATTATTACTAAAGCAGCGCTTGAAAATCATTTCTTCTATAACGTAATATATTATATTTAAATTAATTTAATATATGCTGCAATTATTATATAAACTAGACATACTTTATATGAATCCAAAGATTCAATTACATATTTTTATGGGTCATTAAAATTTAGCAAGTCACTACAGCTATCTATTAATCTAAAGAAATATACATACTATGTCTACTTTCATACTGTTTCTAATACTCAACTTTAGACGAAATTTGGAATTTCTATATACTTAAAGTTAAATATATTTAGGCCCTGTAGAAACCATCATAGCTAGCAACATTCTACCATTAATTATTGAACAAACAACAATCAAAATATGTTAGATTAGCAGATCAACTATTACGTATTCTCAAACATTACAGAATTCCATTATATTTGCATAGAAAGAGCAACCACATTTACACAGTATGGCAACACATAGTACTTGTTACAATAAGAAGACAGTATGAAGGTAAGAGTTATCGAATGTTTACAGACTGGCTTGTTGAATGAAGCATACTATTTGAGATTGTTTTTACAACTATCCAAAATACCACATTATACAACATTACAGAAATTCACAGATAGAATCAATGTAGTGATGCTTGGAAAGATAATCTCATCTTTTATCTTATTCACAGGAACAAGACGCATATTTACTGGCATAGATTCGACTGGATTCAAAATAACACATGCATCAGAGTACTATACTAGCAGAGCAAAACTACGAAGGAAGAAATATGCTAAATTGTCAATTGGTGCAGATGTATTACAACAAATAGTCTGTTCTATAAAGATAAGGCGAGCTCCAACAAGACATGATAACATAGATTTTAGACCAGTGACAACAAGAATATCAAAAATAAAACCATTATCGGTAGTTGTTGCTGATAAAGCATATGATAGTGAGGATAATCATGTACTAGTTAGAGAGAAACTAAACGGATTCAGTGTTATACCATCAAGATATGAAAAAGATGTACCAATATGGAAAACTCGTGGCAAATACAGAAAAGAAATGAAATGTGGCTATTCAGAGATTCTGTACAATCAACGTAACAAAGATGAAACTATTGTATCAGTCATAAAAAGATTGTTTGGAGAACATATATCATCCAGATTAATACGAATGCAGAACAGAGAATTGACTTTCAGATGTATTACATACAATCTTCATACGATGCTAAATTTAATTATTATTAAATGGATTCTACAGAGCCTATATTTACTAATAGATCATTTTGATCATTTTATAAAAATAAACATATTTTATACAAGTCTAGAACATCTGGAACTGTTTTTATATAATAAAAAATAATGGTAATATATGTCTAATATAAAGTATAAAACATAAATTCCAGATGGATAGACCTTTTAAAAAAACCAATCATTAAAATTAAATAAAAACAATAACAATTTCGATATAATTTATGAATAGAAATGATGCAACAATTTACAATAATTTTAGTAATTACCCATTTTTAGATATTCCAGCCTCCATGGTTGAAGAAATGTTATCCAAAACAACACAGATTGGAACCGAATTATTTAATTCAATCAATACTATTAAAAAGAAAAAAAATTACTTTCGTTCCCAATTAGATAAATCCTGTATATTAAAAAATGATTCTGAAATAAAATCTCAACCGTTGACGTGTTGTGCAGTAGATGGAGCTTATGCTATAGAAAGACTTCTTGGAACTGATCTTATTGCTATAGGAACTGTAGGTGTAGAAGGTCTAATGTCTTCGAATCAACAAAAGGGAAAATGGGAATCACCAAATCATAACGTGTTTATCAATACTGAAAAACATGATCCTGAAAATATGATTGCTGCAAGAGGTCTAATGCTTGAAATGGAGATAAATTTAGCAGCCAATTCACCATATAATCTAATTTTCTTGGACGGATCACTTACAACTGGCCTTATACATATGTATAAAGCGATTGATTTCATAGAAAAACGAAAAACAACTACAGCCAATAAAATCAGAGATTCGTATAAAGAATTTCTACTCTCTTACAAGATAATTTTAGAATCGAGTAATGTAGAAAAACAATGGGTAGGAATACCAAAATATACTTCTCGAAATGACATTGGAGATATTTTTGATTGGCCCAGAGACTATGATGATCGCGCCATTTTAACTTTGATATTAAACGAGGGAGAATACACAATACCAAGACCATTTACAATCAAAGAAAATTGGCATATGAAAATTCCAAATTTTTATTATGAAAATAATGAAAATTCCAAAAAGGAACACAACGAGCTCGAAAGCTTAATGAAAGATGTGCTTGAAAAAATTATACAACTTCATGTTATATATTATAAGCCATACAAATGGTCGCCAGCTTTGAGGATAGAAATTCCATATTCGATAGCTATTGATAACAACAGACTACATCCATTACTTCAAACAATAAAAAATCAATGTATCGTTCCATCAATTATAGAGCCATATCCTCTCTATCTTGCAGATCGGATAGTTAAGCATATAGCACCAGCCATTCCTGCATATAAACAAATTCTAACAAATAGTTTAGCAGAACTTGAAAAAGACAATACTAGAGAAGACATCTCTGATATCATTTTTATAATGCATTCGTATAGAACAGAAAGTGGGATGTAGAAAAGAATATGGAAAATAATGCAAATTATGATCCCAACAAATATAATGAAAACTATGATATAAAATCAAGTTGTGATCATAAACTAGACCAATTACTGTTAAATACCGAACCTATAGGTACGATAGGCTCACCATCATCTACAAGTGAATTAAGTCTAAATATTTTACATAATGCAGTAACTAAAAAATTAGTTGGCGAATTAGTAATTTTTAAATTCATACAGGATTCACAATCCAATTATTCCTTAGGACAAATCACCGAAATAGAGCTTAAAAATGCACTGTTAGAAGATCCAACAATAAAATCTGTTGCACGACAAAGAGGTCTAGTTAATCCTATAAGTGGTATTCAAGATACACATGTCGGAAAACTGTTGTGTAGTGCAGTATTTAGTAATAGTAAAGAGGAAAATTTTTTTGATACTAGTTTATTAGGAACTGTACCTCCTACAGGAACATTCATCCATTTAACAAACGATGCCGTTTTAGATTCCCTATTAGAAAAACATTTGGATAAATTATTTTATCTTGGACATGTTTATGGATCAAAAACCAAATTACCTATGTGGTTCAAACATTTTGGTGATGGTCCCAACGGAGCTGGTGAAGCATATCATTTAGGAATATTTGGTACAACAGGTTCTGGAAAATCAACATTAGCTAAAATGATTTTTATGGCGTATTCTAAATATCCCTCAATGGGATTATTGATATTTGATCCAGTAGGTGAGTTTTCAAAAGAAACAATCTTTGATACAACTGAAATCTATACTAAGCAAAAAAATAATGGATTTTATATAAATATGAAAGAAGTTTTATTATCTTTAGGTAAAAAATTTGAAGTAGTTAATATTAGAAATCTAATATTAGATAGATGGGATCTTTTTGAAGAAATTCTATATGAATCATCATTCTTTTCATATTTATCAATAAAGGGAGAAAATAAAAGAGATGCAGCAAATATTTTAATTAATGAATTGAAAAGTAGACAACATATAACTCTAACCAATCTAGTAGAACTAGAATCATTTCACAAAGTACTTAATATTTTGCATAATCCAAATATTCAGTTACTAATCTATTCTACAGCAGAACCACGGTCAAGGTTAAACACTGTTCTTTCTGAATTAGATAAGGATTATATTTACGAAAAAATCTGGAAACCTATTTGTCAATTATTTCATTATAGACCTGGTGCACAAACTGTAGACTCCTTGCTAAAGAAATTTACTTTTGATGATAAACCTATGATCATAGTTGATCTCTCTTTACAAAGCGCTCATAACATGAAATTAGATTATTGGAATGAAACTATACAAGCTCTAGTTCTAAAGCGACTTCTTTATGGCTTAATCTATTTGGGAGAAAAAAGTTGGGAACAAAATAATTCTTTAAATACTTTAGTTGTATTGGATGAAGCACATAGATTCGCAAGGAGAGAAAAATATGAAAACTCTAACGATTTAGAAAATGTAAGATTAGCATTATTAGATGCCGTAAGAACTACTAGAAAATATGGACTCGGATGGATGTTTATTAGTACTTCTTTATCAAGTATCCACAAAGACATATTACAACAATTAAGAATACTTTTTTGTGGGTTTGGATTATCTTTAGGAAGTGATCTAGTAACTATGAAAGAGTTGGTATCAGACCAGAATGCTATCAAATTATACAAGTCCTTTACTGATCCTGCAAACTCATTTAATACTAAGTCTAAAAAATATTCCTTTATGAGTCAGGGTCCAGTTTCACCACTTTCATTTGCTGGAACCCCATTATTTTTAAATGTCTTTAATCTATCTGAAAGTTTTATCAAAGAAAATAAACTATTGTCATACAATCAAATGTCAAAAAACAATCTCTCTTATACTCAAGATAGTTATGATTTTTGAATTGAATAATTACTTATTTATCAAACAAGGGTGATAGGTTTATTCTAAAGATTATTCATATTTCTGATACTCATCTTGGTAAAAGACCAAAAAGAACAAGACCTTCTATAATTAATCAAGAAATAAAGCCAATCGAAGATGATTTCTATAATGTCTGGAAGAGATTCGTAGACGAAATTATAACTGATAGTAATCTAAAACCAGATATTATTTTACATAGTGGAGATTTTTTTGATACTCCTTCAGCAAATGATCCCAATCCACCACCGGAACTTGCTAGGAAAGTTGTTGCAGAGACGTTTAAAACATTACATCACAATAAGATACCTATAGTGCTTATCGACGGAAATCATGGAAGATTTACACAATACCGAATTTCTACATTGAGTGAATATCCAATTCTCTTTGATAATGTTCATCTATTTACCTATTTTGATATAAGAGATAGTATTAGAGACAAGAAACCTTTGTTCAAAGACTTCCAAGAACTTAACTTAAGAATTCACGCTCATCCATCAATCGAATCTAACGATATGTCTCAATTATTTACAAAATACAAAGAATGGATTTTAATTCAAAATAATAACATTGATCCTAATATGATAAATGTTGGATTAGCTCATGGAATGATAGAAAATAATACGTTACATAGTGATTTTTTAATGGCAAACTATGATTATGTAGCTCTTGGAGATAACCATAAAATGCAACAAGTAACTGATACAGCATGGTATTCTGGTTCCACAGAGCTATGGAGTTTTGGGGAACAAAGTTATGATAAAGGTTATTTAATAATAAATATAAATTCTAATGAACATAAATCAAAAATAAATCCAAAATTTTTTAAACGTCAAAGAAAAATAGTTGTAGAAGAAGTAAAAATATTAGAAAATGATACTAATATACAGATTATAGAAAGAGTTAAGGATATATTTAATCAACATGATTTGAATGTTGAATACAATTATTTTACGGCCGCGAGAGTTAAAATCAGCTTAAAAGGTAACAAAAATTATGGATCTTCCTTTCATCTAAATGAAATAGTATCATATTTAAATAAAATTACGTTAGATAGTAATGAATATAATATTGTGGAATTTATTTTAGATGTTCCACATTACTCAGATTTTAATGAATCTAGTAATAAAATTGGACAAGATGATCCATTTATTGAATATTTGATAGAAGATCCAGAACAAGAATTTAAAGAGTATGTAGATTCTACTAGAAAGGCAGATCTAAAAAAACACAATTTAGATTCGAATTTATTAGCTAAATTTTTCTTTGAAGCTCTAAAAGAATAGGTGATTCCATAATGAAAATATTAAAAATTGAGGCACGAAATTTTAAACCTTTTGATAATATTTCAATTCCTTCAGATGGATATTTTAAAGAAGGCTTTTTTTTTATTAAGGGAAAAAATTCCATGGGAAAAACAAGTTTCGTTGAAGCGATTCTTTGGGGAATTTTAGGAGAACAATTAATGGCAGAAAAAGATAGAAAAATACTGATCAAAAATGGAGAATTAAAATGTGAAGTTATAGTTACTTTTGAGATTAGTGAGGTTCAATATCGTGTCATTAGAACTATGGAGGTAGTAAAGAAAAAAATACAAAAAAACGAAACTAATTATACTATTAATAACACGATTAAATCCTCAGCATTACTATTCAAGCAAGAGAGAGTAAACAATGATAATAAATGTAAATTCGTTCAAATCTGTCGAGGAACGAGTACAGTTAATAGAGAAATAGAATCACTATTAGGAATTTATCCTGAAGCTATAGAAAAAACAATATATATCAGACAAAAAGAGGTAGATAAACTAGCATTAGCTGATCCAAGTGAATTACGAGATCTTATAAAAAATCTTTTTGGTTTGGAAGAATTTGACTTCAAGATTAAAAACTATTTAAGAAAAAAAGTAAATAAACTTAATCAAGATATAAATAATTTGAATATTCAAATAGGAAATTTAATGACAGAAAGAATTGAATTAGACAAGCAAAATAATATTTTGAAAGATAAAGAAGAAAAATTATCATTAGAACAAAAAGAATTATTGCATGATGAGAATGTTCTTGTTACATATCCAAAAAAGGAATTATTGCTTGAGATAAAAAAAAATATTGAAACTATTAAGAAAAACCAAGACAATCTAAATTATATAGAAAAAATTACAGATCGGGAAAAAGAAAATTTATCATTTCAAAAAAATCGAATTAAAGAGTATAAAGATAAAATATTCAATCTAAATATTACCATAAATATGTTATTACAAGAAATTCAAAAATATCCAAAAATAAGTAATATTAAAAATGCTAGAGATATTTTACAAAATATTGAAAATGATGAGAAACATATCAAAAATCTAGTATTACAGTCTGGATTATCTTCATTTGATTTTCAAAATATTTCTATTGATAATTTACAAGATATAAAACTAGAAATAAAGAAAAATGATGAGGATATAAAAAATCTTGGAAATGAAAAAGACAAGAGTATTAAATTATTAGATGAACATAAACATCTTCTAAATACAAATCAAATTTTATCTGATATTAAAAAAAGTAGTATGGAATATATCAGCAATAATAACACTTGTCCAATATGCTCAAATGTTATAGATAATAAGTCTATTTTGATTACAAATATACGAAGAGAAATACATAATATTTCTCAAAAAGAAAATATTGTTAAAACTGATATCGGTATTATAGAAAAACAATTACAAAAAATAGAAAAACAATTAGATAATAAAAGAAATGTAAAACAAGCTTTAGAATTTCTCCTTCCAATTATTAGTGGAATGATAGAAAAACGATTTCACTTTTATGACGAGTTAAATTCTATTATAGAATTATCTCAATGTAATTATGAAATATCCAAGTCAACATATAAAATAATTGACGATCTATTTTCAAAAATAATGAAAAAAGAAAATGAGATTTTTACATCAAGAGAACTTGTCAAAAATTTTGAGGATAAACTTAGATCAGAAAATATAAACTTAGAAAGATTAATGAATGAAATAAATAATCTTTTTTCACAACAAAATCAAGCAAAATTACAAATAGAATCAACGAATAAATTTTTAATCGAATATTATAAAAATTTAAAAATAGTAAATTTAGAAGATCTATTGAGGCCATTTTTATGTCAAAATATTGATGAATTGATCTCCAAAAGAAATGATTTAACAATACATATTAAAGAAAAATCTAATTTAATTGAAATCATTAAAGAGGATGTTTCCTTGTTACGAAATGAGATCAATCTAAGAATAAAAAGAATTAATAATTTACTTCAATCAGAAGAAGAATTAGAAGAAAAAGAGAATGCATTGAGGCATATTTTGTTTCTAATTGGTGAAATTGATGGATTCATATCAAATGATATAGTTGAAGGTAAACTTGCTAATGTTTTGATGAGAAGCACAAATTATTATCTTGTACCTTTTACTGAAGGAAGGTATAAAATAGCAAATGTATCAAGTACCATGCGAAAAATCAAAGACAAAATATCTCATGGATTAACAATGACTCTATTAGATGATAAAGATGGAGTTCAAAAAAGCAAAGAACAATTAAGTGGTGGAGATGAATCCGCGCTTGGTTTGGCACTTAGAATAGCGATATCAAAACTTATGTCAACTATAAGACCTTTTAAATATATAGAAAAAAAGATTCCAATGATCAATTTTATAATTTTAGATGAACCATTAACTAGCTTGGATGAAGCCAGAAGAAATATTATAATGAATATATTAATAAATGATAAAAGCTTCAAGCAAATTTTTCTAATATCTCACGCAGAAATAGAAGGGAATAATTATCATTCAATTATGATTAATGATGATGAAAATTCTCAAAGACAGATATCATACAATCATCAATAATATTTTAATAAATTAGTAACATATACTTAATATACTTAAAAAACTTAAATACGTTTTATATAAAAATCTTTGATACAATATTCAGCTAGAAAAATTCTCAGAACCGTATAAATCAAAAAATATTATTTACTATAAAATATGAGAAAACAAACTATTTTTTTATCTGTATTTAGTATATTAACGGGACTGGTTGCATCGTCAATAATGATATTAATTGATATTATGTGAATCCAACAGATCTACTTTAAAACTATTTAAATCTATATATCACTGCTTTACTCAATTTTAATAAACATCAGATTTTGATGTTTAAATCTTTTAATATTCGAAAAATAAAAAATGAAGTTGAAATATATTCAACTTCTACATAATATAATAGTTAGTTTATCCAAAAGTAAAGATTTACTCCTCAAGATCATCTGATAATAACTTTGATTATATTTTGTATTTGTATTATTTGTTTATTTATATATAATTGAACTTGATAACAAAATAATAAGTTATAAATTTATGGAATTAATTTCAATATGAATTTTATAAATTAATATATTAAAATTATTTTAAATACTAATTTTTAAATATATAAAGATCTATCTGATATATTATATGCAATTAAAGATTTACTCTATTACAATCATTTTTATTTCTCTATCTGTATTGATTACTATTTTGTTCAATTCTACTAATATAGAAGGAATAATACAAAATCAAGCAAATAATACAGTAACATTTGATAATTCTACTACTGTGAAAAATAGTAAGAATATTACAGAAAAGTCTATGATCGTAAATCTTTCTAAAATATGTTCGATGCCGCCTTGTCCAAAAGATAAAGTATGTATACAAGTATGTCCGGAATCACTTCCCCCACCAGCAAACTAGATTTATTATAATTCTATTTATTAGCTACATACAATAATGGCTCATGAAAATTATCTTTATCTGCTGAAAAATATCCAAGACCATTCCCATCACAAAAATCTGATATATGTGATCCTGATGCAATTAAATGATCTTTGACTTCTGCCGGTGATGAATTTTGATGTGTACTTATGTATAATGCTGCAGCTCCAGCAACGTGAGGAGCAGCCATACTAGTACCCGTTAAACTAGCATATGAACCAGATTTGTATGTAGAAAAAATCTCTACACCAGGTGCAGCAATATCTACTACATCCCCATAATTACTAAAACTTGCTAAGGTATCATCTGCTCCGTACATTGTACTCGGTCCATTTCCTCCGCACTTCCCATCTGTATCTACAATTGCAGAAACAGCTATGACATTGGGATTATTAGCTGGAGAAAATGTTCGTGCATTTTTTCCATCGTTTCCCGCGGCAACAACAAGTGTTACCCCTGCATTAACTGCGTGGTTTACTGCTATATTCAAAGCTCTAGAGTTACATTCACATCCAAGACTTAATACTGCTACATCGATCTGATCTGAATTTTGTACTACATAGTCTAAACCCTTGATTAAGGTAGAAATATCTCCTGCTCCATTTTCCTCAAGAACTTTTATTGCCCACAGTCTAGCTCCTGGTGCTATACCTACAGTACCAAAAGAATTATTCTTAGCAGCAGCTATTCCAGCAATATGTGTACCGTGTCCATGATCATCATCCGCTGTATTTGTTCCAGGAATAAATGTTGTTTGTTGATATACATTTAAATCATTGTGATGTAAATCTATTCCTGTATCTAAAATTGCAATGTCAGCATTAACCGAATGCATGTCATCTTGAATAAAATTTAAATCCCCGTCTACTCTATCAATTCCCATAGGCAATTCTTGTCCAGTTTGTTGAGCAAATGTTTTCGGATGATCAAAAATTGATACTATTTTATCTTGGCCTATGTATTCTACAACTGGATTACTTTTTAGTAGTTCTAAAACACCTTCATCGGGAATCTTTATAGCCAAACCCTTTGCTACATGGTTGTATGTAAATAATAATTCTGTTCCAGTATTTTTTAATTCCTCTTCATAAAATTCTAATGGATCGATAGAATTTAAACCATTGTAATCAGTATCCCTAAGGTAAATAATAAATTGATTAGGGATTTTTATACTTTCATCATCAATATAATTTTGATTTTGGTTATTGTTCATAAAAATAGATTTATCTGTTTTGTTGATCTCTATCTGACTATCAACTTGTCCTAACATGTTAGGAAATAGTAATACGCTAGATAAAAAAATGAGTAATATCATAAAATCATAATTGGCAATCTTTCTATATTTCATTTTTATTTAATAATGAAAAAATCAAATGAATTTATTAATACTTTTTAAAATTTTTGTATTGACAATCAATCTAGAAAATTATTCATGTTTTCTTAATCTAATATAATAATCTAAATAATTTCCATAATCAAATATTAGAATATGACAGTAAACCGAATTTTGTATCGTTCTTTTCATGACAATATTATTTTATGAAGATATATATTTAAAAAGACAAAACGTATAATATAAAATTTTATAATAAAACTTTCATATAACTAATTTACCGGTACTAAATGTTAAATTTATATTACATTATTATTCTTCATTTTTAAAAAGATATTATTGAAATATGAATTTTAAAGCTTTAATTTAAATAATATAAGATCACTCATTTTTTTATGTTAAATAGAGTGTTGAATGTTCAGGAATTTTTCTATTTTCCTGGAATCACAGCTCGATATGAAGGTCATTTTCTTATTTCATCATCAGATCCTCTATTAAAGGAAATAGCTATGAAAATCAAAGATTCTGTATCAGAAATTCCAAAATACCAACTATTATTAAAAGTGAAAGATGGTGAATCTTATGAAGTTTCAGATTGTTGTATAAGTAGATTTTATAATCGTGATCATGAGTATACGGTATGTTATTTTTTTTGTAACGAGATCGAAAAGGCAACATAATAACAGATCAGATAACCACAATATTGTAATAAATGAAACTTTAATTTCTTCGCTTCTATTTTTTATCGTTGGAATGTATGAGATGAGCCGATACTACCTGCTTTGGATATGATTTCCAGATGATACGGACTGATTTTTCGGATTATTTCGAATTTTTTAAATGTTTCTCCTTGATGCAGTTCCAATCCTCCAATAATTGTATTCCCATTTTATTTATGTTCCACGTGGAGGAATATTTATCATTATGTCAATTTTAGGAGATAAATAATTGATAAAAAGAAAGATCAGAAAGATCTAAAATCATATGAACACTTGTAGCAATTATTGAAATAACTACTATATATTCTATAATCTAGGAAATCAATAATTAGAAAGATATAATTTTTGATAATATCAATAAAATATCCTATCTCTCATTCGATAGTCAAACAGCAACATTTTTTCATAAATTATCAAATTTTCTAGAGTGCGGACCGCCTTAAAAAATTATGTATAACATCAACAAAAAAAATTTTATCTTTTTAAATTCGATCCTAATGGTACAATTAATAAAAAAGGAGCTGAGCTCAAATCAGAATCACTAATTTTACGAGGAGATTTAACAAAACTTCAGTGCATAAATATATATCACTTTTAAATTCATGTACAATCTTATCTTATCTCTTAAAAAAATATTTAATCTTTTTAATTTTTTGGGCTATTTTGATCGTATATTTTGCTGTTTTTATCATTTTGTAAGTTTTAATCGAGACTTTTATAAATTTAAAAGGATAAAGAATTGGTATCAATATAGTCATTGTAACATCTATCCAATATTTTTTTATAAAAACTTTCCAATTCCTAGTAACTTTATATTTCAAATATAAATCTAATGTTAAAACTATGAATAAGATCCAAAGTAATGAATCAAAATAGTATTTTAAATTATGTGGAATATTTATTATTTGTTCATTAAAACCGAAAAATTTGTAATCATATGCAAAAAAACCAAGCAAAATAAAAATTACTAAGCCTATAATAATTAAATCCAAAATCTTAAAATATTTTGAAATTGAAGATCTATACGGATATATTTTATTAATCAGCTCCATAAAATATTTCTAATTGAATAATCATAATCCTTTTTCTCAATTAAAAAGAAAATCCTACATAACATGAAGTTTTTTTTCATGAATTTTATATTTATTAAGATAATATATACTGTCTCTATAATCTCCGTTTTGTTGTTGATATTTGTTGTTCACAATACGTTTGACTTTATTACATTATTCAATTTATAAATAATTGATCTGTTGTAATCAGCTAGATCCTATATACCAGAAAGATCTCTTGAAAAGAATCTATTAGAATAAAGAATTCTAATGATTACCACGAAAGTGTTAAAAACCAACGGACTATGAATATATATTCTAGAATATATTATGTTTTCACCATATTCTTACATAACGAAGAATATATCATGTAATAAAGTTATTCAAATTAATAACAACAACAAATAACTTAAATTTTCATCCAAACTTTATTAAACCCAATCTATCCATCTTCTATTTATGGCAACTTTTGGTGTAGATACTCTGGGAGGATTAACTGAAAAATTAAAACAATTAATTGATGATACTCAAAATAAATATGAATCTTTACTTGATTCTACTCAACGATTCAAACAAGGTAAAATGAATGATAAAGAATATTTTGCAAGCATCGGCAAGTATCTAATTGCAAGCTCAGCCTTGAATTTTTTAGCTGTTAAAGTTATACTAGAATTAAAATTAGCATTTGATAAGGGCTCTTCATTAAAGAGTTCAACTGGAGAATTTGTTGATCCCTCATCTAAAGGAGGTTCAACCGATTTCGGAATCGGAGGATTTGTTAGCGGTGGAGGTCAGGTAGGAGGAAAGACAATTTCTACAATCGAACCTAGTCTTCGTCCAGCAGATAGTGAACTTGAAAGATCCAGTCCTACAGATGCAAAATCTATTCCACTTGGTATTGCAGATGATAAAAAAATCAAAAATTGTATTGTATGCGGAATATCTATTCCAGCCAAAGCAAAATTTTGCAGTAAATGCGGTAATTCGCAATAATTAAAAACAACCAGTGATATTTATTTAATAATCATGAAACTATTTAATGGTAAATCCGCAGCAGAAGAATATATGTCTACACATACTCTAACCTTTTCTACTCCAGAAATGACATTAAAAAAGTTTGTTTATTGGTTATCCGAAATTATAGAATTTCAGGGGGAACAAGTACCAAGATTAATGCTCTTTTTAGAAACTAAAAAGGATATTCCAGAGGATAATGAATCAAACAATGATAATAGTATTTATACCAGTTTGTTGCCTGATGTGGATGAAAGTTTTCGACCAACAGGAGCAATTATTGATATGTTTAACAGAACAGATTCATCATCTTCCGAGAATAAATATACTGATGATGATCATTTTCTAAAAAAAACTGGTACAGCTGATTCTAATTTTCTATCAAACTCCAAGAATCAAGAACTAAAATTTTGTATTGAATGTGGTATTAAACTCAAATATAATTCTAAATTTTGTATAAAATGTGGTTCAAAACAATAATACCATATTTATTATATACGTAGTTCTAAGAAAAGCTTTACTTCATTTTACTTGATCTTCTTTTTCTTTGATTATTAAATAACACTCATTACAAATAAATTTCGAGAAGATAAAATTAAAAGAATAAAATTTGACCCTTCCACATTTTTGACATTGAATCATAATAAATAAATTAATTTAGTAGTTTATTATTTTTATCAAAATAGTTCGTGGTGATAAAAAATTTCTTTATTAAATGTACTTTCTTTAATATTCTTCATCAAATTCATCACCATTCTCTTCTTCAACTTCATCCAAATCTTCATCAAATTCTTCTCTCTCTTCAGCAGTCTTAAAAGGTAGATCAGCCTCACCAGTAACTCCACAAACTGGACACTTAAATTCTGTAGTTTGTCCCTCAAGATCTAGTAAAAATTCCTTGGAGAATACCTCATCACATTTTGAACAAACTAATGTTCCTTGAATGTTGTCTTGAGTGAACTTATGAGACTGGACTCTAAAGATCGCTTCTGCCATTCTTCTTACCTATAAAAAATTTACTTTATTATAAGCCTTCTCATTATAAAAATTATAAAAGAATTTCTGCTCTCTCTATTTTTCATAATCAAAAATCATTAAATATACACAAACTCGAGATTTTTTATATATTTCTTATATTATTTTGCCTTGTATAGATTAAGGAAAGTACAGTTTTCTCTAAGGTCTTTCTCTTCAAATATGCCCCTATATGCAACTGTTAGTATTGAACTATTATTTCTAACTCCTCTCATTTTCATACAAAGATGTTCCCCTTCAATTATTACTAGTACACCCGATACATCTCTTTTGGCTATTTCATCAGCAATCTCCTTAGTCAATCTTTCTTGTATTTGCATTCTCCTAGAATACTTTTCAGTCAGTCTGACAAGTTTTGATATACCAAATACCTTTCCATTTGGAATATATGCTATGTGAATTTTTCCGTAAAATGGAAGCATGTGATGTTCACACATACTGTAGAATTGTATATCTCTTGCAATTATTGCATTAGTTTCTTCACTGAAGCTTACATCCAGCTCGGAACTCATTCCATATCCACAAAAAATCTCTTCATACATACCTGCAATACGTCTAGGCGTCTCAACCAATCCTTCTCTATTGGGATTTTCTCCTAATTCTATAAGCAACTGTCGTATTATCTTCTCAATTTTATTTTTGTTCATAAAACCAGTTTTTTGTATCCCAGTTTTTTGTATCCTTTTATTGGACATTCTTTATTTAACTTGCTCCTATTACTTTGTGTAACTGAGGAATAACCCTAACATCATTATACCTTGGATAAATCAGATCATAAAATTTCAACAAATTATCCACAGTTGGTTCATCTATCTTAGTAGTAGGCTGTATTATAAATCCTGCTAGGCTCTCTGCATGTATGATACTGAAAATGGTATCTATCAATTTCTTGAATTCATTAATATCTGTATTATTTGAAACCACGATTTTGATATAAGTAATTTTATTATTTTTAATGGCTATCTTCAAACATTCTAATTCATTTTCTAGAAGATTATAATAATGTTCAGGTTCAACCACCATTGAATCCTTCATTTTAAATTCAATCTTACAAATATCAAAATAGGGAATAATCTCGTTAAATCTATTAAAATCATAACAAGAAGATTCTATATATGTTCTTAAACCTATCTCATCTTTGATGAATCTTGCTAACTCTTTTACTGCTCTATATTGAATTAGAGGTTCTCCACCAGTAAAATTAATTTTGTATGTGTTTTCTTTTAAATTCTCCTTGATCATTTTTTTTACCTCATCAATATGATAAGAATTTCCACTAGTCAATGGTAAAGCATAGCTGGTATCACACCAGTAACATCTCAAATGACAACCTGCCATTCTAACGAACATGGTCTTTGTACCGAAGAAAATTCCTTCGCCTTCAATACTTGTAAATATTTCACTAAGTTGCACTTTTTTATCTTTTGTAAGCATATTCTGTTTTGTCACGTATATTGGAATTTTTAAAAGCTTTTCTTCTATTTATACACGATTCACAAATACCACAATGTATTCTTCTTTCTCCGATGTTGATACCATCTGAATAGCAACTCCATGTCTCAAAGATTTTATCTCCTAAATATTCATACCCCATTTTTATCAGATTTGATTTATCTATTCTATCTAGAGCTGGAGACCAAATTTCAACTTTATTACGGAATCCCAGAGCAATCCCATCACTCTCTCCTAAATTTAAAGCCTTACTAAGGGATAAAGCAAATTCCGGCCTACAGTCTGGATAATTATGATCATCACTATGAGCCCCGTAAACAACTATTTTCGCTCCAATACTCATAGCCCATGCAGTAGCAATAGTAATAAATATCCCATTTCTTAGAGGTACAACTATTTTATAATCAAAATTTTCTGGAATATTCTGTTGTTTGTCAGTTAAAACATTTGTTTCTCCATAAATTTCTTTCATAAACGATATATCAACAATCTTGTGTTCTTTAAAATTCAGATAATCTGAAAATTTCTTAGCACATTCTATCTCATGTATGGCCCTCTGACCATAACTAAACGTTACGATATACAAGTTGAAATTTTGTTTTCTCAAATAAGCAGCAGTGCAGATAGAATCCAAACCACCGCTAACAATACAAACTACAGACTGTGAAGATTTATCCGATCTGTTTAACATAAAAGACATACTTTTAATATATTTATTAAATTAACATAATAAAATACTCTCGTTGACATTTCATTTTTTTGACTTATTGTTAGAACCTATTCTAGCTAATTGAGCAAGAAATGCAGTTAGTTGAATTTCTGAATGAGCTCCAACCGATAATCTGTAATCATATTCAGCCATTATCGACATTATTTCTTCGATGTTTTCAAGTTTCATATCTTTTATTTCTTGATAAGAATACTTGAAAAAATCCGCAGCCGATAATCCATAGACAAATAATAATTCCAGTAGGTTGATTCTTGCATCATCGAATTTACCGTCTAGAGACAATTTTATCACTTCACCAATTTTTGATCTTCCTGATAATCCCATAGCTGCATTAACATTTGAAAGATTGATTTCACCAAATCCTGATGTTGTCTGAAGTATATTAATCGAATGTCTCAAATCCCCTTCTGTGTAGTTATAAATCTTTAATAAAGCTTGATCCTTGTATTCTATTCCTTCGCTATTACAAATCTTCTTTAAATGTTCTACTATTTCTTTTTCCCCTAATTTAGTAAAATGAAATACTGCGCATCTACTTTGAATAGGCTCAATTATTTGTGAAAGATAATTACATATTATAATAAACCTTGTTGTTTTAGAGCTATCCTCAATTATCCTTCTTAATGCTGTCTGTGCTTCTGATGTCATTTCATCTGCTTCGTCAAGAATTATGATTCTATATTGTCTGTCATTTTTATTACTAGGATCTTTCAAATCTTTTCCACTCGGAAGTTTGATTACCGCAGCAAATTCCTTAACACGTTCTCGAACCATCTTTATACCTCTTTCATCTGAAGCATTTAGCTCAAGAACATCTCTTCTCCATCCCTCTCCCAATAATTCCTTTGATAAACATAAAGCTGTAGTAGTTTTCCCAATACCTGCAGCACCCGCAAACAACAAGTGTGGTATCTCATCTGGTTTTTTAATCAAATTTTTTAGAGATCTTATAATATCTTTTTGATTTACTATCTGTTCAATTTTTTTAGGCCGATATTTCTCTACCCACATTAAATCGGATATGTTAGTATCATTGACATTTGGAGGCATTCTAAATAGAGTATAAATTTAATAAGTTTATTAATATCTTCTTATCTTCTATTAGATCGATTTTATAGTTCTAAAAATATTATATATTCGTAATCATTTCAACAAAATTGTTTTGTTAATAAAAATAGTTAGTCTAAGTTGATTTAATATTATGGTCTTCATATAAAAACAGATGAGTCACACGATGGCAGAAAATAATAACACTAATAATATCTATAATTACGATAATATCAAATACAGGATAGAATTTATTCAAAAATTCTATTATGCAAAATATCTCATGGAAGACATCAGAATAACTTTTAAAAAAAACGTCTCAATAAACTTAGATAATCTTTCTCTTGAGGGAAAAGATGGTGAAATTACTTCTATTCCTAGATGGCTAGCGAAAATTCTGGAAGCTAATGGAAATCTAGAAATTCAAGATATTGATGTTTTAGTATATATCTCTAGATCTTTAAATCGCGAAAGAATTTCAAAACCTCATGATTTATCCGGAATAGACATCGATTTTTATATACGAGTAAATGATTATATCAAAAGATTAAAGGAAAGTGAAAAAGAATCTATATTAGTTTCTCTCAATTCTTTTATAACTTCAAGAATAGAGAAAATTGTTAAATTAGCTGCTGCGTCATCTCTCACAACAGACTTGGAAAGAAAGCTGTCTGCGGAAGAAATAGAACTGTATAATTTCATTCATAATTCTTCTTATTCATTTAAACAATTGGCGGTGAACAAACTTGGCTGAGCTTAAAACTCAATCTGCTATAGTTAATGATTTAGAAGAATTTTTACGTGCGTTTAAAGATAGATCTAGAAATTACAAATATTTTGATAGAATTAATAACATGATGGCAGCAAATTCTACTTCTCTATTAGTTGATTACATTGATTTTGATACATTCAAACCTGATCTAGCAAAGAAGATTACTGATGATCCAGACGAGATGCTAGAAGCATTTAACAAAGCAGTTTTTTCTGTACTTCATGAAATTCATCCAGATTATGCAGAAGAAATATCGAATAATATTAAAGTTAGAATAGGAAATTATACAGTACAAAAAGGGTTACGAGAAATAAATGCAGAAGCAATTAATAAGCTAATTGGAGTTTCTGGTATGGTAGTAAGAACGTCTGAAGTTAAACCCTTAGCAAAAAAAATTGGTTATAGATGTCTTAGTTGTGGTGAAATAAATGAAGCACAACTAAAAAGTTTAGTATTAAAAAAACCATTAAAATGCAAACAATGTTCAGAAAAGGAATTAGAAATGGATCCAGATACTAGTATTTTTATTGATTTCCAAATGGTAAGATTACAGGAACTACCAGAAGACCTTCCTGCGGGTCATCTACCACATTATCTTGAAGTTACTGTTATTGGTGACTTGGTAGATCAATGCAGACCCGGAGATAGAATTCTACTCACTGGAATTGTAAGAATAGAGCAAGAACAATTATCTCAATATGTAAAGACGAGTCTCTTTAAACTCAGGATGGAAGGTAATAATATAGAATATCTTGGAGGTAGAGCTGGAGATAAAGATGACAGAATGATGGAACGGATAGAAATAAGTAATGAAGATGAGAAACGTATTTTTGCACTCGCAAACAAAAGTAATTCTTATGATATCTTGATATCATCTTATGCTCCACATATTTACGGTCATGAAGTGATTAAGGAAGTGATCTTGTTATTAATTGTTGGATCAGTAACGAAAATATTAGATGATGGATCCGCAAGAAGGGGCGATATCAACGTTCTTTTAGTCGGAGATCCAGGAACAGCAAAATCTGAAATGTTGAAATTTGCAGCTAAAATAGCTCCACGAGGACTTTACACTTCGGGGAGAGGTACAACAGCTGCTGGTCTGACAGCTGCAGTTATTAGAGATAAATCAGGCATCATGATGTTAGAAGCAGGAGCTGTTGTATTGGGGGATCAAGGATTAGTGTGCATAGATGAATTTGATAAAATAAAACCTGAAGATCGTTCAGCTCTTCATGAAGTTATGGAACAGCAGACTTGTTCAGTTGCAAAGGGAGGAATAGTTGCAACACTAAATGCAAGAACCTCGATTTTAGCAGCTGCCAATCCATTGTATGGAAAATATGATCCGTTCAAAAATATTACAGAAAATATAAATTTACCGATTCCACTCCTGACACGATTTGATATCGTTTATGTGATACGAGATACGCCGGAAAGGGAAAAAGATAATCTTATTGCTAGTCATATTCTAGAAATACATAGAGACACAGAAAGAAATAGTCAATCCGTGATTGATACAGATATCTTTAGCAAATATCTTGCTTATTCAAAAAATATGGAACCAAAATTAACGGTGGAAGCAATTGATAAGATAAGAGATTATTACATGAAGATGAGAAATGTAGAATCTGAGGGTATGATAACCGTCACTCCAAGACAGCTTGAAGGATTAGTAAGACTTGCAACTGCACGATCTAAATTATTATTAAAAGATTATGTAGATTCAGAAGATGCAGAACGAGCAATTTATTTGATACAGACTATGTTAGAAACTGCAGGAGTGGATGTTAATACTGGTAAAGTAGATCTAGGTGTTTTACATGGCAAACCTCAAAGTGAAATATCAAAATTGAAATTATTTATGGAAATTTTTAATGCTTTATCTGGACAGGATAAGAATGACGTAGAAGAAAAAAACTTTATTCAGGAACTTACACAGACGGGAAGATTTTCAGAAGATGATGCAAAGAATTTTATCAATAAAGCTATGCAAAATGGACAGATATATGAACGAAAATCAGGATATTATGCTAAGGCATAAAATTTGCTATTGTATTTAATTATTTTTATCTATCTTAAAATATAAACAGAATTATAAATGTGAAAAATAGTTATAAATTAAAATTAGCATATTAAACGTCAATGATGATCTAAATGAGATCATGAATATAATTCCTCTAGAACATAATTATAGATTTTTATTTAATTTTGGATCATACTACTAACATAAAAATTATTTTCATATAATTCTTGTATTTGATTCAACTCAAATTTGTTAAGGTATTTTCCATCAGCCATTTCAGCAAATGAATCTAATTCTTCAATATCCAATACTGTAGGAATTACAACAGAAATAGGTTCTTGTGATAAAATAAATTTGATAGCTAATTGTGGTATTGTCCATCCCCTTGATTCAGCTATAGGTCTCATCTTCTCAATTTTTTTCATTGCTTCGATAATCCACTCTTTTTTTCTGTAGCTTCGATGGTCGTTTTCTTTCAAGGTGGTCGCTTCAGTTACTTTACCTGTTAATACTCCTGATGCATCAGGAACTCGAACCATTATTCCTACATCATATGTTTTATCTTGTATATTTTTCTTATTATTTTGTGCATCTATATCAGCATTTAAAAAAGATCTACCCGGATCTTGTTCTAAGATGTTGTAAACTGTTTGGAGACAAGTAATATTTCTATTTTTCATAGCATACAATCCTTCTTCTTCCCATCCTATTGCTGGACCTAAAGCTACTCCATGACTTTTAATATCTCCTTTACTGACTAAATCATCCAACATATTAAATAAAAGATCATTTTTGATTGCATCTATTTTTGGATTGTGCATACTATATACATCGATATAATCTGTCTGCAATCTAGACATACTTTCCTTTAATGCAAATTGCAAGAAATCCATATTATGTTTTTGTGGAATTTCATTATGTCCAATTTGTTGATGACTATACATGTCATACCCCCACTTAGTAGAATAAATTACTTCATTTCGCATGTCTTTAAATACTTGTCCAATAATCTTTTCGCTTTTACCCTTACCGTACATATCTGCAGTTTCAAAAAAATTAACACCAATATCATAGGCCCTTTTTAATATTCTTATAGCATCTTCATCTTCAATCTTCTTACCCCACCAATCAAGACCTAAAATCCATGCTCCAAATCCAATTTCACTTACTTTTATTCCACTTCTTCCTAATTTTCTATATTTCATTTATTAGATACTGCCTCCTTAATCCCCTTAGCGATCTCATTGAATCTATAATCATTTAATACTGGCTCTATTAGAGTTTTTTTATTATTGTCATCTATAGCATTTCCAATAACATTGCTCTTATCTCTTAACCATTTATTCAAATAATCCGTCAATTCAAAATTTTCCCATTTTTTATCTACATCAATATTTAACCATGATTTACATCCTGCCCATTCATCTTTGATGTCTACAAGTAAAGGTTCTTTAATTTTAAATATTTTTAATAATAATATATTAAGTGGCTTAGTAGGATTATAATTTATACGCATATTAACATATTCATTATTCCATATATGATAATTTTGTAATTTTGGTAAAATTGCTCTATCTGTGATCTCAATAATTTCATATACTTGAGCAAATAAATTTATACTATTTTTGTTAGAATCATATTTTTCATTATAGTGTCTGTCATATAGCAAACTTTCTAAATATGGTATATATTCATCTTTGATCGAATTCTTAGACTGATGTTCATATGTGGGATAAAGAAAAAATTCATTATGTTTGATCTCAAAACCTTTTCTAAATTCCATAATTCCTCCTTTACGAAGTAACAAAATTTGTTTTCCATCTTCTAAAGCTTTACATACAATAGCCCATTCTTTTAATGCTATCATTCCTTTCATCCCAAACTCTTAATGACTTCATCAATCTTTTTGTATACACAAACTATCATAGGAGTATCCTTAATCACATATCTACTAACTTCAGTTTCCCGTAATTGAATTATTAAATCCTGAAAACTGTTAAGATCATCTGTTTCGAAAGCTAACATAAAATCTTGATCGTCAAGACCAAAAGAATATGATGTATTTATTCTAATATTAGGAAATTTTCTTCCAATCTCTATATGTTCATCCATCATTTTCTTTCTTTTTTCAAACGGCAGAAGATACCATTCTCTAGATTTTATAAATGGATATACTATGTTATATCGTAATGGATTCACATCATCTGTAAAACCTGGTTTTGCTTTTTTTGAATATACGGATCTTCTTGAACAAGACAAATAAATTTGAGAAGGTTCTACGTATTTCCCTAATACCGTCAAATAAATCTTTGATGTAAATACTTGCATTTTTTCTACTGAATCCGAAATCATCCATAACATAAAATCTGCATCATCTCTAAGTCCAACAGTAGAATATGGTATAACCTTCATTTTTGTATTAGCTACTTCTAGTAAGTCAGCGAATTCTTTAATGGCTTCTTCTTTTCCTATTTCATTTAGCCATCGCCATTTTGGATCAACCTTGAAAAACGAAAAATTCAGGAATACAGGCTTTTCAGTACTCATTATTACACATCTTTCTTATAAATTAGTCTTATTATTCTTATAAATTAGTCTTATTATTCTTATAAATTAGTCTTATTATTAGTAATCAATTTATGATCATTAGAGAGATTATTCGTTGTGTTTTCAATAGACAATTCTATATTTTAATAAGATAATCGATCTGATCTAGGACTCATCTAGACCTAACCACCCATATCCCTTGCTCTCTAATTCTTCAGATAATTCTTTACCTCCAGATTTAATGATTTTTCCTTTTGCCATAACATGAACTTCATCGAGTTTTGAAAGATATCTCAAGATTCTGGCGTAGTGAGTTATTACTACTATTCCTGCACCTGTGTCAATTAATTTATTAATCGCTTCAGCAACTGCTTTTACTGCATCAATATCTAGACCTGAATCTGGTTCATCCAATATAGCAATATTTGGTTTTAGTACGAGCATCTGCATTACTTCAGATCTCTTCTTTTCTCCTCCAGAAAAACCCTCATTCAGATATCTGCTTAGAAATGAAGGATCTAATCCAACATCATCCAAATTTCTTTTTATATATTCGTGAAATTCCTTTACAGTGAGAAAAACTTCTCGATTCTTTTGATCCTGCATTAATGATTTATTCAAAGTATTATAAGCATTTCTCAGAAAATGGCTATATCCTACACCAGAGATTTCTATAGGATATTGAAAACCAAGAAATAATCCTTGTTTAGCTCTCTCATCAGTAGATAGCTCCATAATACTCTTTCCTTTTACCTGAATGTCACCTGAATTAACAGAATACTTGGGATGACCCAAAAGTACGTTTGCAAATGTACTTTTACCCGATCCATTAGGACCCATAATGGCGTGGACTTCATTCTTATCTATCTTTAAATTCAAACCAGTAAGAATTTCTTTTCCTTCGATACTTGCATGTAAATCCTTGATCTCTAAAAAAGCCATAAACGAATAGTATTCTTATTTACATAATATAAGGATATCCTCATGAGATAAAGTTCTGATTCTACTGCTTCATCAAAAAAATAAAATTGACTCTAGATTTCTATTGTATCTTCAAGTTTCCTGTCATATATGGATGAACTGTACAATAATAAAGATAGTCGCCAGGGTCAATATTTTTTGTATCTATTATCGCAGCTTCTCCAGCATTAGTAATACCAGTGTCAAATATTTTTCCAGAATTGGGATCACTTGGACCTTCACCATTAGTAACTGTATGAGGTACTGTATCCTTATTATCCACCTTAATAACATCGCCCTTCTTCACAGACATTTCTTTTGGATCATAAGGCGGATTACCTTGAGTTGATGCTCCTTCCAAAATTGTCAATATCGCATCAGCTTTAATTGACGCAGGATTTATTTGCGATTTTTCTGCTCCCGCACTTGCTTGAGCAGTCTCCGGTGGTAAATCTTGTCTATAAATAGAACGTGTATCTCCTGGGGTAGGTACAAGTGGCATAAATACTGTATATGTTAAAACTCCCACTATAGCACCTAATCCAAGAATTCCCAAAAAAATAATCTTTTCATTAACTCCCATTTATCTAACTAATCATGGATGGACGAAGGTCCTAATTAATTTTTTTGAAATCTAACTTAAATTTACGTTATATTTTGATATTGATTTCATATACATGTTTATTTCATTAATAAAAAACATGTTATCATCGTATTTATAATGCTACAAATATTTAATAAACAAAATGTCTAATTCTACAAAATGTACAGTTTGTAATAATGAAATTAATAATTTTAAATACAAACCTATGCAACAGTGGAACGTATTGGGCTATTTATGTGGGGACTGTTACTCTAAGAAATTAGTGAAATATTATCATACACCAACAAATATTGATACCTGAAATAATAGATTTTCTTATATTCTGTAATATCATTCAAATTGGACTACTTTCAAATTGATTGGCTATGATATCTTTGCTATACCTTATATCCTAATGGACAATGCTAGGTTGTATTTCATTAGCTATGTTTTTCTTTTTCGGTGTTGGTCGGTAGATTTTTAAGAGTGCTTTGGACAAAAAACTTCACTTAATATTGACTTCTATAAATATTTTAGAAAAAACAGATCAAAAAATAATCCTAAAATTTAATAACATTCCAAGACAGTATTTAAATGCCATTCGCAGAATCTCAATTAGTGAGGTTCCTATCTTAGCAATAGACGATGTAGTAATTTTAGAAAATTCTTCTGTTATGCACGATGAAGCAGTTGCTCACCGTCTAGGTCTTATTCCATTACGAACAGAATTGAATAGATTCATTTTACCTGACAAATGTGATTGTAATAATACTTTAGGTTGTTCTAAATGTCGTGTATTACTAATTTTAGATTCCGAGTCTTCTGAAAAGACGAAACTCGTTACTTCAGGAGATCTTGTATCCGAAGATGAATATGTGAAACCAGTGAGCAATAATATTCCTATAATTGCTCTTGCTCCTGGACAGAAATTAAAATTTGAGGCATATGCTAGATTAGGAATAGGAAAAGATCATGCAAAATGGCAGCCCACTACTGCTGCAATAGTAAAGGATGGAAATGAAACAAATGAATCGATTTTGATGATAGAAACTGTTGGATCTCTAACAGCAGAGGAAACAGTAAAGGCTGCTATTAATATAATAAATTCAAAATTAAATAATTTCAGTACGGTGATAAAATCTCTAGATTTCCAAAAAGGGAACTAGGTAGGTTTATTTGGGGATTATTGTAATGGAAGATGATAAGGTCACAAGTATGTTTACTAATACATTGAATGATAACACTAAATCAGATTTGCGTGATGCATACAAAAGAAGTGGAAGTCCAATTTGGAAATCTATAGAAAAAAAGTTTAAAAGTTCTAGGTCTAATCGTTCTGAGGTAAACGTTAGTAAATTGGACAATATTACTAAGGAGGGTGATATTGTTATCGTTCCAGGCAAAGTATTGGGTTCTGGTATTATCAATCATAAAATAATTCTAAGTTGTTTTTCTATTTCGGTTACAGCAATGAAGAAGGTTATCGATTGCGGAGGAGAAGTTATTACTATCAATGAACTTGTTGAACAATATCCTGATGGAAAAGGTGTTCGAATCATTGGATAAATCTAAAAAAGATATCAATAGTAATTCTAGTTATGCAAACAAAAATAATTCTAAAAACCAAATAGTAGTTGATGTATCTTCTTGTATAGCTGGTCGTGTTTGTTCCCGTGTTTCAAAACTTTTACTTCAAGGCAATAGGGTTACTATTGTCAATTCCGAAAAGGCCATGATATCTGGAAATCGTTATAAAACAATTGACGATTATAAAAAACGTCTTGAAGTAAGTTCTATAACAAATCCTATTCATGGGCCTTATCATCCAAGACGACCTGATAGAATCTTGACAAAAATGGTACGGGGCATGACACCAAGGAAAAAATCAAGCGGAATCTCTGCATTTAGAAGATTAAGAGTGTATATAGGAATACCGGTAGAATTTCGTTCGAATGAAATGAAAATATTTGATGATACAAAAATAACCAAACCAGAATCATACTATATAACAATTGGAGACATTGCAAAACAAATAGGATGGAAAGGAGAATAAAAGAAATGACAAAAACAACAACAGTTGATCTCTATCCAGGACAAAGAAAAACATCAAGGGCAGTTGCAACTATTTCCAAGGGGAATGGAAAAATCAGAGTTAATAATATTCCAGCAGAGGTTTTACAACCAGAGATATCTAAAGAACTAATCCTAACGCCAGTTAATATAGTTGGTGATTTACGCAATAAAGTTGACATCAATGTAAAAGTGGCTGGCGGAGGATTTATGGGACAAGCCTTCGCTACCGCAGTTGCAATATCACGAGCTTTAGCCGGTGAGGCAAAGGGTGACAGAGATCCAAAGGATCACCCATTATCAAAGAGTATTCGACAAGATATCCGTAAAAAAATAAACGAATTTGACAGACATCTTCTCGCAGGGGATCCAAGACAGACAGAATCTAAGAAATTTGGAGGTCCTGGTGCAAGAAGAAAGAAACAAAAATCATATCGTTAAAATATCAAATATTTTATTCCTTTATTATAGCAATCAGTATTATTATGTTATATGTCTCTACATGCATAAATACTTAATAGGATTTCTATTACTTTGTGACTGATAATAAATCCACTATAGTTCGTTTAGTTATAGATAATGATAAATTCGAGATTTTAGTAAAACCAGATCCAGCATTGGATTATAAACTTGGGAAAAAAATCGATCTATCTAATATTCTGATTTCTGATGAAATTTATGCAGATGCAAATAAAGGAACTAGAATAGCTGACGAAAAACTAATTAGAAATTTCAAAACTACAGACTCGATTGAAATTGCTAAAAAAATACTAGAACAAGGTGAAGTTAATCTAACAACAGATCAACGTAGAAGAATGGTAGAAGAAAAGAAAAAACAGATTATTCAATATATCAATAGAAATTTCGTTGATCCAAAAACACATCTTCCTCATCCTCCACTACGAATACAAAATGCAATGGAAGAAGTAAGATTAATAATAGATCCATTCAAGAAACCTGAAGATCAAACCAAGAAAATTATTGAATCTTTACGAAAAATTTTGCCATTAAAATCAGAAAACCTGCAATTGCTAGTAACTATTCCACCACAATTTTCCGCACCGTCTTATAACGTTTTGAAAAATATCGGTGAATTAAAAGATGAAAAATGGTTGCAAGATGGTTCTTTAAGTGTTATTGTTGAAATAAATGCTGGGATAAAAGGAACATTCGTTGAAAGGATGAATTCGGTAACTAAAGGTTCTGCCCAAATTCAGGAACAATAATAACAATAATAAATATCTTTTATCAAAATAGGAAATTGGACTTGAGAAAAGATCATAAAAATTTATATCAAAATATGGATGAGATGCTTTTCTTTGTAATTTTTGTTAACAAGGAGATGTTATCCTAATTTATGTTAGAAATAAAGCGAAAGTATGTTATTCCAGGAGATGTTATTATAGAAGGAAATTATAAACCTCTGATGAATGTATTTAGAAAAGAAAATTCCATTATAGCTACACGAATAGGAATAGCAGAATCAAGTAAAGATGGAATAAAGGTAATTCCATTATCGGGGATATATATTCCTAGGATTAATGATATTGTCATAGGAAAAATAATTGATAATTCTTCATTATCATGGGAAGTAGATATTAATTCATGTTTTTCAGCTCATTTACCTGCTCAAGATGTATTTGGAAGAGATTTTTCTCCAGCAAGAGATGATATGAGAAAAAGATTTGCTCCAGGAGATCTCGTTACAACTAGAATAATCGCATTTGATAGAACACGAGACCCTATGTTGACTATTCAAGAACGAGATTTAGGAAAAATTTCTGATGGTAAATTTCTAAAAATATCCTCCACACGTGTTCCACGTTTGATAGGTAAAAGAGGATCAATGATACAAACAATAGAACAAGCTACACAAACAAAGATACTGATAGGTCAAAACGGAATTTTAGTAGTAGGTGGCAAAAATTACGAAGGAATAAGTCTTGCATTTAAAGCTATAAAAACGGTTCAAGAAGAAGCACATACATCAAACCTTACTCAAAAGATAAAGGATTTGTTAAATGTAAAGGATGAATTACAACAAGTAGAGTCTGAAAATAATTCTTCTGGTAATAACGAGGCATACATTAATAGCCATAACGAAAACAATTCAAAAACAAATGATGTTGAAAACAATAACGATACTAATAATGAAATTACAAAAACCTCTTCAGGAGATTCCTCTTAACTAATTGGAGGATTGAAGATCATGACTCAAACAATTTTGGTAGATGAAAATGGAAAACGTACAGATGGTCGTTCAATAGACGAATTACGTGAAATTAAACTTACTGTTGGAATCTTAAAAAATGCAAACGGATCTGCATTCATTGAATTTGGCAAAAATAAAATAATTGTAGCTGTGTATGGACCAAGAGAAGTTCATCCAAAACATATGGCTCAACCAGATAAATGTGTATTAAGATGCAGGTATCACATGTCCCCATTTTCGACTGATACACGTAAAAACCCAGCTCCATCTCGTAGAGAAATTGAAATATCTAAGGTTATGAGAGAAGCTTTAGAACCTGCTGTTATATTAGAAGATTATCCTCGTGCGGCTATAGACATATTTGTTGAAGTATTACAAGCCGATGGTGGTTCTAGATGTGCTGGAATAACTGCAGCATCTGTTGCCTTGGCTGATGCAGGGATTAACATGCGCGATTTGGTAGCAGCTTGTGCAGCTGGAAAAATAAACGACAGAATCGTTCTCGATATCAATGATGTAGAAGATAAAGAAGGCTCAGCTGATATGCCTGTTGCTTATCTACCCAATCTTGAAAAAATATCCCTACTACAACTAGATGGAGTACTCACTCAATCACAATTTACTGAATGTTTGGAAAAAGCAGTACAGGGATGTAAAATGGTTTATGAAATACAAAGAAAAGCTTTGATGGAAAAATATTTTGGTAATGATATTCCCATAGACGAAGAAACTAGCGAGGAGGTAAAAGAATAATGAGCTTATCAAAGAAGTCTCCAATAATAATTGAATATCTCCGCAAGCGTCAAATGTTAGACTTATTAAACAATAAAAAAAGACTTGACGGTAGAAATTTAGATGATTTCAGAACACTTGAAATAGATCTCGATGTAATCAAAAAGGCAAACGGATCTGCTCTGGTAAGATTAGGAAATTCTGAAGTTATTGCAGGTGTAAAGGTTGAGACCGGTGAACCATTTGAGGGATTAGAACATAAGGGAGCTCTAATTGTTACTGCTGAAGTTTTACCCACAGCTTCTCCTTTCGTAGAACCAGGTCCACCAGATGAAGATACCATAGAGCTTGCTAGGGTGGTTGATAGGGGAATCAGAGAATCTGAAATGGTTGACCTTGAAAAATTAGTTTTGGTCCATGGGAAAATTGTCTATACCATTTTTGTAGATTGTAGTGTTATCAACGCTGATGGTAATCTATTTGATGCTACATCTTATGCTGTAGTGTGTGCCCTAGCTAGTAGTAAATTACCAATTTTCGAAATACAAAATGATGAAGTTGTGAATACAGGCAATAAACAAGACCCTCCAATTACGACATTACCAGTATCAATAACTGCAATAAAAATAGGAAATACTATTATCTTAGATCCCACTGCGGAGGAAGAATCATGTATGGAATCCAGAATAACAATAACTACTAATTCTAATGGAGAATATACTGCCATTCAAAAGGGTTCAAATGGGTCTTTTACCTTGGATCAAATAAAATATGTGGCTGAAATAGCAAGAATTAAAGGAGAGGAAATAAGAAAAAAAATAAAGGAGCTCGTGAAATAACAAATGGTTAAAAGAAATACAAAAACTCAAACGGCACTTAAGGGTCTTGGTGTAAAATTTGGTGCGACAGTGAGAAAAAGATACGGAACTGTTTATAAAACACTTAAACAAAAAAGACGTTGTCCAACCTGTAGCTCCTTAAGATTTGGTCGAATTGCATCTGGAATTTGGTATTGTCCAAAATGTAATTTGAAGGTAGCCTCTGGGGCATACGATATAAATATTGAAAAGTTTCAAAGCTAAAATCAATATTTCTTTCAAATTATTATCAGATAAACAAAATAAGGACTTTATCAAATCAATATTTATAGCCTTAGAGCCAGACATAAAAATTTTGGAAATTCCTTCAGTTAAATTAACTGCCAACGAAGATAAAAACCTTTTTTCAATAGATATAATTGCCCAAGAAGTATCAAGTTTTAGATCAACAATTAATTCATATCTTAGATTGATCAAAACTGCGAATTGTTGCTTGATTGAATCCTTTGATATCTAACAAAATAAATTTATATTAAATATCATTATTAATTATCAAGTTGAGTCAAGAAAATGAATTACCTCCTTGGCTTAAAGAGCAAATATCTCGATTACAACAACTTCAACAAAATCTACAAGCAATAATGATGCAAAAACAACAAATTGAATTAGAAATTGTTGAAACGGATAGAGCATTGGAGGAATTGAATAAAACCAAACCTTCTGATTCTATTTATAAAGCTGCAGGGCCTTTATTAATAAAAACAGAAAAAGATAGTATCGAAAAAGAACTATCTGAAAAAAAAGAATTGGCAAATACTAGAGTTATGGTACTAGGAAAACAAGAATCAAGAGTAAAGGAAAATCTAAAAGAAGTTGAAAATAAAATTAACCAAATGATTAAAGGAGCATCATCTAACCAGCAACAACAATAATTTCAAATATCATGATATATCAACATTGAGTTATATTGAGTTATACAAAATAAGTTCCGTGCATAACTAACTATGTCATTTCGGATTGTAGTAGATGAAAGAGAAAGAAATAGTAAGGTTCCAAAATTCTTAATCGATAATGGTGTACATGTAGATTTTGCACGATTAGTGGTCGGGGATTATATTGTATCTTCTGAAGTTGCTATCGAAAGAAAGACTATACATGATCTAGTTAATTCTATTTATGATGGGAGACTTTTTGTTCAATGTTCAGATATGTTGCAATTTTATTCAAAACCTCTCTTAATAGTAGAAGGAAATATACTTGAATTAAAAACTGATATTGAAAATGATATTGATTACCATGAAAAAGAAAAAATCTCTTTAAACAAAATTACCCAAATTTATGATGCCCTAGCAACAGTGGCAATAATTTTCAGAATACCTATTATTCATTCACCATCTGCAAAATATACATCAAAATTTTTAATTTCATTGTCGAATAAGATCTTGCAATCGAATTTATTTTTAAATGGTCCTCTGATAAAGAAAATTAAGAAAGCAAATCATATACAACTACAGCAATTATCTATATTATCTTCATTACCAGGAATAGGAGATAAACTTGCCCTAAAATTACTTGAAAAATTCAAGACACCATTAAAAGCAATTAATGCTTCGACTGCGGAATTAGCTATGATTCCAGGATTTGGGATTGCCAGGGCAGAAAAAATAAAAAAGATTCTTGATTTCGAATATGAGGAAAAACATTTAGCATATCAAAAAAAGTTATTGTAATCATGTCCATTCAATTTGTTAAAATAATATGTATCCATTTAAGGAAAAATTTTGAAATGTCAGCTATATATCGAATACCTAAATATAATATATTTGATAATTATAAAATTGTGATTCCTGTTGAAGTTAATAAAAAAACTAGAAATTCAATCTATAGAAAATATAATAAATTTCCTTAATGATCAATTAGTTGGTAGACTTGCAACGATAGATAGCAATGGTTATCCACAGATAATACCAATGAATTTTGTTTACATCCAAACCAATAACCATAAAAACCATTCTGCTTTATTAAACCAACATTCCATATACATGCATTCTTATCCTTATGGAGAAAAGATAGATAATATTAAAAGGAATTCAAAAGTAGGATTTGAAGTAGATCAGCATATAGCTTTCCTGCCATCATATTACTTTCATCCCACAGATGCGTCTCAGGCAGATACTCTTTATATTAGTATAGTAATCAAGGGAGAATCGTTCATAGTTGAAAATTATGAAGAAAAAGCTTTAGCTCTTAATGCTCTGATGAAGAAATATCAAAAAGAAGGAAAGTATCAAAGCCTTGATTCAAAAATGCGTTCTGTACAAGAGGTGACAGTTATTAAAATTATTCCTATGCAAATACGAGGAAAATACAAAATAGGACAACAATGGACTTCTTCTTATCGATTGAAAATTGCGGCAAGTATTCTAGCAAGAGAAAAGGAGAGAGCTATACCTATTTTAGATATCATGGGCATCGAAATACTACCAAATAACATCTTGCATATACAAAGGGAACCGATATTGTGATTTTACCAAGAATATTCTTTGCTTATTCATACATATTTCTAATCATGTAGGCCACATATCTGGAAAGCAAACATGATAGATCCAATTACTTTACCATTTACCCTTAATTGATAAAAATTGTTAGTATCTTTTGGCATTAATTCGTATTTTAATTCTTTGGCTTGATCTGTAGATATTACTATTTCTTGCAAGCGTTTTATATCAATTTTCTTCCAATCCAAAGAGTATTTGTCTGAATCCTCGAAAATACACATAATAGCAATTATCCTATTCAGATTTTCTTTATCAACAATAGTCGAATAACGAAAATTCTTATTGTGATTAAATGGATCAGAAGTTGTAAATGAATCGATACTAAATGATTCTATTATTCTCTCTTTCAAGATATACGAAAGTTCATTCATAATTGCCACATCAGATATTTCTAGTGATCTAATAGATTTAGGATCTGGAGGTTGTATTTCAGATGTCAACACATTGCTTATCTCGCTAATATCTTATATAATTTTAATTCATTCTCTGATAAATTAAATAAAAATTTTTGGTTCATTCAAAATATTTTACCCTTTCCTTTTTAAACTCTCTTGAGCTAAAAAGAATCTTGTAATTATAGATTCTTATTATATTAGATATTTCTTTTGCGATTTTTTCGGCACTATCAAAACTGCGTGCATGTATCATACTAAAAAGATTAAATTCCCAATCCGGATATGTTGGTCTTCTATAACAATGACTCACTTGGGAAAAAGTAGCCAATTTGAATCCTGTCTTGTCAATAATATTATCAGGAACTTTCCATACTATCATACCATTTGCAGTAAATCCTGCATCCCTGTGTCGTAATATAGCAGCATATCGTCTCATTATCCCATCTTTTTCAAATTCTCTTGCCTTATCAAAAAGTTCTTCAGTACTAATAGATAATTTTTCAGCACTTTTCACAAATGGTTCTGGTATTATTTCCAAATCCTTTTGTAATTCTCTGATAAAATCTTTATCAAGTTCTGTTAGGTGAATTTTTTGTGGATTTAACTCCTTAATTTCTTCAGTTGGTTTAGGATTTATAGAATCATCATTTATCATATCCAACTTTACTCCTATCTTGTACATTTTTAGTGTAGGCATTAATCTATATTTAATTACCCCATCAAGAGCTGCCATTTTGTCCAAAGTAGCTTTCATTTCTGAATTAGGAGGTATCGCTAAAGTAAACCACATGTTGAATTCATGGTTTCTTTCATAATTATGACTTACACCAGGATGCTTGTTAACTTCATTTGCTACAAAATCTAATTTCTCTGGCTTTACTGCAAATGCTATTAGGGCACTTTTGTAACCTAATCTTCTTGTATCAAAGATTGCGTTTATCTGTCTTATTAATCCATTTTCTTTCATAGCTGAAATTCTATTCATAATATCAATTTCTGTAGTATTATGATGCTGGGCAATCTCTAAGAAAGGTTTATCAGTAAGAGGAAAAAGCCATTGAATTTCATTTAAAATTTTTCTATCGAGTAAATCCAATTGGTTTACTTGTATAGATTCAGTCAATTTTTATTGAATAGACCTATTATCTATTAAATACTTATCCATTTTGACCTCAAATATGGATTTTTTTTTGCCCAATTTAGAGATAATTCCAAATAAATAATTTTTAATCTCTTTTTTAAATAATTATTAAATTTATACTAATATTTTATAACATTTAACATAAATTAAATTTATAAAATACTTCAAATCGTTAAGTATTGAATTAAAATTAATGAAAAATAAAAAAAATCTGGATGACCTTGATGATATAATTGATTATGACAATAATGATAAAAATAATAAAGAGTCAAATTTTAATCAAGACGCCTTATTAAAAAGTATAAATTCAGATGTTTCTGACAAAAATATTCAAAAAGAACCTAAAAATTCTATCACATCCAAACAAGAAGAATCTAAAAAAACACAATTTAAAAATAAGTTACTAGATTCAGATTCAAAATTTTTTGCAATTAGAATAACTGGAGGACAGGAAAATATTGTTGCTAATATATTACAAAATAAGATAAACTCTAAAAAGATCAACTTACGCTCGATTCTCATCCTCGAACATTTTAAAGGTTACGTGATAGTTGAAGCATCCGACTCTAATGTTGTGTATGAAGCACTATATGGTATTAGGCACGTAAGAGGACAAATACGAGGTGATCTTCCTTTTAGCGATATTGAAAAATATCTTATCAAAAAACCAGTTGTTACCGAATTGAATGTTGATGATACTGTCGAAGTAGTTGCAGGTCCATTTAAATCCATGAAAGCAAAAATTACACGTGTCGATTATGAAAAGCAAGAAGCTACTGTTGTACTATTAGACTCGCCATATCAAATCCCTGTTACCGTTGATGCAAATTACTTAAAGAAAATAATCACTTGATATTCATAATTTAATATATTTTTGCTCAGTTATGTTATTTTTATAGCTCTTAACAAAATTTGATGACCATTTATATTTCGGACTGTTATTTTTTCCGATATGGGCGATAAAAAATCAGTATCTGCTTTAGTTACTGGGGGAGAAGCCAGTGCTGGACCTCCTTTAGGACCTGCATTAGGGCCTTTGGGGATTAACGTATTACAAGTTGTAAACACAATCAATGAAAAGACCAAAGATTTCCCTGGTATGAAGGTTCCCGTTAAGGTGGAAGTCGATCCTGAAACTAAAAAATTCACTGTTGAAGTAGGAATACCTCCTACAACTGCTCTAATTGCAAAAGAAGCCGGAATTACAAAGGGTTCAGGAACATCAGGAAAGGATTATGTGGGAAATATATCCATGTCTGGCATAGTCAAAATTGCAAGAATGAAGATTGATGTATCTTATGCTTTAGATTTAAAGAATTGTTCTAAAGAGATTATTGGATCTTGTGTTAGTAGCGGAGTAAAGGTTGAGGATAAACCTGCAAAAGATCTGTATACTGACATTAACTCTGGAAAATACGATTCCTTATTTCAATAAACAAATTTAACCATTTTTTAATACTAAAAAACTTGCAAACTATTTCGTATAATGTTATATATTGCATAAAATTAAAATATCACAAATTCTGTCAGTTTCTTTAGAATTAATTTTAAGGTGAAAATGATAAATGTCAATTCAACAAGGTTCAGCTGGTGGTGTACCAGTGTTAATATTAAAGGAAGGATCTACTCAAACAAAAGGTAGAGATGCTCAAAAGAACAACGTTACTGCAGCAAAGCTAATAGCTGAAATCATCCGCTCAAGTCTAGGTCCACGCGGAATGGACAAGATGTTGGTGGATTCTCTAGGTGATGTTACAATTACAAATGATGGTGCAACTGTTCTGAAAGAAATAGATGTACAACATCCTGCGGCAAAAATGATGGTAGAAATCAGTAAGGCAACAGACAATGAGGTTGGAGACGGTACAACTTCTGTTGTTATTTTGGCTGGCGCTTTAATTGAGAAAGCAGAGGAGTTGATTACAAAAGATGTGCATCCAACAATAATTGTAGATGGATATAGAAAGAGTGCTCAAAAAGCGATTGAAATTCTTAATAAAATTGCACAAAAAATTGATGCAAATGATAAAGAAAGTTTAAGAAAAGTAGCAAAAACATCAATGCAAACAAAGTTAGTATCAAAAGAAGCACATGAGTTAGCTGATATTGTAGTTAATGCAATTTTACAAGTTGTAGAAAGCGTTGATTCTAAAAATAAAGTAGACATAGATGATGTAAAAGTAGAAAAGAAAGCTGGAGGCTCGTTGAGAGATACAACTTTAATTCAAGGAATAGTTCTTGACAAAGAAGTAGTACACGGTGGCATGCCAAAAAGAATAGATAAAGCTAAAATTGCCTTATTAAATTGTGCTTTAGAAATAGAAAAAACCGAATTTGATGCCAAAATAAACATTAGTTCACCAGATCAAATGAAAATGTTTCTTGAGGAAGAAAACAGAATGCTAAAAGATATGGTGGAAAAGATTAAATCTTCTGGAGCTAATGTAGTTATTTGTCAAAAGGGTATTGACGACATTGCCCAACATTATTTGTCAAAATCAGATATATTGACAGTTCGTAGAGTAAAAGAAAGTGATATGACCAAATTGGCAAGAGCTACTAACGCTCGTGTAGTAAACAATATTGATGATCTTACTTCTAATGACTTGGGAAGTGCAGACTTGGTAGAAGAAAGAAAAGTAGAGACTGATAAATGGGTTTTCGTTGAAGGATGTAAACATGCAAAATCTGTAACAATCTTGATACGGGGAGGATCTCAAAGAGTAGTAGATGAAGCAGAACGTTCTATTCATGACGCACTTATGGTAACAAAAGATGTTTTAGAAAAACCAGCGATAGTTGCAGGGGGTGGAGCTCCAGAAGCTTATGTTGCTAGCAAGTTAAGAGAATGGACTAGTACATTAATTGGAAGAGAACAATTAGCAGCTGAGAAATTTGCAGAAGCCTTGGAAGTAATACCACTTACATTGGCAGAAAATGCAGGTATGGATCCAATCGATACAGCAACTGATCTAAGAGCAAAACAAAGTAAAGGAGCAAAATGGATGGGGATTGATGCAAGAAGCGCAAAAATCACAGATATGTCCAAAATGGATATCTTTGAACCTTTAAGTGTAAAAGAACAAATAATTAAATCCGCGACAGAAGCGGCATCAATGATTCTACGAATTGATGATGTAATTGCATCAAGTAAATCTTCTGGTGGTATGCCTCCTGGTGGTATGCCTCCTGGTGGTATGGGTGAAATGTAATATCCTCATTTTTTTCTAATTCATAGTTAATAATATCCATTATCCAAATTCCATTATCTTCAATTTTCAATAATCTTGATGAATATTCATCCCAAGATATATTGCTTGAAAATGCATCGTACCATTTTATGTATCCTTTTTCAAGACTTTTTAATGCTAGATTATGATTAAAACAATATTTTTTATTAAAACATTCAGCCGAACAAATAATACATTTCAATATATTTGTCTTCTATTAAATACATATTGATATTAAAAGCTTTGACAAATAGAAGTCATGAATTAAGAATCTATTAATAAAAGTATTTATACTTATACATGCATGCTTTCTTGTTGAACTTTAAGTCAAAACCAATACTTATAATATCAATAATTTATCTAATTATATTTTTTGCATTATCTTCTGGTTTAATAAATGCTATACTTGAAGGCTCAAGTTTACCTGAAGGAATAACTTTCATTCCTTCCAGGTCAGTACAAACTATAAGCGAAACAATTATTATTACATTGATACTTTTTGTTGGAATGAGTGGAGCTTTTTTAGTCTACAAATCAGGGTTTGCTACAACACCAAAAACTCAGTACGGATTTTTGGCAGGAGGATTTTCTGTAATTATACTATCGATGTTTATTGGATTATCTCTGATTAATATCAAAATTTAATTTCTGGACATCAAACCAGCAAGCAACTATCAAAATAAAAATATTATTTTATACTAACCTGAAATGTTTTTCTAAATTAACATTTATTTATTTCACCATTATTTCACTATTGATGCTCACAGGATTATTTATAGGTCGTTTTCAACCATTACATTATGGTCATGTCGAAACTATCAAATCCGTTCTAAAAACTGTTGCTTTCTTGATTATTATTGTTGGAAGCGCACAAAACAGTCATGAATTGAGAAATCCATTTACAGCTGGTGAACGAATTCAAATGATAAGAAATACTCTAATCAAAGTTAAGGAGATTGATATTAGTAAAATACTCATCATTCCAGTATCAGATACAAGAGTGCATGCGCTTTGGACATATAATATCGATTTATTGGTCCCAAAATATGATCTAGTTTTTACTAACGATCCGTTTACAATTGTATTATATAAAGAGCGGGGAATAAAGACAATTCAACCAGAACTACATCACAGAAAAAAGTTTTCTGGAACATTAATAAGAGACTATATGATCAGAGATGAAGATTGGAAACAATTAGTACACCCAGAAACGACCAAAATAATTCAAGATATAAATGGGATAGACAGACTAAAAAAAATCTGGCAAAAACATAAAGAATTATTTGATGTCACTTAACTTTAGTATTATTATGGGATTAAGTTAAGTTATAATTATCTATGATGATGACTTATCTTATGTCAAAAAATGATAATGTTGCGTCCATACTAAAAAATACCAAAACTGGTGAAGTTATTAATGTTGTTTTAACTGATGATGAAACTGTAGTTACTGGAAGATTAATGCCTGGATATGAATATGGTAAGAAAGATCATATTGTAATAAAACTAAATAACGGCTATAATATTGGTATAAAAACAGAACGGATCAAATCCATCCATTTCATTACATCCACAAATTTAGAAAACAAGACATCTTCATATAAAAATGTTAAATATGCTAACGGTAATAACCATTTTTCTAATACTATTAGATTAACGGATTTGGATCAACCTAAAATCTTGTTATTAAGTACAGGAGGGACAATTGCAAGTAAAATAGATTATCGAACTGGAGGCGTCACATCTGTTCTTTCAGCCCAAGATCTTTATAGTTCTGTTCCCCAAATATCAGACTATGCAAAAATCGATACTGAAATTTTGATGAACGAATATAGTGAAAATATAGGACCGAATGAATGGAACTTAATTATCAACAAGATCGTAGAGAAAATAAATTTGGGTATGTACCATGGGATTATTATTTCACATGGAACTGATACTATGAGTTATACTGCCTCTGCATTGAGTTTTGCATTACAAAATATTCCAATTCCAGTAATACTAGTAGGTGCACAACGATCATCTGATAGACCTTCTTCTGATGCATCTTCAAATTTAATAGGAGCTGTTATCTGTGCAAGTAGACTAGATTATTCCGGAGTATTCATTGTCATGCATTCTGGCTTGTCTGATGATGTTCTTGCTTGTCATATTGGAACACGAGTAAGAAAAAATCACACAAGCAAAAGAGATGCATTTCAATCAATTGATGTCTCGCCTGTTGCTACTATTAACAAGGATCAAATCTACTTAAATCATGAAGCGATTTCAAATATTATTCTGAAAAAGAGATCTGTTGAATATGAAAAAGGTAAAGTAAAATATCAAATTACTAGGTCTAAATTTGATAATAGAGTATTTTTATTAAAATATTATCCAGGTTTTAATCCAATGTCGATAGAATATGTTGTTAGTCAAGGAAACAAGATTCTCATTATTGAAGGAACTGGGTTAGGACATATAAATAAAAATTGCATTCCTTACCTAAAGAAAGCAATTGACTTAGGAGTATTAGTATTTATGGCATCACAATGTATTTGGGGTAGGACCAACATGAATGTTTATGATACTGGAAGAGATTTACTCAAGATAGGAGTAATTCCATTGTCCAATATGCTTTCCGAGACTGCTGTAGTAAAAGCAATGTGGCTTTTAGCTAATGAAAGCAATTATGATTCAATTATAAAAATAATGCAGGAGACTATATCAAATGAAATTATTCCAATTTCTCATATTCCATAATATAATTCTCACAATGATTAAAATATACATTTTATATCATAATCGTTGTGATTATAAATTCAAAAGAAATTATCGTAAAAGTTGGTTTCGAGATTCATCAACAACTGTTAACAAAAAATAAATTGTTTTGTAACTGCAGTTGCACAGAAACTCAAGATTATAATTCATCTTTCTTGAGAAAATTACGTCCTACTCAAAGTGAGCTTGGGTTATATGACCAGGCTAGTATGTTCGAGTTCTCTAAAATGCAAAAGATCAAATATTATTCTTCTTTCGGATCTACTTGTCTAGTTGAAGCTGATGAAGAACCGCCACATGAATTAAATAAAGATGCTTTAGAAACTGCATTAATTATTTCTTTAGCATTGTATTCTAAAATAGTGGATGAAATCAATGTAATGCGAAAAATAGTTATAGATGGTTCTAATACAAGCGGATTTCAACGAACAATGTTAATTTCATATGGAGGGTACTTACAGGTTGATGATAAAAAGATAGGAGTGCAAACGATTTGTCTAGAAGAAGATTCTGGAAAATTGTTATCTGATGATGGAAACATTAAAGAATTTGGATTAGATAGACTTGGAATCCCATTGGTAGAAATTGCATTAGAGCCAGTTACTGGAAAACCATCTGAAATAATGAAGATCGCACTTACTTTGGGAAGGTTATTACGTGCAAGTAAAAGAGTGGCAAGAGGTATAGGAAGTATTAGACAAGATGTTAATATATCTATTAACAATGGGAATGGGATAGTTGAAGTAAAAGGAGTACAAAGATTAGACCAACTGATCAAAGTGATAGAGTATGAGTCAATTCGACAACACGGTTTAATGTTAATAGCAGAAAAATTAAAAAAAGTAAGAAAAATTGAAGAGTCATTAACAGGAGATAAAATTCTTGAAATAAGCAATATTCTGAAAGATTCAGAGTCAAAAACGATCAAGAAGCTATTAAGGGATAAGAATAACAGTATTAATGCAATTAGAGTCAAAAGTTTTAAAGGTTTTTTTGGTTTTGAACCATATCCTGATGTACGAATAGGAAAAGAGTTGGGAGAATTGGTACGCTTTTATGGTTTTAGTGGTATATTTCACTCGGATGAGTTGCCAAGTTATGGAATTACAGAACAAGAAGTTAAAAAAATAAAAGAAAAATTAGAAATTATTGACGAAAAAGACGGTTTCATAATAATTGGAGGACCTAAAGAGAAGATGTCTATTGCTATTGATGCAATATGCAAGAGACTTGATATTGTAAAATTTGGGGTTCCCTCAGAGACCAGATCTGCATCTATAGATGGAAAAACTATCTATAGTAGACCAAAACCTGGATCAGCTAGAATGTATCCGGAGACAGATATGCCCGTATACACTATAACCAACGAGGTTTTGGGTTCTCTTATTGAGAAAGTTCCCAAATCATGGAACGAAATAATAAAGCAATTAAGTAAAAAATATCAAATGAACGAAATATTAAGCGAAAAGATTTTTGACTCAAATTATTTCGAGGTTTTCGAGGAAATATCATCATCAACACAAATTTCTCCTTCTTTTATAGCTTCAAAACTTACAGAAGACGTAATTAATTTAGAAAGACAAGGATTTGATTCATCTGTATTAACAAAACATATTATTACAAATATCTTTAAGAAACTAGATTCAAATAAAATCGCAAAAGAATCAGTCTTTCTGATTTTTGAAAAACTAATGAAAAAAGAAACATCTACTGTTCAATCGGCAATAGATCTACTTGGAATAAAATCAATAAGTGATAAAGAACTTGATAAGATTTTAGATAAAATAATAGAAGAAAACCTTTACATTATTCAAGAAAAAGAAATGGATTCAATAAGTACTTTGATGGGAAAAAGTATGAATATTCTTCGTGGGAAAGTAGATGGTAAAAAGATTAATGATCTGATAAAATATAAAATAAAAAAAATTTTAACATCATAATTGATAATTAATAATATAACTTACCAATAAATTATTTTTATACCTTCTTTGACTATGTTAATAACCTCAAACTCAAATTTGTTACTTTTTATTGCAAACCATGTCTTTTTTTATTTCATGAAAAATAAAATCTTCAAAAACAAGATCATATTAATAACATTAGTCCATAGACATTGACAGATAGATACTTCATAGTATCCAGTTTGAATCTATAGTATATAATAACTACAAATTAGATAGTTCAAATCAAAGGTAAGATAATAACTGGAAAGTATGTTGTATTTTGCCTGTCTCCAGCGTTCCTCTATTGGTTTAAATTCTGGCCATACCAGTGGAAAATATTCTAGTTTTTATAGTAAATTCATTCCACCAAGAAATTTTCTTGTGATGTTAGAACTATGGGGGTTTGTTCTATCTACAAACACAATAAATTTACCGAATCTTTTCTGTACTTTTTTAGATGATAGTCAACAAATGTAATACTATTAAATTTCTCATATATCTTGAATAACTGTTTCGAGTCTATTGAAAGACAACGAAAAAAAGTTGTTCTTTTGTGAGAACCTGTTACCGTTAGAATAGATCTTTTTAATTGCAGAAATTCATTCCTTTTTCCTTTTTCTGATTACGTAATCTTATACAAGGATGAATTCACCCTTTACAAGTTTAGTCTAATCATGCTCTAGATACTTAATGCGTTTACTCTTTCTAAATCTCTTCTTTTCCTTTACTGATACAATATTTACAAATCTTTTCCTCGGTACTTTTGAACTAAAGTGGTATCTGTGTAGTAAGCTGTAACTATGTACTTGATAATATTGTACTCCAATCTTTCTGTATACCAGATCCACGACATGTCTAAAATCCATCTAGTACTGCTATCTGATAATTCTTGTCTTATCTTTATCATTACATCTTCTGGTACCGAAAGTCTACCACTTAGCTAATCTTTTAATCCATCCAGTCACTTATTCTACCTTTTGTACCATTTGTATGCCCAAGCTCTACATCCATGTAGTTCTTGTGCTAAATCTTTTATGCGTTGTTTGTATTTGACTATCAATCTAACCAACAGTATCTTCTTCTGGTATCAATCTCTGTTTCCTTGTTGTAGGCATTATCTATACTGACTAATGCCTTGTTGCACAACTTGTTCTTCTCAACACATTTAGCTAACCAATTCTAGTCATATTATGTGAACTGGAGAAATTACAACGAATCTCTTGTTAAACGTGGTGAGGTATTACTGGATTTTGATGTTATAGATAACTGGAATACTGAACTAGAGAAGATGAATAAGGAAAAGGAAGGTAGGAAATTCGTATATCCAGATTCATTTGTCAAGTTATTGGGATACATGAGAGCATACTTTCACTTACCCTACAGACAAACTGAAGGAGTAGTAAGAGAACATGCTTCAAACACTTTGCCATCAATTCCAGATTATAGTAACATTAGCAGAAGAATAAATAGACTGGATATCAAGATTTCTGATGATATAACCAAATCTAACTTGCATGATGATAATTTTGTTATTGCAATTGATTCTACCGGTATAAAGGTATCTAAGAGGGGTGAATGGATTAGACACAAGTGGAATGTAAAAAGAGGATATCTAAAGATACATTTAGCAGTCGATATAAAAAAGAAGAGAATTCTATCATTAGATGTTACTAGTGAAGAAGTACATGATGTAAAAGTACTTCCAAAATTGGTTGATTATATAGCAATAAAACAGAATAAGGTAATAGATACTGCTATCATGGATGGTTCCTATGATAGCAACAAGATCTTTCAGTTTCTATCATTTAAAGGCATACAACCAGCAATAAAGGTAAGAAAGAATTCTAGATGCAGAAACAAGACCAATCATTACCTTAGAAACAAGATGGTGAAAATGCAGAAGAATGATTTGCAAGAATGGAAAGATAGTGTACGCTATGGACAAAGATGGATGGTAGAATCTGTTTTTTCCTCTATGAAGAGAATGTTTGGTGAATATGTTACTGCTATCAGGTTAGAGAACATGATAAGAGAGATAATGTTGAAAGCATCGTTGTATAACTGGTTTCAAAGTATAACTGTTACATAATTATCAATTATATAATAATGAGAACGATTGGTTAAACGAGTTATGCAACAAACCACTGACTAACATAAATTCATACTATACTGACTAACAAAAATTCATTTACAAATTCTTTGGATAAAAAATGTTTATTACACTTGAAATTGATATTTTCCAATATCACAGAATACACGCAATTAAGTTAGCCAGTATATTATCTAATTATTTTTATCATAACCAATTTAGCTTCCTAATATATAGTCAGTTTTACTAATTGCTCGTATCGATTAACGCTGTTCTAAATAATGCATACAAGAAAGAAAAAGACAGTAATGTAAAGGAAAGAATACTACTTGTAAAACGTGTCAAGATACACAAACAAGAAGCGGCATCTGTAGCAGAACATGAATTAAACAGATCAAGATGGTGGTGGGCTTACATGTGGTCACATAGATTTGATAAAGATGGACTGGATGGATTAAAAGACCAACCAAGACGTGGTAGACCTCCAGATGTACCAAAAGGTGTAATGATAAAAATAAAACAGGAATTGGTTGAAAGTAAGTAATACGGGATGGGATTTTAGACAGGAGTAAGAAATCATGAAGTACATATTTACCGTCTATTACACAAACGGGGTTTCAAATCTAAAGTACCACAGAAAAAATTAGTGAATACTGCCTCAGCAAAGGACAAAATGAAATTCAAAAAAGAGTAAAACATATTATTGAGAATTTAAAATCAGACTGGTGGACTGTACTTGTACAGGACGAATCCATATTTGTTTGTATATGATTATGTAATCAGAAGAAAGAAATGGATTTCTAAATACAAACCTCCCAAAATAACGGTAACAGGTTCCAGAAAAAGAATAATTGTATTTGGCTGTCTATTCTTTAGACGGTAAACAACTTTTCAAACAATATGATAAATTTAACAGCAAGACGTTTGTTGATTATCTAAATAAAACAGGTACAGAAAGAAAGAAAGATTTGGTAAAATTGTAATTTTTGTTGATAGAGCAACACCATACTGTTCAAAGATTACAAGAGTTTCTTGATGCGAATAAAGATACTACCAGATTAGAATATTTTCCTGTTGGATCTCCAGAATTTGATGCAGTAGAAGAATGTTGGAGACAGGAGGGTAAGTATCATATTATTCTACATTTGATTTTCTAAAAGATACAATTTCATATTATTATAGGACTAGAAGATTTAATCTGGATATTGTGAAATATCTGATGAGAATAATAGATTAGCGAAATTATGTTAGTCAGTATAGAATTATGTTAGTCAGTATAGTTTAGATGTTCTCATTTATTATACATGTATTGATAACTATTAACTAAAAATATATGTGCTAGGTTCAGTGATTCAAAGCTCAATTAATCAATTTAGATAAAATAAATGATACAACTTTATTCTATAGGTTATTAAAAAATTGTATGAAATCTATGTATTTTTAAGTTGAAAGTAAATTCCACTCTGAAAAAATGAAACCGTGTTTGACATGACAATAAGTTCTAATGATACATTACTAATATTATGATTTACATGTTGATGTTTTCTGGTGTTTCATCTTTTCTGTGAAACAATATATGTGATTACAATTCCATTCCTTCTTTTATAAATACGACATATCAGATCTTTATTAAATCCAAATTCACACAGATTTACTTCCTCTGAGTTGACCATCAAACAATGAAACATCAATTTCTATTTCTCTAAATATACAGGCTAACTAAATTTTGTATATTCTATAGATATAAACATTGAAAATATCATTTCAAGCATAATAATTATTTTTTATAAAGAATTTGTAAATAAAATTTTGTTAATCAAAATAGTTGGGGTTTGTATTCGATCTAATAAATAATCGTAAATTCATATCTAAATATTGTAAACGTATCCAAATGAATATCACTAATATCTAATATTATTAAACCACAATCTATGTTCATGACACAATTAAATAGTCAGATCTCTTTATGCAAAAATACTTTGGATATATCTTCTGCCATTCTAAAAGCATGTGACAAAAAAAGAAATACTTTTCGTTAAACTATTCTCAAATTCAATTTGACTGAATTTAAGAACCAAAAATAACACAAAAATAGATATTAGTTAGCTGATGTTAGTTAGGTATTATCTATTTATTTGAGTTCATATAGAGCAACAGATAGTTTAAAGACCAATCTATCATCAGTTAAATTGGCAACAGGTAAAAAATAGTTTTGAGTTTCTTCTTTATATCGACTAATCCTATCTCTATGAGAACTTTGTTTGAGGGTTCTAATATTATCTAGTCTATCAGAGAGAATAAGATATCTGAGAATTTTTGAACTTTTTAAAAGTAATTTATGATATTGATCGATTTTCATATCTTTTACATCATATTTCTTCACTGATAAAACAAGATTTAGTGATTGCTCTCCTATTACATCATTAAGATTGTCTTGGAATTGATTTGCATATGTTTTATCAAATATATCATGAAGTATAGCTGCAGCAATTACATGTTTATCTTTTATATTTAATTCTCCTGCCATTATTAATGCTACTCGAAGTGGATGATTAACGTATGGTTCTGATTTAATTCCATTATAGAATTTTCCCATATGAATGACATTTGAAGCACTAAATGCTCTGGTTAATATAACTACACTATCAATTGATTCTTCAAAAATCTTGAGTAATTTCATAAAAAGTAATTTTGTAGATTCATGTATACGTAAGTTCATCATAAGATATATCTGCTACAAAGTAACACGTTATATATAATTAGCATAGAATTTATTTAATTCATTTTAACATTTATCTCAAAAAATCGAGAAAAATGAATCCGAATCATTTTTTCAAAAAATAAAAATAAAATAATATAGTTGAATAAGGCGAATATTATTGATTTTCAGTTATGATCAAATTACAGTCAATCACTTAAGGTTCAGTAGTTTCAGATTGGATTTGTTGCGAAGTAACATTTTCAGGTGATATGTTCACTTTATCACTTTCCTTTGTACTGGCTTTTTTTGCAGGTGTTGTTGCTTTCTTTGTACTGGCTTTTTTTGCAGGTGTTGTTGCTTTCTTTGTACTGGCTTTTTTTGCAGGTGTTGTTGCTTTCTTTGTACTGGCTTTTTTTGCAGGTGTTGTTGCTTTCTTTGTACTGGCTTTTTTTGCAGGTGTTGTTGCTTTCTTTGTACTGGCTTTTTTTGCAGGTGTTGTTGCTTTCTTTGTACTGGCTTTTTTTGCAGGTGTTGTTGCTTTCTGAATTGCTTTTGATTGAGTAGATTTTGTATCTTTACTACTAGATTTTGTTTTTTTATCCATAGACATGTATATATTTAAAACACTTATTCTTATATTGATCGGAAACAGAACAATTTTGAATGATTGTTATTTGATTATTTTAACAATATTTTATTAAAGAATGAATTAACCCAAATAAAAAATAACTGAAAATTGATAGAATAGAAGGTAGATTAAATTTTAAAATACCAAATCGATAAAACGATTTAAATTTATGAGGAATATAAATAATATTTTCAAATGTATATAAAGTTTTTATTAGATTTAGATACTATTACATCTGATTAACCAATATGTTCTTAAATCGAATAAAAAATGCTTATCTATAATAATATCAATTTTTTTTGATCTAAATTTTTTCTAGCAGTTTCATGATTGTGTTAGTTTAACGATATTTATTGAGCTAGAATGTACTATTTCTTTCTAACAATCCTTGATCATTAGAATAGAAACAGAACATACGATTGATGATGATGATGTATTCTTCTCTGTATTTATTTACTTTCTTGTTCTCTGTCAGTCTCAAAAAAAAGACATTGAAATCTTCTAAAGATGAAAACAAAAGAAGTTACATCTCAAATTCAATCAAGTTAGATCTTTTCAAATCTATATGGCAAGAGTTTCCGTTTTTACAGTAGATAAAAGAATAATCAAATATTACTTAATATCGATATACTTCTTGTACTGTATTGAACTTGAAAAATCGGTGCTCGTAGCAAAGAATTTTAGTCATTCTTTGATTAAAAAGTATGGAAAACATATTGTTTACATTGATGGTGTTACTAGGTATCCACAAGCATGCAACTTTTTACACCTAAAACACAGAATGCATTCTCCTTTACAAGACACTGATAGAACGAGTAAGCAGTATTTCAAATAGAACCTCCTTCATGATTACTATTCATGTATAGCAACAAAAACAGAAAATATGATCTAGGACATGTATAGAATTGCAAAGTTATTTATCTATAAATATAATACAATAATTACAAATAAAATTCCATTTCTTGATGGAGGTAATTTATCAAGTTAATAAAACAAACTATCTAATCATGGTAATAAACGAATATTATATTGTTAGTGCTAATTATACTATGGACTGTATAAGTAATATACTAGATTATGAAATTAATAACAATACTTCATTATGCCCAAATTGTAATAATAATTTTAAAATAACCATAGACCCTGAATTAGGTGAAATTATTTGTAATATCTGTGGTATAGTATTATCTGAAGAAAAGAAATTCCCTTTACATCCAAGGATCTATCAAGAGATGATTGCTACTAATCATGCTAATACAACAATAAATACAGATTTACAACATTATGATAGAAACAGTATCTTTTTCAATATTGAATATCGTACAATCATTGGAAGATCTAACGTAGATGCTGCAGGGAAGAAAATTAGCGATAGTATACATAATAAAATAGATAGATTAAGGATATGGGATCATAGAACTAGGCACATTAACTCAAAAGATAGGAACTTAAAATATGCTTTTGACGAATTAAATAATATAAAGCATAAATTGGGTTTATACAGTGCTATAGTAGAAAAATCTTTTTATTTTATAAAAAAGCATTATCATTAGGATTACTACTCGGAAGAACAACAGAAGGAATATTATGCGCCTCGATATACTTGGCCTGTAAAGAACTCGAAACCCCAAAAACGATGAAAGATATTTCAGACATAACTAATGTGAAATTTAAAAGTATTTCAAATACTCTAGGATTCTTATTTTTGAACTTAATTTAAAAACCATTCCAGTCATAAATCCAATAAAATGTATTGTGAAAATTCCAATAATCTTAGTTTAGAAGAAAAAACAAAACATAAAGCCATAAAATTAATGAAAGAAATAATGAAACAAGAAATCCATGTTGGAAAGAATCCATTAGCAATTGCTGCATCAACAATATATGCAGTATGTAAAGGTCTAGAAAATGAAGATAAAACTCAGGTAGAAATAGCAAAATCTGCAGGAATATCTGCAGTAGTAATAAGAGATAGGTATAATGATATAATTAATTAAGTTGATTTAGATCAAATGATATAATCAGATATTATGTTTGCATTTTCGAGATCTTCTGGTGAAAGTCTTCTGAAAATATTGTTAAAATATAATTTTGTCTAAGTCTCTCTTATCGAATCTACTTTCTCTTAAAGTACCATGTACTTCTGTTTTGGTTTATTTGTTTTCTTTTTATTTATTATATACTCGTGAAATGACAATCTGGTTTTTGTTGAATATTCTATGCATTCCTTATTTTTATTATATTATTATTGTATAAACTTCCAAGATAACCACTGGGAAGGATCTTCAAATCCATTAGGTATACTTGGGCGTTCTAGGTGCTGTTAACTTAAGGAAAGAGCTATAGCTGTGAACGCTCTATTCTAACAATATAGATGTTGTTAAGATTTGTCAGAAACATCCACATGTATAGTAATGTATTCTCTTTATTTGTACTTTCTTGGTCTGAGTCTACGAAATACATCCAAAGCATTGGAACCTTTTAAGGACCAAAAAAGAAGTTATGTTACTGTTTGGAAATGGATTCAACTATTTGGTTCATTGTAGATCTATAACAAGCATAGAAGAATTTCCGCATTCATAATCGATGAGACAATGATTCAGATTGGTAATCAACACTTTTGGTTATGGATTTGTATTGAACCTGTTCATAAATCTATACCTGGAATCTATATTTCAGAAGAGAGAAACATGCTTGTAGCAGAAAATTTTATCAGATCCCTTGTATCAACGTATGAAAAACATACAGTATACACAGATGATGGTGGTACGTGGTATCCACAAGCATGCAACTTTTTAAATCTAAAACACGTATCGCATTTACCATTTGAGAAAAGTCTGATAGAAAGAGTGATGCAGTATTTCAAGGATAGGACGGAAAGTTTTGATGATTACTATCCTTGTAATAATATTATACAAAATTGTCATCTACAACATGTATACAATTGGATAAGATTATTCGTTTATCTATATAATGCAAAAATCAGAAACAAAATTCTATTCAAAATAGGAGGTAAAATAGTCTTAACAAGCCGGCCAACCTGTATTTTTTTATGTATGAGTGTCATTTTATACCTAACTGTAGTATTATACTTTCTCCAAAATAATAATTATGATCATTAGAAATATCTTCCAGCCAAATACGTTTTGACTCTCCTGTTTCTGTTTGTACTACTATTGCACGCAAATGTATTGTAAAGTTATGCCATATCTTGCTCCTATTTTTTTTATTGTTCTTTGAAGATAAACTATACTGTCCTTTAGTGTAATGGCTGATTCTAAGAATGGAATACGGTCTTTTATTGTATTCATAACTATTGTTGTATCTAGGGTTGAAAATAACCCACTGCATACCGCCATTTTCTAGATCACACTGCGGGCATGGTCTTGGCAAGGCTTTTTTTTATGTCCTGACATTCATGTTGTTCCTTGTTGTTTTCTTTCTTTATCCCTGTCTCTAATAGGTACACTTCATAGTTCTCTCCTAGTAAATAATCTTTATTTTGGACAATGTCTGAGATTCAGATATCTAAAACTTGGAGAGGTAACAAGAACTGATCGGTTGTTTTGTCTATTCCTATGAAGATAGCCAGAGAATGCCACCTGGAAGACGCCACATATGTGACTATTCAAAATAATGACGGGACGATTTTTATAAAGAAACTACATTTGCCAGGAGGGCAAAACTCGAAATGAATCAATCACTGGTACCTTAAGATGTTTGAATGCTATGGACCTCACGAAGAGTGTCCTAGAATCTGGCAACATAGATACCTTGATCATGAAATAATTTGGGTGTGTAAATGCCGCACACAAAATAAGGAAATTAATGCTTCCAACTCTTCCCTTCTTGCATCGGGTTCTTTGCTCGGGAGTCCGCTTGTAGCGATTAAAGGGGAGGACATAAAAACTTGAAGGCAAAAAAGGTGTCCCCACCCAAAAGGACACCAGCACGAGCACAGTCGTAGTAGAGCCAATAAATAATACGCATAAGAACAATAAAAGATTATCCTTAGCACTAATCGAAGACAAAATAAATGTTGTTCAACAGTCTCTGTCCCGATTAAGAACAGAGATAAGATACATAGTAGGAGACGAAATAAGTAACATACTCAGAGAAGAAACTATCCGTAAACGGGGTTACCTTTAACCAATAAGTTGGAAATGTCCAATAAATGTAACTGCTGGGTTTGCTCATTTTTAACTGAATGTGCGGACCAAAAACTATACGAAAAACCTACACACATGCAAGGAGTTTAACTCAAAATGTCTGCAACAGCACCAGATCCTGAATATACAAAAAAAAAATCATTTTAAGATGTCTTTGGTACACAAATGACTGATTTTACTGATGGAAGAAAAAAAGACAGGAACTAATAGAGGAAGGTACAAGATTTCTCAGGTCCCGACATACTTTTTTGACGATTGAGGAAACTAAAGAAATTCTATATTATGACAAGGATAAAGGAGTTTATGTACAAACCCCGTTGTAACACGCGGGGAGTGGGATTCGAACCCACGTGTTCTTACGAACATGGGATTAGCAATCCCACGCCCTACCAGGCTAGGCGACCCCCGCTCTATAAAATATTTCATTTATCGATGGTATTAACTATTTAAAATGAAAGTTATATTAATTTATTATTTCCCATTTGCTATCTTTTAATACAAATGTGCTGGAATAATTTTTATCATTTCTTCTCGCACGAAATGGAGTCCATTTTGCTGACAAATCATCAAAATGGTATACAACTTCGGTTATATCATTAGGTAGATTTGCAAGTTGTGTTGGTACAATATCAACTAGATATTCAATTTTTTCAATGGCTATCTCGAATGGTTTATCAAATTTATTTATAATACAAAATACAATATCTGAATTTATATTAGTGACCCCAGCAAATTTCAATAAAACTAACACTGATCTTTTTCCCCTTCTATGTTTAATTTCTTTGATAATATTTTTAATAGAATGCCATCGTTCAGGTCTGAGAATCTTAAAGAAGGAATCATCAAATTTACCAGAAAAAGCTAGTTCTATTAACGTTAGTGAATAGTCATTTTCAGCCAAATGAGCATATTCTTTTTCTATTTCATCTAATGATAATTGTTCTTCTGTAACATAGAATGATTTTGTTAAATAAATATATATTAGTTCTATTTCTCGAATAGAAAGATCATGATAACGAAACTGTACATGAGATTCCAATTGATATTTATAATTATTATTAACAAAAATTTATAGGTTTAATTATTTATTTAATAGAAATAATGATTACGTTTTTCATATATTTTGAAATAGCCTGTACAAATTATCACACATTTCCGCAATTAATTTCATTTTTTAAATTCGATATTGCTGATTTGTTGTTAAATTTTGCTTGATCATACACAAATAAACATATTTTTAAAACATAACAAGCCATCTTCGAAAAATATATGATGAAAATACGTTTTTGTAACAAATCAATATTGTGGAGTTGTTATTATCATCTCCGTCAATCGTTTATGAATAGATATATAATGTGTACCTTTAAAGGTTACTTTATATGTTTGTGTGTTAGACTTATATTCTAATAGATCCTTTTCTAATAGTAATGCAAGATATTCTTTCAGTTGCGAATAAGATAAGAATGCACTGTACATGATTTTAGTAGCTGTAATACCATCATTGCTTTTACTGTTAGAAACAGATTCTAGAATAAAAGCTATGATCTCATTTCTGCTTCTATTTTTCATGTTCATTAATATTTATAATAATATGTTAACTTTAAGAAAGATTTAATTTAAAAAAATAGATAGAATAGAGGTTTTTTAAATTCTCCAAGTATTTTATCTATGACTCTTCAAAGCTATTCAAGATACTTAAGTATAATATTATAATATTTTATATTAAATTCAATTAAAGAGGTTATTATTCTTAATCAAAGACAAATTAATATGTTAAAAAACTCATTCTTCTGGAAATAAGAGCCTATCCCAAAATTAGCCTTCTGTAAACAATAATGCTACTTGCTAACTGTACAAGACCAAGATAGTTCTCGTCCTCCTTCTTTTCATACATTGTAAATAATTTTCTGAATCTGTTATGCCAAGAATTTGTTCTCTCTACCACCCATCTTCTTACTGCAGGATGTCTATTGCTGCATTTCTTTTCTTCTCTTCTGTGTCGTATATGTGGAATATATCCTCTTTTGATAACTTCTTGTTCTATTTCCTTGGAATGATATGCTTTATCAAGACATAGATTCTGCTTTTTCTTATTCTTCTTCTTGTTTCTATATTTTGCTATTGACGAAGAAGGTGGTGGTCTTTTGATAACAATATTATCAATTGTATTTGTTGCAACAGTAACATCGTGAGTATTTGCAGATATTATAACAGTTGAAAGGGGAATGCCATCTTTATCTGTTAAAATATGTCTTTTACTACCTAATTTACTTCTATTTGCAGTAGGATTATGACCTGTCATCGCCCCCCTAAAGGTGATTTTATAGAGATGTTATCAAGTGACTGCTAGTTCCATTTTATTCTATTCTTTAAATCATATAATTTTAATAATCTGCTCCATAATTTATCAAATATATCTGATTCTCTCCATTCTTGAAATCTTCTATGACATGTAGAACCAGAACCATATTCTTTGGGTAACATTTTCCATTGACATCCAGTTCTCAGGATAAACATGATACCATCAAATACTTTTCTGTATGGAACAATTGGACGACCTATTGTATATTTGGTTTGGCATCAGGTAAAATATTTTTAATTTCATTCCATAGATCATCTGGAATACATGTAATAGTTCTAATATATTTTTCACTCTTAAACATTATCAGATATGATAAGAAACAAAGGAGCTATATTCCTATCTATTTTTGGGATAGGCTCTAAATGATAATCATTTTGAAAATATTTATGAATTATTTATATTTTTTTCGTTACTTATATTGAATGTAATATTTTGCATATTAATTTTTGATTCATTATATAATAAATTTATTTCTACTAAAACTGTCCCAAATTTTTGAATATCAGGATTTACTGTCCATGAATAATTATACCATTTTGAGGGTGTAATATTTAATGAAAATGGCTGAGCGATTCCTGACAAATAAATTATATTTCCTTCTATAAGAGCAGTTTGATTAATTTTATTATTTAGAGTTGTATCATTTAATAAAAATCGAATTATTTGTTCTTCTCCTAAATTGATAGGATTTTTTAATATCTGAACATCTAGTGACAGTAAATCATTAATTTTATACTCTTGAGAAGATGAGATGTATAGATCAAATAATACTAATAATACTGATAGTATTATTATAACAAGTAATAATTGATTCAAGATATAAGGATTAACCAAAGACAAACCTAGTAGAATTAAAGAATCCTATAAATCTTAACATAAAAATACTGATTTGTCAAATTAATTTGACAAGAAATTAGACTGATATTTTATCAAAATTAGATATATGTGATAGAAATTTCGTGGTTTTTCAGAACTAATTTTTTAGTAGATAGAAAAGGATGGACAAGTATATCAACAGAAAGATCATTTTCATTAAACATATCCACATAAAAAACTACGCCGCTCTTTTTTTGTAAAAACCTTCTGTTTGCAGGCAATTTAACCCAGTTTTCTTTCTTTTTGTATCTCATCATGCTTGTAACAAGAATAGGAATTTTTATAGAATTACAATGTTTCAAAAGTAGCATTAGAAAGTTTGATAGAATATGTTGAACATTAGAAATTCCCTTAAAATAATTCCAATCAATTTTTTTATAATACAAGTTATAAAAGCTATTTAATGAATCAATAATAATTAATGAAGACGTTGTACTATTAGATACTATTTGATCTAAAAGAAATTCCAAATCTCCTTCGTCTGGGGTAACCAGTAAGATTGTTTTTGGTGAATAATTTAGTATGAAGCCCGAATTGACATAGGCAGTAAAAGTTGTATCAAGATCTAGGTAAATTGTTTTTTTGAAGAAGGAGGTCATCATGGATGTAAAACAAAGCTTGGGGTATGGATTATAGAATAATAGAGTATTCAATTTATTATCAGTCAAGAAATTATCAAAAACATTGTCCAACTACTAATTAAAATAATTAATAATATAAAATGATAATGTCAATGCGAAAATTGGAAAAACAAGAAAATATAAAAAGATAGTAAATAATTGATTTTTGATTTATCTCCTTTTTAATTTATATCTTTTTCTCCCTGGCCCTCTATTACCATCATGGTCAAGGTGGATCTAACTTTATCTATCCTTCTTACATTCCATGTAACTACCTCACGTAGTTTATCCATTGAATCAGAGCGGATTCGGACTATTATGTCGTAAACTCCAAATACTCCACTGACCTCTACAACTTCCGGCAATTTTTTTAGTTCTTTGATAATATCTGCTTCAGATCCTAAATCACAATTTATTAAAACATATGCTGTTGGCATTACAAAATATTATTATATTCATCTATTAATCTTTTTAGTCTTTAAATTCAAGAGATGTAGAATGAGTACTCCTAAAAGAAATATTTTTTGAAAATTAATAATTTTGATGACAATATATTTTTACTGCTCTGTTGTACAACTCATCTAGATAATCATCACTTTCTATCAATAATCAGTTATCATGTAACACTTATACTTCGGCTGTGTTAACTTAAGACTATTTTACCTCCAATTTTGAATAGAATTTTGTTTCTGATTTTTGCATTATATAGATAAACGAATAATCTTATCCAATTGTATACATGTTGTAGATGACAATTTTGTATAATATTATTACAAGGATAGTAATCATCAAAACTTTCCGTCCTATCCTTGAAATACTGCATCACTCTTTCAATCAGACTTTTCTCAAATGGTGAATGCGATACGTGTTTTAGATTTAAAAAGTTGCATGCTTGTGGATACCACGTACCACCATCATCTGTGTATACTGTATGTTTTTCATACCTTGATACAAGGGATCTGATAAAATTTTCTGCTACAAGCATGTTTCTCTCTTCTGAAATATAGATTCCAGGTATAGATTTATGAACAGGTTCAATACAAATCCATAACCAAAAGTGTTGATTACCAATCTGAATCATTGTCTCATCGATTATGAATGCGGAAATTCTTCTATGCTTGTTATAGATCTACAATGAACCAAATAGTTGAATCCATTTCCAAACAGTAACATAACTTCTTTTTTGGTCCTTAAAAGGTTCCAATGCTTTGGATGTATTTCGTAGACTCAGACCAAGAAAGTACAAATAAAGAGAATACATTACTATACATGTGGATGTTTCTGACAAATCTTAACAACATCTATATTGTTAGAATAGAGCGTTCACAGCTATAGCTCTTTCCTTAAGTTAACAGCACCTATACTTCTAATAAACAACTTATACAATGATACTTTGAGTATTATCTCCTTTAGGTATTCTCAAATCAAATAGCGGAAACATATTGTCCAAACATTCTTTTGATACAAAAGAAGACAGTTTCTTCTGTCATCCATCTCTGACAATATAGTACACTTCTTTCCAGCATTACTGTAAGTTATTTTTCTGTACTTTTTACAACCTTGTTTCTGACGCGATGATTGGTATTTTTACATCTGCAATTATTTCTTACATTTATTATTGCTGGTGGCATTTCTTTAAATGATAGAAATTGAAAATTCTTGTTATCGTCATAGGAGCAATCCATAATAATAGTATCTATTATTATCTTATTATTCTTTATCGTCACGTCATTTATCAGCTCTGGCAATACTTTTCTATCATGTACTTGTTTGAAAGTTACTTTTAATGATAAGACTCTCTTTCTCTTGATTATCAACTGCTACATATGTCTCTAGATATCCTCTATTCACATTCCATTTGACGTATTCATTCTATTTGGTTGGATATCTTTACACAAGTACAATCAATTGCTATTACAAAATAACCATCATGTAAATAGATTTGTCCTTGCTTATTTTTTAATATTCAGTCTGTATCTTCTTCCGCTAATGTTACTATGATTTGGAATTGATGGAACTGAATTGTATTGATAGTGTGAGCTAGTAATAAACCTTCTTGTCTTCTTCTATGTACGGTAAGTGAAAATATGTATACTCTCTGTACTACAATAATTTCGTAAATGAATCTGATATACGAACTTTCTACCTTCTTCTTTACCATAATTCGTCTTTTCTAATTACATAATCCAATTATCAATAATATCAAAATCAAGTAATATTTCTCCTGTCTTTATGAGAGAATCTTTGTATTTCAAGTTAATCATGTATTATGACCATAATAAGTCTACTAATTGTGTTGGAACATTGAGATGTAATAACACATATTTTCATATTTTCTAAGGCAAAATTATTATTTTATTAATAACAAAAATATGATTATTGTTAAAGATTGATGGTTCATTTGGAGAAGGAGGAGGACAAATACTTCGTTCTACTATATGCCTTTCTGTACTTCTGGAAAAACCTGTAGAGATATTCAATATACGATCCAAAAGACCAAATCCCGGTTTGAGACCTCAACATGTCCATGCGGTCAAAGCTTTGAGTACAATTTTCAATGCTACTGTGGAAAACCTATGTGTGGGAAACCAAAGTATAAAATTTTATCCCAATAGTTTGCACACGGATAAAGGAATTGCTGAATTGGAAATTGATATTGGCACAGCTGGAAGCATTTCGTTGATACTACAGACAATAGTTCCAGCAATATCATTATCTAAAAAAAATATCAGTATCAAAATTATTGGAGGAACCGATGTGATTGCAAGTCCTACGATTGATTATATGAAATATGTTGTCTCTGAAGCATATAAAAATATTGGAATAATTTTTAAAATAGATGTTATAAGAAGAGGATATTATCCCAAAGGAGGCGGAATAGTTCAAACTAAAATACTACCTTGTAAGAACTTAGGTCTGATCGATTTCATTAGCGGTCAAAGAAGTAAACCTATAGTTATAGGTGTTTGTTCTAGGCTTCCTAGACATGTTTTGGATCGTCAAATTTCTACTGTACTATTACATCTAGAAAAAAATGGTATAAGATGTAATAACTATATAGCATCGGTTGAAAATGCAATTTCTCCAGGATCGTCAATTTTAGTTTACACAAAATCTGATTTTGGTGAATTTATAGGTGGAGATGCGGTTGGACAAAAAAATAAAAGTGCTGAGGATGTTGGAAAAGAAGCAGTAACTAAATTTCTGGAAAATTATATTAAAAATGTGTCTGTAGATCATAACTTGGCAGATATGTTAGTCATACCAGCTAGCTTGGCTAGAGGAAATTCTAGATTTGTTATTGGGAAAGTCACAGAACATTTAAAAACAAATTTATACATAGTTAGTAAGATGGTTGGATGTAAATATAGTATTACACCCATTCAAGAAAAATTTTTAGTGGGCATTGAAGGGAAATCAGATGTTAACATTTAAAAAATTTTTAATTTCAATAAATTATTAACAATGTTAGAATAAGAAAACAAACTAATATTGTCAATAGTATTATATTTTTGAATTGGAAAACAGTCAGAAAATCAATAGATGTATTATTTGTGGATGTACTGAACATAAATTTATTGGTTGTATTAACCATCTGAAAAACCATGAAAAAAATCAGATGGGAAGATGTGTTAAAAAACAGCGACAATAATTCATGTTTTTAAAATAGTTTTTTAAAGATTTGACGTTTTAAATAAATAATATAAAACCTGTTAAATTTCAAATGTTGTTGAACAAATAAATTGTATAGTCTTCCTTAAATTAATATAAATTACCTCCATCAAGAAATGGAATTTTATTTGTAATTATTGTATTATATTTATAGATAAATAACTTTGCAATTCTATACATGTCCTAGATCATATTTTCTGTTTTTGTTGCTATACATGAATAGTAATCATGAAGGAGGTTCTATTTGAAATACTGCTTACTCGTTCTATCAGTGTCTTCTAAAGGAGAATGCATTCTGTGTTTTAGGTGTAAAAAGTTGCATGCTTGTGGATACCTAGTAACACCATCAATGTAAACAATATGTTTTCCATACTTTTTAATCAAAGAATGACTAAAATTCTTTGCTACGAGCACCGATTTTTCAAGTTCAATACAGTACAAGAAGTCTATCGATATTAAGTAATATTTGATTATTCTTTTATCTACTGTAAAAACGGAAACTCTTGCCATATAGATTTGAAAAGATCTAACTTGATTGAATTTGAGATGTAACTTCTTTTGTTTTCATCTTTAGAAGATTTCAATGTCTTTATTTTTTTGAGACTGACAGAGAACAAGAAAGTAAATAAATACAGAGAAGAATACATCATCATCATCATCAATCGTATGTTCTGTTTCTATTCTAATGATCAAGGATTGTTAGAAAGAAATAGTACATTCTAGCTCAATAAATATCGTTAAACTAACAGCACCATTCAAAACTATAAATTTTTTAAATATATTTAATAGTATAAAGTAGTTTAGATATGTTTATGTCTATATCCTTAGTATAATCATTTATTCGTATTTTATGTATAAAAAAAATATTTTATTAATGATAGTTGATACAAATAAGTTATATTTAACCTTCATCAGATATTTAATTATTTAAAACTGAGAAAATAAAATAAAAGAATTTCTTATTTATATCACTTCATTCGTCATGACCATGGTCTGTTTTTGGATCATATGGTATAAAGTAATTGTTTAAGAACCTATAATCAATTCCTGCAGAAACTATGTGTTTATCTTCTTGCATAGGACCTTTATCTAGTATAAATGATGCAGGTACTGCTACATGTTTAAACCAAGCCACTAATTCAGGATGTTTTTCTCCACTGTCCGTTTTTACTAATTCATGATAGTGAACATATCCTTGTTTAGCGAATTCATAAGCAGTTGTATTTGTCCAGGGTGCGATTATAACATCTACTAAATATAGCAATTCATTACCTTTAGTATCAGAAGACCACCAATTTTGCTCTCCAAACGGACCGATATTGTAATGAAGTCCATATAGATGATATGGTGTATCCTGCCACCAATAATGACCAGGCGCATCTTTTGTACCATTTGCACCGTCTGAAGGACCATCAAAATAATACCCTACATTATCAATTTTAACCACTAATCCATGCGTAAAAGTTTGTGATTCTTGATAATTATTTAGCGAAGAATTATTGTTTGATGATATATATGTTTCATTATTAACGGAATGAGTCATTGCAGATGAAGAATTTGTAGTTAAATTTAGAGCAAATACTTCGCTAGTATTAACATTTAGTATTCCTGCTAGAATTGGAATAACCGTTACTATGATTATTAAATTTAGATATTTCATATACTCTATAAGCATCAACATTCTTATAAATAATCAGATTTTGTTAATAAAATAAAAAGTAATAAAACTATGAAATATTACTACAAATAGATTAAATTAATAAATTAAAGTTGAATCGTGCTAAATAAAATTTTAAAAAATTGGTAATAACATTATGACTCAAATGGACAATTGATTACTATACCAGCAATTCAGGTTATTATATTATCTTCTTTTGCATGTTCTATTATTTCTTCGTGTTGTGAGAAATTGCGCTTACATGATATCTTTTCATGTTGCATTTAATATTCTCCAAAGAGGAAAATGCATTCTCAGCTGCTTTAGTAGATCCAATACTTACCTGAAATGCAATTGAACCAGTTCGATTTATTACATTTGTAAATATATAGAGATCTGATGATAAGTCTGTTTTTTACAAATATTTTTCCTAACTTGTCTGCAATTTTTTTGATTGAAACATTAGTTGGTCCATATAATAACGGTCCAGTCATCATGAGCAAATCCTATAGTCGCAACAAAAACAGCTTCATTTTCTTGCTATCAATATCAAAGTACTTGACCTCCACCGTATGCAGTTTCATCAGTTAATGTATTATAGTCTGGACCCATTGAAAATGAGAATATCCTGCAATGGAGACTTTTTTACTTCTATCATTAGATGTATAGAAGGAGGTCATACATATACAAGGTGTTAAAGAGAATAGTACTAGAAAATGGACACCGAAAACAAGACAAGGATTGTAATGAAACTATTGACTACAAAATATCACAGTGGCAGAACTACCATGAAACTACAATCTGAATCCAAAGGTGCTATACAGCTCGAAGCAAGAATTCATAATAAGGCAGGATGGTACTTTCAGGTTCGAGTGAAGATAATACGATAAACAAGAATGAGAAAATAGATTGAGCCACTAAAGAAGATCATTGATGAACAGACAATAGCAATAGATACATTTAAAAAAACGTTAGAAATAGGGAGCAGAAAAGGATAGGTGCCGTGGTAAGGACAATATTAAACAACAAAAGAATGAAGGTTAGAAAGATACCGACATATTTTTTGTGAGGTAAAAATATGTACTACAACAACAGCCAGTATATTTATGGAAAATACATTGCATCATCATCAGTAACGACAATAGGAGATCTTCTATTACTATTATCAAAACCAATATTATTTGGAAAGTTGAGACAATTATATTGCTATTAAATAGTTTCTCATAATTTTAAATATGTCCCATCTTATTACACAATATTAATAAAACAATCATTAGATACCAAAAAATATGAGTATTTCTTAAATTCTATAAATAAAGTATCATCCTCTAATATGTTAACATTAAAAATATTAGATAATTTAAAAAGTGAAGGTGTTTAAAAACGGAAGTATAAAAAGATTATGTATAGAATGGCTGTGTAGAAACCATCACCATAACAACCAACTTCACCATTCTGTGAACATTGTATGCTATACATCTCAAAGTCAGTTCCCTGTTCTGCATTCTTATCAGCCTGGATGTAATATGTTCCCCAAATAACCTCTTTATGACTGATACAATAGTTTCATCTTTGTTACGCTGGTTGTACAGAATCTTGTTGTATCCACGTTTCATTCCCTTTCTGTATCTGCCATGAGTCTTCCATACTGGTACACCTTCATATCTTGGAGGCATGATACTCAAGCCATGTAATTTCTCTATTACAAGTACATGGTTATCTTCGCTGTCATATGCTTTATCTGCAACAACTACAGATAATGATTTTATTTTTGATATTCTTGTCACAATCGGCTTGAAGTCTATGTTATCATGTCGTGTTGGAGCTCGTCTTACCTTGATGTTACAGATTATTTGCTTTAGAACATCTGCGCCAATAGATAATTTAGCATATTTCTTTCTCAATTTGGCTCTATCTGTATAGTATTCTGATGCATGTGTTACCTTGAATCCAGTTGAATCTATTCCAGCAAATATGTATCTTGTACCTGTAAAAAGAATAAAAGATGAGATTATCCTTTCTAATAACACTATATTGATTCTATCAGTGAATTTCTGTAATGTTGTATAATGTGGTATCTTGGACAACTGGAGAAACAACCTCAAATAGTATGCTTCAACAAGCCAGTCTGTAAACATTCGATAACTCTTACCTTCATACTGTCTTCTTATTGTAACAAGTACTATGTGTTGCCATACTGTGTAAATGTGATTGCTCTTTCTATGCATATATAATGGAATTCTGCAATGTTTGAGAATACGTAATAGTTGATCTGCTAATCTAACATATTTTGATTGTTGTTTATTCAATAATTAATGGTAGAATGATGCTAGCTATGATGGTTTCTCCCATGTTCATATAATACTCGTTCCTAATATGATTAACTGATGAATAATAGCATTCTCCCATACGCACCAATAGTGCACCGTGGCTTTGCGCTAGTAGTAGCCAGACCTAACCTACAGATGGCATCCATCATACTTATCATATAATAATAACAATATGACGATGCAAGAAACCAAGAGGTCCTATACTATATTATTATTCATCCAGTCTAAAGGGACGATCTTCCTTTAGCATAACATATATCACACGCATTAATTTTCTTGCTGCTGCAATTATAGCAATTTTGTTATTTCTCTTTCTATTCTTTATCTTGTTGTAATGTACTGTTATCGATGATTGGCAATAACGTACATGTGTATGAGTACACTGTACCATAATCCAGTTTAGCATTTTGCTCCCTTGTTTTTTGTCTGTTTTTGAGAATGATGTATTTCCAGATTGATATGTACCAGGTACTAATCTAGCATAAGAACACAGATGTTCATAGTCTGGAAACCTGTTAATATCTGCTATCTCGCTTGATATTAGAAGAGCTGCATAGTAAGATATACCTGGAATTGTCATAAGATGTTTAGAGTATTTATCTTCTATTGCCAATTTCTTTATTTCTGTATCCAACTCTTTTATTTTTCTATCTAGAAAATCTATGGTATCAAGGCAATCATCTAATGCATGTATTCCCAGTGAACGTAAATGACATTTTCCTTTTTTAGAAAATGGATCATTTTTAATCATTGTTGTTGTTATATTATTAGTCACATTAGCATCTAACCATCTTTTACTCATCTCAACATGTGCTTTGTTTTTGAACATTGTTCGAATACTGACAAAATAGTATCTGCGTCTAACTAGATCTCGTAAATTTCTTATATCTTTATTAGGTATATAACATTCTGGTATCATATCCATTCTTAGTAGATCTGCTAATATTCTAGCATCTACTTTATCTGTCTTGACTTTAGCATATGCTATTGCCTTGACCATTAGTGGATGTGCTACTTTTACATTATAACCTTCATCTTGTAAAAGATCATATAGATATTGATAGTTGTAACCAGACTCCATTACAATATCAATATTATTATGATTCTTGTTACTATTATCAAGAAATTCTAGTATTGTTTTGGTATTACGCTGTATTTTATTTTCCTTTATAATCTTACCATCTTTATTTTTCAATACTGCCTGAATGTTTTTCTGTCCTAAATCTAATGCCGCATACATATTTGCAAGAGTATTGGTAGTGGCTTTCTTCTTGAATGTTAGCTCTGTCGAACATTTCACCTACAGAGCCGTATAGAATATATCCCAAATCTTTATATTTTATTTAGTTGATAGTGAGAATTACTATAAATGAGGCCTATTCAAAGCAGTAGGAGTAATAAAAAAAGATCATAAAATGTTCGAAGATATCGATAAAAATTTGAAAAACGCAATAACATCAGAGAAGCAAGCAAACAAAATTCATATTTCTAATTTGGATTATGGAGAATTTGCTTTTGTGGAATGGTTAAATTCAGAAAATAAAAACTCTCCTGTTAATCATATGATACTTAAAAGATATGAAAAAGATAAAGAATCTATTATAAATGATAATACTCTACATTCTGACGTGATAATATCCATCAATGATGGTGTTCCATTCTGTACATATTGTAAAGACGATAGTTGTGCACATGTAGGATTTACAGTATGTGTAGTGCAATTATTTGAAAGAAAAGGAATTCTGATAGGTGAACATGAAAGTATTCTAGATTTACTAAAGGACTAAGATAATTAATACTGACATATGATTTAATATTAATTTTTTATTTATCTATCTTTTTCTTCATTTTTAGATGATAGTATCTTATCTGGTAGTTTCCAACCTAGTTTAATCATATAAGGCGAGATAAATGTTGTAATTATGGTCATTGCTCCTATCATTGGAAGAAGAAATGCACTTGTAAGACCTGTATCTGCTCCACCTTTTGCTACAACAAGTGCTAGTTCTCCTCCTGATGAAGATAGACCAAAAGCTGCCTTCATAGAAGTTGCTGAACTAAATCGTTGCGATTTTGATGAGAGAAATACCGTAAGAAATTTGGCAGAAATTGAAACTATCACCAAGATTGAAGCTGGAATAATAAATACCACTAATAACGACATGTCCATTAGTGCACCAACAGATACAAAAAATATTGCTCCAAACATATCTCTAATTGGAGTTGCTAAAATTCTTGTAACTGCATGAACTTTTGATTCTGCTATCAGTACACCAGCAAAGAATGCACCTGTTGCTACTGAGATTCCTATTTGATAAGATATATAGGATAACCCAAATGCCACTCCTAGAACCACTAGTATCAGAACCTCATGTTGATTGAATTTGCCAATAAAATTGATAAATTTTGGTATAGTTTTTGATCCTAAAAACAAGACTCCAAAAATAAATGCAATTGTTATACTAATAGATATTAAAATATCAACAATTGACAGATCCCCTGATGACGAACTAACAGATTGTAATACTGCCAACATTGAGATAATTAAGATGTCTTCCATTACCGCTACTCCCAGAACTATATAGGATGCCTCTTCCTTGATTATATCTAGCTCTTCTAATACCTTCATAATGATGATGGTACTAGTAACTGAAATTGCAAGTGCAACAAATGCTGAATCGAAAAATGAAAAATTTAGTAGAAAGAAACTTACAGAAAAACCTATCACAAATGTTCCAAATGCTTCTGATGTTGCTATCATTAATGCTTTCTTTCCAATTTTGCGTAGTTTGTCTATAGGAAATTCCATACCAACAACAAATAACAAAAGAATTATACCCATTTCTGCAAACAAATTCAAAATATCTGGATTTAATATTAAACTAAATGGTGGAGTATGTGGACCGATGATCATTCCTGCAAGGATATAACCAATAACTAGCGGTTGTTTAAATTTAAATGAGATGAACGCCATGACAGATGCAATAATCATAATAACTGAAAAATCTTGGATGAACTGTCCGACCTCAATACCAACAACCATTATAAACAAATTATAAAATAAAGAGTATAAGAACCAAAGGAATTCGAAATTAAATATATTTATAGATAAATATTACAAGAATACCCCAAAAACCAATATATGTTATCTTGTTTACTACAACGGATGTTGATACTACTCTTTCCAGTTTATGTTCTTTTAGCAGTCTACAATAAAATCCAAAAATATCTGTAATCCAGAGTACCTTTATAAAGGAAAGCATCAAATAATAGATACTTTCTTGCCAGTTTTGTACCAATCAACTTAAATAAATCTACTTTGTCATACAATAAAGTGTTGTATCAATTTAGTTATAGATTTATATAAAATTCATTATAGAACTTTGAAACATCATATTTTTATCAATTAAGTTAACGAAATCATTTAGTAGTATATTATCCATTTTTTCATTAAAGAAATCTCTTGATATTATAAATAAGAACTTTATAATATCTTTAAATTTGGACATAATTAAAAAGATAAAAAATATAATATCAGAATTTATATAAATTCGATTTGTAATAAATATTATTTTACATCCTTTTTAATATAATTGCAAAAAATATATGTATACATCCCATGCATCATTATGATTGAACAGTCACGTATAAACGATATCCTTCAACAAAATTTTAATTGGGTGTAACTAATATTTTTGTATATTACTGCGCTTTCTCAGCTGCCAATACATTTTTAAATTACTCTATATCTAAATTAATTAAGGAATGATCAGATTTAGGTAAAAGAAAAGTTTTGAATGAGGCTGAGCTTAAGGAGCTTGTGATGCCGCATGAAGGAGAAATGTTTGGACGAGTTATCAAACTAGTAGGAGGAGATAACGTTATTGTAAAGTGTACTGATGGAAAAATTCGTACATGTCGTATTCGTGGAAAAATTAAAAGACGAATGTGGATCAGAGAAAATGATCTAGTTCTTCTTGCTCCATGGGATTTTCAATCAGATAAAGCTGATATTGTCTGGAGGTATATTGCCGCCCACGCTGACAAATTAGAACAAGAGGGTCATCTACAAGGGTTGAATAAATAGATATTATTGTAACTATTTTTATCGATTGCTTCTCCAAATTTATTGCAATTTGATCTTTAACCAATAACGCTTTGTCTTTTATATTCTCACATGAATATTATTTCTTTTTAAGAATCTTTTTACTTTATTTATGGTTGATTTTTCATAATGGAATATCGAGGCAGCTAATGCTGCATCTACATTCGTTTTTTTAAAGACTTCTAACATATGCATAGCTTTACCACAGCCACCAGAAGCTATGACCGGAATACTTACTGTCTTACAAATTACATCATTCAATTTCAAATCATACCCTTCTTCTGTTCCATCTGCATCAATGCTTGTCAAAAGAAGTTCACCGGCACCTAATTTTTCTACTTCTCGTGCCCATTCTATAGCATCTATACCAGTACCCTCTTTTCCACCGTAAATTCTTACCTCAAACCAGTATTTTTTAATCAGATTATTGTTCTTGTCATATTCTTTTATTATATTCTTTTTTTTGGTATCTAAATCATTATATTTTTTTTTAACGTCGATCGCAACAACTATACATTGTCTTCCAAAAATAGACATCAGCTCTGTAATTAATTCAGGATTCTTCACTGCAGACGTATTGATAGAGACTTTATCTGCTCCGCTTAATAATATATCTCTCGCATCCTCAAGTCTCTTGATTCCGCCACCTACTGTAAATGGAATATCTATTACCCTTGCTACATTTTGTACTACTTTCTTTATTATCTCGCGTCTCTGTTGTGAGGCTGTAATATCCAAGAAGACCAGTTCATCTGCTCCTTGTTGTGTATATCTATTCGCAAATTCTACCGGATCGCCAGCATCCTTTACTTCTTTAAACTTTATTCCCTTAACTACTCTTCCATTATCTACATCCAAACAAGGTATGATTCTCTTTGCTAATGTCATAATTCAGACAACCGCTCTTGCTTTTTTTACATCTATTTTTCTATCATAAATGGACTTTCCAAGGATAACTGCCGAACAACCAATATTTTTTACTCTTATAATATCTTCAACACTTGAAATTCCTCCACTAGCAATTATTTTTGAACCGAAAATATTTGATGCGTAAGATAGCATGTTTATATCGGGTCCATTTAATGTACCATCCCTTTCTACTGTAGTTAACAAAAATTCTTTGATTCCTTTTGCCATAAAGATCTTTACTGCTTCAATTACTTTAAATCCAGAGGGCTGTCTCCATCCATCAATCATTACTATTCCCTTATTTTGATCTATTGAAACAATTATCTTCTCCAATTTTTCTTTTGGAACTTGTTGAAAGACATTTGGCTGTTTATATGCCAATGTTCCGATCACAATTTTTTCTGCATTTCCATACAACATCTCATTAATAGCTTCAATTGATCTTATTCCGCCTGCCACTTGAACAGGAATTTTTACTGATTCTATAATTTTCAATACTATATCTTTGTTGTTTTTGTTGTCATTCCATCCTGTTCTTAACGTAGCATCCAGATCTACAACATGTATTCTGTCAACTTCGTAACTTTCAAAATTTTTTGCAATTTCAATAGGATCATCACTATAAACAATTTTGTTTTGCGGATCTCCCTTAATCAATCTTACAACTTTTCCCTCAAGAATATCAATAGCAGGTATTATTTTCATTTTTTATTATCACACACATTCAAAAAATTTTTAATTATTTTTTTACCGTTACTACCAGATTTTTCAGGATGAAATTGTGTTCCAAATATATTGTCTTTTTCGATAACAACGGGTATATCTTTTCCATAAATAGATTTGGCAACTATTATATCTTTATTCACATGACCGATATAATATGAATGAACAAAATATACCCATGCCTCATTTTCTATTCCACGTAAAATTTTGCTATCTTTATTAGTTATATCAAGATTGTTCCAACCCATATGTGGAACTTTAACTTTCTTTTTAGGTAGGATAATCACATTACCATCAAAAATTCTCAATCCTTCTAATTCTCCTTCTTCACTATTTTTAAATAACATTTCCATTCCTAGGCAAATTCCAAGTACGGGAATTTTCCTGTCTACGAGATCACAAAAATTTTCTCTATATGGTTCAATTGATCTTATTGCAGGATCAAAATTTCCAACTCCAGGAAGAATCAATCCATTATATCTATTAACATTTTTTAAGGTTTTAATAATTGAAACCTGTTTAGCTCCATTTCTTTCTAACGCACATTTCAGACTATATAGATTGCCAGCACCATAATCAAAAATTGCTATTTTACTCACTATCTACATTACACCTTTTGTACTTGGGATGTCGGTTTGTTTGGAATCTATCTTAGCAGCCATTCGAAATGCTACTGCAAAAGCCTTCATAGCAGCTTCAATCTTGTGATGATCGTTCTCTCCATATTGAACATACACGTGAATACATCCATTTATATTTTGTAACAAACTCTTAATGAAATGTTCCAAATCTTCCTTAGATACTCCTTCAACTTCTTTTCTTGCAAGTCCTAAATTCAATTTAGAATATTGCCTTTTAACAAGATCAATCGATGAAACAGCCAATGATTCATCCATAGGAATAGTAGCATATCCAAATCTACTAATTTTTGTCCTATCTGATAGAGCATTATTTATTGCTTGACCAATAGTTATTGCTACATCTTCTATTAAGTGATGAGATATTTTGTCGTTTGATTTTGCTTCCAAGTTGATATCTGTCATACTATGTTTACCAAATGTTGATACGAGGTGATCAATAAACGGATATCCTGTTCTAATGTTAACTAATCCTATTCCATCGATATTAACTTCTACTTTAATATTCGTCTCTTTGGTATTCCTTTCCTTCTTCATATGCCTCATGTAAGATACATTGGTATCAGGAGAATCAGAATTCAACTAAGTATATTTTTATCATACTTTATTTAATACATTTGGTAAATTGTTAATGCTTTTAATAATAAAATCTGCATTTTTATCTTTAAATTTTTTAATTAATTCTCGTTGATTAGTGCTACAGCCATATACTCCACAAAAAAATACTTTTGTTCTTTCATTTTTTTTCCTCTTTGTTAAATTTATCTCTCTTTCGGCTCTTTTAGCCATTATTGAATCCTCAATCGAATCTCCACAATATATTATATCATGATTAGAATCCATACATTTTATTACTCTTATCAAACCATGCGGATTTGGTTTGGCATATCTTCTTTTCTCATCTTCAAGAAATATGCTCTTATTACCATTTAACAATATGAATTTTCTATCTAATGAAAACTTAGCAGCTATCTTACTCCTTCCAGAAACCATTGCAATCTTGCCATTGAATTTTTTCGACAAAGCTCTAATAGTTTTGTTAGTAATTATTATCTTGTCATTTTCTATTAATGGTTTACCAAAATAATAATTTGTATCAAATCCATACTTCATTCTAAATAATTTTTGTCCATAAAAAAATTCATCAAATACCGTAGAAACTATGCTCTTTCCAACTGGTCCAGGATAATTCAAGTCTTTTCTAATTTTATCAAAATCTAAATCATCTTTCTCTGACACTTTTTTAGAGTGATTTAATGATTTTTTCAAAAATTTTTCGACGGAGATTATTCCACTTTCATCCAAATTCTCTGCTGTTCTAAAAAGAACTCCTTTCAAATCATCATTTTGAAAATTACAATTTAATAACAAAGTAAGAGTAATAGCATAACTTGTATCTGTATCGTTGTTAAATCCTCCTGACTGTCTAAATCTCGAAATTATATTGTCTGAAACAATATTTTTAGAACGATATTTTTTCAAATAATTTGTTATAAATTGTGTTGTTTTTTTTATCGCTTCGTTATAAGATTTTCTGACATCTATCAATACTCCATCAATATCAACAATAATAGAAGTTACTCCAATGTTGTTATATTTTGCATTTGAGGAAATGAAATCTGTTTCTGTTATTTTTTTATACATTATATACTTTCTGTAATACTTTCAAAAACCTATCATTCATTTCTTTCGTTCCAATTGTTACTCTAATATATCTTCCTTCTCTGCCTTCAATTTTTCCTAATGCTTTTACCCTGATTTTTTCCTTTTCTAGTGTTTCTAGAATTGTGATATATTTATGGATATCTATGATCTGGATGAAAATAAAATTAGCATCGCTTTTAAAAACTCGGATTCGACTTTTTGTGGATTTCAAATAGTCATATATACGTTCTCTTTCCTTTTTAATTACTTTTACAACATCTTTAATATAGTCAGAATTTTTCAGAATTTCAGTGCCTATACATAGCGATAAGGTATTAATAGGATAAGGGGATTGTATAACTGATTTGAAAATATTTGTAAATTTCTCATTGGAAATACAATAACCCAATCTTGCCCCTGCCAAACCAACTGCTTTTGATAATGTCCTCAAAACTATAACATTGTCTTTTTTTATTATTTTCGTAGCAATCGAATAATCAGCAAATTCTACATATGCCTCATCTATTATTATTAGCTTATCATCTAACTGATTAATAATTTCTAATAATTGTGCTTCTTCTATCTGATTTCCTGTAGGATTATTTGGTGAACAAATATATATTATTTGAGATTTTTTTGCACTTTTGATGAATTCTGGTTTATCCAGTGAGTTATCTTCCTTTCGAAGGGGTACTTTATCTACTACAACAGAATAAAGCTTACATCTATCTACAAAGTATGTAAATGTAGGAGTGAAAGTAGTTACTCGATTCTTTTTTCCAAAAATTGATAATACCAGATCTATTATCTGATCAGAACCATTGCCTATCGATAAATACTTTTTACTTATTTTTGTGTATTGTGATAGTCGCATGTAGAAGTCTTCAATCTGCTGTAATGGGTATTCTCTTAGATCAACTTCTTTTGATACTTTTAATGAAATATCTCTAATGAAGTCACTTTTTAAAACAAGATTTTCATTAGAGTCTAGTTTTATTCCATCATTTTTTTTAGGTTTGATATATGCTTCAATTTTTACTAATTCATTAATTTTTTTTTCAAGCCAATTTTGCATAACTAATTTTCATCTCATTTTTTCTTTATTGTTTGTGAAATATCTATGAGTCTTCCCTTAACTGCTTCATAATGATTGACAAGTCCTTCTTCTTGTGTTATTGTTTTGATAAAAGGTTCTATTTTTTTTAGGTCATTTTTGGTAGATTTTATAATAGTTGAAAACCTAATAAAGTCTAATACAGACAGTGATGCACGTGATTTCCCAAAACCCATGGTAGGAAGAACGTGATTGGAACCTAAACAATAATCGCTTGCAGAAGAAGGAGTATTTTCGCCAATTAGTATTAGACCTGCAGAGTTAATTTTTCTTGATATATCTAACTCTTTTATAGACATAATTTGTAAATGTTCTGGAGCTATCTCATTAACAAAATCTATCGCTAAATCATCATTTTCAGCTATGGCAATAAATCCATTTTTATTTAAACTTTCTGAAACAAATTCTTTACGTGATATATTTTTTTTCAGAATTTTATTGACCTCATTTTGGACTTTATCAGCAAATTCCAATGAATTCGTAACTACACCACATAGTGTGTCTTTGCTATGTTCTGCCTGAGAAACTAAATCTAACGCAACATACCTAGGATTCGTTTCTGAACTCGCATAAATAACCAATTCTGTTGGACCAGCCATCATATCTATCGATACTTTGTTTGAAACCAATAATTTTGCCATTGTAACGAAAATTCCTCCTGGTCCAACTATTTTGTCAACACTCTTGATACTATGTGTACCAAAAGCTAATGCTGCTATACCTTGTGCTCCTCCTACCTTGTAAAATTCATTTATGCCACAAATATCTGCTGCAACCAATGTTAAAGGATCTACATTTCCGTTCTTTTGTGGAGGGGAAATAGCCACAAGTCTTTTTACACCAGCCAGTTTTGCTGGTGTTGCACACATAACCAATGTACTGGGATATCTTGCAAGACCTCCTGGAATATAACAACCTACACTTGAAATTGGTTGAACAAATCGTTTAATCCTTCTATTGTTTGAATATAAATGGGATATTTTTTTAATATGTTCTAGAAAAATGATATCGTTTTCAATTAAAGTCTCTCTTATTTTGTATATAGTTTTAACTTGTTCATCTGTGACTTGTTTGTAAGCGTCTTTTATTTCATCTTTATTTACTCTTATTGAATCAATCATAACTCTGTCATATTCTTCTGTGTATTTTTTAAGAGCATGATCTCCATCCTTCCTTACATTACCTATTATTTCTCCTATCTTTTTGATAATCTCTTCAGAAAAATTATCGATTGTATTATATCTTATATTCTCTACATCATCTTTAGGATTTTTGATAATTATTTTTTTAATCAACTAACCATCTTCTTTATCTATCTTTATTTCTTCAAAAGGCAATATCTGCGTTGGTTGTAGTACTACCAATCCTTGAGCAATTTTTCTCATAACTGGAACAATTTTTATGAATTCATTCTTATCGATTATTGTATTAACTCCATACCACCCTTCCTCACTCAAAGGACTGATTGTTGGACGTTTCAATGCGGGCAGTCTACCGAGTAGCTCATCTAAATTCTCCTTCTTGACATTTACAAAAATATGAAGTTTTTTTCTTGCTTCGACAACTCCTCTCAACAAGGCGATCATATCTGTAATTTTTTCTCTTTTTTTATCGTCTTGTATAGACTGTTTGTTCGCTATAACAACAGAACTTGATTCCATTATATTATCTATTATTTTTAGATTATTTTGGATCAAAGTTGTTCCAGTTTCTGTAATATCGCATATTGCATCAACATCCTCAGGCGGTTTAGCCTCCGTTGCACCAAAAGAAAGGAAAATTTCTACATTCTTATTTTCTCCAATTCTTATCCATGGTGTAATTATCATTGGATCACTATCTCCAAAATATTTTTTATAGGCTGAATTAGATTTTATATGATCTGCTATTGTTGTAAGGTATTCAGAAGATATTCTTAAGGGTTTTTTATTTTTTGCATATTCAGCGATCATATCATCCAAATTGTTAAACTGAAAATTTTCAGGAATTGCAATCACCTGTTTAACTTTGCCATACTCTAAATCTAGCAATATTTTTACATCCGCTCTTGCTTCCTTTATCCAGTCCTTTCCAGTGATACCTATATCATATAGTCCTTCTTGTACATAAGTGGGAATTTCCTGTGGTCTTAGAAGTTTAACCTCTATTTCAGGATCACTCAGTTTTATTCTATATGTTCTTGCTTTTCCACTGACTTTTTGCCAAGCCTCTTCTAATATCTTAAAAGTTGCCTCTTCAATAGTTCCCTTTGGTACAGCGAATTTAACTACAGCAGGCATAAATGTACAAGAAAAAATTGTTTATCCGATATATATCTAATTGTTAAGAGTATTAAATTCTATTTGAATTCAATAATTCAATTATCTCCTTAGCCTTACTTACACTAACATTTTTTTCTTTTATTAGTCTTTCAGCTATAAAATACACTTGATTTTCTTCTGCTCCAGCTGTAAGAGCTATATTTCTCGCATGTAATTTCATATGACCCTTCTGAATTCCTTCATTAGCCAATGCCCTGATAGCGGCAAAATTTTGAGCCAAACCTATTGCAACAAAAATCGATGCAAGTTCCTTGACATTTTTTATATCTAGAATGTTTAATACAACTTTTACTATGGGATGTACGGATACTATTCCTCCAATAATTCCAATAGCCATAGGTACCTCTATTTCTCCAATCAAGTCTCCATCTTTAGATTTATACCATTTTGTTAATGATCTATACTTACCATCTCTTGCAGCATATGCATGTATAGATGCTTCAAGCGCTCGAAAATCTTGTCCAGTTGCTATTGCTAAAGCATCAATACCATTCATTATCCCCTTATTATGAGTAACTGCTCGAAACGTATCAGAATATGCGAAAGCATAAGCTAAGAGAATCCTATTTACTCCTTCAGATCCACCTATCATCTCTTTGGGAAAAGTTGCTTTACATCTTGCCAATCGATTTACAGAATAATTTGATAATATTTTGAGAACTACTTCTCCATTGGATAATTTTTCAATCTTCGGAGCAATAGATTCACACATAGTATTGATAACATTAGCCCCCATCGCATCTTTTGTATCAACTATTAATTCTATTATTATCATATAACCCATATTGTTAATACTCTCATCTAATATCTCTCGAACCTGAATATCTTTAGCTAATACAGTTCTACTCCTCGAATTTGCAATCTTTAAAAGTTCCTTTTTATTATCTGTAATTATTTTTTTTACCCGTTCTCTCTCCTTCTTACTTGCAAATAGATCTTTGTGATTCCTCTTTCTTGCTACTAGCTGAATTTGTCCTATCATTATTGATTCATCAGCTTCAGCTATGAAACCTCCTCCCATCTTGGCGATCTTAGCCGCATTACTTGCCGCTGCAATAACTGAAGGTTCTTCTATCGAAACTGGTATCAAATATTTTTTTCCATTAATTACAAAATTCGTAGCAATTCCTAATGGAATAGGTATTATTCCTATTGCATTCTCTACCATATTGTTAATTTTGTTAAAAGAAAAATTTTTGGGCAAATCTTTTAATAATTGTAAATCCTTTTTTTTTATTTTAGTTTCATTTTGAATATAATCTAGTCTCTCATCTAGATCTAATTCATAAAATTTTTTTAACGAGTTATCGTTTCGCTGCATTTTACCTTTTTTCACAAATTAACTAAGGTTTGAGTATTTTTAAAATCTTATCGTCGTTGTCTTGAGGAATGCCTCTTCCATCCGTGTTACTTGTTAAAATGTATAAAGAACCATCATTTCCCTCAACTACGTCTCTTAGCCTTCCATAACCTACCAATACGTTATTCTGTTCATGTGATTCGATGTCTATTTGTCTTAAATGAGATCCTTTTAAGGTAGTGATAATAAGATCATTTTTATATCCTAATTTATCGGATGATGCAAAAGTTATTCCACTAGGTGCTATAGCCGGATTAAAGCAGAAAATAGCCTTTTCAAAATCCTTTGTTCCTTCACATTTCACGTTAGGCCATCCGTAATTTTTTCCTGCTATTATTAAATTTATTTCATCAAAACCAGATGGACCATGTTCAGATACATACATACTTTTGTTTTCTGGATGCCATGCAATTCCTTGAATGTTTCTATGTCCCATTGAATATACAGGCGAATTCCTGAATGGATTATCTTCTGGAATTGTTCCGTCTAAATTAACACGTAATATCTTGCCGGCAAGTGAAGAAAGATTTTGTGCAAGGTATGACTTCGAAGCATCTCCTGTTGGGATATATAATTTATTATCTGGTCCAATCTTTATTCTTCCTCCGTTATTATATAAAGATCCTGGTATAGAATCAATTATTATTTTTGAATCTATAATTTTATTATCTTTTTCTTTTAAAAGAAGCACTTTGTTAAAGAACTCGTTTCCATTGGTATAAGTATGATAAATATACATTAGATGATTCTCAGTAAAATTAGGATGCAATACAATTCCTAATAACCCCGAACCTCCCTTTTGTTCTACTCTTATGAATGCAACTGGCTCGTCAAGAATATTTCCATTAGTATCTATAGTTCTTATTTTTCCATCTCTTTCGGTAAAAAAAATCCTATTATCTTTAGATATATCAATGGCCCAAGGAGAGTCTAGATTATCTGCAATGATCTCTATTCCCTTATTGGAGCCAGTTTTATTTAGTAATGATTCTGGTTCTGGCAGAGGAATAGTAGTGTCAGATGGAGTCATAAGAATTGTTATAATACCAACCATTGCCACAAATATCGCTATAATAAATAATCTCTTATCCATTTTTATACTGATTAATATAGAAGTTATCTGAAGCATAATAAATTTCATTTTCAAAAATCATAATTCGTCTATCCACAAATCATTTTTTAAAAAAAAGCGCAGATGAGGAGATTTGAACTCCTGCTCGCCCGAAGGCGAATCGGCTTGCTCTTAACCTTGAAGATTACTCAAGGCCGACGCATTATTGTGTTCCTAATGGAAGACCACTCTGCCACATCTGCACAACAAATAAGCTAAATTACTTATTATTATATTTTAATAATATACTTTATCAAAGTCGATTGATATTTATCTTTTTTCAAATATATTCAAAAACTGTGAATATTAAAAAAGTAGAATAATACTATTGATAGCTACTGTTTCATTTTCAATTTAAATGTTGAAAATCAAAATAAATGTATATTGTTGTCTCTAAATTAAAAACTATAAGATAGTAATTCATAGGATTATCAAATTTTGGCCTATCATTTATAATTTTAATTTATGGTCATCGACTAACATCTACTAATGTGTATATCAACTCGAAACAAAGTAAATAAACATATATTGATGTTCATTACAAAAACTTAATTACTTTAAATAATCAGCTAAAATATAAAATGATTCCAATTAATAAACCGTGGATTGATAATGAAGAGAAACAAGAAGTTATGCGAGTTCTTGATGAAAATATTCTTACAAGTGCATCTAGAGAAGGTGGCAAGAGAGTACAAGAATTTGAATTATCTCTGCGAGGTTTTTTGAACGTAAAGCACGTAATTTCTGTAAATTCTGGTACAGCTGCTTTACATGCCTCTTTACTTGCTATAGGTATTAACTCTGGAGATGAAGTGTTACTTCCATCATTTACATTTGTAGCTACCGCAAATTCTGTTATTGCAGCAGGCGCAAAACCAGTTTTTGTGGATATTAATAAAAAAGATTATACAATTGATATTCCAGACTTAAAGAAAAAAATTACTAAGAAGACAAAGGCCATGATTCCTGTTCATTTATATGGTCATCCAGCTGATTTAGATGAACTGGCAGAAATTTCAAAACAAAATTCTTTCGATATTATAGAAGATGCTTGTCAATCTTTAGGTTCTACTTATAAAAATAAACAAACTGGAACCTTTGGTAAGTTAGGATGTTTCAGTTTTTATGCTAGTAAGGTCTTGACAGCCGGAGAAGGAGGAGCAATTGTAACAAACGATGATAAAATTGCAGACACATTAAAGATGATAAGAAATCATGGAATGGTTGAAGGATATGATACACATATTCCTGGATTTAACTATCGACTTCCCGAACTAAGTGCTGCTCTTGCAAAGATACAAATGAGGAAAATAAACCAAATATTAGAAATTCGAAGAAGAAATTCTCAATTATTGTCCAATTTCATTGAAAAATCAATTTCAAATTTTCAAGTATTAAATATTCCTAAAGAAAATGATATCAAAAAATTTAATTGGTATCTTTATACATTGGGTTTCATCAGAAAAAACAGTTCTGAATTAAGGGAACATATAAAGAAAAAGATGATTGAACGTGGAATAGGCGTTTCAGTATACTACGATCCTTCAGTTCATCTTACTCCATATTATAAACAATTTAGTTTTCAAGGAACTCTGCCCAATACTGAATCAGCCAGTAAAACAGTATTATCATTTCCTGTACATCCATATGTTACAGAAACTGATGTTGAAAATATGGTAAATATATTAAAGGAAGAATTATCAATTTTTATTTAATTTTTTTTAATAATTTATAATTACTAATTGATATAGAACCAAAAATTATTCTTTATTTTGAAAGAACAAACTTTTTTATAATACTATGTGGATTATGCAACAGGAATGGCATTAGATACTGGTGATACTGCATGGATGATTGTTGCAACAGGTCTTGTAATGATGATGACACCGGGGCTCGGATTCTTTGAAGCTGGTTTAATAAGATTCAAAAACGGTCTTTCGGCAATTATGCACACATTTTCTGGATTAGCAATTGTCTCAACTCTCTGGTTTATCGTTGGATTCACGCTAACCTTTGGACCCGATCAAGGAGGCATAATAGGAGGTATAGATCATGTCTTCTATCATGGCGTCGGGACTCATGAAGCATTTGGCGCTGCTCCAACAATTCCAGGAGTAACCTTTGCTACCTATCAGATGATGTTCGCGGTAATTACTCCGCTTTTAATATCCGGTGGATATGCAGAGAGAATGAGATACAGTGCATTTTTCATCTTTACAGTGGCTTGGAGTTTGTTTGTCTACTTCCCAGTGGCGCACTGGATCTGGGGAGGAGGATGGCTTTTCCAACTAGGAGTATGGGACTTTGCAGGGGGTATAGTTATACATACTACTGCAGGTATGGCTTGTCTTGCGGCGGGACTTGTACTTGGAAGAAGGAAGAACTTTGGTCCACAAATAATGATACCACATAATCTGCCTTTAGCTGTAATAGGAGCAACAATGCTATGGCTTGGTTGGTTCGGATTTAATGGAGGTAGCGCATTAGCGGCAAATGGTGTGGCAGCTCAAGCTCTTCTAAACTCTCAAATTGGTGCTTCAACGTGTACGATAGTTTGGCTGTTCTTGTCATGGAAGCGGTCCGGAAAACCATCTGTAGCTGCTGTTATCAACGGTGCAATCTCGGGACTTGCTGGAATTACTCCAGCGGCAGGATACATAACAGGAGAAGCAGCATTTGTACTAGGAATAGTTCTTGGTCTTGGATCTTACTATGGTATAGTATTATTCAAAGAGAGACTAAAGATAGATGATGCATTGGATGTAAGTTCAGTTCACGGTGTAACAGGTATACTCGGAGCACTAGCAATCGGTATAGCTGGTACCCAAGCTATATATCCTGGTGGACCTATAGGCTGGCTATATGGAAATCCAGCTCAACTGGGTATACAAGCATTTGGTATCCTCGTGGTAGGAGCATTTGCATTCGGAGTAACGTTTGCAATATTCAAGATAATAGATAAGATAACCCCACTAAGAGTATCAGATGATGAAGAAGAAGCAGGCCTAGATATAACACAACATGCAGAGAAGTCGTTCAACGACTAATCCTCTTTTTTTATTTCATTATAAAAATAATATTGCAATAATTTAATTTTTTAATCTAAAATTATTCTCGATTCATTTTGAACTATTTATATTTCTAGGTTCTTTAACTCATATCAAAATTTTTTTCACATATGATTTATATAATATACTATCATGGATAAATTCAGATATAAATGCCAATAGATCCAGAATTTCCAAACAATTACCAAGTAATTGGTAAGATCAAATTAGGTGATGGTGAACAATTCCACTTCAGATGGGGACCAGGTAAACAGGCAGAAGCAGCAGAAAATGAAGAAGTAAAGACAGCGTATACTGCACATGGAGAGGAACAAGTTCCATTGGGTGTAAGTGGTACAATGGTAGCCGTTGATTGGGATTCATGTGTTGCAGATGGTGCATGCATCGAGGCCTGTCCGGTTCAAGTATTTCAATGGTATAGAACTGAGCATGATGTTCCTGCAAAAGATGCTCATGAACAAACCTGGGAAGGAACAGGTTCTTCTGTTAAAGAAGAGAGAAAGGATTACACTGATAAAGCAGATCCAATTAGAGAACATGATTGTATATGGTGTATGGCATGTGTTTCAGTATGTCCTCCTCAAGCAATTAAAGTAGATCAATCCTCTCTAGAATTCCATGAAAAGGCATCTGGAACCTTCAACGAATCACTTTCAAAAGGAAGCGCTCCACCACCACACGCTCACTAAATTCTTTTTTTTATTTTGACATAGATAATAAATTAGAATAGATTAAAACTATCGTTATATAAACAGAACAATTTATTTTTAACAAATGTGACCTATTGTCTGAGTATTATTAACTCGTAATAATTAAATAGACATATGTTCTTCTTTTAGAAGTATATCACTTTCAGGTGTTAGTGTTGGTTGTAGTTACTGATTCATATATGGGAATTTTTTTGCCTAGTGATTTAAATACAAGACTCTTCGATTTTATAAATAAAAAGCGGGAATTTCCATTTATAGAAAAAGACGAAATAATAGGAACATACTATTTGTTCGGCAAAAATCAAAAAATTAGGGAACCATTGGACATATCATCAGTTCATAGTATTGCAAAAAAAACAATGGAACAAACATTAAGAAATATTAAAATTTTTAGAAGTTTCCAACAAACAAAAATTAATTCTGATTTTATTAGGGAAGAATATATAAAGAGAATATTGCAGATATCAATCGAAAATAAAGAATTTAATTATCAAAAAATGGATATCCGTATTTTAAGAGATCCTACTATCCTGTCAAGCTGTTTTGAACAGCATATTGTTTATTATAAACAAGACTACTTTTTCCATTTAATCAATCATCCATTAGAAAAATCAGTAATACCATCTAATTTAGTGGATAAACTTGAAGGAAGAATGTTGATGGTTGGATATAATGTCTCAGATCATCAAAAGTTACCATATGCAAATATATTTGAACCTTTTTTTGAATGGCTGCAAAAGATCGATTTATAAAAATTATAGACAAAATTTAAATTTAAATTTATTTCATTGTTTATATAATATGATCCGCATTAAAATTTAAATTTAAAAATTTATCATTCTCTGATCGGATGATATTTTATTTTGTCAGTGTATTAAAATTTGATAGATGTTGTCTGATCTTTGTAGAAGAGTTATTATTTTGAAAGGACCATTTTATTCAAATTATTTTTGATCATGATTTAATTTTGCATGGTTATAATATCATAACGTACATTAAACAGAAGAAATCTCTAATAATATGTGGGGATCCAAACTAAAGCAAATTACGAATTATTACTAGATAGACTTTACAATAAACTAGGTACAACTTCAAAAAAAGAAATCTCGAGATTAGAATTACCGCAACCACAGATAATTTGGGTTGGCCAAAGAACAATTTTTAGAAATTTTATGGAATTTCCAAAAGCATTACGACGGGAGCCAGAAAAAATATTACTTTATCTAAATAAAGAGCTTGCATCTGCTGGATATATTATTGGCGATAGAGTAATCTTTCTTGGTCGTAAAGAACGCTCTTCATTTGGTGCTTTAATAGATAGATATGTAAAAGATTATGTTATCTGTCCAGTTTGCGGTAGTCATGACACCAGAACGGAAAAAAACAAGAAATTAGGGTTTTTGTTATGCGAAGCGTGCGGAGCCAAATCTTCAATAAAGGGTAATTATGCATAATTATTTTCAAATCCGTTTATAATCAAGATAGAATACAGAATGTTAATTTATTAAATTTCATTTCCAATATTAAAAATGCAATTATATTTGAGAGGATTTTGAAAAAAATTATATATTTATAATAAAAATCACAATTATCCTTCTAAATATATTTTCAATTTGTTCTCAATTTGTACTTTGGGTAATGCACCAATAATTCTATCGACAACTTCTCCGCACTTGAAGATTATCATAGTGGGAATACTTTGAATCCCAAATCTATTAGATATCTGGGGATTTTCATCTACATTGATTTTTGCAAATACAATTTTACCTGAGTATTCTTTTGCTAATTGTTCGATTATGGGTGAGATTATCTTGCACGGTCCACACCAAGATGCCCAAAAATCTACTAACATCAACGGATATTTGTTTTTTTCATTATCAAAATTTGTATCATTTAAAGGTATTGGTTCAGTAATTTTTTTTAATTTTGTAATAATTGTTGCCCTCTTTTGTAACTCATTCATTTTTTTCCTCATTATAGCCGCAATCTCATCATCTGAAGAAACCATATTATTTTATTTGCTAATTTAGACTTAATTTGTCTTATGTTTTATCTTGCGAGTAAGTTATATCTAGATTTATAACGATATCTAATTATTTTGCTTGCTTTCTTAATATGAGATTATGCTCTATAATAATCAAAATATAATAGAACCCCAAGAACCCCAAGAACCCCAAGAACCCCAAGAACCCCAAGAACCCCAAGAACCCCAAGAACCCCAAGAACCCCAAGAACCCCAAGAACCCCAAGAACCCCAAGAACCCCAAGAACCCCAAGAACCCCAAGAACCCCAAGAACCCCAAGAACCCCAAGAACCCCAAGAACCCCAAGAACCCCAAGAACCCCAAGAACCCCAAGAACCCCAAGAACCGCAAGAACCCCAAGAACCCCAAGAACCCCAAGAACCGCAAGAACCCCAAGAACCGCAAGAACCCCAAGAACCCCAAGAACCCCAAGAACCGCAAGTGGAAGCCTATGATTATGAATCTTTAAACAAAGAACTAAACAAAACCCAAATTGAGTTACAGAAAACAAAAGAAGAGTCAGAAATTACTCTTAATAAATTAAAATATTTGATGGCAGATTTCGATAATTACAGAAAACAAATCGAAAAACAGATGAATTCGACTATAGAGACAAGCAAAGCAAATATTTTGGCTAAATTTTTGAATATTCTAGATGATTATGAAAGGGCATTAGATGTAATAAAAAAGAATCAAGGTATTGATCCAGTTTTGATAGATGGCTTGGATGGAATTATTAAGAATTTTTATAGCGCCTTGTTATCAGAAGGCGTAAGAAAAATTGAAACCATTGGTACAATATTCGATCCAAATAAACATCATATAGTGAGTTTTTCATATACTGATAATAAAGCTGAAAATATAATAACTGGCGAAATTCGTACTGGTTATATGATGAATGACAAAGTCTTAAGAGCAAGTCTAGTAATAATATCGAAAAAAAAATATAATCAACAAGAAGTAGGTAACTCAAATTAATAAGGTGAATATTGATCATGGGAAAAATTATTGGTATAGATTTAGGAACTAGTAATTCTGCAGCAGCTGCTATGATTGGTGGAAAACCAACAATAATTCAGGCCGCAGAAGGAACTTCAATAGGAGGAAAAGCATTTCCATCTGTGGTAGCTTTCACTAATACAGGTGATCTATTAGTTGGAGAGCCCGCTAGAAGACAGATGGTATCGAATCCAGAGGGAACTGTCATGGCTGCAAAAAGAAAGATGGGTACAGATTTTAGATTTAACGTAGGTGCGAAAAATTATTCTCCGCAACAAATATCATCTTTCATTTTACAGAAAATTAAAAAAGATTCAGAGGGATTTTTGGGTGATGTTGTAGACAAAGTTGTTATTACTGTTCCCGCATATTTTAATGATAATCAAAGACAAGCCACAAAAGATGCTGGTGAAATAGCTGGTTTGCAAGTCGTCAGAATTATTAACGAACCTACCGCTGCTTCACTCGCATACGGTTTGGATAAGATTCAAAAAGATCTAAAGATTATGGTCTTTGATTTTGGAGGAGGGACATTAGATGTAACAATAATGGAAATGGGGGGAGGAGTTTTTCAGGTCAAAAGTACTTCTGGCGATACACAACTTGGAGGAACTGATATGGATAACGCCATTATAGAACATATTTTGAAAGAGTTTAAACAGCAATCTGGTTTAGATACTAGAAATGATAAAGCAGCTATGATGAGGATAAGAGAAGCTGCAGAAAAAGCGAAGATCGAGTTATCAAATCTTGTTTCTACAGAAATTAACTTACCATTTCTCTCTTATGATCCATCTACTGGTCCAAAAAATCTTATTATCAATTTAACTAGATCTAAACTTGAGGAACTTTTAAGACCAATAGTAGAAAAGTGTAAAGGTCCTATGATGCAAGCAATCCAGGACGCAAAACATGTTCCAAGTGACATAGACAAAATTATTATGATAGGAGGACCAACAAGGATGCCAATAGTAAGACAATTCGTTCAAACAGTAATGGGCAAAGAACCCGAAAGAGGGGTAGATCCTATGGAGGCAGTAGCTATGGGCGCTGCAATACAAGGTGCTATAATTTCTGGAGATGTTTCAACAGATATTCTTCTAGTGGATGTTACCCCGCTGACATTAGGTCTTGAAGTACTTGGAGGTATAAAAGAAACATTAATTGAAAGAAATACTACTATACCAACGAAGAAAAGCAAAGTTTTTACAACTGCAGCTGATTATCAATCTGCCGTTACTATTCACGTGGTTCAAGGAGAAAGGCCTATGGCTGCAGATTGTGTCTCTTTAGGCACATTCAATTTGGCCGGAATACCTCCTGCACCCAGAGGAGTCCCTCAAATTGAGGTAACTTTTGATATCGATGCAAATGGTATATTGAATGTCACTGCAAAAGATTTGGGAACATCCAAAGAAGCAAAAATCACAATTACCGCAAGTACCAAATTATCTAAAGAAGAAATAGATAGATTAAAGAAAGAATCAGAACAATATACGGAAGCTGACAAGAAAAAGAAAGAAGAGGCCGAACTTAGAAATGAGGCAGATAATATTGTTTATTCAGCTGAAAAACTAATTAATGAGGATTTCAAAGATAAAATTAAACCAGAACAGACTGAAAAAATTAACAAATCGATACACGATTTAAAAGATGCTTTATCTAGTAACAATCTTGAAGATATAAAGAACAAAATTCAAAATACAAAAACTCTGTTATCAGAAATAAGTACAGAAATTTATAAAAATATTGGAGCATCAACAGGCGGAGGACCTACAGGCGGAGGACCTACAGGCGGAGGACCTACAGGCGGAGGACCTACAGGCGGAGGACCTACAGGCGGAGGACCTACAGGCGGAGGACCTACAGGCGGAGGAACAACAAGTGATACAACTCAAGAAAATAGTACAGGTCAAGGAACCAATCAAGAATCAAATACTGGCAATTCAGATGAAAAAACATCACCAGCCGGGTCATAATTTAATAAGAACAAACAAGATATCATATGTTTGGCCCAACTATAATTTTATTATTTTTCAGTGAGTAGGTTAATGACAAGTAAAAAAGATTATTATGAGGTTTTAGGAGTACAAAAAACTGCTACTAAAGATGAAATTAAAAATAGTTATCGCAAACTTGCTTTAAAATTTCATCCTGACAGAAATAAGTCTTCAGATGCTGAAGAGAAATTTAAAGAAATTTCAGAAGCATATGCCGTCCTATCTGATGACGATAAAAGAAAGCGGTATGATACATATGGTCACGTTGGCACTGATGAAGCGTTTAGAGGCTCTGAAGCCAATTTTGAGGAAATATTCAAAGATATGGGTTTTGGGGGCTTTGCAAAAACGATATTTGAGCAAATGTTTGGTGGCAGAGGAGGATTTTCATCGGGAGATCCATTTGCTGGCTTTAGCTTTAATATAGGAGGAAGTGAAAGAAGGCGAGGCCGTGATATCTTGTATGATGTTGAACTCTCTTTAGAAGATGTTTTGAAGGGAAGAAAAGATGAAATCGAGGTGCCAAAGTTTGACAAGTGTAGTGATTGTAATGGAACAGGAGCATCAAAAGGAAGCAAACCTAAAGTCTGTAGTGTGTGTAATGGACGGGGGCAAACACGTAGAGTATATAATCAAAATCGGTTTTCAACATTTATTTCGTTGGAAACATGCCAAAGTTGTAATGGAAAAGGTGAAGTTATTGAGAATCCATGTAATATGTGCAGAGGATCTGGTAAAATTAAGGTAAAAAAGAAACTTAAAATTAGTATTCCTTCTGGTGTCGAAGATGGGATGACATTACAATTAAGTGGGGAGGGAGAATACTCTGATGTTGGTTCTCCAGGAGATCTATTGATCCGAGTACATGTACTTCCACATCGATTATTTGAAAGGTTAGACGATGGACACATATTACATGATTTGAATCTTGATTATACAAGTCTAGTTTTGGGAACAGAAGTAAAAGTTCCGACTCTACAAGGAAATGAAAAATTAAAAATTCCACCTGGAACATCTGTTGATACCATCTTGAGACTTAAAGGAAAGGGATTACCAAGATATGGAAGTTATGGAAAAGGCGATCAACTGGTCAGAATTCATGTTCGTATTCCAAATATACTCACAGATAAACAGAAGTGGCTTTTGAAGGAATTAGATAAAGAATTTCAACAGGAATAACTTATTAATATCTGATAAGATTTCTTATTTTTATGACATATCCATTTGACGAATGGTTCAGAAAAAGAAGACTTGGAAGTTGGTTTCCAGATATTGATACTATGATGCGAGAAATGGAAAAAATGATGGGAGAAGCATTTCAACATTTTGAACAACCAGTTCCAAAAAAATTCATAAAAGAACGTAAATTAGATGATGGTTCAACTATAAAAGAATATGGTCCTATAGTATACGGATATTCAGTAAAGATTGGCGAAGATGGAAAACCAATAATAAGAAAATTTGGAAACATAGATGCTTTTTCTCATACTCTTGCAAGTGACTCAACAGAAATACAAGATGAAAGGGAACCTCTAATTGATGTGATAATGGGCAAAGAAGAAATAAAAGTTGTTGCAGAATTGCCTGGAGTTGAAAAAGAAGATTTACGATTAAATGCTAATGAAAACACCCTAACAATTTCATCTTCAACGTCATCTAAGCAACGTTACCATAAAAAAATTGATTTTCCAGAGCCAGTAGAACCGACAACAGGACGATCGCAGTATAGGAATGGAGTATTAGAAATAACATTTAAAAAGAAAAATATTATTAGTAGTGGAGTCCAGATCAATATCGAATAAATCTAAACTTGCTAAATGTTATTTTATTTTTAAACAATTTTTTATCATATTCAATTTAGTTTTTTATGTCTTTAAAATTATGTGTTGAATTGAAGGGATCATTTCTTAAAATCATATCCTATATGTTATTAGTTCAAAATTCTAATTTATTCCAAATTATAATTGAAAAATAATAAACATAGAAACTGAAAAATATATAGTATAAAAGCGTCTTTTTTTTATCTTTCTTTATGATTGAATTTACTATTTCATCTCAATCGACTCTTTTAGTTTTTCTTATAAGACTCAGCTACTATACTCACTAGATACAGTAGTATTCCACAAATAATTAAAGGACTAAAGACAAGAAAGATGGATGATGTTTCGTTTTGGCTAGTTTTTTATTTAACTGTTGGCTTATTTTTATATGTTATTTATGGAGTTATCATAGATGATCTGATAATTATTTGGGGAAATGCGGTCGGTGTTATTACAAATTTGGTGTTAATTAGATTGAAAATAAGATATTCTGCTAAAAAGTTTGGATAATATTTCTACAACTAAAAACTACTAATTGATTTGAAACACGTAAAATACTGATGTGGTTAAAAAAAGCTGAGCTATGATTATATTTTTTTTTACTATTGATGTTAAAAACCGGTAATTCTAAAGTTATTAAAGATCTTTCATTTTGAGCTCGAAAAAACGGATAAAGATAGAATTAGAAGATAGCGAAGGAGATAAATATAACCTTTCGTTAGAGGGAAATTTTTCAAAAGAGAAGATTGCACATATAATGGAATTAATGGATATAGTTCAATCTGGTAGAAAACCATCTAATAATATTACGAGCTTTATTACAGATAATGATAAAGAAATATTATCTGTGGATTCAAAGATATGGACTGTAATAGAGCAATCATTTAGTAGAATATCTTTTACTTCTTCAGATATTGCTCAATTGTACGAAGAAAGATATGAAGAGCCGATTAAGTTGAGTGTAATTTCTACATATTTATCGAGATATTGTACAAAAGGAAAATTACTCAGAACAAAAAGACTTAGAGAATATGTATATTCTCTTCCAATATCATCTTCAAAAGATTTATCTTGTAATAACAGTCAAAATTGTTTTTCCTCTACAACCCATTATAACAATTTGTATAATATTGACAATAAGACCATTCACGATCTTAAAAATTAATTTTCCTGATGATTGTATGCAATATAATTTGTTGTAAATTATATCATTTTTTTATGTCTATAGAATCAATTTTTATAATCTTTGTTCAATAGGCGGATAGAATTTATTATTATATTTTATTATCTTTTGCTAGCATTATTTTTAAAAGTCTCCGAATCCACCACCATCGAAACCCCCAAAATCTCCGGTATCTCCACTATCCATCTCAGAGCCTGTATCTCCTCCTGCAGCTTCTGTTCCAGAGTCGCCAGCCATAGAATGTTCCATAGGAGTCAATGCCATACCTACAAATGACATCATTGTCATAAAAAATAGAATATCTGTTATACCCATAAACAACATTAATGGCATCCACGATCTATTATCTTCCATAAACGTTTGTAATTGTGCTTTATTGCCTTGACCATTGTTGTAAATCTGTTGAGCTTTACGCCATTTTTGTTCCAACTCTTCTTTCTTTGCATTTAAAAGTCTAATGCCAGTTTCTGTTATTGAAATTTCTATTTTTTTGTTACCGAAAAAACTCCTTTTCTCTTTTTTTATTACCAGTTTTTGGGATATTAAATCATTTGATATCAATTCAACTTCCTCTCTAGTCAGTTTTGTTATTTTTGAAATCTTATTGAGATCCTTAATTCCTCTAGCTAATGCATCCAAAACCATGAAATGGCGAGGACTTTCATTAGTTTTAATTCCAGAAGACACTCTATTTAATATTGGATAAATAGTAATTTAAATCCTTTTTTTACTTGTAATTGAATAACGTTTAAATCTCTATTTGAGTATTAATCTATATTCGTTTTTACTTCATCATCCCCTTTATATTCTGTTTTTGTGGATTTTATGTTATGTGCAAATCTGATTATATATGGAGATGCAAAAGCCGTTATGATTGTTACTACGCTTAATATTGGAAGAACTGACGAGGTAATAGCACCAACATCCTGTCCTCCTTTTGCAATGACAAGAGACATCTCTCCTTTTGCACTGGCTAATCCTAATCCTGCCTTGAGTCGATCTATGTTGTCAAATTTAGATTTTGCTAATACTGCTAAAACCAGCAGCAGTTTCGATGCAAATGCTGTTAATATCAATATCATTGCTGGAATTATGAACATCGGTATAACAGAAATATTGACCAAAGCTCCTATGGATATAAAGAATAAAGCAGAAAATATATCTCTTAAAGGTATAGTAATAACTTTTGCAACTGTAGCACTTTTTGATTCGGCAACTAGAACTCCGGCTAAGAATGCCCCAATTACTACTGATAAACCTAAAATATTTGCAATAAAAGATAATCCAAATGCAAGTCCCAAGATTACAATTAGAAGCAGAGCATAATCATTAGTTTTTCCAATTTTATCTATCAAGTTTGGTAAAAATCTTGAACCGAGAATAAGAATAGTACCGATGAATACTATTGCAATAGCGATCGAAATTGAGATCGATATAATGGAAATATCGTCTGTACCTGAGGCTGCTGCTATGGATTGAAGTATGGCCAAAGTTGTAACCGCTATAATGTCTTCAACGATCAAAACACCAAGAATCAATATTGATGATCGCTCCTTTATTTTTCCCATTTCTTCCAGTATCTTTATTGTAACAACTGTACTTGTTATTGACATGGCCAAGGCCAAAAACATTGAATCAAAAACTGTAAAACCTAAATTTTGAGCAACAAAAAAAGTAATCAACATTGTTCCTATCGATTCAGTCAATCCAACTACCATAGAAATTCTTCCTATTTGTCTCAGTTTAGCTATTGGGAATTCAATTCCTATAACAAATAAAAGCACGATTATTCCAAGTTCTGCGAATACATTTATCGTTTCTACATTTCGGATAAGTGAAAAAGGGGGTGTATATGGACCAATAATCATTCCAGCTAATAAATATCCGACAACCATTGACTGTTTTAATTTATGTGTTATGAAAAGCATAACAGCTGCCATTACCATAATAACTGCAAAATCTTGTACGATGAATTCAGATGATCCTAAATTAGTAAATGATAATGCATTAAAAACAACACTGGGCAAAAAAATATCCATGATCCAAATTAAATATAAACATCTAAAATAAAAATTAAGAGGATAAATTCCTAGATAATAATTTTAGTATTAATAATTTCTAATTGTTACCTTTAACTTACTTTTTAACAAAATTTAATAAAAATACAATACCAGAGCCAACTAACCCCATATAAGAAAATATTTGGTTGTATGAAAATAAAATAGCTGATCCTATAAACAAAGCTGAAGAAAAGATGCTTACTGCAATAATTCTATGATGTTTGTTAACGGTTTTAGTTCTAGAATCTTGATTCTCTAAATATGTTTTTAGCATTTCTGACAAATTAGATGAGATTTCTATATTTTTTAAGAATTTTTGAAACGAAAATTTTAGTTCTTCAATATACGCCTCTTTTAAAAGCCCTTCTTGTTCTAATAAATTTGATAAAACCTTGGCAAATTGAAATTTAATTCTATGTTGATTATAAATTCCTTCCAAAATTGAAGTCATTCTCATGTATAAAGCTAGGTTTTTGGGTAATCTAAATGGAAATTTACTTAATGTCTTGTTAGATAGATCCATCAATGATTTAACTTCCATCCTGTCAACTTTTTTTCCATGCAAAGATCTAATGCTCAATTCTAATGCTTTTTCTACCACACTGCGATTTACCGTGTGTTCTAGAGTTCCCAATTGGATAAGTACATCAACAGTTCTGATAGGGTCCTTATCTATTAGACCAAGATATAGTCTTATTAACAGAAGTCTCGTTTCATTATCCAGTCTTCCAACCATTCCAAAATCATACAGAATAATAGATCCGTCATCTTTGACTGCTATATTTCCTGGATGAGGATCGGAATGAAAAATACTATTTCTTAATAACATTTTAAAAAAAATATGATGTAGAAGTATAACTAATTTTTGTCTATCTATACCCATTTTATCTAATGATTTTATATCTGTAATTTTTATACCCGGTACATATTCTGTAGTGATGATATGTTTTGAAGTCATTTCAGGTAATAGATTAGGAATCACAATATTTTTTTCATTTTTTAAATTTTTTTTAATAGTTAACAAATTTTTTGCTTCCTTTAAATAATCCATTTCCTCATAGACTGTCTCAATAAATTGTGAAAACATACCCTCTACCGAGAAGCGCAAGTTAGGATCAATAAATCTTGTTCCAATAGGAATAAGTCTTTTCATAATTGAAATATCATTTCCAACAATTTGTTCTATATTCGGTCTTGCCACTTTTACAACAACATCTTTTCCTCTGTATTTTGCATGATATACTTGTCCAAGACTTGCTCCAGAAAAAGCCTCGATATTAAATGATTCAAAAATTAAGTCGATTTGTCCCAATTCTTCTTCAATAGTTTTTTTGACTTTCTCAAAAGGTTCAACTGGTACGTCGTCTTGTAATGTCGAAAGAACTTCTAGATATGGTTGTGGTAATATATCTGAACGGGAAGATAACCATTGGCCTAATTTTATATATGAAGGTCCCAATTCAATGAATACTTTTAATGCCATTTTTGCATGGCATATATATTTTCTTTCATCAATATCTTTTCCTTCTTTTTTTACCCATTCTCTTCTGTCTCTTCTAAAATTGATTATTATAGGAAATAATTTAATAATGATTCTTATGATCTGTATTTTAGAACTTTTTTTACCCATGCTACTCGTCTTCAATATTTATTCGGCTATTTTTTTTGATGATGTTAGAAATATATTTAGATACAAAATACGTTGTAATTCCTGTCAAAGTACCCATTATTGCTGCCTTTGAGATTGCAGATGAGGTTTTGTCATTTCCATTTTTTTTCTTATTATAATACGATCTTCCTATTTTGCTACCAAAAGATGATGCTAAAATTAAGCATATTATTTCTTCTGGAGCATCTTTTATTAAATGTCCGATAGGATCCTCTCTAGGATCTACACTATCCATGTGTAGACTATAATAGTCATTATATTCTCTGATATGTAAATTTCCATATCTATATTGTTTTTTTGCATTTTTTCTACTACCTAAAATTGTTTTATCATAATCCATTATTGGCCTGACAGATTTAGGAACTAAAATATTCCTATCGCCGTCAATGAAATTCATCCATATACTTTTTCATAAATGTCATATAAATAACTTATTTTTAGCTATAATGAATATTGCCTTCAGTATTGAGAATTAATATTATTCTAGGAAAGAATATTTTACGTGTAGAGATGAAAAATATATGAAAGACATCAAATTATTAAGCAGTAAGAAAGTTTATTCAGGAAAAATATCTGTTCGAATGGATGAATTTGTGCTGGAAGGAAAAAGAATTCAAAAAGAAGTTGTTGAACATTCTCCTTCTGTTGGTATTATTCCAATTCTCCCAAATAATGATATTTTCTTGATCACTCAATATAGACGTGCTGCAGGAAAGGTTCTCTTAGAAATTCCAGCGGGAAAAATTGAAAATAGAGAAAACAAAGAACAAGCTGCAAAACGAGAATTATTAGAAGAAATAGGATACTCAGGAAAATTTACTTTTTTAACTCAATGGTATTTAGCACCGGGATATGACACAGAATTGATGTATATTTTCTTGGTAACTGATTTAAAAAAGAGCTATAATAAACAATATTTGGACGATGATGAAAATATTAAATTAAAAAAATATTCATTTCAAACTGCCATTAAAAAATGTGTAACAGGTGAAATAGTTGATTGCAAGACAGTTGCTGCATTATTCCTTTATAAAGAATATATCGAATTATTTAATAAAAGAATAAGAAGAATAAATAACAATCAAAGATGATTCTTTGTAAACTTAGGTAACATTCGATGAACAAATTTAGTGTTCAGCATTTCTATCCTTTTAGGCGTTCTAATAGGATTTATTATGATGATATTCAAGAATTTTGAAAGTATATCAATTAAGATAAAAGCGTTTACTGCCGTTACATAATTTCTCATATTCATGTAGATTCTTTTTGTTCTAAAAAACTAGGATATTTTTATGCCATGTTTACTACTTATAGCAAGAGAATTTAATCTAACGTACCAAATTATAACAACTATGAAGAATTTTTAGAATTGAACTTTTTTTGATAGGCTATTGTTTTCAAAAGTTCAATCTAAAATAGACTTCAAATAGGATCTGTATTAAGACCAAAATAACCTATAACATTTCATAACTAATCTTACTCTTTAATTAATCTTATCGTTTATGTAGTTAAGGTTAAGATAGCTTGTGCTAGATCTCCTTTTGAATCGGTTAGTGCTTGAATTGCCTTTTCCTTTGATACATTTGCCTGCTGCATTACTAAGACTATATCTTCATCTTTAAATGATGGTATCTCTCTCTGTTTTTCTTCGATATCCGTTGCTATTATTTGGAAAATTGTACTATCCTTTCCTTTCATTTCAATTACCTGTGGTTTTATTAAAAATAATTCCTTTGTTTCAGTTTTAATTATTACTTCTTCTATTCCGTCCATTTCATTCATTTCTAGACCCATTTTTCCCAGCATTCTACGCATTTCCCTATTTCCACCACGCATCATTTCTTATTACCTCATTTATCTGGGGAATTTCTGCTTTTTATTCCTTCTCTAATCTTTATCGCTACACCGTGCTGAAGTTTGTTCATAAATAAATGTGAGCATATTGACTTTCCAACTGCTAATACTTTTTTATCTCTATCAATCACTACGACCTCAGAACCAATATTGATATTGTTTCCACACCACTCTACATGTTTACAAAATAACGATTTTCCTTTAATGATGAACGGTATTGCTTCTTCTTTGGGTATCACACAATTTTGTTTAAATTCTTTATATTCCATCATCTTCTCAGCACCAAATATTGTTAAGGCTAAATGACCATCTTTGCGCAATGTGGCAAATAATTTAGAATCAATACTAAAATTCTTTATTCTACCTGTTTTTTTAGAGAATTCACACTGAATTTCTGGAAGCTCATTCCTTACCTCTGTATCAAAAATGAGCTTTATATGACCAGTTAATTTTCTTTTTGGATCTAATAGTAATGGTTTCAATGATTTTGAATATACTTATTTAACAAAATATTTATCTTTCTTATTTTTTTTTATAAAGCATTGAAAATGACTTTTTCCATGATGATAAATTTTAGTATATACAAAAATTGATAAAGTACACGAAATAACTAAATTTAATATTCTAAAGTTAAATAGAATATTTCATATATGATATCTGATTTTGGTACATCAATTATATCCAAATTTTTTGTTAGTATATTACTATCTTTGATATTTACCTTGACTAAGATGTGGTAAGACCAGTTGTGTCAACTGCCAGAATTAGTGATTAGTGTAAGTTAAGTATCTCATATTTGATCATTATATACAAACCAGCTTCTTTTACACATAGAAAAATAATAAGATTGCAGGATAATAATACTAAACTATATTTACATCTCAAAAAGAAAAAGACTTTATTTCTTGCTCTGTGTATTGTTGATATATGTCATCTTTTTGTGAATTATGTGGTAATCCAATACAAGGTCTAAAAACTGTTATTATCGATAGTAGTCTTTTTAATGTATGTTTATCTTGTTCCAAACGAGGGAAGGCGTATCAACCACCTACTGCAAAAAAACTTGTTATAAAACAAACACAAGATAAGCCTTCATTTAAAAAACCTTCCATGATTAGGTCTAATAAAATTGATATTTTTGATGATAGTGTATTGAAACCAGATTTTGCCAAAATTATACATCAAGCTAGGATGAAAAAAGGTTACACTCAAGAATATGTTGCCAACAAGATTAACGAAAAAGTCATCTTATTTAAAAAAATAGAAAGCGGAGGAATTAAACCAGATGAATTATTATGTAAAAAAATAGAACGTTTTTTGGGTATTCAGTTGTATCAAAGACTAGTTGAAGAAGATGATGAAGATGAAACTTGATTGAATATTACTAATGCAATTTTAATAACGTATCCGACGGAAGAATCAATCAACGAAGCTTTATCATTAGCTGAAGCAGCTGGTTATAAGGTTGAGAAAATAGTTAAACAGAAACATATAACAAAATCAAAATATGGGATAGGAAAAGGTAAGGCTCAAGAAGTTAATGACATGCTCAAAGAACTAAAAATAAATGTTATTATCTTTGATGAGGTTTTAAAGCCTAGTCAACAATATAATTTAGCAAGTTTATGTAAGAAAGATGTTATAGATAGGGAGCGTATCATTTTAGAGATTTTCGAACGCAGGGCAAGTAACTCAGAATCTCGTATTCAGATCAAATTAGCTCAATTAAGATACGAAATGATAAGAATCCGTGAAAAAGTTCGACTAGCTAAAATGGGAGAACAACCCGGTTTTTTTGGTCTAGGCAAATACGATGCAGATGTTTATATGTTAGATGTCAAATCGCGTATGTCTGTTTTAAAGAAGAAATTAGAGAAAGAAGAGAAAAGGAGAAATTTATACCGCATTCAAAGAAACAAAATAGGTATTCCTATAATTTCATTGGTAGGTTATACTTCAGCTGGTAAGACTACTTTATTTAATACTTTGACCGGAGAATCCAAGATTACTGGACAGGGAATGTTTACTACATTATCTACATTTACACGTGCTATGAATCTTAATGAAAGCAAAGTATTGGTAACAGATACGGTTGGTTTCGTTAATAAGTTACCTACTTATATGATCGATGCTTTTAAATCAACTTTACATGAACTATTATTTTCAAAACTTATATTATTGGTAATAGATATTAGTCAAAAAATAAAAGATATCAGAATTAAATTGAATAGTTCTCTTAATATAATGAATGAATTACAAGTTCCCACAGGTAAAATAATTTATTTACTTAATAAAATTGATTTAACTGATCTCAATGATGCTTATGATAAATCGATTGATTTAGGGTTATCTAATTCTGAACATATAGTTTTGCCAATTTCATCTACTAATGGACATAATATCAATAAATTAAAGGATTTAATTGAGACCATCATATGTGGAAATAAAATTACTCCGAAAAACAATAGGAAATTTTTCAAATGAATATTGCTATACTTCGCTTAGGACATAGATTAGTTAGAGATTATCGTACTACAACTCATGTGGCCTTGGTAGCAAGAGCTTTTGGTTGCAGCAAGCTTTACATGACTGATATCGACGATTCAATAAAATCGACTTTAGTTGACGTAAATAATAGATGGGGATATAACAAGTTCAATTTTGAAATTGAACTAGTTACTAATTGGAAGAATATTCTAAAGAGATGGAAGGAAAAGGGCGGAACAGTTCTTCATCTTACCATGTATGGAATAAACATTGACGATGTTATTCCAGCAATAAAAAAGAATACGGATCAATTTCTTATAGTTATAGGAGCAGAAAAGGTTCCAAGCGAAGTTTATAGAATATCCGATTATAATATTGCCGTAGGGAATCAACCACATTCCGAAATAGCTGCTCTTGCGATAACGTTAGATAGAATATTTGAAGGAAAACAACTAAAATTCGATTTTGAATCTGCAAAAATGAAGATAATACCTTCATCAACTGGAAAATCTATAGAGAAAATTTAGTATACATAACCCCATATTTATTGATTTTAAGTGTACTAAGTAAAAATTCTTTTTAAAAACAATAGTATCATGTACTAACTATTAATTCTATTTCTAAAAAATTTTGATTTTCAAATCTTTTCTTTATTATTTAACCAAAAAATTATCCATTTAATAAACTATGATATTTATACAATAACTTGCCATAGAATTGCAAGTCTATTGTTTTAAAATACCATTCCACAAAAAATATAAGGTTTCAAACAACTCAATAATATATTGAAGACAAAAGATTTCATGAAAATTAAGCAAAAACCAAAGTCTTTTACTAGACCTGATGAAAAATGGGGTTTAGAAAAGGAAACTGACACTTTTGCTAATCAAGTTAAATTATATCGTCAAGAAAAATTATCTGATGATGATTTTAGAAGATATAGACTTCAACATGGTGCATATGGTTCTAGGTTGCGTCCAGATTACAGTATGATACGTATCAAAGTTCCTGGTGGTGAAATAACTCCAAACCAGCTTGAGAAGATCGCACAATTATCAGAATCTTTTTCTATAGGATCTGCTCATGTTTCAACTAGACAAAATATTCAGCTACATTGGGTACAGTTAGAAGATGTAAGTGAGGTTATGAGGGGATTAGTTGAAGTTGGTTTGACCACTAGAGAAGCCTGTGGTAATACTGTAAGAAATATCATGTGTAGCCATTTTGCTGGTGTCTGTTCTGGCGAAATGTTTGATGCTACTCCTTATTCCAAAGCACTAGCAAAGTTCTTTTTACGTAATCCTATATCTCAAAATTTACCACGTAAGTTCAAAATTAATTTTGGTTGCTGTGATAAACACGGTCTTGTTAGGATAGCAGACATAGGTTTGATTCCTGATATAAAAGATGGAAAAAAAGGATTTAGAATATATCTTGGTGGCGGTCTAGGAGCCGCTTCATTTATAGGTCATCTGTTGGAAGATTTTACTCCAGAAGACCATCTTCTATCAACTTGTATGGCTACTATCAGGATATTCGACAGACATGGAAATAGAGAAAACATGGCTAGAAATAGAATGCGATATTTGGTAAATGAAATAGGATGGGAGAAATTTCAAAAATTAATCTTGAAGGAAAGAAAAATAATGCAGATGACAATTTCTGAATCTACACGTGATCTTTTTGCAATACAACAATTCAACTATGATTCTTTTCAGATGTCACTTTCCAAAGCCCCGAAGTTAAATAGTAAATTGCCACTTGTCAGCGAATCCATTTCCTTAGATAGTTCTGGATATGATCGCTGGTTACACACAAATACTGTAACACAGAAGCAAAAAGGATACTTCACAATATTTGTAACCTTAGGAGCAGGTGATATAACTGCAAATCAACTAAGATCTTTGGCCGTACTTATTCGCGACTTTTCTATTGAAGGTGTTGCAAGAAATACACCCCAACAAAATTTCGCAATACGATATGTTCATTACAATGATTTGTCCAAGGTTTATAAAAGATTAAATAGTAGTGGAATGGGAAATCCCGGTGCGTTGACAATAACGTCAGCAGTAGGTTGTTCGGGTACTACATCTTGCAATCTGGCAATCACCAATTCTCACAGATTGGCAAAGGAAGTGCAACGTAATCTTTTAGAGCTAGGTTTTGATATTGATGACAGTCTCCGTACTTCGACAATCAAAATAAGTGGATGTCCTAATTCCTGTGGACAACATGAGATTGCAACCATCGGATTTTTTGGAGGTGCGGCAAGAATAGGTGATACAATGGCACCAGTATATACCATGCTGTTTGGAGGAAGCTCGGAGGAAGAATCTAAATTGGGGAAAGCCATTATGCGTGTACCTGCCAAAAGAGTCATAGAAGTTATTCAGAAAATAGTGGAATTATATAAACAAGAAAAATCTAATGAACCATTGAGCTTGTGGATAGATCATATTTTGGCTGGTAATGCAAATGGTACTATAAAAAGTATAGAAGATATTAAAACTGCTCTGATTCCAGTAGTGCAACTTACTTCATCTGAAGAGTCTCCTGATTTATATCAGGATTACGGAAACGATGTTAAATTTAGTGCAAAAACTGCCAGGGGCGAATGCGCCGCTTGAAAAAAAGTGTTACAATAAAAGAAAATATTAAAAAAAATACACAAAACCGATATAAGAGACATGTAATACCACCAAAAGATTCTGTTACGAAAAGACAGGAATTAAAAAAGTCATATTCACCACTTCCAATAATCTGTGATGTAGATACATTAAGAACATTAATCAGAAAAAAATCTGTTAGAGTTGTAGATGTTCGTAGATCCGAAGACTATAAGAAAGCACATATTCCCACTGCAGTCTCATTACCTCTTGCAAAAATAATTTCTAATGATACTCCTGAGCAGATCATAAAAATATTGGAAGATATTGGAGTATCAAAAGAAACTCCACTAGTTGTTTATGATGATACTTTTGGAGCTTTAGCTGCAAGAGTAGCATGGACCTTTCAATATGTCGGACATGATAATACCTCGTTGCTTGAAATGACTTTTACGAATTGGAAAAATCTTGGTTTAGAAATAGAAAAAAAGAATAATACTTTTCCTAGAAAAGTCCATTCTCTAAAATTAAATCAATCTATTCATGCAGATGCGAACTATGTGGAATCTACACAAAATAATCCTAACAAGATCTTAATAGATTCTAGAGAACGACTAAACTTTTTAACAGAACATATTCCAAACGCAAAAAATATTCCATATACAATGTTGGGAACCGTTGACAACATTTTGCGACCAGTGCAAGATCTGAAACGTTTTATTGAAAATAGGGGAATTGAACCAGATTCTGAAGTGATTACTTACTGTGGAAGTGTAGGTACGTTATCCGGACTAGCATACTATGCATTAAAATTGGCTGGAGTCAAAAATGTGAAATTATATTCTAAATCATTTAAAGATTGGAAAGCATTAGGTAAGCCAAAAATAGAATTTAAGGATGCAAATTATTGGGATTTATCAGCTGAATGATATCTAAGGATTTAATTGATTGAGGATGGATTTTATCCTACAATCATGTTATAGAGATCCATTATTTTTCCTGACTCCTGAAAAGTTTAACATGTAAAAAGCTTAGTCTATCGACGAACAAGTTAACCAAATCTTAATTAAAAGTAATTTTTAATCACTTATCGTAAATTAAGTAACTGGTATCTCACTACCACTCTTTTTAAGAGGAATACGTAAAGTAACTATCCCATCTAAATAATTGGCAGTTCCAGTTATTTCTTCGTCTTCAACTGAGAAAGGTAAAATTATTTTCTTATTTATCTTGGTAGGTCTATGTTTAAAGTAAACTGTACTTGTGCTATCCTCGTTATTGTCTTTTCTATTTGCTTTTATTGAAAGTATATTCTTTGTTATTCTAAGGTCAATATCCTTTTTATCGAATCCAGGTAAATCAATAATAATCAATAAATCTTTTCCATTATCTAGCATATCTACAGGAGGAAGGACAAATTCATAAAATTCCTTGGATTTGTTATTAATTTCTTTCATTACTTCTTTTGCCATGTACATCACCAATCCCATATCTAATTAATTTATACTTTGTTTGAATATAAATCCTTATTTTTACCCTTTGATATAGAATGTCATTGAATTGTTTATATTTATCTTTAATGACCTGATTTTGTGGCAAATATCGTTCCAGATATCGATCGTCAAGCCGGTATAGACTGTTATTGTACAGAATTCCCAGGCATAAATGGGAGAATAAAAGAAAAAAATAATGATTTCTATGTTTCCGAATTGATAAATGAATCTTTTTTAAAATCTCCTTATTTCTCTTCTCAACAAAATAAAACTAATAAATTCCCTCTTTTTTTGTTACAAAAAAATGGTTTGGATTCAAATCATGCTTTAATCGAGATCAAAAAGAAAACAGGATTAAATCTAAGAATATTAGGTATCAAGGATGCAAAGGCCATAACAGTTCAATATGCAAGTGCGGAAAATACAAAGAACTTTCCAAGAGAGATTCAAACTTCAAAAATTCGGCTATCTTTATTAGGATTTTTGAGTAAACCCTTGTCGAAATCTATACTCATTGGAAACAATTTTGAGATAAGAATTCACAACGTATTAAAAGATGATCTGAGTTTATTTTCATCAGAAATAAACAAAATAGCTAATTTTTATGGATTGCAACGATTTGGAAGCGAACGTATGGTGACACATTTAGTTGGAAAAGCTATTTTAAAAAGACAATTTGATAAAGCAATAGAATATTTACTTTGTTATACTTCTATATATGATTCCAAATTCTCAAAAGAGATCAGGGAAAAGAGTCGAGATCCAAAAAATTATCCTATACTGATCAAAAATATCCCAAAAGGCATGGATTTAGAAAGAAAAATAATGTCTGTTCTTGCTGATGGAAAAGGACCGATTTTTGCATTAAGGTCTCTCCCAATATCTATCAGAAGATTATTTGTTCATGCCTATCAATCCTATGTTTATAATAAGTGCCTTAGTACAGCAATCCTTAAAGGTGAAGATATTCATGTATCCAATAATGGAGATCTATGTTTCGAAATAGAAAAACCATTGATTTTTGGAAAAATAAAAAAATTTAGCAAAGTTGATTCATATGAAAATATCATTCCAGCAATACGCCTTGTTGGGTATAACTTTCAGGCAGGAAAGGATAGTAGATTTGATAATATAATTAGAAGAATTTTACATGATGATGAAATATTGCCAATTAATTTCTACGTAAAAGAATTGCAGGAACTAAGTCTACAGACGGGATTTAGACAGACATCTCTATGTTGTACTGATTTCATGCATTCAGGATCAAATATTCTTTCCTTTAAACTACCAAAGGGATCATATGCAACGACTTTGTTAAGAGAATTAATAAAACCTAAAGATCCAATTAAGTGCGGATTTTAAAAATATAGAATTTGATATTTATTAAAGGAAACTATTTGATATATCTTCAATTGTACTTTTGAAAAACGGATTTCAGACATTTCAAAGTTGAAAGAAAATAATGAGTTATGTTTATGTGTCTAAGAAATTCATATCAAAAACAATTGCAACAACAAATCACTAGTGTTTCCTAGAATAAAATAATTACTCAATCCAATAAAAAGGCAAAAAGTTATTGCTACCAATACATAGATAAAGTATATCAGTGAAATAAAACTGATTGTATCTTTAAATTGAGGTATGAAATAAGATATAAAGAAAAGTAATTATTAACTGGCTTTATGTAATTATTTTGAAATCTATTTCTTTTCTCTTTAGAAACTCTATCAAAAGTTCTGAATGTTTCTCATTTTCCAATTCTAAGCTTAAATAAACTCCTGCTGTTCCTGCAGCGATATTTGAACTGAGTCTATCATGTACTACCTCAACAATATTTACGCTTAGATCAGAAATACCGTCTACAACAGTTTTCAAAGCTCCAGGTTTGTCTGGTAATTGTATAAAAATTTTTAACATTCTGTTCATTTGCATAAGTCCTTTTGCCACTACCTGTCCAAGTAGATACATATCAACATTGCCTCCTGAAAGAATTGATACAATTTTTTTATTTTTATTTTTGTGACCACTGGTCATTAAATAAGCTAAACTTGCTGCACCAGCAGGTTCGATGACTAACTTCAATCTTTCCATTAATAGAAACATAGTTTTTACTATGGAACTATCATCAACTAATACTACATCGTCGAGATATTTTTTTGCTATTTCAAAAGTTAAATTTCCTGGCGATTTTACTGCAATTCCATCAGCTATACTAAATTCTCCTTTTTTTGTCTGAATCGATCCTTTCTCTAAAGATTCTTTCATTGCAGGAAATGCCTTCGATTCAACACCAATAATTCTAACATTTCTTTTTTTCTCTTTTATTGCTATAGCAACCCCTGCAGCAAGACCCCCTCCACCTACAGGAAGATAAACCTCATCCAGGTCAGGTAGATCTTCCATTAACTCTAAACCTATAGAACCTTGTCCAGCTATTACCTTGGGATCATCAAAGGCATGTATTATAGTCTTGTTCTCGTTTCTTGCCATTTCCTTTGCCATTATCCAAGCCTCATCATAGTCAGAACCTCTTAGAATAACTTGTGCATTATAAGATCTTGTTGCAGCAATTTTTGCAGGAGATGCATTAATTGGCATTACAATTGTACATGGAACATTTCTTATACCCGCCGCATAAGCTACACCTTGAGCATGATTACCTGCTGATGCAGCTATGATTCCATATTTTATTTCTTCCTCAGATAAAGATTGGATCTTGTAAAGTGCTCCTCTTACTTTAAAGGATCCTGTTTTTTGCAAAGCCTCATTTTTTAAGAAAACATTCGTACCTATAATTTTAGAAAAAGTATTAGATTTATAGAGAGAAGTTTTTCCAACAAAGCTTTTTAATACTTCTCTACTTCTTATAATATCCTCATAGACCGGAAATTTTTTTGTTTCTAAATTTAAATCACTGCTCATTATATTAAAGAATAGATTTTCATTTCTAATTATAATTTGCTATTTTATTAAAATAAGAAGATTAACTGGATACTAGTTTTAATATACGAACTATTTCATTTAATTTTTCAAGAATACTTTCTGTCGTTGCTTTTTTAATTATTTTTGTATTTATATAGGGATCTCTTATACCACTCTTTTTATTACTGATACCTGCTATTTCGAAATAAGATATAATTCCTTCCTCTCCTTGCATCAATCTGTTGTAATCTATTCCAATTGTAGATATTCTGTATAGCTCTCTAACCATATCGTTTAACTCTGATACTAAACGCTCTCTCTTTCTGTTCAAAATCGTTATTTCTGGAAAGTCTTTTTCATGTCGTAAGGCAATTTTTTCCAATCTTGACATTAGTTGAGGATCCTCAAATAGTATCGTGAATAATTCTTCAAAGTTTAGCATATCTTTTCCACTTTTTTTCAATTCTTCTTTTATTGTTTCATTTCCTTTTTCTGTTAATAAAGAAAAACTTTCAAATTGTTCTTGATTGAGTTTTATTAATTCTTTTTGTATTTCAATAACTCTTTTATCAACATTGTAGAATGATAGTGCATGAAATTGTATCCCAAAATATCCATAAATATAAAATTTATCTATAGTAGTTGAAATCTGAAAAAATAAACGATGCAAATCATCAGTCTTAGATTCAGAAATATCAGATACAATCCACCCGTCTAATACTTTCAAAAAGCTTTGAAACAAATTCCGAATTTCTCTTGGATCGAATGTTTCTGAAGTGGTAATAGTTCCATCTCCTAACATGACATTAACCTTTTGCATGATCAATTTGGGTTTCAGAAATGTTATAAATTCATAGTTAATCCTATCTACTTCTTTATTAATATTTGAAACGAATTCATCGTCTCCTTTTGAAGGTAGCCGCATTTTAGATAATTATAATTATTTAACTTTAAAATAGATTTTGAAAAACTTTTAGTCTGTGTCTATTCTCAATAGCTTTGATAAATATCTTATCTATTTGGCAATATTTTGGTTAAAAAAAAATAAAACTAAAATATTAATCAAAACAAGATAAATCAATGCCCACAGCATATATTTTGGTTAATTGTACTTTAGGCTCGGAAGAAAAAATAATTAGCGAATTGACAACGTTGTCAGATGTGAAGGAAGTAAGAGGAACCTATGGCGTTCATGATGTGTTTGTTAAAGTTCGATCCAGTGATACTGAATCAATGAATAACACGATCACAAACAAGATAAGGAAAATCCCTGGTATTACCTCAACAGTTACTTTAGTAGTAATAGAGGAACAAGGTGGGAAAGAAAGTCTTTAATCTAATTTTATTTATATTTAGCAATTCTACATAGTTATTCTATGACTTAGTTTTTCTATCCTCTTCCTTTATTTTCTTTATTTCATAAATTATTAGTATAGTACTTCCAACAATAATTGACCATCCAATAAATGCAACAATAATATGATAGTTATATACCGGGATCAAAAACGAAGCTAATGCTATCGAAGCTCCTATCCACCAACTTACTATTAGCAATTGAAGACTAATTTTAGTAACTAATTTTATCAACCTCTCAGATCCTCGTCAAATCCGCTAAAATAACCTAAGATTTTGCCGCATTTTGCACACTTATAATATTCACTGAAATCAAAATTATTGTATAATCTGAAAGAGAATGAATCACTATGTGAACAAAATAATCTTCTAAGTAGTTGTATTATAGCATTCAATAATACGATCCTAATGTGAGTAGTATAATATATTATTAATTAATGCCGTCGGTGAGATTTGATCTCACGACAGCTCGGTCTTCAGCTTCACCCTCGTGATTACCATAACGAGTCGAGTGCTCTCCCAGGCTGAGCTACGACGGCATTTAAATAACTAAATTAATTTCATCAATATATAATTCTATTTTGATTCACGAATTTTCTGTTTTATATAAGATTTATATTGTTGAATATTCATATAAAATCAAATTTATAATATTTCTATAAAAATAAAAGTAATTTTATTAATAACTTTTTTAACATAACTATATATCTAAAACTAAATAAAGATTAAAAATAATTTGCTAGGAGATAAGCAAAATGAATAATTCAGTTAATCCTGAATCCAATCAAGTTGTAGAAACTGCAGAGGAAAGGAAAAAAAGATTTCTTCTGGAATTTGATATGCCTTTCAAATGTGATAAATGCAATGAAAGGTTCAAGAAAAAAAAATACCTTCGAGAACACAAGGCAGAGGTACATTCATACTAAGTCTTTATAATCAACATTATAATATACTTGTATTCCATAATTGAGTATCGATAATATTAATTGCTATAAGAAGATTTTATTAATGATATATGAGGATTTATACAAAGACAGGTGATAATGGATATACTGGTCTTATAGGTGGCCAAAGAATACCAAAGAATGATGCAAGAATAATATGTTATGGAAGCGTTGATGAGCTTAATTCTTATGTCGGATTATGTATTTCAATTTTGCTACAAAGACAAAATTCCGCATTTTTTTTCCAAGATCTGATAGAATTACTTACCTCATTACAGAATGATCTCTTTGTTATGGGATCCGATCTCGCTGATCCTGACTTGAAAAAACCATCTTCTATTAGGGTAAAAAAAGAGATGATAGATTATCTAGAAAATAAAATCGACATGTATGAAAGCGAACTTGATCCTATAACGTTTTTTATATTGCCAGGTGGTTCTGTAGAATCAGCACATCTTCAAATTGCTAGGAGTATTACTAGGAGAGCAGAAACGAACGTTTCAAAATTACTTTCTACTTCAGCTGAAACAGTGAATAATTTGATACTTGTCTATTTAAACAGATTCTCTGATTTGTTGTTTGTCATAGCTAGATTGATAAATAAAAGATTAGGTGTATCCGATGTTGCATGGAAATCTTAATATAATTAAGAAATTTACAATCAAAAAGTAGTGTCTTTAAATGGGACAAATACGAAATGTTGCTATAATCATAGTAATTACTGTCATAATGGGAATTATTACAATATTGCTAGCCCATCTTTTTGACATCTTTCTAAAACCGTTGATTATGTCTATCTTTTCATCAGATTTAATAATGATATCTTATATCATTCAGCCGTGATTTATCTTGGTATATTACACTTAAATGAATAAAAAGATAAAACCCATGTTTTTTTCTTATATTGTATGTATACACCAAATGATGTTAAAGATGATAATAAAATTATTGATATTAGTAATAGTGTAAGTAACAACGAATCCCATGATGTAGACATTGACACTTTTATTCAATCCATATTTAGATTAAAGAAAATAAAAAGAACAGGATGGCTTGCGAAAGGAAAAATACTTAATGGAGAATCTATTGCTGATCACAGCTATTCCTTATCTGCACTCTGTATGGTTTTTTCTGATATTTTAGGTCTGGATACTGGAAAAGTAATGAAGATGTGTATAATACACGATCTGGCCGAATCAATAATGGGTGATATTATGCCAGGTGAAATTCCTGAGAAGGAAAAAAAGATGAAGGAAAATAAAGTTATGAAATCCATATTGTTTTCCCTTCCTGTTTCCGTCAGGATAGATTACATTGGAATATGGAGAGAATTCTTGTTAAATGGATCAGAAGAAGCTCGATTAGTTCATAAAATGGATAAGTTAGAAATGTTGTTACAAGCAAGAGAGTATTTCCTTCAGGGTTATCCAATCAGATATTTAGAACAATTCTTCAAATCTATAGAAAAATATTGTAATCAGGAAGATGATCCATCATTATATGGGATTTTAGGTATTTCAAATATCTTGAAAAATTTAAAATACTCTTTAGATAAAAAATAATGTATATAAAATGCAATATTTTATGGCGTTAAAACTTGGAGAGAAAAGAGTTAAACAGGCACGAGATCTTCTAGAACTCTATACGGGAAATGCAATGCCAGCTCTTGCCCTTAAAGATACTAAATTAAATGACTGGTCTCCGGTAGGAGAAGAAAATCTTGTTGCAGTGGTTCAAGAATCCAATGGATATATGATAGTGTTATGTGATAGTAATGGGATAGCAAAAACTATTGCACAATGGTTTTCAGAAGAAGATAAGAATAATATTATTTTAAAAATAAAAGAGGAGCAGAAGTTACAGGAGTATTTTGGAAAATTATCTTTGCCTATATAATTAACCCTTAAGTACCCAACACTGTATCTAACAATGTAATTTGGCGAAAAAAATAGAACAGGAAATAGAAGTTAAAGGCCATTTGATTGATTCAATGATCCTGACTAATATTTTCGATAAGATCATGGATCTAAAAGGTGATTTCAAAGTTATTGAATTTAACGTCGGTCGAAAGAAAACATCTCCTAGTTATGCCAGACTAGTAATAAACGGCAAGGACCAAAAACACCTAGATGAGATATTAGAAGCTGTTTATAGAGAAGGTGCTCAACCAATCACTAAAAAAGATGTCTTGTTGGAACCATCTCCAGCGAATATGGTTATGCCAGATTTGTTTTATAGTACTACTAATAAACCAACGCAGATTTATTATGGTGGAAAATGGATCGATGTCAAAAATATTATGATGGATAAGTGTATAGTGGTTGATACACAAAAAAATATTGCCGAATGTAAAATGATAAGAGATATAAAAAAAGGAGATCCTGTAGTAGTAAAGGAAAGAGGCATAAGAATTATCCCAGAAGAAAGACCGCGTCAGGGAGTCGATATATTTCAATTTATGAGTAGTAGCTCATCTAGTGAGAGACCAACCCAACATATTATCAAAAAAGTAGCAAACGATATTTATGATGTAAAACAAAAAAAAGGTAAAATAGTTGCCGTAGGAGGACCAGTAATAGTACACTCTGGTGGTTCACAATCCTTAGCCAAATTAATAAGTATGGGCTATATTGACGGGTTACTTGCTGGAAATGCGTTAGCAGTTCATGATATTGAAAATGCATTATTGGGTACTTCTCTTGGAATGAATATCGATGACGGAACTTTAGCAGTACGAGGACACAGAAATCACATGCAGTCAATCAATGAAGTTTTTAAATACGGTTCAATAAAGAAAATGGTTGAAAAGGGATCTCTAACGAAAGGAATTATGTATGAATGTATTAAAAATAATATTCCATATGTATTGTCTGGATCTATAAGAGACGATGGTCCTATTCCAGATGTTGTTACTGATATTGTTGAGGCTCAAAGGAAATATAAAGAAATTTTGAAGGATGTAAAAATGGTAATAATGCTTTCATCAATGTTGCATTCAATCGCCGTAGGAAATATGTTACCCTCGTATGTAAAAGTCATTGCAGTTGATATAAATCAATCTGTTGTCACCAAACTATTGGATAGAGGTACAACTCAAGCTATTGGAATAGTAACTGATGTGGGTGTATTTCTTCCAATGATACTGCAACATTTAAAAGATTTTTAGAGGTAGTACTTTAGTCGAGGAAATATTGTTCTTGGATCCATTACATTTTTTTGGTAACGCTAATTTATTTTTTTATTTGATATTTTAATTCTAAATTTGTTCTAATTTTTTTCTTATTAACTTCATAGTAATCTTAGGATCTGCTCTTCCGCGAGTAGCCATCATCACTTTTCCCAATAGAAAATTAATGGCATTGATATTTTTTTTTGTATCAATTACTACATTTCTTCCCTCCTCAAATATTTTGTTAATCGTTTCATTGAGGATTTGTTCATCTGTAATCATAGTAACCTCTTTTCCATTTATTAACTTTGAAGGCAATTCTCCAGTTTTAATAATTTTGCCAATAATATTTTTAGCAGTTGTTCTATTAATTTTGTTATTATCAACCAATTTTGCAATTTCTGCGATATGGTTAGCATTGATCTTCATCTTTTTTAGAGACTTTTTCCCAGATGAATCATAATCCGCGAAAGCCAAAATATCACTAACTATCCAATTTGATATTGATACCGGAGAATTATATATATTGACAGCAGATTCAAAGAGGTCTCCTAATTCCTTATTATCGATAAGTATTTGGGATACATGTTCTGATAATCCGAAGTTATTAATAAATCTAGATTTTCTATCATCCGGAAGTTCTGGAATCTGGAGAGAAGCAATGTATTTTTCTTCCACCATGATTTTTGGTATATCCGGTTCTAGAAAATACCGATAATCTTCTTCTTCTTCTTTCGATCTTGATTGCTTTGTTATCTTCCTTTTATCATCCCAATGACGAGTTTCTGCCTTTATCTCAATCTCATGTAAATTCATTGTTTGCTGTCTTGTTATCTCGTACGCAAGGGCTTTCTCTACATCTCCGAACGATCCAACATTTTTTATTTCAACTTTTTTTCCATCTCCAATAGAAACATTGGCGTCACATCTAACAGATCCTTCCAAGTCTGTATGACATACACCTAAATGTTCTAGTATTGAAGTCATTTTATTGAGAAATAATCTTACATCTTTTGGGTCAGTAAAATCAGGTTCAGTTACTATTTCTACAAGTGCAACACCAGATCTATTGTAATCAATTAATGCTTGTTGTCTACCCTCTTCAAAAATAAGCCGACCTGGGTCCTCCTCTAATTGAATTCTTCTAATTCTTGTCTTTTTGTTATTTCCATAGAATACAATACCATTTTTACCAATACTAGTATCGGTTTCATTGGAATCATATTGTGTAATCTGAAAATTTTTTGGCAGATCAGGATAAAAGTAATTTTTCCTTGAAAACATAGTTATTTCTGGTACTTTACAATTTAGGGCTTTCGAGATCATGATGGCATGTTCTAATGCCTTTTTATTCAAAATAGGCAGACTTCCTGGTAAACCTATACAGACTGGACATATATTTTCGTTGATGTCTTTTCCTCGATAGTTTGAATAGCACGAACAAAATAATTTACTATTCAATTCTGTTAGCTGGCAGTGTATCTCAAGACCAATTTTAACTGGAAGGACCATTATAGATCTGGATATGAATTAATATTAATAGATTTTTCAAATAATTCACTTGAATTAAATAGTTTATCTTCCTGCAATTCATCTGCCATTATTTGAATTCCTATCGGAAGACCATCTTTGAGTCCAGCAGGAATAGATATAGCGGGAATGCCAGATAAATTGGCTAAAACGGTATTTACATCTATCAGATACATCATCAGTGGATCATCTATCTTTTCTCCAATTTTAAACGGAAGAACAGGAACAGTTGAAGATAGTAATAAATCATATTTCTTGAACAATTGCTTTAATTCCGTCTTTATCATAGATCTAGCTTTCTGGGCTTTAAGGTAATATTTTCCATAGTATCCAGAAGACAATACATATGTACCAACTATTATTCTACGTTTAACCTCATTTCCAAAATTTCCTCTTGCTTTTGAAAAATAAACATTCCATTCATATTCCTCAGGATCTAATTCAAAACCATATCGTATGTTATCATATCTTGCAAGGTTACTGCTAGCTTCGGCTGTGGCTATAGTGTAATATGAGGCAAGTGCATATTCTGTAGATTTCAATGAGGTCTCTTCACACTCAAAGTCTAGATTCTTAAAAACGTCCATTGAAGAATAAACACACTTGGAAACATCTACATCAGCTCCGTCAATTAATTCTTTTATTAATCCTATTTTTATCTTCTTATTATTGTATGATTTATTATTTACTGTATTACGATTATATATGTTGTTGTCTAAAGTAGTATTATCATTAAAGTCTTTTCCAGAAATGATAGAAAATATTTCTCTGACATCTGAAACATTTTTACCAATAGGACCAATTTGTTCCAAGCTATTAGAATATGAAATAAGGCCGTATCTACTAACCAAACCATATGTAGGTTTCAATCCTACGACAGAACAAAAACTGGATGGACATCGTATCGATCCCCCGGTGTCTGAACCTAGTGATACAGTACACATTTGTGCTGCAACACTTGCTGCACTTCCCCCAGAAGACCCTCCACAAACATAATCTGTCTTCCATGGATTTCGTGTCAAACCAAAAAAACTCCATTCTGTAGTTGATCCCATAGCAAATTCATCCAAGTTTACCTTTCCTATAATTATTGCATCCTTGTCTAGCAGTCTTTTTACTACGGTGGCATTATATGGGGGAACATATTCTGATAACATTTTAGAGGCACAGGTAGTTTTTAGATTTATTGTACTTATATTATCTTTAATTCCTATACCTATTCCAGCTAAAGACCCAACAGGATCTCCCCTTTTTATCTTTTTATCGATCTCTTTTGCTTGGTTTAAGGCATTCTTATTAAGTGTTATAAATGCATTAATCTTTTTGTCTATCTTTTCTATTCTATCCAGTAACGAAGAAACATATTCTTCAGCAGTAAAATATCTATTTCTAATACCCTCTACTACACCCTGAACATCTAATTTTGGCAGATTTGACATACTAATTCATCTGTGGACCTCTGACAAATTTGTCTTTTTTATTTTTTATGACCTTCTGTATGTCTCTATCAAATTCATTAACTTCATCATCTCTTAAATCTGAAATTTTCTTTATCATTGAATATGACTCTATTTCATTTAAAGATATTTGATCTAATTTATCCAAATATCCAACAATCTTTTCAATCTGTTTTACATATATTTCATACTCTTCTTCAGATAGTTCTATTTTGGAAAGTTTACTGAGATGCTTAAGTTCGTCTTTTGTGATCATATTCTAAAGATCCTATTCATTAAGGAGATAATCTATCAATATCTCTTGGATATAATATAGTATCTCTAATATTATCTACCTTAGTAATCGTCATTAATAATCTTTCAAGACCTATACCACATCCTGCATGAGGAGGTACTCCATAATCAAAAATACGCAAATGATAATCAAAGGAATTCAAATTGAGGCCTTTTTTTTTCATCCTGTTTACAAGAATATCTTTATTACTAATTCTTGTACTTCCAGAAGATATTTCTAAAGAACCATACATTAAATCAAATGACTCGCAAATTTTAGGATCTAATAACTTTTCTTTAACATAAAATGGTTTCGTAGATGATGGCCAATCCACTATAAAGTAAAATCCATTTAACTTCTCATCTTCAAGTTTGTTAATGAGCTGCGGTGAGATATCATCTCCCCATCTAATCCTCTCATCAGATTCTCTTAATCTTTCTATCATATCTGAATATTTGTATCTGGGGAAAGATTCAGTACCAGTATTATCAATCATTAAATTGTTGATAATATGTGAATCTATTTCAAGCTCGGCAATTTCTTTCGAGTTATTTTCCTTTAATGACTTTATTACATATTTGATAAATTTTTCCAACATTGTCATGATATCATTATAATCCACAAAAGCTTTTTCGATATCTATAGAAGTAGCTTCAGATAAGTGTCTATTTGTACGAGAGGGTTCTGCCCTAAAGATAGGACCTATTTCAAAAACATTCTCAAAAGATAATGTCAATTGTTCTTTGTATATCTGAGGACTCTGTGCCATAAATGCTTCTCTGTCATAGTAAAATATTGGAAATAATGCTGTACCTCCTTCAGATGCTGTGGCAATAATCTTTGGAGTGTTAACTTCTATAAATCTTTCATTAGCTAAAAATTCTCTAGTAAATTTTAGGACAGAATCTCGAATAATAAAAATATTTTGCAGATGTTTTCTTCTGAGATCAATAGCTCTAAAATCTAATCTTGTATCTATACCAGCTGGATCCTTATGTTGAATCATAAATGGAGGCGCTTTAATAGGAATAGAAAATATTTTAAGCTCAAGCGGCATTATCTCTACACCGTTTGGAGCCTTTTTCTGTGATATTACCTTTCCACGAATGGCCATAGAAGTATGTTCCCTTATTTTGGATATTTGATAATATATATCGTCTGAACATTGTCCTTTTTTAGCTATAACTTGTAAATCTCCTTGCTTGTCTCTTAACATTATAAATTGAATATTTCCATGATCTCTAACACTTGAAACCCATCCCATCAAAGTAACAATTTTTCCTTCAAAGGAATGGTCAATGTCAGAAGAATATTGATTTTTTCTCCATTTTCCCAATTCTTCTTCCTTTAACATTTCATCCAATTTCAAAACCTAGATATTGTATAAGGTTTATACAACACTAATTTATTTTTTATATAGTGCTTTACGGAGTTATCAAAGAATTTAATTATACAATTCATAAATTCACCAGCAAATTTCTTTTTCCGGCAAAAATTATTTTCAATAAAAGATAAATTTAAAGTCGTGTTAAATTATTAGTAAAAAACTATCTATAATCACAGACTATTTTTAAAATTATATTTTTTTATTAGTATAGTTCAAATATCCTTATTCATATTTTCAGATTATGGGGAACTATGAGAATCTACTTCATGTAGATAAGGATTCTTGGGAAGCAGAAGTGATAAATTCCCAATTACCTGTTTTTGTTGATTTTTGGGCAGAATGGTGTGGTCCATGTAGAATGGTGGGTCCAGCAGTAGAACAACTTTCAAAAATTCTAGATGGAAAAGTTAAAATTGCAAAGGTCAACGTTGATGAAAACCAAGAGATTGCTGTAAAATACGGTATCCATTCCATCCCTTCGCTATTGTTATTTAAAAATGGAAATGAGATTGCAAGAACGGTAGGTGCGGCGCCTAAAGAAGCTTATCAAAAATTTATTGAAGAATCGCTTGCAAAGAACTAGCTACTCTTATTTTCTTTCAATTCATTTCTTAATTTTTTTTAAAATATTTTTCAAAAAGGCATTAATATAGACTATTATATCCGTAGCATTAGTTGGGCAAGAAAGAAATATCTACTCTATTTTCATCCGATCCTGATAAATATTATAGGGTTTCATTATTTGATAGAGTAGGATTCAAACGCCATAATTGTGTAAACTGTGGAAAATTCTTCTGGTCTATCTTAGATAAAGAGGTATGTCCAGATCATGAAAAATATGATTTTATTGGAAATTCTCCTACTACTAAAAGGTTTGATTATGTTAATGCTTGGAAAGAGGTAGAAAAATATTTCAGATCACAAAAACACTCGATAGTCAGAAGATATCCAGTAGTTTGTAGATGGCGTGAAGATCTCTATTTCACGATCGCGTCAATCGTAGATTTTCAAAGAATAATTGGCGATAAAGTTATTTTTGAATTACCATCAAATCCTCTAGTTGTACCCCAAATGTGTTTGAGATTCAATGACGTTGAAAATGTTGGGGTAAGTGGAAGACATTATACTAGTTTTTGTATGATAGGTCAAACATGTAATGCGAATACTCCTGGAGGTTATTGGAAAGATAGATGTATTGAATTAGATTTTAATCTACTTACAAAAGTTTTGGGAATAAATCAAAACGAGATAACCTTTGTAGAGGATGTCTGGATGGGAGCTGGAGCTTTTGGATATTCTCTAGAATATTTTGTTCGCGGTTTAGAACTTGGAAACGCTGTATTCACTGAATTTGAAGGAGATGAAAACAATTACAGAATAATGAAGAACAAAATTATTGACATGGGTGCAGGACTAGAAAGATTTTCGTGGATAACTATGGGAACGCCAACAAGCTATGATTGTTGTTTCGGATCTGTTATCCAATATATGGAGAATCTTACGGGAGCGGATAAAGATAAAGAATTACTCTCAAATTACTTCAAGTTAGTCTCAAAGAACTTTAATGATATGGCTGATTCTCAATCCAATAAGATCAAAATTCTAAAACAAAGAATTGCCAAAGAAATGAATATTTCATTCGAACAGCTCGATAAAATTGTTTCCCCATATGAGGCAATTTATACTATAGCTGATCACAGTAGAACACTTCTATTTGCTATTTCTGATGGTTCTCTACCATCAAATGTAGGAGGTGGTTATAATTTAAGAATTCTCTTGCGAAGAATCCTTTCAATAATTGAAAGATTTGCGTGGGATATAAAAATTGAAGAATTAATGGATCTACATATAAGATACCTAAAAAATATGTATCCTGAATTAGAAGAATATCAGAAGGAAGTTCATACAATTCTCAAGTTGGAATCAGAAAGATATAGTAGTACTAGAGATCGCATGAATGATATTGCTAATGATATAAAAAGGACACAAAAACAACTTACTGTAGAAGAACTTATAACGTTGTATGAATCTGATGGTATTACACCAGATTTTCTAAAGGAAGTTAAAGTCATAACGGAAATACCGTCCAATTTTTATGTCAAATTAGCGGAGCTCCACAGTTATACTCAAAAATCAAATACTTTGGACCCTTTAAAGGGATTTGATGAACAATTACCTCCAACAAAACTGCTATATTATGAAGATCCTCTTATAAGAGATTTTTCAGCCAAAGTCGTTAAAATTATTAACGGAAACTATGTAATATTGGATAAAACAGCATTTTATCCTAGGGGAGGGGGTCAGGAACCAGATAACGGAATTATATCTGACTCAAAAGTATTAGAGGTTGTTAAACATAGAGATCTTGTTATTCACAGATTAGAAAAATTATCTTCTATTAAAGAAGGTTTGATTGTAAATTGTAGGATCGATTCCAAAAGACGTGATTCCATCACCAAACATCATACTGCGACTCACATATTAAATTCATCATCAAGATCTAATCTTGGATCTTGGGTATGGCAAAATTCAGCGTTTAAGGATGTAAATTATGGGCGACTTGATATAACACATCATTCTGCTCTAACTAAAGAGCAGGTAGAAAGGATTGAAAATACTGCTAATGATATAGTCATGAAGAACCTTGATGTTAATATCAAAGAATATGAAAGAGGAGAAAGTGAACGAAAATTCTCTTTTAGGATATATCAAGGAGGTGTTGTTCCATCTAACAATGTTAGAATAGTGAATATAAGTAATTTTGATATTGAAGCTTGTGGAGGTACACACGTTAGTAAAACTGGTGAAATAGGATTAATAAAAATCCTAAAATCAGAAAGAATTCAAGATGGTGTTGTAAGATTGGAATTTGTAGCAGGTCAATCTGCAATAGATTTTATCAAAAACCAAGATCGCAACATTTCTCTTATCACACACACATTAGGATCTAGTAAAGAAAGATTGACAGAATCCTTTCAGCGATATTTCTATGAATCTGAAAAATTAAAAACAAAGCTAAAAGTCATTATGAGAAAAATTGCTCCAGTACTTGCACAAAATGTGTCTCATAATGGGAAGCAAATATCAGATCAAGGTGTAAAGTTATATTCTACTTTTGATGATGAATTAGATGAAGAATATCATATTGTTATTGGTGAAAAATCCATAGAATTGGATCCCCTTCTGTTATATGCATCTCTGATATCTAAAGAAAATGGAATACGGGTAATAGTGTTCGTAGGTGAAGAAGCAAGAAGATATGGTTATCATGCGGGCAAAATTGCCAAGGATTTTTCTGTTAGGTTAGGAGGTTCTGGTGGAGGAGACTCTAAATTTGGACAAGGAGGAGGCAAATTTAAAGATAAAATTGATGAGATAATTAATTTAGCAGAAAGATATGTTAACACCACTGAAATAGGTTGAGAAAAATATGAATTTTAATGAATCTGAATCAAAGTTAGAATGGAATCAAATAGAAACAAAATGGAAGTCCAAATGGAATGAGCAAAAACTTTTTGACACAGATCCCGATGACAACAAAATAAAAAAATATTTCATTACCGTTGCTTTTCCTTACCCAAATTCTCCTCAGCATATAGGACATGGCAGAACATACACACTAGCGGATGTACATGCTCGTTATATGAGAATGAAAGGAAACAACGTGTTGTTTCCAATGGCTTTTCATTATACTGGGACCCCCATTTTGGCCATGTCAAAAAGAGTGATATCTGGTGATAAAGATCTAATTCAAACTTTTAAAAATATTTATAATGTTCCAGAGGAAATTATCAAAACTTTTTCAGATCCTGAAAAAATAGCTAGGTATTTTCATAATGAAATTAAGCTAGGAATGCAAGATATGGGATATTCCATAGATTGGAGAAGGGAATTCACAACTATTGATAAGTTATATTTCAAGTTTATTACCTGGCAATTTAAAATATTACAAAAAAAAGGATTGATCGTCCAAGGATCACATCCTGTAGGGTGGTGTCCTAAAGATAATAACCCCGTCAGCCAACATGATACAGTTGGTGATGTAGAACCTGAATTTAATGAATACATTTTGATAAAGTTCAGATTATCGAATAGCGAAATTTTTCTTCCAGTTGTAACATTAAGACCAGAAACAATTTTTGGGGTTACTAATTTATGGATAAATCCAGATATTGATTATATCGAGATAGAAATTGACCAAGAAAGATGGATTGTAACCAGAGAAGCCAGAAAAAAGTTAGAATTTCTTAATCATAATATTAAAATTTTAAATGTTGTAAGTGGAAAAAATCTGATCGGTAAAAATGTCATTAGTCCTATCTGTGAAAAGAATATCCAGATCTTTCCTGCAAATTTCGTTTTACCTGATACCGGTACTGGTATAGTTATGTCTGTACCTAGTCATGCTCCATTTGACTATCAAGCAATAAAAGATCTGAAGAAAGATCCACATATCTACAAAAACGAGCTAAACTTGAATGAAATACAGCCAATCAAAATTATAGAACTCAAGACTGTACATACTGAAGATAATAATAAAAATCGATCAGAATACGAGAACAAAAGTTCGATATCATCTCCTACAGTTTCAGTTGAAACAGTGATCTCAAAATATGGTATAAATAATCAAATGGATCCTGCTCTAGAAAAAGCAACAAACGATTTGTATAGTATTGAATATTATAAAGGTATAATGTTACCTAATACAGGTATATATTCAGGAATGGATGTCAAAGATGCCAAGGAAAAAATAAAGATATTACTTTTTGCTAAAAACCAAGCAGAAATATTTTATGAATTTGTAAATCAACCTATCACATGCAGATGCGGGAGTGAATGTGTTGTAAAACTACTGAATGACCAATGGTTCATTAATTATGGAGATACAGAATGGAAGAATAAAGTTCACAATTATATTGATTCTATGAGTATAATTCCTGAAGAACTAAGACAGGAATTTCATAACGTCGTTGATTGGCTAAAAGAGCGAGCATGTGCAAGAAAATCAGGATTAGGTACTAAACTTCCTTGGGATCGCGAATGGATAATAGAAAGCCTCTCTGATTCGGTAGTCTATATGGCATATTATACTATATCGAAGTTTGTTAATAGTGAAAGCCATTCAATAAATCAATATATTGATGAAATAGATGAATCATTCTTTGATTTTATTTTATTTGGTGAAGGAGATATCAATGATATTGAAAGACGATGTAAAATTGATAAATCGTTACTAGAAAAACTACGAAAAGAATTTATCTATTTTTATCCCGTTGATTGTAGACATTCGGGACGTGATTTAGTACCTAATCACCTATCTTTTTTTATTTTTAATCATGTAGCTATATTTGAGAAGAAATATTGGCCAAAACAAATGGTCATAAATGGTTCTGTACTTATGGAAGGTAAAAAAATGTCCAAGTCGCTAGGAAATATAATTCCAATTAGAACAGTCATCCAAAACTACGGAGCAGACACAATAAGATTATGTATCCTTATTTCTGCTGAACTTCTTCAAGACGCCGATTTCTCATTTGAAATAGCGAAATCCATTAGGTCTAAGCTATATGACCTATATAATCAAGCTCTTGATTCGTCCTACAAAAGCTCTGTAGATAAAACATTTATTCAGAAATTACAGGAATTTCAATCATCTATCAGGAACGATGAATTTGAAGATTTGTTATATTCTTATCTTGAAGAAAAAGAAAATTTTCTTGAATTAGAAGATAAATGGATGATAAATAAGTTACAGAGGTTCATTCATAATGTTACTGAATCTATGGAAGCTTTAAGAGTGAGAGAAGCATTACATCATTTGTTATATGTTTTTGATCAGGATATTCAATGGTATAAAAAATGGTCACTTTCAAAAGGAAGAAAGGAAAACCATTATGTCAATATTATTTTTTTACTTTCTATATCTTTAAGAATAAAGATGCTTTCTCCATTTGCTCCTTTTATTTCAGAGGAAATTTGGGAAAAATTTGGTAATAAGAAATCTATTAATTTATCAAAGTGGCCAATAGTTTACAAAGAAAAAATTGATCCTCTTGTGGAAGAATCAGAAGAATTTATCAAGAATCTGATAGATGATATTAACAAAATAATCAAGATAACCAAAAAGATCCCAAGTACAGTTTATATTTATTGTTCTTCAATTAAAAAACAAATAATATACAATCAAATTCTAGCGTCTATAACAGTAGAAAACCAAACAAATTTTGGAAATATCATGCAAAATCTTATTAATAATCCTGAAACTTCTGAAGCTAAACATGATCCTTCTTTAGTAAAGAAGATGATTGAAGATATTCTATCAGCATCTGCAGAGTCGCGAAGTAATAGATTACAAATAAAGGTATTAGATGAATCTTTTATTATTGAGTATGGTAAGGAGTTAATATCTACAGAAATAACAAAAAACAATCCTGTCAAGATCATTGTTTATTCAGAGAACGATCCTCAAAGATTTGATCCAAAACAACGATCGAAATTTTCAAGACCGTACAAACCCGCGATCTATTTGGACTGAAATCTATTTAGATCCATATCTTTTATTTTTTATTGATGTGTATATGGATGATATCATATATAGACTAAATCCACTTATGGTCATTATTAATCCATATAGAGAAAGAGCTCCTCTCTCTTGATAATACCCTATCCCAAGAAGTAATGCACCCATCACTAAGATTCCAATTCCGGCTCTTGCAGAACCAGACATCTCAATTTTATTTTTCAATAGTGCTAGAATATCGATTTCTCTCAATATATTTTTATTTTTGATTTATTCTAGATTTTATGTTAATGAAAATTGCTGTGATTGGTATAGGAGTTGCTGGAGCCTATCTAATGAATCAATTTAATGATATACATGACATTCAAATTACTGGATTTGAACGAATGAAAGAAGAAGAACATGATGCAGTTTGTGCATGGGCTACATGTAAAAATGTCATGGTAAATTATGCAAAAAAATGTGGTCTTAATTTTGATGATTATATCCTACATGATGGAAAAAATATGAGGGTAGACCTGAATGAAGACACTCATGTTGATATAGGTTTAAGAGGAATGATCAGTTACGATAAATTAAAACTTATACAAGATATGGTAAAAGGAAGTGAAATCCATTTCGGTAAAGCTCCAAAAAAAGAAGTATTAGAATCTGAATTCGATCTGATAATTGATTCGACTGGTTTTCACAGAAATTATCTTCCAAGGTTAGATTATGAGATGTGGATCCCCTGTGTTCAATATAAAGTCAAGTATGAAAATAACAATCTCCCATTTGATGATTTTTATCTTAAATGCTTTCCTTCAATGTCAGGTTATTTCTGGTATTTTCCTTTAGGAAATGGCTATGCTCATATAGGAGCAGGAGATTTTACTAGGAAAAACCATAACCTCTTTTTGGAACAATTTCTCAAACAATACAAATGTCATATTATTAAGAAAAATGGGAGACCAGTTAGAATAAGTCCTCCTTCAAACTCAGAACCCTTCAATGATGGTATAAAGACAATTGGAGTTGGAGAATCAATAGGAACCGTATATCCATTGCTTGGAGAAGGGATAATACCATCTACAATATGTGCAGATCTCTTTATAGAAAACTACAACGATTTCGAATCATATCGTAAAAAAGTTTTGAAATATTTCAGTATTTATTCTCTGGTTTTCAAATTTATTATGATGAAGATAAGAGGAACTTTTAATCTCGTAAAGAATTCTTACGATCTGCTACGTATTTATAATCATATGAAAAATAACGAGGATCGTTATGGAATGAAAGTCAAAATAATAGATATGATGAAAGTCTCAAAAGTATGATTATTTGTTAGTATTTTGAAAATAATTGTATATTATTTCTCTTTTATATATTTTCGTCACAGTTATAAGTGGATTCAAAATAGTTTAATAATGATGAGCGAAGACCCCAACTCCCAAAGAATAGCTATTGAACAGCGTATAAACGAACTAGCTCAACATTCTAGGACTTTGGAACTATATCTTAATGAGATAATTGGAAGGGAAGTTACGGTTACAAAATTAATTGAAGAAGCTCGTCTTGCATCTTATGCTCTTCAAAATATTCCAGCCGGACAAGAAAATGAAACCTTGGTGCCAATTGGAATTGGTGTCTTTATAAAAGCCAATGTTCACTCTCTAGACACCTTACTAGTCAATGTTGGTGCAGGAGTTACTTTAGAAAAAACACGAGCAGATACATTAAATTATATAGAATCTAGAATGAAAGAATTCGAGATAGCAATAAATCAATTAACAAATCAAAAAAGACAGATAACTACACAACTTGAACAAATTCAAATTCAGGTAAACTCCATATTACATCAAACATCGTCCTAAATAAAAGTAAATACCTAAAAAAATATAGTAATTTGAGTAAACTGATTCAAAATGTTTGATAAATTAAAAAAAGCATTTTCCAATGCTATTTCGGATATAGGTAAAAAAGAAATAACAAAAAAGGATCTTGAAAATACTTTATTTGACCTAGAAATTGCATTATTAGAAAGTGACGTTGCTCAGGAAGTCATCGCTGATATTTCTAATAGCCTTAAAGCGAAATTATTAGGATTGACTTTAGAAAAAGGTCAAACTGCAGAAGAAATCATTGAGTTAAATCTTAAGAGATCTATTTATGACATTCTTTCCAAATCAGGAAGTGTCGATCTAGTAAAGATTATTAAAACAAAAAAAGAAAGACAAGAAGGTCCTTATATTGTAGTATTTTTAGGCATTAATGGAACAGGAAAAACAACTACAGTTGCAAAAATTGCGAATCTTCTTCGCAAAAACGATATTTCTGTTGTTTTAGCTGCTAGTGATACTCATAGAGCGGGAGCAATAGAACAATTACATGAACATGCCAAAAGACTATCATTAAAAATGATACATCAACGCTATGGTGCAGATCCTTCAGCTGTTGCAAGGGATGCAGTTGAATATGGAAAAAAACATAGGGTTGATGCAATATTGATAGATACAGCAGGGCGAATGCAAACCGCAAAGAATCTTATGGATGAGATTAGTAAAATTGTGCAAGTTGTCAAGCCAGATTTAAAAATATTTATAGGTGATTCCCTCGCAGGAAATGACGCTATTTTTCAAGCAACAGAATTCTATTCTTATACAAAATTTGATGGAGCTATATTAACAAAGACTGATGCAGATTCAAAAGGAGGTTCAATAATCTCAATTTCATATTTAACATCTAAACCTATTATGTATCTGGGTATAGGTCAGAATTATGATGATATAGTTCCTTTCGATCTTGATCAATTTATCGAATCATTATTTAGTTCCACACTTTCTGCAGAAACCAAAAAAACTACTATAAATACAAATTCTAGTGATCATGATATAAGAAAAGAGTTATCGGATCAAAAACCAACAAAAACTTTAGACAAGAAGATTTTTTCAGAAGAAATTGTTAAAAATAATATTATATATAGTTCTAATTCAAAAAATGATTTATCTATTGATAAATCTTCATATACATCTAGATCTGAAGGATTTGTTACCGAACAACAAACACACAACCATCAAATTCAAAACAATGAGGAAATAACTGGTAAAAAAACAGAACAAGAAAATAATATCTATAAAATTTCTGATTCTGTTAAGAATGAGTCGTGTGACAAGAAGTTAGGCGAAATATCTGAAAAAGAATTTTCCAAAACTATAAATGAATATGATAAAAAAACTGATCAGCTTGAAGAAAAGAAGAATAAAAAGAAAAGTTTTTTATCTATATTTGGAAAACGTAAGTCTGCAAGTTCTGAAATTCCTAAAGTACAACGTAACAACGAAACAACTGAAGTCAAATCCATCTTAAGAAAAAATGATGATTTTGGTAAGGATGACAAAGATAAAAAAAATGATAAGAAAAACGAAAACACAGAAAATGATGTGGTATACCTTACAGATGATGATTTAGATGAAATACTTAAGGAATAAAAATATACTAAGTTTACAGGACCTAGATTTAAACGAGATCAGTATACTATTAGATCTTGCAGCAGATCTTAAAAAAGAATTTAGATCAAGGAAATCAAGACCATTACTAAAAGGAAAAATATTGGGAATGATTTTTCAAAAACCTTCTACTCGTACAAGAGTGAGTTTTGAGACAGGTATGCTACAACTTGGTGGTCATGCAATATTTTTGGGTTCAAATGATATACAGTTGGCAAAAGGAGAAACTATAGAAGATACTGCAAAAACTTTGTCCTTGTATTTGGATTGCATTATGGCACGAGTATATGATCACAGTGATATTGAAAAATTATCAATTTTTTCAACCATTCCAGTTATAAACGGTCTGTCAGATCTTTTTCACCCTTGCCAAATACTTGCAGATCTTTTAACTATAAGAGAACATAAAACTAGATTAAAAGACTTAAGTCTTGCGTGGATAGGAGATGGTTTCAATATTTGTAACGATCTTCTTATAGGTTGTGCCAAAACCGGTATAAATATGACGGCAGCCTGTCCAAAAGGATACGAACCATTAAATTGGATAGTAAGACTTTCAAAAGAAGAAGGAAAAAAAACCGGATCTCAAATTTCGGTCGTAAATGATCCAATTAATGCTGTGAAAGATGCTGATATTGTTGTAACAGACACTTTTGTTTCACTTGGAAAGGATGATGAAAAAATCCAAAGAGAACAAATTTTTCTTCCAAAATATCAAGTAAATTCAGAGCTTTTAAGGTATGCAAAAAATGATGTTATTTTTATGCATTGTTTACCTGCAAAAAGAGGTCAAGAGGTCAGCTCGGAAATAATAGATGGAAAATCATCTGTTGTTTGGGATGAAGCTGAAAATCGGATACATGTGCAAAAAGCATTGTTGTGTATGTTAATGAAAGCTTCTTAAATTATATTTTTTTTTGCCAATTGAATTTAATTAAAGATCGAATTCATTTGTAAAGCTATGCATTTAACTATCTCAAATTTATGGAAAAATAAAATTTAGTTAAAAGGTCTAATGTATAAATTCAACTAAAGATCATTCTTATATGTATGACAAGCTTTAAAGTGTTATAATCTACATTTTAAATTTTTTTAATTTTAAACTACGAAAAATAGATTTGATATTGCAAAAATAATTACTAAAAGTTTGTTTGTAAAAAATCATGAGCCAAAAATTATTTTCCATTAAGAAAAGAATGGTCATTTACGGTCCTTTAATCGGCCACGCCCTGTTTTCCTTGGAGCTATGATTCCCACTTTTCTACCTGGTGGTGTATTTCTGCTGACAGAGGATTGACGACCAATATGTTGATGTCTTCCACCTCCATGAGGATGATAAACTGCTGCTTGAGCAATTCCCCTGACTTTTGGATATAATTTACCACGTGCCTTCATGTATTTTGCTTTGTTTCCAGCTTTTAGGAAAGGCTTATCCGTTCTTCCTGCACCAGCTATATTTCCTATCATAGCACGACACTTTTGATTAATCGTCATGAATTTTCCTGAAGGTAATTTTATTGTCACACCTTCAGTAGAATGTGAAAATACAACGGCCGAAGAACCAGCAGCCTTAATTAATTTTCCTCCATCCCCTGCATTCCTTTCTATATTGCAAATTATGGTTCCATCTGGGATAGATTCTAACGATAAAATATTTCTTGAAGTTGCAGGAGTACCATCTCCAGTTTGTATAATACTACCCACAGCTGTACCTTCAGCTGCTGGAATAAAAGACATTATATCCTTATCAAATTTTACCTTAGCTAAGGGAGCGTCTCTTCCTCTTTCGTGAACTATATCAACTACAGTACCAGAGTGTTTTTCATCTAATTTAAAATTTGGATATTTAGCTGCAGCAATCTTTCCTACCTTAATTGCTCTAAATTGTTTGCCTCCTCGTCCTCTTCTACGTACTAGTGGTCGTTTTCCCAAAGTTAATCTAAAAGAATCGATCTATTTAGGTGATTTTAACTTTTGTGTTTTAATAAAATTAAAAGGATAAATAATATGTTGATAATGTCTACATCGAGTAAGTAACATTAAATTTTTTATATTATATTATATTAAATAAAAAATATTCTTATGAATTTCTATTTTATATATATTATTATGAAACCAACCAAAGATTATTATGTGATTTTAATTGATAAAATTTAAGTGTATTGAGTAAGAATACTCTTTCTCTTAAAGTACTAGAGGCATACACACGTGATGTAGGTCGCGGAATTGCTCGAATTGATTATGACACTATGGATTCTTTAGCTGTTTCTACTGGTGATGTTGTAGAAATCAGAGGAAAGCGAAGAACCACTGCAAAATGTCTACCACTTTATCCTTCAGATGAAGGAAAAGGTATCATCAGAATTGATGGTCTTGTAAGAAATAATTCTGGAATTGCGATAGGTGATACAGTTTTTATTAGAAAAATTAATGCTATAAATGCAGAAAAAATTTTACTTTCTCCTCTTGAAGCCATTCCTCCAATAGATGAACGTTATCTTGCAGATGCACTGGAAAGTGTCCCAATTATCAAGGGAGATAACGTCATGGTTCCATACTTTGGAGGACGTCTAACATTTCAAGTTATTGGTGTTACACCTGCCAATGCAGATGCTGTACTTGTAACGCAGAAAACCATATTCCACATAGCAGAAAAAGGCGAGACTCTACGTGGAGTGCCACAAGTTACATATGAAGATATAGGTGGATTACGAGAAGAGATACAAAAAGTACGAGAAATGATTGAACTCCCATTAAGACATCCAGAAATATTTGAGAAATTGGGAATAGAGGCTCCAAAAGGTGTTCTTTTACATGGACCACCTGGAACAGGTAAAACTCTGCTTGCCAAAGCAGTTGCCAATGAAAGTAATTCTCATTTCATAAGCATTTCTGGTCCAGAAATCATGAGCAAGTTTTATGGAGAGTCTGAAGCCCGTCTTAGGGAAATATTCAAAGAAGCAAAAGAAAAGGCTCCCTCCATAATGTTTGTTGACGAGATAGATTCAATCGCTCCAAAAAGAGAGGAAGTAACAGGCGAGGTGGAAAGAAGAGTTGTATCACAATTATTATCGTTAATGGATGGTCTTGAAGCAAGAGGTAAAGTTATAGTAATAGCCGCAACAAACAGACCAAATGCACTAGATCAAGCACTACGAAGACCGGGTCGTTTTGATAGAGAAATAGAGATCAAAGTCCCTGATAAACGTGGGAGATTGGAGATTTTACAGATTCATACCCGTAACATGCCACTTGATACAGATGTAGATCAAGACAAGATAGCAGCAATTACTCATGGATTTGTTGGAGCTGATCTGGAATATCTATGTAAAGAAGCAGCAATGAAATGTCTTAGACGTCTTCTGCCAGAACTAAATCTAGAAGATGAAAAACTAGCACCAGAAGTATTGAACAAATTAATCATAACCATGAGCGATTTTAATCATGCTATAAAAGATGTAACGCCATCAGCAATGAGAGAAGTCTATCTGGAACCACCAGATGTACATTGGCCTGATATAGGTGGACTGGAAGAAGTTAAACATGAACTGCAAGAGGCAGTAGAATGGCCAATGCGTTTTCCAGATATGTACAATAAACTAGGACATACCATACCAAAAGGTGTACTGTTACATGGTCCATCTGGAACAGGCAAGACCATGCTAGCTAAGGCCGTTGCAACAGAATCTGAAGCCAATTTTATCAGTGTTAAAGGACCTGAACTGCTATCAAAATGGGTTGGTGAATCTGAAAAAGGCATTCGTGAAATCTTTAGACGCGCACGACAGGCCTCACCATGTGTGATATTTTTTGATGAAATAGATTCTATAGCTCCTATCAGAGGGATTGAAAATGATAGTATGGTAGCAGAACGGGTTGTTTCCCAATTACTAACAGAAATGGATGGTATTCAAGCTCTTTCTGGTGTAGTGGTTCTTGCTGCCACCAACCGTGCTGATATGATTGACCCTGCATTACTAAGACTAGGTAGATTTGACAAGATAGTCTATGTACCACTCCCAGACAAGAAAACAAGATATATGATTTTAAAAATGAATTCTAATAATAAACCTAATTCAAATGACGTCGATCTAGAAAAAATAACAGAACTTACAGAAGGTTTTACTGGAGCTGAAGTCAGTTCATTAGTTAACGTTGCGGTTTCCTTCGTTCTGCAGAATTATCTGCAAAAATATTCTTCTCCTGACGAAGCAGCTAAACATGCATCTGAAGCTTTCGTTTCGATGAAAGATTATGAAAATGCAGTTAAGAAAATAAAGAAACAACGTGAAACAACACCTAATCAAAAAGTAACTGTTCCCTATTATCGTTAGAATAGGCAATCATAACTATTTTATTTTTTTATGAAATAATCAATAAAAACTATTTTCTTACCTATTCTGCTTAAAGAAAGATCTCATTTTTATTTTTAGCTATAATCCATATTGAGGTTAACAATATTATTTTATCACTTTTACTAAAATTATGTTTGGAGAATATTTTTCCGCTATTATATTTGAGAACATTGTAAAAGAGATGATGCTAAGTATCATTGTATAACTGGTTTAGAAGTAAAATTGTAACATAGTTGCTAATTAGATGTATAAAAAAGATTGTATAAACGAGTTGTAGAATAGAGCATTATTTTATTATAAAATTGAAAGAAGGTGTATTTATATTAAATTAAGAGAGTCTAATGAAACCAGTACAATGCCATTTAACTTTTTTCATGTTTCTCCTATCAAAATTGATTTTCACCTTGTTGATAGGCTATGCGATACCTATTATTTTTTCCTTAATCATGATTTTCAAATCTTAATAATTATAAAGTTGGAAATTATGTCTCTTTTTACAATGTTGGGTTTTCTATAGTATTCTCTATACCATTTCACCCATAGTTACGAAAACTAGTGAAAGCAACTTCAAACTTGGAAATGGTACATCATTAAAGATCTTTAACGAGGAAGAAGAATTTCTTTTATAATCTTTCTCATAATTTATATTTGATAATCTCGTTTCTCGTATGATTGTATTGAGTAATAATAATCCACAAGATACGCTTCCTAAGGATGAGAATGTCATGGTTAATAATTATTTGAGTAATATAAGAGCTCATCTAATAATCTCTGGTAAAGTTCAAGGAGTCTATTTTCGAAAATATACTCAAGAAATATCTATAAAAAATGCGGTTAGTGGTTGGGTTCGAAATCTTAAAAATGGAGATGTCGAATGTATTTTGGAAGGATTACCGTCAAATGTTGAAAAAGTGATAGAATGGTGTCATACGGGACCTGGGAATAGTAGAGTCGATAAAATTGATATAAACTATGAAACTTATACCGGTGAATTTCAAGGTTTTAAGATAGACGGTTAAATAATTTCTGAATTTTAAAATATCATGATATATTTTTATACGCACTTTCTATCTCTTTTTTAATATCTGTCAAATCAAATCTATGGTTTACCTTATATGTAGTATAGGGGTTTTGTCTATCAATTCTTATCGAAACTATCAATTCTTCTTTAGTTGGTTTTATGTCTAAAAATACACGAAATGCTATTGTCTTAGAATATACTATTCTGTGAGGTCGAATTTCTTCAATAACATTCCTCCCCAGATCTTTTACGAATTCTCTCAGATCAATTAATTGTTTTTTAATAGGTTCATCCAATCCATATAAGTGTGTTTCAAATGGGATTTTAGGTGATTCCGTATAAAGACCAAATTTAGTCATAATAACCAATAAATCAAGTTTCTTGTATTTGAAATATTCTAATAAAATAGTAAAAAAATTAGATTATTGTTGAATTATATACTACTGTCTCTCTTTCTGTTTGTACATATTCTTTCTACTAATACTGAAAGATCGTATCTGCAACTAAGTACAACAGAATAAATAATTCAAAGATAATGTTAATAAAAACAGCAGGTGAGACGATCAAGCAAGCAAGACGGATAATAAAAATATTATTAGTAAAGCACAAACAAAAGAGATGTAAACCAGTAAGATGGTCCTATGAAAAAAGTGTAGAACAAAAGTTTACGAGGAACAGTTAGCACGTATTTCCAATCCTGTTGCTTGCGAGGGTCATCCAGAAAGACGTTCATGTTGACCCAATGCTCTATAGGTAATAAAAGATCTTGAATTCGTACACCAAATGGTCTCCAATATTTGGTTACTCGAGCAATTAAGAGGGTATAATTCACTAGATCAACCATTTACATACTGGACAGGACATCATGAAGTCTGAACTTCAGAGGATGAGCAGTCTATTTTGAACAATTCATACAAGAGATTAGATACATACATGAGATTACATAATAACGTGTAGTTGGTAGTTCAAGATGAAGCCGGCGTATCAGTTGAAGTCAGTCTCAAGGCAAATAATCATTGAAATTATTCAAGGAAAAGCCTTTGATTATCTTTTTAATGCAGAATTTTTACCAACTACAATAAAAGAAGAAATAAAAATTAGATCCAATGCATTAACCGAAAAAATACTTCAGACCTTGAATCAAATCAACTAATACGAATAATACTGGTTACGTCATAATCTATAATTTATGAAGTGAAGTTGTACCTTAAATTAAAGGAATCCGCATGGAAAATGGTTGAAAAAAGCGTCTTACACACCAATATACACGCCTTTTGAGAACTTTGAGAAGGCATGTCAGAGTGATGAAACAAGGTTAACATACAGTTATCACCTCAAAGGCTTCCTAAAATTCCTTAAATTTGATGGATATGAACAGTTGTTGGAACTTGAAGGGGACGACTTGTTCAATGCAATAAGCAATTATATGAATCGCAGGAAGGCCAGCAACGTCTCGTATTCGGATATGAACCTTACAATGTCAGCAATCAAATTTTTATATGAACCTTACAATGTCAGCAATCAAATTTTTTTATGACATGAATCGGAGGGATATACCAAACTGGAAGGAATTATCAAGAATAAAAGGCAAGGCTAGACTGCAAGTTGATAAGAAACCCTATGAAAATGAAGAGATAAAATCAATGCTGTCCCATGCCGACTTGACGGAAAAGGTTGCATTGCTTACCTTGCTAACTACAGGAATGAGGGTTACCGCACTTGCAGAATTGCGTATTGGAGATACAAAGTATATAGAAGAATACAAACTTTACAAGTTTACACCTTACAGTTACGATATAAACGCAAGGTATGAAGTGTTCTGTACTCCTGAATGTGCGCAAGTCATAAAGGAGTATCAGGAAGATAGAGAAAAGAACGGTGAAACACTGACACCAGATTCACCATTCATGACACATAAGACAGAAAGTATCCGTAAATTCAAACATAAGGGTTTTTACACACCTAAAACAATTGCAAAAATGCTGGAACGTCTGAGATATGACGCACACCTAGAAACCAAGACAAAGATAGAGAGTAAGAGTCATTCCGAGAGTGGAAGGGTTAGGAAACAGAGGCCCCGTGCGCATGTCTTTAGAACGATTTTTGATAATGCATGTATCTGGCATGATGTTAAACAGACGATAAAAGAATATTTTATGGGACATAAAGCGGGCATGGGTTTGGACAGGCATTACTTCAAGACAGGAAAGGATGACGATAGCAAACTACTGGCGGAATATGTGAAGGTTATAGAACCATTAACGATAAATGAAGAGAACAAGGTTAAACTTGAAAACACCGAACTGAAAAAAGAGGTATCGGTTAAGGATTACCAACTACAGAACCAAATTATCGAGAGAGATAGCCAGATTGCAACCCTTCAGACTCAGGTTCAATACATTATACAATCCATGCAAAAATTCCAGGGCATGAAGATGGACTATCAGAAGAAGTTCCTTGTAAAAGATTTTGAAAAGATGGGGATGTATATTCCTCCCAAAGAAGCAATGGAATTCTATCATGACGAAGGAGTCACTACTTCCCCCGTCAACAAAGAGGAACCAATTTCTGATAAGAAACGAGAAACACGAGAAAAAAAGATATTAGAAAGACAGAAAAGAAAATTTACATTAGGGAAAAAATGAATAATTATTACTTTCTTTATTGGTTCTGGAAATATTCCTCTATATGCAGTCTCAACGCATAGAGTCTGTCTTTCATGTCTTCTAAATCTTTGAGTATCATTTGATATTTTGAATCTTCTGATTGGTTTGATACAAGTTTCATATAATAGAAATTTAGGGATTCATATATTTTCTGAATGTCTTTTATTTCCTGCTTATACTGCTGCTGTTGCTTCAATTCCCATTTTACGCAGTCGCAAAGATAGCATTGCCCGCCTGGATGCTGTAGGAATTCATGTCCACAATTCAAACATTGCCCGACTTCTATCACTCATTTTTATCATCTCCTCTCCAGTTAAAAAGAATATTCGTCGTCCTGATATGATAGGCCCTTTCTTGCTTCCTGTGAGAAATGCTCTACTTCCTGTATTGTATTGAACCTTATTCCGTATTCTACCGCGTACAGATGTTTACATTTTTCTGAACGGTTCGATTCATAATCTTTGCAGGAACACCACTCGAAAACAGAGGGGTTATATCTCACGAAATAATAACGTGAAGTACTGCTCTCCGACTCAACGTAGAACGTTTCACTGTTTTGGAGACGGTAGATTTTTTGGGATATGGCCATACACCGGCCTACTCCCTCTCTCCTATTGCGCTTTTCTTGTTTTACTATTTTAGAAACTGTTTGTTTCATGCGTGTGGTAAACCCAGTTTACTAATATATAGTTAACTAGGTTTATTGGGTTTAATGGGTAGACTTATATTTATTTACCCTTATAGTTTACCTATGAGTACTCAGTTGACTAAGTTGATTAAAGTAAAAGATGATACTTACGAAAGACTAACCGATAAGGGAAAGAAGACAGAAACTTATGACGATATTATTAGAAGACTGCTGGATTATTATGATAGTAAGGGGAAATCACAGAAATGACTACTAGAGACGACGACAATAATAACAATAACGATGAAGAAGGTAAGGTAATTCTGTATGAAGAAGGTCAGGTAATTCTGGATGAAGAAGGTCAGGTAATAATTCTGGACCCTAAGTGTAATAAGATAATAGAATTTGTATTCGAACAGGGCGGTAAGGAAGGTAGTAGAAGAATATACATTGATGAAAAATGTCGTTGGTATTGTATAGCGGCTTCTCTGAAGGATGCGAAAGAAGGTAGGGGTAAATTCTATAAATATACTGATTTAGGCAGAAAATTATTGTTGGAAGTTTTCGCCGAATTAGATAAAACAGGTCATTTTAATGATAAAGCGATCTATAAATATACTGATTTAGGCAGAAAATTATTGTTGGAAGTTTTCGCCGAATTAGATAAAACAGGTCATTTTAATGATAAAGCGATCTATAAATATACTGATTTAGGCAGAAAATTATTGTTGGAAGTTTTCGCCGAATTAGATAAAACAGGTCATTTTAATGATAAAGCGATAGAAGAAGATTACTTCTCTGATATTGTGGTTAGAAAGTGTATTGATATGATCAAAATCAAAAATGACCTATCAGATCTTAAATAAAATTTCAATTTTATTAAATATTTAATATTTTATTTAATATTTTTTTATATGCAATATAATTTTTTAAATATACTTTTATTCTAATCTTCTTTTATTTTCTCGTTAGATTATTTTTCAAAATCTAGTTCATTCAAAAATAAATAAAAATAAGAATCAAGAGTACTGCTTATTCTGTTCTAGTGTTTTGGCGTCTTTCTGCTCTTGCTGCTTCTTATCGTATTCGTATCGTGGTGGTCCTCCATTGGTCATTATCATTGTAATGCATTCATCCCATGGCGTATTAACAAATTGTTCATAAGTAAATGAATCATTTCTGATTGTTGGAGTTTTTACTACGAATTTGATTTGGCTTTTATTGTCATAAGTTGATTTAGCAATTATTTCGTCTACTGCTTTCTTGCTAAAAGGTACGTAGTGAACTTCATGCTGTCCTGTTCTATCATAACCAGTTATCTGGTGTCTTTCAACGACAGGTTCTAAATCCTGCTCGTAGTACCTGCCTTCTACATGATCAGTAACCGGCGGGACTTTCCTTCCTTGCCAGTCTTTACCAAACCAGTTCTCATACCAGACTAGAAACTCTTTCATTTCTCTTCTCTTTGAATTGTAGTCTATTGCCTTTAATCGGATAACTCTTGTAACTTCTTTTTCAACAGGGTATTTCTCAGCATCAACAAGCATCAAAAAATGCTTTATCTGAAAGTCTAGGCGTTCTGGTACTTCTAATTCATTTTTCTTGTAACTTTCCTCCGTCTTGTTATTATATCCCTCTAAAATCTTTGCGATCTTCTTTGGTTTTTGTTCTACTGATACTCTTCCTTTAGCCATAATAATACTAAATCGCTATACTCATGAGCATATTTAAATATATATGATTATCTGTTTTGACAACAAGATGGTAATCATTATAAGCATAGAAATGAATAGTAAATTATATGGCAACAAGCCAACAACTATTAAATGAAGGAAGAAGAAGAGGAGGAGGCGATCAGTAAGACCACGATTAGATTACCCCATCAGATGTTAAGGGACTTGAAACATTTAGCAATAGATGATAAAAAAACCCTAACTGAACTAATTACTGAAGCCCTGGATGATTATCTTAAGAAAAGAAGAAATCAATAAAAACTTCAAAGAATATTATATCAAAAAAAATTTATTACAGATTCCGAAATATATTTAAAAAATGAGTATTACCGAAGACGACTATGAAACTATTTTGAAAAATCTTGACCAAGCAGTAAGAAATAAACATATGATTCATCCACAAGACGAAGAAAAAGTGGAAAAGATTTTTTGTGATCTCTTAGCAAAAAATATGGAATATACAGTAAATAATGTTCAACAAATAATAAGAAGATTAAATTCAGAATACAGTCAATTCACAAGAAATATGATATTAGAAATTGCTCTTTATAAGAAACGTCTTCATTTCAAACAACAACATGATTAGAAATAATAGTATTCAGTTTATTATCAAATAATTTTCTTAAAAAAATTCCAGAACTTATTTTGTTTATTATATGTCCTCTGAAGATACATAACTGATTAATCGGGCTCCTCCTTCTAAATGTCTTTGTATATCTGGATCATCTTCCGCGTTTGTTCTTATTACACCTCTGTTTACATTTAACTTTCTACGTGGTTTTATGAAGTGTTTAACTACCACTTTTTTACTGTCATATATAGAATCATGAACTTCCTTTATCCCTACTATTGTCGTTGTCTGTTTAGCGTGGACCTGTGCAACTATATGACCGTTCTCACACATTAACCAGTTATCCGCATCCGCTGGATTCTTACCGTTTATCCTTTCTTCAGGTGTATAGATACGTGGACCCAATTCGACACTAAAACCATAACCTTCACAAGTCACACAATACTTTTTTGTATCTTTGTCGTAATCGTCGTCATTATTATTATCATAATAATTATTTCCTGCAGTAGTTACAAAATAATCTCTTCTCTTTTTAATTCCAGGCATATATCTTCTATTGTTCTCCAATCATGCATGATATGGCCGCAATCCCAACACTGTAACCAGTCATAAGAGTCCTGTGGTAATTCGCCATTAATTAATTCCTCTTTTCTGTATAGACGGGGAATTAATTGAACATGAATTCCTGCTTCTAGACAACGAGGACACCAACTTGTTTCACTTTCCTTACAATTTCCTGGCATTTATCTATCCACCTCTTTATCACTCCCTCAGTATCACACCTCTTAAAGATAAACGTAAGGAGTCTAAAAAATCTGAGTATATGGTGATATTCTTGTCAAGATCGAACTCGGTACCGTACGCAGATTTTAAGGATAGTATCAGTTTCTGGTACTTGGGATCTATTGCAATCTTCTTCTTTGATAGAAGATTATATGTCCATTCTAACATTGATTTGTGATTTTTTTGAAAGGAAATAGGAATAATATAATTATCATAAATTGATACGTCTTCGGATCTTTCCCATGTTAAAGATTCCCCGAACCTGGATTTTAATTCGTTGGTGAAACCTCTATTGGCAGAATCTACGAAAAACAGGCAGTTGGGTATCTGTGTATGTATTTGAAATATTCTGTCCGCCACGACTGAAGGACTTGCCTTATCATGTTCTTCCGATAGTATGACCCTTACTACCTGGTTCTCTAAATCTATCTCACAAACGGTTATGGCTGTAACCGACGAACTAAAGCCTGGATCAATGCCTACGGGGTGAAGACAGCCATGATTGATAGGTAAGTCTTGATACTTGATTCCCAACTCGACGGCTTTATCAATATCCGTTAGTGAAAACACGTTCCCAATCTTACCCAGATACTTTAGGTCGTATTCTCTATCAAATGACGGGGACTGCTTGGCCTTCTCAATATCTTCCGTTGAATATATTTTAGCAAGTCCATATCTGTAATCTAGTTTAATTCTCTTATAAAGGCAAGTACCATCTTCCTCTTCCCTCTCTATTGATTCCATTAGACCCCCAGGTTGATTAGGCGTACTAACCAAAACTATGTAGGGGTTTGATTTGGCTATGTACCTCTCTGCTACGGCCCTTACATCTTCCTGCTGACCTTTAGAAAAGAAGTCACATTCATCCAACAGAATAAACTTGGGATTGTCCAATGATCTAAAAGAGTCTACGTGATGACTTGGAAATGATTCGATAGCCACGTTATTAAGATTCAGTAACGTCTCCTTACTATCAAAGTAAATTCCAAGTGGTTCAAACAACTTTTTCATTCTTGTTATTAACTTCTTGGACAAGTGCCAATTAGGTCCTGTAACTATTACGAATTGAGAACCTTGATAATCATTATTACGTAGACATAACCAGGCCATATATCTTAGGAATAGTTCGGTAATTCCTAAACCCGTACTCTTGAGAATCCACAGACATTTATCATACTGTAACAGGTCGAGAACTACTTTCTCATAATCAAATAGTTCTTTACTAATTCCATCCTTTTTAGGTAGGCCCAACACGTGATTAAAGCAGCAATTACCCATAGTTGCCAATTGTTCGTCGTGATGCTCTGTTACGTCCCATATCCAAAAGGGTTTATCCTTGAATATCTCAAATTTAGAATTTGAGATTTCAGAAGGGTCCAGGGATAGAACGTTACTTGCCTGTTGAAATACTTTCAGCATGTTCTATCTTCGCTTTAATCTGTGCAATGATTGGACTTCCTAGACTTAAATCTTGAATTAACTTTGAATTCTCTCTAATCTCATATCTTAACTTCTGGATTAAATCCATATTTTTCTGTTCGTGTGGTTTACTGTTTTCGATAAGGTAATCTCTTAATGTGTCCTTTTGAATGGTTTCAATTACATCAATAATCTTTTTGTGGGTAACCAAAAAACCTACTCTGGTGTAGTAGGACATCCATTGATTGGCGTACTCTCCACTATCTACCTTTTTTTTGCGATTATAGTAAGTTCCTGGAGATATTGTCCTTCCTAACCTTGTTTTGATATACGCTAATGCTTCCGGTTCTGAAAGGCCATAGTTAACACAGTCTGCGACCAAAGGCATTAAAATCTGACTCTCTCTATTTTTGAAACTTCCACCCAATTACTTTAATGACACCTCATATCTATACAAATTAACTAGTACCATCATCATAACCTAATCTAACCGTTAATTCCCTTATTAGATAATATATTATGAAGTGTTTCATAAGCATTATCCAATTTAATTTTCTGTCTGGACATTGGGGGAATCTGTTTCCTTTGTGAACTTCTTAAAGCGTCTCTTATTCTGGAATCAAAACCTCTATCTAACTTCCTAAGGGAGTCACATTTCTGTAACCAGTTTTTGATTATTTGTCTGGAAGTCTCATACGATAATCCCTTCACATGAATAAGATAGGGTGCTAGAATCAAACCTACACATGTTTTCCTGCAGTCTTCTATTCCTGTATCTAATAATTTTTCTATCCACTCGTAATAATTGATATTGTAACCTGCAGGTAATTGCTTCCTTCTTGCTTGTCTCTCCCTATCTATTTTTTCCTGTTCTATCCTTTTGTGTATCTTCTTCTGTATCAACCAGCCCTGGAACTCTATTATCAACTCTTTCGTTATTCGTGGCCTGTATCGGTTCCAACGTTGAATAATTCTAACGTTCTTGCCATTACGTCTGGAATTAATGGAACCTGGAATCCTTAACATGCAGGATTTGAAGGAAGGATTATTCTTCTTGTCTGCCTTTCCATTCGATAGAAAGTCTTTGGCAAACCTCAAAAATATTTCTGAAGGGTTCGGTATCTCCATGAACTCTTTTACATTCTGGATACTCTCTAACGGTACCGGACAGTCTACCGGTTGTATGACGTGGTATCCTCCCCCGCTGTGAAGTACTGTAGGAACTGCGGAATTACTGCCCAATTCATCGGCAATATTGTTCAAAGTCTTGGCAAGTGCAAACTTTAAAGCCTTTTCACTCTTAAAATCCTGTAAATCTAAATCAATGAATATTAAATCTGGATGCCAGAATAAACCTCCTATTGTTGTGTCTTCCAATTTCGAATAGTAAAAGGCATTAATCTTGCAATCTTTGAATTCTGATTTTCTGTAATAAGTTAATGCCTCTTCCATACTGTTTACAGGTATCTGGCTATCTTCGGTTTTCTGTGTTGATATTGTTCTGGGGAACAGTGGACTGGAAAAGTGGGAAAGTAAGAAGTCCAGGCCTGCCTGTATCTCTTCTTCTTCTTGTTTCTGCCGTTCCTGTTGACTAGACGACAACATCATAATTATTTTTTATCTTCCTCTTAACCTCTTTGTAAAATACTGGTGCCTGTTCCTTTGAATATACTTCCTTCTGCTTTACCTTTGGTGTCATTATGGTTCTTGGAAATAACGGATTTGAGAAGTGTCTTAAAAGAAAGTCTAGGTCGTTCTGGATCTCTAAGGCTGAAGGCATGAAGGGCCTGAAGGCTCCTAGGGTAGGGGGGGTAGGTGTTTTTAGAACTTTTTTGCTCTACTGTTGAAGTCATTCCCACGGATTACCCCTAGGTACCAGTCGTGATTTACGCCAGGCTTTTTCATTTACAGCAATAAAATATGTTGTAGTCAAGTCTTCGATATACTGTAGTGATGGATGTAGCGGTTGTCTAGGATGATTGCTATGACAGTGTCTATTATAATCATAAAGGGTTATGAACTCACTATTGAAACTCTGACAATCTTGATGATGACACCTCAATCTTTTACCTTCATTCAGGTATTCAAGAATCTTTTGTCTATTCTCAGTATCAAGATAACCGTAACTAAAAAAGGATGGTGCTCCTGCTTCCCTTTCCCCTGCCATCAACTCTTTCTTTTGCTTGGGTGTTAGCGTTAATGTAGGATTTATCAAGGTGGAATACCCTCACGCCATTGGCCTTTCTTCCCAAACTGGTAATATGTATCATTTGGTTCTAGTGGCTCTGATTCTGTCTCCTCCTGCTCTTCGGCTCCCTCGTCATTTTTTTCCAAATCAGGGGTACCCCCTTCCCCAGATGCCTTCAGACTATTCAGGCCTTCAGGTTCATCGTACTCGTCATCTTCATATTCTTCATATTCTTCTTCCACTACTGATTGACCAGGAGGTATTTCGTTAACGACTATTCTGGTTTTATCATTCTCTATATCCGACTTTACCAGTTCCTTAATTACGGTACGGTCAAATACCAAGATGTTTCCTTTATCGCCATGCTTTATACTTGCACCAAAGCAATCACAAACCACACCTGATATCGTTGTTCTGTATAATGTCCCGTAATCGTCTGTATGAAATTCATTAGGTTTATGCAGGTCTGGTAGTCCTGGAATCTCGTTAATTACTGCTTTCCAGAAGTCTAAAGATGAAACTTGATTCGTTTTCTTGGTCTCGATTAGTTTATCAATTAGCGGTAGTAAGACGGATTCAATTGATGCTTGTTTTTTATTGTTCTTGGTATCCAAGAATTTTTGAACGGTTTTAATTACTTCATCCTGACATTTGCACCCATGAAAGAGTTGTATACAGTATTTTACAAGTTGTCTATCCCTACCTTCTACACCTATATCTAAGTCTGGAATCATATCCTTGAAGTGCATCAATCTGTAAACCAGCAACAACTTTCGAAAGTTCATAATCTCTTGCAGCAGCCTTTTGTTCTCTGGTCCACCTGTATTAGTAGGATTTAGGATTTCTAGGATATCATGTTTTATGCTTCCCTTGAAACAGTTGATAGAAAAGATTCTCGAATTAACACCTTTTGCAATTGATTGATTTAATGACCTTTCCGACACTATTATTTTAGGACAGTATGTAAAGAATCGTTCAGATAGGTTTGTGTAGGGATTGACTTTGGGAGTAGTCCCACCAAATGCAAAACCTGTCTTCAAAATTGCCATTAAATCTGTGGACTTGTCTATTTTGTCGGCCTCTTCCAGTACCATGGTACACTACATAGACTCCACCATTCCCAACAATCTGAATAAGTTGGGTGCACTTGGATCCGTCATTACTGCGGCCCTATAAGCAAGTCCTCTAAGTGTCTCTGCAATAGAACTTTTACCGCTTCCATTACCACCAACCAGATAAAGGTAGTGCGTTGTTGAGAACATATCCTGAAAGTGTGAGGCGATTATGTTTATTGTTATTAATTTTAATTTGTGTGGTAATTGGTTGTTATATTTGGAGACTATTTTGTAACATGTATAGTACAAATAATCTCGGTCTATGTTGTTATCTTCAATAAACTTGGCAATACCATTAATCTGATCCAGACTATCAAATTCATAAGGTAGGTGTGGACACTCTTCTATTGCTGGAGGTCTTAGGATTCTGATTGCTTCTTCAATCTTATCATATCTTTCAAATGTTCCTGTGCTCCTATTATATTTTATGTATGCCGGGAAATCTCCGATGAATACGGATTCATACAGGTCACCTTTTCCCATTTGCGAGTATTTGAGGGTTGGAATGAGTTGTTTTTTTTGTTCCTCATCTTCTTCTTGCTGTTGTGTCTGCTTTTCTTTAGCCTTATTATTACTAGATGTTAAAATGTCCTCATTATCATTTATGAATCTGTAAAAGATTGATCTGTGTGCCTTATCCGTGTACCCATATGCCTGGGCCTGGTCCATTACTATCTTTATGTTGCGTGTCCAATCATCTATAACCAGTGTAAATACAATGTCGGCGTCTATCTTTCCATTAAGTGATATTTTTACTCTATTATTATCTGGGTAGTAATAGGCTTCTTTAATCAGTTCGCTTTTTTGGACTTCTGGACTTTGCTTTAATTCTCTAGCGTTATTGTTATTTTCTTCTGAAGCAGCAGTCATATGAAAAACACTCCTTCGAACGGTTTGTTACCAGATGAAACTTCATAGTTGTATTTGATCCCGCTATCCAGACATACCCAGCAAGGACACTTTGACCTGGCAACAATAGTTTTTCTGTTGGTTTCCCACGCCCAGGTAAACTTTTTATCATTTGGAATGCTATCGATATTTTTATTTTTTATAGATACGGCCTTTTTTCTTCTAGTTCTAGTCAAATCGTTACACCCTCCGCCAGATAATATGTCGAATGTACCTCACTCATTTTTTTGTCGTTTGTCACGGGAAAACACTTAAAACCGCAACAAACGACGACGGAGGGGATGCTAGCGTTAAAATTTGTTAAAATTTGTGAGATTTTGTGAATTTTTGCAAGCGTATTCTGTGCGTAACCGACAAATGAGTACGGAAGACTTATTAGCGAATTTTTACTATCTTCCATTGTCGTTCACTATTGATAGGGATGCCATGCGTGGCGATTCTGTTGTGGCTCTGCGTGGAGTTCGTGAGGGACTTGCGCTTAAGGACTTGGTTGTGGGGTAATGGCCCAACCAGTCCGTTTTATAAATTATTATCATTTAGAAGTATCAGTCTCCAATACATTATTTTGAGATAGCAATTTGGATATCACATCGTTGAAGGAATCTCCTGCCATGCCATGCATTTTCAATTTTTTACGATTCTCGTCGGACACAAGAATGTGCCAATACCTTTTTTTAGTTTTATTTGAATCTATAGTAGGATTTATTAGACTCATCAACATTGTTAATACAGAACTATAATATTAAACCAACGTTTTTCAACGTTTTTTAGTTTTTTTTGTCTAATATCACTCTTTTACCAACGTTAAGGGTACAAATTTCCGTCATAAACTTACGTTTTAGAACATTTTCTAGAATTTATTTGCTACATCAATTCTTTAATAACTCATGTTGGTTTGTAGCAAGATATACAATACAACGTTAAAGCTATTTATGCAAAAAATATGAAACTACATTGATAATTGATAGGTAAGATTAGCCAAACTTATGCAATCAAGATTTATATGAATATGATCCTAATAGTACAGTTCATGTAATATTTGTGTTCTTCATTATTGTTTCCATAAAACTGACAGATCAATAACCATTTGTTAAAAAAACAACAATAATCCTTTTTTCGTTAAAATTAATCAATATATATTGGTAATAGCAAATTCTCATTTAAAATTTATTCAGGTTACCAAAGTCGCACGACACTTATCATTTCAAGACAATTGTATTCTATTTTTGAATTTATTGAATTGATTTTAACCAAATATAATTTATGGGATAATGAAGTTATTTATTCTTCTAGAAGTTCAAGATTGATAGATATCTGATGTCATTTATATTTTAAATAATATTGTTTTACTATATAGAATCATTATTAAAGATGTTACAGATGATTGCAAATGAATCTAGTGTAAACATAACTGATATTAAGGCCTATATACAAGTTTATTTATTGACAATATTTTTATTTCTATTTTTAGCAATCATCTTTACCTTATTCTTATCAAATGCAGAGATATTCGGAGAAAATGGAATGGTTCCACCTCCAACCTCCCACAAGGTACTGCCTACTTATGCTGTTGATATAACTACGGGTACGGGTATCAGTTACAAATTTCAACATTTTTATCCCCTAAATATTGCCATACCAATGGGCACTACTGTAGCATGGTTTAATTTTGATCCAGAAGCAATACATACTGTAACTAGCGATGCGCCAGGATCACCGAATTCAGGAAAAATGTTCAATTCAGGTATTATACCTTATTCTGGTTCAATGCAATATACTTTTGATACTCCGGGAAGAGTTGCATATCATTGTGAGATTCATCCTTGGATGATAGGTTCTGTTTATGTAAGTGATTCTTTTAAGCAAGGTAATAACATAAAATTGAATTCTGGATCTGACATGGGTTTAATGGATAATTCCCAAAACGATTGGGTTTTTAATACTACCGAAAATGATAGAATTTTACTAGATTTCCAACCAACTTCCGTTAACTTTGAAAAAACTGTGCCATTAACTTACACTATTACCTTGCATGATGACAAGAACTTGAAGACAGTTTTTTCAAAGTCCTTTGTTGCGCTAGGAAACGACCTTCAGATCGAACTTATTTCAAGCGATCTTGACGATATCTTGGTATATGGTCCAGATTTTAGCGATTCTATTATAGGAGCATATCATATTAGAAGTAATAATCCAGATGGAGAATATTCTTTAAATGCTAAAATCACGGCAGTTGGCTCTAACTTGACACAAAATGAAATATCTGATAAATTTAAAGGGATTATTGCTTCCTAGAAAGATATTTTTTACTAATAGAAGCATTAAAATTCAAAATTTTTCTGATATATATAAGATCTACATATCGTTTATCAATAATGAAATCTTCAACAAATGATACAAAAATCATTTTATAATATTTGCTAAGGACATTATAATATACCAAGATCTACAGAATTACTTCTTTTATTCTAATACAAAATGATCCTTCATTATTATAAAGATCTGCTCTTGCCATAAATTCGGATCCTTTTTTCAAAATATTACGTGGGCCATCATAATCATAATAATTTAATTCGGCATGCCATCGTCCGTTTACTAGCACAGATGCTTTTCCTGGCAATATTTTTTCAACATAGATCATATATTTTTGTTCTTTAGAATTTGGTATTTTATTAAAAATAATAGAATTATTTTTTACTGTTATCATATGCTCTTTCTGGAGTTGATCAATTGCATCTAACAATATGTTATAGTCTATAGAAAAATGATCGGACAAATATCTTAGATCAAATTGGGTCTTTTTATTTATTTTCTCTCTTACCAACAATTCATAAATATTTCTAATTGTTTTATTTATCAATTTATTATTACTTTTAGATATATTTTTTGAATTAATAATTCCATCAAATCTTGATTGTTTATTGCTTAAATATTTGTCATCAAATTTATTATCTTTCATTTTTGCTAATAGCTTGTAATTTTGTAATTTGAAATCATAGTCTTCCGTACCTAGAGTGGCTTTTTCTTTTTCAAGTAATTCTTCAAGTGATTCTAATTCTTTTTCAGTTAATGGAGTTAAGGATATTTGATTTCGTTTCATTGGTTTTAGTGAGGTTTTTTTTGTATTGAATATATTTCTCATCTTCTCAATGCGCCTTTTACTTGCATATAGCAAACGCATATCGACAGTATCTTTTGAAGCAAGTATTATAACTTTACCTTTTGACCTACGGCCAGTTCTTCCTTTTCTTTGTATATGTCTTATTTCACTTGCAACAGGTTCATAAAAAATAACTAAATCCACTTCAGGGATATCTAGTCCCTCTTCTGCAATTGATGTAGCTATCAATATATTAAATTCGCCTCTTCTAAATGAATCTAATACATTGGATTGCTCATCCTGTTTCATTCCTACATCATTATTTTTGCTCGATTGTCCAACAAATCTACAGGATCTTATTTTTCTTTGTTTTAATACATCAACAATATGTGTAGCTGTATCTCGATAGTGAGTAAAAATTAATATTTTAGAATTAGAGTCTAATGAAAGATTTGTATTATTTGAATCCCGTATATTGGAAACGAATTTATTTTGATCCAATAAATCTATAATATATTTAATTTTTGGATGGTCTGAAATATTTGCAAGTTTCTTTTTTATTTCGTCCATTCTCGAATCTTTTAAGAGTATAGAATGTGCTTTTCCCTCACTAGATTCCATTCTCTTGATAAAATTTTCAAGAGAATACGGACCTTGACTCTCGATTAATTCTATGCAGTACATTAAAGAAAGAGCAGATGACTGGTTTAACAAAGCAGAGTACAACTGACCTTTTTCTTCAGTTACCGAAAATTGTAGATTTCTTTGGAGAACTTTTCCAAGTTCTAATAAATCACTTTTAAATATATACTCAAGATTTTTTTTTTGAATTAATCCACGATAAACCAACCATCTTAATTTTTCTTTTAATATTTCGCGAAATAGATGTACAATATTTTTATAATCACATGATAGATCTATTAATTCCCAACTCAGATCGATTGGATTGACATATGGTTTTACATCAGAATCCTCTTCATTTCGATACTCTATATGTTCAATACTAAGATGTTCACAGATTTGGTCGATCCTGATACCATCTGATCCAGGACTTGCAGTCATAGCTAGAATGACTGGATTTAGTGACTGTTCTAGATATTTTTTTGCAATATATGTATATGCATAGTCCTTCACTGCTCTATGAGCTTCATCGAAAACCACCAATCCAAAATCACTTAGAGATAAACGGCTTTCAAAAAGATCATTTCTTATTATCTCAGGAGTTGAAAATATCAATCTGATATTTTTATTATCCCATATCAACTTTCTTGTAGATGGTGGGATTTGACCTGTAACAAAGATTTTTTGATTGTTTAATATTTTAAGTACTGAAGAAAACGAGAACATATGTTGCAATACTAATGGTCTCGTTGGAGCCATTACTAGAACCCTCATAGTTTTAAAATTATAAAGAACATCCGCAGATAATAGAGCTGAAATTATTGTTTTTCCTAAAGAAGTTGGAAGAATGACCATTGAATTTTTTCCCCTCGACGAATTAACAATATTGGTTTGATACAATCGATGATCAATTGATTTTTTTTTGATTAGAGGATGATCTATATAATTTTCTGATTCCGACAGGTTACTATATTCTATGTATTTATTATTTGACATATTATAATAATTATGTAAAATCTAACATATTAACGAGTTAATTTAATTCTTTTTGATGCGATTTGAGTTAATATGTAAGATAAAGAAATTATTTAAATATTTTATTTGATTTTTAGTTTTTTTTAAAAATAATCTATCTATCAATTATAGTTACACTATTAAATATTTTTAAGAGCTTGCTTCCTCCTAGCACTTGTATTAATTTCCTGTGTTTCAGAAGAAATTACTTCTATTAATTTCGCTCTTTTATTTGAATCTGGTTTAGTTCTCAACAGACGCCCTAAACGTTGAATAAACTCCCTTTTACTACCAGTACCACTAACTATTATACCCAATTCCGCTTCTGGAACATCTACACCTTCGTCCAATACTTTGGATGTTACTACAGCATTATACCTATTGTCTTTAAAGCCATTTAAGGTATCTTCCCTTTCCTGTTTACTTGATTTATGAGTTATAAATGGAATTAGAAATTTGTCAGAGATTGTATATACCAATTTATTATGTTGTGTAAATATTATAGTTTTTAATCCATGGTTTTCATTAAGGATATTTCTTAATTCTTCCACCTTGGACTGACTGTTTAGAGCAATATCTAAAGCTCTATTCCTAGCAAGTAAGGCTTCTCTTGCATCTTTGTTTTTTCCTGAAATTATTATTAATTTCTGCAACCCCATTTGACCGCGTAATTTAATCCCAATTTTTTTTAATAGAGTTTGATATAACTCGTAATTTTGATTATATTCTATTTTTTCTTCTGGTAATAACTTTACAAATCTCCGTTCTACAACAAAAGATGCCAAGTGTTTCTCTTTAGTTAATTCATTAACATGTGATTGAAACACTATGCCTCCAACTAACTTTGGAAATTCTAGATGGAGATTATCTTCTCTTTCATAAGTAGCAGTTAGACCTAATCTATATCGAGAGGCAAATTGCTCTGCAATAGTCCTATATCCTGGTGCAGCTAGATGATGCAATTCGTCGAAAATAAGTAGAGAAAATTTATTTCCTATTAGATGTGCTTTAAGAAATGCAGAATCGTATGTAGAAACTGTTATACCACTAATATTCGAGTTTCCTCCTCCTATATTTCCTATTTTCAGATTTTTGAAATATATTGAAAGAACATTCATCCACTGATCCATTAGATCTATTGTTGGTACAATGATAATAGATGAAGAGTTTATTAATTCAATTATCTTGATAGCTATAATTGTTTTTCCCGACCCAGTAGGTAAAATTATACATCCTTTTTTGTCTGCGTTTACCCAATTTTCTATGGCTTTTTTTTGATATGTTCTTAAAGATAGTTTAATATTTGAATCAGATATAGTAAGAGATGGTGTTGGAATTATATCCATAACACGATCTTCATATTCAATACCACTTTGCTGTAAAAACGAGATAATATTTGAATAGTAAAATCCTTGTGCTCTTAATTGATTAGTTCTAGGATCAAATATTGTATATGGAATTTGAGCTAGTCCAGATATAATGATTGAACCTTTATCATATTGTAAAAACACTTTTTGCAAGATTATCAGATAATTGATTTTCTTATTTATTTAATCTTTAAAAATTGTGGAATATATTACAATATATTTAGAAGCTGCTCTTAATACGGTGGTCTTTTTCTCCATGCAATCATCATAAATATGAAAGGAATCATAAAAATGGCCGTAGCTATGAGAATCGGTTGCATTATTGCCTCATCAACTGGTTTTCCTACAGCATAAAAATACGGAAAAGGATACAAACCTGAAACAAAAAACCATACGGCAACCATACCCAATATGAACGGAATGTTTCTTCTTAGAAAGCCGGAAGGTCGTTTTTTAGAGATTGCACATCTTTTACATTTTCTTTCCGATTCGATCAAACAAGATGAACATGTATTTTGATTACAGTATGCACATATAACATTACCAAATTTTGATCCACAGATATAACATTGGTCCAATAACCCTGTTAGAAAGATCGCTTACACATATTTAATATTTATTCAGGTATCTTTGTATTGAATAATTTTTTCGACTATCAATATAATAACTTTAACACTAACAACAAATACAAAAAAATAAAAAAAGAGTGGATTGAAGTCTTTTTTTCTATGGAATGGATCTGCTGTACAGTTTTCCTTCCAATGCTAGCTTGTACATCTCTGCTACATACGGGTTCTTTCCTGGTGTTTCAGCACCAAGTTCTACTAGACGTGCATATACTCTTACTACATAAGCAAGAGCACCCATGAAAGCCACAACGACTCCCATGTTAAACATCCAGTGGTTAGGAACAGAAAATATTTCTTCTACGAACCAGAAGTGCCACATTTCGTTGATACCAATGGTAAACATTGTAGCCAAGTAACCAATTATGGTTATCTTTAATCCTGTATTCATAGAATTGTTTGGACCTCTCAGGACAGGAACTCTTCTGTCGTACATTGCGACAAATCCCCATCCTAATGGTAATGCAATAAAGTGACTGTATAACCACCAATGAGCTGGTGTGAATGCACTATCCCTAATAGCTGTCTGATGTAAAGAACCATCAACGAAGTTATCAACTTCTACTGATGCAGCGATAGAACCTAACATAATGACCATTATGTAGATCTTTTTCAGTCTTTGAATTTCTACTTCTTTTGGTATTAGAGCGGGCATCTGAGCCATATCGATTTGATCACTCTTTACTTCTTGAAAGTATAATTTAAACATGTATCGGAAAAAACAACGAGTAAAAATGTAAAATATAGACAAAAATAAAATAAAATTGTAAAATTTTTAATTTTATAGAATATAAAGTATAGATTTTAATACGGAGCTCTGCTTATCACTAATGCTTATCACGGACGATTAGCAGCCATACCAACATATTATTTATAGAATAAGTAGCGTATTTATTAATTATAAATTTTAATTTTCCAATATAATAAGCTCATTTTTATAATTCGTTATAAAAGTACTAGTAATGCTAGTTTTTATAGTCAGATAATTTAGTAAATTTTACAGCTATTTTCGATAAAATTTATATCGAAACTATTTCCGTTTTATAAGTAACCATATGAAACAAGACAAAAATACAGCTCACTAAATGCATTGATTATAACCGATCGTTTTTTTAATTTCATATAACAAACTTGTATTTTATCTCTGGAAAGAGATAAATAATATTATTTATTGTATTTTTTTTATGAAAGATAAAACTATATTTTCAACACTTTTGATCGTAACTCTTGCGGTATTGGTAGCACCAATTTCTCATATAGCTTTTGCGCAAAACACTACTAATGAAATACTGGAAAAAAATTTAGGGATAAAGAATGAAGCTGAAAGTTTAGTAGAAAATGCAACGTCATCAGCTCAACAGGCAGAAAGCGTAATTACTAAGGGAGCTCAATCTGCTGCGACAGGAGCAGCTCAACAGGCAGAAAGCATAATTACTGAAGGAACGGGGAATGTTACTGAAGGAGCTGAACAAGCAGGTCAAGTAATTAGTGAAGGAGCAAAGAATGTTACTGAAGGAGCTGAACAAGCAGGTCAAGTAATTAGTGAAGGAGCAAAGAATGTTACTGAAGGAGCTGAACAAGCAGGTCAAGTAATTAGTGAAGGAGCAAAGAATGTTACTGAAGGAGCTGAACAAGCAGGTCAAGTAATTAGTGAAGGAGCAAAGAATGTTACTGAAGGAGCTGAACAAGGAGCTGAACAAGCAGGTCAAGTAATTAGTGAAGGAGCAAAGAATGTTACTGAAGGAGCTGAACAAGGAGCTGAACAAGCAGGTCAAGTAATTAGTGAAGGAGCAAAGAATGTTACTGAAGGAGCTGAACAAGCAGGTCAAGTAATTAGTGAAGGAGCAAAGAATGTTACTGAAGGAGCTGAACAAGCAGGTCAAGTAATTAGTGAAGGAGCAAAGAATGTTACTGAAGGAGCTGAACAAGCAGGTCAAGTAATTAGTGAAGGAGCAAAGAATGTTACTGAAGGAGCTGAACAAGCAGGTCAAGTAATTAGTGAAGGAGCAAAGAATGTTACTGAAGGAGCTGAACAAGCAGGTCAAGTAATTAGTGAAGGAGCAAAGAATGTTACTGAAGGAGCTGAACAAGCAGGTCAAGTAATTAGTGAAGGAGCAAAGAATGTTACTGAAGGAGCTCAAGAAAAAGGAAAGAACATTTTAGATCAAATATTTGGTGGCATTGGTGGGTTATTCAAATAAAATAATTTTTTAAAAAATTATTTTAAATTTTAATTTTAATTATATATACCTTTGAATAATAAAATCGGTATTGCAAAAGAATATCATCAGATTACGAAACATTCTCCATCTACTGTATATTCAAACATTCATTTTTTGGACTGGGAGAATAAACCTTCACCCTTTAAATTTTTTAATAATTTAGATTTATTATATTTACCATCCAATTTTCCTCTTGCGGATAATGACGTTATTACATGTTTACAAAACGAACAAAATTTTTCTAATATGTCCTCTAATGAACTAGATTTAATGAGAATTTCGCAAATTTTATTCCTTTCAGCAGGAATTACGCGGATAATGAAGACTAATAATTCAATTTATTACATGAGATCTGCATCAGCTACAGGGGCTTTATATCCAATTGAAATTTATTTAGCATGTACGCATATACGTGACCTAGAAGATGGAATATATCATTTTTGTCCTGGAGATTTTACATTAACCAAATTACATAGCGGTGATTATAGATCCACTCTGTATCATGCTTGTGGAAACAATGAAAAAATAATTACGTCTCCTGTAACTCTTATTTTTACTTCTATTTCTTGGAGAAATTCATGGAAATACCAAGACAGATCATATCGACATTGGTTCTGGGATGTTGGAACAATAATATCCAATTATCTATCTCTGTGTAACGCAAATTCTTTATTAACTGAGATCATCGTGGGTTTTCAAGATGATCTAGTCAACAAAATAATTTCGCTACCAGCTCGAAAAGAGGCAGCAATTGTGTTATCTCCATTGGGTGTAGGTACAATAGAGGAAAAAGAAATCTCTAACAAATATATAGAAAATCTAGATGTAAAATTTGATACCATTCCAATTTCTAGATATGGAGAACTTAACTTTCCACAAATATGGAAGGTACACGAAGGTTCTTATTTAGAATATGAAAATGATGTAAAAAAATGGGTTGAAATTTTAAAAACAGTAAGATATTCTAAGAAACCTGATAAAATTAGTCTTGTAAGAGAAAATCTTGAAACAGGACCTCCATTATATAAGGTGATTTTGCAAAGAGGTTCAACTAGAAAATTTTCTCAGAAACCAATAACACAATCACAACTAGAAAAAATCCTATACCTTGCAAATAAAAATATTCCATTTGATTTTATTCAACATGATGATAGTTTGATAGATATTTATCTAATTGTTAATGCTGTCGAAGGCATTAAATCGGGTAGTTATTTCTATGATAAAATTAATAATACCCTTAATGAACTTGAAACTGGTGATTTTAGAACAGCTTCTGAACATCTATGTTTAGATCAAAAACTTCTCTTTGATGCAAGTACTGTTTGTTTCATTTTGGCTGATATAAATAAAATATTGAAAAAGTTAGGTAATAGAGGATATAGAGCCGTACAATTGGAAGGTGGAATACGATTAGGAAAGATATATCTTGCTGCTTATGCACAAGGATTAGGTGCATCTGGTTCTACTTTTTATGATGATGAAGTGACAAACTTTTTTCTGCCACATTCAATAAATAGAACTCCTATTTTAGCTGCTGGAATAGGAATACCAGATTATGTTTCTAAATCAGGAAAAATTCATGTTAGAAATATTGACCGAGAAGGCATTCTTAAGAATCTGGGTTATTAATATTTGAATATAAAAGTAATTCCAATCTAAAATTTTATAACATAAGGTAATAAATACAGGAGCTTTAAATCAATAAGCAATATTATTGAATGAAGGAAATTTGCATGTTGATCATCAGTAATGATAAGCATTAGTGATAAGCAGAGCTCCGTATTAAAATCTATACTTTATATTCTATAAAATTAAAAATTTTACAATTTTATTTTATTTTTGTCTATATTTTACATTTTTACTCGTTGTTTTTTCCGATACATGTTTAAATTATACTTTCAAGAAGTAAAGAGTGATCAAATCGATATGGCTCAGATGCCCGCTCTAATACCAAAAGAAGTAGAAATTCAAAGACTGAAAAAGATCTACATAATGGTCATTATGTTAGGTTCTATCGCTGCATCAGTAGAAGTTGATAACTTCGTTGATGGTTCTTTACATCAGACAGCTATTAGGGATAGTGCATTCACACCAGCTCATTGGTGGTTATACAGTCACTTTATTGCATTACCATTAGGATGGGGATTTGTCGCAATGTACGACAGAAGAGTTCCTGTCCTGAGAGGTCCAAACAATTCTATGAATACAGGATTAAAGATAACCATAATTGGTTACTTGGCTACAATGTTTACCATTGGTATCAACGAAATGTGGCACTTCTGGTTCGTAGAAGAAATATTTTCTGTTCCTAACCACTGGATGTTTAACATGGGAGTCGTTGTGGCTTTCATGGGTGCTCTTGCTTATGTAGTAAGAGTATATGCACGTCTAGTAGAACTTGGTGCTGAAACACCAGGAAAGAACCCGTATGTAGCAGAGATGTACAAGCTAGCATTGGAAGGAAAACTGTACAGCAGATCCATTCCATAGAAAAAAAGACTTCAATCCACTCTTTTTTTATTTTTTTGTATTTGTTGTTAGTGTTAAAGTTATTAGTTAACTCGTGAGGTATTATTTTTAGTTTTCAAAATTATTTGAACATGAATTGACTATCAAAATAGCAGAAAAAATAGAATCCTCAATGATAGAATACATACAGAATGACGACCCGAATAAATTGATTGAGAATATCCAAAATTATTTAAACCATGTTTCTAGTCATTTGATGAAAGAAAATCTAAGACTGTTCGTTATGGCAGATACTCTATTATCCGCACAATCACACAATATAAATAATGTGTTAGAAAGAATTGAAAATGACAAGTTCGAATAAATTGGAAAACAGAGAAAATACTACGAATGGTTGGCAAATAATATGGAATCTAACCTTAAAAATCTTTAATATTATTTTCTAGTAATTTGAATTAATTATATTATCTATCGAGATATTTGAAATATAAACATCATCAAGAATAACAACTTTTCAATAGGATTTTATAATGACATCACAAATTATGATAATATAAAAAATAGGAAAATAAATAAAAAGGATCCAGTAAATGAGATTAAACAAGAAGATATTACTCTATTCTTGAATACAATACAGCAATCAAAAGAATACACTAAGGTCAGAGATCTTCAAAAAATCTTGAGAGGTAATTTAAACTCCATAAAGGTAAATACAATTTTCAAGTATCTTGTCAGATCAAAGATAATAGAAGTTGATCTTGATGGAAATATAATATGGATAAAAAAAACTGAAAACAATCAAACAAGATTTTGGGAAAGGGCGTCAATAAGTAAAGATTTTAGAAAATTACTTTTAGATAAAAATGAAATTCCAAGAAATGAATTTGATTCATAGATACAAATTGAATTCTGAATAAATGCACAGTCGATCTTGGGTAATAGAAAAACAAATACCAAAGTGTTAAACGAGAAACAGAAACGATCAGATCATATGATATGATAAATACTTAAAAATCAGCATAGAAAATGCCAATTAAAACAAATTATGAAGTCTAAGTTGTACATGAAGATATAAAATATATAAATTACAGCAAATTGAGAACAGAAAGATAAGCATTCCCAATAAATCTGATCAAATAACAATTAATATACTTGTATTTGTTAAAGCACCTAAAATTTGAAAATAAATACCTAGAATCATTTACTAGAAGTATTAACATCACCAAAAATTAACATATATCAAAAATTAACAAATTATTTTTTGTGTATATTATACTATAAAAATATATGATTTCCACGTTCAATTTTTTTCTATCAAAATTGAATAAAAATAATTTAATAGATTTCACAATCTTTTATTCGCCCAATACTTTGATTAATACTCTTTTTGGTCTCTGTCCATCAAACTCGCCATAGAAAATTTGTTCCCAAGGACCAAAATCTAGTTTTCCACTTGTAATTGCTACAACTACTTCACGTCCCATTACCTGGCGTTTTAAATGTGCGTCAGCATTATCTTCTCCTGTATCATTATGCTTATATTGTTCAATTGGATTATGAGGTGCCAATTTTTCTAACCATTTTTCAAAATCATAATGAAGTCCGTTTTCATTATCGTTAATGAAAACACTAGCAGAAATATGCATTGCATTTACAAGACACAATCCTTCCTTGACTTGACTTTCTTCAACAGCCTTTCTTACTTGCGATGTAATATTTATCAATTCCATTCTTTTTGATGTGTTCAAAGTCAAATATCTTGTAATTGATTTCATTGCCAATTAGAGGCTCAATTAACAGTTATAATTTACTTTGTTTCTAATTGTATTCAAATAATTAAAATGTAGATACGGAATTATTTGATTAGAATAAAATCTCCACTACTTTATTCCTTGTAGAGAATCCTGATAATATTTTTATTTTATTGGTAGAGACGTTGAAGTGTTCTGATAATGACTTTATTAATTCTCTATTTGCCTTTCCTAATTCTGGTTTAGATTTTAATGAAATTTTGATCTCATTATTTTCTACATGAAAAAAATGTGAAGAGTTAAAACTAACTGTAACAAGATATTTCATTTTATATACATATAATAAATTATTGTTATATTTATCGATTAAATTCATGATAGTAATGCTTAGGAGATACTAGTATATCTTGAAATTTTATATAGGTAATTAATTTCAAGATTTATCAAGATCATGCTTAACAAATTTATATATACCTTCTATCAAGATATCAATCCAAGAAATTGGACATCGATTTATCAAAATACATCGGCAGGATACTTGACTTTGATGTTCCTTTTTTATCATGGTATAGGAATAATTGGCTTATTAATAGGAACATCTATTATAGATAATATCTTTGATTATGAAGAATCATCTATCCCTCATTCATTGATTCCGGTTATTATGGCAGGTCCGATTGAGGAGTCACTTTTTTTTGGAATTCCATTTTATTTATTTGGGAATAATGTAGTGACTTTGGCAGGAGGAATAATCTGGGCTATGTTACATATTATTAATACATTTCCCACAGACATAAATCAATTAGCATATGCCAACTGGTTATTTGTAATACCATCATTATTCTATAGCCTAAGAACATGGATAAGTAGAAAGGGATGGTTTGCAATAACGGCTCATTCAATATGGAATATATTATTTTTTAGTTTAAGTTGTTATTCTGAAGATTCCATTTGTTCATTTCATATTAATAAACAAGATATAACAACAATTTTACTGGCTGGAATATTGCTAACAATTACATACCTGTTGATGAAATGGAGACAAAATAGAAAATTGTTAAATGAAACCTAATAATTTAAAAAGAGAAAATGAGTTCACAGAAAATATGTATAATGACTAGCCATAAGAAGAATATTTTCTTCTTAACTTTTCTTTCATTTTAGAGGAGATCGTTTCTGATATTTTATCATGATTATTATCGAATTTAAGTTTTTTTTCTGTAAAAATGAATGGGCCGCATAAGTAGTTTTTCCCCCTGATAGGTTTAACCGGTTCCAATGATGACAACAAAGAATGAAGACGTATATTGATGTCATCGTCTTTTACAGAATTATTATTTTGTTCTTCTGATAGATTTTTAAGAAAATTCATAATTGTACTTGTCTCAAGACTTCTATATCCAAAATGAGATCTATTACTTATCTTCTTTTCAAGCTTTGAAGGATCGTTATCAACCTTTGCGCCCATAATCATAGGGTTTGGTTTGTAGAGTGAGTCTATCTTTAATTGCCACACTTCATTAGAATTTGAGATTAAAGCATCAAAGAAAGAATTACGAATAGGTGATGTTGAGATAATAAAATTCCAGTTTTTAGGATTAATTGTATACTGATTAAAAAGATATCTAGCTAGATCTCTTTCTTGTAGAATTTCCATAGAACGATTGAAAAAAAATGATATATAAACTGATATTATATCTCCAGAATAAAAATGAAGAAGGTTCTAAAATATAATGATACCCTAGACTTCTACATCTACATAAATTGTATCATTTTCTATACTTGTAGGATATGAACCAACCGATTTCAGGTTCTGTGGAAACCATATAAGATTCCCGTTAGTCACGTCCCATTTTGAACCATGCCAGGGACATCTTAATTCTTTACCTTCTAATTCACCTTCATGTAGTTCTGCGCCTGCGTGAGTACAGATATTACCAATTGCATAATAAGCCCCCTCAACGTTAGCTACAAGAATCTCTTTACCCCCTGCAGTTATATGGGTCATCTTCCCTTCTGGAAGATCAGATTTTTTTCCTACCATGAATTTTACCATAAATCAACTATTAACTTTATCTTTATATTATTTATGCATTAAACAATACAAATTATACTATGAAAATTTATTAAGATAAGTATCTACAAAGATTCTGTTCAATTTAATTATTAATGACCTTCTAACTTTTAGATCAATAATGAGTTATTTTATATTATTATATCCAATAGTACCAATATGTGCTAGAGAATCTTATTTAGGATTGATGTTTTGTAAATGAAAAAGAAATATCTATTTTGTTACGAGTGATGGTCTATTAGTAAAACGAAAAATAGTATATTTAGACAAGTGACTTAATATTAAAAATAAATTTGAGATATATTTAGTATCTATTTTCTACAAAAAAATTGCATATGCATTAAAGCATCCATCGGATAAATCGCTATCACGCCTATTTTAGCATTAAATATGTATTAGTTTTTTTGATTTCGTCCAATAATTCAGAAAGTCTATACCAATTAACTATACTTACAGAGATTGATCTAGTTCAATACCCTAATTCTATTACCTGACTACTACCCCCTGCTCTCACTTTTTGTTTCTCTTTTCCATCACCTTTACACTCATACAATGTTGTTTCAAATCCTATGTTCTTAATTGAGGAAATTACAGTATCAACAAGTTCAAGTTTAAAAATACTTCAATCTTTAATCTTACTGTTATTTTCCCAGATTAGATCCTCCACTCTCAGTTATTTCAAAGTGTAAAACATACTTTTTAGTTATTACCATTTAAAAATTAAGAGCTGTTTTATTTCAAACTTCTTATAATTAAAATATTTTGTTATGCAATGCAGAACAATGTAAAAAATAAATCTCCAAGATGACAAAGTTGAAATAGAGAAAATAAATAAAAGACAATTAGATGAATGAAGCATATGTTCTATTAAATGTAGATTATAAAAAACAAAAAAAACTCATTGAAGAAGTAAAGAAAATTCCTACTGTCAAAACAGTAAAAATAACATATGGAATTTATGATGTTTTAATAATTTTAGAATCATCTGATATGCAAGAGTTGAAAAATTCAATAGATGTGCATCTTCACGGTATTGATGGAATTAGTAATCTTACAACGTTAATCTCGGTGTCATAGTAACATGACTCAAGAATATGAAATAGTGGTGGTTGGAGCAGGACCTGCTGGTTTGTCTGCAGGTATTTTTGTTGCTAGACAAAGAACATCTTGTTTAATAATATCAAAAGATCTTGGAGGTCAACTTAATTTAATCCCAAAACTTGAAAACTATCCTGGCACAATCATGTCAAGCGGACCGTTGCTTGCAAGAACTCTAGAAAATCAATTTCTAACTTTTGGCGGTGAAATAACATATGACACCGTAGAGAGAATTGATGAATTTGAAGATGGCTTAAAAATTAAAACAATACGTTCAGAATATGTAGCAAAAGCAGTAGTACTAGCACCAGGAAAGGTCCCAAATAATTTAGGTTTAGAAAATGAAAATAAGTTAGCAAATAAAGGTGTACATTATTGTACGAAATGTGATGGACCATTTTATCAAGGAAGAGTTACTGCAGCAGTTGGAGTAGGTGGTTATCTACTGGAATCAGGTATATTACTTTCAAGAATGGCGTCTAAAGTTTATTTGATTTACAGAGGAGGAAAACTAGGAGGAGATAAAGATATGATAGCATCTATTGAAAAAAAAGAAAATGTTGAATTGTTTCCCAATACATCTATTAAATCAATCTCTGGAAATAATACCATTCAGCAGATAACTCTTCTGGATAGCATGGGAGCTGAAAAAACCATCAGTATAGATGGATTATTTATTGAAATGGGTTCAAAAATAAATTTGGATTTTGTGAAACATTTGGTCAAGATTAACACAAAAGGAGAGATAGAGATAATGGACGGAGAAAAAACTGTACATCCAGCGATATTTGCTGCTGGAGATGCGACGAATATACGATATAAACAGATTGTAGCTGCATGCGGAGATGGAGCTGCAGCTGGCTTATCTGCATTTAACTACGTAGAAAAATTGAAGGGAAGACCAGGGATCCGTTCTGATTGGAAAAAAACTATTGGAGATACCATCTTTCACTACTAAATCCAAATGAAGATGCATCAAAAACATAGAATAATATATTAATCAATTAATTTATTATTTTCAATTTTTAATTTTGTTAACATATATAGACATAAACTTAGACTTTTACTCTTATTCAACAGTGGGAATACTACTATTACCTTAAATCAAATAGTTTTAGACACTTAATTTTGGATGCATAGATATTGAAAATAAAAAAAATAGAATAATTAATTAAAATAAAGTAGATAGTTAAACATTAAAATTATAGAGTCGAGTTTCACTATTTTAACTTCCTCTTACAGCTTGCTATAGATTTGTTCTTTATCTTGATAACTTGGTCCATATCTAATCGATACCCGGCTTTTGCAAGATTTTATAGTTCAATCCAGTGTTATCCTCAATTAAGGAACATATTGATAAGGATAAAACGTCTAACATAGAATCCAAAAAAATAGGAAAATTAACAGGAACTTGAAACCCTAAAAAAATAAGGATAAAGCATTAGATTACTTGCGCAAAAAGAATGATTAATTATTACCCAACCATAACCCTCCCCATCATCCATGGATGTATCGAACAATGATAACCGAATGTCCCTGTAGAATCAAACCGATTATCCCATGTCATTCCAGGAGAAATAGGACCTGAGTGAAATAGTGGTTCACCAGTTCCTCCAGCAGTTACCGTGTGTGGTATAGAATCCTCATTTGTCCATGAAACTATGCTTCCTGGCATAACATTAACTGCACGTGGCAAAAATGGCTCGAGATTGCCTTCATCAGCTGCACCCTGCGTAATTGTTACTGATTCTTGTTGCTGAGCGATCGCAACCGTTGTTGGATTCGATAAAATACCAGTGAATAGCATGCTTGTCATTATTATACTCAAAGTCAAAATCTTTTTTATGTACATATAATCCTCTTTTCTTGCTTGATCAATGTATAAAAATTTTAGCTGGGTTTGTCTTAGTAATCATGATATAGAAAATATTTAGGTGTATGAATCACAGTAATTAATTATCTTGACTATATATAGATAATAAGAATAAGAAATGATTTCCTAAAAATAAAAAATATACCTAATACAATCAGTACTATTAACATATATCTGCTATTAGTACTAAAGAAATCAGATTAATCCAGTTAAATGAAGAGACTCAATGGTTAAGAAGACATAGTGAGAGGCATCGTAACCTAGATTGATTTGACGACATAATTGTAGGGTTGTTAGAGTTCTAGTAGAAAAATAACGAAAGAAATTATTATTACTATTATCAAAAGTAGCAACAATAAATAAAATGACAAAAAAATAGTTAGTTTTGAGTTGAGAGGTAAAATCACAATAATAGTAAATACCCAAAGTTGAAAAATGGAAACAAGAACTGTAGAATATTAATTAACAACAATATAGAGAAATATACTGAAAACAGGATGTGAAATACTTGTGGTTTTCCGGTATTTGTTATTCTGAATATATTGACAATTTTTTGCTGCCGAAAATTTACGGAGATAGAACATTCACAAACTGGTATGATTAAAACTCGGCAATACTTTCCTTAAGCAATATATCCTCGTCGTCTGCGTTGGATGTGACTAATCGATAAATAAAAAAATACATATTGGATCCGTTTAATTTTTTCACGATAAGTCAGGACTGGATTAATATGATTAAGAATTTAGATATCCTTGATAAATATAGCATTGAGGATTGAGTTTGGTCGAAACACGCCATAAGCAACTAGAAGAAGTAAAAGAACTGTTTTTAAATCTAGAATTATAAATTATTTTTAGACGTGCATTTCTATATATACTAATACTAGAGAAATGATGGGTTTTCTTGTTATTGATAGATAGACGGAATTTAATGAAATCATGACAAAGTATTCAAGTTATATGGAAATCTGCTGATAACTAGAATAATAAATTTTAACGAGTAGCAATATCCAAGTAACCGCTGTGAGGGGTACAAAAAATATGAAAAATTTTATAAACAAATACTTTATTTAGATTGTAATTATATATTTTTATAATGACAGATAAAAAAGCTGTTTTACCTTTCGAAATAGACAAATCTGAAAAGACAGATGAAAATAAAATTAAAGCAGGTTTAAAAAAGATAGAAATTTTTGCTAGTCCCGAACAAGTTGATGAAATAATTTCAGGAATTGAGAGTTTAAACTTAGAGGCCACATTATATGACTCGCATGGTTATGGACAGTCCAAGCAAAAAATAAGGTCAGGAAAAGCAGGAGGACAAACTGCTACTATATCCTCAAATCGCAAGACTATAGTAACCATAGCACAGTCAGATATTCTAGAGGAGTTAGTACAAAAACTTAAACATATAAATGACAAGAGTGAAAAAAAGATTGGTGTGATCTCCATCCAACCAGTTGATACTTTACTTCACCTATAATAAAACATATTATATATCTTTTAATCAATTATCTTTTTTGCTAACATTTTTTTTGGCGCTTTTAGTAAACCAATAGTCTACATTAAAAGTTTGACATTAAATTGTGAGCAAGAGATTATTTTTCTTATGTTATTATTGTTTATTTTGTTAGGATATGTTTCCTATGTTCTTATCATGGTAAGTTAGGAGCCGTCTTGGTTTATGTTCTCATTTAGCAGTTCTTTGGTTGTTCCGTATTTATAGATTGTGACTGAAATTTGTACCCCTAACATGGGTAAATAGACAAAAAATCAATCAAAAACTATAATTAATAAGTAAGTTACTTCTTAATATTTTTAACTATGAGTACGATTATTACTACTTCTCAACAAACAAAACATAATAAAAAAACGCATCACATACTTGTAGACGATATAAATTTTCAAAGACTCAGAAACATGGGAACATCATAGGATAGTTTGAATGATGTTGTAACTCCAACTTTTAGAGAAAACATCAAAACCATTGGAGACTGAAAGTAAAGGATGATAATATTATTAAAAGAAGGCTTGGCCGCCCATTACCTCGGCCAAAGCCAATATCGTGATTCGAAGCGAACGCACGACAGCAACAACGGACGACGACAGCAACCGGCACCGCTACCAGAAGTGAACGTCAATGAAAGATAGTAAAAATTCACCTTTAAAGGTTTGTACTGTATTTTGCGATTGTGCTGCAATTGTTCGTCAAAAAATGTCAAAAAATGTCAAAAAATGCAAATATTTGCGAATTTATTACGCTAGCACCCCCTCCGGCGGCCTAGGATTATCGTTGGCTCTGCTGGTCCTAGGTCAACCGATGATTAGGTACACTGTTAGACATAATATTATCGGTCGGAGGGCGTAACAAAATTTGAGGATAAAAAAGGCCACTGGCAAGAAATCCAGTGGACAAACGAGTAATGGCGAACTTGTGATTATTGATACCCAAAACAATTTATTAAACTTACCTAAAGTAAGTCAGTTTACACAAGAAACTAACAATGGTAGTAGAAAGACAATAATTACCAGGTCCAAATGTCCGTGTTGGGTTTGTAAAGATAGCGGAATAAAGTACAATTACGAAATCATGTCTGGTAAAGCGCTACTAGAAGGGGTGTTTTTCAGTTGACTACCAACGAAGAAAATAATAACGTTAGAGAATTAAAGCAAAGTCCAGAAGTCAAGAATAGCGAATTGATTAAAGAGGGGTTTTATTATCCTGATAGAAACCGTGTAAAAATATCATTAAATGGAAAGATAAACGCCGATATAGTATTTACACCGATAATAGATGATTGGCCACGTAATATCAAGATAGTGTGGGACCAAGCCCAGGTATATGGGTACACCGATAAGACACAGAGGTCAATATTTTACAGATTCCTGAACGATAATGAGGATATTTTAACATCTCCTAATAACACTAGTAATAATAAGTCTAAAGAACAGACACAAGAGGAAGACGAAGAAAAACCAAAGCAACTCATTTCAACTTTCAAATACTCCGAGATGGGAAGAGGTGAACTGCATGAATCTGTGTTTATTGCAGGATTCGCGACATACATAAGATTCAACAATAATACAGGAACATTTGAAGGAATTGATAAGATAGAAGAGGCCACTAGAATCCTAGTACCTCCGGCAATAGAAGAATGTCCACACTTACCTTATGAATTTGATAGTCTGGATGAGATTAACGGTATCGCCAGGTTCATTGAAGATAACGACATAGACCGAGATTATCTCTATAAGACATGTTACAAAATAGTTTCTAGATATAACAACCAGTTACCACACAAATTAAAATTAATAGCAATAAACATAATCACCTCACACTTTCAAGATAGGTTCTCAACAACTCATTATCTTTATCTGGTTGGTGGTAATGGAAGCGGTAAGACGTCTATTGCAGAGACACTTAGGGGGTTAGCGTATAGGGCCGCAGTAATGACAGACCCAAGCGCACCCAACTTATTTAGATCGCTAGGAATGGTGGAGTCTATGCAGTGTACCATGGTACTGGAAGAGGCTGACAAGATAGACAAGTCGCCTGAATTAATGGCAGTATTGAAGACGGGTTTCTCATATGGAGGATGGACTCCTAAAATCAACCAATACACATCAAAATCTGAACGCCACTTTACATACTGTCCTAAAATAATTATATCTGAAAGGTCACTGAATCAATCAATTGCAAAAGGTGTTAATTCGAGAATCTTTTCTATCAACTGTTTCAAGGGAAGTATAAAACATGATATCCTGGAAGTCCTGAATCCTACTAACACAGGCGGACCCGATAATAAGAGATTGCTGCAGGAGATTATGAACTTTCGAAAGTTGTTGCTGGTTTACAGATTAATGCATTTCAAGGAGATGATTCCAGATTTAGATATAGGAGTTGAAGGAAGGGATAGGCAACTTGTAAAATACTGCGTCCAACTCTTTCATGGATGCAAATGTCAGAATGAAGTAGTTGAGACGCTCCAAACATTTTTGGACATCAAGAATAATAAAAAACAATCATCAATCGAATCCGTTCTACTGCCAATAATTGATAAATTAACCGAGAATACGAATCAAGTATCTTCTCTAGACTTTTGGAAGGCAATAATCAACGAGATTCCAGGACTGCCAGACCTGCATAAGCCTAATGAATTTCATACAGACGATTATGGGACTTTATACAGGACAACGATATCCGGCATGGTTTGTGATTGCTTTGGTGCAAGTATAAAGCATGGCGATAAAGGAAACATCTTGGTATTTGACCGTACCGTAATTAAGGAACTGGTAAAGTCGGATATAGAGAATGATAAAACCAGAATAATTGTTAAGGAAATAACAACAACAACTACTCAATCATACTCAATCATCATCAGAAGAATCAGAAGATGATGATGAAGAGTCAGAATCAGAGCCCGAAGAGGAAGGTGAAGGCGTGAATAGTGTGAAGACATCTGAGGAAGGGGGTACCCCTGATTTTGAAAAAAGTGACGAGGGAGCCGAAGCGGCGGATGAGATACACTATCAATTTGGGGAGAAAGGCGAATGGCGGGAGGGTAGTCCACCTTGGTAAATCCTACGTTGACACTAACACCCAAGCAAAAGAAGGAATTATCTGCAAGGGAAAGGGAAGCAGGAGCACCTTCATTCTTTAGTTATGGTTATCTTGATTCTGAGAACAGACAAAAGATTCTTGAACACTTGAAGGAAGGTAAAAGGTTAAGGTGTCACCATCAAAACTGTCCAAGTTTCAATAGTGAGTTCATAACCCTATACGATTACAATAGACACTGTCATAGCAATCACCCTAAACAACCGTTACATCCATCCCTGCAGTATATCGAAGACTTAAACAGAACAGAATTATTTATTGTTGTAAATGAAAAACCTTGGCGTAAATCACAACTGGTACCTAGGGGGAATCCCTGGGAATGACCACTGCTTCTGCTGCAAAAATAGAACAAAAAAGTTCTAAAAACACCTACCCCCCTATCCTAGGGGCCTTCACACCCTTCACACCTTCACAGGGTTTAGACTTTCTTTTATCCCATTTTTCGAGTCCAGTATTCCCAAGAACCATAATGACTCCTAAAACAATGGTGCAGAAAGAAGTTAATTCGAAAGAACAAGCGTTAGACTACTTTAAAGAATCCAATTATGAAGATTGCAGAATTAACGCCTTTTACTATTCGGACCTGAAAACAGGGGGTTTATTCTGGAAACCTGATTTAATATTCATAGATTTAGATTTACAAGGTTTCAAATCTTGTAAAAGTTTACGGGTTGCACTTGATAGAACCTTGAAGAATATCAAAGAATGGTTAGGCGATTCGGCTAGCCCTACGGTCCTACACAGCGGGGGCGGATACCATGTAATACAGCCAGTAGAATGTCCCGCCTTGGAGGGAATCAAGGAATTCAACGAATACGGCGATAAGCCTTCTGAACAATTCCTAAGATTCTATAAAGATTTTCTATCGAATGGTAAAGCGGACAAGTCACACAATCCTTCTTTTAGGTCCTGCTTGTTAAGGATCCCAGGCTCCATAAACTACAAACGTAATAAACAGGTTAAGATATTGCAGAAGTGGAATGGTATAAGGCCCAGAGTAACCAAGGCGTTAATAATAGAATTCCAAGGTTATCTAATCAAGAAGAAATTAAACAAAAGATTAGAAGATGAAAAAATATGGAAAAATCGTAAACCAAATAATTTATTTGATTCAAATTATTATGAATGGATTGAAAAGTTATTAAATGCACCAATTAAAGATTGCAGAAAGCGAACGATTGATCTTGTCTTAGCACCTTACCTTATAGTAGTCAAGAAAAAGGAATTTGAGAAATCATTTAAAATAATTAGAGAGTGGTTAGACAAATGCAATGAAATGGAAAAGTTGGATAGATCAGTCAATTACAACCACAGAATAAAGAGAGCGTTACAGATTGCAGCGAACAAACAAATCCCGCCAATGCGTAGGGAAAAACTGATTGAATATTTAAATAAAAAATGATAACAGTTAATTTGTCAAGGTACGAGGTGCAGACGAAGTAAATGGGAGGAAGTTTCACAGCCAAAGAGAAACAAATACTTATGCCATTGGTAGCGGATACCGTAAATTACGGTTTATCTGAGAAAGAAGCCTTAGCATACATACATACATGCCAGACTTGGAAAGCAGATATCAGTAGAGACATATTACCGCAGGAAGAAACAGGTAGATTCAGGGCAGTACGCCAATCAATGGATGTCCTACTTTTCCAGAGTCGGCTTTGTAGTCAAGCATCAGCAAATAATTGAAGTGGTTGAGATGGTACAGAATGATACAATTCGTGATTACTTAGAACAAAATAAACCTACGCATGTAAAGAATCAAGAATTAATAATGAAATTGAGATATGAAATTAGAGAGAATGTTAAACTGCTGCAGGAACTAAGTCTGGGTACACCAGTCATAGCACAGATAAAGGCAAAACTAGAACATGCTGAACTGCTTCAAGAAGGCAAGTGATGTTCTTTCAATAGGTTTCGCTGAATCGGCTGAACCTATCCAATTAGAGATATTCAAAGGTAAACCCTTCTATTTTGAAATCGAAAATCATAACCATGTTGATGATTGTTTTAATTGTCTGATTGGATGGCCACTCAAGAATAACAAGGAATACCCACTTTTTTCCTATGAAAAAGATATCATTGATGCAATCGAAGGGAATCAGCATGTAGGGGTAAAAAAGGCTAGGGGTATAGGCCTCACAACTCTGATTTTACGCTATTTGGCGTGGTCCTGTTTATCTTCTGACAAACTACATGGTAAGTCTATATTTTTGGTATCTGGGACACGGGAAGATTTCAGTAATAACATAAAGATTAGATTAGAGAATTTATTTGAACGCAATTTTCCTAATGTTCATTTTGAATCCAAGTACACGGAATTAATGCTAGGCAAAACCTGGATTAAGGTATTTCCTACGAAGAGAATACAGGACCTTAGAGGCTACACGGACGTTTCTTATCTGTTCATTGATGAGGCTGACTTTTTTGATCCTGCAGAACAATTTGAACTAGAATATGTTATCAAGGCATACGAGGAGAAAAGCAAGTGTAAAATTATAGTGGCAAGTACACCGAATAAACCATTAGGATTATTTGATCGTATAGAGAGAAACGAAATATTCAAAGACTTCTTTCATAAAATATTCCTCCATTATACTGTAGGCCTTAACAAGATATACGATTCTGCTTTCATTGAACGAGAAAAGAATGAGGCATACTTTGAACGTGAATACTGTCTCAAATACCAGGGTCGTATAGGCAATATCTTCAGTTTGCAGGATATCGATACAGCGGTCCAGTTAGGTGTGCAATACAGCGAGTTGCCTATCAATCATGGATGTCTGCATCCTGCAGGTATTGATCCAGGCTTTAGTTCGTCTATTACAGCCATAACCGTTTGTGAGATAGATTTAGAGAACCAGGTAGTAAGGGTCATACTATCGGAAGAACATGATAAGGCAAGTCCTTCAGTCGTGGCGGACAGAATATTTCAAATACATACACAGATACCCAACTGCCTGTTTTTCGTAGATTCTGCCAATAGAGGTTTCACCAACGAATTAAAATCCAGGTTCGGGGAATCTTTAACATGGGAAAGATCCGAAGACGTATCAATTTATGATAATTATATTATTCCTATTTCCTTTCAAAAAAATCACAAATCAATGTTAGAATGGACATATAATCTTCTATCAAAGAAGAAGATTGCAATAGATCCCAAGTACCAGAAACTGATACTATCCTTAAAATCTGCGTACGGTACCGAGTTCGATCTTGACAAGAATATCACCATATACTCAGATTTTTTAGACTCCTTACGTTTATCTTTAAGAGGTGTGATACTGAGGGAGTGATAAAGAGGTGGATAGATAAATGCCAGGAAATTGTAAGGAAAGTGAAACAAGTTGGTGTCCTCGTTGTCTAGAAGCAGGAATTCATGTTCAATTAATTCCCCGTCTATACAGAAAAGAGGAATTAATTAATGGCGAATTACCACAGGACTCTTATGACTGGTTACAGTGTTGGGATTGCGGCTATATCATGCATGATTGGAGAACAATAGAAGATATATGCCTGGAATTAAAAAGAGAAGAGATTATTTTGTAACTACTGCTGATAACAATTATTATTACTCAGATAGCGAAGACTTCTCTCATAGTTACTGTCCTAATTGTGAATCTTATGGACATTATAATGTACTAAAGGAACGTATCTATCATGATTCAGAACTTATTAACGGTGATAAACCCCAAGATTCTGAGAACTGGGTACAGTGCTATCGCTGTGGCCTAATAGTGGCAACGGTACACGCCAAACAGGAATCTCAGATAGCAGGCATCAGAGACGTCCAAGAAACGATATACGACAGCAAAAGGCTAACGGTAGAACACTTTATCAAGCCTAGAAAGTTAAAGACTATTAACAGGAGATTAAATAGGGTAAATCTGGAAGACGACCCAGATGTTAGAAGACATCTAGAGAAAGGATCAAGATTGATAAGATACGAATCAACAAACGAAGAAGGATAACCTACATACAACAAGAAACATAAAGATACCAATTTTTTGTCTAATAATAACCGTTGGAGAGAGAGATGGAAGGATTACAACAAAGAATACAAATATTCAGATATCCGTCAATCATCATCATGGAGCGAATGACCAACCAGATATTCATTCATTATTTGTTTCTTTCTCCCTCCAACACCACTGAATGAGCCCACACACTCTAGATAGTGGTAAAACGTGTACTACGATGATGATATTAGAATATCGGTCGGACGCAGGCCTGATATTCTTTTCATCAACGGAACTAGTTTTCTCACTACAGAGATTGCCAGTGGTATTAATATTATTAAGTTCTGACTACTTAAATTTTCAATAACAAGAATTCATTTATTTTGTGCTAATTTTTTTCTCTTTTTCAGATAATCGCTTAATGCTTCAGTAACTAACTCTGTCAAGGTTTTCCTATCATCTATGGCTAAATGTTTCAATTCCCTTAACATCTCGTCTGGTAATCTAATCGTGGTCTTACTGATCCCCTCCTCCTCCTGTTCTTCTTCCTTCATTATTAGTTGTTGACTTGTTGCCATATAATTTAATATTCATTTCCATGTTTATAATGATTGCCGTCTTGCTGTCAAAACAGATATACATATACATTTAAATATTCTCAAGACTAAGATAAGAATTAGTAAGAGGTTATTATGGCTAGAAGAGTAGCAGTACCCGTAGAACAAAAGAAGAAAAAAGTACCCGATATTTTGAAGGGTTGGAATAACAGAACAGAAGAAAGTTACAGGAAGAATGGTCTTGACGTTCCAGAGCACCTAGATTATCAAAACAAGCATTTTTTGATGTTGGTTGATGCAGAAAAGTATCCAGTAGAGAAAGAAATAACGAGGATAGTACGCATTAGAGCAATTGACTATAATTCTAAGAGAAGGGAGATGAAAGAATTCCTTTACTGGTTCGAGAATTGGTATGGGAAGGACTGGCAAGGCCGTAAAGTAGCACCGGTGGCAGATCATGTAGAGGGCAAGTACTGGGAGCAGGAGTTAGAGCCCGTAATAGAGAGAGACCAGATAATAGGATACGATAGAACAGGACAGCATGAAGTCTACTACGTACCATTCAGCAAGAAAGCGGTTGATGACATCATAGCAAAATCCACTTATGATAACAAAGATCAAATCAAGTTTTTAGTAAAAACTCCAACAATTCGTAATGATTCATTTACTTTTGAACAGTTTGTTAATTCTTCATGGGATGAATGTATAACTATGATAATGTATAATGGTGGGCCTCCACGATACGAGTACGATAAGAAGCAACAGCAGGAAAGGAAAGATGCAGATGTCCAGAAACAGAACAAACAGTACTCTTAATAATTCTTATTTTTTATTTTTTTGTACGTTGTTTTTTCAGTTCGTAACTAAATAAAAAAATGAAAGGATTAGTAATTAGTAATTATTTTTACTATCTATAGTTATGGCAACACTACTAATTTTCCTGTCATTGTTGGCAGATGATATACACAATAGTAGGTGAATATTCATTCTTTATCTCAACTAATGGTATTAATATCTAATTTTCTTTCATATTATACTTGTAGATCAATTGCTATTCTTCTTATAGTCAATCATTCAGAATGTTGAAATATTACAAGATTAGATAATGTTCCTTCCAACCATAGATATAATAAATTCGTATTTAACAATGTATTGAGCAATAGTAATAACAACAGCAAAAAGATAGTTTTTGCTTCTATACTAGGAGCAATACTAGCGACAGGATTGCTGGCTCTAAACCCATCAATGATAGAAAACGCACAAGCGGAATTGTACGCCAATGAATACGGATACGACAATAACTATTACCATGACGACAATAGATATAGTTATGACGATAACCATCAAAAAAAGAGTTCTCATACAGACATCCAGAAAATATCCTGTGTTAACAGTAACATAAATGTAAATGGTATAGATATTACCCAAATACCTGAAGACACTACTGCTACTGCAGCAGCAAACGAACAAGCAGGTCCAGACGCAGCAAACGCACAAAATGGAAATGGCTTCGATAAAATAAACTTCAACAAGAACCTGGTAAATATATGTGTAAATGTTAATGCGAATGAACAGATAAGAACTAGTACTCCACAAAGAACATGTGAAGAATGTTTTGAAGAATTTCTATCTCCAGACGAAATTACCACTTTTGTAGAACTATTTGGAGTTGAATCGATCGAACGATTTTGTATACTATTTGTTAATCCTGAAGATGGATCAGTCATTCCTGAAGATGCTTTCAGGTTGGCTCTACCTAGTGTAGATCCAGAAGTTGTTGATGATTTGATAGAATGTCTTGAAGACGCAGGAGTTGAATTCATTATAGGATAACCACCCTAAATATAATCATCAATTTTTTTTATTTTTTTTATTTTATTTTTTATTAATTTATTTAATTAATTTAATTATTGGTTGGTTAGTTAGTCAATCGATAGTCACAATATTAGCATTGATACTGTTATAATGAGTGTAATGTTTTGCACCCTCGTGCTGTTCATAGAACTTTACCAGATTAACAAGCACTTCATCATACGAGGGAGTTGAGTAATACCGGGAAGCATGCTCTTTCAACATCTGAAACGTCTGTTCGGACAGTTGCATAGTTCTAACAATGTTCGTTGGATCTGTTCTGGTATAATTACCAAAAAACTTACTATTTCTTGTCACTCCAATCAATTTATTTTAATAGAGAAATATAATAAAAATATTTTTGATTAAAATAGCAAAGAAAATTGCTATTTTTCTAGCAAAAAAAAGTCATTTCTTATTACCTTCCTTTTCTTCAATAACGTATTCTTCCATTTTCTTATTCAATGAAACATCTACATGCGGTTTTTTATCCCATAATTCCTTCTCTTTTTTCTGTTGTTCCTTCAAATCGGCTTTCATTTGTTTTATTTCTATTTCTGCAGCATATTGTTCAAGTTCTAATTCAACTTCATTATCTTCTTCTTTTGTAGTAATATATGATAATCTTTTTTTAATTTCTTCTACATAATCATGTCTACTTTTTCTTCCTAGTTTACCTTCCATTTCCATTAGTCGTTTATACGTGTTTATCACCCTTCTTTTTTGTTGCTTCTTTAATTCTGCTGCTTCTTTTTCTTTCTTCTTTTTGTATTCTTCTGGGTTTAATTCAATCTTGTCTAATTCTTCATCTAATTTCCTGATATGTTTCTGGTATCCTAAAGCCATTTTTGCTTTGTGCAACTTCATTTTTTCTAAATCTTTATCGTTCATTACGTTGTAGTAGTACCAGTTTCCCTTCTTTGTTTTTAGACAATAGATATTAAATGCAGTATCATTATCTTGGTATTGACCACTAAATCCATCTTCCTGCCAATCCTTAAATCTTTGAATAGTTGATTTTAGATTTTGAACTGCTTTATATACACGCTTACCAGCCCAATCATAACCATTTTCAGACATTGTTATGTCCTGCGTTGTTATCTTATTACTTCTACCATAACCATAAGGATAATTATCATATGATATATTTAGAATTAAAATAAGTTCTCTTGCTGATACACCTTTAGTTTCTTCTTCTTCTTCAGTATCATAATGTTTGAACGTATGTGCAAATATATGATATATCTTTTCCACTTGGGTTAACTTGCGTCCTTCATGTTCTTCAATACCTTTGAGTTTTTTGGTTAACTCATCCATCTTCCATTTTCGTATTGGAGCATTTTTGTATGAAGTCATTTCTTTTCTTTACTCAGTGAATTTGCTAAATCTTTTTCATTTTCATTCCATGCTTTATTATAATGAAATTGGCAAAGTGGAACCATTATCTGCTGCTGTTCTCCAAGTGCTCCAAAATTTACATGTACATTATAATCGAGCGTTACATAGACACTTACAGGTCTTTCACATGGAACGATACAACAGAGTGTTCTTTCATGTATTGGAAATACTGCTAATGGTTGATTCTCATCTGGAATATTATTTTGGGAAGTCATTTCAATAATTCCTCCAAGTCTTTGATTATTAACCTCAAACTGAAGGCCATCCCCGCAAAACTAGTTGCAAGTGATTGTAGGTGTTTAGGTACATCTTCAGGTTTTCTACATTCTAGTACTTCAATATGTTCTTGATACTTTTTTATCAATTCTTGTATCTTTTCTTTATCTATTGTAGTAGTAGTCATTTCTTATGCTGTTTCTCATTATAGAAGTTTACAAGTTTCCAGATAACATCTTCATAACTCTCACCCTTCTTACCTAAATCCTTCAAGGCATTACGCAAATCATCGGAGATTGCTATAGTTGATCTCTTTTCCAATTCTTCATTTTCTATTAACATTGTACCACTATTATAACTATACTATAATATAGAGATTATATTGTAGACATAGAGGAGTATATGGAAGTATCTCGAAATATGCTAAAGGGTATTATAGCATAATGATTATATATCAAGTATAAGTATTATATTATTACAAATATGAAACAAACAGAAGTTTCTAAAATTGAGAAGAAAAATAGACGAGAAGGACGGGGTAGGGTGCTGGCCCTATCCCGCCGAGTGTACCGCCTACAGAACAAGGACACCTTTTATGTCGAGTCCGAAAGCAGTGACGGAAGGTACTATTTCGTAAGATTTGAACCTACCTCGTTTGAATGGTGCTCATGTTTCGACAATTCGACAAGAGGCGAGAAATGTAAGCACCTCTATGCGATAGAGTACGCGATAAGATTCAATACGATAAAGGAAGTTCCAAAGTTACCTGCTGACGTACTAGTAAAGAAGGATATTGTAATAGCAACAACAGAATCCACAACAATGATAGTAAAAACACCCAAGTCCTGGGAAAACGACGACTATTCATTTTAATTCCCGATGTTACATCTGTAGTTAAATTAAAAGAGAGTGAGAGCATGAAATCAGAACAAGAAATTAGGGATAAATTATCCCATTACTACAAAGTACGGGAAGATCATCAGGATTCTACTAGCATTAGCGGTTCGGATTCGGATACATCTGCTGAAATAAGGCGTGACTTTAATTATATCACTGGATTAATTCACGCTTTGGAGTGGGCGCTAGGATACGAGGAGGAAATAGACGAATCTTCTTTCTAACCTATTTTTTTATTTTTTTATACTTTTTTTCTTATTCGTGCGTTTTAGTCTCTCTACTTCTTTACTCAAATCGTCTGACTTCTGTATGACGTCAGTAAAACCGGTTTGTATGTGCTGTACGACTTCAACAAAATTACGTTCTATCTCGTTCTTCTCCTTCACCAACTCTTTGACCTGACTCTTTAGACTGTTAACCGCTTCCATTTCCTGTTCTCTTGTTTCGCTTAATCTCTCTATTCTTGCAGATAAATCCTGTATCTCATCTTCTCTCTCTTTCAGTCTGATTTCTAGTATCTTGTCTTTATCCTGGAGTCTCTTCGATAGTTTGTTCTCTCTGCTTATCGTTAATGATTCTACAACCTTCCAGTATTCTGCTAACTCTTTGATATTACTTCCTCTAAAGTAGGACACGTCCATTCCCAAACCTGCCTTATGTCCCATTAACGATTCCTTTACAGTATGGTTAACATTGCTTTCTACACATCTGGTATTGAAAATCTTTCTAAAAACATGTGCGCGCATTGTACGCTTTCTTATCCTTCCAGACTCTGTATGTTTTCCCGACTCTACTGCAGTCTTACTTTCAATGTTGGCGTCATATCTCAGACGTTCCAGCATTTTTTGAAGACCCTTGGAACTGTAAAACCCCTTCATCTTCACTCCATAGACAGAGTTTGTCTTATGTTTGATAAATGGTGAATCATCTGTCAGTGTCTCATTTTCCTTCTCTTTACGGTGTTTGAGATAAATGTCTATCATAGAAGCACATTCAGGAGTACAGAACGTAACATACCTTTCATTTAAGTCATCTCCATAAGGTACAAATCTGTAAAATTTGAAATCTCTAAAAATCACAGGTTTGATATCTTTATACCGCAAACCTGCAAGTGCACCAACACGCATGCCGCTTGTTAGCAAAGTAAGGACTGCAACCTTCTCTGTCAAGTCAGCATGTTCAAGCAATAACTTTATTTCTTCATCAGTATAAAGTTCGTCATCTACTACACGTCTAAATTTACCCTTAAGTCTTGTTATTTGTTTCCAGTTGGGTATACTTTCAACCCCGTTAATTTCATAAAATAACTTTATTGCTGCAGTTGACAGGTTGACACTGGAATAGGAAACCTTATCCTTGTTAATTCTATGGTCGATATACTCCCTTATTGCTTGAAACTTCTGCTTATCTGAAATCTCGAGTAACTGTTTGTAATTGTCAAAATCACAGAATTTTAGGAAGCCTTTCAAATGATATCCATACGTAATCTTGCTGTCATCACTATGAATTGCGTTCAGAAAGTTCTCATAAGGTGTATTTTTGGGTATGTAAGACGCTTTTTGCAACGCATTTTTATACGAAATCCTTTAATTTAAGGTACAACTTCGGTTCTAAAACGTAAGTTTCACAAACAACTTGTCAAACATAGACATTCTTAACAGTCATAAAAAAAGATAATAAGAATTAATTGTAAAGAATAGTATGGAGTCTGTGACAAAACATCATGAAAATATTCTTCGTATGAAAAAAGTAGTTAATGATATCCGAGAGAAATGGAACAATCTTTTTTTTGAAAATCTTACAATTCATAACCTAATAAGTTACAAGTGAATAATTTGGAACGAGATGTTAACGAATTACTTTTAAGAGATAATTTTGACAGAGTTGCTAGGAAACTAAGAATTTCTGTGACAGACAAGTGTAATATGAAATGTATCTATTGTATGCCTCAACATAATATTAAATGGTTCGAAGATAAAGAAATTCTTAGTTTTCAAGAAATTGTAAGAATCACATCAATTTTCGCAGATTTAGGTATCAATAAAATTAGAATAACTGGAGGAGAACCATTACTTAGACCATGCCTAGAAAATCTTATTACTGATCTAAAAAAGATCAGCAAAATAAAAACTATCAGTATGACAACAAATGGTATGCTATTAGAAGAAAAAATAGATCAATTGTCATATGCTGGAATTACAAGCCTAAATATTAGTCTTGATACATTCAGTGAAGAGCGATTTAGAACACTCAACGGTATATCTAATTTGAACCGGGTTATAAAAGGAATTCAAAAGGCTAGGGATTTAGGATTAAAAATAAAAATTAATACAGTAGTAATACGAAATTGGAATGATGATGAAATAATAAATTTCGCAAAATTTGCAAGAGACTACAACGTACTTGTAAGGTTTATTGAATTTATGCCACTTGATGGGACAGGTATTTGGAACAATGATCTGGTAGTAAGCAAGAACGAGATAATAAACAAAATTAGTTCTAATTTTATGGATATATTTCCTTTAAAAGATAGCAATTACCAATGTTCTGACCCCGCGACTATCTATAATTTCGCTGACGGTAAAGGAACAATCGGATTCATTTCTTCTATTACAGAACCCTTTTGTAGCAATTGTGATAGGGTAAGATTGACATCTGATGGAAAATTTCTTACTTGTCTATTTGATCAAAAAGGATATGATTTAAAATCGTTGATACGTACTGGTAAGACAGACAAAGATATAATGGATTATATATATATGTGTCAAAAAAAGAAACCAGAGGGAATAGTAAAATTAATTAGACTAAATGCACTTAAACCAACCTTAAACCTTATGCATACAATAGGAGGTTAACTCAAATCGATTCTAGCAAAAAAAATCTACCTTTAACTATAAAATTGTATTGAGTTTAAGAGAACAAATAGCTGGCGTCGCTTTGATTATTTATATAACGGTCCAATTTAATTACGACATCTGAAAAAACAAGGTACGGTGAACAATGTATAAAAAGTGTAAAAATTATTAAATAATAAATCAGACCCTTACAACAAAATGTTCAATGTATCAAATAAAGATATATTAGGTCTGCCACTGAACACGCCTTCATAAGATACCTCCTGCTAATATCATTCTTATAAAAAACAGAGGAAACCACTAAGGGAAATATAATAGAAGCTGCGAAAATATCATTTGTTCTTTGTACTGCTTTGCTTAGCAATAAATTGACAAAAACGGATTTCTTAAATAAGTCTGAGGTCTTCTTTTTGGTTAAAATTAACAAAATAATAGTTGTGCAAAAAAGAACTATAACCAGTTATTTTTATCATCCTAGATATTTTATATTCATATATTTATACCGCATCTTTTTATATTGAAATTTAAATTTCCTAAAATTTGTCAGTCATTTTTAATATTATATTCTTGTATTAGCAATTCTTAATAATAATTATAATTATTTTATAATTTATGAAAATAATGGAAGAAGGATTCTTATTTACAAAATTAAGTTTTGTTACCACATTTATTATATTTACATTTTTGGTAAATTTTATTTCCGAAACATTTGGTTCAATTCAAGATAATGTTAGTCTAATGATGCCAGGACTTAATATGACATTTGGTTCATCACTTGATAATGCTAAGATGCATTTGATGGAGGCAGTTATGGATCTAGAAGAAGGAAATATCAAGGGCGCGCTAATACAATTAAACCTGACACAGGACGGAATCAAAATGCATGAAAAGCAGATGATGGATATGATGAACATGATAAGAACAATGGAAAAGATGAGTATCATGAATTTTACTAAGTAGATTATTCTATACTGATAATTTTTTGAAAACCACTTTTAATCTAAAACCTATCAAAAACTTAAAGTATGATAAACCTTAAATCGTGTAGGTTTAATATAATTACGTGACCCATAGGTCGAATTACGTTGCATTTTTATTTCTTGCAGGGATCGTTTCAGGAGTAGCTTCCATTGCACTATCTCTTCTGATAAAGGAATTTGGTGATGGCCTGTTTCTTCCAGAGCTTGCATCACAGGCATTATTTTCTTTAACCCCTGGGGAATTTGAATCCGAGGCAACAGAGACTTTAGGTCCTCTTGCCAAATATTCTACATTTATAGGAGCAATAATCACAAATATCTTAATTTATGGACTCTCTTCAATATTCCTTGGTAGAATATTTATTAAATATGGTATTACTGGATATTTTAAGAAAGTAGTCTTATCGTCATCAATATTGTATATATTATTAGTGTCAATTGCAATCTTGTTAGTAACAACAATTCAAGCTAGAAGTGGCATTCAAATAATTCCTTTTTATGTGATTATGCTCTCTCTTATACCATCACAAATTGTATTTGGACTGCTTTTTTCATCCTTTTCGAAAAAAGTCGTACCGGTACAAAAAGAACATCTTACGAACAATGTCATAGATGATAAGAGTGGACTATACTATGGAAGAGGCGAATTTATCCGTCTTATGATCGCATCTATTATTTCTTTACCTGTTATTTTTTTTGGACTAAATCGTTTATTTTCAATACAAGAAGATAAGGAAATAACTAAAAATTTACCTAATCTGATACCAAAATCCGTATCAATTCCACAAGGATTCAAAGACCCAAAACTTGCCTCTCTTCTTGCCTCCGAAGTTACGCCAACATATTTATTTTATCGCATAGATATAAATCCAGTTATTCCAGAAGTTGACGTCGGTAGTTGGAATCTTAAGATAAATGGATTGGTGGATAATCCAATATCGTTAAGTTATGAAGAGATAAAGACAATGCCCTCAATTGAAGAATATGTTACCTTAGAATGTATAAGTAACAAGATCGGCGGAGATCTTATTGGTACTGCATTATGGAAAGGAGTACGTCTTAAGGATATTCTTGGAAAAGCAATACTTAATTCAAATGTACAATATATAGTATTCCGATGTTCTGATGGTTATGATGTAGGAATACCTCTAGCGAAGGGACTGATGGATGAAACGATATTAGCCTATGAAATGAATACTACTCCTTTAACCTCGAAACATGGATTTCCACTAAGAGCTATCGTACCTGGGCTTTACGGTATGATGAATCCAAAGTGGATAACTGAAATAGAGTTGGTCAGTGGTGTGTATGAAGGATATTGGCAAAGAAATGGATGGACTAATCTAGCAAACTATCAAACTGGCTCATCAATCGTAATTCCAGGACGCGCTCCGATACGCCAGAGATTTAGAGGATTAGATGAAATTTCCAACAATTCAATTAATAATGGGATGCCTATTGCGGGAATAGCTTTTGGAGGTGATCAAGGAATTTCCAAGATTGAGGTAAGTACAGATGGTGGTTCTACATGGAAGACTGCTCAAATAAAGGATCCACTTTCAAAATACACTTGGGTACTTTGGACAGCAGGATATGTTCCTCCTGATGCGAAAAATTACAAAATTATAGTGCGAGCGACGGACAAAACTGGAAAAGTTCAAACTTCTGAGTTAACGAAACCATTTCCAGACGGAGCTACTGGATATCACACAATCACAGTATAAGAAATTACTTCAAACATATACTAGCAATAAATAGTAGTTTTAGTGTTTCAACCACTAGTATGCAGAGGATTCTGGACCAACAAATAACACACACAAACCACGATATTTACTATGCAAACTTTATAAATTCCCTGAGTAGCAAGGCCACAAAGGACGATTATGGCATGACTATTAAGGATTTTATGCGATTTCTGGGGATTCCTGAAGGAAATTATGCCGATTTAGTGGAAGGAAAGGACAAAAACGCCATTGAAATCCAGATAAAGTCATACCTGGTATATTTGCGCCAGGAGAGGGGGGTGACATACCAAACTGCAAATCATTATCTAAGTGCCATAAAGGCCTTTTACTATGAAAATTCTGATTTTGAATTTAAATGGAAACGCATTAAGAACCATTTGGGAGAGGATACAGGACCAGCGAAGAAAGGAAAGGATAGAGGCTACACGCTTGAAGAGATTCAGATAATGCTTGAGAATGCGCGTGACCCAAGGACCAAGGTAGCTATCTTACTGATGGCATCCAACGGTATGCGTCTTGGCGCAGTGCCTGACCTGGTAATGGGAGATCTGAAGAAAAATGAGGACCACAACGGCATATATGAGATAACAGTTTACAACGATTTCAAAGAAGCCTATACAACATTTTGCTCCAGGGAATGCGCCAGGGCAATCGATTCTTACCTAGAATATAGGAAAAATTGCGGTGAAGAGTTAAAAAACTCGAGCTCTCTCATAAGGGAACAGTTTAATACTGCAGACAGGCTGAAGGTAATGAATCCGCAGAAGATAAAGAGGCCAACTATATCGTATCTGATTAATGAGCTATTAACGAAGCATTCGCCATTAAAGAAGAAACTTCCCTATGATAAAAAGAACAGAAGAGTGATGATAGGAAAGCAACATCCAACTGCAATGATTCATGCATTTCGCAAGTTCTTCACTTCTCAGGTAGTAAATGAAGGCGGTATGCTTCCGGATTGGGCTGATCTACTTACAGGCCATAAGATGCCAGGTGTAAGAAATTCCTATCTCGTACCCACTACTAAACAGTTGCTCGAATGCACTCCAGAACGTAAGGCAGACTATCTGTACGTAGAACCAATGCTAACAATAAACAGCGTGGAACGGGAACGCCTGGAAAAGATAGAACTTGCAAACAAGATAAAAAGTCAGGAAGACGTAAAATCTCAGGTTCAAAGTCTGCAGGAACAATTACGTAGTATTGAAGAGAAATTTAATCTGGCAGAAGAACATAGGAAAAGGGCAAAAACGTTAAATGTTGAGTATGAAAGCCTAGATTTTGCCAACGCCAACAACAGAAAGAAAAAGCCTGAAAAATTCGATGAATATATTGAAGCACAAAGCAAGCAAATTAAACAGGAAAATGAATTATATAGAACATTAGAAAAAAAGTACAAAAAAATAAAAAATAAAAAATAGTTAGAAGGAATAGTCGTCGTCTTCATAAGTTATTAGCCGTCGTTGGTTTCTGTATTCTTCTGCTTCAATTTCTGCCTTCTCAATATCGTTCAAGGTTCTGATTGATTGCTTTTCCAAATATTCTTTTTCTTGGGTTGCTTCTGCTGTAGTAGTCTTCTTCTTACCGCGTACCTCTTCCGGTAACTTGGCAACTTCCCTTACTGTATTGAATCTTATCGCGTACTCTATCGCGTACTGGTGTTTGCACCTTTCTGAACGGTTCGATTCATAGTCTTTGCAACTGCAGAAACCACCCGCGAATGAAGAGTTAAATCTTGAAAAATAGTATCTTGAATCGCAGGATTTCGATTCTACGTAGTAGGTATCTTTGCCCTGCAATCTGTATACATAGCGGGATAGGGCCACCACCCTACCCCGTCCCTCTCTTCTATTTTTCTTTTCAACTGTTTTAGAAACTGTTTGTTTCATTGTGTAGATATATAGAGATATAGCACTATAGTAAGTTATAAATACAGTAATTGTATAAATATAAGTTTATGAAACAAGAAATAGAAATATTGGCCGAATCAAAGAAAGTTGTATTTAGACTTGATATTGATAAGATAATCAAGTTAAAAATTAAGGCAGCACAGGAACAAACGACTCTCAATGAATTATTCAATAAAGCAATTGATTTACTGTTAAAGGAAGATGGTAAAGGGAAATCTCAGAAATGACTATTACATTAACAGCAGAAAAATTATACAAAATATTTGTGGTTTGTGGATTCGTGTTATTTGTTGTGGTATTGATATCTTTAATAGCAGAAGCAACAACCGACGCACAAGTTCAACAACCTGTAAAATGGAAAGTAGAAAATAATAACTTCACCAAAATTGATGAAGTAATCAAAGCAGGATTAAACGAATGTTCGAATCTAGAAACGAGTTCATGTTTAGGCGTTATGTACACACTCGATAATATATGTCAGATTGCTTACTTTCCTAGTTGCTTCGGTGCTGACAAGTGGGATAACTTCATGAATCATCTACAAATTCGGATAGAAAGCGGAGATTATCCAGATGCAGGATATGAAGACGACCCATACCTGACTCTAAATAATCATCATTTCGGGAACGAATCGTAAACAGAAATGTCTCAAAGTAATATTTATCCAAAAAATTGTGGATATGGTTGCAATATCCGTATCTATTGGAATACTTCTGTAAACGAGTATTGGGAAGTTCTTTCACAGAAAAAGCATGTTTGTCCTAATAGAACCAATGTCTCAGCTAATGCTAGTACTAAATCCACTTTTTATAGTAAAAAACCTGGACTCCTAAACCAAAAATGTCTAATTCCTTCGGGTTACTATCCGGTAGTGTTGCAAGTGTTCAGAGACAGTATGAAGTATTATCAGATATCGTAATAGAACTTAATGGGAAGGTTCATGGTTCACAAAGAGATAGAGATTCAAGAACCGGTTTATTAGACTTGATTGTTTACTATGAGGTTCCCCAAGACAGCAGGGAAGAAGTAAAAAGAAGGTTTGAAGTTATCAAAAAAACGCCTTCCGTTTTTGCAGAATAATCATGGTATATAATTTTTAACTTTACTGTTTCATAGAATGTACTATAAATCTTAATCAAAATATATAAAAGATTACCCTGGTAAATATTCTAAAATGTATTCGGTAAGAATGTACTCGGAACAAAAAAATAAAATCAAAAGTTACGCAACCACAATTATCATGACATTGATTATACTGTTTGTGTCTGCATTAGCAATAATAACAGTATATGATTACGTAGTTTATTATATTACAGATAATTTAAGTGAACTTTGTGCACGATATGGATTCCTGGTATCTCCGCACTGTTAGTACATATCTATTATCTAAATAATTAAAATAACCAAAAATATTTTTAATAAAGACTTAGTTACTTTTATTTGATAATAATCATGGCTAGAAGTAATATTCCAAGGATTGATATAGCAGACTTACCCGTCTAGTAGATCCAAATCATTCATCACACTGCAGGACCATGCAAATAACAGAACAGACTTTTCGGGTGTCGAAAGAGCATGCGTCCCGCTACTATTCAAATCCCCGTTATGATGAAGTGTTAATTAATCTCGTAAGGTTTTATGAACAAAACGAAGGACCAAGTCACAAGTACGATTGATTGATTGATTAACTAAGTTTCGGAACACTCTTCCGAATTTCATTTTATTTTACTTAAAGTTGTCTAATACGGAACACTGTTACGTACGTATTGCATACTATTAAATACCTGAATTAATTTCGTTACAGTTAACACCAGAATCTCTATACTGTATTTTTGCGGCACCAAACTTAATGCAGAAAGAAAAAAAGAAGTATGTAACACAACCTATGGAGAATCTTCACGCCCATCTGGTGGATAACTTTCACGAATAAATAATTATAAGTGTTTTAGTAATAGTAAAAAATAAAATAAAAAAATGTAGAGTTAGACGTCCGCACTTGCTACGGAAATATAGTTTTTAACCGTACACAGTTTATTTTCCCCTGCTGCTAATGTTAGAGTACTACAGTCATTTCCCTGTTCATCTTCGTATTCAAAACATATACGATAATCTATGAAAGGATTTACATTCTGGCGGGATAGAGTTCCACCATCATCAAATCCTTGGTTATTAACACAGTGGTCTTCGGTAGTTGCTTCTGGTCCTAACTGGTTGACATTACTATTCGGATTTTTTAACTCGTTTACTATATAGGTACCTGGTTGTAGATTTTGAATTGTTGTCCCCTGTGTACTTCCTTTAAACTGTTGTAGTATTATATGCTGGTCATCTAATACTTCAATATCAAATAGATTTGCTGGTAATCTTTGACAGAAATCTGTACCGCTGATTAAAGGATCGGTACAGGGAAGCCATCGTGAATCACCATCTTGTAGTTCATCACAATCCATAATAGCAGAATCGCTTAAATTATTACAGCCAAACACCTGTTTATTCACGGTCAATGAACCTGTTTCTGGTTCTGTTATACGAATCTGTTCATTCCCATTAACATTTATACATATATTTACAAGGTTCCTGTCGAAGTTTATTTTATCGAGTCCGTTACCATTCTGTTGTGTATTTGCTGCGTCTGCTGCTCCTTCTTCATTTGCTGCTGTTGTTGCAGTACCGTCTTGAGGTATTTGGGTAATATCTACACCGTTTACATTTATGTTACTTGTTTACACAGGATATTTTCTGGATATCTCCATGAGAACTTTTTGAATCTTTTTTATCGTAACTATACCTATTGTCATCTTGGTAATAGTTGCTATCATATCCATATTGATCACGATAGGAATGTCGATCGTCATAATCTCCACTGCCATATGGCATTGCTTGTGCGTTTGTAATTGTTGACGGGTTTAGAGCGAGCATAATTGTTGCTAGTATTGCTCCTAGTATAGAAGCAAAAACTATCATTCTATTGTTACTATTGCTCATTACATTGTTAAATGAGAATTTATTATATCTATGGTTAGAAGGAACATTATCTAATCTTGTAATATTTTATCATGCTGAATTATTGACTATAAGAAGAAAAGCATTTGATGTTCAGATAAAAAGAATAGAAGATGATTTTCAGGTACAAAAGAGACATGCTAAAAGATAGAAACCACACTAAGACAAGCAATATCTATGGTTTTATAGAATAATTAATTAATTTAAATATTTAAAAAGTATTCTCCTTCTATATGCTCACTAGCAGTCGTTGTTACTGCAAGCATTCTTCACAGGGCTGTGGTTCATTTGTTGCGGGACTAATTTTTGCCGGTTGGTCCTCATCTATCCAATTCTCATCCCAAATTTCACTGTCACAATATTCTGCATTTGCGTTTGTTATCATGGATGGATTTAGAGCGAATAAACCCGCTGTTAATGTTAATATCAAAATTGATGTTAAAACTAATATTTGCTTACTCATTATATAATTAGTCACTGTTTTGATATATCTGAGGTTGGATAAAATGTTACATGATATTATACTAGTTCAAGACTAAATTAACAGCAATAAGAAGAATAGAAATGGTCATCATATGATCTTGTAATATTTCAAGATTCTGAATTATTGACAATAAGAATAATAGAAAATGATGTTTAGGTAGAAAGTGAAATCGTAGGACTGCAGCAACTATCATAGGACCCATGGAGAAAGAAAGAATATTGGTAGAGTAATGAAATTGAAAATCCAACATCTGATCTCTCATTATTGTAAATTTGTTATATTAATTTTAATTATTAATGGTTAAAACAATAGACTCTGCGAGTTTAGCGCACGGGGTGGGATTCGAACCTTCGTCCATCAGATGTGGATTCTACTTTCGAATATTAAAATATTCGTTTAATTAAAAGATTATATGAAACTGGATTTAAAGTCATAACGATGGAAGATCCTGAATATAATCAGTATCAAGAACGTTTTCATATAAAGAATATGGGCGCTTAACAAATTCTAACATAGAATATTTCTACTTAATAATATACCATTATTATATAACATTATTAAATCTTAAAAAATTAATATGTGTATAGTACTTTTAGTTGTACATAGATAACATGAGTTTGTTTTCTTTAAAAACAAAAATTGATAAAAATAAAATATTACAATATATAATTACTGTGGGTTCACTTGCATTTATAGGATTTATTCTGATAGGGGTTATTAATGATGATTTTGGTTTAGTTGGACCCGAATAAAGTATTAGAACAAGAAAAGATAATAAAACGAGGAAACTATGACCTTTGATGGAATCAGAGATTCCATTTATTTCCAATTTTATCATTTAGCAATATAAATAATTTGTCTCCTTTCTTTCTCCCTAATAACTTGAAACCCTGATAATGAAGAATGGTTATTACGAATGATTAATTGCTATATTCCATTTTGAATAAATGCCGAACCATGCGGATATTGTTACAGTATGTTTTTGCCATAAAAAAAAGAAATCGTTGATCTTAATTTTGAATAAACAAATGGGAGATAATCATTTCAGTGTTACACTGTATTTGAAATCAGATCATTTAGATAAATTATATAGTGCATTGGAGAACGCCAGAACTGGTCATTTAAGATGATAAGCAACGTTTGTGTACCCCGCTATTATTATTCACTGGTGACGAATTTAGCTCCTTTTAATAACAAACGAAGCGCGTCGAAGTCATCGTTGTGGACACTCACATTTTTGTCAAGGTTCCATTCATTAGCGTAAGCGGTCTTTAGTGACAGGATTAATCTATCAAATTTGGAGGGTATAGCAAGTTTCTGTTTTGTTAAAAGTTGATATGTGTGTTCCAACATTTGTTTATGTTCCTTTGCAAAGGATACAGATATCACAAAGTTGGATTCAGGATTTATGTCTTCGGAGCGGTCCCAGTCTAAACTCACCGAATTTGGATTTACATTCATTAACGGCAGCCCGATTACTTCCATCCACAAACCACCATAGATTAGGGATTTCAGTATGGAGTTGAAATATACGATCACCGATTACAGAAGGAGTTGTTTTGTAATATTCCTCTCCTATAACGATTTTAACTATTTGGTTTTCTGTATCGACTTCACCAATGTATATAGTTGTAATGGATGTAGAGAAGCCAAAATCAATTCCACCTATGTCCAGACAGTAGGGATTTATTGTCTGGTCCTGTGGTTTGTTGCATAACTCGTTTAACCAATCGTTCTCATTATTATATAATTGATAATTATGTAACAGTTATACTTTGAAACCAGTTATACAACGATGCTTTCAACATTATCTCTCTTATCATGTTCTCTAACCTGATAGCAGTAACATATTCACCAAACATTCTCTTCATAGAGGAAAAAACAGATTCTACCATCCATCTTTGTCCATAGCGTACACTATCTTTCCATTCTTGCAAATCATTCTTCTGCATTTTCACCATCTTGTTTCTAAGGTAATGATTGGTCTTTCTGCATCTAGAATTCTTTCTTACCTTTATTGCTGGTTGTATGCCTTTAAATGATAGAAACTGAAAGATCTTGTTGCTATCATAGGAACCATCCATGATAGCAGTATCTATTACCTTATTCTGTTTTATTGCTATATAATCAACCAATTTTGGAAGTACTTTTACATCATGTACTTCTTCACTAGTAACATCTAATGATAGAATTCTCTTCTTTTTTATATCGACTGCTAAATGTATCTTTAGATATCCTCTTTTTACATTCCACTTGTGTCTAATCCATTCACCCCTCTTAGATACCTTTATACCGGTAGAATCAATTGCAATAACAAAATTATCATCATGCAAGTTAGATTTGGTTATATCATCAGAAATCTTGATATCCAGTCTATTTATTCTTCTGCTAATGTTACTATAATCTGGAATTGATGGCAAAGTGTTTGAAGCATGTTCTCTTACTACTCCTTCAGTTTGTCTGTAGGGTAAGTGAAAGTATGCTCTCATGTATCCCAATAACTTGACAAATGAATCTGGATATACGAATTTCCTACCTTCCTTTTCCTTATTCATCTTCTCTAGTTCAGTATTCCAGTTATCTATAATATCAAAATCCAGTAATACCTCGCCACGTTTAACAAGAGATTCGTTGTAATTTCTCCAGTTCACATAATATGACTAGAATTGGTTAGCTAAATGTGTTGAGAAGAACAAGTTGTGCAACAAGGCATGGTCCTGCAGTGTTGCGTTTCCTAGTTCTATCGCTTTATCAATATCTGCAAGTGCGAATACATTACCGATCTTACCAAGATACTTTAAGTCGTACTCTCTATCAAAGGACGGTGACTGTTTCGCTTTTTCGATGTCTTCTTTCGAATATATTCGATAAAGTCCATACCTATAATCTAGTTTTAATCGTTTATATAGGCAGGTATCTTCCGGTTCCTTCTCTATGGATTCCATGAGGCCTCCTGGTTCATTGGGCGTTGATACCATAACAATAAAGGGATTAGATTTGGCGATGTACCTTTCTGCAACGGCCCTAACATCTTCCTGTTGACCCTTTGAAAAGAAGTCACATTCATCCAACAGAATAAACTTGGGGTTATCCAATGATCTAAAAGAGTCTACGTGATGTGATGGGAATGATTCGATAGTTACACCATTTAGATTCAGTAATGTTTTCTTGCTATCAAAAAATATGTCTAAAGGTTCAAACAACATTTTTAATCGTTTAATAAGTTTCTTGGATAAATCCCAATTTGGACCAGTTACGATAACGAACTGACTATTTTGATAAGTATTATCTTTTAAACATAACCAAGCCATATATCTCAAAAATAATTCCGTTATACCAAGTCAGGTGGATTTGAGAATGAATAGACTTCTATTGTATTGTAATGAATCAAGAATTATTTTTTGATAGTCAAATGATGGATTCTCTTTACCTGTTTTATTGTCTTTAGATAGTCCTAAAATATGCTGAAAACAACAATTACCATTAGTTAGAACATATTTATCTCTATGCTGTGTTACGTCCCAATGCCAAAAGGCACACCTGCAGAATATGAATCTTGGAGAATATCTTATGAGAAACATGAGAATCCAAAATTAATCCCTGTTGATCGTTTATTTGGAAATACATCTAACTTCTTAAAAGAAATTCCAAAAGATAAAGAAATTGTAACAATTTGTGCACATGGAAACAGATCTCTAATAGCTGCAAAATTGTTAAATCAACTGGGCTACAATGTTAAAAGTGTCAGGGGTGGAATGGCAGGCTGGAATAAAGTATCTGACATTGCAGAGGTTCCTGTTTCTAAAAATGCTCCATTTCAGATATGGCAAATAAGAAGAATATCGAAAGGATGTATCGGCTATATTATTTCTTCCAAACAAGATAAAACAGCAGCAATTATAGATCCAAGTCGTGAAATTGAAGAGTCTTTTCTTAGGATTGCAAATGAAAATAAATTAAAAATAACCAAAATAATCGACACTCATCAACATGCAGATCATGTTTCGGGAGTTGCTAGATTGATGAAAGATAAAAAAAAGGATACTGACTCCGAAAATTGTTTTGCATATTTTAGTTCATATGAAGATTATGATTTCAGCAAATCTGATCTTGATAATATAAAGTACATCCAAGATGGAGATGTTATATTCATAGGCCAAAATGTTGAATTGAAAGCAATTCATACACCAGGACACACAAACGGTAGCATGTCTTTTATTCTAGAACATAATTATACTGATAATAACAATATCAATATTGATAACAATGATACTCCAAATAGTTATTTATTTACTGGAGATACACTTTTCGTTGATGGTATCGGAAGACCAGATTTGCGAGATCAAGCTAGTCAATTTGCAGAAATGCTATATAATTCCTACCATCAAAAAATCCTCAAATTTCCAATGAACACCGTAATTCTTCCTGCACATTTTAATGGAACTTCAATCACTTTAAAACATGTCATTCCTATATCAGATACTATTGGTTCAATAATCAACAAGGTAAAACTTCTATCTATGCCCAGGAATGAATTTATTAAATTTGTAATTGATACATTACCCCCACGACCTATGAATTATAAGACTATAATATCAATTAACAAAAAAATGCCTACACATGACGAAATGGAAATGCCAGACTTGGAAGCAGGTCCTAATTCTTGTGCTATATCATCATAAAATCCATTTAATTTCTTTTTAATTTTAATTTCAATTTTTTGTTTGAAATAAAAATTCGTATAATGTAAATTGAATTGCGATCAACATTTTTATTGGAAATTAGACTTCTTTATTTTATTATGTTTCTATGATGAAATCTTTATAAAAAATATTATCTTTCTTTATTAAACTTAATAGATGATTACTATTTATAATTGATAGAATTATTTAACCTCTCGAGATTTTATAATATGATCATATTATATAGTTGTATGACGCATATATAATATGAATGGCTTTTGAAAAGACTAGTAATAAATTTCCTATGAAAGAATATCATATACAACATATGGAAAAAACTATTCTGAGATTTGTCATGGGGTTGCCAGAAAATTCATCAAAACTGCAAAAGAGAAATCATGAGAAATACTTTGGACGACTTACTTATGTATGTAAAGAAATTGAATATGATATACTACATGGAGTTAAGATTGAGGAAGTACTTTCTACTCTTAATAATATTAGAAATTATCCCTCTATTTTACAAGTTAAGGATAATGAAGATCTAATAAGACGATTGAACGAGATAGAAGAACGTTTTATTAAAAACAGATCAACGTAATATCCAAAATTGACTATCTTATCGTCATGTTTATGTATATTCATAAATTATTCACTGTTGTCAATTTAATGAAAAATTGACAAGATATATTATCAAAATATACTTTATGTAGTTTGTTTTATCTTGTTATGCTTGGATCCGTAGTAACAAAACAAGAACAATAACAATTCAAACAATAACAATTCAAACAATAACAATTCAAACAATAACAATTCAAACAATAACAATTCAAACAATAACAATTCAAACAATAACAATTCAAACAATAACAATTCAAACAATAACAATTCAAACAATAACAATTCAAACAATAACAATTCAAACAATAACAATTCAAACAATAACAATTCAAACAATAACAATTCAAACAATAACAATTCAAACAATAACAATTCAAACAATAACAATTCAAACAATAACAATTCAAACAATAACAATTCAAACAATAACAATTCAAACAATAACAATTCAAACAAGAACAAGAAGGACCATTAACGCAAGAAGATGAATTTCTTTATAAAAATTTTATTAATACACTAAAAGCAAAAAATACAAAAAGTGATTATGCCAGGTATGTAATAACCAACATTATTAGAATAAAACGAGGTGAGGGTAACCAATATCCTTATTCGACGAGTCAATTACAGGGATCTGATTCATTGGGTTCTCCCATAAGTAGAAGTATATCCAAACCGGAAGTATGGGCCAAAACAGAATTTGCACATCAAAGAAGATATGATGAAAAAACCGATACATTTATCGAAGAAAGTAAAGGACCAATAGGCAGTAACGAAGTTTATGAAATGCATTTTTCTCCCGAAAATGTTGATAGACTGTATAAACATGGACTAGGAGTAAACTGAAATAAATTACTTGAATGTTCAAATAATAATCAATCTGTGCAGTTTTATGTAAAGGATGAAAGAACAGGAATAGACATAAAAATTGCTAAGCACAGCATAATTGACAACATATATGTTTGAGGCTATAAGTCTAAACCTACCTACTTTTTTTCTTTTTTTCTTGAATTAATTAATCTTTTACTCTAGCGATATACTGAAATGTAAAATCAGAATTTTCAATAATCCCGGAGTAGAAAGTGGTTGACAAATGTGCACTTTCTTCGTTCCGGAATGGTATGCGAGTCACCAATTACGAAGTCGGTAAGTGTAATTATGATAAACCGGTTTATTTTTATTTATAATAGAAAATATTTAGACCTATATTGATCTAAGGATATTTTGTTATGGAGTAGATAATTAGTTCTACAAAGAGAATTATGCAGAGAACAAATTTTCTATAAATAAAACGTGGTTAAAATAGTTCTCTAGCGATATTGATTTAATGTTCTAAATGGATTATGCTAGATAATAATTCTGACAGGATAACCGAGCAGTTTAATGAAATAATACTAGCTGACAATATCATATTTCAACTTCTGCTAGTCAAATTTGCTAGTAACAGATAGTACATTTAAAGTCATATCTTTTATGTATTTCTAGATTTTTAATTTTACTGATTAATTCAGGGCATTATATACGTTCATTCAGGAACTATAAATGAAGTTACTTTTCTCTATAAAATTTGTTATATTGATATTGTTAATATCAAATTTATAGCAAAACAGGAACGATAACTGTCATATTCATCATAAAGGAAACCATGATTCAGATTGGAGATCATTATTATTCGTTATATCTTTTCATAATAAGCTCATAAACTATTACTAATATCAAAATTTCAGATATATTTGTAGTTACTCTGTTTATGTTATCTATTATCTACATCCATGTGATTTTCTATACCTGAAATTATATTACATTACGTATTAAAAAAAGTTTGATTGAAATAGTAATAATATATTTTAAAGATAGATATCGACCTTTGATAATCATTATTCCATACATCAACAAGAAAAAGAATATGAAGTGAGATTTGTCAATCTTTCATTGGATTGAACCTCTTATCGCCAGTATCGCCAGATACAATGCTAGATAAGAAATATAATTTCATATATAGAAACCCGAATTTACCTTACTATAATAAGACTTTTATAAAATACAACCCATAAATAAGGACTTACCTCATTGTTTAAAATCTGTAGCTCACTTCCATTCCCACATAACAAACGTACCTAGATCATTATTTTTGTTTAACTCTGTCTTGTAAATACCTACCATATTACTAAGAAGAGAAAGAGTTCCTGTTGCATTTGAACTAAAGAATACAGCTCCTTTACTTTTTTGTAACTCTTCTTCAGAATGTCCTACTGCTTGAAAAAAGTATGATGCATGTCCACCCTCTTCTGTTTCTGTTGAAATAAAAGCTCTTCCAATAATCGATTGTATCATTTGTGATTGAGGAATCGAAACTCCCTCCCCAAAAAGATTGACATTTATTTTATTAACAGTTCCATTACCTGAAAAAACGAATTGAGTTGCATTCTCTCCATGCATAACAATAGGTCTTTTATATAAAATCGAATATTTTTCCACAAATATTGGTTCCCCGAATTGAACAGAATTATTTTTTGATGACTCCATGATATTGTCATTAGACTGTCTATTGTCGGTCTGTGATAGAGATACATTGCTTGAAAATATCAATGATATAATCATAATTGTTAATATTAACATAATACCATTTCGAGTAACTGATATATCTTTAGAATTTTGAAATCTCATTAATTTATCTTGTTTTAGAATCTATTTATGTTTGTATGTATGATGTTAAATTTTTTTATTGAAATAATTTAATTTTTATTTTATTTTATTTTATTAAGCGATATCTCTTTCAATACATAAAGTCTATAATAAATCTCGAATTTGTTTTTAGATATTAAATCATTTGCTTTTAAGCGCAATACGGCATCTTGAATTCATTTTAATGTAATGAATAGCATAATAATCATTTTCTATACCTTTCTAGAACATTTCTTATTCTTTCGCATTCCTCATGGCTAGGTTTTACCAAGAGTTGTAATGACCAATATTTTGTATCATGATAAATCAATGATTATTTTTCTGGATTCTGTACGGCATATACTGCTTCACCAATAAACATTATATGATCTCCAAATTTTATTTCTCTTAAAAGCTTACATTCAACATTCAATGAAGCTCTATCTAACATTAAAGATTTGATTTTTTTTGCTTGGTAGAATTCAAATCCTAATTCTTTTAAAGCTTCAATCTTATTGTAATTAATTCTACTATATCCACCTGCCACACTATCTATCATGGATTGATCTTGTGCACATAGGTTCACACCAAACTCTTTAGATATCTTAATATTTTTAACTGTGGCTTTCGTGGGACCTAAAGAGATTGCTATTAGACCCGGATCATACGAAATGTGATGTGTCCATTCACAAGCCATTATATCATTACCATAACGACCATTTGATGTTATCAAGCCAATAGTCGTTGCAAATTTGTTTGAATATGGATCGTTCCATGGCAATTTCATATAATACAACCTCAAAATAAAATAAAAGATTTTAATCTTTCTTGTTTTTACCCTATCAAAAATATTGATTCTGTTCCTTTGCTTACAAACATTTCATACTGATGAGGTCTGATAACCGGATTGTTGTTGACATAATTTGTTATATAAATTTAGAAATTTAATATATTACCAAAACACTCTATTGGTTCATCTCTTAGTCATATGTTTTTGTTAGATTCATTTGAATGAAGTTCATAAACACAATCCTTAAAATATTTATAAAATACCTTTATTGTCAAGATCATTTTGTCGTCAGACAGTCAACTTTAATATAGCTAGTTATTTTGGAATTGGATACAAACTCAGTATTCAATGGCCCACGGTACTAATCTAAAATCTTTATCACAAGATAATGTTGGATATTTACATGCAACAAAATTATATTAACACTATGTCGTATTTTCTGAGAGAACAAGTCATTGTTGATAAATAAAGTAAAATCATTTATCTTAATTTAATATATTTTTCAATCTTTCTCAAGGCGATTTTATTATTGTTAATTCAATCCAGATCCTTATGGTTTTTTCAATAGCTTAAATCAGTTACTGTTTACAGGTAATTTTTTCTTCAACTAATTTGATGATATAATAACTTTAAATTAAACGGAAAACTGGAATCTATACGTATTTTACCTATTTAATAAATAATAATTATACATAGAACTTTTATTAATGTCCGAACATATACAATTAGATATGAATAATATTAGAAAATTTGGGAGAGTAAAAATATATGTTTTTTGATATATTCATAATTGTTAGAGTTTTCAGTATACTTTACACTTGGTTAGATCACAATATAGTAGATAGTGTTTTGAACTTTAGTAAGGCATTTGGGAATATGTTAGTTTTGATGGGTGTAGTTATATTTTTTCTTGTAGTTGTATACATTACAATAAGAAATGTCAAGAAATTACCGAAGTTTTATGTGATAAAAATTATAGATATTAATGGAAATGATATAATTCTGGAAGGAATAAGAACACGATTTCTAACATACGATGCTGCTAAACATTATTCAGAATTTTACGAGGATATTTATAAGAAACAATACAAGTTCCATGTAGTTGGTAGCAATAAAAGATATAATTTAGGATTTATTGATGTTGCATCATTATCTCGAGGAGTTTTTAAGCAGAATAGAGCTAATTCATAATAAGACTATAAAATAAAGGAAATATGGAAACTGATCCAAAATAGTAGATCAGGGTACAAATCTCATATAAATCGATGATTATATGAAGAAGAATTCTGTAATGCATTTAAAAAACTTTCAAAAATCAGTACTGTTTTACTAGTTTATGTTCAAGTTAACAGTCTACAAATTAGATTAAAAATATATATTTAAAACGTTTATTATTATAGTCCTGAAAAGAATCTGTTCGGATAAATTTTGGGATTTCTTTTAATAATTTCCTCTAAATTAGAGAACTTCTTCCGATAATAAAAAGCAATTTACAAATAAAATTAAAAAATTAATATAAAGTTGAGTACAACTGCCAATAAACAAAGCTTTATCATATTTACAAAAAATAATCTACCCAAACAAGAATACATTAAAGTCTACGCCCCGATAAAGGGATCCAAGTTAGGATGGAAAATGAAAAATTTTTAGAAAAGTTTAACTTTAAGAAATTGATATTAAACATTATGAGAATAAATTTATTATGTCAAATTTTATTTTCGATTTTAGGAATTTTTATTTCTATCGGCTTAATTAATTTAAATATACTGTATGGTCAAATTGATAAACCCATATCAGATCAAAATTCCAATGAATTACCATACAAAATATTATTACAAAATAAGACAACAAATTACTATAATGATGCTATAGGCTATTTAGTATATCCCTCAGTTTTAAATGCGACAAACAATGTACATAAATTCCCGGCTGTAATAATGATTCATGAATGGTGGGGATTAAATGATAATATTAAAAAAACAGCAAATAAACTATCTAAAGAAGGATATGCAGTACTTGCCGTAGATCTATATAATGGAAAGGTAACAAATGATCCAGATCGCGCGAGAGAATTATCCGGTATCGTGAGAGCAAATCCAGAAGAAGCAATTACTAATCTTAAAGCAGCAGTTGGGTTTCTTAGCTCACTCGAAAACGTAGACAAATCAAGAATTGCATCTCTCGGTTGGTGTTTTGGAGGTGGTCAGTCCTTACAATTAGCATTAAACAGTCAACAACATCCATTAAATGCAACCATTATTTATTATGGTAATTTGATAACGGATAAACAATCACTATCAAAGATCCATTGGCCAGTCTTGGGAATATTCGGTGATAAGGATACTTCTATTCCTGGTGAACAGGTAAATCAATTCAAAAATGCATTAGATGCTAACAAAATTGTAAACGAAATTTATATCTACAAAGATGTTGGACATGCTTTTGCAAATCCATCGAATGAAAATTATGCACCCAAGGAAACAGTAGATGCATGGCAAAAAACACTAGATTTTTTGAATAAATACCTATAATTAAGAGTTATTTTTTTTGAATTATTGCTGTATAAAAGGAATATAATAATATGATAAATAGGTTGGCAAATGATATTATTCTAATTTCTCAATGAAATGTATCAAGTGTAAATATAATATACTGGCTAACAAAAATTCATTTACAAATTCTTTGGATAAAAAATGTTTATTACACTTGAAATTGATATTTTCCAATATTACAGAATACACGCAATTAAGTTAGCCAGTATTAGAACTCCTAGATAGCACGGTAATGATATTAGGTGAAATAAACATAATGACAGATAGCTTTTACTCTTGATAGATGATAATAATAAAATCTCATTAGAAATATAGGCTAATTGGTATAATAAATCAATATTTATCAAGTGATGGTAGAACAGCCATCTTAATTATTATTTGTAATATGTCATGCCACAATTGAGATAACTTCTGACTTTCAATATTAAAGTTAAACTAACCTGTAATAATATTTTATTCTGAAATGATTTAAATATTTTAATACAACATAAATTGCACAAATGTAATTCTTTTGGGTTAATAATGAATAAATAAAATCTAATTAATATGACTTAAATTGACTATCACAGTAATAATTGTTAAATCACATGTTGACTATTATATCACATGCCATCCAATTTAGAAAAAGCATATCAATGTGAGGCCTGTGACATAGATTTTAGTACAGAAGAATATAAATGACATAAAAAATAACATATTAATTGTTAAACCAAATTTCTATTTTTCCTTTAGAATTAACATCTAATGTAATTTGAATAATCAAAATAGAAATATCATGAAAAAAATTTGGGAATTAATATTGACAAGGAATTCAAGTTAACTATTAAGACAATAGAATAACAATGGTAAATTAGTGATAAAATTATTTGCTATCTTTTTTTTTCTGTTGAGTTATAACATCTTTATCTTTCATGATTTCTTTTTTTATTCTATCTGATATCTCATCATCTTCTTCCTCTTCCGAATTTTCAGATTTCCCAACCATGTTTGATTCGTCATAATTAAATTCATTTTCCCCCTTGTTATCAATCGAGGACATTTGTTAATATATATTTTAATATACTTTTATTTTTTTTTGTGGATTATTATATAAATATTATGAGGAACTATAATAAATAATTTGGCTCTGTTTAGATAAGCAGCAAAAGCTATAGCTGAGAATGTTCTAAATATAACATGAAAATTAAATTTGAAAGAAATAAAACACCAACACCTTCTTCTATTGTAATGTATTCTCTTTATCTGTATTTTCTTGGTTTAAGTTTAAGAAATACTTCTAAGGCATTAACTATATTTAGAGACGAGAAGAGAAGCTATGTTTCTGTTTGGAATTGGATTCAGAGATTTGGATCCTGTCAGATCTATAAAAGAAAAAGAGTAATTGCTTCTATTATTATAGATGAAACTATTATTTAGATTGCTAACCAGCACTTCTGGTTATGGTTTTGTATTGAACCAGTCCACAGTTCTGTGCTTGGAATCTATCTCTCAGAGGAGAGAAACATGATAGTTGCTGAAAAGTTCATTAGATCCTTGGTTGACAAATATGGAAAACATGCCGTGTATACAGATAATGGAGGTACATGGAAGGATGAAGCATGTAACATAATTGGATTAAAACACTATCTGCACTCACCATTTCAGAAAAGTTTGATGGAAAGAGTCAATCAGTATTTGAAAGACAGAATCGGATCTTTTGATGACTACTATCCTTGTAGGCAAAAAGAGGAATGTAATCTATTTCATGTACATAACTGGATACAATTCTTTGTTTTGATGTATAATGATTCTATAGCAAATAATAAGGATTATTTTTGGTTAAAGGATGTGAATATTAACTTAAATTAACACAGCCCATTCCACCATCCACATTTTTGGGATTACTTTCAATTCCTTTGATTTGAAGATAATTTTTTGTTATATGTGCCATTGCTCTAAGTCGGCCTCGCTTGGTTTAGTAGATTCATTCCCCTCTGAACTCTTCATCTTCGTCTGATTTTCTGGTCATTTCTGTTTATTCTTATTATCTTCTTCTATGTCATGTTCTATAGTAACTTTGATCTGTTTTTCTATATCACTGCCTTTAATCAGAGATAAAAAAATTTTCTTATTTATTTCGATTTTCTCATTTACATCCATTTTACTAGTATATTTATTAGACTATTAATAGGACTTTAAATGTTATTGGTATTGCTAGAACTCATTTTTATTTATTTTACCTTATTATTTATCAAACATGACTTATAACAACTAATTATGAATCAATCGATCCACTTGAACGATTTTAACATTTTTTCAAAGTCTGGAAAATATTCATCATATAGATTTCCAGAAGCCGTGTATCCTATACGATATGGTTCTTTATTATGAATTACATAATATTGTAAGAACTTGAATCCTTCCTTCTCTCCAATTCCTTCTGCATATATCTGTCTTGAGGTTTCATTAGCCACTGTTACATTTTTCTCTGAAATAACTTTCATTAAATTTTGTTCGTCTATCATATATTTTACATACGCATCAAGAGGTGCATTTTTGATACTATAATAAGCATCCTGTTTAAAAGATGCTGCTGCATAAGTTGTGTTTGACCCAAAATGTTCTGATGGCATTGCACCTATTGAGTTAGACTGACCAAAACCCATAAGTTCTGTAGCATAACTATCCGAAAAGACTTCATATGTCCAATCATCTGGAATTTCAACTTGAAAATATAAAGTTTTTTCTAGTGTTGTATTACTATTTTGTGCATAAATATTAGTAATTACAGAAAAATTGAGGATAAAAAGAATAATGACACCACTTAAAGTGATTATTATCATTACTAATTTTTTAATATCTTATCTTTTAAAGATATTGAATTTTGAATATAATAATCGCAGAAATTATCTTTATTTTTCTCTTAGAAATTTATTAGTCTCACAATAATAAATAACATCATCAAAAGAAATTGTATTGTCATCATCATGATTATAATATCTGTTATGCTCGCTTACCCTTAGAAAAGTCTCCCTTGTTAATTGAATTAGCTTGAATTGTTGTTCTCTTCTTTGTTGTTCAAACAATTAATATGAATAAAAGAAAGAAGATTTAGGATAAATATTTTTAGTTACTTGCTGCAGTACGATTTCACTTTGTATGTTAACATATTTTCTATTCTTCTTATAGTCAATAATTCAGAATGATAGAATATTACAAGATTAGATAATGGTGCTTCCAATGTTAGATATATCTATTAATAAATGAGGATATAAACAGGTATTATTTAAAATCTAGATTATCGATGTAGCTAAGTTTTTGATTTAGTGTACAGTATCAATTAAAGAAAAGCTTATGCACATTTTCCTTTGTGATATGAAGCTTGTAGACATCGTCTTGTTTTATTATAAAAACTTGGTCATGTCCTTCAAACAATTCTACAAGATCTTTTATATCTGAGCTTAGCAGAGTTGCAGTCTTGTAAGTACAATACATAAGTCCAGGAATTCTACTATTATCATAAGCTTTTTCTATTGTCAAGGCTTGTTGTAATGAAGATTTTGCTATATCATTTATAAGAAAATCAATGCAACAAATTTGTTTCTTATTGGTATGACCTGCTATATTTTCCATAACCTTAGTACAATATTTCATAATACTTTTATTATTTTGACCTGGTTTATGCTTTTGTTGTTTGAGTGTTCCATCGCCTTCATAATAATATGGCATTAATGTTCCATCGTACCAATTTAATCTCGATAGGAGGGTAGTAGAACTAGTGGAGGGTGGACCACAAAAACATCTAAATAAATCACTTTCTTTTGCAAGTCTGTCCATAGCCTTTAGTAACCCTAATATGGAATCATCGTCGGAATAAATTACAAGATAATGTTTTTTTGGAATATCTGATTGCTGATTAAGCCACTTGTCAACTGCATCCTTTACAATTGAATTTATAGATACTCCCTTCTCTTTAGCTAATTCGGACAATTGCGAATGGATTTGATCATCAAATCCTCTAATTAGTAAATCACGAGTCATGTTTTATTTTTAATATCTTTAAGTTATATATATTTTGTTAATTTGATATCATGATATCTATATTGAAACATTTATATAATGATATCATGCTATCATTATTATGAATAAGATAAATCAAGAAAATAAAATAGAAGAAAAAGAAAATATTGTAAACGGAGTCAATGTAAGCAAACTCTTTGAGACAGCTAGAGTAATTAAACAAAAACCTGAAATTGCAAAATTCAACTTCAAAGCACAGGGTAAATGGGTAAATGGCGGACGTATACCAATTAATATAATTATGCTGACATTAATTTAACATCATGGTCATACACTTTAGACAATAATAGATTTAGCTAAGAAAGGAAGCATACAGTTTATCATTTGATTGAGAGCAACAATCTTTCTAGAACAAGATTTGAGCAACTGTATAAACGAGAATCTGATGCAGGTGTAAAGGAAAGAATGTTGCTTGTGTTAAACGTAGTATATGACAAACATATTCCTGCACAGGTTGCAAGAGATCTCCACAGAAGCAGAACATGGGCTTCTGATTGGTTAAAGAGGTACAGGGAAGAAGGTATAGAAGGATTAAAAAACAGATCAAAAAGTGGTAGACCACCAGATATACCAGAAGAGACAGTATACAAGATAAAAAATAAACTGTCGTCTAGCAAACAGGGATGGACTACAAAACAGGTTTATGATATCATAGTCAGAGATAGCGGTATACACTACCATCATATTTACATCTACACCTTACTTCGCAGATGGGGATTCAAACAGAAAGTACCTAGAAAAGTACATGTAAACACTGCACCAAAAGAAGAGAAAGAAGGTTTTAAAAAAGAGCAAGAAAGATACTGGATAATCTCCAAGAAGGATTTACAGTAGTATCTACTGATGAATCATTCTTTTTCTTTGACTCTCTTGTAAGAAGAGTCTGGATAAGAAAAGATGAAAGACCAGTAGTGAGAATTAATGGATCTCATCAGGCGTCAGTTCTATTTGGTGCCACAAGTTTAGAAGGAAAACAACTGTTCAGGCAATATGACTGGTTTGATGAAAATACATTTCTTAATTATCTAAAACAGATACACAGGAAATTTCCAAAATGTTATATATTTCTGGATAAAGCAAAACAACACTATAAATCAAAAAAGGTACTGCAATATTTTGACAAACACAAAAAGGATCTGATTCCAGTATATCTTCCAACAGCATCTCCAGAATTTATGGTACTGGAAGAATGCTGGAATATAGCCAAAAACGATCTGCTTGTCCTACAATACTATCGGTCATTTACAGATTTCATAATTAAAATATCTACATATTTTAGAACAAAAAGATTCAATCTGAATATGAGAAATTACCTGGTTGGAGGTGAGTAAGCATATTTATCTTAATTGGTATAATAGAACAATTATCAACGATTATTATGGTGCATGTCAAACATTCAAAAGAAGTCAATCATTTATTTTAGAAAAAGATGAGCCTCCAATATTGTTAGGAGAAGACCATGGCGCAAATCCTGTAGAGTATGCACTAGCAGCACTTGACGGATGTTTGACTACAAGTGTTGTTTATCATGCCGCAGCACAGGGAATAAAGATAGATAAAGTGGAAACATCATTTTCTGGAGACATCGACCTACACGGCTTTCTTGGATTGGATGAAAATATAAGAAACGGCTATGAAAAGATAAAGGTTACATTTAAAATCAAATCAGATGCTCCAGAAAAAAAACTACAAGAACTAGTACCTGCTTGCACAAAAGAGATCACCAGTCTTCGATATCATTTCACATCCAACGCCGGTAGAAGTTACTTTGGAAAAAAAATAAAATCTAAAAATCAATCATATGTAGAAAATGAGAAGTGATTAACTTGAGTACATGAATTTGAACCACCAATTTTTTTTCAATGTATTATTAACGAAAACTCTGTAATACAAAATATTCAAACTTTTAGAAATAGTCAATTGATTCACTCAAAATTCAACAGGTAAGAGCTCAAAAAGAGACCTAAAATTCTACTTATAAAGATCCTAAGTAGCATATAATTTTAAATTTTTGATTATTATAATCCAGTATAATTAAAATTCCTTCAGATTTTATAGTTATCATATTGAAACGTAATCTCTATATTTAAAATATAATGGGATTGTAATTAACTCCATTTTAATTCTAGGAGTATTGAATCGATATCAGATTTCGATAATCCAATACCCATTTTCGCATTTCTGCGAGAAACCATTTTATCTTTTTCAAATGCTATTATAGTAGGAACCGAATCTATATTAAATTCATCCCAAAGAGGATTTTCTTCCTCATTTAATTTCACACTATAGAATGTATAATTTTGATTGTCTGGATCTTCTTTTGATTCAAAAATTGGTTTAAAGCTCTTACAATAAGGACACCAATCTGCATAAAATAATACTAAGCTTTTATCTTGTGAAAATACAACATTATTAAACTCTTTGTAGTTTACATCATTCATGAAGTAGTTATAAAATTATAGGGATATTACTGTAACTATACCATATCTACTGTAATCCATAAAAAGTGTGATTTATTAAAATAAATGATTTAACTGTATTCTTTTCCTCTTATTTATGAATAATATAAATACTAATTTATGAATTGCTTTATATTTATTTAAATAACATAACATTAAAATTTTTTCATTTACTTTATTTATACAATAACGAAATAAACTAAGTTATAGTAAACTGTAAACTATATTAAATTATAAAGTCAATAACCTATACTTTATTTTATTATTTATCAAAAAACAATTAAGGATTTACTTGATCTTGGCTAATGAATCGTTACAAGAATTAATGTGAAGAAGGAAAATAACCTGCTTGTTTATACTGGACTTAGCTATATTTCTTCTTCCATTTCCTCAAAGGTTTTTGCCTTAGATGTTTGATGTAAACGCATCATCAAATTGTTGGTATATCCTTTTTTATTTATAATTCCTTTTTCTGATAATAATTCCACTAATAAATCAATTTTGATACTCAATTCCTCTATTTGGTCAAGTTCTTTTCCTTTAATCACTTTTTTATAGCTACTTAAGTTCTTGTCTTCAGAATACGATTTTTCTTTTTTTACCGAATTATTTATCATGTTTGATAGACAATATATATTAGAGTATTTAAGTACTTTACTTGAATACATTGGAGATTCTAGAATTTCTTTTTTTATGATAGGGAAAATCAGCTTATCATTGCTAGATAATATAAGAACATTTCAAATACTAATTATCCTATGTTTAGGTAACATACTATTTTAATAATTTAAATTCTTAGATGAATTATAATATATTAGAAATTCGAAACAGGTTAAGACATCCACTCTTTTTCTTTTTTCTTATTAGTTTCGTTCAACTCGATTTGTGGAATAAAGATATAAAGAGATTATGTAGCTATTGGAGCTTTCGAAAATTGTAAAGACGAAAATTCTAGATCTTAAATATGGCACACAACAATTTTTTGTTATATTCACCTTGTTTAATGAATATTGATATTATTCTATTACTAATTCGGTCATGAAAATCATGTCAATTACATTACAAAATAGAATCTGAAATCGGAAGGTTCAAAAATTTGTCTAGGAAGTTAATAATATGGACTACAATAAACTAAACTCAGAAGAGGAAAGAGTCATATTAGATAAAGCAACGGAACCTCCTTTCATTGGCGAGTATGACAATTTTTACGAAGATGGAACGTATATATGTAGAAGATGTAATGCTCCTCTCTTTTCATCAAAAAGCAAGTTTAATTCTGGATGTGGTTGGCCGAGCTTTGATGCATATTTCCCGAATGCAATAAGGCACGTCCCTGATCCTGATGGAATAAGAACAGAAATAGAATGTGCAAATTGTGGAGGGCATTTAGGACATGAATTTCTTGGAGAAAATTTGACAGACAAAAACAGACGGGAATGTGTCAATTCATTATCCATACGTTTTCTCAAAAATGACAAGGAGTTGCCAAAAGTAAAAAATGAATAACAATAAAACTGAAATAGCAACACTTGCCAACGGATGTTTTTGGTGTACAGAAGCAATATTTAAAAAAATCAAAGGTGTAAAAAATATTCTACCTGGATATGCTGGAGGAACATTAAAAAATCCTTCTTATGAGCAGGTGTGCACTGGTAGGTCAGGTCATGCAGAGTCCATTCAGATAGAATTTGATCCGAATGTTATAACTTTTGAAAAAATACTCGATATTTTCTGGCGTACACATGATCCTACCACTTTGAATAGGCAAGGTAACGATGTAGGCACTCAATACCGTTCCGCAATATTTTATCATGATGAAAAGCAGAAACAGATCGCAGAAAAATCAAAAACAAATCTTGAAAAAGAAAATGTTTACAAAGATCCAATTGTAACAGAAATTACTCCTTTTATCAATTTTTTTGTTGCAGAAGATTATCACATAGATTATTATGAAAAACATAAGGATGCTCCATATTGTACTTTTGTTATTAATCCGAAACTACACAAACTAATTCAGAATCATAGAAATGACGTAAAAGAAGAGTATAAGTAGCTGTTATCAATGACTTGTCATATTACTGTATGAATACTCATGCAATAATATTATACAAGTTAAAATCAATAAAGAAGTTGTTACTCTGGTATATAGTCTGGAAGATTCCGAGTATGAAATGTTATTAGGATCCGTAAACTAATATCAGTCTTTTTTGGTAACTTTTTTGAAATATTCTCTATAATTTTTGATGGAAATATTAAAAAACTATAGATGAAGTACTATCATTTTCAATCTGCTATAAAGTGAGATTAATAATTCTAATTATTTACTTATTAAAATAAAATATTTCTTGGAAATAGAATATTCACTATATTAATAATAAATAATCAAAAAAGGGGAAATATTATCATGCATTTATTCTTTTGTAAGACTCTGATATGTATGTGTCACAAAGTCTTCTGGCTTTATTGAGGTATAGTCATAATAGATTTTCTCATAGTTGGATGTTGGTTGTGCATTAATAATATCCTGTAAAGATTTTCCATCATTTATCATTTGACTTATCTGGTTACGTACTTCTGTTAACATATTTTCAAAATCAATAACTTTGGTCTTGTTTGATATTCCAGTATGTCCAGAAACAACCTTAGTCTGATCATTAATTATTGACGATATCATTTTCAATGAAGCGATCAATCCGTCTATTGATCCACCACTTGATATATCTATGAACGGAAATGACTTGTCACTAAAGTCATCTCCAACATGAATTACGTTACTATTTGGAAAATAGACTACGGAGTCACCATCCGTGTGACCATTATCCATATGGATTATCCTTATTTCCTCCCCATTTTGATAGATTGTCATGTTATCTGAGAATGTAATAATTGGTAATCCTTTTTCAGACAAAGGTGAAACCGATCGTTTGAAGAAATCGGAGAATTGTTCTGTACTGAGACGCTTTCTTACGTTATCATGTGACACTATTATTGCTCCGGCTTCTCCAAGATTCTCATTTCCTCCCGTATGGTCTGGATGCCAGTGTGTATTAATTACAAACTCTATAGCTTTATCAGTTATCTTCGAAATTGCATCTTTAATTTTTACAGTAAGAGGTGCAAATTGATCATCTACAATAAAGGTTCCATCTTGTCCTACTGAGACTAAAATATTTCCTCCTGATCCTTGGAGCATGTAGATATTATCGGTCAATTTCGTTGTATTAATTATAATATCCTCTTTTTGTCCATAGACATAATCGAAATTATTGATATTACCGTGAATGAACAATAATCCAGCTACAGCAAATAGTAATAATGTGTATACAATTTTTGTATTTCCTTGATTTATAGCTATTAAGTATAGACTCTTAAAATTTTGTAGATCCATTTATTAATTTATTTCTGTGTCCATCAATAAAAGGTTTTGAATACCTATGTGCGTCTGTCTTTTGGGAGAAATTAATCGATATTTGATGTTAAATATGGATTTTACTATGACATTTCCAAGTTCTTAGATGCCAAAAAAAGAAAATAAAGTTTATTCTATCATGTTATAATACTTAAGAATCTGATTTATTATGGAAATAGCATTGAATAATTATTGTGGTATGGACGCAAAACAGATCGATCTAAAAAAATTTTATTACCAAACTAATTCTATCCATATTCAATTTCAATAAAATGTAGATCGACAAAGCATTATTTAGAATTGTCAGAATGTATTGTGTTAGTTGTAAACCAATAGTAGAAAAGCAACTCAAGAACGAGAAAGGAATTAAGAGAATAGATCTAGATTACATGACGGATAGTGTAATAGTGCAATACAATTCATCATTGATATCAAAGGAGGCGATTAAAGAAAAATTGGAAAAATCTGATCTGGATACAAATTTGTAAGGAAATCCTCATATAGATAATCATTTAGAAAAAATTTTTTATATTTGTATTTTACCTATTATGAATCACATCAGTTACTTCAATTAAATTATATTTTTTGGAGTTATGTAACATTGTTTTAGATTTTTTAACAAAGGAGCTTGGCTTGTATCTTCCAAGCAATAGAGAGTTTCCAACTACTGTTACAGAGCTCATAGCCATTGCTAATCCTGCAAGCATTGGAAGCCATCCGAAAATTCCTAACCCAAGAAATGGAACTAATACTCCTGCTGCAATAGGGATTAAACCTGTATTATAGACGAATGCCCAAAATAAGTTCTGTTTTATTTTAGAGACTGTTTTTCTTCCTAGTTCCAACGCTGTAACAACATCCATTAAATCATTCTTTATCAGTATGATTCCACCTGTCTCTTTAGCTACATCTGTTCCAGAACCAATTGCAATTCCCAAATCTGCTCTTGCCAATGCAGGCGCATCGTTAATTCCATCTCCAACCATGGCAACAACTTTTCCTTCTGACCTTAGCTTGGCAACTACGTCTTCTTTCTGTTGTGGAATAACTTGAGCTATTACTTTTGTTATTCCAAGTTTTGAAGCAATTGTTTTTGCAGTTCTTTCATTGTCTCCTGTAAGCATTATAACTTCCATTCCTTGAGATTTTAATAGATCAATAGCTTCTTTTGCATTTTCCTTAATAGTGTCTGCAATAGCAATAATTCCTGATAGCTTGTTATCGATAGCAACTACGATAGCAGTTTTTCCTTCCTCTTCAAATTCTCTTAAAATGAGATCGCTTCTTTCACATGATATGTTATTTTCAGTTAAAAGTTTTCTGTTGCCTATTATAATGACATGATCAGAATATGTTGCTTTGAGTCCATGCCCTGATACTGCTTCAAATGATTCTGGATTTGAAACAATAATTCCTTCTTCTTTTGCCTTTCTTACTACAGCTTGACCTAAAGGATGCTCTGACCCTGATTCTGCGATAGCCGCCAACCTGAGAAGTTCATTTTTACCAATTCCGGATATGTCGATAATATTGGTAACAGATGGTTTTCCAGTAGTTAATGTTCCTGTCTTGTCAAATACAATAGTTCTTACCTTTTTTGCAATTTCCAAGTATTCGCCCCCTTTAAACAATATACCATTTTCAGCAGCCTTGCCGGAACCCATCATAAGAGCTGCGGGAGTAGCAATACCCAATGCGCAAGGACATGCAATAATCATTACAGACACAAATGCAAGTAACGAATAAGTTAAGCCAGCATCACCCATAAAGTACCATCCAACGAATACTCCTAAAGCTATTATTATAATAGCGGGCACAAAATATTTTGCAACCTGATCAACCATCTTTTGTATCTGAGCTTTACCGGTTCTTGCCTCTTCTACCAATGTAATGATTTGGGAAAGTACTGTATCTTGTCCAACTTTTGTTGCTTTTACTTTTAGCAATCCATTCTTGTTAATTGTTGCCCCTATTACATCACTTCCTATTGATTTCTCTACAGGTATACTTTCACCTGTAATTGCTGATTCATCAATAGATGATGCACCTTCTATTACCATTCCATCTGTAGGTACTTTTTCTCCTGGTTTGACAATAATAGTTTGCCCTTCTTGAATTTGTTCTATCGGGATCTCGATTTCTGTACCGTCCTCTGTTATTACTTTAGCCATCCTTGGTTGTAAATCTAACAATTTTCTTACAGCACTAGATGCCTTCTCTTTGGTTCTTGATTCTAATAATCTTCCTATTAGGATCAATGTGATTATAATTGCAGCCGTCTCAAAATATACAGATTCAAACGGAAAATATGATGGAACAATTGAAACAATTGCACTGTATAAATATGCAGCAGTTGTCCCTATAGCTATCAATGTATCCATGTTTGATGCCTTCGCTTTAATCCCGTCCCAAAATCCTCTATAAAATCTCCAGCCTATCCAGAACTGTAATGGTGTAGCCAGTGCTAGCATTATGTATTTGCTGTTGTGCATAATTTCCATGGGAAACAGGTTGACAAATTGTGTCGGAAACATATGGGGGAGTGAAAATAATACGATAGGAATGGTTAGAGCTATACTTATCGCAACATGAAACTTGAGTTTTTTAAGTTCTTTTTCAGGCTGAATAAATTCATCTAAACATTGATTACTACAGAAATAATATTTTTTTTTATCTATTGTGTGTTGAATTGAACCGTTTGTTTCTTCAACAAACATTCCACATATTGGATCTTTTGCCATACTGTAGTAATAAACAAATACATGTATAAGTACTAGACTTTACATTTGTAAAACATGATATATAGAAAATACATACATCTATTTTATAAAAACGGCATTCATACTTACGGATACTGATGTATTGATAATAAAAGTGCTATTGAAAGATGGACTTAAATCGTTTCGAGTTATCAAGAGCTAGGGCATAAGTACTCTAACAGATGAAACTAGGTTTGACAGATTAGTAATTCTCATTTTAAATTGTTATAGAATTAGTTGTAGCAAACTATAATAAATAAAATCCAAAGATTATTTTGGAATCAAATCCATACTATCTAGAGAATGTATATGCAAGGTGTTAATACCCATTCTCTAGAATAGTAATATAACAGTCCAATGAAAAATATAATTTATTTATCATTATGTTTTTTGATATATCCGAGACCCGTACAAAAGGAACGTAACTGATGGCTCCGAATATGAGAAGTAATTTGGGATCTGTTTTCTTCCATAAATTTCATTTTCTAATCTCACTTGTCATGGAAATTTTAGGAAAAAGTATATTACTATATCAAATGCTTTACATGATAGTAATAAAAGAAAGCTTTGTTATTAGACTTAAATTTGCGTTTATTGATTTATCTTTTTATAATCTATATGTATATTGACTACAAAAAAACAACACTAGCAATCATATTTTCCATAATTATTATTGGTTTAATTGCTATTCCAATAGGAAATCCAAAGTTCATTTATAGGGCAATCGGGTTGGAACTATCATTTGTTATCCTGTCTATTCTTTTATGGAAAGGATATACAAAAGCATTGTATGCATGTATACCAATATCAGTGCTAGTAATAGTTGGTAATACCCTTGCTCCTCCGCATGTAAATTTGATGTTAACATTTTCTAAACCATTAAATGCAATAGTACTGATACTTGGTGGATATATTTTACAAGCGTTATTGATATTTTTTAGTATCAAAAATCTTTCTGAAATACGTTCTAAAAAATTATCAAAGAAATTGTAAGTTTTTTATTAATTTAACTTGTTTCCAGAATGAATTTAGGAGATTGTTAAGATATGAACCATATATGAGAACTATTAATATCTCATTTCTTGAATTTTTGATTTTATTAGCTAGAAATAATTTCTTCTCCAGTTAATAATTTCATAGTAGACTATTAAGTGGATTCAATAGTAGAGAAGTTAAATGTTATTGATACAAATTTCTGACAATAAAAAATAAACAAGCAAAAAGTACTAATAATAGTGTAGCTAATATCAAATTAAAGATTTATTATTAGTATATCATTATGTTATGTTTTTAATTAAAGAAATATTATTATTCTTTTTTTCTTTTCATCTATAAAACATTTTGTCCCTAAATTTGAACATCTTTTGACCATTCTGTCTATTATTAGATCAGCATCTTTATCGTCTGCTGAAATAGTGTTAACCTTGAAGTTGCTTATCTTCGTAGGAATAAGTTCAATTATGCCATTTGGTAATAGTATGTTGCCTTTATCTCTGCTATTTGAAAATTGATAATTCCTATCCAGATTAAAATGCAATATAAAAATAAATGACAAGTCATTTCTGTAATAAGAATCTATAGCATAATCATCTATAAAATCTCCACAGTCATATAATATTATTTTATTATTCTTATTATTATTTGGTTTATAAATCTCGATTCCTTGGGGCATATGGTTACTGTGCCCCCAATATATGTCAGCACCGAAATCTATTATTTTGTGTGCAAGATTTACGTATTGAGTAGAAGGTGTTTCTCTGAAGTGAGGTCCAACGTGAGACGAGACAATAAGTAAATCTGATTCTCTTCTAGCTTCCTCAATACATCTTTTAAGTCTATGATAATATTCTTCGGGATCCAATGATATTGGAATATAATTTATCCCAGCAGAGTCACCTTTTGCTTCCCATTCTGGCTCATTATCAGTTAAAGAAATTACTGCAATTCTTATAGTATTTTTGATATTATTATTGTTGACTTGTTCATAGTCGGCGTCATCATGATAAGAATCAATATTATTTGAGTGTGGTTTTATTTTCTTTTCTATGAAAGCGGCCTTCATAGCTTCTTTTAAATTCATACCTGCGCCAGAATGAGAAATATTATTCTCGTTCAGAAAATTAATAGTATCTAGTAACGCTTCAAAGTCATAATCTAATACATGATTATTTGCAAGAGATGTATAATCAATAGAGGCAGAATTCAAAACTTTAATGGCATCAGGATTAGCACGAAAATGGAATACTTTGAATGTCTTATTCCATTCTTTTCCCCTTGAGGATATCGCGCATTCTAAATTTATAAGAGAAAAATCTGCTCTCTTGATAATGTCTATGGTATTTCCCCATACATAAGTAAATTTAGAATTTGCAAGAACTTCATTTACAAGTCTACCTAGCATAACATCACCTGTAAAAAGAATTTGCATAAGGTATACTGAAAATTATAAATAAAAAAGGTACGTTTTATTTTTTGAAATTTTGGATAATTCTTTCCATCAAACTTTGCTCAATTTAGGATTGTGAGCAAGTTTTAATCCCATTACATTGTAAGCCTCAGATACTTTTTACCTTTATCTTATACAGTATATTTTCAATATTTTTCAACCAATGAATGAATAAATGGTAATTGCCAAACATATTTCTGTGTCCCGTAACATGTGTATTCTCAGCACATAACGACATACCTGTTCGATACAACAAGATAACAGAATTGTTGAATATTAATCTGAATAACAGTCTCATCTCTAATGCATGGGGATACTCTTTTTCTTTATATTTGTGACATGTATCAAATTGTTGAATTCAATTCAATTCAATTCAATTCAATTCAATTTTACACAAACACATAATTTAATTTCATTTCTAAAAATTGCCAGTGATTTATGTAAATTGCGTAGACCGAGAAAAAGTACAAATACAGAGTTGCATTCAATGCACGTTAACGTTCTGTTTATGACAAATTTCAATAGATAGTTAAAAAATTAACAGAACATGAAAATTTGATTAATAAAAAAAGAACTAAAAATTTAAGGATATGGTTATTTACGTGGTCATATATTTATTAAGGGATTTTGAATTTATTTTATTTATCTTGTTAGGATCAGGGTTATCAAATACTTGTTGACCACAATATTTTATGGAAAATAATGCCATTTGCGTCAGTATTGGTTGTAATGCTTTTCCCTTTTCAGTCAAGTAGTATTCTATTCTTACAGGAGTTTCATTAAATACTTCTCGTTTTATTAGGCCTTCTCTTTCCATTTCTTTAAGTCGAATAGACAATGTCTTTGGATTAATCTCCTCTATGGAATTAAGGAACTCACTGAATCTTTTTTGTTTTAGAAAAATCATATTACGTAATAGCAATGTTGTGAATTTTTTTCCTATGATATTGAGCGTATTAAAAACTGGACAACATTTACAATTCATATCATCGATCATAAACTGATTTATATTTTCTTCTCTTTCTTCATATTGTTCAGATAATTTTTGGTCTGTCAAGTTACTAAAATTTCACCTACTTACTAGTTTATAACTTACTAGTTTAAATACTTACCTTTGTATAGTATATTACACGAGGTAACAGATAAATGGTTGAAAATCAATGTGAAACAAATTGTGAAAGTCATGAAACAATGAGAGAATCAACAAACAAAAGTAATGTAGATACATGTGGTTGTGAAACAACAAGCTGTAATAGCTCTCCTTGCTGTGATATGGACCCAATTAGTGCAGCAAAATCTCTATTGGAAAGTTCCTTCTATACTGCATTGAAACAAGTTCATGTAGAAAAAATGAAAAAAATAATTGAAAAAGAATGGGGAAGTACTATTGATAAGGCTGTAGAGCTAACTATAAAGACAGTAGAAAAACAATGGCAAACATCTTTAACAAAGTCAACAGCTAATAAAGAATTCTATAATGAATTGGAGAAAATATTTACGTCCGGTAAGTGAAAAAGTATTTCACCTTACATGTGGTAAATAAAATACAGATATTGGACAGCTAGTAAATAAATAAATTCCTTTATTTTTTTTATGCGTATATTATAAAACGAATTAATGATTTTCATATTTTATTTTTACCAAAATTGAATAAAAATAATTTAATATTTCATAATCTTTTATTTTCCCAATACTATGATTAATACTCTATTTTGGTCTCTGTTCATCAAACCTCGCCATAGAAAATTTGTTCATACTTCTATGCAAGATCCTTTAATCTATGTCGGTAGCAATATCACTAGGGCAATAAATAATTTATTTATTATTTAATTAATAATTTTTTTACTAATGTGCATTAAATAGAAACTTAATGCTACAAGTCTTTACTTCACAGAGAAGATAGTAATAGATCTAAAAAAAGAGAGTAATTTAAGATACGTATAAACTTTAATTTTCAATGATAAAATTGAAAAATCTTGAATCTAAAAATTGGATTAATTAATCTGTTACACTAACAATATTGTACTACCTATAAGGAATTGGTCCATATCTAGTCGGTAGTTTTTCAAGTCTTCTCATTCTGCTAGTAAGCACCTAATCAATCAATCAATCTGTTCTGTGTTTCTCTGATTTTTAACCTTGATATGGTTTTTGCAGTGCCTATATTTCTGTAGTTGTTAATGCGGGCCTATAGTGTTAAAGTCTGGTGCTTATTATAGATAATATTCATTAAAAAGAATGATCGTCGGACTTACAAGGCTAGGTTGCTTCTGCTCATACTGATTGGACTGTGAATCCTATTATTTATTTTAGCATAACAGGTAGGTACTATGTCTGTCTCTTTCAAAGTTCCCTCCTTATAGTGGATTTTGTCACATACAGATGTTTACATTTCTCCGACCCTTTCGATTTGTAGTTCTTGCAGGAACCATATCCAAACGAGGAAAGATTAGCTCTTACAAATAACTGTCTATTGTCACTGGTTGCACACCATGCCTAATAGATACCTTTACGTATCATCTGTTTTTTGTTGTTTTCTGTGCTACAATTTGTTTAGAAACCATTTGTTTTATAAGTATTATATGGTTAGATCTATATCAATAGTATCGTTATATAAGACACATACATATAGTCGATACATGATATAGTTATACATGGAATTTGTCATTAATAGTATAATCATGACTACAAAGAAGCTTGGTGTTTATGCCCATCGTAAAGTAAGAGTCAAAAGAGGCCGTACCAATCCTCCTGTGATAGCAAGTGTTCCTAAAGAGGTTGCTGAAAAATCATGTATGTGGTTATGCGATGACATTCAGATCCTTACTGATGGAGAAAAAGTAGCTATACAAAAAACTGAGGTTCAGAAATCTAATTTTAGTGAGTAATAAAAAATGAGTTCTAAGGATAGCGACGCTACTAAATTCAAGACATGTATATATGGTTGTAATACTCAAATCTTTTGGAATGCAGACCATAATGAATATTGGGAAGCATATACAAGCAAAAAGCATATTTGTCCTAATAGAGGCAATTATGGTAACAAACCTACAAGTACATCATCAAACACTTCTTCTCCATACAGAAAAGGACGATATTCAACTTTATCAAAACCGAAGATGGATAACTCCTTTGAATTACTACAGGGTTCAGTAAAGGAAGTACAAAAACAATATGAGGTTCTATTAGATATCATAAGGAATCATAATGGAAAGGTTCATGGTTCGCAGAGGGATAAAGACGTCAAGACCGGGATACTTGATATTATCGTATACTATGAAGTTCCTGAAGGCCAGAGGGAAGAAGTAAAAAGGATATTTGAGTTTGCGAGAAAAAGATCTAATATTGTAACTTAAGATCAAATAAAAATATTTATATTTTAAATTAATATCGATTCTTTATAATATGATAAGCGTATTTCTAATTATGACTCTTGTTGGATTCACAATTATTCCAATAGCCAATTCCTTTGCTCAATCTTTAGATACAATTGAGATAAAATCAACATTGAAGAAGGGCAATCTGATAGATTCTTATCTTTATTTTCAGAATACGAACATGACATTAGGTCAAGGTAATAAAATTTGTCCAGAAATTAATTGTTTATACAAATTTGAGAAAACATCATTTGATAATTTATTTAAAGATAATTCGAGAACTTTTTCGGGAACACTGAAGGTTGAAGATAAGGCAAATTCTACCCGCGATTCTATTTCATACAAATATTACAAATTATCAGGTTCATTTCATTTAATTAATAGTACGGACAACCCTGAAACTGAAGACAAAATTTTTGTCTATAAAGGAGATTTAGGCTTTGATGTAGACAACGGTATTTTTGGTAAGCCAGATATCCAATATGAATCTGAAGTCAAATTATATCAACCCGAAAATAAACTGGAATTAATAGGACAAGTTAAAAAATAAATATACTATTGATTTGATTTTGAGAACTATTTGGAGAAAATTCAGTTTTAATTTATCTTGATTATACAATATAGATCTAAGGATAATAAATAAGAATAATAAAGAAATTTAAGGATGTAGCTAAAATTCGCATAAAATAAAGAGTACCCTCGCTGTTGAAAAATAGTAAACTACTTTTTGAAAAGTTGAATATGTCTCACCCAGAAAAATGTTGTAACCAATTATTCACTTTTTTATTAATCTTAATTTTCTAAAAGGTTTTTGCAATGAAAATATAATATAATGTATTGAAATTTTATCTTGGTTGTTCGGGATGGAGTTATGATGCATGGAAAGGTCCATTCTATCCTGAGGACCTAGATACTCGAGAGTGGCTTTCATATTATTCTCAAATTTTTAAATTCGTTGAGATAGATTCTACCTTTTACAGAATACCTTCTAGGCTTGTGGTCCAGAATTGGGCAAGAAGAACACCAGAAGATTTCAAATTCGCTGTCAAATTTCCAAAGGTTATAACGCATGAGAAACAAGTTGATGATGGCCTTTTTGAAAATGTACCACGATTTTTCGAGGTAATGAAACCTTTACAAAAAAAGTTAGTCGCTTTTCTCATACAGTTACCTCCGTGGCTTGACGTTACTGAAGGACTTAATTTCCTGAAAAATCTAGAGTCCCAATTGGATAACTCATATAGATATGCTATAGAAGTCAGACATCATAGTTGGTTTAATGATCTCAGCTTTCAATTACTTTAAACAAAATGATTTTTGTATTGTATGGAGTCAACAAGATAAACTAGTCACTCCTCCGGTAATGACTACAGATTTTGTATATTTGAGATTGATAGGCGATAGAAGTATTTTTGACAAGGATTTTGGAAAGATACAAAAAGATAGAAAGCTTGAGATGGAGAAATGGTCCAATATTTTAAATGATGTAAAGAATAATGAGGCAATCATAAAGACAGCAATCGTATCATCAAATAATCACTACGCTGGTTTTGGTCCCATGACTGCAAAGATGTTCGGAGAGCTGATGAACCTGAAGGAGAAGATAACATTCCCAATTTTAGATTATAAACCTTTTATCGAGAACATGGGAAATGAAAATTATTCAAAATTTAATGATTTAAATTATAATAAGACAAAACAGTCATCAATATCAGATTTTTTTTAAATAGGATATCTTCTGTAGTTAAAATTAGTCTTTCCGGATAACTTTCAGAAAGTATCATTTCTTTCCAATGCTGTATTTTTAAAGACCATGGATTATGATCATAATGTCAATTTGTCAAATGTGGAGCGTATGATATAATCTTGATATTAGATCAATCGATTCTATCTAGAAATCTATTATAATCTTTATGAGGGTAAAAATGAGAGTTAGATTAGTTAGATTTATCTCAATTAGTACTTCTTTTATTGATATCACATTTCTTTTATTTTCTCATAATCAAAAAGAAGTGCAATTTGAGAAATGGGATTCCTCATATCCTGACATTTGTATATCATCTCGAACATCAGATTTCGATTGTAAATATATTCCAGACAAAAAATTGAGTGTTACCTCCAGACCTACAAAGATTTGATCGTACGGCAGATGGCTTTAGTTATGAATCGTAATTATTTCACCAAAAAAGGGAAGAACTAAAATACTTGGATGTCCAAATTTTAATTTTCAGTTACAATTATTGACAATCTGGTTTGGTCCAGTTTTCATTCTTAAATTCAGAGATATCGCAATATTCTGTATAAATCTTAGCCAAATTATTATCCATCAATGCTTTATTGATATTAACCCCATCACAAAAAACTATGCCAATCTCTCTTCCGTATCTGTCACCCCTACGCTGGCCGTCATCAATGTCTACCTGACCTTTTTTATTAAGACAGAGTTTCTTGACAAATTCTTTTGCCTCCTTGTATCCTTCTTGCGCTCGTTCAGGCGTATCTACAAGAGAAAGTCTTATTCTTATATCGTTAATATCTAGAGTATCTCCATCAACAATATAATTGACTGTACCTTCTAATTCTATATCATCATCTTGAGGCTCATATTCTTTGGGAGATGGTACTGCAGATTTGGATTGTACTTTTTTTTGTTCCGTATCTTTGTAGTTCTCCTTATCATTGTAAATAACTATTTTATTTTTATTGCTATTTTGGGAAATGTCATCTTCTGGAAAAACTAATGATTGTGCTGGATTAATATTATTATTTGTAGAAACAAGTAAACATAAGGAAACAATTACTACTATCAATAATGGATTTTCAATTATCAATGTAAAAGAACTACTAGCTTCAATTAATTATTCTTTGGATATATGTACGAAAGAAATTCATCTCTCTCAAATCTGATGATTATTCAAATTCAGCCATGAATTCTTAGAGACGAATCAAAATATTCGACACTGCTTAGGAGTAACCGAATCTGATACTATCATCGTTTATAGTGCAATATTATACAGGTTGTTTGCACTTTTGTAGTTTTCTATAAGAATTTAAAAGATATAACATATCATAAATTAATTATATGATTTTACTATCATCCCAAGTTGAAAAATACAAAGGAGCTACTTCAATGACTATAGAGTTTCCTTTTTTTGCACGATTCAATATAACTTTGGACATTGGATGTTCTAGACTACCCAAATATTTCATCAGATTTTTCTCACATATAGAAACAGTAAAATCAAGATCTTCTTTTAATGATGTTTTCGCTTTCCCACGTACACCTTTGTATGGTATAGTCGGTTTATCTACACAAAAATATATTATGTTATTCTTTTTCATGTTTTCTATTTTTTTAGAAAATTTGTAAGTTTCAACATAAAACTTCAGTTGATCAGGATCAAAATAATACGAAGTTGGATGAATATTTGGTTCGTTCTTCTTATCTATAGTACCAAGATAGATATTTCTTTTACCAGTGGTAAGAAATTTTATCACTTCGTTTTTAGTCATCGGTTTGCTAAAATCTGGTCCAGCATTTAGTATTTTCACGTAATTTTTACCTAGACAAAATATATAAATGATAGACGAAAATTTTTAATCATTTCCGTTCATACAGAATCGAAGTATATATTCAGACGTATAAGAGCGATCGCGTTTACTAAACTAAAGTTTGTATAATCTTTTCTGTTTAATCTTCTGTTTAATATTATGAGATATTTTCTTCTTATCAGTCTCTCGTTTTTTTGTCCAACCTATTCTCTTGTTATTTAACATCTCAAAGTTTCTCATCTGCAAATAAGAATAATTTAGGAAAAATATTATAAGGGTTTTCTATTTGTAGCAGGTATCAACTCATATTCAATTCATATATCAAGACAGATTTTAAGAATTCTTGCTTGCTTTTCGTTCTTTAATCATTGTAATGATATTTATTTACTAGAAGGATGCTATCAGGACAATCGGTTTTCACTGTAATGGATTAGGTTATCTATATTAGATTAAAAATTGTTTTTGTAATAGATTCTACAGGTTTTTGGGAATTAAGATATATACACAAATTGTATTTATGGTTATCATAAATATGTTTCAAGGGTATAATAATTAACTTGATTCTTTTATCTATTGGATTATAGATAGCTACATAATCAAAGTAATCAATACTTGTCAAATCTTGACTTAAATCTATGTCTCTTATAATATAGTAAAATGTAAATGCATCATATATTTGTGATTTGATTATACGTTCTTTACTAAATTCATAATATGAATAGAGATCTATATTATATTGGTTTGAAGTACCAGTAAGTAGTTTTTTGTTATTATCTATTATGCCTACATATATTGTTTCACATAGTTTATTTACAAGATTCTTACATATTGATTTTAGAAATTTTCTCTCTTCTATTCTTGGTCCCCTCTTAGAAGATTTTATTATTAACATTATCATTATTATTAACATTATCATTAAAGGATACTTCCAATTTTATGACTGTCATACTATTGATAAGGTATTCTACGATATAATACTTGTGATCTATATTATTTAATTGGGCTGTGTTAATTTAAGATAATATCCACCTCCTTTAACCAAAAATAATTCTTATTATTTGCTATAGTATCATTATACATCGAAACAAAGAATTGTATCCAGTTATGTACATGAAATAGATTGCATTCCTCTTTTTGCCTACAAGGAGAGTAGTCATCAAAACTTTCTATTCTGTCTTTCAAATACTGGTTGACTCTTTCCATCAAAATTTTTCTGAAATGGTGAGTGTAGATACTGTTTTAATCCAATTACGTTACATGCTTTATCATACCATGTACCTCCATTATCTGTATACACGACATGTTTTCCATATTTTGATACAAGAGACCTTATGAACTTTTCAGCAACTATCATGTTTCTCTCTTCTGAGAGATAGATTCCAAGCACAGAACTGTGGACTGGTTCAATACAAAACCATAACCAGAAAGTGCTGGTTACCAATCTGAATAATGGTCTCATCTATAATAATAAAAGCAGTTATTCTTTTTCTGTTATAGATCTGACAGGATCCAAATCTCTGAATCCAATTCCAAACATAAACATAACTTCTCTTCTCCTCTCTAAATATAGTTAATGCTTTAGAAGTATTTCTTAAACTTAAACCAAGAGAATATAGATAAAGAGAATACATTACAATAAAAGAAGATGTTTTATTTCTTTCAAATTTGATTTTCATAGTATATTTAGAATATTCTCAGCTATATCTTTTGCTGCTTATCTGAACAGAGCCCAGATTTAGATTGCCATTGTTTGTCTTAGAATTCATTACTAATAACTGTATATTAAAATAATAGCTATAAATTATTATAACGAATATTATTTTTTAGTATGCCATCGGATGAAATTGAAAATGTTCTAATACTTCAGGGTGGTGGTTCTCTAGGTGCTTTCGCATGCGGTGTTTTTAAAGCACTTGTAAAAAATAATATAAAAATAGACATAGTTGCTGGTACATCAATTGGTGGAGTAAACGCTTCAATCATTGCTGGATGTAAACAGAAATATAGTCCTGAAAAGGCATTAGAGCAATTCTGGTTAGAACTAGCAGAAGGTGATATAAACTCTCATTCATATCCTTTTACTAAGTGGTTATCATATGGATTAACAAATCCATTAACTTCGGTAGCGGACCATTCAAGAAATATTCATGGTTCACAAATCAAGTCTATTTCATCATTCTATAAATCAGCAGTTTTTGGAAATAATAAGGTCTTTATTCCACGTTGGAATGCAGAATATGCTTTCAGTGATCCAGAATATTTTAATCCTAATAAATGGACATATTTATATGATCATTCTCCACTAATAAAAACATTAGAAAAATATCTTGATTTTAACAAACTACAACCCAATGGTAATCCTGATAGTCGTTTAATAATAACTGCAGTTAATGTTTTGACAGCAGAACCATTAGCATTTGATAGTTCTAAGCAACAAATAACTCCAAAACATATACTTGCTGCAACTGCTTATCCTAATTACTATTTTCAATGGGTAGAAGTAGAAGAGGGTATGTTCGCATGGGATGGTAGTTTACTTAGTAATACCCCGCTAAGAGAAGTCATTGATGCTTCTCCATCAAAAAATAAACGGATCTTTCTAGTTGAAAATTATCCAAAAAAAATTGATAATTTACCTGATAATTTGTTTGAGGTGCAACATAGGACACGTGACATTTTGTTTAGCGATAAAACAATGCACAATATAAAAATGTCCAAAGCTTTTACAGTCTATTTGAAGCTAATAAAAGATCTTTATAATATGCTTGAAAATAATTTTAATTCACAAAATAAAGAAGATATAAAGAAATTTGAAAGAATTCGTAAAAGATATAAAAGAATATCAGAAAACCATGGTGCAGAAATTAAGGAAACATATTATATAACACGAGAAGAAAAAGATTCTAATCTTTATGAAAATGCTGATTTCTCAGTAAATGTCATAAAGAATTCTATAAAAGATGGAGAACTGCAGACAAATAAAGTGATTCAAGGTATAAATACTAAGGGTTTATAACAGACGTAAATGAGTCTAGTCATTTTATTATTTGTTTATATTGTTAGTAATAACAGAATATTTTATAGTCTTTTTTATTAATAGCCACGGTATATTCAAGAAAATATATATATAATTCTAGAATTGTCATTATTTGAAACCTATTTATTTTCTTTCATTATTTTTATTATTATTTATTTTGTCTTTATCAAATAGTTCTTCTTTCATCATAATAAATTTCATCTTCTGGGTAATATCGTGGGTTTATTTTTTAGTCGCTCATATTGTAATCGGAACAGATCTATAACCTTAGAAATATCATCTTCACTATGAATGATATAGCTTACCCACATAGATTCTGGGTATATAATGTGAGGTAATGCTTTTCCTGAGGCTATGACCTCTTTTCGGATTTCAATAGGAAATGGTAGGTCGGCAAGCTTTTCACCATGTATATGGCCCATATCTCTTTTATTAACACGAAATTCAATACCACCAAATTGATATGGGTTAGATGTAACACCTGGCCATGAGAGGATCCCTTTTTTTATATTTTCGGTTATTGTTGTACCCACGGCTCCTTTTTCCTCTGGTAAATGGTTTTGACATTTAGGTGGCATATTTTTCAATAAAAGTAGAGATATACATACAGATATTATAGACAGGATTACACCAGTTAGAAATATGAGATTATATGCTTCAGAAGATGGAAAGGATTGTAGTTTTCCTTCTATATTTAGAGTATATTGATATCTCTGCATAAACATACCCGACAGTGCGGGAGCTATAGAACTTCCTACAAGCCGCATAAAACTTGTCATACCAAGTGATGCCCCACTATTCTGTCTAGGAATAGATAATATAATGACATTTTGAGCACCTATGCTAGACAATGATAGGCCTATAGAAATAATCGCAAGATTTAAGGATAAAAAGAATTCAGTTGAATGGAAGATTACAATACCAAAGAACCCAATTCCGGTCACAATTGTACCTAGTAAAAGTGGTTTCATTGAACCTAATTTGGCGACTAAAATGCCTGATATTGGTCCAAATATGAGAAATATAAGAGCGAACGGTAATTGTACATGGGTAGCACTAATAGGATCTCCACCAAATCCAACAGGTAGAGGATTTTCAATTAGAATAGGTATTGTCTGAAAAACGATAAACATCGAAATACCAACAAATATGATTATGAGAGTAGGTAGAAGTATCCTTTTGTTCAACATCAGGCTAAAGTCAAAGAGTGGTGATGATGCTCTTTTTTCTACAAATATGAATAGCACTAAAGAAATAATTCCTATAATAAAAATACTTGTAATAGTTATTGTTAATGGATTACTAGTAACAGAATTATTATTATTACTTCCTATTTCCCAGTAGGTGAGTACAATTAAAAATGATGTTATAGTAACTGCAAGTGTTATTGCACCTTTTACATCTATACTGGTGTGGCTAGTAATAATAGATTTATTGTTTGTTGATGATGATGATGGTATTGTTGTTTCTCTTTTAACAGATTCAGAATTGTTTTTTCTCTCTATATGATCTGTTTGTAGGTCTTGTTCTTGTTTTACTCTCGTTTGTTCTATTTCTTCTTCATTTACATGAATGAAACGCCAAATTACAAATAGAAGTATAATGGCAATTGGTAATAGTGTAAAAAATGTGAAATGCCAACTGAAGTGTTGAATTATGATTCCTCCCATTAAAAGACCTATTACGGCACCACCTCCATACATAGAAGTGATTATTCCTTGACCTATTGCCATTTTTTCTCTAGGAAATTGAGCTCTCACAATACTAAATGCAATTGGAAACATTGATAATCCAACTCCTTGGAATGCTCTTGCAATTAGCATAAAGTCTATGTTTGTTGAAAATCCTGCAATGGAAACTCCAACTGTATAAAATATCATTATTATAAGCAAAATCCTCTTTTTGCCATAGATATCTGATAACTTGCCAGCAACAGGAGTCATAATAGCGGCCGTTATTAGATATATTGAAAGTATCCAAGATGACGTACTATAGAGGATATTAAAATCCTTGATTAGAACAGGAATACCTGGTACTAGCATAGTCTCAGCATACATAACCATTGTAGCAATGAAACTTAGGATTGCTACTACTTTCCAAGAAGAAGCAGGAATTGATTTTTTAGAGGATGGCATAGATGAGTCCATTTAAGAGGTTTATTGTTATTATAATTATGTAAAGTAGTCTGACATAAATAAACCAAAGCACCCATCCACTATTTTCTTTTCTTATTGTCTTTTCCAAATATTCGCCATTTAGAATGTTGTATTTTCGTCATTTCTGTATGATTTTTGCAGTAAACCGAGTTCCATCTTGAAATATAAAGCACCAAGATGAGTAAAGTTCTTCTTAGTTCGTTTTCGATCACTATATTTGATATTTGATTAGACGTATTTTCTTTTTAAGTCTACAACTATAGTTTTGACCGTGTTCGGTTAGACAAATCTGTTTGCTAACCTTTGTTACAACCATATATAACCTTCCACGAATAAAGTTAAATAAATTTCTCTATAGATGTATGACTTTATTATGATTGTAAAGTGATTTTTGATTGATTTTAATTCTATACTAGATCTATTGCATAATTAGAAAGCTTACAGCTATATTCCTCATTTCTATACTAATTTCTCATAAATTTGCTCAATTATGATAGTTTATCTAAAAAACCGTTATTGTTTAGATCCTTTACAGGATTGGAATTATCTGAGTTTGATTCTATTTGTAAGCAAGTAGAATCAAAATATCCAAAATATGAGATAAAACGTCTATCAAAAAGAAAGAGAAAAAGAAATTTAGGAGCTGGAAGACATTTCAAACATACAACAAGAGATAGATTTGTTATGCTTCTTGTGTACTATAAACTATACATAACCAATGCATTAACAGGATTTTTGTTTGATCTGGATCAGAGCAATGTACATAGAGATGTAAGATATATGGAACCTATAGTAAAAAGTTGTATTCCACTACCTCAAAAAATATACAACGTAACAAGAAGATTAAGAACAGTAGATGAAGTAGAACTGTATTTTCCAGGATTTAAAGCATTTATAGATTCAACAGAACAGGAAATTCCAGTACCTACAGACAAAACAAGAAGAAAAGAGTACTATTCTGGAAAAAAGAAAAAACATACTGTAAAGACACAGTATATGGTAAACAAAAAAGGAGAAATATTACATAAATCAAACCATGAAGAAGGAAGAGAGCATGACTATACAGTATACAAAGATGTTCATCCGACAACACCAAAAGATGTAAAAAACTATTTTGATCTTGGTTATATTGGAGTAGAAAAAGATTTTCCAGATATCAAAGCAGTATTACCTGTAAAGAAGAAACGTAATATTGACCTTACAGAAAAAGAGAAAATGTACAACAAAAGACATCGTAGACAGAGAGTAATAGTAGAACATACTATATGTAGAATAAAGAAATTTAGTATTATGGGAAACAAATACAGAAACAGATTGAAAAGATACGATACAATGTCAGATATTGTTTCTGGTTTAGTAAATTATCGAATAATACACAACAGAAGATGATAGCAATATAAGGCATCATCAAGATATATAATAGATTTTATCTAATTACGCAAACGATCTACTGTATACTATATATGTACAAGATGTTCAAACTAAATGGATATGTCCAAATTTTATCGTCTATTTGTAGATTGGAAACATAAAGGTAAATGTGTTAAGCCAAGTAAAAAAGAACTTTTGAGTGTACTAACTTTAGTATATAGATTTTGTCTATCACTATAATCAAAATTAAATTGAATATTTTTAAATCTTAAGAATTATTCTCAGTGCTATTTGTCCTTCAAGTCTAGCTAAAGGAGCACCTAACCAAAAATGAATTTTAGGTCCAAAATACAAACGACGTAACCATAATTCGGAAAGTGTTAGATTGGAAAGTGAGCCACAATAACAAGGACAACAGTTACTCGTACATGCCAGGAACTTTGCGTGTTATCATTTATTATCCTAAAATAGAATGGTGATGGCCTACCATCAAAGACTGAAATGTTTCTTCGCTAAATTTTCTATATGTGTTTGTCTAGATGGCATCTATTTCCTTTTTAGCAGATAAGTCCACAACCAAACCGTAGAAAACAACAATACTAGATTGGATTGTGTTGATTTTCTTCTGTTTTAACTACCTTACCAGCTGTAAATCTCAAAGGTAGGTGAGATACACCATGTAGGTTTAAGCCCTCGAGTGGCTTTATGGCCTCTTTTTTACTGTCATCTAACTCTAAATCCTGTAACCTCTCAAGTATTATTTTGATTGCTATATTAGCCTCAAGTCTAGCCAAAGGGGCTCCCAGACAAAAATGAATTCCATGACCAAATCCTACATGAGAATGACCATGAGGTTTACGTGATATATCAAACTTTTCTGGATCTGGAAATACTAATTCATCATGGTTAGCTGACCCTAGCCATACAATAATACTTTGTCCTGATGGTATTTTTTGTTCTCCAATTGATACCTCTTGTGTTGTCCTACGACCCATAAATTGAACAGGAGACCTATATCGTAGAGTCTCTTCTATTGTAGATGAAATCAAAGATGATGAAGATGAAGATGAAGATGATCTATCGTCCTTTAATTTCTTGAATTCTTGTGGATTTTGAAGCAACGAAAGAATTGTATTTCCTATTAGATTAACTGTAGTTACATGTCCTGCAATGAGAAGTATAGAACAGAAATTAAGAATTTCCTCTCTTGATAGATGATGTCCATCAGCTTCGGCTTTTATTAAATTGCTTGAGATCTGACTGGGGAGATATTGTTCTTTTATCTATAATGCCATTGAAATAATCATCCATTTCACTTTGGATTAATACGAGATCCTTATCTGCATCTTGATCCTCTACCATAAAATGCTGTTTCCCAGCATGCTTGTTAAATTTGTCACCCCAGACATGGAAAGTATCCCTGTCTTGCAATGGAATACCTAGAAGTTCAGCAATGACTGTTACAGGTAATGGATAGGCTAAATCACTTATGAGATCCATATTCCCTTTCTCTATTACCTGATTAAGTAAATCATGAGTAATGCTCTCTATTCTTGGTCCTAACTTAGATATTGCCATGGGAGTAAATGCTGATGCAACTACGCCTCTCAATGTTCTATGATATGGAGGATCAGTTCTAAGCAAACTTGGAATTGAAAGTGCCATCCTTTGCTTTGTTGTTGTTGTTGGAATAACTGAAGAAAAATGCGTATAGTCTCATAGAATAGCTTGAACATCATAATAACGAAATACACCCCATACATTATTCCGCTCATCATATGCTACAGGATTATAATGTCTCATATCTGCATAAAACTGAAAAGGGTTAAACCTTTGTTCAGGAGAAGGGAAGATATTCACTGTTATATAGATCGCATCGAATGTCTTATATTTTTCTGCAAACCCACTGGCCACATTTATTAGCTGTCTATTTTGTACATCTGAACCGCTAAAAATGGATGGACAATATTACAAATAGTATACCAAAAACACCAATTGAATTGACTTGCACTAAACGTATACCAATCTAAGACAATAGAATGTTTAAGATGATAAACACTGAAGAGAGAAACAGAAAAAAAGAAAATTACTAAAAAAAGACAACAACAATATCAACAATATCTGTAACAGCTAAATCATAAAGGGTTTTTAAAGCACTATTTATGTACTTACAAGCACCATAATATTTATGAAGTCAATCAAGGAGCAAGTGGGATTTGTTGTCGGCGAAGGCTATAACGAACGTCCAGCAGCCGCTATAAAGAAAATTGTAGCGGCTGAGGCAGCTGGAATCAGACAAATATGGATGAATCAAGGACATCTAGATACATTGACAATATTTGCAGCTGCGGCAACAAAAACTTCTGCAGTGCGTTTGGGTACCGCAATTGTACAGACGTATCCGCGTCATCCGTTGGCTTTGGCACAGCAGGTCTTGGTTTTGAACGATATTGCACCAGGTCGGTTGCGGCTTGGGATAGGCCCTAGTCATAGTTCTATTATAGAAGGTATCTTTGGGTTGTCGCACAGAAAACCGTTAGTACATTTAAGAGAATATGTAGAAGTTTTGCGTGCTGTATTATGGGAAGGAAAAGTCAATCACCATGGAGAGTTCTTTAACGTTGTAGTCACCACACCGCGCAATACTGCACGGGTTCCAATATTGGTTTCTGCACTAGGAGAGAAGGCCTTCCAATTGGCAGGTGAAATCGCCGACGGAGCTCTTTCATGGTTATGCCCTGTTCCATATCTACTAAATACCGGACTACCCGCATTACGAAAAGGGGCAGCTATGGCAGGACGATCAGCATCTCCTCCTTCATTAGTAGCACATGTTCTAGTAGCACTTACTACAGATCGCCACTTGGCAATGGCAGCAGGACATCAATACATAGAAGAGAATAATATAACGTTGCCTTTCTATGTCAAAATGTTCACCAGAGCGGGCTTTCCTACAACACTTGGTAGCGTTGCGCCTGATACTCTAGTAGACAACTTGGTCATATCAGGAAACGAAGACACAGTGACTGTCAGGTTTTCAGAGCTTCTTGCTTCAGGATTAGACGAACTTATGGTAACCATGTTGCCCATAAAAGACAAAGGTGATGAACAGTTCAGACTTATGCATTCGATTGGTGAATTTTGAAGCTGTTTGAAAACATATGCTATAAATCTTAAGATTTCATTAATTTCATCTTTCTTGTCGTCAACATGCAGTAATCCTTTTACTTCCTTAAGTTGTGATTCTATAATTTCATCCCACTTTGGAGCATAGAAGTCACTGATTTTTTCATTCTGATTCTGTGCATTTGGAAAAGCCTATGCTCCTTTCGCCCGTTCCTTTGGTTTCCTACCAAGCGTGCCGCTTGTACGAAAGCCGTCTATTTCCTTCACGTCGAACCCTAGATCCTTAAGAATCTCTTCGTCGTGTTCTCCAAGTTCCGGGGCTCGTTTTGCAGGTACTTTAGTGATGCCGTGCACTTGAATAGGACTGCTGATCGTGCTTTTTAGGTTCCCGCCAGCGCCCTCGAGCGGAACGACGATTTCATTCTCGCGCAATTGTGGATCCTTGATAACGTCACTCGGATCCCGCACTAAACCGTAGGTTATGTGGGCCTTGTCTAAGACTTCGCGCCAGTACTCCATTGGCTGCGCACTGAAGATCTCGTCCATTATAGCCGTCAGCTGGCCCATATTCGCAGCCAGCTTAGCCGGATCGGCGAATCGCGGATCCTTCAGAAGATCGGTGCGGCCGATACCTGCCGCGAACGCCGGTATCTTGTCAGGCGTGACGACAAGCAGGAACCAGATGTCATCAGAACTCTTGTACAGATTCATCGCCGCGTTTGCCGGATTTTTTCTGTCATGCTGCGGGGAGAATTTGGCCTCGCAAAGCGCTGCCTGAATAGCGACGCTGGCGGACCAGACGCCTTCGGCTAATAGCGACGTCGTAACGTAAGAGCCCTTGCCTGTGCGCTCGCGTCGATACAGGCCCATAACGATCGCGGCAAACAGCCCAACGGCCGTCGGGCTATCTCCGGTGCCCGCGAAGGGCCATGTTGGGGGAGCGCCAGCATCGCGTGTAAGAGAGAGCAAGCCACTTCGCGACCAGTAGGCCGTGACGTCAAATCCTGGTAGATCAGCGTCGGGGCCCTTTTCGCCGTAGCCGGTCAGGTCGGCGTAAATCAGCCGGGAATTCCACTGCGCAACATCCTCATACTCCAACTTTAGTTTCTTACGCGCCGGATGCGGAGTGTTGACGATCAGCACGTCCGCCCACCTGACCAAGCGCTCCAAAATCTTTCCTGCATCGGATGATTTCAAATCTATAGCCAACCCACGCTTGTTGCGATTGTTCAGATGCCAGGCATAAGCGTCCTTGGCCAACGGTTGCGGGGGAATTTTGTTCGCGTTCCTCCACAATTCGCCCTTGGGTGGTTCGACCTTGATCACGTTGGCGCCGAAATCGGACAAGATCACTGCTGCGCCAGGACCGGCTATGAAGCTCGCAAGATCGACTACCTTCAATCCCGAGAAGATGTTATCGTCGGTTATTGTCGTTGTATTTTCAGTTGCCATAAGTGTTTTGCTCTTGCTAGATTTTACTTGCCCTTAAACTTTGCTGGACGCTTTTGCAGAAACGCCTGCGTTCCCTCTTTCTTGTCTTCTGTTGCTGCACAAATTCCGAACAATGAAGCCTCAAGCGATAAGCCTTCGGTGATGCTCGTTTCCAATCCTTTGTTCACTGCCTCGAGCGAGTACTTCACAGCGATCGGAGCATTCTTGAAAACCTGATTCAGTATTGCTTCCGCGCGCGAGATTAAATCAGCGACAGCGGGAACGACTTCGTTAACGAGCCCAATACGATATGCCTCCTGAGCGTTGATCATTTCTCCTGAGAGTATGATCTGGAGAGCCCGGCCCTTACCGACCAGCCGCGGCAAACGTTGAGTTCCACCGCCGCCGGGAATGATCCCCAACGTGACTTCAGGCTGGCCAAATTCCGCGTTCTCTGCGGCCAACCTTATGGTACAGGCCATGGCCGTTTCGCATCCGCCGCCAAGCGCAAAGCCGTTCACTGCTGCTATCACAGGCTTGCCGAGATTTTCTATGAGGTTGAGAACCTCCTGTCCGTAACTGCTCGACTTTTGTGCTTCGACGGCCGTGATCGTCGCGATCTCGCTAATGTCTGCTCCGGCTATGAACGCTTTGTCGCCGGCTCCAGTTAGGATAACGCCGCGAATTACAATGTCGTCCCGTGCATCTTCAAAAGCTGCACGCAAATTCTCCCACGTCTTTTGATTGAGAGCATTCAACACTTTGGGACGATTTATGGTTACATAGGCGATGGGACCCTTTTTCTCATATAAAATGTTCTCAAGTGTTAATGTTGAACTCATAAGATCGTATATCCTCTATTGATATTGACGACGATTTGGTTTTCTGATTGCGTTGGAGTTACACAAAGGCACTCAACCCCGTGATGGCTTTGCCGAGAATGAGGTTCTGCATCTGATACGTCCCTTCGTAAGAGAGAAGCGCTTCGGCGTCGGTGAAGAAGCGGCCGATATTGTAATCGATAGTAAGACCGTTGCCGCCAAATATCTCCCGCCCCCACGCTACAGTCTCGCGACACTTGGCCGTGGTAAACGCCTTGGAAAGCGCTGCTTGAGCGTCCGTTAACTTGCCCTGGTCGTCCAGCTGCCCCGTGCGAACCACCAAACACTGGCAGGCGGTGACGTTAGCTAGCATCTTTGCGAGAAGATCCTGGATAAGTTGAAATGAGCCAATAGGCTTTCCAAACTGCAAGCGTTCCTGCGCGTACTTGAGCGTATGTTCGAAAGCGCCCATCTGGCATCCAGTAGCCATCCATCCTACGCCATATCGTGTCTGGCGCAGCACCCGCGCCGTGTCGCGGAACGACTTGCCTGCCTGGAGATGGTTCTCTTCCGGGACACGAACGTCCTCCAGTGTGATCAAGCCGTTCTGGACCACCTTGAGCCCAAACTTGTTCTGAATCTTCTCGACGCTAAAGCCAGGCGTTGTCTTGTTCTCAACGATGAAACCTTTGACCTGGTTATCTGTGACATCGCGCGCCCAGATAATCGAGATGTCACACCATGGAGAATTGCCGATCCACTTCTTTTGGCCGTTCAAGACCCAGGTGTCGCCGTCCTTTTTCGCGGTCGTCATTAGACCGCCGGATACACCGGAGCCTACAAGCGGTTCGGTTAAGCCGAAGCAACCAATTTTTTCGAAGCGGGCCATCGGCGGCAGCCACTTTTGTTTCTGCTCTTCTGATCCGGTGGCATAGATAGAGCCCATGGCAAGGCCATTGTGGACGCCAAAAAATGTCGCGAACGAAGCGTCAGTGCGTGCCATCTCCATTGCAATGAGGCCAGCGAGCAGCGCGCTTCCTCCTTTGCAACCATAGCCCTGCATCCCAACACCGCCGAGATTCAACTCCTTGAAAGCGGGAAGTAACTCGAATGGAAACGAATCCTCGATCCAGTACTTGTTAATTATCGGAGCGACCTTGCTCTCCATGAACGAGCGCACCTGTCTCAAGGTCGCAAGTTCCTCTGGAGGTAGAGTTTCGGCGAGTTGGTAAAAATCACTATTAGGTAGCGGCAATGGCTTTGGTGCTGTTGGCTTGAGATCTTTTTCTGCTGTTGGCAATTTTAATCCACTTTTCAGCGGCTTTGATTGAATAAAAGGTTTTGGCACACCACACTGGGGTCATTCTAGGTCTAACGACCGTGGTCTCTACAGTTAAAGTCCGTTCAATAATGTAAAAACAATATGTGCTTTAAAAAATGAAGTAAAAAAGTCACTTACTAGTCTGTGATTACCGAGTCCTCTTAAAGCCTATGTTGTCCGGCACAACCGTACGGGGTCCCACCGGTAACAAGTCGGGATGGTCGACGTTGAGCCTGATGAAGACGATCTTTTCGCTCCACACCTTTCTTAATAGATCCTTCAACAAACCAACGGTGAGGAATTCACCCGCGCAACGGCGGTATCCGAAGCCAAATGGAGCATATCCTGCAGTGTCACATACTGGATAGGCCTTCTTGTCCACACGTGGGTACACGGCACCAAAAGCACTGTTAGTTATCGAAGCATGCCTGCCGTCCTTAACTTGAAAATCTTCCTTGCTGAATGGAGACTGGGCCAACCCGATTTGCTTGGCCTTGGCTTCGTCGTTCTGTTCACTCGTCGGAGCCTGCTTGTAGCGTTCAGGGTCAAATTCATTTGGGTTCTTCCAGTTGAGTGGATCTCTGCCGGTTCCAGAGTGGGGCGTAACGATAGTGCTGAAGCCAGGGTGCCCGGTGCCAAAAGGTTGTTGCATAGCAGGAAGCGCTGAAGTACTGCCGGGGTTTGGTGCTATAGTGCGGAACAACTCCATTACGAAGCGGTCAAGCCGTGTAAACGAGGATTTGTCACTTTCATCGGGGGCGTCCTTCATCGTCTTTTCAAACCAAGAGCGAACAGCAGAATCCCCCTTTGTTGCCTCGAATTGGGCCATAACGTTGTAGAGCATATTTCCCCACTGGCTGAACGCAAGAAAGTTGTGGAAGCATTCGAAAATGATGTCTTTTCTTCTAAAGTTCTCTCCCAACTCTCCGTTCTTGATCCAGTAGTAAACCATGGTCTTCTCGGGATTGGGGACACGGCCGTCAATAATATCTTGTACCCGCTTATCAATCCAGTCCTTGAGCAGTGGACGAAGCTCGCGCACACGCATTGAGAAGACCTTTTATCTTCTTAGCTTTTTCTATCTTAGTCTGTACTGAACACCATGATGGACCGCCATATGTCTTTGCTGTTTTTGGTCCTTTCTCGTCTTGATACAGTAATATTGAGTCAGGAGGTGTATTGATTGGTTCTATTCTTGGCTTACCTGTTCACTTGATAGAAGAACCTGGAATGTTTTTGGATAAATTTTCAATATTATTATTGAAATTTTCGGAGCAACTCCGAGATTGTGAAGTTGGGAAAGGAATAGGATTATAATATTTGCCCTTAGTCATTTTATTACAGGTAGTAAAAGACTACTAGATAATAAAATCTTTAGTCGTCTAGGGTTTCCAGACACCTATCTAAGTTTCATTCAATCTTGGAATTGGAGAATTGTCTTACTGCTTACAAAAACTCAGGTAAGGCAAGCCCCCTTGGAAAGACCCGGCTCGTTTCAATCCAGGTGACTGGCGCATGTGAGTCACTTTCCCTGATAGTGAATATTATGCGTAGCCTAGGCCAAATGCCTGCAGTCCCATGATCTAAACTTGCGTCATACCCCCATCGACGAACAGTTCGATGCCGGTGACATAACTGCTGTCGTCTGAGGCGAGGAATGTGGCGGCTTTCGCGATTTCGTCAGGGCTTCCCATTCTGCCCATCGGCACGCTGGCCACAAGGCTGGTCTTTGTCTGCTTGGCCTGTTCCTCAGTCTGTGCCGCGGTACTGAAGATGGCTGTGTCTATCGGGCCAGGGCTGATGGCGTTGACGCGGATCTTGCGCTGCTTCAGATCAACTGTCCATGTGCGAGCAAACGACCGCACTGCGGCCTTAGACGCACCGTAAACACTCGACCTCTCGAAACCTTTGGATCCCCCGTTCGAACTCGTTAAGATGATTGAACCACCATCCTGAAACAGCATAAGTGCTTTTTGTACCGTGAACAATAGTCCTTTAACATTAATGTTGAGTATTTTATCAAAATGGGATTCAGTAATTGATTCTATAGGTGCGAGTTCTATGATGCCGGCGTTGGCGAACAGAATATCGATGCGGCCCTTCTGCTCCTTCACCGTGGCATACAACCGGTCAAGATCTGCGAGATTTGAGACATCACCCTGAACACCGGTAACGTTGTTTTTGCCAATCTGCTTGACTGCCGCGTCAAGCTCGCCTTGGCGGCGACCGGTGATGAAAACATATGCGCCCTCTTCCACGAACCGCTGGGCCGTCGCAAGGCCGATGCCGCTGGTTCCGCCTGTTATTACTGCAACTTTTCCTTCCAGTCTTTTCATGGTATTCTAATCGTGATGGCAGACTTGATCAATTTTTTATGATATATGTTTAAAGTTCTGACTTCATTGTTTGGCACTACAGTTATGAATATCATTCCAACTCTTTCAATCTCTCTAGGACATATTTGGTAATTAACAGCTCCAAGCAAGAAGAACATTAACGAGCCTTTCTTAACATGTTAAGGTAGTAAAGTCTTACGGTAAGTATGTTTTTCCAGTACGTAATCCATCCTCGTTGTTGTCCCGGAAGCTACTCGATAGCGGAGTACTGGGTCTTTGGGCCTACTTTGCCAAGGAGCGCTGGCGTTGCGGGGTCTATTTCGACCTGAATCACATAGGGGCCGTCTGCTGCAAACCCCTCTTTGATTGCGGCCTCCAGCTCGCCAGCCTTCGAAACGTAGTTGCCGTCACAGCCATATCCCCTGGCAAGCTGCACGGTGTCCATTCCGGGAAGATCGAGTCCCGGAACGTTGGGGGCGACCAGATATTCGGCGAACGACTTGAGAATGTTGTATTCGTGATTACGAAAGATGATGAACAGAATGGGCAGTCTCTGCTGGGCCGCATTCCAGAATGCCTGAACGACGTACTGCGTCGCACCGTCGCCCTGCAGTGAGATGACCTTGCGATTCGTGCCGAGATCGCGCTCGGCCAGGGCGACACCACAGGCCGCTGGCAACCCATAGCCGAGAACTCCACCGAACGAGGAGAAGAAGGATCTGGGTTCTGAGGGCGGTAGGCGTTCGCGTAGCGGACCCGCGCTCGAGGCTGACTCCTGCGTGATCACGGAGTTCTTCGGGCGAAGCTTCGCGACCGTGTAATAGACATAGTCTGCTGTGATCTTGTCTTTCACCTCTGGAGCAGGAAGCGGCTTGCGAGGCTCTGGAGCTTTGCGGGTCGCTTTAGGAAGCAGCTCAACAAGTGTCGCGCATGCACGTGCAGGATCGCAGACAATGCCATCGCCTGCCACGGCACGCGCAACCTCTTCTGTGCTGTCGGTCAGGTGGATGAGCCGGGTCCCCTCAGGTAGATACGCACCGGGCGCGTAAGGATAGTAACGAAAGACCGGAGCTCCGATCACCACCACCAGGTCGTAGCCTTGTAGCTGCTTGCAGAGCGAGCGGCCCCGCTGAGAAGCCAGCCCTGGAAAAGAGGATGAGTCTCCGGAAATCCAGGTCGTCCTTCAAAGGGGGGCGCCATCACGGCTGCGTTCAACTTCTCGGCAAGCACGATACCGTCATACCATCCTCCTGTCTGATCAAGGGCCCCGCCGATGACGAGCAGGGGACGCTTCGCGGCTGCCAACGCTTCTGCCACTGGCTGGAGAACATCTTTGCCAGCGGAGAGACGCGGCTCGATTTTTCGACGCAGCGGAAATCTAGGGCATTCCCGATCCATGTCATCCATGGGCAGAGAGAGATAAACGGGCCCTGCCGGTGCCATAATAGCCGTGGCATAGGCTCGGAAGAATGCGGCGGGAACGTCTTCGGCACGGGCCGGCTCATAACTCCACTTCACCCACGGTAATGCCTGCAGATACGGGTTCTTGCTCGTGAGATAGGGCTCGTTTACAAGCGTCGCCCGAACTTGCTGGCCCGCTGTGATAATCATCGGAGTGCGGTTGTACCAGGCGGTTTCGAAATTGCCCATACCGTTACCGCTTCCCGCTGCCGTATGAAGATTCACGTGTACCGGCTTGCCCGTGTCCTGCGAATATGCATCTGCCATGGCCACCACGACGGACTCCTGGAGCGACAGGATGTACTCGAAATCGGGCGGGAAGTTTTGAAGCATGAGCTCCTCTGTGGAGCCGACATTTCCAAAGATCTTCGTCATGCCGAGTTCGCGCATAAGGTCGAACAACACTTCACGAACTTTTGCCATTCTGTTTTCTCCCCCTTCTCTAGTCGGTGTCAGGGAACCTGCTATCGGGCAGTGCAATATATCCTTCGCGAATTTTCCAATCCACTGGATTTACTTCAGACGCCTTTACACTAACCAGAATTTTTCCTGAAGACATACTTGGTACTGATGATGTCTCATTGACCTCAACCAGATCACTACCACTATATTTCTTCATCTGGATAGATTTCATGACCCTGTATATAGATAGCAATTATTAAAGTCTGGTCGTTACTAACCATTAATTACTTGCTAAAACCATAACGAGAATCTCGTATCGAAATGAACTCAATTCATGCTTAGTGAAAATAATCGTTTCTTAATTCATGTATGTTATCCATATTATTGAGTTCTGAAAAGATAGCTTGTTGATATGGCAAAGGCTGTATGGGGTTGGACATACCAGTTCTGGGTATTTCTGTGATCATCTATGACGATAAGGCAGCACCGGACTCCATTAATTTTATTGGACAGAGAAAACTTGACTGCAGGATGAATAGAAGATGTTTGCCTCCAGATTTCGCTTGACATATGATGATATTGACGATTAATTTAACTATAACTCATTTAAAATCTAGTATACCTTTATTTTGTCAAAAAAACGGAACCGAATTAAGCTAAGGATAGTTGCTATTAGCTATGCTAGTCCAGGAAAAGGAACGATGATGATCCCAGCCTTCCAGGTTGTATCGGGATGATTCGGCCCCACTAGCGAGATCCCTCGAGTCAAGGGATCAGTCCAAAGCGACTTGCGAGCATCCATCATACCTTTTGTAATTTCTTGTAGAAAACGTCTTCTCCTTATACGACGGTTCACTGTATGTATTATATAAAAAACAACAACAACTATCTCTGCCAAAAGGAAGTACAAAAGGCTAGAGTCTCGATAAATAATCCATCTCCAGCTCGCCTTCATAAGTTTCGGCGCCGACCTTCAATGCTTCCGTCACGCGCGCTTGCGTCACCTCGCTAGCCACACTCAAATCGGACTCATGGGCTTCCACCAGAAGCCCCTCTGCTATGGAACTAAATGCTCCAGTATCCACGGCCGCCTTGGCGTGAGCGATGGCATGCGCAGGAAATGAGGCGATGCGGTGAGCCAGTTTCTCGACAAAAGGCGTCAGTTCGTCCGCTGGCAACGCTCGATTGATATAGCCGTAACGTTCTGCCAGCTCCGCCGAGAGATCATTGCAACCCAAGAGCACCTCCAAGGCGCGTCCCCGCCCCATGAGCCGTGGCAATCTTTGCGTAGCGCCACCGCCCGGAACAAGCCCAATGGCCACCTCTGGATGGCCGAAGATCGCTTTGCCAACGGCAGCAAAACACATGTCCACGGCCAGCGCGATCTCACTCCCTCCGCCCCGGGCCCGTCCCTCGATTTTGGCAATGGTTACCTTAGGCATGTTCCTGAACCGCTCGCCGATCGTCTGCGTAAGACGAAAGCTGCGCGTATGGGACACCATTTTGGAAGCGCTTCCAACCCGGCCTAAACCAGAGTGGGCTATAAAGAAATCAGGAAGCGCGCTCTGCAAGACCACAACCCGGACGCTCTCATCGGCCTCGAGTTCCCTGCCGAGTTTGTCGAATTCCTGCGACAGAACTTCATCAAGAAGATTTATCGGCGGGTGATCGATGCTGACGAATGCGATTCCAGAATCAAACCCGAACCGGAAACATTTGTAATCAGAATATGGCATGGGAGTGGCTCCATTTCGGTGACCGTTTCGGTGAGGCCCATTTCGGCATGATCTATGTTCTCCTACTCCTTACGCGGGATATGGACCTGTCAACCTGCAGGTATTGCTGATAGTGTTCTTCATTCAGGAAAGGTTGTTGTTGCTGCTGTCGTATTGATGTTGTTGTTGATTGTTGATAATCGCTACTAGCAAATGAAGAGGCAGACTTTGCGGTGCTCGTGGAAGTTGATGATGACTGCGATATATTTTCATTCTTTAAATCATCTTTTTTTGTGCTTGCCATAATGATACTCGGTCAACAAGCGATCGCATATGAATCATACCCGTTTGCAAAGCCGCTATTGTTGCTGTTGCTGTTACTATTACCGCTGCTATGGTTATGAGTATGGACATCTGTGCACTTGCCATGATGTGGTACAAGTCCAAAAGAGTGACATTTCATGATTGGTCCATGTATTGGATTTTGATGGAATGGACCACAGCCTTCAGGAATCATATATACTGGGTTTGGTTCTGGATTTACTTTGCAACCGCCATGTGTGCATCCAGGAGGAATCTTGCCATCACCATTCGTGATTCATGATGCTATGTTATGAATGAGTCCAACACTTGTGCATCTGTACCATTCTCGTTGCTGATCTATAGTTCCCTTATACAATTTGCCATTGTCTACTCACAATGTCGAATCGTCTCGATACCACGTCCGGTACGACCGGATTTGAACTAAGCGATCTAGATCAGCGTAAGGAGAAATGATTTTCGATTAATCAAAAAATGTATGCATAAATGGCTTTATCAAAAAATTCTGTAGCCTGCTTATTTTCTCCTATCCTATTAAGGTGCTGCTGCAGTAAGTTAAGAGTTATGTAAGCAATGGCATTACTCCTATCTGTAAAATGTCATTTATCCTTCTCCCATGAGTAGCGTTGTAATTCAGTCCAATCTTGTACTGCTTGTCCAATATCTGATTGATTTCTGAACGTATTATTGTCAATGGCTTTTCTTGGATGGTGTTTCGACAATGCTTCTTTAGTTTTCTTTGATTTGTGTATGGATGCATTGTCCAGTACCAACAATATTCTTTTTATATTCAAATCATAGAATGAATCAACTCTTTCAATGAAATCTACGAATTGATTGCTTTTCTTCTCTTCTGTTGATAGCAGTGTGTTAACATTCTATCATTTGTATAATCATAAATGCCAAACACGTTCAACAAATCTTTTACTTTCTGATCATGTTCTATTTTGGCCTGAGTAGAACACCATAAAAAACCACCATAGGTTTTAGCTGCTATATGTCCTTTTTCATCTTGAAACAGAAGGACATAATCTGGATATGTATTTTTTTTCAGCTCTTCAATGCGCTTTTTATAAATCATATTCAGGATCCTTGCTTTTACCAAGAATGGTTTTTGAATGTCTCCATTCAACACCCTTCTCTATCAGAATATCCCTTATCGCGGTATGGCTTATGCCATCTTCTTTTATTAGCTTCTTTTCCTTCACATATCCTGCAATCGACCTTAAAGACCAAGTTTAGAATTTCAAACCTATCTCCCTTGGGTTGGTTGAAGATATGCACAAGATTTCATCCTTAGCCTTGTCAGTTATCTTTATCATTCTAGAATAGTCTATTTCTGTAAAAATACCACATTCACCGTAATAGTTGAATCTATGTATCCACTTTCGTATAGTTTTATCATAGATATTGGTCATCTCTCTTATTTCAGGTACTGTATAGCCTTCCTCTCCACCAAAAAGTACATTTTTAGCTCTGTACTTTATGTCAGGATTATTATCTAGAAGGTCGTACAGTTCTCTCTTCTCCTCCTCCGAAATGTTTCTGATAGGAGCATGCCTCACATAATTGACTAAATGATAGTCAGTTAAAGCTATATAGATAAGATGAATTTGTCAAAAAGGCAAGTAATAGAGGATATAATATTACAGATTTTGAAGCAGTTTCTAATTATGATATAGCAAATATTCTTTCTGAGAAAGATCAAATTCACCAGATAGAAATTCTAGAGCCTTTACAAGGTGCGTTATAGTATTGGATCTTCAAAATATTGCAGCCGATTTGAATTTTTAAAAGGACGAATTTATTGTATAATCTGTATGTACTTTAGCATACGATTCTTACGATTCCCATTCTGGTTTGGAAGAACCGCGCGGAACAAGGACGGTTCGGAATGAGCCGGGCGTTCGAGACATAACCACTTGTTCGGTAACCCCTTGATACAGACCTAATGGTGTCTCAGCCGTAAAGAGGTCTGGAGCAACATATGTGTGTTCATCCGACGAACCTGCGGTTGCATGCGCATATTTTTTGCCGAAGATGCCGAGTGAAAGCAGCCACAGAGTAACCCCCGCGAGAGATACGACTACGCGGTAGCTTCCGCCCTCAACTGCACGTCTGCGAAGTGCTGACATGATACCAGCCGAGGTAAACCAACCCGCTATGTAGTCACATACTACGTGGATAGGAGGCAGTCGTGGGTTAGCAGGCGTACCTTCTAATGTGAATACCCCTGTAGTTGCTCCCGCAACCTCATCAAATCCCGTACGATTCGACCATGGACCAGTCTCGCCATAGAGGACAACCTTCGCATGGATCAGACCTGGACGCTTTGAACATACCTCATCTGCTGTTAGACCGTAACGCTCCTGATAACCTGGGCGTCGATTCGAAAAGAATACGTCGGCATGATTCAGCAATTGATTGAATGTTTCTAGATCTGCCTTTTCATGTAAATCAAGGATGCTTGACCTCATACCTACATGAGACGACCAGTAGAATATATCTAATTCCCAATCGAGTGGCTGCCAGATGTTCAGGACATCTGCTCCGAAAAGGGCCAGATCTCTACCAATGCCTGCTCCGGCAATCACATGACCCATCCCGAGTGCTCGCACCCCATCCAGAGGAGTCTTACCATCTGGCTTAAACGGTACCGGGTCGCTCTCGCCTATCTTCTCCACCCTGATCAGAGGCTCTCTTGAGAGTACCTCTTTATACTGAGGTTCTCCCATAAATTCTTGAGTGGTGCGAAGCATTGCAAATGGTAGACCTGCTTCCGAAGCGGTCGTCTCTAGTTCATCAGCGCGCCACTGCAATATTGCATTCTGAACTGCATTGACACTATCGTCACATCTGAGCAAGGTGGTTGCACGAGCTCGCAGTCTGGGATAGACGTTGGCAGGCATTATCCAACGTCCATCGCGTGTCTTATTCCACAAAGTCATACTAGGATAGTGAATGAAAGGATTTTCCGGATCGGAGGCAAATGAAGCCTGATGACCATTAATCCTCTCCCATTCGCGCTCGAAGAAGGGTGCAAACCGTCGCAGCGCCTTGCGTACATCGACATGAATATCTTGTCCTTCCCCGCTTCTAGATCTCCAGATGGCAGATGCTGCTACAGCTTTGGCGGCCAAACCGATCGCCGACATCGCTCCGAATCTGAAACAGCTTGGCACGATCGGATCCTTCCCATAAAACGTGATCTTTCCTCCACTGTCAGCGACTGTCAGTCCGATGCCGCTTAGAACTTCATCTAACCCTGTATATAGATCAAACTCCGGGGAACTCACCGGATTATTGAGTTTCGACCTGAGTGTCTTAGTAAAAACGTCGTTGGTGGAACTCATTTCAGTTGGTCAATATCCCATTCAACTTTCTAATAAGTTTTATAGCCAGGTGTCATCTAGCCCTTAAACCTTTTTTTGCTTCTTGTTCTTGTAATGCCCTATCGGTTCGATCAAACACTAACCAAGGGACAATATCTGACAGACTGTTAACAGAATCTCATAGACAAAATTATAATTATTACGAAATGAAAGGTATCAATATGCAAGATATTCGATATGTTCAACACTCTAATCTAGACCGGTTGGAAACTGAATCAGAATTTACCGAACCAAAACGTGTAACATCTGGCTCTAAATCCAGTATCGGACGCTTATTCGTGCTAGAGTTAAGCAGTGGCCAGGTCTTCTCACTCAATGCGGACGGTTCCGACCGGAAGGTAATCGTATCAGGTTGCCGACATCCAGATGGCATAGTAGTAGATGTTGAGGCCGGACACATTTACTGGACCGACATGGGCATTCCTAATGTGAACGACGGTTCCATAGAACGCGCCGACCTAGACGGACAGAATCGCACGATGATTGTTCCCCAGGGTGGTACGTTCACTCCAAAACAGCTCCATCTTGATAAGAAGAACAGCAAATTGTATTGGTCGGATCGGGAAGGGATGCGAGTCATGCGCTCAAATCTGGATGGTTCGAAGATTGAAACCCTCGTACAGAATGGACAAGGCGACGAGGATCGCCTAGACCAGATGAAATGGTGTGTCGGGATCTCCGTTGATCCAGGTCGCGGGCAAATCTACTGGACACAGAAAGGTCCTGACGATGCCGGAAAGGGCAGAATCTTTCGCGTTAGTACCGAAATACCAAATGGCCAGAGTCCGGAAAATCGCACTGACGGTGAAGTGTTATTCGAAGGGCTGCCCGAGCCAATTGACCTGGAGCTCGATGTTTACAATCGTGTGCTGTACTGGACAGATCGTGGCGATCCTCCAGGTGGTAACACGGTCAATCGCGCCCCGATTGATGGGAAACCGAAGAATCAGAGTCCGGAGATTCTGCTTACCCACTTGATGGAGGGAATTGGTATAGCTCTCGATCTCAAAGGAGAACGAATGTTTGTGACTGACCTAGGTGGTTCGATCTATTCGGCCAAGCTCGACGGATCGGATAAGAAGACACTACTCTATGCGCAGGGGAACCTATCTGGCATAGCATACGCTGAATTGGGCTCAAGTCTTGACTAAAAGGAGAAACGGATCATGTCGTTGAATAAACAGGTACGTCTTATCGCTATTATCGGTACCGGAGTCATAGGTGCGAGCTGGGCAGCGCAATATCTTGCACGTGGATTTGATGTAATTGCTACTAATCCCAACTCAAACGCGGAATCCAAATTACGCGAAAATATTGATGCCGCATGGAAGGAGCTCACAATCATCGGCCTCTCGCCTGGTGCAACACGCGACAGGCTGACCTTTACTTCAAATATGAAGGAAGCATTATCGGAGGCTGACTTTGTTCAGGAAAACGCACCTGAACGTCCGGATTTCAAGATCAAGTTATTCGCCGAGATAGACGATGCCACACCTTCTGATTCGATCATTGCCTCTAGTTCGTCTGGGATAATCATGAGCGTCATTCAATCCGGTTGCAAGCATCCTGAACGTTGTGTCATAGGGCATCCTTTCAATCCTCCACACATGATTCCGTTAGTCGAGGTCGTTGGAGGGAATAAAACATCGCCCGAAGCGATCCAACAGGCGATAGCATTTTATGCTTCCATCGGGAAGAAGCCTATCCACCTACATAAGGAATTGCCTGGCCATGCTGCAAACCGACTTCAAGCGGCGCTCTATAGAGAAGTCGTATACCTAATTGAGCAAGGAGTGTTGAGTGTTGAGGATGCAGACGCTGCTGTAAGCTGGGGGCCTGGACTTCGATGGGGAGTGATGGGTCCCAGTTTGTTGTGGCATCTTGGTGGAGGTGAAGGAGGGATTCGGCATTTCATGGAACACCTCATGGACCCACTCGCTTCCATGATGAAAACCCTTGGGAATCCTGAGCTCACTGATGAACTTAAACAAACTATCACCCAAGGAGTGCTTCGCGAGGCCGGCAATCGTTCTGTGGAGCAACTCACTCAGGAGGAAAGCAAGATGTTACTTGGACTTCTTAGACTACGTGCCGGTCAAGGTTACGTGTAGGTTAAAAAGTGGGACCAGACCTAGTCAAAGACTATTTGACTATTGATACTAACATGTTTGATTATCAATTCGAGTTACCTAAGCACGGCTACCAGTATTTACTGACGCTCCAGTGCATTTCGATCCCATTTGGCACAAGTCGCTGCAGCTTCATACGTGCTTTGCAGGAATGTCAGTAAAACCTCAGAAGGCGAATTTGCGGTACGTACTACATTATAGGGTAACAGGAACTCCCTCATCTCGGTATGGTAGAATGCTTCCTTTGGTGGGATGGGGTACTTGTTGAAACCCTGAGGCTCAGGATAACTATATGCTGCTATTGGTTTCTAATAGAATTCTACCATCTCTTTGGAAAATAATGTTTGTAATGCTTCTTTAGCATCTTCGAATTTGAATCTCTTCCAAACTCTGACTTTGAGTTCTCTGGACATATCGATAATCTCTCTAAACTCTTTTCTGGTGCCACCTTCTTTCATAATCCTTTCAAATTCTATTTTTTTTAGTAGGATCAATCTTGTATTCTATTTTTATTAATACAGGTTTTTGTTCTATTCCTGATCCTACTATGATATTTGGAATAGGCCAATGTAAAGAAGGAGTTTTGTCAATTTTACCATCACCATCTTTCATCAAATAGAGTAGATGCTGTAATAAATCCAGTCAGAGTAAGCAAGGTAAGCGTTGCCGCAACTACAAGCATAAAATATGGTGTTATTAAAAGCAGTCGACGTCTGTCAAATACATCTGCAAGTGCGCCCGCAGGTAAGGCTAGCAGTACAATAGATAGACTAGTTGCTGTTTGTAAAAGCGCGACAATTAATGGTGAAGAGGAAAGCGATGTCATCAACCAAGCGCTACCAACGCTTTGCATGAAAGTGCCAATATTTGAAACGGTATTGGCTATCCACAGAGCTCTGAATAGTCTATGACTTGACAGGACAGATTTAGACAAACTGAGTTGTTCAGTCATACATATGATGCCTAGAATATCTTGGTATTTTCACTAACTGAAATAAAACACAACAACATAATCTTCACCATAATTAGAATTCGGCCTATTAAGGCCTTGGTTAGGTCCTGCCCTTGAGTAGCTGTGATAGTGATTTGCCACCTGGAAGATCTAGGGCTGCATAGACTTTGGGAGCAATTGGATTTGCGTTATCATGAACCATTTCAACAAACGCCGCGAAGCCTGATGAAATAATGACACCTGCTTGCTGCATCTGAGCTATTGCGCTTACTCGTAAGGTTTCATTCCATGTACCAGAACTGTCAAGTAGAGCATACGAGTCATAACCTTCACTGGCAGCTGAGATGCTGGGAAAAGCCAGACATACATGAGTAGTTAGGGCCGAGAAGAGAACCTTTCGTCGTCCGGTCTCCTTGATAGCCTGTCTTACATTTGGATCCTCCCAAGCGTTGATGATACTTCGTTCTATGTTTTCTATACCTGATAACGCTTCTGTCAGCTCTGGTAAAGTGGGACCAAATATATCTGGTGCAGTTGATGTGAGAATGACTGGGACACCTAAGACACGGGCTGCGCGTGCCGATGCAACCACATTATGGCGCAGCTCTTCTTGGTCTATGTCCTTAATGGTCAGCAAATGTCCTACTTGGTGATCAATTAGAACTAACAGGGAATTATCGGCTGTCAAGCGCTGATAAGAGTGATTGCGTGTAGCATTCTCTATTGAGTTTCCCATTCTACGAGAGGTCATGTAACAATATAAAGATAAGATTGATTTAGGTATTGTGCAAGTCAGGGTATAGTTTTTTTTGGTATAAATTTTCTAACATTTATCTGATTTTTATTGTGTAGGTATAAAAATAGTCAGTGTTCTGTTGTGATAGCAGCCGACGATGATAGATAGCTTTGATTGGTTGTTATTATTCTTTTATCAATCTCACCCTTTAACCAGTTTTGATTAATTGTTATATTAGTTCTTATGAACGACTCGACTTTATTGAGTCCATTATAAGATTCTATATTCTTAGTATTAAATTGGCTGTAGAAATGTTCGCACAAAAGAATACTGCGACAATAACTTGTCTTTGATACCAACCTGGAATATAAATCAAGTATTCGTCCAATTCACGGTATATTTTTTCAAGTATGCTCTGGTGTCTAGGTATTTCAACATGAATTAGACATCAAATTCCATATAACCTGTTAATCGCACAGAAGATAGTTTTCTTGAAATAGTAAATTGTAAAACATGGTTTTCTCTCATTTTTCCTAATTTTCTTGCCACGGTTCTAGGCGAGAGCGAAGTTTCATTAGCAATATCCTCAACTGACTTTCTAGCATCGGACAGCAAACATTTCATAATCTCCAAATCAGATATAGAAGAGATAATATAATAAATGCCCAATGTGTATAACATAATTAATTTATTTACTTAAATATCTTTGTAATCAGCGGTGTTTACGTTCCAATAACTTCCATGTTAATACATACTTCTTCAAAATCTGGTCTTTCCCATTCATAATTATTTTTGAGTATAAATGAAATTAAATCTTTCTATTCCTTTCCTTTTATAAGTTATCTATGTCAATAACATACATATTTCCTGCATTATCAGCTGCTACATACCTTCATGAGAAGATAATATATTGTCTAATTTTACCATTCTACCATTCTTTAACAAATGTACCATTAGTCGTAAACTTTTGTATTATCTCATTTTCAGTATCAAGAACATAAACATTTCCTGCACTATCAGCCGCTATACCTGTAGGAAGTAAATCTGATATTCTTGTTTTTTGAATGTTCCATTCTTTAACAAATGTACCATTAGTCGTAAACTTTTGTATTATCTCATTTTCAGTATCAAGAACATAAACATTTCCTGCACTATCAGCCGCTATACCTGTAGGATTTGAAAGGGTTGCAAAGATTTGATTATCTGTTCTAATTGATTTATCATTTTGATAAATATATTCTATTTGTGGATTTAAAAAATAAAAAATCATTAAAGTAATCGATCCTATTAATATTATTGATAAAACAGCTAAAGATATTTTTTTACTAGTTGTTTTGTTTTTTTTCAATTAATAATCATCTATTGAATTAGTTACATTAAGTAGAATATATATAAACATTAATTCAGAACACTTGGATAAGTATTCAGATATTCCATTTTACTTTTCTCTCTTTGATATGACTGATTTAATATTGATGATAATATATTAAATTAGTAGCAATAAAAAAGATATATTCAAAAAATGATTATTAGAGTAATAAAATTATAAAAAGTAGAACATTCGAATCTCTATTTTATGGTTTAAACTACATTAACTGGTCCCACTTTATCAAAGGGTCAAATCTCACACATTTAGCTTAATAATAATACTGTACCTTTCTATGCTTTTGCTGCTCTTACTCAATATAATGAGAATTATTTAAGTAATATATTCTACTTCCTTATAGAATCCATCTAGTTCACGGCCGTGTTAAGTTAAGGAAAATAGACGGATAGAATTGAAAAAATATTGTATAATAGAATTATATAATATGACTATTTACTCCTTAAGTTAACGGGGCCCAATTATTACTCTTTTTCAAGATAGTTAAATCATATTTCATTTATTTTTTAGCCACTAATATTTAATTATAGTTTTTAAAATATCTAAAAATAGATAATTATGTTTAGTGAGATATCTTCAAATTTATACAGTAAGTCAATCTATGAAAAATATAAAATAAATATATTTTTATATTATAAATTTCTTAGCTCATGAAAAATGAAGGAGTTAACTTTGGATATTTTTCTACGCACAATATTTTGAATCTGCCAATTGGAAATAAAGGTTCAAACGGTCATTTCAAAAAAATATTCATATAAAATAGATTTGAACATGAAGTTCAACTCATTCAGATTAAAAAACCGGAGAAAATGTAGTAATAAATTGATGACATTTATTTGATTTTAATGAATTTGTTAAAAATAATAGGTATTAATAGGTATCAATTGGTAATAAAAGATAGATAAATGAAAATACAATACCATATCATTTATTAACTACTTTTTTAATTCAATCCCAAAATAGAAATTCCAAGTTTGAATAAATTTGAAAAACGTGATTTAGTTATAAAGTTACATGAGGAAGGAAAGAAATATGGTGAAATAGCCCATATCGCTCACGTAACTGTAAGAGATATAAAACCCATACTAAAAAAATACGAACGAAAGTTACAATTAGAAACAAAAAGAAAATGGGATAATGAAGATAAACTCATTAAAAAAAATCTCTAAAACCAGCAGAGCTTATGAACTATTATTTAAAGGAAAAACGCCAGTACAAATTGCAATCGAATTGAATTTAGGTTTTGAAGAGGCAAGAAAATATTGGACGGAATCTTTGCGATTGCAACTGATGAAAAAATTGTATAACCTGTATGTTGATAATGAATGCCATCTAGATTATGTGCTCAAGATATACTATTTTCTATTACGGAACAAAATAGATTTTAAAAATTTTGAAAATGTTCTTCATGTTGCATACGATGTCACTAAATTAGATGAAACCCGTTCAACTCTGTTAGCAGAAGTGGAAAAACTGAAACAAACGAGAAATAATTCTCAAAATATAAGTGGTAAACCTATGATTGAGTATATACCATATCGTCCTAATCATTACGGAATTCCTCCGATAACTTGATTTAAAACATAGACAAATAATCCTTAACGATATTCAATAAAATTATTGAACTTGTAATTTTCATAATTAAGTGAATAATTCATCTGATTCTAAAAACCTTGTAGTCAGCAGTAACAGGTACGAAAATTTTACATGATTCATTTAAAATATAGATTTTTTATAATAATAATAATAATAATTGAATACACGTATTCCAAGCAGGAAAGTTATTATGACAAATTTCTTTCTGATAACTTCCTATTTTAATAACAAAAAATTTTCTTCTCTCTGGTTCCAAAATAGTTTCTATGTGTGACAGTATCACATGAAAGGTGTCACACGTTGAAAACAAATTTACCCCCAGAGGCAGCAATAAAAAATCATATTGATGATAATATCGAGAATTTGTAATTCAGAATTTGTTTATGATACTACTAAATTAATAGACATAGAACGAGATAGAAATAAAAAAAATATTGCTCTCTCTAGGTCCAGAATAGTTTCTATGTGTGATAGTAAACCCTGTGACAATTGTCACACGCTGAAAATTAATATACCCCAGAGAGAGGCATAAAAATCTTGTAAAATTAACGACTAAATATAAAATAGGGACTATTTGAATTATATTAACTTACTTCTTCCCTATCTAATTTAAATAGAAATAGAAAAATTATTTGATATCCATTTTCTCGCAACAAATATATCTTCCTGAATTAAATTGTGACTTGATTGCTGCCACTTTAATACAATATTTGCATTAGCTTTTTGAAATAGAGTATAAAGATTTTCTGTTTCAACTCTAGAGACTATAGGATCATTTACTCCTGCGGCTAATAGTACTTTTTTGTCTGAAAGGTCTGGTAAAGGATTAGGAATTAAGGGAACCATTGCTCTGAAAAGAATTGCACCTCGAAATACGTCTGGATGCAGAAGTAGTATACTGGTAGCAATATTAGCTCCATTTGAAAATCCTACTGCTATTGTATGTTTTAAATCAAACTTATAATGTAAAGAACATTTTTTAATGAAATCAGCAAGCTCATGAGTTCTAAATTTAAGATCTTCTATATCAAATACTCCCTCAGCCAATCTTCTAAAGAAGCGAGGCATACCATTTTCCAATACTTTTCCTCTGGAACTTAATATTGATGCATTAGGTTCAATTTCCTTTCCAAGGAAAATAAGATCTTCTTCATTTCCACCTGTTCCATGTAATAGTACGAGTGTTAAATTACCATTTATTTCATCATATTCTCTTTTGTTATTGGAAGTATTAGTAGAAGAAGATTTAATAAATATATGATGAAATCCAAAATCATTAGATTTAATCATTTTCTTGTTGCTCCTGTTTATTCTCTTTATTTTGATTTATCTTTATTATCATAGTGAGGTAATTCTATCTTTGTTAATACCCTTTCTAATCTTCCTCTCATGGGTTCAAGCCATTGTGGTAACATCAGTATTTTTCCTAGATCTTGTACTTTTTGATCTACTGTAAATCCCGGTGGATCTGTAGCAATTTCAAATAAAACTCCTCCAGGTTCTCTAAAATATACTGAATGAAAATAGGTTCTATCAATTACTGGCGTCGGATTTAGTCCTATTTTTATAATATTTTTTCTAATTGATATTTGAGATTCATCCGATGATGTTCTAAAAGCTATATGATGAACTGTTCCTATTCCAATTCTTCCATAAGGAGTATAAGGCAAACAGAGAACATCTAATCTTTTTGCGCCAGTATTAGGTTGTGAATCTTCTATTTGAAAACGAAAACGGTTACCTTCATTTTCTATCATTTTGTACCCCATATCTTTTAATATTTCAGAGGTGCGTTCATATCCTTCTTCTGATAAACTTACAGAATAGAATCCTCTTATACCATTTTCATATGATATTGGACCATCTTTCCAAAATCTTTCATCATTTTCCTTTGCTGATGAATGAGCGACTAGTTCTAGTTCGAGACCATCAGGATCATAGAGTTTTATTACTTGCTCTTCCTTGTCAAAACGTTTTGTAGGTCCTTCAAAACCAATATCATTATTCTTTAGACGATCTTTCCAAAAATCAACAGAGTTTAAAGGTATTAAAAAAGATGTTGTTATAGCTTGACCTGTTCCTCTATAACCTTTTGGAGCATCAGGCCAAGGAAAGAAAGTAAGAATAGTTCCAGGATGCCCTATTTCATCTCCATAATATATATGGTATGTTGTTGGATCATCAAAATTAACGGTTAATTTGACCAATCGTAATCCTAATAACTTTGTATAAAAATCGATATTTTTTTGCGGATTGCTACAAATTGCAGTAACATGATGAATTCCTAATACATTATTTGTACTATTCATCTAATTCTTCTTATACTTCTTTTTTTATAAAGACTCTGCTATAAAGTGGGAAACCATAGGTGGATTCTTATCAATATGGAAAGATCGAACTTTATCTTCTATTTCTCTATCAGCTACAGTAAATCTTTCATGCTGTCGAAGATGTTCTTCCCAAGATTCTAATATAAAAGTTTCAATGTACTCACTAGGATTTTCTCCATCATAATACAAGGCCCAATGAATGGCTCCATCTCTTTTTCTAATTCTACTCCATTCTTTCATAATTGTTTCAAATTCCTTTTTATTTATAGGATCAATTTTATACTTTATTTCTATCATTACAGGTTTTTCTTCTTTTCCAGATTCAAATATAACATTTGGAATTGGCCAGTGAGCATAAGATGTCTTATCAATTTCACCTTTTTTTATCAACCGATATCTTGTAAAAGATATTAAGCCTATCACTAGACCAACGGCTGATAAAATCAATGCAGTACGTACATCAGAATATATTGAAACTTGTCCCCATATGAGACTTCCAACAGCTATTCCACCTTGAAACACTGCTTGATAAGTAGCTAGTAATCTCGTTGCTACCCATTCATTACCTGCTTTAAAAGCAGAAAAATTAAAGCTGGATAAAAGAGTAATCCATGCTATTCCACTTCCAATCATTACTACAAAGATTTGAAGGAAATTATCAAGTTGTGAAAGCAAAATCATAGTTATTGCAAATAATATACTTGCAGCCACAACTAGCCAATCAATAGAGATTATTTGTCTTATTTTTGGAAGCATAATTGTACCACCAATTATAGCTCCTATGCCTAAAGCTCCTAAAAGTAATCCATATTCAGCAGAGCCAAATCCCAAAGTATTTCTTACAAGAGAAGGCAATAATGCAAATAATGCACTTCCAAAAATTGTAAAGGCTGTAGCACGTATTAGGACAGATTGAACATCAGGAGAATATTTTAGATATCTAATCCCGGCTCGGATAGCTCCAGTGATATGTTCAGGAGGTAGAGTAGTATTTTGTTCTCGATGGTCACTACTAGACCATCTTCTTAATACAATAATAATTGATATAAAAGTTAGAGAATTAATTAAAAAAACTGCCCAAGGTCCGCTTAAAGCAATTATAAAACCACCAACAGTTGGTCCCACTGCTCTTCCTATATTAATTGCAACTCCACCAAGAGTAATAGTTGATTGAGATTCTTCTTTAGAGACCATCTCTAAAGAAAGGCGTATCAATAATGGCGTACTTAATGCTGCTCCTAGTCCTAAGGCAAATGTTAATAGTACTAACAATAACGGAGTAGTCATGTTAAACAAGGTAACAATAGCAAGTGCAAATGCTATTGCTAGCATATAGCCTTGACTAATCATAAGAAGCTTATGACGATTAAGAACATCTCCAAGAGCTCCACCAGGTAACGCCATAACAACAATCGCCAAGCTAGCTGCAGCTGGTATCAAAGTAACGAGAAACGCTGAATCAGACAGGGAAGTCATAAGCCACATAGCCCCAGTATCATGCATTGATGAGCCAATATTTGAAACGACGGTTGCAATCCATAATGCCCTATAAATGGGGTGATGTAATATGGGTTCCCAACCAGATCTGCCTACTTCCATTTTTTTCTGTTCTTTATTATTATTATTTTCTTTTTGAGAACTTATATCATCTTTCATAAAGAATTGTTACCTTGTTTGTTATTCGTTCCATGGTTTGAAATTGCTACTTCTAAAAAGAGAAAAAATCATCACAACATGCACACATATAATTACTATATTGAATTTTTACATTTTTATTATCTACACTAATTCCTTTGGAATCTATTATTGATGAATTCTGATTTTCATTATTTTTATCTTTATCTTTAACAAGATGGTTGTTATTGTTATGATCTATATTAGAATTTGCAGTTATTTGTTTTTGTCGTTGTAATAATGATGAATTATTGCTATTTTGAATTTGATTTTGATTGTTTCTTGAGCTATAATATCCACCAAAAATAGAAACAGGAGACCATGAAGGAATAACATCTAGAGATGCAAGTGAAAGATTTTGAAATTCTTCTTTTGCATATACTATTCTCCCACCCACTATAGTAAGAACAGAATCAATTTCTTTAATTTGTTCTTCTTCAACAGAAAAGTAATCATCACTCAATACAGCAAGATCTGCAAATTTTCCTATTTCAATGGAACCCTTTTTCTCTTCTTCATTTGAAAACCATGCACTACCAAGCGTATATAGTCTAAGTGCTTCCATTCTCTCAAGACAATTATTTTTAGACCTTAATGTTGTGCCACCAACTGATTTTCCTGTTACTAGCCAATAAAGCGAAATCCAAGGATTATAAGTAGATACTCTAGTTGCATCAGTACCTGCCCCTAAAGGAACACCCATTTCAATTATTTTCTTTATAGGAGGGGAGTTTTCTGAGACTTCTTTTCCATATCTTTCAATAAAGTATTCACCTTGAAATGCAAGTCTGTCTTGTATTGCTATTCCTCCACCTAATTTTTTTACTCTTTTGATATTATCTTCTGATATTGTTTCTGCATGATCAAAAAACCATCTTAAACCGTTAAAGGGAATTTCATTATTTACTTCTTCATAGACATTTAAAAATCGTGTAATTGATTCATTGTATGTAGCATGTATCCTAAAAGGCCATCTATTCTTTACTAGAACTTTAACAACTTCCTTTAGTTCTGACTGCATTTGTTCTGCCAAATCTGGACGTGGTTCCAATATATTTTCATAGTCAGCTGCTGAGAAGACTAACATTTCGCCAGCTCCATTCATACGATAAAAATCATTTCCTTCACCAGGCTTTACCATTTTTATCCAGTTTGTAAAGTCTTCTAATTCTTTTTTTGGTCTCTGGGTAAAGAGATTGTACGCAATACGAACGGTAAGGAGACCTTCTTTTGCTAAATCACTTATTACCTTGTAATCGTCAGGATAATTTTGAAATCCTCCTCCTGCATCAATAGCACTAGTGACACCAAAACGATTGAGTTCATACATGAATTGCCTTGTAGAATTGATTTGTTCATCAGAAGATAGTTTTGGACCTTTGGCTAGTGTTTGATAAAGTATTGTTGCTGCAGGTTTTGCAGTTATCAAGCCTGTTAGATCACCAGTTTCATCATGCTCAAATTCTGCATCAGGTGGATTTGGTGTATCTTTATTATATCCAGTAGCTTCAATTGCTTTTTTATTAATCATTGCACAATGATAAAGATGCAAAATAAATGCTGGTACACTTCCAGTAATTCTTTCAATTTCCTCTATAGTAGGTATTCTTTTCTCTTTAAATTGAAATTCAGACCACCCTCCAACTACTCTGATCCAATGTGGATTGGGAGTATGTTGTGATTGCTCATTAATTCTATTCAAGGCTTCAGATAGAGTAGGTATACCATCCCATCTTAATTCTAGATTATAGTTTAAGCCACCACGTATAATGTGAAGATGAGAATCATTTAAGCCTGGAATAACTGTTCGTCCATTTAGATCAATAACTTTTGTATTATCTCCCTTGTAAGAAAGGCTATCATCATTATTACCTACAGCAATAAAAATACCATCTTTTATAGCTACAGAAGATACAAAATTTTGATTATCATTTATTGTCGCTATACGACCGTTTATAAGAATAAGATCTACCTCTTTAGTCATATCCATTCATCTTGACAAGTTTTAATGATAATTTAGGGAAAATGCCGAAAAAATAGTGAATATATGTATTTATTTGATTTTTAGTATTATTTATTAATGATTCCATTATTATTATTTAACCTTCTCTTGCATGCTCACCTAGCATAGCTTTTGCATATTCTACCCCAAGTCCATATGTACCTGCATCTTCTCTTACTACTTTCATTACCGCATCATATGTGTCTGTCCTGGCCCAGTCGCGTTGTAATTCTAATAGGAATTGTAGCCAACTCATAGGTACCGCTCCTGCTTGAATTAATCTCTCTATTGCCATATCATGTGCAGTAATTGATGTTCCACCACATGCATCAGCTATAACATAAATTTCATATCCTGCCTCCATGGCTTGAATAGCAGGCATTACAATACAAACTTCTGTCCATAGTCCTGCTAAAACTAGTTTTTTCCTTCCAATTTTCTCTACCTCTAAGACTACGTTTCGATCTTCCCAGCAGTTCATAGTAGTTCTATCTATCATTTGTTTATCTGGATACACTTTTTTTATCTGAGGGAACATAGGACCAGAAAAACTTTTTTCTGCCACTGTAGTTAAAATAGTTGGAACATTGAATATCTTTGCTGCCTTTGCAAGGCCTTCAGCATTATTAATTAGAGTCTGTCCATCTATGGATTTTACACCAAAGGCCATTTGCGGCTGAAAATCAATCATTATTAACGTACAGTTGTCAGGGGTCAGTAAGCTATGAATTTTATTATTGACTAAGCTTTCACTTGTCATTAAATGATATTACCCAACATACATAAAAGGATTTTCTTAACCATTTATTAACATAACAGATCTATATTCATATAATCATGAAATGATAGGTTGAAATGATTAGTGTTATAAAATAAATTTTAAATTAATATTGTATTTTATTATCATCAATTTCTAAAATAGAAAGATCTTTAAAGCTTGTGAAATAGGTCAAGTAATAGGTAAAAAAATTGCCTTTATTAATATCAAAGACTCGCTCAAATTCATCTTTTCATTTTAGTGAATCAAAAAAATATTATCAGTAATAAGCAATAAAGTTTTATGTGAAAATTGTATCAGTTAAAGCGAGCGAAAACAGTCATAACAATAACTCCAACGATAAATCTAATGAAATATCGTATAGTCTTACTCCATTAGCATTAGAATTTCACAAAACACTGCAAGATATAGATTATTGGTTTTAAAGTAGATAGATTATAAAAGCATAGAACATGAAAAATAATTCTAACTAGTTTTCTATCACAATAATAAATTGTGACTATTATAAAAAAATACTTTAGAACAACATTATAATAGATGAAATTTTATGACAAATGACATATTACTCGATTTGTGATCAATAAACTTTCAAATTGAGATCTATTAAGGAAGTGGTGCTGTTAAGTTAAGAATATTTCACCTCCAATTTTGAATACAAGTTCATTTCTATTTTTTGCGGTGTATAGATAAAGGAATAGTTTGATCCAATTGTATACATGTGATAGATCACATTTTATACTATTCCTGGTACAAGGATAGTAATCATCACAACATTCTGTTCTATCCTTGAAATACTGCATCACTCTTTCGAAGTTATAGATACAGAAAAATTGATTTAAACTTGATATACACGGGTAATATATGGTAGAAACTAAGGCTATTCGAGAAATTCATCTAACTAGCTATCCAGTAGGGATGAAACAAACAATAAATCTAAAAAAATATCTATAGCTGGTGATATTGTAATACCAATTGTAATATCATCTTTACTCGCCGTAGCATGTGGAATTCAAATTATCCAAGATTTAAAACATCATTATAAACTGCCCTGTTAACTTAAGGATAAAGTAATATGTACATTCTTCTTTTATATTATGTTCTCTGCTCAATTTTAAAAGAATTTTATAATTTATTTCATAAATTTTCCTTAACTTAACATCTATGAAAATCTCTATCTGTATAAGGTCATCCTTATGTTCCTGTTAAGCGTAATATTCTATTATAATTCATCATATTAAAAATTATCTAAAATAGCATATGCTATACTTGTTACTTTCCCTTCATTTTGCTTTTTTTCATTCTTATTTTATTTTCTTTTTTTTATGTCGGCTAACAGGCGGCAAACATCTATTCACCTTCTTTATGAGGTAGTAGTATAGCCGCTCGGATATTGGTCCAGTCAGAGCCTCACTCTCGTACGGAGTATGTTAACTTTGAACCTAGCCTGAATACAGAAGGGATTGGTACCCAATAAAGATTTTCATATAGTCAGAGCCCAATGATTTTATGTAAATTACTAAACCATGATTTTCAGTAAACGATTTAGAATAACGTAACAATATGAAATTTCTATTGTTGATTATATTATGTTTTTATATTATAAAATATAATAATAAATATGAAAGTGGGATTAGTTTCTCCCCAATTTGAAATAAATGCTACTAAAGAAAATCTAATTAGGTTTGTACATTTAGCAGAAAAAGATAAGAATTGTGAATCACTTTACGAACAATATCTATCTCTTATTACACCTGGATCTCGTACTACTATAGGAGAATTCAGTCGCCTTAAAGTCTAGATTTTATAGAATGTAGTAATAAAGGATGGATGATGTAAAAATGGAAAATCAATATGAACTTGAATCTATAGTCGAAAACAGAAATATTACCTATACCTTAAGTTTTCTGGCAGTCATCATTTGTTGTTGTTCTGTAGTTTCTTTAGGATTTATTTCTCCGGCTACTGCTGCACAAAACATTATCGATGATAGCGAGAAAAAAATAGATTATACACATTATAAAACTACAGTTAATGGTATCCTTATGCATTATGTGATAGGTGGTAAAGGAGATCCTATTGTTTTATTGCATGGATGGCCAGAAACTTCGTATGAATGGCGACACATTATTCCCCAATTAATAGCCAATAACTATACAGTAATAGCTCCAGATATGAGAGGTCTAGGAGATTCAGAAAAACCACAAACTGGATATGACAAGAAAACTGTTGCAGAAGATATCTATCAATTAGTAAAAAAGTTAGGATATAGTAAAATCTATCTTGTAGCTCATGATTGGGGAGGACCAGTTGCATATTCTTATGCTGCTGCGCATCCTCAAGATGTACGTAAAATGGTTATACTTGATACTCTATTACCTGGATTTGGGATTGAAGAAGCAGCAAACTTTTCACCAAATGGCTTATGGCATCCCTCATTTCATGCAGTAAGGGATCTTCCAGAGAAATTGATTGATGGACAAGAAAATGTATATCTTAATTGGTTTTATGATCATTACTCTTACAATCAATCTGCAATAACATCAGAAGCCAGAGAAGAATACATTAAACAATATTCCAAACCTGGTGCAATGCGTGCAGGTTTTGAATACTATAGAGCGATATTTGAAGATGCAGAACAGAACAAAGAATATGCCAAAGAGAAACTAGATATGCCAATACTCACAATAGGTGGAGAAGCAGCCTTAGGTAACTTGACTACAACTTCATTTCAAAAAGTTGCAAACAATGTTACAGGAATAACGTTACCAAATACAGGGCATTTCATACCAGAGGAAAGACCAAATTTCCTGACAAAACAGATACTAGAGTTTCTCAAATAACTTTTTTAATAAAATAAATTTATTTTTTTTTGTTGGAAGAGACTATATTTCAGAAACATTATTTACCAATCTCAAATATACATAAATCTTTCACTTTTTCTTATTTAGAATCCTGTCGAAATGGTGGTATGATAATATGAAAAATTATTAGTTGGATCTGTGCCATTTCCTACAATTTTGTTGTGAATGTCAATAATAGAATATTAAAAAATTAATTTATTTTTTCTACTGGTTTAATTCATTAGGGTGTATTTGATAAATCTTACCCTTTTTTGACTGACCATCAACTACATAAATTTTCCCATCATATGGATTTATTTCTATATCGGTAATTGTCCCAAAATTCCTTCCTAAAGTAACTGGTTCTAATTCTTCATCAACATCTGCCATTTTATCTACTAATTGTTCTGATGGTAAATCTAATCCTGTTCTAGTTTCATTTAAATTAAAAAGAAATATTCGTCCTTGTTTTACTGAACCTACCAAGAGATCATTTTTATATTCTTCACCAAATATTTTTGAATTTATAAATGTGATTGCTGTTGGAGCGACAGTATCTGCCCAGGTAAATACAGGATCATAATATTTTCCTTTTCCATCAAAAAGAATTAACTTGCTTCTATCAAATGCTTTATTTTTGAAATTTTCATATTCTATAGATAATCCCAAAACCTGTCTCCACCCGCCATTGAACCCTGGGAAAATTACATTAATTTCATCTCCATAGTTAGATCCATTTTCTGTCTCCCACAAAATACCAGTAACTGGATCAAGACCAATACCAAAACTGTTTCTTATTCCATATCCATAATAGAAATTTAAAAGGCCAGAATCTCCTAATGATGAAAAATCATCTATAACTGGATCCCCATCGACTGTCAGACGCAGTACTCCGCCACGTCCATCAGGTATTTTACTATCTTCAATATTTTGGGCTAAAGTCATGTACGCTGGATTGCCTTCACGATTAACATCTCCTACTATAAGGTACAAAATATTGTCTGGCCCTAACTCTAAAACTCCTCCATTATGTGATGGTCCTGGTAAAAAAGGTAAATCTAATAGCAGTTTTGGGTTAACTAATTTTTCATTAATGAAATCATATTTGTATAGTCTATTTCCTAAGATATCACCATTATCAATATCCTTAGTTTCTGTATAAAATAAGAATACTTTGATCACATTATCTGGATAATTCTGTTGAGCTTCATCATTAGTAGCTGTATCTGGGTTTGTATTTAAAATGGCTATTCCTAATAATCCACGCTCGCTTTCTGAAGCAACATTCACATCCAAAACTGGCTGATACAAAACTTCGCCATTAATTATTCTTTTAACCTGGCCTGTATTTTTTTCAATTACTAAAATATCATTTTCACCTAGAAAATCTATACCAGTTGGAAATTCTAGTTTATCTGTAAGTTGGGTTAATTGTAGGTTTTGGTCATAGAGTATTGGTGGTTCTTTCTCAACCGCAAAGGCATTATTCAAATCATTATTTACTAAATTACAAAGAATAAAAATTAAGGGAATAACAATTCCAAATGTCAAATAACTAGGATAAGAATAATTATTTATATTCAATCTTTTACATGAATTAATTATAAAATTGTTAATTTAAAAATGTTAGTTTAATTCTTTAGATCTAGAATAAATTTATGATGAAACTTATAATCATTGATTCAAATTTTTGACCTTTTTTAGCTTGGTTAGAATATGATGATGATGTCATAGTGGAACTTTGAATATGAATATTTGCATATATATGTTTATTAATATTCTAGTTAGTAAGTCTAGCTTCGAGAAATATTGTATCCGTGTTTCCAGTTGTTTTGAAATTCCTAAAGAATTTCCACCACATAAAAAAGATTTCCATTATTTTTCAAGATTATTTCTATAATTGTCAACACATTCGCTTTTTTAAAACAAGCTTTATTTCTTAATTTAGAGTTGACATCAAAAAAAGACATTTTTAAAATAGTATATGATGTTATTGATAACCATATATCAAGTCTAAATAAGTCTTAAATTATTGTCGAATAAAGAATAAGTCAAGTGGCTTGGTTAATGTCATATCCTTTTAACTAACAGGTCTAAATTATTGAATAGGTAAAGCTTAAGGTATCCTGAATATCATAATTCTATGTACCATGGTTCTACTACCAAACTCAACCTCACCACAGGACAGAAGAACAGTCTAAAGTCGTTGATGAAATATAGTACCGACAAGAAGCATTATCGCAGATTAATGGCAATACTTCAGAAGAGCAACGGTAGAACTTTTGCAGATATAGCAAAGGAAGGAACATGGTGTCAGTATCAGGTCAGTTCAAAGATGGATATCGGCATATCTCCAGATAGGAACAAAAGGATTGGAGATAAGGAAACCAGGTGGTACAAAATTCCGTATAACAGATGAGGATAGAGAGACTATACTTTCTGTACTTTTTAACAATCCCAATATTTTTGGTTACATCAGAAACACCTGGAGTCTGAGGTCACTGGCAAAGTGTCTTACAGAAGAACTTGACATTCCAATCAGTTTCAAACACCTTCAAAGGATACTGAAGGACATGGGTATCAGATGTAAGAGACCCAAGCTTGAACTTGAACATGGAGCTGATTATGAAGAGGGAAAGAAACAGATAAAGAACTACAAACAAGTAGCATCAGCTCTCAAAAAAAGAAAGTGATGTTGGTCTTTGAAGATGAAACTATAGTAACACAGAAGCCATGTATAAGAAAGTCAATGAGTTTTGAAGGTGAACAACAAAAAATTAGGCATAACGGTAGTAGAAAGAAATTCTCAATGTACATATCCATGCTATGGCCTGAACAGAATCTGTTGTATGATTTCTATGACAGATCAAATTCCACCAATGCTATAAACCATTTAGAGAATCTCAAGATACATGTAATGAAAAATAATGGTTGGAAAAGAATTGTACTGGTATGGGATAACGCTTCATTTCACCTAAGCAAGATGACAAAAAAATATATCAATGGACAGAAAAAAGACTGGCTCACTGTATGTAATACACCTTCCAAAGAGGGCGCCATACCTTAATCCAAATGAGAGAAAAGTAAACCAGAAGATAAAATCAGATGTGTGTGCAAATAGATTCTATACCAATATAGAAGAACAAAAAGATGCAATATCAGAATATCTGGATAAGAGATTTGGAAGATGGTGTAACGACATTCATGATGACACTTGACTTATAACAATTAATATTATATTATAACCATGATATAAACGTGACAAAAATCATTAATGCAAGTCCCGAATTTGGAAAACCGCTAACAGAGCAAGAAATAAATGATTTTTTGACCTCTAGCAAACTCAACGTCCATCTCGGCACAATAGATGATAATCGATATCCAAATGTTCATCCTACATGGTATTATTTTGATTCAGCAAATAAGAAAATATATGTTGAAACCTCCAAACTCTCAAAAAAGACAGATAATTTAAGAAAAAATAAGAATCTTTATTTTTGCATAGATGACCCCAATCCGCCATACAAAGGCGTCAAAGGAAGGGGTATCTCTAGAATTCATGATGATGTAAATCACAATATCCCAATTGCAGAAAAGATAATGACAAAATATTTAGGAAGTACACAACATCCTATGGCACAAAAGTTAATGTCCTTTGTAAAAAACGGTGATAGTGTAATCATAGAAATTAATCCTAAGTACTTTTCAACTTGGGACTATAGTGTATCTAGATAGAACTATTCATAGAGCTATCCTTTTCCAAATTTAAAAATAAGAAATTTTCTATCTATTTCTTTTTTGTTTCAATAATAGGTTTTAAAAAACCTAATTTGTTTTGATGGTTGATAGTTTTTGAATATAAAGTATAATATCTTAGAAGAAATCATTATATCTAATAATTTTTACTATTGAAAGAAACAATTAATTTCTATGATGTTTTAATTTAACAAGATTATTTTGAATTTAATTATACTAAGAGAATATGTTTAGGTTGTATATACTAATATTTTTGATTATAAAGAAAATATCATAATGTGGTCACTTTGTAGTATCAATAAAGTTCGTTGGAGATAATTCCAATCAGATAACAAATTCAACCTCAAGATTTGATAGGTTATCGTAAATAAATGAGTTTGATATATTAGTTAATAATACTGGTTTTTGATGAAATGGGATTTCAAGACTTTATTTATGAAAATAATTAGCAAAATATTTTAATAATTAAAAGTTATAGCTAATTTCTATTTTGATAATACTTGTTTAAGTGTATGAGATGCCTGGTCTATTGCATCTCTTGCTGTAGGAGTATCAGTAATTGGATTTAGCAAAGTCATGGATAGTACCAAGGTAGCGAATTATAGTAGTTGGAACTCCAGCCTGCATCAGTGACAAATAATCATAAAGCAAGATAAGAAATGCTAAGAATTCTTTGATGATAGATTTGCCTGCATGAATCTTGAGAACTTTTTCAATCGGTTTTTCATGAAAACAAGAGATATACTAAATAGATACAACTATAAAAAAAGAACATGCGTTCAGTACAAGTATCCAAGGCTAAAGGACCACTCGAAATAGTAGAACGAGATATTCCCGAGCCTAATAAGGGTCAAGTACGAATCAAAGTCCAGGCCTGTGGCATATGTCATAGTGATTCCTTTACTAAGGAAGGCTTATTCCCCGACATCCAATATCCAAGGGTTCCTGGCCATGAAATTGCAGGGGTTATTGACGAAGTAGGCAAAGACAGTACTAACGATGAATGGAAGCCTGGACAAAGAGTAGCTGTTGGCTGGCATGGGGGTCATTGCGGACACTGTGAATCCTGTCGGCGCGGCGATTTCGTTACTTGTCGCTACGCGCAAATACCTGGTATTTCCTATGATGGTGGCTATGCCGACTATATGATTGCACCTACTGAAGCTCTAGCATTAATCCCTGAACAGCTTTCAGCTATAGAAGCTGCACCTCTTATGTGTGCTGGTATTACTACGTATAATGCTCTTAGAAACAGCGGAGCACGCGTAGGTGATTTAGTTGCTATTCTTGGAATAGGAGGACTTGGACATCTTGGAATTCAATTTGCCGCTAAGATGGGTTTTAATACTGTTGCCATTGGACGAGGAAAGGATGAAGAGGAAATGGTGAAGAAGTTGGGAGCAAGGCAATACATTGATAACCGCTCGCAGAATGCTGCCCAAGAACTTATTAATCTGGGAGGAGCCAAAGTCATACTTGCGACTGTCCCAAGCGGTAAGGCAATGACTGAAATTCTAGGAGGTCTAGCAATCAATGGAAAACTAGTTATAATTGGAGCATCTGATGAGCCAATTGAAGTGCCTCCTCTTCTTTTTATCCAAGGACGTCGATCATTGATAGGTTGGCCTTCTGGCACATCAATTGATTCGCAAGACACTCTGTCATTTAGTGTTCATTCTGGTGTCAGACCAATGACTGAAGTGTTTTCACTAGAGCATGCGGCAGAGGCCTATGATCTAATGATGAGTGGTAGGGCCCGATTTCGAGTTGTACTTACCACGGGAAAATAAAAAAATAGCAGGATTGACTTTATCAAATCTCAGAAATTGTGGATCTCTTGCTCTATTTGCATTCTGAATTCATGCCGAACGTCCAAAACATTCGCAATTCGTATCATCAACCATAAATTGACGTTTCTCGTGTTGTTGTCATCATCTAGTAATAAAATCAATGTGAATCAAATTGTGAATGTGTAGAGACACAAAGAAGTTCAGGAAATAATAATGTTGCAAATGAATATTGTCAAACGACTACTAATAAAACAAGTAATAGTAGTCCATGCTGTAGTGATGACCCTATTGGTGAAGCAAAATCACTTTTAGAAAGATCATTCTTTACTGCACTTACAGAAGTACATGTAGAGAAATTGAAAAAGCAGATTGAAAGAGAGTGGGGAAGTACAATTGACAAGGCAGTAGATCTAACTATTAAGACAGTAGATCTAACTATTAAGACAGTAGCAAAACAATGGCAAGCATCTCTGTCAAAGTCTGGTGCAAATAAAGAGTTTCTATAGTGAATTAGAAAAAATATTTAAAACTACTAAAGAATAAGTAGTAGTATAACCATAACTTTTCTTCAAACTATTGTTTAATAAATCTATAAAATATTCATTAGTATTCAATGTGAAAGAAGTAAAGAAAAAAGAAAATATCAAACTTACTTTAAAGTCATGGCTACTCTTTACCATAATCCCAAGTAGAAAAGAACTTTGGACTGATTTCAATAACTACATTTTCTCCCTTCTTTGAATGCTCTGTTATCATTTTTGCTATTGGATGATCTAGTGTACCGAGATATTTCATGCTTATTTTCTCTCCTTCTGAAACCGTTCTATTTGGATCTTCTACTATAGTTACTGAGCCTTTGCCTTTTACACCCTTGTAAGGAAAATTCTCATCATCTATGGAAAAATACAGAATTGGCTTATTCCAAAGATTTCTTATTACCTAATACATCATTATTTTGATGTAGTTCCTGAAATTATAATTAAAGTTCTCTACTTAAACAAGGTATCAAAACGTTACTTAGATGTCATATTCTTTATCTCTTTTTATTGCTGCATCTATATCCTTCTTTAAGGATTCATCATCTTTTCCTATAGTCTATTCTTAAAGTATCTGCAATTGATTCTAACTTTTCTAGAGTTACTCTATCTGCATCATGAAGTTTATCAATTTCTTTTTTTGCTTGTATACGTGCTTTCTCAAATTCACTTGTTGCTTTACCAAATGAGCGAGCTAATTCAGGAATTTTCTTAGCACCGAATATAATTACTACTATTATTAATATTATAAATATCCATTCGTAACCTCCTGGAATCAACATTAACATATTAGCAAACAGATCCATAGGTTTGGACCATATTCTAAATATATAACTTTTATCTATTAAATATTAAAAATTAGTATATTTAGCGTTAAAAGTTGATGAAGATCGCTATTTTATAGTTAAGCATAATTGATGTGTCTATTGATATAGACATTATAAGTTTTAATATTTGCGTTACTATATTATGAAGAATGTCTGATGATCAAGACAGTTTGAAAGATAAGCAGTTTTCAAGGCGGGAATTTCTGAAACTTTTGGGAGCAGGATCATTATCTCTTGGGTTAGGTGTTTTTGGTACATCGAACATTCTTAAGACTATTAGAGAAGCATCAGCAATAAAAGAAACAGCACCACCAGTTTTGCCTGGGGTTATGAATAACAGCAATATTACAAGTAATAATATTAATAAAATCAACAACTCGGATATTCGTTCTTTTCAAGTGAACGTTCCGGAAGCGGAACTTATCGAATTGCGTAGGCGCATAAGCGCGACAAAGTGGCCTGACCGGGAAACGGTGACGGATCAGTCGCAAGGCGTACAGCTCGCGACAATGCAGAAACTCGCGCGCTATTGGGTGACAGAACACGATTGGCGCAAGGTCGAAGCGAAACTGAACTCCCTGCCGCAGTTCATTACCAAGATCGATGGGCTCGACATTCATTTCATCCATGTTCGTTCGAAACATGAGAATGCGTTGCCGCTTATCGTCACGCACGGATGGCCCGGCTCGGTCATCGAGCAGCTGAAGATCATCGATCCCCTGACCAACCCCACGGCACATGGCGCAAGCGCATCGGATGCTTTCCATGTGGTGATTCCTTCATTGCCGGGCTACGGGTTCTCAGGCAAGCCGACCACTACCGGCTGGGGCCCCGTACGTATTGCACGTGCGTGGGTAGAGCTCATGAAGCGCCTTGGATACACGAAGTTTGTTGCGCAAGGTGGTGATTGGGGTGCACTTATCGTTGATATGATGGGGGTACAAGCCCCCCCAGAATTGCTCGGCATTCACTCCAACATGCCTGGCACGGTTCCACCCGACGTTTCAAAGGCGATCCAGACCGGAGGCTCGCTGCCATCCAATCTCTCACCCGACGAAAGACTCGCGTGCGAGCAGCTGAAATACTTTTTTTCGAAAGGCGTGGCCTATGCGCTCGAAATGGGGAACCGCCCACAGACACTATACGGAATTGCGGATTCACCCGTCGGCCTAGCCGCCTGGATACTCGACCACGACGCGCGTAGTTTGGAGCTTATCTCACGCGTCTTTGACGGACAACCTGAAGGCCTTACACGAGATGATGTGCTAGACAACATCACGCTCTACTGGTTGACGAACACGGCGATTTCTTCGGCTCGTCTCTATTGGGAAAACAAGTTACCCTTTTTCGACGTCAAAAACGTCTTGATCCCCGTTGCAGTGAGCATCTTTCCTGACGAGCTATATCAGGCCCCGCGAAGCTGGGCAGAGCGGGCTTATCCCAAACTCATCCATTATAACAGACTAGACAAAGGCGGGCATTTTGCGGCATGGGAACAGCCGCAACTCTTTTCAGAAGAGGTTCGCGCGGGCTTTAAATCACTGCGCAAATAATGAAGCAGAGGAATGTTCTAATGAGCGAAGTAGTGGAATAACTTCAAAAACTTAATTTTTTTCTTATAGACTTGAATATTATTTTCTTAATTATCAATCATTAGACTCTCAAATCTTAAACTTAAAATATTATGTTACCATATTATGTTATAATTAGAATTTGAATCCTCCCATCAATTAATAGATTTATATAATATTATCAATTATTAAAACTACTACTTTTTTAATTAAACTAAACAAATCTTTAATAAAGTTATATTATTCAAAAAATTACTCGTCCCACTTTATCGAAGGGTTCAAATCCCACAGATTCCCTTTGAATTGTGAAAATACATTTTTATTCTAATAAATGAGATAATACAAACTTTTATTATGTATTAATGATATTTTTTTCAAATATCAATTTTGTATATTGTATAATAAAACTTTAATTCAACTGATCCCTTACACAATATGGGGCCAGTGGGATGTGAAACAAATTTGACCTATTTTTAGTACCTTTCTAAATTTTTATCATATTTTAGAATTTCAATATTCGATATCTTGCAAGTTCAAATAAAATATCAATAACAATAATACAAATATAGAATATCTTTTTTTTAAAAATTAAAGGATAAAATTTAGATAAAGAAGATGATATAAATTTCTCATGCCATCTAATACAGGTAAGTATTTTAGTTGTATTTATTGTGGAGCTGAATTTATTGCTGTCAAACCAAATGAAACACATACAAAACCAAATAAAAATAGAATTAATAGAGACGATATAGAAACTTTATATAAATGCAAAGAATGTGGACAAAATAATAAATTATATTGGTCTAAACACCAAAGATCTAAATAATTTTTAGTAAATATTTGTTTTACTGTTTATTATTTTGTGATCTTATTTTTCTAACTATTTTATTATAGGAATCAATGAAACTTTTTGCATACAAATTAACATATTTCTCTGAGCTTCTATCAATTCCACCTTTTGCCCGTATGTCATGATAAAATTCATGTAATACTATAAAAGGATAATAAAATATTTCAGAATTAATACAATAAACCTTACTTTCTCTTTGAACATAGACTGTATATACGGTGCTATTAACTTAAGAATAAAATATTAGATATGTTCTGCTTTTATATTATGTTCTACGCTCAATTTTATTTGATTTTTTCAATTTACCTGATTATTTTTGGTTAACTTAACAGAGCCAATTAAGGAGATAACCATCTTCATACACCTAAATATGTTCTACTTGATGTATGTGTGAACTATTACAACTAGAGAACAGTAGTGAAGGATGTTTCTGAGGACATTATATCGATCTTGTTTAAGAAATTAAAAAGAATTGGAGCCAAATTTGATTTGATAGAAATATGCTTTTCAAGAGAAGATTGATGAAAAGAAAAAAATTCAAATGTCTTAAAGTTCATTATTTCTTCGAAGAGAAACATTTAACAGCAATACTTCTAGATATATGGATTATAATGTCAAATAAAGCCGATAGTTTAGATATCGTAATTATTGGAGGAGGTCTTGCAGGTCTTACCACTGCTGCTCTCCTTGCACGTTCTGGAAAGGCAGTAACATTATTTGAACATTCATCTAGAGAAATTGGAGGTCGTGCAAGGACTGCAGAAATAGACGGTTTTTACTTTAATCAAGGACCGCACGCACTATATCTCACTGACGCAAATGACTCAATTTTAAAGGAGATAGGCATAACTTATACTGGCGGCATTCCTGCATTGAAAGGTTATTTAATAAGTGGTGGCAAGAAACGTGAAATTGCGGGTGATTATAGCAGTTGGCTATCTGGGAAGAGTGATGGGAGTCAGTTCTTTATTTCACCTACCAAAATGGATTTTTCACAATTAGAAAGTGTTACAGAACAGGAATGGCTAGACAAAAATATTCACGACATAAACGATGCTGAAATAATTAAGACGATTTTCAGACTAAATACTTATGCAAACGATCCAGACATTCAGAGCATAGGACCAGTACTTCACCAAATCTATCTGGGTAGTCGAGCAGGAGTTATGTATTTAGATGGAGGCTGGCAGACACTCGTCGACGGACTACTAACAGTAGCCAAAAACGCAAATGCAAGAATTGTCATGGGAAAAAAGGCAATAAGGGTGAAAAGAACTAATTCCTTCGGGTGGCAAGTTTTGCTGTCTGACAAAACTGAAGTATCAGCAAAGATAGTTGTAATAGCAGCAGGTCCAAATGATGCCTACAGCCTTTTCGATGACAATGAGAGACCAGATGTACTGTCAAAGGCAGCAAAAGAAGCAAAACCAATACGTTTGGTATGTTTGGATGTTGCTCTTAGCAGCCTTCCAGACAAAGACACATTGTTTGCTTTGGGGGTAGATCGTCCATTATATTTTTCGGTTCATTCTGCTTATGCAAAGCTTGCTCCTGAGGGTGGGGCATTAATCCACGTCGCAAAATATCTTGGTACTTCAATTGAACCAAAACCAAGAGAGGATCAGCCGGAGTTAGAGGAGTTCCTTGATTTGCTGCAGCCGGGATGGAGACAGGTACTTGTTAAGAAGAGACCACTGCCCAACATGGTGGTATCTAATGCTCTTGTTACTGCTGCAGACGGCGGATTATGTGGAAGACCTGATCCAAGGATTGCAGATAATTTGTACATAGTAGGAGACTGGGTAGGCAAGGAGGGATTATTGTCTAATGCGTCAGTTGCAAGCGCAAAGCGCGCCGCTCAGCTAATTTTGAATGAGTGAGTGAACTATTTTATCTTGATTAGGATAATTAACAACAAAGTAATAATACTTACAACATAATAGCAAATTTCTTCAAAGTACACACGAATTTGTTCATTAAGCTGAGTTAAGATGAGTTTCTGCTCTCCCTCTTATAGTGATTAATTTAATTATTATACCACTTTTTTCAACATCTTATTATATGTATAACTTCTTTTGTAACTCGTATTAAAACAAAAAAATAGTTTCAAATTGTGATTTAAAATCAATTAATGATATATAACTATTCTCCACAATTTAGTAAAGGAAACAAGAGATGTTAAAGAAAATGGCACAGTCCATTATTAGAAAAGATTTTTTCAAAAGGTAATTATGATTTTATTTCCATTTTGTATGATTTAGATTAGACATCTGAAAAGAAACTCTTATGAAGATATCTTTTATAAGTAACGAGTAATGGTTGAAATTGGTATAGCTGAATTTTTCAGTATGGGAGGGGCACTTGGAATTATAAGTAGTATGTTTGTAGTTCTATATTTTTCAAGAAAACAAATGAAGACCCTATCAACAGATATAGAAACAAAAATCCTCAATGATTTGGATGAAAGAATGCGTGAAATTACTCAGATCGCTATAGAACGGCCACAACTGATTAAAGTACTAAGTAATATTCCAGCAAACTATTCTTCACCAGAGGTATCATATGCTTATTATATTCTATACACATTTGCACATGTATTCCATATGTGGCAAAGAGGAGTAATAACCGATAGCGAATGGACAGGATGGTTGAGATATATGAAAAGCGCTTTTGAACAAGGTACGCTAGGAGAAATATGGAAAACTGTAGATGCAGGAAAATGGGTTTGATCCTGCCTTTGAAGAATTCATTAATAAAGAAATAGCTAAAAAATAATAAAAAGAAGCGCGATTCAAGATATTGATCTGACCCGGTATAGCGTCTTTCTCTTCCGCTTTCGTCTCTCTATTTCCAAACATATGTCGTTTATTAGGAACATGTCAATAAAATAAAATAATGTCTGATTCAGGATGTAAACATCTTAAATTAATTCAAGAATACGTAAAACCTAGTGCTGATGGTTGTGAGGATTGTCTTAAAATTGGTGATTCTTGGGTGCATTTGTGTCTTTGTCTTATTTGTGGCCATGTAGGATGTTGTAACTCGTCAAAGAATAAACATGCAACTAAACATTTCCATTCAACAGAACACCCGATTATCCAATCTTTTGAACCTGATGAACATTGGAAGTGGTGCTATATGGATGAAACATTTATCTAAGTTAAATTGAATGCTAATTTGTTCTGAACAAACTCTAGGATTGCTGACCTCAAACCGTCCAAATAGCAATTGGCCTGTCATTTAACGTATCTTGATGGAAGAGAGCAGTTTTAAATGTGTTAAACAAAATAATAGAATATGCCAAAAATAAATCAGAAATACTTATTTGGCTATATATGCTAAAGTTATTTAGGAAATAATGTTCATTCTATAGAACAAGTAGCAAATAAAAAAGTAACCAGAACAATAGTATTAGGTTATACAATTTTTTACTAAATGAAAAGAACGAATATTATAATTGAAATTCTTATAATATAAGAAAGACTAAAATATCTTATATTTCATTTCATTTCTTTCAATTACCATTTTTTTAAAATAAATTAAAATTTTATTAATAAATATACATTATAGTATTAGTATGAATCATTCGGTTATCATCCCAGAATTTATACCACCTGAAAAAATAAGAAGTTTTATTCCAGAGGTTGTTAAAATACAAAAGGGAGATAACGTTAAATGGATAAATGTGAGTAAGGATTTTCATAATTTATATTTTTTTGGGCTGGTAGAAGATTTTTCAAGAGTTGAAATCATACAACAACTACAAATAGATCCAGGAGAATCTAAGGAACTGACATTTAATTATGACTTTTCACAAATTGATTATATTTGTAAAGAACATACTACTATGAAAGATATGAAAGAACATAACAGCATATCTATATTCATTCAAAATTATCGCGATATGAGCAATACTGAAAAACTAACATATCTTAATAAAAGATTCAACATTCGACATCAGTATTTGCTAAGTCAATTGGATGAAAGAGAATAGAAATTGGAGAATAAATTAGATTATGTCTAATGGAAAAATAATAGATGTAGATGATACTTATGATAAAGAAAAACTTGGTTTATTTTTTGATCCCTATATATTTAATGAACTTAGATCATTTCGTTCCTATGGAATTGAAGTTAGTAGACTGATCATTGTATTTTGGGATATTACCAATTTCTCAGACCTTACTAATGAGCTTGCCATAGAGAGAAGAAAGGAAGAACTTTTACTTTTTTTAAAAGAATACTACCATGCAGCCTCACAAATTATCAGCAACAATAATGGAATTTTGGACAAATTTATAGGTGATGGAATTTTTGCTTACTTTGGTATTAAAGATATAAAATTTGATGAAGTTCCTAAAAGAACAATTCTGGCTGCCATTGAATTAAGGAAAATATTTGAAAATATAAAAAATAGGCATCTTGAACTATGGAATAATTATTTTGGTTTTAAACCGCATACTAATATTGATTTAAAATGCGCTATTCATGTGGGAGATGTTATTTTTGGTTATTGGAATTCACCTTCAAGAGTACAAATTACAGCAATGGGAAAGAATGTTAACTTTTGTAGTAGACTTGAGGGTTATGCTAATAAAAACCAAATCATTATTTCAAAAGAAGTTAATGAATTAGTTATAGACAAATTTGTTACTAATAAATTATATATTCCGAAAAGTGAAAGGATGAAATCATTCAAACATATTGACTATGTATATGAAATAATACGACCTAAATTTTGATAATTTGTTGTTTTGCTTAATCAAATTATCAATTTTAATAAATTCATAATTTAAAATTTTCTTACTCATGAAATGATTTAAAGAATTGGAATTGATTATGTGATACAGTTACGAATGTTTTGTTATAACTCATGCCAGATAGAAAGCTATTCAACAGACTACATACTTAAATAAAAGAATTCATATTATAGATAAAAGATGAAAATCGAACTGACTTCATATTTTTCAGCAATTATAATTCTTATAATAACAATAAGTTTGTATTTCTCCTTAAATAATATTAATCCGTTAGTATATGGTATCGAATATTCCAATTATTCTACCGTAGAAAAGAATACTAAATTATTTTTAGAAAAGATACAACAAAGCGGTGGTCCTCCACTCTATACATTAACGCCTACTGAGGCTCGTAATGTACTGTCTGGACTTCAGGCAGGTTCGATTGAAAAACTTCCAGCTGAAATAGAAAACAAAACTATTCCAGTGGGTCCTAATGGCGAAATATCTATTCAGATAGTCAGACCCCCAGGTAGTGGCAATGAAACTCTACCTGTTGTAATGTACACTCATGGTGGTGGATGGGTGCTAGGTAATTTTGATACTCATGAGAGATTGTTAAGGGAACTTGCTAATGGCGCACATGCAGCAATTGTATTTGTTAACTATACGCTCTCTCCTGAAGCAAAATATCCACAATCTCTAGAAGAAGCATATGCTGCTACAAAATGGATTTCAGAGAATGGTCAAAGCCTTAATTTAGATTCTTCACGTTTAGTAGTAGCAGGTGATAGTGTAGGGGGCAACATGGCCACTACAGTTGCACTACTTGCACAAGAGCGTGGCGGACCTCCTATTATCTTCCAAATGCTATTTTATCCAGTTACAGATGCCAACTTTAACACTTCTTCATATAATACATATCAAGAAGGATACTTTCTTACGCGTGATAATATGAAATGGTTTTGGGATAATTATCTTTCAAATGATACTAATAGAAAAGAACCGACTGTTTCTCCACTACAAGCATCAGTTGAACAGCTTAGTGGATTACCACCTACACTCATCATAGTAGGAGAAAATGATGTTCTACGTGATGAAGGTGAAGCATATGCTCATAAACTGATGCAGGCTGGCGTTCCTACTACTGCAACTCGTTACCTTGGGGCTATTCATGACTTTATGATGCTTAATCCAATTAGTGATACTCCTGCAGCAAGAGGTGCAATAGATCAGGCTTCTCATACACTTAAAGAAGTATTCTCAAAGTAGAAAAACCCCCATATCTTTTTTATTTATTACAAATACATTTTCTAGGAACATATATTATATTTTAAAAGTTTAATTGTTTATAATGATGTTTTAAATCTTGGATAATTTGAATTCCACATACTGCGGCGAGTAATGATGCTATTACAATTGGTATTTTTTGTATATTCTTTTACTCTTTTAAAATGGTTTTTGATTTCTTAGGTCTATCATCTATTGGAATGAATATATTGTTACCGTCAAAATTAAAGACTACTAAAGCAATATAAGATTACTTCTTCAGGATCTACTGTTGCTAGTCCGGATACCTCGGAACTGTTCAAAGTTTTTAATACTTCTTTTATTTTATCGTGGATCAACTGCTATTATATAAATAAAATTGGATTGATAAGAAATTTTATAGATATAATTTTCTTGCTTAATATTTCACAATATTATGATTAAATTTATACTAAATAGCAAAAATATTCATAATAGCAGATATTCAGCATTCACCGAATTATAGTTCTATTTATTTTTATAAAGCATATATCTTTATAAAGCATATATCTATTTGTTCCTATGCATTTCATTTTTGTAACAATCAAATTTTATTTCTGAAACGATATTCAATATTGCAGTAATGAATTTTTATCAGTGGTAGCTTTTTTCTATAATTAGTTAAAAAATTATTTAGATGATAATTGATTATAACATATATACAACATCCGATGAGTTAGTCGGATAGGTATACAATAGAGGATCCTTAAGATCCTTTGCAGATAGTCCTAATCGAATAGCTAAAGAGAAAATGTTAATGACTTCTTCAGCATGTGGACCAAGTATGTGAGCCCCTAAAATTCGATCAGTATCTTTCTCAATTAATACTTTAAATCCTGAACAAGTCTCCCCTACTCTTTTTGATGACGCCCAGCTGTCAGTTTTTTCGTATTTAATTCTAAATTGCAATCCTCTTTGGGTAGCTTCTTTTTCCTGCATACCTACTGCGGTTAGAGGAGGAATAGTAAATACAACACTTGGCAAGCCAGTATAGTTTGTTTTAATAGTATTTCCATTGATTAAATTATTTGCTACTATAACACCTTCATAGCTTGCTACAGGAGTTAATGGTAGACCCCCACTGTCTCCAACATCGCCTGCTGCATATACCGATGGATTTGAAACACTTTGAAGATATTCATTTACTTTTATACCTCTACCATCAGTATGTTCTATATTACCTGCGACCAGATTTAGTCTTTCAATATTTGGTATCCTGCCAGCTCCATGTACTACCAAGTAAGCTTCCTCTGTTTGTTCGTCTGAACTCCTTTTTTCCTCTGCAATAGTAGTTAGAGAAGTGTCTGAAACATTACTACTTGAATGTACAACTAGTAATTTACCGTCAGACAGCTTTTCTATTTTCTTGACTGTTCTACCAATTTGAACGTCTATTCCAATATCTCGAGACCGTTGAACCAACTGATTCACAAGGTCTGGATCAAAGTGCTCTAAAGGTTGTTTGCCTCGATGTAGAATAGTAATCTTCTTTACTCCTGCACGAGCAGCAATATGTGCAAATTCAAAAGAGATATAGCCACCTCCCACAAATACAATTTTATCTGGTAAATGTTCTTCACTAAACTCAAGGAAACCATCACTCGTAATAATATTCTCAGATCCGGGAATATTTAGATTCATAGGTTTTGCTCCGGTAGCTATTAGAATATATCTACCATTAAGAATAATAATTTTATTTGTATTATCATTATTATTATTTTCTTCAACTTGAATATTATTTCTACCAATGAACTTGCCATGACCATGAAATACATCAATTCCGGCTTTGATGTAACCATTTTCTCTATGTTCAGGAAAAGGTTCAGTAAAAATACGTTTGAAACTTATCAAATCAGACCATTTTATATATATTTCCTGTGAACCAACTATACCTTTATCCTCATGCCTCAGATTTGAGTCAACAATCTTGGCTGCCTCCACTAACACCTTCTTAGGATCGCATCCACGCAAGGCACATGTGCCTCCAAATGGTAATGAATCTATAATAGCTACACTCCACCCTTTCGAACGACATTCATGAGCTGCTGCTGACGCTGCTGATCCTGTTCCTATAACTATTAGGTCATATTCACTTTCGCTATTCATTCTATAATTTAAGTTGATTGAAAATATAAAAATATTTGTTATCTCTACTTACACCTAAAGAAGTAACAGACTTAGAATTGGAAAATACAACAATAGAGTTTCTAAAATATATGGCAGTAAATCCTTCGACTTCTATCTACGATTGTTACAAATATATGTAAAATAAATCTAGGTATAATGACAAAACAACAGCATATAAAAATGTCCAGTTCAATTTACGTAAGTTGTTCAATTATGTTGTAGTAATCTATTAATCCGCTAATATTTTAATTACTTTTTCTAGATTAGTTACAATTTTAATCGATAAATTGTCTTTCAATATTATTTGAATTAAATCAAATCAATTTATTTATTATTTGTTAAATTTGTACTTTGAACATTTTACTTATTCAAATTCTCGATGATGTTCAAATTTGGTATGATTTTTGACCAAATCTACTAATGGTCCTTTAATTTCTTTAACATTCTGTTTAAATAAAATCATTTCCTTTCCTTCTGCTCTGCAATAAATATTTACCTTCCAGTTATCATCATCAGAATTTGGAAAATCAGACCTGTAATGAGCTCCTCTGCTCTCTTGTCGCATAAGGGCACTTTTTATTATGGCCTCACAAATAACCAATGATGACTTTACTTCCCGAGTTAAAACAATATTTTCATGATCAATTTTAAATTCTTTTATTATTTTATCGTTAGAATAAAACTCTTTTTTTAATTCTAAAATTCTTTTTAAACCCTTCTTGAGCTTTGTCTCTTCCCTTATTATTCCAGCATTCTGATTCATTAATTCTTGTATTTCATTTAGAAACATAATTGGTTCCTTAACTATAAAGATATCATCATCAATACCAATATCAATGACATCAATTTCCTTTTTTTTATCTTTTATATTAAATTTTAACAATGACGATCTTGTTTCCTTTTTTTCTTCTCTTTTCTGCGTTTCACTATTTTCCTTTGCAAACATTGCAGCTTCATAACCAGCAATTTTTCCAAAAACTATAGTATCCAGTAAACTATTTCCACCTAAACGATTAGCACCATGGATCTGGCTTATTATTTCTCCTACCGCAAATAAACCTATAATCTTTGTTCTACATTTCATATCTACCACTATTCCGCCCATTGAGTAATGTGCCGTAGGCCCAACTTCCATTTTGTCTTTGGATATATCAATTCCATTCATATTTTTGAATTGTTCGTACATAGTGGAAAGTCTTTCCAAAATTTTTTCTTTTGGAAGATGAGTTACATCTAACCAAACTCCCCCATGTTTAGTGCCTCTTCCAGAGACTATTTCATTATAGGTAGCGCGAGCTACTACATCACGAGGTCCTAGTTCCATTCTTTCAGGATAGTAATTTTTCATGTATCTTTCACCTTTTGAATTTAACAAAATACCTCCTTCTCCACGTATTGCTTCAGTAGCTAAGGTACCCAATGCTTTCTCTGGCCAAACCATTCCTGTAGGATGGAATTGTACCATTTCCATATCTACTAAATCTGCTCCTGCTTCATATGCAAAAACTAAACCTTCTCCAAAGTTTTCAAAAATTCGAGAACTACTAATATCGTAGACTCGAGTATATCCACCAGACGCAAGTATTAAAGCTCTGCATTTAAATATCACAAATTCTTTCTTTTTGAAATCTACTCCAAATGCTCCCATAATTTTTGTTTCTTCTTTTTCCCCTTTTACATTTACAATGTCTGCTTTTAATAATTTTAGGATGTAGATATCGTCAAGAATTTCAATTTGTCGCTGATTAATTTGTTGCATTAATACGTGAATTATTTCCTTTCCAGTCCAATCTTGGTAAAATACAGTTCTTCTATAAGTATGGGCTCCGAAAAATCGTTGTGTTAATCTACCGTCTTTCTCTCTATGAAATCTAGCTCCCCAGTTAACCAATTCATTTATAGCATCAGACGCATTTTTGCATAATACTTCAACTCGTTCATAATCCGCAAGAAACTGGCCCTCACGTAGGGTATCAGCAGCATGTATCATCCAATTGTCTTCAGGATCCATAGTACCTAGCGGTGCATTGATGCCACCTCTCGCAAGTACAGTATGAGGATCACCTTTCCTACTTTGACTAATTATGAGAACATTGTCGACACCGGAATCATGAGCTTCAATTGCAGATCTAAGACCTGCAGAGCCACTACCTATAATAAGAACATCACATGAGAAGATAGATTTGATATGCGTATTTTTTATCAAATTGGCAATTAATACAGGACCAATAGTATAATTGAACTTTTCCTCGTTGACAAAATAGGAACTTTTTTCATTATAGGCACTATTGAAAGTTTGGTTTTTGGTATTATATCTATTCTTTGTAATCTGGCCTGAATGTTCAATAAAAGAGATATTACTTGAGTCAGTTAGTATTACCATTTCCAAGATAACATTATATGGATTTATTAGAACAGTGATGGAAAAAATGTCCTCTTCATATTAGATATAGCAAAATATCTTTACTATATTCACCACCATCATGACTTTTCATCATTTTGATAAAAAGAATATAATTTACACTTTCTTTTAATGGACACATTTTTCTTGGGTATTATTGGTATTGCTTATATTAAAAATCATAATAACAAATTTTGAAAACTTACATCAATAGCTTACAATATTCAAACTATAATTTAGAAAATTTGGAAATGAGTGTATGAGGAATTTCAAGATATTTTAAAAAATAATAACCGGTTCCACTTTATAGAAGGATTCAAATCCCACTGAACCACTTCAAATAGAGCTTTATATTATCTCAATAATGCTTAAACCTTAGTAGTTATATCAATTTATATTCAGTGAAACTTTTTAAAATATTGTGTGACATCTACTTATGTCATAAGGTGAAAATTTTCTGAACCCAGAGAGAGACAATATTTTATTCTCTTGTTTTTATTATCTTTATCCGAATTTCAGCGATATCGTCAACAAATTCTATTAATCTACAATAACTGAGTTTATCGTAAAGAATTTTATTTTTATATCCCGCTCTGGGGGTAAATTTGCTTTCAGCGTGTGACAATGTTCATGTGACAGCGTCACACGAAGAAAGTATTTTAGACCTAGAGAGAAGTTATTTTTTATTCTCTTTTGGATTTTCTTCTTTATCTGAATTTTAATGCCGTCAACAGCATATTCTGACAAACTATATTACAAACTTATTATTTAGTTTACCATTGAAAATATTTTTGTCTGCCTCTGGGGAGGGTGGATTTGTTTTCAGCATGTGACAAACCATGACCATGTGACAGTGTCACACCTTGAAAATATTTTGAAAACAGAGATGCATTAATTTAATAAATTTCTTATAAGATGTCATTTTCTTTTTATCTCACATTTTCTCTTTTGCGTATCTATTTTGATGTTTTTTAAATTCTTGATCAGCCAAGAGAACTATTATTAACATAATTATTGTTACTACAATAAGATACCAATATTGCTTCAAAAAAATATGCACTAGCAAATATAGCAAGTAATCACATATTCCAATGTAAAACAAAAAGAACACATATTTTGCTTTTAACACTTTAAAGATTCCACTATCTAGTGGGAATGCCAAATACTTACTGATAGTTTCATCAGTCATTGCAAGTTTATGATTTCTTTCTATATGATTATCGAACTCATAAGAGAGCTTGATTGTTAATATAAAGCCGAACCATCCTATAATATATAATAATATTAATAAAGTACCGTATATTTGAATCGACATCTCTCCTGTTGAAGATAAAGCAAAAGAACCCGCTACGATTGCACCATAAATCTGAGCAAACTGTAACCTTTCATTTTCTACATGTCTAGCATGATTAAAGTTTTCTTTAATCAGATCTAATTTTTTATCTTTTTCATTAGAATTGCTCATGATAGTCTATATTATAATATAGATATAGATAACAATTCTTTTCTCTAAATAAAATATTTTTTCATATGAATATTTTTATCTCTATCTTTCAGTGGTGAATTTACTTTTAGCGTCACACTGTCACATGAAAACTGTCACACCTAAAAACTATTTTGGACCCAGAGAGAGACTATATTCTGTATGCCATTATTTTTCCTCATATGCTAATCTAACATTAAATTATTTCTGTTCTCCATTTTTAAAGTAACAAATTTGTTTTAAAGATGTAACGACTTGCATGTGACAATATAGTTTTGTCACACTCAAAGTATTTTGAACTCAGAAGTAACCATTTCTTAATTTTTTTTTATAATAATAGAACATTGAGAAGGATTAAAAAATATTTATTATATATTTTTTAGTTTTTTGTTATCCTCTTATTTTATATTATCAATTTAAAGCATTATTATTATTGATTACAATCATCAATTTTAAATAAATTAATGTAAATAATAATACTATTTACTATATTATCTATTCTTATCATAAAAAATAATTTCGATTAATATTTCACATATCATTACTTTTATTATATAGATAGATAATATTGAATGTGAATATTGGCTGATAATTTAGTAGAATATTTTCAATATAAAAAAGATAAAATACTAAATTATCTTTTTGTCATACTCATAATTTTGCTTTTTTCAGGTATCACAGGAGCATATTGGGATATTACCTACCATTCTCTCAATGAAGTTGATAATTTCTTTCAGCCTGCACATCTGGTGATATATTCTAGCTTATTTCTTGTTTTCTTAATAGGTGTAATTATTACTATTATTTGTCCAAAATATTTTTTGTTTGCTGTAATACCTGCATGTCAACTATTATCTGGATATTTTGATTTGCTCTGGCATGATAATTTTGGTTTCGATAGTTTTTTAAGTCTTCCACATGTGATGCTCTCTTTTATACCAATTTTATATTCATTCATGATCTTTAAACATTTTCAAAAATTGCCGTCAACTACTACTATTGCTTATTCAAAGATTTGTGGTCAAACTATTAGTCTTGGAGTTTTGTGGCTATCTATAACTTTTCTGTTGTTGATGTTTTCTTTAGTTTCAGTTAAATCTGTGGATACATCTTTTTATATTATTCCTCCTCCGTTTGTATCTTTGATAATTTCCTTTATTGTAATGCCAATACTATCGTTATCAATTGTATATTATGGCAATGTAAACAACAATATTAATCCAGTATATATTGCAGGAGTATTTGCTTTCTCAATAATAATTTCCACTATAATTGCTAATCCAAATATTACCTTTACATTTCCATACCTATTATTAGGAACTATTTTACCAGCATTTTTATATAATAAAAATAAACTTGTTGGATTTGTATTATTTGGTGGATTATGGATGTTCACATATGTTCCATTTATAGTTGAATTGAAACATTCTTTATTTGTATCATCTAATTATTTAATTCCCTATTATCCTCTGATTATTGCTGGAGGCATTTATATAGCACTATTTGTATATTATCTAATATAGCACTATTTGTATATTATCTAACCAGGAAGCACACAAACTTGTTTTCTTCAATCAAAATTTCTACTACTAAATAATCAAATTTTATCTATTTGATTTACTAATCTTTTCTAAAAGACAATTTTTACAAAAACAGTCTACTTTATTATTACCATTCATAATAGATATATATTCAATCTTGTTACACCAACATGTATTAGATTCTTTACATTCAAAACTCTCTTCGCATTTTGAACATTTCTTTAACATAATATATAATTTTTATTGTACATATAAAAGAATATTTAAGATAGCTGTAAAATATCATACATATTGATTATTGTTTTTATAGAAACGATAAATAATCATATAATCTACATAATAATCCACAACATTGAAATTCTTAATTTTGTTAATTTTTGAATTTGCTAATTTGAAAGTATAATAATAATCATAAATGAATATAATAGCTTGCTTGTTAAAAGAAGTAAAAATTTTAGGCGCCTAAAAGTATTAGAATTAACGAAGTACAATCTCTTAATCCACTGAAGATATATGCATTGTAAAAAATCTAAAATCCTTAGAAATAATTGCATCATTCTATCTAAAACAAATTCTTTGTATATCATAGGACTGTCACACGTAGAAATTATTCTAGACCCTGAGAGAGACTATATTTTGTATGTCATATTTTTTCTCATGTGCTAATCTATCATTATATTATTTATGATCTCTATTCTTAAAGTACAAAATTTGTTTTAAAGATGTGGCGATTTGCATGTGACAGTAGTCTTCGTCACACGTGCAAACTATTCTGGACCTAGAGAGGCATATTTTATTTTCATATCTATAAATTTTATTGAATACAGTAATGAAACAGACTAAAAGATTTTCATATCGTCAGAGCCGATATTTTATTCGTTAAACTTAAATTTTGAACATTTACCCATCTTGTAAACTATTGTCTATCGTATGAATTTGTTGTTGATAATCAGTTTTTGATCTAGAAATTATATTTATTTTGGATGTTAAAAAAATTATTCTGAAGTAATAGATTGAATTATACATTGTAAGCCCATTTCGGTTTAAAAGTTCCATTTTTCAGTTATTCCATTCCACCATGATTTGTATTTATTTGCATCCGTATTTAGTTCTCCTTCTATTCGATTATTGATGGCAAAAAACATGTTTTCCAAAGCATCGATTCCACCATCAGAATAAAGTTCTTGTCCAATATCAACAAACCTTTTCTTTTGGTCCATAATTTTTTCGCTTTCGTTAGAATTCGTAATACAAAATGTCAAAATATCATATAATTCCTCTTCTAGATATGCATCCAAGTGTAAATTATAGTCAGATGTTCTATAAAAATCCACTTGTTAATTCTTTATGCCTTCTAAGGGGTAAGGCAGCTTAAAGTTTCCTTAACATCTTAACAGTCATGTCAACAAACACATGAGTTCATTATGTAAACTGTTTCTAGTTATACTGCCATGATGAGAGTGTTATTGTAGTTACATGTCCAATCAGATACTGCTTTTCCAATATCAGATTCATTTCTAAATGTAGAGTTGTTTATTGCTTTTCTCTGTAACCACATCCATCGTACTTCTATAGGGTTCAGTTCTGGAGATCTGGTTGGCAGAACACAAGAACTATTCTGGGATGGTAACGTCTTCTTATTGCATTTGTTGTCTTTTTTTACCAGCGTATTGAGTCATTATCTTATACAACAAAGATCGTTTGAATGCTAGAATCATATCTTGAATCAACCCTTCTTATGAAGTCTATAAATTGGTCACCGGTCTTGTTTCTATAAGAGTGAGTAAACATTGTATAGTTAGTATGATCATAGACACCAAATACATTCAAAAGACCTTTTATCTTCTATGCCTTAGTAGATAATACGGGGTTTATCTAAATGGAATGTATTCCCACTACAATACAATTTAAGTTTCAAACAATAAAATCCATAAGGTAGTAGAACCCTACTACATGGAGGGCACTACTCCCGACGGGCCCGGTGCTTTCTAGGGCCCACCTACTTTAATAGAACAATAAAATACTCTTACAAATTGCCAAATTAAATATTAGCGTGAAAAAGTTATCGATATTTACAAAGACTATCTCAAGCTTCAAAATAAACACAAGATCCTATCAGTCCGAAGCTTATATTGATAATATGCTTGCATTTTTTAAATTGTTTACAAGTATAAAAGAAAATAACCTATATCAAAAAGAAGTAGTCACTGAAGTTAAACCTGCACAAGATTTACCTTTAATAAAATTAGGATAACTCAGTTAAAAAAATGAAACAATTTGGAATCTAGAAAAAATCAGATATATTATGATCTTTTAAAATTACAACAAAATTACATTTAGAAAGATTCGCGCGCACAATTCGAGCCTTATATCTTATTTTTTCACTTTTCCTTATTATCATCTTTTCGTGATCTAGTCCATTCTTTCTCATGAATTAAATTATATCTTGTTTGTAATTCTATTTTTGTATACACTTCCTAGCAGAACTAGCAAGTGTTACTCATGTCAGTAAATGAAATTGTAACCTATGTTAGCAAGTACAACACATAATAAACAACATGTGGATGACAAATTGAGCTAAAATTATCTATAAATTCAAAAAACTCAATTGTCTGCATCAGCGGAAATTTCTGAAAAGGTAAGCAAGGGTCTCAAAAAACGTAGATTTATTCTTGTTGGACCTGCAATATGTTATGCATTAATGCAAGTTATAGCTATGGTAAATGATCATACCTCACAATGTCTTTTGTATCAAAAATGATTTTAAACTAGAATGATTCTATTAAGTCATGGCTAAAGGAAAATTTGCAACATCTGTTTCATGTATTGATGGGAGAATTCAGATTCCCTTAACTAATTGGATTAAAGAAAATTTTTCTGTAGACTATGTTGATACCATCACAGAACCCGGAATTGATAAACAAGTTGCAGACAATACTGATCTTGAATCAATTAAAACCAAAGTAGGAATATCAATCAATAAACACGAATCAGAATTGATTATAGTGTCTGGTCATTATGATTGTGCAGGAAACCCTGTATCCAATGAAGAACATATTACTCAAATTAAAAAAGGAATTGAAGTTATCTCTTCATGGAATCTAGGTGTCAAAGTTGTTGGCGTTTGGGTCGATGATACTTGGAAAATCAATGCTGTCTAACTGTAAAAACGTCATTCTACTCGCTTTAACAAAAATTAGCGGAGTTAACTTGGTTAACAATTATGTAAATACACAAATTGACAATTCTAGTAAATTAGCATTTACCATTTTGAGAAATTTATTCGCTCGTATTGGCAAATGTTTCATACAAGTTTAAAGCTGAATAACATCAAATTAAGATGTGTTTACATAAACGGCCTAACTTCCTGATGAACGTTGGTGTACCAGTTTACTCATAAATATATCTTATTTTTATACGTAATTTGATATGATTATGGTTAGTTACATGTTGTACTTACCAACATAGGTTACAATTTCATTTACCGAGATAGGTAACACTTCCTAATCTGCTAGGAAGTGTATACAAAAATAGAATTACAAACAAAATTTAATTTAATTCATGAGAAAGAGTCGACTGGAGATACTGTAACTAATATCTGTAATAGATATCATACATCTAGAAAGTCATACTACAAATGGAAGAACAGGTACCTTGAGAATGGAATAGACGGTTTACGGGATAAAAGTAGGAAACCATATAATATACAACCTGGAAAAGTAACAAATGAGATAGAACAGGAAATATTGGATTTACGTGTAACAAAAAGATTTGGTTGCAATCGCATAAGGTTCAGGTTAAGACGACTGAATGATATCTCCTTCAGTACAAAAACCATCTACAAGATACTGAAAAGACATGGACTGAACATACTAAGATGCAAGATCAGAAATAGAAAATACAAAAGATTTGCAATGGAAAAACCCAATCAAATGGTACAGATGGACATTTTAGGACCATTTTACCTTGAGAATTCTACTCAAAAGAACTATTTTATCAGTTGTGAAGATGACTGTTCAAGAAAGGTAACAAGTGACTGGTCTGAAAGAAAACGAAGTGTAGATGTACTACAGGTACTGGAAGACTACATAGTAGAGAATGGTAAACCTCTCAAGGTACTGCATGATAATGGTAAACAGCTTACATCCAAAATATTCAGACGTTTTCTACAACGTAACAACATTAAAGATAAATCCATACCTGCTAGATATCCACAACTACAGGGTAAAATTGAAGCATATAACAAGATAGTCAAAAATGAATTTTTGGCAATAGAAAATATTTCCAACAGAGAAGAAGGAAAGAGAAGATATTCCATGTTTGTCAAAGCATACAATGAAACAAGAGAACATGGTGGAATCAATGGTCACACACCATCTGAAATGTTTCTTATGAAAGGAAGATTAAATAGTTGTAAGAATATCAAAACAAATAAGCAGATAAAAAGTGTTACCCATGTTGGTAAGTGAATCTGTTACCTATCTGTGTAAGTACAACACCTAGGCATTAAGTATAATTCAATATCTTTCTACAAGCAGTATGCAGTTACTAGGGTTTACCTTAAAACTTATCTTCTGGGAGCCGTATCAATACAATTTCAAGTGTATTTTTTTTATATTCTTCGATCTATTTGTAATTGATATAAGATTGATTTATAGATACTGTGACCATTATTAGGTAGTTATTATTACTTTATACCTATTTTAATATAATCTTAATTATATTGTAGGGAATTTTTATCATATCCATATAAAACACAGAAGAGAGGTGTGTTTCTTCTTATCTGTTGCAATAAGATAAGATAATAATTTGATTTAATTGTTGTACTTACCAACATAGGTTACAATTTCATTTACCGAGATAGGTAACACTTCCTAATCTGCTAGGAAGTGTATACAAAAATAGAATTACAAACAAAATTTAATTTAATTCATGAGAAAGAGTCGACTGGAGATACTGTAACTAATATCTGTAATAGATATCATACATCTAGAAAGTCATACTACAAATGGAAGAACAGGTACCTTGAGAATGGAATAGACGGTTTACGGGATAAAAGTAGGAAACCATATAATATACAACCTGGAAAAGTAACAAATGAGATAGAACAGGAAATATTGGATTTACGTGTAACAAAAAGATTTGGTTGCAATCGCATAAGGTTCAGGTTAAGACGACTGAATGATATCTCCTTCAGTACAAAAACCATCTACAAGATACTGAAAAGACATGGACTGAACATACTAAGATGCAAGATCAGAAATAGAAAATACAAAAGATTTGCAATGGAAAAACCCAATCAAATGGTACAGATGGACATTTTAGGACCATTTTACCTTGAGAATTCTACTCAAAAGAACTATTTTATCAGTTGTGAAGATGACTGTTCAAGAAAGGTAACAAGTGACTGGTCTGAAAGAAAACGAAGTGTAGATGTACTACAGGTACTGGAAGACTACATAGTAGAGAATGGTAAACCTCTCAAGGTACTGCATGATAATGGTAAACAGCTTACATCCAAAATCTTCAGACGTTTTCTACAACGTAACAACATTAAAGATAAATCCATACCTGCTAGATATCCACAACTACAGGGTAAAATTGAAGCATATAACAAGATAGTCAAAAATGAATTTTTGGCAATAGAAAATATTTCCAACAGAGAAGAAGGAAAGAGAAGATATTCCATGTTTGTCAAAGCATACAATGAAACAAGAGAACATGGTGGAATCAATGGTCACACACCATCTGAAATGTTTCTTATGAAAGGAAGATTAAATAGTTGTAAGAATATCAAAACAAATAAGCAGATAAAAAGTGTTACCCATGTTGGTAAGTGAATCTGTTACCTATCTGTGTAAGTACAACAATTAAGTATACAAGAAGCATAGAAAAAAAGAGGTTCAAGAAAGACGACAGTTAAACTCTACAACAATTAACAATATTGAAAGAGATGTCCTCAATTCTCAAAACAAGCAATTATTATCATCACATTGCAGATTGCAGATAGTATTTTAAAAAACTTTTATCCAGAACAACATAAGTCTTTTTTTGCTGCTAATTTTAAATTTCCTGAATCTTATAAGAATTTCAGAAAAGAATATTCAAAGAATCACTTTAAAAAAGACAGAAAAGAAATACTAAAAATTCTAGTTGAGTATAATATAATTGCGAAAGATTCTCTTAGAAAATATATATTTCTGAAAAAGTTATTTATTTTTATTTACAGTAGTTGATGCTTTTTAAATTTATGTATTTATAAACTTAGAAATGAATATAATATCTATGAATAAAATTATAGAAACTATTGAAAAAGAGATACTAAGTTGGCCTTATGTTACTGTTGAACCTCATAGATTTGGTGGTATAGAATTTCGTCTAAAGAAAAGAGAAATAGGACATATACATAATAAAGGTTTAGCTGATATACCGTTTCCTATGAAGATTCGAGATGAGCTTGTTAACTCTGGACGTGTTAAACCTCATCATGTGCTGCCACAATCAGGATGGATTAGCTATTGGTTTCATAATAGTGAGGAGGAAGATATTTCAACAGTAATTGACCTATTTAGATTGAGATATGAACAGCTCAAACCCAAAGCTCAGATTAAAAGCAATGTGACAGTAATTCCTAAAAACAATTAGTGGTGATATTTCTTGGACTTACCATGGAATGACGAAAGATCAAACCAATTTATAACAAATGTAGGTTTGATTACGAGCGATGGTCCTTTTGGACCAAATGTAATGGCCTGTGAATGGACTCATCATATATCCTATCGTCCTGGTTTAATAGCTGTTTGTATAAGGCCAGACGATGCAACACATGAGAACATAAAACAGACCAAGGAATTCGGAGTAAACCTATGTGCTACGGATCAATCGGTGATGTCAAGTGTAGCAGGTGGTTACACCGGTGTCAAGTACGACAAGGTTAACGCATTAAAAGAACTTGGATTCGAATTCTATAAAGCAAAGAAAATAATGCCTATTATGGTAAAAGATGCTGCAGTTAATATTGAATGTGTTTTATCTAAAGAAATTGTTCTAGGTGACCATACCACATTTGTAGGTGACGTTATCGAAGCTTCCAATAATGCTGACAAACTACCGCTTGCTTATTATGGGGGCAAGTATTGGACCATGAATACTAATTTGGAAAGGCCATCTGGAACAGAGCGCGAGAGAATAAAAAAAGTAGTTGAAAAATATTCAAGATGATACAATATGACATCCGAGCAGTGGGAAATTATTCTTCATTGTAATGCCGATACTTATAGCTGGAATGCAAAATTCAGTTCTTGTGCTCGAATCCTCTAAGAGTGGATGGAAGACTTACGAGAATTTGAAAGGAAGTCATCCACAAAGTATAATATTCGATCCTTTGAAGACAGGCACAGCATATTGCGGAACTTTTGGAGATGGTTTATGGAAAACTAATGATAATGGACAGAGTTGGTATAGTATCGGAAAGAATCAAATCTTCACTCGGAATATAACGTCGGTTTCAGTTAGCCATTTGAAAGAAGGAAATAATGGATTCAATAAGGTATACGTTGGAACTGAACCTATTGCCTTATACATTTCAAGCGATGAATGTGAATCATGGGAAAGAATGACCGGCATTAACAATTTGGAATCATCAAGTTCATGGAGCTTTCCTCCAAGGCCTTGGACGAGTCATGTCCGTTGGATTGAACCAGACATAAATAATTCTAACTATATTTTCGTTGCAATAGAGGCAGGAGCTCTTGTTAAAAGCCATGACGGGGGTAGAACTTGGATAGATCGAGTGAAGCAGGGTCCTTATGATACTTACACTTTGGCAACTCATAAAAAGGCACCTAAAAGACTATATTGTTCTGCTGGTGATGGTTATTTTGAAAGCTTTGATTATGGAAATTCATGGAATAGAATTACAACAGGGCTTAGGCATCGTTACCTTCATGGCCTTGCTGTAGATTCAATTAATCCCCAATGCGTAATTGTTTCAGCTTCTTTAGGGGCTTGGCAAGCACATTCTATCGAAAATGCTAATTCAATGGTATATAGGAGAAATGATGACAACGAAAACTGGAAAACTGTTTCAAAAGGTCTTCCCGAATCTAAAGCAACGATAATTATGATACTTTGCCCAAATCCAATTATCGGTGGAGAATTTTATGCTCTCAATAACCGTGGAATATTTAGCTCTACTGATTCAGGTTTTTCTTGGAAAGCACTTGATATCCCATGGCCCAAAGAATATCTTTTGCAACATCCCTGGTCTCTAGCAGTCGGAAAAGAAGAATAATTGTATGTAAGGGAATTAGATCAAATGAGCTCAATCTAGAACTTATTGACTATCGTAACTATTAATTGTAAGATATAGTATCTAAGTAGTAAGATAAGATGATTATTCTATAAATTATTTTGATACTGAGTTGATCCTACAAAAAGAGATTGTTTCTATTTAATAGTAATTCTAGAGCAATAATAGAGACAGATATAAGTTAAATGATTTATGCAAATATGTATCTATGAACCAGTTAAAATTATGGATAGTAATCATTACCTTATCTTTAACTGTTGGTTCAAGTTTCATAGCTATCAAAATTGTTCTTGATTCTATACCGCCTTTATTTTCTTTTAATATTAGATTTATGATTACAGGCTGTATTTTAATACTAGTTTCTTATATTTTTGATAGAAAAAGCCAAGAGATTACAAACATTAAACTTTGGAAAAATGCTTTGATTATTGGTGCGTTTTTGATACTTGGTGGACATGGATTGATAGCATATGGAGCTCAATACCTCTCTGCAGGAATTGCCTCTTTACTAAATTCAACAATTCCTTTATGGGTAGCATTATTTATGTTCTTGATATTCCACAATAAAATAACAAATTTAACAAAGATTGGTCTTGCTCTTGGTTTTAGCGGCATGATCATCCTTGTTGGACCATCGATTGGAGGAGATCAGCAGTTAAGTCTAGTAGGAATTGCATCATTGTTAATAAGTTCATTGCTTTGGGCAGTAGGATCTATCTATTCCAGTAAAGTTTCCATGCCTCAAAATTTTTTATTATCTGCAGGAATGGTTACATTAATCGGCGGATCGTTACTACTAATTCCTAGTGTTTTAAGTGGAGAACTAAATCTACTTCCTTCTTATTCAGATATAGATTTAAACTTGATTATATCCTACATATTTTTAATATTTATCGGGACTGTTATACCACTTGCTGAATTTTATTGGTTACTCAAAGTTAGTACAGCACCGGTTGCTAATACTTTTGCTTATATAGCACCTATTGTAGCAGTCTTTTTGGGATGGGCTATTCTTGACGAATCAGTAACATATCTAACTATAATCGCTACAATTGTTATTTTGATAGGTGTAGCGTTGATAGTTAGAAGATCAAAAAATAATAACAAGTAATTGTTTTTCGCGGCTCTGTTCAGATAAGCAGTAAAAGCTATAGCTGAGAATGTTCTAAATTTTCCATGAAAATTAAATTTGAAAGAAATAAAACATCTTCTTTTATTGTAATGTATTCTCTTTATCTGTATTTTCTTGGTCTCAGTCTACGAGATACATCCAAAGCATTGGAACCTTTTAATGACCAAAAAAGAAGTTATGTTGCTGTTTGGAAATGGATTCAACGATTTGGATCCTGTCAGATGTATAAAAGAAAAAGAGTATCAGCGTTCATCATAGATAAAACTATAATTCAGATTGGTAATCAACACTTTGGTTATGGTTTTGTATTGAACCTGTTCATAAATCTGTGCTTGGGGTCTATCTCTCAGAAGAGAGAAACATGATAGTCGCTGAAAAGTTCATAAGGTCTCTTGTATCAAAATATGGAAAACATACCGTGTATACAGATAATGCAGGTACATGGTATGATAAAGCATGAAACATAATTGAATTAAAACATTATCTACACTCACCATTTCAGAAAAATTTTGATGGAAAGAGTCAACCAATATTTGAAAGATAGAATCGGATCTTTTGATGACTATTATCGTATATGCAAAAAGAGGATTGTAATCTATTTCATGTACTTACCCCACCAAAAAAGGTATGGCTGTACAAGGAATCTCGGCAGAGATCGCTTCGTTCAGTAAAGTATGAACCAGAGATAATTTTTGTAGATGAGAAGCGAAGAAATAATATTAAGGCACTCTTTGGGACTGGAAGTTTATCTGAAGTTTATAATTTTTGAACATGATAGAGTCTTGCAAAACTTTGTAGATAGAGCCTTCAATTGTATTCAAAATGTTTTTGCTATTCTTGCAGACAGAAATCGCAGCATAGTTACCCATTAGTAACTATGCTATCTATGAGTAACTTTAATTGTAGTTTTGCTATTCCTGTAGTGCTTTATGAACAAATGAGATTGCGATTGATCCTTCACCCACTGCGGATGCGACACGCTTGATATTGCCGCCTCGTACATCACCCACCGCAAAAACACCTGGTAAACTGGTTTCAAGCAAATATGGTGGACGTGTAATAGGCCAGCCTGCATCACTCAGATTTTCTGGGGACAGATCAAGGCCTGTCTTTATGAAACCTTTAGCGTCAAGTGCGAGGCAGTCATTGAGCCAACTGGTGTTTGGATTGGCACCCGTCATGACAAATAGGTGCTTGATTCCATACTTTTCAGTTTGTCCTGTTTTACTGTTTCTCCAGTAAACGGATTCAAGGTGATCACCTCCTCCTTCTAATGCTACAATTTCTGTTTGTGGTCTGAATATTATTGTAGGACTTTCTTCGATCCTACGGATTAAGTAGCGTGACATACTAGCAACTAAACTGGTAGATCTTGCCAGCAAATGTACACGCTTTGTAGTCTGTGCTAAAAACACAGCGGCCTGGCCAGCTGAGTTCCCTCCGCCAACTACCACTACTTCCTCCCCTCCACACAACTGCCTTTCGACATAGGTCGCAGCATAATAGATGCCTGCACCTTCAAATCGGGACAGGTTTTCCAATGGTAACTTTCGATATTGAGCACCAGTGGCAATGACAACAGTACGTGCAAAAATTTGGGCTCCATTCCCAAGTTCAACAACGTACGGTTTACGATCGCAGATAAGCCGTGTGGCCTTAGCAATGAGTATATCTGCCCCGAACTTTTGAGCTTGAAGATATGCTCTAGCTGCCAGTTCCTGGCCGGATATGCCAGTTGGAAATCCCAAGTAATTTTCGATTTTGGAGCTTGAACCAGCCTGACCACCAGGAGAACTCGTTTCCAGTACCATAACGTCAAGCCCTTCTGATGCACCATACACTGCAGCAGCCAGTCCTGAGGGACCTGCACCGATGATTAGGAGATCTCGCACATGTGTTTGATCAATAGTTTCATTGAAACCAAGGCAGTCTGCAATTTCTTGGTTACTGGGATTGCGCAGTACCATTTGGCCTCGACAAATCAACACAGGTATTTCACTAGCAGAAATTTGAAAACTATCTACCAGATTCTGTACATCAGGATCGCGTTCTAGATCCATGTAGAAATATGGATGTGCATTGCGCATCAGAAACTCTTTGATCCGAAGCGTACTGGCGGAATGTATTGATCCAATTAGAACAATATCCCCAACACCAGCAGCTATTAACTCTACTCTACGTAGGATGAAAGCCCTCATCAGTATCTCACCAAGTTCCGCATCAGTCTGTATCAAAGCTTGCATTTGTTGCCGATCTAATTCTATTACTTTACCTGGCTTAGTGGCATGAACGCGGAAGAGACTCCGCCGACCTGAGAGTGTACCGACCTCGCCAGTGAACTGGCCGGCTTCATGGACTGTGACAAGGGTCTCAACAGGAAACAAAGGTCGCACAACCTCGAGTTCCCCAGTGACAACCACAAATAACGGTACGGAGGTGTCTCCCTGCTCGACAAGCACTTCGCCACGCTCAACCGTACGCATATGTCCATGCGCTGCAATACGACGAATCTGAGCTGGAGTTAATTTTGGAAATATTTTCTCAATAAGAGAGCTGGTTAGGGGAAGTCCCTTGCGTATATTGCTCATAGAGGTCGTTTCCGGTTCGGTTGGCCTTCGCAAATCATTGTTCGGAACTTTGGAGCGTAATCTAAGGAGTCGTGTTTTGACATTTTGAGCTTGTTCCAAATAGTCAGCCCAAAATCTCTAAAAGAGGTATATTGATAGACATTTAACGATGACTCTGAACCATCCATAGCAACAAGAGTTTTAGATATCATATTTTGTGATATGCTTCTACATTCTAATATGCTTACTGTATGTTAAATTGTATAAGACAGAAGACAACAAGGAATCAGTAACAATGGGAATACTTTCAATGCCAGTTCTTGTTTTGTCAGGTGATGTATATCCAGCTCTAGGAGGAGAATTGCAAGACAGTCTTACATTAAACTCTGTAAAGGCTTCAGAAAAATGTGCAATGTAAAATAGTTGCATATTCTTAACACTGAATTTCAGATCAGCATCCAGTCTTTATACTAGACCAACTATCCAAATTCTTTGGAAATAGGAATAATCAAAATGGATTAAAGTTGTAGTGAGATTTGTTGACACATGTTAGAATCATAATTATTCACCATTCAGTAATCTTGACTCAAAACCTTAACTTTTTTTGTTCATTTAATAATTCGTTTATGTTCCTTAAACATATTATTTGTATCTTAATGGTTCTATGGTAACAAGAACCTGGTAATGAGATTGTAAATTAAAAGTTAAAATACTATGTTTTTTACCTATAATCAATGAAAATACAGAGGAATCCCCCTTTGTTACTATTATTTTTATTATCAACAGTATCAATTCTTGCTATTATTACTATATCATTATCTAACTCTATTTATGCACAAGAAAAGCAAACAGAAACAAAAAATCAAATACCTGAAGCCGCAAAAGGTCCTGCTATTCCTTCGAAAGGATATCTAGTTGAAGAAATCCGTGATGGACTATATTGGGTAACAGAGGGTGCATATAATACAATATTTCTAGTAACAGACGAAGGTGTTGTAGCAGTTGATGCTCCTCCTACCATTGGTAAAAATTATCTTAAAGCTATATCAGAGGTAACTGACAAACCTGTTACCCATGTAATTTACAGTCATGCCCATATAGACCATATTGGTGCTGCAGGAATATTTCCAGAAAATGCTATTATTATAGCTCAGCAGGAAACTGCTGCAGAATTACAAAGAGCTAAAACCGTGGCGACAAATGCTTCTATGGTTCCACCAATACCTACTGAAACCTTCTCAAATAATTATACTTTGCAGATTGGAAACCAAACCCTTCAACTAGACTATTATGGCAATAACCATTTGCCTGGAAACATATTCATTTATGCTCCAAAACAAAAGGTGCTCATGCTAGTTGATGTAATATTTCCAGGCTGGGTACCATTTCCATATCTTGCAGTATCTAAAGATATAGCTGGTTATATCAAAGCACATGACATAGTTCTGAGCAATTATGATTTTGATACCTTTGTTGGGGGACATCTTACTAGACTTGGAACAATTAATGATGTAATAGTACAAAAAGAATTTATCTCTGACTTGGAAAAGGCAGCTGGAAAATCTAACAATGAAATCCTTTTTAGCGATATTGCAAAACAAGTAGGAAGTTTTGATAATCCTTGGTTGATTTTTTCAAAGTATATTGATGCTGTCAACGAAAAATGTGTACAAGATATGTTGCCAAAATGGGAAAATAAACTAGGTGGTGCACGAGAAGTAATGTCGACTCTTTGCTTCGCTATGTCTCAGGCTGGAAGGATAGATCCTACTACACAGGCATTGTTGCAAAATAGTACGTTTGTGTACAAATAACATATCCCTTATTTTTTTATTTTATCTTCATAGTCTTTGACAATATTATAAATATATGAATTTCGTGACTATATGAGAAATATTAGTTCTTCAGAATATCATCAATATAACAATTTGAATAATACTATTTAGATAAAATGGATAATAATCAAGATAAAAAAATAAAAATGAAGAACGTCATGCAACGTGGCTAGAGCTTTTCTATGACCTTGTTTTTGTAGTAACAATTTCAAAATTATCTCACTATGTATTGCATGATGTATTTTCAAATTTTTTTTGGATGTCATTGAACAGACGACGAACCTCGCCCGAAGGGTCCCCTGATAATGGGATATTTGACACGTAAGAGCCGCGTAAAGGAAGTGTCAGTTCAATTGTTCACAGTATTTGTGCTATTTGGTGCTTGATTAAGACATCGGCTCGATTTCGAATACGGTGTCAACAATCAAAGGTGCACCAACGGGCAAGCTTTGTACTCCATATACCAATCGAACATGGCCTGCATTGGGCCCAAAAATCTGAACGAACAAGTTTGACGCTCCATCAGCCACGGACGCATGTTCAGTAAATTGCTCCGTTGATGCTATCAGCACTGTCAACTTGACCAACTTTTTCAGCCGATCCAGATCGCCGAGATGTTCCTTAGCTACGGACAGGGCGTTAAGCGAAGCCATGAAAGCTGCTTCACGGCCCTGCTCAACCGAAAGGTTGTCACCCAGTCTGCCGGAAATAGCGAGTTTCCCATTAGCAAATGGAAGCATGCCACTGAGAAAAAGCAAATTCATGGCATCCGAAGACTCAATATAAGCACCTAACGGGGTCGGAGGCGTTGGCAAAGCCAACCCAAGCTCGCGAACACGTGAACTTGGACTGCTGGTAATCCGCTCACTACCATTAGGCATGTGTATAAGCTCCATCAATGTGGATGTTTTTGCTGTTAAACATGAGTAATTTGGTGATATGGTATTCACAGTATCTTTGAATTAATGGGATAATAGTTCTCATTTAGATTTAGTAGAATTACAAGCAAAGAAATTGTCGAGCATTTTTATTACAAAGTCTGGCCGCTCTTCTGGAATCCAGTGACCCGAATTGGGAACTGTAATACCCGTAGCATTTTGAGCCAATTGCTGCATCCCATACACGATAGTAGGCATAGTAATATTACCTCCAAATGTTGGAATGTATCCTGCTCCTAGCGCCAGTACTGGCATTGTAAGCTTTGTCTTTGAATAATTCATATTTTGAATTGCATCCTGTGGGAAGGCTCGATAATACTCAAATCCGGCACGCATTCCGCCTGGAGCAGAATAATGACTAACAAATTCGTTAATATCCGTTTGCGTTATTGCAGATGGATTATACGCAAGATTACGATAGAACCATGATAAATACATCATCTCTTTTCCTTTTACAAGGGCTTCAGGTACATCAGGTGTTTCATGGAATGAGCGCCACCATATTGGCATCATTCCGGGAGGTTCAAACCCAGGAATAGTTAAATCCATGACTACTAACCTCTTTACTTCCGTAGGATGTGCAGCTGCATAAGAGTAGGCTACCTGTGTTCCTATATCGTGACCAACTAGGAAAATTGTTTTAAATCCTAACTGAGTAACTAGTTGATGTATATCTTCAGCTACGGTTTTACCATCATATCCCGTAAACGGTTTTGAAGAGTCTCCAAGGCCTCGCAGATCAGGCGCAATAACAGTGTAGTTCTTAGCTAAAGCTGGCATAATATGCCTCCATTCATACCATGTTTCTGGCCAACCGTGTAACAAGACTATAGGGTCTCCTTGACCACCTGTAACATAGTGTAATTGAATACCATTCACAGATGCCATATGATGCAAAAAGGTCACATTATCAATATCAAAAGATATATCTTCATTATAAGGTGATTGTTGTTGTGCTATTGTAGTATAATTCATGTTTAATGTTAATGAGCTAAAAATTATAACGGTTACAACAAGAATTGTAAGAAATATTGTTACAAAATAAAATGGAAACTGAAATGAACGGTTGCTTTTTTCAGTCATAGAATAATGATAAAGAATGTTATTATTTAAGTTGATATATTAGAAACAATTAATTAACAATTTCTCTAAAATGAAAGGTTAATTTTTGTTAATAAAAAGGTCAATAATAGTCATATTTACTCTTCAAAATTTGTTTTAATTCTGCTAGATTTTTTGATAATTTCTAAAAGTATAGATTAATCAATATTTTTATGTTACTTTAAAATATCTTCCAATCTATTTCAGTCAATGGCTTTCTATCACCGGGAAATTCAGCTACCTGAAGTTTAGGTGTAAGATTTTCTTTAGGTCCTTAATTAATAGTCAAAATTTATAGTTTTAATAATTTAAAAGACAAGATAAAAACTACGAATATAATTCCAGCGCTAATTAGAAAAGTAAATCCACCAATTAAATTATACAAAACTCCTCCTATTATTAGTCCAATAATACTTGCTAGACTTCCAAAACTACTTGCAACACCTTGTACTGCTCCTTGATAAACATACCCAGCGCGCTTTGAGAGTATTGACAGGAAAGAAGGCCACATAAGTCCATTTCCAACTGCAAACAAAATTGCAGCCACATAAATTAAGAAGGTTTCATTTGATACAAACAAAATAAAATTTGTACCTAAAATAATACTACCAATTACAACTAGTTTTTCCTCAGAGAATTTTTGTAATGTCTTACGTAGAACTGGACCTTGAATCAAAACCATCATCCCACTTAAGATTGCATAAAATACTCCCATCTGTGTTATAGACCAATGTAAACTACCAACTGCATGAATTGGAAATGAAGTATAATAGATGTTAAACCCAAGAAAGATAAAAAAATACAAGAAAAGCAAGAATGAAACATATTTTAGCTTGAAAACGTCTTTGAATTTAATTTTTTTAGGATTGACAATCTTGTAACATTCCTTGCATTCCTGTGCAAAAACTTTTCCAATATTTCCTTTTTCTGGAACTTGTATCATTGCTGCTGGTTTGGATTCCTTTAAAGTGAAACCTATTACAAATAAGGTTATTAGAGAGAGAATAAGAGCTGCCAAGACAGGTAAAACTTCTTTATAAATAGTTGAACCTAAAATTCCTGCTATTGCTGGACCAACAATAAAACCAAGATTAGAAGATACTGCCATTTTACCAAAGTTTTTGCTTCTGTTCACATCTGTTGAAACATCTGCGAGATATGCATTGGCAACAGACACATTACCACCAGTAATTCCATCAATAGCTCGGGCAAAAAATAATACAAGTAATGGCAGAGTTATAACAATAGTTCCAAAAAGTGGAGAATCAATGCTAAAAAGATTTTCAACAGGTAAAAATAATGCAAAAAGGAAAAATATCCAACCAATCAATGTTCCTCCATGACTGACAAGAAGTACTTTTTTTCGTCCATAAGTATCAGACCATCTTCCTAGTATTGGAGCTCCAACTAATTGAAATGCAGGATAAACCGCCGCTAGTATTCCATAAACTATAGCATTCCCTCCAAAATCTATGACTAGAAATACCAAAAAAGGTAAAACAATACTAAAACCTAGAGTTCCTATAAAATTAATCAGTAATAGAGGATAAAGTGGAATCTGCTTTTTTGTACTAGTCATTATATATGTAGAATTATAAAACTAGATTTAAGAATTTTTTAATAATGTGAAAAATCTGTTAAAGCAATGTGAAATAATTTGGTGATTCTTCAAAACCTATAACGGGTTATGATGGTAAGACTACTGCTGAAGATATTTATCAATTGGTATCTCAATTAGGTTTCAATAAACCAATTTTTCTCGTAGCCCTTTACTATTGATTGATTTAGTAACCTTTCTGATATTATAATTTATGGACAATATGTAAAGAATTGAAAAAGAAAGAAATATTAATCATATCTGGATATTTTTTTCTAGTACTTGGTCAAAAAATTGGTCAAACTGAGAATGGATTATTTTATGACTATGATCTTATTAGCAAAAACTGTGTAACCGAGAACAATTATTTATTTTTCAGATACAGGATTATCTGGATGAGTAACCTGAATTACATTATAGTAAAAAAAAGAGTATACATATAGATCGTTAGTTTAAAAAAGATGTAGAAATATATGATAATAAGAATATAAGACTCATTCATACACTTAGCTAATAAATTAAATAAACCGTTTTTGGATGGAGATAAAGATAAATTAGCAAAAGCTATCGAGTTAAGCTATAACAAAATATTTTCTATTATATCTAATTTAGAAAAATCCAAAGAATCTAAACCTACTGTAATAGAATTAGGCAATATTAATGGTAGATCCTTTGCTTTGAATATTTATTACTATCAAGATGAAATGGATGATGATATACCTTTGACTATTAAGGAATTATTACCTACCATCCCTCCTGTTCGCTTAGATCTAATGGCTACTGTATCAGAAATACAGGATGATGAAGGACAAAAGTATATCAAAGTCGGTGACATATATGATGATTGGGATATTCATTCACATTATGTAGATGAGGTTATACAAGAAGATAGTGGATTACGTTCGATAGATGAGAAATAAAAAATTACTAATGCTATAACAACTTTTAATTTATTATTTTGAAGATGTTCAGAGGAACCATTACTTCTCATATATTCAAGAAACTCATTTACAATCTCTTTATTCTTTATATTAGGTATGTTTTGAATTTTCCCTATTCTTGTAGATAGTTTGTTACATTTATCCTATTTTCTCCTTATTGTATTTTCAATCCATAAGATCAAACTCACCATAAATGAACCCACTTATATAATGGGGCCAGTGGGATGTGCAACAAATTTGACATGAATTTTGGTCCCATCCCAAGTTTTATGGATGTGAAATTAATTCGTAATATGTAGTTTAAAACCAAACAGAACAAATTCTCCTTACAATGAGAGTATAGTCTAATATACTAAACCTAAATTATTAGAATTCTTTTAAAATATTTTCTATTTAGTCTCTTTAGGATATTTTTAAATAAAGTAATAATAATTATGACAAATATGACAGCTAATGTAAAACCAGTACCAGATGGCTACCATACCATTACACCTTTTATAATCATAAAAGATGCAGAACGTGCAATAGAATTTTATAAAAAATCATTCAATGCGGAAGAACGTCATCGCATGTATGGACCTGATAATAAGACTATCATGCACGCAGAAATTATAATAGGAGATTCTGCTATTATGTTATCTGAGGAATCCCAAGAAATGAAATCTTTTTCACCTCAATCTGTTGGAGGAAATCCAGTTTGGCTTTATCTATATGTCAATGATGTAGATTCAACTTTTAATCAGGCTGTATCTGCAGGTGCCACTGTAGTACACCCAGTCAACGATGCATTCTGGGGAGACCGTGTTGGATCGATAAAAGATCCATTTGGATATCAATGGTCAATAGCAACTCATAAGAAAGACCTTTCTCTAGATGAGATTAAAAAAGCAGCCGAAGGTTTCTGCGCAGAAATGTCAAAGAAAAAGGCTACATAATAAAAGTAACAATTAGAAGAATACTATCAACGGGAATTGAATTTCTCCTTCAAATTGTATTTTAATAGTTATAAAATTTAATTGCAAAAAATATCAATAGACAAAGATATAACAAATGTGACCTTGATTTTGTTTCTTATATAGAAATATTTACTTGAATTTGAAATACTTTTCGAATTTAGGGATTATATCTCATAAAGTTTTTTTCAATATATATTATCTTCAATTAATTGTCTTTATCCAAAGAATTAAAGTTGTTGTTAGACAAATTTTTTTAATTTTATTTTTGATAGTATCAGCTGAATTTATTCTCAATCTCTTCTTTTATCGATTGTATCTCTTTTTTATATTTCTCTTCTAATGATTTTATTTTTTGTTTCGAGTGAATCTATATAATAGACCCATGATATTGCCCTCATCATCATGACTTACCTGTCCCGATAGATAAATAGTATCTCCAACTTTGACCGCCTGGGCGTAATCGTATTCTTTTTCCCAAGGCATACCTAGACTCTTTGGCTCCTTGTTGATAGCCATTTAAGTTTCCTTTAGTATTCTTAATATTTATGTATTACATTATATAATAAAATCTAATATTTATAATCTCAATAATAGATTCTTAATATTGTATTAAACTGTTAACGATACAGATAGTATATACAAAGAATATAATCAAATTATTAAACGATAAAAAAATAAGATTGTAATTTAGATGATTGAATCGTGAATCATGTGATTTAACCACCATATTTCAATATTTCACACTTGGTTAATCCATAGTAAATATGTGTACTCTACTTTTATTCACTTTCGTTATCATTCCTATTTCAAAAGAATTTTGAAAGTTGGTCTATTACAAAGTCTGGACGCTCCTCAGGAATCCAATGTCCTGAAAGTGGAACAGTGACTCCAGTTACATTCGTAGCTAGTGATTGTAACGAGCTTGCTGCAAAGTTGCCAGGTATGTCGCCACCTAACCCTGGATAAATATCACCACCTAATGCTAATACAGGTATTGTTATCTTGGTTTTGGATGATTCTATATTTTGTTCTGCATCAACTGGAAAAGCTCTAAAATATTCAAATGCTGAACGCGCTGTACCAGGAGATGAAAACTGATGCGCAAATATATCTATATCTTCTTCTGTAATTGCAGATGGGTTGTAGGCTAACTCTTTGAAGAACCATGATATATATTCTCGTTCTTTACCTTCTACTAGAAATTCGGGTAAATTAGGTGTCTGATGAAAAGCAAACCACCAAGGTCCATTCTTACCAAATTCGGCAGGTAGAAAACCTGGATATGGGAAATCCATGATTACTAATTTTGATACATTAGCAGGGTGAGAGAAAGCATATGAATAAGCTGTCTGCGCGCCTACATCATGTGCTACGAGAAAAATTGGTTTATTGAAACCTAATTGAGATACCAATTGATAAATATCTTCAGCAGTAGTCTTACCATCATAACCCGTTATAGGTTTTGAAGAATCACCAAATCCTCTAAGATCAGGCACTACAACAGTATAATTTTTGGCTAATGCCGGCATTATGTGTCTCCATTCATACCATGATTGCGGAAATCCATGTAACAGTACAACAGGATCTCCTTTACCTCCAATTACATAGTGCATTTGAATTCTATTGACAGATGCTATATGATGAGAAAAAGTAACATTATCAATATCAAAAGAGATGTCTTCAAGAAAAGGTGATGGTTGTTGTTCTGCTATTGCGGGTTGATTTATATTTAATGTTAATGAGCTAAAAATTATTACGGTTACAACAAGAATTGTAAGAAATATTGTTACCAGATAAAATGAAAAATGAAATGAAGAACTGCTTTTTTCATTCATTGTTAAATCTATGTATGAGTATGTAATAAACATTGTAGTAAACTATCCTAATATTCAATTACCTTGTACGATTGGTACATTCACTATCTAAGAAGGGTGAACTTCTTTTAAAATAAACCAACCAAAGTTATTGGTCAAAATGATATTGCAGGATAGTAAATAATAAATTATTTTTTCATAAATAAATTATTGGTTCATTAATGAATCATTATTAAAATAACTTTAATTGATATAAGGGTTCTGAGGGCTTCGAGTATGACATGTAATTGGGATCTGTAAACTTGTTTTTATATTTTTAGTAACTTATTACAATATTGCTGAACAATTTCCAATAGAATTATAGAAAAAGGTTTTCGTAATGTTTTTCGAAGTCTAATATGTTATCATTATTGGTTAAGATATTTGATAGCGATATCGTTGTTATTATTATCTTTATATTGCTCACGATCATTTGTAGTCAGTATTTTGTAAATTATGTTAATCATTTTTGGATCAGATTTTAACATCTTGTGTAGTGCTGAAAAAGCTACTGACATTACTTGTTAAATGATGGATTAGGGTCATTTGCGTTTGGGCCTTTATGAAGTACTTTATTGCTTTTATTAAACTATATAAGAACAAAAGCCAAAGCTAGCCATTGTGATTTTCACATCTTATAGAAAATAAAAATGCTTTAATGGAAATGAGAATCCTTATTTACTTTTGCCACGATGTATATGCGTGTGATCAAAGACAGAAAGAATGGAGTGGAACTTAAACAATGAATCGAAATAATATTAGTGCATTAATGGTGGCAATAACGGTACTATATGTTATCTTTGGTTTTACAATATATTTTAACAACCCTGGTCTTAATAATGTATGGCCAATACAACAAAAAGACAAAGACATGCTCGTAGTTGGTCTTCATTCACCTGAATTTACGTTTGAAAAGAATTATAGCAATGTGAAGGCTGCTGTGCAAAGATTTGGGATAACTAATCCTGCAATATTAGATACAACGATAGGAAATCATACCGTAACTATGAAAATCAATAAGACTCAGTTCCAGCACATTGACAAGTTACAACTCAAAAAGGCACCTGAATTTGCTCAAATAAGTGGCTACATTAATACACCTAATAATAATCCGCTAACACTTTCATCTCTTAAAGGAAAAGTAGTTTTAGTATACATTTGGACATACACATGCATTAACTCGATTCGTCCTATGCCTTACATTGACGATTGGAATCAAAAATATTCTAATAACGGTTTAGTCATAGTTGGTCTTCATTCACCTGAATTTACGTTTGAAAAGAATTATACCAATGTGAAGGCTGCTGTCCAAAGATTTGGGATAAGTTATCCTGTAATACTAGATAGTGACCATGGAACTTGGGATGCTTATGGAAACCAGTATTGGCCTAGGTTTTACTTGATTGATACTCAAGGAGATATAAGATACGATCACATAGGTGAAGGTAGTTATGATCAAATTGAAAAAGCAATTCAATCGCTGCTAGCAGAACGTGCTGCTCTAATGGGTGCAAAAGAGATAAGCTTCAATACAAGACCTACTACAGTAATTAAACCAGGAAGTCTGCAATATGTAGATTTAAGACAGAGCACCACACCAGAAATATACATAGGGTATGATAAAGCGAGAGCCCCGATCGGAAATCCTGAGGGCTTCAAACCAGATCAGACAATTTCATACTCAATCCCATCTAATACAAATTTCAAACCTCATATAGCATATCTTCAAGGCATTTGGAAAAACAACCCTGATAATATGCAATTACAAAGTGATACTGGGCGTATTGTTTTGACATATTATGCAAAATCTGTAAATATAATAGCAGGAGGAAAAGGTGGAGGAGCTGTTTTTAATGATAAAGGAGCAGAAGAAGCATCTGCGATGTCAACATCGAGAATATCAAACAAATCGCTAGGAGAGGATCTATCACCTGATGGTAGTTTCAGAATTGACGGACAAAGACTATATAATTTAGCTATACATAACAACTACGCTGCTCATTATATTGGAATTGATGTTAAAGGAAAAGGATTTCAATTCTATACATTTACTTTCGGTTAATTCCTGGGAACAGTACATTAAAGTCTATACAACAGCTAGGATTAGCTACAAATGTGCATAGTATTATAGTTCAAAATTCAGGTCATTGGATTCCAGAAGAGCAGAGCCAGTTTTTCTAGTAAAATTACTTAATAATTTCTTTAGTGGTAATCCTGCTACGGAAACTAGTAAATAAGAACTATTCTGAAGTAAAAGAACCTGTAATGAATGTCATATTATTATGGGATTCCAAAGAAGGAAACGAAAGGTTTGAACCTCTTATGGGAATCTGATTTGACTGCATGTATATACTTGCAGCCGAACTAACTATGTTCGTATCAGATAAAGACAGAAGAAATATTCAAGCGATGATTTATGAGAAGCAACCACACTGGAAGTATATGTCAAATACGCGCAGGGGACTTCCTATAATCAGCTCTCGTATTGAACAAATATTTCCGAAATTAACGCCAGCACAGCTTACTCGCATTGCAGCGCATGGACACATACGTGCGATGAATGGTGGCGAAGTGTCCTATGAGCAGGGACACCGGGGCACCGTTCTTTGTGGTTGTCTCTGGGGAGCTCGAGGATGTGCGACCTTCGATTCCGTTTGAATTTGACTAAAATAGTATAATTTTTTGACACCGTTTGAATTTGACTAAAATAGTATAATTTTTTGACACCGTTTGAATTTGACTAAAATAGTATAATTTTTTGACACCGTTTGAATTTGACTAAAATAGTATAATTTTTTGACACCGTTTGAATTTGACTAAAATAGGTTTGAAACTACAACTTTTGACACACTAGCATGATTAAAATCAAAAGAAAATGCATTCTTAGATATTTGTTTGGGTTGCTTTCAATCCTAAAATAGAGCTGTGTTAACAGTTGTGTAATCATATTCATTAGTCCTATCTGTAATATATCGCTTATCCTTCTCCCATGTTTCTCATAATATTATATACTCAGCTAAAGCTTGGATATATTTTAATAAGTTACTAAATTAATAAATAATAGTTTACAGATCCCAACTACATGTTGGACTCGAAGCCCTTAGAGCCAGTTAACCAATTAGGAACATATACTTTGAAAAAAATATACAAAAAAGTTACTAAAAGATTATAACAAAATTAAAATCACCGTCAAGCTTACGGTGGGAGCCACCGCTGCACAGCTTCAGCCGTATCGCTCGGTTTCGTATTGAAGCAAATCCTTGCTGCCGGCGCGTGCTGATGCACGATATTGATGAGTTTCTCGAATAAAAGAAATTTATCCGGAATGGTACGGACTCCAGCGCCAATCATGACGCAATCAAACGTGGTCTCTATCAGTTTCTGGGTGACGACAGTCTCAGCCGTCTCATCAGGGTCAACTAGACACGATTGTACATCATAGCCGAGAGAATTAAGAGTCGCTTCGTCCGCTTTAAATGCTGCCATGACCTTTTCTGGAGTTAGATCAGGCCAATTGCTATAGTCGACTTCCCAAGGGTTCAGGCCGATCAGAATAACTCGCTTCTTTCTTCCCATTATTCCCTCTTTTTTATATCTTCAAATAGAGTTATAAATATTAAAGATTAGTAACTGTTATCTCAGTTTTTTTGCACTCCTTATATTCCTAACACTATCACTTATAGTCAAATTCCAGTTCTACTTTAATTGTCTTATAAGATGTGCCAAAAATATTGTGTCAAAAACAATTCACAAACCACTGGTCCCATGTTGATAACCATGCTTTTCTCTTCTCTTGTACATAGAACAATAAAGTTATATGATTCCGTTATTATTTTGTTATAATGATAAACAATAATATCGTTTTAATATGTATTATATTAATGGCCGCATCAATATTTATTAATCTGCCTTTGGATTCATCTATTTCACAAGAATCTTCTATTAAGGTTTCTACACGTAATCACTTTGATCTTGATAGTGGAGAGTTAAAACCGGATTATACAATAAATGAATATAACGCTATTAATGTTCCAGGATTACAGATAGGAAATTGTCCTGGTGAATCCGTAATATATGTTCATGGATTTTTACGTGATGAAGATCAAGCTCAAGAAGAATCTGATAGAATAAATTTAGTTCTTAGAGATAAGAACTATTTAATACCTGTTATTAGCTTCACATGGGATTCTAATTTAGCTCCTCCTTCATTTTTTGATTTTACTGGAGGATGGGAAGAAGGTAAGAAAATAGCGAATGCAAATGGCAAGAAACTTGCACAATTTATTTTAGATTTCAAAGGTAAATGCTCTGATACTGATTTGAGAATTATCGCTCATTCACTTGGTTCACGAGTTACTTTTTCAGCAATCAACAGTCTATTTAATGAGCCTCTATTAAATTTTAGAATTTCATCGATTCATCTTTTAGGTGCTGCCATTGATGATGAGCAAGTATCCATTGACGCATCAGATTGTATATCTAATCAACCTCAATTATCATGTTCTGGTAAACCTATAGAAAAAGTTGTGGAAAAATTCTATAATTTATATAATCCAGAAGACAATCTGTTACAAAGATCTTATCCTGAAGCTGAACCAGATTCGGCATTGGGCTTAAAAGGAAGTGAATCTGGTATACGAACACCAGCCGAAAATTATTATTCAGAGTATAACGTTAGATATGAGATACCCCCTTATTTGTATGATGCAGATGCAAATTATCTTTGGGACTGTCTAGAATTTGATTTATCTCCAACATGGGGAGATAACCATTGTGGTTACATGGGTTATCGAAATCCTTCAAATTACAATACAATCATAAATGATGGAGCTATGGACTTGCTTGTAAATGATTGGAAGAATAATTAAGAGCCTATCCCAAAATTATCCTCCTATAAACAATTATGCTATTTGCTAATTGTACAAGACCAAGATAGTCTTTATCCTTCTTTTCATACCTTGTAAATAATTTCCTGAATCTGTTAGGCCATGAATTAGTTCTCTCAACTACCTATCTTCTTGTGGGATGTTTTCTATGAAATATTCTTTCTTCTTCTTCTCTTCTGTGTCGTATATGTGGTATGTATCCCCTTTTGATAATTTCTTGTTCTACTTCTTTGGAATGATATGCTTTATCAAGGCACAGATTCTGTTTCATTTGGTTATGCTTTGGTTTGGATAATAATGATGGTCTTTTGATAACTGTGCTGTCAACTGTATCAATTGCAACAGTAACATCATGAGTATTGGCAGATGTTATAACAGCAGACAATGGAATACCATCTTTATCTGTAAGAATATGTCTTTTACTGCCTAATTTGCTTCTGTCAGTAGGATTATGGCCTGTCTTCGCCCCCCCCCCTAAAGGCGATTTTACAGATATACTATCGAGTGATTGCCATGACCATTTGATTCCTTTTTTGTTATCATATATTTTTAGTAAGCTAGTCCATAGTATATCGAAAATACCTAATTCTCTCCATTCCTGAAATCTTCTATGGCATGTAGAACCAGAACCATATTATATTGGTAACATTTTCCACTGAGATCCAGTCCTCAGGATAAACATGATACCATCAAACACTTTTCTATATGGAACAATTGGACGACCTATAGTGTTCTCTGGCTTTTCATCTGGCAAAATATTTTTAATTTCATTCCATAGATCATCTGGAATGCGTGTAATTGTTCTAACATACTTTTTACTCTTAAACATTATCAGATATGATAAGAAACAAACGAGCTATATTCCTATCTATTTTTGGGATAGGCTCTAAATTTAAGAATACTATCATAAAATAAAAAACAAGCAAGACATTCACAGCTATATCCATGTGAAGTATTATTAAATATTTATCTTAATTCATCATGGTTATTTTTTTATTTATTCATCTCCTCATTATTTGTAGAAACGGATACTTATCCATGCGAGGCTTTCCCTCATTACCGTCTTTATCCATTTGTTAAGGAGTTACCACAGTTAGATCGACGAGGCTTTCCCTCAATAGATGTCTTGTGACTGTAATAATAATTTGTTATCACCTTAACTATAATAATAAATTTTAAATCTTTCTTTCGATTTTATCATTGTTATTGTTGTTATTTGTATGTGTATATTCTCTCTTCTCTTTCATTATCCAGTAGACTATATATCTTTAACAGTTTGGATGATGCTGCAACTGTTGCTTTAGCACTTCCCTTCTTTTTTGCCAGTCTATAACAGAATTTTGTTATGTTACTGTCAGGTTGAGTTCTGCTGATATGAGAACGCATGCATTCAGCCATTATCCATCTTAGATATTTGCTACTGCCTGTTTTAGTTATGTTACCATGATATGTTATTCCACCAGAAAGAACTATGAGTTGATGGATGGTATCAATCCCGAATACGAACAAACAAAGATGGTTTGAATCTGTAAATCTGTTAATATCGCCAATTTCACTTATTAGAAGAAGAAGAGCAGAATATATGGTATCTAATACCAGGTATTGTCACCAATAATCTTGCAATATCTTCTTTTGCATACACAGCAGGAATCTGCTTGGATACCTGTTTAATCTCATAATCAAATGAGTCTATCAAACGAATGTAAGCATCAATTCTATAATCGTTCAATGCTTGTAGTTTATTGATATACTCTATTGTGAAGCGAGCAGTACTATTATTGTTACTATTAATTCGCATTCCTTTCATATGCATTATCCCATGGATCTTGTTCTTCAATCTGGTTCTCATTCTCATCACCAGTGCAATTCTATGTCTTACCAGCTCATCAAGTAGTTCCATAGTTTTTTTATTAGGTACATAACATTCTGATATGAATCCCCCTCTCAGTAAACTAGATAGTTTTACTGCATCAAGTTTATCTGTCTTTATTTTTTTTGCTGATCCAATTGCTCTTGTTTTAATTGGATTTGATAGTATTACATCCAGATTTCTTTCTTCAGACCAGTATTCGTATAGTTATACCATACACACATGATGATTCCATTACTATCTTTTGATGATTGTGGCAGCAGTTCTTACCATCATCATTTTTATTAATTTTATTGATCTGGTCAAAAAATCCCCTATCTGTTGTATATCATTCTCTATTTTGCTATTGCTGATTACTTTTCCTTTCTCATCCATTACTCCAATCTGTAAGTAGTTCTTATGGAGATCCATTCCTACATACATCATACTACTGTTAGAGCATAACTTACTGTCTGATTTGGATTCACTTGACTCTTCACATATAGTTAGATCTTTCGTTAAGTTAACATCTATGAAAATCTCTATCTGTATCAGGTCATCCTTATGTTCCTGTTAAGCGTAATATTCTATTATAATTCATCATATTAAAAATTATCTAAAATAGCATATGCTATACTTGTTACTTTCCCTTGATTTTGCTTTTTTTCATTCTTTTTTTATTTTATTTTCTTTTTTTTATGTCGGCTAACAGGCGGCAAACATCTATTCACCTTCTTTATGAGGTAGTAGTATAGCCGCTCGGATATTGGTTCAGTCAGAGCCTCACTCTCGTACGGAGTATGTTAACTTTGAACCTAGCCTGAATACAGAAGGGATTGGTACCAATAAAGATTTTCATATAGTCAGAGCCGATGTAAGACATCCTGATCATATGCTAATCACATATCCAAATCTTGGTCATGTATTCTATCCCTCATCTCAATGGCAAACTGGTATAGGCCCAATACAGCAGTCTGTTATAAGGGATCTTTATGCATGGCTTGAAGCTCATTCTGGTTTTTGTTCTGTTTCTACCCATTAACGTATCAATATTTTGGACGATTATTTAGAATATTATTATTTATCAACTCATGATATTATAAATCAAAGATAGCATATGGGCCAAAAATATTGTGTCAAAAACAATTCACACACCTCCGAGCCCGTGTCAAAAATGTCATTTTATTTAGGCCCATACCAATAATAATATTGTAATATTGGTGCAGCAAGAGCAAAAAAATCAAACAGATAGTCAGTTTGACCACAATGTAGAAAATAATGCCATAGGTAATTTCTTGTATGCATTAAAAGCACCAGAAACAAAAGGCAATACCCAAGGAGATTAAAAGTATTTTTAGATTTTCTGCAAATTGAATCTCATTATTCAGATTTTGATCAAGATCTATATTACAAAGCTTCTTTGCATCTGTCCCAGGAGTCTTAACGATTGGATCATCTTCTATTACTTGAACTATTAGACCTTGTTTTTGTAGATAGGAGATATCCTTTTCATCCATATCTCCTATGACAAATGATCTTGATTGTTTTGCATTTGTTATTTTTTTGTCGTTGATCATTGCTGATACTAAAGCATCTTCTGGTTCGTGAAGATGATAAGCTTTAACTTTTTTTCTAACCAGCGGACTTGCCAACCACAAGGTAAGTCTTAAATTTTTTGGTTACATCTTATAACATCCTATAACATAAGATAAATGATACTCGATCTCAGTAGGATCCTCTGAAGACTAGACCATGGTCTATCATACCTAAAGTAGAAGAATCCAAAATAACTAATATCTGTAAAGGAATCAATCTATCTAGAACAACTTCTACCGGCGTTAGAACATATATAACTAATATCTGTAAAGGAATCAATCTATCTAGAATAACTTCTGCCACCGTTAGAACATATAGATTTTGCATTAAATATTAGAGGAAGAGAAAACTGGAAAACAAATTGGTGAAAATATAGGAACATATCTTTACCTCATCCACCAAACTCTACACTACTATAACAGGACTCTTGTATACCACAGGAAGGCTCTGGAGATACAGAAAGCGCTGAGACATAAGATTGGTGAGGTAATTCTTGAGTATATCTTTGTAAATCGACTAGATGATGAGAATTGATAATTGATATTTTTACCGAGTTATAAAAATTTAAAATAAGAATAATTGAGAACGAATGCTCAATAAATCTCTATCAGTTCATCAAGATTTAGTAATTTTAAATTTTTTAAAATAATCTATTCTATCGTTTGTTGGTAAATTTATTCATTAGCGACGTCTAGCGACCTTTAGCTCATAAAATAATTCGATTATTTCAGTTTCATAATTTGCCTCTACAACTTAACGTTTGTTCAGTTTATCGTCCTCTATATCTTCATGCCTATTGATAACTCCTGGATCACAATTCAAGACAACTTGACGAATTTCTTGACGGAAATGACTGTTTTGATGACCACTTGACGGATATCTTGACGTCATTCAAAGTTTTAAATAATTTTTTTTCGAATAACTTTCATATGACAGAAAAAATTGAATCATATATTGAATTTAAAGTAAAACAGAACTGGCTAATGGGAATGGCTAGAGATGAAAATGCTGCAGATTGTGGCATCAGTACGGGCTCTGTCACGAACATAATCAAGACTTTTTCAGATTCCCTAGCTGGATATGATCTTGAATCCATTAGAGAGTTCGTTGTACACTTGAGAAAAGAAAATCTCACTGTAAAAGAATGTGCACTTGGATATAGATATAAAAACATTCTTGATAATTTGGGAATATCTGATGATGAAAATCTACAAATCTTCCTCAAAGACGCTTATCGTTTATGCAACCAATTGGATGTGAATAAGGCTGTTATGCAGGATTGTTTGCTGGAAATGATTAGAATAGCAAAAGAAGAGATCCCACCTTCACAATTGAAAGAATCTATCCAGGGAAAAAGACAAGAGAAAGCGTTACTGGAAAACAAAGTTAAAAATTTGACCGAGGATATTCAGAACCTTGAAAAAGAAAAATCTGATGCAGAAGAGAATTATGCTTTGGTGAAAGATAAAATTGGTATATCATCGGCAAAACTTGACTGGTATGTGAATATTAAAGATGGTTTAGAAAAGGAAGGTATACCAATCGACGATATATCTTTTTTAGCTACAACTATAAAAAAAATAAAAAAATATAGGGACAAGGATATTTTTGAAATCTTACAAAAAATTAATGATTCTTGAAGGTTTGGACAAACAAATTGAATCTAATAAAAGAATACGTGACACGATAAAAATTGACATTCAAACAACTTTGAAAATTGATTCCGAATATTCAGATTCTCTGAGCTCAAAAACCCTATTGTTAAATTGTTTAGATGAACTAAAAAAACTAGGTTTCGGTCTTCCGGATCTAAAAAAAATACGAGACGTTTTAAACGAGATCTCATCCGAAAACGATAGGAATCCACTAGAAATAAAAGAACGATTTTTTGAAATTCTTTCAAGTTATGAAAAAAATATAGCATTAGAAAACGAAAAGAAAAGACTTGAATACTTGATATATGATTTAAATAAAGAAATACAAAATAAGAGATTAATTCTTTTATCTCAGGGTTCAACAGGAATTATTTTGAGAAATCTACTTGATAAAGGTTTAACTGAGAATGACATTATACGAGTCAAACAATTTGTAGATACAATCGAGAAGTATAATACCACCCTAAATAACTTGTTGTTAGATCTATTAGTATTTAATATGGCGTACTTCAAATCGCAGCAAATGATCAAAGAAAATAAAGAATGTATTATACCCCACAACAGCAGCAACAACAAATCAAATTATTGGTAAAGATTTAGATCCCTTTTTTAACGGAAATAAAAATACCATAATTAATCCTTCCTTTTTTGATGATTAAACTGTCATTATTGTTAGTTTCTTAACCGTAGTAGAATGTCTACAATTATTTTTGTGCTAGAACTAGTCATATAAGCATTATCTCGCTATAATAATAAGTGAAAGTCAGTTTTTCGTTTTTCATTTCTTATTCTTTCTTGATTAAAGGAAAGATTTTTTCTATTATTATTTTCAATTACTGCCGTGAAACTATCTCAATGTGTTAATGATCAAGGTTATTTCTGGAATTTCAATAAAATATTATATAAAAATCAACAGGATCAAATTCAGGTTGGGCCATTAAAGAAAATCTAATAGAATGAGTATCCAAATTCCTCAGATAAACTGAATCATAGTAACCTTGTTCATTATTAGCTTTATAGTCTTGGGCCCAAGAATTCTCAGAAACTAAACCTACGATTAGGCTTATTCAGAAAGTGACCCCAATTAGGCAAACTAGTAATCTATGAAATGGTAACCAATATTGCATGTTTGTGCCTGACACATAGACAATTTACATATGGGGTTTATAAATATTCTCAAATTTAATTTATTATTTAACAAACGAAACTATTTTTTGAAAGGCCTACTAATGAAGAAAGTAAGAATGCAAAAACTGATAGGCAAAAATGAAGATAGACAGATGTTTCCATATTGTGAGCCGATAAGAACAAAAGAAAGAAGTTCACCATCCAAATGTAAGGATTTAAATCAATATTTTAGAGCAAGTTCTTCCTGTTATGCAGAGCTTATCTTCAAGTTGCGAAAGCAAGAATTGCATAATATTGCAATATGAAAAACGCATTATAACCTAATCAGATTCAAAGAGATGTTAAGTGTAGATGAGGCGAAAGTATTAGCTGGAAGGGAAGATTTAGTTCGGTTAGTGGAAGGCATTATGTATTACATGATCCAGAAAAGCTAGCAGAAATATATCCAAATGCATGGAAGAATTTTGGAATTAATTATAACCAACTTTAGGAAAATTATAAGCATCCTGTATAGAGTTTATTAAACTTTAGAAGATTTAGTGACCATTCTATTTACTATATTTTCTGTAATTATTGGTATTGGTTTATCGGATCATTTAGCAACTACTTGAATATCAAAAAGGTTTAGTTGCTATTCATCCCAGATATAACAATTTGCTCTATTGTTAAGGATGGCTGTTGAGAATGGAGAGGATATGCTTGGTAAAGATGACTTCATTTGACGACCTATTTGATCCTTTTCGAACATTCGATAAGGATATCTCCAACCGTGTCCTCAACAGCAAGCAATGTAATCTTGCCAAGTGCTAGGATGGCATCCATTTCATCCATTTCTATACGACGAGACGGACTGCCTTCCCGTCTGGATACCGTTACAATATAGCCATGAGGCATATTCATAACGGAAACTCCTCTATCCTTCAACAATGCCTTGGCTTCCTCCGCATTCATTTTTCAACTTTATCTGGCCGAGTTAGGTTAAAAACACTTCGGAGTTGAAAAATGACATTATTCGTCTAACTCTGCCGTTCTAGCATTATACCTCTGGCCTGATTAGTACTAGCAAAAGTTGTCAGTTTTCATTCTTGTTCAAAAAAGAAAAACATTTGATACCTCTAATATTACACATCTCAATATCAAATCTTTTTTGAATTCTTAACATTAGATATGTAAAGTGTTCTTCAAGATCACTTCTCTATAAAGATACAATTGTTTCAATCATTGTTACGGTTACTTGACTCCAATCACTTTTATCTAGACTACTGAAATTATTAATTTTCTCATTTCTAATTGGTAACTAAATTTCTTATCATGTATATAATAATAATCGGTGTCTCACTTTTCTCTTTTAATAACTTACTAAAAATTTACTTGATAACTATATTATTACTTACTACTTTAAATAATTACCTTATGTTATCTAATAACAATAGGTGAGTTTAAGATGAATGAAAATAAACTTGAAGGAAAAATTGCGGTTATTACTGGAGGAACCAGTGGTATTGGTTTAGCTACTGCAAAGAGGTTCATATTAGAAGGTGCATATGTTTTCATAACAGGTCGTCGTCAAAGTGAACTTGATGCAGCAGTATCAGAGATCGGTAAAAACGTAACTGGTATTCAAGGTGATGTATCTAATCTGGCAGATCTTGATAAATTGTACAATACTGTGAAAGAGCAGAAAGACCATATTGATATTCTATTTGCAAATGCAGGTATTGGAGAATTTTCTCCATTAGGAGAAATCTCTGAAGAACACTTTGATAAAATATTTAGTATTAATGTAAAAGGAGTCCTCTTTACTGTACAAAAAGCACTTCCGCTGTTTCAGGATGGAGGTTCTATCATTTTGAATGCTTCTATCGCTGCATCCAAAGGAATAGAGGCATTTAGTGTTTATAATGCGACCAAAGCTGCAGTTCGTTCGTTTGCGCGAACTTGGACAGTTGATTTGAGAAACAGAAAAATCCGTGTTAATGCTGTAAGTCCTGGACCAATAGATACACCTGCCGTTGAAGGCTTGGTTCAGAATAAAGAACAGATTGAACAAATAAAGAAGAACCTAATAATCGCAGTGCCAATGAATAGGATGGGTAGTCCTGACGAAGTAGCAAAAGTGGTTTCATTTCTTGCATCAGATGAAAGTAGTTATATAACTGGCATCGACCTTTCCGTTGATGGAGGTATGGCACAGATCTAACTAATAATTTTTCATATTATCATACCATCATTTCGACAGGATTCTAAATAAGAAAAAGTGAAAGATTTATGTATGTTTGAGATTGGTAAATAATATTTCTAAAATATAGTCTCTTCCAACAAAAAAAAATAAATTTATTTTATTAAAAAAGATATTTGAGAAACTCTAGTACCTGTTTTGTCAGGAAATTTGGTCTTTCTTCTGGTATGAAATGCCCTGTATTTGGTAACGTTATTCCTGTAACATTGTTTGCAACTCTTTGAAATGAAGTTGTAGTCAAGTTACCTACTCCCGCTTCTCCACCTATTGTCAATATTGGCATATCAAGTTTCTCTTTGGCATATTCTTTGTTTTGTTCTGCATCTTCAAAAACTGCTCTATAGTATTCAAAACCTGCACGCATTGCACCAGGTTTAGAATATTGTTTAATGTACTCTTCTCTATCTTCTGATGTTATTGCAGATTGATTGTAAGAGTAATGATCATAAAACCAATTAAGATATATGTCTTCTTTTCCTTCAGTCAATTTCTCTGGTAGATCTCTCACTGCATGAAATGAAAGATGCCATAATCCCTTTGGTGAAAAGTTTGCTGCTTCTTCAACCCCAAAGCCTGGTAATAGAGTATCAAGTATAACCATTTTACGTACATCTTGAGGATGTGCAGCTGCATAAGAATATGCAACTGGTCCTCCCATATCATGTGCCACAAGATAGATTTTACTATATCCTAACTTCTTTACTAATTGGTAAATATCTTCTGCAACAGTTTTCTTGTCGTATCCTGTTTGTGGCTTTTCTGAATCTCCTAGACCTCTCATATCTGGAGCTATTACTGTATAGTTATTGGCTATTAATTGCGGAATAATGTGTCGCCATTCATACCAAGTTTGTGGAAAACCATGCAGTAAGACTATGGGGTCTCCTTGCATATCATCTCCACCTATCACATAGTGAAGCTCAATACCATTAACATATATTTTATGATGGGAAAACATAGGAACATTATCAGGTCCCCTAATTGGGCTTTCTATATTTGGTACTTTTTGATTAGATAGAATCTGTTGTTGTTGTTGCTGTTGTGCCATCATTTGTTGTTGGATAAAGAATGGAAAAATAGCAATAATTATAATTATTGAAATTAAGAATATGTTCTTTACTGATACTGTCAAAACTGAAAATGGTATTATCTTTTTCATAATATTCAACTCTTCAACTCTCAACTATCATTGGACAAGTTGTCCTTAAAGGAAAACCTTTATCTCCTTTAGAAAATTTACGAGCAATCTGACTCCCAACTGCTCCATGTACAGCAATAGCTACTTTATCATGTAGTAATTTACTTCCATATGATTTTTGATATTGGTTAGTCTTATCAACTTCTTTTTCCACTTCCTCAGTCATTGCTGTACTCCTATCTATGCTATTATTTATCACGAGTTATACACCATTACAATTGTGGATCTATTTTGATTGCCTATAACATTTACATCCATTTTCTTGTAATTTCAAATAAACTCTATATCCTTGACACTATTAAAATCTCCAATGATCACACTAGATCCAGGGGTTACAAGTTTCATAAATTCTTGAAAACTCTGTTCACAACTTTTATCACTCTTCATTTTTTCCATAACCTCATCTTTATGTTTTTTATCTTTGTAGTAAAATATCTCTATCCATACTTCTTCCTCATCTAAATTAGCTGATAGGGTTTTGGCTATATTAGTAAATTCTACCATATTTTCAGTATCTTTTAGCTGAAATATACCCCAGTGTAGAACACCATGTTTCCTAAATATATCAGTAAATGGCTTAGTAAATTCTACCATTTTATCATGATCCTTTTTTGGAAAATGATAAATAACTGTCTGGACTTCATCTCCAAAGTCGTTCTTTTCTTTCTCTCTCTTTTCTATTAAATTTGATTTACTCATGGTTTCACTATACTATGTATATTATAAAAATAAGTAGAGTAAAAGTATAGTTAGTAGTTACAATTCATCAAAGAAAACCAAAAAGAGAATCATATCACGGTTATGAATGAAGAGATCTCGCTATTATATAGCAACTAACTGCCTTGTTGCACAACTTGTTCTTCTCAACACATTTAGCTAACCAATTCTAGTCATATTATGTGAACTGGAGAAATTACAACGAATCTCTTGTTAAACGTGGTGAGGTATTACTGGATTTTGATGTTATAGATAACTGGAATACTGAACTAGAGAAGATGAATAAGGAAAAGGAAGGTAGGAAATTCGTATATCCAGATTCATTTGTCAAGTTATTGGGATACATGAGAGCATACTTTCACTTACCCTACAGACAAACTGAAGGAGTAGTAAGAGAACATGCTTCAAACACTTTGCCATCAATTCCAGATTATAGTAACATTAGCAGAAGAATAAATAGACTGGATATCAAGATTTCTGATGATATAACCAAATCTAACTTGCATGATGATAATTTTGTTATTGCAATTGATTCTACCGGTATAAAGGTATCTAAGAGGGGTGAATGGATTAGACACAAGTGGAATGTAAAAAGAGGATATCTAAAGATACATTTAGCAGTCGATATAAAAAAGAAGAGAATTCTATCATTAGATGTTACTAGTGAAGAAGTACATGATGTAAAAGTACTTCCAAAATTGGTTGATTATATAGCAATAAAACAGAATAAGGTAATAGATACTGCTATCATGGATGGTTCCTATGATAGCAACAAGATCTTTCAGTTTCTATCATTTAAAGGCATACAACCAGCAATAAAGGTAAGAAAGAATTCTAGATGCAGAAACAAGACCAATCATTACCTTAGAAACAAGATGGTGAAAATGCAGAAGAATGATTTGCAAGAATGGAAAGATAGTGTACGCTATGGACAAAGATGGATGGTAGAATCTGTTTTTTCCTCTATGAAGAGAATGTTTGGTGAATATGTTACTGCTATCAGGTTAGAGAACATGATAAGAGAGATAATGTTGAAAGCATCGTTGTATAACTGGTTTCAAAGTATAACTGTTACATAATTATCAATCAATTATATAATAATGAGAACGATTGGTTAAACGAGTTATGCAACAAACCACAACTAACTATAATTATATAAACTCTTCAATTATTCTTAAAAAGATAATATTGCCGTCACATTTTACAATTATAGATACCCCTTCAATTCTAGGATTACGACCAACAGGAGTAGAACTTTTTCCTGATGCGCTGAAGGCAGCAGGCCTCATTGAAAGACTAAATGCTGATTACGCAGGGAGAGTTTCTCCTTTGCCTTATAATTCAGCTCGAGACAAAATAACACATCTCCCAACTTATTTCAATTATTATTAAAATTATTAAATCACAATAAAGAAACAAAAACTAGAATTTTATTACGGAATAAAATTAATACTGATCTTAATTATCTTTCTAAAATGCTTAAAAATAATCCAAATATTGAAATACGTCCATCAAATAATTCCACAATGAAAACATAGTTAAATTCTTTTATGATAATAATATTAGATAAAAACCGGTTCTTTAATATTACAACAACTAATAATTATGATAAACTTAATTGTACTTTTTCAACCAATAAATAAAAAACTGATTTTCAAAATCAATTGTTTGAGGTAAATTGGTTGTTATCAAATGCTAGATAATTCAGATATTTGTAAAATACCAAATGAATCTACTAGTCATTAATTAAATAGTAGAATATAGATCAAAATCTTAATCTATATTCTGCATGAAGTGCTAATTAGGATAATGATAACGTGTCTATACTTTTGTGAAATACTGACGGCGCGTTTGGTACTGCAAATAATTTCACAGTTGCAGATGCGCCATTCTCCGGTAGCAGTAGGTGACTTTAAGAATAATTAGCAAAAAAGATGGAAAAAAGAGCAACCACAAAAAACAACTATTAGCCTCTTGTTTTTTGAACAATAAATCTAAAAGTCTTTTTTTGGTAATCGATTAATTATTAGACTATCAAACTCACTTCGATTCCTTCTTTTCTTCCGGGCCATGGTGCAGCTCTGCGGCGCACGATAGAGTCGGCAGACTTCACACCATCAGAACAACTCGGAACTGTGCGTCGCTTCTGAGCATGAGCGCGAGTAAGCCCCCGCCGCCACCCCAGCGGCCGACGTACTCGAATAATGGTGCCACTCGAACGGTATCATCGTGGAAGAACGTGAAGGACCTCCTCCATATAGCGATCAGCGACGGCTGCTGCCTCCTCTGAATTGGTGCCGCTCTGACGAGCACTCAGATAAGGCGCGTACCAGTCCCACCAGTTATGCTCGACGTGTGTCTTCTCGAAGTGGCCGTGATGTTCTGCTGTCTCGCGGAGGAGCCCTGCCAAGGTTGCAACGTCCATGGCCTGTGGTCGCGTCAAGTTCCACTCGCGGCCTGGAAGCCGTGTCTGGATCTCCTGGAGCAGCCAGCCGTTCCCGTCTGGATCCTCGAAGGAGGCAAACGAGTAATAAGAACGACCTTGCGGGTCGTGTCCTCCGACGCGTGGATTCTCCACGGCGTTATTGAAGGGGCCGCCGGCGTAGTGGAAAACCTCGCTTACGTCGACGCCTCGGGCGATCAAATCGTCTCGGGCGGCGTCTATGTCGTACACCGCCAAGACTGGGGGGTCGATTGAGCCCGCCGGAGAGGAAGTAATCCCCTTGCCGAAGATGATCGACGCCTCAGAACCTGGAGGAGTGAATTGTATCACCCGAAAGTCCTGGTTGGCGACGTAGTCGATATCCAAGCGAAATCCCAGTTTCTCATAGAAGCGCTTGGCCCGATCGACGTCAGAGACAGGTATGAACAAAACTTCTAATTTCATATCCATGATCAATACCCTTTTTCTTTTATTTAATTAGTACGCTATTGGAAATAAAATTATTAATAGAAAGACAAGTGTCTATAAGAAAGAATTTTTTCGATATATCTCAACCTATTGGATATTAAGTTTCAATGCCAATTTGTCAGTTCTAGAAATATACTCTATTTACTAATTTTATTCTACATAAAACATGGCAAGTTATAGAATTATTAAATTAAATAAAAAAAGTAGCTTGTCCCACTTTATAGAAGGTTTTAAAACCTACTCTTAGCTTTAGTATTTTTTAAACAGATAATAAGTATTTTTAATATTTTATGTAAAATATTTTTTTTGTTATAATCTAAAAATACTAAAATTTTTCCTCTTCAATACGGAGTGCCTTTGGCGCGTTGATTTTTGAATGCGTCTATATACCATTCAAATTCTTCAATAAATCGTTTTACTCTTTTATCATAAAGTGGATTTCTTAATCTACCAGCATCATCGAATACATCTTGAACTTTGGATATTGAAAATGATGATGAAATAGATGGTGCTCCTAATTCTGCAAATATTACTCTAAGATGTTGTACAGCATTAACACCTCCAGATCCACCAACAGAATATGATACAACCGCTGAAGGCTTAAAATAATATTCTTCAAGAAAATAATCTAGCGTATTTTTCATTGCTGCAGAGGTGCTATGATTATATTCTGGAGTTATGGGCATATATCCATCTGCTTCTACAATTTGATTTCTCAATTTTTTTAGATTTTCTGGTGGATCTATAATCTCCTTGTACATTTTATCTAAAAGTGGTAAATTGAGTTCGACTGGATCTATAAAATAGACGATATGATCTCTCTCTTTTAATTTTTCTTCCATCCAACGAGCAACTTTGATACCTTGTCTATTTTGTCTTACAGATCCAACTATAATAGCAATTTTAGCCAATTTATTTCTTCTCTATTATTATTATTGTAATTTTTTATATCTGTGTCTCTTGGGATAAATTTGTTTTGTAATGTTACAGTCATACAACTAAATTTTTACCGTTGTCAGAAATATCATATCAATAAATGTAATGATAATACTGTTCACCAAATAAGTCAATGACATATGTATAATACTTTTATTACATGAGAATAATGAGGGCTGCAATTCTTTACTAAATAGTAAATGAGAGATACAAGAAATTGAAACTCCAAAACCATCCGCTAATCAATTTCTAATAAAAATTAATGCTAGTGGATTATGGTACACTGATATTCATAATACCAAGTACAGATGTGAACTGGGTCAATTGCTATCCGTATCCAGATCATTGTCTCCAAATATGGTAGACATACAGTTTACACTGATGGAGGTACATGGTATCATCAACCATGCAACTTTTTGCATCTAAAACACAGATTTCATTCTCCTTTAGAGAAAAGTCTGATAGAAAGAGTGATGCAGTATTTCAAGGATAGAATTGAATCTTTTGATGATTACTACGCATGTACCATGAATAGTATAAAATGTGACCTAAAACATGTATACAATTGGATCAAATTATTTATTTATCTATATAATGCAAAAATAAGAAACAATATTGTATTCAAAATTGGAGGCGAAATAGTCTTAACTTAACAGCACCAAGAAGATAGATCAGCAATTATAGAAAAGAAGGAAAGAAAGTGTATAACGACAAAATTTTAAACGCATTAAAAATTGCATTAAATATCATCATCCTGTGTGTCGTTTGATATTGTCTTTTTATTTTTATAGAAATTTAGATCAGTAATATGGGGTATTCTGGGCACTGTTGCAGCAAAAACTACTAAGACTATTGCTATTAGATAAAAACCATACCCAATTACCATTCCTATTGCAGCAGCAAACCATACCGTGGCTGCGGTGGTAACATTTTTTACCTTAGTGGTTTCAGGTCCTTTAATAATAATTCCTGCTCCTAAAAATCCTATACCTGTAACTATTTGAGCAGCTATACGAGAGGTAGAATTTGGATCCACAATATTTGAAAGATTAGTGAATATCATTGCACCTGCAACAACCAATGTAATAGTACCTATCCCGGTAGGTTTCTTTTTTGTTTCTCGTTCGATTCCGATAACAAATCCAGCAAATAAAGAAATACCTATTCCAATTAGAAATTTTATTTCATTTTCAGTAAGGAATTCTATTAGGACCATTATTATAATTTTTTACATTTTGAATGATATTAAATTGATCCTAAGTTACAACAATCTTTTTCTCTCAAACAATTTTTATATAAAGAGCTGCCCAAAATTATCCTCCTGTAAACAATAATACTATTGCCAGTTTTAGAAATCGAAGATAGAGTTTTGCTCCATTTTTTTATTAATCAAACAAGATTTGTAATCAAAAACACATACATTATTTACCCATCAAATGATGAAAACTGCTGCACTTAGAACTATGGACTACGATCCATCCATAATACCTTCGGCAGGTTAGGTATAATTTTGGCTCTTGTAAGTTTTACCTGATATCTCCATTGCTCTGTTTATCATCCCATTTTAAAGAGGATCGTGGAAGACCCATAGTTGTAGTTAACATTTCCGCTGCCATATCTTCAGCATAATTTCCAGCTTTCTTATCTGTTTCTCTTGTAGTCTGACGTTCTGATAAATATCCGTATTTACCTCTTCTTTACGATTTGCTAGTCCAATTGAGGCAGCAATTAATCTATCAGGTTCATTGGTAGATGATCTTGCAATGACAGCGAAAATAAATAGTCCAGGGATAGGATATTTTCTTCTTTCTGAAATCGTAATGATTTTACATTTCGGAGATTAGATACCAGAAACAGTTACAATATCGAGTTCTGAGATCCTTGCATCATGTAAGGTAAGCTCGAAACTAATTAAGTAATCTTAATGAATTCCCTTACCTTTGGTAAAGAACATAGCCTTTGGGATGTATTGAAATGAATTTGAAAATTCGTCATATAATGTTATTTTTTTGTCATTTTCTTGTAATCTTGAAAATAAGTTTTATTAACCAGTTATGATATTGATTTCAACATTAAGAGCCTATCCCAAAATTATCCTTCTATAAACAATTATGCTATTTGCTAATTGTACAAGACCAAGATAGTTCTCATCATCCTTCTTTTCATACCTTGTAAATAATTTCCTGAATCTATTGTGCCATGAATTTGTTCTCTCTACAACCCATCGTCTTAATGGATGTTTTCCACAAAATATCTTTTCTTCTCTTCTGTGTCGGATATGTGGAATGTATCCTCTCTCTTGATGATTTCTTGTTCTACTTCTTTGGAATGATATGCTTTATCAAGACATAGAATTTATAACAGAGTTAACAAATGTTAAAAAGAAATTAAGAATTGAATTACAGCAAAGCCCACAAATAAAGTATTCAAAAATTCTTGGTAAATTACAAATACTAATATGAAATTCCTTGTCTTACATTAGTAAATGTCTGTGTCTGCCGCTGCCGCTGCCTCTACTGCTATTTCTCAACTAAAATTCCCTTTTTCTCTCAAAAAAGATCAAGTTGAGGCAGTAAACGCATGGATTGAAAACGATTTCAGAGGTACAGTCTTGTATAGTACTGGAACTGGAAAGACTGAAATAGCCTTTGAATGTGCAAAAAGAGTTGCTACTAGTACATTTGATAATTCTACCTCCTCCTCTTTTTCTACTACTATTACTATTCCACCTACTTCTCATTCTCCTTTCAATATTCTTTTACTTGTACCTAGAATTACCCTGATAGAACAGAATATCAAAAGATTAGTCTCATATGGCATACCAAGAGAAAATATAGGCTCATATTTTGGGGAAAGAAAAGAAGTAAGAGAGATAACTATAGCTACCTATCAAAGCATTATTAGAAATCTTGATATTATTCGTAAATCCAACATGGTGATTTTTGATGAGATTCATTTGGTAAGTGATTCAGCAAAAGTATTTAGAAACATATTCGACGCAGTATTAGAAGATCATAAAAAGGCAATTCTTGGTCTTACCGCTACGCTTGATGAAGCAGATCTGGATAAATACAATACAATTCTTACATTGTTACCTCCAGTAAAAAGATATCAAATCAAAAGAGCTGTTAGCGATAAAAGACTAGCAAAACCAATAGTTATTCCAGTTAAAGTAAGCCTTACTGAAAAAGAACAGGAAGAATACGATACATTTTCTTCTAAAATAAAGAAAATTTCAAACCGTTTTAAAAAATATGATGCTCAGTCAATGACAGTATTGTTAAGAAAAGGTGGTTTTGTCAGTGGAATGGCTAAAGCATGGTTTCTAAACGTAAGAAAAAGGAAACTTTTGTTAAGCTGCGCAGAAAATAAACTGATATCTGCTGTAAATCTAATAACAAAAAAATTTCCAAATGAAAGAATCATGGTTTTTAGTGAAACTATTGACTCTATAAATAAACTTAAAGACATGCTTGAGTTATATGGAACAAAATCTAAAGTAATAGATAGTAAAACAAGTTCCAGCAAAAGACAGAAAATCTTGAATCAATGGGGAAAAGATTTCTATCCACTTCTTTCAGTACATACCCTGGAAATAGGATTCGATATACCGCAGGTTAGAATAGAGATTATCTTAGCAACAACTTCCAATATGAATCAGGTAATCCAGCGTATTGGTAGAGTTATTAGAAAGTATGAGGGAAAAGATCTAGCATTAATTTATGTAATATATATTTCAGATACAAAAGATGATGATATTCTTCAAGTAATAAGAAATGCAATAACAACTACAACAGAAATAGTGGATTCGATAGAAGATCAAGAAGGGGAAAGAGATTCTCCTATAAATAATAAAATGAAATCTCTAAAACCTGCAGAAAAAAGAAGACTTGAAAAGGCATACAGGATTATAGAATCTTCTCTAATTGAACCTATGATAATTGAATTAAAAGATTACAGAGATGCGACTAGTGGTAGTGGTGGAGAAAGCAATAATAATCAAAATATACCAGAAAACAGTAATAGAAGACTATTTAGAGTTAGAAGTAGTTTAAAGGAAAAAAACAAATATTATGATGTCGATATAGAAAATAAAACATGTACATGTTCTGATTTTAATTTTAGAAAAAATAAATGCAAGCATATTGTTGCCACAGAATTGTACTTATTTTAAAGATATAAAATAATTTCAGATATTACTATTATTTTTATTCATTAATATTGGCTTCTTTTGAACCAAAATTTATTTTATTACACAGCTTCTTGTAAGCTTATTATGTATTAAATATAACGCATAGACAAGTATTAGAATAGATACTATACGTAAAGGAATTGCATAGATTTCCAGGAAATTAGATATGGCTATACCTGTTCCTCCCAATGTTGAAATTATTACAAACCCTATCGATGAACAACTGGCACAGGTACTGGATAAAATTCCCAAGGTAGTTCCAGAGAACAATGAAGATTTATTGCTTATCTTTAGTTTTACAGTCTTTATTACATAGATATTCATACTTATGAGAATTCCCAACAATATCGAAGATATATTCGTCAAGATAAAGCCTGAAATGGCATCTTCTGGAAGATAAAATGTCCATACTGGAGAAAAGAAAAGAAGTTTATCAAATGTATTTAATAATATCCAAAAGCCAATAGCTATTGCTATTGCGATTAATATGTAGATGAATTTCGAAAAGACAATCCTGAAAGAAAAAGGGATTAGGTTCATTACTATTTTATTTATTTAACCTTTCCAGTTTTTTATCAATAATTGAAGCAAAGGAAGGGAAAGGATGAGCACCAGAAAGATATTCAGGATCTGTTCCATCCTTGTTTAGGATAATAAATGATGGACTTTCAGTAAATTTAAATTTTTTAGCTAATTCTAGATCATTTTGCACATATTCTTTGTATTTTTCGCTATCTAGACATTCAACAAACTTGTCCATATCCAATAGAGATATCTGTGATGCAAAATTCTTTAGGTTTTCTTTACTTACCCAACCAGAATCTATTACACCTTGATTATGATATAAAAGATTGTGAAATTTCCAGAATTTACTTTGTCCTTGATCATTTATACATTGTGCTGCCATTGAAGCTCCCACGGAGTCAAATCCACGTATTGGAAAATGTTTAAAGACTAGTTTTGCTTTACCTGTTTGAACATAAGTCTCATTTATTATTGGTTCAGTTGTTTTTACATATCTAGCACACATTGAGCATTGAAAATCACTGAAATCAATTATTGATATGGGAGCATCTGGATTGCCAAGAGTCGGAGAGTTACTATTGTTAATAATAATATTATTAATTGATAATTTTAATTCGTCATCACGCATTTCATTATTTTCTTGTGCATTTACATAAAAGGAATTGTAATTTGAAGGAAATAATAATGATAGGGATATACCCAGTAGTAGTAAAATAGCAATAATAAAAGATTTTGATATTGACATACTTCCCATTTTTTTAACCAGATCTTGGCTGTAAAATCAAAAGGATAAAATATTTAGCTAGATGAACAGATAGATCGTTTATTTTATTCTCCATCTACATCATTACTACTATCATCTGAAACTGTTACATTTGTATTTTCTGAAGCTCCGACTACCTTCTTCAAGCTGTCTAAATTATTCTTAATTTCAGGTTCTAGTACCGTTGCTTTAACCGTATATGTTGCCATGAATGGTTCTCCATCTGTCGTATGTAATCCTAATGCATTACCTATGAATGATACATTGTTGGAAAACGTAGGTGTATTCTTTTCATATGGTAAAGCCATCATAGCTGTTGCAACCGAATCTCCTTCACTCCATGGAGCTGGTGCATTCATAACCAAGCCATATTCATCTAAAACTTCCTGTGGAATATCCATTCCTTCTGTATCATAATAGTGCAATGTTACTGCTTCAACTGGTTTGCTTGCAATAAAAGTCAGTAGTCCTGAATATACAGCTTTATCTTCTCTAGGTGGAAGCAATACTGTAACTTGATGAGATTCATGTCCTTTCAATGGATCTTGCATGGAGGAAACAGTACCTTGCCAGACAAATGTTTCACCTATTGCAGGTTCTTGTTTTTCTTCAGTTGTTGTTGCTGACGTTGTGGTACTGGTCTGGTTGTTTTCACCTTCATTTGATGACTGTGCTGAAATATTTTGTATTATATTTCCGCTTGAAACAAAAGATATAGCTAAATATATTGTCAACATAGATAAAATTGAGAATAAAATTATTTTTTCAACATTCATTATTTTTATAGAATTTTTTTATGATATAAATATTCTGTTTAGTCTATTTTTACTTGATAACGATGGTCAAAAAATACACGGATAGAACCTTAACTCTAGTTAGTTTTTATCTTATATTGATTCTATTTATAATAGTATGAACTTATCTCTGCTGTTGGGAACACTTTTCTCATCATTTTATAAATATCATATCTAATCTTTTCGAATAAATAGACTTATGACGTCCTAACCATATTGATATTATTTGGATGAAGGTAACTTTTGATTCAAATATTTATAACACATATTTGTAGTATAACAGTAAATGAAAGTAGCATGGGATGAAAAAATATGTATTCATTCTGGTAATTGTGTAAAAAGCCTTCTTCTGTCTTTCAGGTAGAAAATGGTTAATTTATTATAATCCAAGATGGTGCTCCAGAAAATCAGATCCTTAAAACAGTAAATGAATGTCCTTCTCGTGCATTGAAAATAGAAGAATAAGGTGGTAGTAGCAGTTACTGACTAAATGATATAATGATCTATACATAATTTCATGGTTTATAAAACAGGCATTTTATGTAAAACCATTTTTAGAAGTTTAGAACATAAAAGTATCTAAAGTAAAGTCAATAAAATTCTATAAAACAGAAAGATAAAATAAATTTGGTTTTTCATAGTATTATATCAAGCCATGAAGTGTTTATCCTTAAAACAACCTTTTGCAGACCTTTTAGCTCATGGTGAAAAGACAATAGAGTTAAGAAAATGGAGTACCAAATTTAGAGGTAAATTTCTTGTTCATGCTTCAAAAAATATAGATATAGAAGCTTGTGAAAGACTAGATATTGATATTGATACGATTACAAAAGGTGCAATAATTGGTTCTGCTTTTTTATATGATGTTAAAGAGTATAAAAATCAAGAAGAGTTTAACAAAGATAAACAAAAACATTTTTCTATTCTTAGTAAATATTTTGATGGATACAAATACGGTTTCTTAGTTAAAGATGCTAGAATGTTTAAAGAATCAATTCCCTATTCAGGTGAACTTAGGTTCTTTAATGTAGATGATTCTATATTAATAAATTGAATGTTTACCATTCTTGTTTTATATGAAATTAAAATAATTGTAGAATAATAGACTCCTTTTGTCTGGTTAGGAGAATCCTCTAGAAATTTCAATACACTTAGATTTTTATTAATTGTATGGGAATAACTAGAGAACTATATACTCTTAGAATAAATATTTGAAAATATAGTTTTCCTGATTAGTACTACTAATAGTTTTATATATAATAATAGCTATTACATATAATAGACCCTGTAATGCGATATTTTGATAATAATAATAGTACTAATCTTTTATGCAATGAACATATCATGTTATTATACGAAGATAGGGTTAAGCGTAATAATTTTATCATAGATATTATTAATGAAGGATTAAAAAATGGCTGTTATTGTATATATGCATCTGTAGATATAGATAATTCTAAAAGTATTTCGCTGATAGATAGTTTATCTTTGAGAATAATAAATTATGAAGAAAATATCCAGAATGAGAATCTAAAATTTATCAATTCTAGACCTTATTATGAATTTGCACTAAAAGGAGATTTAACAGTATTTGAAAAGTGGAAATCAGAATTAGAATATATATTGTATAAGCGTCTTTCTGAAGGAAAAAAAGATAAAATACTAATCGTTGGCGATGTAGCTTGTAATTTATATGAGACTAGAAATTTTAAAGAATGTATAGATTTAGAAAAATGGTGGCAGGAAGTTCATTCAGACTGGAAAAGAAATAACAAAGATATTACTGTAGTATGCCCTCATCCTAACTATGTCTTTAAGGAAGAATCAGAACAAAATATAAAGAACAAAATTGGCGATTTTCATAATGCTAGAATTGATATAGAAAATGAATACTCGTTGCAATACTTCTATAATTTAATCACTAAAAATAGCAATTTTGATGATCTGGTTAGTTATCAACAAACAATCAAGAAGACTATGAAAGAAATTAAGTACAATTTCATGGAAGAACATAAGAATATCATCAATACATATTATTCAATATATTCTAAACAATTAGATGAAATAATTGATGATAATTTTAATAATCCAAAGACTATGGAAGAATATTCTAACACCTATAGTGAAATAAACCGAAATCTAATGGATAATCAAACTAATACTACAAGAATAATAAATGATATTATGGATAACAATATGGACACATTTCTTAAGTCAATAGAATTTGCGTCTAAATTTTACTCTGGCGTTGTCCAAAGTTATTATAATTATATAAAGACTATTAGCAAATCATCTGAGAGATAATCTTATTATATCATGGTAGGAGTATTATACTAACTATGAGATAATTATTTGTATTTGAGGAATTATAAGTTACCTTACTAACGAAAATCTATAAAAATATAAAAATAAAAAAATGGTTTCTGTTATTAAGAGCCTATCCGAAAACCCCTCCTCGCTTATATGTTATCCAAGCATAGACAAAATGTAATATTGCAATATAGTTGTCTTGCTTCTTTTCCCATCGAATCAATAATCACCTGAATCTATTCATCCAGGAGTGCGTTCTTTCAACAACCCATCGTCTTGCTCTGTATTTTGGTATCCTTCTCTTCTTTTTGTTATCATTATTGTATTCTTCTCCTCCTCTCTTGCAAACATGCATGGTATAACCATACTCTCCAAGTAACTCGTATACCTCAGGATAGTCATAACCCTTGTCAAGACAGATATGCTGTTGTTGAGATTTTGTATATAGTACTGGAGGAGTGGGTCTGCAGATAACAATACTCTGAAGTGTTGCTTTTGTCATCTTCATATCATGTCTGTTAGCACTATCTACAGTGATTCCAAGAGGAATACCTTGACCATGTACCAAGATACTGCGTTTTGTACCGGATTTACTTCTGTCTGTGGGGTTTGGTCCTCTACCTTTTTCCCCCAAGCGGTGCTTTGGTTATAACACCATCTATTGATTACCATTTCCAGTTGATACCAATTTTTTCATCATATAATTTCAAACCATCAATCCACATACGTTTGAATCATCAACATTTCATTATACTTGAGTAGTATCCAATTAAGTTTTTAGATGTAATAATAAAACTTCAAATAAATCTATCATATTTTTGATTAATTACTGTCTATCTCTATTAATAGCAACACTATTAGGATTATTGAATAGTCCACTCAATAGCTCTCCCACAATATTATTATTGAGATTACTTTGCAAAGGATTACGAGGGTTCTTGAAAAGATTGTTTAGTATATCTCCAATATTATTATACGCACCTATTCCAAAATTCAAATCATCTGAAAAAGCATCCCTATCACAGATAAGTAAAATCTTCATTCTTTTTGTTGGTTTTATTTTATTAAAAAGCTAGTGTAATAAGTCCCGTGAATTAAGCTGGTTCCTACCTTTGTCAATAAAAATTTGAATATTAAATTTTAATGTAGGACCAATAGTGACATTGAGACCTCTAAATTCGTTTGATATAGAATCATCTAATAAAATTAAGATATCATAATCAACATCTGTCTGAAGAGGATGTATTATAATCTGCATATATTGATAATAATATATTTTTTGTTCAATGATTTAAAACGTTAATCAAAATATATCGTAAAGTTAGCTGTGATTATAAATGTCTACTTTCAATAGTTATGTATTAAAGACTGATTCTTTCTTTTTTAATTCATCTTCTACTTTTCTATTATCAGAAAAGAATTGTATTACCAGAGCTGCAGCAGTTATTAATAATCCACTTACACCAGCTAGTATCATGAAATCACATCCCATTTTATATTTTATATAATATACGTTTTCGACATATTTTAATTTATTTCTTATTGTTGTGTTCAATACATGTAAAAGTCTTCTCCTCCCCTTGTCTAGACTAGATATTTAAAAATACTAAAGATATATTATATAAAATAACGATATTATAAGTTATATAAGATAGAGATAATGAGAAAAGGTCAAAAATTAATAAAAACAGTTCTTCATAAATTCTATTCTGGTACTGGAGAAGATGCATCACAAGTATTTAATCCGTTCAATTTCAAAACGTTGGATTAACAAGTTATAAGATTAGTAATCGGTCATATTCATGATATTTCAGATGAAGAATTTGATAAAATAATATCAGATAGATACTCTTCATAATAATTTTATTTTTTTACACTGATAGTGGTAGATGGTATTTCTAAGAATTAAAACAAAAATATAAATAAAAAAGGAGTATTTCAAGCATTTCCTACATGTTCTTGATTTATATGCTTATTAAGTTCATGTTCAGAGCCAAATGATTCACCACACTCTTTACATTTATTGAGATTGGTTTCTGATGACATTAATATAATAATACCTAGTCATTCATTTATTAATTTCTAATTTTATTGGATGAGTAATTCTTTCATCGACCTATATAATATTCAAAATTAAGATTTGTTTTTATTAAACCGAGAAATACACCGTTAAATCAATTTAAAGTAAAATTAGGCTAAATCTATTTCTGCATCATTTAAGAATTTAGAGAATTATAGAATTTAGTTTCTTAATGATATAAAAATCATTTGGATATCTCCCTCTTTTCTGTAGATTGTCTTTTCTATTGATTTACTTTTTAAATTATTTGAGGTTCTTACACATTATTAACATGCTAGGAGATTTATTATATCAAGCAAAACGAAGAATTACCTCTAAGAGAGTATTAGATTTGGAAGGACCAAAGATAGAAAATTCATATCTTTTAGAAGGAAAAATGAGGGAAATCGACGTTGTAGAGGTAGGGACATTTACAACTTGTCCTACATCATATAACTTATTTTTTGTAGAAGGTAAGGATATTGTCACTATTAAAGGAAGTGATGAAATGGCTACTGTCATAACAAAAGGTATTAGTAGACATGGAGAGTTATCAAAAGTAGTTGCCGGTTCTAATTTCTATCGTTCTTCAATAACAGAAAAATTATCAATTTTGAATAACCTTGTAGGAGTTCATGAAGCTTCGGTAGACAAGTACGATAATATCGTGTATAAAGTATGGGAATGGATATAATTTATAATTCTAAACTGAATATTTAATAGGATTCTCAAATTTTGCACTGTCAATTTAAGATTTTTTATAGATTAACAATGAAATTGTCTAGAAATTTCTAAATGATATAACCTATTATACTAAAATATAAACAAAAAAGGGCTGTGTTAACTTAAGACTATTTTACCTCCAATTTTGAATACAATATTGTCTGAGTATGAAGTTTATCGGACGTATCAGCACTATGGGAGAAAAGAAAGTGGTGATCTATGTCCCTAAAGACTATCATCAAGAGATATTAAAAAACTTCAAAGGCAAACCTCTGAAAATAACCATTGAAGACGCATTGGATTGAAAAATGAGTTCTACCTATAGCAATAATATTAGATATTGTCTAACCTTTACCATTAGTAAATGTCTGGTAATGACTAATTAAATGACTCAAAGAAGAATAGAAGTAGTAGAGTATGAATGTGAGAGGTGCGGCTATAAATGGATTAGTCGTATAGAAAAACCTAAACCCAGATGCTGTGCAAAATGCAAACATCCAGAATGGGATTCACCTAGAATGACTTGGATTGAAAAATGCCTTCGTAATCGTATACGAAGAATGGACGCAATATATAGTGGAACAAAAAGAAAAGATATTTTTGGAGATACACATGTCAATAATTCATCTACGTGTAACAGATTTTTATTCACTGAACCACGTCCAACTGAAGAGGAATTACGTTTTATATTAAGGCTATATCAGGATGATGTAGAATTCTGGAAAAGACTTAATTGGACGAATGCTCAACGCAGTGAAAATGAAAGGATGAAAAAAGAGACAGTCGAAGCAGTAATGTTAGAGATTATAAATGAAAGAGAGAAAAACAACATTCCTGCAGAATCTGCACAAGTGATTAAGAAACAAGAAGAAGCAACGAACTAACTAAAAATATTTTTAATATCTTTTATTAAAATAAATCGTAGTGACTAGGAATAATGTATTTGTTTGTAGATACACTAAGAAACATTATCTAATGTTGTAATATTTCAAGATTCTGAATTATTGACAGTAAGAAGAACAGCAATTGATCTACAAGTACAATATGAAATATTGTAATAATATCATACATTAGACTATGGTTAGTTAGTTAATCAATTACTAAGAATTGAAAAAAAAATAAAAATGATGGTTATGTTACCTGCTGATATTTCCTAAAGTTTTCCTGTCTCTGTTTGACATCGTGCTTGTTCCAGTGCTCCCACATAGACCGGCCGCCTGTAGTCCGTTGCATTTCTTCCATTAACTCCCATGAACTATTAACGAATTGGTCATAAGTGTAACCACCCGTTCTAAACTGTGGACCTTTGAAAACATCTTCAGCAACATATTGGATTTGTGCGTAAAATCTAGGTCGTTAGTCGTTACAAATTACAGATTCGCACTTTGAATAATACTACGAAGGTATCTGAAGGACTCGCTCCCGATTCAATAAAGAAGACTAGATTTAGCCATTTAGAATGATATTAATAATATAGATCAGGTAAACAAATCATTTATTATAAATGTTTTACTTTCAAAAATTTATGGTTAAAGATGATAAGATACAGTAAACCATACAGAAAAAGCAATTAGAATGAATATGAATATAATAATATACAAAAGCCTAAATAAATTCTTTTCTGAACTTTTAAAATACATATTAAAAATCTTTTTTAAAAATTTATGACTACCAAATTCCGTAGTACTATCTATTTCTTCATTAAACTCATGGCCATATCTTTTTTTGATAACCATTTGGAATGTTATTATTCTAATATATTGAGTTAAAAATAAGAATAGTGTTAAAATAAAGATTAGCCAATAACTTATAGAAAGAACTAGCCAAGTCATGGGAGAAGTTTCACCATTTAAAATATGTAGAATTCCAAAAGCAACAATTGCAGGTGCAATAAATATTTGTGAAAGTTCGATTTTCCCTTTAGTCAATAATTCTATTATATCGTTATTTCTTATTTTTTTGTCCACTTCTTCTTTATTGTTATTGAGTTCTTTATCATCATCATTATCATCATCATCATCATCGTCTTTTCTGTTGTTTACTTCTCCTCCAATTAACTTAATTCTCTCATCCCCCTTCTTCTCCTCTTCATTTTCATTACTCATTCATCTTAATTAATTATTATCTTAAAACCATATCCTTCTTCAAAATTGTGATATCGCAATAGTGATAAAGAGCAAATTTAACTATCTTTTTCTAAATATATCCCATATGAGTCCAGTAATTGATCTAAGAAAGAAAAGATGATAAATTCAATAAAATGCCTGTTTGTGCAATTCCTAATTGTCAGAATCAACTATAAATCAATGTTCTATTCGTTCTAAGCATTTTTGTTATGAACATATAAAACATATATTCATCCAAGTGAATTTCCACATATGAAGACGTAAAAAGATTAATTTCACATTGCAATAAAAAATTAGAATATTGTATTTAATGATCCCATATTATTTAGTTTAACATTATATTTTTTTCATTAATCTTTTCTGAACATATAAAAAAATTTTATTAATTGAATGAATCTTCAATTGAAAATGAGGGAATACCAAAAATGTTTCCAGAATAAAACTCTCAAGTATAGACATTGAACTAAATCTGCAAATCAACTTCACTATTGAATTGTTATTCATAAAATTATGAAATAATAAACTTTATCTATTATGTTACCGAACTCTGTTATAATGAGAATTCGAAGCCCTCCGAACCCGCTAACCAATTGGGCTCATATACTAGTAAGTGGAAGATAATGATGGAGGTCATCTAATAAAGAAATGCGTACAAAACTTAAAGATGCCTTAGAAAAAGTTAGGAAACTAGAAAATAAGTCAAATTCAGATTTGTTAATTGAGTTTTATGAATATTTGAGAAGCGCTAGAACCGCTGAAAGATATCAAAGTTACATTCTAAAGGTTCTTGTAAAGTTTTCAGAATTTATCAATGACAACCTCATGAATATACAGAAGAAAGAACAGATTATTCCTTCAACATTTTCACCACCTTATGTACCTGATTGGCTAAATGAACATCCCTGCAAAAATGAACTCAATGCAAGATTAGTTTGTAACCTTACTACTGACTGACTATTTAAACCAAATTCAATTTGGGATATGATAAGACAATTAAAAAATCAGAATAAAGGGATTATTAGATAATAATGAAATTACAAATACAAAAAGAACGAGAGGAACTTCAATATTTAGAAATACGAAGAAATAGAAGGATTATGGAATCATTAATCATGTTTTTTGTAAATTATACTAATACTTAAATTTGTACATTTGACTATCGGCATAAAGTATTATAATAATTTACATGATCAATTTAAAGCAATATATAAATATCTTTTTTTAATATTCTCACTTTGTGTTGTTTAACAAGATTCTTATTTTTAGTGATAATTTTATTATTATCTTCTCAAGTTCTGATTTCTTATTCCTTGGCTGAACCAATTAAAGCAGCAATTATAACATTTGATGATGGAAGATTAAGCCAGTACACTTATGCAAAAATAATTTTAGATAAATATAATTTTAAGGCAACATTTTATATAATTTGTAATGCTGTAGATAAAGAAAATAGAATGAATTGGAACAATATCCAGACACTTGAAGAAGAAGGACATGAAATTGGCTCTCATTCAATGAATCATAAAAAATTGAGCAAACTATCTGATGAAAAAATGAAATATGAAATTATAGAATCTAAAAGATGTCTACAAGAGAAGGCATTTAATGTAACCAGTTTTTAAATTCCATTTAATGATGGCGATAATGACACAAATATACTAAAAATTATTGCTGACAATTACTATATTGCTCGAACTGCTTCAGAACCACTTATGTTATTTCAATGTAGAAATGAGGAAGGTTTTCCTGATGATGGTAAATACGAAAATCAATCCCATTATTCAACTAAAAATAATGAAAATGAATTACAATTAGATTTCAAAAAGTATACAATAACTGGACTAAGTCATGAGGCATATAAAAAATCAGGCGGATATTCAGACGATGAAATGTATGAAGAATTTATAGACATTGTAGAAAGTCAAACCAAATATAATACTGAAAATACAATTGGAGCAATTCCTATTCTCATTTATCACGGAATAAGTTACGCTAATGATGATTACAGTCTAAATCCAGATTTATTTGAAAAAGAAATGGAATATTTGTTTGAAAATGGATATAAAATTTTTCAGATGAAGGATATTGTATATGATGATAAAGGATTGCATATCAAAGGATATTAAGTTTAGTTTCTTTTTAATGAATAATGACTATACGTGATAGTTACATTTTGATAATAATACCTTGATATATTATGTTACCGAACCCTGTTATAATGAGAATTCGAAGCCCTCCGAACCCCTCAACCAATTGGGCTCATATACTGGTGGAAGGAATATAATATTGAAGGTCTAACAAAAATGTCTACAAACTCATAGATACTTTAGAAAAAGTTAGGAAACTTGAGAGCAAGTCAAATTCAGATCTGTTAATTGAGTTTTATGAATATTTGAGAGCTCTTAGGACGTCTGAACGATACCAAAGTGATATTCTAAAGGTTCTTGTAAAGTTTTCAGAATTTGTCGATGACAATCTTATGAATATACAGAAGAAAGAACAAGTTATAGCATAATTCCAAGTATTATTTGCAATATTCTAATACCTTTGGAAATCTCATTTCTGAAGCACTTGTCATATTGAATAATTTTAATTCTTAACAATGAATTCAATTGGTTGTGCACAAATAATTTTATTTTTTACAATATCAACACTCATTTATATATATGTTATTAATAATTCGATAAATATTTTCATTATCTAAAATAATATTATTCCATGAGAAGATCTTTATCTCTCTTGCTGGTAGTACATATTTTATACTCTTATTGCCAATTCAATATTGGATTCTTCTGCTTCATTACAAACTAAATGTAATTGATGTAAAAAAGTTGAAGAATATAAACAACTATAACATAGAGACAGACAATCAATAAGAAGAAATCTGAAATTATCAAAAATAAAAATAAATATAAATCTCTATTATATATAAAATATATGGAAATATATCCTCCAATAGAACAAAGATTTTCACCTTTTGAATTTTATTCATCAATGAGAAAAAACAATCCCATTGTTTTTGATAAAGAAAATGAACGATGGGGAGTATATCGTTATAATGATATTGAAAAAATATTAAAAGATCCTTCAAAGTTTTCCAGTAAATTTGGTCCACTTGATTTACCTCTAGGAACACCCGTCGAATATGAAGAAAATATTCACCGACCAAGTCTTATAACCTCAGATCCTCCATATCATAGAAAGCTGCGTAGTATTGTTGATACATTATTTTTTCCAATAGAAATATCTAAATTAGAACCACATATTGAAAATATTGTAAATGAACTGATTGATAAGATCATTGAAAAAAATAATGGTAATAATAGTACTACGAATACAATGGACTTGATATCAGATTTTGCTTATCCTTTACCTGCAACTGTAATTGCAGAACTCCTTGGAGTACCATCTGAAGATCGAGATACTTACCATCAATGGGCAGATGTGATAGTAGGTCTTGAAGAAAATAGCGATATTGATTACATTAAAAAAGTATCCAAAACTATTGATGAAATGGATATTTATTTTGGCAAATTAATAGAAGAGAGAAAAAAAAAGATAAATTCTTCAACAAATGATGAGGATGATCTTATCAGTCGTATCATTAGAGCTAAAGTAGATGGACATTCGTTATCTGAAAAAGAAATACTTACTTTTTCTCATCTTCTTTTAAATGCTGGACATATTACAACAGTTAATCTAATAGGAAATTCGATTTTTTCGTTACTTGAGAATCCTCAAGAATTTAAAAGATTACAAGAGAATAGAAATTCCTTAATCAAACCTGCAATAGAAGAGACTTTACGATATCGATCACCAGTACAATTAGTAATTCGTATTGCAAATGATGATGTAACTTTATCTGAAGAAGGAGAAGGAAAAAGAGGAGAAGGAAAAGAAATGGAGAAACAAGAAATAAAGAAAGGTCAAAAGATAATATTATTTTTGGGTTCTGCCAACCATGATGAATCAGTATTTATAGATCCTGAAAGATTTGATATTACTCGGAAAAACCTACGTCATATGGCTTTTGGAACTGGAATTCATTTTTGTTTAGGGGCTCCTTTAGCTAGACTTGAAGGACAAATAGCATTAAGAATACTTCTTGAAAGATTTGATAATCTTCAACTTAATTTTGATTATAATGGTAAACAAGATCTATATACTAAAGTTACTCCACTCAAAAGTTCTCTTTTCCTTGGATTATCACATTTGCCAATACGTTTCCAAACTAAGAATAGATAATAAATAAAATTTGCAGATATTTATTTACTTTGAATATCTTTGTAATCAGTAGCAGGGGCTAAAAAGTGTAGTAGTGAATTAGGTCATTATACAAAGTCTTATTTGTTAGATTCTCCATCTATCTATTTGTCTATCATAGTAATTGTCATTTGAATATCAATTCTGCACTCAGAAATATCAGCATATCTTGTAACATGTACATTAAACTCATTTTATCTTGGTACTTGAAAATCAACAGCATGATATCATTTATCAGTATCTTAATTTTTCTGAAAATAACCACTGGCGCAAGACTAATAAAAATTTGAAAATTCGAAACCAAAAATACCTTCAATTCAATTTGGTATCTTATGAAGAATCAAAAAGTAAGACAGCGAACTGAGCCTTCAACTCACACGTCCTGCTTTGAATTGTTATTGCAATGAATTTCAAAATTAACCGAAATTAGCTATAAACTTTATTCCAAAACTTAAATATTATGTTACCAAACCCTCCCATAATGAGAAATCGAAACCTTGAGAACCCCATATTCTAATAATGTCATTATCAATGCGTTTTTTGTTTCTTATAACAAATAAATTCAAGATTATATGAAGATATAAATAACGCGAAATGAAAGTTTTGGATTATTGTTGTATATTCTCAATTATTTTAGTAGCTTCATCATAGATAAAGGCTTTTAAAGTTACAGTAAGTGCATTACCTTGACTTCCAATAGACAATAGACAACACATCAATGCTTCATAATTAGGAGTCTCCACTATTGATACCCCATCATATTTACCAAACGTATAATATGTTTCTATAGTTTACCTCCAGTATTTTCTAACTTGGATTTAAAAATATTAACTCTTTTTGGAGAGTCTCTTACATTTTTTTATTGCCTGTTCTGTATATCTCCAGAGAAGTATATAGAAAGAAATTAAACGTGGATAAAAAACTATAAAATATAACCTTATCTTTTTAGTATATTTAACACTTTCAATAATTTAAAAATAATAATAAGAATAATGCTAATAACAATAATTAAAAATAAATAATTAATGAATATCAGTATTCTACAACTAGTAAAAGAACAGAATCGAATATTAAAAAAAGGTATTCATAAATATGTCTATCTAGAATTTTTTAGAAAAAGATTTTTGTAGTCCAAAAAAGTATTAAAAAGTTAACAGCCTATTCCAAAAGCCAAATGTAATCAGGTTCAGAGCCAGATGTACTCTTGGATAAACCAATGCTATTATTTAGTAAAGATAATGATTCGCTAGAGTATTATTGAATGAATACCGATTAGGGAACTATTGAGGTCTAATAACAAAAAGAATTGCAATTATTTGCATACATTAAGTATTCTTATACTAGTATATAATTATATAATATATTGATCAAAATTCAAAATAGGGAACCAATATTATAAAATAACATCTTCTTTAACAAATCCTTCAACTAAAAGCATTGAATCGTAATGTTCATAAATATTCAATTTAGAATTTGCTTATTTTTTGCCTATTAACTCATAAACATAATTAACATGTTCATAAGTTTTCAATTTCTTATCATCTGGTATTTTTATTTTTTTAGTTCTAAATGTATTGTTAGTTATCTTACTTAATGCATTATTCAACTCTTTTGAAATGATAATTTGATCATTATCAGCAAATCCCTCAAGTCTACTACAGAAATTAACATCATCTCCAATAGCAGTAATCTGACTTCGAAGAGGCGAATACCAATATCCAAACAGAACTTGACCAATATGCATGGCACATTTCAAATTTATATTGGTAGTAGGTTTGTAATCATAATGAGAATATAAAATTTTCATATGTTTTTCCTTAATTTTTATAAAATTCATCTTTAACTCTAAAGCAGCATCCATTGCTTTTGAATAAACTATATCAAATTTTTTATCTTGGTAACCGAAATAAGCAAAAATTCCATCACCTATAAATTTATCCAATATCCCATTATTTTTTTTTATCACCCTTGTTGCTTCACTATAATAATCTCTTAATAAGTATTCTAGTTCATGAAATATAAGACCATGTTTTTTCATTCGTTTTTTCATTAATGCTTTTAATTCTTTATTTAAGGCAGAAAATTTACTTATATCCCAAAATACAATAATGAATTTATTGAGGTTGATTCCATCTAACTTTAATTCTTTAATATGTTTGTATATGAATGGATCAAAATACATACTTAGTTGTTCCTTAGAATAAGGATCATTATCTGTAATATTCTGATTAGCCATTATATTTACACCAATTATCTATTTCCATCAAGATAGCTTGACAGGTTGGGAATCTTGATATTATATCTCTTATGAAGATATCTTAATCTTTGAATATTGCTCATATTTTCATAGTCTTCAGTAAAAATAGTAATACTATTAACTTCTCTTCTATGCATTTTACATACATAATCTATTCGTTCATAATTATAATTAAAAATAACTTCTCCTAATTCTCCAGAGTTTAGATACAGCTTTTCATCTAATACTTCAATATTTGTTGGGTCAGGATCAATTTTAACAAAGTATAGATGGTGAGATTCATTATCCGTATTGATCCATGTTATAGCATCTCCTTTTTGAATTTTGACAGTTTGCGGAATATAATTTCTAAAAGATTCATTACTTACAAATTGTGGAATGATTACCTGATGTTTCATTACTATTATGTAATTATATCAAATAGGATAGATATATAGAAATACCAACAGACAACATTGAAGAAACAAAAAAATTCTATTCGAATATGTTTGGCTGGAAATTTGAGAAAAGTGGAGGAGGAGGAGGAGGAGGAAAGTATTGGTTAATAAAAAATGCTGGAATAAAAGGAGCAATAACTTCAAAAAGAGAAAATAATCAAACTCCTACATTTTATATTATGGTAGAATCAATAGATGACTTTATAACTAAATCTCAAAAACAAGGTGCAAAGATGTTAATTAACAAAAAGGAGATATCTGAAGGTTTTTATGCTACATTACAAGATCAGCAACAAAATACTTTTGGTTTATGGCAAAGCAAAAAATTAGTAAGTAAAAGTATTGTCTAGATTAAATCAAAACCATAATATTTTTTGAAACAAAATAGGTTACTAGATTGAATTATAAATCTGAAGATATCCCTGGCGAAATGTCTAACGTATCACCTGTAAGAAATTTTATTAGTAAATTTTGCAGTTAATGCAGTGCAGCAATGTTGCCAGACTTAAATTTGATAAACTATTTCTTTTTTGTGAACTACAAATTTGTGTCAAAATCAGTTGATTATCGTCTCTTTACAGCTATAAGTTTTTGTTATATAACTAAATTCAATTCAAACGCAAAATATATTTTGTAATATATTACTAATAACCGAGGATATGATATCCAATTAACTCTCTTAATTTACAAACAGGCAGATTTTTTACAATCTCCTTCTTGCTTTAAATTACTTTAGATTTATCGTTGCAGATTGTTTTTTTTTCTCTTGTGATAATTATTTTTTAATACTTTGTAAACCTATTCTTTAAATTTCCTATTGTATATTTTTTAGTGAAATGAAGGCAGCTGTATATCATGAACATAATAAAGATCCAAGAAAAGTTGTAAAAATAGAAGAGATAGAAATTCCGAAAATCAAGCATAACCAAGTTCTTATAAAAGTTGAAGCAGCTTCTTATAATTATGATGATCTTTGGGGAATATGGGGAGAACCTATTAAGATTCCTCTTCCTCACATTTCTGGGAGTGATGTTTCAGGTACAGTAGTAGATGTGGGAGAAAATGTTTTAGATATTAAAATAGGAGATAGAATAGTGGGGCATTCTACTTTAACCTGTAGAATATGTAAGGAATGTACTTCTGGAAAAGAATATGATTGTCGTCATAGACAAGTATGGGGTTTTCAAACAGGTCCTTTATGGGGAGGATTTGCTCAATATACATATTTACCAGAAGTCAATGTTATAAAAGTTCCTGATAATGTTTCGTTTGAAGATGCAGCAGCTATTTCTATGGTGGGAGTAACTTCTTGGCACATGTTAGTTACTAGAGCTAATATTCAACCAGGGCAAACCGTTTTGATTATGGGAGGCGGAAGTGGTATGGGAATAGCAGGTATTCAGATTGCAAAGTTATTCAATTGTGATGTTATTGCTACGGCTGGTTCACAGGAAAAAATGGATAAATGTCTTGAATTAGGTGCTGATCATGTTGTAAACCATAGAGAACCTGATTGGTACAAGAAAGTTAGAAATTTAACAAATAATCAAGGAGGCATAGATGTTATTTTTGAACATACAGGTAAATCTGTATTTCCAAAAGAAGTTAGCCTCTTAAAAATGGGTGGAACTTTAGTATCTACAGGAGCAACAACAGGATATGATTCAGAAATAGACTTGAGATATCTCTTCTTTAGAGGTCTAAATATTCTTGGATTTACCCAAGGAAGTCGTGCAGAACTAGATGAAGTTATTAAATGGATAAACAAAGGAAAATTAAAAGTAATAATAGATACAGTTTATCCTTTTGAAAATATGGTAATGGGTCACATAAAAATGATGGAATCACAATTATTTGGAAAACTGATAACGACGCCACAAAAATTATAAATCTATTTTAAGAATAATAATAAATTTCAAAAGGTAGGTATTATATCCTATATCCTCCGTACTGTTCATGTTATTACACATAGTTCTTATAAACAAGTAACAACATGATTACGATTGTCAACAAATAATGGCTCAAAGTTTTACTGTACATAATATTAGTCATAGTAATGATGAGGTAATTCTAGACTTACAAAAAAAAGAACTCATATGTAAAGGAGCTCCATTTTATTATTTTATGTTACCCATATAAAGTAACGGCTCTTGAAAATGACCTCTTTCTGGCTTAACAGTTGAGGATGGGCTATAAATGTGTTCAAGGTATCCTCTACCTTTTCTATCGCACGGCTGTAGGGGGCTGACAGGGACTACCCCAGGAACCTTTAGTATGGAGAATCGTTTCGATGATGTAAGGAGTCACAGTTTGCTTCATTATTTTGTGCTGTCTAAGACAAACATTCCATGTCTGAAAAACTCGTTCTCGTTTGAATCTGACACTGATGCCATGTACCAGACAACGGGATGTTGTGAAGAAGCGAGCGTACGAATCACGCTTACAGGAGGCAACCCCGTCGCTGGATCTGGATAATCTTCTCTTTTTGTAGAACCAACTATCTCACCGTTAACTAATGTGGTTGGATCCGTGGAAAACGCCTCCTGAGGATGATATCTAGCTATTGTGACATCAATAGTTTGTCCTGGAACCAGATATGGTTTACCTTCTTTGCTGTCATCCACTGGCATATCAGTTACTGTGTCGACCAAAGGATCTATCGTAGGAGTCATATCTCCCCACCTCCAATGAATATGGAGACAATCTCCAGCTGTTGATCTACATCCTGGAAGCATGACATCCTGCCCCAAGTGTGCATTATGAAAATTATCAGTCTTTCCCTCTTGACCATTTGTTACCGCTCGTAGATTAATTTCATTTGGGACGAAATCTCTGAACCCACTTGCATAAAGGTTGGCAATGTTAAAATTATAGTCCCTAAACTCTACTAATCCAGAATTTTCGCCATAATCTAACTTGTAGAATACTGTAAACTTGTCAAATTTTTCAGGAAGTGGACCAATAGGATCCTGACCTACTCCTGCCCATCCGGACCAACTGAATGTGATCATCGGTATAAATCTATAACATTCGGCAGTAGAGAATTCGCAGTTGGTCACTGGATCTGTTCTTATAATAATATTATAGAGAATATGCAACACTCCTTTCAGATCCGGCTCATTTATGACCTTTTTAAAACCCCACTCTAACCTGTCATATTTTTTCTTTGCTTGGTTGACTTCGCTAAAAATCTCAGGTGGAAAAGTATTTTCATCGTTGCAGAATCTTACGATTTTTGATTTTCCTCCTCCATAATCGATTTTGAAGTGTGGTACACTTAGGCTATCAAGAAGCAGGTTGTGGTTAGCAAAAAGAGGTTTTATGGTTAATCCTTGCCCCTTAAAGACTCCATAAGTAAACGACCACATTCCCTTTTGGTATACCTTACTCGGATGTACTATCTCAGCGTTTGAGGGATCACAATCTACCTCTGATGCTGCCGGTGTAGTAGAAGATGCTGCCGGTGTAGTAGAAGATGCTGGAGATGCAGCTGCACATAATGCCTCCCATGTCTCTGGTCCCACTTCCCCGTTAACTTTCTCTAATCCTTTGTCTTGCTGGAATTTTATGACTGCTTTTTGAGTATCTCCTCCAAAGTCACCGTCAGCACCATTAGACCCAACATCATATCCCAAATCTATTAGTATCTTCTGTAAGTTAGTAACTGCTGATCCTTTTGCTTCTATCTTTAAAGTGGGAGATGAGGGACTACAGTAGTACTGCAGAACTACACCAGTAGGCGTAGCAGTATTGGCTTGACCATCTTCAGAGGTTGGTGTTGATGTTGTTGTTGCGGAACTCTTATGAAATGTTGTAGGCAACAATGAAATTTGTTCACAGAGCGAACCCCAAGTTTGAGGACCAACCTTTCCGTCAACAGATAAACCAAAATCTTTTTGATACGCCATTACCGAATTTTTTGTATGTGGCCCAAATTTTCCATCGATTTTTTCTGGGTCTAGTAAATCACCATACCCCAAGTCAGTCAAATATGTCTGCAATTCTATAACTTTATTCCCTTTTGCAGGAACTTGCAAAGTGGCAGATTTAGGATCACAATTGAACTGTTGTGATTGATAAAAAGGTTTAGTTGCTTTTGGTGTTGCTACTGCACCAGTACTAGTTGTTCCTGTTGCTGTTGGTGGGCTTTGGCCTGTTACTGTTAGCTGTTCTAAGTCTGTAGCCGTTGGTTGTTGTTGTTGTGTGACTATATTTTTCTTATTATATAATGCACATAACTTTGCCCATGTAATTTTTCCAACTTTACCATCTATTGGCTTCAAATCATTTTTCTTTTGGAATTGTTTAACTGCTTTTTCAGTATTTGGTCCAAATTTTTGGTCTATGTCATCTGTATAATAACCCATTCCTTGAAGAATAGTTTGTAGAGTCTCAACTGCATTTCCAGAAGAGCCTTTCTTCAATAACTCCTCGGAGGGATTACAGGTGATCTCTTTCTGTATTGTTGTTGTTTGTTTTTGATCAGTAGCTGTTATTGGTGCTTTAGGTGTTATTGGTGCTTTAGGTGTTATTGGTGCTTTAGGTGTTGTTTGGTTTTGATCAGTAGTTGTTTCTTGAGTTGTTATTATCTCTGCTAGGTCTGTTGGCGTTGTTGTTGTTGTTTGGTTTTGATCAGTAGTTGTTTCTTGAGTTGTTATTAGCTCTGCTAGGTCTGTTGGTGTTGTTGTTGTTGTTTGGTTTTGATCAGTAGTTGTTTCTGTACCTGTAGTATCTGTTGTTGTTGTTTCTGCTGTAGTATTTGCTGCAGGTACTTGTTCTTGTTCTCCTCCTTCTCCTTCTACTGTTGTAGCTGGCTCACATGTCAGTGTCTCTAGATTGAGTACTTCACCTTCAAGACATGTTTGTTGTTCTTGTTGTTGTTGTTGTTCTTCTGATGGTGGTTGTTCTTCTTCTAGTCCTTCTACTGTTGTAGCTGGCTCACATGTCAGTGTCTCTAGATTGAGTACTTCACCTTCAAGACATGTTTGTTGTTCTTGTTGTTGTTGTTGTTCTTCTGATGGTGGTTGTTCTTCTTCTAGTCCTTGTTGATCTGTGGCATTTGAGGAACTAACAGTTTCATTAAGTATCTCCTCTAAAGGTTCATCAGGGCCTTGACCATATGATGCAGGAATAAAAAACATCAAAAGTGGTATAATGAGACTAATACTAACAAAAATTAAAAAAATGTCATTACAGTTTTTAGCTGTCTTGTTATTTAACATTATATAAAAAAGTGATAAGTAAGAGATAAGATTTTTGGTTAAAATAGAAAAAGTTTGATAATCGTTTCCTTAAGAAGATATAAATTTACTACAATTTTGGTGGTTAAAGTACGGACAGATTCCTAACTTTATGTTATCTAAGAAAAATGATACATCTTAAAAAAACTTCTTATTCGAGAAGGATTACAATCATTCTTTCTTGATTTTGGAAATGTAATATCTATCTCTATATATTTATAGGGCACACACAATACCATCTAGAATCGTTATTTTATGTGCAAATAATAGTTGTGGAGTATTTAACGTAAAACAATAAGCAAAAGTAGTAAAAATTCAAAATAAGAATGCAAAATTAAAGAATAGATAGATAATAATATTTATTCAAAAATAACTGGTCCCACTTGATAGAAGGGTTCAAATCCCACTGAATTCCTTTTGTTTCTTAATAGTTCTATCAGAAATTTTATGACGAGTATTTAAAATAAGTTACCAAATAGCTGAATACCAGTTTACAAATTTCAATAATGTAATCGTCGAAGCACTCAGAACAACTATAATATCAATCACTTATGAAATATGTTTTAACATTTAATTTGGAATAGATAAAAAAAATAGATTCTTTATGAAAAGTTGAATTAATTACCATCCTGCTATATCTTTTTGACCAATAACTTTGGTTGGTTTTATTTTTAAAAGGAGTTCTCCTTCTGAACTATTTCTCTTACCATACTCTTCTGCTTTATCATCACCCATATACCTTGCTGCTATTATTTTAGCCCACTTAAAAATTTCAATTGGCTTATTACTAATTATTTCTGCAATACCATCAATAGTAACAAATGAGAAAAGTGGAACTTGATCGTCTACACATAAACGAACTAGATTGTCACGTTGAATATTTTTTGCTTTTATGGATTTGCTACCAGTATTAAATATGATATTATCTTCATCGTCTAGGGTAAACCATATTGGAACTACATGTGGTGTCCCATTCTTGTTAATTGTTCCTAGTTTTCCTGTAAAAGTTCCTTGCAAAAGAAAATTTCTAATTTCATCTTTAGACATTTCTGGCACTAGTATTATTAGTTAAGTAGAATACTATAAGTTAGATCAAAAGATTATTTCTTTTTAAAAAATGATTTATTTTGAACTACAAAATTGTGTCAAAATCAGTTCACACACCTCCGAGCCCGGATAATTGCAACGATCTGTAAATCTAAAGCTCCATTTAATAATAATTTACGATTTAATTATTGGCTTTCTTTTTTAATTCAATATTCCATTCTATTTAGTCAAGTCCAGAAATATTGTCAATCCTATCTAGCCTTTTTTTTGAGGCAATAAGATGAACTGTAATATCCTCAAAATATTTATCAAGAACACTTTCTCTTTCCATGACTAATGGAGGAGTACAATAAATCCTCTTCTATCCATATAGCGTAGCCATGTTTGGGATCAATTTTTACATTATCTAAGCCATATTGTAGTGTTTTTCCAAATGGTCTAAGTCTTAATATTTAACCAGAATTCAATTCTTTCCTAAGATCCGCAATTTAGATTGGAAAGGAATAATGAAATTATGGCAATTTTGACTCAAATATCTGGAAAAAAGTGGAGCCAATGTAGGCGAGTGAACTATTTAGGAGTCGATTTTCCGATATAATGAGAGATTATTGGTTGCGGGCCGTCTTTGAGAAGTAATCGGATTCTATCTTCCATAATCTGAACGTTCTTGGTAACGCGTTCATGCTGACGCATATGGTCAGTCCATGTATCTGCAATTCTGATTTCGATATAGTGACCAATATCTGCTGGGTCCTGGAATAATTCCCAATAGGCCATTCCCTCGCTCTTAAGAATACGTCCTAACTCACGTACACTCTGTTCGAACTCGTCAGATAATTTAGGATCAATCTTATAGTCGATTGTTATTAGGGCTTGACTATCATTTTGTGAAAGATCAACTGTGAGCTCAGAAGGAAGTGACCAGTGGTCACTTGCTGCTGTAAAATCGAGGTCATTCAACAAAGTAGTGCTGTAACGCTTACTAGCGATAATGGTTGCACCTAAGGCTAACGAAGCTACTGATAGGGTGATTGGGATGCCAAATGTGTTAGCTATTGTACCCCATATTATACTTCCAACTGCTAAACCACCATTTAGTACAAGCAGATAAACTGCTAGTACTCTGGCTCCAATCCACTTTGGCGCAGATTTCATTCCAATGGTATAAAATCTGGATAATATCGTGATGTAAGCTACTCCTCCTAGCCCTAGGACTATACAAAGAATAGCAAAATCTCGTATATATCCCGTTGTGAATATTACCATTGCAAGTAACCCTATGGAACCTGTAATAAGAGATTCTACTGAAACCTTAGATCGCAATTTTGGCAAAATTACAATTCCACCAATTATTGCACCCATAGCAAAAGATCCTAATAAAAGTCCAAAACCTGTCGAATCAAGTCCTAATTCATTTTTAGCTAAGAGTGGCAAGAGAGATAATAATGCACTACTACATAATGTGAATAAACCTGCACGGACTATTAATACATGTGCTGCTTGAGAATAGCGTACATAACGTATCTGAGCTCGAATAGCTCGAATTATATTCTCAGGAGGCAGAGAACTTTGTTGGTTCACATGAGACTTTCTTGGTAATCTACTCAGGACTATAATCATTCCAATAAATGAAGCTGAATTAAGAAAAAAGACAGCCCAAGGTGCAATTGCTGCTACAATAAAACCACCAACTGCAAAGCCAATGATACGCCCTATGTTACCAGCAACAGCACTAAGGGTGAGAGCAGAAGGTATTTCTGAGCTTGATACTAGTCCAGTCATGATAGGAATAATTGGAGTCCTAATCATAGTCATACCTGCTCCTAGCGCAAAAGTAAGTATCAACAATACCGTTGGGGTAGTCACACCAACAAGAGTGAGCATTCCCAGTATTGTGGATATTGTAAACATGTATGCACATGAAATAAGGAGTATTCTACGCCGGTCAAAAATATCAGATAATGTCCCAGATGGTAATGCAAAGAGAAAAATTGGTAGAGTAGTCGCTGTTGTGATCAGAGAAACGAATAAAGGATTTGGAGCAAGTGAAGTCATTAACCACGACGCCCCTACATCATACATAGCTGCCCCAATAAATAAAAAGAGAGCAGCAATCCACAACGTCCTGTACAGACTCGAACTAAAAGGACTCAAACCGGATGCTGGAATATTTTCCTCTTCGTGTGGTTGCCCTTCTCTTTCATCCATAGGAAATAAGTAAGCAACACTTAGTCATACATTTTTCTATAAAGTATAAAGCATTGTCAAGGATACTAGCTAATAGTTATCACTATACTAAAATAATGTTCTTATTTTACATTCATTCATATTTATAATCTCTCTATTTTAAAATTAAAAAAACTTATTTAGATAGAAAATGATCACATTCAACTAATATCCATTATAACCATAGAATTGAACTACAAAATTGTGTGAAAATAGGTTTACACACCTCCGAGCCCCTATACATCTTTAGTTTATATTTTCACCTATTACTCTACACATATTCCTGGAACATGGACCTTCTTGAATAAATGTGGCGAGACTACTAAACTATCATCATCATATTTTAAAAGTGATGATTTTGTATGGGAACTAAATATTATTTTGTTAACCGCTTCCTTATAGTGCTCTATGGATTCCCAAACTGCATAATTAATGAATACGGTACTTTTTCCAATCCCTTTGTGCAATTGTGTGAAAATAAATCCTGGTTGCTGTTTAAAGTTAGTAGCATCCTCTGCCCAATCCTTTAAAAACTGGTCAACCTTATCTGGTTCTACATTGAATTTGTTTATTAGAATTACAGAACCCTCAATTTCTTTTTCTTGAATCTGATCCTTAAAATTTACTCTCTCGTCCATTTCAACAAATTTTGCCATAGTAATACAATATAGTAGTAACTAATAGAATAAAGGATTTCTTTTTTTACTACAATAACAGAAAGGCTATTTTGGTGTTGGAGGTCATAGCAGGCAAATAGTTAAGAAAAAATTTGTCTTTGCCAGAAACGAATCATGATATAAAAACTTTGTAAAAGATAATTAATTATAATGAGACTATAATTTAATTAGATTAATAATTACTATAAAGTTGTACTGAAACTATTTAAAATGGTGTGCTCATCAACACATGAATTTTTCTAATAATAATGAAAGGAATAATGACGATATTGAATATGTTGATTATTTCGCAATACTTACTGGTAGAGAACAAGTTCCACTAGTTTATACCTTAGATACTGCCTTAGCGACATTTCAATCCCAAGATAATAGTGATCTGAATTTCTCTGTTAAGATTACAGAAATGAGCAAGATAAAGCAAGTCAATATTGATATAGGAAAATACGGTGAAGGAGAAGAAATAATTGCAGAGTTGTATAAATAGGAAATTCCATAAGATGAAGTTACGGGCAAATTATGTGAAGGGGATATAAGTTCACATGATCTTAAAGGTCCGTTAGAAGGAAAAGATACTGAAGAATTAGTCAACAAAATAGAGGATGGAAAAGCCTATGTAAATATTTTAACAGTGGATAAACCAAATGGGAAAATCAGAGGGAAAGTCAAGAAATTAAGTTAAAATGTGTATCCATTATTAAAATTTAGGATTTTACTTTAATTCTTGAATTTAAACTGTACTTTTTTGTTAAAGGTATTAGAAAAAATCACTTTCTTCATTCCAGATATACAAGCCGAGATGTCGATACGAGGCTTATTGTATATGCAATTACGATAAAGTGGTTTATCTTTATTTATAATAGAAAATATGTGCAGGTATATTGATCTAAATAACTGCATTACGTATTGACACTTTTGATATTAACCCCTGAGATTTTGGGTAGGGTTCGAATCATAACCCCCCGAGTTAACATTTTGTGTCTACACTATTCTTGATAGTAAAAAATAAAATTAAATAATAGAAAACCAATCCCAATTACATATAGTACTCGAAGCCCTCTGAGCCCGTATAGTATCAAGGCTCTGTTACCCCAAATGATTTGTAATATTTTTTATAGAAATACAATAATTCAGAGATATTTTATAATTCCTTCATCAAAAATAGTATTTTTAAAAATTTTTGATAATTTTATACATCAATCTTAAAGAGACCTTGTGAGACTAGTAGCTATACATAAAACCAAAGTTCTGGTGTCGAGTCCCACTCGGCGCTTCACTCGTGGAGTCATATTTTTGCTAATATTCAAGATTTGTTTCTATAGATGAAACCAATTTCCTATACAAGGAAATGAAGAGTACATAGTCAAAAGTATTAATCTTTATATCATTAAATTACTTATACAGTGATATGTCTTCAACAAAAAAAGATAATATAGTAAAAGAAACTACTAATCAATTAAAAGAATCTACAGACAGATATCTACAACAACAGAGACAACAATATAAGGATACAGTATCCAATCTATCTCAAACTACAGACAAGATTAATCAAAGTATAAATAAATTTCAAGATGATAACATAAGAATTTTTGAAAATAATGTAGATACTTTCAGAAAATCTCAAGAACAAATTAACAAAACAATACAGGAAATGTCAAACAACGCTACAGAGTTACAAAAGAATGTATTTGATACATATAAATCAGCACATGCTCAATTCTTTGATAACATCAATAATTCATACTGGAAAAATTACAATATACCAGAAAGATATTCTGAAATATATAATACATTAAATAAAAACATACAAGATTATACCGTCAATTCAAGAAACATTATAAATGAAATCGCTGTTGGTGGTATCGAGAATTTTAATAAATCAATAGAACTCACACGAAGATATTGCAACGACATCGTACAAAATAACTTCAATTATGTCCAAAAAATAGAAAGATCGTTTAATAGACAATAAAAAATTACAATTTTTTTTATTTCTGATTAATTATAATATTATTGTTGTTATTATTTATTATCAAAATTTTTAATTAGATTCTAATAAAGATATTGATGTCTTTTGCATTGTTTTATCTTTTCTCTTTCTCTCTTAAATCATCTCTATGAATTTATAAAGCTATTTCCTATTATTCTAATTGAATGAAAATTACAGATTAAGTCAACTTAATATTCCTAAATTTATATCAGCACAAAAGTTATTAGAAGATAAATTTTTCATTGAATTATCAAAAAATAATAAAAATAAAAAGAAGATAGAATTAATTTTAGGGAATAAAGTTTGTATTTTTAAACCCCATCTGGAGTTAGTTTGTGAGACTATTGTTAGGGGTCATCTACCTAAAAGACATCTTGAGGGTGGTAGTAGTTTAGAGTTTGCTACTGTATTTGTTCTAGTTGGAGATAATAAATTTGATTTACAATACTTTTTAATATATTAATATCATAGTTGAAAAGTAATTAGTCATTAGTATGCTAAAGGATATAGAAAATGCCAATACCAAATTTTACGAGGCATTTGAGAATCTCTCAATCACTATGATGGAAAGTATATGGAGTCATAATGATAATTGTATATGTATACATCCTGGTTGGGAGATGTTTGTTGGTTGGATGGCAATTCGTGAAAGTTGGGTGACAATATTTGCTAATACAGAAAATATTAAATTTACAATTACTAACTCAAAGACTAGAATATATCAGGAGGTTATTGCTGTAATAACCTGCTTAGAGAACATAGAAATGAGTATAAATGGAAGGAAAATTAAATCTGGTGTAGTTGCAACGAACATATTTGAATATGATAACAACCAGAAAAAATGGTTAATAAATCATCATCATGGATCACCAGTTTCAAATTACTTGATACCACCTAAAACGGAGTAGAGAATTCTATATAGTCTGTAATGGATGTACAATTGGAGCATTTTACTGTTCTAATGGTTCTGTTAATTTAAGATAATATTCACATCTTTTAAATGAAAATAGTTATTAGTTGTTATTCTATCATCATACAGAGAAACCAAGGATTCAGACTATTAAATCGAAAACTGGTTAATAAATAACCGAATTTTTGTTTTGTTATAGAAATTTAAAACCTATTAAAGTATATATTACAAATATTGAAAATAATTAATTTCCATTTGACAGTCGATTGCATACAACAAATTTATAATTCTGTAAATTTGCATGTTTTTAAATTAATTCTTAGATTCTTTTATTGATACCCATTAATAGGCATGAATACTCATGACAAATATGATTCATCATATTGCAAAAATAACCGAGCTTGTTGGTAGTTCAGATCAGGGGTGGCAAGAGGCAGTCAAAGTTGCCCTAGATGAGGCAACAAAGACGATACATGGAATTACAGGACTTGAAGTTATTAGTAAGACTGCTACTGTAGATCCTAATACAGGTAAATTACTCGATATAAAACTACAATAAAAGTAGCATTTGGTGTAGAACGTTAAGAACTCGTAATTTAGCTATATTTTTTTACAGCGGTAAATCTAAAGTTCCATTTAGTCGGTAATTTTTTCAGATTTAGTTATGATTTCTTTTTAATTTATCTGCTTCTACTCTAGTCCAAAGCCCAGAAATATTGGCAATTCTATCTTGTCCTTCTTTTTCTGAAGCAATAAGGTGAACTGTAATATCATCGAAATATCTATCAAGAACACTTTCTCTTTCCATGGCTAATGGAGGAGTACAATAATCTTCTTCTATCCATAAGGCATAGCCAATTTCGGGATCAAATTTTGCGTTATCTAAGCCATATTGTAGTGTTTTTCCAAATGGTCCAAGTCTTGATATTTCGCCAGAATTCAATTCTTTCCTAAGACCAGACAGGTCATTTTTTGGTCTCGCTCTGACTATATATAATGCCATTATTGTTTTACCCACATATTAGTAAGAAAATATCTTTATAAATATCTCTAAAGATGAACTACAAAATTGTGTCAAAAACAGTTGACTATTCTGAGCCCGTATTATATTGGGGTTCACATAGAAGTATTTTATAAGAATCCAAGAATGAGAGATATCTAAATATCCCAAGAACTGAACCTGTACTAAAAAAAGAAATGATACTTTCAATAAACGAACGGTTTATTTATTTGTGGGAAAATCCAAGAGTAATGATAATCAAGATGAAGGTAATATCAGTAATTATAATATCAATTTTGGTAGTTGTTCCAACTGGAGTTTATTTCTTCAAAGAAGTACAAGGAATAAAATATTGGTGTGATAAGAGTGTGCTGATCTGCACTGGGGATGAAACCGATGATGAGATTACTGGAAATAATAATAACAATATAATATATGGATGGACAGGCTCAGATTATTTGCGTGGAATGGGAGGGGATGATGTTATTTTTGGAGGAGAGGGAGCAGATACAATTGTTGGCGATATTTCAAGTGAGGTTTTTAATGAAACTAGATATGGAAAAGATGTTTTAATTGGTGGTTTAAATGACGACATATTGGTGGGTTACAGAGGCAATGATGAATTTTATGGAGGTGAAGGGGATGACTGGCTTAGAGATTTTGCTTCTACAAATTCAAAGGATGTAAACAAGTTTTTTGGAGAAAATGGAAATGATCTGCTTGTTGGCGGTAATGGCAAGGATATTTTTCAATGTGGAGATGGGATGGATGTAGTAGTTAATTTGAATACAACTCAGGGTGATATCTCTGAATCAGATTGTGAATTGGTAATAAAAGAAAGATCAGATTATAAGCAAAATGACCAGGAACTGTTCAAGTTAGCTCCAATAGACAATGAGACTATAAATTTAGGGAAGAAATAAGTCAATTATAACAATTTAATCTTCTTTCATTAGAAACGTTTCAGATTGTGTGGACAGGTCTTTTCCTTTGCCTCCATCAAGCTGATCAACTCCAGAACCTCCATCAAGTTCATCGTTTCCTTTGCCTCGGCTTAAAATATCATCACCATATTTACCAGACATTTCATAGTCGCCTTCGCCTCATCTTATCTTATCGTCAGCAGAGGTTCCAACTATCCATACATCTACTCTAGGCTTAACTTCGTTATCAATTATAAAATTAGAATTATTTTGTGCACTGACATCATACAAAGATAGTATACTAATCAAGAGTAAACCATGAATTATCACAAAAGATTTATTATTCAAAGGTAATTTTTTTAGATCATTTAGAATTTAAAATTATTTCCTAAATATTAACACGAAATCTTATCTTGCTTTCTTATCATAGAACTTTTGATAAAAGTTACTAATTAAATAATATTCTAATAGAAGATAAAGTAAAAATTTTAATTTATATTTTTGTGAATCTTGAAATTTAGACAGTTTGCCTTTGAATCAATACTTTTATTTATTTTATAGAAAATAACGATCCAAGTCACATGTATTAATTTTTCCATTTATTAAATTTCTTCAGAATTATACCAGTTAATACAAGTATTTTTACTCTTTCCTAATTAAATAATTTTTGAAAGTTAAATTAATATATTATGTTACTGAACCTTGTTATAATGGAAATTCGAAGTCCTCATAATCCTTATAGTACCAATGACTTGTATAATTTTTTAACCTGTAATCCATATTTTATAAATAAATAATTCATTTATGAAAAGTTGAATTGATTGGTTACCATACTGCTATATCTTTTTCACCAATAACTCTGGTGGTGTTATTTTTATTAATAGTTCACCTTCTGAACTATTTCTCCTGCCATACTCTTCTGCTTTATCATTATCCATATACCTTGCCGCAATAATTTTAGCCCATTTGAAAACTTCTTTTGGCTCTACCAATTAAATCTGCAATGCCATCAATAGTAACAAATTGGTTGAGCTTAAGAAATATTTCCATGGCATTAGTAATACAAGCATTAGAAATGGGTTACGTGTCTGTCATATTGGATGCAAAGATTTGGATCATGTCAGATCTATAAAAGAAAAAGAGTATCTATTTTTATTACACATGAAATGGATATTCAAATCGCTAGCCTGCATTTCGGGTTATGGTTCTGTATTGAACCAATACACAGTTCTGTCCTTGGAATCTATATTAAACAGTAAAGCCTGTCCTTTAGGTATACGGTTGATTTAATGATTCGTGCGTAAAATCCAATATGTTGCTGAAGAATTCTAAGAAAAAGAACAACTTATAATGCGGTAATTAATTTAATTCAATTAAATGATTGCAAGTCTTTTAACTGTCGACCACCAGGTTGGCAGAAGAGAATTAGAAGAAGAAGATGACGAGATGACGCATATTGTCATTTCAATGAAACATAAGAAAAAATTGCGAAGGTTGGGAAATATCGGGGATACGTACGACGACGCCCTTGGTAAACTTTTTGATTTAGTCGAGAAGGAGGTTAAAAATCACGTTACATAGTTTCGCATGGACTGCTAGGATTCCAGGCCTACGCGCAGTCCACACAACAGCGGTTATTAGCAGCGACGAGAGTTCTTCTTCCTTGAGGGTCTTAACCTCAACATTACAACACTGGCGTGTCTCTTGAAATGAATTATAACATTTCACAGATAAATAGCTTTTGTACTACTAAAGGAAGAAAGTTCAAAAATTTCAGAATTTTCTCTCCTACCGCTCTCCTAGGCATTGGGAAATCTTGTTCTTTTGTATCTCCACTTGTAGCATACGGGAGAGTTGTATAACCTTGTCCAAACCTAAAAATCGAATAAAAAGTTTCACATGTGATACTTGTAAATGTCCTGTTTGTGAATTAGTTAAAATTCTAGACTCAAAATATGAAATTTGCAATATTGTAGATGAGAACTCGATTTACTCACCGCAACACAATGAAGAAACAAAACAAAGTGAAGAATTTGGTCCTAGAAAGGGGCAAGTTTACCTCAAAGGCGATTTGATTGAAGAATTGGTAAAAATCTACAATATGGGAGAGTTTTAGAAATGTCTAATACAGAAGCAAATAATAATGAAAACGAAAATGTAGAAATTTTCAATTTTGTAATAAACGACGATTTGAAAAAGACTGGATTGTTTGAACGTGCAACATTTAACAGAATTACGGACATAATAGAAGTTTCCCAAATCATAAGGTAAATGGTCCTATTAATTGGACATTAAACCGCAAAAACTGGACTAAGAATTTTATACTATTCTGGGAACAAATGAACGAGTACGGGATAAATGATAATGAATCGAAGCTGCAATGCAGAAGACTTCTTAACGATAACCAGTTAGAAATTTTAAAAGAATACAACAAACAAAACGGAAAATCGCAATCAGCAGCAGAATACGAAGAAGAAGACGAAGAAGAAGAAGACGAAGGAGAGAATAATACAGAAATCCTTTTTGCTTATGCGGATACTCACATTAAGTTACTGTTCAAAGACCAGTACGGTAAACTATTTGGATGTGTGAAAATAAAGGATGGACATTACGAACCAATATCTTTAACAAGTCACAAATTTGAAAGATACATATTCAAATTATTTTACGACAGTGAGTATAAAATTGTACTCAAGGAAAAGGAAAAAAATAATATCATAGACTATGTGCAATCAAAGGCAGAATTTAATGGTATTATCAAAAGACTGGAATTAAGAGTAGCAAGGACGGACGAAGATAAGTATACGTTCTATTATGACTTGGTAAATAACGATGGAAGCGTAATAAAGATAACTCCGCAAGGTTGGACAATAGAAAAAACTCCTCCCATTCTGTTTAGACATTTTAGCAGTCAATTACCCCAGGTTACTCCTATTTTACCGACAGAGGAATACGACGAACCACTTCTAGACAAATTTATTAGTCTTCTGAACATAGCGGACGAGGACACAAAATTATTGGTAAAGGTAAAGATTGTTTCGTTATTAATTCCCGACATTTCTAAACCAGTCAATCTACTATACGGAGAACAAGGGAGTGCAAAATCTACATTTCAGGAGCTGATAAGAATGTTAATAGACCCTAGTAGCGTCAAAACCCTAACATTTCCTAGAGATATCAACGAACTTATTCAGAAACTATCCCACAACTATATCGCATATTTTGATAATGTTTCAAAAATAAATGATTGGGTTTCTGACGCATTATGCAGGGCTGTAACCGGTAGTGGATTCTCAAAGAGACAATTGTATACAGATGATGACGACATAATCTATTCCTTTAAAAGATGCGTGGGTATTAACGGTATCAACATAGGAGCAACAAAACCCGACCTATTAGATAGAAGTATTATTATAAAACTAGAAAGAATTCCCAAAGAAAATAGAAGAAAACAAGAAGATATCTGGAACGAATTTGAAGCCATGAGACCCAAACTACTGGGATATCTTTTCAATATTCTGGTGAAGGTTCTCCAGGTTAAACAAAATGGGGGAATTACGATTGAAAAGGGACTTAACCGAATGGCGGATTTTGAAGAATATGGAGAGATAATTTCACAGTGTTTGGGTAATAAAGAAGGTGAGTTTCTCAGAGTCTACCAAGATAATATCAACGTCCAGATTGAGGAAGCAATTGCAGAAAGTGCGGTATCCCAAGCACTTATCATATTTATGATTGATAAACAAGATGAAGACGGTAACATAGTAGAATATAAAGAAAAATGGAGTGGTACTTCAAGCGAATTATTAACACGACTTGAAGACATTGCAGTACGAGATTTAAAAATAAATATTTCCAAAGTCACTTCATTTCCCAAAGCACCCAACGTACTCACACGCAGATTAAATGAAGCAAAGACAAATCTTAGAGAACGCGGATTTCTGATTGAAATTGGAAAGAAGGACAATAAAGGAAAAAGGGTAATAGAAATAGTATGTATAATACCGTCAATATCGTCAAACCGTCAAAAAACGGAAAATCACGCTCAAAATCAGGGTGAAAAAATGGACGATATTAAAAATAGTGAAAATATATCGTCCAAAGTATCGTCCAAAGAAAACAGTCAAAATCACGCTCAAAATGAGGACTCTGGACGATTGGACGATATTGACGATACTTTACATACCTTCCCCCAACAATACAAATGCAATTATTGCGATAATGAATTTTCGACAGAAAAAGAACACCTAAAACACTGTTTGAATTTTCATGCAAAAAAACCAGCACAACCAAGCAAGTCGTTAATCAATACCATGAAGCAAAATGGTGAACGAGTAGAGTTCAAAGGAAATCCCTGGGAATGACAACCCTAGAAACCATTTCAAGAAAGGAATTATCTGAATCCCAAGATTTAGACTTTATTTTAAATCACCTTTCAAAACCTGTATTTCCACGTAAAATCTCAACATACGAATCCAGTAACAGAACTTTCCAAGTTGACAATATGGACGAGATAATAATAGCATTTTTAGATTCCAAGTTCATAGATTGTAGAATTAACGCATTTCCATTATTGAGAGACGGTAAATCCTGGATTCCAGATTTGTTTTTCATTGACTTGGATTTATCGGACTTCAAATCTAGAAAGAATGAGTTAGATATTGCGAAAGCTCACATACTAAGAAATATTTCGAAATATTTTGGTAAAAACACAAAACCTACCGTCCTATGGTCCGGTAATGGTTATCACGTAATACAACCTGTAAACTGTCCTGTAAATGACTATTTGATAAATCAGAGATTTAGGGAATTTGCAGATTCTAGACTAATTGTAAATGGTAATCCTGCAGAAGAATTTTTAAGATTTGCAAAAATTTTATTATCGGACAATAAAGCAGACAAGTCCCACAATCCGTCTTTTAGATCATGTCTTCTAAGGATTCCAGGTTCTATTAATTCCAAAAATAACGTTACAGTGAAAATTATACAGGAATGGAACGGATACCGTCCTACAATTACAAAAGAACTGTTTACCATGTTTCACGAATATCTGATACAAAAGAAGATAGACTTTGAGTTAGAACAGGAAAAACAAATAAAGGAATTAGAAAAGTGGAAACGAAAAAATCATAATAATAATTTTGGAAATAATTTCCATAATTATTACAACTGGATAGAGAGATTATTAGAAACACCGGTTGACGACTGCAGAAAAGAAATTGTTGAGTTGATTCTAGTTCCTTATCTTGTCAAGATAAAAGGGTTAACGGATAACGAAGTTAGACAGATTATTAAAGAGTGGTTGCAGAAATGTGAGTCATTAAGGAAGTTAGGCGGTTGGTGGTATATCGATAAGAGAATTAATCAAGCACTGAGAAACGCACAAAACAAAGAGTACGGTCCAATGAGTAGACAGAAGATAAAAACCAATCATAGTAATTTGTACTCTTTGCTAGTCATTAAAGGAATAGGGGTTTCAATTAATGGCAACGATTGAAACTTATCCAACAATTCCAATCAAAGATATCATAAGAAATGGAAGACATAGGTCTGACTAATGATAATCCTGTCGATATTCCCAGACTAGATAAAGACAATAAAAATTATAAGGGCTATACATTATAACAAAATTCTATTTTCTAAAAAACGAATTAGTTAATCAAATAATTTAATCACCTGTATATCATCACTATCATACGTCGGGACGTCGTGACCATTGAAAGTGCCGGTCATTATTAAGCGATCTTCACCTGATCTATACTCTACAGGTCCTGTATCATAATACCAAGTATTTTCATTCCACCAATTAAACCATCCATCTTCATCAAGAGATTGATCGATTGGATTTTCACTTTCTGCAGGGTGCAACCTGAGAGATCCTAGAGGTTCATTAAATGTGTAAATTAGATTACTTATATCTGTCTCATTTATACCGGAAAGACTGGTCATGCTATATAGTTCCCATTTTTGTGATTGTTGATCATATAACTGAAAATCTATTCGTAGAGTAAGACCAGTATTTTCGACAGTTGGCAATGATATATTTATTGTGCCAAATTCATATTTACAATTGCCAGATCTACAGATTTTGTTACCATCTCCAGAAATTTGGAATTGTGTAACCTGTGGATTACTTGTGCTAACACCTTGAATTTCCAAGATAAATTCTCTTAATTTTGCCTGTTTTGCTGCCTCCTTTGCTGTCTCTAAATCCTTTGAAGTAAATTTAGTAAAATTACTAGATTGTCCGTATGCCTTTTGTTCATCTGTATATGTCATAATAGAGGAAAAGATCATAGCAAAAGAAAATATACCAATGAAAGAGGCACGTATTAACTCTTCTCAATCTCTTTCCTATCGTAATAACATGATATATATTCATAATGAAATATTCTATCAATAATTCATTTGTAAATCTTTAAAATAAATAAACTTGGTCCAAAACTCAATTCTCTAGATATTTTTATTTACCTGTTATTTCTTGCTTTTATTTTTTTATTTTTTTATTTTAATTCAAAATCATTTTAATTATTTTCAATCTATCCACTTGAACGATTTTAACATCTTTTCAAAGTCTGGAAGATATTTTTCGTATAGGTCCCCAGAAGAAGCCTTGTAACCTATTAACTTGTTAATATCTTATCTTTTTAGGATATTGATTTTCAATATTTTTTTCCTAGAAATCTATAAATCTAACAATAATCCCATGATTCCCAGAGTAGAAAAAGACAAAAGTAATGAAACCATATAATTATTGAAAAGGAAAATCTAAGAATGACAACTTCTAGGAAACAACAGTTAGAATGGCGTAGAAACAAAATTGACGAATTAATGATTAAGGGATTTTGTCAGTCTGAAATTGCAAGCATGTTATCTATTGACAAGTCTGCAGTATCCAGGGACGTTGCACAGTTGAAGATAGAAGCAGAAGAAACCATAAAGAACCATATACAGAAAACGTTACCTTATGAGTATCAAAATTGTTTGAAGGGATTACAGGAAATTAATAAACAATTATGGATAATATCAGAAAAGGCAGAAAAAGAAGGTGACATAAAAATCAAGTTACAATCATTAGCATTGATTAAAGAATGTTATTCTACTAAAATGGAATTATTAACTAATGCCGGTTTACTGCAGGATTCAATAAGATTTGTAGAATCAACAAAGGAAAGAATATTATCTAAAGGGAATAGCAATGGGTTGGAAGGATTTACAGAAACTAATAGGCCAGGGACAACAGAACCAACAAACACAATATTCTGAATTCCAGGTATTCAAGGGTAAACCATTCTGGATATGGGATATTACAGAACATAGAAACGAAGACATTTTAACAAGTGGTAATTGCTGTTTTAATCATATCCTATCACTTCCAAGAAAAGATAATATTGAAAAACCATTATTCGATTATGAGAAAATTGTTTTAGATAGTTTAGAATATGATAAGTGTCTATGGATTCTCAAAAGTACTGGTTTAGGAATTAGTGAATTATTCTTAAGATACATGTGTTATCTTGCATTACGAGATAATACCTATCAGGATTCACAAATGGTTATAGTTACAGGTCCAAACATAGATTTAGCAATCAAACTTGTAAAACGTATGAAGAATATGTTTATGAATAAATTTCATAATATTACATTTGATACTAAAGAAACTGTATTAGAGTTAAAGAAGTGCAGGATAGAAGCGTATCCCTCGAACCATATCGATTCATTTCGTTCATTGGATAACCCTAAATTTATCTACCTGGACGAATGCGACTTCTTTAGAAAGGGAGAACAGGAGGATGTAAGAGCGGTAGCAGAGAGATACATTGGTAAATCAAATCCCTTTATCGTTATGGTTTCAACACCTAATGCACCTGGGGGATTAATGCAGACTATAGAACAGGAACCTGAAGATATTTGTCTATACAAGAGAATCAAACTTGACTACCGTTATGGCTTGAATAAAATCTATACTATTGAAGATATAGAGAGAGCAAAGCAAAGTCCTTCATTTGATAGAGAATATGATTTAAAATATTTAGGAAAAATTGGGAACGTTTTTGCAATTGAAGACATAGAGAGGGCAGTACAACTAGGGGAAAAATACAAGGATTTACCATTAAATAATTACTGTCTCCATATTGGCGGGATCGATTTCGGCTTCTCTACATCCATTACAACTATATACATTGCAGAATTAGATACAGAAAATGAAATAGTTAAAATCGTCCTGGGTGAGCAACATGACAAAACAACTCCTTCTGTAATCGGTGATCGTATATTTCAACTCCATACTGAAATCCCTAATCTATGGTGGTTTGTGGATGGAAGTAATCGGGCTGCAGTTAATGAATGTAAATCCAAATTCGGTGAGAGTTTAGACTGGGACCGCTCTGAGAACGTGAGTCCTGAATTCAACATTGTGATACCTGTATCCTTTGCAAAAGAACATAAACAAATGCTGGAACATACATATCAACTTTTAACAAAACAGAAACTCGCTATACCTTTCAGATTCGATAGATTAATCCTGTCGCTAAAGACTGCCTACGCTAATGAATGGAACCTTGACAAAAATGTGAGTGTCCACAACGATGACTTGGACGCACTTCGTTTGCTGTTGAAAGGAGTTAAATTCGTCACCAGTGAATAATAAAATATGTTTGGTGCTATTTTTTATAATTGCTATTTTGAACTAATTATATCTACTATTTTTTATTCTTTATAATTTTCACTCTTTTTGTGTAAAAAAGCCACAATGATATTATTTATTTATGAGTATAAAAAGAATGACTATGATGATTCACGTCCTTAATAGAGACACTATAATCGTTTGTGGTTCTCCTAGATGCACTCTTCATAACCGTTGATTTTCAGGGAATTAAAGGTATATTCAAATTTCTTTCTATGGGATAGAAATTCATATTTATAATTAATTTATATGTAATTAAGTAAAACGGCCAAATTTTCCTACTTTTTATTATTACTTTAGATCAGGCGAACGTGGAAATTTTTATTCACTAATCTTACCTTGAAACAATTGCAACAATTTTATAATTAATATATAAGACTAATACCAATAATGGATAGCTGTGTTGAAATAAGAATCTACTATACATATGCTATTACCATATGTTTATTTTTTATTATCAGAACTTAATTAATATATTATCTCAAATCAAAGAAACAAATAGATAGTTTTAAGGATAAGACTAACTATCAAGATGATGAAAAAGATATCTGTAATAATAACAGCTATAAATTAATTAATGAAAATACTAGAAATATCTAAACTTTAATCTTTTTATAAGATTTCTATTATATTATATTCTTGATTATTTTAAAGTAACTGACTCAAAATAATTTTTGTCATAAATTTAGAGAAAAATGTGTCCTTAGATTAATATATATATAAAATAGTAAAAGAACAATGCACAAATCAAATATCTTAGGTCTCTCTCTAGTAGTTATGCTTTTTTTGGCAACCACTATGAACATGTCAAAGCCGATATCGGCAATGCAGGTATCCACTAATCAAGCTTCAGCAGATCCCCCGACAGTACTTCCACCTGAGTTAACGGATGAACAAATAATATGTGAAGAATGTGTAAAGTATTGGTTACATTTCTTGAATGCTGCACAAACAGGTACCCTTCTTAATGCATTGATTAATGCAATAAATTTTGTTAATTTTGATAGTATTAATTGTGTAGATGATACCGAACCAACAGTTTCGGGAGCAACATGTTTAACGACCGGATCACCTGACGCTGAGTATAATACCGCACAACTATTTGATATTTGTAAAAACCTAGAACTTGCTCTTGATTTTCTTGTAACTGAGACAGTAACTCCTGTAGATGCATTGAAAATAATAGAAGATGCTGTACTATTACAAACAAATACAAATATCGATAGAGTTGTAAGAGGTCTCTTTGACTGTTTCGAAAAAGCATTATTACCAGTACTATTCCCACCACCCCCAGAAACATGTCAAGAATGCTTTACAAGTATCTTAGACGACCAAGAAGAAGCGGATCTAGCAACGTTCTTAGCAGGATTTCCAACACGGAATCTTGACGGATATTGTGCAATACTTGACCAATTCAAAAATGAACAAGCCCTTAGATCGGAACTTGATAGTATTGCTAGTATAGAACAGGCAGATATAGATGCGATTGTTGATTGTCTAAGGACTGTAGGTACTTTCCCTCCAGTGTAAAACACCTACTCCAACCATCATCTATTTCTTTTTTTTAACGAAATTTAATTAGTCTAATTGTTACTCGACCCATATTACTTGTCGTTCTCGTATGATTTTCTATCTAGGAGTTTTAACTTTCTACCTTAACATCATTTTCTATTCTTCTTCTTGTCAATCATTCAGAATCTTGAAATATTACAAGATTAGATAATGTTCCTTCCAACCTAGGATATATTAAATTCGTATTTAACAATGTATTGAGCAATAATAATAACAACAGAATTATAGTTTTTGCTTCTATACTGAGAGCAATACTAGCGACAAGTATACTGGCTCTAAACCTTTCAACAATTACAAACGCAGGTGCACAAATGTACGACAATCATTACGGATATGATAGCAACTATTACCAAGACGGCAATAGATATAGTTATGATAACCATCAAAAAAAGAGTTCTCATGGAGATATCAGAAAATATCCTGTGTAAACAGTAACATAAATGTCAATGGAATAGATATTACCCAAATACCTGAAGACACTACTGCTACTGCAGCAGCGAACGAAGGAACAGCAGGTCCAGACGCAGCAAACGCACAAAATGGTAACGGACTCGATAAAATAAACTTCGACAGGAATCTTGTAAATATATGTGTAAATGTGAATGACAACGAACAGGTACAATTACCACCACCAACGACTTTGACGGTTGCTAAACAAATTGACTGTACAGACGAAATTGAAGGTGATTGTGAAGACCTACTATCAACGGTAGATGAAAGTGATTTTCCTTTCCAAGTGAATGGTAACAATCCAAATCCATCTTCTGAATTTCCCGGTTCTACTAGTGGAACAGTCGTAACGTTGAATCCAGGTGATTATCAAGTAATAGAAGATTTCGGGCAGTACATCACCGAAGTCATTGCTTGGATACAATCTCATGACGATCCACCCCGCCAAGCCATTCTTATTGTATCATATACAGGAGATTGTGATGAAGTCATCAGTGCTTTCATAACAACGGGAACAATAGCGGCGGGACAAACACAGACCTGTACAGCAACAAATTCAATTACAATCCAAGAGTTGGACGCATCTTCTATCTCAACCTCCTCGGTCCTTAAAATAAATGGAGAGTCTTTCCCTGTCGGAAATTAGCATGTCAAAGGAGCAACCTCCTTTTTTATTTATTTTCTTTGTTCATAAAAATCTAATAGTCTGATAAGAATCTCGTCATAAGATTCCACTTCACCATACTGAAAACTATTCTCTTTCAACCTTTCAAAAGTCTTCTCTGATATCTTCATAACAACCTTCTTCTTACTGCTACTCTTACCATTAGTACTTACAACACGTAACCTTGTACTTACACCCAACCCTGCATATCTTCTAGCCAGTACTTTTATTTATAAAGAAAATTAGGATAAAAATTTTTAGAAGGTTGATTGGGGTTCCTTTCTACTCTCTAAGCATTGTTTACAAACTAAATCTCCCTTATAGATTGTAAGTTCTCCAGTTAGATCATTATCTCCCTTACAATCCGAACAAAATAACTTGATTTCCTCAAATCTATATGACTTTCCTACTGACATTTCGACTTATAGATTAAAAACCTATGATATAAGATTTTGCAAATCTTGTAATTTTTAGATTTTATTCTTTATTGCGTTCAGTTTTGTTCTTGCCGTTTGATCAATCCCACATTTTACTTGCCGATATATAGCAAACTGCTGCAGTAATAAGAGCAATTACTATAACCCATTGCTCAATCACTCCAAACGTCATTTCTGTGATTTTCCCTTACTGTCATAAAAATCCAGTAGTCTATTCATTATCTCGTCAACAGATTCTACTTTCCCATATTGTACACTGTTTCCCTTCATTCTTTCAAAAGTCTCATTTTCTATCTGAATTAATTTCCCTTCTTTTGTTTCCGCTACAACTCTACCCAATCAGCCACCACGTTACGGACCACTACCACCTATACAAAGAAAATAAAAGAAGATTAGAATAAAAGTATATTTAAAAAATTATATTGCATATAAAAAAATATTAAATATTTAATAAAATTGAAATTTTATTTAAGATCTGATAGGTCATTTTTGATTTTGATCATATCAATACACTTTCTAACCACAATATCAGAGAAGTAATCTTCTTCTATCGCTTTATCATTAAAATGACCTGTTTTATCTAATTCAGCGAAAACTTCCAACAATAATTTTCTGCCCAAATCAGTATATTTATAGATCGCTTTATCATTAAAATGACCTGTTTTATCTAATTCAGCGAAAACTTCCAACAATAATTTTCTGCCCAAATCAGTATATTTATAGAATTTACCCCTACCTTCTTTCGCATCTTTCAGAGAAGCCGCTATACAATACCAACGACATTTTTCATCAATGTATATTCTTCTACTACCTTCCTTACCGCCCTGTTCGAATACAAATTCAATTACCTTATTACGCTTAGGGTCCAGAATTATTACCTGACCTTCTTCATCCAGAATTACCAGACCTTCTTCATCCAGAATTACCTTACCTTCTTCATCGTTATTGTTATTATTGTCGTCGTCGCTAGTAGTCATTTCTGTGATTTCTCCTTACTATCATAAAAATCTAGTAGTTTTCTGATAGTATCGTCAAGGTTCCTACATTAGAGAAACCAGACAATAAAAACTACAAAGGTTATATATTATAATCTTATTTTTTATTTATTTACTACTGTTATAACACTTAATTATTTTGTTCTTGAAATTTATCCACCAAATGGGCGTGAAGATTCTCCATAGGTTATGTCATATACTTCTTTTTTTCTCTCTGCATTAGATTTAATAAGGTTAGTGCCGCAAAAATACATTATAGAGATTTCGGTGTTAACTATAATATACCATCACAGTTATTTAAGTGTTAGTATTTAAGTGTTCAAGAATAGAGAACTTTTTTGGTAACTAATAAGACTTGATTCCTTTCTTCGTAAAAGTCTAATATCTTGATAATTATATCCTCATACGTAGTAACTTTATTATTGCATAAATCTTCGGGTCCACAGTGAAACTCATTAAAATGATTTCTCTATCTCTGATATATCTGTTCATTTAACTGGATAACTCTAACCTGGTCCACTTTATGAAGACTGTTTAGTTTTCTGGTTCCCAACACAATAATAACAATGAAAATAAGAAAGGATTAGGATAAAAATTTTTAGTTAGTTATTTCTTCTTATCTCTACTGCACTATCAATTATATCTCTCACATTTCTAGATATTATTATCCTGTCAGGGGTATCGAATTCTTTTCTGAACGCTTCGTCAAATTCTACGTTATCTTTTATATAGGGATTACGTGCCATGAATTCCCTATACACTTTCTGGAATTCTTCAGGACTGCCAAACCTATCAAGAAAATACTTCAAACTCAATGCCACTATTCTGGGAAGTGCAAGCATATTATCATAATTCTTTGTCCTTCTTTGTGGAATCTTATTCCAGTATTTTGATTTACACCTGGCACATGACGTAGGAGGAGTCATATTTAGAATGGGATTATCAAGCCCATAATCATAATCTTTAGGAAACCAGAGATAATTACAACGGTAACAATGATAAGCCCATACCTTCCACAAACTTAATTCTGTGGCCCTATTTTCCTCATCGCTGGGACGAAGGAGGTCAGCAAGCGTATCCGTTAACTGTTCAACCTTCGCTTTGTCTGATAATGCCTTCATGCGTATTACACTACTACTAGGAGTTTAAGTATATATATACATTAGGCTGCTACACTACTACCACTTGGAATATAGGTACTAGCAGCATTAGTAGACGAAGAAGGCTTGTTTTTGATAAATTCAAACCTTCTCTTTACTTCGTCTCTCTTACCTTCAAGTACTTCATAATATACCAGCAAGTCTAACATACCGGTTCTTGAATCTCTATCCCTTTGAGAACCATGTACCTTACCATTAAGTTCTATAACGATATCCGACAGAACTTCATATTGTCTCTGTACACTTGCAATCGTACCAGAAAGTAATTCAAAGGAATTAGACATTTTCTGTTTTGGTAACCAGGGTTTTTTACTATAATTATATGAATTACCTGTAGTAGTATTAGCTGGAGTACTAGGTTTTCTGCTGTTAGGACAAATATGCTTCTTTTGTGTTAAAACTTCAAAAAATGTATTCTCTGCAGTATTCCAGTAGATTTGTAAACCACACCCATAAGAACAGGTTTTTGGATAAATATTATTTTGACTCATTCTGTTTCATTTTATTAATAAGAGGTGAGTCGTCAAGGTCATCGCATAAATATTCCATCGCTTTCAATATGCTCCTTACCTCTTCGGTATTGATTTCTTCTTTATCTATATCCAGCTCTCCTATTAATTCCTGTAACAGCATTTCAAAGTTTTGTAAGATATCGTCTATATCCTCAAAATTCTCCCTTAGTTCTTTCTTATTATAAATCCTTCCATGTCTTCTGCTGTCTTTATTGCTGGTATTATTATTGTCTATCATTTCTGAGACTTCCCTTTACTTTCATAAAAATCCAGTAACCTTTCAATAACGTCTTCAAACGTCTCTCCCATTGAACCAACTTTCAAAAGTCTGGTGTGTATGTCTTCACTGATTTTGATAGTCTTTACCATGCTATTAGTACCCAATATACTATTTTCCATGACTACACTTATACTAATCGGTATATAAGTTATACGTATCATTAATAATATACTTTAAATAAGAATTATACCAACTATACTATACCAATGAAACAAACAGTTTCTAAAACAATTGAGAAATCAAAGAATAGACGAGAAGGGAGAGCAAGGGCAATCGCTCTCTCCCGCAATATCTACCACCTTCAGAACAAGAAAAACACGTATTATGTAGAATCTGAAAGTAGTGATTCACGTTAATACTTCGTACGTTATGAACCTTCAGTTTTTGAATGGTGCAGTTGCAAAGACTTTGAAAGTAATAGAACAGATAGGTGTAAACATATCTTTGCAATAGAATTTGGTATTAGATTCAATACAATCCAGGAAGTTGAGAAATTACCTGCAGATATATTAAAAGTTAGTAGTACGAATAAAGAAGAATCAAAATCTTACCTGGAAGACGACTATTCTTTTTAATTTTTTTAAATTAAATTTATAATTTTACTAAATTTTTTTTATGTTTTTTTCTTACAATGAATGAATGAATGATTGTTTATAATCATTTTTTTATTTTTTTCCATCTTCTATTTTCTGGTAAAAAATTAATCTTTCTTCTTTCTAATTTTCTTTTTTCTCGTTCTTTATATTTCTCATAAGAAATTGGTTTTGTTGCAAATTCTACGGCTTCTTTATAAATATCAATTTCCCGCTTTTCATTAAGTTCCCACAATGCGTCTATTTCTTTCTTAGTCTTTTCTTCATACTCTTTTTTGTCTTTCTCAAGTTCCATAAGTTGACGTTTTAAAAGATTGATTTCTTCAACTTCTTTCTCAAGTTTTTCAGTCTTACGTCTTAATCTATATGTGTCGTCTATCGTTAATGCGTCAATGACTTTGAGATATTCCTGCATTAGTTGATTTTCGTCTCCTGGTCTGTAGTAACTTGTATCCAAACCCAACTTGGTTTTATGTCCCATTAATACTTCTTTAATTACAGGATTAACACCATAATCAACACATGCAGTATCGAAAATTTTTCTAAATCCATGCGTACGCATTACTTCCTTCCTAATTAATTGTCCTTTAGTCTTACCCTTACCACCACTACCCTTACCCTTCTGTTCTTCTGCAGCAACTCTCTTCTTTAGCTCCTTCATTGTAGTACGAGATATTACCTTAGCGTCATGTCTTTCACGGTCCAACAACTTTTCAATAGATTGAGAACCCATGAAACCCTTACTTTCTTTGTTCATAGATTTTGAATTTATCTTGTGTGTGATAAGTGGTGAATCAGGTGTGATAGTCTCGCCACCCTTCTTTCTATCTTCCAAATACAGATTGATATAATTAGCACATTCGGGGGTACAATAAGTTACATACGATTCAGCGGTATCTTGACTGTATGCTACAATCCTGTAAAGTTTGTATTCTTCATTGTATGTTAGGTCACCAATACGCAGGTCTGCAAGTGCACCAACCCTTATCCCCGAAGAAAGCATGGTAAGAATTGCTACTTTTTCACGCAGGTCCGCATACTCAATTAATGTTTTAAGTTCTTCAGGAGTATATTTTCTATCTACTATTACAGATTTCTTTTTTCCCTTTAGACTCTTTAACTCGTCCCAAAGTAATAGACGTACTCCATTTAGAACGTAAAAATGTTTAATGGCTGCAGCGGTGTTGTTAATGCTTGAATACGACAGTTTTTCATGGTGTAACAAATACATGATATGGTCCCTTATTGCTTCTTCCTTCTTTTTATTAGAAATCTGCAATAACTGTTCATATTTTGTAAATTTGCAGAACTTTAGGAACCTTTTTAAACAAAAAGAATACATTATTTTCGTAGAGTCACTATGTATCGAGTGAAAAAACTTGTCGTAAGGGGTATAATTGGACGTATATGAGTCCTTTTTAAGCTTCTTTCTTGCTGTTGTTCTTAACGACGACGAAGACAAGGCAGACAGCATATCTATCTAAAGTACAAATTCGTCACTTAAATCTATATCTCAAGTTACAACATGTAGTTGCGGAAAATTTATTAGATCAGTTGTGTCAAGATATGGAAAATATCCAGTTTACACCGATTATGGTACATGATGTCCACAAGTAAGCAACGTGATTGGATTGAAACAGTATTTGCATTCATTATTTGAAAATTGTTTCAAATACATAACTGTATACAATTCTGTATTTCTATGTATAGTGGTAAAACATTTGAAAATCATTTCATAGTTGAGATGCACGAAGAGTTGAATTTATAGTAAATTAACAGAACTTAAGTAATTATGTGCTATTCTACATTATGGTGTTCATGGACTAATCTATCATAGAACCGTACAGTTTTTATATTTACAAACTCCAGCATTCCATATCGAGATAATTCCCTTCCAAACCCACTATGCTTAATACCCCCAAATGGAATTCTTGGATCTGATCGAACCACATTATTTACAGTGACAAGTCCAGATTCTACCATCTCCGATAGTGTTTCTGCTTTATCTAGATTTTGAGTCCATATGCAAGCTCCCAAACCGAATTCAGAATTATTTGCTATTTTAATGGCTTCACTTTCATCCTCTACAACTGTAATTGGAGCCACTGGTCCAAATGTTTCCTCTTTTGCTACACGCATGTTTGAAGTAACTTTACCAATTATCGTGGGTTTATAAAATGCACCTTTATCTCCTATCCTATCACCACCAGTAAATATCTCGCCACCTTTACTAATTGCATCCTTAACCATCATGTCGATTTTTTCTATACTACTCATGCTTGAAAGCGGACCTATATCAGTCTCATCTTTCAGCGGATCTCCTACTTTGAGATCTTCAGTTTTTTCTACAAATTTTTCAATAAATTCTTTGGCAACGTTTTTTGTTATAATGAAGCGTTTTGAAGCAATACAACTCTGTCCACAGTTTAAAAATCTCCCTTTTACTGCCCCAAGTGCAGATTTGTCTATATCTGCGTCATCCAAGACTATGAAAGGATCACTTCCACCTAGCTCAAGTACACATTTTTTAAGTTGAGATGTTGCCCTTTGTGCAACCTTTGCACCAATTTCTACGCTGCCGGTAAATGTTATCCCATTTATATCTGAATCAATCAATATTTCTCCTACGCTTGAATTTCCAACTAAAGTACTAAATACTCCTTCTGGTAAGTCTATCTCCTTCATCAAATTTTCTATTTCGATTCCACATTGTGGTGTGGTACTAGACGGTTTCAATACTATTGTATTTCCTGTCATCAACGCGGGTGCTGCAACCCTTAATGCTTGCCAGTAGGGAAAATTCCATGGCATTATACTCCCGATTATTCCCAGTGGTTGAAACAGTATTGTCGTCTTAATTGCATCACTATTTAATGACTCATTCTGTAGAAAGATTTCGCCATTATATGCATAAAAATTCATCGCCCATGAACATTTATCCAATTCTGCTCGTGATTCTTTTATTGGTTTTCCCATTTCTTGTGTAGCTATTTTTGCCAGTCTTTCTCTATCAGTTTGTAATTTTTCAGACAACTGATGTAAAAAAAATGACCTATTATGACTATCTTTCCTCCATTGTGCAAATCCACTTCTTGATTTTTTTATAATCTCAACAACTTGCTCTTTATTCATACTATCATACTCTGCTAAAACTTGCTCAGTAGCTGGATTTATCGTCACTATTTTTTTATCATTCATATTTTAGATATACTATATCTTTTATATTAGATTCACTTTATTCCTGTATATAGTACAAGATACTTTGAATACATAGAAAAGTCCTTCCCTGTTATCTATTCTCTGACCCAACTGGAAATCCCCTTGTTATGAGTGACCTTTCTAATCTAAGGTTTTTTGTGTTCAAAGGTGATATAATCATGATCATTACGATATTATGGTAAGATATTAGAATCTGGTTATCTGTATAACTAGACATTACGAATGTTATACGAAAGTACTGGATATGGTACGTCATCAAAAAATTGTATTTAGATAATCAGGAAATGTGTCAAGAATATTTTGATAGAAATAAAACTTTAAACCAGTATGACAGTCTCTACTTATACTGTTTAAATCTAATGTCTTCACCAATGTGATAATTTGCATAACACAATTAATGATATGTAAAACAATAGCAACAAAAACAAAAAAAAGCAATTGGAAATTAATTATTGTTATTATTGAGATTGCTGTTGTTGTGATGGTGGCAATACAACCAATTTTCCAGTCAATTCATAGATGATAAATTGGTCGCTTCTTGATCTTGTTTTTGAGAATACGCTTGTACAAAATTTTCATCCAGATTTCCAAGTACGAAGATTGTTGTAACTGTTATCACACCCAAAAAAATCATTTTTTGTAATCTATTATTATTGTTCGACATCATTTTTTGTATCATTTTCTATTGTATTCAGTTATCAAAGGTAGTTACTAGATTTTATAACAGATGAAAACTAACATTAATTACTTTAGTATTACAGATTTTCTGTATCAGCACCAATCATTTCTATTTTTCTAAAAGATTTTCTGAAATGTTAATTGGAATGAATTAGAAATAAAATTGTCTATCATTATCTTTCCTAAAAGTGTATAATTCACCTCTTTTGAGAAATGGAATTGCAATTCCCATTCTCTTATCTATATACAAATGGTTTAATCCCAAATGTATACATCTTATAGATCAAATCAAAAAACAAATATCTTAAAAGATAGATTGATCATTTATATTTTATAATTGGAAATAAAAATAACATCAAATTTCTACACTAAATCTATTACCTTTATTCTAACTATAGCAATTGCGATTGTTATTTCTATTGTATTCATTCTTAGCATTTATAATACTTTACCGATAGATGGTCAAACCTCTTCTTTATCAGGTATTTTTGATATATCCGAATGTGATGAAGTAATAAATGCTTCTTCTTCAAGAGCGATGATACATGGAAGTATTACTAATGATTGCATAAATGGAGGAAAAGCCAATGACATTTTGTTCGGCGGATTGGGTTATGATATATTGAACGGAAACGAAGGTGAAGATGAGCTGATAGGTGATTCTGGAAACGATAAATTGTATGGTGGAGCAGGAGATGATGATATAGTTGGTAATTTAGGAGATGATCTACTTGATGGTGGAGATGGAAATGATATACTTAAAGGAAATAAAGGTGATGATAAACTGATAGGAGGGAATGGGAATGATACCTTGATTGGTGATTCAGGTGCTGATTTTTATATATGTGGACCAGGAAATGATATCGCAGTAAACTTTAACAATCTGGAAGGTGACAGAAAAACCGTAGATTGTGAAACGGTAACAAGGTAAGTTTTGACAATAAACAAGAGCTATTAAAGGTGATGGTTCAATTATGGTTCAACTAAGATAGTTTTGCTGTAATGAAAAATTGATATCAATAACTTGAATATTTTATGACCTATTAAATACATAAATTATCTTTATACGTATTAAATAATATTGAGTTATAACAATTATGAGAATGGTATCGAGAATATTAATGATAAAAGATCATTATGTTTAATTTGTAATGATAATTATAAAACTATATCCGATCCTGAAACGAGAGAAGTAATTTGCGTTAAATGCGGTAAAGTTTTATCTGATGAGAAGAATGATGAATGTCCTTCACCACGAATTTATGAAGAGATGAACAATGTTAACGGTACTGCACAGGTAATTAATAATGAGCTGATGTCTCACAATACAAGGAATATTCTACCCTATAATATTGAATCGCCTACAATCATAGGAAGAACTAATGTGGATGCTACAGGAAGAAAAATTGGAACAGATATGGAGAACATTATAAATAAATTGAGAGTATTGGAGCAAAGAACAAGATATAATAATGCAACAGACAGAAATTTAAAATATGCTTTTGTACAACTGAATAAATTAAAATACAAACTTGGTATTTCAGATGCTATAATAAAAAAATCATTTTACTTTTATAAAAAAGCACAAACATTGGGAATTGTACGTGGAAGAACAATGGATGGAATAGTTTCTGCTTCAATTTATTTAGCATGTAAAGAATTTGAAAGACCCACAACACTAAAAGAGATTTCAAAAGCAACTAATGTAAAGATAAGAACTATTTCACATTATTATAGAATTCTTGTCATTGAATTTGGTTTAGAGACCGTACCTCTTATAGATCCAATGAAATGTATTATAAAAATAACAAATAAAATGAATTTAAATGAGAGTACAGAACGTAAAGCATTACAAATCATGGCAGATGTAAAACGAAATATGATTCACGAAGGAAAAAATCCAATAGCAATTGCTGCTTCAACTGTATATGCTGCTTGTAAATTTGATGAGGATTATAACGGTAAAAAAGGAAAAACAAAAACACAAAGAGAAATTGCAAAATCAATAGGAATATCTGATTCAGTTTTAAGAAAATGGTATAATGATATAGTTTATACTTTGAATTTAAAATCGATAAAATAAAGTAAAATAAAATAACAGAAAACCGATCCCAACTGCATGTCATACTCGAAGCCTTCCGAGCCCGTTAACATGTTAAGTCAAAAAGCAAAAGAACTTTTACAAAAATAAAAAAATATAGTAAAATAATTGAAGATTGTACTCCAAACAGGATAATCTTAAAGAGTTTAAGAAATAGATGGGGAAGTGTTACCAAAAAAGGATCCTGTTAAGTTAAGATTATTTCACCTCCAATATTGAATGGAAATGTATTTCTAGCTTTTGCGTTATACAGATAAATGAATAGTTTGATCCAATCGTATACATATTGTAGATCACAATTTCTCTTTTGGTTGATACATGGATAGTAATCATCAAAGGATTCTGTTCTATCCTTAAAATACTGCATTACCCTTTCTATAAAACTCTCATCCAAATGTAAATGCAATCTATGTTTCAAATGTAAAAAATTACAGGCTTGAGGGTACCATGTTCCTCCATCGGTGTAAACTGTATGTCTACTATATCTTGATACAAGAGATCGGATAAAATTCTCTGCTACAAACATGTTTCTTTCTTCAGAAATATAGATTGCAAGCACATTTTTCAACAGGTTGAATACAGATCCACAACTAGAAATCCTGGTTACCAATCTGAATTATTATTTCATCTAGGATGAATGCTAAACTCTTTTTCTCTTGTAAATCTGTAATGAACCAAAACGTTGGATCCATTCCCAAACTGTACATGACTTCTATTTTTATCCTTAAAAGGTTCCAGTGCTTTAGATGTATTTCGTAGAGTGAGACCAAGAAAGTACAAATACAAAGAGTACATTACAATAATAGTGGACGTTCTATTTCTGACAAATCTTAACAACATATATTGTTAGAATAGAACATTCACAGGTATAGCTCTTCCATTAACTTAACACCACCCAAAAAAGATACTATAAAATCGAATAGGAATTTAAAGCTCCAGAGGATATTATTGATGATATAATAATACATGAATTATGCCATCTAAAAGTTCAAGGACATTCACATCATTTTTGGAGTTTTTTGAAACAATTTGTACATAATTATACAAAAAATATTGATTGGTTAAATTTGATAACTTAGTAATAGTCAAATCCTTAACTGAATAATGATTTAATTGGTTTTTCTAATATTTATTTGGTATTCCATCATAATATCTGTTTACGTATTTTAAATTGAAGAGATTGTTGTTGTTTTGTCCTTTGTTTATACTTAACGTTCTTTTCATATAGAATGATTGAGATGAGATATATTATATTGATTTAACCTTTAGTAGGTCTTTTTTGTTAATGATGAAACAAATGTTCAAAAAGTGATTTAAATTTATCTGACCTCGGCTTTTTTGGAAATTCTATTATTAATAAATAAACAAATATTTTTTTTATAAATACATAAGATAATCTACTTGGAAAATTTTTTTTTTGATTTAATAACAATTATTGTTAAAATTTATTTGTATCTTGATTATAAATAAACAAAGAATAACTATTGATGATACTTAATAGGGATATTCCAAAAGAAGGAAGAAAGATAGAAATAAAATACAGGTAAATGTTCATGTTTTCTTTGTTTATACTTAACATTCGTTTATACCTAACATTCGTTTAAAATAGAATATATTTTATATTTTTATATAATCAACACATAGCAGGTGTTTTATTAACAAAAAAATTAGTACACACAAAAAATTTGGAGCAGCTCAGTCCTCCGTATTTTATAGATAAGAAATTATTAAAAAATAGGGATACACATGCATAAAATATAATCATCTTTATTGAAACAAAGAAATTTTCGTTTAATATTGAATAAATAGTAATCCAAACAAATTAGATTAGCAGATCATTCAAAAAGTATCACCAAACTTAACGGTATTTCACAATATAAAATAACTACAGATTTAATCGTGTTATAGATTCAGTTCCTCTGAAAGAAATCTCTTTGTAGTAGCTAGACCAATGCCACTGTTTCCACCAGTAATAACTATAATTTTTCCTTCAATCTTCTTCATTATTTCATTAGCTTTGATATTCTTATTTTAGTCAAAGAATTTAGATAGCTGGTCTATTACAAAGTCCGGTCGCACTTGAGGAATCCAGTGTCCTGAGAGTGGAACAGTGATTCCAGTTACATTAGTAGCTAATGATTGTAAGGAGCTTGTTGCAAAGTTGCCAGGTATATCACCACCTAACCCTGGATAAATATCACCACCTAATGCTAATACAGGTATTGTTATCTTAGTTTTGGCTGATTCTATATTTTGTTCTGCATCAATTGTAAAAGCTCTAAAATATTCAAATGCCGAACACGCTGTACCAGGTGCTGAAAAATGGTTTACAAATATATCTATATCTTCTTCGGTAATTGCAGATGGATTATATGCTAACTCTTTAAAGAACCATGATATATATTCTCGTTCTTTACCTTCTACCAGAAATTCGGGCAAATTAGGTGTCTGATGAAAAGCAAACCACCAAGGTCCATTCTCACCAAACTCAGGCGGTAGAAAACCTGGATATGGGAAATCCATAATTATTAATTTCTTTATATTAGCAGGGTGAGCGAAAGCGTAAGAATGGTAGTGAGCTTTGGGATTTAACAATGCAATATTAACTATGGATTCTGATATCTCAAATAGATTTTACCTCTTTAATGAATTAGATAAAGAAGGTTTTATAAGAATTGTTGATTCTTCTAGAGTACATGAACAAATCATTAAATTTCATAATCATAATAACGACTATTGCAATTATATCAGGAATCTTGATTACTAATAATAACAACAATGTATCTGCCCAAAATTTAACTACCGATTATTCCTCTGGAATATCTTCATCTACTAATAATGAAACCAATTATCAAAACTCACAAACTTTTACTCATGGAATAGTAATTAAACTGGATGGTGTAGGATATTATTTTGATGGCCCAGCAGACGGTGCCAATGGTACAAAAGATGCACCTGGCCACTATTGGTGGCAAAACTCACCGACTCACCTGTATGGATTACATTATAATATAGGTCCTTTTGGAGAAGAGAATTGGTGGTCATCTGATGCAAAAGGTAATGAGTTATTGTATGTAGTTGATGTTTTAATTGCTCCTTGGACAAATACAACTGCATATGAATTTGCTAAACAAGGATATGTTCACTATCATGATCTGATAAGAACGGACAATGGTGAAAAACATCCTGAATTAGTTGCTTGGTTCAAGCATATAGCAGTACCTGCTGCATTTATACTAGATAAAGGACCTATGCCAGAAGATAAACATATAGTATCTGCAGGAATTGATCATAGATTCTTAAATAACTACTTTATACCATATAACCCACAAGCAGGACATGGTCATCCTGAATAAAATACTATTTTATAAAATTTAATTTCATATCTATTCCTTTTCCCTTTCTCCTTTTTCTTTTTCCCTTTCTTCTGTAATCTTGTTTAATGACATATTTTGATTATTTTACTTTTTGTTAGAAAAGAAATATTATTTCTCAATGAGATAATGCTTACTTACTTTATCCATCTTTTTAGATTTAGATTAAAATATGGGTGACTATTGCAATATTCAATAATATTATAAATTTTTTTTAAATACTTTTGAACTACAAAATTGTGTCAAAATCAGTTCACACACCTCCGAGCCCGTATAATATCGGGGTTCATATACATGGGTATTGTAATAATAGAAGAAGGAGAGACATCTAAAATGCCTCAAAAACTTGAAACTGTATTGAAAAAGGTAGAAGAGATTAGTAATGATGTTAATAGACAGCTAACATCAGCAATATTAAACAATAATAACGATTACTTTAAAATAATCATTCATCAAAATATTAATGGAAAACCAACTCGAGGTATTCCTAATTTAAGAGAAATAATTCCACAAATGAGTTTTACAAATGAATTCAATAATTTTCCCTACAATGCCACGATGGATTCTTTGTCTATGTTCGAAATCTCCATGTGATGGGTGGTCCATATGGACAAGGACCAGGATTTGGTATTCTCTCGATTATACCTTGATTATTAATATTTTGAAAATTATTTTTACTCCGTTGTAATTTTTCTACTGTATCTTTAAGATTAGAGTAAGTAGAAAGCAAATTATTTATGGAATTGGCAGTCTGCCAGATTTCAGAAATATTTTTGTATGGGATATTGTTTTCTTTTAAGAATCGATTTATCTTAAGCAAATAGTTTATACGAGGTTTATTGTCCTCATAAATATAGAAAAATTCTGCGTTACTTGATAAAAATAAATATTCTCTCCATAATATGTCAACTTTACTGAATTTTAAATCCAAAATAATGGCTACATCTAGAGCAGATTTGCCTTCTTGAAATAACTTGAAAGCCTGACTACCTTGTGATAACCTTCTTTTTTTATTTTTATCTTTACCTGATTTTAAGGTTGATTTTTCATATTTTTTATTATAGGTTTTATATCCCTTATCGATACGTGAGCGATATGGGCTATTTCACTATATGTCTTTCCTTCCTCATGTAACCTTATTACTTAATCGTGTTTTTCAAATTTATTCAAGCTTGGAACTTCCATTCTGGGATTCAATTAAAAAATGGGTTAATAAACAGTTCGGTATTATATTTTCATTTATCTATCTTTTATTTCCATTTGATACCTGTTAATACCTACTATATTGTGTCAAGTTCATTGTAATAAAGTAATATCATGCCTTCTATTACTACATTTTTGTATTTTTAAATCTGAATATAAATGTCATTATTTATCTCAAATTTCCTGTTTAGCAATTAAATGGGTTGAATTAGAATATCATTTAAAGAAGTCCACAATAATTCATTTGTGCAACAAGCCAAGTCATCAGATGAAGAAAAAACGATACTGAAAAAATATTGAATAGAATTCCAAAAATGGCTTGATTCTGAGAATGGGAAAAAAGAGATGCAAGACCACCGGGACCATTTGAATTATTTTAAATCAAATTTGTCGCCACAAAATCTTCGTAAAATGGCAAAATCCGATTTAGTAGAATTAACCAAGAATTTATGGGCAAGCCATGTCTGGAAAAATAAGGATTGGAATATTAATCAAATTATAGAGAAAAATGGTTTTGACAAATTCAGAAATTTAAATAGCATGTTATCGAACCCTGCTATAATGAGAATTCGAAGCCCTCCGGAACCGTATAATATCAAGGCTCTACTATATCAAATGATTTGGTATGTACTTCACAGAAAACACAACAATTCAAAATATTATATAATTCCTTACTAAAATATCATTTTTGTGAAATTATTACAATTTAAATTGTAAAGAAACCACGTAAGAGAAATACGTGATATTGAGACTATTATAACTAGGATAATTCTGTGGTGTCGAGTCCCACTCCCGTCGCTCAACTTGCGGAGTCTATTCATTATAAAATAATTTACGTTATCATTAAATTCTAATTCTCTAAATTTACTCTTATAGTCTAGAATAAGGAGGTTATCATTTGGTTTTTTACTCTAGCGATATTTCGTATAAACCCCTGTGTACTCCTTCTGGGTTCGAGTCCCACTTCTCCCAAATCTTGCGAATTTGAAGACTGATATATTCATACTCTGTCCTTCTACATTCATATTCGTGGTTGCTCCTAGAACGGAGGGAATATCTTCTAATATTCAAATACATTACTCTTATATCATTCCCAATGAGTTTTGTACAATTTTTGTTCTATTCAATAGTTGTTACTGGTACAAAAGAAATCTTCAAATACGGCATTTACTATAGGTATAACACAATAAAATTTGCTGAATAGATATCGATTCTTTCTAATTGAAAGAAGAGGCAGAGAGGAATAATAAATTAATGTCAGTATTACCTGAAACCAACAATAGTGTCAATGATGAATTTGCCATATCAGAAATTAAAAATAACAGCGCGGAGGAGGGTATAGAATGTTTTACTCACTGGCTATCAATTAGAGATGGAAATTGTGGTGAAGATAACAGAAGGAATATACACTTATCTCTGACCGGAATTTTAGAGAAAAAAAACAAAATATTACTTTATGATAACCTCAAGAATTTAGATATTGAGGTTGTTTTTACTGATGGTGTCCCATTCTGTACCTTATGCCAGACAGATGATTGCGCGCATACAGGTTTTGCTATATGTGCAAAACTAACTCTTCTTGGTTAAATAAAATATTATCTGTTATTAGCAACTGAAAAATTAAATTAACATTATTGTTTAGATTGATTCATTTATAATAATATCATTATCTTCATCATAATAATTATCAAGGTTAATAACTAATCGATTTAACTTGATAAATTTTAATAAATCTTCATGATCTTCTATATTATAATATTTTTTTATATTTTCCAAGGTTTGATCACCATAAATCTTGGCCTTTTTTCCCTTATCTTTTAATTCTTCATTTTCTCTCTTCATTTTCTCCCTCCTATAAGATATTTTTCCAGACCATGTTACTTAAGTGTTTAAAAATGTTATTCATTTTTTAAGTTAAAAAATTACTTTTAGAAATGAGTGTATAAATTTACCTCATCAGGAATAAGTTACTAAATCGCTTAGTGGGAAATTTAAATTATTTTTTGTAATGTAAGATTGTTTTTATAAGTAATAAAACACAGTTTCAGAACATTTCTAACAAGTTCTGTAAAAGATACTGCAATAGTATCCTGTAAGAATGACGAATATTCTTTTTAGTTCAGTTTAGTGAGGTTTCACTGAAATGGAAAATGTAATCACTACAACAAAAAATATTACTCTAGCGATATTATTCCTTACAAATCCCGTCGTACTTCTTCTGAATTCGAGTCCCCACTCCCGGCGCTCAACTCGCGGACTCTATCGACTATAAATTAAATCATAAAATTGCAACTCTAAACATACTCCATATCAATCTTGGCAGTACTAGTTAAAAATCTCTGATTGAACTAAAAACTTTTTCCGTTATATTTTATTAAATAAAATATTAACGAAAATTCCACTAAAAATAAATCGTAAACATATGAACCCCATCAGGCAACTAATGCTAATAAACAGAGCCATCCCACAAAAAATATTTACTAAAACCCCACACCACTCCCAAAATCACCCACTTAACAAGACCCCTCTATCCCCATACCAGGAGTATTTTTTTAAAAATAGATTAGAATGAATTCAAATTTTTCTGAAACATTTGTGTTAGAGTAATGTAATAATTTAATAACAGATAGTAGATCCACACTTGACGAATAGAGTTCGAGTTACAATCAGAATAAAGTTTCATATAATTGGGTATAATTTTGGTATTTTTTTATATATTTTATCAGAGAAAACAAGATATGAATAAAGATATACTAAAAGAAAATAAAAAAAGAAGAATATCGATAAATTCCAAAGTAGGTATAATCGGACTAGTTTCATTAATGGGAGCAATGATGACAATAACCTTTTTAACACTTTTATTATAAACTATTTCCTTTTTTTGACACAACTTTATCTTCAATTTTGTTATATCATAGAATACCAAATTAATATACTAATGAGTTGGATACTTATTGTAATTTTTCTTGTAAAGAAATTCTCTTACATGATAAATTGTTATTTGTAAAAGTGAGTAAACAATTAAGAAAATATTGAAGATGACATGATTGTGATAAATAACCATCCAATCTAAATATTTATTCAACAAAGAGTGGTATGTAATTTATGTATAATTTATGCATAATTTAGGCTTGAATTTGGATTTATTTTAAATAATTTATTATAAAAAAGTTGGTTTAATGATTAATCCAAAAGAAAAATCATCAAACAACAACAAAGAGTATAAAAAACAGGCAATACTAATGGGATCTATTTTTTTTATACTAACCATAAGTATTGGTACAATAGATATTTTAAATCAGATAGCATATGCAGAACAAGGAGAAGAAGGAAACCAATCAAAGTCTGAAATGATGACAATGATGATGCCATCATCATCATCAAAGATGCCACAACCAAATTCTAATTCAACTATACTTGAAGTTGAAGGGTCAAATGCACTTTTTGAACCTGCTGTAGGCTTGACAAATGTATTTGGACCTGAAGGAATATTTCCTTTTACAGATGTTTTCAAGTGTGCTGATGCATTAACATGTGGAGTATCTGCAGGAAATGATGCAAAATTTAAAGGTAAATTTGAGGATGGAAATATAGATAAAACTACATCGTATGAGGCAACATACACCTCTCCAATTACTTATGGATCTCATCAGATAAAAGATCATACGTACAAAATAATACTGACTGATACAGAATGGAATTCTCCGGATTCTTCCTTACCGACTGAAAACGCAGAATTTGCTTCATCCGTAAATAACGTAGGAATGCATCAAATTCAACATGGATTATCCAATATTGATAGATCAGATGTTCCACAGTTAAGCAATCTGGCATTTTTGTATGGTCATGCAAAAGTAGTTGATATAACAAATGGTAACAATACAGTAGTAGCAGAAGATATTTTTACTCATGTGATGGTTGGACATTTAATGGATGAAAATGTATATTATCAAAACATGAGAGATAAAGCATTAACTCCAAATTTGGCATTGGTATTTGCAGTAAATATTCCAAATGATACTGAATTACCAGCAGGAGTTGGTAAATTATCTGCAGAAGAGGCACAATCATTTACTCCATTATCAAGTGACCTGTCGCTAGAAAATAGTCCTCCATTTGATTATCCTATCGAATTTGCAGAACCAAGGAACAATAATGACAATATCGGAGAAGGAACAGAATCACAATCATCAATATGGCCAGTAGCAAATCAAAAACAACCTCCGTTCTTTGCATTCTTGTTATTCCAAGAAGTTGATGCAAACTATAGTGAAATGAATTAAAAAAGTAAAAACGTAAAATATCACAACTAAAAAATTCATGAACGAAAATGAAAAAAATTCGAAAAAAATCTACCACCACTTTTTTTTAATTAATAAAAAACCATAAAATAAAAGGCTCTAGGAAAGGATATAGTAGATATAGAAATGGATTTTATGATTGGCGCTGCTATTGCGGCTTTGATAAATATTGGTCTTCTAGGTTATATTATATCGATATATATCCAAAATATACGGTTATTGAAATCGTTTTTTACATATGGTCTGGTACTAGTAGCGTCACTATTTATGTTACAAAACATAGTAATTGTGATATTTTGGTTTAATCTTTATCTTGCTGGACCTGCTATAAAAAATATAGTTGACAGTGCTGCTCCGTATTTATTCTTCATCAATCTCTCTCAATCAGTTGGACTATCGATACTATTGTGGATCTCAAGAAAATAAATTCCGTTAGTTTCTGATTTATAAAATAAGTGATAAGCAAATTTCATTATTGTTTCGTTATTTTATTTAATATCTCTTTAAATAATTGAAAATTTTGTTCCATTAACGGAGTAAGAAAATATGTAGAACCATAAATCTCTTTATTTTCTGTAATAATCAATCCATTTTTTATCAAGACATTTAAATGATGAATTACAGTTTTATAATTGAGATTCAACATTGTCGATATCTGGTTAGCATTTGTAGGTGTTTCATTAATTAAACTTATAATTTTAGTGCGGGTAAGACCTCCCCTTGTGCTTGCAAATAGAAACCAGAGAATTCGCTTAAATCTTGGATCAAAGTATTTTTTATCATTGTTATTTGGATAAGGATAGCGTCCACGACTTGGAACATTACCATTGAAACCCAAATAACATCAAGGTTATTATAAGATAAGGGATATAAATTACTAGCAAAATATTAATTCAATTTATTATTTATAATATTCGAATCATCTAGTATTTCATCTTAGGTATGATACGATCTTCAATTGTTAATTTCAATTTTTATAAAAAATTTTATTGGTAATAAAAAGATATAAAGAAAAATTAGACTTACATCTAATCATACCAAAAATATTGATAATACTTATACAGACTTACGAGAAAAAAGAGTAGAGGTTACAGAACCTAAAAAACAAGATTGGGATGGAATAATGTCTGAGATCAAAGATCAGGATAATAATATCTTGACGTTGATTTCTTCGTATGATGATCATGTTCATAACAAATAATATTTCTTTTACAATGAAATTCTTACTATTGGTAGAAGAATTTAAAATAGAATAATTGAATCTACAATTTGTTTGAAGATATTTTAATATTAGATGATAGAACCCACATTTGATGAATAAGGGTTCGAGTCCCACTCCCGGCGCTCAACTCGTGGAGTCTATCAATTATAGTTATAAAGACAATTGAAAATATTCAGCGATTTTTCATCCTGATTAATGCATATTTTGTTGTATTGGAGAATTTTTAATAAAATTTACCATTAATTTCTGCTGTACTGAAAAATAGACAATAATAATTAATTCTTTTTTGTCTGACGGCATAAAATATTACGGTCCATACGTCATTCACTGTAGGATATGCGTGACTCCACTCAAAAACCAATCAGTATTTGGTCCACTGTTAAATATAATTATGATTACAAATAAAAAAGATAAGATTTAACATTTAATAGATAGGTATTGTTAGATGAAATTTGTTATAAGGAAATTTTAAATCTTGATGATACTAGTTTAGTCTATTCTAAATGCCGATTTATCACATTAATAAGGGAAATTTGATTGAAATATCTGAAACTCAAATTGATAATAGCAAACTTTACTAAAAATGGTAACAAGTTTTGTCATCATGAGATAGAATAGACATATAATATTATCTTATTTCTGTAATTATAAACACCGAAAAAACATTTCATCTTTTTATATAATATTATTCATCCGTTTGTGGAATTTCAAATCCAGTATAATTAAATCATGACTATATTTTATAAAGTTACACAAAGCTTCTACTTAATCGGTATATGCATCTGTATTATAGCCATTGAATTTAAAAATATAATGAATAAATTAATAATTTCTTCATAATCACCTATTATCATTATTCTATTGTTATACAATATTTCAATTCTCTAATAAGTATAGACATTAAATTAATTGGTTCAATTAATTATCTAGTCTACCTAACTATTCGATTTTAATAAATAGCAGTATATATTTATTGACTGGAAATTCTCATATGTTAAGACAAAAATAAATAATAACTTGATATCGCATGTTGTAAAAGTTTAAACAATTACTAGATATTACTACTATAATTTGATGATATTGGGATATTGATCAAATATTTTTCGATGGTAGATAATAATTCCTTTAATATTATTGGTTTTTTTATAAATCCATCTATCTTTATATCTTCTAGTTCAGAAAATTCGATGGTATCATAAGCTGACATCAAAAAACATGAAATAGTAGTATCAATCTTTTTGATATTCTTTAGCAGATCAAACCCCGTCATTGCAGGCATTTGAATATCAGCAATTACTAATCCATATTGATCGCAATTTGTTCTGTAATGTTCTAATGCCTCTAGCGGATTTGTAAAACCATTCACATCATAATTTCTACTTTCAAGTATATCTTTAAAAAGATCGACATGATCGGGTTCATCATCCACCAATAGAATTAATTTTGATCTAGACTTCATTATTGCTATTAATTCACCTTCTTATTCACTATTGTAACAGAATTACAAGAATTCAAATTTTTAGCCACTAGAAAAAGATATATACATGAAATAATCTTGACCATATAATATATTTTCATTTATAATATTTTCTAGACCTCTTAGTATAAATGACTTAAATTCACAGGTTTAGTTTTTCTTGCTCTATAAATCATAAATCGTCTTGATTGCTACAAATAAAAACCAAATTTTCTGAAATATTTGTAAAAATATTTATCATTGTTTTGTATTTGAGTATACATATTTTCATTTTTAATTTATAAATAATATTCTGAAGAAGTAACAATCACATTTCACTTATTCTATGATATTATTAGGTATGGATGTTTCTTTTAATACCTGTACTTGTTTCTATCCCAACGATTGTATTTTAGAAGCTTTTATAAAAAAGAGATTATTAAGAATTAAAATTGACTAGATTGTTGCTGTCTTGATAAATCTTTTAATCCTTGTAACAATTCTTCTTTGTCAAGACCATCACTTAAATCAATCCTAGTATTTTGCTTTATACCATCCAAAATAGTATCAGCAAAATTATCTAATTTGTCGATATCTTTTATACCTGTTATTTCTGACAATTATTTTATCAAATCATAACGATTTACATTCTCTTGTGTTGTTTTAAATTTTTGTCTGTCATTGTCATCAAATTGGTCGGTAATATTTTTGGGTAAAGCTGACAGAAGACCTGAAGCAGCCTTAGGAGTCGATTTTTGAAGAAAGATTTTGGTTGCACCGTTAACCGCTAAACCGGCTATTTTTGGGATCTATTCCAAAAGATTGTGCGAGCATTCCAATCATATTTTGCATAATCTTCCAAAGTCATCGTAATAGATAAATTTTTTGGCTCTCTAGAAGACATCTTGTAATAATCACATTTATCATTCCATGAATATTGTATGCAATACATCCAAAGATTATTTCACTTTGTAATTTCAATAATCTAGTTCTAACATATTCACCAAATAATCTTTTGATGTCTGATTATTTTCTGCTATGATATGATAGATAGATTAATAAAATGAATTATGATAAGTTTTATTTTTATAGATTAGTTTTTGCATAGCAGATTTCGAAGGTTGGCTCGAATTTACAAAAATGTAAAATGTTTATAATCAATGTATCCATTGTTTGGAAATATTACTGTCAAATAAGAGAATTATATCTACCCAGATTTTAAGTCTATTAGAATTTATTAATTGTTATAAAGAATTTTTTGATCCTAATTAGCTCGATTATTTGTATCGAATTTTATAAATTTCATTTACTGAAGTATTTTTCCACTTTGCCAGATTCATTGAAAGTTCAGGTTTTTAAGCCCAAACAGATGGTTCACTAAATAATCTGTAGAAAAGGAACAGATATAGTATATACAGTTGCTGCATTTTGCTCAGACAATCGACCATTGAGATGACAAAAACTGATATTTTACTTTTTTTTCTTATCGAAGATAAATTAATTAATCTATTACTCTAGTAATATCTAGAATTTTCCTTGATTGTGGTTCAAAAATGTTATTTCATTTAGAATATTTAAGATGAAATTACAATTTTAGGTATTGAAAGTATAATTAATGGATCGATTGCCCTAAAACTAAAGAAAAGTCATGTAGATCAAAATTATGAAACATCTTCTATCAATAAAATTTAGAATTTTACTTTAATTCTTGAATTTAAACTGCACTTTTTTGTTAAAGTTATTAGAAAAAAATTTTGATTCATCTTAAAAGATGAATATTTACATTCTCGAATTTTTCTTTATCTTCTTTATTATAAAATAAATATACATCTGTTTTTAAATTGTGTTTAAAATTTGTTGAACATTCAAGATTTACAAATTCACCAAAATTAATATTTTTCATATTTTTGTATACATCAGAACTACATAATATATAACCTCCTTTAGCATAATCAGCAATCCTATGAGCCAATATAACATCCGATCCCCAATAGGTTATTTGTCCATCTATTTGTTTAAGGGGTTTACCGATTCCACAAGAAATCCCAGTATTAACTATAATTGTTTTTGAATCAATTTCTTGTTGTGAATAAAATTTTTTGTTTTTTATTTTCTTATTGTGATCATTTAAATATTTTTGAAGATCAATGGAAAATTTTAGTGTGTCTTCTCCTTTATCAAAAATAATAAAATAACCATCCCCTGTGGAGTTGATATATCTTACTTTCGTTTGGTGTAGTCTACTTGTGTTAAAGTTTAAAATTCTACTCACACAAAGTCTCAATTTTTCTAATTTCTCAATTTGAATATCTAATGGAATATTTTGCGAAGAAGAACCTTCTAAATCAATAACAAGATAATAATAATAGTATAATTTATTTTTAGAAACCATATAGAAATACAAATAGAAAGAGGAGTATATTTTTCTTATTATCCTAGAGTATTACGTTTTTCCCACTAAATAGACTTAAGTTTATTATTCAATAAAAATTCTATTAGATAAATCAATTTATTATTACAGTTATAGTTTTGAACTGAATTATCATCTCTCTCAACAATATAGTAAATCACTTGTTTCAATATAAAAAGATGTTAGAGATGTTTTGGCTTCCTTAGTTGCATATCCTATATGTCTGTGTAACATTTAAAATAAACCAATCTGATGTAATCCTGAATCTATCAATATCAGGTATTTCTTTTCCGTCGATGGTTACTTTTACTACTGCATAATAGTTATGTGACTTAATACAATCTTCTATGATCTTATCAGTTGGACTTTTAAATTCCCCATAACTACAGCCTTCAGTTAATGCAGGAATTACAATTGGAGTTTGCATAATTACGGTATTCAATTTCACTGTAAAAATCAAAATAGGAATTTAGAACTCTGCAAAGAAGTTTTACCAAAAGTTGATCCTATCCTAATACTAAATATCCTGAAATGACTCCAAAAAAATCATGGTAGAAGTATTTACTAAATCTGGTTTTGATGAGGAAAAAAATAATAGATAAAAAAACAGGGATGGTATGTTGTAGCAGTTGAAGTCGATTATACAGAAAATATAACTGGATTAGGCTCTTCACATAGTGGGATGAAGTTGGAACAAGAGAAAGTAGGAGTCAAGAGTACAAGTAATAGTAAGGATGATATCTATCGTTTGCAATTGTTATGAATAAGGATAATTGTGATGGATGATTGTAATCATAAAGATACACTAAAAATATACACAAACAGAGATGCAATCTATATCATGGCACAAAAATATTTATTTTTATAACTTACATGTACCAACAATAAAATATTATATGAGATCTGTAATTGAATATCAATATCGAAACTCTTGCTAATGAATCAAGATTAGATTTCGATATTTGCTGAATTAAATTAATCTATTACTGTAGCGACATTACTAATACATTTATTCTCTAAATTAATAGGTCTGCTATAAGCAAGAACTTTTAATATATAATATGTATACAATAGCACATATTATTCTTCAATCCATGCAATATGATAACAAAAAATATAATCTTATTTCTAAATGGTTTTGAATTATTATTAGATTAAAGGATCAAACAGTAGTTTGATTAATTACAATAAAATACTATTACAGAGATACTTTTTTTATATCTAAGAACCTAGTATAATCATATTTATAAGTCACTTTAAGGAATTAACTTATGTAAACGAATATGTCATTGAATAAAAAAAATTTTTTTCATCCAGAAATATTGGGGTCTTCTATTCTATCCGTAATAATAAAGAGAATCAATTCATACAAAAAAATCGTGGATCACGATGTAAAACATGAAGAACCTGAACAAATTGATGATAGTAATTCAAGACAAGATTCAGACTACTTATGGATTACTCAGGATATAGATAGTAAGGAATTTTATGAAAAAATAAAAAGTAAAGAACTTGTGACAGCATAGACTCAATTGATTTTTTTTTAATAACAATTGAATATTAATAGATTACAAACATCTTTGGCTTTGTAGAAACGATCATCATAAAAACCAACTTCACCATTCTGTGAGCATTGTATGTTATATACTTATATTTATTTTTACACATGACAAAAATCTAAAGATGTATGATTAACATCTAAACTAATTTACTTTATTTTACCAAGTTAATATTGTGATTGTTATAGAAAATTAAATATTTATCAGAAGTAGTCTTAATCATTATCCTCGTCGTTATCATCATCCTTGTCCTTCTTTTTAACGTCCTCGAAGACATGAACTTAAATAGAATGCAATCATAATCTTTGTAATGTTATCTGTGTCATGTAGAGATGTTGGAGTAAACTGTGATTTCAGAGGAACTGGTGAAACAGAAGAAGAATTAATGAATAATTTGGTTGATCATGCAATTAAGGACCACGGCTACACTCGTGAATATGTGATGAAGCCTGAAATGCAGGAAAAGATAAAAGCTAAAATTAAAAAATCTTGAAAATATGGCTGCCGGGAGTCAGTTGTCGGTGCTAAAATGAAATAGAAAAACTATTACAATAAAATTTTTATTTTATAGTTAGTTTGTTTTTCTATTTAGAACACTTTTAAAATTTTATAAAAATATTTTGGAATATTATAAAATGGATATATATAAAAAAGTCGTTTCATTGTATATATTGTAAATATTCTACCTTTACTTGTAATACATCTTCCAAAGACGACTCCATAAATCCAAATGAAATGAAAGCAAATCATAATATAAAAATGAATGTACATGTAAATAGATTCTATACCAATATAGAAGAACAAAAAGACGCAGTATCTGAATATTTACACGAGAGATTAGGAAGATATAGTATAACAACTTACATGATGAATTTTGGCTTGTCATATATTTTCTATTTTCTGAAAATTTATTCATTCAAAGGGGGAAAATATGGTATTATGAATTTTCCTAGTTCTTCTAACACTTCATCTGCAGGACGCTTACTATATTTAAGATTAAAAAGGACATGATTTACACCAATTTCCTTTAGATCCATCAGATGTTTAAATAATTTGTTTCTTCCTAATCTATAGCCAAGATGAATTCGCTCGAAATTAGCATCAGGGTCTTTAGTCAAGTCTATGTATAATGACTCAGCAAATGGTTTAAAACTACTTCCAGTTTTTTTGACTGCATTATTCCAATTAGTTATAGTACGTTGTTGCAAAAGAACTTCTCTAGGATACATTAACCATCCATCTGAATTTTCAGCAATCCAATCAATAGTTTGCCTACTATTTCCTGTAACAAATAATGATAGTTTTCTAGATGTAGGTTTTGGTAAAAGATCAACTTCTCCATTTAATAATCCCAATTTCGAATGATATTTTGGAAAACTTTCAGATAATCGGCGAAAATCATTAACGCCTTCTCTAAAAAGTACATCTCTAATCTCAAAGTCTATTCCATATGCTGGATACTCAATAGGTCTATCTCCACATGCTATCCCAAGTATCAATCGTCCATTACTTAAGTGATCAACAGAAAAAGCTGCTTTTGCCAAGTCAATTGGATGCCTTAAAGGGAAGATGATAGCCGCAGTTCCTAAAGCTATAGTCTTTGTATGTGCAGCAATATATCCAAGGTAAACCCATGGATCATAAATTTGTCCTACATCTCCAAATCCAGGATCATGTAAAGGGACATCGCGAAACCATAATGCTGAAAATTCTAGCTCTTCTGCACGTTGAGCCAACTCTACCTGTCTTTCCATTTTAGGAATTGCTCCTTCATAAGCTTCAATTGCAAATATCACTCCTAATGTCAATTGTTTCGGTTTAAACATTCTATAATAAGATCTATTGAAAACAGACATTCCTAACAAAAATCAAGCAATAGCATGCTAATTAGTTATTCTTCATAAAATCGTAAAGAATAATGAATCGATGTACAATTTAGATAATAAAAAAACAATCTTTATTTCTATTTTTTTACCTACATAGAACAAAAAATATTTTAGATAAAAATTGCGAAATTTCCAATTTGGTATTAAAAATTAAAATCTTATTCCGACCTAAATATTAGTAAAATATACCAACCTATATTATGGATAGAACAGAAATTAAAAATGAAAAGAATGTGGTAGTTGTTGCATTAGCACAACCATCTGACATTGCAAGAACATTACATGCATATGAATATGCATTGGATTTAGATAGGAATGGAATAGAATCTGAACTAATTTTGGATTGAGAGGGAGTTAAAATTGTAGATAGTAAAATACACGAATTTATAAAACCATTATATAATGAAGTTATTGAAAAAGGGATCTTGAAAGTAGCGTGTAATTTTTGTGCCGACCTTTTTCAGGTTAATGAGAAATTAATCAAATCAAACATAGTATTAAGTAGTGGTCCTGGTCATGTAAGCGTCGGCAATATGATAAAAGAAGGAAATGAAGTAATAGTAGTTTGAAAATAACTTTTTTTGTACTTCTTATCTACTGTTGTTGATGCTCAATACCTGATCCCGATATAATTCGATTGTTATGGTTTCTTTTTGCAGGGACCAGAGGAGGCGATAATCGTATTAAAATCCTTGATCTTCTGATAAAAAATCCATTAAATATCAATAAAATTTAAGAAGAATTACGACCAAATTATAAAAGTATTCAACATCATACAAGTATTTTTGATAAAAATAATTTAGTAACGAAAATGAGGGATAAGTACGGAATCTTATATTTTATTTCTAACTATATGAAAAAAAATATTCATCATACTATAATATAAAGAAAAAATTGGGCCCAACATCAATAAGTCATGGAAAAATTTCAATATTCCATAAAGATATTAGCAAACACATAACACAATAGATAAAAAAAATACAAGATTATACAGGTAATTCAACAAATTTCATAAATAGACTTGTTGCAGGGACTACAGAAAATTGCAATAGATCAATAGAGCTGACACAAAGATATTATTCGATATTGTGCAAAATAACTTTAATTATGTATGAAAAATAAAAGATATCTTAATGCCACAGACACTTGAAACTGTTCTGAAAAATGTAGAAGAAATTAGCAAAGTAAAGTTAAACTCTTTAATATATTTTGATTTTACTAATTTTTCATTTGTCTAATTTAACAAATATTTTTAGTCTAGAATTTATATATAAATAATTAGATATGAAATATCTAATAACTTTTGGAATACTGGTTATGTCAATATTTTTTTTGACAACATCAAGTACGATTAATGCACAAATGGAAACTAATATGAATAACATGACAAATACAACTTCCACTAAAGATCTTTCTGTAAGTATAGGCGAATTACTATTAGTATTGAAAGGACAAGGTGGAGGAATGAGATTAACAAATATTGATAAACCAGAACTAGAAGTATCTTGGTCAGGTAATGGTACACTAAATGGAAATATTCCTATAATAGATTTTGGAACTGCTTGGTCTAGTTTAAAGGACGATGGCTATAAGTACACAAAAGGTCACGGGATACTTATAACACTCGATAATAAGGTAGCAAAATATACTTTTAGTGGCATTGGAAAGCTTAATGATGATGGAAAATTAAGAAACTTGGGATCGGTGAATTTTGATACTACTAATACTGGAGTACTATCTGTACTAAATAATATAGTTGGGGTATATGCAGATGAAATAGATCAAAATGGAAATTCAATAACCAAGATATGGAAACTAAATAAATAACTTTAACTCAATTTTTTAGTTGTTTATTATAGTATTTTTTAAATCCTTCTATATGCTATAAACATCTTACAAATACAGCTAAAATATTATTCATGATAATTAGAAAATTATATGTGCTCATAGAAAATTAGGGTCTTGTTAATTTGACGAAAGATCTAACTATAAATGAATAATTCTAGTAAATGCAAATCAAATAGTAGTAATAATTGTGCAAAGTGTAAAATACTTAAATTGAATTTATTAAAGAAATAGTAATTGGAATATTCTTAGAATTTTATTTTGTTTGTTCCTATTTCTGATTATATTATATTATTATTGTCTTTGTCTTTATCTGCAATCTACAAATTTATAGTATTGAATCTTATTACAATTATAGCATACTAGATTAAATAATACAATCACAATGATGCCATATCATTCCTGTCAAAGATATCAATATCTACGAAAATACAGATTAGACGGATCTGCTAAGTTATCTTTTACTTTTTTAATTGATTTTAAATTTGTATCACTAATAAATAATTCATGGAATAATCAAAAACTTATTATTATATTATGTTACCGAACTCTGCTATAATGAGAATTATCAACTAAATAGTAATATTATTTATTTAAATTATTTAATTTATTTATTTTCTCTTCAATGTATATCTCGAATAAATTTAAAAATGAACCTTTTTGAATTTCATTTTTAATAAAATTAGAGACAGCATCATCATACTTTCTTATACTCACTTTACTGGCATATTTAGAATCTGAAGAAATGTGTATTAAATGTAAAGGATAATCTTTTAAAGGAAAATCAGGATCAGTTTCTCCTTTATTATCTAATACTTCTACAAATTTATTGTTTGTTTCTGGAATGACATAATATTCTTGAGAATCATTAAGATTGAATGATCCAACTGCTCCTATAATGTCGTTATTAGCAGGTCTATTTTCCATAGTGAAAGGATCGGTGAAATTTATTTCTCCTTGATAATTCACATAAATTCCAGAGAACCAACCTTTTTCAAGTTTCTTATCAGTATTCAAGCTTAAAGCTCTTTTTACTATCTTACTAACAAATACAGAATATTCTGTAATACTCCATTTAACAGAATCTCTAATGACTTGTTCATTTATTGATTTGTTATTTCTTCTGATGCCATTATCTCCATCAAATTCAACCTTTTTGTTCAACCTTGTAATTATTACTAACTCATTTTATATATTTATGATTCATGTTTTATAACTTAAAATTTAGGTCGCTATCTATCATTTTATTTTTGTTGACTACAAAATTTGTCAAAACAGTTAACTATTCTCCGAGCCAGTATTATATCGGGGTTCATATACATCTATTTTGAAAGAGTAAAATGGATAGAATATAAAAGCAAAGGACAACAAAAAAAAGTAAGAGAAATTGGTGATTTTTTGTGAGTGATAAAAATAATAATGATTTGATAACAAAAATAGCAAATACAGATTTTCCAATACATAAGTTAATTGCAAGACGATGGAGTGCAAGAGCATTTTCAACTAAAAAAGTAGAAAAATCAAAATTACTTTCTATTCTCGAAGCCGCTAGATGGGCACCATCATCGCGTAATGAACAACCATGGCGTTACATAGTTTTTACAGATGATAATCCAGAGAAGCTTGATAAAGCAAGATCAGTATTATTGGAAATAAACAATTATGCTAAACGAGCTCCAATTTTAATTTGTGCAATAACAAAGAAAACTTATTCTAATAATGGAATTTATAATAGACTTCACTTTCACGATTTAGGTGCAGCCAATGAAAATATGTTTCTTGAATCATTCAATCAAGGATTAATTATGCATGAAATGGGTGGATTTGATAGAGACAAAGCGGTGAAAGTTTTCAATATTCCCGATGAATATGAAATAGGTATAATGATAGCAATTGGATACCAAGATTCTCACGAAATATTACCTGAAAGATATAGAGAAAAAGCTAATTCCCCTAGAGAAAGAAAACCATTATCAGAAATTGCTTTTATTGAAGAATTAGGTAATAAAATAAGATAATAATGCATATAGATATATAATATTTTTAGATGTTTGTATTTATAATATAAATGTAAATGTAAAAATTATGTATTTATTGTCTTAAATTATAGGATTTATATTATATGTTATCTATATCAATTATTGAGTAAAAATGGCTCTGTTAAGTTAAGCAAAAACTACAAATTAAATTGAAAAAATCTACTAAAATTGAGTGTAGAACATTATAGACAAACAAAACATATCTTATATTTTATACTTAACTTAACAGGCCCGTAAAAATACAAAGACAATAACAACCAATATCTTCATTTTAAACACAGTATAGAAATACTGCAGGTATGACCGATGAAATAGCTCAAGGAACTAAAGAAATGCCTAAAACAACTGTAGCAATCAAACGTATTGTTGATGATGCTCCAATCTAGAAAAGACTAAAATAGTTAAAGATCTAGATCAAAAGTATCCTCCAATTTCTATATATGACCTGGAAAACTAAAAAATTTTGAAATAAAAATTCGAAAGTAGAGGATAAATAACAGTAATTTATTCAAAAAGTAACTGGTCCCATTTTATAGAAGCGTTCAATTTCAAATTCCATTGATTCCCTTTGTCTTTATTTCAAAATTCTCTCAGAAATATATGGTAAAGATTTCAAATGAGGTACTAAATGACCAAATATGAGAGTGCCGATCCCAATTACATGTCATACTCGAAGTCCTCTGATCTTGATTAAACTAAATTAATTTTAATATCATAAATTTTAACATTATAAATATTGCTAATACCTCATTTGTTACTTTTTATGATTCTTTCATAAAATTTGTCAATGAACTGTGTTATATTTTGATCTGTATTCTGTTCATTTTTACGAATATAATAATAAAGTTCTTCAGTTGCTGAATGATGGTCTATTCCTATATTTTGTGCTATTTGTAATGAAATTGACGATAAAAGTAGTTTACGTAATATTATATCACTACCATAATTTACCAAATCGGTTGATAGTTCTTCCAAAAAGTTTTTTAGATTTAAATCTATATACCGATCTTTAGCTTGTCTGGTTTTAGTTGAAAATGTTACACCAATCATTCTTTGTTTCATATGAATAGTTTCGATCATTTCAATAAATTGATCATTTAGATTTGGTTCATTGGTTAGAATCTCTGATAGTAATTCTGAAGCATCTTGTTCACTTATCTGCATTTTATCAACTAAGGTAAATAGCACATGACATGCTGCACATCCATTTTCTTTGATTTTAGACGCATCAGAATATATTTGACATATCTCTTGAGAAATTATTGATTTTGCTATTTCTTCTTTTGACATAACTATCCTATAAAACAAATAGTAAATAATGTAGTTGTTTGTTAATTCTGTGTGAATTTTAGTTTAAAAATCCATTATAATAAAAATTTTTATTATTGGCTTTGTTTTTTGAATGGTAAAATCTCTCAGGTTATTTTTATATCATCACTAAAAAAACAATAATGACACTTGGAAAAGTTTTCCTAAAGGATCTAAGCATACTTAAAAACAAATTATTATTACAAGGCAGAGTTTTTTGTTTTGAATCATTCTTAAAAAAAAGTCGCATAAGGTTTAGATTATTTATGCTTTGTTGAGTAACTCGGATAATCGTTATTTATTCGAATCCAACTAGTAATCAGGTAACAGTTATACTTTGAGGCAAGTTGTACAATGATACTTTTAGTATAATGTCCTTTATCGTGTTCTCAAATTTGATAGAGTAACATATTCTCCAAACATTCTTTTGATACATGAAATAAGTATTCTATTATTCATCTCACCGTAGCTTAAGCTGTCTTTCCATTCTTGCAAATTAATTTTCTGCATGTTCTGTCCGAGTTTTTATTCTCGTTATGTCTCTTTTGAAGAATAGATCTATAAACCAGTCCAACATTACTCTCAATTTTCTTTCAGTAGTTGGAAGATTTCCCCAGTAATATAGCCTCCAGAATATCCATCCAATAAAACCTTGAATTTTGTGTCCAAATATTAAACCTACACCATTTCTTTTTCCTATAAGAGCCATCATACCTTTAGTTTTGTAGTTAAAAACTAATTCTTCTTTCTTCTTGTTTTTCTTTGAGTGTATTTCATTAATTATGTTGTTAGATGCTATTTTAGCTGCCCTTAATGCATGCTGAGCTGTAGGTGGATATGGTTTTCCAGTATTAGGGTCGATTATAAAAGCACAATCTCCTAGTGCAAAAATACTTGTATATCCATTTACTTTTAGGTATTCGTTAGTAATTATTTTTCCTGATCTATCATGTTCGCAATTTAAACTGCTTATAATGTTATTCGGTTTAACTCCTCCCGCCCAAATTACTGTATTACTCCATATTCTCTCTTCATCGTTTAATAACGCGTAATTCTCATCTATTTCTTTAACTCTTTTATTTAAGATAATTTGAACTCCATTTTTTTCGAGTTTGTTTAGAGTAAAATCTGATAAATCATCTGAGACTTCTGGTAAAATTCTTGATCCAGAATTTATCAATATTATTTTAATATATTTGATATCAATGTTGTGATAATACTGTTTAACAGAATCACGAACAAAATCATTTAATTCTCCAACAGTTTCTATACCAGAAAAGCCGCCTCCTACCACTACAAATGTCATTAATCTTTTTTGTAATTCTATATTTTCATATTCCATATCAGCTTGCTCCAGCATATTTATAACATGATCTCGCAATAACAACGCATCACCAATAGTCTTTATTGTGAATGCATTTTTAGATGCACTTTCTATGTCAAAAAAATTGGTGTCTCCTCCAAGTGCTAAAACTAGATAATCATATTTTAGAACTTTTACTCTGTCATTTAATGGAATGGACTGTTTTCCTATATTATATCTGATGCTTACATGTTTTTTTTGTAGATCTATTGAATCTACGTATGCTTCAAAAAACCTAGCTCTCTTGCAGAATGATCTGATCGGTGTAATTATATGTCTTGTCTCTATTGCACTTGCAGCTACTTCTGGGAGCATAGGAGTGAAGAGAAAAAAATTATCTCTACTTACAATAGTTATATCTACATCAATATTATCTTGAAATTCTTTTTGTAACTGTTGTAATATTTTTATTCCTGCAAATCCGCCACCCAAAATCACTATCCTTTTTAGTTCTATTGGTTTGGTTCCATGTATTAGTTCAGCATGTTTTTGATATGAATCAATTCTACCGAAAGATATATCGCACTTTGCACACCTATATCGAGTACCAAATTTTATAGAAAGGCTAGAAGAAACAAGACCCACAGTAATACCAAAAACGAGGTGGGTAACTAGAGAACCTATCAAAACAGTTGGTAATTGTGATGAAAGTTCATATTCGATTGCTTCTTGTTCATTTTGAGTCATTCTATGGATTGTGTCTATTGTTTGGGGAGTAATAACAAATTGATACACAGGTATAAAGAAAATTATGAATACTGCAGTACCAGCAAAGATTCCATATATTATTCCATTGGATGGTTTACTAATATTTAATATTCCAGTTTTATACAAAAAGATGCCTACCACGACTCCTATTGAAATAGCAGTTAACATATGTATCCCTATACCCGCTACGATTACATTTGATGAATATACTCCAATGACATGTCCAAATACTATCCATGATAAGTAATAAGGCATTCCCATTACTACTTCAAAAATCGTTTTAGGAATAACAAAAACAATTGCACCTATGATAGCTCCAACTATTACAAAAAATATTTCTCTTTTTAGAGAAAAATCTATTTTTACTTTTTTGTAATTGTTCATTATAAAATACTATCTCTTTACAAATCGTTTATTAATTTCCATAAACCTATCTTCATGTTCGGATGCTAAAATTTGAAAGAATAGACCGATTCAATGAGCGGAACTTTAATTTGATAACCCTATCATATTTTTTAATATTAGTGTAATTAATTATCAATAATTTTATCGTGAATTAGTAGAATATATGTATATGCTTTAATTATTAAAGACAAAATTTAAAGATGGTTAACATAAGAATATTTTCAGTTTAAAGTAGTTGAATTTGCTTATGCAGATTAAGTCGATTTACAAAATCCTAACATAAATATTATTTTATTTAGTAATAAATTCGACTCCATTCAATTTTGCAACTTATGTCGATTTTAAAGAAGACAGAAAAGCATCTGCAGCATTTAAAAATAAAGACAAAAGTTAAAAATTCTTTTGGATTTACAATTCTTGTTAATTGAAATCAACACAGGATACCAATTAATACCAGAGTTAATTCTAGAAAGAGTTCAGATGACTAAAATCTATTTTGATACTCACAATAAAGACTAAATTTTCGATACAATAGATACTTTACAACGAGAAATATTTTTGGTTGATTTGGTATACTATCAATTATGTGGAAAAAATTATTCTATTGCAAATACAAAATTTATGTTGTAAATCCGACAAATAGTTTACAGAACGCTATTTAGAAGATTATATAATAATCGTCTTTTCCCAAAAGTTTTAATCTTTTGATAGTTATTTTTTGAAACCACTTATACAACGATGCTTTTAATATCATCTCCTTTATCATATTCTCAAACTCAATAACAGTAACAAAATCAGATAGCTCATTTTGTTTAGTGATAGATTTACTTTATTTCCAATCTCATTATAGATTAACAAAATTTATTAGAAATTTATTAGATTATCATCTTTGGTCACTACTAGGATAAGGATATTCCATTTGGCGAGCAGTAGTTTGTCCTATTTCAGTTCCAAAAAAATGACTTACTATACGAAGGGCTAAATCGATTCCAGCAGAAACACCAGCAGATGTAAATATGGGTTCAGTCAATGTAAATCTAACATTTTTGAGAATTCGTGCTTTCGGTGCAGATTCCTGCAGGAAATCAAAAGCTCGCCAATGAGTAGTTGCATCTCGTCCATCTAACAAGCCTGCTTTTCCAAGAATACTAGATCCCGTACAAACTGAGGCAATCAATCTATCATCAGTAATAGTATTAAATTGATTACTAATCCAATTTAATAGAATTTTATTTTTTGATTCTTTACGTGTGCCCCATCCACCAGGTACTACCAATAAATCCAATTCCGGACATTCACTAATGGTTACATCAGGAGTTAAACGTAGACCACCAATTGCTGTAATTTGTTTATTCTTTTCAGCTATTAAATATACTTTAAATGGTGACGATTGCTTTACTCGTCGTTTTTCATTTAAACGAGTGACAGCAAATACCTCAAAAGGTCCAGCAACATCTAAGATCTCTACATCATTAAAAATGAGGATTCCAACAATTAATGGAATTTTTTTATTCAATGTAAATCATATAACAAAGTATCTTTTTTTAAATTTTCTTTAGAACTTTAAAAATAAAAATATCTAATGAATAGTCCATAAATATATTTAGTATATCATCATTTTTTTGGTAATTCCGGAGAACAAGGGATAAAATAAATTACTCGAGCATCTTAGTTGCGGAAGTAGAAGTCGAGTTGCTCATATAGAGGTTAGGGTAAATGTAATTATCACAATGTAGTTTATTTTTTTATAACGGAATTTATTTAAAGTTATAGTGATCCAAATCCTTTGATGCTAGCTACAACTTGAATTTTTAAAAACAAAGATAGATAGATGGGTAACCAAAAACATATTGTATTATCATCATGAGTGTAGTTACCTGCAGGAAGTGCGAAGCAGAGATTGTTGTCTCCCAACCAGACAAAGTCCATACTATAGTTGATAGGAAAGTGTTAAACTGGAAGGATTATGTAAAGTCAACGAACAAATGTAGAAGATGTGGTGCTGCAAATGTCTTTTATTGGAGTAAACCAAAAGAAGAAGAAAATGATGAAGAGTTCTAAGTAATTATTACAATTCTATAGCCATTTTTATTGGTAAAAAAATCTTTTCGGCGTCTAAAAGATTGTAAATTTTAACATAGAAGTATTTTCTATTTGCTCATAAATAAACCTAAATATATCGAGAAAAACATTCGCATGTCAGAAATTAATACTGATTCTAAAAATGCTATTGCAATTTACAAAAAAGACAAGGTTTTAAGATCCTTTTTTAATAAACAAATAGATAATGATAAGATAGTGGAGGATAATAAAAAGTTCATGAGTAAAATATACTGTTGAATTAAATATGTGTAAAAATTTTCAAATAGATAAAAGAATTAGAAATACAAAAACAATTATAATTGACATACAAAAGTCTGAAAAAAAATTAGATATGCCGTTATATCATTATTAGGTGAAGTTTCATTGGATAATATAAAAACAAAATTAAATTATCTAATCTTGTTTCATAATAGACATAGTAAATCTACACACATCAATAAGGCAGCCGATTGGCTAATGGATGAATTCAAAAAAATAGGGTATCATGATGTCTATTATGATAACTACAAGGCATATATTGATAATTGTGGGTATAATCTCAAAAATGTATGTACTAAAGAAGGTAGCTCAGAAACCAAAAGATTAGGAGATTGTTGAATGCTTTTATATATAGTATCATTATACATCGAAACAAAGAATTGTATCCAGTTATGTACATGAAATAGATTACAATCCTCTTGCATACAAGGAGAGTAATCATCAAAACTTTCTATTCTGTCTTTCAAATACTGGTTGACTCTTTCCATCAAAATTTTTCTGAAATGGTGAGTGTAGATACTGTTTTAATCCAATTACGTTACATGCTTTATCATACCATGTACCTCCATTATCTGTATACACGGCATGTGTTCCATAGTTTGATACAACAGACCTTATGAACTTTTCAGCAACTATCATGTTTCTCTCCTCTGAGATATAGATTCCAAGCAAAGAACTGTGGATTGGTTCAATACAAAACCATAACCAGAAGTGCTGATTACCAATCTGAATAATAGTTTCATCTATAATAAAGGCAGTTATTCTTTTTCTTTTATAGATCTGGCAGGATCCAAATCTTTGAACCCCAATTCCATACAGACACGTAACTCCTTTTCTTACGTTTGTTTAAAGAGCATTAATACTTTAGAAGTATTTCTTAAACTGAGACCAAGAAAATATAGATACAAAGAATATATTACAATACAGTTACATGTTGTATTTCTTTCAAATTTGATTTTCATAGTATATTTAGAACATTCTCAGCTATAGCTTTTGCTGCTTATCTGAACACACCCGTTTTAGATAACGAAAAAATTTAATTTTCTTTTTTTAAAGAGATAAGTTCCAAAGGAACAGGACTATTTTTACCATGTATATCTTTTTCATTTTCTTAAATGATGGGTTGTTTTCTTTAAAACCATATAGTAATATTTAAAATAGACGATACACAGAAAAATCTATGAAACTTTTGCTTTTTCCATTGATTACAATAATTGTCTTTGCATTAAATACTCTTTCTGAACATACCACAATTTATGCTATTAAACCAATCGTTCAAGTCTCTCCAGAATGTGGAAAATTGTCAGATCATAGAGTAAATTTCACAGTAAATGGATTCAATAGAGATGGAAACGTTTACTGGGAATTCATTAATTCAACCGGATTTGTTGATCCATACGGTTATTTTGCTACAAATAATACTGGTGGTTTTGACGATTATGTAATAGCAGATGATATCTATTCTGATGACTATGTGATAAGTTTTTTTGATGATAAAAATAATGATTATATGAAGGATGATAATGGGGCCGAAGTAAATGTGAACTATTCCATACCATGTAAATCACCTTTACTCGATAAATTTAATTAAAATAGATTAGTCCTAAATTATTTTTGTGATTAATTAATGATTCTTGATCATCTACTCTCCTTGACAATTTACTTTTTAGATTTTTTCCTGTTATCTTTAATGAAGAATTAAATATTGAATCTGATTCTGCTAATGTGTTAGAAAACAAAAGATTGCAAACTATATATTTTATAAAGATGAGGCAATTAAATAAATTAACGACTAAGGATGTTAGGTAACTTCTTATGTGAAGGAAAAAGTAAACTTACAGGTTCTAGAATCTTAAATCCAGATGAATACAATTTAGAACATTCTCTAATAGAAGCAAACTTTAAAGATAAAGATATTGAGATTCCAGAAATGGCAACATATTGGACCATTTGCTTGGATAAAAATCTAACATATGTTGAAGGGCAAAGGATATTATGTACCAAGGTTCGCGAAGATACTACAAAATTTCGCGGATATGAAATTCACCGTTCGAAAGGACAGGTTAGTGGTATTTTTTGTGGACCTTATACATCACATTCAGCAAACGTAAAATTCTCTTTTCCGAATAACAACGTAGAAGTTTTTGAAACACTAGACGAATCACGTACTTCCATTAAAAAACGAGGAGGATGGAGATAATAATGGTAATGATTTCGCAATTCAATATTGTAGTAATTATTGCTGTAACCACTACTATTAGTTTGGTAATGATTGGTAATTACTATCATCCAGTTTTAATTTATGGTCAAATTATAAATTCAGACAATGATAGTAACATAAGCAAATTAGATAATAATCTATCCAAACAAGTTGAAGTTGGAGATATAGATATTTCATATAAAATCTTTGGCAAAGGAGATCCAATTTTACTAATAATGGGATATGCAGGATCTATGAATGACTGGGATCCTATTTTTTTGAAAGGATTATCTGCAAATCATACAGTCATAGTCTTTGATAACCGTGGTATTGGTAACCCTACTGTAGGATCTAAAAATTTCTCAATTGATCAATTTGCAAATGATAGTAAAGGATTGCTAGATGCTCTTAAGATTAACAAATCTGACATCTTGGGATATTCAATGGGTGGAATGATTGCCCAGAAATTAGCATTAAACTATCCAAGCAAAGTTGATGATTTAATAATATATGCTTCTTATTGTGGTGGAAATCAATCAACTCCACCAAATCCCGACATTTTTAATCAAGTGACAAATCAATCTGCTTCTGCTGACGATATAAAGAAACGAATTATCCCTCTACTATTTACTCCAGATTGGATAAAACAAAATGCTGATTACTTGGAAAAATTTGCCTCACTTGAGTTGCCACCTACTGAGATTCTTAAAAGACAAACAGACGCAATTTTCTCGTTTGAAGGAATATGTGATCAATTAAAAGATATATCACAAGATACTCTTGTCGTAACAGGAACTAATGATCTTGTCTTATCATCTGCTAATTCTATGATACTTATAGAGAAAATTCCAGGAGCATGGCTAGCACAATTCAAGGATGGTGGTCATGCGTTGATGTTTCAATACCCCGAAAGATTAAGTAAAGTGATAAATACATTTCTTGAGGATTAATTTTTAACATTTTTTCATCAATAAGAATTGAAGATAAAATTATTTTATAAAAACTGTAGAAAATGAACTACAATACTGTGTCAAAAACAATTGACTATCCTCAGAGCCAAGTAACCAATTGCGTTAATATATTTTGGATGACAATGTAGTAGAAGAAATGAGTAGTTCATAGAAATAGCAACGAAGTTAAAATATACAGTAGAAAAGATATACAGTAGAAAAGATTCACAGATTATCAAATAGGAACAATGCAAATATTTTGGTAGAATTCCAGAAGTTTTATTTTACAAGTACTTTGTTTTCTTTAAAATGTAAACAAAATCTCTATTTTAATACTAAAATTTATCAGTCATGTCATGGATTATAAATAGAATATAATCAAGAGTATCTTCTTCTTGTCTATACATCAAGACTTCATCTTTTAGTAGATATCTATTCTTTTTGTTTATAGTTATATCTCTTTTTTGTGAAGTTCATCTATAAAATTATCTATTATTATTTGTTCATTCTGTTGGACCTTATGTATATTGGCTGCTCTATATGTTTCGAGAGTTCAATTTATCAACTCCACAATTTTTTCACGATATGCATTATCGGTAGGATGTATATTAGATCGTATCCTCGTTTGATGTTCAGCTCTAATAGTTAGCAAACAATTTTTGAATTTGTTTGTTGTCGTCGTCAGTTCTTCATTTTTACTACTTTGATTGATCCATTGATCAAGATTAGGCATTATCATATATACAAAATTTTATTTATTAATTTGAGAGATACTTTGAGAGAGAGAATTGGAAGTTAAGTTAACTGCTTTTTATTTCTATAATATTGCTATTACTACTTTCTGTTTATATATTTTTTTTACAATACTTTGTAAACCTATTCTTTAAATTCCATATTGTATTTTTTATAGTGACATGAAGGCAGCTGTATATCGTGAGCATAATAAGGATCCAAGAAAAGTTGTAAAAATAGAAGAGATAGAAATTCCGAAAATCAAGCATAATCAAGTTCTTATAAAAGTTGAAGCAGCTTCTTATAATTATGATGATCTTTGGGGAATATGGGGAGAACCAATTAAGATTCCTCTTCCTCACATTTCTGGAAGTGATGTTTCTGGAACAGTAGCAGATATTGGAGAAAATATTTTAGATATAAAAAAAGGAGACCGAATAGTAGGACATCCCAATCTAACCTGTAGAATATGTAAGGACTGTACTTCAGGCAAAGAATATGATTGTCGTCATAGACAAGTATGGGGTTTTCAAACTGGTCCTTTATGGGGAGGGTTTGCTCAATATACATATTTACCAGAAGTCAACGTTATAAAAATCCCAGATAATCTTTCTTTTCAAGATGCAGCGGCTAATTCTATGGTTGGAATGACAGCCTGGCACATGTTAGTTACTAGAGCTAATATTCAACCAGGGCAAACTGTTTTGATTATGGGAGGTGGAAGTGGTATGGGAATAGCAGGTATTCAAATTGCAAAGCTGTTCAATTGTGATGTTATTGCAACAGCTGGTACGGAAGAAAAAATGAGTAAATGCCTTGAATTAGGTGCTCATCATGTTGTAAATCATAGAGAGCCTGATTGGTACAAGAAAGTTAGAAGCTTAACAAATAATCAAGGTGTAGATATTATTTTTGAACATATAGGAAAATCTGTATTTCCACAAGAAGTTAGTCTCTTAAATATGGGAGGTACCTTAGTATCTACAGGAGCCACAACAGGATATGATTCAAAATTAGACTTGAGATATCTCTTCTTTAAGGGACTAAATCTTATCGGAGCTACCCAAGGAACACGTGCAGGATTAGAAGAGGTAATTAAATGGACAAGTAAAGGAAAAATAAAAGCAATAATAGACACAGTTTATCCTTTTGAAGAGATGGTAATGGGTCACATAAAAATGATGGAGTCACAATTATTCGGAAAGCTGATTACTACTCCGCAAAAATTATAATTTAATGGGTGCTGTTAACTTAAGGAAAGAGCTAACTATATGTGAACAAGTCCAGTAAATACAAATCAGACAGTAAGTTATGCTCTAACAGTAGTATGATGTATGTGGGAATGGATCTCCATAAGAACTACTTACAGATTGCAGTAATGGATGAGAAAGGAAATGCGAGATCATAGATAGGATTATATTGAATGATTATTGAAATTTTAAAGATTAAATAATGTCAAAGATTTTAGATCTTTTATTTGGTATTATTACTATCAGTATTATTGTATTTTCTGCAAACCTATCCATCTGTGTGTATGCTCAAGATACTCAATACTATTATAAAGCGAACGAAAATAATTCCTCACTTTTAAATGAACTCAAAAATATAAAAACAATACTTGAGAGTAAGGTAACAAAACTAGCTACAGCTCTACAAATTGCTAGCAGTCTACCACAAATTTTACAGCCTCCTGATAAAAATTTGGTAGATTCAAAAATCAATGGCATACCAGAAGATGCAGATATTGAGAAGAGAAAAATAGCTAAAATACTTTTGGATCAATTTAACGAATTTTCATCAATTGTATTTTTATTAAATAACGGAGAGGTGTATTTTGATGAGCCATTTGAACGTCAATTAAATCTAACTACAAACAATCTTGCATTTAGAGATTATTATCAAGTAGTTGAACAGACTAAAAAAACTTACTTGAGCGATGCAATTATTTCTAAAGCGACAGGAAGAAATCTGGCAGTAATTGCTACTCCAGTAATAAAAGAAAAGGATATGATAGGAATACTGTTTGGAACTATTAATTTTAACAATTATGACCAATTTCTTCAGTCTATTAATATACAAAATAATACCAGATTGGTAATAATTGACAAAAATGGAGTAAAGATTGGAGACTCTAATAAAAATGAGACTTCAATCTCAAAAAAACTCCATGAGAAAAAAGAGCAGTTTTCAAATCTTACATCGGTTAAGTTTGGATTGGAGGGTAAATCAGGAAGTATTTTAGAAAAATTCAATGGAAAAGAAAGTCAAATCACTTTTCTTCCTTATGATATTTTCCAGAATAAAAGAATTTTACTACTTATTCAAAGTTGTAACAGCGATGGAAATGAATTAAATAAATGCGTATATAATAAAGAGCTTAACTTATTTAATGAGAATACTTTAACTAGACTAGGCAGTTTTTTTTAAGACAACTTATCATCCTTATCCAATAAAACAATTCATCTATAAATGATATTATCTTTCTTTTTTCAAATTTATGAATATATTGTTAATTATCCATGTCAGTTAATTTAGCAAAACATCTATAGTGGTCAATACTCTATGCTTGTATTTATGTGATCGTAATAATATTCTATTTAACGGGTAGACAACAAAAGAACAACATGGATGAATAGTTTTCTCAAAATAACAATAAGATTTATTTTTACCTTCCCATATCTATCGTAAAGCATATAAAAAATAATTTTTAATTATACTAAAAGTTTAACAATATAAAAATTTAAATTTGTAAAAGACAGATCCCAATTACGTGTCATACTCTAACCCTCCGATACCAAAATATAGCAAAATAGGAAAGGTATTAGATTGTTTAGGTATTCTCATAAATTTCGATGTATTTATAGATATTGTAGGCATAAAACAATATAAATATTATTTATATATAAAAAGAAAGGTTTCTTTATATAATTGGTCGAATATAATTTTGCTTTATTAATAACGTTAGTTGCTATTATTTCTAGTGTTTTCTTTTCATGGGTATACTTTCTTGTTTGTACTATAAAATCTCTAATAGAGGTACCAAAACTACATTCTTTCACATCATCTAAAAAAAACATTGTTCTTCCCAAGGTGAGCATAATTGTTCCTGCAAGAAACGAGGAAAAATACATAGAGAAATGTCTAGAAAGTTTAATTGATCAAGATTATTCCAATTATGAAATAGTTGTAATTAATGATTCTTCATCTGATAGAACAGCTGAAATAATTAAGAATTATAGCACAACAAATTCTAGAGTTGTGTATGTTAATGCAGAACCAAAGCCTGATTACTGGACAGGAAAGAATTGGGCTTGCCATCAGGGATATCTTAAATCAACAGGCGATCTCTTTCTTTTTACTGATGCCGATACTATACATTCTTTAACCTCTATCTCTTTAGCTGTGAATCATTTTTTGTCTGAAGAACTTGATGCTCTTACCGCAATGCCCAAAATATTGGCAACTGATTTTTGGACAAAGATTACTCTACCTATACTTTGGACTCTTTCTTTGGCTAGATACTCCGCGCTAAAAGCAAATAATCCCAATAGCAAGATAGGATACCTCTTTGGAAGTTTTTTTATAATAACACGAAAAACCTATGAGGCAATAGGTACTCATAAAGCAGTAAAGGATGAAATTGTAGAAGATGGTGCGCTAGGAAGAAAAGTAAAAGAGAAAGGCTTTAAACTTAAAGTAGTTAATGGCAAAGACCACATAGAGGCTTTATGGGCAAGAAACCCTTCTACTCTTTGGCATGGACTTACAAGATTAATGATTTCCATATACAAAAGAGAAAAAATAAAGGCGTATTTGATGGTGATTGCAACATTTCTTTTGTTATTACTACCTCTAATTGTATTGCCATTTTCAATTATGATCACTGTGTTACAGCAAGAACATATAACAGATTATATGACCAACCTAAATCTAGTTTTGCTATCTTTAGCCATAACATCAATTTTATTGTTGATAATGACAAGTATTTTGCATTTAAAATATTTAATGGTTCAAAATATCTTCTATTCGATAGCCTTTCCATTAGCGTGTACTTTTGTATTTATTGCATTTTTTACATCCATAATTAATTCTGGATATAAACACACTGTTAATTGGAAGGACAGAACATATACTATTAAGGAAAATCAGAGTACGATATAGATTATTTTTGGCCCTGTTAACTTAAGAGTAAAGTAATAGTAATATTATATAATTCTATTATGTTCTGTGCTGTTGTGTGCTCACTTTTACAAGTTTTTTCAATTCTATCCATCTATTTTCCTTAACTTAATAGGACCTCATACAGGGTCACAAATCATCACCAATAATAATGGAATTTTGGATAAATTTATAGGCGATGGAATCTTTGCTTACTTTGGTATTAAAGATACAAAATTTGATGATGTTCCTTGCAGAACAATTGTGGCTGCCATAGAATTAAGGAAAATATTTGATGACATAAAAAACAGGCATCTTAAACTATGGAATAATTATTTTGGTTTTAATCCACGCACTAATATTGATTTAAAATGTGCTATTCATGTAGGAGATGTTGTTTTTGGTTATTGGAAATCTCCTTCAAGAGTACAAATTACAGCAATGGGAAAGAACGTTAACTTATGTAGTAGACTTGAGGGTTATGCCAATGATAACCATATCATTATTTCAGTGGAACTTAATGAATTAATTATGGACAAATTTGATACTAATAAATTATATATTCGTACAAATGAAAGAATGAAATCCTTTAAACATATTGATCATGTGTATGAAATAATAAGACCCAAATTTTGATAATTTTCTTGTTTCGCTAATACCCAAACGAAAAATTTTTTTGAATTTCTATTTGTTTATCTAATACTGCCATTATTGATACATCAGAGGTATTTCCATCACTGTATTGTTTAGTAAACTTGTTTACTTTATCAATTCTGGAAGAGTTTTTCCATAGAAATAAAACATTTTATGATATTGTTTCATTTTTTAAACGTAAATTTCTGTTCAACATATTATAAAATATAATAGAACTACAAAATTGTATTGAAGATAGTTGAATCATCAGAAACTACATTATTACCATACGTTTCGATTTTCGTTTGACTATTACGACGCAAATTTAATTATTTTGTAGTGAGCATCCACATTTATTACAGAATCTAGAATCTGCAGGATAGATATTATTGCATTTTATACAACTGGAATTATTATTATTTTTACTTTTAGGTTTTGATCTTAAATCATTATAAAGTTTGCTAATTGATAAAATCAAGGAGGAATATTCATCTTTATTTAATGATTCCAGTTTGCAAATTTTTTCATTTATTGCTTTTTTAGATTCTTCCTCTATGGTTATTTTAGGTTTAAGTCTAGATTCTATAAAACTCGCACCAAGTGTAGAAATTAATACTCCTAAAATACCGATTCCAACAATCATCAAAATGCTAGCTATGATTTTTCCTTCAGTAGTAACAGGGTAAATATCTCCATACCCTACTGTGGTAACAGTTACTATTGCCCACCAAAAAGCATCTCCTAAATTTGTTACCTTGCTTTCTGGGACATTGCCCTCAACTAGAAATAAACCAATTGCCCCACCACTTACAGCCAGACCTGACACTGAAACAATATAGAGAAAACGATTATTCGTTTGAGCTGAAAAAATTAAAATTCGCGAAAAAAGATGCATGATCCTAAATAAACGGATAAGTCTTAACAATCTGAAAATTATATTGAGATATGAATAGCTTTCAAATATTCCAAAAATTAGTAACGGAATTAGCGCTGGAATCTCATACAAATGTTTGAGAATGAAAATGCGTTTGCTTCCTTTTGCTTCTTTCATTCTCAAGTAAAAATCTGTAATTAGAATAGCAGTCACTATCAGATCAAACAAATAAATAATAATTTCTGTTGATTTAGTAGGATTATAAACAAGTTGATAGATAATAATTCCAACAGATACAGCAGTAAAAGCAGAAACTAAAATTTCTCGATTTTTTCTACTCATCTGAAAAATTTTTTTAAATGACATCATCTAGCATTTTTTGTCAAACCTGATATTTCAGTAGTACTAAAGTAGATAATATTAAACGCCTAGTTGACATTTATGAGATGTGATAATGACTGTTCTTTAGATTATTTTCGACTTTCCGTGAACTACAAAATTGTTTCAAAATCAGTTGACTATCCTCCCCAGTCCGTATGGTATCAAGGCTTTGTTACAATTGTTGATTTATAGAATATTACATAGAAATTATAAAAATTCAGTTGATTTTTTTAATCTTTCTTCAAAAAGAATTTTAAATTATATTTATTTTATTTAATCCTAAGTTATATGTAAAATAATTATATAAGTAGTATATTAGTTTAAAAATAAAATGTATGATGTTAAATTCCACTCATGATGCTCAACTTGTGGGCACATTCTATTCAGTATTAAATTGTATTGATCATTTTTATAGACGATATAAAATTCTAAAATATTAATATCGATTTTCCTTTGACTTTAATGATAACTAATACTTTCATAATCATCTTGCTTATGTTTTACAACGTTTTAGACAATTGTCTATATAATAGAAATGAAAAATACATAGTCAATAGTATTAATCTTAATATCCCTCAAAACAATATTTAGTGTATGTCTTCAACTAAAAAAGATGATGTAAAAGAAAATGTAAACCAATTTAAGGAAACCACAGAAAGATACCTTGAACAGCAGAAACAACAATATAAGGATACAGCATCCAATATATCTCAAACTACAGAAAAGATTAATGAAAGCGTAAATAAATTTCAAGGTGATAACCGAAGAATTTTTGAAAAGAACGCAGATACATTCAGGAATTATCAAGAACAAATCAGCAAAACTACACAAGAAGCATCTTCCAACATTATAGAATTACAAAAAAATATCTTTAACACATATCAATCATCGTGTTCTCAATTCTTGAACAATATAAACAAGTCATACTGGCAAAATTTCAATATTCCAGAAAGATACTCTGAAACATATAATACGTTAAACAAAAACATACAAGATAGTACAGTAAATACAACAAATTTTATAAATGAAATTTTTGTAAGTGGGGTTGAGAATGTTAAGAAATCATTAGAACTCTCACAAAGATATTACAACGATACAATGCGAATTACTTTCAATTACATAAGAAAGATAGAAAGTCCGTATAACGGATAAATAAAAAATAAATAATTTTTTTCTTTTTTCTTTTTATGCTTAATCAAATTTTTATAACTTGGCAATGATCCGATAAAACCTAATTATACGTTCTATTTATTATTACATTAAAAATATGCTCATCATCAATAATGGGTTTAATTAGGCTCTATTAACTTAATATAAATTCACCTCTCTCTTGCATCTCAATTATAAAATAATTTTCAAATATTATATCATTATACACAGGGACAAAGAATTGTATCCAGTTATGTTCATGTAATAGATTACATTCCTCTTGCATATACGATAATAGTCATCAAAAGATTCGATTCTATCATTAAAATATTGGTTAACTCTTTCCATCAAAATTTTTCTGAAATGGTGAGTGCAGATACTGTTTTAATCCATTACGTTACATGCTTTATCATACCATGTACCTCCATTATCTGTATCTGTAAACACAACATGTTTTCCATATTTTGATACAAGAGATCGAATGAACTTTTCAGCGACTATCATGTTTCTCTTCTCTGAGAGATAGATTCCAAGCACAGAACTGTGGTCTGGTTCAATACAAAACCATAACCAGAAGTGCTGGTTACCAATCTGAATAATGGTCTCATCTATAATAAAAGCAGTTACTCTTTTTCTTTTATAGATCCTGCAAGAACCAAATCTCTGAATCCAATTCCATACAGACACGTAACTCCTTTTCTTACGTTTAAAGAGCATTAATACTTTAGAAGTTTTCTTAAACTGAGACCAAGAAAATATAGATACAAAGAATATATTACAATACAGGCACATGTTCTATTTCTTTCAAATTTTATTTCGTATAATAGATATGATATTCTTAGCTATAGCTTTTATTGCTTAACTTAACACAGCTTTTTATATTCAAGATTTATTACGTAATTAGTGATCATGTAAAAATCCAGAAGATTGAATATGCTTCATGGTAAAAACTAATATGGAATTTATAATATCTTCAATTTTTATTCCAAAATTTATAAAAAAATTTATGCAAGGCTAATTATGCAATAGATCTTTTATTTATTCAGATAGGATCAAATAGGATTAAAAACCTTAGATACTATCCAACAAACTTTTGTCGAGCTTTTTAGTTGGAAAATTAGGATCGAGTTTTAGCAAATTTTTCCTGATAACTTTAGCTACAACCCAATTTCTAAACCACTTTTTATTAGCAGGAACTACATACCAAGGTGTCCACTCAGTACTACATAATTTTAAGGCATCTTCATAAGCTTCCATATAGAGATCCCATTTTTTTGTTCTCGCATAATCCTCTGCAGAAACCTTCCAATTTTCTGAAGGATCTAAAACTCGGTCACGTAGTCTATCTGTTTGCTCTTTCTTGCTTATATATAAAAAAAATTTTACTATCCTTACATTATTTTCTGATAGATGTCTTTCAAAATCATTAATTTGTCTATATCTTTGTGACCAGATTGTTTTTGATACTAGATTATTTACACGTACTTCTATAACATCTTCATAGTGAGATCGATTAAATATTCCAATATAACCTTTTGAAGGAATTACCTTATGGATGCGCCAAAGAAAATCATGAGATAATTCCTCTGATGATGGAACTTTAAATGATTCTACCTTGCATCCTACAGGATTAAAAACTCGAACTACATTACGTATTACTCCATCTTTTCCTGATGCATCTGTTCCCTGAAGAATAATTAATAATGACTTTTCCCTCTCAGCATATAGTTTGTACTGAAGCTCAGACAATTCTGGGAGGATCTCATCTAACTCTTTTTTTATTTCCTCTTTTGTCTTACCGAAAGTATCATCTGGATTCCATTTGGATAAGCTTATTTCGTCATCTCTTTTTCCTTCTTTTAATGGAGGAACACATAATTTTTCTATTTGATCCATATTTATATACAAAATATATACAATATAAAAACCATATTTATTTTAACTACTTGGTTTTTTTAATAAAATATATATGATGACTATGATAATTCCAAATCAGACTGTAACTCATTCAAGAATAATTTGTTTATATATTAAATAACAAAACTCTGACATCATTCCAAAAACATACAATGAAACAAGAGAGTATCGAGATATCGATTGTTACACTTCATATGAAATGCTTCTTTCTAAAGAAGATTAAATAGTTGTAAGAATAACAAAACAGTCAAGCAGATAAAATGTGTTACATATGTGATAACCGAATTTGTTATCTATGTCTGTCTATCTGAAGGTAACAATTAATTATCTTCAGCTGACATTTTTTTTCTGAATACTTTTATAATACCTTGATTAGTATTCTCATTTTAAAAATAGAATGAAATATTTATCAATTACCAAAAGTTAATTATTATTTATAGTTGATTTATTAATTATAACATAAATTTTAAAAATATCATTTTATTTTTTTGCCATTTTGTGACAACTGTAATTCAGAATTAACCACGTTTAAAATTCCTGGAGATAATTTTCCATAGTAGTCTATTAAAGAATTTTTCCAAGGCTTGTCAAGTTTTTTATCGAGAATTTTAAGTAAAAAATTTTCCCAAGAAATAGAACCATATGCTTTGAACACACTAACATATAGATTTTTTATACTAATGTAAATTTGTTGATGTTGCCAACAATATTTAGAGGATTTATCAGGCATCTCTACTCTATTACGTTTGCAAATAATGCATTTCATTGATAAAATAGAAAGTACTGTTGCTTATAAATAAAGTTGGTAAATTTGATTATAATACTTTCAAATAGAATAAGAAGAAAATGTATAAAAAATCTAAATCCGATTTCAATAATTACCATAAAAAAATAAAAAAAGAGAGTTTAAACCAAGCAGTATTCCCCAAGGTTCTTCTTTACGTTCTTTCAAACAACTAAATATCAAGGATCTGGTATTTTTCTGATTGGGATACCGAAGTGAATCGTAAAAGTTTTTTACAGGTTTAAAGTCATATTTAACTTTTTACTTGAAATGGTGTCAAATCATTATGTACAACGTATATCACAAGAGAAATAATTAGACAAATATTAATCTGATTTTTTTATTGTAATATCCAATTATGTATTCATGCTAGTATGTATAAAACAACTAATTCTTTACTAATGGCATGAAATGAATGATGGATTTTTTTGGGAATATAAATTATTTTTCCAGGATTAACTTCATTTTTAATTCCATCTATATCTATTGTTCCGCTCCCACTGATAACGTAATAAATTTCATCTGAAGCGTGAGGTTCTTGAGTGTCGTCTTGATTTTTCTTTAAGTTTATTATCCCAACTTCCATGGTTGATGTATTCATTACATCAATAAAATATCTAGATTTAGGAAAATTTGATAAAAATGTATCTATATCAAAAATTTGAGACTGAGACATTTATAAAAAACATTTTGATATTCATATAAAATTTTTTCTATTAGATTACAATAAAAGTATCAGAAATATGACCTTATTACATTTAGTTATTATGCACCACAAAATTTTGTCAAAAACAGTTGACTATCCATCGAGCCCGTATTACATCGGGCTTTGAATAGTCATGCTATTATTTAGAACATATATTGATTGTTGACTGAATTATGCAATAAACTATGGTTGATATATTACAGAAATTATTTTATATGCACATGTTATTTACTTTTTTGATTAAACTACAGCAGAAACTCAAATACTTTACATATTTACAATTTGCTTTTGAAGACAGTAAAAGATAATTCTACATTGATCCTTCGGTTAATTCTATATACATCATTGCATATAATAATACATTCACTAAAGAAAATTGTTCAAATACTATTACTTCATTAATGACTATTTACAAATCGGATAACAAGAGAGCATGCTAAAGTATAGGGAATTACATCTCACTGGTTTATAAAGAATTTAGTATAATATGCCCGAGAAAGTATGGATACAAAGAATCCATAACAATAAAAGAGGATGTTCTATTTTTGACAAATATTGACAACATATATTGTTATAACAGAACGTTTACAGCTATAGATCTTTTGTTAACTTAACAGTGCTCCTCTTCACATGTAATTCTAATATATAGATTCAACTTTATCGTGAAGTGCACAGGAATTGAATAAAATATTTTTTCTCAAGTATATGATCATGTTAAAGTAAGATCATATTAAACATGATCATGTTAAAAACCTTATACAAATGGGATCAATTTGGTATCTTAGATAATACTGTACCTACCATAAATATATTTATAAAATTTGTTAGGGTATTATATTCTATGGAATGGCTCGGACTGTACTACCTTGTATTATTAATTCTGTTCATTATTACAATTGTAAGTAATTATTATGTAACCCCATCTTACGGTTCGAGTCTTGACTTATTGAATTTTATAAATGAAAACAGTAATGATATTATGGATTTTCATACATTAGCGATAAGAACCTACGGCTCTTCAATAATATACATTGATTCTTCCAATTATAACACAAATAATGTATTTCTTGATATGATCACGTTTTATAATTCATTAGAAAATTTAGAATCTGTACCTAAAAACAAACCTCCCCATGATGTGACAGTGTATGGAATCCTATCTGATCCCTATTTTAATGAACTAAATGAAATTCAAGGAAGGGAATATCAACACAAAATAATACTACAAAAAAAGACAGAAAAATTGAGTAGCCAAGTTTGTTCTTTAGGAGGAGATATGATACAGAATTGTTTTGAGGGAATTGAAAATCCGTTTTTTTATGATAAAAATCATGGAGTGATAAACACAGACCTAGATTTAGAAAAGATTAAGATGCAAACGTTTAGGGGTATACCTTACACTTATGCCTTTAAAAACGATGCATTGAAAAACATTATATTTCTTGATACAGGATCCTATTTCTATATTCCCGCACCAAAAATTAATATCATCATTGAACCTGCTCCGGTAAATATTTCGTTTGGCAAGAACCAGTTAAGTGAACTGAAAGCGATGATGAAAGATAATGACCTGGATCCAGACATCAAGCACTCAATATTACCCAAGCCAGACGGAATAGAAACAAAATTTAGAAATGAAGTAATGAAAATAGATCCTATTTCAGAGTCAAGACTTAGCCTGTTATACAATTCTGAAGATCCTTCATCTACACCTAGGGGTCATGGAGCAATGTTCTTAAAAGGAGATGTTGGGTACCCCACAGAAAAATTTACAAATTCATTAAATCCTTCTACCAATAAAGATAATACGGTAAAAAGTTTCACCAACGAGTTAAATACCTCTCCAGATGAATCATCGAAAACACTCCAACCAAACTCTTGGTATGAGGAAATAAACTCTTGGTATGAGGAAATTTCAATGATTTGGGAAAATTTAGTATCTATGATAGACTTAGGATCGGCGATACAATTTGTCTATGTCCCTATTGTTGGAGCTATAACTTGGTTAATAAAAAAATACGATTCTTTCAAAAAAAAAAGAATATACAAATACACAAGGATCAATAGCTAAAAAATCATCCACAATTTTTCAAATACATTCCAACATGGACACCCACATATTTCCAAACTTCTTTTTAAATTTGAATACATAATGCGTAAGTGAACAAAATTAAAATCAATAAATAAGTCAATTTAATTTTTTCGGCGCCGGAAAAAATAGTATCTTATAATTTTATTGGTCTATATTTTTGTAAATTTACTGTTATGTTTCTTATTATCAGGTAACTCTATTTTAGATGTGGAATATCTTTTTCTGTTCTAAGGAGAATAAAGAAGTATGTAAGTTAACAAAATTCAACATCTGCATCATAGGAATGGTTGTAGGGATAACTCTAATTGCAACAATTTCTTTTATTGGACTGACATGTAGATGGTGTTAGACTAGTAATATGTATAAACAAACTCTTAGTATGCATATTGAAAGAAACAAGACTTAAACAAGAGTCTTCAAATCTCAAATTGTACGTGATCTAAAAATTATTTTCTATAATTAATATAGTAAAAAAATATTTTTTACCACCATATATCATAAATAATACAAATACCAAGTTATTATAACATTACATAAAAGATGGGTAACTGACAACAGGATGGCATATATCTGAGCCATTCCAGCCATCCTGTTGACTATTGTATGAAAATATTTTTTTCAATATTATTTTTCGGCGCCGAAAAAATTAAAAACAGATATTTTGGGTTATTCTATTCAATGCAAGGGTTCATAGCACAGGAATTAACATAAAATATTCTGACAAAGTTAACGATTTGATAATTTATGCTTCTCATTGTGGTACTATACAATCTTCTTACCAGTCTGAAGAACTGAGAGACGAATTTAGCGATTTAACTGGAACTGAGAATTAAATTTAAAATCGATTTATTCCTTATCAATTCCCAAAAAAAATGGATAGAACAAAAGGGTGATCACAACGATGAAAAATTTGCATCGCTTCACTTACATTCCAATATAACTCTACAAAAGCAAATAGACGCAATGCTTGATTGGATTCCAATAGGCTCTTATGGTCGTTTAAAAAACATATCTCAAGATAAGTTAGCTGTAGCAGGAAATGATGATCAGATAATACTATCTAACAATTCTTTATCATTAACGCAAAAAATTCCTGGAGCCTAGTTAGCACAGTTCATAAAAGGGAGGTCATGCGTTTATGTTTCAATATCCTGAAAGATTAAGTAATATGGTAAATACATTTCTTGAACCTTAATTTTTAACATTTTTTCATCATCAAGAAAATGAAGATAGAATTAATTTTTAAAAACTGTAGAAAAAGGACTGAAAATTGTGTCAAAATCAGTTGATATACTGCGTTTGAATGCCTACGAATAAATATATCAGTAATTACAAAGATAAAAAAAATATGAAAATGAATTTATCTACATGAAGTAATAGCATAACACTTAATCATGTAATTGTACATAATCGATTTAAGGCAATACCTAAATATCTTGCACATTTTTGAAATTCTTACTATGTATTGTTTAACAGTATTCCTATTTTTAATGATAATACTATTATCTTCTTCTCCTGTTCTGATCTCTTATTCCTTGGCTGAACCAATAAAAGCAGCAATTTTAACATTTGATGATGGAATGCTAAGTCAGTTTACTTACGCAAAACCAATTTTAGATATATACAATTTTAAGGCTACCTTCTATATCATTTGTAATTTTGTAGGTAAAGACGATAGAATGAATTGGGATGATATCCAGTCACTTGAACAAGAAGGACATGAAATTGGTTCTCATTCAATGAACCATAAACGACTAGGGAAATTATCAGATAACGATATAAAATATGAAATTATTGAATCCAAAAGATGTCTACAAGAAAAAGGATTTAATGTAACCAGTTTCTCCTTCCCATATAATGATGGCGATACAAACAAAAATATAATAAAAATTATTGCTGACAATTATTATCTTGCTCGGACCGCAACTGAGCCACTTATGTTTTTTTCATGTAAAGATGACGATGAAGGTTTTGTGTATGATGATAAATACGAAAATCAATGCCAACATTCTTCACCTAAAAATAATGAAAATACAATACAATCAGATTTCAAGAGGTATACAATAACTGGATTGAGTCATGAAGCCTATAAAAAATCTGGTGGATATTCTGATGAGGAAATGTATGAAAAATTTAAAGAAATAGTAGATAGTCAAACAAGATACAATAGCGCATACGTAATAAGAGCAATTCCAATCCTCGTATATCATATGATTGATTATAGTGAAGATGATTATAGTATCAACCCTGATTTATTTGAAAAGGAAATGAAATATTTATTTGAAAATGGTTATCAAATTTTTCAGATGAAGAATATTGTATACGACTCACTAGGGTTACATATTAAAGGATATTAGTATATATGCAATCAATAAAATTATTAAAAAAATATAAAATACCAAACTAAATGAAAAGATAATTATAATTTATGAAAGAATATTCAAACACGACTGTAAGAAAAGAAGTGAAACGATGGATGAAAGTTGAACTGGAATATCAAGCCAATATGAATTTATATCGGTAGATCGAGTGATAATCTGTCTTTTTGTCATAATTAATAAAACAATTAGATAATAGCAAGAAAAGCTTTTATAGTTATAATTCTGATATTAACAGAATAGAAATTACTAATTGGAAACTTATTAATTAATATCTTATTTTTAACTAATTTTTTTAATATTATAATACAAACAAATTTTTATGTTATAAAGGATCAATATGCTTCCTCAAACTACTTTAATCAATACAAAAATTGCGAAAATGTATATACTTTATAAACTTATTCTATAGTATATATAAAGCATCTTCCTTCTACAAAAATTTAATTTTATTATTATTATTATTGATTGATAATATCATTTCTCATTATCAAAATTTAATTAATTTAAATAATTCTAAAGGATATCTAAATCATGAATCTTGGGAGATACTTGTTTCTCCAAATACCTATTATGCGTAATAGGAAAATACCTGTCATAACAGGAGTTGCTATATTTTTTATTGTGATTATTGACTTATTGATGACCCGGCAGATTTTGCCCTATACCAAGGATATGGAAATCCTAATGTTTATTTTGACTGTAGTTATTGGATATGGTATAGGATCTTGGATCCTTCTAGGATACACTACACAAATAAGTAAGGATATCAGAACCAAATCCCGGTTTATTAATCTAATGCATTGGAGTATGGTTATAATTCAATTTTCCTTATTTCTAGTACTCCTCTTTATGCTTATTAGTAATACCGGTAATAGATTTCTATCTCCTTCAATCTTCGCAGTTAGTTCAATAGCATCAAGCATAATAATAGGTATCATTACCTTCAAATTAATTTCATGGTATAAATTAACTAGTTATAAAAATCTCGTTATTTTATTTTATGGAATTGCAGCATTAACACTTGGTTCATCGATATTAGAAGATGCCGGTACTAAATTATTATTAGTACAGGTGGTACAAGAAAAGTCGCCACCAGGAGTAACGACTGAATCATCTTTCTTATATGAACCCTCTGAGAAATATGATGGCGAAATAATATACAAAATAGTGAATTCAGATACTACTTTTCTTTATATAATACCAAATTCAAGTTTAATATTTTATAATCTTCTCAATTCCACGGTTCTTCCAATAGCATTTGGATTTAGATGGATTGCATCTACCTCACTATTACGTACCCTTTATCAGAGAGTAGGTAAACTCCCGCTATTACTTTGGATAATTTTGTCACTTCCATTGATATTTTACTTGATTGGAAAGGCACCAGGCTTCTTTTCAGGTGAAGGTTTATCAGGAGTAGACGAACAGTATCGTTATTTTTTTAGACTTTTATTTAGAATAGGTACTATAGCAGGAAATGTTCTATTTGGTCTAGCCTTTTTTATGATTGTAAAGAGTTTGGTCTCATCAAAATTAAAAGATTATCTAATCATCGCAGCAATAGGTGATACTATGGTTGGTATTTCACTTTCTACTTCGGCAATACAACCGACATACGGAGTTGCTGCTCATTCACTTGTAATGCTATCTTCGTACTTGTTTAGTTTTGGATTGTACCTTTCTGCAATATCAATATCACATGATATCTCTTTAAGAAAATCAATCAAAGGATCTATGAATGATCTAGTTGGTAACATTGGAACTGCACAGATGGAACAAGAGATAGAGAAGAAGGTAACAAAGATTATACAAAAACAACAGAAGGAAATGCAAAAACTGGTTGGTGATTTTTCGTATGAAGTTACAGAAAACAATCTGAGAGATTATGTAAAGTTAGCAATAGAAGAAAGAGACACTATAGATGATCACTGGCGCAAGAAAAGATTTGACGTGGACGATTCAAAAAGAGCCTAGCATACTCACATCCATGATACTACATAAAGATAGATAGGATATAACTTAATCAAACAAAACAGAAAGAAAAATCAATACGATTGCTAAATTAAAAACTTATTTCATACAAATATTCAAGAAAGTAAGAAAAGAGATGTGACTGAAGGCGACTACGTTGATAAAAACTAGAAATAGAATCATATTTCAAATAGCAAAAGTCAATCCATCAATCAACTTCAAGTATTAAAGATAACAATTGTTGAAATGTAAAATCATTGCATTGAGATCGTTTATATAATAGGAAGAAAAGACATTTTAAAAAGAATATTTTAACAAATTGAAAATGCAAGTCACAAATATATCGTTATAAAAATACTAAAATAAAAATCGGCTAATGTTAGTAAAACCACAATATAAACAATTACATTAATCTATAATCTATATCTGTTTTAAAATATTGCTAACAATTAGTCTCTATTAGATCAGAATTTTTCCGGTTTGCTCGTTGAATTTTTGTACCACAAAATTGTGTCAAAATCAGTTGACTATCCGCCTAGCCCGTATAGAATCAAGGCTCTGCTGCATCATATGACTTGGAAAGATTTTATAGAAAACACAATAATTCAAATTATTCAAACATGAGAAAACAATCAATAGATGGTAGCTTGATTGAAGAAGAAATAACTTGATTTAGTTTTTTTCTTTTCATTATTTTCAAATGAATTCAAGTACTTTTAGCTTGAGATTAAATTTATCAATTTTAGCAGTTTAGTTATGATATTCCATTTTCAAGTCGGGACAAATTTTTCAATATTAAGGTACAAATTTTCTCAACTCTAATGAAATTTGATATATTAAGTAAAGTACCAAAGATTTATTTTTCTTCAATTGCTATTTCTACTGAATTTTTCCATTCTTTAACCATAGCAAAAATTCCAGATTGGCCAGGCATTGCATTAATAATATCATTTAAGCTTTCAAAAATACAACTATCAGTTGCTCTTAGAAATTTATACCAATTTCTTCTAAGTTTATCTTTAAAATTCTCCCATTTACGTTTTTCTTCTTTAGATGGTTCTTTTTGATCCTTGTATATTTTATCAAAATTTCTTAAAGGATCTTTTCTTATAGTTACTATATTTATCCAACATATATCTACCTGAATTAATTTAAGAATAAGATGATTATTGGTAAATCCATGTCGAACTAAAAGGCCATATGGTATATTTGGTATTATCTCCATACACCTGTCAATATTCTTCTCAACATCTTTATACGATCTTTCATACAAAGGAAGAAGTGGTCTCATATCATCAGAAATTATAGTTCTGAGGTCTCCATTTTCATTATCTATTAAAATATGAAATCTCTCTTTAGTTAATTTTAGGAAATCTATAAGCATTTTCTTTTCATATTCTTCATTATCATAGCCCACATTTTGCAATAAAAAAAGTAGTATTATAGCATATCGATTTTATTTGTCAATATTTGTGCCGCCATTAACAAAAAGACCTCAAATTTTCCAATATCATACTTGATTTGTCAAACGATCGCAAAGATGAGTTCATTCTTAAGGTAATTACTAAATAACCTGCAAATATTAAGATAAAAAACCGAATCCCTATAAATAGTTCATAACCTTTTTGAAAAATTTATAGGTATTTGAAACAAGGATTATTAAAAAAATTTTAAAAGGTTATCAAATCATACGGAGTATAAAAAAATAAAATTGTGAAAATCATGGTCGTTCATGATATCAACGTACGTCTCGTATTTTTATGAAGCCAGTCATTTTTTTCTGTTATCCAACCACAAATTGTTTAAAAAAACTCAAATGACAAGAATGTCCTTGAATTTTCAAATGACATAATTCATGAATTCCATCCGACATAGACAAGAAGAAAAGGTGTTAGTAAATAATGTTGTTTGTAAGGTACGAAAACTATCTTGGTATAGTACAATTAGCCAATAGCATAATTGTTTATAGGAGGATAATTTGGGGCTATTCATCTTCTGCTAATTTTAACCCTTTAAATTTATCCATTAGTAAGTTATGTCCATTATTTTTTTCAATCGAAACTCTGTAATAGTAATTATATGTTACTTCTTTATTTGTTATTTAATTTACAGATCCTATTATTCTAATAAAATTAGTATTTATGATACTCTCTATCGTGTTTGTAATTTTCATGATCTTTGTAATATTTATGATGATGGTTATCATGATGTTTATGATCTTTGTAATATTTATGATGATGGTTATCATGATGTTTATGATCTTTGTAATATTTATGATGATGGTTGTCATAACATCTGTCGTTGTACTCGTGATGTTTGTCCTTGTATTTATTATGATGGTTGTCATAACATCTGTCGTCGTAATTGTGGTGCTTGTGCTTGTATTTCTTATCATATTGTATCTTTATATTTTCTTTTTTAAAGAATTTGGTATCAGGATCAGCATATATTTTTGAAACTACCGGTGCTGTTATCATCCCACCGATTAAAAATGAAGCAGACAATAGGACTACCACATAAAAAGTATTTTTGTTATCTAGGAACATCTTCCCTAAATTATTTATTAAAGTTTGTTTTTAATATACTTTCTAATCAAAGTTTCTAGAAAATTAGTACAGAAAAGAATTCGGAATTTCAAATTCTGGATCTATTGATTATATTGCCATGTTGTGTAACTTGCATTCCTAACACATTTAGCTAACCATTTAATCATAGCGACATTTAGATCAATAGTTTTATTTTGAGTATGATTATCAACTGCACTTATTTCTTGTTTTAAAACTCAAATTGGGTCAAAATTAGTTGACTATCCTCTGTGCCACGTATATTAGTAGGGTTCAATAACGTTTTTTACCATCTTGTTAAATATGTTAGAAAACATTAAGAGTTGATATATTTACACAAGGACGATTTGAAGTAACCATATTAACATTGTCTAAAACAGCGAAGGAGACCTATGCGCCTCTCTTCCGAAACACTCGGCAAGGAAGAATGGGAAAAACATCATTCCAATATTAATGTAAAATGTTGATTGGATTACGAAGTAACCATGACTAAAAAATAGCAAAAGAAAGATAAAATTTAATTTTATACTGATGGTATTTCAATTATTCCCAAACCTTCCAGGCATTTTAGTATGGATTGTTGAGTATAAAGAGGTATGTCGGCTAATGTTAGTATAGTCTCAAAACCAGATAATTTATCTTCATTGGAAATAGCATTATTGCTTAGTTGTTCGCAAAATTCTTCAATTGTTGTTACTTTACCTTCAGACTGATCTGAAAGACCGGCCTTTATACCTTGGATTTGTTCATAACTTAGAATCGAAAAACAGTCTTTACATGTTTGCTCTTCATTTTATTCATCAGCATTAATTTTTACCTGTTCGTTCTGGTTAGAATTGATACATATATTTACGAGGTTCCTGTCGAAGTTTATTCTATCTCCAATTCTGTCACCATTCTGTGTATTTCTACCATCTGGATCTTCTCCTACTTCATTTGGTTCTGCGGTAGTAGCAGTACCGTCTTTAGGTATCTGGTTAATATCTACACCGTTTACATTGACGTTGCTACTTACACATTTTATATTCTGAAGGTTTAGATCAGAAGATTTGAATCTGTATAAACCTTATAGTGATCATTTTCATGCTGGTAGCCATAAATTTGTGCCTGTACATTTCCTATAATTGATGGGGTTAGAATCAATAGACCTGCAATAAATATCAATACCAATAAAAGGCCTAACACTACTTTAAGATTGATCATGGGTCGTAACATATGATTAAAATATTTCTAACCTTTGAAGGATCGTTATATGCAAACTTATTATTTCAAGATTCCTAATCAACTATAGTAACAAGGATACAAAATGATGTTTAGGTAAAATATGAGATCTGATAATATTATCGCTAGAATATCAAAATAATTAATAATTCAAATAAAAAAAAGAAGGGTAGATAAATTTAGCCTAATAGGCTATCAACATCAAAAGGTACTTTTTCTTGGTTGTTAAAGTTGAGGTTGACACATATATTTACGAGGTTCCTGTCGAAGTTTATTCTATCTCCACCACCGTTACCGTTTTGTGTATTTGTTCCATCTGGACCGTCTGCTTCATTGGCAGCCAAGTCATTTGTTGCTCCCAATGTGGTCGGATCTTCTATCTTTGTAATATCTATACCGTTGACATTGACGTTACTGTTAACACACTTTATTTTCTGGATATCTACAAGAGAGCTCTTTGGATCCTTTTTATCATGACTATATCTATTATCGTCTTGGTAATAGTTATTGTCGTATCCGTAGTTATTGTCGTATCCGTAGTTATTGTCGTATCCGTAGTTATTGTCGTATCCGTAGTTATTGTCGTATCCGTAGTTATTGTCGTATCCGTAGTTATTGTCGTATCCGTAGTTATTGTCGTATCCGTAGTTATTGTCGTATCCGTAGTTATTGTCGTATCCGTAGTTATTGTCGTACATTTGGGCTTGTACATTTCCTATCATTGACGGGTTTAGAGCCAATAAACCTGCGGCTACCATCACTGTGATAGAAGCCAGAACTATCTTTTGATTGCTCATTGCAAAATTAAATATGAATTTAATATATCTGAGCTTAGAAGGAACATTACGTGATCTTGTAGTATTTAATCATTCTGAATAATCATCAAGAAAAAGAGTAGTAATTAATGTTTAGGTACAAAATGAAATCAGTCAGGAGCAGCCACAAGGGATCTCATAAGAAGGAATATCGCTAGACTAATAGATTTATCTAGTTTTTGAATGTAATCCCACCAAAATTTATGTTAAAGGAGCAGATCGTTTTTTTGCCAAATCTTATAGATTGAGTTAGGCAATAAGAGTATTGAGTAGAAAGAATATGAAAGATTAACCCCATAAACAACATAAAAGCAATAAAAATCAGATAGCAGATGACAAAGGTAATATTAGAAAATATGAAGAATGTTTTATTCGAGTGAATTAAAAACAAATGTAGATCCAACACTTGTTTGTATATACTTTTGTGGCATCTCTTTAATTATTTCATTAGAAGCCTTCCAGCCGGTACAGTGACACGGAATAATATACTTTGGATCAATTGTTTTAAGTTCGTTTATTGTCAAGGAAATTGCATGCTCATACCCTTCCCCTGTTAGATGAAATCCACCTATAACTGCAAAAATTTTTCTAACCCCTGTAACTTTAGTGGCATATTTTATAGTATTTATTATTCCAGCATGACCGCAACCGCTCAGTATAACTAAGCCCTTATTCTTTAGATTCATTACCAGGGCCTGGTCATCTTTAACAAGGGGATCTGGAATAAGAAGATTACTTTCATCTGCAGCTTCTTTGTATTGTAATGGAAATCCTTTCTCAAAAGTTGTAATTCGTGGTATTTCTCCGGTTATTAATATTCTTCTATTCCCATTATTATAATGATTGTTATTATCTCCATAATCTTCTTCATTATTATTCATAATTTTCTTTTCATATGGCAAATAATTTAGTCCACTTCTTTTCATTATTATGCCGTTGACGTCCCTTATTGTTTGTTCATTTAAGGAATCCATTTTTGCTTTATTGCCATTAGGAAATACAATCCATCGTTTAAGTAATGCATCTGGATGCATTATAATTTTTGTTGGTTTGTTAATTCTCTTTAAAACACTTACAAGTCCTATAAAATGATCAAAATGTCCATGACTTAATACTATAGTTTCAATATCTTCAAAGTTTATACCAAAGATATCTGAATTGTAAATAACACCATTTTCACTAACTCCAGTATCAAAAAGAAATTTATTGATTAGTTTCTTATTTTTGTATATATATATTATTTCTAACAGTGCCGAAAAACCATGTTCTGCAATTGGCGGTTTGTTAAATTTTTGATTGCTTATCATTGGCGATCGTTCTACTACTTGTGAGCTGGGTAACAATCTATCAGTTATATTATCCATCAAAATTGTAATCTTTATATTGTCGACTTGTTGTAGCACGTTCTGAAAAATATATTTGCAGGTATTTAATAAATATGTATAACCTTATTCCGAAAATGTATATAGTTTTTAGATCTATAGTATAATCACTTCCTATCCAAAACAAATTTGATTAGATTTCGTCTCTTTCTCACCGTTCCATATATTTGGATATAGCTTGTAAGAGATACTTGGTTCAAAGAAAATAAAAAATTTATTCTTTCAAAATGAATGTGATTAAGTGACGTACTAAAATTGGCTTTTTGATATTTTTGATCATTTTCTATATGATCTAATAAGCAAATTTATAAATTTAAGGAACACAGATTATGACAAATATGACAGATAATGTAAAGCCAGTACCAGATGATTACCATACTATTACACCTTACATAATAATAAAAGATGCAGAACGTGCGATAGAATTTTATAAAAAATCATTCAACGCAGAAGAACGTCATCGAATGTATGGACCTGATAATAAGACTATAATGCATGCAGAAATTAGAATTGGAGATTCTGCTATTATGCTTTCTGAAGAATCCAAAGAAATGAAATCTTTTTCACCTCAATCTGTAGGAGGAAATCCAGTTTGGCTTTATGTATACGTCAATGATGTTGATTCGACTTTCAATCAAGCTGTATCTGCTGGTGCTACCATAATTCAACCAATCAACGATGCATTCTGGGGAGATCGTGTTGGTTCACTAAAAGATCCTTTTGGATATCAGTGGTCAATAGCAACTCATAAGAAAGATCTTTCCTCAGAGGAAATTAAAAAAGCAGCTGAGGATTTCTGTACAACAATGTCAAAAAAAGAGGCTACATAATAAAAAGAAATAAATAAAAAAATAATATCAATCAGAATTTGTGTCTTAAAAATTTTATTGAAATAACAATGAAATGTTTTTACAAAAAAATATTCATACATGATATTTCATATATATTGAAAAGACTAAGAATACTAAATATAAAATCCCAAATGAAAATATGTATGAAACATATTGATTATTACGTTGAATGATTTTTTCTAATATTGTATTGTTACTTTAATTTATCGTTTTTTTTGTGGGATTAGTATACAAAAATTGTATTTTTATTCCATCAAAATCATAAGCGTAGAACGATGAAGAGTATTTATTATCATTTTCAATTAGTTGTTCTTCGTCAATAACTATTTTAAATTCTAAAAGATGATTCTTTAGTAAAAATAAATCATTTTGACTATGTAAATTTATTGCATAATGATCTAATCCTGGTCTACTATTATCAATTGCAGAAGAAATGTTTTTTCCAAGCCATGTGTTGGTAGCAACATGATGATGATACCTATTTGCAGCAAAGAAATTTACGCCCGGAAAAGTAGCAGTATGATTTAGACCCAAAATCTCTTGATAGAATTTTTTTGCTTTAGCAAGATTAGACACATGCAAATGAACATGACCTATAGATGTCTTGGGAGGAAGTTCATTCCATTCATTATCCATATCAATCGATTCTTTCAGTAGACCTTGTACATCTAATGGTTCAGTAACCATATGTACTGTATGATTGTTCCATTTCCATTCCGAGGGAGCTCTATCTCTATAAACTTCAATTCCATTAAAATCAGGGTCATGTATGTAAATGGATTCTGATACGGCATGATCTGCCATACCTTCATAATATTCAGTATTAAGATTTTTTTGTATATGTTTAAGAAAATATGATAAATATCTTCTTTCTGGTAATAAAATCGCAAAATGATATAATCCTGCTACTCTCTGTTTCCTTTGAGCTTTGAGAGCATTATTTACTTCTGTAAGTGCAATCAAAAAAAAAGATGAGTTTTTGATATCTGATGAAAGAAATGCAGTCTTAGATTCTCGTCTTACTATTTTAAATCCAAGGATTGACTGGTAAAATTCAAGAGATTTTTCTAAATCTGATACTTTAAGATGTACATGATCTATCTTTAATTTTAGATTAATCATTATTATATAGAAGATTATGGCACATTTAAGGAAAAATAATTAATGTATGTATTAAATGTAAAAAAATTTGTATTGAATATTATTTTACTGGACTGAATACATGTATATCACTATCCGTTCCATCAGCTACATATGCATTACCAGAAGAATCTAGTGTGATACCAATTGGATCTTGAATTCTGTCAGATGCAGTACCTTGATTTCCGAATTGAGTAATATATCCTCCATCTCTATTGAATATCTGTACACGATTGTTATCATTATCAACGACAAAGATATTATCAGATGAATCAATTGCTAATTCTATAGGAGAATTGAATTCTCCATCACCATTACCTAGTTTACCAAATTTCATTATAAAATTACCATTTTGGTCAAATTTTTGTACACGATTGTTAGAAGAATCTACAACAAATATATTTCCAAGTGAATCTGTCGCTACATCTGTTGGATTTAAGAATCGCCCATCTCCAGTTCCATAAGTACCAAATTTCATTATAAAATTACCATTTTGGTCAAATTTTTGTACATTATTATTTTCTCCGAAATCAGTAGCATAAATATTATTTTCTTTATCTACAGCTAATCCACCAGGGCTAATAAATTCTCCATCTCCAAGGCCAAATGATCCAAATGAAGTAATGAATTTTCCATCATTGCTGAATTTTTTAATAGCATAATTAGGATTTCCAAAATCAGAAACATAAATATTATTTTCAGAGTCAGCAGCTATACCAGCAGGATTAGTAAAATATTGGGGACCATTACCTAATATACCAAAACCAAGGATAAAGGTTCCGTTATCTGTAAATTTCTGAATCATATTTGAACGACCAGTAAAATCGGCAATATAAATATTATTTTCAGAGTCAGCAGCAATTCCACCTGCCTGATTAAATTGACCAATAGCAACACCTTTTGCTCCCCATTTCATTTTCTGTTCATATTCTGTTGCTGCAAATGAGGAATTGAATGTCATACTATTCAAAAAAATCAATAGTGACAATAAAACCAGCATACTGCTAAAAAAAAAGGTATTTTTAAAATTCATAAACTTATAACAAATTAATAGTATATTAACTATACCTATAAACTTGTAATTTTTTCGATAAAATACTTTTGCTGATAAAAAATAAAATAAAATTAATTGCTAGATTCGCTAGGATTTCTTTTATTTATATTCACTTTCTTCTAAAGGAATGCCATATACTGGATTAGTGCCAAAGTGATTATCTGTCTTTTTTGGATCGATGGATATAACACCAAGATTATTATTCATTACTTTAATACTTACAGGAACTTCAGTAATTGGTGCTTCCTTCATACTGATTGTTGCTGTTCCATTAAATATTGTGCTGTTATTATTTGGATTTGAAACATCGGTTAAGATATAATTGGTAAGAGTATGTGTATGTTTTCCTGTTCCATCAGGTTTTATCATTTCAAAAGATGCATCAAAAACAGTTGAATTGTCTGTAACTTGACTTTGATTTGATAAATTAGTTTTCCACGTTCCAGATATAATCCATGATGGTTTTCCATTTTCGTCTTCTACAATACCTACTGTTCTTCCAAACAAATAGTCTCCTTGTACTACACCAGGAGGAATTCCCATTACTAGACCTACATTTGACGAAAATAACAACAATAATCCACCACTAGCGATCACCAGATAGGCAATCATAAAAGAGCTTGTTACTGTATTCTTTTCAGATATTTTTTTCATTAGGTTATTTTGGTTACCTTCTCTTATTACTATTTCTCTTCTATTGCTATATTGTATTAGAATTTATTTATTTATTTATAAAGCAACAAAAAACAACGATCTACAAAAGGGAACGAAAAGTAAGTATGTTTGCTATAAAGCGGAAGAAAATTACTGTGACAGTTTTTACAATATTATAATTATTTCCGAATCGGAATATTTGTATAAGTAAAAAATACAACAGATATAGATTTGCTTGATAGATGAAATCGATAAGGTTATCCTTCATGAACTAGGAAAAAACGCTCGAATTTCCGCATATCAGATAGCGCATATCCTTCATGAAATGGATTACAAGATAACAGACCGAGCAATAAGACAGAGATTGAAAAGGTTAGAGAATAGAAATGTGATATTAGGATATTGTGCTATTATTAATCCTGAGCTAATATCACAAAAAGTAAATCGTACTATTTTATTAAAATTCAAATATACATCACTTTCAACTAATTTAATTAATGGATTAATTAATTATTCAAAAGAGGCACCATTTTGTGTTTTTTCGGCAAAAGCAAGCGGAGACTATGACTGGATTTTTCATTTTGTCTTTGACACAGTAGAACAATACGAACTTGAAAGCAGTAATTTCTTACAAAGATTTGCAGAAATTATTATGGACTATCGTTCTTATGAAACCAAAACATTCAAACTATCCCCCTATACTTTTCTTAATGATAGTAAACTTACTGAAAGAAAAATACTTGTCTATAAAATTCTTGAATCTGTTGAAAGATCACAATTTTTACAAGATAAGCTACAGTTAATTGTAGATGGACTAGTAAAATTTTTTGATGCAAAATTTGCAAGGATTTGGTTATTGGATAAAGATGAACAACATTTAATTCTAAAGTTTAGTGCCGGAAAGTATAAAAATATTATCGGAGAATTCTCAAGAATACCTGTTGATTCTTTGAAAATCGGTTATATAGCTAAAACTGGTAAGCCGATTATCACTAATGATGTGGTAAATGATCCACGAATAAAATATCCTGAATGGGCAAAAAAAGAAAAACTTGAATCTTTTGCAGGCTATCCTTTGAAACATAAAGGAAAAATAATAGGAGTTCTTGCTATGTTTAGCAAAAAAAGACTCGATATAGGTGATTTTGAACTATTGGGAGTTTTCTCTGACAAGGTATCAATAGAATTATCTACACATTTTGATGCTCAAGAATACTTACAAATAAAATAACTTTTAATTAGTAATTTTTAATATTTTAGATTTATGAAGATTTCCATCACAAGAAAGCTAAAAATTAGGAAATAATATTTTCGATAGTCAAGTATTAATTGACAAATAAATCAACAATTCATTTTAGATTTTATATAATCTATATGGCTCTGTTAATTTAAGTAAAAAATATAAGATATGTTTTGTTTATCTATTATGTTCTACACTCAATTTTAGTAGGTTTTTTCAATTTAATTTGTAATTTTTACTTAACTTAACAGAGCTATCTATATGATTATTTATTATCATTTTCGCTAAATATTTCGACATTCGGCTAATTTTATTCCAACATTAGATTCAACAATATTTTTGATGCCATTTTGCATAAAATCTTTTGATTCTGCTGAAATTATCTTTCCTTCTTCACTACTAATGTATTTATTTGGTCCTAATCCTACACTTCCTTTTACGGATATTGTTGGATAAAAGTCGCTTACTGTCAGATCATTTACTATTTTCTCAAGCTCATTCTTTGATAGTATTGCATTTACTATAAATTTATCGAATGTTGCATTATCAGAAATTTTTTGTATTGATATAATGTTTCTAATATTATAATGTTTTATGAAATCATTTACACTTTCTTTAAATCCACTAAAGATTATTGGTAAACTGGCATCACCGTATTCAATCATTTTTAATTGCATTTGCTTAACGTTGATTTCATTTTCTGCGCTCAGAATTTTATGTTTTTCATTAGAAGTATCTAATAACTCATAACATGTTCCATCAATATTTACATTTACATGTTTTTCTGGATAATAAGTGAATGCAAGTAGAAAGCCTACCGTTCCAACTACTATTAATGCTAATATTCCAGGATATGCAAGTTTATATAAATTTAAAGCCATTTCTTTTATTCATCCTACCTGTTAATTGTAATCGACGTAATATCGATACCTCCTTTCTACTTCCTTGTTATTTCCTGCATTAATTGAAGAGATTCCATATCTTATATTTTTTGAAATATACTCTTTCATGTAATCTGAATGTTCATTATTTGGAAAACAAGATATTAGCAAATTTTCAAATTTTTTTATAAATTCAATAACCTTTTCATGATATTCTTCTTGTGAAGGTTTACCATTATTGGTTACTTTAAACCATACAGTCGCTGAAGGTGCAGCATATGTTTTTGCAATATCATCTAATACTCTATCTAGTTCGAAGAGATCTATATTTTTTAATTGAGTCATAACTATACTACGCCATTTGCAATAATATTTTCTACGGAATTATTTTTGGTTTTTATTTTCCATTTCGGAAACTATATACGAGATATTTCTATGGTATGAATATGTTATTTTAATAATCATCATCATGACTTTCCGAATCGGAAATAATGGATATCATACCAATGATTTAGAAAAGGAAATTGAAAGGTTTTAGCCAAATCCTTCTTTTAGTAAGATAAATGACAATTATATTTATATAAATTCTATTAATTCATTAAATCAAAAGTAAAACCCATGCAATTGCAATTCATATCTGCTTGGTCCAATTCAAGAAAAGAATTCAATATTTTTCCAATAAGGATATTAAGAGCATATCCCAAAATTATCCTCCTGTAAACAATTATACTATTTGCTAACCGTACAAGACCCAGTTAGTTCTCATCCTTCTTTTCATACCTTGTAAATAATTTCCTAAATCTGTTATGCCATGAATTTGTTCTCTCTACAACCCATCTTCTTGTAGGATGTTTCTTGTTGAGTTTCTTTTCTTCTCTTCTGTGTCTAATATGTGAGATGGATATATCCCCTTTTGACAATTTCTTGTTCTAGGTCTTTGCAATGATATGCTTTATCAAGACATAGATTCTGCTTTTTCTTCTTCCTCTTGTTATTGTTGTTGTTTCTGTATTTTGTTATCGATGATGATGGTCTTTTGATAACAATATTATCAATTGTATTTGTTGCAACGGTAACATCGTGAGTATTGACTGATGTTATAAAAGTAGAAAGAGGAATACCATCTTTCTGTTAAAATATGTCTTTTGCTTCCTAATTTACTCCTATCTGTAGGATTATGACCAGTCATCGCCCCCTAAAGGAGATTTTACTGATATGCTGTCAAGTGATTGCCAGTTCCATTTTATTCCTCTCGCGTTATCGTATAATTTTAGTAATCTGGTCCATAATTTATCAAATATACCTGATTCTCTCCATTCTTGAAATCTTCTGTGGCACGTTGAACCAGAACCATATTCTTTGGGTACATTTTCCATTGACATCCAGTTCTCAGGATAAACATGATACCATCAAATACTTTTCTGTATGGAACAATCGGACAACCTATTGTATTATCTGGTTTCTCATCTGGTAAAATATTTTTAATTTCATTCCATAGGTCATCGGGAATAGGTGTAATTGTTTTAACTTGTTGTTCTCGACGTTTCCTTTTGTTCAATTGTAGTATAAATAAAGATTATAAAAATGAAGAGCTATAGTCCTATCGATTTTTAGGATAGGTTCTAAGTATAGTCAATTCATGATTTCTTCCATTCAAATCCCAAAATAATGTTAGAGCTGCCTTATTTCTTTATAAGGTTCATATTTTATAATAGATAATATTCCTTTTTTTCCCAATTTTCACTTTCTAAATATGCAGTTATTCTTTTACTTTTTTTATTCTTTATCTTCATAAATTCAGGAGTTTGCCAACTTTCATGATCAATGTCGTTATCATGATTGTTTAACCATTTATAAAATAGTCTTAACGGGTTAAAGTAATTGTCCAAGTTGTTATGTATTATTTGGATCTTCATCATAGCTTTTAACTTTAGTAATAAGAAATTCTATAGTTTGTTCTTTCTTGTTGATTTCAAAAAATGAGTTATCTCTTCCTATAAAATTGCCAGATGCCATTTCAACATTAATCCAAGGAAATATCTTATTTTTAATATGAGAATTTAATAACATATTCATGTTCATACTCTAACGGATTCACCTTACCCATAGACGGTCCGGCATTCCAGTACATAATGATCAATTACAAAGTGCCCCTCACACTCTTGGTGAGGGATATTTCTAAGCGTTTCCATAAATTTTTCATGGCTTTCACTACTTCGTTTATTAAACTCTTCCATCAATTTCGTATTTTCTTGATTTATTCTTGTCGCTTCTGTAAATTCATTTATTTTATCTAATTCAGCGTTATTATAAAATGTTAAAAAATCGTTCCAATATTGAGCATGGAACAAAATAGAAAAGTAGAACATATCTCTTTTTTATACCTTAACTGAGTCTTAAATTGTTAGAAAAATAAAAAAATAGGTGGAATTTTTAGGGTTGTTTTTCTAGAAGTAATGTTAGTCCTGATTTTCTACCTAACCATACTGGTCCATTCTGAATAGTGTTGTCGGGAAATCTATAATTGGCATTTTGACCCCCTGCTGCTGCAGCATTTATGTCTACATTTACACTTTGAACGCTCCAATCATTATCCTGATCATTTTTAGGATCAAGTCTAATGTAGACTGGAAAGTTATAGGCTTCTCCACTACTAGTTTCCATCCTTGTCGCTTGGGGATCGTTAATATCTGGATTTTCTACGTTTGCATTTGTGCCGCCTTCTGTGCCGAATATAAAGACATCTGCTTGGGCAGCTACATTACCTCTACTAAATTGATTTCCAGGTTTATCAACTCGAAATTCTCTTCCTCCTACTCCTAAATATACTTCACCATTTGTGCCTGCGTCAGGTATATCACTTGTTTCTATTTTAACAACTATTTGTCTTATATGTGACATCATATCTTTATTGTAAAAATACTTTTTAAATGTGATCCTCTAATAATAAATAAAGCGTTACTAAACTTTTATATACGATAACCATTTTTTTCGGCGCCGAAAAATATGATATTTATCCAAAACCTATTCCCATATATGATATTAATTATATGTCATACTGTCATATTCTTATACAGATTAACATTAATAATTTTTTAGCCACAAAAATATAGACCAAAATATTTTAATATGAATGATATGAAATTAGATTTATACAAATGAAAATTATTTCAACTTATATTAGTCAAAATAATGTCTCTTTGTATTGTAGTAATTGTAGTAAATTGATTCATTCAGATCCAATATTGTGTTATATATTTATTGATTATTTTTGTACTAAACAATGTCATTCAGAAAAACATAAGATGTATTTACGAAACGTGAATGTTCATTAAACTTTTAAAAAGTTTAAACTATCACACAAATTTCCTGAAAAACTATCTTTGATTTCTATAGAATAAAAAAGTAAGGATAAAAAGTAATTTTATCGTTTGAATAGTCTTATATAGATTGAGATCATATCAAGAAACTAGTTTTGTTTTCTCGTTATTATGGATTAAAGTTCGATGGTAAGTTATTGAAGTTAAAATCTAAAGAAATCAATTTGGTGGTCTTGTATATTTAGACCCACACAACATATTATCTCAGGCGGATTCGGTTGGATTTATAATGTTAGCACTCAAATTTTTTGAATCCACATTAGTTAATTTTTAAAAAACTTGGATATATAATCAAAAATAAAGATGATATAAAAATTTTTGTTGTAATAGCATTTCCAATGAACAAGTTAATTTCTATGTATTACCTGTTGTAACGATACAATATTAACGATGCAATGCTCCCATTTTCTGGAATCTTCTAAATGGTGAGTACTAGGAAGTTAAGACAAATAAAAAACATATTTGTCCGTATTTATAGAATAAACAATAAATACAAGCCTAATTAATCAAGGGAGACAAAAATTTTTTACTATTCGTCTTATTGCTGTTAGTACTAATATCGCTAGGGCCCTCTACATCCAGAACCCTTTGACCTATTATTTTTCCCTGCAGCTCTGCAACTTGTTCTCCTAATATGTTTTATCATGAATTGATATTCGGAAGAGGATTTAGCCACAGGTGTAGATATCTTGAAATATCATGCAAGACGTGGTCCGTCTTTCATTTCCTTTACGCCTCATAAAGTTTGTCCGTTACTTCGTAGCAACCACTCAGGTCCACTTCAACAAATATGGTTTCGTTTTTCTTTGCAGCCGTAATCCATTTCTTTAATTCCTGTTTCCAATCAATTTCCTTCTCGTCCACCATCTGATCAAAAGCATCAACAAATCTTGTATAAAATTCACCTACTTTCGTAACTGCCCTAAAATTCTCGTCTCCCTTGAGCCCAATAGCAAATTCATTTCTGTCTTTGTTTGTATATATACAAATTAGTGATTTCTGACTCATAGCGTTATGTTATTGTTATTATATTGTTATCATTATAGTTATCTTTTTTTCACTTTTCTGAATCAATACACCGATTTTTAGAAATTTGTTAATTACGTACATTGCTGCTGCCGACTCTAATGCATTATTTAGATTTTTATTGTCATATATTGATTAGAACGGATCATATGACATAAAAACAATCGACATAATGTACTATACTAACCAACAAAAGTTCGTTTACATATTTTTCTTAATATGTGAGGTTTACTACGCTTAAAAAATCCATTTTCTGGGTTTTAAAAGATTTACTAAATTATGTTAGGCAGTATAATAACAAATGATTTGCTAATTGGTTGTATTCATTCAGCTGTTTATTTGGGATACATATTCAGAATTAGAATTAATGTATGCTTTTACATTTACTATATATGATAAACAATGAAAAATATAGTTTCTCGTTTATAGACTTTCTAATTTATGATTTTCACAATTGAATCATAAATATCTGTTAGCATTTCAGAATATCTATCTATATCATATCTAGTTTTATCATCTACAAGTTGTAATGGTATTGCTTTCCGTCTTGGATAATAAGTTATTACATATTTTAGAAGTTGACCTGCCTTTGGAAATTCTTTGTTAGATGTTAGAATCTTTAATACATTATTTTCAATGGTATTTCTATTTTCATATTCATCATAATTTTTAGACAATTGTTTTGTAAAAATTAAATCTTCTATTGATACTTTTCTTTCTCTAAGTAGCAATAAGTATTTTTTATAAAGAAAATGGATTTCTGACAATTTTTGTCTTAGTTCCTGTCTATTATTAGCACTTGCAAGAATCTCAAGAATATTTTGTTGAAAATTTGAAAAAAATAATGGCGTATCGTGTCTTCTCGTTTCAATCCCTCTCATTTTCAATGTTCCATCTTCAAAAACACCAAAGTATCTATTTGTAACAGGAATGCGATTGTCTTGTTCAGAAGATAGAAAGGCGATCCATTTATAGACACCTTCAAAGGATATTTCAAAGCCGGTTCTTTCTTCAATACTGTTTTTTAATTTGATATAATCATTTTTTGTAGCATTTTCTTTTTTTATCCATATTGAATCTACAATTCCATGTAAAACTTCGAATCCTAATTCTTCTGCTATCTTTACTGATTCAAGAAGAATATTTCTAGCAAAAGCACAAACTGCAATATGTGCATCGATTCTTCCAAATTTTGCATTACTAAATCCAAGATAACCAAAAGACGTTACAAGAATCCATTTTAATGCAGATTGTCTTGCATTATATATTTTTTTTAGTTTATCATTAAGAGTTGTCTTTTTCAATTGTTTATAATGCAACCTTTTTTTGAGAACTAGTTCCAGTGATTTTGGGATCAATCCGTCCTTTCTTTTACAGATGTGATAGTTTAATTCAGGTATTTTGTTATTTGAATCTAAGTAACAACATTGACATCGAATTGTCTCCGCTGAGATATTCTTTTTGTATATTATATTTGGATATAAAGATACAAAATCAAATTCGGCTACTTTTTCATGAACTCCAATTTCTGGTTCCAGTATGAGACCTCCTCTATCAGCAATAAAAAGTTCTCTTAATGTTTTTGGATATTCTGACATTGTTGGTTTCCAGGGTACGAGAATACCTTTTTTCGTTGCATTATACAGATGAAAACTTGTCAAGCATTTACCAATTGTTGCTCTTGAGGTCTCATGCAAGGGAAGTCTTGATAGTCTAGAAATCTCAACAAGTCCATGGATATCTTGAGTTTCTCTCCAAAGAAAAGAGGAACTAGTATCTATATGCCATCTACCATAAAATCTGATGCTAGATGGTTTATAGTATGTTCTACCATATGAAAAATACGAAACGCCGTTTCTCGTAGGTTTTTTTAGTGTGACATTAGAATCTCTACCAAGTACCAAATCCAGATTATTTTCTGATGCCCTATGAATTAGATAGGGAAAAAGAAATGAATCTCCATTCTCTGTTATAATTATATCAGGATCTAATTTTTTTACTATCTTGGATAACTGTATAATTATTTCATCTTCTGATTCATTTTGAATATTTATTTTTGATTCTTTGTCACAAGTTGTAGTAATAGTAATATGTTTTAATTTATCTGATAATCGTGGTATCCCTCCTTTTTGAAAGTGAATCTTTAAATAAATATTTCTAAAATTTGGTACAATATAATCTGTCAAAGATACACAATCATTATCAAGTACTTTCCAAAATAATCCATACGGGGACTCTTCAACATCAAAGGTGCCACATGGAAATAAATCATGTTCATAAAAATAATGTTGTACTGGTAAAAGATCTATATTGTATAATTGAAATCCTCCAGATACTTTTATTATTTTCCTTTCTATTATATTTGCAAGTTTTACATTGCTTCCAATATATTGTGTGTATATCTTTAATACTTTGGATTTTTCATCGTCTGTTATTTTCTCATATCTATATACGTATTCAGTTTTTTTAATGAAATCTTCTGTCTCTCTAAGATTACATATCTGTTCTAAATTAGAGATATTATTGGTTGCTAAATAAAAATAATTGTTCCATTTGGTGTCTTCTATTTTTATTGTATTATTTTTGGAATCTTTAATCCAAAAAACCATTTTGTTATCTAAACGGTAAGCGTCAAAAATCCATCCAGTTATTTTAACTAAATTGTAGTCACTCCATCCATAGTAGAAACAGTAGTAGATGTTGTTCGCTTGTATTGTTCAAATAAAAGTGTCATTAATAGAGATTCGGTTGAATAATCCCTTCCTTTTGCACTGATAGATTCTGAATATTGGTAAGAATTTTTTAGCATCTGATCAAATAGTTCTCTGTCTTTTTTTCTCAGACAGTCTGAATAACTTTTCCATGAGTCTATCTCTTTTGTTAGTATATCTTCATATGGAAATAGATTCATCTTGATATCACATTCGTCTTTTTTTTTTAAAGACTTGTATTGATTAAAAATAATAGATAATAAAATAGGATATATTCTAATGGGATTACTACAATAAGAACAAGCAGAATTGTATAACCTGGCAATTGAAAACATTTCTCTAAATAATTTTCTCTTTTCTAGATTCAGATATTTTTGATATGATTTCCATTCCTTTTGTTCGAGATCAATTGCTATTCTAAATGAGGGAATAGTTCTACCCATTTATATTCACGTTCTATCTCTTTTTTGTGAGTTTTTTATGATTCTTGAAATCTGGCATAGTGATAGAAGAGAAAATGGTTACAATAGAATTGTTAATATTATTTAGTGATTTTGTAATCTGTTTAACAATCCAATCTTTCTCTTCTTGTTCTATTTGCTGGTTGACCGAATTCAAGAGAAATAGATCAGAAATAATAACTAATAATTTTGATTGGAATTTTTCCATTAATTCAAAAAGTTCATGAATTAATGTCTCTGCTAATTGATAAATGGTAAACACTCTGGTAATTATTACATGGTCTAAAACCTCATTGACATCCATCCCATACTTTTTCTTTGCGAGATTTATACATTGATAAAAATCAAATCTATTATTACTTGTAATAACAAGTACATTTGAAGATTCTAGACCACCATATCTTTTTGGAAGTAATCCTTTAACAATTATATCACTAACTAATTCATCACAATCTACAAAGGAAATCTTGTCACCATATCTTAATTCAATAGATTCGTTGTTTATATGGAAAGTCAGTATATTCAAATATTCATAGGCAGTTAACGGTTTTGTATAGTGTAACACCGTTTTCATACCGTACTTTACGGTAATGAAATTATAAAAGTATTGCTATATGAAGTTGTATATAAGATACCAGAAATCTTTACATCAAGTCAAATATTATTGATATACTATAATTATTATTTACTAAATGAATCCATTATAGTTACCAATCCATGAATGAAACAGAACTTAAACAACTATTTAAAAGTTCAATTAAAAACAGACATATTCAAAATAATCATCATCTTCCTATCCATATTTCAGATTATCAATCTCATCAAATAAAGATAAAGGAGGAAGCATATTTTGGCAATTTTGACTTTGTAATTGTAATTGTTCATAAAAATAAAAAGAATCAAAGATATACGGATAATACCTATATTGGTACCGCCAGAAATGACCTTTTCTTTCAAGACCAAGGGCGTGATGATGATTTTTATCAGAACATTCGTATGCGAACCCATCAGTTTATTCAAATAGCTAAACAAGAAAAATGCAGTATAAAAAAATTAACGTTTATTCCAGTAGAAGTAAAATCAGATAGTGATGTACTTGATGAACGTCTTCCTAATCAAATATTAAATGCTATCCTAACCTTTGGTCGGTCATTTTTAGTACTTGATAAGAAACATATTTCCAAGAATCTTCATCTGTTAAAACTTCTTCCAACAACAATTATAGGATATACAGGTAAAGATGATTTTTTTGAAGTACTGTCTGTATTCGATAGATTCGTAACGAACGGAATATTTAGTATTCCAAAGAGAAGTTTTAACAAGTTACTACTCGATAGTAAAGTAACAAAAAAATTTAGTGACATAGATAAAATATATAAAAGTCTGGTTACACTAGAAACGATAAACCAGAAACTGGTGTTTAACTATCTATTCAGATTTGGAACTAATGTTTTGGATGAGAATTTTTTGTTACAGGAAGAGATAAAATTTCTAAATAAATTTTGTGAATTTTTTAAAATACCTACAGAAAATTCATACAAAAAAGAGATTATCAAATTAATTAAAAATAGTGAAAATCATTTGATTACTGATTTTCTATAATTAATACGATTTTTCGTCAGTCTAAAATTTTTTATTCCTAAATCTTCTTTAAGTCCGTCAATATCCTTTAATGCCTCTTCTTTTAATAAGGGTTTCAACTTATAGTTATTAATCATCTTCTTTAATGATGATCGAAACGTGATAGAAGACATTGGAATATTTACTTGTTATAAGTAGCCGATAAACGTTACGGTATACTATATGTTAATTATAAAAATAGAAATCATGTATTCAATAATTAATGGTTTCAAGTCGTTCTACAATAACATCATTTTCCTACAGCTCCAATCCCGACATCAACCGGAGAATTATCCTCAACACACTGACTAAATGAGATCCATTATTAGACTTCCATAAATCTCATTTATAGAGATAATCATTTTACCAAATAAGGTTAATATATTATGTAACCAAACCCTGTTATAATTGAAATTCGAAGCCCTCCGAGCCCGTCAACCAATTAGCTTCACATATTTTGGATAAGAATCATTAAATCTTAAAATGGTACTGTTCAACCTTTTCTGGTTCTACATTGAATTTATTTATCAGAATTACCGAACTCGCTATTTATTTTTCTTCAATCTGATCCTTAAATTTTACTCTCTCGTCCATTTCAACAAATTTTGTCATAACAATCCAATATAGTAGTAACTAATAGAATAAAGGATTTCTTTTTTTACTACAATAACAGAAACGCTATTTGGATGTTGGAGGTCAGAGCAGGCAAGTCGTTAAGAAAAAATTTGTCTTTGCCAGAAACGAATTATGATATAAAAACTTTGTAAAAGATAATTAATTGTAATGAGACTTATAATTTAATTAGATTAATAATTACTATAAAGTTGTACTGAAACTATTATATATGAGACTTATAATTTAATTAGATTAATAATTACTATAAAGTTGTACTGAAACTATTATATATGAGACTTATAATTTAATTAGATTAATAATTACTATAAAGTTGTACTGAAACTATTATATAAAATGGTGTGTACTTTAAACTACAATGAATTTCTCTAATGATAAAGAATATAATAAAAATGATAAAAAGAATATAGATTTTGCTGCAATACTAACTGGAAAAGAAGAAGTGCCAGTAGTAAATACATTAGATACTGCTTTAGCAACATTTCAATCCAAAGATAATGAAGATCTAAAATTCTCTGTTAAAATTACAGAGATGAGCAATATAAAAGAAGTAAGTATTGACGTAGGTAAACACGAGAAAGGAGAAACGGTTGCAGAGCTGTATAAGTCTGAAACTCCAACAGACGAAGTTACGGGCAAATTATGTGAAGGGGATATAAGTTCACAGGATCTTAAAGGGCCGTTACAAGGAAAGGATACCGAAGAATTGGTCGAAAAAATAGAAAACGGAGAGGCATATGTAAATATATCGACAGAGGATAAACCGAAGGGAAAAGTAAGAGGGCAAATTAAAAAGTTAGATCATATTTGAGAATTTTTATGAATATTAAAGAAATAATAAATAAAGAAATGAGGTTGTAGGATGATGGTGCTTCCATTTTGGTGCTCCTAGTCGTCACCGGGTGTTTTGCCTAGGACTGTCACACCATCTCAAATTAATATACCTAACAGGAATTTTCTATAATCTTCATGCATCATTGTCTTTTCCTGTACAAGTTTCTTTTTCAATGCACACCTAAAGTGGTATCGTCTTTTTCTACCTTTTGAATACTTGTTCGATACAACCAAGCTGTGAACAAAGATTTCTAGACCACACTCCCAACAATTGATTTTTGTGGCGATAACTGGTCTGTTTACATCCCTTACCACATTGTCCTGATTTATTCGTGTAAGAATTTGATTCTTTCTACTTTCTGTAAATAGTTCTAGACAATACTTGGAGTCTGGAGGACATTCATAATGTTCCATAATCATATATTTGATAATCTTTATGGTTATCGCTGGATCTTTATTTGTAAGAATGGATTGTGAAGACATATCTACAGAATTTTTTGATAATCATATTAAAGTTTTTCCCAAAAGTTAAGACAATGTTTTATCCTTGCGGTAGGCCTCTGAGGCCTTACTATCTTAAAATCGGTTTATTTGAATTTCATGTCATTCATCTTTGCTTTCCCTTTAAAAGTCTGTTTTAGATGAAAGTGCTTCGGTGAAAATGTGATTCTTGATTACATTTTTGCACATCTTTCTATAACCGTTATAACCTTTTCTGTACTTTTTGAAGTTGGGGAGTGTCGTCTGTCTGATGATAATACTTGGTTGCTACAGACGTTCGCCTGACATAAAAAAAACTCTGCATGGTTGTAGTTCTCATCAGGTAGTCATGACCTCCCTTTTTTTATATTTGGCCATTTAATACTTTGTAGATTCTCTAAACAGCATCGATTAGAAAGTGTTATTATTGATGGTGACCAAATATTTAAAAATTAATCAATTTAGTCATCTCCTTCTAATATAATACAAGTATGTATGATATAATCATAAGTCAACCAACGATAAAGAAACTACCGATTACGCCATCAAAACCTAAATCACCTCTAGAACGAGGAGGTATAAAATTCTGATTCCTATAACTGAAGAAACATTTATCGACGCTATTGAAAAAATAACTAAGAATGTAGTTAATATTGCGAGTGTCAAAATGGTAACTGATCAGCTCTTCCGTATATTTCCAATTGAAGGTGTAGGATCTGGCATTATCTTTGATAATCAAGGTCATATACTCACAAATTATCATGTAGTCGACCATGCCAGGAGATTAAAAGTTACATTACATGATGGAAGAACATTTAATGCTAAAGTAATCGGAACTGATAAGCTCACTGACCTTGCTGTATTAAAAATTGAATTGAATTCGAATAGTTTTGATGACTCTAACAATAATAATGATACTAATTATCATGATAACAAGTCAATAACCTCAGTGCCATTTGCTAAATTAGGAAATTCTGATATTCTAAAAGTGGGTCAAATAGTCATTGCTGTTGGCAATCCTTTTGGTCTAACAGGAGGACCTACGGTTACAACAGGAATTATTAGTTCCATAAATAGGAACATCGAACTTGAAGATGGAGTATTAGAATTGGTTCAAACCGATGCAGCAATAAATCCGGGCAATTCTGGGGGACCTTTAGTAAATACTAGCGGCGAAGTAATTGCCATCAATACCGCAAAAATACCGTATGCCCATGGAATAGGATTTGCAATTCCTGTAAATACTGCAAAAAAGGTCTTAGAGGAGTTAATACAATATGGGAAAGTTAATAGACCATGGTTAGGCATCTCTACGATCAAGATAACCGGTAGAATAGCTAGATATTATCGGTTACCAACCAATGAAGGTGCACTAGTTGTAAAGGTGGAAGAATATAGTCCCGCAGCTGATGCAGGAATAAGACCAGGTGATATTATCGAGGAGATTGATGATAAAAGGATAGAAGAAATAACAGAGCTTTCATCTCAAATCAAAAAGAAGAAGATAAACGAAAAAACTTCATTATCTGTAAATAGATATGGAAGACGATTTAATGTTTCAGTGATATTGGAGAATCAGCCATAACTATTTTTATTTTTATGTCTTCTGTTATTAAATGATTTTATTTTACTTACCATATAGTAAGTTGCTTTATACATGCGCACTTACCAATTTATATATACTTACATTAATATAGTTAATGTGGTGTGTAAAATAAAAGTAAAAGAAAATACCAAAATTGAAAATAAAAATAATAATATAGATAATGACAATTTAACCATTTTACTTACATCGTTTCCCGATAAACAAAAGATATATGATAATGATTCCTCTATATCTCTCTCAGACCTTAGACAACATGATATAGATATTATGAATATTTTGTATGGTAATGAAGATGAAAATACTATATCCACATTTTCATTTAATGGACTGAAAAGTATGTTAGATATACATCAAGAAATTTTGTCAAGATCACTGAGACGACTACAAGAATTGGGTTTGATTGAGAGAACCAAATTAGGATATAAATCTACGAAAGATGGAAAAATAATATTTTCAAATCTGAAGGGTTCATCAAATGAAGAAAGAAGTAATCAAACAAAATATTCGCAAATCCTTCAAGTATATGTACCATACAAACTTGTTAATAAAAAAATAGTTCAAAGTATTTCAGGAAAATGGTTTGATAACTTAAGATGGGTAGGTATGGTACAAACATTAACAGGGTATCAGTTAAAATGGAAAGATATAGAAAACCGTATCGAAATAGTTGTGTATCTGTCTGAGAATAATATCATCGTAGAAACAAATGACAATCCTTCAGATATTAACAAAGCTTTCAGATATTCTACAAGAATAATAGAATCAATTGGTGACATAGTAAATGAAAATAAATCTTTAATTTATCCTATAAAAAATAACGATTACAATAAAATAGATAATTAATGACAAATTAATGATTCTTGTAAATATATGTTATTTTTCATATCTATACACCTTTTATAACAAAAAAAATAATTAATAACATAAAGATAAAAGAAATCTATATAGGATTTGGTCCAATCACTTTATCGATTAGGATAAAAGAGATAAAGAGAATCAAGCTAATAGAGAGAAGTGACCATCCAATTGAAACCGATATGAGAAACGAACACTATCCCAAGTAAAAAAAATGACTTGATCTCCCACTGACCAGAGTTCATTGTTGTTGGTACTTTTGAAATAATGTACTAGAATATTTGCAAGATGTCAAAAACCGAGAAGTCAAGAAAACAGATGGTAAAAAAATGTTATAATTAAGATAGATGAAAAATAAATTTGTCTAAATTTTATTTTGTAAAGTTAAGAAATATGGTTTCAAAAGCAAGAATTAGTCAATATTTTGACAAACATATTGATCTATTCATGTTTGAAGATGGTATAAATATACACTCTGTTGTGACTTTATTTGAAATTGTAGGTCTATAATTACCTAATACGATAATATATATATTATGACAAAAGAATTAGAAAAAGTTGTTTCATTGAATACAACAAATTGGAACGATAAAGTTTTGAATTCTGATATCCCAGTGCTAGTGGATTTTTGGGCAGAGTGGTGTGGTCCCTGTAAAATGGTTGGTCCAATTGTTGAACAATTAGCTTACTCTCTAGACGGAAAAGTTAAAGTGTCTAAAATTAACGTTGATCAAAATGAAGAAATTGCAGTAAAATATAATATTCAATCTATACCTTCACTAGTATTGTTTAAAAATGGCAATGAGATAGCTCGAACGGTGGGAGTTTCTCCAAAGGAAAAATACGAAGCATTTGTGAATAATGCCTTAAATTGATAAATTAATTTCCATTTATGGAATTTTTTTCAATTCTGTACCAAGCCAAGAATAATAAAGAGACGGAAGAATAAAGTCAATATAATAACATAGAATTTTCGAACTGGACAAGGTAGGAATGCATGTCCAGACTACTATTGACCGAGTTTGATAGAACATTAAAAATTTTAATTCTGATTGATAAATAAAATAAATATAAAACTCTCCAATATCTTGAACTAATTCTTTCAATCTCCTGCTACCCTCAAAGTTTTGAATTCGCCAATTGGTATTATTGAACCATTATTTTTCTCCAAAGAAACCCTATCATAGTAATTGTATGTTCCTTCGTTATCTGGACGTATAGTTATTGTATCATTTTCTCCAAATCTTAGTAATTTTGTATGAACATTTAATCCATCAATGTAAAACATATGTGGTTCTTTATCTTCATTAATGACGTTAAGAGCATATTCTGTTTCCCCGCTTCTAGACACTAATGTAGGATTTATTCCAATATTTCCTATAATACCTACAACCTTGATATCGCCATCAATGTTTTTGAATGCGACTGTGGCTTTTATTTCCTTGTATGTGTTTGCAACATGTCCGACTACTCCATTCCCAATTAACATCAAAGATATAACTAGTACTAGAACCATTCGTACTAAACTAAATACAACTAGTCTACCTTCAGTAAATTTGAATTCTCTAAAAACGAAATTTTTCATATGTTATAATAATTAATTAATTAATTTATAATTGAAATTTAATAATATGACGAGTTCTGTATATTACAATTAATCAATTCGAAAATATAAATAAAGGCGTCAACATCCTAGAGATACAGGGAAGCCATATCGTGCACAAAGTTCAGTGAAATTATTTGTAATGTCATGAACAAAAAGATCATAGACTGATATTATTGCTAATGCTGCAATAAACACTATGATCAATGCTATGATAATGAATGTGGTATAACTTTTTATTTTATTTTTTTCTTCTATATACAATTGTAGGAAATTTCTTTAACATCTTTCTATTTAATAATGAAATACACTGTGCATTATATTGAAATAGTCACAATACTGCTAGTATATTTCTTGCTCTTGTTTCTGCAGATATGGGCAAACGTGTTTCCTGTTTTTCTGTAATTCCCAATACTCTCCTTTTTCAGGATTCCATTAGATGGAAGCATTGCAACCATAGCAACGGGTATTGTTCATATTTCTGTTTCTATCACCTTCAATATTATTAATAGCGTTTCTGATATTTGAAATGAAATATTACTAGGACCCACTGTTCATTATTCGTTAAAAATTATATCTCTGGAATTTCGTCATAATGGGATTCAGCTCTCTAGAATATCATTTTTTAATAACCTGCACTATTAATTACATTATATTGAAAAATATCTTAATAGTTGATGATGATCTTGACACTTCTTTAAGATATAAGAAATGGTTGGAAGAAGAAGGTTTCAATCTAACTTTAATAAACGACCCACAATTAGCAGAAAAAAATTTTAGATCTCAAGACTATGATCTAGTTCTTATTGGTTATAGAATGTCTATGACGGATGGTTTTGATCTTTATAATAAGTTAATTGACATTTCAAAAATGGTAGAAGGTACACCACAACAATTTAAAATATGTTTTATGACATCATCATTAATAAATTATAAAGTCTTGGCAGAAATGCATCCAGAATTTGGAGAAGAATGTTACGTCTGCAAAAAAGTTGCAAAAGATATTTTCATAAAGCATGTCAATTCTTTGATACCTTACTAACTCATTTCTTGTTAATTATTTTTAAAGTATGAAAAATATTATATCCATAATAAAGTAATCAAATTAATTGGTATCCACAAAGAAAATAACTTGTATAATTTGTTTAGTCAGTTTTAATTTCATAGATTTTTACTTTTCCGATAGTAGTTATCAACAACAAGAAGGTATCGAAGGCAATAATGACAATGAGACATAGGTCTCTACAAATCAGTATTGATGAAACAGAAGATAAACAAACGGATAGAACGATAGCCATTACAGGTGGATCCAGTGATGTGAATAGTATCTCAGATAAGGCGGTAGAATCGGAATTAGAAAAAACTACAGAAGATATTGAATCCAAATTAGGAAAGTTTTCCAATGAGGAAGAATGGGATGAATATATGAATGAAAACACAACCTACTTTTGAAGTAAAGGTGAATGTAAAAATTGATCAAGATATACCGGACGATGTTATAATTATATCATTAAGATCAGCAAATAACTATGAAAATCAAGAGATAAATGTTGTTGATGAGAAGAAATAGAAATTAGAATTTCATATTAATGATTTTTTATATTCTGAGTATGATGTTTGTGTCATTGGAAAAACTTCTAAAGATGTTTATGACTATAACAACTGGTTGTATGATGATACAATAAAAACGGTTTCATTGAAAGTAGGAGGTTAGAAAATTTCATTCCCATAATATGTTATTTATTTATTTGACTAATAGATTGAAAATGTTTAAGTGTCTATTGCTATCTGTATTTAAGTGCTATTCCTTATTCCTACTGTAGAGTGAGTCTTGAGTTTCTATCTATCTTGTAAAAATAATATAATACTTGATAAAAATAAAATTATAATTATAATTTTATTGCTCTAGCGATATTGTTACGCTGATAATTTCATTTTGTACCTAAAGATCATTTTCTAATTATGTTACCATGATAGATTCAGAATGTTGAAGGACGAAGAGAGATGAGATGCGATACGAATAACCCGAAAGAGAATTATTAATTTATAAATTTCTCTTTTCTTTTTGAATAAAAGGAATAATTTTTTCCATTATTATTTCATCAAAATTACTTTCCTCAAAATCCATAGTTAAAAATAGGTAATAACCTTCATTGATTGGAATTAGACATCTACTCATGTTTTCATATCTCCTAAATGCATACATTAATTTACCCATTTTTGATTCAAATTTTAATCTTGCTTTATGCCTAATTATTGAATTTTTTGCAAACTGATTATTTTCTTCTTCGGTAAGGAGGCGCTTTAGCCCTTCTCTAAGTCTTTCATTTATAATAGTACCGGTATGATCAGTTATTCCTACCCATCTTATAGACTGCTCGCAATTGATTATATTTTCAATAAAAACAGAATGAAATTCATTATTTAATACCATTTGTTAGTTAGATAATTTTTTTAATCGTAATAAAAAAGTTATGGATAAGTATTATTATGAATAAAAAATTCTTTCACGATTAATTATTCAACTACTCTAGCGATATTTTATTTTATTTTATTTTATTTTTTGGCCATAGTTACTTCTGTAATCTACTCACATTTCAAATTGAATTTGGAATGATGTTTTTCTACTGCTTCCTTGTTGGGTGCCTCCCTCCTGCAGACAGTAGCTTAGATTCACATCTCTATTAAACAGAATGTTAATGGGGGTAACATCAAACTCGTCATTGGAACCTATTAATTCTTCTACTTTTTCATTGTCTAGAGAAGGAATAGTGTGTACGTCTAAAAATGCTGGTATAACCTTAATTCGAGAATGTATTTATTAATTTATTGGTAGTTATATTAAATAGTATGTAATTGCATATTTATCTATTACTCTAGCGATATTTTGTAAAATGAGCGTAGCCTTCAATTGAAGAGAACGTAATTATTCAAAGAAAATGAATAGTAAAAGATGAACTAAGGGGAAAGTCTGAAGGTTTGACCAACAATAATCCTGTAAATGTACCAAGACTAGAAACAAAAAATAATAAAAATATAAGGGCTATACCTTCTAACGAATTATTTTCAATTTATCCACTTGAATGAATTTACCATTTTTTGAAAGTCTGGAAGATATTTTTCATATACAGGATTAGATGCATAGTATGCTATTATATATGGTTCTTTATTATGAAATGCATAATATTCTAAGAACTTGAATCCTTCGAATTTTCCAATTCCTTCTGCATATATCTGTCTTGAGGTCTCATTAGCCAGAATTATATCTTTCTGCGTAATAACTTTCATTGCATCTTGTTCGGCTAACTTATATTTTACATACGCATCAAGAGGTGCATTTTTGACACCATAATAAGCATCTTGTCTAAATTGTGCTACTGCATAACTCGTGTTTGAACCCCAATATTCTACTGGTATTGCAACTAGAGAGTTAGATGGACCAAACCCTAAAAGGCCTGTAGCATAAGCATTCGAAAACTTTCGATATATCCAATCATCTGGAATTTCAATTTCAAAATAGAATGTTTTTCTTAGTGTTGTATTATTAATATTTTCTTGTCCGTAAATATTAGTAATTACAGAAAAATTGAGGATAACAAGAATAATAACACCACTTAAAGTGATTATTATCATTACTAATTTTTTAATACCTTATCTTTTAAAGATATTGAATTTCGTAATCGAGGCATGACTAATCTTATATATTTTTGCGACGGTGAATTTGATACTGTAGTTTGTATTTTTGTCATCTTTTTTGCAGATAACATGAAAAGACAGATTGATGAGATGTGGAGACTGGTTAAACCATAAGGAAAGTTAGCGGTTATTACTTGGGGACCAAGAATGTTTGAACCAGCGTATTCTCATTGGAATAGGTATCAAAAGCATAGACCTGGCTTGTTATAATCATATAATCTTTGGGATAAAATTAGTAATAATGATAATTTAAAAAAATTATTTGAAGAAAGCGATATAATAAATGTAATTATAAAAGAAGAGGCGGCATCTCAATTATTGAATAATCCTGAAGATTGGCGGACCATTGCTTTAGGATCAGGGCTTGGATGGATTATAGACCAATTAGATCCTGTTCTTTATACAAAGATTAAAGAGGCAAATACAGATTTAATTAAGGAAAATAGAGTCAAAGTTTTGGAAGTAACGCGTTATATGCAATAGCTCAAAAATAGCTTATTATCATTAGTTGAATAAGATCCTGTTGTTAAGCTTAGAGGACTCAAATTCTCCTTACAAGAGATCAAATTATATTGTTTTAATATTTTACTATTTTAAAGAAATATTAGATCTTATTACAATTTTCTTATAAGATACTATCCTAGCATAATGACTTGTTCAATTTCTTTATCTGTAGGCGGCGAACCACTAAAGGAGCCACCAAATACAACCGTCACTTTCTTGTTTCCAAGCATTGCTGCTGCAGTAAATACATTTACCATCCCATTAAATGCACTGTCATGATTATTCGTAATATTATACCAACCGACATCAGGACCACCACCCCATAGAGATAGCTTTGTTTTGGAATCCTTTTTTACATCCATTCCAGTTACATTGACATCATTAAATTCTGAAACCATTATTTTATAACCAAATTGATTGAATGAATATATATATTTTGGTCAAATAATATTGAGATAGTCTATGTTACACATTGAATAATGCACATATCTGTGATAAAATTCAGCAATCTATCAAAGGATTTATTATGGGTAAAATTGCATGCCAATAAATCAAATATATATCCTATTTCCTAAGATAGGAGATTATCCTTTTTATCAAGTCTTTTCAAAATTTGGTTTAACTGATAAATCAGAGGTACTCATAGGTTTTCAACTCGAATTTGTGGTTCAGAAAAAAATACAATGGGAAAAGTGAAATCTTTTTTGTTACTCTTTTGTAAGATTTTTGTAGTAAAGAATATAATTAAATCATATATTTAATAACTGAGCTTATTTTGATCTTTTAACTTTGTTGACTTGTTCCCGGTTGACTTGTTCCCGGTTGACTTGTTCCCGGTTGACTTGTTCCCGGTTGACTTGTTCCCGGTTGACTTGTTCCGGGTTGACTTGTTCCCGGTTGACTTGTTCCCGGTTGACTTGTTCCCGGTTGACTTGTTCCCGGTTGACTTGTTCCGGGTTGACTTGTTCCCGGTTGACTTGTTCCCGGTTGACTTGTTCCCGGTTGACTTGTTCCCGGTTGACTTGTTCCGGGTTGACTTGTTCCCGGTTGACTTGTTCCCGGTTGACTTGTTCCCGGTTGACTTGTTCCGTCTTTTGTAAAGATTAATCCTCCGATTAATGTTTCTGCATGTTCGTATACACCTATTACTTCACGTTTTCCAATAATATTTTGATTGAATTTCAATACAGCAGCATTCAGTTCTCTCCATGCATTTCTTGTATCATTTGATTTCGCTCCAAAGTTAAAGGCAGTCATTAAAGAGATACTCACTGCAGCTAGAAAGCCAAAAATCTGGCTTGCTATTTTTTGATCATGTAATTGCTTTATTTCTTTTACTGCAGCTTGCATTATCGTGGTTGAATTATTTTTATCATCTAAGGTATCTGGAATGATTCCAGTAGAACTGAATCCAATGGCAGCAAGTATTGAAAAAATTGTAGCAGTTACCCCAAAGATAATATGTAATCTCCATAGATTTGTAGTATTTTTTCCCCATAATGCTAAAATTTTTAAAATTTCTGGTAATTCGTCTTTTACATGACTATTTTTGTAAAGTTCTTCAACATCAGGTACTGGTCTTAAAATCAGTTTATCTATTATAGACATTTAATCTATTAATCAAATGATGCATATATTACTATCGATCATTTTTTTTCTATAGTACTAATTTCTAAACTAATAGATACAATTAATAATAAAATTTTGAATTATTTTTTCGAATCCCATAACTTTAATACATTCGTTAATTTTTCGGTATAGAAAAAGAAAGAATCATATCAAAACCATTATTAAAAAAGAAAACAAATTGGAAGTGTGACCCAACAAAAAAATATTAAAATAGCATTCTGGAATGTAGGAAACCTCTTTGATATAGAAAAAAATGAGATAGCAACCGATTTTGAGTTTACTCCTGAAAAGGGGTGGAACAAGGAAGTACGCGATATCAAGGTGGAAAACCTATCTAAAATTATTAAATCTATGAAGTATAATGAAGAGAATGAAAGTATTGAGTATGGGCCAGATTTACTAGGCTTATGCGAAGTAGAAAATAAAAACATACTTGATAAATTAATAGAGAAAATAAATCCTGATAAATATGCAATAGCCCAATATAATGATAGTCCAGATCTACGAGGAATAGATACTTGTTTAGTGTATTCTAAATATAAATTTGATTGTTTAGACACTAATGCATATAATATTGATTTCAGATATCCCACTAGGAACATATTCCAAGCACATCTCAAGGTCAAAGAAAATAATTCTGATTTGTACGTTCTGGTCAATCATTGGCCTTCGAGAAGAGGAAAATATGAAGCATGCCAGCCAAATGATACTGCTCAGGCTAGAAATAGTGTAGCAGAGAAATGTGGAAAATAGTTGATACATTACTAAAAGTTCCTACTGAGGAAGTATATAAAATGCCTCATATAATGAAACTTGACTACGAATTAAACAAAAATATTCTGTTAATGGGAGATTTCAATGATGACCCGTATGATGAAAGTATAACTAGATATTTAAATGCCGTTTTTAACATTAGATATTGTAAAGAATGGAAAGAAATATTTGAATTAAGAGCTAGAGAAGAAAAAAGTTCTGTAGATGTATCATTCAGAAAATACTACCTAGAAGAACCCGTTTGCTTATATAATCCTATGATGAAATTTGTAGCTGACCCGCATTCTATCGGAAATACAGATATTGATCCAAACGTTCCTGGTGGTACTATATACTATTGGAAAACAAAACGATGGAGCCTTTTTGACCAATTTATTATCTCTCAGGGACTTTATCGCGGAAAACAGAAATTAAAATTTAGAGATAACAGTATAAAGATATTTTACCAAGGCTTAAGACTTGTAGATAATCTTTCCTATGATAAATTTAATGACAGTATTAACGAATACTATTATCTAGATAAGACAAAAATTCATCCATCGTTGAAAGATAATCCTACAGAATTTGTATTTCAAAAAAAATACTATAATGATAATACCAAACAATATGAAATTGATAAGAATTTTCCTCGAGGAAGAGAAAACAATTCGGGTTATAGTGATCATTTTCCTATTATATGTATGTTGGACATACTCGATAATTAATAATACAAAATGTTAAAGGAGAAAAGATAGCTTTTATGAATTCTGTTATTCGTTATAAAGAATAAAAATAAAAAAAATAAAAAAAATAAAATCTCTGGTCAATTATTCTCTTTTATTTTTTAAGCTTTTGTTTTACGGACGTTATTTTATTATTTAACGTCTGAGACTTGTCTAATCTCTCATCAATTCTTATTGATGAGATTATTCGTTTGACACCTATTTCTCTGAGTGTTTTATGTGATATCTCTATAATGTTTAGAATCCTTTCTAAATTTCTAGTTTCGATTTGAGTACCCATACCAGTAAGAGTAATTTTAGTATCGTCTATTTCCTTTATAGCATCATATACAGCTGCAATTTCTTTACTCATACCTGTTGTTTTATTATTTAGGCGTATTGGGATTATACTAATTTCTGCAGTAATTACCATTTTGTCATTCAATTAATAAATAATATGTTACTATGAATATTTATACTCATATTTCTTATTTCTTATTTACGAGCGTCAATCAAGTTAAGATATTTGACATGTTCTATATTGAGATACCAATAAAGTATGAAAGCAAAGAGTATTAGAATACAGGTGGCTGCTCTATTTTGACAAACTTTAACAATAAATCTATTAGAATTACGTATTGACAGCTAAATCTATTTCCTTATATTAACACCTCCAGTTAACACAATCGGATGTAGTATCATCGTTTGTATGGCTGACCATCTTCCTTGAAAGTGTTGAAGATGGAAACTGATAAGCTTTATAATCTAAAGTAAGAGAATGTAGTATCCCTGCTGGATTCAAATATACTAAAAAATTCCTTTAGAAAATCCATTTGATTCCTTATATAAAATTACAGTATGATACTTATTTAATGGGTGTCTTATCTAATTGTAATATGTTACTAGTTACTTAAATTTTATTCAATCTTGATTAGTTAATAATTTGGAATCTATTTCTCATTCCTATTTTTTTAGGTTTACCAATTATCGAAATCGGTTTAGAACAATGTCTGCATCTATTCTCTTTATCAAGATTCCACGAAATGATATCAAATCCATAACGTTGGATTACAATCATTCCACATTCTGGACAATAGGTATGTTCTAGTTTATGTCCTGGTACATTTCCAATATAAACATATTTTAGACCTTCATTTTTAGCAATGTTATAATGCTTTTCAAGTGTTTCAACAGGAGTTAATGGAAATTCCATCATCTTATAATCTGGATGAAATCGTAAAAAATGTATCGGGATATCATCTCCTAATTCATCATATATAAATTTACATAATTTTCTTGCAGCTATTAAATCGTCACCTACTTCTGGAACAATAAGATCTGTGATCTCTATATGAATATCGGTATGGTTTTTAATTTCTTTAAGAGATCGAAAAATTGGATCAGAAGAAGGAATTCCTATATACTTCTTAACGAAACTTTGTTCTCCACTGCCCTTAAAATCAACAGTTATGCAATCTAGGAAGCTTTTAGCCATGTTAATAGATTCAGGAGTAAGGTATCCATTGGAGACAAAAATATTGAAAATATTATTTTTATGTGCTTGTAATCCACAGTCTTTGGCAAATTCCATAAAAATTGATGGTTCATTATATGTATATGCAATCCCTTCCACTCCATATTTTTTTGCAGTTTCTATTACTTTGTAGGGTGACATTTCTATACCTTCAATCTTTCTTCTCTGAGAGATATCGTAATTCTGACAATACTTACATAACCAGTTGCAACCAGTAGTAGCGATCGAATAAATTGATGTCCCAGGCATATAGTGCGATACAGGTTTCTTTTCGATAGGGTCAATATTACCTGAAATAACTCTTCCGTAAGAGAATAGAAATAATTTGTTGTCAATTACTCCGCGAATCCCACATAACCCAATTTTTCCCTCTGGTATTTGACAATATCTTGCACAAGCAGTACATTTTATTCTGTTGTTATCTACTTTCATGGCCAGCTCCGCTTCTTTTCCTAAAACCGCGTTATTTGGTTGCAATTTGTATAATGTCACTATATATAATAAACGATCATAAAAATGTTAAAATAAAGTTATGTTTCTGTATACAAAGTAAATAACTTTTTTACAATCATTTTTGATAAAGTTTTTTGGTTAGATTACCATATTAGAATTGTATGCAAAAGGCACATATCTTGGTCAATTGTCAATCACAATGAAATCGCAGTTGATAAAAGTATTAAATCGATAGATAATGTATTAACCTGAAACATAATTTATTGGATGTATGATATTATAGTCAAAATAATATTTGATACAATTCATCAAGTAGAGGACATAGTTCAAAATAAGGTTAGAAAAATTAGTAAAATACAATCACTATGACACTAATTCCTTTGGACTTTAAGTGATGTGTAGATCTATATTTTGATTAAGATAGATTTGTTTAAGGCATATAAGAATAACTACTAACCTATCAGGCTATCAACGTTGAACCCAATACCTAAAGACTAGTTATCTGAGAGTGGGTCATAATTCAATAAACAAATTTTATGATGCTAACAATAGTAGGATGTTTTCAGTCATTATGTTCCTAGCATGTATTTGATTGCTCTTGGATTATCTTTTCTAGTTTTACAGTTATAATACACAAGTATCTGATAGAGCAGTACTGATAGTAGTACTACTGAAGAAGCCTTGGCATATCCTCTCACAGGTAATGGATCTATTCTAAAGACAGATTTGATATGTTCTATCAATGGTTCAATTGATATACTTCTGAGAGAATAGATAGTCTGTCCAACTTCAGATTCATAAAATTCTATCAGTTTTATTCTGTCAGAGGGTGTATTTCTATATCTCTTTACTGGACACACTAGTTGAAATCCCATATCTGTACTAAGATCGTACAGTTCATGATCATCGTATCCAGGATCTGCAGACATGTATAATGTTCTTTTAATCATTGTAAACGGAAGACTTGCTGTCAATATACTGTACATCTGATTGTCTGGTATGTTGGCAGTTGTAAAGTCTGCTGCCAAAGGTACAATAACAGAACCTGTACTTGATATCAAATGTAATTTGTATCCAAATATCCAGCCCTTTGTATGGCTAATTCCCCACATTGCATCTGTATCGATACCGGAACGAGGTACTACTTTCTTCTTTATAGAGGATTTGTGCCATACATGACCTTTAGCCTTTACAAGAGTACTGTCTGCTGAAAGAATAGATGGATCAATTATTTTATCATGCACAAAAAGTTTACCCATTGTAGTAATTCTGTTTTTGATATCATTAGATATCGTAGCAAGACGTCTATCAAATGTTCGTCTGCTAGGTATTCTGGATAGTCCACATTCCCTCATTACCTTTTTGTTATATGGCATCTCCATTCCAAGGTATTCATGCAATGCTCTGTTGGAATCCAATCGAAACCATATACGTACTACAAAACATCTCAAAATAACAGTAGGAGAATAGAGATATGGTCTACCACGTCCTCCTCCTCTACTGTTATGTGGCCAATGAATCAAACCAATCAAATACAAAATACTAATTAGAATAGATGTTGATCTCTTCTGCTGTGCTAGTTTGTTGGTTTGGATGATAGTTACACCAAAACATCATACACCAATAAACTAGCTTTATTCGTTTTGAAAATGGAATAATTATGACCCAGCCTCAGTTATCTATTCTGCATTCGTATCGTCTCTACATGACATATTCTCCAAATAATATCTTTATGACCGATACAATAGTTTCATACTTCTTTTCTTTGGTTCATTCTATAGAATCTTTGGGTCCTTTTTTTCATCTCATTTCTATCGTTGTCGCTAGTTTTCCAAAGGAAATGGATAGTTGTTCACATCTTGTATGTATAATACTATACTCACTTGGTCTCTCTTACATGCTGATAAACGACATTTCGGAATAGACAATACATACTCTAGAAAGTTACTAAACGGTGATTCCATAAAACCAAGAAAGTTAAAGCCTATCAATCAACAGAAAGATAAGAGCATATTTAGAAGACACAGATGCAGACTTACAAAAATCATCTGGACCAGGGTAAACAGTTAATCAGTTACGTATTAACAGAAGAATCACGAAATATTTAACAGTTTATCAATCTATCAATCTATCTAACTGTAACATTCTTTAAAAAATAATCTTGGTTAGTATAATAGTTGGAGAGAGGGATAGAGCAAAGATTGTGCAAATTATGAGATATCAGTCACAATGGAGCGAATGACTAGATATCCATTCATTACTTGCAATTCTTTTTCTCTCCAACACCACTAAATAAAGTATAAAAATCTCGATAGTAGAGAAACGTGTATTATGATGACATTTGATCATCGTAGCATATTGCTTGAACAACCGAACTAGTCTTCTCACTATAGAGAATTTACCAGTGGCAATAATATTATGGAATTCTAGATACTTAAATTTTCAGTAACAAGAATTCAATCATTTTGTTCTAATTTTTTTCTCTTCTCTTCTTCTGTTTTCTTTTTCAGGTAGTCTTTTAGGCGTTCGGTAATAAGTCTGTTAATCTTTTATGATCAAAGAGTTTCCAGTCTGGTACAAGAACAGACAAGACAAGAATATGAGAGAATAAAAAATAACCTATTGAAGAATACGCATGATACAATTTCATGTCATACCCGAACAACAATTGCTATTCTTTTTATTGTCAATAATTCGGAATGATAACATATTACAAGATCATATAATCTTCCTTCCAATCTTTCATATATTATAATTCTAATTAACAATGTAATGAACGATCATAAAGTAGTGTTGGCTTCAATTGTGCTGGCAGTAGCAGCAAGTCTGTTCACTCTATTCCCATCAATGATTACAACTGCGCAAGCAGAACCATATGGTGATGAATATGGAAATGGATATGGATATGATAGTCATGCAAAAAAGACTGATGTAAATATCCAGAAAATAAAATGTATCAACAGCAACATCAATGTAAATGGTGTAGATATCACCGAGATTCCAGAGGATGGCGTTGCAACAAATGAGTTACAGGATACTGAAACAGCAGTAAACGGTCAACAAAATGGTGATGGCGTTGGAGATATAAACTTTAACAAGAATCTTGTAAATATATGCATCAACTTGGACTTTAACAATCAACTAAGGTCTGAAGTTCCAGAATTCATATCAGGAATAATCCCGTTCCCTGGATAAATTTTCTTTCTTTTTTTTCTTTTTTTAACTGATTGGAACTGGGATCATATTCACTCATAGCAGTAATCCTGTTTTTTATACCCCTGATATTGTACCAGGGCGTCAGTCGAATGTTCTTCTGCTTTGTACCTTGGATAATACACATCGTTTCATTATCTTTCTGTTATATGATAGATCAATTGCAAGATATTCATGCAATGCTCTGTTGGAATCTAATCGAAACCATATACGAACAATAAAACATTTCAGTATAACACTATGGGAATAGAAATATAGTGTTTCACGTCTTGTTTTATTATTATTGTTATGTGGCCAACGAATCAAACCAATCAAATACAAAATCCTAATTAGGAGAGATTCTGATCTATTTTGTGTTAGTTTGTTGGTTTGTATAGTGTTTCACCAAAACATCATACACCAATAAACTAGCTTTATTCGTTATGAAAATGGAAAAATAATTATGACCTAGCCTCAATTAATTAACAGTTTATTCCTTCAAAATTTGGCTTTGTTATTTTAATACTATTAACCATTTCATCTACTATTTATGAATATTTTTCAAATACTGCTTTACCTAATTCGTCAAAATTTAATCTATATCATCTATCACAGTAACATCACAATTAACTTGATTCCCACTTCCTACTGCTCCATTACATAAGTTTTATTCTTTTTTTTATATATATCGCAGGATCCGAATATCTGAATCCAATTCCAAACATAAACATAACTTCTCTTCTGATCTCTAAATATAGTTAATGCCTTGGAAGTATTTCTTAAACTTAAATAAACCAAGAAAGTATAGATAAACAGAATACATTACAATAAAAGAAGAAGATGTTTTATTTCTTTCAAATTTGATTTTCATGGTATATTTAGAACATCCTCAGCTATAGCTTTCGCTGCTTATCTGAACAGAGCTCATATTTTAGGAGATTACAAATCTAAAAGTCAATAAAAAAATTAAAATTGGAAAGTATATGAAAATTTATTATTGAAAACTGCAATTCCTGCTGCTATTTTTTTCTTTCTTTCTTTTATGGTTTGTCTTACTTTTTTATATTCTGATGTATATGGATCTTCTCCAAAATTAAAAACCGAATTCCTAAATAAAGAAATACAAAATTATATATATCATGGTGCAGATGATGGTTCCAATAAAACTCTTAACTATTTACTACAAAGTAGTGATCTAGACAAAGTATATGTATCAAGTAATGGTACTCATCTTGAAATAAAATTTTTATTTAATGATTTTCTAGATAAACTAAAAAATGCAATATTAAATAGTACTACTGTTCCACAGAACCTTTTTATTAATATATTTGTAGACTCTGATCATGACGAAACAACTGGTTTCTTAGGTTATAATTATAGATATTTATTAACCAATAACAATCCAAATTTTTACAATAATAATAACAAGTCAAGTTCTACTACAAACATTTCGAGTCTTACACAAAATCATTCAAACCATATTGAGATTCTTGAAGGTGAGCAACTAAATGAAATAATTAAAAGAACAATAAATTCTAAAGATTTAATTGAAAAACTTGGCTGGAGTATACGAGGATATGAACTCTTAGACTATGACTTTCAACCTCTATTGTTTTCCTCCAATCTTACTAAACAATATTTGTCTATTATCCCAAGTGGCTTTAAGGTTACTTTGGACCTTGCCCAAATAGGTTATCCTACAAATTATGCAATGTTGGTTGAAGTTGGAAGAATATCAGAAGATTACAAGTTTTCCCATGTTTTTGGAAAAATTCATGTTCCACATCCAGATCTGAATTTAGAAGTAAAATCAATAAATATCAACAATGGCAAAACCTCGGTTGGTCTAGAATTCAATAACAGTGGTTTATACAAATTAAATCTGAAAGCTGAACTCGTAAAAAAAGATCTTTCTGATGATTTATCAATTAATTTTAGTCAAGGAAATCATTTTACTATATTAGGTGGGAAAGGTGTAATTCCTATTGACATTATTGCTAATTCGAATTATCATCAGAAAAATATTGTTGTTCCCCTCAACCTATCTTATAGTGTTATAGGTGAAAATGATTTTATCGAATCTGGTTTAAATAATTCATTAACACAAGAAAACGTATACAATAAAATACTTTACTTGAATCTTAATCTTATTGACGAAAGGAATCGTTTAATTCACTTTGACGAAATACCCTCCCAATATATTGCAGTATTCCTTGGAGCTATATTCACCTTTTTCATTCCATTTATTATGAGATCAACCAAGGAATATTCTCAAAAACGAAATGCCAATAAACACCTAAAAACTATACTTGACCAACATTTGTCAGATAATCCTGATATTGCTATTAAAAAAATAATGAGTAATCTAAGATTCCTAAAACAAGAATTTATTAGAGGAAAGATAACTAAAGATCAATATGAGATATTAAAAGAAAATACATCTGATGTTATAAAAGATTTAGTATCTAAAAAAACTAATACTGCTACAAAAGATAAAAAGTAACAAAAAAAAGATGATGGTATATAATCCAATACAGTACCAAATTTTAATATATTAATTTCATGCTGAAGGTGCTGTTAAGTTAAAGATATCTCACCTCCTACCTATCTTGAATACGATATTGTTTCTGATTTTTGCATTATACAGATATATGAATAACCAGATCCAATTGTATACATGCTGTAGGTAACACTTTTGTATATTATTACATGGATAGTAATCATCAAAACATTTGGTTCTATCCTTGAAATACTGCATCACTCTTTCAATCAGACTTTTCTCAAATGGTGAATGTAATCGATGTTTCAGATCTTTCGTTAACTTAACAGCACCTGCGAATATAAACAAAATTAATATCAGAATTTTCAGTACCTGTATTTTTCATGTCTGATGTTGTAAGTAGTAGGACTTTTGGTCATACAATAAGATAGATTTATAGCAATAATATCTATGCTAGGAAAATATTTGAAAGCTAATTCAACCTCTATCTTCCTTAGGTCTCACAAAATAAGTCTAAATACTGCTTAAATAAACATTATATCTAGAACATTTTTCCCTAACAATATACTATTGTTATATAACATTAGTAAATATTAAAAAATTCATATACATGCTATCTATAGACTATATAGGAAAATGAGTATAGCTTCTTTCAGAACAAAAATCGATAAAAACATTAAGAACAAAATACTACCATATACGATCTGTGGGCTTTCACTTGCATTTATAGGGTTTCTTCTGATAGGTGTTATGAGTCATCATTTTGGTTTATAAAAATTAGATATATGTATACATGTGTATATACATATTTAGGTTTAAAGATTTTTTAGTTTTTTATATATAATTACAGCTTAAAAATTTGTTTTAAAACTTTTATTTATGTAGTGATTAAAGTATAACTTTCTATCTTTACCTGAAAGTTATATAGAAGAAAAGGTATAATACAATCTTCTATAGAGAATATAATTTTCTATAAAGAGAATAAGCGAAAGTATATTATAGTATATTTATCAAGTGTTTTTACTATGAAAAATGTATCAATATTCCTAACTTTAGGAATTCTCTTAATAAGTGCAGCAGTACTTACAACTGTTCCTAGAAGTGCATTTGCTCAAGCTACTGCCCCTGCTCAAGCTATGGCCCCTGATTACACATTAACAGAAGATGAGATCAAGGCAAAAATAGCAGACTTCAAGGCAAAACATCCAAAATTCGCTGCTATCGCTGAACAAATACCCACTCTAGACCTGAAAGAAACTGTCAAAGCATACATTGCTGCTGAAGCTGTACAAAAAATGCTAAAATTCCACGCTAAAAATCTAGTTGAAGAAAAAGTAGGCAATCAAACTAGTTCACCATTAGAAGAAATGATGACAGACGAGCAGATTCAAGCAGAGATAGCACATTTCAAAGCAAACCATCCAAAATTCACCGCTTTAGCTGAAGGAATATCTACTCTAGACCTGAAAGAAACTGCCAAAGGTTATTTTGCCGCTGAAGTTTTACAAAAACTGTTAAAGGGACACGCTAAAAATCTACTTGAAGAAAAAGTAATGTAAGTAACTAAATTTTGGATATAAAAATATCTAAAATTTTTTATTTTTTTTATTGTATTTTGAAGTCTCATATTATATTTATTGAACCATATAAGATCTTGTAAACTAGAAATATTATTTTTTTGTTTTAATAAACATGCATATTTATTTTAAACACGTATTGTTATTAAAAAACGTATTGTTACCGAAACAATAACAACGAATATATACAGAATAACTATCGCATGTATTCTACAAATGATAAGAGAATCTGATTCAAAAACTCATGGATTGATGCGATTTGCTCAAATTGGTTTAGGAGCTATTGCTATAATTATATCCTTAATTGTTATGACATATCCTGGACTTACTACTATATCTTTAGTATATTTTCTTGCTATTCTGTTCTTTATTGTAGGAATTGAGAAGATTATAACAGGGATTATCTTCAAGAGTAAGTCACGTCTTGCAAGTATAGGTTTGGGAGTTCTAGTTGTGATATTGGCTGGTTTGGCATTAGCATTTCCAGTTGGTGCTACGTCTATACTCGTACTGTTTGTTGCTTTGGCCTTGATGTTTGATGGTTTTGCTCGTATAGCTCATGGGATTGGTGAAAAATCAGAGAGCAAATTCAATAGGTTCTTTAGTATAGGTGTAGGAATAATATCTATTGCTATAGCAACATATATTATGGCGTCACCACTATTTGGTTTTGCATTTGTAGGCTTTTTAATAGGAATATCGATTTTTATAACTGGAATTCAAATTTTGGTCGCAGGCTTGAGAGGAAGAAAACTATCGTTAGAAGCGACAAGAATGGATGTTGAAAAATAAAATAGGGTTACTATTTTAAATTTTTTAAATCTCATCTATAATAGTATAGAAAATAAATATGTGTAATGATACCTACCTATTCAAGATAAATATTACATAGCAAAAAACAAAGCATTTAAAATCATATATCAACATAATGACAAAGCACGAGATAAGTATATACATATAGTCAATATTACAGATAGATGAAAATCAAGTTCTTTGGATTATCGCTTAGCATATGTTAGCTGACACATTAAACCTTATTTATTACAAATATATATGCAATTAAAATCTTTATGTTAATATGTTATATAAATATAATAAAATATTAATCATTTCCTTAAGCTTGTCCTTATTACTTTCTATTGATATTTCATTAAAAACTGCATTTTCCAAATCTGATGATTTTTTTGAATTCCAGTCAGAAGAATATTATGATACTAATGAATTTAGCGATAAAAGCTCTTCATCGCATAAAAGTGACAACTCTGAAAGTACAGATCCTAAAAGTCAACTTACGTCTTTTAAGGAAAAAAATGAACAGTTTGAGGATGAAAAAAATTTCTCCAATTTCAATTTTGCATTGGTTGGTGATTGGGGTTGCACTAAAGATACTAAAAAGACAGTAGATTCTATTCAAGACCACAATCCAGAAATAGTCTTCAATCTTGGGGATACATCCTATGGTACTGATATGAATTGTTGGCTAGATATAGTGAAACCTATCTCTGATAAAATGAAGGCAATAGTTGGTAATCATGATTATATGACGCCAACCTTTTTTCAACAATATATGGAAAACTTTGAATTATCCGATCCGTATTATTCATTTGACGACAAAAATATCCATTTTCTAATGATGTCTTCTGAATCTACATATAATGCTGGTGAGGAAGATCGTTTCTCAGATGCTGAAGAAACAGAACAATATGAATATGTTAATAAAGATCTGTCACAAGCATCAAAAAATCCGGATATAAAATGGATTATTGTTATGACCCATAGACAGCAATATTCTTCGCTTTGTGGACTTCATGACTCTTGTGATCCAATAAAAAAATTGAGAGATACATACCATCCACTATTTGAAAAATATGGAGTTGATATACTGTTTAGTGGCCATGCTCATAATTACCAAAGAACCTACCCCATATCTTATAATGAAAAAAATTCATCACAACCAATTATTAACGATAACGGCAAAACAGAATACACATCCCCTAAAGGAATGTTTCAGATAATAGTAGGAACTGGTGGAGTTAATTTTGATGCTTTTACCAACCAAGAACCTTATATCGTATATCAGCAAGATTCCAGCTATGGATTTTTAAACGTCGATGTAGCCGATAATGGAAATACGTTAATAGGTAAATACTATTCCAATGATGGCGAAGTATTAGATGAATTCAAAATAATTAAATGAGAAAAATAGTATTTTATGTTCCATGTGTATATAAAATGAAATTTTTCTATTTATATTTAAGACTTGAAATAATTTTTATCTTCAACGTTAATGAAATTATCAACTAGTAATATTAAAAATGTTCTATAATAATGGATTTTATTAATAAAAGTAATAATGCCTGATTACCATTCTTCGCCAAGGTCGGTTTACAACTCACATAGTATGACTGAAATCAGATTAGCTAAATATATGAATATGGTATTTTAATTGAGTTATATAAAATCGTACGCAAGTATAGATTTGTAAATATATTACTCTGTTATTGACATATATTGTAATGGTTTGCAATACTATGCAATATGTTTCCTGTATTCTTATTTATATATAAATATATCTATTCCAGAGATACAGATCGTTATATACGTGTTTTTATACACACATTATGATGACAACCATTTTAGAAGATATTAGAATGACAAAAGAAGAATTTAAGTCAAAAGCAGCAGAATTTAAAACAAGCCATCCAAAGTATGCTACAATTGTTCAAGAAATTCCTGATCTTGATCTGAAAGAAACTTTCAGAGCTTATTTTGTAGCGGGAGTTTTACAGAGAATACTAAAAGCACATGCCAGAAATCTAGTTGAGGAAAAAATAACTGGTCAGAGTCGTTCACCGTTAGAGGAATATATGACAGAAGAAGAAATCAAGGCAAAAGCATCAGAAATCAAGGCAAAACATCCAAAATTTGCTACAATTGTTCAAGAAATATCGGGTCTTGACCTCAAACAAACTGTTAAAGGACATATTGCTGCTGAGATTTTACAAAGACTACTAAAAATCCACGGCAGAAATCTAGTTGAATAGAAAATAATGTAACAATATTGTTACAAAACTTTTTTTTATTCCTAAATATCATTGATATATTTTCTATTAGAAAGAATTTTATTAATATTTAATTTTTTAAGCTCAAATGCTGGTCTAACATTTTTTAGCATGACAAATTGAAGCCTCTTAGAAAGTGATGAATCATCTTTAGAGACTTCATTAGTTTTCCCATTTGAAAAGACCATAAATGTATGTTGAGTAGGAAATTTATTAATATTTATAATGAATTAGTACTTAAAATGACAGTAAATAAACACAAGTGTTACAGAATTAAAAATTATTATCTAAAAAATTGAAAGATAGTTTCAACAATTTACTCCTTCAAAATTTGGCTTTGTTATTTTAATACTATTTGCCATTTCTTCAACTATTGGTGAGTATTTATCAAAGCTATTCAATGATCTCTGTTTATCTTGTCAATGAATATATCCCCATTATTTATCATCATATTTTTGATAGATGTTCAGGTAAGATCATTAAGTTTGAACCACATTGATTACAGTATTTAGAAGATGTTGGATTACTGTGTTGAATAGCAGTCAATTAGTAACACGCATATGCTAATGTAATTATTTAGATCAATATACCCGTAAAGGTTTTCTATTATAAATAGAGATAAACCACTTTATCGTAATTGAATTTACATCCTTCAACGACTTACCAGGACTCCGGAACGAAGAAGGTGACCATTTCTACCCTCCTTCTACTCCGGAATTATTCAAAATTCTGATTTTATATTGACAATATCGCTAGAGTAATAGATTTATAAATTTATAAAAATATTTTTTTAAATTGTTATAATATCATGAGAATATAGGTAGATAGAACTATTGATACTATCTATATTATATAGCAATATTTTAAAAAATAGAAATGTGATTAATTATACTAAGAAGTGAAGTAAAACAAAATGAATGTTAAATCGTGCTATGGCTGCGATATTCCAATATATTGGCATCCCTCAAAGGGAGAATATTTGGAAGTGCAGACCAACAAGAAACATATTTGTGAATATCTAGAAAAAATACAACAAATACAAAAATAATAGTATTTCTATCTATCTACCTATCTATTTATTCCACAGACATAATATAATATAATATAATATTTTATCATGTTAAATTACATGATAAAATAAACAACAAATTTTTATTCTAAAACCTATCCCAAGGATTATAAGGATAAGGAATTACAAGATGCAAGAAAAATATTTCAGCAATTAATGCTCCAAAAGGATGAAGAAATAAAATTAATAAAAACAGAACAATTAACTTATAAAGAGATGATAAGAAGTGAAGTAGAAGACCACACAATATACAATGTCATAAAGTAACAAATGAGATATAACAATAAATTCTGGATTTACGTATAGCAAAAAGATTTGGATGTAACCGGATCAGATTCAGGTAATAAATTGATTAAAAAAGAAAAGAGATATGTAGAAGTATTCTTCTATAAATATATTCATCTTGAGCTTAAAAAGTACCAATATTTCGAATTTTATGTCTAGTAACGTGAAGACAAGTCAAATAACAAGACCATTATTACAAATATGCCAAATTATGAAAAATAACAATATCGGCAGTCTTATAGTAGTAAATGAATCTAATGATCCTGTTGGAATAATCACAGAACGAGATATAGTATACTGTATTGCGCAAGAAGAAGATACTTTACAATTACAAGCACAAAAGATAATGACTTCTCCACTAATTACAATTAAAGATTCTAATTCGTTAATAGAGGCCTTACAAATTATGCATTCACATAACTTTAGAAGACTACCAGTAATTAATAATGAACAAAAACTAATTGGAATAATTACTGATAAAGATATAATTAAACCCATTCTGAGTAATAAAGACTTGTTGTCTGATTATTATGACAGTAAAGAGTTTGAACCTTCGTATTCTATTTTGGAACAATTTCGGGATCGGATTTTTGATACTATTTATAAACCTTGATTATTTTCCATTTTTTTGTTCGTATCCAAACAATCTATTCAATATAGATTTATAAAAAATAAAAGTGTGAGATTTTATTGAGAAAGCAATGGAGATATGTTCCCTATTGGTAATAAAAACAAGTAAGAACAAACCTCATAGATTAAATCTCTAGAATCTCCAATTAAAAATATGACAGAAAGTAAAAATTTTATTAATATTATCGATTAAAACTTGAAAATCTAGTTAAGTAATCTTGTCGCTAATATTGATTATTGAATTGCTATTACATTATTAATTTTCATACTTATATAGCTGAGGATATCCTCTCATATTCTATGAAAACTATGAAAGTAAATTGATTTTAGTTTATTGAAGATAAAGGGTTACAAATATAAATAAATCTTGTCAAATATATTACTATTATAATATAATACCATGAGATCATCCTTTCAAACTGATAATAAAGGCTTTCTGAATTTTGAATCTTTATACATATGGAAACAGCTAAAAGAGAATAGGGGAACGGGCTTACCTTGGTACTTCGCTGTGTCAACAAATCGGATGCCTGCCAAATACTTGATTTCCAGATCCATACCCTGTAAATTTATGGATTTATCAGGCATAAATGAACAAAAACTTTGGGAAGAATTTACAAATCTAACAAAAATATTCCTAGAGAGGTGGAAATCAATAAGATCTGAAGAAACTGACATAATAACCGAATTAAAACAACATAAGAAAACCTCACTACTGGATTTGACTGTTGAGCTTGTCAAACGCATGCTAACACACTGCAACTTTTGTCGCTGGAATTGTCAGATTGACCGATCTAATCAACTAACAGTTAATGAAGACGGATCATGCCAGACTAAAACACATAAAAAGCGTGGTACTTGTCAGCTTGAATCAACTTCTAAAGTAAGCAGTTATTTTCATCATCGTGGTGAGGAACTTATTTTCAGAGGAACCAATGGATCAGGAACAATTTTTTTTACAAGCTGCAATATGAGGTGCTCTTTTTGTCAAAATGGAGATATAAGCACAGACAAGGAAAATGGTATTCTTATTACCCCAAATAATTTAGCCTTAATGATTTGGCAGCTTAGAATGGAAGGATGTCATAATATTAACTGGGTTGGGGGTGATCCAACTATACACCTCCATACCATTACACAGGCAATAAGTATGCTCGACTCCTTCAAGATAGACTGGATAAATAATATAAAGGATCTTGATTATATTGAATCGGTCAAATCTGATAAATATTTTGACAATTCACCTCCTGATTCGGGATATGCATTCTATAAACAGTCTATATTCAATAGTCCACAGCTCTGGAACTCGAACTTCTTTATGAGTAGTGAGACAATGAGTATTCTGCGCACACTCATGGACGGCTGGCTACCAGACTTCAAGTTTGGTCCTGGCAAATGTGCGTTAGACCTTTCTAGAACTCCTTGGTACTGGGAAACTGTAACTAAAAATCTAAAACTTGTGCATCGATGGGGAGAGGATTTTGTAATACGTCATCTAGTAATGCCCAATCATATTGAGTGTTGTACTAATCCTGTTTTAGAGTGGATTGCCAAGAATATGCCAGAAGTTCAGATCAACATTATGGATCAATACCATCCAGACAATCTATGTAATCCATTGTCCCCAAAATATAAAGATCGGTATAATGAAATTGCAAGATCTCCCACCAAAGAAGAAATAAAAAGAGCATACAGATATGCTAATGATCTAAATCTTAACTTTAAACCATTATCTTTTGAGAAAAATGTCTATTGAATATTGATAGAATAAGGATTTAAGTGGATTTAGATGTGTAGCCTTTATAATTTATTTTGGAAATAGATTTAAAGCGATAGAATCGATATTTTCAAATGATTTTAGTTTGTATGATGATAGGAATAAAGAATTTAAATCTATAGAGAAAAATAAAGATTCTTATATTATAATTGACAAAAATTCAGTTTTTAATCTATCTGCCTTTGAACATAGAAGAATTGAAAGTTTAGTAGAAAGTTTTAAACTCAACCATAGAGAACCTACAATTATTGCGGACAAATAAACCTTAATCTTTCTATTCTTCGTTTCTTTTAATAAAAATTTTACCTTCAGTATTGACCATAATGATCTTCTTTGTATCTGATTTCATTAAAGCTTCCATAACTCTAGAACTAGGATAACCTGTTAGATTCGATATATTTTTGACTGCTGAATTCAATTCTTGTACCTCTGTATTAGAAACTTTGTTCTGTATAATTTGATTGATTTTTTCTTCAGCCTTATGCTTTACTTCTATTGGTAAAGGTCTTACTTTACTTAATTTCTCAAATTTTTTTAAACTTTTCTCTATTAAATTCATTCTAATTCAAATCCAAATCGATTTTTTTAATCGTAATAGATTCATCTGGATTCAATTGTACTGTAACATAATTTTGGAATTCAAAACCTAAATTCTTAACTGCCTTTGGCAAATTAACGTGTAAACAATCATTAGATTTAGAGATCATTCGCAAATATTTGTTTGAAGCCATACAGATCTAAAGTTTGAAGTAATATATGTAAACTATCTGTAGTATATACAATATCGATAATTCATTTAATCTATGGGTTATAGATTTTATAGATGGAAAGTAATTTAACTACAAGCGCAATGGATGAGATCTTTCAATTTTCAATTTTTAATAAAGAAGAGAAACCTAAACTCAAGCCTAGAAGTTATAACGACAACATACAAAATGGTAATCTTATACTGCATGTAACTAATATACATTCGAAGGATTTTAAAAATTTCATTGAGTCTTTAATATCCATTGGTGAGATACATAATATTAATGTGGCTATAGAATTGTTATCTCAGCGTACAAAAATAAAAAGAAATGATAAAGGCCATCTATTGATATTCTTTACAATACCATACAGCTATAAATTCAAATATCTTTATACACCAAATATTAGCATCTTACCAAGGAATTGTTAATTGATTCAAATTAAAAAAAGATCTAGATGTTTCTAGATTTGTGTTGTTAGTCGTCGTGGTCATGGTCATGATGATCGTAGCAGTCGTTGTCATGGTCATGATGATCGTAGTAGTCGTGGTCATGGTCATGATGATCGTAGCAGTCGTTGTCATGGTCATGATGGTGGTGGTGACGGTAGTGGTGATGGTAGTGGTGATGGTAGTGGCCATGATGGTCATCATTTGCATATGCATTTTCAAATATTGGGCCGGACATCATTATACCAACCATGAATATGGCAGTTACTATAGCGATTACAGCGAAAGTGTTTTTTTCGTAAAGAGATTTCATGTTCCTCTTGCATTACGAAATCTAATATGTAAGGATGAGTTAACTTAGTTAACTGATATTAATATACTAGTAATATTTTTCTGTAAAATCTCTACTAATATATTTCTGGAAAATTTATAGTAACATATTTCTGAAGATTTTTTGAATTCCTTTAAAAAATACTTTTCGATTTTTCTCATTATAGTCAATAAATCCCATTTTGGTAAAGTTTTTATGTATGAAGAAATCTAGTTGAATAGAAAATAATGTAACAATATTGTTACAAAACTTTTTTTTATTCCTAAAATATCATTGATATATTTTCTATTAGAAAGAATTTTATTAATATTTCATTTTTTAAGATCAAATGCTGGTCTAACATTTTTTAGCATGACAAATTGAAGCCTCTTAGAAAGTGATGAATCATCTTTAGAGACTTCATTAGTTTTTCCATTTGGAAAAACCATACATATAAGTTGAGTCAGAAATTTATTAATATTTATAATGAATTAATACTTAAAATGACAGTAGTATACATACGGTTTGAAACTAGAAAAATGTGATAACGACGGATCAATTTTCATCCTGACTTAGAAATTGACTAAAATGGGTTTGAAACTTAATTATTACTTTCCTTTTAAACCCAACATATTTATCTTAGAAATTGACTAAAATGGGTTTGAAACTGTCCTCTCTTTGGGTCAATAGTAATCTCTTTTTTTGCCTTAGAAATTGACTAAAATGGGTTTGAAACTGTCCTCTCTTTGGGTCAATAGTAATCTCTTTTTTTGCCTTAGAAATTGACTAAAATGGGTTTGAAACGGAGTGAAAACTGATCCAATTTTATCACATTTCTTAGAAATTGACTAAAATGGGTTTGAAACTGGAATAACAGACATGAATAAGGTTTTAATTCCTAGTAGCTTAGAAATTGACTAAAATGGGTTTGAAACTAATTCTTTTCTATCCAAACCTATGTCGTTGTAATAATCTTAGAAATTGACTAAAATAGGTTTGAAACCTTTGTTCTTGTAAATATCGGCAGCATAAATAATGCCTTAGAAATTGACTAAAATAGGTTTGAAACTTGCTATGAACAATAGAAAGCAAAAAGAGGTAAAACAACTTAGAAATTGACTAAAATAGGTTTGAAACCCATGACCGATACTTTGAGCAGTGTCCTTAGTATTCCTTAGAAATTGACTAAAATAGGTTTGAAACTTCAAAAACATAAGCTCAAACTTGTCTATGATATAACCTTAGAAATTGACTAAAATAGGTTTGAAACAGAGCATCCAAATCCATTGATTGGGTTATCTTCATGCTTAGAAATTGACTAAAATAGGTTTGAAACGCAAATGGGCCGGCTGGTGATGTCCATTATATCAAACTTAGAAATTGACTAAAATAGGTTTGAAACTATACAATTAATATTGTATATGTGTGATAATTATAAGTGAGATTTTTTCTGATCGCATTGGTTCTTTCCTCATATCACCCTTTGATGACATATTTTTTTCCCTCTTCTATTATCGTCATGTTTTTTGTGACTTTGGCATAAGCATCTGGATATTCAGTATGAACAGGAAATAACATCTTTGAGTCTATCTCTCTGACTACATTTAAAAGATCTCGACCTCTTGCATGTCCTGAACAGTGACTCTGAAACTTTGTCATACCAAAATGTTCAATCCAATTGTTTATCCTAACTTGGTCAAACTCTTGTTCTTCATTATACGGTTCACTTGCGGAGTGGATATATCTTGCACCTGGTTTTAGTTTCATGTCAATTAACGCGGTAAAACTGAAAAATCCTATTGCACAGAGCACCTTGTCTTCCCTTGGAGCAATTTGTTCTGCGGTCCATGCATTATGAAGATCTAGAAACTGACCATCTTTGCCCTTATAATCTGAATCTGAGTATGTTCCAGAACCTCTCTTTGGCAAATAAATAATAATATCTTCGTCATCTATATTTGGAACGTCAAGATTTTTGTCTTGAGATAAATATTTTAGAAAATATGCATCGTTTAGTTTTACAACAAATTTTCTATTATTTTCTTTTGCTATGTTGTAAAATGTCCGGAATCTGTCGACATCTTTGAAATTAAAATCAACAAGAACGAGCCTATCAGTCTCTCTAACTATTTTGCCTGATTCTCTGTAGACTAATTCTTCGCTTTCTATCTTTTCTATGTCGTTTATCCTGGTTCCTTCAGTAATCAGAGCAATCGGTTTTACCGCTTTAGCTCTTTCTATAAAGTCAAATGTCATTTGAGATTTGAATCCATGTAGTCTGATATCACCAGTATACACAACAGGTCCACTTGATGTATAGATAATGAATCCATATGCTCCGGGTACTGAATGGTCAACATGGATTGGTTCTATTTCGAGAGAACCTATCTTGAACTTGTCTCCTGTTCTAAAAGTCTCTATTTTTCTTTCTATAGCTTTGTCTTTTGTACTGTATGGTCTTGGTTTGTAGTTTAGTATCTCTCTTTCAATATTTCTGGACGACCTTTCCTCCAGTGCCTTTAAAATCATATAACATGTTTCTCCCATGTAAACCGGTATATCCTCATGCAAAAAAGAGATGTAATCAGCATGGTCTGAATGAGCATGAGAAAGTAATACTGCAGCAATTTCAGGTTTTTCGGTTTTTCTGCCTGTTAGTTTTATCAAATCATTTCTATATATTCCAGAAATACCTGGAACTAGTCCCATAGCAATAAAGTCAACAATACCATTTGACGTTCTAGGATTGATGAACTCTTAGAAAAATCTTGCTCTACGGCTGAAACTTTTTCCAAATCCAAGAAAACCTTTGTATCTTATCTTCAATTAGGATTTTGTTTCCACCTATTTCATTTACTCCCCCATAAAATGTAATTTTGATTTTAGAGGAAAACAATCACTTACTTATTTGAAGATAAACTAAGTTATTTCTTTTTCTGAAAAAACAAATGTTCTAAATATAAGACATATTGAACTTATCAATATTGGTTACTAGGATATTGATCTTCTCTATTCATCTCATCGTAAAATTCGATAATGTAATCAATATTTTGCTTATACTCCACATCATTGTGAAAAATCCATAAATTAGGTGTATATACATCATCTATTTCTTGTTCCTCCAATTCTATAGGTTCTACTATTTTGACTCGTTCATCTTTCAATATTTGTCTAGATAAATAATAAATCAACGGGTCCTCAATACTTTGTAAATAACTGAAAAAATCATCATAGTTATTAGCTCTACTAATATCCTTCAAATATTCTTCGGATTCTGCTGTTTCTTCCTCTTTTCGTTTAAATTCTCTTATAATGAATTCATTTTCACTAACATCTTTTAGATCAAAAATTTTATCCTCGTATACAAATGATTTTAGTTCGAATTCAAGATCAAACGCACCAATTGGTCTCTCCTTCAAGATGGATTCAATAAAATCACCAATAATTTGATTAATAACATTTGTTTTATTTTCACCAATCATAATACTATAACAAGAATTTATTATATTATTAATAGGTTGTATCACATATCCAATAGATATAAGAAGGGCAAAAATATCTTTATCTTTAATATTATGATTTTTTTTCTGATATATTTTAAAAACCGATTTAGGTGTCTAAATGAAGAAGGATTATTATTGCTTTGATTCTGTCGGTAAGCACAACAATTAGTAAGATCTCTATATCGTCAAAATGAATGATCATAATTCTAATGAATGAAGTTTAATACAAATTATAAATATATTTAGGTAGTAATGAAAAATAATGATGGCATGATTATAAAGGAAAATAAAATATAATACAGAAAAACTCTGACGATTACTTTGCCTGAGGGAATCTGGGACGAAATTGAAAAAGTAAAGTCGAATTCCAAATGTAATGAAAGATAAGGGGATTGAATACATCTGCAGACTCTTATGACATCATTATAAAAAGTGTTCTAAGATCGAGAAAGTTCCATTTATCTCGGAGCGAAATTAAATGAGGTAAATAGACCTGTCCTTCTTAACTACTAAAACAATACAATAGACCATCTTTTGAGCTAATAAACATCATATTTTTGGCAATACATGGAGATGATTCTATTGAATCCATTGTAGGAAATTTCCAGTTTACCATGCCGGTTTCAATATCTAAACCATATATATGAGAATCTAAAGAGCCTACAAATAGTATTCCACCATTCCGTATTATCCCTGGTGAAGACCAAATTTTGTCTCCAGTTTCATATTTCCATTTGATAGAACCATCAGTAGAGTTTAATGAATATATACATTTATCAGAACATCCAAAGAAAATGTGATCCTTTGATGTCGCAACTGAAGAAAGAATAGGCTTACCGATTTTATATCTCCATTTAATAGAACCATCCGATCTATCTAGACAATACATTATACCGTTATGTGTACCTATAAACAAAGAATTAGTTGATTGGATCAAACTGGGTGTAGCTCTAATTTTGCCTTCTAACATAGTTTTCCAATTTAAGTTACCATTTAGATCAACACTATAGAGAAAAAAATCATCAGAACCAATAAATATTTCTTGATTATTTGTAGTGGGTGAAGACCAAATAGAACCACCTGTATTAAATGTCCACATAATATTTCCTTTCAAGTCGACTGCATAAAGTTTGGAATCAAGGGACCCGACTACTATTATCTTCCCATCACAGATACAAGGAGATGAAAAAATATCTCCGGGTATTTGTACTTTCCATTCCTCTTTCCCTTCTTTAGTGATATCTAAAGCATAAATCAAATTCTTTGCAAGAGATTTGGAATCTTGTTTAATAATCCATGAATCAAAAGTACATGATATCAATAAATTGTCGTGGAGTAATAATGATGATACAAATGGTTTTTCTATATTTTTTTGCCAAATGATCTTTTTCCTGTAAACATTAACAGCGAAAATTTTACCAGTTATAGTAGAGTTATAGACAACATTATTATGAAAAATAGGCGAAGATACCATAGGTTCTAATTCAATGACCCAAAATAGCGATAATTCTCGTGGTAATTTGCCTGCAAAAACACCACTTCGCTCTTCATTTCCTCTAAATAAAAGCCAAGAGTCCATGCTATTCAAGTATTGAATAAAAAATTATATCTATAATTTATTTCCTGTCGTACTTATGTAATCTATCCACATAATTGTCTTTATCTAAGAGCAAATATAGAATCTGTTAATTGAACGATTGTATAAGAAATTGTATAAGAATCAATACTGAAGTATATTTTAATGTTCTAAACCATCAAGACATTCAAAATGTCAGACCATTATCCTTAACTCTTTCTCTAGTTTTCTAATCGCTCTTACATAATAGATTTTCTTATCAAACTACCACTTGATACAAACTATAACATAACCAATCCAATCCATGCCTTATGTAAGATGCGTCTTAAATCTGATTGTCGTAGTAGAATCAGATGCTAACAATCTGTTGTGGTACAGGTCAAACAGAAATCCAGAAAGTGTATGTGTTATGTACAATATGAAGTATACTAAAAGCATGAGAAATCTGTCTTTTACTGTATGTTTAAAAAAGCGTTTATCTCCTGTTCCTACTCGTCTTGTGCGCTTTCTTTTAGAGATACGTTTTATCTCGTATTTTTGATATCTATTCTATTTCCCCGTAAATTGAATCAAATTCAGATAGTTGCAGTCCAGTAAATGACCTGAAAAGTTGTCGTTTTCTAGATAAACAGCAAAATTTAGCAAATCCATAAAGAATATTCTTGATAGGAATATAACTGAAAGTTTGTCAATTACTCGAAATCCTACTTATTGTTAAAATCGAAGCGTTTTTAAAGAAAGTCATTTTTAGTACGTCTGTAATTTACGGTACAATATTGAATTCTAAAATTTCTAGTAATATGGTCATATTACCCATATTCCAAGTCATATGAGTTTAGTTTCTAGCCAGCAATAAAAGTAAGAAAGAATTTCATATGAAGATCAATCACCACCTAGGAAACAAGAAGGTAAAGATGCAGAAAAAAAATTTGCAAGAATTTAAGGATAACGTTAGAAATGGACAGAGACGAATTTTAGAATCTGTCTTCTTTTGTATCAAGAGAATCTTTGGAGAATGTGTTATCATATATGACCTTTTTCTCTATTATGTCATTTATAGATCAATATATGCTGAATATATATGAATTAAAATTTTGCTTAGTTATCTTAGGCTTTAAATTGTTGAATGTCAGGGATTAGTATTTAAAAGGATTAATCGTTTGGATAAGTAATAATAAAGTCCAGATTGTCTCCAATATTTTGGATCTTATCTTATTTCATTATCCTTTCTGATAGGAAATCTTCATTATCTTTTGCGTGGAAGAAAACAGGTACATTTTGGGTATTTGTTGCCTTGAAACTTGTCATAAGCCAATCTCCATTTTCAAATGTTAAGGTGCGGTCCATAAACGCATCATCGATGGCAAACGTATCAGAAATCAACTGCCTATCATACGGCCTTGGCATTGTACTTACAAAATAGCTATGAAGTTGTTGTAGTGCATTTGTATTTAAATGAGCGATTCGCTGGGTAGATATCCAACCATGTAGGTTATATTTACGACCATGTCTTAACAATTTCTCGACGGCCCTGCTAGAAGTTTCTGTTCCGTCTTCTCTCCTTTTATCGTAAGGAATGAATTCTTGTGCCTCGTCAAAGACAAATATTATCTTTGGATTCAGAGTGAAGCTATTTTTCCTGTACCTAAATACCCTCTTAATAATCTCTGAACAAAATGTTCTTGCTGTATCTGCTTCTGGGAGATTTATAACAAAGAGCCTTGGCGAGGATTCTTTTTCATCCATTATCTCTTTAACAAGATCTGTTGAATAATATCCAGCAGGATTATTTGTAACAGGATTATCTATTGCAATTTTAAGATTATTAAAAAGGGATAATATTGTTGCATCCTGTCGAAATTTTGCATTTACAAGTAGTTTGTTGATCTCAGCTAACAAAGGAATAATTTCATTGCTGATGGAACTGTCTTCATCTCTGATCTTGTTATCGTTCATAAATTTTCTTATCATACCTGCTATTGTAGGAATAAGAATTTTCTGTCCTGCAGCTCCATATTTTTCTGCTGAAATGTCACCAAGCGTCCTTAATAGGCCCGAATACGTTCCCAAGCCCTGCATATCTCTTTCAGCATCTGATTCTATAGATATTTTAGTTACTTTATCTTGGTCTATTATTTCTTTGATCATATAAAGAAGATTATCTTTCTTTTGATCCAGTCTTTCTGGAATAACATGTCTCCGTAGATAATCTGCTGCCATATCCTTTGAATTCTTTCCACGAAGATCCTCAGAAAACAATACCCTTGATGGAAAATCCTTCAGGAGATCTAGAATGTTTATTCCATATTCCGATGATACATCGAATACCACAAACTTAACAAATGGAACACAATTTATTGTCTTCCTCATAATAAGTGACGTTAAATTGCTCTTCCCCGAACCAGTAAAAGCAAAAACACCGACATGATAGTGGAGTAATTTGTACAGGTTTATGGTAAAGGGTATAGCCGTATCGGCAAAACCCAAAAGTTTTCCAACATTATATAAATCTAAATTCTCGTTATTTGTTGGGGTGTAGCAGATAAATTTCTGTATGGTATTTTTATTCAGTAAATGTACCTGTGAACCAATAAGTGGAACTGTATTTTTTCTAATAAATTTTGGCTCCTGTTCGGTATCTAAAATTATGGAATATCCGGTTGGCGCTGCAATGATCTCTATCCAAGTACTCTTGGAGTCTGTATGCCATTCCTTTTCGATTAGGTTCATGAACTCCTTTCGTATTGCCCCAGGTTGATTTCGATCTAATGTAAGCATACTGTAATGCATTGGGTAGATATCTGCTATTTCATACACGGAAAAAGCATTATTTGTACCCACTGACATTGTATTTGGTATTGCAACGAGTCTCCCCGGTTCAATCTTTTTTATTATATCTGGTGTATATACTCCCTCGATTCTTGCAGTACGAAATGTTATAGTAGCCTTACCGTCAGCTGTATTTCTCGTTGTGGATGCAATTTCTCTTAGACGTGCAAAAAACTTGTCCTCAATTGAATCAAACATTTTATCTTTTACTATTTCAGATTCTAATATGGTGTCTGTTTCATTTTTTCCTACTACCAAGACATTCAACTCCTTCTCCTCTTACCTTCAACTTGCGATCGATATTCTCTATAACTACTCTCAAATAATATTTGCTGGTCAAGTTGACTTTTGGCCAATTCTAATGATACTGCAGCGATATATGCCTGTCTTCCTTCTTGAAGTAATGCCTTAGCCTTCTTATCAGCTAAAAAAAGCGGATAATTATGACCAAGGCATTCAGGTATAACTTCATGTGACATCGATGACAGGATATCCATGACAAGATGCGAGATGCTGCTCTGAATGTCGAAATGGAGCATAGGCTGAATTTTCTCAATCACTTGTCCGTCTTCATGGTATAATTCAAGTTTATCATCTACCGTCATGTCGTATTGTGGATAGCATGGTCTGTCATATGAGAATACATGACTTCTCACTGCTGGGTCAGTATCGCTCTGCCATAGCTGGATATATGATTTCAAGAACATTCTTTCCGATGATATAACGTTCTTGAATGCCCCTTTGACTTGAATGGATAGTTGTAGATCAGGACCTTTATTTTTTTTCCTTTGCAAAGGAACTATAGTCCTGAAACAAGAATCAAATTCAAATGTGTTCCAAGGAGTACGCATGTCAGAAGAGTTGATAACACTTGCAGTCTGAAGGAGGGTCTTATCACTACCATATGGAGGCAATCTGTTCTCATTTATTTTGCTTGCTTCTTTTAACAAGGGGATGACCGTATTGGTCATCTCCGATGCACCTATATCTTTTATGAGACCGATTACAAGAACATTTTTTTCCCATGCTAATCTCAATAGAGCGTAAATCATCATTAAGATCAAATACTCTATGTCTGCTACCGTTATCCAGTGCTTATTTCCTAGTATTTCCACAATAAGTGGATGTTTTCCATCAGGAGTATTGAAGATATGTTCGCAGATTTTAGTAGATGCAGACAATATACGTTCCCAATATAATGTGTCTAACATATTATTTAGTAAATTTTTAGACCCATCATGAAAAATGTGATATTTTTCATCAATTTTCAAAAGATCGGATTTTAGTTTATCTAGCCGTTTGTTAGATCCACCGATCATAGATAGTAAAGCTTCATAAGTTACATTATTGTTTTTCACACTGTGATTATCTTTTAGTTTTAGGAGTCTGTTGATTGCAGCATATTTTATTAAATGACTTCTGGCAACAGGGATTTCCAGTTGCTCATTTGGATGAAGAATCCTTGCTAGTTCCAAATCCAAAGATGTGACTATACCATATTCGGTATCCATCCCTTTTAAGATACATCTGTCAGATTGTAATAGCTCTTCTACACTCCATACAAGATGAGCAACATCACCGGCGAGAGTTCTATCAAGGATGACGACCTGAATACATGGATTTGTGATAACGGACTTTACAGCAAAATAGTATTCTGCTAATTGCATCAGAGAAGTTGGAATTCTTTCTGAATCGATCTCTACTCCTCCTTCCTTTATCTGACCTGCGATGTTTGAGATATCCTGCTCATGTATAGAAATGGCAGCGGAAACATTGTTAATTCCTTTCAATTCTTCTATCTCCTTATATTTACAGCCCGTATCTTTAGAGAATTCTAGCTCTCCAGTATAGCCAAAGGCTCCAGCATAAAAGACAAGCATATCCAAATATTGATCTTGTGATTCTATGCCATCTATAGCAATAAACGTAGTCGTATTCTTGCCAAAAAGATTTACAGCACAGTCATACGCTTTCTGTTTATCATATCCCTCACGGATGTAGGATTTAATATCCGTTGGATATTGTCTCAGTAAAGTATTTTTCTCTTGAAATGAGCTTAGAAGATTGTTTGTTGACGACCGTACAACTTGAATGATTTTTTCATAATCGATAGTGCTCAATTGTTAGTTAATATTTATGACTAGATATAATGATATGGATTATTTGACGTTAGTCTAACCGATATAACAAGAAACATAAAATGAAAACAAGAGGATTTTTTAATTTGAATCTGATATTTTAATTCCGGTAATAGACAGATATTAATAATAACTTGATTTTTTTGACAATAATATTTTGTATTACAGAATTGTGTCAAAAACATTTGACTCTGCCTCTGATACCATATATCATACAACAGATTGAACTTTTTTCTACAGGAATCAGAATTTCAGTAATATCAATATATCCGACTGCTATTTAATGAATCCTTTATCTACTTCTTATACAACTATATATTATGGTTTTAAAAGATATGGTAAATACTGATACACTAATAAAATTATATAAAATTTATGATGGTCATAGAGATGCAATACTCTGGTTTTTAGAAGAACTGTATGCTGATAGTTATGAAGAATACATACAAAAGTATGGTGGGTCTTCAATTCAAAGATCATATTTTATTGCTGTTTGTGGATTTTTTGAGCTGTCAGGTGTTATTGTAAGTCACAGAATGATAGATGCTGATCTTTATTTTGATATGTTCAATCCTACTCCCTTTTGGAACAAGGCAAAATCTGTAGTACAAGGAATGAGAAAAAAGAGACCTCATATTTATGAGAACTTTGAAATGTTAAATAACAAAAGAATAGATTGGACAAAAAAGCGAAGGAGCGATACTAAGAAAGTATCGCATAATATTAAACAAAAAAGATCTTACAAACTTTAGTTTAGTAAATGCAATTATACATCTGACCACATACTCGAATTCTTTATTATCATTGTGGAAATTTTAAATTTTCAAAATTTAACTTGTACTTGTATAAATAAAAAGAATCTGCTTTTATTACCTTAATAATAGATACAAAACAATTTGGGAGAATAGTAGAATCCCTCCAAGATATCAACAAATAATACCTTTACGGAAATTTTCATTCTATTCTACATAGTGTTCATGTATCAATTGGTCATAAAGTCTAATTGATTTAATATTTACAAATTCTAGCATTCCATATCTGGATAGTTCTCTACCAAATCCACTATGTTTAATACCACCAAATGGAACCCTAGGATCTGAAACTACCACATTATTTACGGCTACTATACCTGATTTTATGATGCTCGATAATAATTCTGCATTTTCAAGGTCCTCTGTCCAAATACTAGCACCAAGACCAAATTCTGAATCATTTGCAAGCTTTATAGCTTCTTTTTCGTTATCTGCAATAAGAATAGGAGCAATTGGACCAAATACTTCCTCGTTTACTACACGCATAGTTGAACTAATATTGCCAAGAATAGTAGGTCTATAGAAATAACCCTTATGTTCTAATATTTGTTCTCCGCCTATAAGTACTTCTGCACCTTCTTTAACAGAATCTTTAACTTGTGAATCTATGGTCTGTAATGCTTTTGCATTTACAAGTGGTCCTATATCAGTATCATCAGAGAGAGGATTACCAACTTTAAGTTTCTCTGTTTTTTGAATAAACTTTTCAATAAACTCGTTTGCAATATCGTTTACTACAATAAATCTTTTTGATGCAATACAACTTTGACCACAATTTATAAAGCGACCTTTTACTGCTCCTGTTGATGCTTTTTCAATATCTGCATCTTTACATACTATGAAAGGATCACTTCCACCTAATTCGAGAACTGTTTTTTTTAGCTGAGATGTCGCTCTTTGTGCAACTTTGGCGCCTACAGGAACACTTCCAGTAAATGTAACAGCATTTACATATGGTGAATCTACAAGTATTTCTGCAACACTAGAATCTCCTGTTACTGTCTTGAATATTCCTTCAGGTAACCCCGCCTGCTGAAAAATATTTTCAATTTCTATTCCACATTGCATTGTAGCACTAGCTGGTTTTAATACAATTGTATTTCCGACTGCTAACGAAGGTGCTGCAAATCTTAATGCCTGCCAATAAGGAAAATTCCATGGCATTATACTTCCTATAACACCTAATGCTTCAAATTTTATAATACTCTTTCTTGCGTCTGTATTAAAAGATTCATCATGAATAAAGTTCTTTCCGTTATCTGCAAAATATTCAATGGCCCATGCACATTTATCAATCTCTGCTCTTGATTCCTTTATTGCTTTACCCATTTCATTTGTAGCTGTTCTAGCAAGATTTTCTTTATTCTTTCTTAATTCTTTAGCAACATCATATAAAGAATCAATTCGCTTGTCTACATCTTTCTCCCATTCTTTGTAGGCATCTTGAGCTTTCTTTCCAACGGCATTAACCTCTTCTTTTGTCATTATAGTATATTTATTGAGAATTTCTTCAGTTGCAGGATTTATAGTTGTTAATTCTTTAGCAGTAGAGTCTGTCAAGGATTTATTACGCCTCTACCAAGAATTTTACCATCCTTTAACATCCCCAATGCTTCTGTAGCCTCATCAAGTCTGAATCTATTAGAAATAACTGGTTTTATTATACCTCTCTTTGCTAATGAAACAAGTTCTATCAAGTCATTCATACTTCCAGTATAAGATCCAATTAATTTATATGCTCTAGTAGGCATTGTAAGTAAATTCAATTTTAATTCACCACCAAAAAGTCCAACAAGTACCAACTTTGCTCTCTTTCTAAGAAATTTCATATCAAGTTCTACTGTTGATGATGCATTAACAAAATCAATCACTGCATCAGCTCCCATTCTCTCAGTTAATTCCATGACTGCTTTTACAGCATCTTCCTTTGTTGAATTTATAATATCATCTGCACCATTATCCTTTGCTGCTTTAAGCTTTTCATCATTTCTATCCAAAGCAATTATTCTTGAACCTGTTATTTCCTTTGCTAATTGTATGGCCATCAATCCCAATCCTCCTGTCCCAACAATGACTACATTATCATTAGGTGTCAGATTGGCATTCTTTACCGCACCATATGCTGTAAGTGCAGAACATGATAAAGGAGCACTTGTATCAGTATCAATTTCATCTCCAAGTTTAATTAAGTATTTATAATTAGGCACTAAAACATAATCAGCATATCCTCCATCATTATAAATTCCTAAGGATCTTGGTTTATCACAAAGATTTTCTTCTCCTATTCTGCATGCAGGACATAGTCCATCTCCTATCCATGGATACACAAGAACTTTTTCATTCTTTGTAAAACCTTCCGTCTGTTCGCCTAGACTGTCTACTATTCCTGCAATTTCATGTCCTGGCGTTAAAGGATATTTTACTCCTCTATCAGTAGTTTTCAAAAATTGACCTTGAGGTCCTTCATAACCACCCTCCCATAAGTGAATATCGCTATGGCAAACTCCAGATGATTGAATTTTTACCAACACCTGAGAACCTTTAGGTTTTGGAGTTTTGCTTTCTTGTATTTGAAGAGGTTGATTTATTTCAATAATTTTTGCAGATTTCATATTCTAATTTTACCTGTTAATAAAATTATCTTTGATTTCAATTGAATATAAAATGAATATAAAATATATAAGATTATCGATTACATATAATATATAGATTTAGACAAAATTGCACTTAATAAAATATAATTCATTCAACTATGTCTATAATAATATATCATTCATAAAATATAAATCACTTGACAACACCAACATATTTTTGTTTTTATTATGCAGACATTTTATTAATTACTTGATTTGTTCGTCGTTCTCCATCTTTTATAGAATTCTTTATGACATTTACTGAGAAATCAGCATTTTCATAAAGATTAGAATCTTTTTCTTCTCGTGTTATATAATATGTTTCCTTAATTTCTGCACCATGGTTTTCTGATATTCTTTTATATCTTTTACGAATTCTTTCAAATTTCTTTATATCTTCTTTATTTTGTGAATTAAAATTATTTTCAAGCATATTATAAAGATCTTTTATTAGCTTCAAATAGACTGTAAAAGCTTTGGACATTTTTATATTGTGCATTGTTTTATCGCTAAACAAAATGTCACGTGTCCTATGTTGCACCTCAAACAAATTATCAGGTAAATTATCAATTTTTTTTGGATAATTTTCAACTAGAAAGATCCGTTTATTTTTTGATGGAGAAGCATCAATGACTTCTCTTAGCGGGGTATTACTAAGTAAACTACCATCCCATGCGAACATACCCTCTTCTACTTCTACCCATTGAAAATAGTAATTAGGATAAGCAGTTGCAGCAAGTATATGTTTTGGAGTTATTTGTTGCTTAGAACTATCAAATGCTAATGGTTCTGCTGTCAAAACATTAACTGCAGTTATTATTAAACGACTATCAGGATTACCATTGGGTTGTAGTTTGTTAAAATCAAGATATTTTTCTAATGTTTTTATTAGTGGAGAATGATCATATAAATATGTCCATTTATTAGGATTAAAATATTCTGGATCACTGAAAGCATATTCTGCATTCCAACGTGGAATAAAGACCTTATTATTTCCAAAAACTGCTGATTTATAGAATGATGAAATAGACTTGATTTGTGAACCATGAATATTTCTTGAATGGTCCGCTACCGAAGTTAATGGATTTGTTAATCCATATGATAACCACTTAGTAAAAGGATATGAATGAGAGTTTATATCACCTTCTGCTAGTTCTAACCAGAATTGCTCTAATGCCTTTTCAGGACTATATTTCTGTTTACATCCAGCAATGATTGAAGCGTTTACTCCACCAATTGATGTACCAGCAACTATGTCTATTTTTATATTATTTTTTACAAGTGCTTTAAAAACACCGCATGCGAAAGCACCTAGAGAACCACCACCCTGAAGTATTAGAACATTTTCAATTTCATCCGATGGCATACTAAAAAATAATATTCGTTATAATAATTTATAGCTATTATTTTAATATACAGTTATTAGTAATGAATTCTAAGACAAACAATGGCAATCTAAATCTGCCACTAGAATATATTTTAATAAACAATGAGATATGGGAAATAGATTACAACGAAGGTAATGCTATTGAAGTAAGTGAATATAAAAAAAGAGGATTTCTTAAAAATATAATTGAATATTCTAATGGCACTATCGAAGATTTTTTAACCAAAGAAAGAGGATGCAGAGATATCCACTTTCACAATACGATGAACTTACCTCGTATACATATGAAAAAATATGGAAAAGATGTAAAAACAATATGCACTTTTAAAAAAGATGCAAGTAAATAAAGTCAATTCCTAATTCTAATAATATAATTTACAAATATCTCTTTAGTTATAGCCAATTAACTTTTTTTATTAACTTGTTGATTTTTTTATAGTAGTGATTTGATAGAAAATATAAAAATATTAGAAACTTTGAATAATTCAAAGATAGCTAGACTAGCAACAGTCGATCCTGAGAATAATCAACCTTATGTTGTTCCAGTAGTGTTTGTTTTTGATGGTAGTAATATATTCATTCCAATAGATGATAAACCTAAAAAAACAATGAATTCAGATGAATTGAAAAGAGTAAAAAATATACAAAAAAATCCTAATATTTCTTTTTTAATTGACACATATGATGATAATGTTTGGAATAATTTTTCATATTTGATGAAAGGTAAAGCAAGAATAGTAAATGTGGTAAATGATACAGATACTTTAAAAAAAGCTCATTTCTTATTATCTGAAAAATATTCTCAATATAAAAAAAGAGTTGTAGAAATGGGAGATACCTGTATTGTAATTGATATTCAAAAGACTATATGCTGGAAATATTATACTAATTAAGAAAAATATCAATTCAATTGTTGTTTCCATCTTTCTCATATTAAAGATGATGTGTATGTATAAATGATTTTATGTAAACTACTTAAACCAGGATTTTCAGTAAATAATTTAGGATAACAATTTTAAAATTCTATTGTTAATTATATTATCTCTTTATACTATAAGAACTAATAATAGATATGAAAGTAGGATTAGTTGTTCCCCAATTTGGAATAAATGCTACTAAAGAAAATCTAATCAGATTTATACATTTAGCAGAAAAAGAAAATTTTGAATCACTTTGGGTATATGATCGAATGTTCTATCCTATAAATCCTCAACAAGGATACGGTGGGACTCCCGATAAAAGTCAATGGCCTGAATATTTTAAAAATATTTTCGATCCATTAACAACATTAGCATTTGTAGCAGCTAATACTACAAAGGTAAAATTGGGAACTTGTATTATTGACATGGTTTTTCATAATCCTATAACACTTGCCAAAGAATTTACTACAATTGACATTTTATCTGAAGGTAGGGTAATTTGTGGATTTAGTATTGGATGGTCTAAAGACGAATATCTTGCAGCAAATATCCCTTATGAGAAAAGAGGAGATAGAGCAAATGAAATTCTTCAAGCTATGAAAAAGATATGGACAGACGATATAGTAGAATTTAATGGAGATTTTTACAAAATTCCAAAATCAATAATTGGTCCAAAACCTATTCAAAAACCTCATCCTAAAATTTTGCTAGGAGGATTTTCACCGAAGGCGTTTGAGCGTATTACCAAATATGGGGATGGTTATATAGGAGTTTTAGTAGGATCATTTGAATACTTTCATAACTCAATTAAAATGTTTAATGATGCAATTGAAAAAAGTTCAAAATCAAGAAAGGATTTTGATCTAACTATTCTAACATATCCATACCTTATGAAAAGTAATATCTCTGAAAAAGGTGATAGAGCTCCTATGACAGGAAGAACAACAGATGAAATTGGTTCTGATTTATCCATGCTCAAAAAATCTGGAGTAGACAGAGTAATTCTTGCCGTGAATGCAGAAAAGGATTATGATGTAAATGAAACTATTGAATTTGTTAAAGAACTAAGGAAATTTTGCTTATAGTTACCAAAATTAATTTTACTGTACATCTTGTTCGGCCTAAAAAAATGTTATTGAACCCTACTAGTATACGGGCTCGGAAGCCTTCGAGTTTGACATGTAATTGGGCTCGGTAAACTGACATTTATTAGTTTGGTAACTTAATAATTGATAACAATTTCCAATTGATTGGAAAAAATGGAAAAAAGGAATCAGTTTGATTTGAAGCCTTCGACAAAGGGAACTAGTTACTCTTTGAATAAAATAAATATCATCAAGATTCTGTTAAGTTAAAATAATGTATATCCAGGTTTCAATAGATGAAAGTTTATGAAGGAGTTCGAATGCTGCAACTACATTGGTAGATATATCATTAGAATATAGTTAAGGATAAATGAATTTTTTAGATTGTGCTAAAGAATTTTCTTAAAACTATTGTTAAAGAATTAACATAGATAGGGATTTGAATCCTTCACTGCTGTTCATGATTTAGACAATCTATTAGAGGAATATTCAACCATATCTAAAACATAAGTGTAACAGAATTGGAAAGACAATGAAAAAATGTAAAAAAGAACCGGAAATAGAATTGTGATAAAAAAGGAGAGAATTGGTATTAGTATATCTATCTATTGTCCAACTATATTGTATTTTATATCTTGTGCAAAATTAGGCTCTGCACAATCTGGATCGGGACAAATTAAACTTGATTTAAAATGGATCGAGTGATTGCCTTTGGTAAGCGGTTCAGTTATTATATAAAATCCATCAGCAACAACTTTGGAAACACCACATTCAATAACTCCAAAAATTCCATTATCAGGAAAGACAACCCCAAAAGCATCTGTAGGAGTTCTATATTTAATAAGATCCTCATACTTGTACTCTTTATCATCTATTTTAAGATACAAACTGTTAACACTATCTTGATCCTTCTTAGCGGCCTCACGCAACTGCTCTACCGATGAATTTGGGTATTCCTTGTCAGACCACTCTACCTGCATTACTGGTATTACTAGACCTTTGCCAGCTGGGACTTTACATGTTCTATCAGATATACCTCCATTGTTAAAACTCAAGTAAAAAACTGACGAATTTGTATTCGTCTGACCTTTTGCACATTTCTCTCCTGTAGGATCGTTAACAGGACTTTCTTTCGCTGGTATCGCTAGTGTCCACGTCCAGAAGTTTTTTTCATGTTCGGCATATGTTAAACCATATGGTTTGCTTCCTGGGGGAAAAATATTTACTGACTTTGAAGCTAAAACTGGCGATATCGTAAATGACAATAGTAACAGTATGAATATAAAAGATGTGGCGATTAAGCCGGTTGTTCTAGGCAATATATCATCACAATTTACAAGCTCTAATACAAAAAGATTATGTTTGTCTTTATGCTCACTCTACACTGCATAATCAAGTTTGCTTATAAATGATAAAAAATTAGGGTGCAATAGGAAATTTCTTATTCTTGTGACCGTATTAATAGTGACTTTACTAATTGATACTTCAGTTGTAAAGATAAACGATCTCATTGATAAATATTTTATTCCTTTACAAAGTAAGTTAATATTATTTTCCATCAACAGTTCATTATGTCTGCTTTTAGAATTTTTGATTATAAAGTATATACAGAGTTCATCTGAAAGTTACAAATTAAATAAGAGATTGATGGTTTGGGCTTTTAACAGAATTTCGTTAATTTCATTATTTGTTTTGGCAAGTTTGATAGGAATTCTAATATTTCAACAGTTCCATAATAACTACTTCTACACACCTGTCAGTATTATGATAATTGTTATAAGTTATGGAACAGCAGCAACTTTGATATTATTTTTATCTATCATGTTCTTCTCTTGGTTTAAATCAAACCGCAACTTGATTGTCTTTTTATATTTTATGTCAATGTTAATGATAGCATTTAATTTAATCATGACTGCCGCTTTTATCAGTGTCAAGATGAATGCATTGCCAGATCGTATAGGGGAATATGTTGGAAGCTCGGGAGACGTAACTTTGGCTAAACATCTATTTTTAGCGAATGTTTCCAGAATTTTGTCATTTATATCTTTTTTCAGTATATGGATTACAACAGCAATATTAATGAACAATTACAGAGAGAAGTCTACAAATGCTATAGTGTATTGGATCTTATTGTCTGTACCACTTGTGTATTTTTTAATTACATATTTTTACCAGTATACCCTAAGCAGGATACTAATTTCGTATCTCGCAATTGATCCGGTAACTGTTTCTATCATGTTAGGAGCATTCCTAGCATTAAGTAAACCCATCGGAGGATTGCTTTTCGGACTTGCATTTTGGAAGATATCCAGAATCATTAGTTATGATAGAATCATCAGGACATACATGATAATCTCTGGTTTTGGCATATTTTTAATATTTGCCGCAAATCAGGCAGCAACACAAGTCGTTAGTCCTTATCCTCCTTTCGGACTTTCATCGATAACAGTTTTGAATATAGGAGCATTTTTGATGTTGTTAGGTATTTACAATTCCGCAACGCTTGTTTCAACTAATCATAATCTGCGTAAACTTATACGTAAGCATGCCTTGGAGTCAAGGTTGTTGGGTCTAATAGGACAAGCAGAGATGGACGCCGAAATTCGAAGAACTGTCAAAAAAATTACTCAAAAGAAAGATACTCTAGAAATGGACAAAGAGGCTAAATTTGAATTGGATGAAAATGAGTTAGAAAAATATATAGATTCTGTAATAAGAGAAACAAAAAAAGAACATAAGTATTAATCATTCCTTCAAAAAAAGGGCTGTTTTAAGAAAATAGATTTAGCTGTGAATGTCCTATCTCTAATAAATACTTGTTAAATTCATTAGAAATAGAACATCCACAGTTATAGTAATGTATTCTCTTTATCTTGGTTTAAGTCTACGTAATACATACAAGGCATTGATAATATTTAGAGATGAAAAGAGAAGTTACATTGCTGTATGGGAACTGGATTCAAAGATTTGGTTCATTGCAGATCTATAAAAGAAAAAGAGTAACTGCTTTTATTATAGAGACCATTATTCAGATTGGTAACCAGCACTTCTGGTTATGGTTTTGTATTGAACCGGTACACAGTTCTGTGCTTGGAATATATATTTCTGAAGAGAGAAACATGATAGTCGCTGAAAAGTTCATTCGATCTCTTGTATCAAAATATGGAAAGCATATTGTATACGCAGATGAAGGTACATGATATGATAAAGCATGTAATGTAATTGGATTGAAACATTATGTTCATTCTTCAATAGAGAAAAGTCTAATGGAACGGGTCAACCAGTATTTGAAAGACAGAATAGAAAGTTTTGATGACTACTCTCCTTGTATGCGAAAAGAGGAATGTAATCTATTTCATGTACATAACTGGATACAATTCTTTGTATCTATGTATAATGATACAATAACGAATAATAATAATGATTTTGAGTTAAAGGAGGTGGAAATTATCTTAAATTAACAGAGCGCTGATTCACTATCAGTCTTAAAAGCAAATTCATTACGCTCTTTATTACTATATAATACAAGTTCATTATCTTCAAACCATTGCATTTTTAGTACGTGATTAGAGAAGAACAAATGAACAAAAATTTTTCGCACAGTCCAAATAATAGCAATAATATTATTGTATAAAACTATAATAATAATAGTATGACAAAGCAGGATTCTCATTCAGATTCAGAGTTAAAGAAAATCTACCAGTTGAAAAATATTGCAGTAGTTGGTATGTCAAAAAACGAAGAAAAGGCAGGAAATTTTGTACCTAAATACCTTATTGAACATGGATATAATGTTATTCCAGTCAATCCAACAATTTCTGAAGTATTGGGAAGAAAATCATATCCAACAATAGCAGACATTCCAGAAAGGGTAGATGTAGTAGACATATTTAGAAAATCAGAAGATGTACTTCCTGTAATAGATGATGCACTTAACAGAAAAGATGACATTAAGGTGATTTGGATGCAGGAAGGCATCTACAATGAGGAGGCGGAGAAGAAAGCAAAGGAAAATGGCATGGATGTTGTTTACAATAGGTGTATGATGGCAGAGCACAGACGTCTCTTTTAGAATATAAAGACATGAAATAGTCAGCCAGCCAACGTGATCCACAAAGTGTAACGATAATCCATATCATTAGATAAAAAAAGATATGGGATTAGCGAGGCTCTAAAGGTTGTCACCTTTTCCTAAACACTTTTTGGTCTGACACTGAAGACTAATGTCAATATAAAATGTCTATCATTCTTTAATTAATACCTTCAGAGGGACCTCACCTTCTGCGTATTTTTCCCTGAATCTAATATGTTTTAATTTTAGTAATTTTATGATTTCTCCATTTAGATCCCAAAACAATGTTAGAGCTGCCTTCTTCTCTTTATATGGTTGATTTTTGATTATAGACAATAATTCATCTTTTTCCCAAATTTCACTTTCTAAATATGGAGATATTCTTTTACTTTTTTTGTTCTTTATCCTGACAAATTCTGGAGTTCGCCAATTTTCATGATCAGTGTCATTAGCATGATTGTATAACCATCTATAAAAATAAAATAGTCTTAACCGATTGAGGTAATTGTTCCATGTTGATATCATTCTTTTATCAGGATCTTCATAATATCTTTTAACTTTAGTATTAAGAAATTCTAAAATTTGTTCTTTTTTGGTTATAGCTAAAAATCAAATGTTTTACCTATAAAATTACCAATGTTATTATAAACTTTTATATTCTTATTTTGATGATGTTCTGAAGAACTATTATTTCTCGTATATTCTAGAAATTCATTTATTAGTTCTATATTTTTGGAATTAGGGATATTTTGAATTTTTCCTATCGTTGTAAATAATTTCAATGATATTTATCCTTCTATTCTCCTCCTTCTTGCTTTTACAAAATCTTATATCTACAAAATCTTATAGCAAACCCAAAGTATATGAACCCACTTATAAATGGGGCCAGTGGGATGTGAAACAAATATGACATAAATTTTGGTCCCTTCTATGACAATAAGAATGTTAAATGATATTCACATTTAACATAAAATCTAACAAACTTCTATTGGCAAAAACAGTAATTTAATTTTCAAAGTCTATGATTAGATATTAGTAAACTGATATAGTATTTGTTATAGGTCAAAAGAGATACTAATTATAATTATGAAACCCTATGATAAAATATTTAAGCTTATTAATAATATTAGCATAGGCTAACATTTATTATTTAGACTAACAATACTATTCATATGTCAAGATCGAAAATAATATTAATTGCTATACTTTTATCAGGTAGTCTAACTACATCTTTTGCTATTTCTTTTCTTAGTGGAGTTTCAGTAGTTGCACAGAATAATAATACCTTCTCAAAGGAGGAAGAAAAAACAACTAAAAAGGAAACAATAGTTACTGGCGGACACGGTAGTGGATACAATACAATTAGAACTACAGGTGATGTTTTAGATTCACTCAATGCGGACGAAAGGACTGATCTGACTATAGATCCAATGAAATATCTAAGAGAGTTCAATTACGGGAAAGTATCGACAACAGACAACGGAACCACATTACGCGAATTTACTATAGTAGCTCTAGATAAGAATCTTGAAGTATCACCAGGTGTATTTATGGATGCTTGGACGTTTAATGGAACAATTCCAGGTCCAACAATTAGAGCAACCGAAGGTGATCTAGTTAAAATCAAGTTCATAAATAATGGATCAAAACCTCATACTATGCATTTTCATGGCATTCATCAATCTCAAATGGATGGAGTATTTGAAATTATTGCTCCCGGTGGAAGCTTCACTTATGAATTTATAGCTGAACCATTTGGTCTATTTCTTTACCACTGTCATATGCAGCCTTTAGAAGAGCACATCTCTAAGGGTCTTTATGGTGCATATATTGTAGACCCTAAAACACCAAGACCTCCAGCTGATGAAATGGTTATGGTAATGAATGGATATGATAATGACTTTGATACTGAAAATAACTTTTACACAGTAAATGGAATTCCAAATTATTACATGCACCATCCTATCCAAATTGAAAAAGACAAATTGGTACGTGTATACTTGGTTAATATACTAGAATTTGATCAAATAAATAATTTTCACCTGCATGGCAATCTATTTCATCTCTATCGAACTGGAACCAGCGTTACTCCTAATGAGTATACAGATGTGGTAACATTTAGTCAAGGTGAAAGAGCAATACTAGAATTCTCCTACAAGTATCCCGGTCCCTATATGTTCCACGCTCACAAGACAGAATTTGCAGAGAAAGGATGGACTGGCCTGTTCTTGGTTAAAGAAGGCCTATCTGAGTCAGATGTGACTGCATTTACTAAAGGTGAGAGAGCTGACTATCCAGCTGAGATAAGTAAGAATACTTTTACTACTCAAAGTAAAACAAAAAATTCTCAATCTGCAGCAGTTGTTAGATATGGAGAAGCTTCACAAGGAGGCAGTTAAGAGAAATGGAGTCTGATGAAAATAGAATCGATAGAAATAACAGGAAGACGAGTCGAAAAAAAATGATCGTTATAGCGTTAATTCCCTTAATAGTACTGTCTGGAATGCTTGTATTTCTTCTTGGTCCTGGTATGTCGATATTAAACACAGGAATACCTTTGCCTGAAATCACAATAGAAAAGATAGAATTCCAAAATGATAAAATTGTAGCATTTATCCGTAATACTGGTCCAGAAGGAGTAGAAATTGCGCAAGCCGACATTAATGATCGGATGATTCCAGCTGCAATAGAACCAAGTAAAACATTGCCAAGACTGGCAGAAGCAAAGGTTATAGTACCTTTTTCTTGGATTGCAGGCGTACCATATGAAGTTGGAGTGACTAGTTCTGATGGTACAAGGTTTAGCAAGAGTGTTGAAGCGGCTGCATTAGCACCAACTCCAAATGTTCAGCAAGCATCATACTTTGCAATTATTGGTATATATGTAGGAGTTATACCCGTACTGATAGGTCTTCTCTGGTTTCCATTTATAAAAAGACTTGGCATGAACAAGTATAAATTCTTCCTTAGTCTTACGACAGGATTGCTTGTCTTCTTAGGAATAGATGCACTAGTAGAAAGCAATGAAATTGTAGGGGAAAATATTGCAGGAGCTTTTAATGGCCAAGTGTTGATTGCTATGATCACAATCATTACCTTCTTGGTATTGTTATATGCATCTGAAAAACTTATTGAACACGCCAAAATCAAGTCTGATGCCAATACGTCTAAATCTAACTTAGTAACATATTCTTCCTCCTTCTCTTCTTCTACGACAAAGGACCTTCAAAAACAACAACAGCAACAACAATTAGCAAAACCTTTCGCTATAGCAATGATGATTGCAATAGGAATTGGATTACATAACTTTGGAGAAGGTCTGGCAATAGGTGCTGCTGTTCTATTAGGACAAGTAGCCCTCAGTACTTTTCTCATAGTTGGATTTACCTTACACAATACTACTGAAGGATTAGCAATAGTAGCACCAATGGCCAAAAGTGGTGCCAAAGTGACAATACGAAAACTGATAACAATGGGTTTGATAGCTGGTGTTCCAACAATAGTAGGAGCATGGATTGGAGGGTTTCTCTATTCTCCTATTGCTGCAATAATATTCTTGTCTATAGGTGCTGGTGCAATATTTCAAGTAGTATTTTCCATCACTTCTTGGATGTCATCAAATACTAATGAACCAAGAAAGACTATGTTAAGTACACCTATGATTGCAGGATTTACGGTAGGAATGGCAATAATGTATGCAACATCAGTGCTGATACCATCTTAACTAATTGTTAGTAACTAAAATATACATAAGGATGGTAAATAAAAATTGCTAAGAAAGTTGAAAGCTGACTCTGATGCAGGTATCAATCGTCTTGAATCGATTCGTGATGCTCATACCGGAAAGAAGGAAAACGAAGACCGTACAGATAGAATGGAAGATTATCTTGAAGTTATTTATGAATTGGTACAGCAGAAAGGTTATGCTACAACCATAGATATTTCTCAATGCCTTAATGTGAGTTCTCCAAGTGTAACTAAAATGGTAAAGCGATTGGATGAAACTGGCTATCTCAAATATGAAAAATATAGGGGAATTTGTCTAACCCAGCAGGGGATTGATGTGGCCATTAATATTCATCAGAGACATAGTTTGTTGGCTGAATTTTTAAAAATGATTGGAGTAGACGAAGATATTGCAAATAAAGATGCAGAGGGTATAGAACACCATTTACATCAGCAAACTTTGAAAAAGTTAGAAGAATTTGTAAAGATTGTAAAAAAGAATCATTTACTATAAATATTGTATCCCATAATCATATATTATTAATTTATACGTATTTGATATAGTCATTTAATTGATAAAATCTTGGTTAATCTTGCAGAACCACAACCAGCATCAAGAACAATTTCATTTCCCTTGCATTTTATATATTTGATTATATAATGTCCCCATGATTCTTGTATATCTGAAATATGATCATATGCTGTTGCATCCCAATCATATTTCAATAATAGATATTTGATCTTAGTATTTAATTAAAGTTATTTTATTAAGTTATTTTAGAAGATGTTATTATTGAATAATTTTTAAATATACTCTAATAATTATTAGAAAAAATAATAATGAATTCTGAGAATTCAAAATTATATATATTGATAATTGCCCCGATATTGGCTACATTTTATCCTTTATAATACTGTTGTATATGAACAAAAATATAAACAACAATGTATTTGAGTCAAATACAAATTGATACAAATTTAGCGGTGCTGTTAACTTAACGAGAGATATAGCTAGTCCATTTATGTGTAGATGATCAAGTCCCTCTTTTCTCATTTGTTACTATTAATGGTCCAAACAAGTCAGAAAAGATTATAATATAAAAATATATTTTTATCGTGAAGTTTGTTAATATATTGATAATCCTATTCGAAAGTGTTTTGGATAAATCTTAATTTAATATAAAGAAAATAAATTCGCAATTCATACATTATAATTATAAACTTTAATTCAAGAGGGAACCAACAAATAGGTCAAATTTGTTTCTCATCCCACTGGCCCCATATATTATAAGGGGCCAGTTGAATTATTAAAGTTTTATTATACAATATATAGAATTGGATTTGATAAAAATATCATAAAAGAAATTTTGCTAAATCTTATTTATTAATATAAATGATATTTTTAATTAAAAATATAGAAAAAAAACCAAAGTAATGTGAATTTCAATTAAAAAAAAGGAACCGATGGGATTTGAACCCTTCTATAAAGTGGGACCAGTGACTTTCATCTATAGCAATTATGGGCTTATGTTTAATTATGAAAAATATAATATACATCATTATGGAAAATTATACTTCAACTAATACTGCTGTTATGATAGTTGATCCATTTAACGATTTTTTATCTGAAGATGGTAAACGATGGCATAAAACGAAAGAAACTGTTATGGGTATTAACCTGATAGAAAACCTGAAAAAAATTTTATCTGCAGCAAGATCTTCAGGTATTAAAGTTGTATATGTCCCTCATCATAATTACGAAATAGGAGATTTTGAAGATTGGAAATTCTTGGCACCTGCACATAAGGGATCTTTAAAGTATTCCCTCTTTGAAAAAGGAAGTTGGGGTGGAGAATTCCATCCTGAACTTGCGCCTAAACAAGGAGATCTCATTGCTCAAAACCATTGGACTGCTAGTGGATTTGCAAATACAAACCTTGATTTTTTGTTAAAACTTCACAATGTGGATCATGTGATTATAATAGGTATGCGGGCTAATACTTGTATTGATACAACAGCCAGATATGCAGTTGAACTAGGTTATCATACAACTTTGATCAAGGATGCTATAGCAGCATACAACTGGGAAGAAATAAATGCAACTGTAGAAGTTAATTTTCCTAGTTATGGACACTCGTTATTATCTACGAAAGAATTCATTGACATTTGTTCTAGGGTCTAAAAACACTATAGAATTATCAGTAAATACAAATAGGTAAATTATTGGAACACATTGTTGAAATATGTAATGGCTATTGAAAATTATCTCTCAATAATCCAGTCTATGATATTCTATTGATGAATATAGATTGCCATAAATCTGATTTCTTACTACATCAGAGGATATGAAATCATAAGGAAATCCTAGCTCAATTTTGCATATTTCATTTAATCTTTTCATATGTTCAGAATCTAATTTGAATTCTAAGCAGCCCAAATTATCTATTATTTGGGCTTGAGTTCTAGCTCCTAATATGGGTATAATTACTCCTTTCTGCTTTTGGTTTATTATCCAATTTAGAGCAACTTGTGAAGGAGTTTTCTCAATTTCATTAGCTATTGTCTGTACTTCTTTAGCAATTGATATATTTCGCTCATTTACAAATGTTGAAGCCATTGGATGATTTGGATCAAATCTCTTTGGTTCTTTATTTTTGTTATCTTCTTTGCTATATTTACCGGAAAGAACGCCCATTCCAAGAGGCGACCATGCCGTTACTCCAATATCAAGCGAACGTGCCATAGGTAACAATTCTCTTTCCGGTGTTCGTTCAATCAATGAGTACATTATCTGAAGACCTATAAAAGACGACCAGCCTCGGAGTTCTGAAAGTGTGTTAGCACGGGATACAATCCATGCTGGTGCATCAGAAATTCCTATATAGAGTACTTTTCCAGACCTTACCATATCATCTAAAGAACGCATAACCTCCTCAATAGGAGTCATAAAATCCCAGATATGTACCCAGAGAAGATCTATATATTCAGTGTTTAATCTCTTTAGACTGGCATTTACCGATTGAAATAGATTTTTACGATGATTTCCACCAGCATTAGGGTCATTAGGATTTGTAGTCAAAGTATATTTGGTAGCTAGAACAAATTTATCTCGTTCAGGTGCTATAAATTCTCCTACATATTTTTCACTAGTCCCATTGTGATATACATTAGCAGTATCAATAAAATTTCCCCCTGCATGCACAAACAAATCAAATATTTTTTTTGATTCTTCCTTTGATGCACCCTTCAAAAAGGATCCCCAATCTTTTCCAAATGTCATTGTTCCTAAACAGAGTTCAGAAACTCGTAATCCACTTTTTCCTAATAATTTGTACTTCATATCTGGAGTTTCTAATTTGTTTTCCATGTTTATATTATATAATAGAATTAAATAAATCAGATAGTTACAATTAGGTAATATAGTAACTGTGTTTTAACCATCAACTTATCAATAAAAATTAATACGTGACATTATAATTATAATAAAATGGAGAAAGAAGACAATAAATCCTATATCGATATTGTGGATATTCCCCCGATCGAAACCGAAGGTCTTTTTATAGTAAATGAATCATTAGGCTCAACAGAACTTTCAAAGGAACAATTTAATAGTCTTTTTAAAGGAAGAAATCTTGCTTTTATATCTACATTGTCTGCTGATGGATTTCCTCATATTACTCCTGTATGGGCAGATATAGATGAAGAAAATGATATTATATTAGTAAACACCTCCGATGCTGCAGTCAAAAAAAGAAATGTATCAAGAAATCCCAGGGTTACATTATCTGTAGTTGAACAATATAATCCGTATAACATGGTATCTATAAAAGGCATAGTCATAGAACAAACTTATGATAATGCTGATGAACATTTACATAAACTAGCAAAGAAATATTTAGGAATTGGAAAATACTATTATAGAAAACCACAGCACAAGCGTGTTATTTTAAAAATAAAACCAGAAAAGGTAATTGGACTTTCTCTATGCCCTGCTTTTTACTTCCTTGCATATTATCCTTGGAAAAAATAAAAAGTAATGAGTTTTGCTAGTTCGAATATGTGTGTTCCCCTCACTCCACGTGAAGCCGAAAGGAAGGGGCTGGTGCATGAAACCGTCAGCGGCAATGCTCTCGATCGCGCGATGGAGATTGCACAGCGCCTATCGTCATATAAGCGGGATTCGGTTGCTTACATCAAGCGCCTCGTGCGCAACGCCACCATTAATAAATATAATATATTAGTTGGGTGAAAATTTAATGAGGTTATCAAATCGGGCTCGTAGGGCTTCGAGCATGACATATAATTGGGATCGGTAAACTGGTATTTATTTATTAATTTGGTAACTTATTTGAATATTTATTAAACAATTTCTAATAGGCTATAAAAAATGAAAAATGGAATAAGTAGGATTTGAGCCCTTCCATAATCTAGGACCACTAATTTTTCAATAATTGTTTTCAAATTGAGTTAAGTGAAAACTTATTTGACGATATAAAGTTCTATATAGATTAACAACAAAAACAAAAGACCTTGACCCAATTTTGCAAAGTCTTGATATGTGGTATGAGAAATGGGAACTGAAAAAATAAAAAATAAAGTTATTTATTTGTTATTATGCTTTGAAATCTTTTGGTATCATAGTTTGATCTGGCCTATTAGCAACATAACTGCTAACAATAAGACCATATTGTATAAGATGTTCAGTAAATAACCGTACCATGTCTGGAGAAGTAGATTTTTTCCAATCGCCTTGAAGTTCACAACATATAGAGAACCAATTCATGATTGTAGCTCCTGCTTGACTCATGCGTAAAACTGCTGCTTGCTGTACAGTCTGATTAAAGGTACCAGAAGCATCTATTGCAACTATTACATCATAACCAGCTTCTATTGCAGATAATGCTGGAAATGCAATACAAACATCAGTAACAATTCCAGCCATGATAAGTTTCTTGCGTCCTGTATCTTCTACTGCTTTTACAAAATTTGGGTCATCCCATGCATTTATCTCGCCTTGTCTTTTTATTACTTTAACATCTGGAAAGAGTTCAGTTACTCCATGTGCTAGTGGTCCGTTAGGCCCCTGCTCATAACTTGATGTTATGACTACTGGTAAATTAAATATTTTTGCTATTTTTCCTAGAGCCAACACATTATTTTTTAATTCTACATCAGACGAATCCCTAACCAAAGGTAAAAGACCTGTTTGATGATCTATTAGTAATAATGCTGCATTATCTGGAGAAAGTCTTTCATATTTGAATGAATTTTTTGAATTCATTACAAAAAATAACAGCAGTCAAATATTTAACTGTGGTAGTATTTTAGGACTAATCAAGTCATTTTTCTATAACTACTGCTATAATATGTATATATATGGTAAGACATTTAATTGATGTTACACTAGATAATATCAAAATGAGTATATAAGTTTTAACTTACTACTATATTTATATCATCACTATCGATTTCTCTCCTGTATTGAATATAACGGGTTCTGAAACCATCTTACATTCTGGAGCATTTAATTCTCCAACTTTATTATCAAACGTTGCATAAAGTTCAGAATCACAAAGATTTGCTATAAAAGTGACAGATAAGACCCTGTATTAACAACAGTTGCACTTATACTAAACTTCTCTCCAACATGAATTTCATTAGGAATAGTTTTAACTTTTTCAAATTTTAGTATAGACGACAAATTTATTGGTTCTATAGGTTGAGAGTTAGTTAACCTTTCATTTACACCTGTAGATTGCGAATTTATTACTAGTTGTGGAACTAATAAAACAATTGTTACAACTATTGGTAATATTAAACTTAGTGATATAAAAAGTTTCTTTAAGGTATAAGGTATGTGTATTATCCCATGACATCTGTTACACTCTTTTACTTGGTAAGAGTAAGGAGTGTTGTTACACTAGATGCAGTATAAACAAGATCTAGAAAAGATAAGAAGATGGTGTATAAGACGTAAACTGGAAGGAGGATGGAAAGTAACTGACATCTGTAAACATATACACATATCCAGAATGAGTTTCTACAGATACTGGAACAGGTACAAGAAAGAGGGATTAAATGGACTAAAAGATCATTCTAAAAGACCCACATACAATTCATAGAACAGATAAAAAGATAGAACAGAAGGTAGTACAGTTAAGAAAGAAATACCATTACTGTCCACACAAGATACAAGGAACTCTTGCGAACCAATACAACATAAAGGTAGGACATATGACAGTATACAGAATTTTATGCAAAAGCGGATTGAACAACAATCCTATCAACAAACCCAGAAAGAAGAGAAAATACATACAATTTGAGCGTAAATTTCCAAATGAATTGTGGCAGATTGACCTGAAAGTTATAGAAAATGAAGGAATTTGGCTGATATCTATTTTTGATGATCACACCAGATATGTGTTATCATCTATCAAATGTGTAGAAGGTACATCAGATAAGATTATTTATCTATTGAAGCGTACAATCAGAAAATATGGAAAACCATTACAGATACTGACAGACCATGGTTCACAATTCTATAATTCACATTCTAAATTACAGTCAGATTTTGATTCTTTCTGCAAAGAATATGACATACAACATGTTATGGGTGGTATAGGAAAACCTACCACACTTGGTAAAATAGAAAGATGGCATCGTACATATGATGTAGAGCGACCTAGATTCAAAAGACATGAGCAATTCATTAAATATTACAATAATAAAAGAGTACATATGTCATTGAACTACATGACACCAGTACAAGTGTATAATAGGAGTGTAACACATGTGGTGGGATAATACATAAGGTATAAGGTATGTTATATTTTTATATAAGTTTTATTTTTATTAAAATATTAGAATGCAAATTCTTATTCATATAATATTATGTTCTATAACACCATTCTTTAGAGTTCAATATAAAAATTCTAATTTCTACTATACGGCAATGCTGTAATAAAAGAGTGCTATGAGTATAAAATTGAAATGCTTGGAAAAGAACAGACATTAAATCAGATAAAAATTTACTTTATCTTGTAAATTCTATAAGGTTCTTTCGTATCACGATTGATATATTTCCAATTGTTGATAGATATTTTCAACTCTTGAAATTCTGATTGTTGGATATGATCCAATAAATGATACACATTTTCCCCGATGGATATACTATTCGCAGTGGTTAGAGAAGTTATCTTTGCTGCAACATTCATACTGTATCCTAATATATCAATTAGTGAGTTTCTTTCATATCCATATTGAATTACAACATTTTCTCCTTCATCTATACCTATTTTTACAAATAATTCTGGATAACCATATTTTTTATGTAAAATTACATTAATCTCTGTATTGATTACATCTATAATTGACTTTGCACACTCAATTGAATTCTTGCATACCTGATATTTGTTGTCTATGGCATAAGGAAAAAAAGAAATTACTGCATCTCCTACATATTTTAGAACATAACCATTATATCTTTCTACAACATTTGATAGTTCATGAGTAAATGCTCTTATTAATGCAATAAGAATTTCTACGGATAAAGTCATACTCAAATTAGTCGATCCAACCAGATCCGCATACATTATAATAAGTGGCATTTTAGAACCCGCATAATTGAGAAGAAATTCTTGAGCTCGCTTTATGGGAGAATTTATCAGCTTTGGCCATAGGTTTTCAAGTATCACTGACACATGTACTTGATACCAGTTTGCCATTGATTCTTCTTCCTGCATACTTTCTTTTAGTAAAGATATAATATCATTGGGTTGTGGTAAATCTGTCATTTCTGCAATATGTATCAATTTATGATAGGTAACTACCTCATCATATTCTATTATATAGTCTTCCTTAATTCTTGTTAATTCAGTTTCTTCTGGAAGAGATTTAAATCTTTGATTGAAACCTTCATCATTACTTGGTAATGATTTTATTGAATTTTTAAGATTCGTTCTTATTATACTAGAAGAATCAGGTGTTAATGGTAACAAATTTGCTTTATGTTTATTAGATTTTTCTGATGATAATTTTACAATTATTTGCTCTAGTCTGTTTTTTTGCTTATATGTTTCTTCTAAATGTTGAAGTAGTCTTTGTTTTACTTCTAGAATCGGTGTCTGTTCTATTCTTGATTTTATTCTACCTATTGATTCATTTTCAATAAATAATGTTTCATTTAGATGTTCAACTAATTTTGATTTAAATTGTTTATTATTATTTTCAAAATTCTTATACATATCAATTTAAGAGACATTCTGATTATTGTATCTTTATTAAATAAAATAATATATCATTGAGATGGATGAAATGTCAATAATGTTATTATAATTTTATGTATTTATTTATTATATTCATCATATCTTTCAATCAGAAAATTAAAGTCAATATTTAATGCTAAAAATATAATATCTAATATAATTATAAAATTTATCTAATTTTAAAAACGTAAATGAAATGAAATAAAATATATTTTACTATTTCTAATATTAGAATCTATTACAAACAAGAGAGATACTTGAAATTATAACATACGGAAAGTGCAAATAAAATTATGGTGGTTGCTCTTGTGGTAACTCTTGTATCGGAGGAGGTGGGCTGCAATATGGCGGACAAATTTCTTCACTAATAATTCTTCCATTGTTATTATCATCTAATGTTGGTGGTGATTGATCCTGTCTTTGCTCTGCCTCCTCTCCTTGTCCAAACACATTTTCAAATACTGTTAGCATTACGGAAATTATAGCAAATGCAATAAAAGATGTAATTACTATTGAATTCATACTGCCTTTAGTTTATCAAATTATTTAATATCTACTTTTTCAAATTTCAATAGTAAGTTTTCTAATATTCACATTTATTTTTGAATTAAACTAGAAACTGTTATTGAATCCTGCCAGTATACGGGCTCGGAGGTGTGTGAACTGATTTTGACACAATTTTGTAGTTCAGATAAAAATAAAATATCAAATAGAAACTTGAGTTTAAGAAATGAAGCAAATCTATACCTTTTATTTCTTTAGAAATAATGAACTATTTATTTGAACAAACAGAAAGTTTTTAGAAATTAAATAAAAAATTTTTAGAACAAAAATTTTGTCGATTCATTAAATCCTAATTTATTTACTAGAATCATATCAACCTTAAAATTTTAATAGATCCTATTACAATATTTTGACAAATGGATATCTGTAAAATAGACTTTTTATAATTCTAGTTCACTTTTTTCATTAGATGTCCAGTTCTTTTGACTTGATTACTTTGATTCCAATAATAGTTACCGCTTTAGTTGCTATATTAAAGATAAGAAAGGCGCATGAGGGATCAAAGGTGAACAGGACTGTATTGATAGCGATTTCCATCGTTTTTTCAATATTTGTTTCTTACTTTATTTTAAACTCTTTCCTTATTGGCATTCCAGTCTTATTTCTCCCTGTCTTTATAATTATATTTATAGGTGCTGAATTTCTTACATACCATTATGTAAAAATTTCGTTTTGGAGAGGATCTGACGGCTCTATTTATTCAAAAGGTGGATTATATATTCAAATTGTCTTCATTACTTCGCTGGTTTTGCGCATTTCTGTTTCTATTATATTCCTTGGATCAGCCTCGTTCTATAGACACGTAGAAGAGTATGCCCAGCTAGTGAATGATACTCCAATTATTTTGATAGCGATATTAGTAACTAATATTTCTCTAATTATCAGCGGAGGCATAGTAATAGGATTGAATAGGCGATTACTCAGACAGTATAACCTTTTCAAAAAGGGGATAGAATCTACCAAATAGGTTGGAGTACTTGAATATACTAAATCAAATTCTAAGCCTAGAGCTTGAAGCTTTTCAAGATTGGTAACTGCTGCTTCAGAAAATATCTTTGTAAGAAATAATTGTCTCTGTTGTGGCGAAGAATTTGACTGGGAAAATATATTAACTGAAACTAAAAAATATTGTCCACTATGTCATGAAAAATACCCTAGTTATGCTAATTTTTGTGCATTTCATAATGATCCGAAAATAGGATTAATTCCATCTTAAAATAGAATTAAAAAAATAGTTTGAAATAATGTTATTTCTTGAGTTGAAAATATTTGTTCTTAAACTCTCAATTATAGAAGTCAAATCTTTAGAAAAATAAAATTAATTTGTTAAATGTTATTGAACCCTACTAGTATACGGGCTCGGAGGGCTTCGAACTCTCATTATATCAGGGTTCGGTAACATAATATATTAAGGTTTTGTTGATTTCAAATACGCTTATTTTTATTGCATAGTAGATGTAAAGATTCTGATAGTGGACGATTCCCACCAGAGGGACAGAATTGAGCCCGATACTTTGATTGATTCGTAAAATGTTATAAAACAATAGAGCAAATAAATTCTTAACATTCATATACTTTCTAATTATTATTTTTAAAAATTAATTATTTCATTTCTACCAATCAACTTTTTTACTTCATCGTAACTTCTTATCTGTTAACAGAGAATTAAAATGTTCTTGAATATTCTTCTGGAATATAATTTTTCATGTACTCAAAAATATTAATAGAAGAATTTTCCCATTTTCTGAAAATTTTTCTCCAATTGTTAATCATTCCTTCAATTTCCAAAGTATTTTCACTGGAAATTTCAAGAGATTTGTGAATTATTTCTAAAAGTGATGAAAATAAATCATAAGAACCAGACCCTATTATTGGTCTGCCTTTATAATTAATGTTAAAATATGTTACTATAGAATCTGGTTTTATATCAAAAGTTAGTTTCTCATTTCTCAATTCTAAATAATCCTTTAATATATCAAAATATTTGTGATTCGAATAATGCTTATAGTTAAGTGTAAATTTTAAAAGTAACTCGAGAGTAATCTTTGGGTCTTTAATCATAATTTCATTCCAACCGCCGCAATCATCTATAATTTTCTGGCATTTTTCGAAATATTCGCATTCCATGAAAAACCTTAAACAATCTACTACTGTTATATATTCTGAAGATTCATCTAAAGGAGAATTTTCTTTTGAACTATCAAGATTATATAATTCATTCAATTCAAAAAATTTTCCTGATTCCTTTTTATCATAAATTATACTTTCTAAATTTAATCCAATCTGTAAGTTCTCATAATATTTTTTTAATTTGGGGAATATTTTTTGGAATCTGTAAGGTAGACATATTACTCGTCCTTCTAGTTCAGAAGGACGGTCAATATTGAACCTTGGTGAAAATCCTTCATGTGTAAATCCATGTATAAATTCTTCATCTGTGTGTCTTTTTAGTTTCTCATAATAGATTTCATGAGCAGATGGCGAAATGAAAAATAAAATTAGATTCCTGTTTATTCGTGCAGCATATTTGAATAATTTTGTAATATGATCATCCTTAAATGAATAACCTACCACAAAACAAGATTTTGCCTTTAAAAGACTTTCTCTTAGAATTGTCAGTATTTCTAGTACTGGTTCAATATACCGTAGTTTAGTACCTGGATAAAGAATAAGAGGAATTCCCTTTTCACCAGATACAAATTGTATATCCATATCTTTAGATTGAATTGGTATACTAAAGTAATCTCCTAATTCGGTTCTATACCAATTTACTGATCCATGTAATTTTAATATATTGACCTCCTTATTTTTCCCTGACTCTAGAAATAAATCCTTATTCCAATATGGATCGAATCCATCGGTATAACCTATGTTTTTTAAGAAGCATAATCTTTCAATAGTTAGGTCATAATTTGTAGAAAATATGTTTAAAGGTTTAACATCCGTAAACAATGTTAAAGGATATAAATAATCTATACCTTTCATATCATCTATAAATGTGGTTTTAATAAACTTCTTTATTTCCTTCGACAATTCTTTATTTTTTAATATTTTAATTTGATCTTCATTAAAAATTAGAGTACCTTTATTGACAAATACTGAAATTATATCTCTATTATAATCCTCTAGTCTTTCGACAGTTTCTAATAATGTCTCTATATCTACACAGTAATTATCTGCGTTTTCTGTTATTTGATTGGTATCGTTATTTCTAAAATCTTTAATTTTTTCGATTACTTTGTCAACGATACCTAAGTAATTTTGATTCGGATTTTTTTGTATTAACCAATACTGTTTAAAATAATCGGTTAGTTGGTACGACCGTTCTTAATCCTGCCGGAACCGATGCTCCAGCACCCATAAAGAAGATTATAGGATTATTTAAGGACATTTGAACAAAAATTGAATCAGAATATTAATAAATATTCTTTTTTGATAAAGTTTTTATTTTAACCAAAATTGTTGCTTCACTCATTCAATAAGCAAGTATGTTCTGAGCAGTAAATCGGAATTCTGGTGGTCTAAATTGCAGGTCATTTTACAAGTATTATCTCCAAATTTAAAGAAATCGAATCATGGTAAAGATCAAAATTAATGTCTTCAAATATACGACTAACTGCCTGCTTTAAAAAAAATCTTCTGTCGCTTTTATCAAGTTGAATTAATTCATAAATCATATCTGGAGATAGATGTAAAAGATTCACTTTGAATGGAGGAATATCTTTGCGTAAGAATAATCCAAGTTTCTGATAATGATAGGCTTTGTAATAATACCATCTATCATCAATATCAAATGAAATTTTAGGGTTTTCTGAAAATTCTAGTTCTAGATTGTAATCATAATAGCACCAATTCGAAGGTCTGTTTTTCTTGTTTTTTTCAATCTCTTTGTTGTATTTCTCGACATCAAATTTTACGATGGCAAGTTCTTTTTTTATTTTGTCTATTAAACCAGATTGAGTATATCGAACTTGAAAGATATTATCTTGTAAACTCATTTCAAATAGCCCTCAACATGTTTTATTCTCATAAGAATCCCCTCATCTGTTATTTCTTGCTCAAAAAGCGTATTATCTTCGCTTAAACCAAGTTTCTCTACTATTGATGCGTCAATTGATACAAGACATATCGAACTAATTTTCCAAAGTCTTTTAACCGGTTTTGGTAAAGCATTTATTCTAATTTCTTCCTTAGACATCCGTTATTCTCTCCTTTTTTCCATATTCTAGATAGAACATCATTGAATGAATCACCCGTGTTTCCTAGTCTTCTGAGAGTATTGTAGTTCTCATAGGAGATTGAGATATTAATTAATTTTTTATATTTCATAGGCATGGTTAACAGAAATTATTTAAGATGATTATTGTATGATAGTCATCTGAATCATGAAAAATACGAAACGTTTGAAAATCCATTAAGAGTATCGTTAAATTCTAGGTATGTTGGGAATAATGAAAGACAAAACGCCACTTAGGCGTTAAATTTTCTATTCTCATTCCCAAAAATATGACTGTCCAAAAACCATTCTTCATTATTATCAAAATACCTAAACGTCTTTCAGACGTTTGGTCTATTCATTTTTCGTTTGTGATTTGGATTAGATCAATTGCTAGCCTATTTTTCCTCTGTTACTATCTCCAACAGTTTTTCAGGATGCTTTAAACATTCAAGTATTTCCGTGTATGCTTCATTGAGATTTTGAAATTGCTCTTCAAGTATTTCCAGTCTTTTGTCTTCATTATTTTTTATATCTTCGTATGCTTGTATAGTTAATGGATAACTGCATTTTGAACAGTATTTGTTCTCAATAGCATTTACAAAATCACACCTAAAACATAGGCGCACTGATGGCTTTTGTTTAATTTCATTTTCAGATATTATCCCGTTTCTTGCAAGGATCTGTGCCTTTAATTCTGATCCCATACGTCCTTTTATGTATCTCGATCCCTGTTTAGAGTTCATAGACCATCTTACTTTTTTCTTCAAAGCGTATTCTGGAAGATAATCAGAATCAGCAGTTATAGAGGAATGTCTTAAACAGTATGGATTCCATCTTTTGCTTTTGATCAAGTATTCTAGTAATTCCTTTTCTTCCTGTTCAACTGAATCGTTTTCTAGCAATCTCATAATCCTTTTTCTCAATTGTTTCATCATTGTCCATATTGCATCTGCATTTATCTGACCGCCATTTAGCAAATTACAGATCAATCTAGCATTTGGTTCATTTCTATAAGGATGTTCATTTAACCAGTCTCTTACATAGGGAAAACTTGCTGTTAATAAACTTGGTCCACCACCTGTTTTTGCTTGATATGGGATTTCACCTTCACCATATTTTTCTTTCAATCGTATATGCTTGATTTTAAGGAGAGTTATCTCATGAGGTCTGGCATTCAGATCCCACATTAGCATTATTGCTGCTTTGTTGCGGATATATGGTTCATATTTTACAATAGCAAGGATCTCATCCTTTTCCCATAACTCATTTTCAAGATATGGACTTATTCTCTTTGTTTTAATCTTCTTTATTTCCGCAAAAGGCGGAGTTATCCAGTTTGAAGGTTCAAGGAAGGCGATATTTTCACTGTTTTCATTATTTTTGTAATTGTGTAGCCATCTAAAGAAATATTTTAATCGCCAAAGATAATCATTCCATGTAGTGATCCATCTCTCATCAGGATCATCTTCCTTTCCCTTTCTCTTTGTATTAAGAAAGGCCAATATCTGCTCTCTTTTCTGAATGCGAATGAGATCGCAATCTACAAACTCAGAGAACTTGATTAGAACCTTCAAAACATCGTTTTGATACCTTTCAGAAGTTCGCACAGATACCAAATATTCATAAAATTCAATCAGCAAAGTAGCATTCTTTCTGTTTGCAAGCGCATTTACTTTTTTAAGAATATTTGCTAACTTCGTAGGCATCTTTCTGAGGACTCCTGTGCATTTCTAGTATCTATAGTATATGAGCCCAATTGGTTGACGGGCTCGGAGGGCTTCGATCCCACGACCTGCGGTTCCGAAGACCGCCGCGATGTCCTGACTACGCTACGAGCCCCTGATTTTACTAAAAATATCTGTTAATTAAACTAAGTCGTTCTTTCATGTTTATTTATTCATATAGAATTATGTAAATAATCTACTTCTTTACATGAGCCTTCATCTTAAACACAAAAATAATCTCCTATCATTAACATCTTGATTATAAAATGGCCAAACCAACAATAATCTAGATAGTGATGATAAAGATCTTGAATGGATAATATTTTTTATATAGATATCAAAATCCTGTGTAATTCAAAATAAATTGTAACAGGAGGTAACAGTAGTAACAAGCTGGTATCAATAGTAACATCAGTAATTTCTTTTGGTGTCGACTGTAAATTTTAAAAGTATTTCATAACAATAATAATATTGAAATGTTAAATAAAATCCAAAAAGAAGCGCTAGTTGTGACGCTTCTTCTTCAAGGTAAGACAAATCGGGAGATTGCAAAAGAGGTACACATGTCCTTTTCAGAAATTGGAGCAATCAAAAGAAGAACTTTTGAAGAACCATACAATGAAAAGAATAAAAAATTAAGCAAAAATGCTCAAGCTCTTAAATTATTTTCACAAGGTAAAAAACCATTAGATGTATGCATTGAATTAGAGATGGATCCACAGGAGACAGTAATATTATATTCTCATTTTTTAATACTCAAAGATCTATCTGAATTATCAGAAATAGTAGAATCAGGAGATACTCGAATTTACTTAGATTTTTACAAATTTTGTAAATCTCAAGGAATTGATAATAAAACGATAAAGTATATACTTGATAATCGAACGAAAATATCGGAACTGGATTCATATGTCGAGACGCTGGAATACAAAAAAAGAGATAAAGAAAATCAAATACAAAAAATGATTGAAACTATAAACCCTCTACATGGTCATATACAAATCGCCCAATCAGATGTTTATAAATGGTGTCAAATTAGAGATCAAACAAAAAAGGAAGTTTATGAAACCAGATCGGAACTATCAAATCTAAAACAAATGACGCATGATATAAAAAATGAAGATAATTTTAAACAATTTGAAAATAAACTTTTTGAAGATCTTAAGAAAAATATGTCAACAGAAGTGTCAAATATCCTGTTGATCATTCTTGCTTTTTTTGAAGCATTTAGAAAAAATCCTTTTCTCAGTCAAATTTTACATAATTATTATCAAACATTCAAGGATGATAATATCAAAGAAGATTTAAAATTAAAACAAGATTATATCTTCTTAAATTGTATGAGCTTACTTCAAGCTTTTGCTGAAAAATTCAGACAGGTGTATTCAAATAAAGCTATATCTGATCTTTATCAATCACATAATACGGAAACCTTCCTCTAATTCTCTTCCTTATTGTTTTTACTATCTGTTCAACTTGAGAAAAGCATAACCTTCAAGATTATTTACATTTTTAGAAATATATAATTTAATGCAATGTATACATTAAATACAAACTATACAGAGAATTAGCAGCATCTAAAAAGATTAATTAAAAGTGTACAAAAGAACAAATTAAAAGAAAAGATAAAAGCAGGAAATCAGCTCACTAAATATGTTATTCAGTGAGAGACAAATTCCTTATGTCTTTTTTATTTTTTTTATATTTATGGGTTGAATAAATTGAATATACATGTTACCTGTTGTATGCTCATGTCAGATTACGATTACTTTCATCAAGATCTTTGTTGAGTTATGAATTGTTAGAAATTCATAAAGTATATTATTGCAATCTTAGATTTAAAATATTCTCGAAATATCTACTACAGAAAAAATATAGATTCTACTCCCAACACACAATATACCTGTATTTCTTCTTTCATTTCTTTAGATCTTTTATTTATTGGCCAGTTTTCATGTTCTACATTGATTATTGATTTTTATGTGAATTTTTTTTCTTAATCTCATTGACGATTTGATACCGACTCTCCCAAAATGAACAGAAACAAAAACAAAAAAACCATTTAGAATACAAACAATATTTTATTATTAATACTAAAAACTGTCAAAGGAATACTTTATGTAGGTAATTTCTTTACGATATCTGTATTATCAATTGAAAGTTTCTGACAGAACAGCAGGAGTAGAATATGCTATCAGGGATATCATCAGCCATGCAAGGGAATATGAAAAGACAGGAAAAGATATCATTTACCTAAATATCGGAGACCCGGTAAAATACGACTTTAAAACTCCTGAACATATCAAGGCCGCGCTAATAAAAGCAGTCAGGGAAGATGAAAATTATTATACCGATTCTGAAGGTCTGCCAGAGCTCAGGGAGGCAATTGTAGAAAAAGAAAGTGGCAAAGGATTTCCTATAAATGAAAATGATGTCTTGGTAACAAACGGTGTATCTGAGGCATTGGATATGACTATGGCTTCAGTAGTAAATCCAAACGACCAAGTTCTGATGCCCGGACCGTACTATCCACCCTATGCATCATACGCAAAGTTCTATGGGGGAAAACCTGTGGAATTCAAAATCAATCAAGACGGCACTCCGGATCTCGACGATTTAAAATCAAAGATAACAGACAGAACCACTTCTATATGTCTGATTAACCCCAATAATCCAACAGGTGAGATATTCACTCAGAAAGGCTTGAAAGATATAGTGGATATTGCTTGCCAGCACGACCTCTATATTATTTGTGATGAAATTTACGATAAGATTGTCTTTGACGATACATTTACCAGCATTGGAAAGGTAACAAAGGACTTACCTGTTATCCTACTCAACGGATTCTCCAAAGTGTACCTGATGACCGGCTGGAGATGTGGATACATGTGTATAAACAGTAACTGTGCAAAACTTGATGACTTTCGCAAAAATGTCCCAAAACTTGCAAGGGTGAGAATTGCATCAAATCTTCCAGTTCAAAAGGCTGCAGTTGAAGCCTTACGGGGACCACAGGACCACATTCAGGAAATGGTCAAGAAACTCAGGAATAGAAGAGATTTCATAGTAAAACGTCTCAACTCTATGCCAGGAATATCATGTAACCTTCCTAGTGGTGCATTCTACGTATTTCCGAAATTTGAAATGAACACACGTTGGACTAACGATCTGGACTTCGTCGTCTCACTCCTAAACAACACTGGTGTACTGATGGTACATGGATCAGGGTTTGGCTCCAGTTTCGGATCCAAAAACTTTAGAATTGTTTATCTTGCCACAGAAGATATACTGGAGGAAGCAATGAACAGACTAGAAGGGTTCATATCGTCAAAACATAACTAATAAGAGCCTGTTCACTCCATAATTATTTGGATAGAAATATTTTTGGAACCAGAAAATAAATTTTTTCATTACAAGAAAGATAGTGGATTAACTTTTAGAATAGTCATATGTTTTTTTGCTCTTTCTATATTATATATCATTTTTTTGACTGTATTGGCATACCTGGGTGTAGGTTTTCTACCAATGATTGCTATCATATCACTCATGATTCTTGCTCAGTGGTATTTCTCTGACAAGATAGTTCTGTGGAGCTCTGGCGCAAAAGTTGTCACAAAAGAACAATATCCAGATCTTCATCGAATAGTCGAGAAGTTGGTCCAGCGAAGCAATCTTCCAAAACCAAAGGTTGCAGTAGTGAATACAAATATTCCAAACGCATTTGCCACTGGAAAAGGACACAGAAGCTCTTTAGTAGCCGTAACAACAGGACTTTTGGATGTCCTAGATGAAGAAGAAATTGAGGGGGTAATAGGACACGAGTTGTCACATATTAAAAATAGGGATGTTCTCGTCCTAACCATGGCAAGTCTATTTTCTACCATTGCATGGTATCTTATGCAATATGGTTTTTACGGGTCTCTGTATGGCGGAGGTTACTATTCTAGGTCAAGAGGCAATTCTTCTGGTGGAGGTGCAATTATCATAATAATTCTTGTATCTGTAATAACTTGGATAGTCAGTTTTATAATAACCAGAGCAATCTCGCGATACAGGGAGTTTGCAGCTGACCGAGGTTCTGCACAGATAACAGGAAAACCCATGGTACTTGCAAATGCATTAACAAAGATAAGTGAAAGTATGAAGAGGACTCCACGGCAACAGACACAAAGATTCCAAAGTCTTAATGCATTTTTTATTATTCCTGCCATATCTGGAAGTACTATCGCTAATCTCTTTGCAACCCATCCACCACTGGAACAAAGAATAGCCAGACTGAGGGAAATGCAATCATCGCTAGTCTGACTTTCAATTTTTTTCAATGCTTTTGAATTTTGGGTAAGGTCTTCAGAGGTACAAAAAATAAAATACACTATACCTTCTATTATTATTTTATGTTTTTAAAAAATAGCAATAATTTGCATAATCAAAAAAGAAAAGAAAGAAAGAATATTGTATATCATCTCTTTACTAGAATTAGACACATAAACATCCAATTGATGGAACTAGCGATTCAACGATTCAATGATGATACAAAATCTTTTAGGAAGGAGTGTCTAGCTGATCAGCAGATTTGAGAATATATGTTGGACCAAAATAGATTATATTTTTATTTTTCGACCATTTTTATCTTTCAAATCTTCTCCTTTCATGTTCATCAGGCGGGTCATGTTCTTCCTTTTTTCTAAAGTATCCCCAGTATAGTAAAATACCTCCTGCTATGATCATAGCTATGACAAATTTTTCATTTGTTATTTCTCCATTAGTATAATTGTCTAAATAAAATTCAAAGGATAGTTGAGTAGTCACAAAATATAGATTTCTTAGTGCGATAACCGCAGCCATCACTATAAAAAGTACTCCCATGGCGGACATCCAATTCTTTCCACGTCTGGGATCATTGCCGCTTTTAAATTTATAACTCATTCTTTTTTTGATGTCTTTTAATGGTTTGTTATTTACACCAATTTTATTGCAGGATTTTTCATTTTGTTTCTCTTTGCTGAATTTAATAACATTGGAGTTAAAGCCTCAGCCTGATAGGACAAAGATAGCGGTCCCAGGTAGATAGATCTAAGTCCCGATATCTCTGAGATTAGGTCGTTTATTACAGATATACTATTTTCATCATCTCCACACACAAATGTGTCCGCGTCCATACCCTGATCAATTTTTTTTAGTTTTACTTCAGATATTGTATGGAATGCAGAAACGATATTAGATCTTTTTTTAAAGTTATCCGCAACTAATTCTCCAGCAGATTTCTTTCCTTGCTCAAAACATATGTATGTAAACCCTTTTTCATCTCTACCCATAGGAACAATGGGACACACTATGATACAATTTTCTTTTACTTGTGCTGATAGCCTACTGCATGTATCATTTATTGATTCATACGGAATAGACAGGAACAGTACATCTGAATATTTAGGAAGTTCAAAATTATCATCACCGGAAATCGATCCTTTCATACCTTCGCCATAAAATTCTTTAGCCCTCTTTGTGTAATTATTTGCAATGTCAGATGCTTTATTTTTGTCTCTAGAACCAATTATAACATCATGTTTTGTACACCATCTTAATGCAAAACCCTCTCCCATTCCACCGGTTCCACCAATAATCCCAATCTTCATTTTATATTAACGGTATTTTCCGCTCGTATGGGTATTAAACATGTTGTTTTGAACTAATTTTTATAGTACCAATCAAGAAATTCCTATTGGTAAGAATAAATAATCACATTAAGCAGAATGTGAAATAAACGTTTGTCCTATAATTATAAATTATTGATTGAATCATTTTTAGATGATATTGAGTCTAGCGATTTTTATGAGACATGGTCTGGCAGAAAATAATGTAAAGAAGATATTAGTAGGAAGACATTTAGAATCACATTTAACTGAGGAAGGGCGTATTCAGGCTCAAGATACCGCTCAGTATCTAAAAAAATTGTCAATCTCGAAGATTTACACAAGTCCGGTTACTAGGACTGTTGAAACGGCTCGTATTGTTAGCCAAGTTCTCAATTTAGATTATCAAATTGATGAGAGGTTATATGAAATTGATTTGGGAAGACTTGCAGGTAGCGATTACGATGAAATTTTAAGCAAATACGGAAATTTGTTCTTGAGCTTTTATATGGGCGAGGAATCCATTCTTAGTGACCATGGTGTGGAACCATTTTCATCTGTTAGATCAAGGATCAGAAGTTTATTGGAAGATATCTCTGACAAGCATAACAATCAGAATGTGTTGCTGGTAACCCATTTAGATCCTATAAAGGCAGCGATATCTTATGTGTTGGACCTGAAGCCGGAAATCTTATACCGATGGCATATGAGGAATGCAGCTCTAACCATACTAAAAAACGAGTATAATTTGTGGTCGATTTCTACGGTTAATTTTATGGGTGCTCATCGTTATCTATATGAATGAATGAATGAATGAATTAAAGAATCATTCTATTTTATTTTATCCAAATCCAAAAACCTTAAATTGTATGGTTCCGAGTATTCAGCAATAAATAGGAGAGTTAATGTGTGAGATTGAAATCTAAGGGTTGGATATTATTAGGTTTAGTTCCTCTCTTTGCTATTCTATATGTTAATTTTATAGTAGAGGCTTTTGGTCAGGAAGAGGCAGGACAATATGTACAAAGGAACGGTGAGATATGGGGTCTTTTCTATCGGTTGATGGTGGCCGCGTTTACTGTTGGTGCCGTTGTAAATGGGGTAATAGTTTATGTTATTTGGAGATATAGGGAATCACATAAGAGGAATCGAATAAGCGAACCACTGGAGGGAAGAAGAAGCTAATGGGACACGCAACCATCGAATGGGTCTATATTGCAGCCGTAGCTGCATTGCTGATCTGGGTGGGTGCAGAATCCTGGAACGTAGAAAGAATTGTGGAAGAGGTTCCTCCTGGTGCACAAACGATCAAAGTTATAGGACAGCAATGGTTCTGGAGTTTTGAACATTCTGATGGAACAAAGGAAGTTAATGAACTTCATGTAAACAAGGGAACTCCATACAGGTTCGAGATTACATCACTTGATGTAAATCACGCCTTTAACGTGCCCGATTATACGCTTATGATCGATGCTGTTCCTGGCCGAATCAATACACTATGGAATCTTTTCGACCAAGAAGGTATTTTTCTAATTCAATGTAGAGAATATTGTGGTTATAGTCATTATAATATGAAAGCTCAATTGTTCGTTGAACCGCCAGCAATAAAAGAAGTTGCTGCTGAAAATGAGGCAGCTCAAGTTGCACCTGCAGCTACAAAAGAAAAACCAACCGCAGACGTTACACTTACAATTTTGGAAGGTGCTGCAACTCAGGGAAATCCAGCATTTGATCCATCAGACCTAAAAGTAAAGAAAGGTCAGACAATCCTCGTAGACAATGTAGATGCAATGCCTCATACTGTGACCAATGGTGCTGGTCCAAGTGATTCAACATCGGGCAAAATCTTTGATACGAGCATCATAAACGCTGGTGAATCCAAAGTGCTAGAGACTGCAGATATCGATCCTGCTAAATATGACTTTTATTGTTCGGTACATCCCTACATGGTAGGAACGTTGACAGTAGAGTGATGTAAAGATGGCAAAACAAAATACTTTTATTAATAAGGATAACTGTAGGAATTGTAATTTGGTGTTTGTGAAGGAGGCAATAGTGAAATGGTTCTAGAAATTAAAAAACCACGTCCAATGTGGGAGATTATTTTCTCGACACATCATACCGACATTGGATTATTGTATATGATTTTTTCCATAACTTTTCTTCTGTGCGGTGGTGCATTAGCTCTGGCGATAAGAACAGAGCTATTTTTACCTGGAGCGCAAATAATTCAAGATCCCAGTACGTTCCATAGATTTTTTACAGTTCATGGAACCACGATGTTGTTCTTGTGGGCTATACCTTTTGCTGCCGGTATTGGTAACTATTTGATTCCAATACTGGTTAGATACAAAGATATGGCTTGGCCAAAACTGAATGCTGTTGCTTTTTGGATGCTACCTGTAGGTGCTGGCATGATTTGGTTAGGCTTTGCTGATTTAGGTTGGACTGCATATCCACCATACTCTATTATTAGAGCACCCGGTCCAGCTGCGGAGCTGTGGATATTTGGACTCAAAATATTAGGACTTTCTTCTATACTTGGGTCTATCAACTTTGTTGTTACAATACTACGATGTAAGCATCCAGATCTGCCTATAATGAAGATGTCACTTTTCTGCTGGGCTATCCTCGCAATCTCATTTATGCAACTTGTTGCTATACCAACTTTTGCTGCCGCCCTAATTATGACTTATACAGATAGATTAGGAATTTCAGGATTCTTTAACCCGGCATTGGGAGGGGATCCAATCGCTTACCAGCATCTCTTCTGGTTTACTTTCCACCCCGAGGTCTACATCTTCTTGTTACCTGGTGTTGGTATGCTTTATGAGATGATACCAAAGTTCTCTCGGAAACCCATATACAGCTATCAGTCCGGAGTAACAGCGTTTCTATTGCTATCTACAATAGGATTTGCGTCATGGGCTCATCACATGCTGGCAACAGGAATGAGCTTTACTGAAAAGACTGTATTTATGGTAGGAACGCTTGCTGCGGTACCCGCTTCCGCAATGCATGTCTTTAACTGGATTGCCACAATGTGGGGAGGTAGAATAAAGTTTGCGACACCAATGCTTTTTGCCATGGCAGGAATCTTGTTGTTCTTCGCATCCGGAGCAGGTGGTGTAGTAAATACTGCTTTACCACTTGACTTTATTACTCACGATAGTTATTGGGTAGTTGGACACTTCCACTTGATTCTGATGGGAACTGTATCCTTGACGTTTACAGGATTCTTATACTATATGTTTCCGCTCATAACGGGAAGAATGTATGATGAAAAATTGGGAAAGATCCATTTTGTAGCTGCATTTCTAGGTGTTATAGTTGTATTTATGACGCAACACGTTCTTGGATTGTACGGAATGCCAAGACGTTACTTTGATTATATCCCATTGGAAGAATGGATTATTATGAACCAAATAGCATCAAGTGGTGCATGGGTAGTGGGACTTTCATACATACTAATGCTATACAACTTGCTAAAGAGTACAGCCAAAGGTAAATTTGCAGATATGCAAGATCCGTTCAAGATAGGAGAGGAATATTATGACTATAGACGAAAAGAGCCAGTTCATTAGAACTACTACGGATCAAGATAGGAGAGGAATTTTATGAGTAGAGACGATGATAAGCACATCCTTAGAACTACTCCCAGAAGGCTATACAAAGGGTTAGTCATTGTTATAGGTATCATGATCGCAGGAGCTATCTATGCAATAGTCGAATTTGACCACATGAATGATCTTGCTCCTCCATCATCAAAGGTAAAACCAGAGGTAAACCTTCAAGCCCTAGCCACTTTCGAAAAACCAACTGCTGCCCCTGCTTCCTCCTCTGCCACATCGCAACCGGCGGCTACAAAAGAAAAACCAACCGCAGACGTTACACTTACAATTTTGGAAGGTGCTGCAACTCAGGGAAATCCAGCATTTGATCCATCAGACCTAAAAGTAAAGAAAGGTCAGACAATCCTCGTAGACAATGTAGATGCAATGCCTCATACTGTGACCAATGGTGCTGGTCCAAGTGATTCAACATCGGGCAAAATCTTTGATACGAGCATCATAAACGCTGGTGAATCCAAAGTGCTAGAGACTGCAGATATCGATCCTGCTAAATATGACTTTTATTGTTCGGTACATCCCTACATGTTAGGAACTTTAACTGTACAATAGAAGAAAGCAAACAATCATTTGATTTGGAGAAAAGAAATAATCAGCATTTGACAGAAACAATGCTTCTAAAAATTCTATCTTTCTCTACCCTTTCTATTCTTTTTACACTCATTTTTATAGGTGGCTATGTTAGCGCATCAGGTGTGGGTCTATCATGTCCTGACTGGCCTTTATGTCCAGCTGGATTGGTCCCACATGAAGATTTCATCATAGAATATTTTCATCGAACTATTGCAGCAATTACTGGAATTATGGTTATTGTTACAATGATCTTTACTTTGAAATCTAAACAAACTCCAAAAGGAATGAAAATTGCTTCCATAATAGCCGGTTCCGCGGTAGTTAGCCAGATCACATTAGGAGCCATTGTAATTATAGAACGCCTTCATGCTCATCTTGTAACTCTGCATCTTGGTATAGGAATCGTTTTGTATACAATGACTATCCTAGTTACGTTATATGCCTGGAAAATAACAGGAAAAGAGAAACCATCTGTCTCTGAAATAGAGAAACATACAATATAATAATAATAATAATAATAAATGCAAATAATATAATTAATTCAGCTCATCGACGAAAGAATATTAAATTTGATTATTTTTTTTATTTTTTATTTTTCTATTTTCTTTTCCCTTAGTTCTGATTTTCAGCAATCCTTCTCTTCCTGTCTTTTCTATTTTTGAAATAGATTACTGATATTATTGTGAAGGGGGTTACACTTGCAAAGCTTATCAAAGAGTAGAAAATATAACCAAAAGGATTAAGCGTACTTATATTGAACGCATATGTTAGAGTCTTGCCAGAAAAATACAGATCCTGTAAATCTATGTAGAAAACATAATTCCCAGGTTCTAGAAATTTGTAATTAAACTCATAATGACCATTTGTTATCACTATCGGAGGTAATTTATTCAACTCTTGACCGTTTTTCGTTATGGTAATAGAAATAGGAACGTCTGATAATTCAACTTCATCACTTGATACTCTTAGTAAAATTTTTGAATATTGACCGGTAGTTGGAATCTCTGGATCGGTTGCTATTTGCATATAATATTTTCCAATTCTTTCTCCTGCTGAATTAAACAAACCATGTGAATAAGCATCTTTAATTAATAATCCGGAAGAAGATAGTACAAGACAACCAAAAATACCAAACATTAAAAAAAAAGTAAACATTCTAGACATTCTCATCTTTGATATTACCTTGGAATTTATAGTTAATATTCCACTCTTAAAGTTACCTATAATATCAAAAAGATTAAAAGTGTAATATTGTCTGCCAAAATTATATGGAAGAGTTATCCATAAAAGAATCGTCAGAATTAAAATTTTCAAATCAACTAGTTGTTATCACGGGGAGCGGAACAGGTATTGGTCAAGCAATAGCAAAGAAATTTGCAGAAAACGGTGCTAGTATTGTAATAATGGGTAGACGAAGGGAACCATTGGATAAAACTAGTGAAATATTAAACAAGATAATAAAAGATATTGGTTCTACTGGAAAAGTACGAGCCTTTTCAGGAGTAGATGTTTCTGACGAAAATGGAATAAACGATATGTTTGAAACTATCAGACAAGAGTTTGGTAAGGTTGATATTATAGTCAATAATGCTGGCGTTTCAGGCCCAGTAAAAACTTTTACTAATGCCTCATTTCAGGATTTTAAGGATACTGTTGCAATTCATTTAACCGGAACTTTTTGGACTTCGGTTCAGGGTCTAAAAGTAATGGAAAAAGGCTCCAAAATAATCACAATAGCAACTTTCTTTACAGAAGAGAACAAATATGAACAAAGGCCATATAGATTCAGGACCCCATATACAGCTTCACAGGGAGCAAAAAATAGACTAGCAGAAACTCTCGCCTGGGAATTAGTAGATAGAGGAATAAAATCTGTAGCTACAAACCCAGGACCAGTGCATTCAGATAGAATTTACAAAACTGTCTATCCAAAAGCTGCCGCAGAGTTTCTACGTATAGGCGGTTATCCTGGACTGACTTCAACAGAGATAGAGCATTCTGCAACCAAGGGTTTGGAACTTTTAGGTGAATCCTCTGATGTTTTTTCTAATGGTATAAAAAATATAGCTCAAGAAATCTCATCTATGCGTGTTAACGATCTCAGCTAATACTTCCACAGACAAATCGAAATCCAATGTCAATACTGAAGATGATGACGAATTAAACAAGACAGTTAATGGTATGATAGTCAAGATCCAAGAGATTGCTGAAAAAATACAAAGCAATACTAGTAAAATGATTGTAGATAACGAATTCCTCAGTCAAGAAGAAGTAGCAGATATGGTTCTAACTCTGTCTGATGACAAGATCAGTAAATTGATTAACGGAAGGGTTATTCCCAATGATAGAGTATTTTATCCAGTCAAACCAATTATTGGAACTTCAGTAGATAAAGGTTCTCTTCAATCCTTAAAGGATAAAGTTGTAGTAATTACAACGACCTCTTCAATAAAACATGACATAGAGAGAGTAACAAATCTTGCGAATGAATTGAACAATAATGGGGTAAAACAGGTCATCATATTGACAAACAATCCAGCAGATCTAGAACATTACAAAAGTTATCACAGTCATTCAATAGATCTTTCTGATGAAGAAAAGGTAAAAGGGATATTTAATACCGCAAAGACAAAATACGACAAAATAGATGCAGTTATTCATATAACTGGAGATTATGATTATAATAGAAATTTCACGTCATTATCAAGAAATGAATGGGAAGATCTAGTTAATACTTTTATTCATATTCCTGGTCTTGTCACTAGAGAAGCAGTTAGATCTATGGCACCTGAAGGAGCAATCTTTGAACCTTCTAAATTCAAAGAGTCAGAGGGAATAATCGTGATACTGGGACCAGATTCTCCGACTGGGAAAAAAATATCTGGACTTGTTAGATCAAGATCAGAAGTTTTTAGAGGTGCGCTTAGACCATATACTGCAACAGTTAATCAAGAACTATCTGATGTTCTCGGTTCAAAAATAAAGTTACATCTTGTATTAGCTGGAAATATTGAAGGGTTAGATCCTGTACTTTCTAACATAACAAGTTCGGTCCTAAACCTAATTACTGGCTCTGTATTGCACCGCAACGAATCAATTTTTTACATCGATGAGGCAAAGATCTGATTCATATTCAATACATGTCAAGTAAATAGGATACAAAAAATAAAATAAAATAAAATAAAATAAAATTTATTTTCTTGTTTATTTAATAGTTTATTTAAAGTACAAGAGAGAAAAAGAGAACTAAAATAGATGAAATATAGCCTGAATTAGATTTTCTATATTTTGAGCTCTGGAATAGGCAAGAATTCCTTTCTTATTTTATCTTCAGCTTCGTATGATGCATCGTGTAATATAGTTGATGCTTTATCGTTTGCTATTTTAAAATTAATTAAATGTCCACCTACCTGTCCAGCATTTATCAATACGTCAATCAGCAGATCTGAGATGCTTCTAAGATCAAGCTCTGAAGCTCTGATTTGAGAAAATAACATCGACCTTAAACTCTTTATTACCGTAATGGAAGGTGTTAATGTTTCAACCAAATCCTTGAAATTTGATACACTATGAATTTGGACTTGCAGTGTATCAAGAACTATTTTCGAGACCACTATTGCCTTACCAGTCTTTCTTATTTTGTTCAGTTCTGAGGAAATTAGAGAAGAATATTGAATATTATTTTCGTTTATAGAGACAATCAATTTCCTTATTATTTCTTCATCTTGAATTTTTAACTCATCAAATATTTTTAGAAGCTTTATTATTTCCTCATGTATTCGATACTGAATTTGATTTATCTTTGGTCTTAAAGGTGTATTATATTTTATTAAATGAAGTTCAATCAAATTGGATCTATGATCATTGACTAGAGTCGAAACATGGTCCCTTTCATGAGTGCTATTTGAATTATTTTTCTTAACAAAATCTTGATAGGCTTCATATTTTGCATTTATAGAACTATTTTTTGTTGAATTCAACTCGAGATCATTCTCCATCTATCGTAAACCTTCATCCTATTACAGAACAATAATTAATAGTACTATGTTCAAAATTTGAGGTTAACCATGGTAACATCAGTCAGTGGTTACAACATTCGAATTAGCTCAGTATTTTTTTTAGCTTTGACATAATCTAATTGACAAAGGGATTTTATTTTGAATATCAATTATGGAAATAATCATAATGAATCAGAGATCAAATCATGAAGACGATTTCTATATATTTCCTCCTCATGATATCACTACAGGAAAAAGAACTAACAGCGGTAGAAAATACAAACCAAAAAAATACATGAATGAGATGACAGATTTCAGAAATCCGATAACTTATAACAAAGATAATAACGATGTTGGAAATCTAGAAGAATTTGGTCTCTCTTATTATGAAGCTAAAGCCTATGTTACGCTTATTGGTAAGGGATCTCTTTCAGCCAGTGAAATTGCATACTATTCTCGTTTACCGAGAACGAAAATTTATCTAACACTAAAGAAATTAGAGAAAAAAGGACTATCAGTCATTTCTCAGCAAAAACCATTGATATGTAGTGCAATTAACCCCAAAGAGGCTTTTGAGGAAATTCTTACTCTCCATGAGCAACGTTTAAAAAATATGAGAAAAGTTATAGATAAATTGCAACAATTGAATGAGAAAAGTAATTATCTTAAGGGTTTGGAGGAGAAAAGATATTTCATTCTGGACCCAAAATCTACATTTGAAAGATTAACTGCTTTGATAGAAAATTCGAGAACATCCATAACAGCTATTCTTGACATTTGGGGTTTAAGATTGATATCTAAATGTAGGCAGTCGTTAATCAGGGCAATCAATAAAGGAATCAAAATTCAGTTTTTAATCTCTAATCAATGTCTTGGACATGATAATCTTATTTCACTGCCAAATGAAGTAATGGTAAAAGTAGGAAATATTTTTTCAAATATCGTGATTATTGACTCTAATAATATTATTAATATAGATGGGGGAAATGGAAAAGCAGCTCTATTTACATCAATAGATGTTCTAGGATTTTCATATATGAAAACATTCGAAGAAGAATGGAACAAAGCTGTTGAAGTACACAATCTTTGAGATTGACCCTGTGGTTCAATTAAATGCTATCCGGTTAACTAAATTTATTGAAGAGATGACGTATGATTCTCACTCACAAAATTTGTCCATAGATAATTCTAAACAGGATCTCGACTTTCAAGACAATACCAAAGGTAATGAGTTGCAGAAATTTTTTGAATATGGAAATAAAGGATCAAAAATTGGTTCATCTTTATTTATATTAGAGTTGATGGGAAAAACTGGAATAGATCTCGATCTCAATCAAGATGACTTTTTTAAAATAATGGATTTAGCATTAAGTGTATATAGTTCAGGCAGTATAAAATTTGATAAAAATAGCGGTATTATTACAATATATTCAAAATATAAAAACAAGTCCCTTGTAATGTGGTCGTTTTTAATATGCTCTTATTTTGAAAACTTGGATTACAAGGTGGAGACTGTTCCTAGGATTTCTGATGTAGTTGATTTTGATAAAATACATTCATTTCGAATTAAAATTACATCTTAATTGATAGTTAGGAATCTATTTTAAAGTCAATTTGCTGACATTGAATCAAATTTTTTCATGACCTGTGGTAAAATATCTAGTAAATCAGTAGCCATCATGTGGAATCCAACTTTATCATATGCAATCTCTGCTGCTTTTCCATTAAAATATATCCCACAACATCCAGCATTGAACGCATTCATTTTGGTAAAGAATCCACCGACCAATCCGGCCAAAATATCCCCAGTTCCTCCTACTGTCATTGCTGATGTAGTCCTCTGAACGACTGCAGTTTGGTCTCCATCAGAGATTATATTGTTCTGTCCCTTTAGAATTATAGTAATTCCGTATTCTCTAGAAAAACTTTCAACATCCTTAATCTGATCTTCCAATTTATATTTTAATTCTGTCTCAAAAATTCGAATGTATTCTCCTCCATGTGGCGTAATAATACTTTTGGTATTTGTAATTATGGGTAATATTTCTGGAATTAATGCAGATGCATCTAAAACCAATTTTGTTCCATCTTCAAGTAATTTTTTTAGCAGCATCGTTATCGCCTCTTTCTTGGCAATATTCAATCCCATTCCAATTGCAGCAGAATCAACCTCTTTTGGCATAGTTTTGATTAGTCTTGATACTGCACCAACAGTCAATCTTTCATCCGATAAAGGTATTACTATTAAATTTGGTGAGGCTGTTCTTGTTACATTTACGTTACTTTTAGGAACCGCCGTATATACTAGATCAGTTCCTGCTCTCAAAGCGGCTATTGATGCCAGTATGGGTGCACCATGATAAATTCTACTTCCACCTATTACCAACACAATCCCATTATCTCCTTTCCTAGATGAGATATTTCTTGCAATGGAATTTTTGTTTATCATCTCCTCTGTTATTGTTACTCTTGAAGGGAATTCCAACATTAAATAGAAAAAACCTTTGATTCAATAAACTTTCCTCTATCTTAAAACCCGATCTCTTGGTGTTCAAACGAGATTAAACAACTCGGAACATTTAAAGAAAGAGAGAATATCATATCATTTTGTTAGAAATGATTTCCTACTCAAAACCCATCGATGTAGTTTATTCCAAAAAAAAATTGCCATCTTTACGATCTCCTTCTCTCATTTGCGGTTTACCGGGTACGGGGTTTGTAGGCAAGGTAGCCATAGATTATTTAATTAAAGAACTTGATGCTGTACATTTAGCTGATATCTATTCTACTTTTTTCTCTCCGCAAATCATAATAAAACAAGACGGGACCACAGAGATAGTTAAGAATAGTGTTTATTATGTAAAAAGAGAGAATAAAAAAAGTAAAAACACCACAATCAAGACACAACCATTGCAAGATGATGGTCAAGACATTTCAAGTAGTGATATATCGAAGTCTATCGATATTCTGGAACCTGCGTCATCAGACTTGCTTCTTCTTACTGGAGATTCTCAACCAATAGTTCCTGGTTCAGAATATGTTTTGACCGAACAGATATTAGATGATATGACAAAATTTGATATTTCTAATATTTATTCTCTAGCTGCATACGTGACTGGTACTTTTACAAACGCTCCGAAAATATATGGCACTGCAACGGCTACTAAATTAGTAGGGTTATTTAGGAATCATAATGTTTCTTCCTTAGATAATGGCAATATAACAGGGATGAATGGGATCATAATAGGATTGGGAAAATTGCGTGGAATTGATGGCCTCTGTCTGTTGGGTGAAACTTCTGGTTATGTAATAGATGCTATTGCAGCTAAAAAAATTCTTGAAACGATAACGCGTATATTGAATATTCATGTAAACATGGATGAAATTACAAAAAGGGCTAAAGATACCGAAATATTAATCAAAAATCTTGAACAACAAATGTTGGCGAAATCTAATCAAGGTGCCCAGAGTTTGGTGGGTGAAGAACGTCAAGATGACGAAAGACAATTTTTATCACAAAATAGAAGATCCAATATGGGTTATATCAGCTGAAAATCTTATTTTTTGCAATATTAAATCTTCTGACCAAATATCCAAATTAATGTAATTTAAGATATCTTAACTGTTTTCACTAAATTCAAACATCGAGTGAGAAAGAATTTATTAATTATGCTTTATTTTAGTTTTATTGTTGATGTTTAATATTTTCGGCTTTCGTTTTTTTCTCTTTTTAGTCTCTGCTCTTTTGATTTCACTGTCTGCAATTTTTTTTACAGACGCATATAATAAGGTAAAATTAATTTACGGTGAAGATTCAAATTCCCAGTTTAAAGACAATTCCACCAAATGGATCTCTTATAGTAGTGCAAAATTCTCTCTCCTGTATCCAGAAAACTGGAAGGTTGAAGAGAAAATATCAAAATTCCACATATTAGATCTCAACTTGCTTACAGTAATCGATGGCAATCGTACTTCCTTTATAGGAATTTCCTTTGATACCTTCGAAGATTCAGATAAATTATCAAATGAACTTGTTCTTGAACAGTCAGAAGATTTTGGAAAATTTGGGAGTAACTCTTATTATAGTGTTTATGAAGTTTTAGAAAAAAATTTAACCAAATATAAAATAGATGGTAATCCTTCAGCCAGTCATATCGTAAAGTATGTATTTAGAGAAAATAACCTCGGTGGTAAACTTCTTGAAATATTTTCGATCATAGATAAAAAATTGTTTACATTAATATATCAATCCACAACACAAAATTTTGATAAAGAATTACCAATAATAGACAGGATAATAAGTTCGATAAAGATAGTGTCTTAATATTATTATTGTAGTATAGATTTTGGTTAATGTAGTTATATTGGTCTATGTGATTTATTTTATAATATATTAATCAATTTTCTTTTCTTTTTGATAGTTTATATCTAAATCAATCAGTTAAATTTACTTATCCAAAAACATAAAGAATGGTTATTAGAATCTTTTTGTGTTTATGGTACTTGAGGCGCATTTCAATGCTAAACTCATTGAAAGAAAAATTAGGGATCACATGGAACTAATACAATTTAATAAATTTATAAAAAATGAGATAGAAAATCGAAATAATCAAAAAGTTCTGGGTTATGTCGACGGACCTCCTACAATGAATGGAGAACCCCATGTAGGACATTTACGCGGAAGAATAATCAAAGACCTTTGGTTTAGGTTTAATGTATTAAAACAAAATAAAGTCGTTTTTAGGCCAGGATGGGATACTCAAGGTTTACCAGTAGAACTTCAAGTTGAAAAAGAATTGGGTTTAACAGGAAATAAGAGTGATAATATTGATAGAGTTGGTATCGAGAAAATAGTACAGTCATGTAAATCCTTAGTCAAGAAATATAATGAAAAATGGGTACATGTTGATAAACTTCTCGGTATGTCATTTGATTATGAAAGAGGATATTGGACCTATTATGATCAATATATGGAAAGGGAATGGTCATATTTGAAAAAAGCTTGGGATAACGGAATTTTGCAAGAAGGGTTTAGAGTGGTTGCATTTTGCCCGTCATGTCAGACTTCTCTAAGTAACTCTGAAGTCAATCAGGGATACGATACTGTTGAAGATCCATCTTTTTACTACAAGGTAAAACTGGTTGATGATTATTCATATCTTATTGTGTGGACTACCATGCCTTTTACTTTAATAACAGATGAGCTAACTGCGGTTAATCCTGATGCTAATTATGTCTACGTTAAAGTAAATAATGAAGTTTGGATAATTGGTGAAACAAGATTAAACGATTTGATGAAGGAACTACAAATTGATAAATATGAAACTATCAAAATTACACAAGGTAAAGATCTTGATGGAAAATATTACATCCATCCATTACTGGACCTTATTCCTGGACTAAAAGGTCTCTCTAATTCCAGATCTATTCACTTTGTCGTGTCTGAAGATTTTGTAGATGTCACTACTGGTAGTGGTATAGTTCATCTTTCACCTGCTAACGGAGAAGATGATTTCAACATAGCTAAAAAGAGAAATGTTCCAATATTTGTTCCGATTGATGATAGAGTATTCTTTACCGAAGCTGCAGGTGAGTTCAAGGATCTATTTGTTAGGGATGCGGATCAAAAAATCATAGATATTATGAATGAATTAGGATCTGCTGTGAAAATAGGTAGAATAAAACACCAATATCCAACATGTTGGAGATCACATCATAAACTTGTATGGTTAGCAAGGAGAGAATATTTTTATATGATTGATAAATTGGGGGATAAACCTTTAGAAGCAGCAACCAACGTAGAGTATTTTTTTGATGCTCCAAAGAATAGATTTCTTGAAATAATCAAAGAAAAGGTTCCTTGGTGTATTTCAAGAGAACGTATTTGGGGGACCCCGCTTCCAATCTGGACCTGTGAAAAGTGTGGAGAAAAAGAACTGTTATCAACTAAAAAAGAACTAGTGGATAGGTCGCAGAATCTTTTGTTCATGGACAATGACAACCTAATAATCAAGTTTAAGAAGCAAAATAAAGACGATGTTAAGAAAACTAATAGTCGGGATGTTTCAGCTATTGATAAATGTTATTTCGAATTGCATAGGCCTTGGATTGATAGAGTTGAAATAAATTGTCTTAAATGTAATTCGGAAATGGTTAGAGAACCTTTTGTGCTTGACACTTGGCACAATAGTGGGTCTGCACCATTTGCATCCTTTAGTGATACAGAGTATGATAATTTGATACCTGCAGTATTTTTGACTGAGGGAATCGATCAAACTAGAGGGTGGTCGTACTCACTGTTAATGCAAAATGTTATCCTGAATAATGCTTCTACGGCACCATTCCAATCTTTTCTCTTTCAAGGTCATATATTGGATGAAAAAGGAAACAAAATGAGTAAAAGTGCGGGAAATGTTATTGAAGCAGATTTCTTATTAGATCAAAATCCAGTTGATCTAATCAGATTCTATTTTATCTGGAAGTCATCTCCAATTGAAGCATTAAATTTCAGCCTTAAAGAAATGGCTTCAAGACCATATCAGGTTTTAAGTACATTATATTATTTACATGTATATTTAAAACAAAATAGTGTATTGGATAATTTCGATAGAAATAGGCATAATCTTGAATGGGCCTTGCAAAATAATCTATTAGAACTACCAGAAAAATGGTTATTTTCCATATTACAAAAGTTGATCTTGTATGTGAATAATTGCTTTGAAAATTGTAGATTTCATGAGGGAACAAAAGCTATAGAAGAATTTATTATAAATGATATCAGCCAAACATATATCCCACTTACCAGAAATTATATCTGGAATGATAGCATCGAAGAAATCAATAGAAGATTAGCAATATTTGCAACATTGGACTATGTTCTTGAAAAGGTAGATGTAATTCTTCATCCTGTGTCGCCTTTTCTAACAGAATATTTGTATCTAAATTGTTTTACGAATATTCAAAAAGCAAGTATATTACTTTGTCAATGGCCCGAACCACTGAATGATCTGATAAACAAGGATCTTGAAAATACTTTCGAAAAAATAAAGGAAATTATATCTATATCAAATTCTGCAAGAATGAAAGCCAAACTTAAACGTCGTTGGCCTCTTTCCAATATTGTCATATGTCAATTTCATGAAAAAAATAATTCAACAAATGAACATATCACACTTGAACAGGAATTTTCAAAAAGCGAAATATCAGAAATCTTGAAAAACCAACTTAATGTGGAAACTTTTAAAATAATAGAGATATCTGCAAATAATGAAATTGAAAAGATCCTTGGATTATTAGAAGCGGAAATCCCAATTATTCCATCTGTTTCCCTAATTAAAAAAAATATAGCACCGCAAGTCAAATCTGATATTGCTAAGGTAATTGCGAAATTTGAAAAGCTCGATAAAATTGAAGTTTTAAAGTGTGTACAAGATACTAAAAGTTTTAAAATAGTTTATGACGATCTTTCGTTATCTTCCATTGAAATTTTCAGTCAAGACTTGGAGATATCATTTACTCTCAAAGATGGTTATGTGAATGCAGAAAAAGAAAATCTTATGGTTTTTATTTCTTCATTTCGAGATCCAGTTCTACTTGTCAAGGGTCTCTTGAGAGATCTGGCGAGAAATCTCCAGCAGTTAAGAAAAGAGAAATCATATAATCCTACTGAGATCCTTTCTACTGCCTATGTTGCAAAGTTAGATAAGGACGAAATATCTTCTTTATCACGATTTAAAGATGAGTTAACATATCTCGTTCGAGTCAAATCATTAATTTTATCAGAACAACAATTAGATAAAATAGAATATAAGAATATCGATATAGATGGAAAGGAAGTAAGTATTTCAGTTATATGATAAAATAATTTTGTTTACAAAAATATTGCATATGGATAATTCTCGTTTCCAATCTTGTACAAGTTAAAGATTGTAATACCAACATTTACCGACATCCTTTGATATATTCATTTGCAATTTTTACATAGTTATTATCTATTTCTGTACCAACAAAGTTTACTCCAATATCTATACATGCCAGTGCAGTAGAACCTATTCCCATAAATGGATCATAAACAATCATATTTTCTTTTATTCCATGTAATTTAATACATAAATATGGTAACTTTTTAGGAAATATCGCTGGATGAGGTCTTCTTTCTTGAATTGTATTGTAAGGAATGAACCAATTATTACCTCTATCTCTTCTGTCACTAGTTGCTGATTTCCATCTTCCTATGTTTGTCTTGTCTTGATATGTTACACCGATTGCCAATTTGTCAATTGTCAGGTCTCCGATCTTTGTGAAATGAAAAATATATTCATGTAGATCGCTTAAGAATCTCTTGCTTATTATAGGTTTAAAGTGCCCTACGGAGGTATTTTCTTTCAATATATTATTTTTTCCAATGTCATTATCTTCAAATGAAATTGATTTGATCCAATGAATAGTATTCTGTAGCTTGTATCCCCCATCAATAAATCTTCTTGCGATATCATACGGCAATAATGGATCTTTTAACGTACTTCCAACATTTAAAAAGAAAGATCCGTCTTCCTTTAGTATGTATATACTCTTTTCTGCAATTCTTTGTAACCAATCAAGGTAATCATTTTTTTCTCTCCTGTCATTATATTTTGTATAATATTTATTTATGTTATATGGTGGGGAAGTTACAATAACATCAAATTTAATTTTGTTCTCATCTATTAATTTCTGCATAAATTTTATACAATCGATATTGTAAATTCTGTTTGTTTTTATCACATCACTTCTTTTTACCTTAGTGGTATATTTTTTCTTGGTTTTTTTTCGCATGGTTATGATTTTTCAATATCAGATAAAATGTAAATTTTTATTTTTCCCAATTTTGTATATTTTAGCAAGGTCTAATAATGGGTAGATGTTTTAAATATGAGTGCAAAAAAACCCAAAATCAAAATTTCATTATCTTAAATACAATAATCTTGAAGATATGCTGAAAATAATGTTGGCATCATCGCAATCTGCAATAGGGATAAATTCTTTACTTTATTTTATAAATTGTCATAATAAAAATATCATTTTTATATATAATAGTTCGATTGGAAGCAGTTTAATTCATTATACTGTTGTCATGGAAAAACCTGAGGACAAGTTTATCCAGCTCAATAAGACAAGTGGAAAATATGAATTTGCAGAAGATCTTGGAACGGAATCACATTCTATCTATATTCCTATTTTGGATCTAGAAAGCACAACCCTAGAATTTCCATTTTAATCTAATCTAATCTAATCACAAAACGTTTCATTTTTAGTAATAGATTTATAAATTTATTTATAAAAATCAGGAATGCATTTAGTAAAAAAAATATATATTTTTAGACATATATTTTGTATAATCCTCTCAAATCTAAATGTATATCGATCTATCAATTAAATTGTTCGATTCGATGAATCGGTGATAATATAATTTTATAAATACGTGGGTATCATAGCATATGCTGATCATGACATATTCAAATTATATTGAATCGTTATTGAGCTACAAGAAACAGGATCTTACTTTAGACCAGCGCGCTTTTCTTTTAAAACTTGTAAGCGGACATGATCAATCTTTCAAATTTAAATCATATCTAAAACTACGTAATCCACCATCTGACACAAAGGACCCTACATCTATAATATCACAGTATCTCGAAGATACTGGGTTTCTAGAAATTGGCCGGGGGAGATTCTTGAGCAGTTCCAAAAGCTTTCGATTTAGAACTAATGGTTTATTCTATATCTTTCTAAATATTTCTATATATCCCCCACAATTCTTAATCAAATATCAAGATGATATTATTTTACAAACTCTTGTTTATCAATTCTTTCAAGAAAAAACTATAAAAATGTCGACAGGTAGATTTTATTCTCAGTTAACTACGTATATACAGGAATGTTGCAATCTCACTCTTAATGCAATCGATGATGTTAATTCATCAAACAAAGAAGATGATAAAATAAGAATTATTGACCGATTGAAGTTTGATTTAGAATGGCTTATCAGGAGACTTGCTTTCAAATTATTAATAATGTATAATGAAACTAATTTATTGGCCGTTAATACTGGGCTAAAAGATGATGTTAGAGTTACATTATATGAACTGGAAACAAAGATGAAAGGAATTTTATCTGGTGATTTAAAATTTATAGATTTAATCGAAAATTTGAATAAAGATTTTTCTGAAGGATATCAAGAAATGATATCTTTGTATAAAGAAAGTTTGGACTCCCAAAAAAAATAAAATTTGTATATAACTTTTTGATGTAACCTCCACAGACTCGATTGTTAAGAGAGAGATCTCTCTGTTTCACGCTATTCGTAATAATAAATTCAAGATTTTATACATTTTTTTATGGAAACCGAGCTATTTTACAGGTTAAATTATTTGATAAAATATTTTGAATTATCCTTTTAATTTTCATTATTCATAAATATAAAAAGTTTAAAGCAGTCAAAAATTATCATATGTTGATCTATCAAATACTTTACCTGTCATTTTACTCCAATTAAGATAAGATAAAATAAATCAGAAAAACTGGAATATATTTTTTGAAATTATTTGGACCACCTAAAATTTCAGATAATTCATCCAAACTAATCAGGTTTCGTATTCTTTGATAAATTGATAAATTAAGATCTATTTTGTATTACAAATTACATTTAAAATTTTTAAAGCGCTGATTTTACATGGATAAAAACTATAATTTAAACTTATTGTTCTTTCTTTCCTTATAAGAGTAAATAAAAGTCAATAACAACATGGCAAATAATACCATCCCAGTACCAAGATGTCCCGCAACGAGGACAGCGTGTAGCTTTGAATTTACTACAATCATCCCCATAAGAATCTGTACTATCACAATTAGTGCTGCAATTACTGCTGTTTTTCTAACCGATCTAGCTTTCTTAACTGAATATAGTGCTGTTGCAACGATAAATCCACTCGTTATTAAAACCAGCATCCTGTGAAAATGCTCAAAGAAATATTTTGAAGATGGAAAATCAAAACCATTTGGGCATAAAGGCCAACCAGGACATGAAAGTCCTTGATGAGATGAAGTGATAAAAACTCCAATTAGCATGATAGAATATGTTAATGATAAAGAGACAAACGATAACCATACCATTTTTCTTGGTAATTCTCTTTTCTCTTGCATTATTCAACAAGTATATTTTTATGATAATAATAATTTTCTTACTATTATCTTTAAAATCATCACTATTTTTTTCTTAATCATCACATCATTATTCTAGTAATACTGTATATCTTTGAAATATCATGAATATTATTATATCTCGATATTGATAAAAATTATATTTCTGTCTGATCTTTAATCCATTATCAGTATTGATTGTTTTAAAAAGAATTTTTTGTTTATCCTGAATTAGACAGCAAGAATATGTTTTCAAATTAATCCATCGATAGCTTTAACCTTATTATTATATTGATATGATAAATTCACGTGTCTCTCTAAAGAGTACTTAAATAATATAGAGTAATAGATCCGATCTTATCAGATTTCTTCGATTTCCAATCATGATTTATTAATGGATAAATGTATTCATTATCTATTGATTAATTCAACATTCAAAGGTTTAATACACGATATTCTTCAACAAAACGATATTATTTTTTCTGTAAAGAATATGGGTGGTATTTGTGAGGCAAGGTTACAAAAAGATATGAAATTTAAGATTAATGGCCAGTGGGCAACGATAGGCGACGAGACAACCCCTTGGCATATCCATCTGAATATTACCCAAGTTGGAGAAGCAAGATTTGTTAGAGAGTTCAATGAATCTCATAATCGTCAAAGTTACAGTATTCGTTTTTTTGATATCTGCGGAAATTTGGTAATGCGGGCAAATTTTTCTAAACTCTATGATACAAATGGAAATTTGATTCAAGAGAAAGTATCAAAATTTGAATCAATCTTTGAAAAATATGGTAGACAGGAATCATTGTCTCTTCAGAATATATCCACACTTTCATCCTAGCTTTAAAGTGTTGTTTGCCTAGTATTCTATTTGGCAAAATAATAAATAGTAAATAGTAGATAAGAAATATAGAATTTCTCTATCTTTTTCTCAGAATGTGGTTATTTTTTGGTTCTCATGAGGCTTGAATTTTTCCCATAGACTTCCAAATATTATTCCAAGAAGCAACCAAAATACGCTCATGCTAAATCCACTTGCTATTCTAAATCCCTGCACTAAATTGATAGGTGCAGTAATTTCATCAGGATTTTGTGGCACAATGATGAAAGCTCCAATCATTACAATCCCATATGCGACTGAGATGAAAGCAAATTTCTTGACTGGATTTCCGTCCATTTTTTTATATATCATTGCAAGTGCAAGTGCAGTGATTCCAGAAATAGCGGTGAAAATAATGTACAGATTCTGTCTATCATAGATCGTTTCAGGGTCTCCTACTGTAGGGGGATTTGCTGGATATTTGAGTGCAGGAATAAGGAAAATTACCAGCCATATAATCCCTGCAAGAACGACTGCTTTCCTCCGATTATTTGAACCTGGAAGAATGTTTCTTCCAAAAATGAATGTAATACCAAAAAGGGCTCCAAATGATAAACCTAAAATGGTTCCTCCAGCAATTTGACCGACTTTCTGCCATATTCGATAGCTTTGTAATTCATTCTGATCTATTGCTTCCCCATCTTTTATTGCATTTTGAACTTCAATTCCTATTGCATTATCCAAAAAAGGTTCCACAATACCGAGGTTAATCACGCCCAAAATTGTTCCGGCAATTGCTCCAGAAAAAACGGAAATAAAAATAAAAGTGAACGATTTCAATATTAATTACCTAAAAAATTAGTGACATGGAAATCCTGCAGCATGTCTCATGTCATGGAATAATTCATGAATAAAAAGATCCTCAAATGCTTTTTCTCCTTGAACCATGCTAAATAATTGTCCTTGGTCATATCCGACCATAAATAAACCAAATAATAATACAACCGAAAGAATTCCTATAGCTAATTTAGGAATTTTATCGTCGCGGATCTGAATCTGTCTTGATAATGTCATTAGTGATGAAGATACTAGCAAGTAGTATATAAAGTGTTGTCTAGTTTATCCAACCGAGTAATATCTTTGATTTGTAGATTAAAAATACATCATCAGATCATTTTGTGAAGATGTTCTAGATCGCATTATCTATTAAATATTTTGTATTTTATTTAATCTGTATAGTATTAAATATTTCTAATTTTTGTATACAATTCGGGATACGTAATTTATAAACTTAAATAAAATATTGATACAAATAAATTTGATTATTCATGTTAGGTATTCATAAAACAATTATGCATAATCCTATCAAGATATTACGTAGAATTTCCAGTAAATATGCACCTAGCAGGAACCTATCTTTTGGGATTGTTCATATTTTTAAAACTTTACAATTAGCTAGTGTACATGGACATATCAGCAGATCATTTTTATGCAAGGAATTAAGTATTGGAGAAGGATCAGTTAAGACACTTGTAAAACATTTAAAAATGAATGAAATTATAATTACCAGTAAATCAGGAACAATTCTAACAAATAAGGGAAAAGTTATTCTCCGTGACCTTCTAACTCTAATCCCATCGGAAACTATAATTCCAAAAAGTTCCATCACTTTGGGAAAATTCAATTATTGTATATTGTTAAAAAATTCTGCTAGGCTGATCGGGTCAGGATTGGAACAGCGTGATGAAGCGATAAAATTGGGTGCTATTGGCGCTACAACTCTTATCTTTTCTAATGGTAAATTTCTTATTCCTGAAACGGAGTATGATGCATTAGATAGAGAAGATATTATAAAGGATTTATTAATTCAAAAGCTAAAACCAAAAGACAATGATGTTATTATTATTGGAAGTGATGATGATAGCAAAATTACAGCCGAGCTTGCTACTAAAGGAGCTGCCTTGTTTACTATGATGTCTCTTGATCACTAAACCACAATAGTTCAAGAATTAATTTTGGATATTTTTTCTAATTATTTTGTCGGTTTATTTATTTATTATTGGAACATTTCACTCATTAATTGCTAAAAAGCGAAAAAAATCTTATCACTTTTCTATAACATCATTATTAATATGTTAATATAACGATTTCTTCTATCACGTGGATTCATATTATGTTTATTAATACGATTTCCTATTTTGGTACAGTATCATTATAATCTATATATTGGTTATAATTATTTCAGAGTATGGTGTAACGATTTCTTGAAATAGTTGATATTTAATTCCATACAATGGAAAGAGCATTCTTATTTTTTTCTATAGTATTTCTTTCTTTAATCCTATTTGGTATATTGATATCATCGATCATCCCTAGTATATATGGAGATATGAATAAGAATCAAAAACCCGTCACTCAAAATCTTTTGATTGATATTGAAAATGAGTACTCTGAAAATTATGTAGACAATAACTATTACCAAAATGATGATAGACATTATGATGATAATATTAATGAGGAAGATAGATCCAATTTGATGTATCCTATAAATCCCTTGTCATCTAATCTTGCAATGTATCCAATGATTTTTACGTCTAATATGTATCCGTCTCCTTCTATTTACGTACAAGGTAATGGTGATATCGACTCTAGAGGAAAGGCATTCTTTACTTTTCATCCCAATGTGGAGACACTTGATTTTGAAGTCTTCTTATACGGTATGAGTTATGTTGAAGGCGATGACGTAGAAATTATTGATGTTCATATTGGAAATCGAGGTGAAGATGGACCTTCTGTATTGTCTTTATGTAATGAGATCAAAGGAAAAGGCCATTGTAGAGAAGGTCCTGGACTATCAGTAGAAGGTTCTTTAGGTATTGAAGACCTTAAAGGACCTCTTAAAAATTCTTCGTTTAGCGAGTTAATAGATCTTATTGAAAATGGATATGCTTATCTAAATGTTCAAAGCCGTGATTATCCAGAAGGAGAAATTAGCGGACAAATATTTGATATTCATAATTAAATTTCTTAACATTCTTTGGCCAATTATTGTTGGTTTACCAATAGAATATATTTTGGGTCATCTAAAACGCTGTCTAGCCAATAGGGTAAAAAATTATAGATACCCAAAACTGATTTTAATCTCTCAATTAGTATTGTTTGGGAAATAATTCATCATCTCTATCAGCAGTATTTGTTCCATTGAAAATATGAGAATATCATTATAACAAATAAAATTTTAAATATATTCGATTAATAACGAAATGTATAAAAAATCATCTGAAATTCTAAATTACGTTAGTGAATAAAAAACTCCTTTCTGAAATGCCAAAATCCCTCAAATTGGTAGTTGAATTGGGAATGGGAGATGGAAGATTAATCAAAGATTTATCAGAGAAAGAGAAAGAGAACTATTTTATAGGGATTGAAATTAACACTGAGCGTTTTCAAGAAGCTTCATCCAATATTAAATCAAATAATGTAAAGTTAATTAATAATTCCTTTGATGAGGTTCTTCCATTATTCGGGGATAATTCCATCAATAAAGTTATTTATATTTTGCCAGATCCAAAATTTATAGATAAGAATCATAAACAAAAATGGAGCAAGTTATATAAAATAATCTACAACAAGTTAGAACATAAAGGTAGTTTTATTCTAATCACAGAAATCACCGATGCATTGTTACAACCTGTATCTGATGAATTATTTTTTGGAGAAATGATTTGGTTGAAAGAATTTTTTGAATCGATAGGATTCATTACAATAGACTGTTCCGAAGGGCCTCATGAACAGTATAACACCTATTTCCTCAAGATTTTCAAAGGAGATACGCAACGTATTAGAATTATATACTTTAAATTTGTAAAAAGTTAGACATTAAAAAAATCTTCTTACTATGAAGATGAGATATAATTATTGGCTATTATTTTCTTCATTTTTATAGATAGTCTAGTATTTCTTCTTTACTTGTTTATTCTAACATGTGCTCTTGCTATCATTTTTGCTATTCTTATAGGTTCTGGAATTGCTCCTTGAATGAGGAAAGAATTAATAATATCAATTGAATCTTGAATAGTTATTCCCCAATTTCTAATAAACAGAAATTTTCCAGTCTTCAACACGATTTTCTTACGTTCTCCCAATTTGTTGTAACTTTCAATCTTCGTTTTATAATTATCTGGAAAATAGTTTTTAATAGATTGATCTATACCAAAGGAATCTTTGAATGTGATAGCAATAATCGGAATACTGGTAGTTTTAAAGATCTCCTCTCCGTCAATGATATTATACATGCTAATTATCATACCGTCCAATAAAATAAGATTGATATCATTTCTTTCCTGATTCTTTATCATTGATATGATACTGTCAGTAGCATCATTACCCCCGATAGTAACGTTTCCAAAAACAACACCATCAACTATTAGATCTTTTCTCATTACAATTCCAGCAATGATGGATATTGAATTTTCTTTTTTGAAACTTTCAGCAATTGCAAATACTCTGATTCCTTTTTTATCTAGATGTAACTTTTTCTCTTTGTTCATATGTCTGTTTTAATATATAATAAAACAACGTCAAGTATTTAATCTGGATTATAATTTCTTATGATTAATTGGCAAGTGCTGATAATTTTGCTCTTGAGGAAAGAAAGGCAGAAGAGGCCATAAAATGGATGAATTCATATTCCTTACAACATGATAAAAAATTTGAAGCCAAACTTGAAGGATATTCACTGTCAACAGTAAATTTCGGCAATTTTAAAGTTTTTTATTGGAAAGGAGATTGGTCATTCGCAAGAAACCTGATTAAAAAAACTAGCAGTAAACTCAGTATGAAGGTTATAGAATCTGGATATCACGAAAAAGATTCTTTTCTTCTGTCCTTGATGGGAATTAATAAGGAAATTGCCAAAGTATACAATAAGGGACACATAGTAGGTAGTATAATTCTAGACAGAAAATCAGGAAAATGGATTGCGAAAAAAGAGAAATTGACCTAACCTATCAATAGCTTTTATAATTAAGGAATGTTATTCTGATCTTGAAAAATTCTTCTAAATAGACAACGAACTACTGAAAAACTGGAACATGCATATAAGTTTCATCCTGATTTCATAATACTTTACATGATATAAAACAATGTCTTACATAAACATCTGATCTTAAACTAATCTGTCTTGATTTTTAACATTAAAGTATGTCTTATCTTGTCTATTGTTTTTATCTGTCCTGTAACAATTTCATTTATTTCATCGATAGTTTCTGAATTTATTTTAAGAAGAATGTTATATGGACCTCCTAATCTGTTGATTACTTGTATCTCTTCTATCTTATCTAATTCCTCAAGTATTTTTTCTTCCTGCCCGTAATCACAAGTAATTAAGACAAATGCCTCCACCATGAATTGTTATGCACTTAATAAACTTATGATATTATTAATGATTTTTCCATGGTCTGCTTCTACCTCGGTTGTAACCAGTAGGAGATGTTCATCTGGTAGCGGGATAGTTATTCTCTTTATCTTTTCGTATTCTGCCATTGCGTACTTGCCCTTGCCGATTTTTGGTGCTAATGAATTTCTAAGACCCCATCTTGCCAAGGCTTGCAGATTTGATTTCCTGGTTTCTTCGCTGCTTAAAATATTTTGTACGCCTTCTCGCTGACTACCATATTTTATCTCGCCAGATTCGTCGCATACACCTGCAAACCTAACTTTTTTGTCCATGTCTAGTATCCTTTTACACAAATTATCAAAATCCATATTTGATATTTTTACTGTTTGGTAATAATAGTTTTTATGCTGTTTGTTGCTATTTACTGTAGTTTTAAGCGAGAAAAATTTCTTGTCATTTTTTATTAAAACTTACTGAATCTTTTAAAAAGTGTTCTGGAATTTTTGAAAGCTGTTCAATTTTCCAATGACAACTCCAACAAAATCCACATACTAAACATGTAAATTGTGTTCTGGTTTTACACGATTCACATTCTCTGTATTTTTGCGAAAGACTATCTCTAAGATATTCATGTCTGAAAAATAAGCTATTTTGACCTTTTTTTATTATCTTGGAGGTGTTCATGTGTCTCACCTAATAATATTATGTAATATCTAAACTATAACTTTTTTGGAATTATTTTACTGTTAATATTTAAAGTACTATAGTTTATCATAGAAAATATATTTAAACTGAACAAACATGGATCTTTATAGTAAATATGATAGACTTGTTTTATTATTTTTAGTAAGCTATATTTTACTTTTGATGTATTTTAGTAAAATAATTATCGTAATTGCTCTAATATTTCCTTCGATCTTGTGACCAATCAAAAATAGTCCTATTGCAGTGATAAAAGAAAATATACCAAGAACCATTTTTTGTCCTTCTCCAATTAAATCATCCGCTATCAAATATAGTGCAAAACAATATAGGACTAATCCTACTGCATGCAAAATTATATTTATTGGATTTCTGTGGGTATTCTTGATAGCTTTTACCAGATTAAATGACATTTGATCAACTATCTCGTTGCTCATTTTTATCTTTTATACTGTTAAAATATTATATTCTAATAATAACTTCTGACTACAACATAGATTATGCAATGGGCCAGATAGTTCTTGGCCCATTGCGACCCATCAGTTTTTTCCGGTAAGCCTTTTGCACAAGTCAGTACTTACCAGTGTGATTTACAGTCAAATTCGCAGTTTCTTCCACTTTCGTTTCTGACTGTATGATTCTAATACGTAAATCGGATATAAGAAGGTTATTTGCAAAAAATATGTAATAAGGTAATAGAAATATTGTACATAACAATAATTATGTTTCTTGTTGTTGTTCCTTTATATCTTACTCTTTTATTTGAATTGAAATTTACATTATTTATTTCTTTTTGATCATGTTTCTAGGATTGGAATCGTAATACGACGTAGATAGATATCAATTTGAGGATAAATTGAATGAGCTTGGTTAATTTATCACAATTTATTTTATATAAATTCTCTTTTCCACACAGGAACAGATGATATGTTGTTATACTCCATTTCTAGCTCCTGAAATAATGACATTATGCTCATCGGCTGGTATTGATACTTTCATTGTAATTGTTTTGTCGTCGGTTGTAATCGTTGCTTCTTTATGCAGCTTTCCATCAATACTGATATTTATCTTCTGATTGGTGTTACTTTGTGGAATTTTGAATATTAGATCTCCACCTTCTGGGTTATATGGTTTGATTGTAAACATAATACTGTCAGAGGACTTGTCATAGATAAAATTGCTCACAAGAGATGCGCTTTCAAAATCAAAGGGAAGCAATTCTCCTCCTCCTATGTCTAAAGTTGTTTTAGGACTGTTTATATCAAGACCAGCACAGCTATAGTAGTAAGCTAAAGATCTTGTAGTAGGTTCAGGAATAATTTTATAAGGTTTTTCTTCTCCTGGATACAGAATAGGAATTACTGCACTTTTTACAGAATCTAATTGCGTACCATCTTTGGAATGAACAGATGCATATACCGCAACATCATTGATAATGGATGACCCAATATTTTTTATGGTTCCTATCAATGCTTTTTCATCTCCCATAGCAATGTTTGAATATTCATGTTTTAGAGTGGCAAATAATGGCATATTCACTTCTTTTGTTTCTACAACAAAAACGGATCCTTCAAACGACTCTCCATTTTCTATAGTAAATTTAAAAGGTACTTCCCTATGTGGATAGAGCACACTAGCAAACGTTTTGCTATTCAGTACCTCTGGCTCATTTTGGAAAGGCTTCTTTACATCTACACCTATAGTTACCTCTAATGGAGTTTTGCCGATATTTGTTAAGGTCCCTACTAAATTCAACTTATCATTTGAATCCTTGAAAATGTTTCTCTCAGATATTGAGACAATATCTTCTGAGTACGAATTGGAGATAGATAGAGAAATAAGATAAATAACAACAGTAATAGAGGAAATTAATGCAAATCTTAAAGTATTATTCTTGCTCAGATTGCCTTTGATTTTGCTTTTGCCCATACATTAATTATTATCTAGTGATCCACATAAATTCTTTATTTCATAATTAAAAAGGATTTATTGTTTTTTAAAAATTTTAAATATCTTTCAATTTTTAGAATAGATAATGGATTTACTCTGTTCCTTTACCTTCATTTCCAGAATCTCCACCGCTATCTTTCTCTTCTGAACTGGAATCTTTTCCAGAATCTCCACCGCTATCTTTCTCTTCTGAACTGGAATCTTTTCCAGAATCTCCACCGCTATCTTTCTCTTCTGAACTGGAATCTTTTCCAGAATCTCCACCGCTATCTTTCTCTTCTGAACTGGAATCTTTTCCAGAATCTCCACCGCTATCTTTTTCACCTAACATTCTACTAAGGGAGCTAAAAATGTCCTGATCATCTTCTCCTTCCCCTTCATTATCTGTAGAAATAAGCCTTACATCCGAGTAAGATTCAGAAATATTAATTGTTCCTAATACTAATATGGATAGGGAAATTATTGATACAAACAGAAGATTTTTTCTTTTCATTCTCTATACCTCTTAGATAGAATAATCATAGATATTCATTTTATATAAGTTCTTACAATATTTTTTAAGTTACAATCTTATATAATGATTTTTTGTAAAATATACTAGATGATTCTGATCGCAAATAAACTATTATTTTTATACCTCCTAAAATATTACTGGATCTGAATTATCATGAGTTTTAAATTTTTATCATTTTCATTTATCATTTTCTCTTTGTCTCTTATTATCTTCCTTCTTTCATTCTCTTTTATTTTTGCACAGACAGATAAAGATTTGACAGGCAGTATTGGAAAATCTATGATAATAGTTGGTAGCTATCCTGTAGGTATTGATATGAATCCATTAACAGGTATGATTTATGTTGCCAATCAATTCTCTAATACTATTTCAGTAATAGATAGTAAAACAGATAATATTGAAAATACGATTCTGGTAGATAATTTTCCATATGATCTCGATACCAATCCTTTTAATAATAGAGTATATGTGACCAATCGAGGATCAGCTACAGTATCTGTAATAGATGGTTCTACCAATCAAAAGCTTTCCGATGTTGAAGTTGGATCATCTCCAGTAGGAATATCTGTAAATCCATCCAAAAACTTAATTTATGTGACAAATCTTGATTCTAAATCCGTGTCTATTATAGATGGGATAAATAACGAAGTAATAAAAACGATAAAGTTGAATCATATTCCTTATGGCATAACATTAAATCCTCTAACAAACAAAATATATATTTCTAATATTGATAATTCTACTGTATCTGTAATAGATGGAAAAACAGATCAAGTTTTAGATAATATCACAGTTGGAACTGTACCTACCGGTTTGTATATAGATTTAAAAACAAACATACTGTATGCCGCAAATTATCTTTCGAATACAATGTCAATAATTGACGCTAATACAAATAAAATAAAATCTACAGTGAAAGTTGGTAAATCTCCAGTTGATGTTGCAGCAGATTCTTTATCAAACAAAATATATGTCTCTAATCTTGGAGACAATACTGTTTCTGTTATTAATGCAACGACTAGTGAAAAAATAAAAGATATCTCCCTGGGAACTAAAATAGCAGAAAACTATGAAAGTATCGACCCCTCGCTTGATTTGCCTATTGAGGTCGCATTTCCATTAGTAGCTAGTAGATTAGCTGTAAACCCAGATACAAACTTGATATATGTATCCAATACATCTTTCAATGGAATTTCAGTAATCGATAGCAACCTAGATCAAATTGTAGTGCGTTTATCTGTAAATGTTAATCCAGAAAATTCAGGAACAGTTGAATGTAATAATTACAAATTTCCATCAATTCATTCTATTTTGTATCCACATAATACTGAGATAACATGTGTAGCTCATGCATCTAGAGAAAAGTCATTTGACTTTTGGTCTGATATGGTATCAACTAACAAAAATCCAGTTTCATTTAATGTCACTGAAAATAATCAGTTGACTGCTAATTTCAAGGATTCTATATCAACAGAGACATATATAGGAATGGTGGCAGGAATATTAGGTTCGACCTCTATTTTTGCTGGATTTTACTATAGAAGAAGGGAAAGAAGAAATCTAAACAAAGTTATGAATAGAATAGATTTTACCTACGATGCATTGAAACAAGATAGAGTTGAAGGAGTCAAACAATTAGAAGAGATAAGAGAAGAAATAGATCATTTATTTAAACAAGGTAAAATAACTGATTCTCATTATAACATTTTAGAAAAAAAGATCGCTGACCTTGTAAACAAATTACTTCGAGAAGGTTGATGTTAAAAAGAAATTTATATAATTCAAATATAAGGGTAGAGTGCCTTATTCTACCTTGGACTCATAAATATATCATAATAGTAAAAAATTAATATCATATATTTCTAGTTGTTAAATATTGTAATAATTGGTTGTGGATAAAATATTTTTAATATCGTTTGTATGCTTGTTCTCTTTCATTTTTCTTTCTATTATTATATATAATGAAAGAGATACAATTTTTACAGGTTTATTAAAAACTGACAATTTTTATTTTCTGCAGTTGAATCAACTCTCTCTTTTCTTACCCCCTTTTGTAGATGATATTATGCTCATGATTACATTGTACGGGAGAGAAATTTTTTGGCCAATAATACTAATTATGTTATTTATTTTTGGCGGTAAAATAGGAAAAAAGACCGCAGTAATTGCTGCAATATCCATGATATTGCTGATGCCTTTGGTATCTGTAATTAAGGATGTAATAGACAGACCGAGACCGAACGTATCAGGAGTTGAGACTTTCCCGGTTTCAGCAGATACATTCTCTTTTCCATCAGGACATGCAACAATTGTTTCAGCTGGATTAGCTACTGTGTCTATCATGTTTCGTGGAAATATGAAAAGAACTATTCTCTTTGTGGGACTTGCTTTTGAAGCTGCATTGGTATGTTTTTCAAGAATCTATGTTGGTGTTCATTATCCATTAGATGTGGTTGGAGGAATATTGCTCGGAACTGGATTCTCGTTTTTATTAGTTGGGTTCACGCAATCCTTTATATTTAAAACTAAATTTGTAAAAAACTAGGAACATATCCATGTAGAAAAATTGTTATCACCGCTATTTTCTGTTCGATATTAAAATGGTTTGTTTTTGCTATCATTTGTCCTTTTTCTTCCTTTAATCAAATGAACTAAAGTATCTGTAGGTTTTATAGTAGTAGTACTAGATTAAGGTTAACATTAATCCACATTTTTTTCATCAGTATGTAATCTAGGTAGATTCCAATTGAATTTCATAGAAAGTAGTCTAAATACTGTAATAATAACTATACAAATCATCATAGAAAAATAATAATTTATTTCAAAAAATAACATAATATAAAAGATGGTAATACCCAAAAAACTTGCAGATGCATATAATTCTTTTAAGAATACCAATGGAATTTCCTTGACAATTATATCTCTAAAAATTCCCCCTCCAATGGCGCTAAAGATTCCAGCAAATGCCATAGCAATGAAATTCAGACCAGTTATTTCGTAGGCAACACTGGCGCCTATTATACTGAATACACCCAAACCGATAGCATCAAATTTCAAGAATAAATTAAAATTTTCCTTAAAAAAACGATACAAAAAAAATACAATCAAACCTGTTGAAACAGCAACTAGCAAATAAAACGGATCTACCAAGACCTTTGGGGGAATCCTATTTAAAATTACGTCTCTAATTAACCCCCCAGCTAATCCTGTACTGCTTGCTAACATTATAACCCCAACAATATCCATTTTGTATTCAATTGCTTTCAAAGCTCCTGTTACTGCAAAAGCCATGATACCAAACAGATCAAGAATTTGAAGTACTATTGGAATAGAAAATGTAACATCATCCAATTAGGATATTTAAAAAGCATAAACATATTAAATATTGTTAAAAAAACGTATATCGCTAGTGCATTCTCAATAGATAACTGTGAATACAGATTTCCAATCTTACCAAGATACTTTAAGTCGTACTCTCTATCAAGGGACGGTGACTGTTTCGCTTTCTCGATATCTTCTTCCGAATATATTCGATAAAGTCCATACCTATAATCTAGTTTTATTCGCTTATATAGGCAGTATCTTCAAGTTCCTGTTCTATTGATTGTATGAGGCCTCCAGGTGCGTTAGGAGTAGAAACCATCTCGATTTATGGATTAGATTTTGCTATGTATAGTTCTGCTACTCCCCTAACGTCCTCCTGTTCTCCTTTACGGAAGAAATCGCATCAATCAAGTAATATGAATCTAGGATTATCTAAACTTCTAAAACTATCAATATGATTTGAAGGATACGCTTCTATCCTTACATTATTTAATTCGATAACTGTTTCTTTAGAATCAAATGTAATATTGAAACTATCCATAAACATGGTTTTTAGACGTTTGATTGACTTGAATGCTAAATCAATATTTGGACCAGTGACAATAACGAACTGACTATTATTATAATCGTTGTTACGTAGACATAACCAAGACATATAACGTAAGAATAGTTCTGTAATTCCTAAACCTGTACTCTTTAGAATCCATAAATATTTATGATTTTCTAATTCATCAACAATTAACTTTTCGTAATCCCATAACGGATTGGCAATATCGTTCTTTCTAGGTAGGCCTAGCGTACAATTAAAACAGCGATTTACCCCGTTATCATTTTCAATCTCAAAATAGAATGGTTTGTTTTTGAATATATCTAACTTGTTAGTGTTATGCCCATTTGGACATGACATTAAAGATAAGATATTATCTGGCTTGGCTGAGGCATTTCAACATTGTCTATCTTTGCTTTACTCTATGCAATAATTGGGGTACCTAAACTCAAGTCCTGCAATATCTTGCATCCTTCCATTATCTCCAAACGTAATGGTTGGATTAGTTCTATATTCCTCTGTGCATAAGGTTTTGACTGTTCAATCAAACAATCTCTTAAAATATCTTTCATAGTTCTACAATCTCAATTATCTGTTTATACTTTACAACAAAACCGATACGGGTAAAATAGTTTAGCCATTATTTTGCATATTTGTCAGAGTCTACCTGTTTCTTGCGGTTATAGTATGCCTATGGTGATATTTCTCTCCCTAATCTAGCCCTGATACATGCTAAGGCCTCGGATTCACTAAACCCGTAGTGTATGCGGTCAGAAACCAATGCTAAAAGAATTTTATTTTCCTTTGCTGTGAAATTTCCCATTTACTACCTATTCACCTAATAAATAGGAACTTTTAGTATTTATTCTCATGTTTGTTTATATTCCACTTCTTCTAAATATAGAATTGATAAAATAATAAGGCATACCCAACAGGTTTTGGATTTAGTACCTAGTACTACAGGAAAGAGAAGTTTTAATGACTGGTGGAATAATGTGCCCTCAGACTTAAAACAAAAAGCCAGAAAAGGAGACGAGAGTAATAAACCATTATTAAATCAAGTGAATTATGTTTTATTACATCTACATCTTGCAGGAAAACATGACGCAAAACCATCACATGAAGAATTAAAAGATTGGCTGCATAACGGCCAGGTCGACGTCCTTAGAAAATAATCCCACAATCTTTTTTTCTTTATTTCTTTAATATCGAGAGTCATTCCCTGGTTTTCCCCTTCGACTCTTTCAGACTCATCCACATCCTCGCTACGGCTATTAATATAATAACTACACCTCCAAAGATTAGTGCCATCATAACACTGTCACTTGAAACTGTCAATCCTGTTCGTACGTCCTCCTTGTATACAAGTCGCTACGTCTCCTCCTATCCAGTTCGCTATAGTGGTTGTTTGTACAGATAGAACAGAACAGTACCGTATTATCCACATTAATATAATACAGGTTATTGATATCCCATCTTAAACTGCAATTATCGCACTTCTTAAAGTACAATGAGTTCTTCATCTCCGCCACATTCAACCTCTTTCCTTAATTTCTCTAGACAGTCTATCTCATCCTTATTATAAATATTCATAACTATTATTTTTCTGCTCCTGCATTTTTCTTCTTCTCTTTATCTGGTCCAAATTGTATAGGACCTTTGCCGAATTGTATAGGTACACTCTCTTCTTCTTGTACTTCTGTATGTGATGTATGTGATCCTGTTTCAGATTGTAAATTATTTTCATTATTGTCTATTTCTGTGAATTCTTGAATTATTTCTTCTTCTCTAGGGGTATCACATGGATCACATGTACCACATAGTCATTGCAAGACAACTGGTTTATCTTGTATTTTTTTAATCTTTGAGCTATTCAATAACATATAATATACATTAGATACTTTCATGTTATCTCTGACCTTTAATGATCCTTTATTTTCATCATATCCAAAATATTTTGATAGTAATTCGTTTCCCTGACATACACGTGTAAATAAGTCATATAGGGTTATTCCTCCAATATTCTTGATCTCTTCAAGTAACGTTATGGATTTCCTATACGCTATCTCTCTAGGTGATTGAGATAATACTACATTTTTCTGAAAGTCGATCAACATATTATTGTAAAATTGCATTGTTTCCCTTGTCTCTTCTTCATTCAAGAAAATTCTTTGCAGTTACCACACGATTCTTAAGAGTACTAGCATCGATTTCAGTCTCCTGTAAAAATACACAGTAATATCCAAGGACCTTGTACGGATCAAGTTTTTCTTTTTTATGGTTACTTAAAGATCTTATTTAGAACAATCCCATCTAGATTAGTTTTGTAATACGATAAAAGAAATTTTTCAAAATTAGTTAATCGAAATTGGTATTCCTCTGCTGTATTTTTTTTCATGACCATAACATTTTTAATATATTGTTCCAAATTTTGAATTCTTTACTTTTTGATTTGTTGAGGATTCTTCCATGCTAACAGTACCCAATAAAAGTTCCTTCTTACAATAATCCCTACTAGGATATTTATTGAAATAAATTCATATTATTTAAATCGATTTAAATATTTTGATCAGATTTCAATATCTTGAGGTTAACTAGCGTAAAGGTTTAGGGATTCTTATTCCCTTGTTATTCATTATCATATATACCTCAGGTAAAGAATAAACAAAACCAATGTGAATACAATCGGTCTTTTCGTCTACCAAGCATCTCAATTCACCATTTTTCAAGATCACTTCTACTATTCTATTTTTTTTATTGTCTTTAAGTAATACACGATCAATATCAATAGATATTTTTTCCATGAATGGAGCCTGTTTTGCAAAAGCCTCCTGTTTTATCATAGTTTCTTCCATCATACTTGTAAGATATCCCGAAAAGCTTGTTATTCCTTTTAATTCTAAATCATTCTTTCTTTTTTCATATACCTTGAAGAATTTGTTGTAAACATTTTCGCTCACAGTAATCGATTTGAAGCCAGGCTTTGGCATAATAAAATTCCGTACATGACCGTACCATATAAGAATTACTGGCCATAAATACTTGAATTATAATCAAATAATCGTCATATTCTGTAATGATCTAATGATATTGTCATGTGGACGGTCTTAATTTTTAGTTACTATTAAAAAAAGAAACTATTGATTTTTAAGCATCTGATTTTTAACGACATTCTTGCTTCTCAATTACTTTGAATTCTGGGAAATTATAAAAATCAATTAACCAATCAATAAACTGTTAGAATCAAAAGAAAGATTTGATGAAAATAAAAATAATTTATTTTTTGAAATCATTTAGTAAAACTATGATACTTTCTCGGAAGAATTAGCGAATAATTGTTGTCAAATATTCATACGCAGTCTTTGCAACTTCAACTGGGTTATCTTGATATGGATATAATTCAACGGTAACAAAATCGTTATATCCTGTTTTTTCTATGGCCTCAACAACTTTAACAAAATCTATAGAACCATCGCCAGGTTTCAAATGGTAATGCACCCTATTTCTTGCTATATCTGCAAAATGAAAATGTTCTGTATAATCTACGAGCTTATTAATAATTGCAACAGGATCTTCTGCTACACAATAAAAATGACCAATATCAAAATTCAGTCTAATGTAGTCTGAATCTACCAATCGCATTAATTCTAAAAATTGGGTGGAATTCTCAATCAGTAACGATGGTTCCGGTTCTACTAGAATCTTTATATCTTTTTTTTCCGCAATTTTTGATACATCTAGCAAGCCCTTTACAAATATCTTTAAAAGTTTATCTCTGTCTTCATTTGGTTTTTGATAATTGAATGGTCCTCCTGGCTCCGTAGACAAATTTTTTGCACCTAATTTCTCTGCTAGATTTATGCAATTTATGGTGTGACTGATCCTTGACTTTCTTAACTCATTACTGGATTCGATCCAGGAGGGGTGATAGACATCGCCGATGGAGTACATGGTAAATGCATTCAGGTTAGAAATTCCTAAACCAAGATCGGAAATCAATTTTCGCGTTTCATTTATTTTATTATCTGCAAAGTCCGGGGGATACGCATGAGGGCTATCACACAATATTTCCACTCCTTCGTATCCTATCTTTGATATTTCTTTTATTGCAAAATCAAGTGAATATTTTTTAAAAGCATTAGTACTAAAAGCTAATTTCATAAATTTATCTCCAGCCGGTAAATCTAGGGCAATATCTTTTCAAACAAATTATGGTTTCCAAGTAAATTTATCAGATTGTTTGTAAAAATTGAACGCATTATAAAAAGTAACATTTTCTATATCTTTAGAGTTGAATCCTTCTTTTTTCATCTCTCTGGCTACTAGAGGAACGCTTAAGGGATCCGAAATTCCCCAATCGGCAGCACTATTTACCATGATACGTTCAGAACCATATTTCCTTATGATATCCATTGCTCTTTTTGGATTTAATTTAGTAATGGGATAGACAGTTAAACCTGCCCAAAAACCCAATTCAAGTGTCTTTGCAATAGTCTCCTCCGTATTATGATCTATCAAAATCTGATCTCGATTATATTGACCATTATTAATTTTGGTCTCTGTTATCTTTTCCATTCTCTCCATACCTTTTTTCTTGTTCTCATGTGGCAAATGAATCATGGCAAGCATATGTTTTGAAGATGCCAGTTCAAGTTGTTTAATAAAAATTTCTTCTTCAAATTCATTAATTAGATTATATCCAATTTCTCCTATAGCTACAACCCTTTCCCTGTTCAAAAATTTCTTCATTTCTTTTAATGCATCTGATGCGAGAGGTCTATGTATAGCCTCTTTCGGATTAACAGAAATACAAACAAAATGCTCTATCCCAAATTGTTTTGCCCTAGCAGTTTCAAAAGATATCATATGTTCCCAATAATCAATAAAGGTACCAACAGATGTTCTAGGACTTCCCAACCAAAAAGAAGGCTGAACGATAACCTCAATTCCTGCCTTGGACATAATTTCATAATCATCGGTAGTTCTTGAATACATATGAATATGAGGATCAAATAGCCGTGACATCCATCTTCATTGATATAAGTAAATAATAATAAATGTTATCGACTTGTAAAGGTCCAGATAATGTAATTAATCGTTTACCGCAATTATGAACAATATTTTATATCATAGGATCTTCCAAATTTATCGAATTATATAAATTATAATAGACTATAAATAGAGTAACATATTATATATTTGTTATTATTAGAGGATCATAATATTTTTTTGAAATCGATTTGTCAAAATATAAATCCACCTTATTAAATTACATTGCATTATATTCATTCATCTATTTTATAATGCATAAATATGATGAAATAGTAATTTAATTTTACTTTTAAGATTTTTAAACAAAATTTGAAAACGAACAACTATTAAGAAGATATTTAAATATTCTAATCTAATACTATTGAAATATCAACCAACTCTGACTAATCTTAAAAAGAGTTCTGATTCGAATGATTTGTCTACAGATATTGCAGGAATACATTTCAGAAATCCTTTGCTATTAGCATCTGGTTTTTTAGGAATCTCTCAAGAAATTTTCAATAGATTATATAAATCAGGTTTTGGAGCTATCGTTAGTAAATCTATAAGTGTTGATCCTATGGAGGGATATAAAGGCCCTACAATAGTTTCAATTAACCAGAAGAGTTATTTAAATGCGATTGGCCTATCAAATCCAGGAGCAGATGCATTTTCGGAAGAAATCTCAAATAATACTGTTCCATTACTTGTAAGTCTGGTGGGTTCAAGTGCAACAGAATTCCCATATTTGATTAAAAAGTTCGATAAACTCAATATTCTTGGATACGAAATAAATCTATCATGTCCTCACGTAGCCAAAATGGGAATGGAGGTTGGCGATGATCCTACTTTGGTAACTAAAATTATTAAAACTATTAAAACAAATACCAAAAAACCAGTAATTATCAAAGTTGGAATAGGTAATTTGGACGTAGTAAAGCTTGCGGATATAATAGAAGAATCTGGGGCAGACGCTATTACTGCAATAAATACCATAAGGGCAATGGCAATAAATACTGAGACTGGGATGCCTATCCTCAGTAATAAAATTGGAGGCCTTTCTGGGAGCTCTATAAAGCCTATCGGTGTCAGATGTGTTTATGAGATCTCGAAAAAAGTAAGGATTCCAGTGATTGGCTGTGGTGGCATCATGAATTGGGAAGACGTAATAGAATACATGCTGGCGGGGGCGACGACGGTAGAGTTAGGTTCAGTTATTGGTTATCATGGTTTAGGTGTTATTAATAAAATAATTAAAGGAATTAGTGGATATTTGAATAAAAAAGGCTACAAAAGTGTCAGGGAGATTATTGGAATTGCACATAGATATTGATAATATTCGTACCGTAGTAATAGAGCAAGTAATTGAAGAAACACCATCGATTAAAACCCTGATATTCAAAGACACTCTTTCGTATAATGCTAAACCTGGACAATTCTTGATGGTATGGATTCCTAGAATCGAAGAACTGCCGATGAGTGTAATGTTTTCAAAGAAATTAGGTTATGCAGGAATCACCATTAGAAAACATGGTATAGGTTCAACTGCATTATTTAAGAAGAAACTGAATGATGTGATAGGGATTAGAGGTCCGTATGGAAACTCGTTTGGTATAAACAAAAATGCTCAAAACGTAATGTTGGCAGGTGGTGGAACGGGTTTAGTTCCATTAATGCGATTCGCTAATTTTTTAACCAATTGTAAAATAAAATATACTTTAATAATTGGGGCAAAAACAAAAAATGAAATCCTTTTTTACAATTTGGCAAAACAACTAGTATCAAAAACAAGCAATACAATAATTGTAACCACTGAAGACGGCACTTTTGGAATAAAGGGAAAGGTTATTGATGCTATAAAATATATAATAAATAAAGAAAAATTTGATTTTTTATATACTTGTGGTCCTGAGATGATGATGAAAAATATTTTTACCATATCCTTGGATTATTCCATTCGCTTTCAGGCCAGTCTTGAGAGATATATGAAATGCGGGATAGGAATATGTGCCAGCTGTTGCATTGGTAATAAACTTGTATGTACCGACGGAACAATATTTAATGAAAAACAATTGTCTGTAATGCCCGAGTTTGGCAAATTTTTTAGGGATAAATCCGGACGTAAATCTAGATATTGAAAATATATCTAATTTTATACCAGAAAACAAATAGGCAGGTTAGTAAGAAGATCCTACCTAATTTAGTTTAATTTCTTTTGGTCTCCATCATGTTTTTGTTTGGTTCCTTTGGTCTAAAGGTTCTTAACTTTTTGTGCATTTTTGATCTAGGCAGAAAATATTTATCAAAATTGATGTCTCTTATATCAAGGAAGGACTTTCCCTTCCGACCAATACTTCCTATAACCTCTGGTTCGAGATTTATCTTTTTTAAATCTTGAATTATCGAATCTGTCAACTCTCTGCTTGCTATTATTGCATGACAACCATTAACAGAAGAGGTTGGATTTTGCAAAAAATATTCTTTTACTGCATAGCAAGCGATATCATGATATTTTATCGGAATCTTCTGTATCTTTATCTCGCTATCTGTATATTGAGATAGAAGTTTTATAGCCAATAATCCTTTTGTCAGAATCGGAAACACTGCAGTAATATGTTGAGACTTATCGTATTTTCCTCCAAAATCTGGACAATATTTGTTAATAATCCTTCCCAGCTCAAATCTGGGGTGAACCATGTTTTTGAAAATCATATCCTTAGTGTGTTTCAAGGTCTCATAAGAAACCCCATTCTTTTCAAACAATGAAATATTTTCTTCATTGATCTGTGTTAATAAGAATAAATTGAGTGGTATTATCGACCCGAATTTGTCTGTAATTATTAAATTCATTCCTTCTTCTGTATCATCATATCTCAAGGGTAATTCTTTGAATGTAGTTGCAGTAGATGTTGCACCAAAAAAGAGATTTCCTATTTTCAAAGAAGGATAATCCTCCATGTAGATATTGTTTGAGAGTGTAAATAAATCAAAATTCTTTCTTGTAATATCTAGAATCTCTTCTGTAGGTCCATCATAAATCGGAAATATTCTAAATTCCGATGTACACCCTAGAAGGTTTAAATTTTCCATGGCACCTGATACTGTAATCTGAGTATGAATTTCTGATTCAGGTATATCCATAACATCAGTAACTTGTGTGACATAATTATTTGCGAGTATGTATCCAATTTTATTTCCTCTTCTTGTTTCTATAAAATCCAATAATGCAAACTGTTTTTTTGATGAAGTGTTTAATACTGCTACTTTTTTTGTATTAAATTTAGATTTAAAACCACTAATAAAATTATACAACAGACTGAATCTTTTTTCTGCATCTTCGCTAATGTCACTATTCATACAAATGATTGTTAATGCTTTTTTAATTCCAGTTTCGCTTTGTGAACCTTCTGGATCTATGAAATCATAAAATCTCCTTGTTAATTCAGGTACTTTTCCTTCATATTTAATGAAATAGTCAATCCAATCTGGTGTAAATTTCGCGTTTGTACCTTTAATCCTATTTATAGAATTTTCAAATACGTCCTGATCAATTTCATTAGAAAAATTAGCAATCCAATTAAGAGGTTCAAAACCATATTCTTTATATCTAAATATATTATGCCAAAAATCTTGATTCAAGATAACCAATATATGGTTTAATATAATGATATTTAAAATATAGATATCTTAAGCATCCATTATCCTCTTTTTATTCCAAATCTACAGAAAAGAAAGTTGTAAAATACTGACTTAAAGCTATTCCACGAACCATTCTACGTGTCTCTATTTCTTTATTCAAAATTATTTAGTTAGATCATCAAATAATATGATTTTACAATTATGAATATTATACACAATAAATCTGACAATCGCTCATTATTTGGCGTCTTCTCCCAGATATAATATGTTCCCAGAAAATCAATTGGGAACATATATTGTAGTTTCATCTCTCAATTATGTATCATTACGTAGATTTTAAAAGATCTCAGATATCAAATTTTTCTCATTTTGGCAAAAATTATGATGATGAGTGGATAATTAATCAAATTAAATCAGATCAGATCAATGTTGATAATTTAAGGTAAAAACTGGGCAATATACATGGTTTGAAAATAAATAAATATAGAGTTAAGAAGATATCTTTACTATTTATAATGTCTGAATCAGGTTATGGATCATCCATTGAAAATTCCAACAATTCAAGCTTGGCTCAAAACATGGAGCACTCTATTGATTCATCGAATATAAAAAATCTCGCATCCAACTTTGAAAGCAAATCTGCCCAAGAGATATTAAAGTGGTCTTTTGATAATTACGGAACGAAAATTGCTCTGGCTTCAAGTTTTGGTATGGAAGACGTTATATTAATAGACATGATGGTCAAAATCAATAAAGATAAAACTAAAATTTTTACTCTGGATACCGGGAGACTTAATCAAGAAACGTATGATTTAATGGATGAAATATCCAAAAAATATGATATTACTATTGATACATATTTTCCAGATTCATTTGAAGTAGAAGAGATGGTTCGTACCAAGGGTTTTAATCTGATGTATGAAAGCATTGAAAATAGAAAACTTTGTTGTGGAATTAGGAAAGTTAATCCATTAAACAGAGCATTGAGATCTCTGGATGGATGGATAACTGGTTTACGAAGAGAACAATCTGTCACAAGATCGGATATAGAAAAGGTTGAAATCGATACCGCTCATAATAATATACTAAAAATTAATCCCCTTGCAGATTGGACAGAAAAAATGGTTTGGACATATATAAAAGAAAATAATGTTCCATACAACAAATTGCATGATAAGGGGTATCCAAGCATTGGATGTGAACCATGTACAAGAGCAATATCGCCTGGAGAAGATATTAGGTCAGGTCGCTGGTGGTGGGAACAGCCAGACCAGAAAGAATGTGGTCTTCATCTCGATCAAAATAAGACAAGTAACCAGAAATGAGATCCGATATTATGATTATATGTGCATCAAAGATGATATTAAAATGGGTTTAATCAGGTAGAGACAAAAAAATGAAAGAAATATCAAAATGCTACGATGTTATAGATAGAATTCCCAATCCACACGGGGGCAAACTGGTAAATCAATTTGAGTCTAAAAAGTTGACTGATGATATGTATCACATAGATGTTGATGACGATCTGAGGAATGATATAGAGAATATTGCTGATGGTATTTTCAGTCCATTGGATGGTTTTGTCGGAAAAGATGATTTTGAGAGTATTTTAACATCTGGGAGACTAAAAAATGGATTACCATGGACGATACCGATAATACTTGATGTAAGTAAGGACACTGCAGTACAGCTCAAAGAACACAAGGAAATCTCGTTAAGAAATAATAGTGAACATTTTGCAATACTATATTTTGATGAATATTATGGATACAATAAATTACAAATGGCAAGGTCTCTTTACCAAACAGATGATGATAAACATCCGGGTGTATCTAAAACTTTTAAATTAAAAGATTTTTTAGTATCAGGAAAGATTGAAGTAAATAAAAAAAATTTGGATTCAAAATTGAGAAATTATAGATTAGAGCCATCTGTGACTAGGGCAGAGATTAAAAAACGTGGATGGAATAGTGTAGTCGGTTTTCAGACACGAAATATTCCACATATAGCTCATGAAATGTTACAAAAAGCAGCCCTCAATATATACGATGGACTGTTTATAAATCCTCTAATAGGAAAAAAGAAAATAGGCGATTTTCGAGATGAAGTCATATTTGAATCGTACATGAAATTAATTGATAATTATTACCCACAAAATAAAGTGATGTTTGTTACTCTTCATACCGAAATGAGATATGCTGGACCGAAGGAGGCAATACATCATGCAATTATGAGAAAAAATTTTGGTTGTTCTCATTTTATTGTGGGACGAGATCATGCCGGTGTTGGGGATTATTACCATCCTTTTGCTGCTCATGAAATATTCAAAGAATTTCCTGATATTGGTATCCAACCTATTTTCTTTCCTACGTTTTACTATTGTAAAAAGTGTTTGGGATATGCAAATGAAAGGAACTGTCCACACGGACCTGAATTTAAAGAAGAGCTTAGCGGTACGAGAATGAGAAAGATGGTTACAGATGGAGATCTCCCAGGAAAACATTTGCTACGTCCAGAGATTGCAGAGGTTATTACGAAATTTTCCGATCCATTTGTGAAATAGATTAGATTGAAAGGAATTGCTTCACAAATATTTTCAATACAAATCAAATAAATTTGCTGAAATATTGGTTTCATTTTCAGTTTAAAAAAGCCAGTATCGTCATATTGAAAGAAAGAAAATTAGATCAAATGCATTTTATTGGAGCTGATTTTAAATATAATAGAAATCTACATTTGCTAAAACTTTATTTAATCACGTCTGTTCTCTTGATGGTATTTTTTTCTACTACTTCTGTATATGCTCAAAACCAATCTAAATCGATATACCATTCTAATATAGGAGATATTGATGTTCTAAAAACTAAACATAGTGAAAGATTTGTCCTACCATATGATGCTTCTAACACTGATAGAAAGAACCCACTTATCTATACGTACAATCCTCCAAAAGGTATCAATTGGATCCTTTATATAGAAAATAATATGACTTATTCCAATTCTAGTGAGGCAAAAACAATAATAAAATTGATGGAACCAAACCCAAGTGAAAAGTTCATAGAGTTAGCTTTATTCGAGAAAAATAGCAAATTCTGGGTGGCCGTTAATACAAACGAATCGGGATACATTCGAGTCCACGAGAGGGATACAGATGGCTGGTCAACTGAACAACCAATTACAATTGGGCATGCAAATAATCAGGGATTGACAGTAACTAACGGCAAAAGAATAGTAATAGATAAACTCTCGCTTGATGGATTTAATTTAGGTTCAATAGCTGTGTATGGAAAAGATGATATCAATTCTCCTGTAAACAGTGTAGATGGACTTATTTCATTCAATCTTTTATATGGTGATCCACGTGATTCTCCATTGTATTTCTTGCCAATAATAATGCTAGTTCTTGTAGGGGGAGTGATGCTTTTCTTGTTAAAATTCAAGAAACGGGATAAAGAGACGGAAGATACCATACAATAATAATGGATAAATAGCTAATTCCTTTCAGTTGTTTTCTTTAAAATTGGACATATAATACTTGCAAATATTAGTTAAACCACAAATCCTACATCTGGGTTTTATGGGGAGGCAAATATTTTGACCATACATTACAAAAGTATTGTTCAGTACCAACCAGTGTTTTTTATCGACTATTTTGCAGAGTTCTGATTCAGTATCTTTGGGATTTTTAGTGTTTACCAGTCCTATACGATTTGAAATTCTATGGACATGGATATCAACAGGTATGGCAGGTTCATTAAAGGCATAAACTAGAACACAGTTAGCAGTCTTTCGTCCAACACCAGGTAATTCCAAAAGATCATTTATCCTGTTTGGCACTCTTCCATCATACTTTTCAACTATTATCTGCGATACTTGTTTAATCCTCAAGGCCTTTGTATTGTAAAAACCAATGCTATGGATTATAGATTTTAATTCATCAATATCTGCATCTGCCAATTCTTTTGCATCTTTGTATTTCAAAAATAATTTATGAGCTACCTTTGATGTATTTTCGTCTCTAGAACGGGCTGATAAGATAGTGCCTATTAATATCTTGAAAGGATCATTTTTCTCTTCCATTTGTAGTTCCTTTAATGCGGTAGGTCGTGTCAACTTATTGCTATTTGCCAGTATTCTTTCCATTTTTTTCAAAATTTTACCTACAGATATTTTCGTCATTTCCTTGTTTGGAAGATATACAAAACATCTTAAATCTGTATATTATATTTTTTATTTATTTAATTTGCATAGTTATGTTTAAAATCTGAAATTCAACCGTGTAAAATTTATGATATTTTTTTATAAAGTCTAAAAGCAAAATATTTTAACAATATTACATCAAGATTTGAACATTGTTCTTTAATACAATATCAGTAAATTTTGATTGTGCAAGTTATTTTATGTAATAGAATATTTAGGATGTATCTCGATTTGTTTCTTTTTTCATCTATTTTTCTATCTTTAATAATACTGCCAGTTGGAATCTATGGACAATCAGAAACTGGTGCGTCTTCTTCCCCTTCTCCATCTCCGTATCCTATTCCAGGTGATATAGAGAAACAGATTCAGAATCTAATAGGCAACAGCATGAATAAAGTGATTCAAGATACTATCAACCAAGTAAAAATGGGGTTAAACAACAGTAGTAACAATACTACCATTATGACTGGAACTAATTCTTTGGCACCAAATACTTTTTCCAGTCCTGGAGCAAGTCCACCACCAAATACTTTTTCCAGTCCTGGAGCAAGTCCACCACCAAATACTTTTTCCAGTCCTGGAGCAAGTCCACCACCAAATACTTTTTCCAGTCCTGGAGCAAGTCCACCACCAACTAATATTGATAATCTCATTTCTTTATTAAACTCTGAACCAGAACTAGCAGTAAACTCTGAAACAGAACTAGCAGTAAACTCTGAACCAGAACCAGCAGTAAACTCCAGTCCTGGAGCAAGTCCACCACCAAATACTTTTTCCAGTCCTGGAGCAAGTCCACCACCAACTAATATTGATAATCTCATTTCTTTATTAAACTCTAAACCAGAACTAGCTGTAAACTCTGAACCAGAACCAGCAGTGAACTCAGCAAGCTCTGAACCTTCCGAACCAGAACTAGCTGTAAACTCTGAACCAGAACCAGCAGTGAACTCAGCAAGCTCTGAACCTTCCGAACCAGAACTAGCTGTAAACTCTGAACCAGAACCAGCAGTGAACTCAGCAAGCTCTGAACCTTCCGAACCAGAACTAGCTGTAAACTCTGAACCAGAACCAGCAGTGAACTCAGCAAGCTCTGAACCTTCCGAACCAGAACCAGCAGTAAACTCTGAACCAGAACCAGCAGTAAACTCTGAACCCTCCGAACCAGAACCAGCAGTAAACTCTGAACCAGAACCAGCAGTAAACTCTGAACCCTCCGAACCAGAACCAGCAGTAAACTCTGAACCAGAACCAGCAGTAAACTCTGAACCAGAACCAGCAGTAAACTCTGAACCCTCCGAACCAGAACCAGCAGTAAACTCTGAACCCTCCGAACCAGAACCAGCAGTAAACTCTGAACCCTCTGAACTAGCACCAGCTACTTCAGTTTCTACTAATTCTTCTATGATTGCAAACAATATTGAATCAACCAACGCGATTCTCAATAATACTGAGAATACTGATAAATCCAATCCATCTATTTTTGGAATTGACGTACCTTCTTTATCCTCAATAGATTTCAAGAAGATATTTTCATTTTTATTTAACTAAGGTCTAGTTTTGATTTCTGTTTTTCAATTACTTTTTAATGGAATTCTTACTTCAATTCCAGTTCAATCAAATTTCAAAAAAACCTGTAACTCATTTATATTCTTTCAAAAATTGGTTCAAAAAATTAAAAGTTAAAGTTTTCACTTTTTACATTATTGAGGATATTCTTTGAATGAATTTGATTTTTGACGAATTCTGTCCCCTGGAATATCTGGTATGTCCATGCTTGTCCTTTGTTCTGCGATAAAATTGGCTTCTGCCAAGATCTTTGCAACATCTTCGTTATTACTATTACAATCAAATGTGTTGTTCCCAATTCCACTGGCATTATTCAATATATCATTAAAGGCACTATTAATATCGTTTAATTCAGTGTCTGCATCAGGTAAAACAAGGTTGATTTTAGATTTGATTTGTGAAAGGGCTCCCATAGCAGGACCTAATGCTGCCATCGAATCACCCATATCTATCGTGGATTCTAATCTCATATGAACTTGTTCTAATGCTAGTTTTAATTGAGTCATTGTTCTTGCGGTTTTTCTAACCTGAGCTAATTCCGTAGAGACCATCTTCCCCTGTTGCGAATCGTGTTTCTGTAAAGAGGTAACTACTTGATCAAAATACATTTTTTCCTTTGCCTTTAGTCTATCTAGCATTGCGTCAAGCTTCCTATTTTGCATTTGAATCTTATTTTTTGCTATCTCCATTTTAGGCTTCAATGGTTGTTGAGGTTTTAGACTTTCTTTCAAACTATCAAAAGAATTATTCTTTTTGTCTTTCTTGATCCAGTTATTATCAAATTGGTTATCCATGACTCCCTATCCATAGAATTAGACTATTTCAGATCTTAAACTACAGTGTCATCTTTCCATAACCAACTAGTAATTTTTTGTAAACATTTCGAAGATTAAACAAGTTATACAAATATACAAAAAATAATTAATTTTAGATCTTTTCATCTAAATTGAGATTGTTTAATTAATCGATAGTCCGATTATAATTAAGGATACTTATATGATTTATATAATTAAATTCTGTAATTTTGAATAAATCACACACTTAGAGTTGGTAATTATTAGGCATCTAATTCACCGTTCATATCTACAAATATTATATTTATAAATATCTTGAATAGTATATCTGGATTCATATTAAATGAATATTCAGCAATGGAGTAATGTAGACGAAAGCTTGATAGTTGCAGAAACAGATGAAATTTATAAAAAATATTCTGGATTAGCATACTCTAACAAGAATATTCTCTCTCTTTCAAAACTCAGATTTATGAATTCAAAATTATTTCTTGATTCATACGACGAACCTGTAGAACTTTATGTCTCGGTAGCAGATAGTTTTGTAGAATCATCGACTAGAGATCTTGAGTTAAAGTTGCATGATCAAAGAACAAAAAAAATTGTTTCCAAAAAACGTTTTTTTCCAGATGGCAGACCTATTAACTGGAATAATTGGAGACAATACAACAGTCATGAAAAAGATTCTGGAAAAAGAAAAGAGGTGTTTGACGAATTTATTATTGCAACAAAGGATATCTCTCCTATAATCTTTGATAGGTTTAAGAAAATTAAGAAACTGTATTCTAAAATAAATGATCAGAATAAATCTGTAAGAACAATTGAACTTGATCCCTTGAATTCCTATTTATATCATGAGCGTATCTCCTATGAAAAACTTGTAGATTTTGTTACGCATATGGGAAATAAAGCCAGAAAATCCTTTGAAAAAACCCTTGAAGACATTTCAAGTGAAATTCTCGGTAGTAATGCGCAATACTATGACGATTTCTATTTTTTTAGAAATAAGGTTTATGATGATTTCCAGAAAGTATTTCACAAGATAGATCCAATAAAAGAAGTGAAAAAAATTTTTAAGATTCTATCATTTGATCTAACCAAAATTAGCTTTGATTTCAAAGACAGAAAAAACAAATACCCGTCGCCTATCTGTTTTTTTGTTCAGATCCCACAAGATATCAGAATTTTGTACAAAAGTGAAAGTCCCTATTTCGATCTCCAGGGCTGTTTTCATGAATCTGGCCATGCGATGCATGCAAGTTCTATCAATCCAAAACTAGAATACTGGAAAAAATATTTTATCTCAATGGGCGTGGTAGAAATATTTTCTATTCTCTTGGAACGCCTAACAAAAAATCGGATATTTCTACAAAATAACCTTGGAATAAAGGAATCGAGGTTATTGGATAAGCTAGAACAACGAAATAATTTCATGGAGCTCTTTTTTGTAACTTTTTATTCAGCAAATTCTCTTATGAAAGCAGATTTTTGGAAAAGAGATCTAAATGTTAGTGAATCCAACTTGTTATATTCAGATCTGGTAAAGAGATTTACAGGAATAAAAGTTCCTGGCGAGTATTGGATGTTACACCATATTCTTCCTGAAGCAATAATGTATGTTCCAAGTTATCTTTTTGCTGCAGTCAGAGCCAAAGAATTAGATTTAGCACTTGTAAACCAGTTTGGTGAAAAATGGTGGCTGGAGAAAGCAGCCGGAAACTATCTTAAAGCTTTGATGTCTCCAGGGTTAGATATCGACCTCTCATCATTTTCCAATTTGGATACTAGCCTCTTCTTAAAAGAGATAAATTCAATCTGATTTTAACGATAAACTTAAGCATACTATATTGTTAAAAAAATAAATATTATGATCCGTAAAGAAATCTAAAAAATTATAAAGTCAATTTTATATAACATAGTTAGAATGAAAAAAGAATTCATTACCTCTAGAATAGAGGCCACACAAGATGGAAGTCCTTATGTTTATGTAACATTCTCAGATCCTAACGACTACAAACCAGGAAGTGATAAGAAGCTTAACCCTTTTGGAGCTAATGTTATGGCTTTTACTTCTCCGGAAGACTTAATGAAAAATCTGCCAAAAGCAATGGGTGATATTTCAAAAATGATATCTGGTAACGTCGGAGGAGTAGGAGGAATGGCTGGTGATAGTCCTACATTCAAGATAAGCATGAGAGATTATGACGATATGAATATCAAGGTTGGCGATAAAGTCACAATCGATATAAAGAAATCTGAATATAATAGCGTTTATAAATAGTTAGGATTTCCCAAGAGAATATCGTTATTTTTTATTTATAGATATTCTTTACAAAAAGTATTCTTTGTAACGAATCTTAAACCATTATAAATTTCAAATACTTGTTCATACAAGTTTATTTTATTAAGAAAATGAATTTTTTTTTTCATAAACTTGATAAGTGGCAATTTTATGTTTAAAGTTATATTGGTTAATATAGATACTAATGCATCACTTGAAGGTTTTAGACAGTTTATTATTGTAAGTACGTGCAAATCGTTCATTCCCGATAGTTATCTACGTGATTTTGAGGTTTTTCCAGAACGTGAAGAGGGACCTGGTGCTATATATATCGAGGCAGTCGATAAAGTTACTTTAAAAAGAATCCGTGAAATGACCTTTGTAAATGCAAAGGACGTATTAGGAATAATCTACTCATCTAAAAGTGGTAATACTCAGCTAAAATGGAGACAGATAAGGAGAAAGACAGGTAAAGTATCTGGGGCAGCTTCCGCTAACGCATTGGTTAACCTTGTCGAATCTGGTGTGCTGACTCAGGAGTGGGTCAACGACTATCTGGAATCTGCAAAGAATATTACAAAGAAAAAAAGTAGTATAAAAGAGAAAACTAACTACAGTTCTGAAACTGAAATTTCTACAAACAGAGATGATTCACAACCCTCGTCATCGGTACCGTCATCAGCCTCATCATCATCATCATCATCATCATCATCATCGCCATCGATAACGTCTTCTTCAAACCAATGATCTGTTGTTATTGTATTATTATCAAGTGAAATGACAGGTAACAAATGATATTATCGCCCTTTTTTTAAAGCACTATGATCAGTAAAGAAGTAAAAGGTTCTTCAGGTAAGGCAATACTGGTGATTCCAGAGGATTCTGACGACCTCTTTGCTTTAAGACGCGTGGTTAAACTCGGGGATACTGTCATCTCGGATACTACTAGAGTTATAAAATTTGATAAAGAATTTTCTAGACCAGATAGGGAGAGAGTTAAAATCCGTGTATCTATAAGAGTTGAAAAAATCAATCTGGATGAAACTATTGACAGACTGCGTATATCTGGTATTATTACAGAATCAAACAATAGTCTAGTTGCCAAGGGAACATATCATTCTGTACTAGTCCAGATAGGAAATTCACTCGTAATTGAAAAAAATAAGAAATGGGATCAACTAGATCTAAATTTACTAAAGTCAGATGTTGCTGGTACATTCATCCTAGTTGCAATTGATACAAAAGAAGCCGGAATAGCAAAGATTACAGGCACTCATCTACAAATAATTCCAAATATATATTCAGGCCAGAGTGGGAAATATTATTCGCAGACTGCCAGAAATAATCCCAATATAGAAATTTTCTTTGATGAAATAGCAAATGCTTTTGCAAATCTAATCTACGAAGAGGGAAAATTTAAAATAATAATATTTGGTCCAGGAGAAACGAAAAGAAAATTTCTGAACTATATACATAGTAAAAAATCTAACTATAAAGATATTTCCTCGGTAATTGATGGTGTTGATGTTGCTGGTGAAGATGGAATTCTTGTATTTATCAGATCGCCCACAATAAAGGAAGTGATGAGCTCCAGTAAGATTTCAATTGTATCTAATATCATAGATCAAATTATGATTCAGGTTAATAAAGGAGAGCAAAAATATGCTATGGGTTTCAAAGAAATTTCCGAAGCAGTGAAATTAAGATCTGTGGAATCTCTTGTTTTTTCCAACTCCGTCTTTAAGGATTCAAAAGAAGATGATATAATAAATCTTTTAAACAGTGCTGAATCACTGGGTGCAAAAGTTTACGCTGTTGATTCAACCACTGATATAGGATTGCGTGTTTCTGCTCTTGGGGGTATTGTAGCCATCCTTCGTTACCAGATCCGCTGATTCAAGAAAAAAGAAAGATGTAGACAAAATGATTTATTTAATGGAATTGATTTTTATTTTTATTTTTTTCATCTTTTTATCTCCTCTTCTTGTATTTTACTTTACTAGAAAAATTTTATTTTTTGTTACTTATTTGACATTAGATAAGATGGATTGTAAAAGAAGGGATCAAACAACAATTCCACTATCGGTCGAATCAGGTCCAAGATTTTTCACTAATATTATTGAAATATTGTCTACTCCACCTTTCTCATTTGAAATTTCTACCAGTTTTTTGCATTTTTCTTGACAACTTTTAATTTTAGGATCTGTGACGACATTTAAAATTTCTTTATCTGTCATCATCTCATTTAATCCATCAGAACATAATAAAAGATAGTTCCCTACGGGAAATTTAAGGTGGGTTAGGAAAGGAACAATCTCTTCATTTAATCCTAGAGATTGGGTCAGTATATGACGCATGGGATGTTTTATTGTCTCCTCTTTAGATAATAAACCTCTTCTGAAATGATCTTCAACTAGTGTGTGATCTGTAGTTAATTTGGAAATCTTTCCAACCCTATCATCAATAAGATATGCTCTGCTATCCCCAAGATTTACTAGATGGATGTTGCCTTGTTCTGATGTTATCGCAAAAACAGCTGTGGTTCCCATTCCATTCAAATAGGGATTATCAGCACTCTCTTTCAATATCTTGAAATTTGCAAGATTTATTGACTCTAAAAGTAGTTTATTTAGGTCTTTTTCTTGTACATGGTCTCTGTTAAGTCTTTCAACTGTATACTGTGAAATTGCGTCTATTGCAATTTTACTCGCTATTTCTCCGGCACTATGTCCACCCATTCCATCTGCAATAACAAAAAGCTTTAAATCTTCATCCACAAATAGAGAATCTTCATTTTTCTCTCTAACTAGTCCAATGTCTGTTTTGGATCCTATTTCAAAATGACAACTGTGGGAATTCAAGATTTTTTTGTTAATACTTTGGTTCTAAAGTATAAAACGTTATACCAAAAAAAGAAAATAAATTTTGTTTGTTCTGTAAAATGTAAACCAAATATCGATGATTGGAAGCAAGAAGATAGATATCGAATTTAGCTCTTTATCGATTCTATCATCCATTTTAGATATGATTTAGCAACGTCGTTCATCTTCATTTCAATGATTTCAGGAACGTCATATGGATGGATCCTAGCAATTTCCAATTTCAATTTGGTGGCTAGGGATTTGGTAGTCTTGAACAATACCATGATCTCCTCATGATCTTCAAGTTTGTTGCTCCATGAATAGAATGACCTAACAGGTACGAGACTTATACATGCACATAATTTTTTTTCGATAATTACCTCGTTTACATTTTGGATTATTGATTCCTTATTTGGGAATGTTGATAGTATTATTACAGCTGACTGGTTTCTCCCCCGCCTCATGTACTTGCTATAGATATTATAGCTGTATTATAAGATTTTTAAGAGCTTTATATAGGGGATTGCCTTTTTTTCACAAATATGCTATTTTTCATGTTTTAAAATATAATTTTTCAAGTTCATCTTTTTTTAATATCTCCAAATTGTGAATGGACCCGGTAAATATATCCATCCATCCATCCATCCATCCATACCTACATACATACATTCATTCATTCATCCATCCAATCATTATCTGATTCTAGGAAATAATATTCATTGTCAGGTAAAACCATGAATTTATTGAGGTATTGGTTTAACATGATGACTACTATGAACTTATCATTCAAACTATCCACGTGTATTCATAGAATTTTATTTGATTTCTTTTAGTTTTGCAACTGATGATATGATACTTTTTATAACAATACTAGTTTTTGTTGTGAAATTCTCTTAACTCAGTCGTTATATCTCCAAGACAATGTAATTTATAAGAATATACTATGATGCCACTTAGTGAATTTTAAGCTATTTGTATTGATATCTTCAGCATTATGCATTCTTTATTTTCTAACCATGAATGTTGAAGCTCAATGGACTATACCGTCATCATCTGATTTAATCAACGAGCAAAAAGAGAAATTTTCTGCTTATGAGAATACAGATTCCAGTATAAAGGTTGATTATCCCAGTAGTTGGACTTTTTCTGAAATTTCAGATACGGAAGTAGAATTTCAACCTCCAGATGGATCATCAAAACAAGTAGTTAAAGTAAGTACAATACCTATTACTTCAAATTTTATATCAATGAAATCTATCGTTGAAGCAACACTGAAAGACAAAAGCAGCACCTTGAATAACTTTAATTTGGAAGATTCATCAATAATCCCTAATACCAAAAAGATGTTCTCCCACAAATTGGTTTATTCTTATACCGATTCAGATAATACAAAGAGAATTCAAGTAGACTTTGGAAATCTTGATAATAAGAACCTGTACCTTCTGTCATTCATTTCTACACCTGAAAAATACTACAGTTCTTTACCCACTGTTGACAGAATGATCTCTTCCTTGGTACAGTACTCCGAAAAATTTTTAGTTTCTAAATCTGTACCACAATTGCTTGAACCAATATCAGAAAACGTCAAACCTCTTGGAGATCCAAATGCAAAGATAGCACTAGTTGAGTTTGCAGATTACAGATGTCCGTTCTGTCATAAATTTCATGAAGAAAGTTTTGATAAAATAGCACAAAATTTTGTGGATAAAGGGATGGTAAAATTTCTGTACAAGGATTTCGTTGTAAATGATCGTGGAGCATACAGAGGGTCTAACCAGGCTGCATTAGCATCATATTGTGCCGCTGAACAGAACAAATACTGGGAATTTTCAAATGAGATATTTAATAATTTCAAACCTGAACCGCAGCAGTGGATAACTTTGGATTCACTGACACAATTCGCAACCAATGTACAGATTGCAGATACAGAAAAATTTAAAAATTGTGTGCAAACTGCGCAATACCAAAATCTGGTAGATGAAAATAACTCGCTGGCAAGAAGTATAGGACTTTCTGGAACCCCAGGATTTGTTCTTTTGAAAGATAATGAACTGATAAGTGTAATTCCCGGTGCAGTACCGTATCAAACCTTTGCCAGTACAATTGCTGCTTTAAATCTGAAATAACTATCTAATCTTTTACAGATTGCAGTGCTGGAAAAATGATTGAAAGCATCGTTCATGGCCGATATACCTGTTCCAGTTCAATGACCATATAGTTTTGTATTGAGATAGATTTTATATTTGGTTAAAAAATATGTGAAAAATCACAATAATGTTATTTGAATAATCCTGAAAAATACATACCAATAAATTTTGACACAAATTTTTGAAAGCTATCGTCCTCGTTGCTGGGTTTCACTGCTGAATTTGGAAATAGATCTTCTTTTTCTACAGCCTGTTTAGGTATAACTTTATCAGGGATAGGTATAGGTTTTGGTATTAATCCTTTATCTTCATATTTGCATTGTCCTACAATTTTATCATTTTCTAAAGAATTATAATCTATAATTTTGTCCCCCATATCGCACATAAATCTATCTGCTCCTTTTCCCCCCTTCAGCTCATCGTCACCAACTGCCCCATCTATGAGATCATCTGCCTTTCCTCCATCAATTTCATCATCTGCTTCATTACCCCGAAGAGTATCATTTCCATCTCCTCCCTTCAGCTTATCTTCTCCCTTTCCTCCATCCATGACATCGTCTCCCTTTCCTCCATCAATTTGGTCATCATCATCTCCTCCATCAATTTGGTCATCATCATCTCCTCCCTTCAGCTTATCGTCTCCCTTTCCTCCATCAATTTGGTCATCATCATCTCCTCCATCAATTTGGTCATCATCATCTCCTCCCTTCAGCTTATCGTCTCCCTTTCCTCCATCAATTTGGTCATCTCCTTCATTACCTTGGAGAGTATCTTCTCCCTTTCCTCCCTCAATTTGGTCATCTCCATCTCCTCCCCTCAATTTGTCATCTAGTTTAGTACCCTGTATATTTACATCAACTTGAGGCTTAGCTACAAATTTGTTTATATCTGAATTATCATCATTATTTTCAGATAATACCTCATTGTCGATAATCTCTTGAGCAGTCACTTCTTTATCAATTATAGGAATAGCAAATAAGAGTAGCAAAATTATACCGAATTCAATATTATTACTATGATTTTTAACAATATCTTTATCATAATAATATTATTTAAAATGTTTTTGTTACTATTTTATCGATGAAATATCCTTATGAAGTTACATTATATTTATCTATAAAATTTAACTATGAGAATTTCTTATTCTACTAATAAATGGTACATGGCAAATCATTATTACCAATATCGGATTTGGCTGAATGAATTTCTATGCGTACAAATATCTTTTTTATTATTTAGAATAAGTAGTGATATGAACAGAACAAAAATAGATCCATATATGAATATTATATTTCGAATCTAACAATGAATAAATTATATGAAAAAAAAAGAAGACTCGTAATATATTGCTATGTACTCTTTTTTTGTGTTCTCCGTCTGAGATATATGTCAAAAACACTGACATACCTTGAAAAATATTGTCAAATCAATCTCTATCGGATAACGACTGTTCTTTGGCATATATTTAACAACATTCACACATTCTATTACAAATTTCCAATGTTTCAGATGATGATGAATCAATACAAAAATTAATCTATTATTGTTAACATAGGATAGATGCCTCTAATAAGTTTAGTGTACTCTCTAAATGCAGATAGATTCAAGGTTTGTAAGCATGATGAACAAAGTAATAGTTATTCCCAAGGGTTTCAGAAAAACGAAAATGCATGAAGTTCATAACATAAAATATTTTACTCCAAGGATTGTATCAATAAAAGATGGAGAAACCATATCATGGATCAACAAGGATTCAGGGTCTCATGATTTAATTTCAGGAGATATTGAAAATGGTAAACCTGATGGTATTTAGTGAAATAATCCAGCCTCAGAAATGTTACTCAAAGAAATTTGATGCGCCAAGTGGATTAATACGTTACTATTGTGTAATACATCCTGCAGAACAAGGTTTTATTGTATTTAACAAGACAATTTCAGGTACAAATAGCGATATCGTTAGTAGTGAAATTAAGTATTTAAACAAGATACTCTCAAATGTACGGAATCAATCAATAGAATCTATGCTAATCCGATAGGCAGATCCCATAATTTTAGAAATATTTAACTATCCAAACCTGGAAATGTTCAGAAACAAAGTTTTATCTATCGTTTTTTGGGATTTAGGTGGATTTTCCAAACTTTGCGAATTATTAGAGAATGAACCTTATTTAATAGTAGGATTTTTTCGTGAGTTTTTTAATGAAGCAGATAGAATTATTCATAAAAACAAAGGTATTTTAGACAAATTTATGGGTGATGGTTTAATGGCGATTTTTGGGTTCAAAGATAACAAAATTTACGACAATAAAGAAAGCGTACTAGATGCATTGAAATCAGCAATTGAACTGTCTGCCATCTTTGAAAAAATTAAAGATGAATGGATTGAAATATGGAATAATCAATTTGGCCTTGATATAGCTAATATCTATCTAAATTGTGGTATAAATACCGGAGAGTCATTGGTGGGTAACATTAATACAGAAATTCGTGATCAGGTTACAGTAATTGGTTCTGCTGTCAATCTAGCAAAGAGAATAGAGGAAGTCGCCCAAAAAAAAAACCAAATCGTTGTTTCAGAAGAAACTAAAAAAAAAATGGAAAATAAATTTAATCTAAAAAAGATAAATATAAATTCAGATCATAAGATAAGAGGTTTTGAACATATCAAGGAATATTACGAATTATTGAAAAAATAAGTATGTTTCACATTAGTCTCTCTTTCCCAAATTTCTATATGAGAAAAGAATTGGATTTTAAATTAATAAATAAATATCCAATTAATTATGTACTTTTATACCTATTGAATATATTTTATGATCCAGATGCTAGCATATAAAATTAAGCATGAATTTTGTAGACAATTACTTTAAAATCTCTAACACTTTAGCTTCTTCTTGCTTTATTGGGCTATGACTGTTTTTACCGAGAAATCTACATTCTAAAGACGATACAGCGTCTAATTGTTTTCTCGACTGGTTCTTTTGATACTTTAGGATTTTGGTACCATAATTGCAGGGATGTTGTTGATGTTCTCTTTTATATAGTCTGATTTCCATGAATCTATTTTTGAAAACTAAAGTTCTGAATCCTTTATTTTTTTATTTTTTATTGTAACTCAATATGTGTTTTGTTATATATACTCCATAGAATCTATTTTCGAAGAGGCACTAAATATTCCACTTTTCACTTTATTTTTAGATTTATTTTCTTTTCTAAATCTTCGATATCAACAACCAGATCTTTCAGCAATTGTTTATTGTTGCACTGGTTATTTGTTAAATCTTGAACTTGTATGCTTCTTTTATATTCTGATAAGGTTGCTAACATCTTTTCATGTGAACAATCCAAGATTCGCTGGATAAAATCTGGTTTATTTTCTTCTTTGAAGATTTTTCTTTTTTTGTTTGGTTTAATTTTTTCTCTTGAACTGGTTGAGTTTTCTTTTATTGAACTCGTGTAAAGCAAGTAAACCATGTATTGTCACAATTTCAACAAACTTTTTCTGAATATGTACCTGAATTTTCAATGAAATACTGTACATCAAACAAATAACATTCCATAATGAACAAAAAAATCTAAAAACGATTTGTTTGCTGCCAATTTGGAGATCTCGGACTGATTTTTCAGGAATTCTTGGTCCGGCCTATTTAAATTGTCGTTGACAGTTGGATATCTTTTTATTTCCTCTGAAAGAGGGTTCAAATAAGTCGCGTTTCCATACGGCATATTATTCAACAAGTCTCCGGTAAATAGACTTCCTCAGTGCTACAGCAAGGTCTCTCATGCTAGAAGCGTCATTGAACCCAATCATATTTTTCCATTGCTTAATATTTGAGGCAGTTCCTTTGGTGATTAATTATTTTAATGCTATTTCATCTCTTGTGTTACTCATTAACCATAATTTTATTACTGATGATCTTGTTGCAGGCGCGATTCTGACAGCCAATTTTCTGTCATAATTCTATATAGTATTTAGGTTTTGACGTATTTCGTCATTATATAATTAAATTCATCATACAAACGGTCAATTGGTCACTGTTTTCGTCAATCGAGAAAATACGAGTGTATCGGACATCGACATTTCATGAAATTGGATCGGAACATCTAAACATTCATTAGTTTTTTCAAATGAATGAAGGGAGCTTGTAAAAGTGATGAATTCGAAATAATAGTAGATGAACCTCTATTAGGTTTATTATTTCTATTATGTTAACTCGTTTACTGACTAATATTATATTGAAAATGTTCTTTCTCGTGTGGTTTTGTAGTGACAGTAATATGATATGCACCATAATCATTCTATTTCTTGTGCGAATGCAATTTCCTTAGCTTTTCGTGGAGCTGGTCTATGGACAACGTCAAACCAATTTCCTTTGCATAAGGCTGTCCTTTTGCAAAAGACTTAATGACGTTGCTTACAAATTCCATATCTACTTTCGGAGGTAGTGGCGGTTCAAATGGGTCTACATGTGCATCTATTATAACAGGAACGTCATTATTTTCTGTCATCGCTTTTTGTATAACTGGCTTCACATCAGCTGATTTTTTGATTGAAAATCCTCTGCCACCACAGGCTTCTGCAAATTTAACAAAATCAATTTGGGAAAATTCTACTCCATATTCAGGATTTCCGAGAAATGCAATCTGTTCCCATCGTATCATCCCTAGCAGGTTATTATTAATTATTATTACTTTAACGGGTAGATTGTATTGAACCGCAGTTGCAAATTCACTCATAAGCATTGTAAATCCACCATCTCCAACAAATGCAATTGACTGTTTTTCAGGATATGCAATTTTAGCTGCAATTGCATAAGGAACGCCGCAGCCCATAGTTGCCAGGCTACCTGAACCCGAAAACTTCATACCTTCTCTCATATTTAAAAATCTTGCAGCCCAACATGTGTTTATTCCACTATCTACAGATATTATTGCATCATCTTCCAAGACTTCAGAAACTGCAGCAGCTACAACCTGAGGTTTTATCGGCTCGCCCGAGCGATTACTCTGTTCCTTTAAAATACCATTCCAATTTTTCATTGCATTCTGTTTTGATTTTAGAAATTGTAGACTTGTTTCATTGGTTCTGTTTTTTTCGTCATCATTATCTTTTAAATTATTTTTAGTATTATTTTCTTCTTTTCTAGCAGATATTAATGGTAACAATTCTATCAATACATTTTTAGAATCACCTATCAATCCTATTTTAACAGGAAATCTCAACCCAATTTTTTCAGGTTTTATATCAACTTGAATTCCAATTGCTTTTCCTGGTTTAGGAAGGTATTCTATGTATGGAAAAGAGGTTCCAATCATCATTAGTGTATCGCATTCATTCATTGCATCGCTTGCTGGTTCTGTTCCCAAAATCCCCAATCCTCCGAGACTGTACGGATGGTCGTCTGGAATAACTGCCTTGCCAAGAAGGGCTTTTATAATTGGAGCGTTCAACTTTTCTGCAATAGCAATAACCTCATTGGATGCATGCAGGGCACCTTGGCCTACTAGCAGCACAATTTTTTTTCCAATATTTAGTATTTCTGCAGCTTTTTTCATCAATTCTTTATCCGGTAAAGCCGGAGGTACAAAAATATCTGACGTATGTCCTGGAATTTTGTGTCTTGAATAATGATCCTCCAGTTTTCTTTCCTGCACATCAATCGGAATATTGAGGTGGCTTACTCCTTTACGTACAAGAGCCGTTCTACAAGCTATATCTACTGCCATTTCCGCTTGTTGAGGTGAACCAATAATGCTATTGTAAACTGTAACATCAGAAAAGAGTTGTAACAAATTAATATCCTGCTGGAAACTTGAATTCATCAAATCAGTAGATGTTCCACCAGTAATTGCAATAACAGGAGTATTGTCTGCTTTAGCATCATACAGTCCATTGAGAAGATGAATCGCACCTGGACCCGCAATTGCTGTACATACTGCAAGTTTTCCTGTATATTTTGCGTAGGCACATGCCATTAATGCCGCAGATTCTTCGTGTCTAGTTAGTATAAATTTAATCTTGTCTTTTCTTGTTCTTAGAGCTTCTATGAATCCATTTATAGTGTCTCCAGGAATACCGAAGACAACATCAACATTCCAGTCAATTAATGTCTCAACGAGTATATCAGAGGTCTTTAGATTTTCATATTCACTCATAATTACTTATTTAGTGATCATCTTATTTAATAATTTAATAAATTTCAAAGTAGCTTGAAGAACTAAATATGAATATTTAATTTTATATACATTATCTAAAATATAATTACTTTGGATTTAGTAACTAATTTGTAATCCTATAATGTTTATATAGGTTGACGCATGGAGTTTGTGAAGGGAATTTGACCCTCTGATTATAAAGGTACATATTTAGGAAACATTATGATTAATTATGTCGTTTCCAAAGTTAGTTAAATTTATCAAAAAATGTTGCATTCAAGATAATGATAATTGAAGCATACGAACGAAGAGAAAATAGAATTATAAGAAATGTGCTTTTGAACAAATAGAAAACTTTTAACAAAAAATATATACAATCTTTTTAAGAATATGGCGGATAATATTAAACTTATTCATTAGCAGTAAAACGGATTAGCAGTAAAACGGAGGACAGTCAACTGATTTTTGACACAAATTTGTAGTTGACAATTAAAGTTATTAAAGATGGGTAATTATTTACTGTGAAAGAAAACGATAAAGATTATCTCATAAATTACAAATTTACGATGATTCCTTTGATATATTTTTAAACTCATACTTTACAGCATTTATCTTTATTGTCGCACCTACAATCAGAGGGTTCCTGCAAACAATTAGGACATATAATAATACCACAACCAACACATGAATTATTCTTTAGATTACATGCCCAATGTTTGCATTGATTCATAATTTCAATTACTTTATAACCATATATAACCTCCGAATATTTATATCATAATTACAGATTTTCAATTATTTTTACATCAAGATTTATCATCCTGTTGTGCATGATACGGTAAAATCATCTTGTTAAAAAAATTTTTTTGCAACAAAAAAATTATCTGTATGTTTCCCCATAGAGAAATTTTATTTTTAAATTTTTCGCAACAACTAATAATATTAAAAGGATTAACGTATGTTCAATAGAGTACTATAATTTTTTGGATAAGATACTTTGTTTTTCTTCTTCTAAAAAACAGAATCATAAATTCACAATGTCTGCATTATTTCTATTATGAAATATAGTATAATACAGTAGATATTATTCTGATAACATTTTTTATAAAGAATAATAAGAAAATTAATATTTAGTTGGTTTATTTTACAGCCATATAATATTACTATTTATTATAAAATTGATAAATATTGTAAGAAAAGATATTTTAATACCTATCTATTGTGTTCTTCAGTCCATCCAGCATTGATATTTATACCACAAGTACCGCCAGGTTTATGCAATATATGCCAAATACGTATTCAGATACAGAAATCTTCCTGCCTACCGTGAAAATATAACTCAGCGTTACATAACTGTGATCCTGCTATTGTCTTACATGAAGGATGTCAATGTTATCAAAATTATGAAATTTATTTCTAATATTACGAGAGTATATGGCCAAACAATATTTCCTTGTCATATACATGTCATACCATGAAGAAAAAATTATTTAGCCCTCGGTAACAAAAGATTACTTATGTCTAAAAATAATCTACAAAATTCTAATTTTATATTAGTCAATCAAAATAAAGAATTTAAGACAATCCATACGCTGGAATTGCCGCTCCTGTTATGACTTTTGATTCGTCTGAGCATAGGAACAGGATTACGTTTGTTAGATCCTCTGCCTTTACCCACCTACTAAAATCTGTCTCTGGCATTGCTTTTCTATTAGATTCGGTATCAATTATGCTAGGTAATACGCAATTCACATTGATATTATGTTCCTTAGTTTCTTGTGATATTGATTCTACTAGTCTTATTAGACCTGATTTCGATGCCGCGTAAGCAGAATCATAACCTCCAGATTTTAAACCTGTTCTGGACGATATATGTACTATCTTTCCACCACTAACGTATTTTCTAGATTTCATAAGAGGTATTGCATGTTTGCTTATTAAAAAGGCAGATTTTAAATTCATATTCATCATGATATCCCATTCACTTTCAGATAATTCTGCTACGCTTTTTCCTCCCAAATATCCACCAACTACGTTGACTAAAATATCTAGATGACCGTATCTTTCAACAATATCTGATATTAATTTCGCAACCTGATCTTCTTTTGTTATATCTGTTTTAAGTAATTCTAGTTCATCAGTTTCTTTAATTTCTTGCCTCAGATCTGCTACCTTTTTATCTGTATTATAGGTGACTATTATGGTTGCCCCAGTTGCAATGAATTTCTTCACCAATGTTTTTCCTAAAGCTCCGGTTCCACCTGTTATTAGTACAACCATCTCAGAAAAATTATATCTCATTTAGTAATTTAATTCTCATAACCAAATAAAATGTTTAAATTTAAATCAATCTATTGTATTAAAACTAATTCTAGAACAATTAGGGCTTGTATTGTAATCGGTTTCATGTTTGTTCACGATTATCTGGCTCTCTGAAGTTAATGACATAAAGCTCACGTAAATAGTGTTATGTACTTAGTGGAGCAATTCTTTTCAGAGCCACGGTTCCCCTAATTCCTGCTTATATTCCAGATCTTTCAAACAAAAAAATCCTATTATCTGCGGGATTAAATGACCCGATAGTTCCAAGGATCGAAACAGAAAATCTTTATAAAATATTTGAGAAGAATAACGCAAGCACAACCTTAAAATAGCAATCATCAGGTCACCATCTAACTCAAGAGGATATACTGATTGCAAGGAATTGGATCTCGAATAATTTTTCAGATGAGAACCAATAGTTACCAATTCCGTTATTGCATTAAAACAAATAGAAAACAAAACTGATGACATTTTTGATTTTCAATTTATTTTTCTGATTCACAGTACTTTGTTCAGGTGGACCCAATTAGATAACTAATATCACAATGGTAGCAGTGGTTTATAAAATAAATCAGACTTAAAAATTCGCCATTTTACTGTCTTATTTGTATATTTCATAGCTCAAAGAAATAAACAAACGAAAGACAACTTTTATTTCTCGAAAAAGCAAAATATCGAGCTGTCTATAACTAAATTAAAAACAATGTATAACCACACACATGAAAGAGATATCGAAAATGTATTAATATTACAGGGTGGAGGTTCGTTAGGAGCTTTTGCGTGTGGGGCATGTAAAACATTTGCAAAAAAAGATATAAAATTTGATATAGTAGCAGGAACATCGATAGGAGCAATTAACGGAGCGATAACTACTGGAAGTAAAAATGACAATCCTGAAAAAGATTTAGAAGATTTTTGGATGGAGCTTGGCGAACGTAGTTATAATATAATACCTGACGTATTTTCTTTTGATTATGATAATCAAAATCATCAGTTTAATATCAAGAAATCATCTGCAGCATCATTAAATGCAGCTTTGTTTGGAGTTCCAAAGTTCTTTGTTCCCAGATGGATGAATTGGAATATGTGTAATTCTTCAAAGGATTTTCCTTTACAGTCATCAAATTGGACTTATATATACGATAATACTTTACTAGAAAAAACGCTGGACAAGTACATAGATTTCAGAAAACTCTCTCCGGATACAAGACAAAGCAATAAAAATGGTCAAAATGGTAACACACGTCTTATAATCACCGCTGTTGATGTTCTTTCAGCTGAACCAATAATATTTGACAGTTACAAAATACAAATACAGATGAAACATCTCTTAGCTACAATTGGATATCCTCAATACGGATTTCCATGGATAGAGGTAAATGACAGGCTATATGCATGGGATGGATCCTTGTTAAGCAATACTCCAATACGAGAAGTTATGATGGCTTCTCCAAGTAAAGATAAAAATATCTTCGTAGTTGAGAATTTTCCTAAAAAAATAGGAAAGCTTCCATCTGATATGAGTGAGGTTCAGTCCCGAGCCAAAGATATAATGTTTACTGATAAGGACCAGAGTCTTGAAAAAATGTCCAGACTCATAACTAGGCAGATTAATTTGATTGAAACATTATATGACGTTTTTAGGGAACATGATCATTCAAAAATAGACAAAGATATTATTAATTATATTGAAAAAGAGCATAAAATATTGGTAGAAAAATATGGTGCTAAAATCCTAAATATCAAAAGAATCAGTCGAGAAAACAATAAGATGCCATATCCATTGCAAAATGCTGATTTTTCTGTTAATACCATTAAAGAGCTGATTATCGAAGGGGAGAATAAAGCTCTGGAGAGTTTAAAATAACTATCTGATTAAAGTCGTGAATTCGAGAAAAAAATAATTTGTTAGCATCTATGCCAAAATTATCTTGATTTCTAATTATTTACTTGGTAGTTGCAGAATACAATGGTACATCTTTTCTTCTCATATGTTGTAAGTAATTCAGAGTCAATTAATCCTCAAATGTGTTCTCTCTATAACTAACGTTACCATTTGATTTCTATCTCTCTTACAGACTTCTTTTTCTTCTATATGCTATTCAATATTTGTGCTTTCTATAATTTCATTTTTGATTTCTTTAGAATAATAAGTTTGATGAAGACATAAATTCTGATTCTCTTTTCTCATCTCATTCTTTTTTTATGGTTGGAAAATTATGCCTCAACTAGATATAGATATTCTAGGCGAGTTAGAGACGCCATTTAAGAGAAAACCAAATACTCTCTATTGATTGCCTGAACTTACCAGGCGAGTATAGCAAGGTTAGACTAGTACTCAGTACATCTACAAAGGAGGATAAATATTTGGACTCATTCGGTATTGTTTTTACCCCCACCATCAGATATTTTAGATATTTTTTTATTATTTGATTCGAGATCTAAACTTCAATAATAATAGTATTAATATACTCTTTATCTTTTACTTTTTTTTACTTATGTGTGGATTCTTGTTTTTTTTATTCAAAAGGATCATTAACATTTTCATAGTTTTATTTTCTATTCTTGTATTAACGATCTCGCTTTTAGGACCTGCAATGGACGATATTATACGGGAGTCCGTAAAGTTTAATGTTATAGATAGTTTGAACAATCAAAAAATAAAGTTTAACGATCTTGCAGAACGTCAAAAATATATTGATAACCAGATAAATCTGCAAATAAAAAACCTCGGACTTGATCAACCCTGGTATTCTCCAAATAGATTTTTCAATACTTTATTTAAGGTAATGTTCTTAGATCTTGGTAAGTCAAATTACTTCGTAGCCGATTCAGGTTCTTCCTACATAAAGGACATCATAATAGAAAAAATTCCAAAAACTCTCTTGTTATTTACCACAACAACTATCATCGTGGCAGTAATAGGTGTCTATCTGGGAACATATTTGGCTGATCGAGCAAGATCCAAACTAGATCAAATAAATTCTATTTTTGCAGTCTTTAGTAACAGTGTTCCTGTTTGGTGGTTTGGAATGATTATGATCTTTATCTTTGCTTTTTCTCTTGATATTTTTCCTGCTCGTTCAACGCCTGTTACCTCTCCCGATGATCCCATCTACATCTTTGATCTTTTGTATCACATGATTCTTCCATTAATTACTATGGTGATCCTTGGTTTTGGATCTTTGGCATTTATTATTAGATATATAGTTTCTGGAATTCTAAATGAAGACTATATAAGAGCACAATTTGCAATGGGGATCCCCCGGAAAAAAATAATATATTCACATGCTCTAAAAAATGCAGCGCCTCCGATTATTACAATAATTGCACTAGGGCTTGCTGGTTCCTTCGGCGGTGCTTTTACAGTGGAAGCAGTATTTGATTGGCCTGGAATGGGAAAATTATATTTTGATGCTATAGGGTTGATGGATGTACCGGTAATTATAGGATTAACTTACATCTCATCGCTAATTTTTCTATTAACTATCTTCTCTGTAGACATTATATATGCATATTTTGACCCAAGAGTGAAGCTGAATGAATAACGATCATGATAATAACAGAAAAAAAACTAATTCTATAGATGAGGAACAAATATTGAGAAAAGAAAAAATAGATAAAGCAGATTTTGATGATGTAGGCAAAATAGACAGGGCATACTCAGAACAGAAAAAACATAACAAAATAAACAACGCAAAGAAATACATTGAAGTTATATCAGAGTTTAAGAGTCACAAAACTGGGATCGCTGGTGTGGTTATCCTGATTTTTCTCATCTCTCTTACTGTCTACGCTGTTCTATTCATACCATTTGATTCATTCAAAGAATGGAATAATCCGACATTCTGGATAGATAATCCGAAAATTGCAGCTCCAATATGGAGTAGTCTAGGATTATTTGGGGAAAAAAGTCCAGAACACATGATCCTTTCTTCTTCATCACCTTTATCTTCCACATCACCAAAATCATCACTAACCACTCTAGACAAGGATGACCAAAATATGGCAACCATTTCAGAGACACAAGAACACGGTATCAAAGTGATAACCCATTCATACAAAACTGACTATCTTTCGACAGTATCTCCGACCGATTTTATGATCACTTACTCTTTATCAAAAGGAGAAGTTCCCCCAGCCATGGATGTAGAAGTAACGAGACCAGACGGTACCACATTTGAAATTTATTTCGACTCAATTATGTCAACAATGACAGGGTCGATCAATAAGATTACCTATGGAAGATTATTTTCAACTGATGATGCAATTCACCAAAAACTACTAAATTATTTGAACATGTACAATTACATCCAGGATCCAAAAAGACCTCAACTCATGCTCTTTTCTGAATTAACAAAAAATTCAATTTTGAAAGGTGAATATATATTCAATGTAAAATTCTATCTTTTTAACGATGAAGACAAGATATTAGAAACAAAACTCATCCTAGGAGGTAAAAGGTTTGGTATAATAGGTACAGATGAAATGAGGCGAGACCTTGCTATTGGATTATTATGGGGAACGCCAATAGCTCTTTTCATCGGGCTTTCTGTATCCAGTATTTCTATTCTCATAGGCCTTGTCTACGGGGTTATTTCTGGTTATAAGGGAAGGAGAACAGATGAAGGTTTAATGCGTATTAACGATATATTTTATTCATTACCTACCCTTCCTCTTCTTATTATTTTGTCAATTATTGTAGGACGAAATATCTTTATCATAGTACTATTTCTTATCTTCTTTGGTTGGATGGGAACTGCAAAGATATCGCGAAGTCTAGCATTGCAAATAAAGAATTTTCAGTATATAGAAGCAGCTAAACTGATGGGTCAATCTGACATTAAAATTATTTTTAAACATATTATACCACAGCTTCTGCCACTGACTTTTGCAAGTATTGCGATATCTGTCCCAGGGGCTATCTTGGCAGAAGCATCCCTTAGTTTTATAGGACTTGGAGACCCCTCAGTTCCTACCTGGGGTCAAATTCTACACGAAGCGCATCTGGCCTCTGCGGCATCAAGGGGATTATGGTGGTGGTTGATACCTCCTGGTATGTTAATAGCGTTAACCGGACTAGCATTCGTCCTTATAGGAAATACTTTTGAATCCATATTTAATCCAAAAATGAAAAAACAATGATCATGATGGTATTACAAATACCAAAATTGATTATAAGACATTGGTTAACGAATCTTGTACTTTGCTATTAACGTTATCTATATTTAGAGAATAAAAAAAAGATTTATGAGTGACAGATCAACATGATTTGAAGATGAATAAAGCTAAAGATAACAAGTATCTTTATATTTTTGTTAAATCCAGCTCATCTGTTTATCTTTCAAGCTTTTTTTTAATTATATTAACAGTTTTTCTCTTTTCTACAGACTACTTCTCCAATAATGAATCATATGCTCAAATTATTTCATTTATCTCCGATAGTGATGCCACAACAAAGATAAAGGATAAATTCAATACAACTAGCCAAGAGGCAAAATCCTCATTTGAAGCCGCAAATAAACTGCTGTTAAGTAATCCAATTAAAGCTATTGAACTTTATAATAAGGCCATCTCTCTAGACCCTAATTGGGTAGCGCCATATCTGAATAAAGGGAATGCTATTTCTAAACAGGGTAATTCTAAAGGTGCTCATGAACAACTTGATAAAGCCATATCATTAGACCCCAATTGGGCAGCTCCTTTAATGGATAAAGGAAATATTTTTTTTAAACAAAAGAATTTTACCAATGCAATTGCATTCTATAATAAGGCCATCTCTCTAGACCCCAATTGGCCAGCCCCGTATCTGAATAAAGGAAATACATTATTTAAATTAGGAAATTATTCTGGTGCTATTGAATCTTATGACAAGGCAATATCACTTCTTGGAAATTTGGATGAACGGATAAAATCCTTAGATAAAACCCAGATTTTATTATTGCCTTATTGGATAAATGTTTGGATTGATAAGGGAGAAGCGCTCTATAAACTGGGACGTTTTGATGAATCTCTTGCTGTGTACGATAAATTGATTTCTCTGGATCCTAAATGGGCAAATCCGTGGAATAGTAAAGGGTGGACACTACATAAACTGGACAAGAATGATGAAGCAGTGGCAGCCTTTGATGAGGCTATAAAGTTGGATCCAACTTGGTCAAAACCATGGAATAGTAAGGGTTGGGTTTTGTATAAACTCGCAAAATTTGAAGAAGCACTTTCTGCTTTTGATAAAGCAATATCCTTAGAGCCTAAATGGGACAAACCATGGTTCAATAAGGGTAAAGTGTACTATGATTTAGACAAATTTCCAGAAGCAAAACAGTTTCTCGAACATGCATTATCCCTTAATCCGAAAGATCCAAAAACACCTCAATTAATAGAGACAATCAATATGAAAATGGCACAGGCAAAATCACCAACACCCGCATCAACACCATAAAACCCTTATTTCTTGATTGTTTCATCTTTTATAAATTTTTATAAGGCGTCTGTCTAGGATGATCTATGTTTAATAACAGAAGAGTAGATTATCCCTACTCTGACTGGAGCCCACTATTGTAATCAATATACCTCCTCTTGTGGTTCTTTTGCCTTCGTACAATGGATAATCCCCAAAGTACTTTTAATGATGAAAACCAGAATGTAATTAATAATAAGGTTAACCCCAGAATAGAATACACTCAAATTAAAACCCTCACAGATTTCAATATTGGAAACAAATTTACAAACAGTGAAAGTAAATTTAGTCTCGATTATATGAAGAATTTGATGAAGGACTTAAAATTTGTGATAATAATGTAACCAAATCTACTAACAATCCTTTTTCATACGTACAGAATGTCCAACGATATGTAACTAATCCATTTTAATAAATTTTGAACCCCAATCTGTCTATAATATTATTCTAGCTGGCTAACGAATTAAAATATGGAGATAGTAAAGTAATAAGTTTCCGAATATTCGAAGACTATGTCATTAACTATAAAGGTTTCTGAAATTTTTCGGTAGGATGTTGCTTTTGCATATATCATAAGGAAAATACTTCTATAATGAAGATACTATCCATTTATTCAAATGAAAATTATATTGGAAATTTAAAGACGTATTAAAATATTTTAACTAAGTAACCAACCTACACAGTCATAACATTATTCAATGTATCCTCGTTCCCAACGGAATGACATATATGACGAAACATAAAACTGTGTATTACGTCTAAACATTATCAACTTTATTGTACCCTACTTTATACGTTTTAGAGATTTTAGATCAAAAAAGACAGAATAAAAAAACAGATGCAGATTGATCATATTTACGTTATATCGCTAACGAAATTACGTTCTTTCAAAAAATTTTCTCAATGTTGCAATATTACTTGAGCTTAGCTTGATGGTATAAGCGGCTGCGTCTTCAGAATAAATTTTTGACAGGGCATCTAGAAATTTTACTTTGTCTATTCCTCTCTCATACATTCCTCCAGATTCCTTTATACACAAGGGAAACTTTTGCATCTTTATTCCACTATCACTAAGATAGTTTATGAATTCGATATATTTTGCAGTATCATAAGAGTCTTGATCTTTTTCGTGACATAGCATTATCCATACATCTATTGTATTTTGAAAGAATGCCTTATCTCGTAATTGTTCTAAATTCATGATATTTTATATTTTTTGAATCTGTTACATAAATTTTTAGAAATCTTAACCAGTTCATTTTCATTTCATTTCTTCTCTTTTACTTCTCTTGCATAAGAATCATCTATAATCAAATTGACACTATTTCCATTTCTGTCGTATGCTGCTATCGTCTTGTAATCATATGGAAAATTAATGATGATGGATACCAATCCGAAAAAATGATTCAGGTCCTCTAATGAAGGTCTATTAGAACCTCCTGGATGGGAATGTGCAGTACCGATATATGATAAATCCATAGGTAACTCATTAGTTGGAAATCCAGAATAATATGGTCCGTGAGATGAAAATGGTGGCACAACAAGTCCATCAATCCGGATTTCTCCTGACCTCTTACTTTTTCCCTGCAAGATCAGTATTCCCTCATTAGGGTGATAAGTTTTTGAATATGTTATTATTCCATCAGCAACTTGTCTTGTGAGAATGACATTTCTTTGGAATTTCTCTTTTTCCTTACTGTCAGCACCTTTATTTTTTGATTTCTTCTTCATAAAACTAAAAAACAAGTTTATTTATCTAACTAAAATGGCAAATTTTGCTATTTATTGATATCTATCAAGCTTCATAAAAACCTACTTCAACCAAAGACATATTTTTTAATGGCTTTGTAATTGATAATTCTGTAATGCCAATTAACTGTATTCTGGTCTTATCTGAATTAGGACCATTTATTCTTGATGATGCTAGTATTGGTAATACGAATAACGATAATACTAGCAGCTTCTCAGCTGACAGACTCTTATTTTCAAAAAAATTCACTGATCCAGTTTTATCTCATATTTTGATTTCAAATGGAGATTATTCGGAAATATCAGATATCTCTGATAAGCTAAGAAGTTACGATTCAGTATTCTGTAATGACATCGGTCTAGTGTCTTATCTTCGCAATAGCAGTATTCCAATTTACATGATGTCACAAGAAAAAATCAAAGAAATTACCAGAAATAAGATGAGGTATCTAGTTAGCGCAGGTTTTGCAAAAAATGAACTAGAAGCTCATTCCCAGTTGCGTAGATTTGCGTTGGACCTTTCATCTAATAAGGTAAAACGAATATCAGAAAAACTGGATCTACATATCAGTCAGTCAATTAATGCTCTTGATGAATTAGATAAAATAATTAACACTATTGGTTCGCGATTGCGTGAATGGTACGGATTGCACTTTCCTGAACTCGATAATCTTATACAAAATATCTTTACCTACGCTGAAATAGTGCGCCTTGCAGGTGATAGAAAAATCATTAATTCCGAGATGCTTGAAAAAATTGGATTAGAGAAAAAAAAATCTGATATCATAGTTTCAGCAGCTCAAAGAAGTAAAGGAGGAGATATTTTGGAAGAAAACATGACCATAATAAAAAAACTTGCTGATGAAGTGATCATGCAAACTGAGCTAAGAAGAGTTTTAGTAAATCTTATAGACGAATCTATGGAAAAGATTGCTCCAAATGTAAAAGAAATGTTGACTGCTACAGTAGGAGCTAGATTGATTGCAAAATCTGGAAGTTTATCCAAACTCTCCACACTTTCATCGAGTACTATACAGATCTTGGGAGCTGAAAAAGCACTCTTCAGATCTATAAAAACAGGTGCTCCCCCACCAAAACACGGACTTATCTTTCAACACCCTGTCCTGCATTCTGCACCAAAATGGCAAAGAGGAAAATTGGCACGAACATTAGCCTCAAAAATTGCTATAGCAGCAAGGATAGATTTTTTTAGAAAAGGCGAAAAAGATCCAGCTCTTTTGGATCAATTAAATAAAAGAATTGCGGAGATTCAAGAAAAATATAAGGAACCAAAGATCGAACAAAAAAGCTTTAAAAGAGAACAAATGCGATTTGCTTATAACAAAAGCAGGGCCAGAGAAGGATATGGTAGAGGAAGGGAACGTGGAAGTACAAGTCGTAAATTCGATAAAAAATATAAAAGAAAATTTTCAAGAAAAAATAGATTTTGATATTTTTTCTTTCTGTTCCTCTTTTAAAGTAAATATCTATATATTGATTAATGACTCCTTCACTTCTATTATATGCAAGATAAAAGTGATGATTATGATAATCAAAATAATCTCTATAACTCTTCCTACGAAAAAGCAAAGAAGGTTGACTTAGCTGATGGTTATAGATGGGTTAATTTTACCGGGGAAAAACAGTTAGCTACTCTAAATCTTGTTAAAGGAGATAACGTTTACGGCGAGAAACTTGTTCTATATGATAAGGAAGAGTATCGACTTTGGGATCCATATAGGAGTAAACTTGCGGCATCGCTTCTAAAAGGTTTAAAGAAGCTGCCAATCGAGAATGGATCACACGTTCTTTATTTGGGTGCTTCAACAGGAACTACTGTAAGTCATATCTCTGATATAATAGGAAGCTCTGGTGTGGTTTTTGCAATCGAGTCGTCCATTCGCGTAGCCAGAGAACTCATTGAAAATGTTGCTAATAAAAGAGAAAATATTATTCCAATTATCGAAGATGCTAGAAAACCGTCTTCTTATTTTTCTACTTATGGTGAGATTGATGTTGTTTATTGCGATATAGCCCAACCTGATCAGACAGAAATTGCAATAAATAATTGCAATATGTTTCTAAACGATAAGGGAAAAATTCTGCTGGTTATTAAAGCCAGAAGCATCGATGTTACACAAGATCCCAAATCAATTATTCTTCAGGAGGCAAAGAAACTAGAAAATAGCGGATTTAAGATAGAACAAATTATCAATCTCGATCCTTATGATAAGGATCATGGATTGATACATGCAACCTACAATCAAAAAAAATCATAAATTTTTTTCTGCTTCTTTTCTAAAATATTTTTTACAGGGCTCCAAGACCTTCTGATAAAATCTGGAAAATTATTTTTCTCTTCTATCAAATTGTTAATGAATTTCATGGTTCTTCTATCTGCAGGATATCCGCTGCCTATGTTTATATTGTGAAACTGTTCTTGAAGATTCTCTATCTCTTTGTCTCTTATCACCTTTGCAATTATTGAAGCAGCTGATACTGCAATATTCAATACATCAGCCTTATGCATAGCAAAAATCTTCACATTACTATTGTACGGATTTAAATGTGATCTGAGTAACGTTGTGTATCTTTTAATGTTTACGTCACAAGAATCTATATATGCAATATCTCCTTCCAAGTGGTTAATTATATTAGCCATGACTCTTCCTTCCAGTTTATTGAGATTGTTTCGATGGACACTTTCATCTATCTCTTTAGGACCAATCTTATAAACACAAGTAAATTCAGCAATATCAAGAATTTCATAAAATAAAGTATTTCTCTTTTTTCTTGTTAGTTTCTTTGAATCCCTCACTCCAATTTCAGCTAGATTCTTCATTTTGCACTTTTTTATCATGATTCCTGCTACTACAAGAGGACCTATGACTGAACCTCTCCCCGCCTCATCCACTCCACACAGCAGCATTGATTACTATCTTTCAATCACTCGTGTATTAATTTAAAATTACTGAAAACAGTTTATAACATAAAATTGACTATATATAACAATTAGATCACAATTCTATTGGCAAACCAAAGCACATGGATACTGCTATTACAGCAACTTTAAAATTAATAAGGGAAGGAAAAACCAATTTACTCGTACCCAAATCATCATTGGAAGATAAAGTCCCACCACATTACCCTGCATTCTTCAATCCTTTAGCGGAATTGAATAGGGATATTTCGATTTATCTTTATAATGCTTTTTTGGAAGATAATCATAATAACGGAGAGATTACTTTTGCTGATGCCTTGGGAGGTATCGGACCTAGAGGATTGAGGGTAGCCGTCGAAGTGCCAAAAGTTTCACGTGTTTTTATAAATGATGTAAACGAGCTAGCAATAGATATAGCAAAGGAATCAGCCGCTCTAAATTCAATACTTGACAAATGTTTTTTTTCTACAACTGAAGTATGCAAATTTCTGATCTCGCGCCATTCTTCTCTTCATCATGATCGATTTTCAATCATAGACCTTGATCCATTCGGGAGTCCAGCGCCGTTTATTGACTGTGTTTTGCGTTCAATCGAAAACGGTGGATTGATTTCTGTTACTGCAACTGATACCGCAGTTTTAAGTGGAATCTATCAAAAGGTATGTCTTAGAAAATATTCTGGTATCTCTATGAATAATACCTATTCCAATGAAGTTGCTACACGTCTTCTTCTTTCTTCAATAGCTTTACAAGCAGCAAGATTAGGAATAAGAGTATTACCAGTTTTTGCTCATTCAAATAGACACTATTTTCGAATTTTTCTGCAGTTATCTTTTAGCAAAAACCAAGCAAATGATGTTTTTTCTAACATCGGATACATTCAACATTGTTTTAAATGTGGTGATAGAAATACATTCAAATCATCTCCTTCTACAACAGACAAATGTCAAATATGTAATGTAAAAACTAGTGTTGCTGGACAGCTATGGATTGACAAGCTATACAATAAAAAAATTTTATCAAAAATTAATGAAATCTATCTTGAGCAAGATTACTCCAAATCAAATCGCCTCTTCAGACAAATAAAAAAAATTTTTACAACAAGTTTTCAAGAATTAGATGATATTCCATATTATTTTTCATTGGATGAGATTGGTTCAATGCTTAGAACCAGTCCTATAAAATTAATGGAGATTATAGAAAAATTATCTTTATCTGGTTTTAATGCATCAAGAACAATCTTCCGTCCTACAGGTTTTAAAACAAATGCTTCTATACATGAAATATTGTCACTTTTGAAAAATTAATCATTTTTACTATATAATAAATGATTTGTTAAAATGCTATTATTTATATTTGCTAATTTTTATAAATGTGGATGATGGTTCATAATACAAAAATTTCCGTGAACCCACATAAAATTTTATCATACTATGATGCTATCAATAATCAAATTCTTTATATCAATGCGGTGCTAGTATACTGTGGATCATTTGCAAAAACCAATTCTAGAAATGTTTTTTATTGTAGAACCATGAATATTTCGTTCATTTTGACTCTTTTTTACGCTACTCCAATATTAATAACTTTTTGGAATAGTTTTTAGCGATTTGGGGCTGTATTCTCTTGGTCAAATTAGAAATAAAAAATGTTACCAAAACTTTTAAAAGAAACGAAGGCAAGCTATCAACAAAAATAAATGCAGTTGAAAACATTAATCTTTCAGTAAAAGATGGTGAATTCGTATGTTTTGTGGGGCCTTCTGGATGTGGAAAATCAACTCTTCTCAACATCTTGGCAGGCTTAGATAAACCAACCCAGGGACAAGTAATCCTAAATGGTAGACAAATAACTGAAACGGGACCAGACAGAATTATAGTATTTCAAGAAAATGCATTGTTTCCTTGGTTAAAAGTAATAGATAATGTTGAATTCGGTTTGAAAATGGCAAAGGTAGAAAAAGTGAAAAGACGAGAGATAGCCATGCAATATTTGGACATGATGCAACTCTCCAAATATGCTGATGCTTATGTATATCAACTTTCAGGTGGGATGAAACAGAGAGTGGCCATAGCGAGGTCCTTGGTTTTAGACCCGGAGGTTTTATTGATGGACGAACCATTCGCTGCATTAGATTCTCAGACAAGAGATTTGTTATTGGTTGAATTACAATTAATATGGGCAAAAACCAACAAAACAATTATTTTTGTTACTCATAATATCACCGAATCGATATGCCTTGGAGATCGAGTAGTTGTATTTACTAGTAGACCTGGAAAGATAAAAAAAGATATAAAAATTGACTATAGAAGACCACGTTTAACTGAGGATGATGGGTTGAAGGAGTATCAAAGAAAAGTACTCTACGAACTAAAATCCGAGATGATACATTCTAAAAAACAACACTCTTAGCATCTGATCTCAGAAAGTACATCTCCGGCCAATGCAAAATGATTAGGAGAAGTTAACAAGATCTCATCAGCAAGTTTTCCTGCATTAGTAATAAAGTCAATAGGTGCTTTTTCGTATTCCTTCCAATCAAGTCCTATTGCATCAGCAGACTTTCTGTTTTTTTCAGAGGGTAACATAATACAAGCAACTACCCTTATCTTAAATGGTTTTACAGTATCAACTATTATCTCTAGATCATTTAAAGATTCAATGGATTGAGTAACAAATGCATAAGGTTTTGCTTCAATCTTTTTTTGGATATTTGTAGAATTGCTAATTTTGTTGGGAATTGATAAATTTAATTTCACAATTTTATTAAACCCTTGTTTATTCAGTTCAGAAACAAATACACTTGGTTTTACTGGATTATTGTTCTTAGGTCCTTTAATTGGTTCGTCTCCTAGTAATATCAACAAACTATCAATTTCTGATAATATTGCATCAATAACAATTTGATACATGGCTGTAAAATTTCTATCTCTTGTTCTTACACTACAGGAAATTTTCAGTGGATTCTTTGTTGACCTTTTTATGATATCTGCCATCGATATACTTGAAAGTCTAGGAATTCCTAGAACAGAATCAGTAAAATGAATACCATCTACATATTTTTCTAATAACGATATCTTTCCTTTGATATTTTCAATGTCTTTAAACAATCTGTGACGATCAAAACACCCACCTGGCAAAATCTTTGGTGGATTTAATTCATAATTAATAATCAACTAATACACTATTTTTTCAACTTCAGGACTATAAAATACAATTGTTTTTCTTGCTAAATTGACAACTCTTGCATGCGAGATACGCACTTCTTAATTTAAAAAAGCACAAATAAATAAAATCTTAAATAATATCAAATAATCTTTTCTTGTTGTATCTAAGCAAAGAAGAAATAATAAAGAGAATTGAACCAAATCTAGTTGATATAGATTATTATTCTCTAACTGCCACCGACTTTAAACTGTCATCAATATTGATAATAATCCATTTCACTGATTCTACGCCCAAAATTATTTTGACTAAAAGAAGTTCTAATCTGAAATACCATAGAGGCGAAATATCTTTTCCTGGGGGTACATTTAAGATCACCGATTCTTCATTATTACATACTGCTTTGAGGGAAACAAAAGAAGAAATTGGTCTATATTTTACCCCTGACCAAATCAAAGGTTCTCTTAAAGCAGTTAGAACCTTAACTTCAAATTTTACAATAATACCTTACATAACATTCCAAGAACGAATACGTAAACCAAAAATCTTATCTGATGAAGTATCAAGTATCCTTGATATAGAAATTTTCGATCTCTTTGAAAGTCTCTCAAATAATTTTTCATACAAGAATTTTTCAAATTCTTTTCTTTTCAAATATGATAACCAAATAATTTGGGGTGCTACTGCCCGAATTTTAAAACAGTTAAGAGATTGCTTTTACTGTACTAACTAGCAAAATTCATTTTCAAATTCTTTCAAATAAAAATTTTTATGCTTGAAAATCGATATTTTCCATTTTTACATACTACAAGAAATTTAGTTGGATAGTCTAGTTTTTAATATAGAATAAAATCAAATTAATATGCATTTTATTCTGAAGTTGTAAATAAATTTTTGGCAAATTATTTATAATTTTGATTATGATCGAATATAAATATATAACCTGATCTACTTTTGTGTCATTTACAATAAATGATATCATACATATTTTAAACACATTCGATTTTCCTGTACTTATTGGACTTTTTGGATTCATAGGAGCTGTAATTGTTTGGGGAATAATAAAGCATCATCGAGTTCTATAAATAAATTTGAAATAAATAATTCAATTATCAAGTATTCGATATACAAGTAGAAATCATAGTGCTCTGTTTTTGGAGATATAGGTGTAATTGACTTTTTATAACGTAAAGTCACGATAATATTAAGATTAATGGTTTTTGATAGTTTAACCGAATATTTACAAGCTCTTGAAACTAGTGGAAGACTTCATAGGGTAAAAACTCAAGTCGATACAAACCTTGAAATTGCAGAAATTATGAGAAGATTGATTTATTCGGGAAAATCTCCTGCTGTTTTATTTGAAAATGTTAAAGGTTATGATATCCCGGTTCTAGGCAATATTTTTGGTACACTAGATTTGGTAAAGACAGCTCTAAATCTATCTGACTTTAGAGAAATTGGAAAGAGAATTACTGAACTAACAAAGATGAAAATTCCATCGAGTATATTTGACAAACTTAAAGTGCTTCCAAAACTTTCGGAAATAGGAGAATATGCTCCCAAATACGTAGATTCTGGTCCAGTTACCGAGCTAATTGAGACTGATAAAGGCAATCTAAACTCTCTACCAGTATTGAAATCTTTTCCGGAAGATGCTGGGAGGTTTATTACATTCGGATTGACAATTACTAAACATCCGGAAACAGGAATCAGAAATATAGGTGTTTATAGGATCCAAATAGTTAATGAAAAAAAAGCAATAATGCATTGGCAGAAACACAAGCGTGGTGCTCAACATTATGAAATAATGAGAGAACAAAACCAGCGTATTGAAACCGCAATTGTTATTGGAACAGATCCCTCCACAATTTTCAGTGGAGTAGCTCCAGTCCCTGAAGGAATGGATAAATTTTTCTTTTCTGGTATAGTACGCAAAAAAGGTGTTAAATTGGTAAAATGCAAAACGGTTGATCTTGAAGTTCCAGCTAATTCAGAGATAGTTTTGGAAGGATATGTAGATCCAAATGAAATGAGAAAAGAGGGGCCTTTTGGAGATCATACTGGCTTTTACACTCCTCCTGAATCCTATCCTACGTTTAATCTAACCGGTATAATGAGGAAGAAAAATCCTGTTTATCTTACAACTGTTGTGGGAAAACCAATTTTAGAGGATGCATATTTGGGCAAAGTCATTGAACAGTCATTCCTGCCATTGATACAAATGTTTCAACCAGAGGTTGTAGATTTTTCTATGCCGCCATCTGGTTGGTTTCAGGGATTGGCAATTATCTCGATAAAAAAAAGATATCCTGGACAAGCTAAGAAGGTAATGATGGGATTATGGGGCATGGGCCAGCTATCATTAACAAAAATATTTGTAGTAGTCGATCATGATATCAATGTATATGATATTAACGAAGTCATATGGGCTATAACTACAAAATCAGATCCTAGAAGGGATATTATAATTATCGACAATGCTCCTTCAGACACGCTCGACCCTGCCTCACCTCTTTTAAATCTGGGGTCGAAATTGGGTATCGATGCGACAACAAAAACAAAGGAAGAAGGGTATTTGCGTGAAATCCAGAGGTTAGCCACTGTTGATGAACAAACTGAGATGCTTGTAAAAAGTAGATGGAAAGAATATGGGTTTGACAACAATAAAACATCTTTTTAATTTTTAAATTCTTATGAAGACTGATATAATAAAATAATCAATCAATTTAATAAATTCTATGTCCGACTTATACATTAGATAGATTTGGATTTTGATATAAAAATAGGCTCGAAAAAAGAAAGAACCATTAAAACCAATTCCAATCAGACTACAAGTTTTCTATGGGAAGGAGAAAATGTTCTCTCCACTCCTTCAATGATATCTGAAATGGAAGAAACTTGCAGACTTCTTCTAAAGGAATATTATTTGAAAGATAAAGAATGGGATTCTGTTGGTACAATCGTGAATATAAAACACCTTGCTGCAACCCCCGTAGGATCTAAAATCAAATTAAATGCAATAGTGGACTCTGTGGACGGTAGAAAGGTGATGTTTAATGTGGATGCGTATGATGAACTTGAAAAAATTGGAGAAGGAAAACATGAACGATTTATTATTAATATTCCAAGATTCAAGTCAAAATTTGAAGATAAGAAAAAAAACTTGTTAAATTAGCTATTATCTAAAAATGATCAAGGTAAAACTATAAAAATAGGATAAAATTCAATTTGAGTATTATATTAGGTGAATAGAAAATGAGTATAGGGTCAATTCAAACAACTGCTGGTGGTGTACCAATAGTTATTTTAAAAGAAGGAACAAAAGAAAATCGGGGTAGAGAAGCTCAGAGAAATAATCTTAGTGCAGCAAAACTAGTAGCTGAAGTTGTTAAATCAAGTTTAGGACCAAGAGGAATGGATAAGATGTTAGTGGATACTCTTGGAGATGTAACAATAACTAACGACGGAGCTACTATCCTCAAGGAAATAGATGTTCAGCATCCTGCAGCTAAAATGATTGTTGAGGTAGCGAAATCTGTCGATAATGAAGTAGGAGACGGTACCACTTCTTCTGTTATATTTGCCGGTGCATTATTAGAAAAGGCAGAACAATTATTGGAAAAAAATGTACATCCATCAGTTATTATTGATGGTTATACTGCTGCCGCAGAAGAAGCTTTAAAAGTCTTGGAGAAACTTGCCATAAAAGTCAAAACCGATGACAAAGAAATATTGACGAAGATAGCTAATACATGTATGGCTTCAAAATTAGTTTCAGAAGATAGCCCTACATTAAGTAAAATTGTTGTAGATGCAACTGGTCAAATTGCAGAGACTAACGAAAAAACCAAGTCAATAAAGGTTGATTTAGATAATATCAAGGTAGAGAAGAAAGCTGGTGGCGCTATAGATGACACTGTTTTAATTAAAGGCATTGTGCTGGATAAGGAAGTGGTTCATGGAGGAATGCCTAAACGAATAGTAAAGGCAAAAATAGCCTTAATTAATTCTGCGTTGGAAATAGAAAAAACAGAAATCAGTGCAGAGATTCGTATTAGTGATCCTCAACAAATGCACATGTTCCTTGAGGAAGAAAATAGAATGCTTAAAGCAATGGTAGAAAAAATAAAGAGTGCTGGTGCAAATGTTATTTTATGTCAAAAAGGTATGGATGACATAGCACAACACTATCTTGCCAAAGAAGGGATATTGGGAGTAAGAAGAGTAAAAGAAAGTGACATGTACAAATTATCAAAAGCCACAGGTGGTAGGATAGTTAACAACATCGATGATCTTACATCAAAAGATTTGGGTTCTGCCGATCTGGTGGAAGAGCGTAAAGTAGAGACCGATAAATGGGTTTTCATTGAAGGATGCAAGAATCCAAAAGCTGTAACAATATTGATAAGAGGCGGATCTCAAAGAGTAGTTGATGAGGCAGATAGATCATTACATGATGCACTTATGGTAATGAAAGATGTTCTAGAAAAACCAGCGATAGTTGCAGGGGGTGGAGCTCCAGAAGCGTTTATTGCCAATCATTTGAGATCTTGGTCTAGCAAATTGGAGGGTAGAGAACAATTGGCTGCACTGAAATTTGCAGAAGCGTTAGAAACACTTCCAATCTGTCTTGCAGAAAATGCTGGTATGGATCCGATTGATACAATGGCAGAATTGAGAGCTAAGCAAGGTAAAGGAATTAAATGGACAGGAATAGATGTACGAAATGCTACAGTAGCAGACATGTATAAACTAGATATTTTAGAACCAGTCGTGGTTAAAGAACAAATCATAAAATCTGCAACTGAAGCCTCGTGTATGCTCTTAAGAATAGATGATGTTATTGCATCATCAAAATCAAGGGCTCCCCCAGGAGGCATGGGAGGCGGGATGCCCGGCGGCATGGGCGGCATGGGCGGCATGGGCGGCATGGGCGGCATGGGCGGCATGGGCGGCATGGATATGGAGTAAAATCCGCCATCTTTTATTTTGAAATATTTTGTATAATCTATTGTTATAAACAATAGATTCGTTTCTTTTCTTGTTACCTTTCCTTAGCTATTTTGAAAATCTTTTAAATTTTCTCTATGTAGATTTTCCTATTACATAAAAATCAAACAAAATATTTTATTGATTAAATTTTTGAAGGATCATTTCTGTCCACCTTCTTCGGCTGCTCTTGAGTACGTGACACTCAATACCTGACAATAATTCTCTCATCATCTTCTTTTCATCCTCTAATAAGTCGTAGGCTGTTTTACCTGCGATCCTAACGTATTTTATTAAATCGCTATATGGAGGAAACAGAAAAGCATCATCAGTATTCTCTATTGCTCTTTTTAAAGCATCATCAGTTGATAACTTGTCCACTTTCTCGACGTTCTGTCCTTCTTTCCCTTTTTCCAAGAAAAAAAGGAAGTGTATCATTGTCTTGTCTTGAATCTTAGCTTCTTTTATGATATCCCTTATATGATATTTTGGAGGTTTTATTTTTGTCTGTCCTATTGTATTTATTGTAAAAATTGGGACATTATGGTCAGCTAGCTTGTGCATCCAACTCCTTCCTGTTTTTGAATGAACTAGACTTCTAATCCTCATTCCTTTTTTATCATTACTTTCATTCACTTCATCTTGCTTCTGTTCTACAGACTGTGCATCTATAGCCGTTTTGTAAGTGTGTGCACTAATAGTCATCGATTTTGGAAAACATAGTGCCTGGTTAGGTAGACTTATTATAGTCATATCATCCGATAAAAAGCAAAATCCTTTTTTTACACATTTGATGACAGTAGTTGTCTTTCCTGTATCTGGTGGGGCAGAAAGAAAAAAACCAATGCCATCAGGCGTTGACATACAAGCAGAGTGTAAAAGAATATAACCTTTGGAAAGAAAGAGAAATCTCAACAGAGGTTCAATCAAATTAACATAGGTAACATGCTTTGACTTTGAAATTAACGCGTTAATTAAAATCTCCAGTTTATTCCAATCAACATTTATCTGGAATTGTGCACCAGACCTTCCAAAATGCTCGGTATATTTTATCTCATAAGACTTACTTCCAGATTCAAACTCTTTGGCAATTAATTTTCTTTTTGTACGCATTTTTGACATATCGGGATCTCTAGAAAAGGAATTGACAGACAATGTGATATCCGGTTCACTGAATTCTTTTGATGCAAAATAGTCCAATTCCTGTAAATTTATCTCAGATTTAAGCTTGATTATGTCATGAATATTATAGTAATACAAATAGGCAAAATTAATAATTTTAGATTGAATTTAAATAGTATTACTATATGTTATATAACAATCTTCAATATTCTTTAATGTCATCATGTATTGTGGTATGTCGTATTTTAGACTAATTTTACAATATTTTAAAATAAAAAGACGGTTCATCCTAACTTTTGTAAATATATTTATATTTTCTATAAAAATAAATAAAAATAATTAGCAATTTTTCTATATGATTCGTTTAAAAAATGAATATAATTTTCTTAGTTAAAAAATATATAAAAAAATGTTATCAAATTTACTCACGATAATTTTAATACACCGATTGAAACTATAGAACTAAAGTGCAAACTAATCATCACCAAGATACATATAAAACTAAAAGTATGTTCACTTTATCGATAATTATTCCTACTTATAATGAGTCAGGAAATATTATCAAATTATTAGACAAGATCAAAGAAAATCTTTATCATAATATATTTACCGAAATTATTGTAGTTGATGATAGTTCTCCAGACGGTACAGGAAATATTGTTCAAAATTATATAGACAGTGATGATGATTACAAGAAAAAAAACAATTCATTTAAAGAGAATATTAACTATTCAATACACGTTCTTAATAGAAAAGAAAAGAATGGATTGATTCCTGCTATTATTGAAGGTGTAAAATTCTCTCAGGGTGATTATATACTTGTTATGGATGCAGACTTTTCACATCCTCCAGAAATTATTCCTCAAATGGTTGAAAAGTTATTAGATGATTCTAATTCAATAGTTATTGCATCAAGATATATAAAAAATGGAGCAATAGTAGGCTGGCCATTTAAAAGAAGACTAATCAGCAAAGGTGCTGCGATAATCGCAAAAATTGGGTTACATGTAAATAACGTTACAGATCCAATGTCCGGATTCTTTGCTGTGCCACGATCTTTAATGGAAAATTTACAAATTGATACGAAAGGTTACAAGATCCTATTAGAAATTCTCGTTAAATCAAAACATATGCACATTTACGAAATTCCATATACATTTACTGATAGAAAATCAGGTAAAAGTAAGATGGGTTATAATGTTATTTTTGATTATATTGGTTCAGTTTGGCAGTTGTATAATTACGGAAGAAAAAAATACGAAAAGAAATAAATCTGATTACATTTATTCTCACTATGTGACGAATATACCTCATTTTGAGCATATATAATCATAAAATTATTTGTGTTGGGTGATGATGAAATTAAGTCAACTGATTGAAAAGAAAGGATATGGTAAGAGCAACAAGATTGCATTACTTCTTATTCCATTAATATTAAGTGCCTTTACCCACACTTGGAATTTACTTGACTTTCCAAATTTGCATATTGACGAGGGACATTACATGAGAAAAACCATGTCTACGTTACAAGGTGAAAGTCTTCAACCACAGGATCGTTATTTTGCTCCTTATTTCGGTCAAATACTCATGGCTGGTATTATGGGATTAATCGGATATCCAGATTCGTTCAATCCTTTACCTACTGAAAATTCTATTCAAACTCTTTATCTAGTTCCACGATTAATTATGAGCCTTTTTGCAGTGATAGATACATTTCTAGTTTTTAAAATAACAGAAAGAAGATATGGTATTAAAATTGCATTTATTGCTTCGATTTTTTTTGCAGTTGTACCCTACGGGTGGGCACTAAGACGAATATTTCTAGAATCGATACAATTACCATTACTGTTGACTTCGATTCTCCTAATACTTTATTTGAAACAGAATTCTGACCAGGCGAAAAATACATTGGGTTTCAGAAATATCTCTTTAATTCTTCTTTCAGGTGCATTTTTAGGTCTATCTATATTTACCAAGATTCCTGTTTTTACAATGATTCCACTTATAGGTTATCTTGTATATACAAATAGTCCTAACAAAAAACTAAAAAGCCTTGGACTTTGGTTTATTCCAGTTTTTCTTATTCCATTGTTATGGCCAGCACATGCATATTCCATAGGTGAATTAAATATCTGGATTGATGATGTATTACACCAAACTCAAAGAGAAAGCAAGCCTCTGGTCAATTCCTTCACGTCTTTTGCAGAATCGGATCCAGTTTTATTCATATTGGGAGTTGGTGGTCTTGTCTACGCGGCTATTAGGAAAGATTTTTTCATCTTGTTATTTAGTATCCCCTTCTTGCTATTTCTATACTGGATTGATTTTGTGTCTTCCTTTCATTTTATTCCTTTGATGCCGGCATTTTCAATAGCAGGAGCAAAACTAATAGTCGAATTATCCGATCGTATTCCAAATATAAAAATAAGAAAAATAACACCGTATGCGGTAACATCTGCAATTACTATATTTGGATTGGCTAGTACCATTATTCTTCTCTCTATCGATGCTAATTCTTCAATCATAAAAGCACAGTCCGTGGTGATAGACTATATGCTAAAAAGCAACGGTACTGTAACTTTAGTAAGCAGTCCAATATATGTCTGGATTCCTGAGCAAATATTCCATATAGATATGGATGAGAGGAGCTTCTTCTCATCCAAACCACTGAAAACTGTTGATTATGTAATAATTTCTGATAATGGATATAAAAAGATCTTGAAGGAAACAAGTAAAAAAGGTACATTCCATAAAGCATTAATTGCGGAGACCCATTTAATAGAAACCGTCAAACCAGATAATTCCATAAAGAAATATAACATAAACATTTATCCCTACACGAATCTAAAAGCATCTCCTGTATCAAAAGAGATAGATATTAGAGGAAACTATTAAAATATCGCACAATAAATAAAAAATATTTCTTTAATTTTTATAATACAACATAATATAAACTTGTTTGGGAATTTTATTCTGCGGATTCAAACAGATCTTCTCCATAATCTTCATTTATATCTTCGAATAGATTCAAATATACTTGACAATATTTTGACCATATGACTCTATTAAATAATAATATTGAAAAAATTTCTTTTACTATTTTCATATTTGCTGGTATGTTTCTTTTATCAATAACTCTTGATGATATTGATGCTCAATCAAAGAAGAAATCAAAAAAAGATATTAATCCAATTTTAACTGATCCCAATTTAAAAGCTGAAATGATTATAGATGATCTGAATTTTCCAATAGGTATGGAAATTATTGGAAACGATGACTTTTTATTAATAGAAAAGAATACAGGTATAGTAAAAAGAATAACTAATGGACAAGTAACTCAACTATTGGATCTGAATGTTGCATCGGAGAGTGAAAGAGGTCTTTTAGGAATTGCTTATTTGAATTTATCTAAATCGGGAAAATTTTCAGAAGATGATGGTTCTTTAATTCGTTCTTATGTTTTTCTTTTTGCTACTGAAACAGAAGGTCAGGACGATGGTAATATTTTAGGAAATAAACTTTATAGATATGACTTTATTGATGGAAAGCTAGTGAATCCGGTGCTGCTTTTGGATTTACCATTCACTCCAGGACCATCTCATAATGGCGGGGTATTGCGAATTGGACCAGATGGAAATTTGTATCTTGTTATGGGTGATCTTAATAGAATCAAAGATCCCAGCGGAGATACTATTGCCCAAAATCTTGAAGGAACATCTCTTCCAGATGGTAGAGGAGGTGTATTAAGAATTACACCCGATGGGGATACTGTCAACGACGGCTTCAGTTTGGGTAATTTAGGTCTACTAGACAAATATTATGGATATGGTATTCGAAACAGTTTTGGAATTGGATTTGATAGTATTACAGGATATTTATGGGACACAGAAAATGGTTCTCATTATGGTGATGAAATCAATATTATTAAACCTGGCTTTAATAGCGGATGGAGACAAGTATTAGGAACTCCTAATTTATATAAGAGTATGACTGGTCAAGATTTTGATAGAAACAAGCTAATTACATTTAATAATAAAGGCAAATATTATGATCCAGCTCTAACATGGAATCAAACCATGGCTCCCACCACAATTGCTTTTATTCATACAGACACATTAGGCGATGAATATAAAGATGACGTGTTAGTAGGCGGTGTAAAAAACGGCACATTGCTTCATTTTGATCTTAATTCTACTAGAACCGGATTACAATTGACTGGACCATTGGCTGATAGAATAGTTAATACTCCCTCAGAAATTAATGATGCGATATTGGGTACAGGATTTGGTATTATTACAGACATAAAGATAGATCCAACAGATGGAGATTTATTTGTGATCGCCTCCAATACAAAAAACGGCAAAGTATTTAAAATTTCTAAATCATAATGTATTTGATATGATATTAAGAGCCTATCCCAAAAATAGATAGGAATATAGCTCGTTGGTTTCCTATCATATCTGATAATGTTTGAGTAAGAGTAAAAAATATGTTAGAACCATTACACGTATTCCTGATGACCTTTGGTATGAAATAAAAAATATTTTACCAGATGAGAAACCAGATAATACCATAGGTAGACCAATTGTTCCTTATAGAAAAGTACTTGATGGTATCCTGTTTGTCTTGAGGATCGGATGTCAATGGAAAATGTTACCCAAGGAATATGGTTCTGGTTCAACGTGCCACAGAAGATTTCAGGAATGGAGACAATCAGGATTATTTGACAAATTATGGACGAGATTACTAAAAATATACGATAACACGAGAGGAATAAAATGGAACTGGCAATCACTTGACAGCATATCAGTAAAATCTCCTTTAGGGGGCGATGACTGGTCATAATCCTACAGATAGGAGTAAATTAGGAAGCAAAAGACATATTCTAACAGATAAAGATGGTATTCCTCTTTCTACTTTTATAACATCAGCCAATACTCACGATGTTACCGTTGCAACAAATACAATTGATAATATTGTTATCAAAAGACCATCGTCATCATCATCGATAACAAAATACAGAAACAACAACAATAACAAGAAGAAGAAGAAAAAGCAGAATCTATGCCTTGATAAAGCATATCATTCCAAAGAAGTAGAACAAGAAATGGTCAAAAGGGGATACATCCCACATATACGACACAGAAGAGAAGAAAAGAAACTCAACAAGAAACATCCTACAAGAAGATGGGTTGTAGAGAGAACAAATTCATGGCATAACAGATTTAGGAAATTATTTACAAGGTATGAAAAGAAGGATGAGAACTATCTGGGTCTTGTACAGTTAGCAAATAGTATAATTGTTTACAGGAGGATAATTTTGGGATAGGCTCTTAACTTAACAGCACCCTACAATCCTTGTAATTCAACATCTAATATGACCAACTACTATATTCTTTATCCATACTCTAATTATCAGGTATTAGTTGTTCCAGATGTATATTTCACAATAATTCTTTTATCAGGAAAAATAGTATATATTATTATAATTATGTTTAAAATCAATAAATTTAGCAGAAATACCTTTGGTTTTCCTTATACAAAAGATTCTTTTATATTATATAAAAATGTAGCAAGACAATACAAAGACAAAAAAGTTCTTGCTTATGTTAATCATCTTATTCCATCAAAAATTAAACAAGAGATAATAACAATAAGCAAAGAAAATAATAATAACATACAAATTTTAAAACCACTTCTTGATTGGTTTAAGCAAGATTATATGAAATGGATGAATAGTAGCGACATCAGCAAAAACATCAAATGCCAAAATTGCAACATACCTTTGCATTTTAGCATAATCAAAGGTAATTCTTGGAAGCTAAGAATGAGTGAAGTTTATGAATGTCTGAAATGTAATTCAAAAATAGTATTTCCAAGATATGGCGAAATAAAAAGAATAGCAGATAACAGAATAGGTAGATGCAGTGAATGGTCAATGCTATTTGGGGCAATTTTAAATTCACAATTTGTGGAAACAAGAATTGTACAAGATTATCTAGATCATTGTTGGAATGAAGCATTGATTGATGGCAAATGGATACATATTGATTCTACGTTAGCCTATCCTATCTCTTTAAACCATCCTCATTACTATGAGAAAAATTGGTCAAAGAAATACAAGTACATTTTGGCTTTTTCCTATAATTCTGTAGATGATGTTACTTGTGCTTATACCAATGAATGGCAAGATGTACTAAAAAGAAGGAAACAAGATAATAAGAAGGAAATTATTATGGAATCTTTTAAGATTTTTTATAGAGAAATTTAAATGTTGGATATTGATTTTAAATTGTTCCAATCGATCTATGTGTAACAGTAAATGTGGGTATGTTACCTTAATATATTTATGATGGAATACTTTTAAAAACAACCAACGCATTTAAAGATAAAATTGAAATTTGATAAAATTTATGAAAAACAAATTATTATCCTTCTAAATCTTTTATATAGATCAAAGTAAATTATTGACTAATGAAATGTAAAGAATTCTAAATTTTATTATTTATAAAATGATATTATTGCAGTTGATTTTTATTTACTTGAATTTAATGATATGTATTTTTTTGTTTGGCTTTTAAATTTTAAAAGTTGTTTCGTAAATTCTTTATTTTCACCATATACTTTTGTTAGATCATTTAATATCTTAACATTGATTTTAAATTTATTATATTATTTTTTATGTTGTTTCTACAAACTATCGAAATTTATTGTCAAGATACAGAATATTACTTTATTCCATTGATTTTTGTCTTTGCAGTTTATTGTTTCTTTTTATTTCTTTTTTCTTATTATTATTGTTGTCGTTGTTATTTTTTGATTTTATTTTGAATTTATTAGATTTCAGAGTCTTTTCAGGACTTTTTACAATGTAGATTAAAGGTAAATAAATAAAGTTATATATTAAAAGTATTCTAAATTTCTTTTGTATTTGTAATTGTATATTTAAAATAAAAAAGTAAAAATAAATGGTCATAGCTAATGAGAAAAGAAAAACCTGTAAATTAGTTTTAACCAATGTCAGTTTCTCTATATAAGATTTCTTTAACAATACTTTTGTATCTAACCCTTTCAAAGTATCTCTTACTGTTTTATATTTGTCTAGATCTTTTGAAAGAGCTTCAAGATAAGTTATCATATCAAAAGGCATATTGTTACATAAATCTGTTTTAAATATTTTTAAAGTCATTAGAATATCATTTTCATTTAATCCTGCATTAACCAAGTTTTGTAAAATAGAAAATACAATGGGTTGAGATTCTTCTATTACCTTTCGTTTTGAAGATATTTCACTGTCCAGTATAGAAAGCTTATCTGTCTTTTCTAAGATATCTTGTTCAAGAGTTAAAAGAGTATACAAATGATCCATATATCTAAAGAATCGGATTTTGATTTGCTTTTTATTCAAACCAAATTTTTTAGAGACGTCTGAAAATGTTTTCTCTAGGTATTTAATATTAGAAGCATTAAACCCAAGGTTTTCCAACCTTTTCAAGGATTGAACTATAGGTTCATTTGATGTTATCTTGATTTCATAATTGTCACTTATTGCATTTAAATCTTGGATATGTAATTCAAGTTCCTTTATTCCTCTCTCTTTATTTTCAACTAGATCTCTGTAATCATTTATATCTGAAAATTCACTGAAGATTGTAAGAGGTTGGAAGTTCATCTCTTGAAAAATTTTTATAACATGTATTAAAGGCTCTAAAATTTGAATATCTATACCATTTTTCTTTAGTTCATCTTTTACATTTTTGAATAACAAAAAATCTTTTTTCTCATTTTGTATCTCTTTTCTAATAGAATCAAAATCATCTTTTAAATCTTGGATCTCTTTTCTCTTCCTTTCTTTTTCATGATCCAATTTTTGGATTTCGATTTTTCTGTAATATATATCTCTATCTAGTTTAATCCTTTCTTGCCTTCTTTTATTGATATATGTTGGTAGATCATTTAATGAGGAGATATCGGGATAGTCATTTATCACTTTAGCCAGTCTTGCAATATCAGCAGGTAGTAATCTTTGCTCTTTACTTTCATTATATAGTTTGTTTAAAAAATAGTTGAGGTGGTCCTCATCAATATATAGTTGATTGAGTATGTTATTGATTCTTAAACCATCAACGCATTGTAAAGGTGATATTCCTGCCTTTTTTAATGCTACTCCCAATTCTCTAAGATCATTTGCATCAAAGAGACCAATCTTATTCTGCCATTGTTGTATAATGTTAGAAACCGATCCTGTGCTAATATTAAATTCTAATGCTATTTTATCTCGTGTCTTGCCCATCATCCATGAGTCTATAATAGCTGATTTGATATGCTCCTGTGTGGGTAACTTCATTACATAAACGTGGTTAAAAAAAGAGTTATTTATACATTTTTGATCCCAAAATTGGGATACATATGTATCTTTCTAATTCTAAGAACTAAAGAAATCAATTCATCGTATTATTGTTATAATCACCAATCAGCCACCATCGTCATTTAATCAAAATTTCCGTCAAATAACCCGTCAAATAGTCAGTGTTTTCGTCAAATTCAATTATATATAGTTATATGGGATGGGCCTATTTAATTTAATTATGAATTTGAACTACCATTGCAAACATTCCTGGTACCTTTTACAATAAAACGATATATGTTAAAAAATATTTAAAATTAAAAAAAATTATGTTTTTACTTTTTTGCTGTCGGAAGTTATTTCAAATTCATTCATTTTGAATGTGTTTATTTAACCTTTTCCTCCTTATTCTCCAGACTCTTCCTCTTCTATTTCTGATTCTTCCTCTTCTTCCTCTTCCGGCTCTTGCTCGTCTTTACTCTCTTGCTCGTCTTTTGTCTCTTTCTCTTATTCTTTAGGTTCTTCTTCTAAGGTCGTAGGTAATGCTGCTTGTTCTGGAGTTGGTGCAACATCTGTTGGTGCTTGACCTTCTTCCGTAGGCTGTTCGCCTGTGACTGTTTGTGGTTCTGTAGAAGGTTCTCGTAATAATTCTATAATTCCTTCCTCCTTTTCAGTTGTAGTTACAGTAGATAAATTTTACAATTTATACTACACTGAAGATGAGGGATTAAAAGTTAATCAATGGGAAAATCGTCAACCATAAGGTTTACTTGGGGCCCTAAAGGTGAATGTGCCTTAAAATACAATGAGACAAATGTCGTTTATGAAATACCGCCTTTTTCTGATACAGATGGTGATGGTAACGTTGAAGAATCTTTTGAAGATATCAATCCAGTAAAAGTTTGGGAGACAATCATTGTTGATATATTGGTTTTAGAAATGCCACTACTGGTTCATTGTTTGATGATGGTGCTATGAATATAGTTGTGAACGATTGGAGAAATCATTAAATCTCTAATTCTATTATCATTATTACTATCAATAAAATATATAGAACAAGATAATATTCTATTACTAAAATCTATCATCATATTTAGCCACTCTTAAGTCTAATCTTTCTTATAGCCGTATGTTACTGTATTGTATTTCGTACTTATTATCCATAGCTATAGTTATTTCTGGATGTTGAAATTACATATACTTTATCCAAAATTCAATACGTAATATAATAGACGTATAAGATTAATCTTTTACTACAAAATTAGGAGAATCTTATTATCTTTTTACATTGTTATCCTTAATCATCCTTTTTCTTCTCAATAAAAAGAAAATTCCAGCTGAAACGCCAATCAGGACTGACAAAATTAATATCGTGATTAACATAGGAGTTTTGGTCGCTTCAATTTTGAAAGTATATGATAATCCGTCATTAATAAAAGAAAATTGCATATTATTTCTTTTGTCAACCGAAACCAGCTCAGAAACTGTTTCATTTGTTTTTAAAAGAAATTGACTGCCAGAATCGAACCCCTCTACAATAAATTTTGTCTGCATTTTTGGCTCCGCAAAGACAGCGTTCCATTTTTTATAATCCTTATTTTCGGAAAAATCATTGTTAATTGATGAAATATTTACATGAGATAAATTAGGAATAACATACATGTCAATAGTTGTCAGTTTGGTAAATTTTTTAATGGGTAACATAATGACTGTATTGTTATTTGGATACGCAACATTGGTAACATTATTACCGTCTAACAATTTATTATCCATATTAACTATCTTGAGATTACTCTTCTTGTCAAAGAATAAAATAGAAGTTTTATTAAAGTACGTATTCATTAGGATACTGTCCTTTGATAATTTTATATAGTAGTCACCATACTTATTTTTATCTACTAGATTGGATTCAAAATTGTTCTTGAAAGTTCTATCCAATTTAATACCATGATTTAATCCACCTTCAATTACATTTCCAGCAAATTTATTATTTTTTGTTTCATAATCTGCTATATTTATTCCACTATTCATTGATTTTCGGATGTTATTATTTTCAATCGTATTTAAAGAAGAATTTGAATAAATATTTATACCATAGTTATTACTTGCCGTAATGTTATTTTTTGTTATTAAATTACCACCAGTTTTTTTTAGAAAAATACCATTACCGTTTTTATCAATGATATTGTTATTGATACTATTATCTTCTGACTCTGCTATCATTATACCCATAGTATTGGATTTTATCTTGTTATTTTCAATAATTATCTTCTTTGCTTGTTTGTCTACCAGTATTCCAATACCAATATTATTTTCTAAAACATTATTTTTGATATCCACTGAATTGCAACCTCTTATACATGAGATTGCATGTAAATTATTCTCATGTATCGTGTTATCAAAAACTTTAATATTGTTTGTTTTGGTGTCTAATTTAATAGCCTCAAAATTGCTTTTTGATATGTCATTATTCTCAATTGCAATATCAGAAATATTATTCATCAAATGTAAACCCAAATAATTTCCAGATATTGTATTATTGCTAATTAAACTCCCTTTACCAGAAAAATATGTTATTCCATCTGTTCCTAGGTAACCTTTATATCCTAAATTTTCTAGGTAGGAATTTGTAATATTTGTCTTTCCAGAAGAATCCCAAAAGGTCAAGATATAAGGTCTAACGGTTTCAGGAGAGCTAACAACAGGTTGGGAATCACTTGTAGAATTCCACGAAGTTATTCTAGTATTATCTATTATTAAATTTCCTCTTGATGTGATGGAATAAGGTATATTGCTTGAATAATTGGAAGCTATTTTTATAACTTTAGATTTCGAACCATCAATAATTAATGTACCATTTTCTAATACTAGAATATTAGATCTTAACAACCATTCTTTGTTTCCAATGCTTTCTAGGATATTTGAATTATTAAAAAAAGAAAATATCGTAGGAATCTCTACATTGTCATCACAAACTATTATTGTTTTTGTGATGTTGTCATATTTCAAACAAATATTATCTATGCCTCTTTGTTCATTCACTTCATTTTGGTTGGCTGCCATTGATTCCAAAAATAAAAAATTAAACGCTAAAACTAGTACAGAAAAAAACAAAGAAAAATGTACTAGACTAACAATTAGTTGATAACGCAATTGTGTTACTAATTTAAAAGTAGTCTTCTATATAAATGACGTTACAATTGTTAATCAGGTTTTTCGCTATTATTTTCCCATAAAATATTTATAGAAAAAAATGTAATTGCAGGGATACATATATAAAAAAAGTCTACTAAGTATAATCTGAAATATTATTGTCAGTAAATAAATCTAAACATGTGTTTATACTACTATCTTTTTCTATTCTACTTGTATTTAATTTAAATATTTTTCAAACGAAGCCATTGCCGATAGAAGCTCAGCAACCCATATATAAAGAAAATAACGGGCCTCCTTTCAATGGTGTAGATATGCATGGATACTATACACGTACCTCCCAAGCACGTGATGTAGACAACGATTTACCGCCAAATTACTTTGAAGAAAGTTTCAAGATTTTATCTTCATCAGGTATGAATCATGTTCGTTTTTTGGTTTTTTGGGAGGCATACGCTAAAAATCCAGTACAGTTTATCGAAGAATTAAAAACAGTTGCAACCACAGCAGACAAATATAACATACATGTATTATATGATAATCACCAGTTTCATACTTCTTCATACCTGAACCCCCAAAGAGGAACTGGTTTTCCCTTTTCATTATTTGAAGGTGATTTTGCATTTTTTTATGGTAGTGGAGGAGGAACTAAATATCCTACTGCTAAAGTATGGTGGTCAAATTGGTGGGACAGAAACGTTCATGATAAGGATGGAAAGGATGCATGGACTATGCAAACAGAATATTTTAAAAAGATAGTTGATACCGTTGACAATCATAAAAGTACGATTGGATATGAAATTTTAAGTGAACCTCAAGTACATGATAAAACTCAATGGTCAAAGATAGGTAAATACAATACCTTCATGACAGATTTTCTAAGAAAGAGTACTACTAAAACTTTAGCATATAGTATGAGTATTCCTGTCTCTTTACAAAGTCCTATAGAACTTAATCCGATTAACTTGGCAAAAATGGCACCTGCAAACACCACAAACGTAATATTCAAAATAAGTGTTTATGGATTGCCACAGGGAAATACTTATCAGGAATCTAGACTCGGTAACTTCGTTCAAGCTGCCGGTCTTGCAAACGTTCCGCTTTACATAGGTGAATGGAACAATGTAAAACGAGATAAAATAATTGATGAAGAAGGAGAGATTATTACATTTATCAATGAAACATTCAGTAGTATTAACCAGACCGACGCGGATCTTATGGTTGCAACTTTTAAAAATCTGCACGTTTGGGGTTCTGCATTTTGGCAATGGCGAGTAGATTCTCATCAGGTCCAAAACTTTAACCTGATTAACGTTACTGATAGCAAAATATTTACCACAAAATTTTTTGATATAGTTAGAAACGCGTATCAATCTGTCTATGGTAATGCCACACAGTCAACCAATACAACTAAGGTTCCAGTTACTGCAAGTCAATTGATCCTATCTGGATAGATTTCCATGGTCACATAAATCTATTTTTATTATTTGTTTCCATATTAGAAAAATAAATAAATAAAAATTCAAAAATTTAAAAAATATTTATGTCATAATTTGAGGTCGCTTTGATAGATATTTCGGTAAGTTCAATGGCATAAACGGCTTACCTTGTATCTCTATCTTGATTTTATTTATAAGTAAGTCTAGGTTGGATTCATATTGATTGCTGCTGGCACGATCCCTTACAACCACCATAGAAGTTTCAACTTCCCTATCTCCTATCACTATGATAAATGGAATCCACTCAGTTTCTGCTTCCCTTATTCTTTTTCCAACAGACTCTTCCCTATCATCTATATCGGCCCTTATCTGATTTTTGGCAAAAATCTCTTCGATTTCCTCCGATTTTTCAACATGATTTTTTTTTATGGGAATAATTCTTACCTGAGTATGCGTTAACCATAATGGAAATGCTGGTCTTTCTCCCTTATGCATAATTTTTGCAGCTTTTTCTAATAGAGCATACAATACTCTTTCGACAGCTCCACTCGGAGAATTATGTAAAATTATAGGATTCTTCTTTGTTCCATCTTCGTCAACGAATTCAATATTGTATCTTTTGCCATTTTCAACATCAATTTGATCAGTAGATAGGGCCGCTGCCTTTCCCAAATTATCGATGTAATTAAATTCCCACTTCAAAACAAAATAGAAGAATCTTTCCTTCCACATTTCTACAAGTATTGGTTTTCCAAATTTTTTTAGGATTTGTAAAATAAAATCTCTATTCTCAATATAAAACGGTTCTGTGAATCTGATTGCCATCTCTATGTCTTCCTCTATTTTCAAGTTGAAAGCAGATATCACATCTATAGACAAGTCCAATCTTTTTAGGAATTCTTCCTTTGATTGTTCCATATCTTTACAAAATGCATGACAGTCTGGCATACTAAATGCCCTAAGTCTCCTTAATCCTACTAATTCCCCGCTTTTTTCTCTTCTAAAACTATATCTAGTTAATTCGTAAAGTTTTAGTGGAAGATTTTTATAAGTAATATGAAAATCCTTGGCCATTAAAAATTGACCAAAACATGCTGCAAATCGAAGAAATAATGTTTTATTATCCGATAAAATATTATATTGTCTCGCAGGAAAGCGGTTAAAATAACTCTCCATAGATGGGTGTTTGGTATCATACATGATAGGAGTTTCTACCTCAATTCCTCCATATTCAAGGACTTTTTTGGTTACATATTGTTCAATCAAAGATTTCATCAATCTACCTTTTGGATAGAATCTAATATTTCCTGGATCAGATGCAGATTCGTAATCTGCTATACCCATTTTTCTCATCAATCCAACATGAGGAGGTTGTTCATCCACAATTCTTCTTTTGGCGGTTTCATAATCTATAAGTTTCTTAAAATTACCATCATTATTATAGTTGAACTTGTCCAAAGGAATCAAATTTCCATCCATATCTAGTATGAACCATGTTGATTCTTGTTTTTCTTCAAATTTTAAAGCAGACGATACAACCTCTATTTCATGTACATGGGAACGATCAGAAACTTCTGTCCCTATTTTGTCTTGACTTTTGTCAATGATTTTAAAATTTTCTGCAAGTGGATGACCTTTTACACTTATATTCAGCGATTTTGTCCAACCAAAAGGAGCTCTTTCTACATTGTTAATGATCTTTTTAGCTAATTTCTCAAGTTCTATAATGAATTCAAAAGCATTTTTTGGCGAAGCTAAATCAGAACTTAAATGTGCATAGGGATATATTAATAATCTGTTGACTTTAATATTTTCTAAATAATTTTTTATCTCATTCAGGGCTTTGTCAATGATCTGCCTGTCATCATATTTTTCTATGCAGACAAAGGCTACGACTAAATTATCTAATCTCTTTGTTTCTAGTTTTATTTCATCTTCTGCATCTTTAAGTTCCTTTGAAATAGGTGTGTATTCAATAAAGTCAGCATGTAATTGCAGTAAACGCATATTCTGGAAACCTTCTAAATCTCTATCTTTTTATCCCCATCTGGCCCTTTCATTTTCACGATCTTCTTTGGTAGCTTTTTTCCATTCTTTATAGTGATTTCTGCATAGGTATACTCTCTTGCTCGAAGAAATAATACTTAAATCTGAAGCCATCATGCCTTTGCTTTCACTCATCGACCTTTCGGCATCCTCTTCACAGCCTTGAACACTGCACTTTATACCCTTGTTTATCCTGCCCATTCTATATTAAATTATTTTTGAAATATAAAAGCTATACCGAATTGTAATGAAATTCTCTTCTTTTTGCTTTTTAAACTCGTTAGCGGTCTTTTGAAATTTATTTTATAATGTAAATTACTACAAAAATTAAACAACTAATTATTTCAGAGGTCAATATTAAATTTTTTATATTTTTTAACTGTGACGTTCCAATTTTTCTATTCTTAGACCTTATCCATTTTTGATCTCTGATTGTTACAAGTGCATAAAGCTTGACGAACGCACTGATAAAATTAATCACAACGTATATTGGTAATAGTGTTATATCCTTGGGATAGCGTTTAAGATGCGGTATTATTTTTATTGCTCTTCCTACCATCCATAATGCCAATATTGAAAGTGCTAATATGTATTGGTTCATAAAAAGTGCTACTCCGAAGAAGATAGGACCAAAAAATAGAGTAAAAATAGAGATAAATCTATCAATAATATGAAATGCCAAAAACGGATGTTTCCATGCCCAACCGTCCCATAAACTAACTAAATCTGAATTGTGACTATTTCTTGACCATCTTAGCCTTTGTCTCCAAAATGTCTTGAAATCAGGAGCAGCGTAAGAATATATTACTGCATTGCTCTGGTAATATGTTTTCCAACCCTTTTTATGAACTATTCTTGTAAGACATTTATCTTCTCCAGACTCTTTCCTTCTTTCTAGCACTATCTCATTCAGAAATTCATCCAAACTTCCTTCAATGATATCCTTTCTATATAGTGAAGTTCTTCCAGATAAACAAGATAATGCTTGACCCATTGCAGTCTGCGCTGGTAAATCATAATAATTTCTCATATCCCACAAGATATCAGTTATCTTTTGCCAGATTGTTCGTCTTTCAATAGGATGTTGCCTTGTGGTTACGCCTCCTATTGTGGGATCTTCAAATGGCGATAATATTGAATTTCTTATATCTTTTTCCCATATTGTATCACTGTCTACTAGAGCAACTATCTTGTTTCTTGCTTCTCTAATACCCTCTGCTAAAGCAGGTCTCTTGCCAGGTTTTTCGATAACAATGAGTTTCATGAATGGTCTATCTATTGATATTCTCTGAAAGACCTCGATACATTTCTTGTCATTATGATCTATAACACCAATGATCTCATCTGGTTTATTTTGAATCCACGATTCTATCGCATCTTGAAAAATAGCGGGGTCTTCATTGTATACAGGAGTAATTATGCTATATTTATGGCGATGTTCATCATTACAGTTACTAATGGGATAATAAAGTAGTGAAGATGATTTTTTGAATAGCCATATACTCCATCGCCATAACCCTATTAATCCTAATGGTATGTATATCCATATGATCTGATAATAAGTGATAGCGGCAAAACCTACACCTTCAGATATCTTGAGAATAAATGTTTCAATCGGTTTTACAATTGAAACGTGATTAAATAATCCGGGAGAAAAAGTAAGAAGTATTGAAAATATGAGAAGTACAGATAAAGCTACAATTACCGTAATAATCGTAATTTCTTCTGGTATTCTACTATCTACTAGCCTGTACATCTATTGTTTCTTATTTCTTATTATAACCAATTCTAATTTATATGTAGATCGAAAAATTTTTCATGATAGAAATATGAAAAAAATGCCTTCGTATCTTTTTTCTCATATTTGTTATATCGATATTTATATTATTATTTTATAGAACAATTTATAAAAGAATTCCTTCTAACTATTTAGGATAAAAAGAGATCGTAGTACTTATATATCCAGATTATTTAAATGGATTTTTGTATATAGAGGGTTGCGAAATTAATAATGGTAAAAATTTCAATAATAGGTTCTGGTGTTGTGGGATCTGCAACTGGCAAGGGATTTAGTAAATTGGGCCATGATGTACTATTTTATGATATTTCTAAAACTAGGTTGGATACATTAAAGAAAGAAGGATATCAGATTGCAAAGAATGTTAAAGAAGCATTAGGACATGGTGAAATTACTTTTGTCTGTGTGAATACCCCAACAGGAGATGATGATGAGCAGGATTTATCACAAGTAAAATCTGCTTTATTTTCTATAACAGATGCATTAAATTATAAAGAAAATGGCAGAGAGACTTCGATAGTATTTAGAAGTACAATGTTACCTGGAACAATGAAAGAGGTTGTTGTTGATTATATGGATAAACACTGTAGATTACAACGCGGTAAAAACTACAATATATGTTATAATCCGGAATTTCTAAGACAGGATACTGCCTATGAGGATTTTTTTGTTCCCGACCGAATTATTATTGGAGAAGAGTTTGCAGGTAGCTCGAAGTTATTACAAGAAATTTACAAGCCTTTAACTGAAAAGATTATCGTAACGAGCTTTGCGGCAGCTGAAATGATAAAATATACTTCCAATTGTTTCTTGTCATTGAAGATTTCATTCTTTAACGAAATCGGCATGCTCTGCAAAGAATTAGCGATTGATGATAAGGCTGTAAGCCTTGGAGTGTCATTAGATAAACGTATAGGTAAATATGGAACAATGGCAGGAAAGCCATTTGAAGGTGCATGTCTGCCAAAAGATACAAAGGCATTGTCCACATTTATTAAAAAACGTGGATGGACGCCTGATTTATTGAAGGTTACATTGGATATTAACAAAAAAATAGAAGAATTAGTGACAAAAACAGCATTTTCAAAATAACTTCACTATTTTTGTGAAATACTTTTATATTTAATATTATGTACTAAATTTTCAAACTTTAAATATATTTAATTATTTAACTTTAGATAAATTTACAAACATTTGCAACCATATCATAGATGACAGCAAATATCTATGAACAATTATAATTTATGATGTAATTTTATATAGCTTATTATAAAATTGGATAACATTATCCAATGTTATTAATCGTCTATCTTCTTGGGATATATATAAAGCAGCAAATATATTAGCAAAAAATAATCGTTCGTTTGGATTAAGGCCTGATAGATGTCCTAGTATATCTGCTGCATCCCATGAATCTCCAGCTCCGGTCAAACTTTTTATAATTATATCTCTCCATGACTTGACAAAAAAAATATCCTTTCCATCTGAAAAAACCGATCCATTTTTAGTATGCAAGTCAATAGATATTTTTAGGTTCTTTGCAAGTGTTTTTGCTGCCAATTTAATTTCTTTACTTTCATAATAGTTTTTTAATATTAGATCTCCATAATTTAATTCTAAAAGCAATGAATTACATTCATTTTCATTTAAACTCAAGATATCAATTATGTCCGCACGTTCTCGCAATAATGAACAAAATTCTTTTGTTCTGCTCTTTATATCTGCAGGATCCATAAAATGAAACGCATTAGGCGAATTTTTAAAAACATATTCTAAAAGCGAAGCACCTTTTAAATTGGATGCCCAATTCAAGACAATTACTGCATCAGCAGCTTCCAGAACATTTTTTTCTGTAGATCTGCAAAATCTATCTGGTCCGAAGTCAGTATTGTCTCCAACATCGCTAATCATGATATTAGCTTCCAATTCGTTACTTGATGAATTGAAAAATTCCAATGAAGTAGTATATCCAGGTCTGCCAGAAAATACACGTAATTTTACATTCTTTAATTCTTTAAATAAATTTAGCAAGATCTTTTTTCCTATGTTGTCTGCTATTGTGAACAGATGTACATCAAGTCCTAATTTGGCAAGACAAAAAGCTACATTCACAGCATTTCCTCCTTCAATTTCTAAGGTCTGAACTCCCCTAATACTTCCACCGCCAAACTTTGATTTTTCAACTATCATTGATAAGAGTTCTTCTTGATTTTTGATTTTTATTATCCTGTCAATAAAAAAATCATGCATTACAACAATCGATCTTTTCTCTTCTTGGTAGTCTTTTATCTTTTTAAAAAGAATTTTAGGATCACAAATTCTTATATTTAAACACCCGTTTTTTGCTGTTTACCTATTGTACCAAACGACATTATTTTTTAGATAGTACTAATTCTATCTCCAAAATACGGATATTATCCCTAATCCCATGATAGCTAGTCCTCCATACACCAAAGAGATAACATTTAGAGTACTAGCACCCATAGTCAAACCAATTCCGGAAGCTATCATTAAAATTTCAGCTATTCTTCTTTTCATTTGATTCTAATCATAAATTATGGATAATAAAAGTATTATATTTATTTCGCAGTTAAGAATTTTTAAATTTTGGAGTAAAATAAAAAAAGTTATGTGTGAATTAATCCACCTTGAGATCCAGTGTGAGGTGATTGTCCAACATATTTTCTTCTAAAGTGACCTGAAGGCCTCTTTGAAAGAAGTTCAATAAACCACGCCTCATGTTCAACCTCTTCTTGCATGATTCTCTGAGCAATGTCATATGTTCTGGGATCTTTTCCAGCGGTCATATCACACACTTCACCCCAAGATCTGATAGCGCATTGTTCTGCTTCTAAGAGTACCTTCATAATTGATTCTAGATTTTGCCAGTTTTCTGGTAAATACGCATCTGGACAACCGGCTTGGTCTGCAAAGTCTCTTATATCTCTTGGAAGACTTCCACCTAATTCATAAAGTCGCGGAGTCATGGCCTCAAAATGATTTCTATCTTCTATTCTAGCATCTTCTACAATCTCCTTGATTCCTTCTCCATCTAAACCCGTACAGTGCATTCGCAAAATTGTATAGTAATAATAGGTTGTAAATTCTGCTCCTACACCTTTAGTTATCAATTCTTTCAATCTCTCAACATTAACTCCATTTTTTTCAAGTACTTCGAGAGCAACAATTTTTGGAACAGTTCCTTTTTGATTATCTGCTGACATAGTATTCGGATTTGAATGGTATTATTTAAAGGTTATAGACTACAACCTGTTCCAATATCTTCTAGTGTTGTCACGCAATATTGCTACACTAATTACGCTGCATTAAATATATCAACAGAATATATATATTAAATAACAATTGGATTAAAAGTATATGATAGCTGAAATTATTTTTGATCGTTTTCATGTCAAGTCTAGTGTTTTTCAATTTTATAAAGCAACTATAATAGAATCCCGTCTGGATATTGTGCAAAATAAAAAATCATTTAATATGCAAATTGTAGAGAATAATTGATATTTAGTCTTTCAAAAATGTCTATCACTATTTGTTTATCTCATAAAGAAGATGTTGATGGAATATCTTCTGCTGTATTGATTAATTCGGCTTTTAAAAAAGTATCTACGATCCTAGTAGACTATGCCAACCTAATAAATAAGTTAGATAAGCTTTCTAATGAATTAGGTCAAGTAACAAAAGGATATAATAGAATATTCATATGCGATTTAGGATTAAATAAAAAAATTCATAAAAAATTTGTAAATATATTGAATAAACTTGTATCTTTAGGATACAAAGTTACCTATATAGATCATCATGATCTGGATGCTGATATCAAAAATGAAATAAAGGATATTGGAGTCAACCTTGTTCATTCTACCGAAGAATCAACCAGCGTTCAGGTATATATCAAATATAAAAAAAGATTAAAACAGCATTATGCTTTTTTTGCAGCAGCTGGAGCTTTAACCGATTATCTTGATTCTAAACCTTTGGCCTCTTCCCTATTATCAAGGTATGATAGACAATTCTTGATGCTGGAGTCTACTGTGTTATCCTACATGATATCTTCGCATCAAAATGATGATGAGTATTTACACAGAATAGTGAGAACTCTATCTGAAATGAAATTTCCACATGATATCGACGGTGGATTTCTTGAGGCAGAGAAATATGCTCAAAAAATATCACGTGCCTTGGTATCTCTCTCTGATGAAATAAGAACTTCTAATAATCTTGTGTTTGTTCAAAATACTCTAGACCTCGCATCAAGTACAGTAGTCAATTTTATCCTAGGCGCATCTGAAAAAAAAGTTGCGCTAGTGTATAAATTTAAAGAAGAGAAAAGTTCATTCATAATTTCTATCAGAGCATCAAAAGAGTGTAATACACATCTTGGAAGAGTCGTTAATGAAATAGCATCACGCCTTGGAGGTAGTGGAGGTGGTCACGACAAGGCATGTGGTGCAGTAATACCCGAAAACAACTTTCAAGATTTTGTAGATTTGTTAGACAAAAATATCCTATGATATTAAATTCATTTAAACGTTAAAAAAATATGAAATTTTGAAATTTTATGAGAATTAAATCGTTATAACTTCATCTACTGGAGAAACTACTATTATTCCACCAGCTCCGGATTTACTTACCTGGGCAGCTTCTTTTATAAGTGAAACTACTTCATCTACGTTATCTTCATCCACGACGGTTTCAACTGTACGTCTATTAGAGTAAGCCATTGTAGTGAGATCACCATGTCGACCATATCTGATTTGATATTTTTCTCCTTTTCCTATTCCTTTTGAATCATGAAATGTAGCGGGCTGACCAATCTTATTTAAAGCCAATAGAACATCATGAACTTTCTCTTCTCGAATGAAAGCCTCAATTCTTTTTCTTGTAGGGGTAGTACTTGCTTCTTTTTTTGCATTTGCATTTTTCTCCGACAATCTAATATCAGTTAATAAAGAAAATACCTTTTTTTAAAGTTATGTTTTATTAATAGTAATAAATTCGAGCGTTCCTTTAAAAATAAAAAATTATAATTTTTCTATCTGATCCTATAAAAAATAACATTTTTTTTAAAAATTTTTGGATTTTATCTTTATATCTAAGCAAAGTTGATCACAATGAATATTTTTATTTTAATATAATGAATCATTATTATTTCATCCCGGTCATCATGTATGAAGAATTCGTACAATAGATTTGTATAGACTAAAAACATCATTGATTTCAATTATTTTTTAAAGATTGACCCAGGATATCTGCTCAATATCCTGAGTCTGGGTAATGTTCCCCTTCGGTTTGGTCGATGTATTGTTAAGTTAAATCTGGGAATATTTAAATGTGATGTGAAGTCCTCGTTCAAATCTTTTAATGAAAATATTCTAGTATCAAAATAATTTATAAATACCAGAATGATATAATTAAATTGATGAGTGATTTTAATAATAAAAGTTTTCTCATAAATCAATTTCTTTGGATAGGTATATCACTAGCGATAAGTCTGGCAATATCTATTATTGTGCCATTTCCTTATTCATTGCCAATAATAATCGGTGTTTTCATTCTATTAAGTTTTTACATGAGACAGAGAACAATGAGAAAGTTAGGAATGTCAGGCGCTACAATGTTTGGAAATAATTCAGTAAGTTATTACTGTATGAATTGCGGAGTAAAACACAATCAGCTATCATGTCCTAGATGTGGCTCAAAGATGAAAAGAGTTGGGACCTAAACCAATCTTGAAAAGAGTTGGGACCTAAACCAATCTTGAAAAGAGTTGGGACCTAAACCAATCTTGAAAAGAGTTGGGACCTAAACCAATCTTGAAAAGAGTTGGGACCTAAACCAATCTTGAAAAGAGTTGGGACCTAAACCAATCTTGAAAAGAGTTGGGACCTAAACCAATCTTGAAAAGAGTTGGGACCTAAACCAATTTATTATTAATAATTTTTTATTTATATTCATTTATCTGAATGCTTGAACTAGTTCTGATAATTTTTCTTCCCACGATCGTGCCTTTATTATACCACTTGCTATCAGGATTCCTTGTGAACCTAATTCAATAGCACTAATAACATCACTCTTGTCTACAATGCCCGCCCCGCAAATAACTTTTGATTCTGAATATTTCTTCGCTTCTGTTACTGAATCTCTAATAATAGCCGGATTAACTTTACTCACTGCTTGTCCAGTACCGATCAGTTCTGGGGGCTCTATTGCAATCATATCTGGATTAAATTTGGATAACATACCAACCTGAAGTACATCTGAAGCACAGACGATAGAAAGCATATCCAGCTTTCTTAATCTATCGATTAGTTCCTTAATGATTTTATGATCCAATCTGTGTTCGCTATGATTAATCAAAGATCCCACAACTCCATAAGACTTTGCTAATTCTGGAATAAAAAATCCTGTTGTTGAACCTACTTTCTCATTATCAACATGTTGGCTTATGACTGGAAGTTTAACAGATTTTGTTATATGGAACAATGATGCTTGAGGAGGAGCCAATATTATTTCAACTTTAAAGCTTTTTGATATTGTTTCTGCTATTTTAGCTAATTCTAATGTTTTTCCCCCAGAAATCTCCATATAATTCTTAAAATTAAGAATAATAGATCCTTTCAAATTAATGATCTATTCTGGAAAATATTTGCAGATTTAATCTTTTACCCTTTTTTTCTTCTCTGTACCATTTTTAGATTTATCCTCTGGCACAAATTTTTCATTTAGTTTAGCCAATCTTGCTTCATAGCCCTTATTGTACTCCAACTCTTCTGGAATTAATGTGGCGGGGTGAATAAATCCTTGATTTCGCATAATCATCGCTCTCTCTGATGCCCACATTCTCTGAAGATCCCAATCAACAGTTCCAAATCCATCATGAGGTCCTGTCAGCTTTCCATCATGCATACTAAAAACCAGACATGACACTATTGGAATAGCATAATTAATACTTGCGGCTGAATTGAGTTTTACAGGCATCAATGGCATATGATGACTTCCTCTCGTATTTCCAGCCACATAATGAGGATTATTAAATGCACTTCCTGCCTCTTCTGTTGCAGGAAAGTTCTTTTGTGTTCTCATTATAGCAATCGGATCATCTTTTCCCACATAAGTACCTGCAATATTGTGCAACCTATCTGTAGATGCAGATAAAATATGTTCATTGTCTGCTGAATAAACTGAATGAATTACATATCGTCCAGGGTACATGAGTCCGGCTTCTAACTCTGGTTTATCATTCCATAATTTTAAATCAGCTATCTTTCCAGTCATTACATCCATTATCCTGAAAGTTACACCAGCAGCTAATTTTTCATTGATTAACAAACCGGTATTACTTCCCGCATCAACAAAAACTCTCCAAAATGGAAAATTAAAAGCACCTGGTTCTGTCTTATCAGCTGCAAAAATACTGAACACTTCGCTTGGTCTTTCGTCCATCTCTATTTCAGCTACACCCGGACCCATTCCTTTGACATTACCAGAAAAAGAATCTTTTAGCAAATCTTGTCCCGCTCCATATAACCCCTGTTTTTTTGCTAATTTTGTACCCTCTGTGAACGCATCCCATGCTAATTTGTGAATTTTTTCATTATCTTTCCCAAGTTTGTGTGTCATTATGATGTGGATATCGTCTCCAGTATATCCGATGTAATGATCAATTAGAAGGTCATTTCCTTTTTTCTCAACAAATTTTTTAACAATGTCAAGTAATTCATCACTTGGACGAGTATGACCCCCAATAGCACCAATGTCTGCTTTTATTGCTGAAACAGTTATACGCATAATGAAATTTGAATTATTAATTGTTTATATCTTTTCTGATAACATTTCATATTTTTATAATACCGTGAGACTTGCTTCCAAAATTTATTCAATATTAAAAGGGTAATTTTTTATTGTAAATAATATTAAATATCTTTATGAATGAAAGATAATAAAAATAACTTCTCAAGATTAATGGTAGATAAAAAAAAATATACTTTGATTATATGTGAAAAACCAAGTGTAGCAAATAGAATATCCCATGTTTTAGGATCAAAAACAGTTAACCAAATTAGGATTAATAATAATACCATATATGAAATAAGCTACAATACCTCAAATTACGTAGTTGTTTCATCAAAAGGTCATCTGTATACTTTAAATGATTTCTACAAAGACAGGAAACTTTTTCCAGTTTTTGATTTAAGTTGGGTTCCATTAACAGCAAATCAAAAAAATCGACAAAACCAAAAGTTAATAGACCTGTTAAAAAGATTTTCTGAGGACGCTGATAGAATAATACATGCCTGCGATTATGATCAGGAAGGTGAATTAATAGGATACAACATTTTACAGTTAGCCTGTGATAATAAATATCATGGCTGTTTGAGAGCAAAATTTTCAACTTTAACTGATCAAGATATTATAAACTCATTTAATAATTTGGAAAAACCCAACACAGGCATGGCATATGCAGGAATGTTGAGACATATGCTAGATTTTATTTATGGTATCAATTTTTCTAGGTCGTTGATGAGTTCCATCAAAAAAAAGGAAATTAAAACAAATCTAACAGTTGGCAGAGTTCAGAGTCCAACTCTTAAATTTGTAATTGATAGGGAATATGAGATCAACTGTCATATTCCTTTGCCTTATTGGAATATAAAAATACATTTTGAGAAAGACAATCATTCTCTATTGTTATCCTATATTAAAGGAAGAATGAGCAGTATCGATGAGACAGAAATTGTATTAAAAGACTGCCAAAATATTGATGGATTAGTAAGTGAAATTTCACAAACAAACGAATATCTACAGGCTCCTTACCCATTTAATCTAGGAGACTTACAAAAGGAATCCTTTAGATTATTTCGATTTTCTCCTAATTATACTCTTTTCATAGCTGAGAAATTATACCTAAAAACACTGATATCTTATCCTCGTACTGATAGTCAAACTCTTTCATCTTCTATCAACAATAAAAAAATATTAGAGGATCTTGCTCAAATATCTGATGAATACAAAATTAATGTACATAAATTAATGTCACAAAAGAAATTATATCCAAACAACGGTAATAAGACTGATCCAGCACACACTGCGATTCATCCCACTGGTAGAAAGCCATCAGGTTTAACATCTCAAGAATTTCGGGTTTATGATCTTATTGTTAAAAGATATTTTTCGACATTTGGTGAATCGACAATATATTTGAAAACTACGATTTTTGTAACTGTTAATAAAGAACATGTATTCTATATAACTGATTACGTTGTTTCTAAAGATGGTTGGATTCATTTTTATGTTCCTTATTACAACATGCCTAAACAATCTAAGCAATTACCTAAACTAAAAGTTGGAGATAAATTGAAAAATATCGAAATAATTAGAGAAGAAAAATTCACCGAATCTCCTAAACGTTTCAATTATTCTTCTTTATTGTCCAAAATGGAAAATGAAGGAATGGGAACCAAATCTACAAGAGGTAATATAATAGATTCACTGATCAAGAGAAATTACATAGAAGTAAAAAAAAATATCCTTTTACCTACTAAGCTTGGAATGATATTGATTGACTATTTACAAAAAAAATCTCCAAAGATTATTTCAACTGAGCTAACGAGAATGTTAGAAAAATATTTACAAGAGATTGAGCTGGGAGTTAGAAACAATTCAAATATTTTAGATGATGTTATAAACGATATTTTAGAATCTATTGATGGTTATAAAAAAGATGATTTAGAAATAGACCTTTCTACCATCAATATGTTAAATAATCAAACTGAAAACTATTATAAAAATAAAAGAAAAAATATTCTAGTAGGACCATGTCCTCTTTGTCGAAAAGGAAATCTGCAAATAATAAGATCAAGAAAAACGAGAAAAAGATTCATATCATGTTCCAATTATTTTAATTACGGATGTAGTATAACCTTGCCTCTGCCTCAAAAAGGTATAATTAAATCTACTACTAAATCTTGTTCGTATTGTAATTGGCCAGTTATCCATATTTTTTATTACACTCTTAGACTAACAAAATCTCTTTGCATAAATATTAATTGTCCAAATAAAAAGAAACAGGTATCTAATCAGATTGGCTGATCCTGTAAACATCTTCTCTCCTATTTCTTAATAATGGCAAAATATCTCTGACTTGATTTATTCTTTGTTTGTTGATTTCTACTACCTCTAATCCAATTTTATCTCCCAAGTCTGTCAATACAGAACCTAATGGATCTACTACCATACTTCTTCCACAAAAAATATTTCCAACCTGATTTGCTGCAATAATATAGTTACCATTTTCTATAGCACGCGCTTTAAGCATAGTAATCCAATGTTCCTCTTTCATAACACCAGTTACCCATCCAGAAGGAATTGCCATGATATCTGATCCTTCTAATGCCAGTATTCTTGCTAGTTCTGGAAATCTTATGTCATAGCATATCATTACTCCCATTTTTCCAAAAATGGTTTTACAGGGTTTCGTAATTTTGTCACCGTTAATGAATTTAGTAGATTCTTTAAACCCAAAAGCGTCATATAGATGTAATTTTCTGTATATCGAGATTACTTTTCCATTTTTATTTATTACAAATGCCGTATCAAAAACCCTTTTCTCTGTCTTGTTTTTATTTTTTTCAAACATCGTACCGACTATTCCAATATTGTATCGTTTTGACTCTTGACGAAGCTTCTTTAAAAAATTACTATTAGAAATCGATTCAGCCACTGAATACAATTCATCTAAATTTTGATTACTAGGAGTAAATGCCATTTGAAATTCTGGGAAGAAAATATAATCAGCATTTTTTCTACCCGCTTCTTCGATAAATCGAACAGAGGTTTCCAAATTTTCATTTTTATCCGTCGATGATTTCATTTGAACAATTGCAACAATCATTTTCGACTTCATCCTTTGTTATTAACAGGTTTCTACAATATTATTTTTTTTTATTTGGATATTTTTATTGCTGTTTAGATCTGTTTTTTTAATAAAATAGATTTTCCTTTTGAAGGTGACATTCTATAAAATGATTAATTTATCAGAAATAGAACATCCACTATTATTGCAACTTACTGTACTTTTTGGTCCTATTTCAAAGATAAAATAACGTTTTGGTTGAAAGTTATTTTATTTGTATAAATAGGACTAAATTTCATTTGATGAGATAGATAATCAAGATCCATTTAAGGAGAAACCGTTGGAATAAAGTTCTATTGACATGGGAAAGTGCTTTATTTGACATAAACAAGATGACATCAGAATATGCAAATGTGCAGAGACTTGCTGACTATAATATATCTTCCAAGCAGCCCTCAATATCTAAATCCAAATGAAAGCAATGAAAATCAGTATATAAAATCAGATTTATTTGAAAACACATTCTATACCAATATAGAAGAACAAAAAGATTCAGTATCAGAATATCTGGATATGACATTTGGAATGAGCTATAATCACTTTGATGACAATTGACTTGGACATACATTTTATTCAATTAAAATTAATTAGTACATTGATATACAAATATTATTTTCAAAAATGAGAAAGGAATAATAATATATATAATTAAATTTTGATTTAAAAAAGAGCAGTGATAAATTCAAAGCGAACTTTCTATACTCTTTAGTTTAGGAATTTTAATGGTAGTTTTATTATTGCCATTATCCAATATTAAGGCACAAGAGGAAAATCAGAAAAAGAATTACTTCATTTTATCCAATATCATAAATTTACTAGATAAGGCAATAACAGAATTAAATACAGGAAATTATACAGGTGCATCTGAACTAATCGATATTGCGTATATCGACAATTATGAATATATTGAAAATCCATTAAAGGACCTTAATAAAGATCTAATGGAAGAAACAGAAATAATGATAAGAGAAGATTTTGCAAGTACTATCGAGGACAAAAAGCCTTCGGACGAAATTATGACATTACATAACAATATAAAATCCAACTTGGACATGGCAGAAAAATTATTTAAACAGTAATTTTATTTTTATTGAATCGGTAATGGCATGTTTCGAATAAATATTCTTATTTAAGATATATTAAAAAAATGCCTTACTTTCTTTTTCAATCATGAACTTTTCTATATATTTAAATATAGCTAATAAGTTAGGATAACCTAATATCTTAGAAGAATGTCAAAGAAGGATTCAAAATATGAATAACAATGAAAAAAATTTGAATTATAAGTTACTATGTATATCTTTCTTCGTATTTATTTTTGTAATTTGTATTTTCACTCCTTATGATGCATCTTCTGAAGTAGATGTTGTTAATAACGATTCTAAATCCATAATATATTCAGAGGATTTACAAAGAAACTTTACGCTATTTAACAACCTCGAAAGAATTCTCACAAAGATAAATTTGGCAGATGATAGTTTTGAGTCTGGTAATATACACGATGCTTTTTCATATGCATATTTTCCACATCAGGCGATTTTTCCATCAATAAAAGATGAATTGCTATTAATCGATCCTATATTGTCTTCAAAATTAGAACATTTGTTGACCGATCTTCCAATAACTCTGGTCAATATTAAACCGGAGGGGGATTTGTTGAAGAAAACCTTTTCAGAAACACGAACTACGATTGAATCAATTGAAAATAAATTAATCAATACAAAAAATCTTGATTCAAAATATTTTCTAATTCAAAGTACTATTGTGATACTGAGAGATGCTAAATCGGTATTAGGAAATATCAAATCAAACCAATCTCAACTGGAGAGTGAGCTAAATTATCAAATTATCGACGAACTTGTTAATAGATCTGAATATCAAATTAGCCGCATCTCTAATTCAATTCCTAGCCAAGAACTTGATTCTGTTTTGGACCTGTTTTTGCAGATACGAAATTATACTACAAACCACGATTATAATGCTATTTTTAAATCAATAAATATTTTAGAAAAGGAACTAATGGAATTATCTAAAAGTGCTTTATCCAAAAGCCTTCCTTTAGAGATCCAAAATTATTTCTCTAATATTGATTCTTTATTAAACATTGTAGTAAACGAAATCAAGGACAATAAGGACTATAAAAAAGCAGATAAGGCTGCTATTTCTGCATACTTAGATAATTATGAATATCTTGAAGCATCAGTAGAACAAAATGATCCAGAACTAATGTTGGAAATTGAATTAAATATGAGGGAAGGATTAAGACAGATGATAAAAGACAACGCACCATCAGAACAGATTGAATTCTTTGTAAATAAAATTTTACAAAAACTGGACGAAGCAGAGAATGTTTTATTAAATGATGCATCAATCACAACTGTCGTCACCAACAGAGGGATCGTCAATCATTATAATGGCAATCAACAGAGCAATAATTTAGCAGATATAAATGAACTAAGTAAAGGGTTTGGAATTTTTCAAGGTGAAAAAAAGAATATTGGCGAAGTTTCTGAAGAAGAGAAAAGCGAGGTAAGAAGCGATGTAGATCAAATTAGATTAAGTTTACAAGACGTACTAAATTTCTATAAAGAAGACAAATATGAAGAATCTCTAATAACTGCACGTTCTGCGTATTTAGATAGTTATGAAAAGATAGAGCTACCATTGAGACCAATTGATCCTGATTTCACGCTAGAAATGGAAATTAAATTCGCCGAGCTTAGAAACTTGATAGAAAAGCATGCCTCATATACAGAAGTCATGAGCAAAGCAAGTGAAATTCAATCTGGTCTAGATGATTCAGAAAGACTCGTATCAGGATTAGGCTCAATAGCACCAGGAATAGCTTTTTCGTCCTCATTTTCTATAATTTTTAGAGAAGGGTTGGAATCTGCTTTGATCATTGGTGCAATAACTACATATCTAGAAGCTTCACGAAACGAAAGATTCAAAAAACATGTTTATTTTGGAATTATTCTTGCAGCTGGTGCTACAGCTATTACTTGGTTTATTGCGTCATTTCTTATAGAAATATCTGGGGCAAGTAAAGAACTTATCGAGGCAATAGCAGGAATATCTGCCGTTGCAGTACTTTTTTGGGTATCCTTTTGGATTTTGAATAAAATTGAAACCAAGAAATGGATTGAATTCGTGAAATCCAAAGTTTGGAAGGCCACTGCAACCGGAAGTGTAGTGGTCTTCGTAATGCTTTCTTTTTTTACAGTATATAGAGAGGGTTTTGAAACTGTTCTGTTTTATCAAGCCATGTTCTCTTACGCAAAGAATATGGAATTATTTGTTACGTCTGGATTGATTATTGGACTCATTGTGATAATCTCGATCGCGATCATAATCAAGAAGTTGGGCAAGAAATTGCCATTACGGGTTCTTTTCGGATTTACGATGGGGGTTGGTGCTTATATGTCTATTACTTTTTTTGGTAATGCCATTCGTGAATTTCAAGAGATTGGATACATCTCTACTACCCATTTATTTGGAATAATTCCTAGATTGGATGTCAATCTCGCAACAATGACCGGAATACATCCTACTTTGGAGAGTATTTTAGGACAAGTCATTTTGTTATCTGTATATCTTGTTGCCTCTATGTATATTCTCTTTATTCAACCGAGGAAAAAGAAAATGATAGAGTCATCACGTAAATCAATGTCAGATTTCAAGCAAAAATAATTGTTTTTTATATAATAGGTTTTAATTAACATTTATATATTAGTTCAACCTAATTAGTGTGGCCTAATTATGTTGAGTCTAACAGCTATTAAAAATAGTTGGGATATTGATAAAAAGACAGTTATCTCTTTTTTAAATAGTATCCTTGAAAATGATACATATGAGATTATTTTGTTACTGATGAAAAAATCAAAAACCGTTTATCAAATACATGATGAAACAAATTTACCATTGAGTTCTATTTATAAACGAATAAAGAAATTAGAAAACATGGGTATAGTTTCAATTGATAGAATTCATATTAATTTACGAGGCAGAAAAACGATTTTTTACAAAAGTAAATTAAGATCAATAAATTTTAGACTAAATGAAAACGATATGGATCTCGTAGTTAACTAAATATTGTGAATTCCTGATTCGTTCTTATATTCTTGTATCAATTACTGCTTACTGTTTATATCATCTAAAATTGCTCAAATTCTATATGTATTAATATTAAAAAATATGATAGATATCGACTGAACAATATATTGGAGATGATCAGAGGTCTATTAAAAACAATCAGGATTCAAAATTATTTAACCAGATCCCATCTACAACCACTTAGTTTATATTATTATGATCTAACCCGAATTTTCTTTTTAATATCATTCTTTTCTGGAATTTTATCTACAGGATGGTTTGGTATTCAATTAGCTCCTCATTATTTTACAGATCATGACATTACTGGATTTCATATTTTATTTACGATTTTGAGTTTTATAAGTACTATATGGGAAATAATGGTTTACAGAGAATTTACCAGATATATGGACAATATCTTGTTAGCAAGGGATTTATGTAGAAAATTAGATCCAACAATAGGAGATTATAATTATTCAACATTTAATCCGGTAACAAAAAAATATGTAAACGGTTTTGTGCATTTTGGTCCTACGGATTTTTGGGATCGTGAAACATTAGTGCCGGATTGGTTAGATAAAGAAAAATATTGGCATATTTTTCTCAGTCTTCAAACAAGTGATGAAGAAATTATTCTTAAGGTTGATAATGATTCAGATCTTCTCTTTTTTTCAGGGAAAAAGATAGTAGCGAATACTTCGCGCAAATATTTAAAAGGTGAAAATTTTTTTTAAAAAAATATCAATATCAATATATCGTCACTATTCCTCAATGGTTGATACTGACTACAGATGTTGCACATTTTACAGACAATGAATTGAATATCAATACTACTGATTTTGGTATATTAATTAATTCTATCAATAAACAACTATCTGTCGCATCAAATATTATTACAGAACATGAAAAAAAAGAATCAAATATCACTGGATATTGAGTGCGATTGCTATTTATCTTTTTCAGAGCTTGCCTATTAAGATCCTGTATAAAGATATATACGGAAAAACTGTCAAATACATGTCCATACATGCCAAACCTATTATTGATGAAACCAATCTAAATCTTTCATATGTTAATCTTGATGAACTAAGCGAGTCATTACTCATATTAGCAAGAATAAAAAATATTAAACCAAACAATATTGAAAAAATTCGGTATGTTATTTTAATCCTAAAAAATATGTACGAGGTACAAGGTTTGGGCGAGGGCTCAAATCGCTACCATAATTTCCATGATAGTTTAGAGGTTTCTTATGTAACTTTACAGATATTACCGAAAGAGTTCCAAGAACATTATTTTATTTGGGAAGATTATGAATTTTTATTGATTGCTAGTTTATTGCACGATTATGATCCATATCAACAAAATTATAGGACTAGTATAGGATTATTTAGATTTGAAGGACCTAAGGTTGAAAGAATAGTATCAATTCTAACTGATATGAGAATTATTGATGCATACTATAGCATGGATGAAATAGAATTCAAGAATTATTTTCAGCAAAATCAATAACAGCTTCTTCCTCCAATAGATTATGTAACCACTCATGCATAATATGTAAAATCTGGTAAACTGATTCAGAGCATCATTGTGGAATCTATGATTTGGAGAACAGATTATCCTTTCAAACAGAAGCCTACATCTATGAAAAAGTACAATGATCTCTTAAAATTGATAAATGATACAAGAAAGAGAGAAAAATATGATCTTATGTGTCAAATTCTGGGGCTCGTTGATTTGTCAGTGACATATATGGGTTCAGATCCTATTAGTGCTTAGGAACGGGTAACAAATCTGTACAACGAATTATTGCTCCCAAAATTTGAAGCTATTTCTAAAACCGATAAATTCTTTTCAGAATTTATGGATATAGATATTTTCAAGGAATTAATAAACAATAGAAATTTTCCTGATATCATATCTTTAGACAAAGATGGAACTTAGTATATCAGTTTTATCATGAAAGTAACTCGTCAAATCAAATCAACAGAATAATTGTAAATGCCAAAAAATCTTATTCTAAAATAAATTTGGAAATAGGTTTAAAAACTGGAGACCTTTTGTTTCATGTATCTTCGGATCATCCTGAAGAATACTTCATTGGAATAGATACAGACCAGGAATCGGTAATAAATATAAAAAATAGAATTTCGGTGCTAAAGCCTCAAAATGCAACAATTTTTTGGGGTGACGCAATAAAATTATTACCTAATATTTAGAATAATTCAATAGACAATATTTTTTTTAATTTTTCTACACCTGCTGGCGATCGAATTGATTTTGATTTAGAAATTAATAAATTTCATTTAATTTTCCATGGTGTGTCGACTGCAATAAAAACTACTGGAATATTGCAACTATTAATCAATTTGCCTCAATCAGGTGAATTTGTTATTAAGATCGTTTCAATAGCAGATCGGTATCGATTGCAGATATGTCCTTTGGAAGAACATTGTGTTTATTTTCCGAAATCCTCTATCCCCAAAGAATATTTTACAGATAGCACTATTTCGGTAGTTCTATTTAAGTTGAAAACATAGGTTATCTAAGATCTGGTTTTTCTTTCTTTTTTGGAATTCTTAAAAAAATATAAATGAATGATCAATTTAGGTTAATAAAAAGGAATGACAGAAAAAATTAAGGTTGCAATTGCTGGAGTTGGAAATTGTGCTTCAGCTCTTATCCAGGGGATTCATTATTACCAATCAATGAAAGAAAAGGATCCTACTGGTTTAACCGCATATAATTTGGCAGGTTATACTCCTGAAGATATTGAGTTTGTAGCAGCTTTTGATGTATCTGACTCAAAGGTCGGATTGGACGTATCTGAGGCTATTTTTTCTGAACCTAATAATGCCATGAAGATAATTTCACTGGATAGATTGGATGTAAAGGTCAATAAGGGAGAAGTATTGGATGGAGTAGGAAAACATCTTGCGGAGAAGATTCGTATTTCCGATATTCCTGTTGCAGACGTTTCTACTATCTTGAAGGATACGAACACTGATATACTTCTGAATTATCTGCCTGTAGGTAGTAGAGAAGCAACAAAGTTTTATGCACAACAATGTTTGGATGCAAGAGTGTCATTCATAAATGCAATACCAGTTTTCATAGCATCAGAACCTCATTGGCAAACTGCATTTAAAGATAATAATGTTCTGTGTGCTGGTGATGATATAATGAGCCAGGTGGGTGCAACAGTTGTTCATAAAACCTTGGTCAAGCTTTTTATTGATAGAGGTGTCAAGGTAGACGATACTTATCAACTGAATATAGGTGGTGACATGGATTTTTACAACATGCTTGATGATGAACGGTTAGAGGATAAACGAATTAGTAAAACAAGTGCTGTAGAAGCAATGTCTCCATATACCATTCCAATGAGGATAGGTCCTTCGGACTATGTTAGTTCTTTAAAGAATGATAAAATATGTTATATCAATATCCGCGGTAAAAAATTTGGAAATATTCCTATTGAATTAGACTTGAAATTAAGGGTAGCAGATGCCTACAATAGTGCAGGTATAATGATAGATGCAATAAGAGCTACTAAAATTGGCATTGACAGAGGATTATCTGGTTCACTTGAAAGTGTTTCGGCATATTGCTTTAAACATCCACCAATTCAAATGTCATATACAAAAGCAAAAGAAAACTTTCAAGAGTTTGTTAAAGGAAGAAAAGATATCTAATATAGTAGTATTTACAGTAGACTAAATCAATGATGGATTTGACAAACTCCAAACTCAAGATCTTCATCATTTTTATTTATCAGTAGGGCTAGTTTAGTCATCGTTTGCCAAAATCCACACTATAAAATAAGATAAAAATTTAACTCATAAAACCTATTTATTGAAATTAGTAAATCTTCTCAACTAAATAAATTATTCATTAATTTCGATCCTTATCAGATCTTGCGTCATTCCATAAATATTGAAAATAATCTTTTGCATAGCCAGCTAATCCAGGATGTTCTGCCCATATTGCTATTGGTTCAAAGTTACCTTTTTCTATTCTTTCTTCACCCAGTAAAATTAACACCTGTTTACCATCTCCAATGACTCCTCCTCCAAACATGTTGTCTTTGATTCTGACATCAGCTATTCTGGAGATTGCCCTTACTATTTCTATATTGGTTCCTTCGGACACCAAGACTATTATTTTAATTCCTTTGTCATGTAAGGTTCTAAGAAGTGGCTGTAATGGTTTGGCGATTTCCTGAGCGATCTGCGGTAAGGCAATTAGCAATTCCCTTTGACTGTTTTGAATTATCTCATTTACTTTACTAGCTATATTATAAAATCCTCTAACTACCCAGATTTCTGGTTTTTCCTTAATTCCGCTTTTTTCATATACGGGCATCAATTCATTGTTAATAATTTCTTCATTGTATCTTATTTCATTCTCTTTCTGCAGTTTTATCGCTTCTAAGGCTGTTGAAGGAGATTTAGGAAAAAATTTTTGAGGCCTAGAACTGTTTGATTCTAGCCATACTTTATCTTGTAAGGAATTTAGTACTTCGTATATTTTTGAATAAGGCACACCTGATTTTTTAGAAATATCAGAAGCAGTTAAAGATCCATGTTCCAATAAAGATAAATATACTTTAATTTCGTAACTTGTCAAGCCAATAGTCTCCATTGCTTTTCTTGACTTGTCACTTATGTTCATACGATCAAATTTTTATTTATAGCGACTAATATAAGTCTGTTCACATGCTAAAAAATGAAGTTCCATATAGAAAAATTCGTATAATGATTGAGATTAATGAACCATATCTTTACTGGATTTTGAGTACTGCATAAGACTCTTTAGAACCTTAATTTCTCAATTTGATTTATAGACATTATTATTTTGTATTTCAATAAATAATTGTCTAAAATTGATAATATGGATCATCAACTTTTAATCATATATATTGGCTAACTAAATTTCGTGTATTCAGTAAACATTGGAAGGATCGATTTTCAAGCATATTAAAAATTTTTATTTGAAACAATTTGTAAATGAATTTTTGCTCGTCAGTATAATTTATATCAACTGTTACCTTGATGGAATTTCACATCCTTTCAGAAATCGAATATTTGTAGTGATAATGTTATATGAATAGATAGACAACTTGTTCTAATTGTATATATATTGTTGATCACAATTTTGTTTATTGATGCACTTCAATAAACACCAGATAATTCGGTTCCAGCTATGAAATACAGCTTTATTTTTCTATCCAGATATTTTCTAGAGGCGAATTCAACTGAAGTTTTCAGTATAGAGAAGTACATGCTTATGGGTAATATTTACGACACCGATTGCAAATTGATATCTTCTAGATTCGTCAACTAACGAAGGGATAAAATTCTCTGCTATAAGGCCCCTTTGTTCTGAAAATTGGATACCAACCAGATATCCAAATTACCATCAAAATATCGCTTCATTATATTAGCCATTTCATACTTGTTTACTTCCAACTTGCGGATAGTCTATATAAGGAAAGTTTAATAACCCTGCGCATTTTTTTTTGTTATGTCTAAATATGCCTAAATTCAAATCAACACAAGATATTCTAAGGATTATTGATCATAAAGACCAAATCCGAAATTTTGGTGTTATTGCTCACGTCGACCATGGTAAAACGACCATGAGTGATAGTCTCTTAGCTGCATCTGGTATAATATCGCCTTCTATAGCAGGGCAAGCATTAGCTTTAGACTCTATGAAGCTAGAGCAAAATCGACAGATGACAATTAGAGGTGCCAATGTAACTTTATTTTATGAGCATGAGGGAAGAGAATATGTCATTAATATGATAGATACTCCAGGACACATAGATTTTACTGGGAGAGTTACAAGAGCTCTTCGTGCAATAGATGGTGTAGTTGTAGTGTCTGATTCAGTAGAAGGGATAATGACTCAGACAGAGACTGTAACAAGACAAGCATTAGAGGAAAGAGTTCGGCCCGTTCTATATATTAACAAAATTGATCGATTAGTAAAAGAATTACGTCTTGATCCTCCTGCAATGCAAAAATGGTTATCTAATATCATAGCAGAATTTAATAAGCTTGTAGATATATATGCCGAACCTGAGCTGAAAGAAAAATGGAAAGTTAGTATTCAAGGAAATACTGTAGCCTTTGGTTCTGCAAAAGATAGATGGGGTTTCAACTTCAAAGTAGCACAGAAAAAAGGATTTAGTTTTAAAGATGTATATGATGCCTATACTTCTGACGATCCTAATAGAATTAAGTCTCTTTCTGAACGAGCTCCACTTCATGAAGCAGTTCTTGGAATGGTAGTCCAACACCATCCTCCTCCACATGTGGCACAAAAATATAGGATTCCAAAGATTTGGACAGGGGATCTTAATTCTGATATTGGAAAAGCATTAATAAATTGTGATGAAAACGGTCCTGCCATAATGATGGTGACAACTATAAACGTAGATCCTCAGGCCGGTCGAATAGCAACAGGCAGACTCTTTTCTGGAACCGTTAAAGACGGTGATGAAGTTTACCTTATAGATGCAAAAAGATCAGGAAAAGTACAGTCTGTAAATATCTACATGGGCAATACTAGGGAAGTAGTAAGTGTATTACCCGCAGGTAATATTCCTGCACTTTTAGGTTTAGATTATGCTGTTGCTGGGGAAACTATTTCAAGTGTAAAAAATAATATTGCATTTGAATCAATTAAATATGTTTCTGAGCCTGTAGTAACTATAGCAGTTGAACCAAAACATCCAAAAGATCTACCTAAACTTGTAGAAGGTCTTCGTAAAATAACTGTTGAGGATCCAAATCTTATAGTTAAGATAAATGAAGAGACAGGAGAAACACTAATGGCGGGAATGGGAGTTTTGCATTTAGAAATCGCAACTTCCCTTTTACAAGAAGCAAATCTAGAAATTTCAACATCACAACCTTTAATTAATTATAGAGAAACAATTCGTTCACCTGCAGGTCCTATAATGAGTAAATCTCCAAATAGACACAACAAAATATTTATGCGTGTAGAGCCACTCGAGGAAAATATAATCGAGATGATTAAAACTGGACAAATACGAGAAGACATGGACAAAAAAGAACTTGCTAGGATTCTCAGAGAAAAAGGGTGGAGTGCAGATCAAGCTAGGAATGTTAGCGCCATTGATCCATCTGGTAATATGTTGATAGATGAAACTAAGGGCGTACAATTTATACAAGAATCTATGGATTCAATTAAATCTGGTTTTGACGATGTAGTACATTCTGGCGGTTTGGCGCACGAAACGCTTCGTGGAGTCAAATTCATTCTTCATCACTTTGTTCCTCATGAAGATCCAGCTCATAGGGGTTTAGCTCAATTAATGCCTGCAACGAGGAGAGCAATGTTAGGTTCAATGTTAATTGCTGACCCTGTTTTATTGGAACCAATATTGGGGATAGAAGTCAAATGCCCTCAAGAGCAGATAGGGACTGTAGCGGGGATTCTCTCTGGAAGACGAGGAAAATTATTGAATGTTGATCAAAAAGGTGTCATTGCGATTATGTTAGGAGAAGTTCCTGCATCCGAAACTTTTGATTTATCAGAAGCAATGCGAGGAGGGACAGCTGGAAAAGCTATGTGGAATACATATTTCAAAAGTTGGCAATCTGTTCCTCAATCAGTATTTAAAAATTTGGTGACCGATGTTAGGAAAAGAAAAGGTCTTAATCCAGAACCGCCAAATCCAGACGAATTTATAGATAAAGAATAGATCTTTTGAGCAATAGACAAGCTTAAAAACACCTTCCTCTTCTCTTAGCAATTGTTATTCGATAGATTTTTTAAATCTCATGTTATAGGAATAACAGCAGTTGTTTGGTAAAGTAAATACTAAGAATTGGAAATGCGAATATGAAGATACAGTCTACAAAATATATGATTGGAATAATAATTTAGCTGGATACTATTATCCAAAATATAATGCTAATACAAAAAATGAAAGCCAAGAAGAAGAAATTATCATTAAAATGAAAGAAGATAAGATGGAGGTTGAAGGAGGTCATTTAATGGTACCAATGCTTAAATTAGATCTGTTAGATGTTGAATATATTCAATTAGATAAAACTATTTTGCAATTAGAAAAAAGTGTCAATAGAGCTATAGAATGGAAATCTTGGATAACAAATAACATGAGCAAATTTTATATAAATGACCATTTCGTCTCAACTTCTAGGGAGGATAGAAATATGTTAGCTATAATTTTAGAAATTAATAAAAGAACAATCTTAGACGAAAAAGAAATATTATCAAGTATTACTCCTTTATTAAATCAATTAAATAATGATGGATTTCTCTAGGGATAAAAGTTATCAATCAAAGGCTATTATTTCTAAAATAAGAATTTCGTGACATTGATAAAGATAATAAATATTTTTTATAGCAAAGATAACTAAATGAAAAGCTCAATTGTGGTTAATTTTGCAGGAAATTTAGATTTAGCAAGACGAATATATAAAATGTTAATTCTGGAGGTCATCAAGATAAGTTCTCTTAAAAGTAATGATATTGAAATCAGTGAAGATGAAACTAGTATTATAATCAGTACAGAACCATCAAACTTGTTCTTGATTAAGACTATCATTAAAAATAAAATAAATGAATGGTTTAAAAAAGATCCAAACCTATTAGAATATAAAATAACTGAATTTGAGAATACAATTATTGTAGGAAAACCTATAAATCTAGAAAAATTGACTGATTTTTTATCGTGTGAGATATGCGGTTATAAGACTCTTTATGAAGAAGATCTATTTATTCATAGGTATACACATGCAGGATTATGATTTTTACTTTTGAAAAAACAGAATATAGTGAGGGTTATAAATTTTTAATGAATAACATAATTAATTCAAAAGAATAAATTCACATCTCTTATAAATTGTATTATAAATTAAAACAGAAGGTCCTTTATTTGGTTCATCCTTTTGAAGATCCTGATGGGCACTACCTGGATTTAGCAATTGAGTCTTTCCTATTACCCTGTTGTCTTTTTTATGCGTATGACCATAAATAAAAACATCGAATCTATTACCTAAAATTAGAGAATTAGTTAACTCAGTATTTGTACCATGGTAAATCCCTATTGAAAGACTATCTAAAATAATTTCCCCAAAATCCCATTTTATATTACCTCCGATTCGTTGAAAGTTATTGGCAAGTCCAATCTTTTCTCCATCATTATTTCCTAACACTCCTAGAAACTTTATATTTTTATTTAAGTTACCAAACTCAAGCACAATGCCAGGAAATACATAATCACCAGCATGGATTACATAGTCTACATTATGATCGTTGAAAATTTTTATTGCCTTTTTGACATTATTAATATCGTCATGAGTATCAGATATTACCCCTATATTCATAATTATTAGTGTGTTTTATCATGTTTTATTTGTTTTTTTATAAATATCTTTTAATATAGATAGCAAAAATATTCAATAAAAAAATTAAATATAATAATGATCAAAGTTTCAAATAGGAAGATTGTTTCTTATATTCTGTCTAGGTCAAACATTAATTGACGAATGGCAATTTATTCATTATATCGATAAAAAGGTCATGGAACAGATCAATGGTTTTGGAGCTAGGATTGATTTTAGGAATTATCTCACATTAAAAAACAATGTTATAAAAACTAGGAGAATTTTGAATGGAGAATTGAGGCAAGTTATTATAGAAATCTGCAAACTTATTCTACCACAAGGATACGAAAAAATTATTTTAAACAGAATAGAATTAGAAATAACTGAAGGAGAAAAAAGATATTATCAGATATCTGAAGAGGTAAAAAAAGTTGTAGAAACCCTATCAAAAAATCATACTTTAGCAATGATATCTAATAATTATTCAAACGTTTCTCTTGAATTACTAAAAAAAGATCATCTGTATAATCTGTTTAAATTTATTGTTATCGCGTCTGAATTAAATACTACCAAACCGGATGAAACGGTGTTTTTATATTTGATGAAAAAAGCTAATGTTACTGCTGCTGAATGTGTTGTAATAGGAGATAGGTTAGATACAGACATTTATCCTGCCAATAAAGTGGGAATTACAACAATCCGTATAACTGATTCTATTTTTAATTTGCAATCGCCGCAGCGCGCTTGTGAAATACCCACCTATTCGGTTACAAAACTGAAAGATACAATAGAAATAATTGAAGGTATATATAGAAAGCTGTAGCCTAACAATTGAGATACTACAAAAAAATTATGTAACTATTTCAGAGATTCTATTTTCTAGAATAGCATGTTTTATCTCCATTGCAACCCTCCGTCCTACGCCCATCGAAAAACCGTAATAATATTTAGTGTATGGACTTGTGGTTGCTAATATCGGATTTCCTGGAACTCGAAATGAAACATCATAAACATATATATCCAGATCTCTGGTAACAACACTTTGTAGGGAGAAAGGTCCAATTAAACCTGGAGCATATTCTTCTTTCAATGTTCGTGAAAATTTATCTCCTAAATCAAATACTTTTTCTAGCATAGACTCACGAATGCTCGCTGGTGTATGTCCTATCTCTATATTTTGTAATTCGATGTCTAATTCCAATTGTTGTTTAGCAGTTAATGATGTAGTGAAATCATGTAAATTGGTTTGTAATCTTCTTTCGATTCCCAAAAATTCTGTATCATTATTCAGAGGAGAATAGAAAAAATTAAAATTGAAATATGTTCCTATAACATATTCTTCAATTATTGCAGATTCAACATCATATTTATCGATTAATCCATTTTTTATCTTGTTTTCCGTTTTTTCTTTATAATCATCATAAGAGTGTACAAAATAAAATGCTCGCTCCAATTTTCTCTTTGCTTCTTGAACTTTTACAATAGATAGACCTGAGATCTCTGAAGGATCTCGATATATCTTTGGATGTTTAATATTAGATTTATTTAGTAAATAGTATTGGTTTTTTGGATATGTTCTCTCTTCGGCCCTCAAAAGGTTTCGATTGCCAAAAATAGGAATTAAAAAATTACCCTCAATGTTATCGTATCCCAAATAGACTGAGAATGCTCTATGAGCTACCATTATAACATTCAAATCTCGTAATTTTTTCTGAATTTCTTCATCCAGTATATCTGCGAATTTATCTAATATCAGAATATCATTGGATATTCTTTTAAATCTCAAATAGGGTGTCTCTCTTCCTTTTTGACATATACAAACCGTTTTCATTGATTCATCGGTTGCACCATCCATAATTTCTAATGCAGAATGACTTCCAAGAACACCTATCTTTATCTTTTTGTGATCATAATTTCCTACAATATCCATTATGCTATTTCGATCAATCATTATGATGAAAAATTATTAGTTTTAGTGCAATAAAATGTTTTTTTTAAAAATAATAATTTAATTAAAATAATTAGGTTGTCTTATTCTTATTAATTTCCTTCTCAATCGCTTGTTTTAATTCCTCGTCATTTTTATTGGTATAATCAATTCCCAATGTTTCTGCTATTGATTCAAGCTTTTCTCTACCAACATTCGGATTTTCGTTTTTATACTTTTCAAGCTCTCTTTTTGCTTCTAACTTGGCTTTCTCAAATTCAGCTTTGGCTTTCCCAAAAGATTTTGCTAATTCAGGAATTTTTTTAACTCCAAAGAACAACACGACTATTATTATTATTATAAATATCCATTCAACACCAAGGGGAATCTGCATTAAAAAATTATCTGCAATTACCATAATTTTTCCATTATAGTGTAATATGAATAATAATTTAAGTGTTAAATTTGAATTAACAACTATTTTAAATGTTATTTTGATTATTTTATAAAAAAACAAAATCTAATTAAAAAATAAGTATAAAATCCAGAATAAACAATAAATATCATGCAATATCATAAAGCAGCTCATCTAGGGCAAGAAAGGTCAAGAAAGGCCCAAATGAAATTGTTTGACTATACTGGTTTTTCAATGCTTACATATACGATAAAGACTGGAGCATCGTCATTTGAGCCAGTAGGGGAAGAGATGTTAGTGGGAGAATTGAATAATGGAAATGAAATTATCATTTTCATATGTGATAGCGAAGGATTCGCAAAAGCACAGTCTAAACCAATGAGTCTCAATGAAGGAAAAAAAATTATAAAGAAAATGATTGATGACGGCATACATCCATACAAAGGAGAAATAAAGACTGTATCTTAAAATTATATTACTAGTTCTGTTCCCAAGATTTTTCCTTCAACAGTATTTTTGATATTTTCAGGTGAGGAAAGAATCACTCTAGTTCTAATTCTAGATCTTTCAATCACCTTTAGAGCTACAATGTCCATCAAATCATATTCGCCAGCCATCGAACTACTATTTAATAGCATATTCACACAACTTCCTAATTCAATTTTCTCATAAAGTTTCGCATTTTGATTTTTCCTTGGGTCAGAATCATAAATTCCTTCAACATCTGTCGCATTAATAAACTGGTTTGCTTTTATTTTTTCAGCTATAAGGGCAGATGTTGCGTTAGTACTTTGACCAGGATGCAATCCCCCTGAGACTATTATTTTATTACTTTCGATAAAATTGCTTATTTCATCTAATGATTTCGGAACATTTGGATAAACATGGCTTCCCAAAGATGAAATCAGTAATTTAGCATTCAATCGGGATACATCTATACCCATTAGGTCAAGACTGGATTCATCTAGGCCTAATTTCCTGGCGGTATTAATATAAAACCTTGCAATTTGTCCACCGCCAGTAACTACTACTGGTTGAATAGTATTACTAATATCAATAAGCATGGAACTATATTTTTTTAGAACTTCAATTTGGTCTTGATTTTTATCATTGTGAAAAACGCTTCCACTTAATTTTATCACAACACGGTTTCTCTGGTAATTATGCATTGTTCCTTCCATATATCATATATCAATATTTTTTAAAGCCTTTTCTAGTTTTTCCCTATTAGCCTGTGTGGTATATATCCTAATCATATCTAGAAATCCAGTTATCGAATCTATTAATGGAATTTCAGATGTACGGGTTTCAAACTCTGAATCTTTATCTACTAACATTATTGAATTCAGTTCTTCTTTTGACGGAGTCAAAGGCATGGATGGGGCCCTGGAGATATCTATAAAGACGATATCATTTTCAATTTTCAGTGATTTTATTATTCTGTTAAAAACATCATTTTGACTTTTTGTTAATTTTATATTATTTGATCTATCTTTATTTTGAAGAAACTTTTCATAAACACATTTTAATAATATTCTATTTTTATAATCCTTAGCTAATTTTACAGCACGATCGTTATTTTTTAGAGAGAGTATGATATCAATCGTTTTATCATCAGTGTATTCAATATATTCATCCACAGATAAATCAGAGAAATTTAGTTGTCTGTCTGCGAGTAAAAGTGAATGAAGTAACATGACTTCTGCAGATCTAACCGTTTTATGAAAATAAACTGCCTTAAACATCTGATATCTAGAAATTAGCATGGATTCGAGGGAATTTATGGCAGATTTATTTATTCCTAGATGACCATTAGATAAAACCTCAAAGGAGCTTATTAGCCTATAATAATCAATTTTACCGTATTCTACCCCAGTAAAAAAGCTGTCTCTGGGCAAGTAATCCATTATATCAGAAGAAAGTCCACCAGCTATTATCTCATTATAAAACATAATCGGAGATTCTCCAAAAGATAGATTACATATACAGTCAGAATCATATCCATATTTTTCCAATATATCTTTGATCATTGTTTCTCTTATGATTTTTTTCCCCATATTTTCATGACTATTAGTTGGCATGCCACTACCAATTAGAACTTCTTCAAATAGATGCGAAAAGGGCCCATGACCAATGTCATGAAGAAGTGCAGCTAAACGTAGACCTTCAAGTTGATCTTTTTTTTCTATATATCCTTTGTCTAAAAGAGTTTGTCCTGCTAGTCCCGCTAAATGCATAGTTCCCAATGAGTGTTCGAATCTTGTGTGTTGTGCACTAGGATAAACCAAATGGGCACCAGCAAGCTGTCTAATTTTTCTCAGTCTTTGAAAGACAGGCGTATCGATAATTTCTCTTTCTAACTCTGTAAATCGGATATATCTATGAATGGGATCAGTTATTTCGCCTATAAAATTTAACATAATTTAACATAATAAAAAAAGTATTAATTGTTTTTATAATGCAAGATATGTAATATTAAATATTTTTTTACTTGCGCATCATTCTGCAAATATAATCTTATTTTTGTTTTTATTGAAGATGGTAAGTCTATTGTTGTATTTTTTCTTTGAAAAGGTTTTTTCTCACTTTAATTGGAACTTCGTAATATGAAGCTAATGCAATGGCGTCAGATGCACGGTAATTTCTCAATATAAGATTGTCCTTTCTTCCTCGAAAATACAAATTCGCACGCAATACTGAACCACTTAAATAAATTCTAATCTCCATTAGTAAAAGATCCTGGAGTACTGCTATTTCCTCCACTAGGTTGTAAATGGTAGGAATAGTATTCTTATCACCTTGTCTAAATCTTAAAATATGTTTAGCAACTTCACCAGAAAAAGCATTAATTGGAAATTCGTCCCCTTCAAGTGATTTAAAACTAAGAAACCTTCTAGTCCCATACTATCGGCATAACCAATATTCGTAATCTCTACATCAATAAAGTCATCATCTAAAGTTGGAAAATTATTCATATTACAATTTTTATATATATGAACTAAAAAATAAGTCTTATTTTAATTAATTCAATTAATACAGTAGTAATTATTTATGTGAAAAAATTTAATTGCGGTTTCTTTTTATCTTATGATTAAATATAAAGAATGAAAATTCAGAGATTAGTTCGTATAGAGGGTTTAAGAGTTATTCTTACCAGTCTTATCTCAATTGGTATTACCTTTTTTCTCTTCTCAAAACTTACTAATCCAAATTTCAGTGATACTATTATCTTTACAGAGTCATTATATAATCTATCAGTAGCTGTAATAACTATTACCTTTATTTCATCATTGGGAATTTGTTTTGGATTATGGAAACTTTATACTAGTAATAATCAATATAAGAAAGATCTGGTATTATCCTATATTTCGTTACCTTTTAAAAAAAATAAGAAATACATTTTGATAATGATTTTAATTGCAATCCTATATGGTTTAATTTTTGCTTTTCTTTCACAGATATTTGTTTATAATTCCACTCAATTGCTACCCGAAACAGCAAGTAAATATCCATATATTAAGATTATTCCCTGTTGTAATACAATAGGTTATGTTCCTATGGCCTATATTTATTTAACAACACATTTTTTTATTTTATTGATACCAATCAATATGTTATTAGCTTTAATCGTATCCATGTTAGTAGGATTTAATGCCTCCTTGAATATTTTTACCTTAAGAAAATTAAAAGAAGAAAAAAAATCACATTTATTAGGTAGTGTAGGTGCAACTTGTGGTCTTTTTATTGGCTGTCCTACATGTGCAGGAAGTATCATAACAACAATATTCGGATTCTCTGCAGGTACTGCATCTGTATCTTTATTGGCTCCTTTCCAAACTTTATTTATATTATTAAGCATTCCTGTGCTTCTAATTACTCCCTTTTTAATAGCCAGAAGTTTAAGAATGAATTTCGCTAAGTCTCACAAAAAAATGTAATCAAATGAATGGTAATTATGAAGATTAAGAATTATTTAAGCCATATTAAACGATGTTTAATAATCATTAAAACATATAACTTTTTTTTGAATTTTTATATCGAAAAAAGTATTGAAAAAAGTATTATTATTTGATTGAATACTCGTTAAATAACATATTTCTTGTTAAAATATATTGAACGATAAGGATGTAGAGAGAGTATTAAAATCATTAATTGATGAAAGATCTTTAATTAAACTGTTAAAAATTTTAGAAAAAGAAGAATCGATTTATAAATGTAAGAAAATTAAAATCAGAGAAAATAGAAAGCCTTTCAAAAACAAATTAAATCAATTTTATAATTAGCAAACTATTAAAATGTCTGACTTGTCTAATTGATAGTAATATTATGATATTCATTATTTCTTTCTTAAATTATAAAAGTTTTGCTGGGGTCAGAATAAAATGAAATTAGATTTACCACGTTATACTGAAAGATTTGGTTCTATAAGTTTGCACGGCGTTCAGAGAGTCTTTGAACTTGATTCAGGAATGGAGAAAGGAAAAAAAGTTTCCGAGCATATTGTTGCGATAGGAGATGAAGAAATATCTGAAATTGAAAGTAAAATGGCCATTGTTATTCCCATCAGGAATGAGAGATTAAAGTTATTAGAAGGAGTTTTAAGCGGTATTCCTCATGATTGTATGACAATAATTTTATCTAATAGTCCAAGACAACCAGTAGACAGATACAAATTAGAAAAAGAATCTCTCGAACAATTCAACAGATTCGCAAATAAGAATGCATTAATTCTTCACCAGAGAGACGAGGGAGTTGCGGAGACATTAAGAGATGTAGGTTACACTGATTTGCTTGGGCAGGATAATTTAGTGAGAAATGGAAAGGCAGAAGGCATGATATTGGGAATGTTACTTGCAAAAATGGCTGAAAAAGATTATGTTGGTTTTATTGATGGTGATAATTATGTTCCAGGAGCTGTTAATGAATATGTAAAGATATTCTCTGCAGGAATAGCTATGTCCAATACACCATACAAAATGATAAGAGTGTCTTGGATTTATAAACCAAAAATATCTGAAAGCGGAATTTATTTTTCAAAATGGGGAAGAGTGTCAGAGATAACTAACTATTTTTTAAATTCACTTATTTCCTATTATACCGGATTTGAAACAGAAGTTGTCAGGACAGGAAATTCTGGTGAACATTGTATTTCACTCAAGCTTGCAGAATTGATGAGTTTCTCGTCGGGGTTCTCTGTTGAGACTTATGAAATAGTGGATTTATTAGAGGAATTTGGAGGAATTTTACCTACTGATTATCAAGATGCAATGGATAAAGGAATAGAAGTTATGCAAGTCGAAACAAGAAACCCCCATTTTCATGAGGAGAAAGGAGACGCTCATTTGAAAGAGATGATCAATGGTTCTTTGGGATGTATTTATCATAGCAAGATCTGTCATCCCAAATTGCAGGAAAAAATAATTGAGGAATTGAGGAATAAATCCACAATAGAAGAAGGAGGTGAACCACCTGTACTTGAAAAAATAAAGCCCTTCAAAGACATTGATATTAAAACATTTGATGAGAAGTTACGCGAAAAAGCAAAAAGTCTAGTTCATTGGAATTGACAATGGTCGCACTTAAATTTTTGAACAAAAATACAAATAATGAGTAAAAGATGTTAAATTTCTATATTTCTTTAGTTTAAAAACATAACAGACATAGGAATTACTGCTAATTAGATGAATAAGACATGTAAAAATGATAATTTGGTTTTAATCATTATAGTATCCATGATTTCTCGTAATTTTTATATAAAAATTAAAATTGTTATATTATAAATTTAATATTCATTAATAGTACATGGCATCACAGTCAATTTATGTGACTATGACTATTCGCCTGACAGTTGATGAGCTGAACTTGGCTCTTCCCATATACTCCCATCTTATACAAAGAGTAGAGTGAAAATTAGGGCTTAGTTTCATAGAACATTTTTATCTGACAATATACTATTCTTATATAACATTATTAAATATTAAAAATTCATATGTATGTACTACTTTTAGACCTATATAGATAACATGAGCGTATTTTCATTCACAACAAAAATTAGTAAAAACTTTAAAAGTAAAATATTATCATATACAATCTCTATCTTTTCACTTGCATTTATAGGATTTATATTGATCAGTGTTATCAGAGATCACTTTGGCTTGTAAACCGTAACTAGAACTTTTACCATTAAGATGCAATTCTACCCTTAATCCATTTAAGTCAATATGCAGATAATATTTCCTGTTATAAAAAAAGATAAGCTAATTGAAGGAAGGTACATTTAGCATAAACTCATTATTGAGACCCACCAACGCACAGATTTCATGAACGAAGAAAATGAATAATTTATTTTATTCTTTTTTAACTCCGGAATTACTAAAAGTTATGATTCCTCCTTTTTCACACAAAAACATACAAATGATAATAGATTTATCCCAAAGTTGAGCGACTGTACAATTACCTCATAAAGAAAGTCAATGGATTTTTGCCACTTTCAAGCCCAAATAAAAATAACGTAAAAGAAAACAAAGAATAAGTAAAATATAGAAAACTAGCATATGCTATTTTAGACAATTTTTAATACTATGAATTATAATAGAATATACGCTTGACAGGAACATAAAAATGATCTGTGACCAATGTATTTTCATGGATGTTGAATTTAAGCCATAAAAGATATAGCGTTCTTGCTGCATACTCGTTCTCTTACTAGGTGCTTCCAAACAGAGGTAGCATAGATTTACTCTATATTAAAGAAAATGTTAATGTATATAAAATCGAACTTATATATCGGTTCAGTTAGATCCTCCCTCTTATACGGAATATATTAATTTTGAATTTAGCCTGAATACAATTGGAATTGTTACCAAAGATTTTCATGTATTCAAAGTCCTACTCTATTATTAATTACGAAATTACCCGTTCTCTATTCCTTAGTTTATTCTACCAACGAGAAGATAATATCAAATCTTTATGATTAATTTTTTTTAGCTTCTGTATCTCAATATTTTTATGACCAACAAACTTATTTCGCTTGGTTCTAGGTTATTTTGTATGAATGCCGGTGATGACAAATATGAACATTTCGACAAGAATACCATTGAGGATTCACAAAATGATCAACAAAAAATAAGACAAACTAAATTAAAACTCGTAAAAAGAATTATTGTTTTGGCAATTATCTTCACAGCAATATCTCTTACAATCCATTATTATTTAACGGCTATAATATCTAAAGAATATCTTACGATATTACAATCTCTCGAAGTAGCGTTAATAGGTTATTTTGTTATAGAGGTAGTTAGTAATGCATTTCGTGATCTCACAATTGATTATTTGAAGGATGCATCTAATTCCATAAGAATTCTCATGAGAATTTTAGGTGCAGTAATAATAATCGCAATTATAATTACATATTTAAGTCACGATCCTATCATTGCGGCATCGATAGGAACTATCTCTGCGTTAGTAGTAGGATTCGCTTCCCAGAATATATTAGGAAATATCATTGCAGGATTATATCTAGCAATAATTAGGCCATTTAAAATCGGAGAAGAAATTACTGCATTTAACAATACGGGTATAATTTTTGATATTGGATTGATTTCAACAAAATTAATGACTAATGATAATAAAACAGTCCTTATTCCCAACACTTCAATGCTTACCACAACTATCGTCTTAAATAAAAAGCCGTAAAAACAAAATTTTAGACAAGGCCAAATAATTATTTTATATACTAATATGTATCTTTAGAAGTATACATAAGAATCAGAATATCTGGAATATAAATAATACTTTAGGGTTTATGATTTTTAGGTAGGAACACGGTAGTAACGATTTTGTAGGTATACTTAAACTAAATTTTTACTCCATTTTTCTAGAGTTTCTTCATAAGCCTATAATCTGATAAATATAAACATTTCAAAAAATAAAGAGCTATCCAATAACCAAAAATCATAATTTTATATTAATACACAAGGTGGGAAAGATAGATAATATGTAACTCCAAAATGTTGTCTACATTTTTTGTTTAAAGGATTGTGCAAACTTTTAGATTTTATATTTGAATTATTCAACAGACATATAAAATCTTGAAACAAGTATCAATATCTCCAGTACAAGAAATCTAGCCAGAAGAGGCTATAAAAGTAAAATTAATATCTTTTATTAAGAATATAAATTTGCGACGATGGCATAATATGAGAAAATTTAGAATCTCCGACACAAACAAAATCCAAGAAAGATTTTCTGTTTATATCAAAATTTGAAACCATATCTATTTAGCTCTCTGTGTCACAATTCATAGTTTTCTCCTAGGATATACAACATATATTTTCAAATAATATTGTTTTCACTTGACAGTAGAAAATTGCTTCACATAAAATACTAATTTAATTCCCTTGCTCTGTATCTTAATTCGCATTATGGGAAGACATGCGACTTTATGTCTGATAATATGTGGCTGTTGGATTAGATATATGATATATTTTTCAATATCAATTTTCCTAAATTTGAAAAAATTTAAAGATATTATAACTTTCTTATATTTGTAAAATTTTTTATTGCTATAATTAATAATATGAATTCTCAAAGAAAAGCGAGGAAGCTATTTTATGCTATTTCTACTTCTTTGTTTTGAATCTACCTTCCATCACTATTTCTTCCAATGGTTTTCTATCGGTTGGATATTCATTTTTCTGAAGATTGGATGGAAGACTTTCTTTTTGACCTCTTTTTCCAATTGCAATCATTGTCATAACATCAAAATTTTCGGGAACTTCTAAATCTACTTTTGCTTTATCGTAATCAAATCCTTGCATTGCATGAGTAGCTAAGCCACGTGATGTAGCTTCTAAAGCTAGATTTTCCCATGCAGAACCAGCATCGAATTGATAGGTCCTGGCAGGTTTTTCGTTATATTCAAAATCTCTTCTTGAAACGACAACAACTAACACAGAAGCATTTTTAGCCCAAATTTTATTTCCTTCGACCATTAAAGAATAAATCCTATCCCAATTTTCGGTATTTCTCTTCGCGTAAATAAATCTCCATGGTTGATTATTGTATGAGGAAGGAGCCCATCTTGCAGCTTCAAATAGTCCCATAAGATCATCGTGAGAAATTTCCTCTCCTGACATTGATCGTGGAGACCATCTATTTACAAATATTGGATTTATATTGTATCGGAGGTTTCTTTTTTTTATTGATTCGAATTCTTGAGTCATGAATTTAAAGGATTATCAAACCTAATAAGGCTATTATCATTTTTGTTAATACCTGCATCCACACGATTATGCTTTTTCACATCCAAAACTTAGATTAAGTTATTTTAGGTATAAACCTTATTTAGATATAATGCTGTATTTCAAGAAAAGGACAGAAAACCTTATGCATAGTATATCTGTAAAAAGAACAAAACAGATTATTTTCTATAACAAAGATACAATTGAAATAGATTATTCATCTATTTTTACAAAACCACAACAAAAAAATATAATTTCATCCAAAATAACAGCCAAATTAATCTTGAATTTACTTGATCGCAAATAGACAGATTCTCCAGATTAAAAAGCAATGTTAATCGAAACAATGAATTGAATTGACTAAAAATAAAAGAAAAACTATTTGGGATCGTTATACCTAACAATCTAATATGATTGAAGATATTTCAAGTACAAAAGATGTAGTAACAGAAGAACAAGACAATAATTGCGATGTTTGTAATAATGAAATTAAAACAGCAGAATATCTTACTGTAACTAGTACTAAAACCAAAATGATCCCAGGTGACATTAAACAAGATATTGATAACGATGATGCAGTAAAATATTACAACGTATGTTTAGATTGTATAGAGAAAATTAAAGACTTGTTAACTTATAATTATGGATTTGATGGCAGATTAATTCAATTTTTTAAAGAATTGATAGAAAGGAAAGAGAAAAAATAAATTTTCCTTGAACATTGTTATCATAGAAAGTCTTGGTTCTAGAGTGAAGGTTCGAGCAATAATGTAAATGAAATTAATCTCCATTTGAAGCTTATTATAGTTGATAAAAAAATACGGTAAAGCAATATAGTATTTTATACCGATATTTCAATCCTAAAATACTTTCATTAAAATTTTAGTTTTATGACTGTAATTCTATATATTAGACAGTATTACATTATCAAAAAAATTCAAGAAACTGTGATTATTTATTATATCCTCACCAAATATCCCAGATTAATTACCTTTCCTTGACCATATCCTAAGTCATAAGCTGCTATAAAATAATCAAAATCTGATTTATCTTGGTAATCTATTAAAATCCTAACATTCAGATTATAACATAATTTCCTTCATAATGAGTATACGAAATTGGATTATTATGGAAAGTAACTGTACAACTAGCACAGCCAAAATTACTACCTACACATTCTGTAGTCTTTTGTGCCTCTCTTTCTTTAACATCTCTCCACGCTTTTTGTCCATAGAAGGTCCAATAATGTCCCTTGATTAGATTAATTTGATTATTAATATTATCGTAGTCAACTTCTGCATAAAATGTGTTTGAGTATAAAAGGATCGTTATTCCTCCATTTTCTACAATTGTTTTAAAATTACTATATCCTTATTGAGGAACATATTCTTGATGAACTAGAATGATAATGTCATACATATTTGCATTATTTGCTTCAAAGATTAACCCTTGGACCATTTTATCGTCCAGATAATCAAAAAATGACTATGGAAGAAGAAAAGAAAGATGATCTCTATCTTGTGTAATGCTATGGATTTGTAATTATTCATAGCGTCTATTCCTGATGGAACTTGAGAGGACAAAAGATGAATATCTGCAGATACACATTGTCCAGCTTGTATATCAGAATGAGATCGAAAGAAATTATAAAAAGAATCATCATATGCACCCATCGTAAAAGTAGGCGAAACAAAAACTATATCAATTATCTTCGATTCACGGTTTGAAAAACCATCACGAAAATTCTCTTTGTCTAAATCTTGTTTTGCAATGATTTCATTATTATGGAGTATCATTTCATTTATTTCCTTAATTTTTACCTGATTTTTGTGAAAGTATTCATCTTCATAGTCTTTTACATAATCATCTTCATAATAATAAGTATCATCTGCAACCTCATCTATTATTTCTTGCTCTAAAAATAAAGAGAAAGTCAAGGAACACAATAGTACAATGATAACAATAATTCTCATTGTAAATATTAACAAGTTTTTTTATAACTAAATTAGCATATAATAAAAGCTGTAGATTTTTATAAATGACCTGCAATATTATTTTATTATAAAATAGTTCTAAAAAACTGGATTTCTAAGGCAATTCTATCTTGAGGATAAAATTGACATTTTTTAATGAATTATAAAATTTCTTTCAGATATATTGCTTATTAGTATGATTGTCACAATAAAAAACACATCAAGAAATATTAAAAAATAGATAATACTTTACTACAATATCATTTATTTTAGATAATACTTTAATATCATTTGTTTCTTTTTGTGTTTAAAATATAATGTTCAAATATTTAATAGAAGAAAAGAGTAAACTGTAGTTAAATACTATAACCTTGTAGGAATTCGCAATAGATCGCCAATCTCATTATGCATCTTTAGAAAATTCAATCCCTTTTCTGTTGTCTTGTATGTCTGTGTTCCATCAATATAGTCTAAAAGCTTATTTTCAATCAGAACCGCAAGGTATTCTTTTAATTGTGCATAACTTAAAAAAGCTTTATACATAATTTTTGTCTTGGTTGTTCCTCCGTTAGCTGCATCGAGAATCATTCCTACTATTTCTGTTCTACTTCTGTATTTCATATCTGATAGTAAGATCTTTTAGTTATTTAATTTTTCTATTAAAAATTTTATAAAATAATACTGAAGATTCGTATTTCTCACTTAATAGACAAAGATTACAGTTAAATTCTTCCTTTACTATTGATTTTCTATTAAAAATTTCCTTATTTCTTCAAAAGTGATAATATAATAATTAAGATATTAAAAAATGCAAGGGATCCTTGACTTTAAATTATTATTTAGTTGTGATTATATACATGGTATAATCAAATGGTTAAAATCAGCGTTCAAGCAGCGCATGAACAAAACAGTCCTTCAGATTTACTAGATCATGTAACGTATATGGATAACAAAGGTATACAAAGATGTTGGACAAGTGACCATTATATGCCATGGTGGCACAGCAGTGCTTCAGGGGGTGCTGCATGGCCATGGATTGGGGCAGCATTAGCCAAAACTCGCAATATCGCTATAGGAACAGGAGTGACTGCACCTATCCTAAGATATCACCCTGCAATTGTTGCACAGGTATTTTCAACGCTAAGTTTCATGTTTCCAAATAGAGTATTTTTGGGTTTGGGAAAAGGAGAAGCCTTAAATGAAATCACATCAGGTAATCCGTGGCCATCAAATCAGGAGAGACATAAACGATTGAAGGAGGCCATAAAACTTATCAAAAAATTATGGAAAGAAGACTGGGTAACGTTTGATGGTGAATATTATTGGGTAAAGGACTCTAATCTGTATACAAAGCCCAAAGGAGATATCCCCATATATATTGCAGGCAATGGCCCTCAATCGGCCCAACTTGCTGGAGAAGAAGGTGATGGGTTTATAACTACTTCAGCGGATCCTGAAATTCTAAAAACCCGTTTAATTCCCGCAATACAAAAAGGATTAAAAAAATCTGGGAAAGATTATGAGAAATTTAGTAGGATATTGTTTATGATTACTTCTTATGATGAAGATAGAAATAAAGCACTAGAGTCTCTGCGATTTTGGAGAGGTGTTCTTATCAAAGCATTTTTCGAGTTAGATATTCATGATCCTAGAAAAATCGAGGAAAACTGTCGAGTAATTCAAGACGACAGCTTAGAAAAGAATTTTTTTGTGATATCTGATGCAGAAGAGGCAATCAAAAAAATAAAACAATACAAGGATCTTGGATTTACTGAAATAGTTCTAACTAATTCAAGCCCATCTAGATATAAATTGATAGATTTATTATCAGACAAGGTAATTCCTGCAGTGAATTTACAATAAAACCACTGGTATAATTATATTCAGTTAATCCTTTTCTTCTAAATTGAATTCCATATAATCACAATAACTGTTCTTTCTAAAGTAAGATTAAATGATCATGACGGCATCATGATGATCTAGCTTATAAGAATGATTGCTGATTTTAGTAAATGAATGTGTTACATACTGAATAAAGTACAATGCTTTACAAGGGAGTTTGGTAGACAAAATTTTGGATTATATCAAAAACTATTAGGATATTTTTCACATTTTATAATTTTGTTTAAGTAAAATTCCTACATTTTAGTCTCAAATGTAATACACATGAGTCATGCAATTACATGCAATTACTTTCACCATTCTCTATTATCTATTGCGGGTAGTGATAGTATTTGGGAATAATTTCTATAGTAGAGCTTAAGTAACTGATTTTATGTTATAAAATTAGGCTGAGAAAGACATCCAATTTAACTTAATGTAGATTTAATAGTATTATTTACATTGTAGACTTTTCATTGTGGTATATATGGTTTGTTAGCTTGAATTCATTATCAATGTAGAGACAGGTTAATTGCGAGATGTAAATATTATAGTCTAATCATTGTCTATAATCTAATACTTCTTCATCACATTGGAAGACGAGATCATAATAATTTGTATCTAGTAATTTATAATAGTAATTAAGGAATCTATGAAGAGATATATTTTTTTACAATACCCTAAAGATATGAAACTCAAGGTGAATGTTGAGAAATATGAATGTACGAGAATATCTAATGGATTCGTGTATTCCAATAAGACTTGCGTGTATTAATGTTGATGGATGGCCAAATAACAGTATCCTTGTGGTATGTATATCTAGAAGAGAGAATTTTTTGTGCTACTCAAAGAAATGCCAAGATCATAGAATATCTATCTGGAAATCCAAAATGCGGCTTCGAAGTGGCTGGTGATCTACCTTCATATCGTGGGGTAAGCGGATGGGGATATGCAATATTAGACAAAGTCAGAGGAGTTGAAATCCTCTGCATGCTCATCAAAAAATATTTAAGAGATGAAAAATCGTCGTTAGCTTATTTTTTGTTGAGAAGAAATGAAAATGAAATGGCAATCGAAATCACACCACTATCTATGTTTTCTTACGACTATTCTGATCGGATGAAAGATATTGTCGTTAATACGGAAGAAGTTTGATATGAACGAGCTTTATAATCATCATATACAAATTGATTAAATCTTATTCTAGTCTATTGGTTATATTTTTGAATTATAAAGATGAAAATTTTATAATTACAAACTAAGTATTCATGATTATTTTAATATAAACTAATCAATGACAATGTGAATTTTGGAGATAAGAATGAATTATATGACTACATAACTTTTAACTATATCCTCTCCATTATGTGTCTTGTTGTATTTAGTCAACGAAGAAATAATACGATTAATAGTAAAGCAGGGAAATTTGGTTTGGATAGCAACCGTTGATTCAAAAGGTATACCAAACATTTCTCCAAGATTTGTTCTAGGTATACTAGAAGGTAATGATCTACTTTTTGCCGATGCATTTGGAAATAAGACATTCAACAATATAATATCATGTCCCATAGTGGCAGTCGCGATATTAGATATCGATAATCTAGGGGGATATCAACTAAAGGGAAAAGTAGAGGAGGTGACAGACCCACAGTTATTTTCTAAAGCCGGAGCCAAACTTAAGGAATTTGGTATTGATGCTAAACCTGCAAGGGTATGGAAGTTTTCTGCCAAAGAAGTATATTCTCTTGTCCCAAGCAAGAAATCAAAAAAACCTATTGTATCATTATATTCTTAGATTTTATATTTTGTGTTCCTTCAGATCACTTGTCAAATTTGAATGTGATTTTATTTTACTAATATTATCTTTTACTACCATTGAATCATATAGCAGGATAGACAGTCGATTTACGAAACCGGCTACTATATTCATGAATTAAATTAAATTATCCTCATTATCTTCGGAATTTATTATCTACTTATAGAAAGGAAACTCGTGAATGTTTCTTGTTCTCATTTGCAGATAATCATAAAAATCCAATAATGCTTTCAAATATTTATCTAAATTGTACTTGTTTAAAAATAACAACATGTTTATTGATAAACTGTATTGATTATTTCTACATTAACAGTTGTTTATATGCCAAATTTTATCTATAATTTTAATGAAAACGATATATGTTGGTAGCTGAAATCAGATTATTCAATCTGGTCAAATTCTCTAAAACATTTCTTACAAAGTTGAATCTTGTTCTACTGGTTTGCAAATTAAATAATTTGTGCAAATTTATTAGTGATTACGAGAAAATATAGTAAATGAAGGTAAAGTTTGCCTTAGGTATGCTTAAATAATCTAAACCATTGGTAACAAATACAGCATTAACCGCAAATCAAATTTTTTTTGAATAACTGCATAATTAAATTAAATCAAATTATTATCTTATCTTATTGCAACAGATAAGAAGAAACACACCTCTCTTCTGTGTTTTATATGGATATGATAAAAATTCCCTACAATATAATTAAGATTATATTAAAATAGGTATAAAGTAATAATAACTACCTAATAATGGTCACAGTATCTATAAATCAATCTTATATCAATTACAAATAGATCGAAGAATATAAAAAAAATACACTTGAAATTGTATTGATACGGCTCCCAGAAGATAAGTTTTAAGGTAAACCCTAGTAACTGCATACTGCTTGTAGAAAGATATTGAATTATACTTAATGCCTAGGAAAGCAACCCAAAAATTAGTTATAAAGTTCCTAGAAGAAGGAATATAAAAAGATTAAGGAGATTAGAGAGTTTATTATAGTAGAATGAGTTGATCTTTTTATATCAGTCTGATTCTGGATCATAATTATTCATAAATCATTCAAAACCATTTTTTTAGTAGGATAGATTTCTTATTCCGAATATATCAACATTACTAAAATTTTCTGTCTCATATTTTGTTGAGTATTTAGATGTATCTTGTTATTAAACAGTTTTCTTGTAAGAATACAAACTATAAATGAGGGATTTTTCAGACATATTCTCCTTTGATAATTATCATAATTCATCTCCATTGTTATGGAAACTTATGAACAGAAAAGAGAAACGCAAAGAGAAGAGATAATACATAAATCAGTAATATTCGAACATTTCATCTATATCAGTAAGAAATAAAATGTTTATTTATAAACGTACAAATAAACTAGTGATGGATTATAGTTTTTCTATATCTTATGTTTTCTTGTCAATTAAAAAGATAGAGACGACATCATTAACTACAAATATACCGACCAAGAGAACATATAACAAAAATGTAAAGGAAATTGGGATCTGATCTAAACTATAAGATATACAAAATGAGGTTTGAGAATAAAGAAATAATGTAAATTGGTTATATTATGATTTACTTCATCTCGATGATATTGATGAAACTATACTTTGAATTCCATTTATCATTACTGCTGTTCCCAAGATCATAGAAACTAATTCAATCCCAAATAACGTAGATCCAAATATCATTCCACCTATTACTACAGATATGATTCCAGTACCGACGATCATATATCGACTCAATTTGTTCCTGCTTGAATCATTAAAACCTAAAATGATTCTAGAAATTCCAACTATCAATAAGGAAAATGCCATAAGCATTATTACCAATGATATAGTAACTCCAGGGTATGTGATAGCAAGTATAGATAAAATTATTGCTATTATTCCAAGACCAATATTTGTTATCCTAGAACGTTTATCAATCCAGTGTGCAATAATTCCAATTCCAAGTCTCTCCATTCCAGAAATTATCAGAGTAATAACAAGTAATAAAACAAGAGATTTAGAAGCATGTATTGGATTAGTTAGAATTAGACCTGAATTTATAACCAACATTATACCAAAGATTAATTGAAATATTTTCAAGACATATGGTTTCCCACGATGTTCTTCTTTCATAGTATTTGTTAGCTAAATGGGGTGATTGAGGGATAAAAAGTTCTCTTTACTCAATTATTACACAGAATAAAGATCCTTTTATACTCTGTAGTTCATTTTGAAATTCGTTTCTTTCTGTCACCTAGACGAATTTTCTCTTTGGAAAACGATTACTTTTCTGTTTTTTAGGAATTTGAATATTTATGTAGGGAAAATTCGGGACAAAATAAAGAAATAGAATTTGGAACAGTGTCTCTATTTTCGAGATGCTTGAATTGAGCATTTTATCCATTAGAAAGAAATGAAATTTTATTAATCTGTTCGTTTGTCTTCATGAAAGTTCTTTATTCTTTTTCCTATCCTATAATCAATAAGTACCTCGTATTTTTTATTCATCTATAGACATTTTGATAGTTTATATCAAATATTCCTTCCTACTAATCTGATTCATTTTTCATATTTTACAGCACCTGAGATTTTATAATCTTATTTAGTTTTCGTTCGCTTGAAATTTGGTTTAACATTTCGGGACAATGAATAATTCTAGTTTAATTACTCAGTTCATACATAACAACATCATACTAAAATTTGGCTAAAGATAATATAGAGTAATATTGATATCATTACAATTTATTGTTTATGTAAATGGAACCTCTATACACATAATATAATTCCAAAAACAATATAAAGATCCAAACTATAATGCTAGCATGAATAAAAAATTATTCATTTTGGCATTTCTAATAGCATCAATAGCATTCTCATTTGGAATAGTACAGACATCTCCGTTATCTGTAGCAATGGCCCAGTCAGATGAGAACAATAACATGACCGACAATAAAGTATCAAATATGACTGATCAATTGGAAATGCAAGGAGAAATATTACACGATAGATAAATTATACAAATACTTGATATCAATATTGGTATAGAATCATTTCATTGATTTTCACATATTTTTAATTTTTTTGAACTTGCGTGATAAAGCATGACAAAATTAATTAAATATAAAAATTTAGTTATTCAAATACTAGCAGATAATCTACTTGAATAATCCTAGATTTTTGCCTTTCAACAAATTTTTACTAGCTTCCTTTTATGACCTCAAAAAGAATTATTTTATAATAATTATCATAAATGCTTGTTTAATAATTGATCTAGAAATAGGCAGAATACCTGATTTTATAAGTGAACAAATTAAGACGCCATTTGGAATCTTTACTTTTATTTTAATTTGTTGTGTAGCAATATTTGCACAAATATATTTACAGAAATTTGCAGAAAAAGACAATAAAGCGCTTTTATCAAAATCCAAATATTTGTTCAATTTATCAAAAATTGCTAGATATTCGAGTTACATTTTGATCGGAAATCTAGTTTTAGTTGTACTAATGATTCTGTTTCTTTCTGAATATTCATTGGCAAATTTATTACTGGCTCAGAATATTAATGCACTAATAGGTTCGTCAATATTGTTTTTGCTGGCTCTAAAGTTTCTATTCTGGTATTTTTCAAAGAGAAATTCGCCGGTAATTTTTTTTTATGGACTGGGATTTATGATTTTGTCAGTAAGTATTTTTGTCGTATACATCGGAGAAAATGCCATAATCATAAAAAAGCCATCATGGATAACACCTATGATGAAAGTGGTTTATCCGGATATCGAAAGTAATATTTTTGACCAGTTTTATGAATATTATAAGTATCTATTGGGAATATCATTGATTTTGCTTTTGGTTGGATCCTACATGCTATTGTCTCAATATACAGAAAAAATTCAACGTATAAGACTATTAGTTGGCTTAGTAAGTTCCTTTATTTTATTTTTGTCGACATCATTAGATTCTTTCAATATAATTGAAGTTCCTGACACTGATGAGAGTTTAATACTATACTATATGTTTGAAGGTTTGGGTACTGCATTTAGTGGTATTATTTTTGGATATTCTTTTTGGAAGGTAGCTAGCAAACTAGAACATAATAATCCGATTAGAAAATACTTGATTGTTACTGCCAACGGACTTATAATGTTTTTTACAGTAACACAATCAACACTTATCATTGCCCCTTATCCCCCATATGCATTACCAACAGTTTCATTCATAATAGTATGTACATATCTAGTCAATTTTGGACTTTATTCATCAGCTCTTTCACTTTCCCATAACATAACATTGAGAGAGAAAATTAGGGAAAAAACAAAGAACAATTCCAATCTCCTTGGAAGTATTGGTACTGCTCAAATGACGGCAGAACTTCAGAGAGCGGTAAAAGATGTAAAGGAAGTGGTAGACAAAGAAGAAAAAGAGCTAGAAGAAAAGACTGGCATAGAAACTGCTTCTCTTTCAGAGGAAAATGTTCAGGATTACATGGAGCAGGTAATGCAAGAAATTCTAAAGTCAAAAAAGAAAGCAACTACTGCCTAGATCATACTGAAGAGGATTTTTTTTGGACATTTTGTGGTAGTTATATGTTGTTCATAAGAATTATTGGATGATTTTATTATTTCAGTGATTTAGAAGACATATTCGATTTTATGGTTTAAAAGATAAATTCATACATATAGGTGGTTTTGGTATATTTACAGCATCAAAAAACAATATTTATTGTCTATTTTTTGTAGTAGAATTTTGAATTGAATCTGCAATGGCTGGTTTGGTAGAGTTGATGTCCAGTTTAGATGGATCTACAAACACTTTATATGGATCTACAATCAATTTATATGGATCTACAATCGCTGGTGTTGTAGAGTTGCTGTCCAGTTTTATGTTTTTATTATCTATTTTTGTAACATTTTTTTGTACTGACTTTTCAGATGTGTTATTCATAGAATTCAACAAAGGTGAATTCTCATTTTGTACGGAAGCGTTTGCAGGAGGTAATTCTATTTTTGGCGCCAAAAATGAGCTTAGGTAAAGCAATGGTTCATGATATGCGTCTTTATCACCTTTAAAGTATCCTTTATTATCATTCGCGCAGATCTTTCCAGGCTCAATGGAAGATGATAAGATGATTTTCTTAACTTCTTGTGGTGTGGCATCAGGATTATCCATTTTTATTTTAGCCGCCAAACCTGCAACATGAGGAGCAGCCATGCTTGTACCTGTATCTACCGCATATCCCTCTTGTGTATATGTAGAAAATATTTGTACACCTGGAGCAGCTATATCAATATCAGAACCATAATTACTGAAATTAGCAAATGTATCGTCAATGAGATTATCTTCTAGAATTGGTCCTTGTCCTCCACATCTCCCATCACTGTCTCCTATTGCTGAAACAGTAATTACATTGGGATTATTTGCAGGACTCGAATTGATAGAATCAAGTCCCTTGTTACCTGCTGCAACTACATATGTTATTCCCTGTTGAACTGATGCATTTATTGCTGAGTTTAGTAATTCTGAATTTGGAAAACCAACACTGAGATTGACCACATCTATTTCATCTTTATGGTCAGTCACATATTGTATCGCATCCAATACGTCAGCCATATTACATACACCTCTATAGTCACAGACTTTTAGAGCCCATAGTTTTGCCCCAGGTACTATGCCAACAATTCCTTGCGAATTCTTTTTAGCAGCAATTATGCCGGCAATATGAGTGCCATGTCCTACATCATCATTTGCAGACAGACTATCATTGACAAAATTTATTGCTTTATATATATTTAGATCTGGATGCAGTAGATCTATTCCAGTATCAATAATTGCAATATCTATATCTGGGACTTTTGTAATATTCGTTTTTACGGCTGTAATATTCGTTTTTACGGCTGTAATATTCGTTTTTACGGCTGTAAAGTTTTCTTCTCTTGCTGTGAAATTCTGTGCAAGGTAATGTATTTTATCATAATCTATTTTACAGTCATTTTCTTTTTGATCTTTGATTGTCTGATTACCCTTAACATCTGTTGTATTTATCGTGGTTGCATTGGTGGTAGAGGAAAGGGAATTTTGGCCAGAAAGTCCATACTTGTTTTCAAATAATTCTAATCTCGGGTCACTTTTTATCTTTTGCAAAAGTACATTATCATCGATATACGCAGAGAATCCTTTGAAAGCGGTCAGGTTATATACCTTGGTAATTTCAGCTCCCTCTTCCTTGTACTTATCTGATATGACAAAAGGATCCGCGGTTACATTCTGTTTTATAGTAAAGATATATTGTGAGGCAACAGATTGACCAAACAATTTTTTACATTCGTCAGATAGCACGAATGTTTTAACTATCTTAACATTGAGATCCTTTCCTGAACTTGCAGATAATGGAGTGAAACCTATGGCAGGGGCTCCAGCTGCCTCATTGCCTACTTGTCCACCACCGGCTCCAGCTCCTGCACCGGCTCCAGCTCCTGCACCGGCTCCAGCTCCTGCACCGGCTCCAGCTCCTGCACCGGCTCCGCCGCCTCCGCCGCCTCCGCCGCCTCCGCCGCCTCCGCCGCCACCTGCAGCTCCGCCGCCACCTGCAGCTCCGCCGCCACCTGCAGCTCCGCCGCCACCTGCAGCTCCGCCGCCACCTGCAGCTCCGCCGCCACCTGCAGCTCCGCCGCCACCTGCAGCTCCGCCGCCACCTGCAGCTCCGCCGCCACCTGCAGCTCCGCCGCCTCCACCTCCGCCGCCACCTGCAGCTCCGCCGCCTCCACCTCCGCCTCCACCTCCGCCGCCTCCAGCTTCATCTATAATCCAGCTAAAAGTGGCTGGCGATGGATCGGGTAATCTAGTTTCACCTACAACGATAAATGCTACTACTTCAAATGTGTGTGGACCAACTGACAAACCCTCGAACAAAAAGGGACTAGAACAGTCAACAAACTCTGCATTATCAAGAGAACACTCAAAACCATCAACATCAACTGTTACACCATCTAACGCTGCAGAAAACGCAAATTCTATGGAATCTGATAAAGTGGATCCGCCATCTGAAACATCATCACCGTTTCCGTCAATTGCAGAATCTATAACGGTATTTGGCAGAAGAATGTTCCACGTCCATGTTGCTGGTGTTGGGTCATAAAATCTATTTCCATTTTCAACGATAAATGCTCTTACTTCAAATGTGTGTGGACCAAGTGATAAATCCTCGAACAAAATTTGATTGTCTATTGGACAATCAGCAAACGTCATATCATCAAGAGAACACTCAAAGCCATCAACCATAATTGGAAGACCATTAAATTGGGCAGAAAATGAAAATAGTATGGAATGTGATAAAGTGGATCCGCCGTTTGGAATTGGATCTGCGTTTGCGTCGACTCCGTCAACAGCCGCATCTATAACAGTATCGGGTAAAATGGTCCATCTCCATGTTGCAGGTGTTTGATCTTCATGGTCATTATTGACCCATTTTACTGCAAACGTATGCACACCTGCTGGAAGACCAGAATATGATTGAGTGCCGCTGTTACATTCAGTAAATAATCCACTGTCAATAGAACATTCAAAACCATCTACTATTATTGGTCCTTCAGAAACCTCTGCATGATATGTGAAATTTATAGAGCTTGAATTTGTAGACCCGCCGTTTGTAACATTCGCACCATTTCCATCTACTGCCGAGTCTATAATGGTATTTGGTTCTACTGTCCAAGTGAAGTTAGCTGGAGTTTGTGCCTCATATCCATCATTGACCCATTTTACTGCAAACGTGTGGATACCTGCAGTAAGGTTAGTGTAGGATTTGGTGGCACCCGAAGTACAGTCTTCAAACATAGCACCATCAATAGAACATTCAAAACCATCTACTATTATTGGTCCTTCAGAAACCTCTGCATGATATGTGAAATTTATAGAGCTTGAATTTGTAGACCCGCCGTTTGTAACATTCGCACCATTTCCATCTACTGCCGAGTCTATAATGGTATTTGGTTCTACTGTCCAAGTGAAGTTAGCTGGAGATGGATTGAATTCGGTTTCACTAATGTTCCATCTAACCTTAAAGACATGTTGACCTGCAGACAAGTTAAGATAGTTCTTAGTACCAGTTGAACAGTCCTCGAATGGTCCATTATCTAACATACACTGAAGTCCTGGTTGAACATTAAAAATCTCCTGAGCAATGGCTGGTGACACCAGCGATTGAGTTGTATAAAATGGTGAGAAATTCAAATAAGTAAACAGTGGAATCACTAATTTAAATAATGAAGATAGAGAATTAGGAATTTCTTTAGAATTATCATTTTCAATCTCGGACGAATTAAATGGTGTTGCTATTTGTTCATTATCTTCGGTATAAATTTGTAAAGTGCTACCCATTAATTGGAGAGTATTAATCTCAATAGCTGAAAAAGTAAATGTTATGTTGTTAGATGGAGTGGACCCGCCGTTTGTAACATTGGCACCGTTACCATCTATTGCTGAATTAATAACTGTATCGAACTGCTTTATGTTCCAATTGAAGGTTGCAGGTGAAGAATCATATATCTTGTTCATTTCATCGTCAAGCACATAGGACCTTACCTCAAAGTGATGGGCACCTGCAGTAAGATCTATATAAGATTGACTAGTAAGACTATCACATTCTGCAAACATTGAACCATTGCCATCCAGTTCGCATTCAAAGCCATCTGGTGTTACTGTTATTGTTCCTGGTCCTCCGTCATCTACTATTGTGGCATGATAGGTAAAGGTGATATCATTAGAGGAGGTAGAACCTCCATTCAAAACTTGATCGTTGTCCCCATCGATAGCATCATCTATGACAGTATCTGTAATAACTGTCCAGTCCCATGTAGCTGGAGTTTGATCGTATATTTTGGTAGGCTCCTCCCCATTATCAAAGACATAGGACCTTACCTCAAAGTGATGGGCACCTGCAGTAAGGTCTGAATATGTTTGGGATGCAGGATCATCACATTCTGCAAACATTGAACCATCCAGAGAACACTCAAAGCCATCTGGTGTTACTGTTATTGTTCCTGGTCCTCCGTCATCTACTATTGTGGCATGATAGGTAAAGGTGATCATATCCGAGACAGAGTATCCCCGTTTGGTATATTGGCAGTGGTTCCGTCTATCGCAGTATCTATGACAGTATCTGTAATAACTGTCCAGTCCCATGTAGCTGGAGTTTGATCGTATATTTTGGTAGGCTCCTCCCCATTATCAAAGACATAGGACCTTACCTCAAAGTGATGGGCACCTGCAGTAAGGTCTGAATATGTTTGGGATGCAGGATCATCACATTCTGCAAACATTGAACCATCCAGAGAACACTCAAAGCCATCTGGTGTTACTGTTATTGTTCCTGGTCCTCCGTCATCTACTATTGTGGCATGATAGGTAAAGGTGATCATATCCGAGACAGAGGTACCCCCGTTTGGTATATTGGCAGTGGTTCCGTCTATCGCAGTATCTATGACAGTATCTGTAATAACTGTCCAGTCCCATGTAGCTGGAGTTTGATCGTATATTTTGGTAGGCTCCTCCCCATTATCAAAGACATAGGACCTTACCTCAAAGTGATGGGCACCTGCAGTAAGGTCTGAATATGTTTGGGATGCAGGATCATCACATTCTGCAAACATTGAACCATCCAGAGAACACTCAAAGCCATCTGGTGTTACTGTTATTGTTCCTGGTCCTCCGTCATCTACTATTGTGGCATGATAGGTAAAGGTGATCATATCCGAGACAGAAGTACCCCCGTTTGGTATATTGGCAGTGGTTCCGTCTATCGCAGTATCTATGACAGTATCTGTAATAACTGTCCAGTCCCATGTAGTGGAGTTTGATCGTATATTTTGGTAGGCTCCTCCCCATTATCAAAGACATAGGACCTTACCTCAAAGTGATGGGCACCTGCAGTAAGGTCTGAATATGTTTGGGATGCAGGATCATCACATTCTGCAAACATTGAACCATCCAGAGAACACTCAAAGCCATCTGGTGTTACTGTTATTGTTCCTGGTCCTCCGTCATCTACTATTGTGGCATGATAGGTAAAGGTGATCATATCCGAGACAGAGGTACCCCCGTTTGGTATATTGGCAGTGGTTCCGTCTATCGCAGTATCTATGACAGTATCTGTAATAACTGTCCAGTCCCATGTAGCTGGAGTTTGATCGTATATTTTGGTAGGCTCCTCCCCATTATCAAAGACATAGGACCTTACCTCAAAGTGATGGGCACCTGCAGTAAGGTCTGAATATGTTTGGGATGCAGGATCATCACATTCTGCAAACATTGAACCATCCAGAGAACACTCAAAGCCATCTGGTGTTACTGTTATTGTTCCTGGTCCTCCGTCATCTACTATTGTGGCATGATAGGTAAAGGTGATCATATCCGAGACAGAGGTACCCCCGTTTGGTATATTGGCAGTGGTTCCGTCTATCGCAGTATCTATGACAGTATCTGTAATAACTGTCCAGTCCCATGTAGCTGGAGTTTGATCGTATATTTTGGTAGGCTCCTCCCCATTATCAAAGACATAGGACCTTACCTCAAAGTGATGGGCACCTGCAGTAAGGTCTGAATATGTTTGGGATGCAGGATCATCACATTCTGCAAACATTGAACCATCCAGAGAACACTCAAAGCCATCTGGTGTTACTGTTATTGTTCCTGGTCCTCCGTCATCTACTATTGTGGCATGATAGGTAAAGGTGATCATATCCGAGAAACAGAGTACCCCGTTTGGTATATTGGCAGTGGTTCCGTCTATCGCAGTATCTATGACAGTATCTGTAATAACTGTCCAGTCCCATGTAGCTGGAGTTTGATCGTATATTTTGGTAGGCTCCTCCCCATTATCAAAGACATAGGACCTTACCTCAAAGTGATGGGCACCTGCAGTAAGGTCTGAATATGTTTGGGATGCAGGATCATCACATTCTGCAAACATTGAACCATCCAGAGAACACTCAAAGCCATCTACAGTTATAGGCTGGTTCAAGTCATTGTCAGAAAATGTAAACGTTATCTTATCAGAAAAAGATGTCCCAGAATTGGATACTGTATTATTCTGTCCATCAATCGCTGAGGTTATGAAGGTATCAAAATCAACTATAAACCATGTCCAAGTAGCAGGTGTTTCATCACAAATCTCCTGAGGACCTGGAGTCAAACATGCAATCACCTCAAATGTATGCATTCCCAATGGCAGCAAAGTGTAGGTTTTTGTATTGAAAAAGAACCCTGGAGGTACAAAATTAGTACAGGGAACAAATGGGTCCATTCCTGTTCCATCTAATCGACACTTGAACAAATCAACCTGTGGTTGGTTGTCTATAGGTTCACTATAATTGAAAGTTATAGAAGTCGATGTCGTGACACCTCCGTTAGGCACAGGGTTGTCATCACCATCTATTGCTGAATGTATAATAGTATTACGAGACTCTTGACCGTACACTGAAGAAAAAGGAATTAATGATAAAACTAACATAAAGATAAGAAATAATGACTTTATCATCCAGAAATTGTACATTTTGTATATTTATCAATTACATATATTTCGGGTAGAAAAATCAAATGTAAATAATTAATCTATGAAGGCAGTCAATGTTTTTTCAAAAAATTTTTAAATTATATTCTTACTATTATAATAATTTTTTATATAAGTAATATTTCATACTCATAACCTAGTAAATTTCTAATCTATATGAATTGGATATATTTTAATTTTTTAGTTACAATTTAACTCAATAAAGCTAAAAATGCTGTATGCAATATATAATGGTCACGTATAAATACATTATTATAATGCGACCAAATTAAATGTAATCAAACAGTGTCCTTTGAGAGTTAATTTTCATTTTATTTTGAAATCTAATCAAATTGGATACTCTCAGTCCAACTTTCCTTATAAGTAGTATTTTCTTGGTTGCTAATTCGTTTTCATTGTTATCTTCATTTTTTGTTAAATTGAATCTATCCAATAATTTATCGATAGCTGACTCAATACTTTTTCTATCATTTTTGTAGCTATTATAAGATGTTTCTCTTGTTTCAATGCTAAAATCGGTCCTAACGAGTTTTATTCCTACAGTTCTATACTCATAACCATAACTAGAAATTCTATCATACAGCTCATCAACTATGTCGTGTAAAACCGTTTTTATTTCCTCTCTGTCTTGAGTAAAATTCTCCAGTGTAGATTCATTACTCAAGGAAACATGTTCTCCTCTTGGAATGACCTTATCATTATCTTCTCCATTAGCCACTTGCCACATCCACGTTCCTGTTTTCCTTCCAAATCTTTCTATCAAGACCTGAACATTGGCTCTTGCCAATTCGCCTATGGTTTTAATTTTCAACTCTTCTCTTAAGATTTTTTGTGTCTTACTTCCAATCCCCGAAATTCTTTCAACCTCCAATGGTTCAAGAAATTTTTTCAATTCATCAAAATGAACAATGGTTAGACCATCAGGTTTTTGATAATCGGATGCTATTTTCGCAGCAGATTTTGTAGTTGCTACACCTACAGAGGTTAACAACCCCTGGCATTCGTCTCGAATTTTCTTTTTAATCTCTTTAGAATACCACTCTACGGTCATATTCATTGAAGAAATCTTTCTTGTACAGTCCAAATATGCTTCATCTATACTAGCTTGTTCCAAAGTATCTGCATATCTTTCCAGTATTTCCATTACTTTTTCTGAGATCATATTATAGTATCTTTTGTCCACAGCTCGTAGAATCAAATTAGGACATAGGTTTAAAGCTTTGTATAAAGGCATTGCAGACTGTACTCCCAATCTCTTAGCCTCATATGAACAGGTTGCTACCACACCTTTTGTAATATTATTATTTTCTTCATCGGTCATTATGACAGCATGAGGTTTTCCTTTTAAAGATGGATCTCTTATTTCTTCACATGACGAATAAAACGAGTTAGTGTCAACATGCAAAATCGCTTTACCTTTCCATGCTTTGATCTCATTTTTCGGATTATTATAATTATTGACGCTTTGAACCTGCCCTGAATTTAATAATTTCTGTATAAAATTTATTTTTGAGATATTATTATTTTCTAGTACTATACCTACAAAATAACCTGTATCAGTATTAGAATAAGAGTTTGTACTTTTATTATTTTCTTTTTCAATCTCTTTCTCTTTTTCTTTTAACTTTTGTATCCACTTTTCCAGATTTTCGCTTATCTGTAAATACAAAAAATTGGATGTAATTACATGATATTTATGTCGATCAGACCATATCAGCGAAGTATTGTACTTTTTTAAAATGTTGTAGGTAAGGTCTTGATACCAAGATTGATGTTCAAATTCTATTGCAATTGAATATTTAAACTGTTTACAAAATTTTAAGAGCGTATTCAACCATTCTCTATCTTTTGCTAAAGTAAAAGTCGATGGCACTTTTAACACTATCGCAATAATCTTTTCTTGAATTGGTTCAAGTTCTTGAAGAAATCTTTCTAGCTTGTCATGGTTATCATTATTAATATCTATATATTGTTTTGGGACTATTATAGAGAATTTAAAATCAGTAGGACCAAATTCTGCCCATTCTCTAAGGGCTTGTCTAAATCTACGTAAATCTGACAATATCTTCTTATCCTTGAAAATATCGAGAAAATCAATTTGTACAAAGTTAAAAAATTGAGAATAATGCCATAAATAATCTTTTGATTTAAAAGTTGTCTTGGAAAGATTTTCAATTATATCTTTTCCTTCTTTTTCTTGTTTATTAGATGGAACTGTTATCTTTTGCCATCCCGCGAAACCTACGCTGTATTTCACGATTATATTATCCCCTCCTCTAATTCTTTACGGAATATTCAATTTTTAATCTTTTATTCATAATTGTATATTTTCTATATGTGCTTATGTCTGCGTCATTTCGTGGTAACCTGTCATATTAGTTATATCTACTATGGTAATTCGATGCAGAAAATTATATTAAAATAAAGGTTTTCTTAACCCACTTTGAGAAATAAACGATGTCAATAAAATAACAAAAGACTTGTTAGTTTGAAAAGTGCTGAAGATATTTAAAAAGTTGCGCATAAATTTATTTGAATGTTATTATTTACATCATTTAAAAATACAGACATTTATGCAATCAGTTTTAGTTACTTATCACTGAGGTTTAACATATTTCTTTTTTTGTTCGAGGTTATTGTCAATCTTTTTAATATTTAAAAAGTATTACAAATTATTTATATCTAGATAAATTATCATTAAAATACAGCTTGCAAATAAAAGATAAAAAAGATATAGAATTTGGACTAACTATTCCACAAGGTTGGAGAGGTGGAGATCTACCATTAGAAGAAGAAAATGATCCGATTAAACAATACGAGTTTTCGAAAAAGATAGCCCTTGCTGCAGAGCAGGCTAGATTCAATTCCATTTATGCTTACGATCATTTTATCCCGCATTTTAGAGATGATGTTGAAAAAAATATTTTTGAATGTTTTACACTGATTTCTTCAATTGCACCAATAACACAGAAAATTAAGATAGGACAGGTTGTCACGTGTAATTCTTATCGGAATCCCGGTCTTCTTTCAAAAATGATTGCGACGTTGGACATAATCAGTAATGGTCGGGCTGAGGTCGGATTGGGTGCTGGATGGTATCAAGAAGAGTATTTGTCATATGGATATGAATTTGCATCACACGTTACACGAATCTCTCAATTGGATGAATCTTTACAGATAATGAAAAAAATGTGGAAGGAAAATACGACTTCTTTTCTAGGTAATTACTATAAAATATCAAACGCAATATGTAACCCTAAACCTATTCAAAAACCGCATCCTGTAATAATGATAGGAGGTTCTGGAGAAAAATATCTTCTTAAAGTTGCCGCAAAACATGCTGATAGATACAATCTCTTTTTTGGGTCTCCAAAGAAGATGAAAAGAAAAATTTCGATTTTGAAAGGCTATTGTAAGGATATAGGAAGAGATCCTGAAGAGATAGAATATTCTATCGTACTTCCCTGTCTTATTAGAGAATCTGAAGATGAGGTCGATAGAATCTTGATCACAGAGAAAAGGAAAGACAAAACCATGAAAGAATATTTAGAGTATCTTGTCAACGGAGTTACGATAGGAACTCCTGAAAAAATAATTAAAGGGTTGAACGAATATGTGAATGAGGGAGTAAGTCACTTTATAATGCATTTTTTAAATTTGAATGTCAAAAGTTTAAAATTATTTCAATCACAGGTGATAAAAAACTATTGATAATACATTTTCTCATCACAGATAGAGAATTAGTAAATAACTTGGCTAGGAATAGATAGTTAGATTGTATTCCATTATTTATTTTTGCTCTTCAATATAACAAGATCAATACTTAACACTTCTTAGAGCTCTGCTTCTACCATCGGTAACATTATTTCATAAATCTAACAGATTTTCAGTATTCTGTAATAAAAGATCTAATTGACAGAAATAACATATCGATAAACTGGCAATATATTTAACCCAAGGACTATAAATATGGTCTAAAAATTAGGATATTAGATTTTAACTTTAAATTTTTTACCTTAAACTAGAATTTAGCTAAAATAATTAGTTCAACTCTTGATAAGTCTTTCTAAAGATTTTGCTTGTACAGAAGAGATTCTTAATGACAATTCCATATAATTAAATCGTAAATAAGATTGAACAACAGTTATATCGTTCAAAAGAAAAAATGAATTTGTGAGTAACTCATCTAATTCTCTCATATGTGTATATGAATTTTGATGTTAGTCGTCAGAATTTTGTGGTATATTTAAATTGAAACAATGTGGAAAGTCTTCATTATCAGATGAGAATACTGCCTCACCATTGATATTTACATTTTTGTTTATACATATGTCTTTTTGGACATTTATATTTTTTTTATGTTTATAATCTTCGCTTGCATATACGTTTGCAATACTAGAAGAAAAGGTCATTGCAACTACTCCCGTAATCAATACTACACTTAAAATTAGACTATAGTTTGTTATATTCATTAGTTATCTATGATCTTTATAGATATATTTGAGCTTAGGTACATTATTAAAGATTTTTTTAAGAAAATTTCTATTAGTTAAATTATACAAAATATTTTCTATAAATAAAATATAATATTTTTATTCTAATTTTATAAAGTTAAATTATACAAAATATTTTCTATAAATAAAATATAATATTTTTATTCTAATTTTATGACATAAAAAGTTTATTATATTAAATTATCGACGAAGTGTATTATTAAATAGATTTTTTTGTCTAATCGAATAACATCGAAATTTTACACTAACTAGGATTTTACATTTTAAGAATAGAAACTAGCAGACAAATAGTCTTAGGCTATAGCATAACTGTCTAACGATCTCTTTTTCTGGCAATTTGATAAAACTAATTATAAAGTCAAATTCCAGAGCGAGATGTTTTCTTGAGATGAAATATTATTTAAATAAAGTTTGTAGCCAATTAACATATTATCTTCAACGTATCTTTTTTCCACAAAAGCAAAATCTTTTTCACAGTTTGTCACAATCTCGGGTTCATTCTTAAAGAAGGAATTTTTTATAAATTTTAATGCATCCTTCCATCTATAAGCTTTGATTCTTCCAAGAAATTCAGTATTATTACTATTTTCGGTATATTTATAAACATCAAAGTAATCTGCCAATTTAGTACAATTATCACAAAAGTTATCCTTATTTCCGGTTTTAGAACAGTCAGGACACTGAGTGATCATGCTATAAGATTTGTATAATAAATTCATATTTTAATATGTTTACTTTGATATCGTAGACACACTATATTTACCAGATATTTTAATCATCCAAAATATAGAGTAAGGTATAAGAAATATGCTTATCACACACGCTACAAACGAAGTATCTGTGAAATCAGACTTAAAAATGATTGCCGGAATAAAATTGTTTGACTATTGCGAACATCCAAACACAATATCAGCATATGAATATACTCAAGGTTAGTAAATGGTTAGTTGTAATATCCATTTTAATCGTTTAAGCTAGACAACGGATTTAAGTTCATCAAAATTCTTCAATTCTTGCTAACTATTTTGATATCGTACCATCTTTGAATTTTGTCATTTTCATGAAATGATTAAATCCTAAATTTCCAAGATAGTTTTAGGTACAGGATATCCATGAAATTGTGTATATCTAGTATGGAAAACACATCTTTGCCTTACATCAAAAGTTAAATTTTTACAGGCCCGCAAATAATATCCGTTTCGATTCTTGAATCTCTATAATCGATATAAAAATTTTTCATGTATTTATTTTAAAATATATTACAACACATACAATCATAGACAACTTGCAGTTGTTCAGAATTAATGAATAATCAGATAATAGTTTTAGTATGCCATTCCTGTGATGTTTATCTCAAATTGGTCTAAATACCAAAAAATATATCCAAATCCATTTTGAAATTGTTTATATCCGCTACAAACGGCATATAATTTATCTTATTAAACATTATTCACTTTTTCTATCAGTTATTATGTTAAAAAAACTAGTATTTTTTTATAGATGGAATAATTGTATATTAGTATGATAAAGGCGTATATCTTGATTATCTGTGAACCCGCTAATAAGTATAGGATTGCCAACAGTCTTAAAAAAATAGACAATGTGATAAATGTTGATGTTATTAACGGCGCTTATGATCTAATCTTGGAAATAATGGTTAAAACAATGGATGATTTGAGAGAAAAATTTCAAAATGATATTAAAAATATAGATGGATCAATCTCAACTTTGACTTTAGTTACGTCAGAGGACTTATGAGGAGTCATACAAATGATTGGCAAATTTGAAAATACTCTTCCATATATAATATGAGCACCACCTCATTTCAAATTATAGTATATTTATTCTATTTCTAATCGTTCAAATTTAATATTTTATAATAAATAATAATGATAAACCTAATTTTTTTGTAAAATGTCTACTTCAGCTATATTGTGTTTCTAAAATAAAAATAAGTTTCATTTGAATCCCAATGAATTCTTTTCAGGAAAAAAAATCAAAAATCGCCAAAACCTCCACCATCGAAGCCACCAAAATCTCCGCCAGCACTTGTATCCATATCACTCGCACCAGTATCACCAGTATCTGTCGCTGCTCCTTCAGCCCCTGATTGGTCTATCTGTCCATCTGTCATTGAACTTTCGGTTGGATTCATTGTCATTCCCATAAAAGACATCATAGAAGCAAAAAACATCATATTCATAATTCCTGAAAATAACATCATCGGTATCCACATTCTATTAGAATCCATAAAGCTTTGCATTTGAGTTTTGTCGCCAGTTTGGTATAACTGTTGAAGACGTTCTGATTTTTCATACAATTCTTGTTTTTTTGTGTGAAGAATTTCTATTCCAGTTTTGGCGACATCAAGTTCCACCTTTTTATTACCAAAGAAACCCTTTTTTACGCTTTTTACTATCAATCTCTGGCTAATCAGATCATTAACAATTAACTCCACTTCAGCTTTAGAAAGTTTAGTAACCTTAGAGATAGAGTCTATTTTTTTCATTCCTCTCGATATAGCGTCCAAAACCATAAAGTGGTTTGGACTTTCATTAAATCCACTATTTGAAGACATTATGCTATTTTATACCTAAAAAGATATTTAAATGAAATGGTAAGCACATTATAACATGACAAAATATTCTTTCATAGATAAAGTATAAAATTAATAATTCATTTAATAATTCATTTATATTTTACAAACATTAAATCATCGAAATAATGAATTACAAATTGAAAAATTGATAATTTATCTTTATTATGTCTTCAAGATGGTTAAAAAGTAGGTCATATCACTTGCAGTTCCTTAACATATGTGAAAAAATAGTGTGAAATCTAAGCTATACTGATCCATTTATTTATCACCAGCCTAATCAATATGCACATGGGAAATGAAACTACATTTATGGTATTTTATAGATTCAGACCATTAGATTCTGAAGAAAAAAGCATAGCAAAACACAAATGGGACGAAATAAAGAGTAGCTTACCTAAGGATATAGCACTTATTGGAGAGTATGATCACGCTTGGGGAACAGAATACAATGGATTTCTAATGTTCCAATCAAATACAAGTGATCAGTTTTTGGAATGGTGGTCAACTTTTAAAGATGAAATCAGATGGTATGTAGAGAAAACTCACACTATCATAGCGCGTAAACGTTAATTTCCTTTTTTAAGGAACATGTTATTTTTTTGATCTATTTGATAATAATAATCTGTGGATTACCAGGAACAGGAAAAACATTTCTAGCTAGGAAACTATCAGAAAAGATCAACGCAGTATTACTATCAACTGATAAAATAAGAAAGGAAATAATTCAAAAACCCAAATATAGTTTATGGGAACGGGCTTTGGTTTATGATGTACTTTTTCTAATATCCAAATACTTACATTCTGCAGGAACTAATTGTATTTTGGATGGAACATTCAACCGGAAAAGATCTAGGGATGAAGCTATCGAAAAACTAGATTCGGAAAGAAATGATATATATATTATTGAATGTAGCTGCCCAGAAGATATTATAATTTCAAGACTGCAATCTAGAAAAAAGGATTATTCAGATGCAGATATTTCTGTATATCTAAAGATGAAAAAATTTTATGAAAAAATGTCAGAAAAGCATTTGACTATAGATACATCTAAATCTTTAGAAAAAAATCTTGAAAAAATAATGAACTTTATTGGTCAAAAAGAAAATTGTCAAAGAATAAGAAAATGAGATTCATTATAAAATTAATTCGATTCTTTTTATGTCTTCTTAAGATCATTTTACAAACTTATTCAAGGACAATTTATCAAATCAACAGGATAATTAAGAGTAGATTAATTGGTATGGAATTATACTGTAACAATATAATAGAATAATATATTACCTATCGTTAATAAATATAATCAAATATAGTTATTAGCAGGTTTTGTATGTACTATATGAAATAGTTGAAAAATGACACAAAAATTGAATATTTGAAAGACGAATTAAAATAATTCGAACCGGAAAGTTTCTAAAATCTAATTCAACTGTTCTTTATTACTCGATAATTGGTATTAAGTTAAAATACTGGTGGTACAATAGTAAAAGGGAAAATGGTGGATTTTTATTAATATTGAAATTTACTGATAAAAATGAAAAATGTTAAGTTGCGTATACATGCAGGAAACTGACAACAGGTTGTTTACAGAACTTGACAGAAAACTAAAAAATAAATAATTAATATAAATCAAACTATATTATATCTTTATTTGCTCATAACAATTTATATAAGTAAATTTTGACAATTTGAATAGATGCTATCATTAAAGTTCAAAACAACTAATCCAACTACAGAAGAAATTCTTAATGAATATGAGAATATGTCATATGATAATATTAATAAAAGTATAATTAAAGCTAAGAATGCGTTTAATACTTGGAAGGATAATTTTAAAAAAAGAGAATATTATCTACATTCTTTTGCTACTGAATTTAGAAAGAATAAGGAGAATCTAGCTAAGATTGCGACCATGGAAATGGGAAAACCGATAAAAGAAGCAAGAACGGAAATAGAAAAATGTGCTTGGACCATGGAATATTATGCTGATAACGGCCAAGTGTTTATGACTGACGAGATTGTTAATACTGATGCAAGAAAGAGTTTTATAACTTTTGAGCCATTAGGCGTTATCGCAAGTATAATGCCATGGAATTTTCCTTATTGGCAAGCTTTGAGATTTGCTGCTCCTTCGTTAATAGCAGGAAATACCATAGTTCTTAAACCTGCAAGCGCCACTGTCCAATGTGGCTTAGAAATTGAGAAAATATTTAACAAAGTTGGATTGCCGGAAGGAGTATTTCAAACAGTAGTTGGAAATTCAAATATCGCTGAATATCTGATAGATTCTAGTGATGTTAACGCAGTTACATTTACAGGTAGTGTTCCAGTTGGTTCAAAAGTAGCACAGCGAGCGACATCTCATCTAAAGAAAACAGTATTAGAGCTTGGAGGCAGCGACCCGTTTATAATATGTGACGATGCTGATATTGACAAGGCATCGGCAGGAGCTGTGAAGGGCCGTTTTATAAATTGTGGTCAAAGTTGTATTGCAAGTAAAAGATTCTTCGTAGTAAAAAAAGTAGCAAATGAATTTATTGAAAAATTTACTCAAAATACAGAAAAACTCCGTGTTGGGGATCCACTTGATGAAAATACAGACATAGGACCAATGATCAATCTCCAGAGTCTCGAGTTTATACATGAAGTGATTCATAGTTCTATAAAGGATGGAGCAGACCTTTTATTGGGAGGAGAAAGGTTGTCTAGAAAGGGCTATTTCTATGAACCGACAATACTGAAGAATGTCACTCCAAAAATGCCCGTTGCAAAAGAAGAGACGTTTGGTCCAGTAGCACCAATAACAATCGTAGAAAACGAAATGGAGGCGATTAAATTTGCCAACGAATCAGAATTTGGACTTGGAGGCAGTATATGGACACAAGATCTAGATAAGGCCGAACGACTATCTAGACTGGTTCAATCCGGAATTGTGACTGTCAACAGCGTAGTAGTATCAGATCCACGGGTCCCATTTGGAGGTATAAAGAATAGTGGGTTTGGTAGGGAATTATCAAAATACGGGTTATTTGAATTTGTAAATATAAAATCTGTGAGATTCTATGATCAATTGATACGTAATCACCATGTAGAATAATATCAGAAAAGGCAATACAAAATTCAGGAAGAAAGCAACAAATAATTTATAGGAAAAAGATTAAAACAACAAAAAAAGAACCAACTTTTTTAATTTGAATCCGCCTCGTGGTACGTTTCTATTTGAATAGTGCTATGAGAGATATTGAATTTCTTGTCTAATAATGACATTATTTCTCTTAATATTAAATCTGATTTATTCTTATCACTTATAACCACATGAGCCGTTAAGGCATCCAGATTTGAAGATATTGTCCAAATATGAAGATCAAAAACGCCTGTCACTCCCTTTATTTCCAAGATAGATTTTTTAACCTTTTCATATGATATATTTGGAGGAACACCTTCCATCAATATATGAATCGACTTCTTAACAAGTGACCATATACGAGGAATTATAAATAATACCAAAATAACACTGACAATCGGGTCTATTAAAGAAAAATTTGTAAAAAAGATTATAATTCCAGTTATTATTATACCGACCGAACCTATCGCATCCTTAATAACTTCAAGATAGGCTCCCTCTATATTCAGGTTAGTTCTGGCGTCTTTTTGTAATAACAATATTCCAATAAGATTTATTATCAAACCAAATATTCCAATAGAAATTATAGATATTGAATCTAATGTCTTTTCAAAATAAAAAAAGTTACGATAAGCCTCGTAAATAATATATGATGTTAAAAGAGATACTATTATTCCGTTTATTAGGGCAGCTAGTATTTCAAATCTATAGAATCCATAGGTTTTCTGCGGTGTAGGAGGTTTTTGTGAAAACTTGATGGCAAACCAAGCTAGAAACAAACCACATATATCAATAAACATATGCCCTGCATCGGCTATCAAAACTAGACTATTTAATAAGAATCCGGCAAAAATCTCAACAGAAATAAAAGAGCTGGTTAATATGAGAACTAATTTTAAATTCTTTATTTGAGATCCATTAGAAAAATGAAAGTGCACGACAATATACTAGGGATATGAAACAATATCTGGCTTTCTAATTTTCTAATTAGTTTCATTTCATGTGTATTTATCCGTTTTCAGTTATAACGGAACAAAAAAGTAATTGATGAAATATATTTTAATGATTTGAAAGAGAAATACTAGTCATTTCATTCAGGATGGATGGAATATTTTATAACTCAGAACTGTCAGAGCCTAATCACATTATGATTGCTCAAGAAAAGAAGTAATAAAAAATAAACTTTATACGAACCGATATACAAACGATTATTAATTTTATAAATCTCTAAAATGAATGTAATTATGATTTTTATTAATCCAATTAATGCTCTGCTATGGTCAATTAGACGAGATCAAAGAGATGTAATTAATTTGTATGATGTTCTTTCTCCACTAATGTACATTACCACAGGAAGTACCATGTTAAATTTTGGATATTGGTCTGATGAAATTCGAAAGCCTAACGAAGCTCAAATGAACCTGTGTAAAATAACTGGAGAAATGGCAGAACTTGATACAGCAAGAAATCTTGTAGATGTGGGAAGTGGTTTATCATCCCCTGCCATATGGTGGAAAAATAGATATAATTCTTTAGGGCTCTGTTGTATAAATATCAATTATAATCAACACGTAATAGCTAATAAAATAAAAGATAATTTTTTTAATTCAAAAACGTCAAAAAGATATTCAAATGATATTTGTCTAATTAATAGTTCTTCTATTAGTTTACCATTCAACAAGGAATCAGTTGATCGAATAATTTGTTTAGAGGCAGCACAACATTTCAAACCGTTAACTAATTTTATCACACAAACAAGATACATCTTAAAACCGAAAGGAATAATGGTTATAGCTCTACCAGTTATCACGAAATTATTCAATCCGGTTAAGAATTTATTAAAACTTGGTATTTTATCTTTTAGTTGGGCATCTGAGCATTATTTATTAGATTATGTTTCCTCGACTATAACAAATGAAAAGTTTAAAGTAATTGATATAGTTAAAATAGGTCCACACGTCTATTCTCCATTGGCTGAATTCTATATTAAAAACAGAAAAAAATTAAAGGATAAAATTTGTTGCGAATACCATCCTGTTCTAGAATACATTCTATACAGATCAATATTAAAGATGGATACACTATCAAAGGATAAAATTATTGAATATGTTATAATAAAGTGCGTGAAAATGTGATTCTTTCAATTTATATGATTAGTAACATATTTAACGAGTTTTGAAAAAATATTTTATAACCTGCGCAAATCACAATTACAACCATTAGAAGATTACATCCACAAATATGCATATTAGGGTAATATTGCGTTAACAATAGTATTACCAACTTTTCTTGATCTTGAGTAAAGCATTCTATTTTAACTAAATTACTCATTCTAAAATACGATAATTCTAAAATACGATAAACATATAGAAAATGCCGGAAATATTTTATTATATGTGAATATTCTTACCTAGTACATACAAAAAATATTTTCGGAATAATTAAGACTTTCCCATTAAAAGTGCTATCTTCTTTTCAAAGAGATTTCTTGTATAAATTATATGCATTTCACAGATTTGTATTAACCAATTTGCATAAGTTTATAAAAAATTTTTATTCAATATAACTGAATACTAGATCCTAATGTATCTATAACTGACCTTGTATTAGACAAGTTCATATAGACATATCAACCACATAGATCAATGAACGAAAGTACGAAATTGATTGATGAAATTGCTCTAATCATATCTCCTCTGGTCATCTCATCTAATAGAAGATGCATAGGAGGGGAATAATAAAATGGAAAAAACCTTTTCATTGATAAGACCATCTATCGAAACGAGTAAAAAGGCAAAATTTTGTGTAACCTGTGGTAACTTAGCTACTCAAGAAGCCTTTTTCAATGTAGGCGATGGGGCTATTCTCATAGAAAGATATTGTGATATATGTGCGGACAAGGAGCTTCCGTAATAGTCACAAGGTCATTTATCAAAAATTAAAGAGTGTTGCAGCATAACAGAATCCTGATCGTTTCTACATTATGATGAAATATAACAATTATTCGATAATCAGAAATAGATATTTTGGCTGTTAATACTTTTTGCCTTCTGTAAAGAAAAAATAATAATTGTAACTAAGTAAATTCATCATAAGAACGATCGATATTTATTATAAAATATTTACTATAAAAGTAATATAATATTTTAACTAATCTTCAGCAAGAGTTTGATTGAGAAGAAAATGTTAAATAATTAAGGTAATAATCTTTGGAATAAAGAGTAGAAACTATATTATACTAAAATATACAATACACTCTACAATTTAACGATATTATAAATTAAAATCTCATTAGGAATGTTTCATTTATGTCGCATATATTAAGATAATTATGAAACAATTTATATTCCCTAAAAATATTTTGTTTACTAGAATTATATCCTATTTTTAATATTTTCTTAAATATTTCTAATTGATATTTCATCATTATCATACCAATTCCAATTCTACCCAATCTTATTTCATTTATTATTTCTAATGGAATTCTTTTCACATAAATTTTCGAAATAGCTGTTGCTAATACTTTTTTTATTTTATCGTTAGATATAATATTAGATTCACGCCTCATAATAAAATTCGATTCATTTTGTCTAATTACTTTAATCTTGGTGGAAGTATTTAATAAAACCTGAAGCACTTGTTCCGTAGTACCATTATTCACTAACAAGACTTTTTCATAAATATTAAATTTAGTGTTACTTGCTTGTTCGAGTTTAGAAATATCATTCAATGTAACTTGATAAGGATTTGCTATCTGTAAAATTTTTTTCATATATTATATAGTATTTACTGAAATTTAAAATCTTATAAAAAGAAAATTCTGTAAATAACTAGTATTATGCAAATTGAAATTGTGGAGGCACTGAGAAGTTTGAGATTTAACTCTAATTTCCTTGATTTTTTATTATCACAATTTTTTCTTTTAATTTCCTTGTATTCTCTGGAAAATCTTATTTCAAGAAAAGAAACTAAAAACGTAAATAGAGCTAATATTAAAGGCAGCTCAGAAATAGTATTTGTCTGCATGATATAACCGGCTAATAAGGGTAGACTTCCCCAAGATAAGGCAAACCAAAAATTGTTATGAAAAACACCTCTAAAAAGCTCGAAATTATAAGCAAATAAGAAAAATCCTTCTATGATTCCAATAAATAATAACAAATTTACCGAAGTTATTACATAGTAAATTCCAATAATATATGCAATAGAAAGACCAACTATAATCATTATTTTTAGCTCTAACTTTGAAAAGTAGCTACCCCACGGTTTAATTTTTTTTGAACCGAGATTGTCTGCCGCATGAGCTGATATTCCTAGTGCCAAAAAGTATATTGTAAATATAGCTACTACTCTATCCCAGTATATCGTAGGTGAAAGCATAGATCCTATAATGGTAAATGAAATACACATTCCAGTATACGGGAGAAACAACAATCCAATGAATGCTCTGAATTTTACTGGACCAAAATTTGGTACAAACCATTCGTTAATTCTGGTAAACTCGTTCATGACTTGATAGCCGATACAATTGCAGCCGTTCCGCAAGTATAATGCTTGTAAGTAACAGATTTGAATCCCTTTTTATCTAATTCCTCTACAAGATCCTTAACCCATTCACTTTTTTCGATTACATCGTCTAGGTCAGAAAAAACTAATTCCCACGATTTAGATATCTTTCCAATTACATTTAATATTACAAAATATAACTTCCACATGGCTTGCATAAAGAAATTAGTAGGATATGTGAAGTCATGAACAATTATCGATCCATTTTTCTTGATAATGCGCCATAGTTCGTCCACCAAAAGAGGAATATTTGCATACTTAGCTAAGTATGATGATAGTACTATATCAAATGTGTCAGATTGAAATGGCAAAAACTCTGCCACACAATTTGTTAGAAATGAGTATCTCATTCTATTTTTTGCCTTTGTAATATAATCATATGTCATATCAGCTCCAAAGATCTCTAAATTTGAGCTTGGAATAAATGTAGAATAGATCCCTGTTCCGCACGCAAGGTCTAGAATACGTATATGTTCTTCTTTAACATTTTTCACAATATGTTTTTTCCACGATGAATCCTTTCCGAAAGTCGTATATTTAACTACGAGGTCATATGTTAATGCGTTATCAGAAGAAAAGAATTTTTTTGGGAGAGTGTATCCATTAAAATTCATTGTATCATAATTACTACTTATCTATAATATAATGTTAGATATCATCTAAATATCGCCATTTCCTTCAGGATTTTCAAGATAAATTGGATAAATCATCATTTCTCTTATATTATTGTAATAATAAGAAATTCCAACTTCAATCGGCAAAAAGGTAAATCGATAACAAACCATTTCTCATATAAAATGTAAGAATTATAAATTGAATGAATCAAATGAAAGCAAATACATTACGTGAATTTTATAATAATTAAATTGAGAAAATATGTTCTTACGAGAATCACTTGATAGATTAATATATATACAAGATTGGCGTTTATAAATTATGACAGTATATAATAATTTTCCAATGAGAGACTGGCATATTAAACATATGGAGAAAACTATTGTAAAGTTTGTAACAGGACTATCTCCTAATCCATCACACTGGGAAAAGAGACAACATAAAAGATTTAATAATATATATCGCACTTGTGGAAAAATAAATCACGATATTAAACATGGAGTAACAAGTGAAGAAGTTCAAGATTTTTTGCAGAAAATTCATGATGATTCTTCTTTTTTTGATCTACGAAAAAAAGAGGGTGTAATACAAAGGTTAGAGGAAGTGGAGAAACATTTTGGCCCTTCCAGAAATAGTGGATTGAATATTTAGACAAAGAATATCATATAATTTTTAGGAATTAATACATTAGATTTTGTATTAATTCCATTGGGATAAATGTAAATTTTTTTATTTTATACTTTATTACAATAATATTTATTAAACAGATCTTACGAAAAAATACCACTGAGCACATTATAAACAAGTAATAGCAGTTATACAGCAGATATTATTTCTGATCCAAATTCTCCTTTTATAATATAATCAGATATACTAATTAAAAACGGTAACATATTGTGCTATCACCGTACGGGATATTGATATAGCAGTCATAAAAATACAAATATAACATTACAAGAACAAGCAAAAAGATTGTAAAATGCTTTTTTTAAATCTTGGAATTCCTATTTTTTCAATTTACAAGAGAATTTATAACTAAGAGATGGAGTCCTATTTTGATGATAATTGATCTAACTCAATCAATCTCTCAAACACTCAAGCAATTTCCAGGTTCGCCTGAGGTCGCATTTATAAAATGGTCAAAATATGAAATTCAAGGTTATAATTTAGAAGCAATGTTTTTAAGTACTCATACAGGGACGCATATGGATGCACCATCTCATTTTATCAAGGAAGGTTATTCTGTTGATAAGATAGACGTGAATAGGTTCTTTATGTCAAGTACACATATAATTAGAATTCATAAGGATCAAAATGAATTGATCTCGTTAGAAGATATTGTCAATAGTGGTGTATCCATCAAAACAGGAGATTCAATCGTATTTTCAACTGGATGGGAAAAACACTATTATTCTGATAATTATATGTCTTCTAATCCAGGTCTATCGATAGAAGCTGCTACTTATTTGATAGATAATAAGATCAATACAGTGGCGATAGATAGTCCAAGTATAGATGTAGGTAAAGATAATTCCTTTATAGCACATCAGGCACTCCTAAAAAATAATATTATTATAATAGAGAATCTTTGTAACCTAGAAAAGATTATTAAAAATAATTTTACATTCATCGCCGTTCCTCTGAAAATTATGGGTGCAACTGGTTCTCCTATTAGAGCTTTAGCAATTATCTAAAATATAAAAAGGGGTTTTTAAATATTTTATAAAATTTAATTAATTTTTATTATGAGTAATATATAATATAATGTAATAAGTGGCTATTAGAATAAACATAAATGATAAATTAAATTATAATGTTTATTAGTTTATGTGATGATCTATTTTCTGGGAAGTAATGTCAAATCTTAAAATTTTTAATATAATTTTTTTAATAAATATTTTTTGTAAAGATAATTAAAGATAAAACAATCACAAATATTCTATTCAATAATATTGCAGAAATTCATGCAAAATCTAATAAACACTCAAATATTACAGTATACTTGTATCAAAAATACAATGATAAAATTTACAAAATCATCTATCTTTTTCTTTCTTTTAATCTTTGTGCCTGTTGCCATTATATTAGATTTACTCCATGCAAATCACATTATCTTATTTATTATTGCAGTAATAGCATTATTACCACTTGCAAAGTTAATAGGAGATTCTACTGAACATCTTTCTACTCATTACGGTTCTACTCTAGGTTCTCTACTAAATGTGACATTTGGAAATGCTGCGGAAATAATAATTGCAGTAGTAGCTATTAATGCTGGTTTATTAGATCTAGTGAAGGCATCAATAACTGGCGCCATCCTTGGAAATATAATGTTAATTTTCGGTTTGAGTATGATTGTTGGAGGTATTAGAAGAAAGGAACAACTTTTCAGTATACAAAATGCAGGACTTCAGTCAACGATGATCTTCTTGGCAATAATAGGATTAGCAATTCCAACTGTTCTATCCAGCACTGTACTGAAACCTGTCGATATCGAGAATCAAATTAAAATTCAATTTTTGAGTGATGCTCTGGCGTTTTTGCTATTAGGTGTATACATAGCAGGAATAATATTTACATTTGTTACGCATAAATATTTATTTGTGTCTCCTCAGTCAGAAGAGGAAAATGAAACTTCTGGTGATCACAAGTATGCAAAACACTGGAGTAAGAAAAAGGCTTTTTTGATGTTAGCGGTAAGTATGATAGGTGTAGTTGTGATAAGTGAAATTTTAGTGGGATCGGTAGAAGAAACCAGCAAAGAATTTGGTTTTGGGGAATTATTTGTAGGAGCTATCATAGTTGGAATAGTTGGAAATGCAGCAGAACATAGTAGTGCTATTATTCTTGCAAGAAAAGGAAAGATTGATCTATCAATAGGAATAGCAGCTGGTTCTGGTACTCAAATAGCTTTATTTGTGGTACCTATTTTGGTAATATTTGGAATAATGACGAATCAACCATTTACACTCGAATTTACGATTTATGAATTAGTCACTTTATTCCTTGCTGCCATTATTCTTAATCTAATTGCACACGATGGAAAAAGTAATTGGTTTGAGGGAGTAATGCTAACTGCGGTGTATGTCATTATTGCAATTGGATTCTACTTCATAGGATAATTATTATTCAAAATCGTTGTAATATCTATTACTATTAAGTGTGTAGAAATTTCATACATTGAATATATTTATTTTTGTTACTTGATTACGAGAATGTTGATAATATAATAAAGGACCAGATACTGCTTAACTTAAATTTGTCTAATTGTTTTTCTTATTCTATAAACCTTCTAAGGATTTGAAATAAAATCTTCATCATTAGACTAATCTCGTACTCAAATTATTTTATATTATCTTAAATATGGTCAAAAATTGATAGGTTTGATTATAACATACTTCTGTATGGTATCAATTTATGTTAGATAGTGTATTTAGGATGAATTTTGATGAATAATAAGAACCAGTCCTTTTTTTAAAGTTTAAGATGTGTGTTATCGAATTAATATGTTATAAATTTACAATCCTAGAAATATATATTATTGCATTTAATTCCTTGTATATGTATCTCACGTTTTAAAAGGTAATACTTTTGTATATTTATTTCGATTTTCAGAAAAGGAATTCCATTTAATGAAACTATTTTTTATTTTAAATATATGCTATTTGTTGCAACTATGAAAATTGATACTATGATATAAATTGTTTACAGGAACAAATTCACAAAATGGATTTCTTATATGAGTGTGACATTTAAGAAGGTATATAATGAAATGATAATATGGCGCAACTAAAGAATTTTTGAATGTGGGCTAAGCAAAGCATTTTATTATGCTTTCTTAAAGTTGACGAATATGAGTAATACTTATTTAAGAATTGCCCAAATTATACTTGGAATTATTGCTATAGGGTTATCTCTCTATGTGATTTTAAATCCTGCTCTTGTTTTGGCATATATGATAACAATCCTGTCCATCATTTTGATTATTATAGGTATCGAAAGGATTGTTCATGGTTTAAGCTCCTCAGAGTCGGCTGCGAAAACTTCAAAGATGGGAAATATTATTCTAGGAATTATTGGAATTGGATTTGGAATTCTTGTTGCTACGTATCCTGGATTTACCACTGGCTTTTTACTAATATTAATGGCATTAGGACTTTTATTCATAGGTGTGGCTAGAGTGATCACTGGATTATCTCAAAAGGAGATAGCAAAATGGTTAAGAATATTTCAAGTAATTTCTGGAAGCTTTGCAATCGTAGCTTCTATAATAGTATTTGCAGTGCCTCTGATAGGAGTTATATTCTTAGCTTTGATAATATCAATCAGCTTACTGGTGATAGGAATAGATAGTATAACACAGGGAATTTCTGGAAGAAAAATAAGACTGACAAAAAAATAGGAAAATCTTTTCCATTTTTAAGTCAGATAAAAAAATCCAAAAATTGTCATTTTTTTATATATTTTATGTAGAGGATTGGAGAATCACAGAAGTACTACAACCAGATATTCACTACAATAATTATTTTACAACGATTTTTATGACGAAACATATATTTAGTTAGGTCATTCGTCCAGTGTCAAAAAATAGTAGTTTCCAGTTCGTTTTAAAATAACCTTTATAATGAAAACTTAATTTTTAAAGATTAATTCTAATACAACCATCAAATTATATGAGCATGGTCATCAATCACTGAATCTATATTCTTAAAACCAAATTAAAATTTCAACAAAATATCTGAATCATAATGTCTTATAATAATAAAATAATCCATCTAATTATAATTGGAAAGACAATTATACGCGTTGAAAAGATCATTTCAGTGGATTCATAGATATTTATTATAGATTATTGCTCAAGAAATAATAGACCCGCCAACCTTTAAAGAACTAGTATTATTTGGACTTCCTAAATGAACTATTCTTGTCTTCAGAAAATTCATATCTATTCGTTCTTGCAATTATATTTGTTATAAGTATCATACCCATTCTCACTCCCCCAACATGGGCAATAGTGGTTATGTCTTATACTTTAAATCCTTCTTTGGATGCTGTTCTTCTTTCAGTAATTGGTGCATCAGCTGCTACATTAGGAAGATTTTTACTGATGAGATTTTCTTCTATAGGAAGAAAAGTAATAAATGACGAACGTAAATCTAGTCTGGCCAAACTAAAAGATTATTTGGAAAGGAAAAAATATGGATACTTTTTAGGAACTATGCTTTTTGCCTTATTACCATTGCCAAGCAACATGCTCTTTGTTTCTTACGGACTTATGAAAGTTCGATCATTACAGGTAATAGCAGGTTTCTGGATTGGAAGATTCTCGGTATATCTGCTAATGATTTATTTATCAAAAAACATTTTACTTTCAATTACAGAAAACATAGATCTGAGCTTTGCTTCTGTAATATGGATAGATGTTGCAGGTATAATTATGACTATCCTAATACTATTAATTGATTGGAATAAATTAATTTTCCAAAAAAAATTTGGATTTATCAAGCCTAGAAGATTTATCTTTTAGATTATAAAATTCTAATTCCGGTATCGGCATTGAAGAGGAGGATATCTTCATACTTGGTTTCCAAAATGAGTGTGGTGCCATTTTTAAGAGAAGAATCTACAGATAAATTACTTACATGAATGATACTATTATTTTCAAGTTTAAATTCATATATTGTTTCATCTCCTAGCATTTCCACAAAGCAAAGTTCTCCTTTGAAATGCATAGAATTAGAATTACTATAATCAGCTAAAAATATATCTTTTGGCCTGATACCCAGGGATATATTTTTTATAGAGTCTCCAAAAGACGAAAGTACATCATACCATATCTTAGGAATGTTTATCGACATATTCTCAGATTTCAAGGAAATTAGTTGACCATCTTCCTTTCTTATTGTCTCAAAATTCAAGATATTTATTTGAGGATTTCCTATAAAATTTGCAACAAAAATATTCTGTGGCTTTTTATAAACTTCCTCTGGAGTACCTACCTGTTGAATTATTCCCTCATTTAAGATAACTATTTTGTCCGCCATACCCATTGCTTCTGTCTGATCATGAGTAATGTATATTGTAGTAACGCCGACACGTTTTTGAAGTTTTTTTATTTCTGATCTCATTTGTATCCTCAGTTTTGAATCTAGATTGCTTAGAGGTTCATCTAACAAAAATAGTTTAGGTTCTCTGACTAACGCTCTTCCTAATGCTACCCTCTGCATTTGACCTCCACTTAATTCTCTAGGTTTTCTTTTTAGCAACTCTGAAATGCCCAGCATTTGAGAGATTTTTATTACTTTATCTTTAATTTCTTCTTTAGATAATTTTCTCATTTTCAGAGGAAATGCGATGTTGTCGTGGACTGTCATATGAGGATATAGTGCATAATTCTGGAAAACTACCGCAACATCGCGATCTTTTGGAGGAATTCCATTCACCAATTTGTCGTCTATAAATATTTGTCCATCAGTAGGGTTTATTAGTCCAGATATACATCGTATGATTGTTGTTTTCCCACATCCAGAAGGACCCAATAATACTAAGAATTCACCATCTGCTATTTGGATTGAAAAATTTTCAATTGCTGTAAAGTTTCCGTATTTCTTGCTTAATCCCGTTACCCTGACCCTTGACAGATAATATCAAGTTATCTAGACTTTCTATATTATTTAATTTTAGTCATTTTCATTAGCTTTATCTAATCATTTCTAGATCATAATAGCCTATAGATAACCTTAAAAAATATCGTCTTGGTTATTGTTTGATGTCTAGTAGTAATGAAACTCATATTATAAAATTTCCTCAACCGAAAAATATAGCAATTTTATTACTCGTACCACTTTCACTATTTTGTAGTATTTCTGTTTTCAATCCAGTAATGATAATTGATTCTTATAGTCAGCAAGAGTCCATTACACTGACTGCCATTTTTGCTGAACCCAAAGATAGATGGGATATACTCGTTGAAAAGGCTCTAGAGAAATTAAACGAAAAACATCCTGACAAAAAAATACAAATTGAATATAGTATTCTACCATATTCAGATACAAGAACACAAATTCTTACGGCTATGGCTGGCAAGTCAGAATTGGATCTTGTTTCACTTGATCAGATTTGGCTGGGTGAATTTGCCGAGGCAGGATTTCTAACGGATATAACTGAAAAGACAAAAGTATGGAATAAGTCTTCAGACTGGTACGAAAATAACTGGCTTGGAGGCATATATAAAGACAAAGTATATGGAATATGGGCATGGACAGATGTCAGAGCACTATGGTATTGGAAAGACCTGTTGAATCAGTCCGGCTTATCACCTGAAAAACTAAAAACATGGGATGGATATCTACAAGGATTTAAAATATTATCGGAAAAACTACCTGATAAGAATATTCAACCAATACATCTGACCAGTGCAAATCATGTACCTGATATGTGGTATCCGTATTTATGGATGTTAGGTGGTAACATATTAGAATTAAGAGATGGTCATCCATCAAAAGGAAATTACTGGTTTCCAACGTACAATAGTAAACAAGGTGTAATGGCACTTGAATTTTTAAGGGATCAAATTAACACCGGCATTAAACCTCAAATAAACCATTTTTGGGGTCAAGAGTTTGCAGATAAAAAATTTGCTGTAATGTTAGAAGGATCATGGATTCTAGGTCATTTCCCAAAAGAAGAATGGAAGAATCTGAAAGATAAAATAGGTTTGATAACAATGTTTCCTGTTCCTAAAAATAGCACTAAAACATCTACCATGATGGGAGGATGGCTATTTAGCATTCCTGAAACTTCCAAACATAAAGACCTTGCATGGGAATTAATCACTATTATGTTAGATCCTGATGTTCTTATGCCTATGCTTTTGAAAGAAGGCTATCTACCTACGCAGAAGAGCATTGCAGAAGGAAATTACTCGAAAGAAATGAAATCTACTATTCCATATTATGAAGAGCTGATTTCACTTATTCCTTACGCCAAAGGTAGACCCAACATTCCTGAATATCCACAAATTGCAGATCACATACGCACAGCAATTGAAGAAGTCTATCAAGGAGCGGATCCGAAACAGTCTCTTGATAAAGCAGTAGAAGATTCAATGAAAGTGCTTGGATGGAAGTAGTGAAAACAAAATTCAAATTAAAATAAAAAGTAATATTAAACTAACGTCCGTAATTTTTTAAATATTTTAACTACGATATTCGAAATGCCAAGTAACAGAGCAACCATTGAACCATATTTATATCTGCTTCCGAGCTTACTAATTCTAGTTGTATTATTATTGTTTCCTCTAATATGGAATATTTATGTATCAATTCATAATGTGTCGATTTTGACCATTTTAAAAGATTGGGAATTTGTTGGATTAAAAAATTTTATTGACCTTCTAACAGAACCTAAATTTTATGAATCTTTAAAACTAACTTTATTTTTTGCTGGTGGGTCGGTTCTAGCTCAATTTACCATAGGACTTGTTCTAGCTATTTTACTCAATCAAAAAATAAAAGGAACTAATATCTTCAGAATGTTGTTAATAATTCCATGGAGTGTTTCAACCGTAATAACTGCTTTCTCTTTTAAATTCATGTATGATGATAATTTTGGAATTCTGAATTATCTCTTGAAGCAGATAGGATTGGACACTGTCGGATGGCTTTCCGATCCAAATATCGCCATTTGGTCTATAGTTTTAACAAATATTTGGTACGGTACTCCCTTCACGATTTTGTTTTTGACTGCAGGCCTTCAGTCAATTAACCCTCTTCTTTATGAAGCTGCACTAATAGATGGAGCAACAAAGATAAAGAGGTTTTTTTTCATAACGATCCCACTTTTAAGACAATTTATGGTTACAAATCTTATTCTTATAACAGTATGGAGTATAAATTTCTTTGATTTACAGCTTATCATGACTGGAGGAGGTCCGTTGTTTTCGACTACCACCATCTCGCTATACATGTACAGGCAGGCATTTGAATTTGGTTCATTCTCGGGTGGAGCAACTATCGGCATTTTTTTGATAATTATGAATCTGCTTCTAACTTTAACTTACATAAAAATTTTTAATAGGAGAAGCGAGTTATGAAAAACAGTTCTGGAAATAAATCAAAATTAGTCTTGACTGATAAATGGCTGATTTATTCTGTCATATTCATTTACATCTTTATAACTTTGGTTCCTCTAGCATGGGTATTCTCTGCCTCTTTAAAATCTAATGATGTGGCTGTCTCTCTTCCTCCAAAGATTCTCCCTTCTGATCCAACCTTAGAAAACTATATTTTTGTAATTACGGAACCGCGTCTGCTTCATAGTTTGATAAATAGCCTACTTGTTAGTTTAGGAAGTACTGGACTAAGCGTGCTCATAAGTGCCCTAGGAGGTTATGCTTTTGCCAGGTTCAAATTTAGAGGAAAGAACATACTTTTAAGTATAGTGCTTGGTCTTTTTATGATCCCTATCATCATAAATATAATTCCTTTATACCTTATGTTATCACAAGTAGGATTACTAAACTCTATATTTACACTTATGATTACTTTTCAGATTTTGATTATCCCCCTTAACATCTTTCTTTTGAAAAACTATTTTGAAACTATACCACAGGAGCTAGAAGAGGCTGCCCTGGTAGATGGATGTTCTAGGTTTGGAATACTGAGAAGAATAATCATCCCATTATCTACACCAGGACTTGCTATTGCATCAGTTTTAGCTTTTAGATTTTCCTGGAACGAATTTCTTCTTCCAATAGTTTTGTCAAATAGACCTGATTCACTAGTTTTTCAGGTAGCATTATATCAATTTATTTCTATTTACAGAATAGAATGGGGTTATCTGACTGCTGGAATTAACATAGCATTGATACCCATTGTCGTGTTGATGTTATTGTTTCAAAAACAACTCATCCAAGGTCTTACAGCAGGTTCATTGAAAGGATAGACCAAAATCTTGTTATTCTGCTATTTGAGAAAAGGAAATGGAAGTAACCAATATGTTGATACAAATTTTGGGAATATGCGAACTGATGATCAAATAATAAAAAACATTCATTTAGAAAAATTATGATTTCAGATAAATATCAAAGATAAAAATATTTTTATTGAATAAATGTAACCTAATTAATATAAGGGTAGCGATTAGATATTATGAGAATTTAAATTCGATTTAATCCGTATTTAAAATTTTTTTTATAAATTTTTAATTCTGTTTGTAGCATTTATTATTGAAAGAGATGAAATAACAGCAATATTATATCGAGTTCTTAAAAAAATAAAAAGATAAAATCTAATCCTTCAAAATGAAAAATGAAATAAAAAAAACACTGTATAATTTTAAGTTTATTATAATATTTACTTGCACAAATATAAAATATTTGTTGACAGATTTATTTTGTTAATATTGTTATTTTAAATATTTTGAATAAAATTAAAACAAACGTGATCCTTTCGTATTTAGCTTTATTGGAAATATGTATCACTAAATCTTAAATTAAGGAAAAAAGTTACTATAAACAATGATATAAGATTTTTAAGATATTTTTTTTAGAATAATTTTAACATACCTATTTTAAATGGGAATGCTATTAGTAAAATGTCGATAAAAATAATTGATATCTGTGAAGTCATACCTTTTCATCATTTCATTAATAATATTGGTAGCCATAGGTTATACTAATATAGAAGCCCAAGAGGTCGTAGATAACGAATCCGAAAATACCAGTTTTCCTGGAGTTGCTACACCAACAGCTCATGTTATAATAGAAGGAACGGAATTAGATGACAAACTTAAAGGTGGTTCGGGAGATGATACAATTGATGGTAGTAAAGGAGATGATACCCTGCATGGAAATGAAGGAAATGACAAAATAGACGGAGGTAAAGGGAATGATGTTCTAGAAGGTGGACCGGGTGACGATGAAGTTAATGGCGACTCTGGAGACGACCAGATTTACGGTGCAGAAGGAGATGACGAAATAGACGGAGGTAAAGGGAATGATGTTCTAGAAGGTGGACTCGGAAAGGATCAGATGTCTGGCGGTGGAGGATCTGATAAATTTATATGTGATAAAAAAGACAAAATCAAAGATTTTAATTCCTTGGAACATGACCGCGTATCGGGTAATTGCAAATATGTGGATAAAGGAATAATAGTACCAAAAATACCCAAATATAAATATCCGAAAAATTCGTTCCTTGGTAACTCATTTAGGAGATAACCATTATTTGATTGTCAATGTATATAAATGATTTATTTATATCTTATCTAGAATGATCACCTAAAATTATTGATGAATTTTTTTAATTCTTTTTTATTATTTCATATTTGGAATTTCATTTATAGATCCAAACAATTTACTATAATATATGATTTGTATAAATGCCTTCACAGTCTCTCTTTTAAATAGAATATGGCAATATGAAAAAGATATAAAATAAAATTTATTAATTTGATGCCGTAACGGAAATAAGAAAGCTTGCTAGAATCAATATTAAAAGATAGATCAATTTTTTAGTAATTCAGTATAATGAGAATATAGTGTTTATATTAAATCATATGTATTTTATAAGAGTGTATTTTATAACAACCATTATTTTATTTATAGTAACAATTAACGTAGTTATCTCTTTAAGTGAGGTAAATGGTCAGGTTAATTCTACTACTATTATTGAAAATGAGGCTGTAAATTCGGTTAATACTTCTGATTCCAACTCTTACGGAACCATAAAGGTGGACGTCATAATTGAGGGAACTGTTAATAATGATAAGATCAGAGGGGGTGAAGGCAATGATGAGATATTGGGTGCTGGAGGAGATGATCTACTAAGTGGTAAGACGGGGAATGATCGATTAAAAGGTGACCAAGGAAATGATATATTAAATGGAGATGAGGGGAATGATCAACTTGATGGTGGGCCCGGTGCTGATGAACTTGATGGTGGACCAGGAAATGATGAACTTACTGGTGGAGAAGGTGCTGATAAATATATTTGTGATAAGATGGATAAAATAATTGGTTTTAATTCTGATGAAGGCGATACCAAGATAGGAATATGCAAGGTTAAAGACAAAGGAGCCTTATCATCTTCATCTGATACTAAAAATGAAGATAAAAAGTCAGATAAGAATAAGAGTAAGGACAAATCGAAAGATTCAAAGGGTAAGGACAAATCGGAAGATTCAAAGGGTAACATATTCCCAACTAGTTAGATCTTGCGTAATAATACAATCTTTAAGATATCATGTTACTCCTTCATGTAATGTCGTTATAGTGAAATGTTATTATTATTCATGATTCTGTAATTCGAGATATTGTAAAATATTAGAAATGTCACGATATCTTTTTGTGTGTTCCTAAATTTCAGACAATTTATGCCACATTGCTTATAATTTTTCAATATTCAAAATAAAATACAATGATGTTTCAATTCTATAACGTATAATACTGCATATTTGTTAATAAAGTATTATTGCAAGCAATTTACCTTTTTTCCTGTAATGGTACGAGTCAACGGGAATGGTTTTAAATTGAGTGCTCCTAGATAAATAATTCTGGCTTGACTTATTTTAATCTCTAACCGCTAAAATGATAACTGTATTTTTACCGTCGTTAATTATATTATGACTTTATACAAGAATTTTTTCAATTTTACCAGATGAGTACTCAAGGAAAAAAGAAAAATCAAAAATGAAAAAACAGTTAATGATAAATCATTTTTTGACCTCATATACAATATTAAATGGGGTCTGTGCCGATCTCCTGAATCTACTAAAACCTGCCGATTTTATTATATCTCATTTTATTTTCACCTGCTTGAGCCCCGAGTGCCGGACCATGATGCGCAACCGAATTAGGTACACATACAAGAGTTGAAGCAGCAAAGAAACTCTTGCCAATTAAATTTAAATTATCTTCTAATTTATTATTTGCCATTGGTTCAACTATCATGCAAGTTCCATCAGATTTTAGAGATTTCCAAGACTGTTTCATAACCTCTACTGGGTCACCCATATCATGCAAACAATCAAAGTCATAAAATCAAAATTCAAAATCTCCTTCTAAGGATTCGTTGGCAGAATTAGTCATAAATTTTACCCGTCCTTCCAATCCGTCTAATCGGATTTGATGCTTAGCCTTTTCGATCGATGGTGTATGATTATCGAAACCAAAGAAGATAGAATTAGGAAATTCTTTCGCCATAATAATTGTAGATATTCCGTATCCACAGCCAATATCAGCCACCTTAGCACCTTTTTCTAACCTTTCTTTTACTCCATCAAGTGATGGAATCCACGATTTTATAAGATTTGAAATATAATTTGATTTAAAAAAAGTGAAGTTTCTTCAAACAAGTCATTATGATGGTCATTCCATCTCAAGCCCTTCCCGGTTTTGAACATATCAATGAATTTATCTTCATCTTAAAGATAGAACGCATTACTGGATAAGCATCATGCAAATACACAGTACTATTATCATCGGCCAAAGCCATTGCATGTTCAGGTGGAAGAAAATATTTACCATTTTTCGGGTCATAAATTACATACCCGCTTGCCGCCTGATATGCCAACCACCAACCATTCTCGGACATACCTCTCATACGTGTTATCTTTTGCTGCTAACTCTGAGGTCGTTATGGGTCCAGATTTTGCCATAGCTTTGTATAAACTAATTTCTCTCCAAGAATCACAAGCATGACACTCATACTACTAGATATGTCCGCAAACGCTTTTTGCATGAATTCAAGTTTCTTTTCAGAAATAGAACTATAAGAATTGGAATCCATAAAAAAATATAACAAATTACGTTTATAAAAATATTTTAATTATAGAGTGTGAAAGTAATCTCCATTGAACATCAATCGGTGCCAATTTTTGGTTTGTTGCCCAACTATGAAAATCATTATATGATATAAATTTTTGACCCAAACAAATTGATAAAATAGAATTCTTATAGGAGTATTGATCCATCTTTTTAATCAAAATTGACTATAATCATAGTTGTAAAACAAAGCATCAATAAGTTATTCCATAATATTATTGAGCTAATCATTAGATTCAAGTCATATAAATTTATTAAATATAATTTTAGACATAATTGTAAATGATAAAATTTTAACTGAATTCAATTATCACGTACATTTAAAAGAAGAAAATAATATTTTTCTAGATTTTGAAAACGTTTGATAATCTAATACATTGATAATATTTATAATAGAATAACGATCAGACAACATATGGATGTTTTTCCATCGCAAGACGAACGCTTGAATCCATTCTCCTTTTATGCTAAAATGCGAAGTCATCATCATATTGAATATGATTCTAAAAATGAAATATGGGGAATTTTTCGTTATTCTGATTCGAAGGAAGTTCTTTCTAACTATAAGATTTTTTCGTCTGACATTCAAAGATTAACTTTTTTACAGAAGGAAAGAGAAAATGAAAAAAAGAGAAGCAAGGTTAAGAATAAAAACGATCAAGATAGGTATAGTGAAAATGATGAAGTACAGACAGTAAGGCCTAGTATTCTTACATTAGATCCACCTCTTCAAAGACAATTACGGAATGTCATATCTTCTGCTTTTACTCCAAACACAATATATAACTTAAAACCAAGAATAGAACAGACTACAAATAATCTATTAGATCAAGTTATCGAAAGAGGTCAAATGGATGTCATAGAAGATTTAGCTTATCCTTTACCTGTAACCATTATTGCGGAACTACTTGGTGTTCCTTATAGAGATCATGATTTATTTAGGCAATGGGCAGATAGATTACTTGGTTCAAATAAAAATACGACTAATTTTCTCGACAGAAAATTAGAGCCACTTTTCAGAAAAGTTCAGAATGAAATGGATTCTTATTTCAATATCATCATAGAAAAAAGAAAGGTAAATCCTCAAAATGATCTTATTTCAAATTTGATAAAAGCTACAGTAGATAATAGAAAATTATCCAAAGATGAAATCCTTGCATTCTGTTCGCTCCTGTTGCTAGCTGGCCACGTAACCACTATAAACCTTATAGGCAATACAATTCGATCATTACTTGAATATCCTAAACAATTTAAGAAATTAAAAGATGAACAAAACTCGTTGATACCGTTAACAATAGAAGAAACGTTACGCTATAGGTCCCCCGTTCAGGCACTTTTTCGTTTTTTAATCAAAGATTTGGTTTTTCATGGACACAAAATGAAAAAAGGAGAAAGGGTAGTAATATGGATAGGCTCTGCTAATCATGATGAAAGAGTCTTTCAAAATTCGGAAGAATTTAATATAAATAGAACCCCCAACGATCACATAGCTTTCGGACATGGAATCCACTTTTGTTTAGGTTCAACCTTAGCGAAGCTAGAAGCCCAGATAGTATTGAGAAAAGTAATAGAGAGATTAGAGGATTTAAGATTTGATGATGATTATAGTGAGGACTCTTTGAAACCTCTCTATGATGTATTTTTACATGGAGTCAGTAATCTTCCAGTAAAGTTTCGATCACTGCGAATCGCCAATTAGAAAAAGCCTGTTTCATATATCTATTTTATTGAATTTAGCAAACGGAGAACTTACATAAAACTATTTGATATTGGTATAATGAAGTATTGCAAGGTATATAAAAATAAAATTATAAAAAATCTTTGCATATTATTGAAAATTATCCCAAGAACTGTTATTTGACAAATACTACGCAGAATACTAAAAAAATTATCATGTCTACTAATTAGTAACGTGTAAACGAATTATCTGTTGAAATTATTAATCGACCTGTTAAATATCCTCGAAATTTATCGGAGAATGAAATTCCACTTTAGCATCGAACTGCAGGAAATGGGGTTCTGCAACAAATGAAGATCTTTTATTGCTTGCACAATATGCAAAATGAAATTAAAGTTCTTTCGCCATATATTTCTGTAGGATAGGCTCAATCCACATTCATTTATAATCTCTTTTCAAGAAAATTTAAAAATTTAGGATTAATTCCTATCTTGCTACTGTGATATGAGCGAATTAATGCCTTAACTATAAACCCCATTTTTGATCCTAGTTTAAAACTAATATTAGTAAGGTTTTGCAAATAATATCTTCAAGTTGAATATCTATTAACTAGATTTTTTATAAACGGTGCAAATTAACTTTATAAAGTATATAAAACTGATAACATCATCAAGAAAAAGTTCAACTTACTCTTGCATTCTATTTTAAAGGATTATGATGATTATAAAAAAATGAGATTGGCTATCTATCCAAAATATAGATAACACTCACACTCACGGAAACTTCGTGTTCACCTTCTAGAATTGGAGTTGATGAATCTGCCTCAGATCCTATAGATTTCGCAGTAAATGAAGGTCCAGGAAACGGTATGGGAGGAGATGATCCAATCCCTCCAACTGCTATCGATTTGATTCCAACTATATTCATTCCTGCTGCAGAAGCCACTATATCTGCTTTCATTTTGGCTTTAGTTATGGATTCTTTTAATAAACTATCCTTGATCTCTTCGAGTTTTGAATCCGATAAGCTAAAATAAACATTATTGATATTGTTTGCACCAGCTTTTACTGCGGTATCTATCCATCTTGAAACTTGGTCAATATGTGAGCTATCCACTTGAATGGAATTGGATACAGTAAAACCTATAAGATCGCCACGGGTTCCGTATGCAGAATAATTATAGTTTGGATTTATGGTAAATGAAGATGTACTTGTTTCATTATCCTGCACACCTGCTTCTTTTAAGTTAGTAAGAACTTTCTTCATAAGGTTAGAATTGGAAGATAAAGCTTCTTCGGCCGTGCGATTTGCAGTCTCGACTCCAAGAGAAACGATTACCTTATCTGATTTTGCATGACTAGTCGCAGATCCAGTAACAAACAAAGTACTATTCGGTAAATCTGAGGAAGGCAACTCTGAATACGCGAGAATATCGTCTTGGATTACAGAGAAAAATAATGCAAAGGCCAAAACAGAAATGGATGTAAATAGTGTTGCTGATATTACTCTCTTTTGTGAATTATCTATCGTCTTTTTATTCATTAATACATATTTAGATTGAGCTTATATGAAAGATTTGCCCACGTTTAATAAATATTCAAATTGATAAGTCAAGCAGAATTATTAAAATAAGTTAGCATATATTTTTAAAATACCTATCCAATTCGAAACTACGAATTGTTGTTAGCATTTCCTGAAAATTAAATACATTAATCCAAATAACTTATTATAATTCTATTCATTTCACATGACAGTCAACCTAAGTCTTGGAGATAAATAATAAACATCAAATCTATTTCACATTTTAGTAATTTTCAATTTTGAGGGAAATTTTTTACGTCAACATGTCTCTGATTGTTATTTCTACCAACTATTTTCTTCCACCTACTTAAAATAACAGCTATCGCATTTATCAGAAGAGTGTATTGTTCCAATTTTACCACACACCCTGCAATGTTTTTCGGTGTTTATGGTAGCGTCAGGAGATTTAACACGTTGTAAACAATGTCCGCATATAGGAGCATCCATCGAATAGCTTGATAAGAAGCCCTCATTGCATTGATTGCATTTCAAACTATATATTTTTCCTTTTGGCTTCCACATCTTTCTCCTAATCCAATTTATTACCATCTTCATAAGTGGAGAGATAGTCAGCATTTTATATAATTAACCTTTATCGATTACTAGTTATGAAATATACCTGATGATACTTTGAGTTATTTTTAAAAAGGAATATCAAAGTGATTTAACAATTGAGGGCAACTAAGATTATTGCCAAGACTTTTTACTATCTTCTTTGATAGATTCTCCACGATCTTCTAGTTATAGACATCTTAAACATCCTTGTTCTATCGACTCTTGCAGATATGATTCAGCCAAGATTTGGCAAGGTATAGCGGTAGGCTACTTTCATTATACCTCTATAAACTCTTTTTGTTACATGAAATTAAAATATTTTAATATGCAATGTGACATGTTGTTTTGTATTGTTCTTTCAGTTACTTGAAATCTGGCCGGTTAATTTGTCCAATTGTAACTTTCCGGCATCATGTGCAGTTGAAAAATTAAACTTGTCATTTATTGAACCTGCAATAGAATCAAACGATAAATCACAGATTTCTCCTAATTGCCAATTATCTTCAATAAATTTTATAATAGAAAATTGGTCAATAACATAATGACTAACATAATTTTCCTTTGAAAATGGCGATATTACAAGCATTGGAAATCTCAACCCGTATCCACATCAACCATCATAACTTTTTTCATCTAGGGAACTACCACGGAGAAGATCAGCTCCAGAAAAAGGATCATATCGGGGAAGATCAGAATTCATAATGATTGGAGACATCTCGTGATCGTACCATTCACCTGAATCATCATATGCAATTATTATTTCCATTTCGTTCCACTCAGGTGATTCTTGCAATTTATTAATTGTACTTGTAATAAATACTTGTTCATCAAAAGGATCAGAGTATCCAGAATGCCCATTCTAATATGCCGGTGGTTTTAAGAAACTAACATATGGAACATTTTGGGATCTAAGGTATTCCAAAAGTCGGATATGTTGTATTGATGATTAGCTTGAGCTGTATGACCTGTCATATGTACACCACTTGGCTGAAGATGATGAGGATTAGATGCCGATCTGTAATATTGGAATGGTTCGTGATGTACTACATAATCTGTAATGTTCTTTCCAACTATATCTTGGTATGAAGAATTTCATTCTGCTTTTCTATTCTTACTGGAATTATTATCCTCTGAAATCCAATTAGTTGGCTTAAACCCGCCTTGGAACCCTCCCTAAGTAATATTTTTTTAATTTAATATATATCCTATATTCTTACAACTTAAGGAAATAGTTTGACCTTCTGAACAATCATCATAGAAAGAATCTAAATCATCTATCACTGTACCATTAACTACAAGGTTCTCAATGTTTGAAGGGGAAGCACCATGTGTTTGCCCTGAAATAAGATTGAGATGTCCTGGGAGGGATGGATCGAGAATAGAACTATAGAATGAGTCACTCATAGCGTAATGTTGTGGATAATTCCATAATGCTGTAACGGTATTGCCGTCAAAGTAACCCATGACCTGCTCAGAATCACAATTACCATAATTTTGTCCAGAATATTAAACAAATTTGTTCATAAGACCACTATTAAGTGCCCTTTGTATTGGGGTATAGGTATGGTTATTTCCACATTCGGCAATCTTGGTTGCAAAAGAGGGCTCAAGACGATATGGTTTAACCAAATTTTTGTTATTCATAATAAGTGCTTCGGTTAAACCATTTACAAAGGAGTATCTTTTAATGGAATGATCTCCAACTCTCCTTCTTGGTTTTCAGAGTTTGGTTATGTAGTAAAATAATGATCAAATGAATTATTTTCCTGAAATATCACTACAATATATTTTATAGGTGTTGTGGTGACAGGGATAGAATGTAATAATGTTGAAGAATTAGTTACGTTTTCAGATTTATGTGATGTATCGATTGTTTGAGCAAAACTGATTGAAAAAGTTATGGTATATAGAAAACATTGATAAGATAAAGACAAATGTAACATATAAAATAAAATATTTTTGCATTTCAAACTTCTAACAATGGAGGTATAATAAAGTTTTATTTTTATCAAGTGTTTACATAAATTTATTATGCAATATGTTGAACCATCAATATTGAACGTTGATCTAGGACACAAGAGATAAACTAAATATTATGTGTCTTTAATAAAGATGTTAACCATATTGAATTAGAATTAGATTTACTCTTATGAAGTAGATTTTCTTCGTCAGATAAATATTAAATTGATCATTTATTTCGTTAGATGTTGTTTCATGACACCTTTCATAGTTTGAGTTACGATTGGCAGTATCCTTTGGTCATTAATTTGTGGAATTATATAATTTTCTTTAAGTTGTTGTTTATCCACCAATCCTGCAATTGATTGAGCCACAGTAACAAGTAGATCTTCACTTAAATACTTTATACGTAGATCTAGTAAAGCTCTAAGAACAGAAGGAAAGATAGTAGCGTTATTAATTTGATTAGGAAAATCTGACCTTCCAGTAGCAACTATTTTAGCACCAGCTTTTAATGCATCCTCTGGAAATATTTCTGGATCTGGATTAGTTAACGCAAATATAATCGGATTTAAATTCATCGATTTTACCATTTGACTAGTTAAAACTTTAGCTTTTCCTGAAACTCCGATAAAAACGTCTGCTCCTTTTAACACCTCATCTAGATTTCCACTAATTTTTCGACGATTAGTTTTGGTTGCTATTTCTTGTTTATATGGATTGCCAGTTAAGTGATCACGTCCATCATAAATAGATCCATGACTATCTACTACAACCATATCTGTACATCCAGCTGCATGTAGAATCTTATATATACCATAACCAGCAGAGCCAGCACCTAATATTACCACAAGAATATCTTCCAATTTTTTCTCCGATAAAGTCAGAGCATTAAGTAATGCAGATAAGGTAATAATTGCTGTCCCATGTTGATCATCATGAAAAACAGGTAGAGAAATTTCATGTTTTAATCGTTCTACAATATCCAAAACTTTGGGCGATTCGATATCTTCAATGTTAATTGCTCCAAACATCGGTTCAACAGATTTTACAAATTTTATTATCTCTTCCTTATCTTGTGTAGCGATACATAATGGGATTGCATTTATTCCACCTAACAACTTAAAAAGGACAGATTTTCCTTCCATAACTGGAATTGCAGCCTCAGGTCCTATATTGCCTAGACCCAACACACGTGTACCGTCACATATTATTGCAACATTATTCCATTTCGAAGTATATTCATACGCTAATTCCTTATCTTTACTTATTTCTTTCGCAACATATGCAACACCAGGAGTGTATATCAAATTGATAAGAGCGTTTTCTTTTTCAAAGATATTTTCCACAGGAACACGATTATGAATCTCTATTTTACCTTTAAGCATCCTATGTAGGTTTAATGAGTCTTCCCTAATATTCAAACAAGAACAGGTTATCATTAATACTATTATTATTTTGCTAAAAAATGAAATGATTCTGTGATAGTAGTCGAATGATAAGAATATTTAATAACAAGATTTTTTGAAAATTTCTTGTTAACATTCAAAATCTTTATCAAACTTTCAGTTTATCTTCAGATATGTCTGAGGTTTAATCTTTAAACGATCCTAACTTCACTGAAATGAATTTATGAAGTAGATTAATCGAATTCTTGTATTTTGCAAGAATTTAGGTTTAATTTATTCCAAGAATCTAAATAACTCCAGCTTCAAATTTCTTTTTAGTAAGATCTAGATACTAGATAGGAAGAAAAATAAGATATTACCTTGTGTTGTTATGCATTACTTAGATTTTTATTGTTTAGTGTATGTAACATTTTGAAGCTATGAAATTCATTCAAAAATAAAATGGATCGAGTTTTTAAGGTACCATTTGAAGAAACTTTGAGGTTATCGAAGTCATAACAAACATTGAATATACATATCATAATCATATAGCTATCAAACAATTATCGATTTTTATAACATCATAAAATTATATCAAGATCTCTTTTTGTAGATATAAATAAGTATAGATCTAGAAAGTAATCACAAAAGAGTGATCCATACTACTATCTTTGTATTTTGTCACATACCTTATTTGTATTTTCCTTACATTTTGGACTATGTCGCCAGCTTCCATTCATAAAGTATTCAAGGTGTTTATCTTTGTTATTATCAAATACAACTCGTGTTTCACCATTTTTTGATGATTTGAATTTACTAAAAATTTCTATTTTTTTCATAATATTTTATTATTTAATGATAATAAGAACGTTGATAGCCAATTTTATTCTCTTTTCCTCATTATATAAATAAAGATTAACAATAATTTGGAATTTTGTAGAAATTTACTCTAAAAAAGGTCATATTATATATCCCTTATTCATAAATAACAATGGTCATTTTGATACCAAATAATTATCCTATGAGAGAATGGCATGTAAAAAATATGGAAAAAACAGTTGTTAAATATTTGACAGGTCTTCCAGAAAATGCTTCTCCATATCAGAAACGACTTTTCAAAAAATATGGTGGTTTTAATAAAGTTTGTAATCGTATCAAATACGATATAAAACACGGTGTAAAAAATGAGGAAATTGTTTTATTTTTAGAAAAAATAAAAACTGATTCAGATTTTTCTGATTTAAGAAAATTAGAAGGTTATCCAGATAGAATAAACGAGATTGAGACAAAGTTTAATGACATACATTTTTAACACGGCAATAGAAATCAAATCTGAAAATTTGAATACTATAAACGGTTTTTAAAATGACATGTAAGGGCATATGCTTACGACACAAAGCATTAAAACCTAAAAATGGTCAGCGTTACATATTAGGTCAAAAACGTTGTCAGATATGCAATATTTTTATTATGTGGCCTATTGCAACATGTCCTTGTTGTGGAGGACGGTTAAGAACTAGACCACGAAATGGAAAGTACAAATCTATGTTAAATGAAAGTATAATACACAGTCGGATATTGTGAGTCGTAGTCTCAATAAATAATACCTTAGCTACAATTTAATATTCAATTTACTACAAGATTAGAGAAAAACTAGAATGTAATTATTCAATACAGAATGTTACTGTACATCAGAAATCTATATTTTGAAAAAATCTGACAGAATTGCAATATTTTTTCTAGTATTTTGAATTTTATCCTAGAGGATATAAAAAATCTATTAGTCTATACCATTTATCTATGTTGGCTAGGTTCAGACTTAAAATTAAGTATTCTAAATGAGAATAAATCAAAACAGATGATTAATATTTTCTCAGTTATATAATAATTGTCTAATATTTAGATCTATGTTATTAATGTCTAATTCTAGTCCCATACAAAATTTTGCACCAAGTGTGTCGCCAGTAACACTGATGCCGGCGCTAAAGAGTCTAAGGTTACAATAAAGTGATATTATGTAAGAATTATGATTAGAAATGATAATACGGCTTTTCTAATTACAAAGACATGCATGAAAAAGTCAATATATAATTTATTATAGATCAGTAGTTAAAGTTACTATATCGAATCATTTTTTTGTCCTATTTATTTTATTTCCTCTTTATAATGTTTTTTATAATATTCTTTTTAATCTTATTTTCTGATTTTTTTAATAAATCTTAGGGCGAATTCCTTTTTATAGACAACGAATTCCTGATAATGAAAATGATATTTTATTAGATTTAGTTTTTTGGTAACTATTTAGAACAGAAGGACTTAATAAAATAAGGGGTATCGAATCTTTTTGCTAAGAGAAGATTCATACGACTATTGGATATATTTGTCATCCAATATATTTAATCTACCTACAAGCAAATTTCATGAAAATTATTTACTTATGTTAATCTATTCTAAAGATGAGAGAAATTAACAAGACTGATTATTATAATAAGGATGTTGATGTTACCATTTCTGAAATTACTGATGCAATCTATAGAATATCCGGATTCTCAAATACATTTGGAATAACGTTTCATCAATTTTTGATTGATGATGAAAAACCTATGTTATTTCATACAGGTCCCATAGGAATGTATAAAAATTTAGAACAAAAAATATAAGAAGTTATCCCTTTGCAAAAGTTAGCATATATATCTTTTTTTAATTTTGAAAGTGACCAACGGGGTGGAATGGGATTTTTAGAATCTGCTTATGCAAAATTAGTATGCAGCGATTTAAGTTCAAAGCTAAAAATGATGGGCTGGTATAACATTCCTTTAGACCATATAGCAGTTTGGGAAATTGAAATCCTAAAGACTGGTAAGAGGCAATTCAAATACATTATGACACCACATGTTCATCACTAGGATAGTATGATGATATTTGAGCAGAATACCAAGTCACTGTTTACTTCTGATTTATTTATCCAACCAGGAAAGAATAAACCTGTTTTATCTGAAGAACTTTCAGAACTACTGATTAATCTTTATAGATGTGCTGGAATATTTGCCAGTAAGAAACCTGTGAGAAATACAACTAAAAGGCTTGAAGATTTATCACCAAATATGGTATATCCTATCGATGGTTCATGTATTGACAATTCACTATTTACAAAGTATACTGAAGCTATAATGAAGAATGATTTTGCATATTCAGGTATTTTATTAAGACAAAAGTTAGAACCTATTATCCATTGTTGAGAATCCTTTTGATTAGTAGTAATCAAATTAATTTTACTGTATAAAGATATTCTTTTATACAAATAAATAATTAGTTATTGATATGAAATATTCGTTATCATCATCTACCACTCAGATTCCGACTTGGCATTTAAAAGCCGATTATGTTGAAACATGTAATTGTGATTATGGTTGTCCATGTAATTTTGATGGTTTTCCTTCCTCAGGCTTTTGCAGAGCTTTAGTACTGTATCATATAAGAGAAGGAAATTATGGAGATGTAAAATTAGATGGCTTAGATGTAGTTGGTGCATATGCCTGGCCGAAGGCAATACATGAAGGAAATGGTACAATGCAGCTTTACATTACTAAAAATACACCATATAATAATATAAGAAGTGCATTAGTCGATATATTTTCGGGTAAAGCTAAAGGAGAAGGTCCTTTTGCTCTCTTTGCAGGGACAATAAAATATTTTCTAGAACCTCAATTTGTAGACATCAATATCAAGATAGATGGAAAGAGAAGTAGTTTCACTGTATCCAATATCATGGATGTTCATTTAGAAAGTTTTAAGAATCCTGTAACTGGGGAAGAACAGGATACAAAGGTACAACTACCAAACGGATTTATTTGGAAAGTTGCAGAAGCAGCAAAAACAAAGATAATGCGTATTACTACTCCAAGTTTAAATTTTGACCACTCTGGAAAGAACGCATTTTATTCAGTAGTAGAATACAGAGGTCCATAACTATGGAAGTACTAATGAATCCTCTATCTTCGAATTTCAAATCCAGTACTAGGTAGTTTTATATTCATTAGGGTATTAAATTCCTAAATCGTTTTTTTTGTTTATCTAAATTGTTCTATATTTTTGCTTTTTAGAGAAATGCTATAATAATTATTATTGAGGATTTGCATGGGTTGAAAGCAATAAAGGGAATACATTACAATAAAAGTACATGTTCTATTTCTGACAAATCTTAACAACATATATTGTTAGAATAGAACATTCACAGCTATAGCTCTTTCCTTAAGTTACAGCACCGAATCATCTATAAATTTCAATACAATTGTTTTTCTTTTCTATCAAATATGAAATACTGTTTTATACAACATGTGAAATTAAGCATTTTATTGGAAGAGAGAAGAATAGGAATAATTTTTATGGTGTTAGGCGCTGTCATGTTGGCAATTCCGTTAATTATAACTATAACAGAAAGTTCCATTCGAATATTTGTTCCAATGATTAGTTTACTATTTTTACTTTTTGGTTTTCCAATAATATTAAATAGTAAGAAAGGCAAGAATATGGAAAATTATGCCTTGTTGCACAACTTGTTCTTCTCAACACATTTAGCTAACCAATTCTAGTCATATTATGTGAACTGGAGAAATTACAACGAATCTCTTGTTAAACGTGGTGAGGTATTACTGGATTTTGATGTTATAGATAACTGGAATACTGAACTAGAGAAGATGAATAAGGAAAAGGAAGGTAGGAAATTCGTATATCCAGATTCATTTGTCAAGTTATTGGGATACATGAGAGCATACTTTCACTTACCCTACAGACAAACTGAAGGAGTAGTAAGAGAACATGCTTCAAACACTTTGCCATCAATTCCAGATTATAGTAACATTAGCAGAAGAATAAATAGACTGGATATCAAGATTTCTGATGATATAACCAAATCTAACTTGCATGATGATAATTTTGTTATTGCAATTGATTCTACCGGTATAAAGGTATCTAAGAGGGGTGAATGGATTAGACACAAGTGGAATGTAAAAAGAGGATATCTAAAGATACATTTAGCAGTCGATATAAAAAAGAAGAGAATTCTATCATTAGATGTTACTAGTGAAGAAGTACATGATGTAAAAGTACTTCCAAAATTGGTTGATTATATAGCAATAAAACAGAATAAGGTAATAGATACTGCTATCATGGATGGTTCCTATGATAGCAACAAGATCTTTCAGTTTCTATCATTTAAAGGCATACAACCAGCAATAAAGGTAAGAAAGAATTCTAGATGCAGAAACAAGACCAATCATTACCTTAGAAACAAGATGGTGAAAATGCAGAAGAATGATTTGCAAGAATGGAAAGATAGTGTACGCTATGGACAAAGATGGATGGTAGAATCTGTTTTTTCCTCTATGAAGAGAATGTTTGGTGAATATGTTACTGCTATCAGGTTAGAGAACATGATAAGAGAGATAATGTTGAAAGCATCGTTGTATAACTGGTTTCAAAGTATAACTGTTACATAATTATCAATTATATAATAATGAGAACGATTGGTTAAACGAGTTATGCAACAAACCAGAAAATTAGATAAATACAAACAAAATCTTCTACCATAATGAATATAGAGAATAATACCGATAGCGGTGGAAAAATTAGGACCCAATGTTATAGCAATATGGATTATATTTAAGATTTTAGATTTGAATTATTAATAAGCCCTTATAACTTAATTTATTTGTGAAGTAATAGTAAATGATAAGTAACAATCAATGCTGTCTCTTGCATATATACACACAATATTAATATCATCTGTCAGATCAATTAATAGACTCAGATTGGGGTCCTATTATATAATGTATTTTTATTATACCCCTATCCAAATTTTATTATCTTAATTCCATCAAATTTATTTTCTATAGCGATGATAGAATTTTCATGTTAGAAAGAAATATAATAGAAGCAATAAGGTATGAACACTATGAAATATTTTTTATTTCTTTTTGTTGTTGTTATTGTTTTATCGTCAATATTATCAATTATACCACCCTCATTTGCACAATCAAATTCAACAACTAATGATTATTATAACCCGTTTCTTGGAATTAAATTACAATACCCCAATCCTTGGGAAAAAGTAAGCCCATCATCATTTGATAGTAATACATGTAACTTATTTGGATGTATTATTGCGTTCAACTTAAAAGAGAATAATGAAAATAGAGATTCATATTTTTCCATAAGATCCTATGATTTGGCTAAAATAAAAGATGAATGTAAATGTTCTAATTCTATTGATTTTATGGCATGGAAATATGAAAACTTAAACAAAGCTCCTGGATTCTCATACATTGATGATGAAGAGATAAAAATAGCTGGGAATCACTCTGCATGGGTAATGGAATATCTATCTTTATCAAATAACGGATTTAATTATAATTATGATGTATTAGTAAGGGATTTCGATAAATTCTATGATTTCAGATTTGAATCTCCTTCTAAAGAATATTACATGGAACATATTGGAGATATAAAAAATATTCTTAATTCTATTGAATTCGTACCAGTAATTCAAGATTCAGAGAAACCATCATTCTTGATTCAAGAATATAAATAAGATAATAATTTAAGAGAAGATAATTCTCATAAATCACGCTGGAATTCTTGTCATTTATGATATACATTAGAAGCTTTTAACTGGAGTAGAATCTTTCATGTGGTAGGTTTTACTACATTGTATTTAGCTTTTATTATTAGAAACTCAAATTAAAATCAGTCAGATAAAATTGGTTCACATGAATTTGATATTAGATACTAAAAGTGTACATCATGTTATAGGTGAGAATAGTAATGATATATTTGTAAGCTTATTTTTAAAAACCATTTTAATATTTTATGGTTATGAAAAATTATTAATTGATAGGATAAAATATTAAAAGTACAGAAAGTTCAATTATTATGATAACATGGATGATGCTAAGGCTCCAACACCTGATTAAATACGCAATTGTGGGTTAACATTAGCAACAAAGTTATGTTTAGAAAAAAAATATAGTGAAGCAAAAAAAGGTTTTATCGGAAATTTTGATAGGATGTATCAGTGATTCAGAAACCATGATAATGATGGTAGAGATTCTTATTGCAAAAAATAAATTAACCCAGGCTAAAAAATGGCTTGATAACATCCTTGCGTTGTATCCAAATAATCCTGATGCTTGGAATTTTTTATAGTAATAAAAAACAATGAAAAAAGGCGATTAAGATGTATGAGAAATCCATTACTCTTTATGATGATAAGGATTCAAAGAAGATGGAGATAGCTGATTCTTACCAAAATCTTGCTTGTGTTCTTTGGGAAGATATGAGAAGAGAGGAAGCATTGAAAGCATGGAAAACATCTTTAAATATAATCCTAAACAAAATCAAGCCAAGAAAAACCTTAAAGAATTTACCAATGAATATGGTCTGCCAAGTTCACCAATGGGAACTATAATGGATGATGTACAAGCTTTTGTGAAGATGAAGATGGAAGAATATTTATTGACAAAAAATAAAACTGATGTTTTTCCTACTACCGAAAATAGCAATTTAACAGAATTAAATAAAGTACTGGAAAAAATAGTGCAAGCATGGAATGATGAGGTATCTGGTAAGCATGCAGAAGAATTGGATAGTATGGACACAAATAAAAAAGTAAATTTATTTAAAAGAACAAAAGCCTTATTTGATTAGAATTATTGAGATAACTAAATTAAACCCTATTCAATATTTTTGAATAATATAGGTGAACCAGAGAAATCTACTGATTCGTTGGGAGTAATACCGATAGCAGTGCAAAAATAAGAATTTAATATTGTGTTATAGTATACCACTTAGCATATGTTAGCTGACACCATCAACCAGATAGTTTCTCATATCAAGATGAAATCTTTTTGTTCTAAAATATAATGATATTTTATTTTTAAAATCAGTAAATGACAAATAATATTGTAGAACAAGCAGATCGTTTTTGGCTATATGCCATATCTCTTCCAGTACCATAAACTCTGGAGATGCTGTTGGAAGATAAACTGGAATCAAACTATCTCCATTGTCAGCAAAATATTTCAGTACCTTTTTCGATCTGTAATGTTGTTTTGCCTTATCTAGGAACAAGTAACATTTTGGAAATTTTCTGTGTATCTGTTTTAGGTAATCTAAACAGGTATTTTCATCAAACCAGTAGTACTGTCTGAATAACTGTTTTCCTTCAAGGCTTGTGGCACCAAATAAGACAGATTCCTGATGGGACCCTGTAATCCTTACAACTGGTCTTTCATACTTGCTTATCCATACTTTCCTGACGAGTGAATCATAGAAGAAAAATGATTCATCTGTAGATACTACCGTGAATCCTTCGTCGTGGAGAGTATCCAGAATCGTTCTGGCTGTTTTTTAAAATTTTCTTTCTCTTCTTTTGATGCTGTATTAACATGTAACTTTCTTGGTACCTTCTGCTTGAATCCCCACTTGTGCATGAGTCTGTATACGTGGGTGTAATGGTATCTTATTCCACCACTCTTTTTCACAATCAGATCTTCTACCTGTTTTGTAGTCCAACCTTGTTTGCTGGATGATAATTCCTTTATTATTTCATATATTGTATCTTCTGATAGATCTGGATGTCTTCCACTCTTTGTTCTGTTTTTTAATCCTTCTATTCCTTCTTCTCTGTATCTCTTTAACCAGTCAGATGCCCATGTCTTGCTTCTATGAAGATCTCTTGCTACCTGTGCGGGAATCTGTTTCTCGTATACTACATTTAAAACAAGTAGCATTCTTTCCTTTACATTAGCATCATTTTCAGATCTGTATAGTTTTTCAAATCTTGTTTTTGATATTTCTGTAGTAATCAATAAGATGTATCATGTTAATAATAATAGTAGCTAATAGCTATTCTGCTCTAAAATGTATGATACAATAGTAAAATAAAGTCAGTATACTTATGCTAATTGGTATAAAAAGGCATAATATTTAAAATCTACTGTTCAATTATTATACTATTATTTTTAAAAGATTAGGGGCCGGGTAGTTTTGAGTTACAAATTTGTTACTAATCTATAAAAACTAATATCAATTATTTGTAATCACAAACTTTTTGTTAGTCTGAAATTTTAAGTTATACTCACGACCAAGTCACTAAATTTTTAAATTATATTATCAATAGTTGTATATAAACCCAAATATATTACCGGCCAGTAGGGAGTAACACCGATAGCAGTGTGAAATAAGAGTCTAATATATGGTAATAAAGATAATAATATTAAAGATTTATTTTTTAATTATTTTAAATTAATAAAAATAAAGGGAAATTTCACTCTCTCAAGAAATTTCTTAAAAATCTTGCTTGTTCAAATTCTATCATTGCTAATGTTGGATTATGTTGATTAAGAAAAGTCTCCATTTTTCATAGCCACTTTTATCGATCTTTTAGCTTCTTCTTCTGATCTTCTTGGCTGTCCTTCTGTATATTCAATTGTTTTTTTACCAGATCTCCTGTAAATTCCAATTGTTCTTTTATCTGTTCTTGTGTAAATTCCATTTGTTTTTTTACCTGTTCTTGTGTAAGTTCCATTTGTTTTTTTACCTGTTCTTGTGTAAGTTCCATTTGTTTTTTAAAATTTTCTTGCATTTGTTGATTCAATCGATTCCAGAACTCTTTTTGCCAAATATCAATGTCACTCATCTCAATTATTCAATAACAGGAAGATGCTATTAAATATTAATAATTAATTTTAGAAATATTTCCAATAATATCAATAAAAAAATAATTTACATAGCTTATGCTCAGCAAACAACATGATTTTTTTTAAAAAAATAGGAAAAAGATCGTATTGAAAATAATAAAACTTTAAACGCAATAATTTATTAAAATGGAGGCTAAGATCCTAAAAATTTCACTTCCAAAAGATGTTCTGGATACTATCAATAAAGATCTGCAATTGTCAGGGAATACTGAATCAGAACGAATCCAAAATATTGCTATTTCTTCTATTTTTCAAAAAAACTATCACCTAAATTCTATCAAAGATGAATTCCAGCATATTAAATCCCGTATTCGTGATATTGAAAATGTGATATCAATAATTCTTGATCTACATGTAATGGATGAAGATAAAGAATGTACCAAAATCATGAGAAATTAGATAACCTGATATTAAGTGCTTTTTTACTTAACTCCCACTATCTATATTCAAGATAAACATTCAAACTCTAAGAGTTCTAACCCAAATTCTTTTTGCAACTTTTGGATTACTTCTGTATAATAAATCTCCTTATCAGGTTCCAATTTATCTCTGGCTATCCAGTAGCCCACTCATGCCTTATGTAAAGCACCTCATGTCCGATTTACGTGGTACCCGGATGGTAATCTTTCATGATACTTCTGGCTTTCTCTATAATACTTCAAGGATCAAATCATGTTTTATGAAAAATGTATTGTAATTCCTCCTGTAGAGCCCTCATTTATTATTTTATGATCTTGAAAGTTATTAAAAAATTAAACTTTTGGTATAAGCTTATTGGAAAAATACATAACATAATTCTTTCAGTTCTAACTTCAAATTAATACATCATGCAATTTACACCTGATACAAATATATTTTTTAAAATATTTTTTCCGGCAAGAAAATTACTAGTGTACTTCCTCATAAAATTTTTTTCTTTTTAAATTTTTCCCAACAAATAATAATATTAATAGAATTACGGAATATCGAATTGATTATCCTGAAGAAAATCTCTTTTTTAAACAACAAACTGGATGAATTCACAACTTTTGTATTCTTTCTATAGAAAAATATTAGAATGTGCAAATTCAGCTGAAACCATGGATATAAAATAGCATTGAAAACACTATATCTAAATAATAAACTTCTATATAGTTTGTATATTGATATTTCATTCCTTCAGAAAAGATAATTCAAGACATGAACAAAAACAGCAACCACATATTTACAGATTAGAAGAAAAGGCTTTAGATTTTTTCGCCGAAATTTATTCATATAATGATCTAAAGGAAATTCTGTATAGAGGAATAGTATCAGAACATAATGTAAACATCTTACTTGTAGGACCTCCAGCTACGGCAAAATCCCTCTTATTAGAATGCATACATGAAAAGGTGAATGATTGTATATATTATGATGCTGCTAACAGTAGTGGACCAGGAATTATACATGATTTAGAAAATCATAGAAATGCAAGAATAATTCTCATTGATGAAATTGATAAAATAAACAGAAAGGATCAAGCAGTTTTCTATAATCTTTTAGAGACTGGAGAAGTAAATATAACAAAAAAAGAGACCAGAGTCAAATTTAAAATGGATAATCCAAAGATATTTGCGACATCAAATAGCATAGAAAGGTTAACCAAACCTTTCAGATCAAGATTTAGTATCTATACGTTGCCAGAATATTCTGATAGAGAATTCATTAAAATTTGTGTTACTTTACTTATATCAAAGTTCTATCTGCCTTCGATTTTATCAGCATTGATTGCACAATTGTTACTTGAGAAAGGTGAAAAAGATATTAGAAAGGTGTTGAATATCGCAAAATTGGTAAGACCTGAGGATGATCAAAATAAAATCAACAAGATCATAGATACTTACCTAAAGTATCAAGATGATTCTAAGACGGAGTTTAATTAATCAAGCCAAGCCAAACTATATTACAATTTTAAAGGAAGTAATGCAAAAGCTGAGACCTAATGATGTAGTCTATAAAGTTAAGAAGATCTATAAAAATACTCTCCAAAGATATATCTAACGTATTTTTATGTATAACAAGAGTAAGATTTTCTTATCAATATCTTTGACTATATTCTTATAAAGATGATCTGAGTAAACCTTAATCAGGTTAAACACGCAAACTCTGATACTTGCAACCCTAATTCACTTTGTAACTTTTGTATTCTTTTAGCATACATAATTTCTTTATCAAATTCCCATTTATTGATAGCTATCATGTATCCTACCCAACATTTGTTTAAAGCTCTTCATATCTGATTTGTATAATACCCAGATGATACTACCTGATGATAGCGGGAACCTTCTCTATAATATTTACCAAAATCCCATCTATTCTTCTTATGAAAAAAAGTATTATAATTTCTCCTTGATTTGAAAGCTCCCATAATAATATTATTTCATCTTCTAAACTATTTATAATTTAAAATAAAGACCATTTGGATGGAAAAATATTCAATTCTAAAGCTATTATATTTCTGCAATATTTGCAAAATTTTTATTTTGAAGACAGAAGTAGAAATATACTTCCTCATGAGTTTTCAAGATTTATAATTGTTAGGTACCTAATTTAATTTTTGAAGGAGCTAGAACTTATTTTCCATTTAATACTTTTTAATAGTTATAAAATTAATCAGATTATAACGATACCTTTTTTTTAACAATAATAAAAAATGGTTTTAGGCTAAAAAAAATTAGAAATGAATTACATAAAGTCCTCATTCAAGAAGGTTTGATAGTTAGTCAGTTACTTTGCAAAAGTAAGGATGCTTCTTTTGAAAATCACTGCTTTCACATTCATCTCCATAACCTATGGAGGCTGAAGACTGACCACCTGGGAAATTAGTACATTCACCGTTTTTCCATTCTCCCTTATAGGTCTCACTTTCACACAATTCTTTTGCAAACTGTTCATCTTCTTCTTTTGTATTAGGTTGATTATCTTCTTTTTCATCTTCATCTTCCTCTGAATCTGTAGATGCAAAAGCTAATGTAGCAGATTGACATATATCGATGTTTGTCTCTTCTGCATCTTCATCATCACATAAATCATCTTCAAGAGCTGCCTTGTCATCCTCAAATTCATCTAATTTTTGAAGCTCATCAGTAAATTTATCTGCATTATCTTCATCATCTGTTTCAAAATCACAAGCTACTCCTTCCCAGTCTCCTCCATAGTCTTGACATAAATCTTTCTTATCCTCATCGTCTATTGCATAAACAGATGGCATTATTACTGACATTATTGCAGCAAGTATTGATAATCTACCTATCTTTGATGATAGTTGATGTTTTTCCATTAAACTATACGATATTAGATTTTGTAATAAAGATTTAATACAAAACTTATTTGTTAAGATCAGATATTTAAAATTAAGATAATGACGTATTTTTTAGCAGGTCCGGTATTGTCTCTAATTTCATTATAAAAGGTATTTAATAAATTTCAAATTAGAAAGGCAAATAAGATAACAACAATTTTACAAAATTAAATACTTTGGCCATAAAAAGGGTTCTTATAAATCTACTAAATTTGAAAAGACGGTAAATTATACTCTTCATAATCCTAATAAAATTACATTTATTTTCTCGAAAGGACATCTTTGGACAGAACTGAAGGGTTTGATGATTATTTTCCCTGTAGAATATACAACTGCAATTTACAACATATAATGCATTGGTTAATCTTGTTTATTGACATACACAATAGAATGATTCTTAAAAAAAGAATCAAATGAACAGAGCCAAAATTATGACGATTTTTTCTATGATTTTTTCATACGTTATTTTGATTTAAAATGAAAAAGAGATACACGAATTTCATTCCATGATGATTAGCTCTATGATAAATTTTTGTTGGATAGGACGGAGAGTTTTAATGCGTATTATCCTTGGTCCTTTGCTATTCTGAGGGAAGTTCTGAATCACGATGTAATGCTTTATACACACCTGCTGCGATCAGACCTCCTATGATCGGAGCTATCCAGTAAAGCCAATTATAATCAAAATTCCCAGTCATCAATGCAGGTCCAAATGATCTAGCTGGATTAAGAGAACCACCGGTGATAGATCCACCCAAAATAACATTAAATCCTAGCGTAAAACCTATTGCAACTCCTGCTAAGGGTGCAATTTTAAAATTTTTAGCAGTAGTAGTAGCTAAAACTACATATACCAAAGTAAATGTCATTACTGTTTCTAATACAAACGCTCTCAATATGTTATTGTCTGAGGGTAACGTTACACTTGTCGACATTGCAGAACCAAACATTGCGTAAACAACAGCAGCTCCTATTACGGCTCCAATTAGCTGACAAATTATGTATAATACTGCTTCTTTTCTTCCAATTTTTTTTGCTACTAATAAAGCGATTGTAACAGCAGGATTTACTTGAGCACCAGAACGATAACCAATAGCATATATTATTGCTGTTAACACCAGTGCATGTACCAATCCTATTCCAATTACTCCTAATTGCCCACTGTCTGAATAAACAGTAGCAGCAGATGCAATGGCATAAACTAGAATAAAAGTGCCTACAATTTCTACTAAATATTTATGTTTTACACTAAATTTTGCTTTATTACTTTTATTTGATATATTCTTAGATTGATAGTCACTCATAAACCGGAATATTTTCTACTGTTAATAAGTATTAATAAATTGATAATATGATTTATCAGGTACAAAATTTTGCTATTTATAACTATTATGTCCTTTTAGGAAGTGAAAATTAGAACCTGGGAATTATTTTTTTTCTTTTGAAGAATAGTTTAAGATATAGTTATTGCTGATTTTCTGACTAGAACAATATTCATCTATTTTTATGCGATTTAACATATTTATGATACTATAGTTGGTATCTCTATAAGTTGATTATTTCTCTAAGCATTAATCCTGAGTTAAGTAATACCTTAAAAAATTTGATTAAAAATTTTAATTCATAATTGTTTTAATTTGTAGAATAATAGAAGATTAGATTTGGCCAAATGGACAATACTCAAGGTGACCGAAAATATCTTTTCTAGTTATAATGATCATATAATCATAGAATATCCTGATGGTAAGACGACAACTATACCATCTAGCATATGTTAGCTGACACCTCCCAACAGATAGTGTCTCATATCAAGACAGAATCTTTTTGTCTTAAAATACGAGGATATTTTATTTTTGAAATCTGTAAAGGATGAATAGTATTGTAGTACAAGCAGATCGTTTTTGGCTATATGCCATATCTCTTCCAGTACCATAAATTCCGGAGATGCTGTTGGAAGATATATTGGAATTAGATTCTGTTTGTGTTCATCAAAATATCGTAGTACCTTATATGATCTGTAGTGCTGTTTTGCTTTATCCAGAAACAGATAACATTTTGGAAACTTTCTGTGTATCTGTTTTAGATAATCTAAAAATGTGTTTTCATCAAACCAGTCATATTGCCTGAACATCTGTTTTCCTTCCAGACTTGTGGTACCAAATAGAACTGACTCCTGATGTGACCCCGTAATCCTTACAACTGGTCTTTCATCCTTGTTTATCCATACTTTCCTGACAAGTGAATCATAGAAGAAAAATGATTCATCTGTAGATACTACTGTAAATCCTTCTTGCTGATGCTGCTGCTGGAGAGTATCCAGTACCTTTCTTGCTCTTTTTTAAAATCCTCTTTCTCTTCTTTTGATGCTGTGTTCACATGCACTTTTCTTGGTACCTTCTGTTTGAATCCCCACTTGTGCATTAGTCTGTAAATATGTGTATAATGGTATCTGATTCCACCACTCTTCCTTACTATTAGATCTTCTACCTGTTTCGTAGTCCATCCTTGTTTACTGGATGCTAATTCGTTTTTTATCTCATATACAGTCTCTTCTGGTATATCTGGTGGTCTGCCACTCTTTGTCCTGTTTTTTAATCCTTCTATACCTTCTTTCCTGTACCTCTTTAACCAGTCAGAAGCCCATGTTCTGCTTCTATGAAGATCTCTTGCTACCTGTGCAGGAATCTGTTTATCATATACTACGTTCAACACAATTAGCATTCTTTCCTTTACATTAGTATCATGTTCAGATCTGTATAGTTTTTCAAATCTTGCTTTAGATATTGTACTAGTCAATAAGATATCATGTTTATAGTATCAGCTAATAGCTATTCTGATCTAAAAGATAATACAAGATAGTAAAATATTGTCAGCATACTTATGATAACTGGTATAGTTACAAAGAAACAGATGGTACAAAGGTTTACCAAATAAAACAGGGAGATACAAAAAAAGAATATATTGTAAATCCTTCCGGCCTTGTGGAAAGCAAATATGAGAAACCAGGATTAAGTGTCACAGAGTATAAAATTTCAGGAATAACAGCAGGTAAAATTACGAAAACAGATAACAAAATTGAAAAAATACTTCCTGATGGTACAACTGAAACAATACTTTTCGGGTCCAAAGGAGAAGAAACAAAAATTACCACAACAAAAGATAATCAAGTAATTACAGAATATCCTGATGGTAAAAAAGAGATAACATCATGGACAAAAGATGGTAAAAAAGTCACAGAGGTACTCAAATAGTTACAGAATTCTGACGCTCAAAAAGAATTCAGCCAAAATCAGATGGTAAGGGTCTTTTGAATAACAAATTTGTTACTAATCTAACTTCCAAATACAGCTCTTATTTTAATTTAAAGTTCTAACAACATATATTAAAATTATATACTATCTTGCTAAAGGTAGAAGTTAGTTAAATATAGCATTTTGTGGTATAATAAAACAAGTAGCAGATGACTAATTCATCTTTTCCACAATTATCTGGTAAGCTAGTCAATTTAAGAGAACCTTCGATGGATGATGTTACAAATATAGTAAATCTTATGAGTTATGATATAGCTAAATATCTTTATGAAGTTCCATATCCTTATAAGATAGATGATGCTTTAAAATTTATTAAATCTAGTTGTGATGATTTTAGGCTACATAAATCAATAACTTTTGCTATAGACTATAAAAATAAATTTCAATCAGTTCGTCTACTAGTTGGAATTATAGCTATTAAAGATATTGATTATGTTAATAAAAAAGCAAATATAGGTTACTGGATAGGTCAACAATATCATGGCAAAGGCATAGCAACAGAATGTATTGAACTAGTGGTTAACTACGCATTTGACGTATTGGGATTGAAAGAGATTTCAGCTTATGTTTTTCCAGAAAATAAACCTTCTATAAGAGTTTTGGAAAAAAATGGTTTTGTAAAGACAAAGAAAGTAAATGAATACCATACTATCTCAAATAGTTATAGAAATTCTTTAGTTTATATAATAAAAAAATACTAAATAGTAAATTGTAAAGAACATAATTTTAGCACTTATATCAGCACGGGCCCGTCGGGAGTAACACCGATAGCGGTGCAAAAATTAGAGTCTAATGTATGGTAGTAAAGAGATAACATTTATGATTTACTTTTGAATACATATTTTTAAAAGATTAGTGTAATTTCTTTAGATTTTGGCTATTTCCGATGTTTTGTGTTGTCTAAAAAAACCTGACCATATTGTTTTCCTAGAGTTGATTCTTTTAAGTATTTTCATACCATTAATTCTTTGATAATAGTTTTGTATTCTTCTGCCTTCGAAAATAATTCATAATTAAATTGATTTGATTCTTCAATTGTTGGCTTCATATCTTTGTTGGAACAATAAACAGAATAAAACAAAATTACCTGTCCAAAAAATGCCCCTAAAAGAAAATCCAAATCATTCGTTACTGTTTTCTTTAGATCATATGAAGGGTTCTGAAATACTTGAATTGTATAAGGTAGAGTTTCTATTGTATCTTCAGTGGCTTTATTAAATAAGTTTCTAAGAATTTTTTCTCTATCCAATATTTATCAATAATATAAACTTGTTAAAAGATTTTGTTTTGTTTGTTAATGTACCAAATCGAATAATCTAGGTAATTTAAATGATATTTTCGATGATGAGTGAAAAGTAAATGATAACAATGGTAATTAATTGATAGCATATAAAAACAAGATGAAAACAATAAAGTATTTAAACTGCTTTTTTAATGCTTCAGCAAATGTCTCACAGTTTGTTTCCTTATAGCCTAGTTTTTAAAAGTTTGATAATATTGGAATACTCTATTAATATAATCCTAGGTGCTGGGCCCTAGAAACGTACGGGCCCGTCGGGTTGCGAGGCATTTTTGCCTCTATTTTGTTATTTATTTCTTAAGAATAATTAATAAAAAAATTACAATATTAAAAATTTTATTCCACAAATTTTAAAGACTTGTCTCCTTACGTATAGATAGATGATTTTTTTGTTATTGTAAATATATCATTTTTATATTATTTATTTTAGAACTTTTTATATACAAATACATATTCTAGACTTGCTATTTTCGAAATTTATTAATATCGTTGTTTTTATCTTATTCATTATTTAAAAATGAATTCTATTGGTATTTTTATATTCATATTCTTAATCCTCTTTAAAATTTCCTATATCCAAGTTAATGGACATGGTCTTAGTACAGATATTTCCAATCCAGTTGATGTGCCTGGTAAAAAAATTGTAGTAGAAGCAAAATTAGAGCCTGCATATGTTAATAACTCTATTGATTATACTGATCCGAAATTTTTATTAAGGATTTATGACCAGTTGACTAATCAAACAATCTCTGATTTGGATTATGATATAAAAATTTTCTCAGATAAAGAATTATTTTTAAATCTATGTATCAAATCTAGCGCTGGTCTTTTTAATTCTAAACTTATTGCAATAAACATAACTGAGGCTATTATTTCTAAGAATGGTATCCAATTAAATTCTATAGATTGTATACAAAATATCAAACAAAATGATAGATTTGAAATAACAAGTAAAATTCTCTCACAGGGTGGTTTATATCATCTATCTATTACTTTTAAAAAACCAAGTGGAGGATTAGCATTAGAAAATGATATAGTAGTTGACTTATTCATAAGTATAGGTGAAGATCATTACTTCAACATACAAGACACCACTGAAGAAAAAAACAATGGTATAATTAAAAGTTATTATGATTCTTTAAGAAATATTAACTATGTTAAGGAAAATAATACATTAGCATTTGAAATGCCATTCAATTGGAACCCGATATACATACAACAAATGGAATACTTGCACATTGAATTTGTAATACCAAAACTACTTGACATTTCTAATACTAATAGTTATGGCGGTTTGATATTTGAAAAGAATCTTCCAACAAGATCCCTGATCATAGATGACTATTCAGATCTAAATTCACGCATTATTCATTTAGTTCTAAATAAAGATCAATTGGATCAATTATCTCGACAAATCTCCCAAGATATTGATATTACTAATAACCAAATTCCTACTTCATTTAAATTATATACCGTAGAGAAACCACAATTTCCCTTAGATATTTTAACATCTAACGAAAAATTTTTAGTTCAAATTTCTTGGAATCCTTCCTTAATAACTCCATCAACTCCTATTAATTTTATTATGAATTTACAAGATCCTAAAATAGGAGATTTGGTAAGACATTCTAGTTTTGATTTTGTAGTAGAGGATAAAAATAAGATAATTTATACAGAAAATCAAAAATCTTCTTTTGGTACATTTGCATTTCAATATTCATTCCCTGAAGATATTTCTAATAATCCTAAACTTATTATAGACAATATAAACGGGGATAATGAAAAGGCTGTATTGAACTTATATATCCACAAATAATACCTATCATTTTTTGAGGGCAGGTCATAATTATTCCATTTTCTCCTTTCTTTGAAATAATTGAATGTGGTATTACCAGTTTCTGTATAAAATCAGATTTTATTTCTTCACCAATTAGTAACATATCAGAATGAATTAACGTTTTTACTTCTCAATTTCTATATGGGGGAGTCGGGTTGAGAGGCATTTTTGCCTCTATAATGTAACCTGTCATAATAGAAGATATGACCAATTTTTAAAATTAGATTTCAACAAACGTCAATACTTAACTTTTGTTATCTTGTTGAAAGAATCTTGTCCAAAAAACCTCTCACCAGTTCCAAAATCTTTTCTGATGAAAAACCAAAGCTCCATGCCAATAAGTATAAAATAAAAATAAATAGATTATTAATCATCCACTGGCCAAGCATTAGAGGTTATGAATTCAACCATATTGCCAACTGGATCGCGAAAATATATTGATTTGCTCTTCCCAAATTTCTTCTCTTTTTCAATACTGATTTTATTTTCTTTTAAAAGAGACTTCCATTTTTCATAATCTTCTCTTTTTATTTCAAAGGCAAAATGTATTATAGAAGGAGGACTAAATGCCCCATGAGACGGAAAAATATCATTGATTTTATTTAATGTATTGTTAGGATTGAAAATTAAAAGCATGCTTTTTCCTGCTTTTAAAAATACATGTCTGTCTTTTTCTTCTGAAACAAGATCCAATCCCAAAATATCGATATAAAAATCCTTCATTTGTTTTAGATTGGAAGAATATATACTGGTTTCAATAATTTTTGTAAATTTCATGATATGTTATTATCGTATATCAAATTTAATTATTGATATATCAATATTACAAAATCGTATAAAAGTGAAATGAATTATATTTATAACATACCCGTCGGGAGTTGAACAGTCTCTTGAGTTCAATAACACTAAAAGAATATCGCTAGAGTAATAGATTTATAAATTATAGAAAAAAAGAAAAAAATGTCGGGTTTATAGGGCCCTGTTAACTTAAGGATAAAGTAATAGGTATGTTCTGTGCTCAATTTCAAAAGAATTTTTCAATTTATTTCATAAATTTTCCTTAACTTAACATCCATGAAAATCTACATGTATGCTGGTTATCTTTTGTATCCTGTTCAGCCTTATTTTGTTATGTCTTTCTATCTATTAAGCATTGTCAACAATAGCCTCCGCTATATATGACGTTCCTATTCTCAGAGGTCATTGTCTTTTTGTTGTCTAATTACCTTTACTTTATTGAGATCCGATCTTCTTCAGTCTTTCTAGTTTCTCCTCATATCTAGTCTTGTTCATGTATCTATACAATTGGTGTCTTGTTAGCATGTACCATATTACAACATGCATTTCTTTTGCTGTCGCAACTATTGCTTTTCCATGCCCCTTTCTCTGTTTGATTCTTTCATAGAATGTTCTCATATGATGGTCATGTCTGATGGCAGATAATGAACACTGTACTAGTATCCATCTCAGCAATGGAGAACCTTGTTTTGTTATTCTACCTGTTTTTATTTTTCCAGATGACTCTCTTGTAGATGGTGCCAATCCTGCATAACTAACAAGTTTCCATGGTGTAGAGAATCTAGTGATATCAACTATCTCTGTTGATATCAGCATTGCAGAAAATATGTCTATACCTGTAATACTTAGAAGTAACTTTACATCTTGACTATCTTGCCAGGCATATCTTGCTATCTCTTTTGATACTATTTCTATCTGGTTAGCTATAGATTCTATTGATGTTAGTGTCGTATTCAGTATTATTTTGTCTATTGGTGAAACAGACAGTGATTTCAGCCACTCAATTCCAGATTTTCCAAATATATCTGCCAGTTCTGTTCTGTATTCATATTTGTCTAAAATAGCATGAACCTTGTTTGCTAGTTTTGTTTTGGTTCTGGATAATACTATCCTGTGTCTGACCAGACTCCTTTTTTCTCTGAATTCCTTTACAGGTACATATGATTCGTATACCAATCCAGTTCTCAGCAGATCAGATAATATAGAAGCATCAAGTTTATCTGATTTTATCTTTGCTTGTACTATTATCTTTGTCTTGTATGGATTGGCAAGTATAGTATCTATTCCATTATCTTCCAGTGTATCATGTATTCTCATCCACATGTTACCGGTAGATTCCAGTACTGCATTACATTTTTTTGTTCCATGACTGTGTGTCCTTTTAATCAATTCTAATATTCCCTGAGAATTGTTACCAAAGAAGAATTCATCCTGTATCTTTCCCATGTCATCTTTTAGTGCTACTCTGCATATTCTTTTTCCGACATCTATTCCAAGATGATTCAATTTTCTTTTTCATTCACCTTCTTTTTTAGTTCTTGTTGTTGGCTAACAGGTGGCAAACATCCATTCACCCTCTAAGGGTACTATGATAGCCACTCATTCATTCATAAGATACGGTTCAGTCAGAGCCTCACTCTCATACGGAGTATGTTAAGTTTGAACCTAGCCAACATACAGTAATGGAATATACTAGAAGATTTTCATATCGTCAGAGCCAATTTATCACTTTATTTTGCTTGATTATTACCTACTATTACTAACTTTTGTTCTAGCAATGAATAATTTCCTTTTATATTAAATGTTTTAAACGCGATTGGCGAGGAAGGATAATGTTTAAAATAGATCGAATAGAAATCTTTATTTCGTACTGTTTTTGTTATATTTGATTGGCCAATAGACCAAAATTCTGCAAAAATTGTGGTCAGCAGCTCATTTAAATGAAGATATTTCTACGTATACGAAATGTGCTATCAATCTTCAAGAAGATTCCAGACCTCCTAGTTCTGTGGTAACACAGCTTCCTTACAGAAGTCCCGGAACAGCAGCACTAATAGCAATTATAGGAGGTTTATTTGGTTTATTAGGCTTGGTCATATATATGTTGGACAGGTGGCTAAAGGAATAATATTACTAATCTCTAGTATAGTCACTTATGTTATACTTGTCTTTATATTGTTTTCTAGGTTGTTCTCATCATACGGAGGTGATCCAGTCATAGCTATGATTATTTTTCTTGGTATTATAGGATATTTTGGCTTATAGTTCTGGCAAATATTTGACGCTAGAAAACTAGCTAAGGAATTTAATCAATCAGTGCAACAAACCGAAAAAGAACCATGGTAAAAATAAAAAATACATTATGACTATTTTCTTTCAAATCTGATTTTCATATTATAAATCGAACTAGCGACCAAAAGGGTAAGCAGTAACTTTTCACGTAAAGGTTGTCTACTAGAACAGATTAGAAAATGTAAGAAAAATATATTATTCTATTCTCTTCATGTCTATATTCTTTATAAAATCCCAATAATAAATTAAGTAATTATTTACAAGCTAATTTTTTTAAATATGTGAACATCCAGATAGTTGACAGTATATCCAGACGTTCACTTTATCGACGCCCAAAATAATTTGAGCGCGTATATTATATAACAAAGTTAGAATATTAAGTTTTCATAGTTTTTAGCATTCTTTTTATACTGTTACTTTTCAATTATAACCAGCAATGAAAACAATACTAGCAATTATTTCTGTATTGTTAATGATGCTGAGTCTAACTATTTTTTCCTTCACTTCTCTTAAGACAGAAGCACAATTTGACAACTGCGATTCTTCCTATCCAGATGTATGTATACCGTCTCCACCACCTGATCTTGATTGTACTGATATTTCAGATAAAAAATTTACAGTTTTGTCACCAGATCCGCATGGATTTGATAGTGATGGAGACGGCATAGGATGTGAGTCATAGTCATATTTACAATAATATCATGGCAATTATGATAAATATTTTTATGTAACCAGATTAGATCAAATCGTATATTATAAAAATATTTTTTATTCTTTTGGTAGCTGTTATATCGCTAGTATTAGGAATATCCTTTGACGAAGGCTTTTGTGAATTAGAAAATACATATACTAATGAAAAATGTTGAATATGAATTCAATGTCCTAAAGATTGGACTGTGAAAAATCAGATTATGTATATGAAGATAATTATGTATATGAAGATAAATCAAAAACTATAGCTGATTTTCAATCTGCAGATAATGACATTTATGGATTAGATATTGCAATAGAAAATTTTGGACTTGCAAAATATTCAATTGGAGAGATTGCTGAAGAAACAGGTTTTGAGACATTGTTACCAAGTTCCACTCTGATTGATTCAGGAATTACAGAAATAAACGGATTTCCTGCTTATAAAATTATTCATACTGATAGTTCGGAAGGAGTTGAATTTCACAGATTTCATCTTTTGATAATTGCATATGATAGAGAATATAAATTAAATTTTGATGAACCCGATAAAGCAGATTGATAAATATTCTTCAATAGTTGAAGAAATGGCAAATACAATCTAAATCAGTAAGCCAAATTTTGAAGGAGTAAATTGTTAAATTAATCTATTTTTTTTATTTTTTTTAATTTTTTATAAAGATAATCCATTATCATAGAACATTTTTAATATTACTAGTTGATAATTTCACTTAACGTTCAAGATAAAAATTACTTCAATCTTTATAATCATGCTTGTTTCAACTATTACCTTTTTTTCCTTCACTTCTACTAAGGCACAAAATAGTAGTGCAGTAGACCTACTTACTGAAGAGGATTTTAAATTTATGGAAGAAAAAGGAATGAAACTATCTGACTTTACTGATGAACATATAAAACAAACTAAACAAACACCACCCGAAGCACACGAACAGAGAATTAAAACTTGTATGGAAATGAAGGATGCAAATTTTATTGATAGGGAAATTGATTGTGTAAGTTGGATGCTTACGCTAGAGGGAAATTACAAATTAATACAATGGCTTCTCAGCTCAAATCAATATTAGTCTCATTTTTTTGTGTACTTTTTCTAAGGCTTATTTAATTGAGCCATTTCATCTATTTCGTGTAGGAATTTACCTGTTTCATCATATGATGTAGCACATAAATCAATTAGATATGGTATTGGTGAGTTCAAAGTATCTATTGCATTCCATTCGACTGCAATTATGGTTATTTTTATATCCATAGAAAATTCTTCACTTTCGATTATTTATAGATTGAATCTAAGACCATGTTTGCTTATACATTTCTCGTGATTCTTTAATTGCCGCACTGTTTGAATATGTAACACATTCTAGTAATTTCATTTCTGAACTATTTGGATTTTCTGACGCCTTTTCTACGGTTTCAGCTAAATTGTTAGGAAAGTTTTCATATTGAAAATTTAGTTCATTTTGTGCATATATATTTGAAGAAAACATAACTAATAGTCCACTTACAATCAATCAATATGAAAAAATTCATCACTACCTATTTTTAAATAAGTCAGCTAATAAGTTTTATCCCCTATTATAATGATTTTTGCCTGCTTTTTGCTATGCCTTAGACCACACAAAGAATCACAGAATAGAATAAAAATGAAATTACTGTGGTGGCGCAAGGGCTGAAATATCGCAAGACCAAAAAAAGTGAATCTGTGTATTTCGTAATAATAAATTGCATGATTGCGTAACTATTAATTTCGTAACCGCGGAACAGAAGATATAGATTTTATAGTTATAAGATGGATTTGGGCCACTATGCCTTATGGCATGACGGCCAAATGAGAGCTTAAATGTTCTTTGCACTCTACAGATTAGAATTCTATCAAGAGGATTAGAATCAAAAAAATAAAGAATAATTTCTTGTTGTTGTAATATTCAGAATCAATATCTTTAAAAGATAAGATGTTAAAATTTGTAATGAGAATAATCACTTTAAGTGGTGGGATCATGTACATATTCATGTAGTTCATCGGGAGTAGAATCTTCCATGCAGTAGGCTTCTACTACATTGTATTTAGCTTTTATCATTAGGAACTTAGAAAGTAAAATAATTGTACAATAATAGACTAATCTTCATTTGGTTCGATAGAATCACCTAAAAATTTCAATACAACTCTTTTTCTTTTCTATCAAATATGAAATATTGTTTTATAGAACATGTGAAATAACGCAGTTTATTGGAACAGAGAAGAATAGGAATAATTTTTATGGTGTTAGGTACTGTCTTGCTGGTAATTCCATTAGTTATAACTATAACAGAGAGTTCCATTCGAATATTTGTTCCAATGATTGGTTTACTACTTTTACTTTTTGGTTTTCCAATAATATTAAATAGTAAGAAAGGCAAGAATATAGAAAATTAGATAAATACAAACAAAAACTTCTACCATAATGAATATAGAGAATAATACCGATAGCGGCGCAAAAATAAGAGTCCAATTTTATAGTGATACTATACCAATTAATATAATTATGCTGACATTAATTTAACATCATGGTCATACACTTTAGACAATAATAGATTTAGCTAAGAAAGGAAGCATACAGTTTATCATTTGATTGAGAGCAATAATCTTTCTAGAACAAGATTTGAGCAACTGTATAAACAAGAATCTGATGTAGGTGTAAGGGAAAGAATGTTGCTTGTGTTAAACGTAGTATATGACAAACATATTCCTGCACAGGTTGCAAGAGATCTCCACAGAAGCAGAACATGGGCTTCTGATTGGTTAAAGAGGTACAGGGAAGAAGGTATAGAAGGATTAAAAAACAGATCAAAAAGTGGTAGACCACCAGATATACCAGAAGAGACAGTATACAAGATAAAAAATAAACTGTCGTCTAGCAAACAGGGATGGACTACAAAACAGGTTTATGATATCATAGTCAGAGAAAGCGGTATACACTACCATCATATTTACATTTACACATTACTTCGAAGATGGGGATTCAAACAGAAGGTACCAAGAAAAGTACATGTAAACACTGCACCAAAAGAAGAGAAAGAAGGTTTTAAAAAAGAGCAAGATACTGGATAATCTCCAAGAAGGATTCACGGTAGTATCTACTGATGAATCATTCTTTTTCTTTGACTCTCTTGTAAGAAGAGTCTGGATAAGAAAAGATGAAAGACCAGTAGTAAGAATTAATGGATATCATCAGGAGTCAGTTCTATTTGGTGCCACAAGTTTAGAAGGAAAACAACTGTTCAGGCAATATGACTGGTTTGATGAAAATACATTTCTTAATTATCTAAAACAAATACATAAAAAATTTCCAAAATGTTATATATTTCTGGATAAAGCAAAACAACACTATAAATCAAAAAAGGTACTGCAATATTTTGACAAACACAAAAAGGATCTGATTCCAGTATATCTTCCAACAGCATCTCCAGAATTTATGGTACTGGAAGAATGCTGGAATATAGCCAAAAACGATCTGCTTGTCCTACAATACTATCGCTCATTTACAGATTTCATAATTAAAATATCTACATATTTTAGAACAAAAAGATTCAATCTGAATATGAGAAATTACCTGGTTGGAGGTGAGTAAGCATATTTATCTTAATTGGTATACTACCTTGTATTTAGCTTTTTAGCAACTTCGTTGAGATTTTTTATATCATCAAACTTGAAACGAAAAGAATAAGTTGATTTCATTCAATTTTAGTGCACAATTAATAAAATATTTATTATATACCTATGGTTAAATTTTAGAATGAATCAAAATGGCAACTTATTTTTTAATCTTTCATTTTGTGTGACAATAATGTTTCTCACAATTCTTGTTTTAACCATTGTAATTTTTGACTTATTATCATTAAACTTTTATCAAACTGCGATGGCACAACAACAACCAATTTTGAATGATCCAAATCTACAAGCAGAAATATATGTTGAAGGATTTTCTTGGCCGACCAGCATGGCATTTCTAGATAATAACAATATTTTGGTTTTAGAAAAGGAAGGTACTGTACGGCTTGTTACAGATGGTATCTTGCAAGAGGAGCCAGTATTGGAAGTAGATGTAAATACTAAGATTGAGCGTGGACTTTTGGGAATTGCTATAATGAATAAAGATACGGTATTTCTATATTATACAGAATCTTCCTCTGACGATAATGAACCATTAAGGAATAGAGTTTACAAATATCAATGGAATGAAGAAGAAAGAACTCTTGTTAATCCTACTTTAATTTTAGATTTACCAGCGACTCCAGGTCCAAACCATGACGGTGGGAAATTGATCATTGGACCTGATAACTATCTTTATACTGTAATAGGAGATCTTCTTAACCATGAGGGAAAACTACAGAATATTGTAGATGGACCAGAACCAGATGATACTGGTGTCATATTCAGAGTAAATCCAGAGAATGGATCTGCAGCTCCTGGTAATCCTTTTGCAGATAAGGAGAATAAAAGATATTATGCTTATGGAATCCGCAATAGTTTTGGGATCGGATTTGATCCAGTAACTGGAAACCTATGGGATACAGAGAATGGACCAGAATATGGTGATGAAATTAATTTAGTTAAACCAGGCTTTAACAGTGGATGGAAGAAAGTTATGGGCCCTATTTCTAAGACTAACGTTAATGAAGATGAATTGGTAAGGTTTGCAGGATCACACTATGCTGATCCTGTATTTAGCTGGATTCCAACAATAGGAATTACTGATATCGAATTTTTAAATTCCTCAAAACTTGGAAATAAATATGCTAACAATATTTTTGTTGGTGATATTGGTGACCTAACTGATGGGTATCTCTATTACTTCGAAGTTAATAAGGACAGAACAGGAATGAAATTTGATAGTAATAGTCAAAAAGAACTAAATGATCTAATCGCTGACAATGAAGAGGAAATGTCTGAAATAGCCCTGGGAACGGCTTTCGGTGGAATGACAGATATTGAAACTGGGCCAGACGGATTTTTGTACATATTGACGTTAGATAGAGATTCAGATGGTGAAGGAAAGATCTATAAAATAACATTATCCCAATGATTTATTATTTCTGTAGTAAACCTGCAAAAGATTGTTTTTATCATAAAATACAGCGTGTTACATTTACCATCCAAAAATTGTCGACACGATCAGTCTTCTCACCTACAACTATTACCAATAAAGAACAAATTCAGAATTAATTTTTTTCTTCTCCAATACATGTATCAATATAATAATACATTATGCACTTATTTTTTAATATTTGAATGTTTTTTAATATTTGAATGTTTTTTAATATTTGAATGTTTTTTAATATTTGAATGTTTTTTAATATTTGAATGTTTTTTAATATTTGAATGTTTTTTAATATTTGAATGTAGTTGTACACAAAAAAATTTTATAGCATTAAACAAAGTAACTTGATCACGGAAGATTTAAGTGCCTAATTTATCTAAAAAAGGGAGTTTCTATTCTTTGAGACTAACCCATTTTGTTAAGGTTTTAGTATATACTAACTTATATTTTAGCATTATATCTGCAGGGGCCCGTTCAAGATAGAGTCCTCCATGTAGTACGGTTCTACCGCTGGATCTTCAACTGAAGGAAGACCTCCAGCTTCAGGTAAATAACCAAATACAAAAAAATGCGATGGTTATAGAAAGAATAAGAATAGGTCATAATTAATGGTAAAATAATCAAATAGAAGAAGGAAGAGTATAAAGGCAAAACAATATAGAAAATTATTACTTTTCAATATCGTCATTTTTTAACTTTATACATAAGAATTATTCTTATAAAGCTATAATAAATAAAAAGCCGGTACTTTTTTAGATACATTATTTGATTTTACCCGTTTGTATCTATTTCTGCTATGTTTCATAACTCGCTAATCCTACCACGTCTGGCTGTCTTATTCCAGTAATCAAGAGTGAACTGGAAGAAATACAATAAACTCTTGGTAGACATGGAAAGGTATTACTTCGTTTTGATGTTATTGATGGCTAGATACTGAATTATAAGAGATGAACAAGGACAAGGAAGGTAGAAAGTTCGTATACCCAGATTATTTATCAAATAATTGGGGGTTGGTACGTGAGCATCCTTTCATATCTTATAGATAAACAGAAAGTATAGTTAGGAAACACGGTTCAAATACATTGCCATTAGAACCTGCTATCATGGATGGTTGGTATGACAGTAACAAGAATTTTCAATACCTTTCTTTTAGTGGAATTACACCAGTAATCAAGGTAAGATAGGATTTCGGATGCAAAAAACAGATCATATTTTACAGGAATGGAACAGAATGATCCAAATTTTCTCTCAATTTTACCCTATTCAGTGATTTTTCCATATTTATTAATTATAAATTTTTTCGTTATTAGTGGATAAATTTTTTAATCATTATTATATTTTTTTTAGTTATTATTGTATACCAAATAAACATAGATCATTCACTTAAACATTAATATCATATCCCAGACTTTTACAGAAGAGTATCATATTATGATTTGTCAGGTATTAATTTTACAAATTTTAATTCTTATGATATTGATAATTTACTATCATTTTTCTCATTATAATGGTTTGGCCTATGGCATCATACCAGAATCCCTTTATTTTGGTCATAATACCAATATCAGTCAAGATAACGGGACATCAGAATTTCCGCAAATTGCTGCATCAGGGAAGAATGTTTATGTTGTATGGGATGATGATACCAATGGAAATAAGGAGATATATTTTACTTCTAGTTTAGATAATGGAAGTACATTCGGAGCTATCACGAATCTTAGTGAAAATAACGGGACATCAGAATTTCCGCAAATTGCTGCATCAGGGAAGAATGTTTATGTTGTATGGGATGATGATACCAATGGAAATAAGGAGATATATTTTACTTCTAGTTTAGATAATGGAAGTACATTCGGAGCTATCACGAATCTTAGTGAAAATAACGGGACATCAGAATTTCCGCAAATTGCTGCATCAGGGAAGAATGTTTATGTTGTATGGGATGATGATACCAATGGAAATAAGGAGATATATTTTACTTCTAGTTTAGATAATGGAAGTACATTCGGAGCTATCACGAATCTTAGTGAAAATAACGGGACATCAGAATTTCCGCAAATTGCTGCATCAGGGAAGAATGTTTATGTTGTATGGGATGATGATACCAATGGAAATAAGGAGATATATTTTAAAGCAAGTCCAAATGGCGGTGAAGAGTTTAAAGGTAAAAAGAATCTTAGTGAAAATAACGGGACATCAGAATTTCCGCAAATTGCTGCATCAGGGAAGAATGTTTATGTTGTATGGGATGATGATACCAATGGAAATAAGGAGATATATTTTAAAGCAAGTCAAAAAACAGGGAAGATTTTTAAAAAGACCAAGATGATAAGCAATACTACAGGGATTTCAAAATTTCCAGATGTAGCTCTTTTAAATAATGAAACTTATGTTATTTGGCAAGATGAGAATAGTACAGATTTACAAGCTGCAAAAAAATCGAATATTAATATGGAGAATAGAATATTCTTCAGGCATGCAAAGACTGATAAATTGAGTTTTGGTGGCACGAATATATTAGAATCTATAGGAAATACAAAATCACCGAAACTGATAGCAGGAGGTGATTATTTCTTTGGAATTTGGGTAGCGAATTTTCCGAATAATAAAAGTACCATCGAATTTTATCCATTCGGATATTTTAAAGACTCTTCGCGTAAAGGAATTGTATTAGATGATCAGGGATTAAAAGCTTTAAATCCTTCACTGGTTGTCTCTGGACCAAACGTGTTTATAGTTTGGCAAGATACAAAATTTGAGAATAACGATATTTTTTTTAAGAAAATAAGTAAATTAGATTTTCTTTCGTAATTAAATCAAATCAGTTTTTCCTTCATATTTTTTGGTATAGGTTCTTATGATTAAATACAGTTGCTGTTTTTATTTCTCCATTATTCCGATGTTTACAATAACAAATAGGATATCAAAATATTTCATGCCCGATCAGTTTGGTTCTCAATTTGTCTCCTTCTATTATACCAATTTGCATGATTCGACAAATTGTATGTTCTATTATTACTCATTCTTTATGATGTTTATTTTCGGAATTTTGTCTGTTTAGACAAATTAAATTCTGTGTTTCTTCTTTAATAATAGTATAGATTTTGCATGTGAAAAATCCCCTTCTGTTCCCTTGTAACCGAAGTCAGAAGATGTCTTCAATATTTTATAAATCAAAAAAGTATCTATTAGTGCAAGTTATGAGGTAACTGGATATTGATCTTAGTATACGATATAATATGATTCTTTAATTTTTCATGTTTTGATTTATGTGGTATCTTATCCATTCTTTATGATGCAAGTATTAAGAGTATATTCTTTTCATCTTCTTTTGTCTAGGTATCCCATCCTCTCATGATTCTAAAAATAAAATATAAAGAGCATATTGTCTAAATAAATCAGAATGCTAATTAAGAGAAATTATTTGATTATTCTCTTCATTCCATTAGTTTTAAGCTCCTTTACTCACCTTTGGAATTTATCCCAATTTCCGTCTTTTCATCCAGATGAGGGTGTTTATATAAAAAGAGCCTTACATATATTAGAGGGAAATGGTCCTCACGATGATTCAAGCAGTTTTGATCACTCGCAGGATTCCACAAGCAGTTTTGATCACCCTTATTTCGGTCAAATATTTTTAGCCTTTTTTTTGGGACTGATAGGATATCCAAATTCTATAGACCCATCCGCGGATGTGCAATCAATAGAAACCCTTTATTTAATTCCAAGAATATTAATGGGCATCGTTGCAGTAATAGATACTTTTTTGATTTATAAAATATCAGAAACACGATTTAATAGGCCCATTGCAATTTTCGCCGCGATTTTATTTGCCGTAATGCCATTAACATGGATTACAAGAAGAATCGTATTGGATTCAATTATGTTACCGTTTATTCTAACTTCAATTTTTCTGGCATTGAAAATTGGGCCTAGCTCAGTTTCTAGAAATAAAATTCTACTCCTTTTATCAGGTATATCAATGGGTATTGCGATCTTCACTAAAATACCAGCAATATGTTTTCTACCGATAGCACTCTATTTGATAAATCAAAGCTTATCAGAAGTTCCGTACAAGGAAAATAAATTTTCTTTTAACAGTGGAAAAATTAAAATTTTGATTATATGGTTCATTATTCCTGTTGTCGTAATTCCTGCAATATGGCCAGCATATGCAATCGTCTCAGACCGCTTTGATGAATTCATAGATGGAATATTCTGGCAAGGAACAGAAAGACATGGAGGCAATTCTCTTTTTAATATAGTAGAAGATTTCTGGAAATCCGACCCGGTATTATTGGTTCTAGGAATTATAGGTACTATATACTGTTCATTAAGAAGGGAATTTGTTCCAATAATCTGGCTCGTGCCGTATATAATTTTTCTATATTTTATAGGATGGGTCGCCCATTTTCATCTCATATTGATATTACCACCATTATGTATAGCAATAGCGAAACTTATTCATGATTTACCTCGGATAGGTAAATTAAAAAAGAAAGATAGAATAATTTCATTTTTAATAATTTCTTCTCTCTGTATATTTGGACTTGTAAATACTACATTACTAATTTCAACTGATTTATCTTATGTTCAGTTCTATTCCATATCTTTTATAGCAAACCAATTAGAAAAAGAATCCCATGAAAGAGATCCTATTCCCATCATTGAAGATCATGAACGAGAAAGTGATCAAATTACAGTAATTGCAAGTCCAATATCATCATGGATATACAAATATGTATTTGACAACGAAAATACATTTTCACATTTTAGAGATACCAAACCGATCAGGACATCAAAAATAATACTTCTTGTAGATTCTATCTATCAACGTGTCATGTCAAAAATAGAAGGTGAAAATTTGACTCAAATAGACCGCTTAAAAAATATATATAACAATACAACTGTAGCGGCACTTTTCAAGGATGACGAATCCAATTATGATAGTAAAATATATCCTTACACTGGGATTAGAGCAAACATTGGAGGATCCAGAACGCAAGAAATAAGGACAAATTATTAAGATAGCAAGAAGACTGATTGTCTGTTAACCGTATTGTCTCATGATATCAGTTACTCTCTTTTACTAGGTAGAAGTAAGAAGTGGTAGATCCAAAGTTTTTAGATTTTCCAAATAGAGTAACTTTTCATTCTAAGATTAACTAAGCACTGACTCTGAGTCAATTTTGTACAGAAGTAAAAAGAAAGATTAGTGAATATATTACCGATTTAGTTGATGTTTTTCCATAAAACTATAACCTGTTATATTTATAATAAAGTTTTATAACATCATGCTAATAGATAATATATTCATAAAATATTTAGATAAAATCTTCCTATATATTCCAGAAATTTAATTTTTTTATAAAATCTTCCTATCTAGAATCAGTAAACTTGTGTCTGAACTTTTAAGTATTATTTGACCTATTAATATATTCATTTCATGAATGCATTTAATAATATTAATCTTTGGATTATGCTGCTTTTGGCAGTAGGATTTTTAGTAGTTGTTGGTGATAGTTTAGCATCTTCAAATAATGTATACGGTGAGAAAAAGAAATATTATGACAAAGGGAAGGATGATGATAACAAAAAGGAGAAAGATGATGACAAAGACAAGGAGAGTAATTATCTTAAAAAGTTTTTTGAAGATAACTTTCGTGAGAATAAAGATTTCTCTGAAGACAATCCTTTAGATTTTGAGCCCATACCATTATTAAAGATAACTCAAAGAATAGAATTGGACGGAGAAAATAACAACAAATATGTAATATTACTTTTTGATAGGGGATATAAAACAACCTATACTACAGCAAAACCGATTCTCGATAAATATGGTTTCAAAGCAAGTATCTTCGTGTCATGTGAATATGCTGAGAAGAGAAGAGGTTTGACCTGGGAGCAAGTAAGAGAATTGTATAATGATGGTTATGATATTCAATCACATGGATTACAACATACAAAACTAACTGAAATTAAATCACCCCAAGAAATTGAGTCCATTATTAGTGGAGGTAAAAAATGTTTAGAAGACAAAGGTTATAGTCCCACTGTCTTCCAAGTTCCATTTAATGAAGCTGGAAATGATCATTCTATAGTAGATACTGTTGCTAAATACTTTGATTTTGCATTTATAGGACATTCTGATTTAATGTTTCTTAACTGTGATGGATGGGAGAAATTTGGTTATGACAAGAAGAATTATTATGGGACAACCAACTGTAGTCCATATCTCTCTGATGGAACATTAACCCCTACCAACAAATTTGCAATGAAAGAATGGTCACACGATAGAGCGCATCATTATATCGGCAAGGGATTCATGGGAGATGAATTTGGGTATGAGCCTTTATTTTTACTATTTGAAAAATTTGCTAAAATAGTTGATAGCCAAACCAAATTCAATAAAAATGGAGAGATAAATGTTATTCCGATAATTGGTTATCATGCAATCAGCAGGGGCAATATAGATTTTACACCTCCAGAACTATTTGATTTGGAGATGAAATATTTATATGATAATGGATTCAAAGTCATAACTCTGAATGACCTTGAATATGATGAAAACCAAGAGCGATTTTACATAAATGATATCGACACCAAAAGATCTGAAGCATCAGCGGAATTCCAGAATAAAACCCATGGATAGCGTATATATAAAAGCTAAATTAGCTATATAACTTGCGGTATAGACATAATTGTGTTATTTATTTAGTTCCGTAAGCTTACGATCTACAAAATTTAACTATGCTATAGAGTATATGTAACTTAACAATTAATAATTCATGAATCTAATATTATTATTGTTGAGAATTATAGATCGGAAAAAGCAAAGTAATTTAGGTTCAATTATGTACTATCTCGACATATCTTTATTATATAGTTTAATCATTTGTATAGATTTTATCGACATTAGCTGATGTTGTGATAGTAAACTGGTCTTTTATTGTTCCATTATTAGCATAAAATTTGCCATCAAGAGTTACTCCATTGTTTATCACATATACATTCAAAAAGCCAAATCCTTCATATTGAGTAGCAACATAATCAGCTTGTCAGGTTAAAGGATAAATTTCTGCACCACCAGTACCCACTGTTGCAAATATCTGTCCTTCTGGGTCATTCTAGTTTTTATTATTATTATCATCTGTTATTATGGGATTCTTTGGATCATCGTTGTTATAGATTATTGGATATGACCTTTGGTAGTTGTGATTATGTGCCTGCAATATTAGGTCCACTTTATATTCCTCAAATAAAGGATGATAAGTCTCTCTCAATTCTTTTTCTGCTCTATTGCCTTTGCCGGTATCTGCAGGTGAGGTATAGGCTAAACTATGATAAAATACAATAATCCGATCTATATTAGGATCTGTCGATGCCATAAAAAGATCATTTTTGATAAAATTATACTGCTCAGAAACCTCCTCATACGGAAGTTTTATGGAGATCACAGTGAAGTGAATATTTTCATAATTAAATGAGTAGTATTATTCTTCTAAACCAAAATAATCCATATATTGTTGAAGTTTTTTAGTTGAATCAACTTCATGGTTCCCAATTGCACTCATAATTTTTTCTGCAATGGGATCTATTATATCAAACCAACATTGGGTACTTTTATCGTAGGAAAGATCACCTAATACCAATACAAATTCTGGATTTTTATCTTGAATATTTTTTAGAGTATTTGTAGTGTCAGATGTACATCCCCAATCTCCAACAGCTGCAAAGTTAAAATCTGTTAAAGTATTAAGCGTTCCTGCAGATAGAGGAGAAGAAGAAGGAGAAAGGGAAGAATGTGCATCATGATTTTTAAGAGTAATGTCACTCTTTTCTATGCTGATTGAAAAAGTTGTCATAATGTTTAGAGAGAAAATAAAAAGAGTAATAGGAACTATTATTATCCCAGATCTTGAAAATATCATCGATTAATATCCATTTGCTCACTTTTTATTATATGTGCCAATATTCTTTTCTCAATGTTGAAAGATAACATAATCAAAATTTACCTGTGTACTGTAATCATGAAGTTATTTCTTGTTCTCCTCTATCTGCAGCTGTTGGTACTATTTTATATATTGTTCCATTCTTTTTGTCAAAGGTTAAAATATACAGATAACCATTGGACCCTACTTCTATATCTGTAATACCACCAAATCCCTGACCAAACACTACTTGGTTTATCTCATCTTTTCTACCAACTTTATCTGCAAGTGCTCCATCAAGTACCAACCCTTTTCTCTGTTCATCTAGTTCAAAACGGTAAAGATTACCTTGTTTGATGTCTCCTACAAACATATCATTTTCATACATTTCACCTAATCTATCAGAGTTAAGAAACGTCAGAGCAACAGCAGCAACATCCATGAAAATTCTGGTGAACTATATTTTCCTATTCCCCCAAAATTCTACAAGATCATAATCTTCCGGATTTATTGGAGGAACCACAACTTCAACCTTTTCCCACTCATCATCTAAAAGCATACATATTTGTAATGGGCCGGGTAGTTTGAGTTACAATTTGTTACTAATCCAAACTTAATTATAATAGTACCATAACTTCGTCAAGACGACAGAGTATTTTCAGTATTCTACCATGGTAGTTAATGCAATATTTCATATATCGATTATATAATAAAAGTCTAGCATTGTAGTATCACAGATAATTAAGGATTAACTTTTCGTTGTCTTTAAACTAGATATTAATATAGAATTACTATAAAAAAAATATTGTGTATGTTAGTATATTGAAAAAGATTAAATTAATTTGTCATTTCCGATTGTAATTTGTAATAATTCTGCCATTTCGTTTTGCATTTTTAGTAAATTTAATCCTTTTTCTGTAGTCTTGAATGTTTTAGTTCCTTCAAGATATTCTATTAGATTGTTTTCTATCAAGACAGAAAGGTTTTCCTTTAACTGTTTATAACTTAGAAAAGCATTATACATAATTTTTGTCTTGGTTGCTCCTCCATTTGCAGCATCCAGTATATTACTTACTATTTCTGTTCTACTTCTATATTTCATATTATTAGATAAGTGATTTACTTATATTAGTATAATATAACAATAAAGGGTAAGATAATTATAGTAAAATATTCTAAATATTATTTGCAAATAAAAAAATTATTTAAGAAAAGGTCATGTCTTAGCACTCAATAAAAATCAGTAGTAATAGTTGCAGATAAGATTTTGATATATGAAAATGAAATGAAAGATTATTTAGATTATGTGAAATTCTGAGATACAATAGTTATACAACAACAAAAACTACTTTAGAATTTACCAAAAATGTTAAAGATGCTCTGAAAGTCAGTATAATAGCAAATTTGAACTGGCAAGTTGCTTGAATTTTACTTCTTTTTAACAATAGGGTTCATCGACATACTCAGCTATCTGGTCGAGAGTGGAATCTTCAATGTAGTAGGGTTCTGCTGCTACTATCTTGTATTTAGCTTTTATTATGAGAAACTTAATTTTAATTATTTTGTACTTATTCAGAAAATATAGGAATTTGCCAAGGAGGTAGTAATACCTATAGCGGTGCAAAAATAAGAGTCTAATATATGGTAATAAAGATAATAATATTAAAGATTTATTTTTTAATTATTTTAAATTAATAAAAATAAAGGGAAATTTCACTCCTTCAAGAAATTTCTTAATCTTGCTTGTTCAAATTCTATCATTGCTAATGTTGGACTATGTTGATTGAGGAAATCCTGTGCATTTTTCATAGCCACTTCTATCAATCTTTTTACTTCTTCTTCTGATCTTCTTGGCTGTCCTTCTTTATGTTCAATTGTTTTTTTACCAGTTCTCCTGTAAATTCCAATTGTTCTTTTACCTGTTCTTGTGTAAGCTCCATTTGTTTTTTTACCAGTTCTTGTGTAAGTTCAATTTGTTCTTTTACCTGTTGTTGTGTAAGCTCCATTTGTTTTTTAAAATTTTCTTGCATTTCTTGATTCAATCGATTCCAGAACTCTTTTTGCCAAATATCAATGTCACTCATCTTAATTAATCAATAACAGGAAGATGGTATTAAATATTAATAATTAATTTTAGAAATATTTCAAATAATATCAATAAAAAAATAATTTACAAAGCTTATGCTCAGCAAACAACATGATTCTTTTTAAAAAACAGGGAAAAAGATCGTATTGAAAATAATAAAAACCTTAGGCGCAATAATTTAGTTAAATGGAAGATAAAACTCAAATTTCACATCCAAAAGATGTTTTGGATACTATCAATAAAGATCTGGAATTGTTAGGGAATACTGAGTCAGAACGAATTCAGAATATTGTTATTTCTTCTATTTTTCTAAACAGTTACAAGACAAATTCTGACAAACATACATGTCCTGACTATAACAATGATCTGCATGTTCTTGAATACATGATAGACTCAATTGTTGAACTATTAGAGGATAAAAAGATAATTTCATCTAAGGAATGGAGAGAAAGAGTGCAACAAATAATATTTACAAGTCTCAGTATCTAATTTTTTTTCGGTTTCTATCTTTTTTCCTATTTCATGTTTCTAATATTCATTAGCTTAAACATTCAAATTCTCAAACTTTCAAGCCCAACTCCTTTTGTAACTTTTGTATTACTTTGGCATAATGTATTTCCCTATCCGGTTCCAATTTGTCTCTGGCTATACAATATCCGACCCATGCCTTATGCAATCCGCCCCATGTCTGTGAGACATGGTATCCGGACGGTAGCCTTTCATGATACTTGTGATCTTCTATATGATACTTCCACGGATTAAATCCATGTTTTATGAAAAATGTATTGTAATTCCTCCTGTATTTGTGAGGTCTCATTTATCATATTATCATCTTGAAAGTTATAAAAAAATTAAATTTCTGGTATAAGATTCATGAAAAATAAATAAACAAATGCTTGATTCTACCATAAAATTAGTCCATTAACTCAATTTCATATGAAGTAAAACTCTTTTTTCAAAACAATTTTGCCGTCAATAAAAATTACCGGTATACTTCCTCATAAAATTTTTTTATTTTTAAATTTTTCCCAAAAAGAGAGAAACAATAAATTTGATAATACTTTGTTAAATAATATGAAAATTGTAAAAAAGTACAATCAAATTTATAAAAATTACATGGGCCGGCTTGGGCAACGGTCATTTTTGCCTGTAATCTTAATTAATCTATTAAATTAACTAACAAATTCTTTGGGCTCAGAGGTCACAATATTGTTTACAATACTAACCTATTCAAAATACCCAGAATTAAAGGTAAAAGCCATAGGCCTCCTTCCAGAGGTTTGCATGATTTGAAAGGAGAAGGCTATGGAGTGTATGTTGAAGATTCTAGGTACATAGAATACGCTAACATTGTATTTAAAATTAAGCCATAGCCCTCTTTCCTCTCCTAATATATCAGGTTTTGGATGCTTGTTGTAGTTGTTGTCATGGTCTTTGTTGAATGTTAGAAGGCTATGGCAATTCTGATCTATTCATTTATCCATCATCATGATGGAATAAATAAATAAATAAATAACTTTCTAAAATCATTGAATATTTTCTTTTATATGATTAAGATCCAAAGCAAGCGCTAGATGAAGCTGCCGCAAAGTCTGCAAAATCTTTAGGATGGTAAAGATAATAATTTGAAGGCATCCCCATGCCGTCTATCTTTGTGGTTCTATCAGTGATCGAATAGGGGTGCTAACTGAGGCGTACACTGTTTACTGTGGTATAAACCATTTGAAACATAAGTCTAATATCCCATCGAGGAATTGACCATCCAGAGTTTCTCATCAATAATCTTTCCAGATAAGGTTGAATGAGGATTCCGTACTTTTATGTGATAAGATTTTCTTAAAAGCCAAAAGATGTTCTGTATAACTGAGATAAATGATGCGATACGAGTGATGAATAACCAAGAACTTGCCGATCGCTTTAACTAGAATTAATTATGGTTGCTTGGTTTCGCAAAACGCAAGTTTAATCTCGTGATATGTTCTGTTTTCTACACCACCAAAGACTTTTATAATGTTCAGCATTATCAAGTAGAAATCAAGGAACTTTTCTTGAATCCATTTATCCTAATAAAATCATCGGAAAAGGTAAAGGTATAATAACATCATCCGATGGTCAGAGCGTGACATGGAATGCAGAAGACATTGGTAAGGTAACTAGAAATGGAAGTATTATTTATCAAGGCTTGATCTATTTTGATACAACGTCCAATGGTTCGCTTAGTTTCTTGAAAGATTCAGTGGGTCTCTATGTAAGTATAATAGGAGGAGAAGCATCTCAACGCAATATATGGCAATGGACAGTCAAATAATTTTTTCTCTATATTGATTTATATTAATAAAATTAACCAACTTGATTTTTATCTTACAATTTTTTGATTAAGATGTTTTAATAGTCTAAATCTGACGTACGTATAGGAAGTTAAATCTGTCGATGTGATAAAATTCATTATTCCTATATGGTTTGTGCAATAGAATTCTATTGAAAAAAATAAAAATAAAAAAATATAGTCAAATAGGCTCTGTTAATTTAAGATAATTTCCACCTCCTTTAACTCAAAATCATAATTATTATTATCTGCTATTGTATCATTATACATAGATACAAAGAATTGTATCCAGTTATATACATGAAATAGATTACATTCCTCTTTGATACATGGATAGTAATCATCAAAACATTCTGTTCTATCTTTCAAATACTGGTTAACCCGTTCCATTAGACTTTTCTCTATCGAAGAATGTAGATAGTGCTTCAATCCCAGTAGATTACATGCTTCTGGATACCATGTCCCACCATCTGTGTAAACTGGATGCCTTCCATACTTCTCAACTAACGATCTAAGGAATTTTTCAGCAACAAGCATATTTCTCTCTTCAGAAATATGGATTCCAAGCACTGAAGAATGAATTGGTTCAATACAAATCCATAACCAAAAGTGTTGATCACCAATCTGAATTATAGTTTCATCAATTATGAATGCAGAAATTCTTCTATGTTTATTGTAGATCTGCAATGAACCAAATCTTTGAATCCAGTTCCATACAGCAATGTGACTTCTCTTTTTATCTCTAAATATTACCAATGCTTTGGATGTATTTCGTAGACTGAGACCAAGAAAGTACAAACACAAAGAGTACATTACTATACATGCGGATGTTCTATTTCTGACAAATCTTAATAACATATATTGTTAGAATAGAACGTTCACAGCTATATCTCTTTCCTTAAGTTAATAGCACCTGTAAATATATCAGATGTTATGAATTTAATCTTCTTTTTTGCAAGTTTATTATATGTAATTAATGTGGTAATAAATTATGGGAATTTTGAAATGAAGCTACCTTGCTTATTAAATTTTTGAACGCGATGATTATTCAAATCAGCTACAAATATATCACCTTTAGAGTCTACATCGAGGTCAGATTGTGTGTTAAATTTCCCATTTGTTGCACCATATTCACCCCAGCTTGTGACAAATGCGGTATTATTTGTGAATTTTTGAATATGGCTATTACTTGTGTCGGATACATATACATGATGTGTTTTAGGATCTACCGCAATACCATATACATTACCAGGATCTACCACAATACCATATACATTACCAAATTGACCATCGTCAGTACCCTGTGCTTCCCAGCTTAATTCATAGTTGCCATTATTATCAAACTTCTGAATGCGATAGTTATCAGAATCATGTACATAAACTTCATCTGTCTTAGGATCTATTGCAATAACATCTGGATTTTGAAACTCACCATGACGACCAGTATCCCAGTTACCCCATTTAGTAATAAAGTTGCCATTATTGTCAAACTTTTGGATACGTTGATTCCAGGCATCAACTACAAATATGCTGTCTTTAGAATCTATGTCTATTCCAAATGGAAACTCGAATTGCCCATTTCCCGTCCCATATGTACCCCAACTCTTAACAAAGCATACACCAACTGCAATCTGTATTGTGCCGACAGGACATACATTCGATAATTGAAACTTTTGAATGCGATTATTATGACCATCGGTTACAAATATGTTACCAGTAGAATCCACAGCGACATCTTTTGGATCACTAAATTTACCATTAGCTCCCCCTGGTCCGCCCCATCCTTTCACAAAAACACCGTTATTTGTGAATTTCTTGATAATGTCGTTTTGTGGTTCAGTTATAAACACACTGTCAGTATTAGGATCTATGCCAACTCCACCGGGCATAAAGGGTTTGATAGGTATAAGGGGTTCAGTTCCGGGTGTTGGTGGAGCTCCATCAATTAATATTAATGAAGGCGCTATTACTAGATTATATGATACCAAAATTGATGTATGTATTAAAATCATTATACCGGAATATTTCATATAGGAAGATCCTTTTTTCTTAGACATAATTATGTGATAGTGCTCTGTCTTCTGCTGCTCTTTTCCCTGCAGGAATCCCTTTGCTTATCTTTTGCCAATTAATAGTTATATCATTCATTACACAAAATAGTTTTACCGCTTTAAAATAATAGGGAATTGTAGATTCAGAAATTTCTCCCTTTTGGACTCTTTCTTTTTGAAATTGGATAAATTCTATTAGTTTGTTTGATAACCATTGAGGGTTTTTTATCGTTTTTTTATAAAATGCAAATACCTTGCTTTTAAAATCGCCCTCCAAATGTTGAAAATCTAGAAAAACTTCAAACCTTTTTGGATACTGTCTCCTACTTTCAGATGCTTTTAGTGCAAAAAGAAAATTTGTTATAGGATTAATTTCATGCTGATAATCTTCAGTTTCAGATTGGACTTGCATGCATGTTATATAGTATTGGGCCTATAAAAGCAGACAGATATGACCTGGGCCGGGTCGGATTCGAACCAACGATCCCCGCCATGTCAAGGCGGTATCCTAACCAGGCTAGACCACCGGCCCCCTCACAGTTATTTGTTTGATTATTTTTATAAGTGTTATTTCCCTCACTTGAGGAATTAAGCACGAAATTTCTCTGAATAGATTCATTCAAGTTCTTAGTTTCCGTTTTTTTTGTATTACTATAATTTAGGATCTGAGGATTAGCACTCAGCTGAGTAAATATACTTAGATCATCTATGAAACCATGATTTGCAAGTAATGGTAGTTCTAATTGTTATAAAATTTTTATTTTCTTTTTTATATCACTCCTAATCCTGTACTCATAATCTTTTGATACCATCTTCTTTCCAGACAACCACAACAATTCCGAATTAGTAAGTATTGATGTTTTCATTTTATGAAGGATAATAGAAAGTAGCTTTAAACTTTTACTATTGAAATTACATTGTATATGCTACTTTTTGTAGATTATGCTTTGTTGCGTAACTCGCTATTCCTAACACATTTAGCTAGCCTATTCTAGTCATAATACATGTGAACTGGAAGAAGTACAATGAATCTCTTGTTAAACGTGGTGAGGTATTACTTGATTTTGATGTTATAGATAACTGGGATTCTGAACTAGAGAAGATGAATAAGGACAAGGAAGGTAGAAAATTTGTATATCCAGAGTCATTCATCAAACTACTTGGATATGTGAGAGCATATTTTCATTTACCATACAGACAAACTGAGGGTATTGTACGAGCTCATGCTGCAAATACGTTACCATCAATTCCAGATTATAGCGGGATTTGCAGAAGAATAAACAGATTGGATATCAAAATAGATGATGATGATCAGGATAAATCCACTTTACAACATGATGATAATTTTGTAATTGTAATTGATTCTACTGGTGTTAAAGTTACAAACAGAGGAGAATGGATTAGGCACAAATGGAAAGTAAAAAGAGGTTATCTAAAGATACATGTAGCAGTTGACATAAAAAAGAAGAGAATTCTATCATTACATGTAACCAGTGAAGAAGTGCATGATGGAAAAGTATTACCTAAATTAGTGGGTGATATAACTATAAAACAGAACAAAGTAGTTGAAACTGCCATTATGGATGGTGCCTATGACAGTAACAAGAATTTTCAATTTTTATCATTTAAAGGAATTCAACCAGCAATTAAGGTAAGAAAGAATGCCAAGTATAGAAAGACAAACCATTATTTGAGAAACAAGAACGTACAATTACAGAAAACCAATCTACAACAATGGAAGGATAGTGTAGACTATGGACAGAGATGGATAGTAGAAACAGTCTTTTCCTGTATCAAGAGAATGTTTGGAGAATATGTTACTGCTATAAGATTTGAGAACATGATAAAGGAGATAATACTGAAAGCGTCTTTGTATAACTGGTTTCAAAGTATAAGTGTTACATAATTTACCTTAGTAACAAAAAATAGATGATTATCTAGACGAGTTACGCAACAGAGCAGTAGATTATATATCAATGAAAAAAGTTATTGAAAAGTAATTAAAATGAGTAGGTAAAATAAGGTTTCTAGTTGGCACAAAATGTAAAGAAAATAGTAAAAGAACTTAATAATTAATATGATTAATTTGACTCATTTTTCTTTCACTATAATTTTTTCTTTAGGTAACAGTGAACCAGCAACGTTGTTTGTAATGGTGTGCAGTAGTTCTTTTGCAATTTATTATGTTTAAATATATCGCATTTAGTTGTACATTACACAAAGTATTAGAAACAAAAAATTATGAAGTGAAAATATAAATTTCCTTCATTTCTTTGCCCCTAATACCTGTATCAAATAACCATTACCATCTTTTGTCAATGTGCCATTTATGTCATATTCGAACTGTGGATTAAATACAGGTCTGCCTATGCTAAACGTCCCTTCTTTAAGTTGACTTAGTTCACCATTTACATCACGTTCCTCGACTGCTTCCCAAGTAGCCCTTAAATCGAATATTTTCTTTGATTCACCAGCACTTGTCTTGAATTTTCCATCTAACGATCTTTCACCAGCTGCAAATTTCAGAACTCATTTGTCCATCATCAATCTCATAATCACATCTTACCGCATGACATAATTTACTGTTATTAGTGGTTGCAAACGCAATGTCTGAAACTTGATACCAATCATCATCAGCCAAAAATTCGTTCTCGTGAGGTTCTAATTGAAGTTTCATTGCAATCTGTTCATTCGGATTATTTTCTATTATTGTATTACTTTCCATAGTAGATTTGGATTTGAATTCTGGCATCTGAAGGGATTAACTAAATCCATTTGTACTTGTTATTGTCAGTATAAGAATGGCCATTAATGAGAGAACTAGGTATGAAAAAATCATTCTAACTATACAATTAGATTTAAATTAATAAATTTATCGATTCTTATATAACATTGTTACAATGAACAGTTATAGATAAAAGTTTATCTGTTTAAGAGTGATTTAGCAATATATGAAGCACTTACTACTATTGATTGTGCTTACAGGACTTGCAATTTCTTTATCATCTATCTCTTTGTTTACACCAGAAAATTATGCTTTTGCAATAGAATTCTCTAATTATACAAGTGAGAAATACGGAATTCAGTTTGAATATCCAACAGACTGGAAAATTAATGAAAAATCTAGATTTGATAGTGCACCAGATATGAGGATAGCAGACTTTTCGTCAAGTAGAAGTTTCAACCTAGGGTTTCCGATTTCCTCGGGAGGATCATTAGCAAACGTATTAGATATTCTTGGATTTGAAAAGGTGATTCAACTAGCTCTTCATATTGCTACTAAGGGATTTGAAGAAGCGTATGAAGCTAAAATTATAGAAGAACCATCGATGATGTCTATTGATGGTAAAGAAACTGTAACTTTTTTGGTTACTAGCGAAGATAAATATCAGCCTTATGCTGTTAAATATGCTAGACAATTTTGGATAACTAATGTTGATGATAAATTATACGCTTTTAAATTTATAGCCCCTACTACAATTTTTGATGATCCAGAAAATATTGAAATTCGTGACCATTTTATAAAATCAATTAAATTTCTAGGCGATAGTGAATTAGAAGTTGAACCACAACAAAAATTAAGATTCGATTAGGTTTCGTAAATATATGATGTTAATATTGATTCTAAGTGGAGTGTTAGGAAGCGTTATACTTTCCTCAAACATAAATGCACAAAATGAACTAAATTTTCAATATGAAAACTTTCCTAACAATTTAGCTGAAACCGTAGAAAAGGCGTCAGAAAATCCAAATACTTCAGAAATGAAATTACTAGAATGTGTTACATATTCAAACAGTGTATCACTCGGAGAATCGCTAGAAATGTATAAGCAAAGATGGTCTAAGATTCAACCTATAATCGAAAGTGAAGAATTTTCTATGGATATAAAAATAACCATAATTGCAGTCGAATGGAATGCAATAGATACTTTGAACTCACCAATACCATTCATAATCGATTTATGTGCTAAATCATATGATGAAACAGGTAAATTCCTACACGAAATAGATGAAATGGCTCAATTAAATAAGCCTTAGAAAAAGTACACAAAAAAATGAGACTAATATTGATTTGAGCTGAGAAGCCATTGTATTAATTTGTAATTTCCCTCTAGCGTAAGCATCCAACTTACACATTCTATATTAGGATCGATGAAATTTGCATCCTTCATATCCATACAAGTTTTAATTCTCTGTTCATAAGCGTCAGGTGGTTGTTGTTTAATTTCTCTTATGTATTTATCACTGAATGAACTTGGATAGTTCGATCCCTTCTTCTTGAATAAATTTTAAATCATCTTCAGTAAGTAGTTTTAGCGCACTACTATTTTGTTCTGCAAATGCTTTTTCTGTATCACTGTTTACCGTTTTTCATGAAGTAAGACTCGATGTTAATAGAAGTCCAATAGTTATAAACATTAGAATTATTATTTTATGCAATAACACTGCAAAGAAAAGGAAATATAAAAATTCATATTCATGAATAATTCTTTTTTTCTTCACTTTTTTTGATTAGGTGGCTTATAGATTACTATCAAGTGACTATTAAGTCAATTTGATTATTTTTCTGTTATAGTGTATTTCTAGTAATTGCACTCTAATTTGTCAAATTTACCTGATTGTTCCTACTCTTGAAATCTTCTTTTCTGTGCCCATCCTGAACCATACTCTTGGTAACATTTTCTATTGACTGCCAGTGCTCAGGACAAATATTATTCCATCAAGTACTATTCTATAAGGAACAATTGGTCTACCGCTATTGTTCTCTGTTTTTACTCTGGTACAAGGTTTTTAATATCGTTTCATAGCTATCTGCAATACATGTAACTTGTTCTAACATGACTTTTGGTCTTATTGTTCTTATTTCATTATTACCATGATAAAGAAACCAAAGAGCTAAATTCTTCTTTATTTTTAAGTACGCTCTTAGTGACAAAATGTGATTATTTCTTTACTGTGGTATGTCATTTGAATATGTATCTTTTTCTCCAAAGAATAAGCTATATACTCCTCCTATTCCATAAGCTATAGATATTAATATCCTTGCTAAAAATTCACCTTGTACTTTCGCTATTAAATCATATTGATATAACACCATTATTATTACGATAGATATTAAACAAATTAACCCAACGATCATTTGATCCTTGTTTTTGAGTCTGTTATACTTTAAAAATATGAGTGCAGTGGAAATATTTCCTAATCCTATTCCCAACAATATTAAAAATTCATGAATAACAGGCATAAATGCTGCAAAGAAAAATGGACCAGCCCAACATATTCCATTTATGATTTTGATTGTTAATGGCCATCCAGTACTCTTTTTTATCCTCGTCTTGATAATTTTAACTGAATCTATTATTCTAGTTCTGAACAACAAAAAAAAGACCAAAAAACTTCCAATCCATATCATTGCATAAAAATAATAATTAATTTCTCGTGAGAATATTGCACTTATTATTGTGGCGCTCAAAATAGATAATGATATATATATAAAAATCATACCATTTTTCGAATTGTCATCTTCTTTTTTATTATTCATCAACAAAATTCAAGCATTATAAATCTCCTATAAAGGTAATCCGATGTACTTTCATTTTTTTCATTTTTTTACACAAAAATGACTTGTTTCAATATTTTTAGGACTCACTATGAATTTTCGCATACTAGAAAAATAAAAAGATTTTTCTTATTGATATTATTAGTATATTTATTGGCTCCTTTATTTGATTTTTTTAAGAAGAAACCCCATATTGATAAAAAAGGGAGAAATTCATATAATATAAACAAATTTAAAGATAATTCAATTGAGGATATTCAAATTACATCATTTGATACTAAAGATATTCTTCAAAGATCTCGAGATGGTAAAATAAAGCAATTAGCAGAAAAAATTAAACCACTCCATTTTCAGTCGTTACAATATATGAACAATATAAAGAATATTGCCAGGGATCTAGAAATAGCTAAAATAGATGTCCAAGAACGTAGCTTTGAGTCCCTACTTATTAATTCCAAAAGAATGGTTATATCATCGATAAAAAAAGAAATATCATCATTTCCTACTGTTCCTGAATCTTTTCAAGATATCAAAGATTTTCATCAGCACCTAGATTCTATGGTCCATAGGTTTTCAGAGCTAAGTTCTTCCCATAAGAAAGTTTTCAATTTCTTTATTAGAAAGTATGCCGAAAAACTAGAAAACGAATTTAAGAATATTTCAAATATTTCCCATGAATGCAAAAGGGAAATTTATCTCTATGACGATGAATTAAATTTTTTGAATTCCTGTATAGATGGATTAAATGTCATTGCGGATAAAAAAGAAATGATAAGTTCTATGGAATCACTTGTCGATGATAAGAGAGCTAATATTGACGATTTGAGATCGAATATAAAAAAAGTTGAATCTGAAATAAATTTGTTGGTAAACTCTGAAAAATATCATAATGCACAGAAAACAAGACAAACGCTGACATTAGTTGAGAAAGAGAAAAAGGATTTCCATAAAGAATTAATTAATAGTTTTAGTAGAGTCAGCAGAGCATTCAACAAATATTCTTATGGAATGAATAAATCAGTTATTCATAAATTCCAAGTAATGACTGAAAAGCCTTGGGAAATGTTCTCTCAAGACATTACTCACTATGTTAATCTCATTACAGATGTTAGGACTTCAATGGTAAAGGGAAAAATTAATGTCAAAGATTCTGGTAAAATAATTACTTATATTGACAACATTCTCCATTCATTAAATGAATTTAAAAGTCGAGAAGAAAACCTGAATAAAAAATTACATACATTACAGAACAATCCAGATCTCACTATTTTTTCAAAATTAAGAGACATGCAGGAACAAAAATCTTATCTTTCCCAAGAACTGTTTGCAAAAGAGGCCTCACATAAAGAATTGCAAATGGAGCTGGAAAAAAATAAGAAGGAAGTAGAAGATTTAAAGAAACCAATAGAAAGATGTCTCCTTGACTTGACTGGCAAAAATTATTCCTTGCATGCTAATGATTAGAATATAGTTGGCAGTAAAATCCAAACATAGTGAGTTTTCTAGACATTCAATTTACTTTGTTAATATGTAAAAACATGAAGATTATTGCTCTTACTAAATTAAGAACAATTGTTATGTAAGATGTTAGCGAAATAAGAAAATCTTCCTACAATTATTTTCTCATAAAAAAGTATTGAAAGTATTCAATTTATTTTTAATTTTCAAGGTATAAAAACTTGCAAATTAATTTTTTATTAAAACGTACCATCATATATATGTTAAAAAAAAATTAAGGAGCTAAATGTTGTTTCAGTTTTAACTGCTCTTGACTTGGAATGTATGATTCATGTACAGTTATTGTAATAGTATGTGGACCTAGAAATTTAATCTCTCCATCACCTGAGTAGTGAAGAGCCACATCTGTTACAGGATCTCCAAATCCAAATTGTCCATGAAATAAACAACTTCTAGGCGGGTTTGAAACTTGTTCTAAATATCCCAGGTACAAGGGAAAAACCTTTGGAGCAAGACCGATTAGTACCTGAAACATCGGTTTATTAGGTTCTTCTGGGTTACATGGTAAATTAAGAGATATATGTCCCTTGCTTGCATAAGGAGTTGAATCATATATTAGTAATGTATCATTTTGAATAAGACTGATGCCATTTAGTAATAGAGTTAAAGATGCTCTATTAAGGTCTGCCTTATGCACATAATTAAAGGCGCTGGCTACCTGGTCCTGTAATGCTTTTTCTTTCGCTGGGTCCTCCTGAGAAAAAGCTGTCTCAAGTGAATAATCCACAACAGCCATTATTCCAATCATTAAAGTTAGTGAAACAACCATTACTCTTACCTTCTGTTTCATAAAATATTGTAATAATTTAGTTATTAATATAGAATTCTATCAATAGGCACTAACAATAAATAAATTAATCAATTAATAGTTCAAAATTGTAAAGTTATTAGAGTATAATTCTGTAGGATTATCCAACTAAATGACAACATAGTTAGATTATCGAGTAAATTCCTATAATTTGAGCTAGCTAATCAAAATCAAGCTCTAATCGTTTGCTTCAACATACTGGATGAGGCTACAATGTTGAGACATTATATCATGTAAAATAAATCTGACACACTCAGATATTGACTATATTGATAGATTCTAAAAGGTTACATGTAAGAAGTTTGTTTGATTTTCTCAAGGATATCGTATTGTTAAAATCCTGCATACCGGTTTCAGCGCTGTTTATGCTCTGTTAAACTAACAGCTGTACTATAGTATAATACTCTTACCTGTAAAATTTTAGTCATCATCCTTCAGTATTCTTACTATAATCACAAATTTAATCGTCGTTACCCAGTTCTATGTCATGTCTATTTCTATATATGAATTAAGATGCTATAAATTTCTTAAAACTAATAATTACTTGTTGTACTTGTATAGATGGTTACAATTTCATTTAGTAACATAGGTAACACTTTCTAGTCTGATAGTAATTGTATACAAAATAGAATTACAAACGAAATTTAATCTAATTCATCAGAAACCGTGGACTGAAGGTACTGTAGGTAATGCACTAGATACCTAATAACTTGAATGACACATTACAAGTGGAAAAACAGGTACCTTGAGAATCGAACAAATGGTTTGCAGCATGAAAATATAAAAGCGCACAATAAACAGTCTGCAGAAGTAACAAATGTTATAGAAAAGGAAATTCTTGACTTACGTATAATTAAAAGATTTGGTTTGAACGAGAATAGATTCATGCTAAAATGTGGCTCTGTTAAGTTAAGTATAGAATATAAGATATGTTTTGTTTATCTTTTATGTTCTACACTCAATTTTAGTAGGTTTTTTCAATTAAATTTGTAATTTTTACTTAATTTAACAGAGCTTAAAATGTCTACATAAAGTATCGCTCATTACCATAACTATCTAAAGAATATTACAAAAGACATCGTTTCAACATGAAATGTAATGTCAAAAATATAAGGTATAAAATGTTCACAATGAAAAAGCTTAACCAACGGGTAAAAATGAATATTTTGGCACCATTTTATATTAAGAATGTTGATGAAAAGAACTATTTTACTAATCATTTTGTTTCTGTTACAATATATGTAACTTAGAACTTGTCTAACAATTAGATATATAAGAACAAATTTTGTCTTTTGTATTCTCTTTTTCTTGTTTTATGCAGAATAAATCTACTGTACGTATTAAATACGACCGATAGTTTCTCATTTTTAGCAATATGATCATAATATAATACACTCAAGGTTCTCCAGGTAATTTTTAAATATTACATTCAGGCCTCTTTTCAATATTAGCGTGATTTGTTTGTTCCATTTTTTTTATTCTATTTTTCTTTAGTATTATTGATAATATCTACTTTTTTATCAAATCATAAAACCTGTAACTAAGATAAGTACTTATCATTTATATAGTTTGACTCTATCTTTTTATTGAATTTTGATAACTATCAAAAATATTTGTTCCTTGCTTTGCATTCATTTGACCTGCGTAAATAAATTTAATTGTGTATATTATATTTCTTTTAACTATATACATTTATTATTTTTTAATATGCTGTTATTATATATTAGGTTTAGATATAGATTAGTCATAAATAGTAAAACAGAATCTATATTTATTATGTGTGAATATTATTAAATTATGTATTATAGTTTTAATTATATATTATAGTTTTTTCCTAGTTTTATCCCTGTTGAGAGACTATTATTTTTGCAGTCATAAATGGATGGAACATACATGAGTATTTGTATTCTCCCTCTTGGTTAAATATAAATGTGAATTCTTGTCCGAGATGTAATGGTCCGGAATCGAATCCATTTGTGGATGATCCATCGGATAACGTATGCCCAGTGATCGTATGCATCATTTCGTCGTTATTAATCCAAGTAACTTTGTCACCTGTTTGTATATCTATAGATTCTGGATCAAAATTTTTCTTTAAGGAGGGATCAGATGCTTGATAAGGAATCTGTACATTATAATCGGAACTCCATGCTGGCTTACTCATGGATGAAGAATTAAGAAGACAGATCGTAGCTACTAAAATTGAAATAAAAAATACATGTCTTACCGAATAGTGAATCATATTATTTCTATCCTGCATTAGTCTAAAGTCAACGAATCGCATTTAATTAGACATTGTTATATGATTAATTAAGTTTTTTTATCTAAATTTGTTGATAGTACCCATGGGTCCGAATAAAAATCGTTGTCGCTGATCAATTCTATAGTATTCAAGCTGTATTTGAAATTACTAAGCTCCGAAGGGGGAGGGATCCTCACTAAACCATTATCCAGAAACTGTAAAATTATTTCCGAAGACACAAGATTTTTCTATTCTAATTATTAAAACATTAGGAAATATTAGTTATGATCTCCTCAACTGAGTCAATATCTTATTTTAATCCCAAAATAGATGCCCCATTTGATATTTTATTAAGAAAAAGATTGTGCGAGCTCGAATAAGTCCGAGATATGGGTATTCAACTTATGACGTTTGGCACAAAAGATCTTATATTTTTATCTTGATATTAATAAATTCCATAGTAAACCTTTTAAAAATCAGTGGTTGACGATAGAGAAAAAATTTCGATACCTAGTTTTCTTGAAGGAAATAGCTAAGAACGACATTATAAATGAAATTCCAAAGGCCCAAAATCTTGCATATGCCATTACATAAGTTTTTAGATCATTTAATGTAGTGATTAACATTACCGAAAATTAGATTGAACTTTAACCTATGTACGTTATATCCAGTATACGGTTTGCGTTTTCACTAATGTTCTAATAACTTTTTCATCATAATTAAATAAGCCAGCAATATTCATTCAAGATGCGAGATAATTAAACTGCTTTTTTTCGGCGCCGAAAAATTACAACAGTGGACCTACAATTTTTCCACCATCTCTTTTAATCTGCTTTCAGTTACTGTACCAATTAAGCCTTTAATTGGTTGTCCATCCATAAATAATATAAAAGATGGAATAGAGAATACTTCATATTCTGAAGCAATTTTTGGATTATTATCAATGTTTACTCTTGCAAAGGTGATCTTATATGAATAATATTTAGATAACTTCGAAAATATGGCAAACATTGTTTGACAAGGTCCACACCATGGTGCCCAAAAATCAACTAAAGTAAGTTTATTTCTATTTATTACAATACTAAAATTCTTATAATCTAATTCTAATATTTCATCTTCTTTATCATCTCTGATACAGTCCTCATCTGGCATTTAAGTATGGTTTTTATTAAATCTTTTAATAACTCTTAGTATTCAAATTTTTCTTGTAAATTTTTATTGTTTGATTCGTTTATGAAATGTCTTATTATTCCATCAATTCGAATTGTTCATAAAATAAGATTAACTGGCTATTGCTACCGTTTCGTTTTTTTTAATACAATAATATGTAATTCTTTATTTGCACTTTTCTTCAATTAATCTAAATTAAAAATACGATTTATTAATCGTTAATTGTTACTATTTAAACTATAATTATTAACATCACAAAAATGTTTTAATAGTTTTTTATGTATAGCAAATTGTGGTAACAACAATAAGTGTTGTGAAAGAATCATTAGAAAGAGACGTAAAAAAAAAGAAAATATGAGAAAATTGCTTATGCCCTTTCCTTTTACAGTATCTTTAGTTCTGGGATATCCATGTTTATTGAAAATGATCTTTTGACCAAAATTATGGTTGGGGCGATATTAGGATCAAGTAGTATAGCAATATATTTAGCAATAAAGGTCATTCAACGGAAAAAGAAATTAGCCTGAACCGACATCGAAGCTGTAAAATTGAAAGTAATATCTAAATTATCCAATGTATTTTACCAGTCATTTATTTAGATAGCATGGCTAATAAAATTTCATTTCTAATGTCGAATATGTGTTTTATTCCCTGCCAGAGGTGATGCTTCAGGTATATTATCTATTCATTATTTTTTATGCCTTCAATAATATTTGTAATATTTTTCAGTTGGGTAATATCCAGAGTAGATTTGGAAAATAAATGACTGACACGAAAAATTCCAATTTCAACAATCAACATTGCAAATTATCCTATTTTTGTGACACTTTATTTTTAAGAATACCTATACTTCATATTTATTTAGATAAAAAAATCTTTTTCAAAAAGAGATATAAAAATAATTCCAAGGATTTTCCCCAGAGGCATTATACTAACTTAAATGAATGGTAAGAATTACTCGATCGTAATTTATTAATCAAAAACATACACTCAATACCGGATGTAGTGATATGATTTTTATGGTAAGCAGGCGAGTGAGATTAAAGGTAGAAATAGATATTGATATTCCAACGGATCTTATTGAGAACAATGATCGTCGTAAGATAATTGAAGATGGAATAATAAAGAGTATTTCTAAGGGACTATATGAAGAGGGTATTTCATTTCATATAAAGAAATTTCACTTTGATGTGTGATTGAACTATCTGGATGATTATACAGATAATAAAAATGATATTTAAACATGAAAGGATTGGAAAATTTCTAAATGGTTGCAATCAAAAGAGCAATAGACAAAGCTGCAAAAATATATCATAGCTAGAGCGCTAACATATGCAACAGCACACATACATGACCATTCATCGAAAAACCTTCTTTTTACTAGAGAGGACCATGTGCACAAGGGGTTTGCTAGTCAGATAAATGAACTGGTTTGTTGAAATAGAACATAACAATTACTGAGATAATTTTTATGTTTTTTAGCACTTATTTTTAGATTGATAAAGTGTTTGTGACCAAACATTGGCAATTTGTACTATAGTAAAAAACATTTTGTATTACAATAAAACTATAATTAATGCATTTAAATTAAAATAAGTTGAAAAGAGTTATATAAATAAACTAGAATACATTAACAATGAAAGGATTAGTCTTCTATATCCGTAATACGGATCTCGAATCTATTAAAGAAGTTTTACAAAAAAATAATGTTGAGGGAATATCGTATTTTGAAATAGCAGGACGAGGAAAATTAGAAAGAGGAGAGGTAGAGAAAATAATAGACGGATATAGATCTGGGAAAAAGTTTGTTCCTGAATTCGTAACGAGAAAAAGAGTAGAAGTGGTTATTCCTGATTCTGAAGTAGATAAAATACTAGATGAGGTAAAAAAATCTAGTAAAATCCATGGCAAGATTTTCATCTATGATGTCACACAATCATATGATTTACCTTAACTTGACTAATCCATCAAAATAGTCTATTTTTGTATATTTAGTCGATGTCGACTAATATTTTAGAATATATATATACACAATAAAAAACTCTAAAGTGAAAGCTAATTTATTTTTAATGAATTTTTCTGTTGAATTTATTTTCATCATCATCTACAATTATCAACCTCATATGGCATGTTTGTTTTATCATTTTATTATAATTTGAGACCGATAGATAATCAATTAAACACATGAAACAATTGACAGTTAAATAATACTTTCACATTAGTTGATATAAAAAAAATAATTCAATAAATCTACAGAATCTGATGGATCTTACTTTGAAGTGTGGTTAACCGGTTCGTTGAAATTCCTGTCTGACTAGATAATTCATCAATATTTACATTGAGAAGATTTCTTGCTAATAAGAAATTAATTTTTGCGAAGGCATCTAACTCATTTTTATTTAAATGTAAAAGAGTTACTGGATAAAGTCCTTGATCTTCAATCATCTTTTCTAATCCATTATCTTTTGGATATCGCCACGACAATACATCTTGTCCAACACATTTTGCATATTGGATAGCATCTCCAGAAATCTGTGTATTACTCACAAGCATCTCCCGATCGAACTCCTCTTTTAGGTCAAGAAACCTTGCATGAGTGTATAGTGTCTCTTTTAGACCAGTAAATATTCCCGCAATGTTATGATACTTGCATTCTATCATATATCGGTCATTTGTTGAAGAACGTGCAATTAGATCAATTTCGTGTTCTACACATTGACCTTTGACTTTGGATCTTATAGATTCCATGCTATATCCGTGTTTTTCAAGAATCTGACCAACAAAGGATTCGAAAATAAAGCCGGTAGGGCCAAGGGACATTATTGATTCGCGTAGTCTATACCTATTTTGTATCTTTGGATAATGTTGGTCTTTTAGAAATCGAAGTATTTTTTTATATACCTCTTTTGTAGTCATGCCATCATAAGATTGTTCATATACTTTTTGTGCAATCTCTTCAGCTAGATTTCTACTAGCACCGGCTCTTATACATGTGGATATAATCTTATCAAAATCAAATAAGACTTTCCTACCATCACTTTTAGTTAATTGAACCGATTCGTCAACTCTTAATCCTTCATTTCCCAAGATATTATACAGAATACTTTGGGAGATATATTTAATTTCGATCTACTTGCTCGATATCTGTCCTCTAATCTCACCATCAGGATAACTTGTTGTATGTACATTTAGATATGTTTGTCCACTTTGTATCAGAGAAACTAGATCTTCTAACGTTTTTCCTTCTAGAGAGCCTTGCAGATCGTAATCATGGAAGTTCCCACTTGATGAGAATTGACTGGATCTTTGAACAGTTGATGCAACATCAATTTTTGGCTCGATGTTCTTAGGTAAAGATGGGATATCACCACCATCTGTATCTCGGGTATACAAACTGACAAGTACGTCCTCATTTTCTCCACTTGTTCCTTTATGGATATGAATTCCAGTTATTTTATCGGTATTCACGACGTTTACCTGATATGTTATGGTATTATCCTGCATTTGCAAAGAGGCAATACCTGTTCCTTCAGTAGTTACCGGTGGTACTTCTTGTGCCCCATCCAGATTTGCACTAAAATTATCACCAGATGCTGAGAAAGCCGCATTTAATCCTCCATAGAACAAAAATATCGAAGTAATTAAGGTAGTCATAATTAACAATAAATTTTTTTGGTACATCGTTTATACTAATTGATTATGTACGACATTTATTATAAACAATTTCACAAAATTTTTATAAATAATTTTATATAGGTTTTATCCATAAAACAAATCTTAGATCAATTCTAATAAAACAAACAAAAAAAAATGTTCCAAGTAGAGATGGACACCTTTTGTAGGGATTTATCAAGAATTGTAAATGTTGAAAATATATCTATTTATTTAAATTTACCTGATTCTTTCAGCCTAACTCCCATTCTTTCCTCTCCTTCTTTGAATCGAGTTTTATCGCTTTCGGATTCTAAAAGGAGTTGAGGTACTTCCATGGGTTTACCGTATTTATCAAGTGCGACCATAGTCACAAATGCTTTACCGGCATGAACTCTAGTATTATAATCAAGATCTTCTGAATAAATATTTACTTCTATTTCCATAGAAGATCTTTTAACATAATTAATTCTTGCTGAAAGGATGAGCGCATTTCCAATAAATATGGGTTTGATGAAAGTCATTCTATCCATACTTGCAGTAACAATATTTGACTGGTTGGCATGTCTTTTAGCTACAATACCAGCAATTAAATCAACATGTTTTAGAATAGATCCTCCGAAGACGTTTCCCTTAGGATTTGCATCTGATGGCAACATCATAATAGTGGATTCTGCTTTTGAATCACTAGGGCTCTTTTGAAATTTCATAGAGTTATTATCCAAAAAGAGTAATCTCCGAAGACTCTTCATCTATCATAAATATATTCATTATTGTCTTTTTCATTTAAAACTAATCAATAGATACCTGATATCATTATCAAAGTATGCAAATGATGTACTAAGAATATCAATAAGTAATATCAATATGTACTATCATCAAGTAAATTGCATAATTTAGAAAATATATTGAAATTTCATCTAATATTTGATTGTTTAATTGAAAGACTCGTATAAACAGATCATTTAATAATAATTTTGTCGTTCTAAATAAGAGATGAATGCATTAGATAAAAGTAAGAAAAAATGTACCTCTTGGTGTGAGGAATGTGATCAGGTTTTTGACAACATCGTTGATTCAGAGATTCACAGAAACAATAATAACCATAGGGTCAAAATAATAGAGTTTTGGACGATATCAAGAAAGTAGGATCATAATATAAAAATAAAATCATAAAGACTAACAAAATGAAAAATAAATAAAGAAATGAAATATAAAAAAGATCTCTTTAACCGTTAGTTTTTGCGAATTCCACTAAACTTCGCATTTAGGATTTCATGTCTACACATCCCTAATATAGAATATGTAACCTCTTTTAATCTATCTATTGTGTTTCCCAAGATTCTAATAGCTATTCCTGATTCATCAGGCATCACAGAGCATCCACCTCTGACCTCTGGAAATAGAGATATTTTATCATTTATACTATCATTCAATTTCTCAACATATCTGGGTGGTGTGAGGATATACGTATTGCATAACATATTAAATTCTTCAAGAATTCCAAGGATCTTTAGATCATTTTTCTTGGGTTGTAACAATGCAGTATCAATAAATCGTAATATGCCCTCTTGGTTCTTTCCAATCATTTTTAAATAACAAATATCATAATTAAAGTATTCACCCATAGCCATACGTCCTGGCACTATTGTTTCAGAATATATCATGGTAGCCTCCTCATGAATATTCAAAGTTACAGATTGATAGAACCTAGAATCCCTATAGGGTATTATCTGGTCGGGCACAAATTCAAAATAACTGTTGCTATCCAAAGTTATATTGACTATCTGAGTTGCATAGTTTTTATCCATTCTATAAAGTCTTGTAGCTCCCTGGGTGGTCATATGAGCTAATGCACTATCACCTATCTTGATATCTATTCTATACCGGTCACCTTGGAGAATTCCTCCAGAAGGAGACATTATATAGATATATGCCATAGATGGCAGACTTTCTTCAAGGTATAGCGCACGTTGAACAAAAAGAGGAACTTTACAGTACTGTTCTCTTATTATTGTTCTATTTAGATTTTGATCCTTTTCAAGGGACAAAATCAATGTTCCAAGCTTTCCCGCTTTACCTACCCCTAGTTGAGTCAAAACTGCTTCATAAGATAAAACCTCTCTGGGAATATCCTTTGGGATGAAATAATCTAGATCAAGAGGTATCATAATTATGTAAACTCTTTCATTATCTAATTGTTTTTCTTTAGAAGAGTTTTTGGGGGTGCCTCAAACAAAACATCTTTTATAATATGTTCTGAAACTTCTTTCACTCCCTGACCAGTTTTACAATTAACAAATAGAAATGGTTTGTTTTTTCTGACGATAATAGCATCATTTTCCATTACTTTAAGATCTGCACCTATAAGTGGAGCAAGATCAATTTTATTAATCACCAAAAGATCACAACTCTCTATTCCAAGACCACGTTTTCTGGGATATTTATCTCCACTAGAGACATCTATTATATAGATAAAGTAATCAGCCAATGCAGGACTAAACGTTGTTGTTATATTATCACCACCGCTTTCAATGATTATCAAATCAAGATCTTCATTATGTTTGGATTCTATTTCTTCAACCACAGAAATATTCATAGAAGGATCCTCCCTTATGGCAGTATGTGGACATCCGCCTGTAGCAAGTCCTATTACCAGACTTTCTGGTAGTAGTCCTTGTTCGGATGCCAAGTTTCTTCGCATCCGATCAGCATCTATTTTCGATACTACATCGTTGGAGACAATTGCCGTCTTATATCCTTTTTGACTTAATAAAGGAACAAATTGTTCAATTAACATTGTTTTTCCTGATCCAACAGGTCCACCGATACCAACTCGAGGAATTCTTTTAACAGTCATAACAAATAAATGATAAATATTTTATGTAATAAACATTTTTGAATCCATCCTCTCATGTGTAATCTGCAAAATATCGATTCCAGGAGAAAATTGCCACATATGAGAAAAAGGTCTATCAATATTTGTTTTTATAACCTCTATCATCACTGGTTTTAAAGAATGAATTATTTGCTGTCCTTCAAAATGTTGTAACATTCCCAATCTAAGTGCCGCACCTACTATGCTTACCGTAAATCCGTACAATAAAAGCATACAAGCCCTTTCTTTTCTTATGTTTAATGCATTTGACGCTACCGCTAATGCAACTGGATAAATACCATGAGCAGTTTTATTCTTTATCGCATTATAATAGGATGAAACCAGTTTGGCAGGAGTAAGAATATTATCATGAATTAAATTTGTTGCGACATCGTCGGTAATACTTTCATTAACGAAACTTGATACACAACTTAACAATTGTGTTCCGGACCTTGTCGAAGCATCTCGTATCTCCTTAACTAACTTCATAGAAAAAAGTAATTTGTCTATCTCTATTACGCCTTGCAAATCTGAAATTTTAGCAAAATGATAAGCGTTAGAGAGTGCTGTACAGTCTGCTGGACCTATTTGATATTTCAGAGATACGGAAATAAATTCTAAAATTTTTTGTTTATCTTTTATCTTTCTATTGTAATAGAGAGACTCCAATCCACTTGAGGTCGTATACATCCCCGTTGGAAAAAAAGAGTCCCCTAACTGCATAATGCTTATCTCTTCTAACTGAAGATCGATGGCATCAATGTTCATGAATATGGTGTCCTTCTTCTGGTTCAAAGACCATATAATCAGTTTTGATATCAAGAAATTGACTGAATGATGAAAAGAGTTTTGTAAGCATTTCAATTTCTGTCTCTGCTTGTAATGGAAAATATACTTGATTTTTTGTTACCTGAATTGGTCTGTGTAAATTTCCCAGTGTATGACCAATCTTTATCGACATTGAAAACATATCTTCGTTATTATTATAATTTTTCAATGTAATTATACCGACGTATTCTGGTTCCAATTCAACAATAATCATCTTCTCATCATCTGAAAATACAACATCCTCATGTCGAAGTTGTGGATTATGGTCAAAAACAAAAATAACATCAGATCCCTTGTCTGTATTCTTTCTCATTCTGAGCCTTTGGGATTCTAACCTATTGATTTTTACTTTTTCACAGTTACCTTTCCTAAGCATCAATTCATATTTTTCTTTTAATTTAAAGTCTTTCGTTAAATTACCAATTATATTATTGATAGTTATCATTTTTTTTATTACTCAACCTGCTCTCTTGTATTTTCTTGTTCCAATACTTTTTTAACTGATTTAGAAGTCTTAAGATTATTTACTTTTTCAATCATTTCAGAAAGATTTTTTGTATAGTCTAGGTATCCATAATTATCAAAATGTGAAGACATCACCAAGGCAAAGATAAACCCGTTATCAGAGAAAAGAATATCAGAACCTAACTCAAATTTCTTCGCAATAACACATTTTGTTACCTTGTGTAGTGGATAATCAATATTAAGATGAGAAGCAGGATCAATAAAACCTGACATTGATTTTATCTTTCCTCCAAAAATAACTACGTGTCTTATTTTTGTGGGATCCTTGATTATCATGTGTTCATTTACATTATCTTCTTGTACACAGTGACGAATTTGCACTTCTCTCTTTTACCTCCTTGTTTCAGAAACGGCCTGTTGACTTAGGTCTTCGGCGGCAAGATTTCTATCAATCCGAAGGACAGATTTTGAAATTTCTCCAGCAGCTTCGAGGGCCATTATTTTAACCAATAAAGGATCGATAATCCCCTTTTCACACATATCCACTAGATCACCACTATCTATATCAACACCAATATTTTGTTTTGATGCTTTTGCAGCCATAACTTTTTCTAGACCATTAAAACCAGCATTTGTTAAAATTTGTCTCATTATGCTTTCAAGTGCTGACGCTACTACCTCAACTCCTACCTGCTCTAGGCCTTTCATCCTCAAACCTTTTAACTTTTCAATAACATGTAATTCTGCTGCTCCACCTCCAGCTACAACACCTTTATTAAGGGCGGCTTCAGCAGCATTAACTCCATCTATTACTGATCTCCACCTCTCAAGGGATGTCTCTTTAGTAGTTCCTGATACTATTATGGAAACAATATTTTTTTCAGAACCATTTTCAAGGTAAATTAATCCCTCATCTTCATTTTCTTGAATGCAGCCAGCATTTCCAATGATACTGTCCCCTTGTAGATCATCTATCATTCTCACAGGCCTTGTTCCAAGATATCGAGACAGAAATTCAATTTCATCAGAAGAGATCCTGACAGCAAAAATTTTTTTAGACACTAAAAGATTTTCTATAACCTCATCTATTTCTGGAGAGGCTATCAAAAGTGTGTTGGCTCCAGTAGACACAATTTCATCAACTATCTTTTTAGACTTTGAAAGTCTATCATTTTCCATGGTCAGTATTTCTTCATAACGATTATTTTCTTTCAACCATGATTCTTTAACTGGTTTTAAGTCTAGTTTTACTATCATTATCTTAGGTTTATCAATTTTTAATGGCATCTCTGTATCGAGTCTTTTTCTTTCCAAGACAACACCATTGAATACTGTGTCAGACACGTTTGTTTTTCTTATCACTTTAATTGATTTACCAAAATCAAATGATGAGTTATAGACAGAATTTTCTCCAATGGTTCTAATGGAGTTGATAACCAATGTAGATAAATTTGCACCATCTAATTTAGAATTGAGAGAAGTTCTTATTACTTGTTCAAGCTCGTCATCATTCAATGATATACTCTTTGCTTGTTTTTCTAAAAGTTTACATGCTTGTTTAACACCGTTATCTATACCTTCCACTACTTTGGTTGGATGAACTCCTAGTTCCTTCACTAGTCTCTTCCCTTCTTTTATCATTTCAGAAGCCATTACAACTGCAGTAGTTGTACCGTCACCGACTAGCTGTTCTTGTCTTTCTGCAATTTCGACTATCATTCTTGCAACTGGATGTATGGCCCTTAAAGAGAGTAAAATGGTAACACCATCGTTTGAAACGTGTCGATTCATAGCTTGATCTATCAAGAGTTTATCGAGACCTTTTGGACCTAAAGTTGTTCTGACTGTTTCTGCAACAGCCATTACTGCTTGTGAATTAGATTCAAGAGCATTAAACTCTACGTTTTCTGCAATTGGTCTCCAAACTCCATAATTTGGATTAGACATAAAATATTATCCTACTATGAGGTATATATCTCGATAAAAAAGAAAATGAAAATAAAAAATAGTAGATGTCGGTATAGTTTATCTCTTATGCCATGAAGTATCTTTGTGCTAGGGATAATTCTTTTGCAGGGTCAACTGTAGCTATTTTTCCGTCCAGTTTTACCTCGTATGTCTCAGGATCTATCGTAATCTCTGGAGTTTTATCGTTCCAGACCATATCTTTTTTGCCAATGTTCCTGCAATTGTGTACAGGATGTAGAACCTTTTCTAATCCTAGTTTTTCTCTCACTCCAAGGTTTACGGCTGCCTTTGATGACAAAGTCAAGGACGTCCTTTTTACCGCCTTACCCATAGCACCAAACATTGGCCTATAATAGACAGGTTCAGGCGTTGGGATGGACGCATTAGGATCACCCATGATTGACCAAGCAATGAAGCCACCTTTAAAAATCATTTTTGGCTTGGCTGCAAAGAATGGTGTTTGATACATAACGATATCTGCATATTTTCCTACTTCTAGAGATCCAAGGATATCAGCTGCACCATGCGTGATAGCAGGATTGATGGTAGTCTTTGCAATATACCTTTTAGCTCTAAGATTATCATTGTCTCCTGTTTCTTCTGTCAATCTTCCTTTCATTTTCTTCATCTTGTCAGCAGTTTGCCATGCCCTGATTACAACTTCGCCAATTCTGCCCATAGCTTGGCTATCAGATGAATACATGCTCAACACTCCCTCATCATGCAATACATCTTCTGCAGCAATTGTTTCTGCTCTGATTCTTGACTCTGCAAAAGCCACATCCTCGGGTACTGCTGGATTGAGGTGATGACAAAACATCAGCATATCAAGGTGTTCATCAACCGTATTCACAGTATATGGTCTAGTTGGATTAGTTGATGAGGGGAGTGCAAACTGCTCACCTGCGATTTTCATAATATCTGGAGCATGTCCACCACCTGCACCCTCAGTATGATATGTATGGAGTGTCCTACCATCTATCGCATTAATTGTGTCTTCAACGTAACCACATTCATTTATTGAATCGGTATGTATAGCTAATTGTGTATCAGTCATGTCTACTGCCTTAAGAGATGCATCTAAAACTGCAGCAGTTGTTCCCCAGTCCTCATGATCTTTTAATCCACATGCCCCAGCTTCAATTTGTTCTATCTGTGTGGCAAGTGATGGATGTGAATCATTTCCTTTGCCCAAGAAACCCCAATTTACTGGGATATCCTCTACACTCTCCATCATCCTGCTAATATTGAAGGACCCTGGTGTGCATGTTGTTGCATTTGTTCCATCTGCAGGTCCAGTTCCACCCCCTATCATAGTAGTGATTCCGTTGCTAATTGCATCCATGTATTGTTGTGGAGAGATCATGTGTACGTGTGTATCCCAGTGACCAGGAGTACAAATTGTATGTTCACCCGCAGTTGCCTCTGTACATGCTGAGACAATCATGTTCGTATTAACATGGTCCATAGTATATGGGTTACCTGAATTTCCTATTCCTGCTATCTTTCCATCCTTGATACCAATGTCTGCCTTTACAATCCCCAGTATAGGATCTAAAACTACGGCATTTGTTATGACAAGGTCCAAAGCACCGTTTGCATTGGTAATACCTGATGCTTGCGCCAGTCCATCTCTTATCGTTTTGCCTCCACCAAAGACACATTCATCTCCTTGGGAGATCAAGTCCTTTTCAACTTCAATAATTATGTCAGTATCTGCAAGTCTTATTTTGTCACCTTTTGACGGTCCAAAGAGGTCAGTATATTGTTTTCTAGTTATTTTCAAAACCATTTTAATTCATGCTCCTTGAGTTTTATTTGCTCATCCCACGGTACCCAAGTTTCGTCGCTTTTTCCATGGCAGCATCTTTTATCACAGAGGAATTGAGACCCCCCATCGTCAGACCGTTAAATCCATATATAATTCGTTTTCCACCCAATTCACATAACTCTACTTCTCGTGAATCACCCGGTTCAAATCTAATTGAAGTGCCAGCAGGTATGTTTAATCTGTATCCATATGTTTGTTCTCTTGGAAAATCTAGAGCCCTATTTACTTCAAAAAAGTGTGTATGAGATCCTATCTGGCATGCCCTATCACCAGTATTCTTCACAGTAACCTTGACAGTTTTATAATTTGGATTACAGATTACAGGCTCCGAAGACAAAATATACTCGCCTGGAATCATTTCGATTTAAAAGCCTCCTTACTTTTCTTTATTATATTTTTTTCAAAATTTCTAACCATTTTTTTCACTCCTATTGAACTGGATCATGAACGGTAACTAACTTGGTACCATCTGGAAAAGTAGCTTCAACCTGAACAGTATGAATCAGTTCTGGTACCCCTTCCATAACATCATTCCTTGTTAGAACCTCCCTAGCAGATTTCATTAATTCTGCCACACTTTTTCCTTCTCTTGCGCCCTCAACTACATAGTTCGCTATATATGCAACAGTTTCCGGATGATTGAGTTTTATTCCCCTTTTTTTACGGCCTTCAGCAATTTGCGCTGCGGTCCAAATCATCATTTTATCCACTTCACGTGGAACTAACATCATATCTACAATTCACCTTATGATACTAGTGAATTTGAAATATTTTAAATTTGAAAGAATTAATTTATATAAAAGTAATTTTTGCCGACGTCGGCTAAGATCAATATACGACTGAAACCTTTACTGGAAGAACCTGAAGCCAATGAGTCATTCTATAAAAATCACCATTCTTCTTAGCTGGCAAAATATACTCATACCTTCTCTGATCCGCAATTATAGTCAAGTAATTTTTTGTTATAAATGAGCCAAACATATTTCTAACAACAGAACTAGAGCCTTGGCTTACAATAACTTCATTTACTAAATCATAATCTATCGAATATTCTGAATCTGATTTGTTCATAATTTTTCTGACGTCTACTTTTGCTGAATCCTTTATTTTTGATGTGTATTTTTTTTCGGATAATATTATGTATGGAAATGGACCCATCCCAGCTACATAACCAATATCAAGAAATTTTTTCATAAAACTTTTTTTGGTAATAATAATTCGTTTTGTAGTAAAGTCTATTATGCGGTTATCTCCTAAACCTGCATCTTTCTCGGAACTAAGTCTTAGAATTATTTCTTCGTAGTTGTTTTTATTGCACCAATTTATAAACATCTTGATTTTTTGGATATCAGAATTCTCTCTTCCTTCCCTTGTAATTTTCAAAAATTGATTAAATTCCTGTATGTTCATTTTTTTCACTTAAAAAATAAAATAAAGAAAATGGAATTTCTCGGATCTATGGTCGTGACCAGCCGATACCAGCAGGTATATTTGAGAAACCAGATATCGCTAGTAAGAACACCCATGCAGTGAAAACGAACGGACCTGTTAATGCTGGTAATCCCCACATTCCAAAGAATCGTTGCATCGCCGGCATCACAAAACCGCAGGATACTGTGGCAAGTAATGCAATAAAGAAAGATTGTGGCGTAAGAGGCAGAAAACTGGTGAGAGCAATCATTACCAATACTTGGTTAAACCCATGTAGACCTGCTCTTATCTCGCCTGTTGGCAATTTTGTCAATATTGCCATTCCAGCTCCAACTGCAGAACCAACAAGCGCCATCAAGCCACCCAAATAAAGCGGAGAAAATTCATTCCATTGTGCGGTGTACCCATTTGTCCACCAAGGTCTATCTTGGCCAGTTATAAATGGTGCCAATTCAAACGCTAACGTAAGGCCAACCACCCAAAAGATTCCAGTCTTCCAGTTTTCTACAAATGTAACCTGGGAAACACCTTTTAACGTTGATTTTATAAATTCTCCTGCTGTCCATATGAAATTCTCTTCCTGCACCAGAACGGGGTTTCCACTACCTTTTATCAACTGTTCATGTGCCGCGGGTGCCGGTTCAGGCCAAATATCATGTCCAAATCTTTTAGTGGCATACATTATTGTCCAAGTCGTAAAGATGAATGATGACGTAAAGCCAGGAATTGCCCAAGATTCAGCTAAACCATGTAGAACAAACATGTCTCCCATCAGATGACCCATTGCATTCCAGACTACTGCCGTAACAGCTGCACCAAATATCGATATGAAGAATGTTGCCTTGTTAGATTTAACGAAAGGTCCAGACCAAAAAGCCATACCAGTGAGTATAGAGTTATAACCAAAAAGACCGAATGCAACAAGTCCATATGGAGCGCCTAGCAATATAGCCATCCCTGCACCTATTAGACCAGAAATTACCATCATTATTCCAGCATTTCTTGACGCGATAAATACTCCAATTAGTATCAGGATACCAGTGACCGGAGAACTGAAGAGTGGAACTTCAGAAATTCCATTAAACAGAATATAAAAGAAGTCCAATCCCGGATTACCGGACACAAAATCTGCTACTCCCATGTAGGTAGATTTTCACAAGGTATTCTTTATTAATTTGTAATTTAATTTTGTTTATTAATAAAGTAAAAACTTTTAGATCATATTATAATTCATTTTTAGTATTTATGATTACTGAATATCTTTATCAATATAAAAATATAAAAAGATCAGGAAAATATCGAAATAAATGTATATAGATGAAAAATTCATTAAAATTTGTAGTTATGAGCTTACGTAGTTGCAAGGAAGATTTAAAGATATTATATAAAAATATGTTGTGCTTCTTTGATATATAACCTCTTTAATACGTAAAGATAATCCAAAGACAATATAGATTTTTACTATGCAAAATAAATTTTTAAACTTAAAATCTATCTTGATCTCACTGGACAAGATAAAGGTATTTAATGTAAAGATAGGTTTAAGAATAAAAAATACGATCTATTATAAAATTGCGTAAGAACTTGCACAAAAACAAAAAAGAAGGTAATAAGAAAGATCAGGTTGCTAGAATTAGCATTTCATTATCTCCTACTTTACTTGATCAATTTGATAAATCCATGAATAATGCAGGGTTTTCAGATAGATCAAAAGCAATTCAAAAAGCACTTTATGAATTTATTAATAATAATGAATGGGAACAAAAAGAAGTTCAAGAAGGCGCAGGTGCATTAGTAGTTTTATACGATAATCATCTCTTCGGTAATGATAGAGAATCGATAAAGAGTCAGCATGAATATAATGATGTAATCGTAACCACTACACATTTACACTTGGATCACGATAATTGTCTTGAAACGATCATTCTAAGAGGAAAAATAAGAAGAATGAAAAGTTTTATGAAAGTTATCTCTGAGAACAGAGGTATAAAAAGTATAAAGATGCATTATGTTGGCATTAAATAAAAACATTATTGATCTATATGAATACATTTAAAGTAAATCAATGAGTAACAACTGAGTATAAATTTATTAATATGATGAATAACACGGTTGTATTTTTAATATAAATTTAGTTTCATTCAATTGTTCTCTAAGATGGGTTTGATGAATAACACGGTTGTATTTTTAATATAAATTTAGTTTCATTCAATTGTTCTCTAAGATGGGTTTAATATGAAAAAGTATTACTATTTAGCAAATTTTTAATACTCGCCACAATTAAATTTTTTTTATGAATAGATCATCAGGTATTGGAATTGCCTTTATTCATTTGATCTCGATCATTCTTATTTTTTCCAACTATGTTTTGGGCCAACAAATAGAAGTTTCAGATATAGGCAAGAAAAAATTGAATTTAGTAACATCAGTTGCACCGATAACGGACATTGTGAAAAATATCGGCGGAGAAAGAATAAACCTAGTTGGTCTGGTTCCTGAAGGTGTAAATTCTCATACATTTGAACCAGTTCCTTCCGATGCAATAAAAATAGGCAATGCCGATCTCATAGTCATAGACGGTCTGAATCTTGAAACAAGTATAGAGAATATTGCAAAAAACATTATTGCAAAAAATCCCAAAATACAATTGGTAAAGCTAGCAGATAACACCGTAACAAAAGATGACTGGATTTTCGATTTCAGTTTTCCAAAAGAAAAAGGAGATCCTAATCCACATCTATGGTTGAACGTAGAATATGCCATGAAATTTGCAAATATCACAACGGATAAATTAATAGAGCTAGACCCAAACAATTCTAAATATTATATCTCAAATTATCAAAGATATAATGAACTACTTAAAGAACTTGATGAGGGTATAAGAAAATCTGTGGACACAATACCCCAAGAAAACCGAAAATTGCTTACATATCACGATTCTTGGGCATATTTTGCTCCAAGGTACGGGATGACTGTAATTGGAACAATACAACCTTCTGACTTTGGTGAACCTTCTGCCCGAGATATTGCGAGATTGATCGACCAAATTCGTACTGAGAATATTCCAGCATTATTTGCATCTGAAATTTTTCCTACTAATATAATAGATCAGATAGCCAAAGAAGCTAATGTAACGATAGTAGAAACGCTGAGTGATGATGATTTACCTGGAAAAGAAGGAGATCCTAATCATTCGTATATAGGAATGATGTTGGAAAATATTAGAAATATGGTACTACCTCTAGGAGGAAATATAGAGCCTTTAAAGCAAATCGCTGAAAAGGACTTACTGTAGGTTGAAATCTGGGATATAAAAGAATTGACAACTGTAAAAGGTTATTCTGATTGGATGTTAAAGAAGGCATAACCTAGAAAATGGCTTCCAATAATATACCTAGTATAATAACAATAAGAAATTTATCATTTGGATATAAATTCCATGATCCAATAATCGAGGGCATTTCATTAGATTTTTTAAAAGGTAGTTTTGTGGGTTTACTGGGTCCTAGCGGTGCAGGAAAGACCACTTTACTGAAATTGATTTTAGGATTAATTCGACCATGGAATGGAACAATCATGTTTGAAAAGAATTCAAAACATAATGGGGTTACATTTCCTACTATAGGCTACTCTCCACAGGTCGAAAGTGTAGAATGGGACTTTCCTGTTACAGTAAGAGAATTAGTAGCTATGGGTATTTGGAACAACTCCGGTTGTTTTCCATGGATAAATAGTAGAACAAAAGAAGATATAGATTCCATCCTGCATGACCTCGAATTAGATGCTTATTCGGATAGACAAATAAGAGAATTATCAGGAGGAGAACAAAAACGTGCATTTTTAGCAAGAGCTTTGATTCATAATCCCGATATATTGATTTTAGATGAACCGACCTCTGGACTAGATCCCATGTCAAGGGAAAATCTTGTACAAACATTAACCGAGCTGAACAATAAGGGAATTACTATCATAATGACTACACACGATATTGATGGTGTGGCTAGGAAGTTACCCTGGGTAGTATGTTTGAACAAAGAGTTAATATCTCAAGGATATCCAAATAACGTATTGTCTGAAAATGTAATTCATAGAACTTATGGTATAACAAAAAGTAATTAGTGTGAGGAGAAAAATATAAATGGATTTTTTACTGCAGCCTTTCCAGTATGAATTTTTTACACGTGGGATTATTGTGTCTATATTGTTAGGATCAATTTGTGGGTTATTGGGGGTGTACGTTGTTCTTAGAGGAATGAGCTACATAGGACATGGTTTATCTCATGCTGTTTTTGGAGGAGCTGTGAGCAGCTACCTAATTGGTCTTAACTTTTATATTGGAGCAACCTTATGGGGATTTCTTTCAGCAATAGCAATAACAGAGATAAATAAAAGATATAAAATAAAAGCAGATGCGGTAATTGGTATAGTTACTACTGCTGGTTTTGCAGCTGGAGTTCTGTTAATGAATACAGGACACAGCCCAATTAAAAATTTCGAAGCTATGTTATTTGGAAACATATTAGCTGTAACTGACTTTGATTTTATGATAATTTCTGTAGTAACAATTATTACAATCGTATTTATCTTCTTCTTTCAAAAAAGGCTACTATTTACTATTTTTGATAATGAAACTGCAAAAGTTTATGGTATAAATACAGATCGCGTAGACATTTTATTTTCCCTTGTTCTTGCATCTGTAGTTATATCTTCAATGAATTCTATTGGCGTTACACTTCTTGCTGTTGCAATTATAGCACCAGCTGCTTCTGCAAGACTGCTTACAAATAATTTTTTTAAGATGTTACTTTTATCTTCTATTATAGGAATCAGTACTGCATTTTTAGGAATGTATACTAGTTTTTATATTGATTCTCCTTCAGGTGCAACGATAGTTTTGTTCGGTGCATCTGGATTTGGAATATCACTCTTCTACGTATATCTTAAAGGATTACGTCACAGACATTTTCATGGAGATAAAAAACACTCTCATCTCCATGTTCATAAGGACGATCACAGACATGAACATTGACATTCTTCATGTTGAAAATTCACTAAAAAGTAATCTTTTATATAGGAAATTTGATTTTTTCCACAAAACATATAATTTCTATTTATTTTAAAAGAGAAAAATAAAAAACAATATAAATACAACCAACAATTCATAATTGTGGAATTTGTCGATACAAGCATAATCGAGCAGATTGAAATGAAAATGATTAGGCCGTCCTCTTTTGCAGTAAGGGACAAATTTCAAAAATATTCGGAAGAAGACGATACATTGGTATCGAGCCTTAGAGAGTATGGTTTACTTCAACCCATCATTATTAGACCGTTGTCCCATGGATTTGAAATTGTAGCAGGCCATAGAAGATATCATGCATGTAGGACACTGAGATGGCGTTTTATTCCCTGTAAAATTCGAGAGATGTCTGACAAACAGGCTTTTGAGATTCAGTTAACAGAAAATATTCAAAGAAAAACGATGGATGCTATAGAAGAGGCAGAAGCTTTTAGAAAATATGTAATAGATTTTGGCTGGGGCGGAGTGTGCGACCTAGCAAAAAAGATTGGAAAAAGCGAAGAATATGTTTCTCACAGAATTCAATTGCTTAAATTACCTGATGAAATAAAGAAAAAAATATCCGACAACATGATAAACGTTAGTAAGGCAATAGAAATTTCATCCATACCAATTGATAGTCATCCGGAGATCCTAGAAGAAATAATTAGAAATAAAATATCTGTTAAAAAATTAAGAGAAATGAAAAGAGCAATTAAAGAGAATATCGAAGAACAAAATAGGAACCTATCGAATGGAAACAATAGCTACTTTTTCAATTCATTAAAAATCACCAAAAAGGCATCATTATCACTTAGGGTAAGTTTAGCTAGAATTGACAATTTGATAGAGGAAGTTGAAGTAACAATCGAACCAGAGAATAGAACTGAAATTATCAATTTTCTAATGGAAATAAGATTAAAAATTCACGAGTTAATAGATGAAACAATAAGATTTAAGAATTATAGCAAAAAAGCAATAAAAATATAAAAAGATTATTAAATATATTTCTTTTTTTTATCTACCTAAAAATGGGGGTAACCATTCTTCTAAAAAATGTTTATACTCCGTATCAGTATAACATAATGCCTGAAGAGAAAGCTCTTTTGTTGGAATAAAATCATACACTTCATATGTTTGAATTATATCACCGAAAAGATTTCTATACATGTCCATTTCTTCGTCAGCCATTTCTTCTGTTAAAAATGCCTGTATCCAAATCCAATCATAACCCCCTCTAGTTTTTCCTGAATAAAGAACAAACGGAGCATCAGAAAGATATTTTTTCAATCCCTCCATTCTACTAGGAAGGTGTTGGGAGGTTCTAAATTTAACTAGAATAAATCTCACTATACGGGAATTAATTTTCTTCGTGTCAATTGATATAGTATATCTCGTAATTACTTTATCGTCTTCTAGTCGCGTAATTCTAGATTCAATTTCACTTTCGGTTAAATTGAATCCATGATCTCTAAGAAATTCCCAGATTTCTCTGACATCTTGTCTTGCATCTCTGGATAAGGCAGACAATATAACTTCATCAACTTTATCTACTACTATCAATAATGCTCTATTTTATTGTAAGACGAATATTTTAATTTTAATAATACCATATTATATTTATATTATTTATATAAAAGAGATAATTATTCAAATTTTTTTAAAAATGCATTTTGAAGATTTACAATTGATGTTGGAAATCATTCTTAAATAATTCCTCTTTTAATTTGATAACAATGCAAGAGATCTTAACCCAAGAGATTGGTTACTTTACTTTACTTTACTTGGAGTTGGTAAAACTATGGCGATAATAGTAATGTTTTAGTCAAGGCTGAAACAAAATGGCTTGGAACCAAAAAAACCTTTGAATCGTTTTCAACAGCCGGAAGAAATGTTAAATCAGGATTAATTGCTTCATAGGTAGTATCGGCATGGACTTGCTGCAACATTACTTCAATCCTCGACAGTCACATATGAATTTGGAATAGGTGGTTTATTCTGGTATGCTGCAGGAGAAAGTATTCAAGTTGTTCTTTTTGCTATTTTAGCAATCGAATTAAAAAGAAAAGCTCCTTATTCACACACATCTCCTAGAATGATTTTTGCTAGGTTTGGATACAAAGCACATAAAGTGTTTCTTTTTTTTGCTCTTATCACCAACATAATCATAACTACAATGTTGATCCTTGGAGGGGCAGCAGTGGTTAATGCCTTGACTGGAGTCGATATGACCATTGCAACATTTTTGATTCCCATCGGAGTAATTATTTATAGGATTTTTGGAGGATTGAAAGCCACATTTTTTGCTGATTATCTGAATACTGCATTTATTTTTTGTGTAGTATTGATTTTTGTTATTTCAATATATTTTATTAATCCAGAGATCGGTGGTATTGAAGGTATGTATAACAAATTAACACAGGTAGCATTAACTGATCCTGTGGAAGGCAATGCTCAAGGGTCTTATCTTACATTAGCCACGATTGGAGCGTTAACTTTTGGTATAATTAACATCGTAGGAAATTTTGTAAGTGTATTTATTGATCAGACTTATTGACAAAGAACAATTGCCTCCAGGCCGAAGTCTGCTATTCGTGGTTTTTTAATTGTTGTTTTGGTATGGTTTGCGATCCCGTTTACATTGGCTACTTCCTTGGGTCTAGCTGCAATTTCAATAGGAATATCATTAACAACACAGGAAATTGAATATGGGATGGTAGCACCAACGGCAGCGTCAGAATTATTAGGTGACCTAGGTGCAATCTTAATATTGACTGCAGTATTTACTGCTGTAACATCTGCAGGATCAGTACAAATGATAGCAGTATCGTCGTTAACTACTTACGATATTTACAGAACCTATATAAAACCATCAGCTTCAGGAAGAGAATTAATTAGAATTTCTCGTATATCCATAATGGCGTTTGGAGTTTTAATTGGAGTATTAGTGTCTGTCCTCTTTCATATTGGATCGAGCCTTCAATATGTGTACTTGACTATGGGCATAATAATTGGATCTTCGGTGATTCCAATATCTATAGCATTGGTATGGAAAAAAACAAATAAAAATGCCATAATTGCTGGCGCACTAGCCGGTCTATCCCTTGGAATTTGTACCTGGTTACTTACTGCCTACACAATTTATGGAGAAATTTCAATTCATTCGACCTGAGAATATATACCACTTCTTATTGGTAATATTACGTCAATTGTCTCTGGCGGAATTATTTCTATAGCTATAAGGATATTAAAACCACAGAATCTCAATTTCAATACAATCAAACAAAGAAGTTTTGTTACTGACGAAAGGAAAAGAAACATAATAGAACAGGACAGCAATGAAAAGTTTTTAAAGAATACTGCAAGATTCACCTACAAATATGCGCTCTTTTTAACCCTCATTCTTGTTATTATTTGGGCATTACCATTATATGTTTCAGGATACGCATTTTCTCTATATGTTTACATAATATGGGTATACATAGCAATAATATGGGAAGCAGGGTCTGCAATAACAATAATATTATTGCCCATTCTTGAGTCAAGAGGCGCAATAATTGTTTTTACTGGTAACTTAAGTTAGTAATAAATAAATAAAAAAATTTACTTCTTTTTCATAGTAATAATATTATTCACTCGCTATAGAATAATATATTAATTGTTGTACTTACCAACATAGGTTACAATTTCATTTACCGAGATAGGTAACACTTCCTAATCTGCTAGGAAGTGTATACAAAAATAGAATTACAAACAAAATTTAATTTAATTCATGAGAAAGAGTCGACTGGAGATACTGTAACTAATATCTGTAATAGATATCATACATCTAGAAAGTCATACTACAAATGGAAGAACAGGTACCTTGAGAATGGAATAGACGGTTTACGGGATAAAAGTAGGAAACCATATAATATACAACCTGGAAAAGTAACAAATGAGATAGAACAGGAAATATTGGATTTACGTGTAACAAAAAGATTTGGTTGCAATCGCATAAGGTTCAGGTTAAGACGACTGAATGATATCTCCTTCAGTACAAAAACCATCTACAAGATACTGAAAAGACATGGACTGAACATACTAAGATGCAAAATCAGAAATAGAAAATACAAAAGATTTGCAATGGAAAAACCCAATCAAATGGTACAGATGGACATTTTAGGACCATTTTACCTTGAGAATTCTACTCAAAAGAACTATTTTATCAGTTGTGAAGATGACTGTTCAAGAAAGGTAACAAGTGACTGGTCTGAAAGAAAACGAAGTGTAGATGTACTACAGGTACTGGAAGACTACATAGTAGAGAATGGTAAACCTCTCAAGGTACTGCATGATAATGGTAAACAGCTTACATCCAAAATATTCAGACGTTTTCTACAACGTAACAACATTAAAGATAAATCCATACCTGCTAGATATCCACAACTACAGGGTAAAATTGAAGCATATAACAAGATAGTCAAAAATGAATTTTTGGCAATAGAAAATATTTCCAACAGAGAAGAAGGAAAGAGAAGATATTCCATGTTTGTCAAAGCATACAATGAAACAAGAGAACATGGTGGAATCAATGGTCACACACCATCTGAAATGTTTCTTATGAAAGGAAGATTAAATAGTTGTAAGAATATCAAAACAAATAAGCAGATAAAAAGTGTTACCCATGTTGGTAAGTGAATCTGTTACCTATCTGTGTAAGTACAACAACTAATTAATTGATTTGATTAATTATTAATCATATTAGGATTCTAAATGACTAACTAACTGCTTTTTTGCTTTGTTTTGATACTTTTTGATAATGTTCTTCACATAAAGGAAAAGTTCAATCTTAACCTTCGTCAAAAAAAGTTCTTGTAGCAAATTTAGAACAGTCTGGCGATCCTTCCCTTTTTCAATTGCTATTGATGCATAATGACAGGGTAGATCTTTGACGGTGTTATTACTCATTTGTTAGTAGAATTCTCTCCCTCCTCCTTTTTCATATATTTTAAATTATATTCTTAGAAATCAGAATTATTGATTTTATTCGTTATTTCTCATTCTGTGTTTTGAATATCCCCTCTCCCTCATCAGATGCCTTCACAGCCTTCACCCCTTCCTTCACCACTTTTGTTTATTTACAGAATCAATAGTCATAGTTATATCACTCGCTAGATAGAGTAATGAACTTATGAGGTTAATGTTCATATTCCTCTTTTCCAATGAGATATTTATTTATTTGAAACTATTTTTCTATAGAGTTTTAAATAATCTTAAATAGAGAAATTATTATTGCTGTCATAGCCTGAACGAACAATATGATATGGATTTATAGATAGAATGCAGGTGAGTATGACAACTGTGAGGTTTTGCTATGATTCGATATGCATGTGTGGTGAAAACCCAATTGTTAGAGTATTTATCACTTTTGAAACTGTTCTCATAGAGTTTTAAGTGAATGTTAGATTTTTTATTTAATAAATAACAGTATTTTGTACTAGTTTGTATTTGATAGTGGTGCTAGAACTAGAGAAGAAATAAAAATTTATTAAAAAAATTATTAAAAGTTAATAAAAATTTTTATTTTTATTTTAGTAATATTGAAATTTGTGCAGTTACTGTTGGATCAGTCTTTATCTACAAGTTAAAAAAGTATGGAATTTATCCTCCACCTTTAATTTGTCCTCTAATTTCACCCTTGGGATTTTCTTCCGTATGTACATTAACATATGTCTCACCTAATTCCATAGATTTCGTTAAATCCATTACTGTTTTTCCAGCCATAGGACCTTGAAGATTTGCATTAGTAATATTGCCACTTACTAGATTGCCATTTATAGGCTCAGTTGATGGAGTTTCTGCCATAAACAATGTTACCACTGGTGGTCCATTTTCGCCTTGTTTGCCACTATGTATATGAGCCATTGTAACTTTATCTATATTTGATACATTTAGGGAATAACGAATATTGTCAAAATGCGGTGCTGTAAATTCAGCAGAGCCAGTTGCATCAGTTTGAACAGGAGGAACTTCTTCATTACCTGATAATTGAGCACTAAATCCTTCCACAGTAGCATATGCATTCAATATATTAAATTTTATATCGTATGAGTTTATCACTACTACGGATGCTGTTGTCATGAGTAGAGCGGTTATTGTAAAAAAGAAAAGTTTTCTCATTAAATAGTAATATAAACATGTAATATAATAAAGTTATAATATAATAAAGTTAATTTTGTCATATGTTATACTATTGGAGATAACTTCTGTCTGCCAAATTTAATAGTAAAATAAGAAGAATAAGAGCCATAGCCGTCTATTGGAGGAGCAACCACGAATGTACCATGTAGAAGGCTATGGTATGTATATATGCTTGTCTACAGATTCACAGCACTCAAGTCAGTAATAGGAAATAGGTAAGTAATGAAACTGGTAATGTATTTTATTAAAAATTGAACAAATTTAATCAATCAATCATTGAAAGATAGAATGACAAGGTAAAAGAAGACGTGTCGGCTCATCTTTCGGATCTATTATTAGTTTTAAGTGAAAGAATATAACAATTAGAATAAGGCTAAATTGCCAAATCCGATTGTTGTCTGTTTCCTATGTCATAAGCGTCATGAACATCATAGACGAATATTTTTCCATCAGACACAGACCCTGTACTGAGATTTTCTATTAATGCATCAACCAAAGGTTTAGCTATTTCATCTTTTACTAGTACTTCAATTTTAGTGCGAGTTCCAAATTTTGGAGTATACACCATCACTCCTCTACCAACAGGAATAGGACTCCACTTGGTCTTACCTCGTCCATTGACATGAAGAAAGGACATTCCTCCAACATTAAACTTTTCGAGAATGGAATCTGCTTCGTTTAAACGTTCATGTGGTATTATTATTTCTAACTTTTTCATAAATATGTATAAAAATAATATTATAAAAATATAGGTCTGAATAATTCTCTGCGATTACAGAGAATATCATCAATACCTACTTTGCAGTCATCCCGCCATCTATATCTAGTTCTGCACCTGTAACCCATTTTGAATCATTTGAACACAGATATATGACTGCATTAGAGATATCAGAGGGGTCTCCAATTGTCCCCAAGGGAAATGATGATACTAGAGTTTTTCTGGCGTTTTCATCACTCATGTATGGTTCTAAAAATGGCGATCTTATGGAAGAGGGAACAATACAATTACACCGGATTCCGTATTCCCCATACTCTACAGCTACATGTTTTGTAAATGATATCAATCCACCTTTTGTAAGGCCATAGATTGAAAGGGGAACTCCGGAAATGGCCTTAGTTCCTAACGTTGAGGAAATGTTTACGATGTTGCCGGATTTATTTTCCATCATTATAGGCAATGCGAATTTTGTCATATGCAAAGTTCCTATTAGATTAACTTCGATCAAATTCATCCACAGATCTTGATCAGTTTTGTGGAAAGGAGTGGGATCATTTATTATTCCTGCATTGTTAATCAAAATATCTATGGTATTGAAGTTATTGATGGTTTGTTCAATGATATTTAGTACATCTCCCTCTTTGCTAATATCTGAAGGCAGAGGTAAAAGATCATCCTTTTTTCCTATTTCCTCTACTAAGTTGTTTAATTTTTTGCTATTTTTGCCTACAAGAACAACCTTACAACCTTCTGATACGAGTTTTTTAGTAATATCTCTACCAACAGTTCCACTTGCTCCTGTAACTATTGCAACCTTATCTTGTAATTTCAATATTTAATGCTACCTCACATTTTGGATATATTATCATATATTCTAAGCTTACGGATTTTGTAATAAGTATTTAAAGAAAAACCGAAAATATTCGATACTTTCTTTAAAAGGAATCGGTATTATGGTAGATATTTGTATTTTTTCTGTTTTAGATTAAATATGTTAAACAGACTAAAAATGAAACTCCATTTAAAAAGTGATGATTTACGATGCTTATCACGCCATCTCTTATAAAGATGAGAGAAAATCCAAAAAAGTTGTATGAGATTTCTTTTTTGAAGGATTTTATTAGTTTAGGTTCTATTAAATGCAATCTCAGGTTCTTGTATATGCTCCTGTATTCATCTATCGTATCTCATTAATTATTTAAAATAGAATATCGGTATAGAAAAAAGATTTATACAAAAAAAATTATATAATTAAAATCTAGAATATTCTTATTTTACATCTAAATCTAAAAATATTGTTTTCTAGGAAAATAAAAGAATAAATAAATTTTTTAAATAATTAAAAGGAAAGATATTAAAATGAAATCATTGGAAAAAATGGAAAAAGAAATTAGCCTTCAGGTTTCGGAAATTTCTAAAATTAAAAAACCACCTAAAATTAATAATTTCAATAAATGTATAATCGTTGGCTCTGGAGATTCGTATGTTGCAGGATTGATATTTAGTTATCTCACAAATTTTGATTCCCTATGTATTGATCCAGCTGACTTAATAATCAATCCTTCGATAAGTAAAGATAAAATTGTTTATATAATTTCCATTTCTGGTAAAACTAAACAGAATATACTTGTTGCACAAAAGATAAAAAAATACTGTAAGCAAACTATAGCAATAACATGTAATCCGGACAGCCAATTGGCTAGGAATTGCAATCGAGTAATAAATCTAAACTATAAAAATTTAGATACTCCTACTTCGGGAACTTTAAGTTTTATTATCAGCATGGTAACTTGTGTTTATCTATTGGAAGCATCGTATAATATCAATAATATAAAAGAAATGTATGAAAAATCCAAAAGAAAAGCAAAAATTTTGGTATCTAAAACTAAGTGTTCATCTACTTCACATGAAAATAATTCTATAATTTTTCTTGGAAATTCTATTTTGTATCCTATAGCCATGTATGGATCTTTAAAGGTTAATGAAGTTCTGGGATGGAAGTCTTTTGCCTATTCCCTTGAGAATTTCTGTCATGCACCCTTGTTTCAGATTACAGAAGATGATTCTATTATCATTCTTTCCTCCAAAAGGCATAGTCTTTATCAAAAAGAAAAGAAATTAGAAAGATCACTGAAAAAAAGGATGATAGAAACATTCATGATTGAAATTCCTGATAATGAAGATATCAAAATATTACTGATGGCAACTTTCATTGTACAGCTGTTTATAATTGGATTGGCCAAGAAACTCGGACTAGAAAATTGTAATTTTTTAGAAAACACTGAAATGCTCAAAATTAGTTCAGAGTTAATTTACAATACTAGTTAACGCAGAAAAACATCTTTTTAAATGACGATCAAAATTAATCAAACAGAATAAACAATTATAATTTACAATATCAATCTGATAGATTTGAATTCATCTTGAGATATGGAGTTCTAATTTAAGTTTATAGGATCTGTACTGGATATAAACAAAAAAAAAACAATTATCGTCAATAGTGGTGATTTTTTTGTAGATCGATTGAGTATTGTTAAAGAAATTCGAATAATATACAGACTTCTAAAGCAGCTGAAGTTAACGTTTCGTTTCCATGAAATCGCTTTAAATCTACTTAAAATTGCAATAACTGTTTCATAGAAATTAAATAAGAAGGAGATACATAATTGATAGTTGGATATTTACGGATATTATAGTATTCTTGGATTAACTATGGATTCAGATAGCATTGAAATAAAAAAAACTTATCGACAGTTAGTCAAAAAATATCATCCAGATAAGAACTCTGGAAAAGAGTACGATTTGGAAATGATAAAAAAAATCAATATCGCCTTTGAAGTTTTATCTGACAATCATAAGAGGGGTTATTATGATAAATTATGTCTTGAAATAGAAAATAGTGATATTGTTGATGATTTTAATTTAGGTACCAATCTAGAAAATGAAAAAACAGTTTTAGATAATGAACCTAATGACAATTCCAAAAAATATGGTCCAATAAAGAAAAAGTCAAGATTTAATATAATAATAGAACCTTCTTTGTGTATGGCATTTGGCAGTTGTGAGATTCTAGCTCCTCATGTGTTCATTGTTGAAAAGAATAAGATGATCAATCCTAAAGCAGTAGTGATATCTGAATCTGGAGATGATTTTGAAAACATATTAGATGCAGCCCAGACTTGTCCTACAAAAGCAATAAAAATTATTGATAAATTAACAGGCAGACAAATTTTCCCTTGATATAGAAAATTCTTATGTAAGTTCTTACGTTAAAGTATAAAGTCATCCATTTTAAAGAAAGAGTAAAAAGATGTCACGGTTTTTAATTTTTTCTGATATTGACAATACCCTCATACAATCATATATAGCAAGAAATAGAGAAATGATTCATTCAAACGGCTATGGAGACATTAAAAAAGTTATCAAGATTCTTTCAGAGAATCAAATTCCTCTAGTATTATGTTCAACTAAAACTAGAAAAGAACAAGACAAAATAAGAAATGACCTAGATATTGTTGATCCCTATATTGTAGAAAATGGAGGTGCCATTATTGTTCCAAAAAACTATTTTCCGTTTAATCTTGAAGAATTTGGTTTGGAAACCAAAGAGACCGATGGAAATATGACTTTAGAATTGGGAAAATCCTATGAGCAAATAATAACAATCCTTAACGATATACGGAATAAGTTTCATATTAGATTCAATTGTGTTTCTGATTTTTCAATTACCCAATTAGCTAATAAAGTTGGAATATCAGTGGAGGGTGCAACATTGATGGCATCAAGGGAATATAGTGAAACCATACTAGAGATAGAATTTGTCAATCGTGTAGAGTTGGAGAGGGCCCTAATTGAAAGAAACCTTATCATGGTTCAAGGTACCAGATATATCACAGTCTCGGCGCGACACGACAAGGGATCTGCAGTTTCTATTCTGAAAAATCTTTTTTATAAAAAATATAAAAATCAAAAGATTCAAGTTATAGCTATAGGAGACGCTATCAACGATATTACCATGTTTGAAAATGTCGATCAAGCTTTCCTAGTAAGGAATATTTTCAATCAATATACACCAATGGAAATTAACAATCTAACTAGAGTTAAGGGTATAGCTCAAGATGGTTGGAAGGAAGTGGTATTGGATCATATATTACAGAGGAACCGGACAAAATGAGTGATCCCACTATTCATGTAGTTCCTCATATGCATTATGATGCAGTATGGATATTAAATAAACAAGACTATTATTTTGTCAATATTGAGGTTATTTTAAAACAAGCCATAAATCTCATCAAAAAATCAGATTACAAATTTATCGTTGAACAAACATTTCTTTTGGAAAAAGTAGAAAAAGATTATCCTAATCTTTTCTCAGAAATAAGTGATCTAATAAGGGAAAATAAAATGGAAATCGCTGGCGGTCAGTATTTACTAGCAGATACAATGGTTCCAAATGGAGAAGTACTAATAAGAGAGATAATTGAAGGTAAAAAATTTGTAAAGGATAAATTAAATCAGGAGGTTCTAGTTGCCTATGGTGCTGATGAATTTGGATTTAATGCACAGTGGCCGCAGATTTTAAAAAGTGCAGGATACAAATATTTTCTATTCAGAAGGGGCATAAATAATTCAACGCCCTCTGAATTTTTTTGGCAAGGTCTTGATGGAACACAGATCTTGACTCATTGGATGCCATTAGGTTATAGGGCGGGATTGTTTTTAACAGATTTAGACAAATCATACAAGAAATTAAAAAAACATTCTGCAACAAATCAAATCTTGATGCTTTCTGGAAGTGGTTCAACGCCACCACAACCAGAGTTAATCGATGCGATCGAAGATTGGAATAAAAAATCAATTGATAGGGACGGAAAGTATACAAAACGACATAGAATGACTATTTCTACCCCTCTTCGATTTTTTAGGGAGTTGGAAAAACAAAATGTCAAATTTATGATCAGAAAAGGAGAGATGTATTCAGGAAAATTTTCGGCAGTATATCCTGAATGTACATCAACTCGTATGTGGATAAAACAAGGCGCAAAAGAATTTGAAAACAGTATATTATTACTAGAGAGACTTGATGCGATTTCTTGGATGGTAAATATTCATGATGATAATATTTCAGATTTACTTTCAAGACACTGGAAAGAAATGCTATTTGTTGCCATGCATGATATTTTGCCAGGAACAGGCGTAGATGAAGTATACAAAGAAATAGGAGAAATATTTGATAATGCAAAGAAAAGTATTGGCAAATCAATACAAGAGTATCTGAAAAAATTATCTTTAAAAACAGACAATAATAAGGATATTTTTATTTTTAATCCTCTATCATGGGAAGTGACTAACTGGACAGAACTATCCCTGGAATTCGATCAACAAGAAGTCATTGGGATTTCCGGACTAAAAGATGAGGATCAGAGCATAGAAATAGAAATTGTAGATTATTCTCTCTATCCAGATAACTCTATAAAGAAAATAAAGATAGGATTTCTAATTTCGATCCCCTCACTTGGATATAAAACCCTACAACTTGTTAGGTCAGATAACATCAATTTGGAAACCATAGTTACTCATGATACGAATTTTAAAAATAAAGAGTATGATATTGAAATCAATAGAGAGAATGCTATAATCACGGTCTCAAAAATTAACAAGAATAACGAAAAAATACCTTATTTGATGGGAAATGAAATATGTTTAGATGAAGAAATTGGAGATTTGTACTATCATAGAGAAAATTTGGGACTGCTAAAGTCTGAATCTGGAGATGGAGTAAAATACGGAATATTCAACCCCGAAAAATACGAAGTAATAAATGGCAAATTAAAGACACATATAAAATTTAAGAGTAAATATTATGCTTTAAGATGGCCATATAGATTTACCGAGAAATTTAAACCCGTGCTATTTAGACATGATTTCGTTGATATAGAAAAAGAAATTATAATTTACAAGAATTTAAATAGAATAGATTTTATAACCCATATTTTTAATAAACATCCTCATTCTAGATTGAGGGTTAAATTTGATACCAATATTAAATCCTCAAACTACTGGTGCGGGACACAATTTGGGGCTATACAAAGAGATACTAACTTATATTATAAAAGACATGAACCCCATTGGTTTGAAAAACCATCTGGAGTTTTTCCATCATTTGAATGGGTTGATTATATTTCTGAAAAAAATGACTCAAATGAAAAAATTGGAGTTAGCTTGCTACATCAAGGACTACCCTCTCATGAGGTCAGAGATAATACAATATACTTAACATTACTTAGAAGTATAATTCTATTATCATCTGATGGAATAATGGGACCATGTATTCCGACACCGGATGCCGCAGAAAGTAAACCGTATACTTTCAGATATTCTATACTCCCACACGAAAATGATTGGCAAGATGATGATATCTATAAGCACGGGATGGAGATCAACATGCCTTTAATTCCACTGCAGATAAAAAGAAATAACAACAACGTAAATGGTCATTCCAGCGGAGATAAAAATTTAGAAAGTGGTAGTTTAGGAAATAGAGAATCTTTTCTGAATATCGACAAAGAAAATGTAATTTTAAGTACTATAAAGTTAGGTGATGATAGAAAAACAATAATTTTGAGGATATATGAAGCAGAAGGTAAGAAAACTAGTGTAAAGATCAAATTAGCTTTAAATGTGAAAGCGGCGGAAATAGTTGATTTAATGGAAAATAAAATTGAAGAAATAAAGAATATAGAAAATAATGAAATGAATATAGAAATTGATGCATTCAAAATTCTAACAATTAAGATATTTTTTTAAAATTGCGTCGATAAATTGAATAAATATGAGTCACATAAATAACAATGTGAACAATATTGTTATATTATATTTGAATCTATATGTTACTTTAGTTATCTCAGAATTTCACTTTTTAAATTTTAGGTTATTATATCATTCATAGATTGTTGAATGATCTTGCATACTTTTACCTAAAACTTTTCTTGCTTTGTGTCTGGGTTTCTTTAAATTAATCTTTTTTCTATTATCTCATCAAATTTATTTATGGACTATTTTTCATTGTTTACAGATTGATTTTCCATATTATTTAGAATATTCTCGCTGACAAAGGTAACTCTTCCTTACTATCTTCTTTCTTTATTGTCCTAATTTCTTTTATTTTCTTATCCATTCTAAACTCAATTTCTTTTATTTTCGCATTTATCAATATATGTTATTTCAAAAGGAAGAATTTATGCTGATTACTGAATGCTGTTAATTGATTGTGAATTAGGAATAGTTCGTAATATGTATATTGAGATATCTGAATTTTTAAGTTACTTTTGCTAACTTATTGAAGCCCTTTCTGCTGTGGATTCTTCGAGTGCTAGGATATAAAGGACAACACCATATCTACTGATAGTAAAATTTAATCTGTTTTCTGTATTAAGGCAACAATCCTTGGGCAACAATCCTTGTACTCTTGCTATCAGGTTTTAGGATTAGAAATTTCTGGTTGTGATAATAAACTATTTGTTTCTCTAATAGCAATTTAATTTTGGAATCTTGAAATACGATTTTTACTGGTTTTATTTGTAATCCAACAGATATCAAATACGTTTGGTTCTGAGTAATTTCGTTTTTATAATACTTATTTCTTGAGAGATTTGGAACAATTAATTCAGAAGATGATACTTCTAATCCTTCTCCATCACATATTATATCGCCGCGTTCTATTTCATCTGGACTGACACCTTTGAGAGAAAGACCTACTCTTGCAGGACTTGATGCTTCGTTTACTGGATCATCATGCATTTGAATTGATTTAACCAAAATTTCTTTGTTTGAAGGTAGTATTTTTAATTTATCATAAATCTTTACACGACCTTGTCTGATCACACCCAGAATAACAGTTCCAACTCCTTTGACATCGAAACTATGGTCAATTGGAATAATTAAATTCCCTTCATTAGATCTTTGAGAAACATTATTAAGTTCTATTTTTAATGAATCAACATCATCAAGTATTCTGAAATTAGCTACGGTAGTATCTTTGATCATCTGTTGCAATCTATCATGATCAACATCATAAGAATGAAGAATAAATCCCTGTGAAATTTGAAGTGAATCCAACGCAATAATTTGTTCAGCAAAATATTTATCTAATGATTTAACATTTAAGACTACTAGTTCGGTCATATTTATTACTTGAACAAGTGATTGTATTTTCTCAGGAAAAGTAATGGGGGAAACCCAAGTAAACACCTTGTCGACCAATTTTTTGTCATATAGGGAAATATCAGAGCTTGTACCCAGTTTACCAAGATCCTTTAGAATTTCGTGATCACCTAATACTGCAATATTTAGACTTTTCAATGCTAAAAAAATATTATTTTATCAATAAAATTGTTTATAAAGTAACTATGAAGAATATCATATGTACTATATTGGTCGATAGAAAATCATTTCATGTTTTATTTCTGCCTTTACTTTCTTCTGGAATAGTAATAAGTACAGTAGGCATCATTTTGAAATTTCTGGGGGAAATGATAGGTTCTGATGGAGAAGGTTTTTCAATAGTCGGAGTACGATTAATAATTGGAGGTGCCATTACAGTATTTATAGCATTTTTTGCTCAATACTATAACGAGATTTCAAAATCACTACTCATACTCAAATTTCTTTTTATGAATTTCATAAAAAGACATGAACTATCAAGAAGATGAGACGTTGATCAAGAAAATTAAAACAATGTTAAATAATAAATGTATTATTTTAATTTGTTAAAAGTTAAGCTTTTATATTTTATGGGTATAGGAAAAATATGTCCCAACTAAGTGATGAAAAGAAGGTCCATGTAATTGTTCACGGAAATAGACAAATTTACGAACGAGTAAAGAATATGTTGATAGAAAAGAATGTTAAATCTGAGAATATAGCTATGGCTTCTCTGGACAAAGGAGGTGAAATAGGAGAATACGTAGCAATGATTTGGCCTCCAATGAATTCAAAGGAGATTATATTTAGTGAAATTGTTGGTGATCAGGCAGAGGGAAAAGGAATGGGAGCATGGGAATCTATAGATCAAAGAGAATTATTTAGGCTATCTTTATGACTTGATTCCAAAATTTCTTTATTCAGTTAGTTTTAATTTATCTCTATATAGTACTTTATTATAATAGGAGGAGGCGAAAAGATATGTCCATTGAACAAAAACAAACAGTACTCAACTTACATAAATCTGGGATACCGATAGAGGTAATTGCACTACAGACTGATCTAGACACACAAGAGATACTAAATATAATAAATTCAGACGAAAAAAGAGTCACTGAACAAGCTTTAAATTTGACTCCAACATTGGCAGAATTTTATCTTGATGCAATAGTTGACGTGAACGAATTAATCAAGAAAGCACAGACTAGAACATGGTCTGCATTACAGGCAAAAGAGTTTAACATATCTCCTGATGACTCGAGATATATTCTAGAAAAATATCTCGAATCAAAGATAAAACTTGTAATCATCCATGTTGATATAGTGGGATTTACGAAACGTTGTATGACATTATCTGCCAATAGGCTGGCAGACATTATTAGAGCTTTTACTCAGGAAATGTCAATTCTAATATCTTCCTATGGAGGATATGTCTTAAAATTTGTGGGAGATGCCGTTTTAGGATTTTTTATGGTGAAGACAGGAGAAAGGGATGAAGAAAAGATACCGTGCGCAAACGCCTTAAATTGTGCTTTAGCAATGATTAAAGTTATCAAACTTGGAATCAATCCTATTTTAAGCCAATACGATTATTCAGAAATACATGTAAGGATTGCAGTAGACGTTGGGGAAAATGCTGTTGTACAATATGGATGGGAGAAAAGTATTATTAACATCCAGAATGAAAAAATTGAAGTAAAAAAACCCATTATTGATATTTTAGGTTATACAGTAAGTATTGCAGTTAAAATGACTTCATTGGCAGAACCTGACCAAGTTGTGATCGGACAGCTGGTGTTTGATGTGGTCGATGAAAACCAAAAAAACAAGTTTAAGGAATTACCAATCGGTACTGAAGTGTGGAACTACATATCGAGTACCACTGGGAATATTTACCGCATATATGGAAGTAAGAGAGAATAAATAAAGTCTTTATTCAACTGGTTAAAATAAATATAGTTGGGATTTCAGTTCGTAATTATTTATACAAATATAGAATTTTTAATAAGATAATGACTAGTTAAAACAAATATGAAAGAGAAAATTGAAAATCGGTACTACATGAATAAAACAATTTAAGGAGAAACCAGATATTAAAATCTTTATTCAAGACATAATTATTATATTTGTATAATATATTTGTATATTATATTTGTATATTATATATACCTAGTCATCATAAATATTAAAAATGACCGAATATAAAGGAAGAATAATCAGGCATACTCATGATAGTACAATTTTACGATCTAATCCTCTCAATGACCCGCATGTAAGAGAAGTAATAGTATATGTTCCTCCTAATTATTCACAAAGTCATTCTAATGGATATCCAGCATCTATTGGATTATCCGGTTTTGCAGGAAATGGCAGAACATTCCTTAATTTTGATCCTTTAGGAGAGAACATTGAAGAAAGAATGAATAGGCTAATTGCTGATGGAAAACTTGCTCCTATGATACTAGCGATTCCAGATTGTTTTACCAAGTTTGGTGGAAACCAATATATTAATTCGACTGCAACTGGAAGGTACGAAGATTACATCGTCAATGAAATTGTTCCTTTCATACAGAGTAATTATAATATTTCCTCCTTTGGGTTGTGGGGAAAATCTTCCGGGGGATATGGATCACTTGTTCTGGGTATGAAGTACCCAGAAATTTTTAAAGCAATTGCATGTCATTCTGGGGATTCTGCATTTGAATATTGTTATCTGCCTGATTTTCCTAGTGCATACGAAACGTTCAAGGAAGCAGGAGGGGTAAAAAAGTGGTTCAATCAATTTTGGAAAAAACAAAATAGAAAACAAAAAAAAGATTTTATAACTCTCAATATCCTTGCTATGGCCGCTCACTATTCACCTGATACTAATTCTGAACTGGGTGTAAAATTACCTTTTGACATAGAAACAGGAGAGATCATAGAAGACGTATGGAAAATGTGGAAAGCATTAGATCCAGTGAAAATGATAAATAAATATCAATATAACTTGAGAAAACTAAAACTCTTGTATATCGATTGCGGAAATAAAGATGAATTTAACCTACACCTTGGTGCAAGAATGATACATAATAAATTAAATAATTTGGATATAATACATTACTACGAGGAATTTGATGGTGGTCACTCAAATACAAGTTTTCGGTACGATATTTCGTTTCCAATGATTTGTTCTTCAATTACCTAAAATAAGATCAAATTTGGCTATAAAAAAATATTGATTTCGAGAAATAATTTATTTATATTTCATTAGAATTAGTAACATAATTCAAAAAAAAATATTACACGTAAACATAAGGAGAATTGTTTAGTAACAGAAAATCAAAAAAAAATATAGAAAAAGAAGGTGTGGTCGGATTATATAACTTATTTGAATTCACCTAATATATGATGTTTTCATAGGATTGTATACAAAAAAATGAATAGAACATACTCATTAATAATTTTAGCAGCAAGCACACTTGGAGCTTTTTTTTCAATAAGCATGTATTTAGCAAGTGATGTGTATGCATCTGGAGATAAATCTACAAAAGATAACTATGATGATGAATATTGTGCATGTCGAGGATATGATGACAGAGAATATGATAATGAAGGAGAAGATAATGAAGGCTATGATAATGGAGAAAAACATAGTGGTTATTACGACCAATACGAAAGCGGATATTTTGAAGATAGATATGGAAAACCATATTATAAATAGACCAAATTTCTTTTTTTATTTTATATAATATTTACTAATTCATGAGATACATAATCATATTATCAGAGAACCAAGTGGTACAACGAACAGATAAAACATATTGTTTTCCTTTCTCTTAATTTGCTTTCAAATATAAGCCATATTTCCAATCAGTTTTTTCCATATTTTTAATAAAAGATAATAATAATTTTTCCAAGATTTTCATGACACTTTCTCCCTTTTGTAGTGAACCTTTTTTTGAAGAACCTGTTGCTCCCGTAGTTGATAACTCATCCATATTCCAATAAATACGGAGATGATCAGGTAGTTGGGGTATAGTGTCTTCAGGTGCTTTCTCCATATTTACCAGATCAGGACGGATGTACATCATAACAGATGTTTCAGCTTCTCCCCCATGTCCCATACCGTCCCAAATCTCAAATGTATTTAAAGAAAGTTGGCCCACTAGAGTCCACCAGGATTCCAAACATGCTATTGTTACTTGTGGAAATTTACCTTTAGTGTTTCTTGAAGCTATTTCAATTGGAGCAATATTTCCATCATGACCATTAATTATCAAGAATTTTTTTATTCCGTTAAATATTAAGCTCTCTATAATATCTTCAATGAATTTGATTAAAGTATTAGGATCGATGTTAATTGTCATGAAAAACTTCTTGTGATGAATACTTACTCCGTATGGAAGAGGAGGCAGAATTATTAAATTTTTAGATTTAAGTGAAATACGCTTTGCTAGATCTAATGGAAAAATAAAATCAGAACCGAAAGGCAAGTGATCACCATGATTTTCGCAGGCTCCGAAAATCAATACGGCTATTGTTTTTGAATTAACCTGTTTTTTAATTTCGAATCCACTCATTTCCTCAAGAAGAAATGTTTTTCCTTTTTGCATTAAAATATAATATTTATACAGTTATTTGTTTTTAGTTAATAAAAATTAATTAACCTATTAATAAATAGTCATATTACTTCATGATAAAGGAATTTAAGAACTTTTATATATTTTAGTTTGGAACTAACCAGAAATAGAGATGAATATTTTGTTATTTGGTATTATTTTTTTGATAGCATCTATATCTTTTATACAAAACTCATACCAACAACAAGAACAACAACAAGAAAATAATAACTCCACAAATGCTCTTGGTGATAATAATGTTTCCATCGTACAACAAAAAACAGTTATGTCCAAAACCGCGTCTGTAAGTATCCCAGGTCAACAACCACACGAAGTTGTTTTTGCATTGCCTCTAAGAGAAGACGGAAAGATATGGTCAGGAACAGCAACCTTCACCGCGAGCAAACCAATCGAAATAGAAATTTTGCATAAGTATAATCCTACTGAAATTATTGATTCTGAACATGGGGAACCCTACAATGTAGTACTTGGTGATAAAAGAATTGCTATTTCACAACTTAAGAATATTGTTGATAAACCATTAGAAGTTAATGATACTTTGATTAGTTCTAGTACTTTCAATTTCGTTGGTGATGCATTGCTTTTTCACAATACAAATTCTGAACCATTTACAGTTACCTATACAATTGATGTGCAAGCTAAAGAAGTAAAATAGGATTATCCGAATAATACAGTTCTTCAACTCCCAGAAGTTTTTTTATATAGCATCTAAGGATAAAATAGTTATTGAATAATTGCTATATAGACAAGAAAGAATATATATAAATATATTAGATAAATAAAAGATTCCTATAGAAATTTTTTAATTGAAATTGTTAAGAAATATACATAACTGTTATTATTAAAAAAGTGTTGAATAAAAAATCTAATATTATAAACAATTTAAGCGGTGCAAGCAAAAATATGTTAGTTTTTCTTGCTCTATTGCTACCAGCACTATTAGTTCTTAATTATCTCCATTACGATATTTTTGCTCAAGATGAGAATACACAAGCGTATTCACTTTCTGAATTATTTAAAAATGTGGAAAAGTCAGTAGTCCAGATATCAGGTAAGGACGAAAGTTCAGCAATGCTTGGAGAAAGATTGGGGTCTGGATTCGTTTATGATTTAGAAGGTCATATTGTAACAAACAACCATGTGATCGCAGGCAGCAAGACATTGCATGTTACTTTTTCGGATGGAACTATATATTCTGCAAAGGTTCTGAGCTCTGATCCTTATAGTGACCTTGCAGTGGTATTCGCGGAAGATGTTCCCAAGGAGAGATTAGTACCACTAACACTTGGTAATTCATCATCACTAACAATAGGTCAACCTGTTGCAGCCGTAGGAAATCCATTTGGTTTATCAGGATCTCTTACAGAGGGGATTATTAGCGGGTTGGGAAGGTTATTACCATCATCGCAAGAACCGGTTTACGGAAATGGGAAAGTGGGTGCGTTCAACATTCCAGGAATTATTCAAACAGATGCGGCTATAAACCCAGGAAATTCTGGAGGTCCGTTACTAAGTTTGAGTGGAGAAGTAATTGGTATTAATTCAGCAATTTTTTCTAACACAGGAGTTTATGCAGGGGTTGGATTCGCAATTCCCTCCAACACGATTAAAAAGGTAATACCTGAATTGATTGCAAAAGGATCCTATCAACACCCATGGATAGGAGTAACTGGTGTAGATGTTACACCAGAAATTGCAGATGCAATGAACTTGACTGAAGCAAAAGGATTCCTGGTTATAGATGTAAACTCCAATAGTCCGGCAGACAAGGCAGGGATTAGGGGCGGAGACAAAATTTATGGCATTGATGGAAGGCAAGTAGAATTGGGAGGAGATGTAATTATTGCAATTGATGGAACTCCAGTAAGGAAAATAGATGACATACTAACACACTTGGAACTGGAAAAATCTGTTGGAGATAAGATATCTTTGACAATAATCAGAAATGGAACATTGGAAGAGAAAAATGCCATACTCCAGGCAAGACCTGATTCAGAAACTCTTTCTAAGGTAGGAGAACATCCTTCATTAGGAGTAACAGGAATCAATGTTACACCAGAAATTGCAGATGCAATGAACTTGACTGAAGCAAAAGGATTCCTGGTTATAGATGTAAACTCTAAAAGTCCTGCAGACAAGGCAGGGATTAAAGGCGGATACAAGGTTGAAATTATTAATAATACTCAAATCAGGCTAGGAGGAGATATCATAGTTGGAATAGATGATATAAAAATAAACAATGTTACAGACATTAACAAGTATCTCGAAACCAAGAAAGAAGGAGAAGTTGTAAAAATTGCAATCATAAGAGAAGGAAAACCATTGAATATTTCAGCTAAATTAGAAATTTTACCAGAGCCAGAACTACCGGAAAACTTTAAGTTAGAACCTTTTGAAGATGGCGCACCAAAAGATTTTGATGACTTTGGACAAGGAAAATACTTAGAACAACTGAAAAGAGAATGTCTTAAACACTTTAATGATTCTATCTGTAGCTTTCTATTCAGATAGATAAAATATTTTTTGAATATTTTGTGTAGACGGTATCGTGAAATTTAATTTTTGACGCTTTAGGCGGCTAGTTTTGAAAAATGAAAGAAACTAATAATTATTTTGTAACTACATTAATCTGTTTATTTTTACTTTCATTTCTCACGTCTTCAAAAGGCTTTTTATCTATTAATCAAATAGAAAATGCATATGCCAATGGTATTAAAAATAACTTTGGAAGGGATTTATTACCTCCTTTAAATTTAGATAATACGCCCCTTGGTCTTTGGGTTGAATTTAAACCTTCGATGGTCGATTCTCATGTAGAGGAAAAGAGACAGTTGATTTTTAAATTAATAGACACTGAAAATAACTCAACTCAAAACCCAAAAAGTATGGAATTAATAATGCTGAAAAATAATTTTAGAAATAATAACATAACTGAAGATCTATTTTTAAATGATACTTTTCATTCAAAGAATGATTCACTGGTTTTAGAATTTAACTCCGCTAAGAAAGAAAGTGGAAAGATGGACAAATATAACAACTCAATGATTAACTCAAAGGTAGAATCAGATATTAATGGAACGGTTTATGTTAACTATCCAATATTAGAGAGCGGAATATATCATCTTAAAATCAAAACTAATATGAAGAAGAATAATGATTTAAATGGACAGAATTTTTTAAAATTTGATTCTTATTTAAGCTTAGGTAACATATTAAATATTAATAACATGAGCAAAAATAAAAATGATAATTTAACCATATTGTCTTACAACGATCAGATATTAAAATACCAGTATAACGTGAATACAGATGAAATTTCTTTTGAAATTCCTTTTAAATATAATCTCACAAGAATCGAGGAGGGTTTTATTTATATCCATACAGAATTAAAGATACCGAACCATTTCAAAAAATTTTTTAATGCTAACAGTTCCATCATAAAAATAAATGATATTGATTTTGAAGAAATAAGTAAAAGTTCCGTGTCAATAGATCCATTTTCAAATTCCTCGTATCTAATAGTACATTTTGTTTTAGATAGCAATAGTCTGTTTAAATTAACAAAAGATAGAACTGAGAAAGGGTTAGACAATTCAGAAATGATTCTTAAATTTTCATTTTTACCAAGATAAATTAAAATAAGTTCATTATGGAAGATTAATCTATTAAAGTACATTCATCGATTATACCATAAGGCTATTAGCACTTGTACATGTATTTCAATTAAAACACCTTTAACAAGGTTTCGAGTAGTTTCCTTTCAGGTGACAATTTCTGGTCACCAGCATTTTTACTTCTGGTTTGATAATATCGCATCGTTGTTAATTAATGCGACGGGTCTCTGTTTTTTGTATGCCTTAGGAGAAACAATATTTATGCTACTTCCATTTTGGAAAGCCATTTTTTGTTATCGTTTTTTTTTGAGAGGATGTATATTTAAGGTATTCGTCTAAAAAATCTTGAGTCGATAACGGAAAAAATGTTGATCTCTGATAAAAGTAAAATATCTATAGACTAGAAAAGGATAGCTATAGATAAAACTATTTGGCTAACTCTAGAGGATAAAGTTCGTGAAAATTAAAATTCTTGCATCATTTCAACATAATCTTCTACAATGTCAGAACTGAGACTTTTGTTGTATTTTTGTAAAGTATTGAGTAGAAAAGTTTTATCTATAGATAGATCATAAACATTATAATCATTGTGTCCTCGTATCCTGATCATATTTGATTCTTTTAGTCTCATCAAATGCCATGAGACAGTTGATGGAACCTTATGGGTGTAACTACTATTTCATTAAAGGTGCAAGAATCATGATACGTTATAAACAGTAAAACATTTCTTGTGCTTTTTTGTCTCAGTATAGCTAAAATTTTGGACTCCTTATCCCATTTATTTTTAGAATAATATCTAGTTACTCTGTTGTTAATTCTGTCGATTTTAACTTTACCGTAACGATCCAATATATTTAAGTGATAGGTAAGTACGCCATTAGAAAGTCCAGTGAGTCTTAACAATTCCCTGTATCTGACTCCTGGAAATTTAATAATAAAATGAATTATTTTTTCTTGAACTGAATTTTTTTTCTCTCTTTTCTAGAGTAAATTCTGCATTCATTTATTAGCACCATTCAGAAAACTTATACCAAAAAAAATAACCATAATTAGTAGAATGAGGTGAGAAAGTTCTATATTAGCAATTGGAATAAGCATAGCGTAAATATCCGCAGTGGAATTAAAGAGGTACAAGTATTCTACTGCGACGAGAGTTACAAAACCTAGGGTCATAAAGAAGATCTTGACACTTTTGGTTCTGCCATATGCTAGGATACATACTAATACAAGAAATTGTGAGATTATCAATGATCTCAAATGAACTATAATATGGTAAATCATATTTCTGTGGTAAATGTGTGGTAAGATAGCTGGAACAGTTAAAAATGAGATGAGATCATAACGCTTGCTATCAACGCAAGTACTTTTGGATTATTATAGAATGTATCTGGATTATTAAAATTCCTTAGCAATGTCATAAATCAACAGAAAGAATTTAAATATATTATGGTACAACCTTGAAGCGACGAATTTTTTTATAAACAAAATATTTCAGGAATATAGTACAATTACCCATAAATTCAAAAATTTGAACCTTCGATTGATGTACAATAAAGTTTAAAAGCATTAATTATCAAGAACATTCAATGGGAAAATATCTTACAAATACTATTATAGTATTTGTCACGGTAGCGTTTGCGATGGGACTTTTTAATACAGTACCTAGCTTTGCACAAGGGGCCAACGAGACGATGTCCAATGCAACAACTCCAGAAGAGCACGGTGAAGAGTACACTGAAGGAATTTCAGTCAGGGATACCGTTACTGTTATGCTGCAGGACCTAACATTACCATCTCAAGATTTTATCCATCTCTATGATAGTACGCCTGATACGATATTAAAAGGTCATGTTGCAGTAAAAATACCATGTGAAGACGACTCTGTTTCTCCAATTCAAGTCTTGATAGGATCTGCACCACAATTTGCTCCAGCTGAATTAGAAAATATAGCAAATCTATCTAAACCGGGAGATTTATGTTTATATCATGTTGATTTGATGCCCGGTGGAAATGTTTCTAAGATAACAGATATTGCCTTGAAGAATCCAACTGACGAGGACATAGATTTTCCGCCTACATCAACAGTCGTAATCGGCGTTAATGAAATAGCCAAGGGAGAACATGAATCTCATGAAGCTGCAGAAGCAGGACATACTGAACCTGTAATGTAAAAAGCACATAATAAAATGAAAAATCAAAGTTAAAGACATCTATTTTCTTTTTTTGATTTTGAAAAAGTAAACTAATATCAATATAATGCCAATAATTATACCAAAGATGGAATACACATAAGAATTAGTAACAATAAAACAATTCATTTCTAGAGATTCAATTGATTTGATTTTAGCATCACCAATGTTAGAACTATAATAAGGGGCTAGTTGTTTAAGACAAGTCATACCTTGGAAGTTCAGATAGATAGCTAATATTGAGAATGTTACCAAGATAATCAAACCAAATCTTAAATATTTATTTCTAGGAGTAATAAAGTAGTATAGTAATTTAATATACTTCAATTCGGGAGAATATAGAGAAAAATCATTTTGTCAAGACAAGAGTTTCAAGGATTTTTTGAATCGTTTGTAAATAACTGTCATACTTGTTCAAATCAGCTTTGTATGTAATAAGATATGCTTTGTCTTGATTTTTAACAATAATTTGCATCGATTTTCTGATTTCATCCCCATCGAGTGCAGTGAAAACTATCTGCTGTGCGGGATAATTTCCTGGAAGAATAATTTGATTAGCTCTCAACAATTGAAATTCTTTAAGGTTGCTGGTTAAATTCTTAAGATTAACATTTTTTAGTGTTGTCAGAGATATGTTTTGTGATTGCAAAGTTAGGGGGAAAATTCCTAGTCCTGCTGGAAACCGTTTTTGTGTATAATCTTCAATTGGAGCAGTAAAAGTAACAAAACCATTAAAATGTTCTTCCATCTGCCAATTAGATGGATACATGAGGCTAAATCTCATTTTACTATTGTCATAGGTAATAAAACTTTGAGCTAGTGCCTCGTTTAAAATTCCTATATTACCTAAAGTCAAGATTAATGAAACCGATAATATAATCAACATACATTGAAAGTTATCTATGTTATATGACTTCAATAATTATTTTATATTAATTATCTGCTATTTTATGCTTTATTAACGCTTTTTCACATACAAATTCAGGTGGCTTTTTTGTTTGTTACCTTATGAAATCGAAAAGAGTAACCATTTTTAAATTATCTGCAGATGAATAACCATTTTTCTCAAGTGGCAGATTGGGAAACCCATATTTCAGATCTCTTTTATCGCATTCTCTCATCAACATGTTTAAAATTCTGTATGAATATTTATTTTCGGCGTTCAAACTGTTCTTTACTTTTATCGGTTCTTTAATGTTGTAAATTTGTTCATATTGTTTTTTTGCATCCGACATCTTCAGAAGGTCCAGGATAGACTTTAATCTCTCCCAAATGTCGGATTTAAGCTTCAAAATTGCGCTACTGATAAATTTGACACCACTGGTGACAGCGGTATCTAAAATTTTTTCTAGGTCGCATTTTGAATCAGTAATTAGAGGTAGAATAGGATCAATATTAACGACACACTGGATTTCAGACTTTGTGAATTTTTCGATTACCTTAAATAAAGAGTCAAATGTAGGAGTGCCTGGTTCGATTATTCTTTTTACTTCCTCATTGCAAGTAGTAATTGACCACACTATGAAACATTTATCAGAATATTGTTTGTGCAACTCCAAATCTCTCTCAATAATTATAGACTTGGTAAAAATGTAATATGGAATTTCAAATTTCTGTAATACTTGTACACATTGTCGCGTTATAGAGTACTTTAACTCGGCTGGTTGATAGGCATCCGTTGCAGAGGAAATCATTACAGGGTGAGAAATCTTGATTTTCCTTTTTCTAATTTCTTCATACAACAGATCTGCAGCATTTATTTTTGCATAGATATGATCGAAGAACTTTGGAGACCAGTCATAAGTTGCGTAACAATACCCACATCTATGATGACATCCCTGATATGGATTAATGGTCAATCCTTCTTTCCCGTAAACAAAGAAATTGTGAAGGAGTGATTTCCCTTCCCTACCGGAGATCGCAGGTGCAGAATTGTCATACCATAGGCTCATGAAAAGTTTTCGTACTGACAATAGATAAATTGTGTAATACTCTTGGATAAGGGGGAGAGGATATAATTGAACAAAAGATGTAAATTCATATTTTTATCTCGCATTAAAGTATAAAGAGATCGGGAAGAAAAAAAATCATTATCTAAAGATCCAAAATAAAGTTAGAAGAAATTTTATTTAGGAGATGCACTTCCAATTAACTGAACTACAATTTTCCTATTTCTACTTCTTGTATCCAATTCTAGTAAAACAATCTGCTGCCAAGTTCCAAGGGTAACTTTACCATCAACGAAAGGTATAGTTAAACTAGGACCAATTAACGACGCTCTTACATGTGCATGTCCGTTGTCATCATGCCATGTATTCTCATGTTCATATTCAATATCTTTGGATGCTATTCGTTCCAACATTCTTGGAAAATCCTTCCTCAGACCAGGTTCGTACTCTATGGTAGTTATTGCTGCCGTAGAACCAATGACAAAAAGTGTCACAATGCCATTTTTCAATCGACTTTCTAATAATAACTCGTCTACATTACTTGTAATATCAATAATATCATTTTCGCCTCTAGAAGACAATGTAATATATTTAGTAACTATGTCTGATCCAATCATTTTATTGAAAATATAGAAATTTTTGAATTTAAATTATACGTCTAGATATAAATTATCTCAAAATAGGGGCAAAATTAACGCAACAGTGCAAATAAATAGTATTATCAACACAATAATAGATTGATTGATTGCCTAATTTGAAAAGGTAAAAAAGAATGATGTTTTTTCGATTTTTATTCATGAATTTATAAAATCCTTTGCTGGGCACTTATTCATTAATCTCCTGAGAGTACCCTCATTCTTTATCTCAATTAGATATATTATATTGTATGTTTGGGATTCTCATGCTGAAGTGTCTTAATTAAACGTTCGTCAAACTTTGAAAGATCTATCTTTGATATATGATATGAATTAAGTTGCTTACAGAAGGCATCTGGGAGTAATTGCTGAAATTTAGGAAAAATTTCATCTATATTTTCGGGTTTCATCTTATACATTTATTCTTGTACTCGAGACATCAAATAATAGTGAAGACCATGTGTTATTTCTAGTCCGTCTCTAGTCTGTTTGTCCATTAGTTAGTTAGTTATTTATGTTCTTAATTTATCCTGGCTAGGAGAAACATTAAAAGTAGTTTAATATTTAACATTCAGAATTATTCATGTGAAAAAGAATAGATGTTGAGAATGATTACTTTTGATCAATAGTAATTCGTTAAAAAAGAAAAAAATATTTAAGAAAAAAATATTTTTATGTGACTTCTTTTACTTTCATTCGCTTTGATTAGTCTTCTTGGTCATAATCATAATATTTGCTATCTTCTCGATATTTGCTATCTTCTCGGTCATAATGTTTTTTATATTCATCCTCTCCATAGCTATCTTTGTATTTAGAATCCTTTCCATAGCTATCTTTGTATTTAGAATCCTTTCCATAGCTATCTTTGTATTTAGAATCCTTTCCATAGCTATCTTTGTATTTAGAATCCTTTCCATAGCTATCTTTGTATTTAGACTCGTAATTGTTATATCCATCCTCTCCATAGCTATCTTTGTATTTAGACTCGTAATTGTTATATCCATCCTTTCCATAGCTATCTTTGTATTTAGACTCGTAATTGTTATATCCATCCTTTCCATAGCTATCTTTGTATTTAGACTCGTAATTGTTATATCCATCCTTTCCATAGCTATCTTTGTATTTAGACTCGTAATTGTTATGTTCCCTTTCTGATTGATCTTCTATGGTGTTAGTGTTGCTTTGCAATCCATCACCAGTATTTTGCTCGCTAGATTGGCCTTGTCCTTGTATTAAATCAACATCGACCTTATACTTATTTTCGCTTTTACACCATACAACTGTATTCTTGTCAATGCTTAATTGAGCAAATTTATTTTCATCCTGTCCACCTGCTGCTGTTGCGCCTTCCTCAGCTTCTGTTGCTCCAAGTCCACCGATGCCAACGTTTACAGGTATTTGAAATTGGCTCTGCTCTTGATCTGCATCAAATATGTTTGTTATCGCGTTATCACATTTAATTACCTCTACTTTTACATTTTTATCTTTTGGATCAAAATATTTTGCATATTCATTGCTTGCATAATTGTCGTTGTAATATGATTTTTGTCTGTCATCGTTGTAATATGATTTTTGTCTGTCATCGTTGTAATATGATTTTTGTCTGTCATCGTTGTAATATGATTTTTGTCTGTCATCGTTGTAATATGATTTTTGTCTGTCATCGTTGTAATATGATTTTTGTCTGTCATCGTTGTAATATGATTTTTGTCTGTCATCGTTGTAATATGATTTTTGTCTGTCATCGTTGTAATATGATTTTTGTCTGTCATCGTTGTAATTAGACTTATATTCGTCTCCATCCCTTTCTGCTTGTACATCTGTGCCTAATGACGGAGCCACTAGACCCGTTATACTCGCTGCTGCTATGATCATTAGAACAAAACTGATCGTTTTGTTTTTTTGTCTATTCATTATTTCTTGTTACTCGATTAAATATATCTGAGCTAGGACAGATCATTAAATAAATTTTTACTAATTCAATATTCTGATTTAATGATACTAACATAGATAAAAAAATATGTTTAGGTACATTATGAAATAAGCAAGTCTTCAACAGGAGAATGATCTGGAATGTTGCGAGTATAAGATTATTAATAAATTATTTGCAATTCTATAATTATATTAATTTAGATAGAAAATCTTGTTGCACATTAGGTAGATTCAAGCAGTGAATTTATGATAAAAAATCAAATAAAATTTATCAAAAATATAACCTTATCAAAAAAATTCATGTGAAGGTTTTAGCTCAAAAAAATAACATAAAATAACATGTATAAAAGTAAATTATTCATAATTTCTCTTAATTAACAAAATATCTGTAATAATATTTTGTATAAAGATTATTTCTTGTATATATAATAATAAAATTATATTAGTATATTATATTGATAGATAAATCTTTATCAAAAATTTTTTAAATCATCTAGTAAACAATTAGTTATGACAAACATGAGAAAAAGAACATTTGCCGAATGGTGAACCAGCCTCCCTTCTGATTTACGAAAGAAATCTTTAGAAGTTGCAGAAGAAATTATTGATGATAATAAAAAGACAATTGAAAAGATAAACTATGTGCTCTATCATCTAAATTTAGTTGCCAGTAAAGATAAAAAACCGACATTTGATGAATTTAAATTTTGGTTTGAGAGTGGACAATTAAATTGAATTTCGATACTGATACAGATTTAATGTATAGTCACAATACTGTGAAAAAATATTAAGATAATTTTATACTAATGTATCAATTCTTTTCGTTAACGCTGATTTCATCAAGTTTTTATTTTTAAAGAAATATTTACTAATTCATAATCTTGAAGTTTATTGGGTCAATTATGAATATCTGAATTTATTATTTTATTTGCGTAAACTTCACGTTCTAATACGAAATATCATTAACATGAGGTTGCAATGTTACCGGTAGTATCCGATGAGAAAAGATCAGTTAGGATTATTGCCACAATTACGATAATGATGATATTTTTTAGTATTCTGCCATTTTTTTGACTTTCTGTCTTACTACGTTTGTAACACTGATCTTTTAATGTTCTGCTTATTTGCAGAACATATAGATCTAATACAAATCGTATCATTATCTTTGACATAAATAACTTTCACTAAAATAACTATCTGTAGTATAGATGAAAACCATTTAATCGGTATATTTTGCCAATAAAATACGCATTTTTAACTTTCGGATAGTCTCTAAGCTGCTGACTTTGTATTAGACAATATGATGTATATTAAGACTACAGACAGAAACGGAATGACAAATATCGACGTATAATACCATATTTTCCTTTCAATTAAATTAAGATGAATTGTACATATATTTTTTCAATTAATACACAAGACGACTTGACTAAAAATTTACATCCAAAGATTCAACGTCAATAGAGAGACCATCAAAAGCTGTCAAAGCCTATAATGAATTTTGAAGGTCATAACAAAGCAGACAGATAAAAGAACTGGTATAAATCAAGCTGAATAATATAATATTTATTAGAAACGAAGTTCAAGTATATTTGCATGTGTTTCGATTACGAAATACCAGAGAAAATTGAACTAAAATACAAGAAATTGGTTAAAAAGCAAGAAGAAGATTACACAGAAAAGGAAGAAAAACCAATTATTATAAATGCCTAACCTTTTTTTTATTATTTTGAACTGCCATTTTATTGAACTTCCTTAAGAGAGCATACGCTTTCTTGACAATCAGTTGAACTGCTTAACAATTGTGTTTTGTTTTATGATCTAAAGCAAAATTCACATTGCAAGACGCTCTAAAATTTTTTTATAGAACCTAATATTTAAAAAGAATCCAATATCAATACCGCGGTCATCCTGAAAAAAATAAAAATTAATGAAGTATGGTGCTTAGAAAACTTGTCCTTGAACAACATTAGATTCACATAAAGAAACACAATATTTTTTCATAAAGTCAAGCCACCTGGAAACCTCTCTCAGAAAAGCAAGTATCGTCTTTTGAAAATGTATCATTACTTTATAAAATCTTGATATAATTCAGTTTGGCTATTTGATTTTTTATTGTGATAAACTTGCCTGCAAATATTGAAATCATCTGCTGTCATTTTTAGAATATTTCTGGATCATAAGCTTTGCATAAAATCCTGTAAAATCTCGGATCTATTCATAAAGTTAAAATTCTGATCTATAGTGACGTCGGGCAGAATTATGATATGAGGATAATAAAGTATAAACTGATACCAGTAGCATCCGACCAACTAAAAGAATCTCATAAAAACAGTCATTAAACAAATATTTTAATTCTTTATTTATCAAATTTTAGATTAGTACCTTTTTGTAAAATCGTAATGAACGTAATTTAATGGATGTAAATAATATATATGACGAAAATCGTTTATACTGTTTTACCATCTGATTCTGTACATACCGTATTAGCAATTATGTTAAAAAGAGAGTATGTGGAGCAATAGCTTCTAAAAGTGGCAAATATCTTCAAATAATAAAAAAGCGAGTTCTGATATCAATTAAATCATTTATCGATAAGAACGTCGTTAAATCAGAAATACTATTCAAAATTGATCACATCCTGTTAGCAACAGAGATAAAGAAGATCTAATCACAAGGAAAGAGGAGTTTAGACGTTCTATAAGCAATAGGAGCGCTCAAACTAGCAGTTGAACAATCCAATGAAATCTTGTCGGATTAATAATAAAACAAACATAGCGAGATCTATAAAAGACGTGAAAGAAATTCAAAAATAAAGAACTTTAAACTCTAAAAGTTTACCTATATATATAGTATAAAATGCTTTTGAATGTATGGTAAACAACAAAGTGTTTACAAATTTAAATTTATTATCATTCTTTTTGATTTTTATTTTAGCTATTTTATCTATACACTTAATGTTATCAGAGTCATTTGTTACAGGTCAACAACGAGATTCTCTATTATCATATCTCCCAGAAAATTTCAGAGTTCTTTTTATTAATAATCAATCATCAATGCTAAGTAATGCAGATCTAAGTAATGCAGATCTAAATCAAGCATCAATAGTATTAGCACAATCACAAATTGCAGCCGAAACTTCTGCAGTAAATGTATTAGAAGATCTACCTAGAGGAAGTACACGTATAGAAGACATCGATAGTCAGAGTAAAGCTGATATATTGATTAACAGTAATCAATTGAAGGAAATTGAAAAAATTATAGAAAATAAAATAAGTGGAATTGATCAAATTTGATGTATATATAAGCACTTAAATGAGATAATTTTACACTAGTGTTATATTTTTGAATTTAGAATTTAAGTAATATCATAAATTTTCTCTAAAAATTTCAGTTAGACACTTAGCAATTCGTCAAAAGATCAATTTCAAATTAGTCTTTAAACATATCAACAAGATAGTTCAACTCATTGTTTAGTAAATACCTGGTATATCTATTAGCGATTAAATTTTATTATCAATTGTCCCCACACCATAAACATTTGTTTATTTAGTTAAGTAATAATCGATTTATAATGGCAGATTCATATTGTCTTGAATTTTCAGATGATTAGTAAATTCAATATTGTTGTGAGTGGATTGTTACAATACTTTTATAAATTGAATGTATCCTTTACAAACAGATGTTAAAGATCAATAGTTTAAAAACTAGAGTTATATTTTCGATTATAATTACTCTTTTCTTTTCTGTCTTGTCATATTCTGACTCTTTTGCTCAAAATAGTAACACTTCATCAGATGACGCCAAAATGAACGAAATAAATCCATCTTGTGAACTAACCCTTCCGACAGTACAAGGACCATACTATAAAGAAGGTGCACCAATCAAAGAAGGAAAAGAGTTTGTCGGAGAAATGGAAGGAGAAAGGTTAGTAGTTACTGGGAAAGTCATGAGTTTTCCTGACTGCCATCCAGTAAATGGTGTCGTTTTAGATTTTTGGCAAGCAGATTCTAAAGGAAAGTACGACAATAAGGATTTTAATCTAAGAGGCAAAGTTATTTCTGATGAGAATGGAAACTATACACTAGATACTATACTCCCTGGAAGTTATTCTCAAGGAAATATTATTAGGCCTGCGCATATACATGTAAAGGCATGGATTCCTGAAAACCCTGGTAATCCCTCATTGGTTAGTCAATTATATTTTGAAGGAGACCCAAATATGGATATCTTTGTAAAAGAGCCATTAATAATGAAAATTGTTGATAAAAATGGAACAAAATTTGCTAATTTTGACTTTGTTTTAGAAGACTATCGAGACTTTGGTAAGTAGTACGTCAAATAAAGATATTTTTTGTCACTTGCGTAGCAGTGATCTTTACTAATGCAAATATTGTTGTTGACACTATTATTGAAATTTATTTTTGATATATTCTAGAGATCTCATTTCTCTTATTCTCTAAATTTTCTATCCGATTCAATATTTGATCTTACAAATATAGTAATGCATCTTCTTTTATTTTATCACGTTCTGTCAAATTTTTGATTTCTTCTTTACTTTGCTCACCATCATTTTTTATCACTAAATAATAATATTGTTAGAACAAGACAACGTGGTGCTACCAGTACTCTTTTGTTTACATTTCTAGAAGATATTCCGCAGATGTTGAACAATACTCATCATGAAATTTATCATCTGTGAATCCCTGTAATAACATCTCATTGTCTTGGTACCTATGACTGGGTAGAGGGTTTGCTTGGTTATTAGAGAATGTTATCATATTGGTAACGATGCTACAGTATTTGATAATATCAGGAGAACGTATTATGTATATGCATATACTAATCTAATATATCTGCAGGTTTTAAGTTAAATTGTTTTTACTATGATGCTGGAACACTAGTTTTTATTGGTACTTTAAAGGTAGAAACGATATACAATGATGTCATTAGTGTCATACTTATGTTGTTACATACATCATCTTCGGATACCTCAAATTATTTACTGTATACCATAGAAGATATTGAAGAGTTAAAAAATAAGAAATGGGTTATTCAGGGTATCAAGGAATTGATACGGTTTATAAAAATATCTTTTGGATCTTGCTTTGAAACATAACATTCCTCTCCGAATTCTGGATGGATTTCTGCTAACGCTTTATAATTTATTAGTGATGATGTTATAAAACTTATTTTAAATTCTTGAGGTGTATCCTCTACCCTTTTTGATATTTCAAGCAATTTATAATAAAGATCAAAACCATCCATTACAGACATTCTAAAACCAATAAGAACAAGATCATAGTCTTGAGATCTAAAATTTTTTTTCTGTTAATTGTGGGTCGTTTATTAAAGTTAGATTGAAACCTTCTTCTTCAACCATTTCTTGTATCTAAAGGAAGTAACAAGATCATTATCGACTATTAAGATATTTTTAATTAAATATAATGTAATATATCCTACTAGAAAACAAAATCGAGATGTAAATATAAATTATTATAAGGTGCCAAAAGATAAAAGGGAGGTACTGAAAAAAGAGTTTTCACATTATTAAAACAAATCTTTTACTAGTATTCATGTTATTGCTGTTGGTAGCAACGTCCTTAGAGTAACAGATTAATTAACATTGAAAAAAGAAAAAAAAGCTCTGTTCCATTGGTATACTGGTTCCCAAGTCTTCCCTGATAATTATTTCCCAATCCCATTCTTCATTCAGAACGACAAATTGGTTTTGTATAGTACAGATCTGGCATAGTCTCGCTCCTCTTGTTCCTGTTGCCGTAAGATAGTACTTTAAATACAATCTCAAAAAATGGTGTTGAACATGGCGGATCAACGAATCGTGGATCAGGGAATTGCTGTTTCAAAGTATCTAAATCTTGAGAAAGTGTTTCATTATTACATGAGTACTTGGATCCAACGAAACATCCGCAGTGGTATTAGAAGGATCAAATTGAGTTGCGAATGAATTGTTACCCGTCATCTCGATAAGAAAATATTCCTCTGTTATTGGCATATAATAAGACCAAATTCTCAGTTTTATAATGTCGAAAGTGTGATTATGTCAATATAAATGAAAATAAATATTGTTCTAAATGCTTTATTTTGTTTATATCTATCCAGTCACGCGGTCTATAAATTATGAATACTTTGTTTATATCTTTGAAGATACTTTGGCTGAGTTAAGTAGGCCAAAATATAGAAAAGAGGCCAAAATATAGAAAAGCCAGATATTTCTAATCTATTACGACCATAAATAATATTAAATAAAGTAAAATAACCTCAAAAATTCTAAAATATGGTATTTTTTGCCTAATATGTAATATATCGGAAATCTTGTAAAAAAAGTTAGAGTATCTGGCATAGGTTGCTTGACAAAGGCTTGGTAACTATGGCAATGTGATAGAGGGGTAGCCTTTTGGTATATATACGGTTTTTAATTGGGTGTTTTGTGCCAGAAACCTCTAAAATCAGAGTAGATATAAACAAAAATTGCAAACTGGAGACAGTAGTAGACCTAGAATTGATTCTCGTAATGAAGGTAATCTCACGATATCTTTCCAGAAGTCAGGGAATGACTATTTTAAATGTATTCAGGCTATTGAGCAAACTGAAGATAAATGTAAGACCAGTTATCCCAAATAACAACTTCAGCATACATAACATGATAACAATATCCCTTCATTTTCTGTGCATACCTATAAAGACCATCTGTTTACTGACAAGAATATTTTTGTCGTAGAATACTAAAGTATCAGATTGTCATTCTAAAATTATTGTCGCTTTGTTATTTTTTTCTCTTAAATTGATTTTATCTATGATAAAATATTAGCAAGCGAAAATTGAGATAACCAAATTGTTAAACCATCGCTATTTACTAAAACAGAATTACAATGGCTATTACATAATAAAGAATTAGTAGGTAATTATCATCGAAAGATTAAAAGCCAAATTAAAAAAAAAATTGATAATTTTGAAAGTGTGCTTTTCACATAATGGAAAAAAGGACCTAACCCGCACAATTTTCAAATCGAGATAATGAAGTTATTTTGCCCATGATTATAAATTGGGTATGAGAATTCTGAGGTTCATTGAATCGCCTAATCCAGATAAGCATTATATCGGATAATTGTTGATCCGAACTAATAAAAATATACAAAAGAATATTTCATACACGTTCTTCTTTAATGATATTACAAGGGAATAAATATTTTATTTATTTATCTAAAGAGTTGAGGGAAATGGTTATTGAAACATTGAATTCAATTACTCTCAATCCTAAATCCAAAAATCTTTACATATTACAAAAATACTTAGCAAGTTAGAAATAAATGATTTTTTTCAAAAATAAAAAAACATGACAATAAAGTTATTAGATTTAGTTTTATAACATTATAATTATGAGTAATAAATCTGAAAATGACGAAGAAGGTGAACAAACTGAAAGAGAAGAAACTAAGGATGAAGTTCATCACATAGAGGATGATAAACAGGAAGAAGAAGATGAAGTGGAAGAAGAGAAATATGAAGGTGAATAACTGTCACTGTTTGAGATTAAGCTAATTACCATTTTTAGGTATATCAGATAATATTATATTTTTTAGTTTTCTGTATTACAGACTTGAGCGAGATTCGATCGAGCGACCTTTTGCTTAAAGTCATTATCATTTTCAATATTTCCTACAATATTGGGATCAAAATTGTAACTGTCATAACCAAAGGAAATCAAGTTATTTTCTACAAGTAGTGGTAATACATTTTCCAAGAATATGCGAACCTCCTTTTTATTATTTGATAGCATTTTATATCTAAAGTTTTTTGAAATAGATTGTTCTCCTTTTCCATTGAGTAATTCATATTCTGATTTTGTTAGAAATGAATAATTTGATTTCCTACCATTTTTGTCAACTGGTTGCATTTTTCAAATATTTAAGGATTTTAGTCATTGTTATTATAGATATCGAAATGGCTATTAGAATAGAATACAAAATGTTTTCTATTTACATGGATCTTTTTTGATTAATCTTTATTTCAAGTGATTCCAAAAAGTTGGTTCAAGCTATAATATCTACTGACAATAACATATAGATAAATTAATAATAACAAAAAAACACTGCATAGTTTCGTGCTTAGAATTATTGTGGGTGCGCTAGTGATTGCGATTTTATTTATGGTAATAAATCAGACTAATTCAGATAGAACGTTTGTTTATGCTAATTCAGATAGAACGTTTGTGTATGTTTCTAATGGTGGTGATGGAAATATTGCAATCATGAAGTTAAACCCTGAAACAGGTGATATGAAATTGGTGGAAAAGGTACCTGCCGGGCCAAACGTAATGCATATGACATTGAGTCCGGATCATCGGTTCCTTTATGCGTCTGTTCGTTCAGAACCTTTTTCAGTAATATCTTATTCAATTAATTCTGAGAGTGGTAACCTAACTCATCTTTCTAAAGAACCATTACCAGATAACATGGCATATATCTCAGTAGATCAAACCGGACGTTTTCTTTTATCAGCATCCTATACCGGTGCGAAAATTGCGGTAAACCCAATAGACCTCAAAGGTTTCGTCCAAGCAGAACCTGTACAGGTGATTCCCACGGGTCCAAAACCCCATTCAATTTTAGTTGATGCATCCAACCGATTTGTGTATGTACCTCAGTTAGGAAATGATCAGATAAAACAATATTTGTTTAATGAATCCACTGGGGCTCTTACACCAAATGATCCTGATGTTGTATATACTAAAGATGGTTCTGGACCACGCCATTTTGATTTTTCACCAAATAATAAGTTTGTTTATGTATCAAATGAAATGGATGGTACGGTTTATTCTTATGAGATTAATAACAAGACAGGGATTTTAACGGAAATCCAGAGAATTTCAGTAATCCCTCCTAACATTAACCTTGAACCATCATCTCCTGTAGCTGGATATGGTGCCCAAGGTATGGCTGATGGGGAATCTACCATTATTAAAGTTGCAGATATTCACATAACACCTGATGGTAAATGGTTATACGTAAGTGAAAGAGCTACCAACACAATTAGCGCATTTGCTGTTGACCGTCACTTAGGTAATTTGACTTACGTTGGAACTTACGATACTGAAAAGATGCCACGTGGTATTAACATTGATCCTAAGGGCAATTTTGTGATTGTAGCAGGACAAAAATCAGATCATGTATCGGTACATGCGATCAATCCAGAAACTGGTGAATTAAAACTCTTGGATCGGTATGAGTCGGGTAAAGATCCAAATTGGATTGAAATTGTTAAATTTAATTAAAAAATCAAAGAATATCGAATTTGGGATTTTTTGTTAGTTACCACTAACATGAATGTATTTTTAACTATGTCTATTTTTTCTTTTTCATGGAAATGTGTAATACATGTATGTTTTTAGAAAATTTAATTATCTAAGATTCAATTAAATGTAAATCAGGATAGTCTGAATAAACATGAGAGTATTACAGCAGATTATAGAAGATATTGTGATAGTTGAATTGTATTATCCTGTTTATGATGTAGATAAACAGATATTAAAATATGATGTAATTCCAGATAATGCAACATCGATAGAATTACCAAGTGAATTTGGAAAGACACCAATGGTAATAGATCCTATAAAAAATAGATCTACAGACCTATGAACAGGCACATAACCATCGGCAGTAATACCTATAGCGGTGCAAAAATAAGAAACTAATGTTTTAGTAATAAATAAGATAATATTTAAATATTATTTATTGTATTACAAATTGTTGTCATAATAAAAAAGGTCAAAGGTGGTTGAAATAATGTTTTTGAGACATTATTGATTCCCTTATAGCGCTGCAAAATAAAAAGTCGGTCCTGAAGTGAATCACCATCAACTATGATCCCATATTTAATCACAACAAATCAATGAGTGTGAAACTATAATATCATATTAAAAAATGATATATAATCTGTGTAATAGTTCGTTACTGATTAGTCACCAACTATTCAAGATTCTTCAGTTGTTACGATACCTTAGATTATAAAATTAATTAGTTATTTTCGATGGTATTTTGTAATAATTCTCCCATTTCGTTATGCATTTTAAGAAAGTTTAATCCCTTTTCTGTGGTCTTGAATGTGCGAGTCCCATCAATATATTCTATTAGCTTGTATTCTATCAAAATAGAAAGATACTCTTTTAATTGAATATAACTTACAAAAGCTATGTACATAATTTTTGTCTTGGTTGCCCCTCCATTTGCGGCATCAAGTATATTACAAACTATTTCTGTTCTGCTTCTATTTGTCATATTATTGATAAGGAATTTACTTATTTTAGTATAACGTCACATGAAGAGGTAATCTAATTACAGAAAAACATTCTACATATTATTTGCAAAAAAATATAAGAAATATTCGTGACTTTGCTCAAAATTGTATTATGGAATAGTTATCCTATATAATTTTGTCAACAATTCATTCTGTTCATTTTTATTTTTAAATCAGTAAGTAGTTTATGCATACTTCTAAAATATCGGAATTTTTCAACTATGCAAATAAGTGTATTAATGTTATTGAATAGAATTTATTACAATACAAAAATTAGATCGAATTGTTTAAAAGATACATTGTGCTTCGTAAGAAATTCTATCTGCAAAAGTAATAAAATTATTTTATATCTTTTATTTTATGATTTTATTTTGCATTAAGTTTTCAGATAATGAGGTATAACACACAATGCAAATTAGATGAAAGTATAATATGTTATTGCGATACAAATTTAAAAAATTTAATTTCATGTCTATTCTTTTTCTCTTTCCTTTTTCCGCTTTTTCCATCTCCTTTGTCTCTCTCTTTTCCAATTCCTCCTTCAACTTTTGTTCTCTAAAATACTCCTCATCCTGCATCTTCAACATCTCCTTTTCTTTTGTAGGTCTTGACCTATGTCCTAGATACATAATGGCAAATCCAAAGATTGTTACTAATAAACCAATTATAGGAATACCACCTAAAAACAGCAAAGGCTGAGCCAATGCTGTTACAATTAATAAGTCCTGTTAATAGGATTATGAAACCAAAAAGATATCCAAATACTTGTGATGCTCTACCCATTTATTTACTCATTAATTGCATTGATTTCATATTTATTGATAGCTTTACAGCATGACGCCATATTTCATTTCTAAGATTCATGATTCTTACTTACCGCATCTACTTCAGAAAAATCATAACCAAATAATATACCTATTTTTACTAAAAATTTATTGTCTCTTTTCCAATTTCTCATGTACATAACTAAAATTGATTAGATAATGTATTATACCATAAATAAAATCCTAAATATAATGGACGCGTGAGATGTAATACCGATATCGTTGCAATAATAAATTCTAATGTTTTGGTAACAAGAAAAATTATTTAAGATTTATGAATGGAAATGATAACATGATTTATAATATTGAAGTATTTACTAAATGTAAAAATATAATTAAATACCGATTTGATATTTAAATAACTAATGTTGAATCGTTTTTTCTCCAGGTTATTTTATCTGTTATTCATAATATTCTTTATAATATTCTTTTTAATCTTCTTTTCTGAATTTTTTTAATGAGTCTTACAGTAAATTCGTTGTTGTAGATAAATTATTTTTTAAAAGACCAAAATGGTTTCTTTATCTTTTGTTCTACTGGTAAACCATAGTACATTCTAAGTATTGAATATGCAAGCCAGCTCCTTGTCATTTTCAATTCAGCTGCATGTTTATCTAAGTATCGGTCAAGGAATTCTTTATCCATAGTTACCCCCATGCATAATTTCCTACTACTTCCTGTAGGCTGTCGCTTCACCATATCTTTTCCTACAATTTTCTGACTTGATAAAATTCTATTCCTTCTTGTTGTTACTCCAGTCGGTCTATTGTCTTTATTTGTACTGATACCTTTATCAGAAATCTTTGCCTTGGTATTAACAGATTTATTTTTTTGTTTCCCCATGACTTAATTTCAACCTTATTAATGCAACATGATGATATATACGAATTCTGATATGAAGTTGTGTCGATACCCTTAAGTACGCAAGGCTGATTTTTCAAAAATACTAAAATTTATGCTTAAAGGACGAGCCTTGAGCGGGAACAATATGCTCGCCTCGAATCCTATTGTTTGGATTCATTACTCGAAGATTATATTTCCCATCTATTATTTGTTTTTAAAAAAAATTTTCTCTTTTTGATTTTTTTGTAACAATAATTAAGCACGTTCATCGTTTGGATCTTAAAAAAATAGAATCCCGTCACTTTCTTTTTCAATCCTATAATAGTTCGATTAAAGACGTTTACAGGTATTTTTGCTAGCATGGGAGAGGCTCACTTTCCTATTGTAGTTCGATTAAAATCTGAAACACTAGTTAGACTTTCAAAATATGGGTGCATTGGGAAGGGTTATGAGGATGTTATCGAAACGTTGCTAAACTTCTATGATAATAAAGGCAAACAACAACCACAGAAATGAAGTATGGCCTTTCTTCAAACTTTACTATTAGTAAAGATACTTAACTTCACCATTAGTAAAGTTTAGTTAGTAGCAAAATGCCTCAAAGAATAATAGAAGCAGTAGAATACGAATGCGAGAGATGTGGCTAGAAGTGGATAAGCCGCAGGGAGAAACCCAAACCCCGATACTGTGCAAAATGCAAACATCCAAAATGGGATTCTACTAGAATGTCAAGGCATGAAAAAGCCCTTCGTTATCGTGTACGCAGACTGGATGGAATGATTAAGATAGGTGAAATGTTTGGAAATAGATATCTCGTAAATACTGATATCTGTACTCGATTTTTATATACAGAGCCACGTCCAACCATCGAGGAATTAACTCATATAATACATCAATTTGAACATGATAGTGTCCGCTTCGTGGATATTGTTAACATGAGGGTTGATGAAACCGAGGAATACTATAAATCAAAAAAAGAGAGGCAGACAGGCGATGTTAGATATTGTAAATGAAAGAGAGAAACATAATATATTCTAAAGTGGAAACAGGGACAAAATTGTCGCCATTTTTTATAAATGCATCATATTTATTGAAATTTTACTTTACCATCATCCCAAGTAGAAAAATACAATGGAGAGATTTCTATTGCTACTGATTCACCTCTTTTAGCAAGATTAACCAATTCTTTTGCCATTGGATGTTCTAGACTTCCAAGATATTTCTTCATATTCCTTTCACAAATTGGAACAATACTATCAATATCTTGAATAATGTCTACCTTTGCTTTTCCTCTTACCCCTTTATATGGAATATTTGGTTCATCTACACAAAAATATACTATTTTATTATTTTCTAAATTCTTTTTTTTCTTTGAATATTTAGATGTTTCAATGTAGAATTTTTGATTTGATGAATCAAAATAATACCAGACAGGATGAATATTTGGTTCTTTCTTTTCATCTAAACTTGCAATGTAGATATTTCTTCTTCCAGAAGTAAGAAATGCTATAGTTTCATCTTCTGTCATTGGTTGACTGAAACCGGGTCCAGCATTCAATATTTTCATATTGTATCTTTTTATAATAATATAATATTAAAATGTTGAATATTGATATTTGATACTTAGAGCCTATCCCAAAATTATCCTCCTGTAGATAATTATGCTATTAGCCAATTGTACAAGACCCAGATAGTTTTCCTCTTTCTTTTCATACCGTGTAAATAATTTCCTGAATCTGTTATGCCATGAATTTGTTCGTTCTACAACCCATCTTCTTGCAGGATGTTTTCTACGAAATATTTGTTCTTCTCTTCTGTGTCGTATATGTGGAATGTATCCTCTCTTGATAATTTCTTGTTCTACATCTTTGGAATGATATGCTTTATCAAGACATAGATTCTGCTTTTTAGTCTTCTTTTTCTTCTTTCCATCATTTAGTTTATATGATGATCTTTTGAGAACCATGCTATCAACTGTATCAATTGCAACGGTAAGATCATGAGTATTTGCAGATGTTATAATCGCAGATAATGGAATGCCTTCTTTATCTGTTAAAATATGTCTTTTGGTTCCTAATTTGCTTCTATCAGTAGGATTATGACCTGTCATCGCCCCCCTAAAGGTGATTTTATTCATATGCTGTCAAGTGACTGCCAGTTCCATTTTATTCCTCTCTTGTTATCGTATAATTTTAGTAATAGACTCCATAATTTATCAAATATACGTGATTCTCTCCATTCCTGAAATCTTCTGTGGTATGTTGAACCAGAACCATATTCTTTGGGTAACATTTTCCACTGACATCCAGTTCTCAGGATAAACATGATACCATCAAATACTTTTCTATATGGAATAATTGGTCTGCCTATTGTATTTTCCTGTTTCTCATCTGGTAAAATATTTTTTATTTCATACCAAAGGTCATCTGGAATACGTGTAATTGTTCTAACATATTTTTTACTCTTACTCAAACATTATCAGATATGGTAAGAAACAAAGGAGCTATATTCCTATCTATTTTTGGGATAGGCTCAAATTATTTTTGAATACGTCTTTAATTAACAAACTATCAAAAAATCTATCAAAATTTCCATTATTTATTATATCATCCGAGTATAATCCTAAAGCAATAACTTTTCCTTTTTTATAATTCAATTCATATGTTGCTACTACTAAATTTTTAGATAAATTATCCACGGGATCAGTAAATCGATATTTTAAGAGGATAATATCATTTGGATTTGTAATATAATTTTCTTCATGATGTATGTATTGAAATGGATTATGCAAATAGGATATATGGCAAACATTACAAAGATAATTACTACCTACCCATTGAGAGGTTTCATTTTTCCATCTTTCGTCTACACTTTTCCATGCAGACTTTCCGTTGAAAGCCCAATCGTGACCTTTAACTAGAGATATTTGATTTGTGCTGTTATCGTATTTTACCTGAACATATAATGCATTGCCATCCAAGAGGATCATAGTTCCACCATTAGAGACAAATTCTTTCAAATTATCATATTCTTGTTGGGTGACATATTCTTGATGTCCAAGAATTAAAATATTGTATTTATTTGATCCATCTTTATTGAAAATAGAGTTAGAATCAACATCTTGGTCAATTATTACAGTAATATTGGAGTTATTTGTTATCCATTTTAAATTTTTTATCATATTAAGCATAGCAAAAACATTTGAAATTGCGCCTTCTTGGTTATTAGAGAGTTTACTATAAAGCAAATTGAGATTAGTAGTGATATTTGTATTAATAGGAACACTGGCATAGAGTCTATAAAAATTATAGAATGAATTGTTATAAGCTGCATCAGTAAAAGTAGGTTTAACAAGTGCTATAGATTTATTTTCAAATTCTAAAGTATGGCTATTATTTTCTGGTGAATGTATTTCACTTCTCTTTTTAGAGAAAAAATATTTTTGAATGTCTTTATGAGTGATGTTTATATTATTGGGATATTGAATTTCTTCAAATGGTTTAGATGTTTTATTATCGCCATTTATCCCACCTACGCTAATCAGCTTTCTTATATCATGTGATGCTGAAACAGATAGATTATCTGAAAAACTAACCTTTGACACTGGTAATATATCATTTAAATAACTATAATAAGTTGTAATCAAATGTGGAATGTTACCAAATTCTTGAAAATGATAAAATATATTTTTATTTATAGTCATATATAAAAAAGTTGATAAAAAAACGATACAGCAAATACTTAATATGCCGAATTTTTTCATACGTTCCTTCAATTATTTATTTATAGTTACTACAAATATTTAAGTAAATTATATAATTTAACTATACACATAATTTTCTCGAAAATGAACATTTCCGCTATCACTTATGTAAATATTACCATTTTTAAATAGGCTTGCTATTCTAATTTATGTTCTTTCTCCCATTCATAGTTTTGAGTGTCATTATCTTTACCAACAATCCAAAAATCATAATTTCCACCAATGCGATCTCCTGCTTTGTTAAGTTTTATTTTTCCTGATATTCCCTCATCAAATGAATCTGCAGTTTCACGAATAATCTCTTCAAATGATTTGGTTAAATTTCCATTATTACTATTGTTAAAAGTAGTATTATTTTTATCAAGGCTTAGTGCCGCTATCCAATAAGAATCATAAGCTAGTGCAGGATATGTTATTGAACTTACTTCATGTAATTGTTTTTCTAATACTTCTTTGAGATCATGATATTTCTTCGACTCACTATCTATTGAATATAAAGGATTAGAAAAATTTGTTTTCATTGCAAATAATGCTGAATCAACATTCTTTGTTATCTGATGATTTTGTGCTATTTTATCACTTCCATACCATCTTACTTTTCCTAAGTTTTCATAAATGGTTGATTGAATTAAAATAGGTGTTATCTCGTCAAAAGATATTACATATACACCTACAGATTTAGCACCATATTTTTTTACTGCATCAGAGACTATTGCATTTAATTTTTCTAATTCTTGATTCCACATTAGGAAATTTATCCTATGTAAACTAGTGGCAAATTTTCCTGTATAGGGTTTATAATTAATACCTTCTTCTACTTTTCCTCCTAGCTGTTCAAAAGAAGATTTAGTAGATTTATAGAGATCATTTGAATATAAACCGCCTCTCCAGATAGGAACAATAACTTTTATACCGTCACTGATCATTCTTTCTGCAACTATTCTTCCTTGGTCTGTATCGTCAGGAACCAATCGAAAAAGATTGTCTCCTTCAATAGAAAGTGATGAGGAAGTACTGGAGTAACTAATAAGGATGATATTATTTGCATCTGCATATTCTTTGGCAGCATAAACTGTACTCCCGATTGCAGGTCCTACAATAATATTTGCACCATATTCATGTAATTTTTTTATTGCTGCCAGGCTATCTTCTGGACTTGTCTTTGAATTAGCCATTAATAGATTAAAGTGTGATGAAGAATTCATTTTTTCAAAATGTTTGTTTACATCATATTCAGCTTTTTCCAATGCTACTTTGATAGATTTACCAAGAGAGGAAAAGGAACCAGTAAATGGTAAAATGGCGCCAACAACAAAGTCCTTGCTACTTTCCTCATTATATATTGATGAGAAGAGTTGAGGATAAGAAGAACTTTTTTTAATAAAGAATTCGTTACCTTGGTCACCGCTATAAATATTTGTGTAATAAACACTAGCAAATATTAGAAAAGATATTAGTATAGTAGAACTAAGCAGAATCTTTTTGAAAGTTTTATTTTTTTTTCTTCTCCTCGTATTTGTTATAATTTTGTAAATGAGGTCCTTTGACTGCCATTTGATATAATATCTAAGATACCATATAAGGCCACCTGCAATTAACAGATAATGTGCAGACAATAATAATGCAGACATCCATAACTGTTCAACAAATGCTGTTAGAACAATAATTGCAAACCAACTATCTCCTACAACTATTGCTAAAAATCCAACCAATTCACAGATCCAAGGAATAAAGCGATGTTTTTCATTCTTTATCCTAAGGAGGATCAGCAATGCAAGAACAGTTAGAATGGAATTTAATGTAGGATATGCTATAGTAACAACAAAAAGCATAAGACCTCTGAAATTTGATAATTCCGTAAGATCAAGAGTCAAGTTTAATATATATATCAAAAATAAACCTGAACCAGAGATTAGTAAAAGCAGAATTTTTTTATTTGTAATGTGACCAAGTTTTCTATATATACATAGTAATCTATATATTAAAAATCCATATGCAGATAACAAGAATAAATCTGCTAAAGAAGGTACCGGGGATACAATATCAAGTACTAATTCATAATATGCCCAGATTATATTTGCTATAAACCAGAAAACAAGACCTAGTGTTAGAAGAATATTAGTTTTATCTTCTTCATTACTATCTTTATTCTTAATGAAAATCATTGCAGAAAGTCCTGCAGCAATAAGAGAATTTGTTATCAATATCCAATTTGAATAGATTATTTTACTGTCTGAGTCAGCAAAAATAATAATAGAATTTCCTATGATTATTGTAATAATTACTCCTAAAAAGAAGTATAGAGTAGTCCTCAATTATTCTCTTTTAAACCAATGATATTGATCAAATTAACTTCAGGATCAACAACTAAAAAAACAGATAGCATGAAAGAATCCTAAAAAATAAATAAAGAGTGGTTTAGTAATTGAAAATTAACTTTTGACAGCATAGTCCGATATTTTTAAGATTGTTTAATTTTGGTTTTTATCTTTTCCTGTATTTCAGGATTCATCACATGTTCACGAGTGTAGTCATGGTCCTTAATTACATGATCAACCAAACTATTCATTAATTCTTCTTCTGTTTCGCCAGTTCCCCTAAAATCACAGTCCACTCCAACATCTTTACATGAAACAGATAACATTGTAAAGATTATATAATTCCATTCTATTTAAGTTCTCGTCCTGTGATAATAATAAGTCATTAGAAAAATATATCAATCTCAAGCAAGCAAATAAAAGAATATTCTCATTTAGAAATAAAGAATGTTTTTATAAATATCTATTCACATCATTTTTATAAATATCATTGACATTCAATAGTAGAACCAGTTAAAATCCCAGTATATTTATTTGTGTAATTAAGTTATCATATAAATTACAAGAAAGAGTTTATCGGATAGAAAATTGAGACTTTTAAAGATAACAGTCATTATGTTTATGTATCAATCTATACCAAGAGTAATTTTTCTCCTACTAAAAGACAGCAAGGCTTCCCAGAAAAAACCCTTTTGGAGTAGCGGTAACTCAATGGTGCAAGTCGAGCAATTCAAGAAGAATATAATAACCGCAGTGCCAATGGGGAGGATGGGCAGTCCTGTTGAAGTAGCAAAAGTAGTGTCATTCCTTGCATCTGACGAAAGCAGCTATATCACTGGTATAGACCTGTCAGTTGACGGAGGTATGACACAGATATAACCAGTAATCTTCAAATTCCTCCTTTGGGTTTCCAAGGGCATAGAGTGCATTTCCTTTGTCGTTTAGTGCACCTGTATCACTTGCATCTATAGCAAGTACTCTTTCATAGTAAGTTAGTGTTTTTGGATAATCACCAGAAATGTAATATTCTTTAGCAATATCACGCAATTTGTTAATTTCTAGTGTTTTGTTATAGAGATTTGTATTGTTATTAGTATTGTTATCGATGATGTTTTGTATACCTTTTTTTATCTAAGATGTTATTCTCTTCTTGTGCATAAACAAAGGGACTGGATGTCATCAGTATTACTGTAAGTGTAATTAATGAAATTGGAAAGAATGTAAAAAACGAAAAAATAACAACTTGTTATTAATTTCATATCTATTACTATTGAAATACATATCGAACTAAACTGACGTAGATGTTATTAGACAATTCGAAAATACAATATATTTTAACTTAGTTTTTATGATATAACATATTTGTTGTGCGGGTTTTTATATGACTTAATTATCTTATAAATCTATTATACTCGAGATCTTATTAGATAATCTCTATAATTCTAAAACATCAAAATATTAACATGTCACTGAATTATGAAAGTCTTTTTCTATCTTACATTATTTTTGATGGGACTCAAGTCTTAAATTGTTTCTACTTTTTCTTTTTTTTCTTTATTAAATATATCAAAGATAAAAGCGCGGCACCTATCAGTGCTAATATACCCCATGTTTCCTCTATTGGTCTGAGAAAACTGATTTTTTCCTCTACTTCTTCAAAAAATGTGAGGGATCTTTCTATGTTTAGCGTTAAATCAATCGTTTCAGTTAAAAAAGTAGTTTTATTATTATAAAATATATCACTGCCCTGTTCTTTTATGGTAGGTGTAAATGAAATATTTGCTAATATTGGAAATACTATTTGTTTAGGTTTTTCAAAAAATTTTGACTTGGACACATTGATATGCAAAAGAGAACTACCATTGTTTATCGAAGTTATTGTAACGTTTTTTGAAAGAAAATTTAGGCTAACATCAGGATCAGTTTTGTTTATTGTTAGTTCTGCTTCTGCTTGTAATCCAGTTTTACCAACTACGTTTACAAGGACATCCTTCTCTTCACCAGGATTCATTGAAATGGGATTGTCAAAAACGACTAAATTGAAATTTGGTGGAGGAGACAAAACCCAATTTGTATAATCTATAGTTCTACAATATGTACCATTTTTGACATAGTTATTTGTAACATAGAACAATAGTTTGTAATTGGTTGGATTACTAATTTTGTTTAAATCAATTGAAAACTCGATAAAATTTTTATTGATATATGGAAATTTATCATATACTTTTGTTGAAATTATTTTTTCTCCTCCGAAAGCAGAGAGTTCATAAATAACTTGTGTCCATTTTGGAACAGTAGAATTTATCTTATCATATAAAAATTCTATCCTGTAATCTGTTCCCTGATTAAATACAGAATTAATGTCTATAGCAACAGTATATTTTACTTTTTTCCATAAAGGCTTGAATGCATCTTTTTCGTAATTTTCTATGTCTATTTTATTTTCAACCAGGTCTATTTCATTAAGTTTTGATGATAACCAGATGGTTGAATCTAACCTCTCACCATTACTCATGTAACTAACAGATCTGATTTCGGGGGGATTTCCTATTTCGAGTTTACAAGTATCTTCATTTCCAACGGGAATCTGTATTCGTTCATTGTTTTTTCCATATATTGTCTCTGTTTTAATATCCTTATCAAAAGACCAAAATTTCCAATCATCATTAAGATCTATGATTTCCTGTCTTTCATATGTAGGAGAAAAAGCGATAGCATCATCATCTTGGAAAAAAGTAATAAAGGGAATTATTAAAAATAAGACCAGATACAAAACATTTTGTAATTTTACCAAAGAACCGCTTAACCTAATAGTAATTTTGCTTTTTAAATAAGTTTACTTTTATTTTTACAAACTTAGGATGATATTTATTCAGTTAAATGCTTCTTTTTCACTACCAAGAGTTTCTATCAATTTACATTCATAGGAAGGATCTAGCGCATTAATTTTTTCTTCATAATATTCAGCAGATTCTTCATTACCTGACTTTTCATATGCTTTTTTAAACACACATAATAGACGTTTATCATCTGGATTTTCTTCTAAAATTGAGTCAACCAGTTTAAGTGCCTGATCGGTATCCTCGAGTTCAACCAATAATAGTCCTTTGTTAGATATTATTACAAGATCATTTGGAGAAATAACTAGTGCTTTATCTAGGGAGACAATTGACTCCTCGTATTTTCCAAGGGAGTAGAGTGCAAGTGCTTTGTTGTTTAGTACATAGGTGTTGTTTGCATAAATAGCCAGTGCCCTATCAAAATATGTTAATGCCTCCTGTGGTTTTCCAAGGTCTGAAAGTATCTGTCCTTTGTTGCTTAGTACATAGGTGTTGTTTGCATCTATAACCAATGCCCTATCAAAATATGTTAATGCCTCCTCGTATTTTCCAAGATGGTAGAGTGCAAATCCTTTGTTGTTTAGCGCCAATGTAAAGTTCTTGTCTATAGCAAGTGCCCTATCAAAATATGTTAATGCCTCCTGTGGTTTTCCAAGGTCTGAAAGTATCTGTCCTTTGTTGCTTAGTACATAGGTGTTGTTTGCATCTATAACCAATGCCCTATCAAAATATGTTAATGCCTCCTCGTATTTTCCAAGATGGTAGAGTGCAAATCCTTTGTTGTTTAGCGCCAATGTAAAGTTCTTGTCTATAGCAAGTGCCCTATCAAAATATGTTAATGCCTCCTGTGGTTTTCCAAGGTCTGAAAGTATCTGTCCTTTGTTGCTTAGTACATAGGTGTTGTTTGCATCTATAACCAATGCCCTATCAAAATATGTTAATGCCTCCTCGTATTTTCCAAGATGGTAGAGTGCAAATCCTTTGTTGCTTAGTAGCGTTTTATCGTTTCCATCAATAGCCAATGCCCTGTCATAGTACTCTATCGCCTCCTTGTATTGTCCAAGGTCAGAAAGTGCTAGTCCTTTATTGTTTAGTGCTTTTGTATAGTTTCCATCTATAACAAGCACCTTGTCATAGTAGGTTATTGCCTGTTGTGGTTTTCCAAGGTCAGAAAGTACTACTCCTTTATTGTTTAGTGCTTTTGTATAGTTTCCATCAATAGCCAGTACCTTGTCAAAGTAGGTTATTGCCTCTTGGTATTGTCCAAGGACATAGAATATACTCCCTTTGTTGTATAGCGCATCTGTATCGTTTCCATCTATAGCAAGTACCTTGTCAAAGTAGGTTATTGCCTCCTTTGGGTTTCCAAGGTCAGAAAGTGCTACTCCTTTATTGTTTAGTGCTTTTGTATAGTTTCCATCTATAACAAGCACCTTGTCATAGTAGGTTATTGCCTGTTGTGGTTTTCCAAGGTCAGAAAGTACTACTCCTTTATTGTTTAGTGCTTTTGTATAGTTTCCATCAATAGCCAGTACCTTGTCAAAGTAGGTTATTGCCTCTTGGTATTGTCCAAGGACATAGAATATACTCCCTTTGTTGTATAGCGCATCTGTATCGTTTCCATCTATAGCAAGTACCTTGTCAAAGTAGGTTATTGCCTCCTTTGGGTTTCCAAGGTCAGAAAGTGCTACTGCTTTGTTGTATAGCGCATCTGTATAGTTTCCATCTATAACAAGCACCTTGTCATAGTAGGTTATTGCCTGTTGTGGTTTTCCAAGGTCAGAAAGTGCTACTCCTTTGTTGTATAGCGCATCTGTATAGTTTCCATCTATAGCAAGCACCTTGTCATAGTAGGTTATTGCCTGTTGTGGTTTTCCAAGGTCAGAAAGTGCTACTGCTTTGTTGTATAGCGCATCTGTATAGTTTCCATCTATAACAAGCACCTTGTCATAGTAGGTTATTGCCTGTTGTGGTTTTCCAAGGTCAGAAAGTGCTACTCCTTTATTGTTTAGTGCTTTTGTATAGTTTCCATCTATAGCCAGTACCTTGTCATAGTAGGTTATTGCCTCCTTTGGGTTTCCAAGCTCTGAGATTGCTAGTCCTTTGTTGTATAGCGCACTTGTATAGTTTCCATCTATAACAAGCACCTTGTCATAGTAGGTTATTGCCTGTTGTGGTTTTCCAAGGTCAGAAAGTGCTACTGCTTTGTTGTATAGCGCATCTGTATAGTTTCCATCTATAACAAGCACCTTGTCATAGTAGGTTATTGCCTGTTGTGGTTTTCCAAGGTCAGAAAGTGCTACTCCTTTGTTGTATAGCGCATCTGTATAGTTTCCATCTATAACAAGCACCTTGTCATAGTAGGTTATTGCCTGTTGTGGTTTTCCAAGGTCAGAAAGTGCTACTGCTTTGTTGTATAGCGCATCTGTATAGTTTCCATCTATAACAAGCACCTTGTCATAGTAGGTTATTGCCTGTTGTGGTTTTCCAAGGTCAGAAAGTGCTACTCCTTTATTGTTTAGTGCTTTTGTATAGTTTCCATCTATAGCCAGTACCTTGTCATAGTAGGTTATTGCCTCCTTTGGGTTTCCAAGCTCTGAGATTGCTAGTCCTTTGTTGTATAGCGCACTTGTATAGTTTCCATCTATAACAAGCACCTTGTCAAAGTAGGTTATTGCCTGTTGTGGTTTTCCAAGGTAGAAAAGTACTAGTCCTTTGTTTAATAGCGCATCTGTATTGCTTCCATCTATAGCCAGTACCCTGTCGAGATATGTTATGGCTTTGTTGTTATCATAAGAACGAAAGTATTCTATCGCAGTATCAAGCAGTTTCTCAATTTCTTTTGTTTTGTTATTGGTAATAGTATTGATATTGTTATTATCGATGTTGTTTTGTATACCTTTTTTATCTTCTAACACATTATTCTCTTCTACTGCATATACAAAGAGACTAGATGTTATTGTTATCATTATAAATAATGTAATTACTGAAATTGAAAGGAATGTAAAGAAAGTAAGTAATAACATCATTTTCTTAATTTTATTTCCATTGATATTGAAATACATCTGGAATTAACTGACTCGTATGGCATTAGACAAGTTAGTTAATTAAGTTTTCTAGTTCATTTTTATTTTGAAATAGATTAGTAAGTTAAGGTAGATTTGGAAGTATTTTATAAAAAATTACCTGGTGGAAATATATTTGCTAAAATCCTAAGGACAAAGATGAGTAGAATAAGTGCTACCGTTTGAGATTAAGTTAATTACCATTTTTTAGGTATATTAAATAATATTATATTTTTTATTTTTCTCGCTCACTTTCCTATTATAGTTCGATTAAAATCTGAAACACTAGTTAGACTTTCAAAATATGGGTGCATTGGGAAGGCTTATGAGGATGTTATCGAAACGTTGCTAAACTTCTATGATAATAAAGGCAAACAACAACCACAGAAATGAAGTATGGCCTTTCTTCAAACTTTACTATTAGTAAAGATACTTTACCATTAGTAAAGTTTAGTCAGTAGCTAAATGCCTCAAAGAATAATAGAAGCAGTAGAATACGAATGTGAGAGATGCGGTTACAAGTGGATAAGCCGTAGGGAGAAACCCAGGCCCAGACGCTGTTCAAAATGCAAACATCCAAAATGGGATTCTACTAGAATGTCAAGGCATGAAAAAGCCCTTCGTTATCGTGTACGCAGACTGGATGGAATGATTAAGATAGCTGAAATGTTTGGAAATAGATATCTCGTAAATACTGATATCTGTACTCGATTTTTTATATACAGAGCCACGTCCAACCATCGAGGAATTAACGCATATAATACATCAATTTGAACATGATAGTGTCCGCTTCGTGGATATTGTTAACATGAGGGTTGATGAAACCGAAGAATACTATAAATCAAAAAAAGAGAGAGGCAGACAAGCGATGTTAGATATTGTAAATGAAAGAGAGAAACATAATAATACCTCTGCAGAACCTGCACAAGGAATTCAGGAACAAGTAGAAGAAGCAACAAATTAACTAAAAATATTTATTATAAATCTTCTGCCACTCATGTTATTATTGCGGGTAGTAGTATGCAACATGAAGAACATTTTCAAAATTTTCAAAATCTATTTTGTTCTATAATAGAAAATAGTATATTTTTTTGAATATCCATTAAAAACGAAGAAATGAATCCCTACTGCATCAGAAACAGTGTCATAACAGCGGATAACATATATGGTAAATGAGGTTCCCTCTGGAATATGGGTTTCATCTACCATAAAAGATTGAATGATTTTACATGTATCAGGAACAGTGAGATATTCAGAAGCAAATTGACCGTTTGAATTCTATAATTTAATTGAGATATAGTTACACAAATTGGGAATTATTACAACTAATTTTTAAATAATATGTCCTCAGAGATATTTTATAATATGCCTTCTGGGTCCGGCAGCAACAAAGAAGAAGATAAAAAATATTCTCAATATATCAAAAAACCAATTATAAATGAGAATGATTTAGAAGTCAATAAAATAAGGGGGATGTTAAATCCAGACGAAAAAGTCTTACTTGTTGCAAGACAGTCAAAAATAAAGCCAGGAGGCTCTTATTTTACACCCAATACCATCTTTGCAACAGACAGAAGAATCATAATCCGGAACCCACATATGCTTGGGATAAAGACAGATGTAGTTGATATCACTTACGATATAATTACAAGTTTAAAGCTTGAAAAAGGATTGCTATCATCTACAATAAGGTTTAAAGCTGTTGGATTAATGAGCTCAACCAAATTAGGAATGATGGATGGCTTTATTGAAGGTGAAGATGATCAATCAGGTATAATCGAAGCTATTCCAAAAGACAAGGCAGAAAATTTGTTGGAAATAATTCGTTCAGGTATGAAAGATAGCCGAAGAATAGCCCCTTCAAAAAAGCAAAAATCTCCTGAAGGTGAGGATCATAAAGAAGATGTAACTGCACTCAATCAATCGGTCTCCATTGCAGATGAATTACAGAAACTTGCAAACCTGAAGGAAGAAGGAGTACTAACTGAAGAAGAGTTTAATAAGATGGAAACAAGATTTAATTAGAAATAATAAAAGATAATATAATTTCTTATTTTGAGGATTAGTATTTGCAAAAATTAAAGATACTTTACACTAGTTAACCCTTCCATTAATTCATTTTTTTTCTAATAGTATCTGAAGGTATTACAGCCCTGAGCGGGATTCGATCCCGCGACCTTTTCCTTACCAAGGAAACGCTCTACCAGGCTGAGCTATCAAGGCAAAAACGTTCTTTCAAAATGATTCATGGATACAGGGTTTGATTAACGTTGTGTTGGAATACGAGGGTAGCTGGGAAGAAAATTAATTGATCGTTGTTATATAAAAAAAATACATAACAAAAATTAGCATTATTCATAAATAAAATAAAACGCCTACATTATTATTAATAAAAGTTAGATTTCTTTAAAATATAATATATATTCATTAGAGATTATTACTTAAATCTATATTATCAAGACATTTCTTAATATAGTTAGTAACATTCGTTGTTTATCGAATTTCTAGAAAACGTATAAATAAAATAATTGCATACTATAAAAACTTAGTGGAATACAAGAAGCAAGAGGAACCTACGAAGCCAAATCCAAATAATCCGGCATATTGTGAAAATTGTCAGAAAGATGCCATTATCTTTGATAATTCTGCAAACGAATTTGTTTGTTCATCTTGTGGTTATGTTTTAAGTAATGATTCTCTAAACAATGAAACTATTCAGGGCTATATTATGCAATCAGATTTTAATGACAGGTTCAGAACCGGAATGCCAGAATCATTAGCAGTTCATCATAAAGGATTGTCAACTTTGATAGGAATGGGTGACACTGACGCAAGAGGCAAAGTATTACAACCAAAACAAAGAATGGAGATTCAGAGACTCCGTACATGGAACAGCAGATCTCAATTAAGTGATTCTGTATCAAGAAATCTAGAAAAAGCTCTAAAATATCTGAATAACTTTGGTGATAAATTATGTCTTAATCAAGCGGTTATTGAAAGCGCTGCATACATATATAGAAAAGCAGCTGTGAAAAAATTGGCAAAAGGGCGATCGACAATTGGATTAGTCGGAGCTTCATTGTATGCGGCATGTAGAGAAGCTTCAACGCCAAAAACTATTCTCGATGTATCTGAAATTTGTAACATAACCAGCAAGGAATTGATGTCTCATTATAAATTGATTTTAAATGAATTAGATCTTAATATTCCTGCAACGAAAGGTCCAGATTATGTTACAATAATATCTAATAGACTAAAACTTAGTGAGAAAACCAAAAGGGAAGCATTACAAATCTTTGGTCATGTAGAACAAAGGGGAATATCGATAGGAAAAAACCCAAGAGCAATTGCAGGCGCAGTGATATATTTGGCATCTCAAATATGTGACGAATTCATTAGACAAGTTGAGATATGTCAAGTAGCTGACATTTCTACAGTTTCATTGAGAAAAAGATGTAAAGAAATAAAGGCTTTACCAGGATTAGAACATATCGAAAAAATACACGAAACACAGGAATGAGATAAATCAAATAAAGACTATTATAGAAAAAATATTTTTTATCGATTATTTAATATCAGAGGTTTTTTCCTGACAAATACCAATTTTCTTTTGGATTCTCATCAAAAACTACAATAACATGTTCCACTTTTGTTTTGAGAATTTTTACCGCCATATCCGTAACCTCTTTTGCAAATTCTTTTTTTTGATCTTCCGATCTTCCTGGATACATAGATACTGTGATAAGGGGCATATCTTTACTAGAAATTCCTCATAATTAAACCAATTTAAAAATCGTCAATATATAAATTTGAGATTCGTAAATTACACAAGTGCGCTAAATTAATCCAGATATCAATTATGTTTAGTAAAGGTAATCATAAAATAATAATAATGTCATGTCAAAATTCTTATAAAATCAATCTTACTAAATTTCATACTTTATACCTCAGCTTTTTACTGGAATTATTATATGAGATTTTACAAAAAAGGCATTAAAGAAAATTTTCTTATAAAATTCTGAAAGGGATACGACTTCATTATTTTACCCCATCGTCAATCGTACCTAAGCCTATGTTGGTTTTCCCAAAGGATATTTGCAAAACTTTATCAAATCATCTTTAGAGTAACAATTCAGAAAAAAGTACATTACCTTTTTATTATCATTGCAGGCGAATTTTTAATAAATTTTTCAATTTCCATGTTAACGGATTGATGAACAAACTTAATCAGAGCTCTTGAAAGTTCAGAATTATTGTTTATGGAAAAGCTCTTCATGTTGCCTGATTTTTTAGCTAAAATTATTTTCTTCTTCACCAATGTTATCAAAATCCTTTGGATTTTTTGATATGGGATTTCGGTTAAATCACTTACTTCTTTTGTGGAATATGAAAACTCTGAGTTAAAAATAAACAAATCTAATACCCGAGCGATATCGTTTTTAAATAGATTCTCTATGGGTCGTTTTCGTTTATAAGAGTGTGATTGGTTCAATGATACCGATAAAATATATGCATCACATATAAATTTCATAATCTTGAAATATTTTTATAATACGTGTTTATCCTTATATATTCGAGAAAAATAGCTTTTATATAATGTTGAATGTGGACGGCTGGAAGAAGTGGTTCCTCTATCAATTAATTGGAGAGGGAGTACATAATGCCGTGTACCATGACCAAATTTTGAGAGAAATCGGGAAGTATTACGATATTAACCTAGATAGGGCACTGAGAGATTTGATAGACGAGGGAATCATTATGTTGATCGAATCTAGGAAGAAGAGAAAATACATAGTTAATTTCGAAAGGTTAGGCGATGCACAGAAAATTATTAAGGTCAATGATAAAAAGAAAATAACGCGAGATGAAAAAATCAATTATGACCACAACAACGTAAATTATATTAATTTAGAACATAATAAAGAATACGTTCAACCATTTTTGTCAGAACCGTCTGGATATGCATATTGGTTTGACAATGAAGAAAGTAGGCAATTCAAAAAACAAAGCGTGTATAGAATCTATTTCAAAGAAACAGACAGGATGAATTTTGCTGCTCAGTTAATTACAAAATCTCTTGGTGGTTCAAAAATTATTTATATGGGATCACTAAACGATCCTAATTCTTATATTTCTCGACTATGGAGGGCTGTTATTTCACTATCGAATGAAAATAAAGGTGGAATGTTTATTCTTCAAAATATTCAAGATAAAGATAGAATTGCTTGTGGTAATAATAGACAAAGGGGAAAAATAGCTTTATCTATTTTTAGGAAATTGGGATTTATTCAAGAGGCTGATATCAAGGGAAACTCAACTAGGTTCAAAGTAAGCGGTAAAAAACCGTACTCGATCACACTTGATGAAATATTTAATATATCTACAAAATGAAAGACAACAAGGAGAAGAATACAGAATAATTTTGTAATAATTCGCCTATTGTTAATATTCAACGATATTAGATTGTATTGTTTTGATTTCATATCCTAGTACGTGAGAATGAAGAGTATCGGAGGATGCAACTAATTGACTAAGAATATAAAGTAAGATAAAAAATGCAATAACAACAACTATCAAAAATATTATTCTGTACTTTATGTCTTGAATTCTATTTTTTTGTGGGACATCTTTTTGTTTTTTAATCTGGTCTTCTTTTTTAAGATTTTGGATTTCTTTTTGTCTTTTTTTATCCAACTCCTCCATTCTTTTACGAGACTTTTTGGTATTAAGAATAGGTATTTTTTTGACAATAGAACCGTCAGACAAAGTTCTTTGAACTTCGTATAGAATCACGTCCTCAGAAGATTTTGAGTCAAAAAGTTCAAGTGCCTTTGAATAATCTTCAAATTCTTCAATTATTTTACCCCATTCAACCATCCATGATTTTACATGCTCATTTGAATCTTCATTATGATCAAGACCCATTCAATAACATTAAAACTATATTGTTTAATAAATTTTAATAAAGAAATCTCCTGAAAATAAAATGAAATAGTTCTTTGTAGATGTATTTAATGAAAGAATGAATCAACAATAAATGCAATAAATATGGCTGTCAGATATGGACTCGAAAATTTAAAAACTGTCCATGATGCACGTTCTGTAGGTTTAATCAAAAGCCACAAACAGAGTGCCATCATTACTGCTCCGAATACACTTGTCGTGATCAGATATATTAAACCAAATTGATTAAAGAAAAACGGCAGAATACTAAAAAATATCATCATTACAGTAGTTGCGGCAATAATCCTGACTGATGTTTTCTCATCGGATACTACCGGTAACATTGGAACCTTTGCCTTTTGATAATCTTTTTTCACATGCAAAGCAAGACTCCAAATATGCGTTGGTATCCACAAAAATACCAGAGCTGCCATTACTAGACCTATCTCAATACTCTGTGTAGTTACAGCAAGATATCCTATTAGAGCGGGGGCAGCTCCTGAAAATCCACCTAGAATAATATTTGACTGACTCCGTCTTTTTAACCATTTACTGTAAATAATTATATTATCAAAAAGACCGAATATCATCAGAATAAATGCCCAGATATTTATGAACCAAGAAAATACCAAAGAGATTGCCATTAAAATTAAACCAAATATTAAAGCATTCTTGGGGGAAATTCTTCCTGATGGAATAGGTCTATCTTTTGTTCTTTCCATTATTGCATCAATATCCCTATCGTTATAACCAGTTAGAGTATCGGCTGCAGCAGAACCTGCTGCCACTCCACCTAATAACAGAATCCACGTAACAACACTAATCGGGATATCAAATAGGAAAGAAGCAGTAAGAGCGGATCCGAAAGCAGTAAAAACTAACAAATACCATATTTTTGGTTTTGTTAATTCATAATAATTTTTTACTTTTTTTCCTAATGTTACTTGTCGAATCACAGTTTAACTCTCAACTCGTGTTATGTCATAACTGATTCTATGTTTTGATATTTATATCTTAAAATTAAAAAAATCTCCACCATTCTATGTCATATTCTCTATATCATATTCTTAGATTTTAGCAATTCAGCTAAAAGTACTGCACCTTTTGCTGAACCCATCTTTTCATTGTGAGATAAAAGTACATACTTAATTCCATTGTCAAATACAGTATCCTTTCGTAATCTTCCAACAAATGTAGTCATCCCATCATTGATTTCCCTATCGATTCTGGGTTGAGGTCTAGTAGGGTCATCATGAACTATTATGTATTGCTTTGGTGATGACGGTAATCCGCTGAGTTTGACAGAATCTGAAAAATTGATCATTGCTTGTTTTACTTGGTCTGGATCAACAGGAGTTTTTGTCTCCACAAATACTGTTTCTGTATGGCCATCTAAAACAGGTACTCTAGTACAAGTACAACTAACCTTAACTGTTGAAGGAGATATAGAACTATCTGTAAGGGATCCAAGGATCTTTTTGGTTTCTACTTGCACCTTTTCTTCTTCTTTTGGAATAAATGGTATGACATTGTCTATTATATCTAAAGCAGCAACTCCAGGAGATCTTCCAGCTCCAGAAAGAGCTTGCATTGAAGTCATAAAAATACTTTCGATGCCAAAATTGTCTAATATAGGTTTCAGAGAAATTGCCAAACCGGTGGTTGTACAATTAGGTAGCGGACACACAAACCCTTTCCATTGTCTGTTTTTCTTTTGGATGTTCAATAATTCTACATGTTCATCATTAATCCCTGGAATCAATATTGGAACATCGTCTTGATACCTGAAAGCAGCAGCTGTACTTATAACCGGAGTTATTTCAGCCATTTTTGGCTCAATCATTTGTGCGTCTGATGATTCTAACGCAGTAAAAATAAGATCATAATTTTTAGGATCTATGTCATCAACCTTACTTACAACTTTTTCTTTAATATAATCTGGAACTTGTTCTTTGTTATGCCATTTTAGTATACCTGTGTTTTGGTCTCTAATGGCATCGATATATTTTTTTCCCGCTGATCTTTCAGATGAGGCTATATCCTGTAATTCAAACCAAGGATGGTTTGCAAGTGCTATTACAAATTCTTGTCCAACTGCACCGGTAGAACCTATTAACGCTACTTTTAACATATTACAGCAATTAAATAAATAACAACGATCTAATAATCGTTATTCAAGCAAACAAACTATTTACATGATTGGAAATATCAATCTTGTTCATCAGAGATTTGATAAAGCCCAACTATGATCGAGAGAATTCTTATATGAATGATCACACTGAATTTAAAAGATTAGATTCATGTACTCATGGAGGATTATATTCAACAGATAATAATCAGGAAATAAGAATAGATTTTAGTTCAAATATCAATCCTCTCGGAATTTCAAGAAAAGTATTAAGCATGATATCGCAGAATATTAGAAATGTTTCAATCACATATCCAGATCCAAAATGTAGAGAATTAAGAAGAAGAATTTCAAAATATTTAGATTATAATATCCATCCTGAATGTATTACAGTAGGAAATGGAGCTACTGAACTAATACATCAATTTGTTAGAACATTTCCGTATAAAGCATTCATTCCAATTCCTACATTTTGCGAATATGAATTGGCAGTTAGAAGAATGGATTTAAAAGTTGATTTCATCGATCCATTAGAAAATTTTCAAATTGATAATGATCTCATGATCAAAAAACTAAAAAAAAGAAACAACAATATCCTATTCCTTTGCAATCCTAATAACCCAACTGGTATATTAACGCCAGTAGAAATAATCAAAAAAATTATGAAAGAGGCAAAGAACAAGTCAACATTAGTATTAATTGATGAAAGTTTTATAGAATTTGTAAAAAATTATGAAAGGAATTCAATGATTTCAGATGTGATGGAATATGATAATCTAATAATATTAAGATCTATGACAAAGTCATTTGGTTTAGCAGGTTTGCGACTAGGTTATTTAGTTGCAAATCCTTCTTTAATAACAAAAATAAACTTGAATCAAATTGCATGGAATGTAAATGGTGTAGCTCAAATTGCAGGAATAGAAGCACTTAATGATCAAGATCACTTAGTGAGAGCTAAAAAAATAATAGAAAAAGAGAAAATTCGGATGTTGAAAGCACTAAGAGAAAAAATGAAGGGTTTGGTCGCATATAATTCAGAAGCTAATTTTTTATTGATCAAGTTAAAAAATAAGGATTCTACATGGTACAAAGAAGAATTGTTGAAAAATTATGGTATCTTGGTTCGTGACTGTAGCAGTTTTAGAGGAATGTCGAATGAGTTTATCAGAATTGCAGTAAAAACTCGTAGCGAAAATGAACTTCTTTTAACTGCTTTAGAAAACATGGAGAAAAATATTAATAATTAATGGGTCAGTATTGATAATTAAAATGTGCACAGATAGAAGGTAAAAAACAATTTGGAACAGGCAAAAATATTGATGGTTCAGGGCACTTCTTCTGGTGCAGGAAAAAGTACATTAGTTATTGCATTGTGCAGAATTTTGTCTGATCTAGGGTTTCGTGTTTGTCCATTCAAGGCGCAGAACATGTCGTCAAAAATTTTCAATATTTCTAAATCGGAGGTAATATCAAATATTCAGGCAGTACAAGCAATTGCTGCAAGAAAAAAACCTAGTTGGAAAATTAACCCTATTTTATTGATGCCTCTAGGGGATTATAGAAGCAGAGTCTTTATTAAAGGAAAATTTTATGCAGAGATGACAGCTTCTAAATACTATAAAGATTTTGTCTTACAGACTGGCTTGCCCATGGTCTTGGAATCAATGAAGACTTTGAGAAAAGACAATGATATATTGATTGTAGAAGGAGCTGGGTCTCCTGCCGAAATTAACATAGCAAAATATGATATAGCTAATATGTTGCTAGCTGAAAAAACGAAAAGTCCCGTTCTACTCATATCGGACATCGAAAGAGGAGGTTGTTTTGCAAGCCTTGTAGGAACTATGGAATTATTGCAAAGCAAACATCAAAAATTAGTCAAAGGATTTTTAATAAACAAATTTCGTGGTGATAAAAGTTTACTTAAAAATGCAATAAAATATGTACAATCAGCAAAAAATATGGAATGTCTCGGAATTATTCCAAAAATTGATTTTTCTTTACCAGAGGAAGACTCATTAGACGGTACCAATACTAAGATAGACCTTACCCATGATAATAATAACGGCGAACATTTCACATATTCAAAAGAAATATTAGACCAGCAAATAGACATATTATCAACAGAGATCAGAAAAAATATTAAACTAGAATTTATTTTAGATAAGGTTTTGAAATTAACCAGATGATATCATCAATACATATTATCTTTATCCTAATTCTTTCTCTAACTATAGATCTGGCGTTTGGTGACCCTAGTAATAGGTTTCATCCCGTCTCATGGATCGGTAAAATAGTAAAATATTTTATCCCAAAATTAAAGATAACTGAAAAAGAAAACCAGCATGAAGAAAAGATCAGAGGAGTGGTTTTAACAATATCTTTTATAGTGATATCTGCATTTCTCGTTCAAGTCTTTTTAATTTATTTGAAAAATATTAATTTCTATATATTTTTTATACTATCAATTTATCTACTTTACAGTACAATTGCCATTAAAAATATGGGCAAACATATTGATGATATTGTGAACGCGTTGAAGAGAAATGATATTGGTAATGCGCGTCTAAAACTGTCCTTCATCGTAGGCAGAGATACCCAAAAACTGGATGAACAACATATCCTATCAGCGGCAGTAGAATCTATAGCAGATAGTACAGTAGATGGTATAATATCACCTTTATTTTATTTTTCTTTTTTTGGTCCAACTGGAGCCTTTGTGTTCAGAATAATTAATACCTTGGATTCTATGATTGGATATAGAAACAATTATTTTGTTAATATTGGATGGATGGCTGCTAAAGCTGATACATTTGCGAATTATATACCAGCCAGAATCACATCTTTGCTAATGATAATTTCATCGATTATAGCAAGGGCTGATTGGAAAAATTCTATTAAAATTCTAATACGTGATCGTAATTGTTCAATTAGTGTAAACTCTGGCCATCCGATGTCTGCAATGGCAGGAGCATTGAAGATAAGATTAGAAAAAATAGATCATTATGCATTAGGCGATCCTGAGGAGATATTATCTATTCAAAAATGTATAGTTGCAATAAAAATAATGAAGATAACAACAATACTATTTTGTCTATTAATCTCTATTCCAACTATACTATTGTTAGACTTTTTGAAATGGTGGTCGATAGTCTTTGGCATTTGATAATATATTTTCCGTTTTATCTTTTTTAACCATTATACCGGTAACGAAAAGAAAAGGTTATGATATTAGCTATATAGCAAAAAATATGTATTTATTCCCAATTGTGGGATTCATAATAGGATTTAGTGTAGGATCTTTTGCCTTCATTCTATATGACCATTTGCAAGATTTAATGCTTGGGATGATGGTAACAATTGCATTAATTGCATTTACGGGATTACACCACACAGATGCGCTTGCAGACCTAGCAGACGGATTGATGGTAAGAGGTTCTAAAGATATTAAACATAAGGTGATGACGGATCCAAGAAATGGAACTGCTGGAACTGTAATAATTATTATCTACATAGTAGGTGTTATTGTTTTAGTGTCTCAGATTAACAACAAATTTGAATTATTTTCTTTGATTATAATTGCTGAAACTCTTTCTAAGTATAGCATGGTATTACAATGTTACATAGGTAAATCAGCATGGGAGGGAATAAATACAATATTTATTACTGAGATGAAGAACAGAAAAAAGTTTATCATATCAACAATCCTGTTGGTTGTAATACTAATCATTTTTGGACTAGGAGTCTACCAAATAGCACTATCAGTTGCTGGAATGTTACTTGTAACTTCACTTCTCTTATTAATTTCTAATAGATCTTTAGGGGGAATATCTGGAGATGTGATAGGAGCTTGTAACGAATTATCAAGATTTTTTATTTACTTTATTTATGTTGTTATTATGGGATCGATATAATAATGTCTAAAAAAAAGATGGATATTATTGCCATAATAATGTGTGGTGGAAAAGGTACTAGAATGAAAAAAAATTATCGGACTGACAAACCTATGATAAAACTGGGAAACAAAAGAATGATAGAATATTTGATTGAAAATTTGATAAATACCAAACGTTTTCTAAAAATTGTTATCTGTACCAGTAAAAACACAGTCAGAACAAAATCATTTCTGGCAAAAAAAATTAAAAGAAAAATTATTGATGACCTAGAATTTGTTGAAACGGATGGAGATAGTTATTCCCTAGATCTAATTACAATCGTTAAAAAATTTCCTAACGACATGATTTTTGTGGTATCTGCAGACCTACCGTTATTATCAGAATATGAAATAATTGAGATTTTAAAATCATGCGATTTTCGATTTCCATGCAATTCCATAATAATAGAAAAAGAATTTGTAGAAGGTTTAGGAATAAAGCCAAGTGTTTGCTTTACCTATGAATATAAAGAGTACTGTTATTCTGGAATTGAAATCTTTAACCCAAGTAAAATATATGACTTTGGACGTGAGATTCCGGAGAGATTCATAGTATTAAATCAAAAAGGGATAGCAGTTAATGTAAATGAAAAATCCGATCTTGAGAAAGCGAAAAGAATGCTGAAAACATGAAATATTTTAATTACATAAGACAAGGCTAAAAATCAATGAACAAGTAATATGTTCTTAACATTAGTTTCCATCTGGTAATTTTATGGATGTACTTGATTGTTATCTCGGACACATGTTATTATTTTTAAATTATACTATCCCAGCATATAAGGAATGAAAACTAAAACAATATTCTTATAGAATCTTTTTTTTATTCCAGAATTATTTGTTATAATAATAACCTTGTTTTTTGTTTCCCCAGTAAAATTTCACATCGCCATCTTCAATCGAAATCTATCAAAAATTCTTCATATCAAAAGTAAGCATTGCTATCACTAATGTAATAATGTCTAATAATTTTATTTTGTAGCTTTAGGTTATAAAAAATTCGAATTCCAAACAGCAATTATAAACAATTATTGACCCATTTTATGCTAGTTGTTTGTTGACTCCCACGATATCGCCAAAACATCGTAATTTGATAGAATAGCTTTATATATTTTGAAAATAAGAATTACTACGAAGAAAGTTTAATTGTTACTAATCTAGATTCGCAATTATATTTCCAAATATCTTTGCTTTTCCCCCAGATGCTTGAGCTAACAATTCTTTGCATGTTTTGCAGTAAATATTCTTTGACGTATGGGAATACATAATTATTTTATCATTGCACTTTGTGCATTGAATAGTGAAATACTCACTCGATGGTTGCGGAATTAAGATATTCTCTTTATTCATTTCTTATTACCAATAACTAATTTAGGCGCTAATTTCTAATTTTCGCATTCTCATACCTTGTCTCATGGATTTTCTTTGACAGGTTTTACACGTGTACTTAAGGGTAATTTTCTTAGTTGTTTTTGCTGTACGTTTCAATTCAGGAAATTTTTGACCGCCGTATCCCTTCTTGTCTTCTGCATGCCTTCTGGCCCCCAAAGCAGTCTTTCTATCTTTTCCTTTCTTATATAATGAAACAGATTGAGTGGTATGCGTCTTACACTTAGGACAGAATTTTCGCATCTCCTTTTGCATCTTCATGTAGATTTTTTTGATATTAGGGTTATTTAAGGAAAACTGCTGGTGAGATGCTTTTAGCGATCATCAAATGATAATAAAGGGGAAAATAAACTGTCAAAAGAACGTTTTAGGGATTCACCAAAATTTTCTGTTTATAAAAAAAGCCATATTTTTTAAACGCTTATAAGCAACCTCGGTCTTATCATAGACAGAAAATGGATATACTTGGTAATTTAATACAGCAGCTAAATGTTCCTATTAATATGGATACTTTCGGGGTGTGGATTCCATTAACTTTTGGGTTAGCAGTAGGATTGGCATACGTGATAGCATCTGGCCTAAGACGCCCAACATAAATAAATATTAAGTAGAGATTACCCATTTCTTTTTGTATATCTTAATTTTAATAGTATTTGAATTTTTTAATCATAACTGAGTTGTATTTAAAATTTTACTTATCTTGATATATACGCTATATTGTCATTAAAAGATTCGAATTCAAATATAAATGATTTAAAAAAGCTTATAGGAACAATTGGTATACCATTGATAAATTTAAAATTTGAATCGTATAATGTCAAAAGCATAGGAAGGGCCTTTTTTATTTTATTATTACTGCGTAAATAATTTTTAGTACGTATTATTTGTTTATCAACATATGGCATAATAGTGGATTTACTATAATTTTTCCAATGCTTACAATCAATAGAAATTAGAAAGTCGTTTTTTATAGCTATTACGTCTAATTGACATCGTGGTTTTGTTAGTACGATATTAACTTTGGTATCGTATTCAAAGTGGCCTAATATTTGGGAAGTCAAGGATTCAAAATCTTGCCATGACAGTAATCTAGAACATTCTTGTATGTCACAACCCCTCCTAATTGCAATCAGAGTGATCCAAATTTTGTCAGAACGAGAAAAAGATATTGTTTTATCTTTTTCAGATAATTGCCCTATATTGTTGTTCAGCAGATATTTTACAATAACTTGAAATACAGAATCATTGTCTAGTTCGAGTGTATTTTGAAACTCTGTTAAGTCGAATCTTCCAGCTTCAATATGTGAAATGACCTTCATCAGCAATTTAGGATGTAGAAAGCAGTCTAACAATTTAATCAGAATAATGAAAATTTAGCCTGTTGTTATAGTACTTATATAGTACAACGGATTCACAAATCAATATTATGTAATCCTTTTGGTGATACTAGATTCGATTAATTTTAAAATCTTTCTTGGGACTTTGAATGCTCAATAAAATTTGTTTTAGCTCGTCATCAGTCAACGCACGATTTAACCGACCAGAGGAGGCCGCATTTACTAGATAGTTTTCAACGGCATTTGCTAGTTCCGGTTTGACCATCCTAACATTAGCTAATCTTTGTCTCGCAGATGCATCCAAAAGTACCATCAAAACCTTTTGACGCATTGCATCTGCATCTGCTTCTCTTTTACGATCTTCTTCGCTTGGATTATTATTTTGTGGGAGTGACATGTTTCATCAAGTTCAGGAATACCTGCCTAACTCGGGAAAATCTTTTTGAAGTTCTTTATGAAGTTCAGTTGCAAGTCTATCCACTCGCTTCATTCCATCTTCAGAAATTATTCTACCCTTATCTTTTTTTACTATGTAACCAGAATTCTCAAGCTGTTTTAAACCAGTACGAATTATTCCACCACTAGCATCTACATGATGTGCCAAATTGTATCCTCTTTGTTTCTTCCCACCATATTCACCTTTTAGATCCGCTACAGAAACTGGTCCATGAATGTACACCTTTCTTAAGAGAGAAGCACATCTGGTGTACCACCAATCTTTATTTTGAGGAATTTTTTCAGTATGAGGCCCAGTTTTTACAAAATAGGACCAAGATGGAGGTTCAATTTTTTTATCATTTTTTAAATATCCAGCTAATTTTTCTATAAATTTATCAGCTGGCACATCATAAACTTTAGCCATTATAACATCAGAATATTTCTAGAACCCTTATAAAACCTTATTCTCTGTCCATAATGTGTTAAAATAATTTCCTGTATACATAGTTACACCTTAGACATGTAATTCTTATTGCTTTGACATTAGATCGCCCTATTCGTACTCTGGAATTGTAACCTGGTGAAATAAAATTTTTACATTTCTTGCAATAAAATTGGCGAAGATTATATGGAAGTTTTAATCTAAGTCTTTTTGCAATTTTTTTTGCAAGTTGTGCTTGTTTGTTTGCTAGATCATAATTTTGGTGTTTCTCACTTAGAGCACTGTGGATTAATATAGATATCCGTTCGTATGCAACTAATTTAGCCTCACTTTTTACCACACTAGATACCAAATTGAATTGTTGAGATAAAAATACCTTTCTTTGATATGTAAGAAAATCGATTAAAAAATAAATAATTTTAATTTTTTGAAATCAAATTTTAATTTTTTGAAATCAATCACAACCAAATTATAAACAGCTACAACTAGTGAATATTAAATTGCGGTTATCGATAATAATTGCCGAGGCAGCGATTGAAACCATCCCAAAAAACTTACAAAATATTATTGTTGTTAAAAATTATGCGAAAAAGATGAAAAGGCCTGTAAAAGAAATTTTGCTAGATATAAATTATCACTATTCTGCTATGGAAAAGGGAGGAATTGAATCAAGATGGAAACGTGGACGTCCTGATATTATACATTTATGTTTGTTATGTATACTTTCTACGCCTTTATTTTATAATAGGTTAGTAGGAGTTTATATTCACACAATTGATAATAAAGTAATTCTGATAGGGGAGAATTTACGGATTCCAAAATCTTATAAAAGATTTGAAGGACTGATGATGAAGCTATTCCTTGAGAAGGAGATATTATCTTCAAATTCCGATAGGAAGATTCTATTACAAATCAAGGATATGACTTTTAATGAATTAATAGGAAAAATTGTGAAACCTGACGAAATTATAGGCTTTTCTACCTTTGGAAAATATCAAGATATCGAGACCATTTTAACTGAAAACTTGAAAAAAGATGATGGCCATTACGTTTTTGTAATTGGAGGATTTCAGAGTGGACATCTTTCCCAAGAAGTTATTGACAGGATGAATAAAATATACTCGATATCTAAATATAGTTTAGAAGCACATGTTGTAGTTTCCAGATTGATTTATGAATGCGAAAAATTTTTATCTATTCAATCACTTGGTTTATAAAAGAAAGATTTTTAAAAACTAGGACAATATTCACAAATTCAGATGTTAATTTTTCTTCTTTATGGGCAGTTATTAACAGTTTTATTTGTAGTTGTATTTTTTATATGTAGCCCTATTCAGAGTGTTATTGCAGATGGCCTATTCGAAGAAACATTACCTCCTGCATCGGTCGGGGACAGGGAAGCAAGTTTATATACAAAAATCAGTCCACCTATTCTAACATCTGAAAGCAAGGAAAATGCCTTTTTTGAATTAAAATTATTTGATGCGAAGACTGACAAAAACATAGAACATGTTTCGTATTTTATTTCGGTAGAAAAAGATGGAAAATTGATAATGAGGGACCTGTTTCATTCTCATCAAGGACCTTTGAAGCTAAAAATAAACCCACAACAAGGAAATATTGTAAATATTTTTGGTTCAACAGAACCATTTCTTGGCGGTTGGACAAGTGAAACTGGAGATATCTCTATAAGCGGCCCCATATTGTTGGAAGGAGGATTATATCACTTTGCAATAGAAATATTTGGAATAGATTACGATAGAAATATTTTCACTCCTGAAACTGCACCTAGGTTTGATTCTTACCTAAGTGTCGGAGACATCTATAAGGACAATATTAAGGAAAGTGACAAGAACTACAATATTACCATAATATCTTATTATGATCAAATACAGAATTTTACCTATGATTCACCAAAGAAAGATATTTCATGGATAATGCCTTTTAATTGGGATCTCAAGAGAATCCAAGAACAAAATATTTTCGTACATGAGGAAGTCAAGATACCCAAAGTATTTACTGAATTTGGAGATAGTACTTCTTTCCATGCAATAGTAAATGGCAATCCTTTGACTGGAAGGGCCATTGCTATTGACCCATTCACGGAGGAAAAGAACTTAATATTACACTTCCTTTTGAACAAAGCCGATATTTTGAAACTAGCAGAATCTCTTCAAAACCAAGGTTTAAAAACTATGACATTTAATTTGTCCCCCGCTAAAGAAAAAATTGTCGAAACAACACCAGAGATTGTATCAGACAAGGGAGGAATACTAACAAGATTTGAATGGCCTAGTGAGGTACTATCAAATCAAGATAATGCATTAAAATTAACCTTTTCTGATGCACTGGCAGCTTCAGCAATTAAGGGAGATATAAAATATGACCTAACTTTTTATGATCAAAAAGGAAATCAAATTATAAAAAAAGAAAATCTAACTGGAGAGAACGCATCGGATTCACAGATGATTAAATTTCCATCAAAAGGAATTTACCAGATAGAATTGAACATCAAAGGAATAACCTTTCCAGATACTGTCTCAGCCGATAAAACGAGGAATGGAATATCCAGAGGAATAGTAGTAGTATCATGAAAAAAAAAAGCTAAATTTACTTTATAGTAAATTTAATTTTTCCATTTTTTTCTTATAATCTGATATTAATTATTTTTCATATTTTTCTAATAACATAGAATTATATTTTTCCCAAATAATTACTACTTAGACAGAAGATTGAAGAGACTTTTTGCAAATCACCTAATATGTCTAAATCATTTAGATAAACAAATCAGATTGCAGTTGGAAAATCTAATAGATAAGGAGGGAAAAGACTGTATTGAAGGTTTTTTAATATGTCCAGATTGTAATTCCAAATACCCCATAATAGAAGGGGTTGCAATAATTCTAAAGAATTTTTCAAATTATATTCAAAATCGTACTGAAATGTATGGAAAATGGTTATTAGAATGTCAAACAAACGAAATGAAGTATTTTTTGAGAAACGCTGGAGAATCTTTATCTAGTCCAATTGGAAGTAACATATATGAAGAAGGCGGAATATGGTACTCACCATATAAATGGCTCCAACTAGAAAAACATGACGAGGATAGATTAATTAAATCGTTAAGATGGAACATAAATCCAAATGAGCTATACGATCGTATAATTAGTAGTATAAATCCAAAACTTGATGGAATAGCTCTAGATCTTGGATGTGCGATGGGAAAAACTACACTCAAGCTAGCAAAAAAATATTCATTTGTCATAGGAGTAGATCTTTCGTTTTCGTTTATAAAAGAAGCTCGTAAATTGATGCAGGAAGATATACAAGGTAATACTGAATTTTGTGTCTCTGATGTAAGTTCTCTCCCTTTTCATAATATGAAATTTGACTTGACATTGGCAATGAATTTAATAGAATTGGTAAAGCCAAAGGAATTATTGTTATCAGTTCATAAATTATTAAAACCCCATAGTGATGTCATTTTTACAGATCCATATGATTATAACAGAGGTAAAGAAATTGAAAAAAAATATGATGGAAGATCATTCAGGGAATTAATAGAAGAAAGTGGATTTGAAATCAATGAATCCACTCAGAAAAAGGAAGCTTTTATTCCATGGATATTAAAAATTAATGAGAGAGTATATCTATATTATTTTGTAGATTTTATAAAAGCAAAGAAATTATCAAAGCATAAACTATTTTAAGATAAACAATATGTTGGATCTGAGTATATTTACGAATTGACCAATATATTAAGAATTTATTTTGATCGAGTCTAAAAATCATAAAGAAATAATAATAATAACAACTAGATAGAATATGAATAAATAATCTCATGGAGGAAAGCTTCGTTTTTAAGGATCGGACTAAACTTTCGCCAAGATATATTCCAGAAGAATTACCACACAGGGAAAAACAAATTGATCTACTCAAAAGAACATTTAGTAATTTAAAAAACGATCCTGACAAATACCCCCTAATAATTTTACAGATAATAGGTCAAGCTGGAATTGGTAAGACATCTACACTTATTAGATTTGGAAATTTATTAAAAGAAGAACTAGCAAATAATAAAATTAATTCAAAAATTGTATATATTAATCTAAAATTACAAGGTGGTAACAAATACGCGATTTATAAATATATGCTTGGATGTATCGCTCCCGAATTACCAGCACAAGGACTGAGTGCTGAAGAGATGTTAAGACAAATGATTGAGTATCTCGATAATACATCATCTTATGCTTTAATAATATTGGATGAGATTGACTATCTCATCAAGATATCAAAAGATATTGGAATAATTTATGACTTGACCCGCCTCAATGAATTCAACCCTAATAAGAGATGTAATGTTAAAGGAGTCATCTTTATTGCTAGAAGTATTGAATTTTATGAAAAATTAGATGAAGCAGAATTAAGTTCTTTAGGAAGAATACCAATTGAATTTCCAACATATACAATTGAACAAGTCAGTGATATACTCGTACAAAGATCAGTAGAGGCTTTCAACAAAGAGGTGATTTCTACAGATATAATAGATTGGATCTCAAGAATAATAATTTCACCTGGGATAAATGGAGATATTAGATACGCATTAGATCTTTTAACATATGCAGGAAATGTTGCTGAGAATGAAGGAACAAAAAAAATACTTTTAGACCAAGTTAAAAGAGTACATGAACAAATTTATAAAGGGATAACCGATGAAGATCTTAAGGATTTATCCAAAGAACAAATTGTTATACTACTTGCAATAATTAGAGGATTGCGAATCAAAAAAAAGGATCATGTAGAACTAAAAGAGATCAGAATGCAGGTCATAGATATCGCTAAAGAAAATAAGATAAAAAAAGTTGATGTAGAGGATGTGTTGAGTGAACTGGATACAAAGAAGATAATAAGAATTCATTCTCTTAAAAAGATTAGTTTGTTATCTGCATCAATTGATAAACTAGAAAAAATTTTAGAAGATATCATAAATGGAAAGAAGAGTTAGAAGATGAGTGAAGATAGATCTGTAAAAGATATAGTGGAAACGGGCTTTGGAACAATAGGAAAAATAAGAATATTAAGAACAATGGCAGAAGAAAACAAATTGTTTACCGTTTATGCTCTTCACAAGAAAACACACTTGAAAAGAGAAGATATTAAAAGAAATTTATCAGAGTTGATACAGATAAATTGGGTAATAGAACAGAAATTAGGAAATTATGTTTATTCATTAAATAGAGAAGACAAGTTTATCAAAAAAATAATTTCATTTTTTCAAGATATAGGATATACTGGCGAAAAACATTATCTTTAGATTCAGAAAGAAAATCACTAAATTCCTTACTGTATAAAGGTTAACAATATTAAATCAAATTTTGCAGCTACTTAATCAACATTCCGATTCAACTCATTTTGGTTTTTTCCTGTTTGTTTTATACTGGAAAGTCTAATTTGTAAAGTTAGCTCTAGATAATAAAAAGATGGAGACAATTATATAGTAAATTCAATAACTTATTATACTCGTCTTTTCTATAGTATTATCTTATTTTTTAACTATTCTTGACTATTATATTAATTGAATTGAAAAAATGATTCTTCTTATCTATTATTGTAATTTAATATTACGATGAGAGTTTTCGTAAAAAAAATTGGAACCATCTAACCTAAAATCTACTACCCTGAATTATTATCTTTTTTTCCACAATGTTTAGATAAATATAGCTTTATAAATATCATATTTTAAAAAATAAAAGTGACTAAATATACAATATATTGTTGAAAAAACTTGGAAATATTACTATTTAATGGCATTGTCAGCACGGTAATGAAAATATAAAATTACAATATAGTATTTTGTTAATACTTATATTGCTATTATATAGAAGTGTATTTTTCATAAAACACCATAATTTTTTACTTATTTTGAAACATGACATTAAAATTGCAAAATAAGGATGTAGAGTAAAGCTAATTACCTTAATCTATAAAATATTCTTGATATTTCGATAAATGTCAGTCATGATTTCAAATTTTATTTATTAAATTTTGTTTGTTAATACAGTTCTTTGAATTATCTTAAATTAATTTAGTATTTTCTTTGTTTTAATATCAAGAATTTAATTAAAAAGAATAAGTTATTAATAGCTCATAATTTGTTAAATCTATTAAAGACGAAGTCATAAGTTTTATATAAAATTTATAAATAAAATTGCTTAAAAATAAATAAATTCATTTCTGGTAAACTTTAAGTGAAAGATGCTTGTATATTATTATTGAAATAACAGTGTCGTTTGTAAAATATCGTTTGAGCAGAATGAGAAAAATTACTAAAAATCGTGTTTTTCTTGTATTCAGATATATGTTTTTCTTGTATGTTAAATTCAAGCTGAAATTAGGCTGGCTTTAGTATAAAATTTGATTTATTGTCTTAGTTATTTATTTTTAGGATCAACCCGAACATTCAATAATAGAATTATTGGTTAACTTACCAATGGATTACAACAAGTTATGTAAATCGATATTTGCTTTACATGATGACATAAGATATGCCGGGGTAGTTGATGAGAGCGGGGCATTGATAGCTGGTGGTATGAGGAAAGGTATTGACTCTATTGTAGATGAAACAAGCGAGGAACTCTATCTTGCTCAAACATCTATTAGAAGATCCATGAGAGAAAGATTTGACGAAACCTTGGGAAAGGTTAGATTCTCCTACGTAGAACGTGAAAAAATATCTATTCTGACAATATACTTAGATAAAATGGTAGTTTTGATTACTTTGGAACCGAATATTGATTCGCATACAGTAATCGACGTAGCAGAAGATTCTTTGGACATGATTAATGGTAAAATAGATAGTTAATTGTTTTTAATGTATTATTATCAATCTTTATTTTTCTTTTCGCAATTTCATGAAGTAAATAGAAATAACATTCAATTATCGTTAATATTATTGATATTATGCAAATTGTGCATATGCTGAAGATCTTTTTGGAATTCTTGCAACTCTAATGGAACGGATACTGAGATAGGGTCTTTTAATGAAGCCGGTTTACCAGTATCTGGGTTAATAGATTCTTTTTTCCTATTCCATACAAATGAATTAAATTCTACGATTTTTTGTGTAAATTTTTCAAAATCTTTGAAAAAATCATTTGTCAATGGTTTTTTCTGTAAATGTATACTTCGTGAAGAATAAAGTGTTTTCCATAGTTCTTCGGTAATAAAAGGACAAATTGGTGCAAGTAATAGCAATATGGTCGAAAAACATTTATGCAATGCATAAAGTGCAGAATTTTGAGAGGCTGGATCAGAGTCATCATAGACTCGGGATTTGACCATCTCAACATAGTGGGAAGCAAAAAGATTCCAAGTAAAGTCACGTATATGATTCGAAGGAATGAAAAAATTAAATATATTGTATCCCTTACTACAATTCTCCACAAGTCTAAATAATTCTGAAAGTATCCATTTATCAGTTGGTAAAATACTTTTTCTATCAATATCTGCAAAAATTTCTTTAGGGATTGGAAATGATGATAGAAATCTTCCTAAATTCCACAATTTAGACAAAAATTTTTGAGATATAGATATATTTTGCTCAGAACAACGAAAATCTTGACCTAAATTTGTTTCACTTGCAGACCAAAACCTAAATGTATCTGCTCCAAACTGCTGTATAACAGGAAAAGGATCAATGACATTACCTTTACTTTTACTCATTTTTTTCCCTTTTTCATCAACCCCATAACCCATAATCCATACATTATTCCAAGCCAATGTGTCCGTAAGCTGGTAACATCTAAGCAGAGTATAATACAACCACGTTCTTATAATATCCTTTGCCTGGGGTCTGATTGTACAAGGATAAGCATGCTTGTAAAATTTCGCATCTCGGGAGAATTTGGAAATAAATAACGGTGTAATACTAGAATCCATCCACGTATCAAAAGTTTTTTCCTCTCCAGTAAACTCTGTTGATCCACAATTAGAACATCTATCGAAAGGCGGTCTTTCCTTCCAAGGCTGATAATAGTGTCCAGAATCAGGAAGATTTGGAGTCTGACAATTATTACAAAACCATACAGGTATTTCAGTACCATAAAATCTTCTTCTTGAAATTGGCCAATCTATTGAAATTGCATCAAGCCAATTATTTAAGATCTGTTTATGTATTTCAGGATAAAAACAAATATTATTTGAGATGTCTTTCAAGACTGTCACATATTCTAATTGCTTTAAATAATAGTCATGTAGAGGGATGATTTGTACAGGCGTCTTACTTCTCTCACAAAGTGGTGTACGATGAACTATTTTTTCCTCCCGTTCAACGAAGCCGCCTTCTCTTAAATCTTTAACTATTTTTTCTCTTGCATTATTAATCATTAAATTTTGGTAAGGCGTAGCCTCATCCGTAGTATAACCATTTTGATCAAGAGCAACTATTTCCTTTAGTTTCAAGTCTCTAAAAACTTGTACATCGTTTTGATCTCCGTAACTACATACCATTACCATACCTGTTCCAAATTCCGGTTTTACTGAGTGATGAACAAGAATTGGTACTTTCCTGTTGAAAAGTGGCAGTATTACTTTTTTTCCGTGAAATTGATAATACCGATCATCTTTAGGATTAACTATGATAGCTTGACATGCAAAAAGCAATTCTGGACGAGTTGATGCTATAATTAATTTATCGGTATTGCTATTTTCAATACCGAAATACATGTAAACTAAATTTGTCGGAAGATCTTCATAAATTATTTCTGCATCCGCAATGGTTGTACCACAATCTGTACAATAATTATTAGGTCTGTTAGAAATGTATACAAGACCTTTATTCCACAAATCGATAAAAGTTTTCTGAGTGAGAGATCTAAATTCAACCGAATCTGTCCTATAATATTCTTTAAAGTTCGCACTAATTCCGAGATTCTTCATGATATTGATCATTTCTGATTCAAGATCATCAAGGGCAGACTTGCAGAGGTCTAGGAATTTTTCCCTTTCCATTTGTCTCATTCTGACCTTGTATTTTCTTTCTGTGTAAATTTCAACTGGAAGACCATTTCGATCTATCCCAATTGGAAACATAACAACCTTTCCGTCCATTCTCGCCGATCTTGCAATCATGTCAATCTGTGCATAATGTGCTGCCGCTCCAATATGCCATGGTCTTCCTGAGGGATATGGTGGGGGAGTATCTATTACAAATATATTGTTAATATTATTTTCTTTTAAATTAAAATTATATAGATCTTCGTCTTCCCAATATTTGAGAATTTTTGATTCTAATATATGATTCCAAGACTTTAAAGTGATTTTAGGTTCCATCTCTCAGATTTAGTTAGTCTTAATATTACAATGTGGTTATTAACGTTGATATAGGTATATTCATATTTGATTGGATATTTTTCTCCAGTTAAAATTAGATATTAGATTTAAAAATAAACACAAAAAGAAAATTATAGAATACCAATAGGAAAAGCGCACCTATTTTAAATTGGCCAAAAGGTGGGCCCCTTTATTTACTCCTTCATAAATATAAACTCCCAAGGCATCGATATTTTTAGGCATTTTTGGAGAAAGTATTTTTATTATCTCCCTAGAAAGATTTTCCACAGTAGCCTCATCTTCTAAAAGATAGACCGTTAATTTTGGTAATTGGAGATTGAAAAATCCTCTAGGTCCATCAAACTGAACAAAATAATAGTTTTCGTCTTCTTTTAGTAGATATTGTCTATTGATAAAAAATTTATGATCTAAATTATTAATTGCCTCTTTGATAAGTCTTTTAGCTTCACTAAAATCCATAACTAAGCCATTACTCATATTTCCAATGATTTCAACCATTACTGTTGAGGTATGTCCATGAAGAATGGAGCATTTTGTAACTAGAGGTAGAATATGGGCATAATCAAAAGACAAAGAAGGATCCTCAATAAAAATAGAACCTATACGGCAATTTTTAGAATCAAAAAGGAATAATGACTCAAATTCTGTTGATTTCCCGGCATATTTTGATGAACCAATTGCTATGATATCAAGATCTGGTAAATCTTCTTTAATCTTATTGAATTTATCAAAATCCTCTTCAGAATCTATTACCTGTATATACTTGTCTTCAATCTTGAAATCAATGATAAACATTTTATTATTAGGTGACATAATTTTTGCATCAATTTCATGATCTTTTCCTAAAAAAATGAATAAATTTGATAAAGATAATTTGGTTCTATTTGAGAGATGTACCCCATTATGATTGATATATTTAATATCTTTTTCCACTAGATTACGAGTCATATCTTTATTTAATTAAATATCGAAATATTTTATATAAAAATCTTTAATGTTAGTAAATAATTCCTATTTTTAAAACATTGAATACTATAAAAATATTTTCTTTGAATAATAAACAAAATGTAAAAAACAATATAAAATTGTCAGAAAATTTATAAAGGTATATTTAAAAGTTAGATTAAAAGGATACTTGTATTGAGTGACAATTGCTTGATATAATTTGTGAGATTATAAAATCAATAGATGTTAGTGTGGATAGAAGGGAAAATTTTGCTATTGCTTTTTCTGGCGGATTAGATAGTTCGTTGTTAGCAAAGATTGTAAAGGATAATTTTAAAGATGTTACGTTACTCTCAATAGGTTTTCCAGGTTCCCATGATATTGAATTTTCTAAATTTATTTCTGACAAAATGAGTATAAAACATATAACATATGAAATAAATATCGAGAATTTTATCATCGTGTTGAAAAAAATTATAAGGAATATACCGTGTAACAATTTATCTCATATCGAAAATTGCATCGCTTTCTATTATATATCTTTTTTAGCTTCATCAAATGGGTTTAACACTGTTCTTACTGCTAATGGCTTCGACGAATTATTTTGTGGCTATAACAGGTACAGACAAATATTTTCAGACGGAATTATGGAAATAAATAAATTTATGGATAAGAAAATAGAAAATGAACAAATACTAATTAAGGAAATCCAGGAGGTTTCAAAGGAATATAACGTTTCTGTTAAGCAACCTTTTTTATCGCGAGATTTTATAGAATATGCAAAAAAAATACCGATAGATAAAAAGATCAAAAGTTCAAATGACTTACTCAGAAAACATATTTTACGAGAAGTAGCCATTTTATTGAATGTACCAGTTGAAGCAGCTCTACATCCAAAAAAAGCTTTACAATACGGTTCTTTAATTCACAAAAATCTTATAAAAGGTATAAAGAAAGAGGACGAAATAAGAAAACTTTTATTGACCAAAATAAATCACTGATCAAAACAATATTAAATAATTATTGAATATATTACTTTAATAATATAAAATAGTAATTTTAGTTATCAATAAACAGGATTTTGATTATAATAGGGGTACTAATTTTTATATGCATTTTCATCCTATATTTAGTTGTCATTGCATTCATGATTTAGCTTTTCCTTATCTACCTTTATTGTTATTTCACTTTCTGGCTCTACTGGATTACTTTTATTATGAATATCACTAAGATGCATTATCAAATTTGGGTGCAACTTGGAAGATGCAGTTATTTGGACATCAGTACCTGGTATTCTTTCTTGTAATGGTAACTGAACTTACACATATTTAACAAGGTTTTTCAATATTGCGTGATATCTGTTTTATGAAAACGTTTCAAGGGATTCAAAAACAAGGGCAATTAAAGTTGCACATTCTCACATAATTTCTTGAGTATTCGCAATTCAACAGAATGATATTAGAATATTCAATTATTTTTATCTGAATTGCATAATTCAACTTCTAATAGGTTTGCAAGCATAATTGTAACCATTATTTACCATATTTTGTTACAACTCTGGTACAACGCATCTGCTCTTTTATCTTCATAAATATATTCATGTGACTTACTATTTTGTATCGTATCTTTTTCAATTTTGATAATACCAGTCTACTTTCAATAATGGCGTTTTCTTAAAAAGAAAAAATATCCGTCTAAAAACAATATCGGTTGTCATAAAAGATACCATTATTATCTAAAACACTATCTTAAATAAATGAGGCTGGGTCATAATTATTCCATTTTCATAACGAATAAAGCTAGTTTATTGGTGTATGATGTTTTGGTGTAACTATCATCCAAACCAACAAACTAGCACAGCAGAAAAGATCAACATCTATTCTAATTAGTATTTTGTATTTGATTGGTTTGATTCGTTGGCCACATAAAAATAATAGAGGAGGAGGAGGAGGAGGGGGACGTGGTAGACCATATGTCTATTCTCCTACTGTTATCTTGAGATGTTTTATAGTACGTATTTGGTTTAGATTGGATTCTAACAGAGCATTGCATGAATACCTTGCAATGGATCTATCGTATAACAAAAAGGTAATGAAAGTATGTGGGCTATACAGAGTACCTAGCAGAAGAACATTTGATAGACGCCTTGTCACAATATCCAATGATATTAAAAACAGAATAACTATAATGAGTGATATTTTTGTTCACGATAAAATAATCGATCCATCTGTTCTTTCAACAGACAGTACACTTGTAAAGGCTAAAGGTCATGTCTGGCATAAATCATCTATAAAGAAAAAAGTAGTACCACGTTCCGGTATTGATACTGATGCAGTGTGGGGATTCAGTCATACAAAAGGTTGGATATTTGGATACAAATTACATATGATATCTTCTAGTACTGGTTCTATCATTGTACCTTTGGCAGCAGATTTTACAACTGCCAACATACCTGACAATCAAATATACAGTATGTTGACAGCAAGTATTCCTTTTAGGATTATAAAAAGAACATTATTCATGTCTGCAGATCCTGGATACGATGATCATAAATTATATGATCTCAGTACAGATATGGGATTTCAATTGGTGTGTCCAGTAAAAAGATATGAAAATACATCTGCTGACCGGATAAAATTAGTTGAATTTTATGAATCGAATATTGGACAGGCTATCTATTCCTTGAGAAGTATATCAATTGAGCCGTTGATACAACATATCAAATCCGCGTTCAGGATAGATCCATTACCTGTACGAGGATACACCAAGGGCTGTGTTATAGTACTACTATCTGTTTTGCTATACCAGATTCTTGTATACTACAACTGTAAAACCAACAAGGATAATCCCAGAGCAATCAAATACATGTTAGGAACATAAGGATTGAGTATATACTATTGTTAACATTACAATTTTCGTTTAATGAATTATGACCCACTCTCAAATAAATATAATTTTTAACATTCGTAGAATTATTCATGGAACATAGAATTTTATATTCAACTAAAAATCAGTACATATATTTTTGGTATTTCCATTATAATTATAAAAGTTAGAAAAGATATTACGAAGATATCTTTGTATCTTTAGATAGAAATGAAACGTAAATAATGACAACTAAATTCATTCATTTTTTAAATTCTTTCGAGACAATATTAGAAACATTTTCTATGATTTGAATAGCTGAGGCAAAATGATTTTGTGGCTTAAACAGAGAATCAAGTTCATCATCATTGAAATGAGATGATAATATATCATCATCCTTTATAGCTTGAATAAAGTGTTTTCCAGATTCTTTAGCCGCAAAGGCTATTCTTTGAATATCCCTATATGCATTTATTCTTGGAATTCCCTTTTTAACCAATGATTCCAAAACAAATTCTGCATAAATTTGTCCCTTTGTAATTTCTATATTGGAAAAAATTTTATCAATGTTAATATTCAGTTCCGATATAACTTTGATCATAGTATTTAGCATCTCATCAAGTAGTATTATTCCCATAGGAATTGTGAATCTTTCATTTGCAGAATTAGAGAGATCTCTTTCATGCCACAAACTGATATTATCCATAGCAACCTGTACTAACGGACGCAAAAGTTTTGCTAAGGATGACACTCTTTCGCTTTTTATAGGATTTCTCTTTACTGGTACTGCACTGCTTCCCATTTGACCTTCCTTAAAAAATTCAGATACTTCATCCAATTCTGGACGTTGTAAATTCCTTATTTCTATTGCAACTTTATCTAGAGTCGCTCCTACAAGTGCTACCAAAAATTGAAATTCTGCCAGCCTCTCTCTTGGAATTACTTGTGTAGCAGCGTCAGATGGATATAAATTCAAAGAGATAGCAACTTTATCTTGGACCTCCAATGCTTTTTCTCCCATCAGAGATCCTGTACCTACTACACCTAGAGTTTTACAGATTAGGAATCTCTTTTTTCCCTCTCTGATTCTTTCAATATGTTTTACCATTTCGATTGCCCAGACTGCAAATTTTAAACCGAATGGAATAATGCTAGCATGCTGTCCATGAGTTCTCCCTACTGCAGGCTGGTTCTTGAATTGTAAAGCTTTCTCAGAAAATAAGGATGCTAGCGTTCTAATTTTTGATTCTATTATAGCCAATGAATCTTTTAATTGCATTGACGTAGTAGTATCAACAATATCGTTACTGGTTAGACCAAAGTGGACCCAAGGCTTTGTATTCTGGGAACATTGTTCACTCAAAGCTTGCACGAGAGCTGCTATATCATGGTCGGTAGTAGATTCAAGTTCCTTAATCCTTGCTACTCTAATGTTGCCAGAATTTACATGTAAATTTATCTCATCAGATGCCTCCTTGGGTATTAAACCTAGACTTGATTGAGAAGAAGCAACAGCGGCTTCAAATTGAAGTGCATATTCAAGTTTTTTGTCTTCTTCAAAGATCATTTTGATTTCCTTGCTACCATACCTTCCCGAATCTATTGGTAGAATGGCCATATCATGCTATGAAAATGATCAGAAAATAAACCTTATTGACCCACCATCAAAAGTTTACTAGGTTAGGAACTTTTTTCTTCTTGCTTGTGTTTCAATATTTCGAGTATTAATTTAGCCTGTTTAAAATGAACAGCGTCAACCATTTTACCGTCTATCTTGAGTGCGCCTCTTTTATCTCCTTTCTCTTCGAATTGTTTGACGATAGATATCACTTTGGTTGCCCAATCTATTTCATTTTTTGAGGGAAAAAATACTTCATTAACAAAATCAATGTGTTTGGGATGAATTATGGTTTTTCCTGAATATCCCAGCCTCTTTGCTACCATTGCATCTTGTTTTAGTCCATCAATATCGTCAATTTTTTGCCATATAGAGTCTAAAGCAGAAATGCCAGCAGCTCGTGCATCAACCGGAATTTTTGCTCGCGCATAACTATATTCTAATCCATCACGTTCAGAATAATCTAGTTTCATATCATATAAATAATCAAAAACACCAAAAACTAATGCAACAACTCTAGAATCAAAAGAAGCAATCGAATATGAATTTACAACGCCCAAAGAAGATTCAATTGATGGGATTAATTTTATTTTTTCGAGACTCCTTTCTTTTTCCAAAGATATAATAAGATTGATTATTTGTTCAAGTTCGAAAACTGAGTTTACTTTTGGTATAACTATTCCATCTATTCCACTATTCAATGTAGATCTTAAATCCTGGTCATATATTCCAGATTCAAATGAATTTATTCTAACAAAAACCTGGGAATTAGTATTTGCTAATTTTCCCAACATCTGCGGTTTCTCGACAGAATTATCCTTATATTTATCAAGCGATGTAGCGTGCATTATCATTTGCCTTGCATTTTCTTTTTCATTAAGGGGAACAGAATCTTCCAGGTCATAACAGATTATATCAGGAGATAGAGTCTTAGATTTATCCAAAAATTTCTTGTTGTTTCCGGGTATAAATAAAAGGCTCCTAAATACCATCTGTAAAATCACTGGAGTAATGAAAAAAATAAAAGAAAAGATTAAAGGCTTTGTGGAGTTGTGACGATCTTCCCAATCTGATCAGCATTAGCCATCATGGTATGACCCTTCACCATATCAGAAAATGGTAAAGTTGTTGCTATAAGAGGTTTGATTTTACCTTTACCAACCCAGTATATGACATCTTCCAATTCTGCTTTTGTTCCCTGAGTAGAACCAAGAAGATTAGTGCCTTTAAAGAAAAGATATCTCAAATCTATCGTGGAGTCATAGCCAGTGGTGGCACCGCAAGTTACAAGGGTTCCTCCCATTTTTAATAAAGAGACTTCCTGTGGAAAAACAGATTTTCCGATGTGTTCGAAAACTACATCCACTCCCTGTTTATTTGTTAGATTTCGTACTTTCTTAGCCCAATCAGACTCTCGATGGTTTACAACATGATCCGCACCGAGCTCCAGACACTTATCCATTTTTGCCTGATTACCCCCAGTTGCAATAACATCACAATTATATAATTTTGCTATTTGGATTCCCGCCATTCCTACTCCGCTTGTTCCCCCCATTATCAAAACTGTTTGTCCTGGTTTTATCTTCGCTCTACCAACTAACATATGCCATGATGTCATTCCCACCATTGAAATTGCTGCAGCATCATCAAAAGATACTGTATCTGGTATCTTGGCTACATTTACTTCCGGCAAATGGGTATATTGTGCAAATCCTCCCCAAAGAGGTCCAGTTTGAAAACCCCAAATGTTTCTTTGTGGACAATCATATTCTTTTCCAGCTGTACATAAAGCACAAGTTCTACAACTCATATTAGAATGAGAAACAACTCTGTCTCCTAGCTTAAAGTTGGTTACCTCTTCTCCAATCTCTACCACTGTACCAGCTACATCACTTCCTGAAATATGAGGAAGTGGGGTTTGGACAGGATCTCCCCAAATTGCCCATAAATCATTATAATTATATGAAGCTGATTCGACCTTTATCAAAACTTCATTAGGTTTTATTTTCGGAGTATCTATATCTTCAATTTTAATTACCTGTGTAGGATCCTTGTTATATTCTCTAAAAACTGCCGCCTTCATTATTTTCAAATTGCTATCTATACTTAATATAGTTAACTAGTAAAATTATAAATATCAAATAAAAAAATCATGAAAATAATCCCAATTTTTTTAAAATATTTTCCCAGTTGCCAATTTTTGTTAATGAAATCAAGTCCTCCCTTGTATCAATGTCAAAAGTAAGATTATCGCGATATATCGGTTTGATGGGGACATTGTGAAGTTTTGCTTCTAGAAAGTGATTTTGATAACTGTTGTCATCATAATAGGTTTTAATGACATTATGTGGTTTCCGTAACATGATATTGGTTCCATCCAATCTTTTAGAAGGGCAGATAACTACACATTTTGAAAACTCCATGGACATTCTGCAAAAATAATCAACATCACAAGAAGTGATGAGAGGTAAATCTATGGGAATTACTATACTTGCGTCGATTTTCTGATTTTCTAGATAAGAATCAGCCAGTGAGATGGCTTTATTTACTCCTTCATTAAAATCTGTGAGAAATCCAATTTTTTTGTTTTTATAAACTTCTCTGAAATATTTATTGCTTGATACTAAAAGGATATTGGTTATCAAAGAGGATTTATTTAGTTCTTTGATTGTTAAGTCAAGTAGAAAATTTACTAGATCTCTTCTTTGATTTTGATTCAATATGGAGGATAGTCTAGATTTGGAAGAATCCATATTCTTTATTGGCACAATCGCAACTACTTTCAATCTCAAATTCTACCTATATTGCTGAAATGTATTTTGCCAAATTGACTTCCTCTCTAGGACCTCGCATAATGATATTTGTGATATATGGCTGAACTCCTATATCTAAAATAAGTTTTGAAAGAAGATGATCTGTTTTATGAATAACTAATTTACTTACAAATCTGGAATAAAATTTTGCTATTCCAAGAGATGAGATTTCAATTCTTTTGGATTCAAGATATTTTGCAGCTGGTCCACTGAATGGTTTATTTCCAATGATAGGAGAGATAGCTAAAACTTTTTTTCTTTGAGATATTAATTCATCTTGAATTGGTTTAATAGCTATTATTGGCCCAATACTCGAAATCGGGTTAGCTGGTGCTATGATTATAGATTTGGAATGACGTAATAATTTTGTAATATTCTCATTTATCTTGGCGTTTTCAACATTTTTATAATAGACATCGTAAACTCTTGGTTTTCCTTTATATTTTACCCAAAACTCTTGAATGTTTATATCTCCTTTATCGGTAATTATTCTTGTTTCAATTGGTGTATCGGTAGCTGGTATAACATTGTGTTTTATATCATACAATTTTGCAATCTTTTTAATTACTTCATATAGCGGTAGGCCTTCTCGTAACAATCTTGTTCTGATAATATGGGTTACAAGATCTTTATCTCCTATTTTAAACCAGTTTTCCTCTCCTAACCTTCTCAGAGTGTCAATAAAAGTAAAAGAGTCATTTTTTATACCCCAACCACGCTCCTTGTCAAGTATTCCTTTTAGTCCATAGAGTGACGTGTCAACATCTGGACATATATACAAGCCCTGAAACCAAAAGTTATCCCCAACGTTAGCAATTATCGATATTTTGGAGGTAATAACGCTTAGCCCGCGAATTATCTTAATGGAGCCGGTTCCTCCGGCTAAAACTGTGATCAATCATCAAATAAAATTAAAATGACGAATGTAAAATTTTCGATTAATTGACTGACATTATGGAGAACCGACTTGTTTCAAATTGTAAAAAAATTGAAATTTTTCACATATTTAAGATAATATTTTTAAAATAAGCCAATTTTTTAATAATAAGAATTATATTTTTTTAAAATAAGCCAATTTTTTAATAATAAGAATTATATTCGTCAAATTTAGAGATTTAGTGTGAATCGAAAGGCCTTATCATCATATTGGGTCATGGGATTGATATTAGTACCTGTTGTTTTTTCACAGGCATTTGCTGCACAGATGGAAGTATTTCTTTTGCCGGAGAGTGACAAGGCAGATCCTGTATTTACGAGTGTAAGATTTTTAACTATGAAATATGAGCCAGGAAGCGAAATATCGAAGATATTTAATGGTACAAATGACCGCATATCATTTAAATTGAATTCATCAGACGCAGGAATGAATGAGCTTGTGAAATCGGTTAATGAAGCTATTCTTGTAGAAAAAAATAGCCCTATACAACTATCCAAAGCTAAATTAGAATATGCTGCTCAAATAAGAGGTGAGGAAAATCGAGTGTCAATATCATATAAAATTAAATTCACGCCAGAAATTACTAATTTTGTACTTCCAACTAACGGGACTACCGCAGTTGATCTTGATTGGAGGAGTGTAGTAGTTCAGGGTCCACTTACAGTTAGCGTTCCAGAATATGGAAAATTTGATATAAACTATCCAATGGCACCAATATTGGCAAAATACCCAGAAGCGGCTCAAATATTATCCTCTTCAGAAGATTCAAAAAAAATTCTTCAGATACCATTGTTAGATTTCGAGGACATAGGATTACCGATGGACACATGGCATTTTCTGTTTGACCCCACCGGAAGTCAGGCATCGGCTGCTGGATCAGGTTACTCAGGAGAAGGAGGTACTAAAGTTGTTTCCGTATTTTCACTAGGAGAAAGTAGTTTTAGAGAAGGAACACATACTGCAAAGGAGGCATCGGCCAAAGCGACCATCGATGGTTCAGAGGTAGCAATCAGAACTTCAAATCCACCACCCAGTGCTCAGATACAGATAGGTGGATTTGCAAAAGTTCAAAAAGTTGGTGGTGGAGAAGTAGCATTTGTAACACCTAATGCTCCAGAAGGAACTGTTACATCATCAGGTGATTTTCCCATTCAAGTATTATTAATTCTTGGAGGAATGATGGGAGCCGTGGCAGTATTGGTATTAGTGAAAGCTAGGAAAAAATAAAATTCCCTATTTTTTCTAATATTTGACTCCTTTTTTTTATTACACATATATCAAAACCAAGATAATTTCATTTGGTCATACATTGAATTTTGACAAGCAAACAATGATAAAAAATATTTGAAATAATTTTTAGTTTATTTGAATAATAATTAATAGTAAAAAAACATGTCTTAAAGCAGACCTAGTGTTTTTATTTAAATGATCGGTTAATACGGTTGCGTAGAAATCATCAAGATAATTACGAACATATCATGCTATGAACATTAGACGCAATAGATCTAAAAACGACCTCTCTATTCTGCAATAGTATCAATCTGAATGTAGTATGTTCTCCAAAAACTCTATGAAAGATAATATAATCTGATCTATATTATTTCTCTTCATGTACAAAACATTGTTGTATGCAAGTTTCAACTCACTGTATTTTCCATGAGTTTTCAGTATTGGTTTATCTGCATACTTTGGGAGTGTAATCCTGAATCTATTCAGTTTGTCTCTTATAAGCCTATGATTATCTTCAGTATCATGTTGTATGTCTACAACTACTACCTATAACGAGTTCCTTTTTGATATTATTTTATTTTATTTTGCTCTGTTGCCATAATATTTGCATGCAAACATTTATTTGAATTTAGGTAAGCTATGCAGAAATTGTTACTGTGATACGGGTACCATTGACCAATATAGGAACAGAATACAATGTATATCTGAATGTTTATTGCTGATCCTGTATTCGTGTAACTCTAGATAGAATAATTTCTGCAAATACTCTTCATAAGAGAAATAAGCTTCAATCCTTGTTATGCTCTTTGGACCCAGTCTTGGAATATCAACGAATTTTTTTAATTCTGTTATTATATATTGAAAAATTTTAACAGGAAGGCATAAAGCCCTGTAAAAAGGATCGGATTTATTGTTTAATTGATGGATGAGGAGAGATTTGAACTCTCGATCACCTGTGTGTGAGACAGGTATCTTAACCAGGCTAGACTACCCATCCAAAAGGATATACAATAAGAGGATTTAGGTTCCTTTATTTCTTTCATGACCTTAAAAGAAGATCAAGTTCCTTCGCTAAAACCAGAAAGATATTCTTGTTGTCCGGGGGAAAGAACATCAATTTTTACATTCATTGAACCAAGTTTTGACATTGCAATCTCTTGATCTTGACTTTTATCTACATTGTAAACACTTGGTCTCAAATCCTTACCAACTTTAGAAAGTTTTAGAACAGCCAAAAATTGATTTGCAAAACTCATATCCATAACTTCAGAAGGATGTCCTTCCGCTGCCGCTAGATTAACCAGACGGCCTTCTCCGATCAAATAGATCTTTTTATCTTTAGATAATTGATATAGCATAGTACTTTCATTAATGGATTCTTTCTTAATTGAATTCCTTTCCAATTCAGAAACGGAAATTTCAACATTGAAATGCCCTGCATTTGCAAGGATAGCACCATCCTTCATGTTCAAAATATGTGTATATGAAATGACATCTTTACAACCAGTAGCAGTAATAAAAATATCAGCTTTAGATACTGCATCATTCATGTATGTTACTGAATATCCATCAAGTTTCGCTTTAAGTGCAGCAATTGGATCCACTTCAGTAACTATCACGTTTGCACCCAAGCCTGAAGCTCTTCTAGCTATTCCCTTACCTACATGACCATATCCGGCTACAACTATGTTTTTTCCAGCAATCAGTACATTTGTTGCACGAATAATCCCATCGAGTGCGGATTGGCCTGTACCATACACGTTATCAAAATCGTGTTTTGTCTCGGCATCATTTACTGCAATAATTGGATATAACAATTTACCAGATTTTTCCATAGCTCTCAATCTAATCACTCCGGTAGTTGTTTCTTCCGTTCCCCCAAGTAGATCGAATCCATTAGAAGCAAATTTATTGTGAATCTCAACGGTAAGGTCAGCACCGTCATCGATAGTGAGATTAGGACCTTGTTTTATAGTAGAATAAATATCTTCATAATATTGCTCTGTAGACACTCCTCTGCTCGCAAAAATGGCTATTTCCTCATCCTGTGCGAGAGAAGCAGCAACATCATCTTGGGTACTTAAAGGATTGCAACCACACCAAGAGATTTGAGCACCAGCAGCTTTTAAAGTTCTAACCAAGACACCAGTTTCTTTTGTGACATGAAGACAACCAGATACTTTGATATCTTCTAGAGGTTTTGTAGCTTCGAATTTTTTTCTTAAAGCATAAAGGACAGGCATATGTGACTCTGCCCAATCAATTCTTTTTTTACCAGTATTAGAAAGTATAATATCTTTGACTCTATATTCCATATGCACAGAGGACATTAGGGTGATATATATTCTATTTTCAAATATATTTAATGTAGATTTTTCAACTTGTTAGCGATATTATATCATTTAAATTAACCAAAAAAATTTAAAATAAGATGATTCTTTGTATTAAATGCGTAAAACACAGATTTCTGTAATTGGTTATAATGAGAATATTTGTACCGCTATTGCAAGAAAAATAGGATATGACGTAGGAAAAGAGATTGCGTTATCGGGCTCTGTTTTGGTCTGTGGAGGTCTTGGTGGAGTAATGGAAGCCGCATGTAATGGTGCGAATGATAATGGAGGTATAACTATCGGAATTATCCCTCAAGATGATTTCTCATTTGCAAATAAATATTGCGACATCGTAATACCTACTGGAATAGGCTACAGCAGGGACTTCATTGTAGCGACTTCAGCAGATGGTATTATAGTTGTTGGAGGTGGAGTTGGTACGTTGACTGAGGTAACTGTGGGTTATATGCTAAAAAAGAAAATGGTAGCAATTACTGGAAGCGGTGGAATTGCTGATAGTTACGGCGGAAAATTTTTAGATGAACGAAAAAGAATAATGATTCAAAAAACGACTAGCCCAAAAAGAGCAGTTGAACACATTATTAAATATATTAAAAAGTAAGAAAATATTGTTTTTATTTTTTGATTCTATTTTTTCATAGCTAGTAAATATTTGTCTGGTTCATAGAACATTCCAAATTCCGAACTGAGATATTGTAATTTATCGATTATATTATTTATTCCAAAAATTTCCGCTGTCTCAAATAATTCTCTTTTTAATCCCATTCCTAGCATTAAGGCCTCCTCAAGCTCATTCTTGTTGCATACTCCGTTAGAAAGTAACCATGAGGCATTATTGACTGCCACTGATACTAAAGAGATCGGATCAAACTTTTCTGCCAATTCTTCTGTAAGCTGTATTCTTTCATAGTTATCTCCTTGATACTGATAGAATCCTTTTCCTGTCTTTTGACCCAATTCTTTATTTTCAAATAATTCCTGAATTTTTGGATGTGGAAATATTACCTTTTTATCACGAGAATACATTTCATTTGTTGCTTTATGTATAACGTCAATACCCGTATAATCTGCTAATTCAAAAATACCCATAGGCAAGGCCATTTTATATTTTGATGCTGAATCTACTTCAGCAAGTGATGATTTTGATCTATCTAAAGAATACACTGCTTCATGGACAAGGGGGATAAAAATTCTGTTAACTATGAAGCCAGGGACATCTTTTTTGCACAAAATAGGAATCTTTCCTATCTTGTTGACAAAATTAATTATTAAATCTGTAATTTGTTTATCTGTTTTATCTCCAGGTATTACCTCGACTAATTTCATCAATTGAGGAGGATTAAAAAAATGTAGGCCTATAAACCTGTTTGGTCTTGAAGTAAATGACGAAATTTCAGATATTGGTAAGGTACTGGTATTTGATGCAAAAATTACATTCTTATCGGCATATTTATCTAATTCTTGATATACTTTATGTTTTAATTGTAAATCTTCTGGAACAGCTTCTATTATTAGCTCGGAGTTTTTTAATGACTGTTGTATATCCACGATCGGATGAATCCTGCTGATTATCTTTTCTGCTTCAGTTTGATTAATTTTTTTCTTCTCCACTAATTTATTTACCGACCAGTTTATTTTCTCCATCGCTTTATCAAGAAAAGATTGTTGGATATCTCGGATAACAACTTCATAACCGACCATTGCTGATATTTGTGCAATGCCATGACCCATAGCACCAGATCCAACAACAGTAATCTGATTAATAGTAGACATCATCTAAATATTCAGACACGGAGGGATTTAAATTTAGTTTCTAAAAGTTGGTAAAAGTTAATAGTTGGAATAAACAAAAGGAGTAACGTAAGCTTGAAGATATCTCCAGAGATGGTTAGCGAGGAGGCCTTGTATCTAGGGACAGCGGAATCTGAACATACAGAGATGTATTTAAAAGCGATTTGGTTCATTCGTGAAATGGGTAAAGAGATAAAGGTCAGTTCAATAGCAAAATTATTGAATGTAAAACAACCCTCGGTAGTTCAAATGTTGCATAAGCTTAATGATTCAAATCTTGTTTCATACGAAAAAGGAAATTTAGTCCAGTTAACACTAAAAGGCGAAAAAATAGGAAAACAGATGATCCGTAATACACGGTTATTAGAAGTTATGATGAATGATGCGCTAAAAATAGAGATAGATGAAGAAATGGTCTGTGGAATAGAACATCATATGAAAACTAAATTTACAGATGCATTATGCATACTATTAAATCATCCAAGATTTTGTCCACATGGACACCCCATTCCTTATGGAAGATGCTGCAGGACAATCAAGGAAGAAGAAAAGAATATTCAATAAAATAGAAATTGGCTATGACACAAAAATAAATTAAGAATAAATTGATGTAATATCTATTTCATCATGTAATAAATATGTACTCAAGAATACCTAGCGTTTCTCATGCTATTAGAGAGATACTATATTCTAACAGTCTTTATATAAACGCACTAAAGACAGGTATTGCTAATTACACTGCATTAGCTATAAAGATAAAAACTGAAGTGGAGAAGATGACGAAGTCGGAGGTAAACATCAATACAATTGTAGTGGGAATAAAAAGATTAGCTGATGTGATTCAAGGAGAGAACTCTTATGTGTCTAATGACAATTTAGAATCAATCAAAGGTGCAAGAATATCTTTAACTGGAAGTATACTTGATGTGGATTTTGGAATGGAAATTGAAAATATGGAAAGAATTTTAAATCTTTTTGACAAAGACTGGGATATTCGATTTAATTTTTTTCAAACAAGAAATCATATTAAATTATTTGTTGAAAATATTAATGAGATAAAGAAAATTTTTAGAGATGAATTAAAAAACCAACCTGACACAATTAAAGAAGGAATATCCATGATAAATATTACGTTGCCTTGGTCTGAAACAGAATTTAAAAAAACATACCAACTATTATCGATGATTTCAAATATTCTTTATAATAATCAAATTTTATTACATAATGCGTTATTTACTCCAAATGAAATAGTTTTAATAATCAGTGAAGGGGATGCGGCAAAGGCTTATGAACTGTTACGAATCAAATTATACAAATAAGAAATGATCGTAAACGATCCCTGTGATTATAGTTATTATATATAGAAACATATTTGATGTAGTAGATAATCTACTTTTCATTTGGAACATAATTTTTCCCATAATTTACATCTTTATACCTAGATATGCATATTCATCTCTTATGAAGATGAGATAAAAATTGTAAACATGGTTTCCTTATACTATGTTTTTAGCAGTTGGAATGATTGTGGATTAAATAATAAATATGCAAAAAAAAGTAATAAACATAAATATCAAAAACTAATTAGGGAATAAGAACAAATAGTTCACATGAAAAGAGTTGTCCCATTACTTTTTTTGACTTGAAAGTTCCATATTTATTTTTTTAATTAAATCTAGCATATTATTCACATGACTTCCTTTCCAGTAAATCTTTTTACAAATTTTACACTTGTAAAATTCTTTAATATTATTTAATTTAAGTAATTTATGATTTGCATCAAAAAAAATATTATCGCTATCAACAACACCTAATAAACCATTACAAATTGTACAGCGGGAAAAAGAAAGGTTTGGATCTATATATTTTACTTTTAAGGATAAAAAAATGGTTACTAAATTTTCAAATTCAGTTTTCTTATTAAGCAAAATTATGCTAAAACTTTTTTTCCTACATCTATTAAACAATTCTCTGTCACTTGTTAATATTATTCTATTAGTATGAACTTCTGGAAATATAAAATAATCATCTTTTGCATTCGAATCATAGACGGTATCATAACCAAACATCCTTAATTTTCTTGCAATTTTACCTAACATCGCATCGGCTATGAAAGAGTATCCGTTCACATTTGCCGTATTACATATTTATGAGAAGTCGATATAAATAATATCCTTTAAAAAATTCATATTTATTTATAAGTCATCAAAACCTCAATAAGAAAATCAAATACTTCAGATTTTATGTAAAAATCTATTCAAACAGCAATTATTATTATATGTGTTGTTTAAGAATATTTTTAATTATTATCAGATGAAAATTTTCAAATTCTTGTAATAGTGATTTTTAATAATTCTTATCGTTCTACTAATTCTAAAACAATTTTTTCGCCACAAAACGGACAAAATTTAATTCCATCTTCACCACCTACAATTGTATAACCACCAGAGTAATTTGCAAATCCAAGAACTATCTTTGGCTCCTTTATTTTCCTCGGATTGTCATCTTCATAATATTCTGGATCCATCAATTCTAACCAGAAATTTTTTTCTAAAGCTTCACAACAATATTCTAGATCTCCTATTACTTCACTACCATAACCTGATTGAATTTCAGAATCCAGATTACCGTTTTCATTATAAACATAGTTAATCTCAGGCTCCACAAAATAACGAATTATCATAACTATAGAATATTTATTCTCTTAATAAAAATGATAGGTTGATAATATGATTAGTTCGAATATCTTTGATCATTAGATCAGTCGAAGTTTGGACAAAAACATTTGGTAAGAAAACCAGAGATATTATAAATATGAAGATAGTTTTCATATTATTATTGTATTAATTTATTTAAAGTTTTGACCAAAGATATAATCTAGTTGAACTGTTAATAGTTATCCAGAAATAGTAAATTTAATGCTTTTAAATATTTAATTGATTTAAGAATGATTTAAAAGGAAAAAATGTTTTTTATTCGATAATTTAATTCAAGAATATTTAAAAAATAAATGTTATCAATTTGCAATGGATTAAAACATATAGGATAGTAATATAGTATAAAATGATAGATATACTTTGTCACTAGAATTTAAGAAAATGATTGAAATTATTCTCAAACAGCTGCCAGAAATAACTGCTGAAGAAATAAGAGATCTAATAGATGAGAAGAAAAGAAAAATCGGTGCTGGTTACTTGACGGACCAAGGTGCATTATTTCTTGTAGCATCGGATCTTGGTATATCATTTGATAGTGCACAAGATGTTCAAACCTATATAAAGGACCTTTACATAGGGGCAAACGATGTTAACCTTGTTGCAAGAATAATAAACGTATATCCAATTAAGAGATATACAAGAAGAGACACAAATGAGGAAATACAGACTAGAACATTAACAATCTATGATAGCTTTTCATCCATTAAATTGAGACTATGGGATAATCATGTTAATTTTCCTGAAAATGAGAAACTAAAACCTGGCGACATCATAAAAATTTCACATGGTTATGTTAAGTCCGGCTTAGATAACAAACCCATCATAAATTTAGGTACAAGAGGCATATTAGAGACAATTAAAGATGATACAGATATCCCATCAATTGACCAACGAACCAAAAATATTGGAGAAATACGAGAACCTATAGAAAATATCGTGGTAACTGGATACATATCATCCAATCCAAGAATATCAAGATACACCAACTTTAGGAATGAACCTGGCAAATCATTACAAGTGATATTATCAAATGAAGATAAAAGTAGATCTCTTCGAAGCGTTATTTGGAACATAAACGAAGATAAAATTCCTGATATTTTTATCAGTGGTTCTAAAATAAAGTTAACAGGGGTAAGAATCAAACAAGGAAATCCTCAATATAGCGGAGAAGAATTAGAGATACATGGAGACGAATCTACCATAATAGAGATCATTGATTCAGAGGAGAAAGTAGAAGAGGGAAAGGTAGTAATTTTGAAAATCATCTCAAATTCGAACAAAGAAGACACACTAAATGAAAACTACCTGGCTATAGACAAAAATAGGAATTTTGTTTCTGTAGTGATAGATCGTAAAATAATTAATGAAGAAATAATCTCTAATACAATTATTGAAGGAATACCTAATAAGGTATTTGGAAATATTTTTTATTTTACCGATGAAGATTCATTTATTAGAATTATAGATGACAAGTACGAGTCTTTCCCTGATGAACTAGAGCTAGAATCAAAAATTAAGAATATAGAAATTTCTGATAAACCTTACATAATAGAAGCAATTGTTTTACAATCTCCCAATACGTCCGAAATAACAACAAAAAGTGGAGAAAATGTTACAGTAAGTGATACCCTTATAGGAGACGATACTGGAGAAATTAGATTAACAGGATGGAGAGAGCAGAGTCGCCTAATTTCAAAACTGGTTGTGGGCAATCGAATTAAAGTTATTGGAGCAGTTGCAGGAATGGGAAGAGAGAATAAAATTGAAATAACGTTAAAAGGATTTTCTGAGATTAGAAAAATAAATTAAAAATAGCTAATTGTCCCAAAATCCTCTTGTCATTACGTATTGTCGTTCTGCCTTGTATATTTGTCTGAATATTTCTTCATCATCTACATAATCACGCAGGATTCTCGCCGCTGTATCAGCACCGATTCCATGTCCTGCAAGTACTAATACAGCTTTTTTTCCAAAATTATTTATCAAAGAAGATATTTTCCATGCACGTTCAAACTTATGAGATTCGTCCTGCTTTAACATCTTTCTTTCAATTTTTTTTAATATTATTTTTTTGAGGTCGTTATCATACCAAGAAGTAAGTGTTATGAGTCGAGATTTGCAATATGTGCATACGATATTTGAAGGAGTCTCATGGACAGTAAATGTACGTTCCCATTTTCCGCATCGTATACATATAAGTTTTTGTTTCGTCTTGTCAAGTCTTTCTTTTATAATCTCTATAATACCGGTCTCAATAGAGTTAGGGGCTGAGGATAATTTAGTTGAATGATCAAGGATTGGTTTAGCTAGTTCTGAGAAATCCGATATTCTAACCCAATGCAAATTGATAATTTGTTTTTTAAAATCATTTAATACATGTCTAGTCAGTAAGATATCATGTTTTTCATGAATTAATTCTCTGATCGACTCTTCACTTAGTGGTGTTTTAGCGTATCTATCATAAATCAACCTTGCAATTTTTTTATCATATAGTGCCTCTTTACTAATTATACCAAGTCTTTTCGCTACCATCCACACTTTCCAATTTAAAAGATAAGTATTATTTAGAGACGCGATCAGGATTGATTCAATATCGTAATCACCATCAAGTACAGATTGAATGTGAAATTTAGTAATTCTTGCAGAAGATGTTAAAAGAATTCTATATGGATCACTTCGAGTTTCTACTATGTATCCTAATTTCGCTGAAATAATTGTAGAAAATAACGATGACAAGGTATTATTTACTTTTGTACCGAATGTGGAATGAATGACAATTTGATTTTGAGTATCAGAACTTTCTACCACGATTTTCTTGGTGTCTGGAACAAGATTGAATGTCTTGAAAAAATCATCCATTACTGAATTGTCTACACCTATTTTTTTTCCCACTATGAAGTTTCTGACTTTTCCCACTTCTTCAGCGGTGTAATAATCAACTGGAATTAATTCACCTACCCAATGCGGAACATTAATGTTAGTTCCATATAATGGCTCTACGTTGACCTCGAATTTCGATTCGTCAATTGATATGACCCTCCATTGGGTACCTTTGAGTACAAATACATTTCCTTTCTCTCCATAATCACCCACGAATTTTTGATCCAATGTTCCTATCTTTTTTTTACTAATGAAATCTATTACTTGAAACTTGAGAATATGAGGAATCATGGATATATTTTCAAAATAATATTTATATGATTTGATTCTACGTCTAAATGTATTGGTTTCTCTATTATACATTATTATTTTATTTCTATCAAGAAGATCCAAGCAGGATTCAAGAGTACGTGTTGAAAGATTAAGGAAAGGATATGCTCTTGTCACAATAGAAAAAGTTTTGTCAACACTAACGTCATCCTTTCTTTCTAACGTCAATCCTACCAAATGATGGGACAGAACATCAAGAGACTTGAGATGTATTGATTGTTGTTCAACAGATCTATTTCGCATTCTTCTAATTAATGCAATACACTCAACTTCATCATCAGGAATATTAGTAACAATCAACCCTTTAGCTGAACGTCGGTTTTGATGACGACTTCTCCCAATTCTTTGCATTAATTTTGAAACTTGTCTGGGAGAACCATAATGGATTACCAGATCAACAGAACCAATATCCAAACCTAATTCTAATGAAGAGGTACATACGACTATTCCCGCAGCACCGGTTCTTAATTTGTGTTCAGCATCTTCGCGAATTTCTTTTGATAAAGAACCATGGTGTACATCTACATTAACTTCCTTTTGAGTCTTAAGAATGGTCCCGAAATATTCAGCTTCGTCCCTTGTGTTAGTAAATAGAAGAACGGAACCTGAAATATTATTCGTCTTTATATATTCTACAATAAATTTGGCTACATTATAAATGGAACCGTTTACAAATTTTATCTTGAGATCATATTCTCTCACAGATCGGTCTTGAAGAATTGCACATTTATGATTTGATCCCACCAGAAACTTACCTGTTTCTTTTACATTCCCCAATGTTGCTGATAGTCCTATTCTTGTTATAATATTCCTAGAATGTTGCTGCAATCTTTCAAGCGATAGAGACAAATGAGAACCTCGTTCATTGGACACCAATTCATGGACTTCATCAATAATAACCCATTTTAAGGATTGAAAAGCTTTTAACAGATTCTCGATAGTTAAAAGTATTGGAATCGATTCAGGTGTAGTTATCAAGATATCTGGAGGATTAAGAGTTATTTTCTTTTTCGTTTTGGCTGGGGTGTCACCGTGTCTTATTTCGACAGTTAATTTCTCTGTGTGCGCATATCGAATTATTCTACGCAAAACATCATTATTAAGAGATCTTAAGGGGGTCACATAAATCACTTTGATCCCTGTTTCTCCTTTAAATAAAGAAAGCAACTTAATTATAGGTAATACCGCAGCTTCTGTTTTACCTGATCCAGTTGGTGCTACTAAGAGGCAATTATAATCTCTGACTATCACCTTTAAAGCTAAGTTTTGTATACGAGTAAGCGAATTAAACCCATAATCATAATATTGACTGGTTATAATTTTTTCAATATGTTCAAATTCAGCCTTCGATGGGCTAAACTTATTATTGACGATCTGTTGATTTCTCCTGTTTTGATTGTGAATTAGATTTTTCATAAACCATTATCGAAAATAGACCTGCGATGAATAAACCTACTGCGATCCACACGTAGGAATCAAAATTGGGTATTGATTCTAGAACCATAATTCATTTACTAATTTTTGTCATTAATATATTTTATATTTATTAACTTAACAATAAATATAGATTAATAATTTAAAAAGTTTATGAAGCCTGCCCATAGCAAATCGAGTGAATTTATACAAAAAATATCTAAAGACAAAAAAACTAAGTTGAAGGCGGTAGCATTGTTATCTGGTGGGTTGGATAGTAATTTAGCAATAAGAATGATACAAGAGCAAGGGATAGAAGTTGAAGCTATAGCAATCAAAACACCATTTTGTGATTTTGACTGTGGAAAAGGTTGCGGCCATCGGGTTCAAGAGGTTGCTGAAGAATTGGGAGTCAGTCTGAAAACTGTTTATTTTGGTCGAGAATATCTGAAAATGTTAAAAAATCCCAAATATGGTTATGGTTCGGGAATGAATCCTTGCATTGATTGCAGGAGTATGATGTATTTGGCAGCTAAAGATCATATGAAAAAAATAGATGCCGATTTTATCATTACTGGTGAGGTTTTAGGTCAAAGGCCAATGAGTCAAAATAGTAATGCTTTAAAAATAATCGAAAAGGAAACAGGTACTAATGGATTGATAGTAAGACCACTATCATTTAAAAAATTACCTGTTACACAAGCGGAAAAAGATGGGTTGATCAAAAGAGAATTTTTAGGAAATATTACAGGCAGATCTAGAAAGGTTCAATTGAAATTAGCTGAGAAATTTGAAATCATCAACCCTCCAAATTCTGCTGGTGGATGTTTATTAACGGATCCCGCATTTTCTAAAAGAGTACGAGATCTTTATTTCCACAGTAACGATATACCTGATACGAACGACATTGAATTATTAAAAATAGGAAGACATTTCAGATTGTCCAAAAATAGTAAACTTATTGTTGGTAGAAACAAGCAGGAGAATGATATGATAGATACGATGAAATTAAACAAGGATATAATTTTAAAAGTAAAAGATTATGTCGGTCCAACATGTTTAATGAGAGCTAAGGAAACAACAGAGGATGAAATTGAGATTTCTGCAAGAATAGGACTAAGATATTCCGATGCACCAAAGAATGATCTATCCATAGTAAGAATAATTACTGATGATAATGAAAAAGAAGTCAAAATTCTTCCAATGGAGAGTCAACATGTTGAAAATATGAGAATTTAGTTAATTTGTGCCAATCATCAGGACACAATCCAAAAAACAAGGGATTGTTTTAAGTTTTTAAAATTTTATGGATTTTTTCTAGTATTTCCATGTATTTAATTATCAGTTCTAGCTTGGTACTTTGATTTAAAAGATCGTTATCATCCTTTAGGCTATCCAACAAATTTGAGATTTTTTGAATGATGATTTTGTCAAATCCTGAGATGGCGATATTAGGATTTGATTGATTTTCATGAGCTTTGTTTTTTTCAGAATGTAGGTCCAAAGAATTTGTGCCAACATCATCTTTACTTTCTGGTGTCTCTTTGCCGCAATTAATGCATATTATTTTTGTCTTGTAGCGAATTTGTACCCCGCCGCAATTATTACAAGAAATATCTAATAGAGATCCTCCTTTTAACAATAAATCTGCTCCTGTCTTGAGATTGGATGGATTGTTAATACTGGAATTCATAATACCTAGTGCGACTTGCATAAATATTTAGTTTATCTAATGACATTTGATGAAAAAAATCTAAATCTATCTGCTTTATCTACAAAAGCTATTTATTAACATGTCTAACTTATAGTGTCAAAATATCAAATTTTTTAACCTCAAAGAAAGATTAGTAAATAATATTAGAGATACCTAAACCATCTCTTACCGTCCTATTAACACTCATATTGTAATTATAGATTTTGGTCGAATATTCATTTAATATTGGAATCAAGTCATCTATTGTTTCACTGAGATAATAACCAGGACAATCTCCTGTAAATTGAAAAGTAGCATGAACTAGGGGTTTTCCATTAGAAGATTCTGTCCAAGAAGCAAATGGATATAACCAACAAACACCAGGTTTATCTGATTGAATTTGACAATATCCTTCCTTATCTAAAAATCTGCATCTAATAGGATTTCCATCATCTTCGATTTTTTCATCTTTTTTTCTTCTTAAGGAGATCATTGTTATAATAGTAATTAAATTACCAAAGTTACCCTCTTCTTCCCAAGTTGATATGTTAGTTTCATTTCTTATGAACTCGGGTTTTGAAGGATATCCGAGTTTTTTGGTAAGGTTATTAATATCATCTTTTGTTAATGGCAATCGGCCTTGTTTTTCACAACAATTATGACAATCTGGCCACAAACACTTCCATATTACAAAAACGTTGTCATCAGATAACTTCGGAATGTGAAAGATAACTTGATTGATCTGAATTAATGTATCTATTACATCCTTTCGTTTTCCCAGATGAATATCATAGATTTTTGGATCAATATACCATTTTTTAGAAATAAGGTCTAGCGAAGACTTGATAGAATTTTCCTTATTCATATCATTTAAAGAAAGACTAGCATGTTTAAGTCTAATGCCTGGCGTTAAAGAAAAAGCAAATGAAATTGAATATCTTGCTGGTCATAATAGTTTTGTTGCTTCAGGTACTAAAAGATAATGACAAGGAATATTAAGAGTCTTGTTAATGGAAACGGCTAAATTTTGGACTCGAGGTTTTTCTCCATGATTTACAATTACCCGTTTAAGTTTTGGCTTTAGACGGCTAACATAGGCGAGAAGCTGATTGTAGTCACTATGATTACTAAAGCCATGGATAAAATCAACTTTACATCTAATATCAATTTTTTGTTCATTAATGAAAATCTCTTTGGCTCCTAATTGAATTTCATTTCCTGGTGTTCCTTGAGCTTGATAAGATAGTAATAAAATTTTGTTAGTTGGATCTTTACATATTTGTTTCAAGATCCTGACGGAAGTTCCTCCTATCAACATTGAAGACGGAGCTAAAATAACTGCGGGTTTATCGACTTTCGACCTAGATGGAATTGATACAAGATTGTCATGATTGAATATGTTTGTATTGTATATCGGCAGTTTTTCTTTTAGATCTTTTGAAAGATACTCATGATACATTTCATAAATATTGGTAGATTCAAGAATGGAATTATCCACAAATATAGGTACTGGATCCAATGCACCAGAATTTTGATATTGGTTTAATATGTATATAAGTTCCTGAGAAAGGCCTATAATTGGAATTGGAATTAGAACTTTTCCGTTTGATCTAAGAGTCTGATTAATGCTTTCAATCAAAAATGGACCATATTCATCACGTTTATATGGGTAATCCCTACTTCCAAAAGTGCCTTCAATTATCAATGTTTCTACTCGCGGAAAATTCCAAGATGCATTATCCAGTAGATTAGTTTTCCCGAATTTTAAATCACTAGTATATACAACATTGTGATCACCATTTCCAATATGAAGGTGAGTAGATACTGAACCTAAAATGTGTCCAGAATTATATAATGTTAATTTAATATCCGGTGTTATATCAGTCACTTCATTTGGATTCACTATAATAGTATGTATTATGACATTTTTAATATCATCGTTCGAGTATATATCATGATATTTGCAATAATCTAGAAAAAGCAAAGCCATTAAAGGCAATGTCGGTTCTGTACAATAGATTGGTCCACGATATCCGTATTTAAAAAGAAAAGGTAGAAATCCGATATGGTCTATATGTGCATGACTAATTACTACCCCATCGATTTCTTCAATTCGAAAACCCGTAATATCCAATCTTGGGAAGTGTTGTATTGATCTGTTCTCTTGAACATTAATTCCACAATCCAATAAAATTTTGCTTTCACTAGTAACGAGTAAAAAACATGATCTGCCTATTTCTCCAAAGCCTCCCAACGCTAACAGACTAGCTTCATGAATATTACTTAGCTTTGATCGAAAAAGATTTTCCCCAACTTTTTTATAAAATTTTATTCGATAATCAGTAGCATCGTTCAATACTTTATTTATGAATTGAATTGAAGAAAGGATCTTTGGAGATTTTCTGATCTTGATCTTCCATCCTGTTTCAGCAACTAGGTCTAGAATATTCAAAATCCCATCTTTTGACGCACGTTCTGAAAGATCGTTCGTGTAAATCGTTATTTCACCTAATGCATAGTCAAAAAAAATCTTTTTTATATTATTTGAATTAAAGTATTTTTGTATGATGAATGATGCTTCTTTTTCCGATTTTCTTATGGATTCGTCGGTTCTAATCACAATCCTTTTTCGGATGATACTAACCATATTTGTCAAAGCTTGAGAATTTTCAATCAAAAATTTCGGATTACGAGTGTAAAGGGCTATTGCCGGTCCTTCATATTCAATTTTAGTCAATCCTGATTCTTTTGGAAGGCTTTTCAAAATAACGGTCATTATATTTTGATTTGTATTTTCATTATCGAAATTTGTAAACGTCATATTATTTTCCTATAATTTTTTAAAGTTAAAAAAAATCTATATGGAATATAAATCAATTGTAATAAATTAATAGTGAAAATATTTATCCTTTACTATTAATAAAAAAAAAGTTGAAATAGTAATGGATAATAAGTCAGATACGAATAGAGATTGGAAAACGTGGATAGAGAAAATAGTTTAGAAAATAAGAATTCCACTAGAGAGGATGGGGAAAAGGATGGAGGTTTTCGCAAATTTAGATCCTTTAGGATCCCAGTAAAAGTAGGCGAAGAATATGATGTTAAGATAGAAGATATGAGTAAAAGAGGAGATTCAGGTGTTGCCAAGATAGAAGGTATGGTAATTTTTGTAGCTGGCACAAAGGTAGGAGACGAAGTTAGAATAAAAATTACAAGGGTTGGAATGGGCTATGCTATAGCAGAAACCATTCAAAACAAATAAAATGATTCAGAAATATTAATAACAATTAATTTAAGAAATAAATTTATTTTATTGGAATAAAATAGAATCGAAAACTAATTTGGATATAAATTCTCATTTAATGGAATTACCGAGAGAAATTTTAATAGGAGATAATGTCATTTCTTCATTAGGCAGTTTTGTAAAAAGTATCAATAACAAGATTGTAAACGTTGTACTGATATCTGGAGAAAACGTAAAAAAAAGGATTGAAGATCACGTTAACGAAACATTCCATAAGGAAGGTCTAAATGGTTATTGGTACATTAGAAAAGAAGCTTCTATAGAAATTGTAGCTAAATCAGAGACAGATATAAGAAAACTTGAACCTGATATTATTTTAGGAGTTGGAGGAGGAAAATCTGTAGATGTAGGAAAAATGATAGCATTCTATTTGAAAAAACCTTTTATTAGTGTTCCAACCTCTGCTTCACATGATGGTATTGCAAGTCCATTTGTATCATTACGAGGGACACATAAACCTCACTCCATTAAAGTAACAACTCCGATAGGGGTATTAGCAGATACAAAGCTTATTTCAGAGGCACCAATAAGACTATTATCTAGCGGATGTGGAGATTTAATTGGTAAATTAACTGCTGTAAAAGATTGGGAATTGGCTAAGGAGGAAAAAAACGAATACTTCGGAACTTATTCAGCCAATCTCGCACAAATGAGTGCATCAATTATAATGAATAGATCAAAAGAATTGTTAAAAAATAAGAAAATTGGTGTCAGGACAATTATAGAAGCTTTAATTAGTTCCGGAGTTGCAGCATGCATTGCAGGTAGTAGTAGACCTTGTTCTGGATCTGAACACCTATTTAGTCATGCTGTAGAGTATATTGCTGGCAATTTCTGTGGGTTACATGGCGAAAGGGTTGGTCTTGGCACCATAATGATGGCTAAATTACAAGGTCTAGATTATGAGAAAATAATTGAAGCTCTTGAGAGTCTAGGAGCACCTACTAAGGCATCACAAGTAAATATAGATGAAAATCATGTTGTTCAAGCATTAGTAATTGCCCAATCACTAAGACCAGAAAGATATACGATATTAAGCAAGAATAAATTAGATCGGAAAACTGCTTATGAATTGGCCAAAGATGTACAAGTAATATGATTTCAGTTCTCATACATAGTCAGAAATGAGAGTATTCAGATAAAAAATAATTGATAGATTGACTCTGAATTAGGTTCTTGCTTCAGCAGTTGTTGCTTCAGCAGTTGTTGCTTCAGCAGTTGTTGCTTCAGCAGTTGTTGCTTCAGCAGTTGTTGCTTCAGCAGTTGTTGCTTCAGCAGTTGTTGCTTCAGCAGTTGTTGCTTCAGCAGTTGTTGCTTCAGCAGTTGTTGCTTCAGCAGTTGTTGCTTCCAATTTTTGAGAGCCTTTAGAAGATGGTAAACTATAAACTTCCTTGAATATAATTTTTTTAAGGGAAGTCATAAATTTAAAGAGATCAGTAGAAATAGCTCGTTTAATTATTTGTAATCCATCTAATAACAAAAGTTCTTCGGGAAGTTCGATCTCGAGTGTATCATCTTGCATTTCAAACTTTATCTTTTCTTCATTGAGCGGAAGACGTCTTTTCATTAAATTCTTTATTTTTTCTTCGTTTGTATCCAATTTCTGGATAATATTTACATCGTATACCAAACTTCTACTTGCAAGTCTATGATTATAATCTATTTGAACGCGCCCAGAACCTATATATCTTACAATACCAGGCCTTTCATCAATCTCTACAACATCACCTACCTTTATTTCGGCAGCTTTTTCTCCCAACTTTCTTTGTGGAATCATTCGTATTTTATTCGCATCTCTATCCCCGAAGCCTTTATCGGGAGAAATTTCAATCACTAATTTATCGCCTACATTAGCAGTAGAAAGTGCTTCATCTACGCCTCTGAGAACCCACCCTTCTCCTATTGATACAAGACGAGGTTCATATTTTCTTACCGGATCATATAAATTCGAATTTTTAGCATCTTCTTCTCGGGTAGTTTCAAAAATTTCATTATTATCTTTGATTCTTGCAGTATAATCTAATAGTATTAGGGATCCTTTTTCAAAAGGCATAAAAATCGCTATTAATTTACCTTATATTAAGCTTGACGAAAATTAAAAATGTTTATATGGTTTATAGTTTTTTCAATTTTTCTTCTGTTACAGATAACGCTTCTTTGTTTACTTCAATTCCGAGCATTGTCATGGCAGAATAAATAGAAGACATTGTTCTCATAACATGATACTCATTCACTTCACCCATACTCCCAATTCTGAAAACTTTCCCCTTAAGATTTCCAAATCCTCCAGCAACTAGAACCCTAAATTTATCAGATAATAGAGTTCTAAATTTCTTATCGTCCATTCCGTCGAGATAGTTTAACGCAATAACAACATTGCTTCTCGCGTTTTCATTAGCAAAAGGAGTTAATCCTAAAATATTAAGACCAGAATAAAATGCATCAGCACATATTCTATGCCGCTGTATTCTGTTAGTCATTCCCTCGTCTATAATGATATTTAAGGCTTCATCAAATGCATAATAGAGAGGTAATGCTGGAGTGAAAGGGGTCTCTATATGTTCTTGGTAATATTTAAAATACCTATTGAAATTTAGGTAAAGTATTGGTGAAGGATTATACTGCATGTATTTTTTGGTCCGTTCATTGATCGACACCGGAGATACACCAGGGGGTGCTGCTAATGCCTTTTGGGAAGCAGCTATACAGATGTCAACATTCCACTTATCAACTGGGAGTTCATCTCCTCCTAGTATTGAAACCGCATCTGCTACAAAAAATGAGCCAAATTTGCTGGAAAGATCTCCGAGTTTATCCAAATATCTTATAGTAGTGCCAGTTGATGTTTCATTGTACACAGCATAAACTGCTTTAACATCTTTATTATCTTCAAATGCCTTTTCTATTTCTTCTATTGGGGGATTCTGACCAAATGGCGCATTGACCCTTATTGCCATTCCACCCCAACTATCAATTAAATCGGCTAGACGTGTACTGAATTCACCATTAACTGGAATTATTGCTTTATCACCTTTCTTTATTAGATTAACTACTGAGGATTCGACTGCACCAGTTCCAGATGTAGTGAGAAGAATAATATCACTTGAAGTATCAAAAACTTTCTGAGTCTTTTCGATTATTCCCTTATACAGAACACGAAAATCTTCGCTACGATGATTTATTATTGGGGCAATCATAGCATTCATGACACGATTTGGAACGTTAGTTGGACCTGGCAACATAACCAAATATTCCATGATTTTTCAATAACAGTCTGTTGAACCTATATTTTAATATATATTCAACCAAAAAATCAGTGCACTAGAAATCCCCAATTTATAACGAATTTTAGTGATATGAAATTTCTATACATTCGAGGTAAAATTCTTATTTGCAGTTACTTAACGTATTGGCTTTAATATCATTAAAAATAAAAACAAATTTTTTTTAAAGAAATAAATCTATAACTCATAGAATTATCATTAAATAATTAAAAATCTACATTTGATATCTTAGATATTTTAGTTTTGGCAAAAAAAGATATAAACTCTGAAGTTGTCAATTTAATCTAAACGTCGAGATCAAAGTATAACACATACGCAGATACATGTGATCTTTTTCCTGTAGATCATGTTGAAAGTACAATAAATAAAATCAGCTAAAATGATTAATGTGAATCAAGTATAAAAAATTTACAATGATGATTTTAAAAAATACCTAAATTATATAGTGAACATAAGATGATCGGAGCAATATTTTATGATGATAAATTATTAGAAAAAATGAAAAAATATTATAATATTCAGGATGAAAAAGTTTTATTAAAATTTTTCAAGGTCAATAGTTTGCTTTTGTAGGACTATTATCAAATGATTGATTAGGATATTATTGAAAACGAGGTTTGACATATTTTTTATTCCTTCCGATAAAAATAACAATTGTTTTAATTCTAAGTCTAAATGACATATGAAGAAAGAGTCTCCAGTTTAATGTAATAATATCCAAAATCCTGACGCCATAATAGTTTCATTTTCAAAAACTAATCTAGAATTATGTTATGGAGGTAAACAGATTGTAGAGTGATGTTTTCATGATCATTTCTTTACCATGTTGGGAAATTTAACTGCCATATATTCATGAAGCATCTTTTCATGAAGGAAAAAACAGATTCTACAATCGATATTTTTCAATAAGAGTCACTATTACTCCATTTGTTAAATTCAGTTGTGTGCCCATTACTGTCAAATTTCTTTTGAAATAGTTAGTTTTTTTACATCTAACATTCTTTGCTACTTTTATTGCTGATTTCATAGTACTAAATCATATTAACTGAAATAGTATTACTATCATGATAGGAACCATCTGCTTAGATTAGTATAAAAACCTGTAGACTTCCATTTGAAGTATTAATCCGTGTTTATAACAAATATACCCGTAATATTATTGAAAAGGAATAAAAGATAAGATTACAACCTAAAAATATGTTCGGTGACCGCAGAAAAAACATATTAAAAGCTGTATCAAAGTATGGAGGTAGAAATTTAATTTCCTTTAAACCAGAAAATATTTATTATTTTACAGGATTTTGGGGGGAGGGAGTACCTGTTGGTCGATCAAGACCTGACTAGGTTATATACTCCGAAATTAGAGTATGTTCGAGCTAACCTAGATTCAAAGGATTGCGAAGTGGTTCAGTCTGAAAGGGGGAATGATATTTTATTTTCTGTTATATCAGATTTAAAAAATAGCGATTCGTCAATAACGGATTGTGAGGAATACAATAGAGTTGAATATTTGAGGAATCATATAGGAAAAAAAAAGAATCATTGTCAATGATGAGCCTTTTTTTAAATGTAGAATGATTAAAGATAGGGAAGAAATAAGAAATATTCAGCATGCAGCAAAGATCATAGATTACTTATTTGAAGTCTGTATAAATGAGGTAAAGGTTGGAATTTCTGAAAGACAGTTACAGACAACACTAGTGTATGAGGCTTTAAAAAAGAAAGCAAGCTTGCCTTCGTACAGGTCGACTCTAAATCCTTTTATTATCGCAAGTGGTCCAAATGGAGCATTACCACACTCAAATGTTTCAGATAGAAGATTCAAGGCGGGTGATTTTATTGTGGTAGACATAACATTAAGATATAAAGGATATGTTGGCGATGCAACAAGAACTTTTGCTCTTGGGAGAATTAGTTCAGAAATGAAAAAAATCTATGAAATAGTTAGAGAGTCACAAGATTTAGGGGTTAAAAACGCATGCGAAAACACAACAGCTGGAGAAGTAGATAAAATTTGCAGAGATTTTATTTCGAATAGGGGTTACAATGAAGAATTTAATCATTCTACAGGACATGGAATTGGTTTGGATGTTCACGAACCCCCTTGGATTCGCAGAAACAATAACCAGATCTTAAATAATAATATGACCATAACAATAGAACCAGGAATTTATTTAAAGTCCAAATTTGGTATTAGAATAGAGGATAGTGTGATCATAGATAACAAAATAAAAAACGGTGTACAAAAAATGAACAAATTTAGAAATAATCTAGTTATATTATAATATATTATAATAAATTTGTTCAAAAAATTTCAATTGAAAATATATAACAAGGTTAATTTATTATTCATTCCAAGTATGAGGCAATTATTTCATATATTTTTTTTGCGATGAGGTCTTTTCGTTCAGGAGGTAAATGAACAACGGGTTTATTTTTAGAAATTATAAATACTTCATTATAATCTGAACCAATAGTAGAATATTTTCTTCCAACGTCATTTGCAATAATAATATCACTATTAGATTCTTTTAATTTTTCATTTGCCCTAGAAATAAGAAATGAATTGGATACATCATGATAGGCTGTAAAACCTACAAGAAAAATATTCTTATCCACCAATTTTATGCAATTTATGATCTTTTTCGTTGGAAACAAATCTATTGTCAATTTATTATAACCGCGACTTCTGATCTTCTTTTTATTTACTTGATTCACCTTAAAGTCAGAGACTGCAGCAGCCATTATCGCAATATGATATTTCTTAGAAGATAATTCAGATGTCACTTGCTCATACATATCCTCAGATGTAGTAATCTGGATATTTTTTAAATTTCTATTAGTTAAAGGTTTAAGGAAGGAATTACCTGATATATGAGTAACATGCGCGCCTTGTTTTAAAGCTTCGTTTACAAGTGCTTGACCCATTTTTCCTGAACTCAGATTAGATATAACTCTTACAGGATCGATAAATTCTATAGTACTTCCAGAGGTTACAAGAATTTTTTTATTCGACAAAATTTTATTATTGGATTGTGCAAAAAAATTCAAAATTTGAGATAATGCATTTTCAGGTGTTGCAATTTTTGCTTTTCCTTCAATCATGGATGGTTCTATTATTGACACACCATTTTGTCTTATTGTTTCTAAATTATTGACCACAAAAGGATTGTGATACATTGCTTCGTGCATAGCTGGAGCTATAAATATTGGAATTTTGGATCCAAGAGAAACTGTAAGAATTGATGTAATAGGAGTATCATCTATCCCACATGCGAATTTACCCAAAGTATTTGCAGTACATGGATATACTACTACTAAATCAGACATTTCAAAGTCTCCCAAAGCAATATGTTCCATATTTCCAGTTAATTTTGCAACTACCTCGTTTCCTGTAGCCCATTTTAAAAAATTAGGATTTAATAATAAAGATGTAGATTTAGAAATTACTGCAAATACATCTGCACCATGCCTCATGAGAAGTCTAGCAAAATCTATGGCTTTGTATGCGGCGACACTGCCAGAAACACATAATATTACCTGTTTTCCTTTAAGCTCATCGCCTAATGTACACGAGATATCCTTTGATGGATGAAAATTCTTGGTTCTTTTAAATTTCATTTTATAGTATTACATGATTTATTTTCCCGCTTTTAATTTATTATATTCATCTTTTTTCATATGAAAAGTATGTTTGTCTTCTGGAAAAACTCCTGTTTTTACTTCATTTATGTAATTCTGTGTTGCTTGAAAAATATGCTTGGACATATAAGTATAATTTTTCACGAACCGAGGTTTAATATCATCATATAAACCCAACATGTCATGAAGTACAAGAACCTGGCCATCACAATAAGGCCCTGAACCTATTCCTATTGTTGGAATTCTTACATTTTTTGAAATTAATTTCGATATCTCCGATGTTACCAATTCAAGAACTATTCCAAAAACCCCAGCTTTTTCCAGCTCTTTTGCATCCTTAATAAGATCAGAAGCAGAAGCGCATGTATTACCTTGGACTTTATATCCCTCCCAGAGTTTTGCTGTTTGTGGTTTCAATCCAATGTGACCCAAAACTGGAATTCCACAGTTGACAATTGCCTTTATTTTGTCTGCGACCTCAACACCGCCCTCTAATTTCACGGCGTCGCTACCAGCTTTGATAAATCTTATTGCATTTCTTATAGCATGCATAGTATCTGTTTGATATGATCCAAGTGGCATATCGGATACAATTAGCCCTCTTTTTGTACCACGTGCTACTGCTCTTGTAAATAACAACATTTCTTTCATCCTAACTGGGACAGTAGAATCATATCCAAGCATTACCATGCCTGCACTATCTCCAACCAGCAAGACATCTATTCCTGCTTTATCACATATTTTCGAACTCCAATAATCATAAGAAGTAACCATCGAAATTTTTTCTCTATTCTTCATTAAAATGAACTCAGTAACTGTTAATTTTCTTGATCTATTTTTATCAGTACCATTATCTAAGTTTTGAGCCTGCATTTTCACGTATTAATTTTATAGACTTGTCCAGATTATATTGATTATCATATTCTTCCACGATTTTTTCAAGCGAGCTCTTTTTCATGTTTTTTATTTTTTTTGTTGTTTCAACGAGGTAGGGCATAGCCCGCACAATGTTATCAATAATACTGATAGTGGCTGATTGGGCGGTCCTTGAAAGAGGATTTAAATCTATTGTTATTACTTTTTTCTTCATCTTGATTAAAGCACTTGTTCTATCCCCATCTTCTAAAGGTACTAATACAACATCTGCTTTGTATATTCCTTCAAGATCCACATGTCTTCTTGAGCTAGTTAGGTCGGTAATATCTATAGAATTCTTTTTATCTAGCCCAAGAACAATATTAGCTCCATTCTTCTTTAGTGTTTCTGAAATAAGATATTCCCGATCACGACTCTTATAAAATAAATTCACTTCTAAAAATGCACTAGAATAATTAGCTAATTCTACCATTTCCCTAGCACATAAAGCTGCAGAATTTCCATTAACCGAAATTACCGCATGATCTGCCAATAATAATAGAGATGATGCGGCCTTAATGGCATGTGATGCGTAGACAGAAGTATGTTCTCCTATGAGGTAATCAAAAGCTTCACCTCTTCCATGTGCCATTAATCCTTCTGGGACCACTAATCCAGATTTAAAACCAGTTACAAGTAAATTTCGAATATAGAGAGACTTTGCTCTAGGATGATTTGACGGGATATGATTATTGATCACGATTTCTTAATACCGCTCCTTTAGTATCAATATCACTAACAACCAGAACTCCTTGAAATTTACCTAAGATAGAACTTACTTTTTTTTCTTCATTCTTTGGTACCAAAGTAAATATAGTTTCACCGAAAAGGGCTACACTCGAATATATTCCATTACTAGCAAGTTCATTTAATGGTGCGGCGCAAATACCCTTAGTTAGGCCTAGAAAATCAGCGAATTTTCTTGAAAATTTTAGAAAATCTTTGAGATCCCTAGAAACAAGTAATTGGTCCACCATTTGTCTAGCTAATATATTTGCTCTATTTGAATACGTAGGAAGAATTTTTTTTGTAAAAATTGGATTGATACACAAAATTATAGCTAAATGATCTTTTGGCTCAATTTTAGTGACTTTTCCAATACCTGGTGCCCCAAAACTAGTTCTAATTTCTATTCCTCCATAAAATTCAGAGAGCACAGTACCAAAACCCGTTTTACAATGTAACTCTGCGACATGAGCAATTTGTGCGGCCTGTTCGATACTAAACTTTGTATCTAGAACTTGATTAAGTGCATAGGATAAGCTTAACGCTCCAGCTCCACTGGTACCCAAACCAAAACCAATGGGAATATCAACGAGATGTTTTATTTTTATCAAGAAATTAGAATCGCACTCTTCAATATAGCGTCTAACGATCCAATCAGATACAGGAGCATTTTTTACCATCAAACCATTTATAAAAATTTCATAAGACATTTTAGATGATTCATATAATTCTACAGTAGTTGTAACACCTTTTTTTATTGAAAAACCAGCACCCTGAGAACCAACAGAAAGAGGATTATCTTTAAAGTGATTGGGTGGTTTTTCAAAGAAACCTGTAATATGACCAGGACTATATGCCGTTGAAACAGATATAGGAACAGCAATAGAAAAGCTCATGGAATATAATGTAAAGTAATAAAAACTTGAAAATATAAAAATATCGATATCGATATAGTTTGATATTCTAATAATTGACAACATAATCTCATGATAAAAAATTAATAATATTATAAAAAACAAAAAAATAAAAAGAGAGCATCAGAAAAAGCTATATAAATATAAGATTAGTAAAACTATTTAATGACTAAGTAGAGGTTATTTGAAATGAATGGTTTCAATGCTTCGTTAGTATTCGCAAATATTTTTAATGAAAGCGGTCCTTGCCTTAATGTTTCAGTTAGATTTTTGTGCAATTGAATTTGAAAAGATCCAACATCGTTGATCTTTTTAGCCGTCCCTGAATTCACTATTTTCCCGGAATAATCAATAAGAAAGTAATAAATGGAGATATTGGATTGAGGCGAATTATCAACTAGAGCTTGAAAATCGATTACTTTTTCTTCTCTGATTTTTATAAATTTGTCAGTTGTAAAGTTTGTTAGCTGAATAGATTTTGGTTTTTCTAGATGTGACCAATATCCCTGTTCAAAAGGATAGGTCTGATCACGGAATGCCTTTATTTCCATGGTTCTTCCTGCTGGATTATACGAGTCCAAGAAAAATGGACCGTTGCTTATTACAGCATGTTTATGATCTTCAATCCATTTTATGCTTGCATCATATCTTTTCTTTGCCTCTTCCAGAATTACAATATTTTTTAATGGTAAAGGAATAAAATTTTCATTTTTCATTTTTATTAATTCTTTTTTTATCAAATTTGCATGTCCTGGAATTATTAACGATAACCATTCTGCATTTTTTGTAGTAGCTTGAGATTTGGAAAATGAAAGAACATTTGAAAGGACTAATCTTTCAGTGGCAGCAGAAATTTCCCATGGTTCCTGTGGCCACAATCCTGCATATCCTGTTATTTCCTTGCTGTCATAATGCCATATATCAATAAAAGATTCTATAGTATCATTAGAAAGAAATCGAATCCCCTTCATTAAAGGAAGACTTACTTCTACACGTGACGTATATTCTGGATCTTGTGTAAGATCGTCTGCACCGTAATTAGATCCCCATTCAAACATAAAATACAAAGTATAAAGGAGATCGGATTTGTCCATTGGAATCCCGTGATGCCAATTCGAATAAAGTATCTTATTAATTACCTTACTTAGAGAAGTAGAATTATGATCTGCATGTATCCATCCGTGGAAACTATTCCAAATTATTGCTTCAGGATGGACTTTAAGTTTATTATATGGTCCATTCGTAGTTACATTTACGACCTCATTTCTCATAGATATAACATCGCCTGTAAAAGGATGTCGGAGAATTGAACTATCAGCTATATTTGAATAGATGTTGCTACTATAAGTATCGCTGAACCCCCCAATAGTATTCCATGCTCCTTGATAGATTTGCTTAACACCTATATCAAGAGAATTCGTTTTGTTGGATTTAGCGTTAAATAAGGAATATTTGTTAGCTATTCCTCCTCCAAAATCATTTACTAATCCAGAAACAGAGGATGAAGCAGCAAAAGGATCTATATTCTTTACTAGAAATATTCGTACAGATTCCTCGATTCCCATCTTTGTTGCTTCTTCTAATAACATATTTCTTTCACCCTCTGAGGTAAAGTTTGAAAAAACCAATTTTTGAGTCAAAAAATCTAATGTTGAATTTTGATATTGCCAGAATCCTGGATTTTGATAACCCGGCATGTTTGCATACCATGGCGCATAAAACTGAGCGACTATATCTTCGTTATATCTAGAAAATGCGTTACTAGTAAATGCCTCTGTATATATATTCCATTGAAGATCTTGTGGATTAGTATTTTGTAAGATTCTTAGTGATTTGTTTAGATCTCCATAATCTTTTAACACGGTAAATCCCATCTTCTCGAGTTCATATGATATCAATTCACCAAGTACTTTTCTTTGTTGGTCATCGCTTCTTATGAGAATTTTTAATGTAATTGGTTTTTCATTAAAATACCATTTTTTGTCTTCAAGAAATGCCCCATTTTGTTGTAAAACCTTTCCAATTATATTCGAAACAAATTCGGGATCGTAATGAAAACCATATGATTCGACAGTATCCATTACCACACGATAATCAGGAGAAAGCGGTCCAAAGGGATCAAATAATGGAAAACCGTATCCTTGCAATATTTCGTTAGAAATAAAGTTTCTATTAATTAAAAAATTCATAGCATACCTTATTTCACGGAATTGGAATGGATTAATACTGCCATCTTCTGCCGGTGCCGGATTTAGAAGAATACCGAATGTTCCAGACACTTTATCATATAATTTAATATCGTCATCAGCAAGAATGCTGGGAACCAAATCCAAGGGAACACGGAAATAATACATATCTAGATTGCCAGACTTTATTTCCTCTAAGGCAACATTCTCATCAAGATAATGAATGAATTTGACGTCATCTATGTAAGGACCTTTTATAATAGGTTTTGAATCAATAGAATTTAAGGAAGAAAGTATTATGGTACCTAAAATTGGAATTAAAAGGACTACAATTTTTTGAATAATCATAACTATGTTAAATCATCATCATAAATATCCACATTTTCGTAAAAAACATATTAAATAAGAATTATAGTTTTAAGTGTGTTTTTAATCCCTTGTATCTATTTCTGATTGTCACTTCTGTAACACCCGCTGCTTCTGCTACATCTTTTTGGGTCTTATTTTCACCATTCATTACACAAGCTACATAAAGAGCCGCAGCTGCTAGCCCCATAGGATCTTTACCGGCTGATATCTTACCTTCTTCTGCTTTCTTTAGTATCTCTAACGCCTTACGTTTTGTTTTTTCTGATAATCCAGCCTTACTTGCTATTCTGGCAACACATTTAACCGGATCGACAACAGGCATGCGTAAATCCAACTCTCTGATTAATAATCTATAACACCTAGCGACATCTTTTTTCTTAATATTGCTAGCGTTTGCTATATCTTTTAGAGTCCTGGGCGTTTCTGTATCACGACAAGCAGCATATAATGCAGCTGCGACTAATGCTGAAATCGACCTTCCTCTAACAAGCCCTTTTTCGAGTGCTTTTCTATACACATACGCTGCTTTTTCTATAACAGCATCGCCAACAGCTAATTTATCTTTCAATCGATCTAACTCACTGAACGCCTGTCTAAAGTTACGATCAACCGGTTCATGTACCTGACTTCGACTATCCCAAGTTCTTAACCTTTCAATGGTGCTTTTCATAGAAGAAGATAATGGTTTTCCAGATGCATCCTTGTCTATAGGACCTATTATTGTGGCTAGTCCCATATCATGCATCGCCAAGGAAGTAGGAATTCCTGCCCTACTTCTATCTTCATGTTCTTCTTTAGAAAAAGCTCTCCACTCAGGTCCGGTTTCCTCAATTCTTTCATTGATTACAAAACCACAATTGCCGCAAAACATTTCACCTGTGGAATTATCGGTTACCATCGGACCTTTACCACATCTAGGACAACGATCACCAAATAACGAAATATCTTTAACCATTCATTTCACCATAAAACTTTTTAATAACTTAAACCGTATTATTTATGTTTTATTCTACAATATAAATATTGCCATAATAGCTTATAAACTATTTTTGTAAAATGGACGTTTCTATAAAAATTCTTTGTTTCAACTGCGCAAATTATTGAACTTCTATTGCCTCTTCATTAAATCCTTTTTTTATTAGATATCCTTTAACATCATCTCTATGATCCCCCTGTAACATGATGAACCCGTCTTTTGCTGTACCGCCACAAGCAAATTGGCTCTTTAATTCTTTTACAATATTTTGCATATTGGTTATTTTAGGATCAATTCCTTCAATCAAAGTAGTAGTCTTTGAAAATCTCCTTGTTTCTAGGCGGATTATGATTCTCGTTTCTTCCTTTTCTAGTTCACCACAAGGGCATAAATCATCAGGTAATCCACATTTTTTACAAATAACCGCCATATTTTATTTACCTATTCTTTTCATATGTTCTTATTAAGCCTTACCAAGTAAAAAGTGCAGATACTAAATCTATCATATTGGTTATGTATATAAAGCAATCTGAAACAAGAGTCTAAATTGAAAATATTTAATTTCTTGCGAATGGTTATTCAAACATTCAAACATTCTAAATATTAGTTTTAGTTTGGATCTTTTAAAAGACTAACAAAATCATATAGCTATAATTTCAAATTCGAGTCTCGAGTAGTCTTTAGATAAACCGATATGTATTTAAGTAATACTGTGCTGAAGTTTATCGAATTGAGTAGTAAAAAGAAGAATGCACCATTACCCGCTTCTAGCGCAGGATTGTTAAGATTTTTTGAGGATGAGACTAAAGGAGTCAAGGTAAAACCAGAAATAGTTCTCGGGGTTACTGGAGGGTTAATAGCAATTTCTATATTGATCAGAGTCATATTTCCAGTATAATAGTGGCTCAAGTAATGGGAGAGGACCATGATAGTGTTTCTAATATCCACAGAAGATGGTCTTTCACAAGAATAAACTTTTCATCTTATAAGGTTTCATTAATAATATCTATAATTAGCTCACTGTTAATTATTATACTAACAGAAATTTATTTCCTACAGGATTCAGCTCATATTATCATTTATTCTATATTGGGTTTAAGTTTTTTAATTTGTAGTTATTTTTTAGATTTTTATTTGTTGCGTGATACGCCTGTCAACAAGTTTTCCAAGATACTCCATGTTTCAGCATTTTCAAATCTTCTTTGGATGGCAATTTTAGTTCTGGGTATAGTTTCCTATATGATATTCAACAAAGACAATATTCCTATTGGACATATAATAGAAGGGATGATGGTAGCAATTGGGTTAAGAATAGGTATATTTACATCAGTTTTTGGAGCAGGCCTAAAAAAAGCAATAAAAACAGCAATCTATCAACCATTCCTCTTATTATTTGTCATAACTCCGTTAAATTCATTTAAGGGGCTGACAGACCCCCTTCCCATCTGTTTTGGCTTCATTATATTAGGTTTAGGGATAGCGTGGGCTATATTAGTAGATAGATCAGGTCGTCCATATATTCAAAGTACTTTTTCTCTCTTACAAGCTTTTATGTCTGCCTGGACAGAAAATAAAGTTGAAGATATTGAAAGGATTCTGATCTCTAAATCCAGAGAAGCATCGGTATTTACTAGAATTGTTAGGTTTGGGAATGATTTCGAAAATATAAATTTAGTATTACCAGATATACATCCTGGACCGTTCAAGACAATAGGAGGAAGTAATTTATCATTTAGAATTTGGGAATACTATGATTATAAATCAATCGTATTTCATAGTGTTTCGGATCATTCGTTAAATATTCCATCGAGTGAAGAGGTTGTAAAATATTTAGAATCTTTATCAACATATAATATAATCCAAAATGGAACTACTTGTTCCATTCCTATAAGGATAACAAATGGAAGTTCCACTTGTACTGGAATTGCATTCGGAAATATACCTCTTATAATTTTATCCAATTCACCCGTTGGTATGGATGATGTTCCAGAAAGTATATTAGCTGAATTAGAGAAATATTCAAAAGAAATTGGTTTTGACAAGATTTTAATAGTAGATAGCCATAATGCTATGGGGAAAAAACTAGAGGAAACAAGCAGAAATGATATGGTAAATGCTGCAAAAAGTTGCTTAAGAAATCTAAGAAATTCCCCTCAGTCGGAGTTTAAAATAAGTTATTCCAGTACAAGAGGAATCCAAAGTGACATAAATAATAAAGATTTAGGAAAAGCAGGAATATCGATATTTATGATTCAAATTCATGATAAACAATATTTTATTGGTTGGATAGATTCAAATAATATGAAAAATGGATTGCGAGAACATATTATTGAGGATCTTGAACAAAAGGGCATTACATTGTTAGATATTTGTACCTCTGATACGCATGAAAATTCAGGATTTAGGACTTCCGAGGGATATTTTCCATTTGGAGAAATTACAAGTTTTGATGACGCAACAAAATATTTCATTGAAATCTTATCTGAAGCACAAGAAAAAATCAAAAATGCAAAATACGAAATATTAGACAGCAAAACATCAATTAAAGTTATGGGCAATGGTCAATTTGAAGATTATTCGAGAGCCTTGGATAAGTCTATGGATTTGACTAAGATATTCTTATCTGTTACATTTGGAATAATAGTATTGATGTTAATAGTTACAAAGTAATTCCATATTGAAATAACATGAAAATATTAATCCATGACTATATTTATTTTATATCTGGTTTTTTATAAAGATTGAAATTGTTTTCTATAAATCTAAACATAACTTGTTTATAATTTTAGTTATAAAAATATTATAAAATAACAAAACAAGTTAAAAAATGGAAATTACAAATCAAGTATATTTAGCCTTGATTTCTACGGTTACTCAAACTACATTGAACTTGCTGGTTATCAATAGTGTGCTGGCAATAAGTATTTATCAAAAGATTGATGGTTCAAACTTAAATATCATATCATCAGGTCTAAACATCTTTATGATTTGATAAGATTTTAGCATCATGAAATTAATCATCAAAAATAGATCTGAGAACGTTCATTTGGATTGATAGTGTGCAAGGAATAACCTTAGAGCATCGCATTAGGGTTCCAAACCAAGCCATGCCATACCAACATACTAAATGAAATAAATAGATGATATATTTATTCCTAGAAAGAAGAGGATAGTTAATCTAATTATTTTTCCGATCGTGTATTAGTTCAATATACCTCTAAATATTTTCTATTGTAAATAAAGATAAAGCACTTATCATAATTACACTTACCTACTTCGTATTGGCAACTTGCGCTTTCGGAATGAAGAAAGTGTGTCGGACAACCGCTTTCTACTCCGGAATTAAATAGAACCATATTTGAAACGGGGCCGTCGGGATTTGAACCCGAGAAGATAGCCAGATGACTTCTAGATATCGCTAGAGTAATAAATTTATAAATTTATAAATAAATAAATGAAGAAATTGCATTAAAAGTTAGGTATTTTTTCCTTCAATTCATTTTCCAGCGTTGCGATCTGAGTATCTTTCAATCTTATCACCTGGTCCATGTCTAGACGGTACTCCTGCAGGTCCTGCCATTCTGCCAGCGTTACGCGTAGAAGGTGATCGTATGTCTCATTTCTGACTTTAAGTATCTGTATTAAATCAAGGATTTCCACTGAGACGGATATAGACGTCAACGGAACCCAACGGAATTTACGTCTCCGGCCCATTTCCGATTTTACAAATAAATAAAAGGTTGGTTAGAATGAATAGTCGTCGTCTTGGTGGGTTAGGCACTGGCCCCTGTAGTCTATGGCCTCTGTCGTATCTTCTGCTTCTGCTTTCTCTAATTCGTTCCATGTTCTAATAGATTCCTTTTCGTAATTTCTTTCTGCAGTCTTCTTAGCGTTGCTTACTTCTTCCGGTAAATGTTCAACTTCCTTAATGGTATTGAATCTTATCTCATATTCCACAGCGTATTGGTGTTTACACTTTTCTGAACGATTCGATTCGTAATCTTTGCAACTGCAGAATCATCCGGTAAAGGAATAGTTGAAGCGTACGAAATAATATCTACTATCCGCCGTCTCAGATTCGACATAATACGTGTCTTTTGCTTGGAGGCGGTAGACATATCTAGAGAGGGCCAGGACACGACCATTGCCCTCCCTTCTATCCTTCTTGTTGTTCTTTTCTTCCTTCGCTAATTGTTTAGAAATTGTTTGTTTCATTGGTATAGTGTAGCAGTATAGCATTATAACAAGTTATAAATACAACATGCAAGAAATATAAATACATGAAACAGAATCTTGAATTATTGATAGATGCAAACTCAAAGAAATTGGTATTTCGATGTGATGCACCTGATATAAAACGCCTGAAGCAGATTGCACTTGATAATGATATCACTTTGAATGCTTTGCTTCTGGAAGGTATGCAGTATATTCTGCAGAAGTATGAAGGGAAACATAAGAAATGAATCCACCAACAATATTATGTTCTATTCTTCAATGTGAAAATCCTGTAGCCGGTTATATGCTCCTGGGCGACGTTGTAGATATGGGACCCCTTGGAATACAGTGGATAAGGATTCCACTTTGTTACGATCATCATCTAGACGTACATGGTGGTGAGTTTTATGTTGAAAAAGACGAAAAAGACGAGAAGGTTACTATGTATATAACCAGAAAAACAGATAGCAGATTAAAAAAGAATCGCCAACATGGTGAATCGTATGACGAAGAGATAAGCAGACTCCTGGATTCTTATGAAAGACACTAAGCAGAAATGAGTTCTCAAAGCAATATTTATCCTAAAACCTGTGAATATGGTTGCAATACCCGTATCTATTGGAATACTGCAGTTAATGAATACTGAGAAGTTCTTTCACAAAAGAAGCATGTTTGTCCGAACAGAGTCGCAAATAAACTAACTAGTAATAGCACTAATTCAACTTATTGTAGTAAAAAACCCGGAATCCAAAGAAGAAAATGTCTAATTCCTTAGAGTTGCTTTCTGGTTCAATAACATAAGTGCAGAAACAATATGAAGTTCTATCTGACATTGTAATAGAACTTAATGGAAAGGTACACGGTTCTCAGAGGGATAGAGATTCGACAACCGGATTACTTGATTTGTTGGTTTACTACGAAGTACCTCAAGACAGTAGGGTGGAAGTAAAAAGAAGATTTGAGTTTGTCAAAAAAACACCTTCTACTTTCACAGCATAATTGTATGTAATTTTTAACTTTACCGTTTTGTAGAATGTACTATAATTCTTAAATAGAAGAATTATATGGTAAATATTCTATAAATGTATTCGGAACAAAAAAATAAAATCAAAAGTTATGGTACAACAATTATAATTGCATTGGTTATACTGTTTGTATCTGCATTAGCAATAATAGCAGTATATGATTATGTAGTTCATGATATTACAAATAATCTTAGTGAACTATGTACACGGTATAGCTTCCTTGTATCTCCAGGGTGTTAACACTAGAAAAAAAAGTAACTAAAAATATTTTTAATATCCTATCGTGTAACTAATTATTATCGCGTTATGGCTAGGAATAATAGACTTGTTGGTAGATATACCAAAATGAATCAAGTTAATCCTCCTTCGCACTGCAGGACCATGCAGATAACAGAACAGACTTTTCGGGTATTGAAGGAACATGCAATTAAATATTATTCCAATCCTACCTATGACGAAATGTTAGTTAATCTGGTAAAGTTCTACGAACAGAATGATGGCCCAACTCATAATTACGAGTGATTAACTAAGAGCCTATCCCAAAATTAACCTCTATATACAATAAGGCTATTGGCTAGTTGTACAAGACCAAGATAGTTCTCATCTTTCTTTTCATATCGTGTAAATAATTTCCTAAATCTATTGTTGTGCCATGAATTTGTTCTCTCTACCACCCATCTCCTTGTTGGCTGTTTATTGTTGTGTTTCTTTTTTTCTCTTCTAAATCGTATGTGAGGAATGTATCCTCTCTTGGTAATTTCTTGCTCTACTTCTTTGGAATGATATGCTTTATCAAGACATAGATTCTGTTTCTTTATCTCATCCGATTTGTATGATGGTCTTCTGATTACAATATTATCAATTGTATTTGTTGCAACAGTGGCATCATGAGTATTTGCAGATATTATAAGTGCAGACAAAGGAATGCCATCATTATCTGTTAGAATATGTCTTTTGCTTCCTAATTTGCCTCTATCAGTTGGATTATGTCCAGTCATCACTCCCCTAAAGGCGATTTTACAGATATACTATCAAGTGATTGCTAGTTCCATCTGATTCCTTTCCTGGTATCATATTTTTGTAGCGATCTTGTCCAGACCCTATCAAAAATACCTGATTGCCTCCATTCTTGAAATCTTCTATGAGATGTTGAACCAGAACATACTCTTTAGATAACATTTTCCATTGACAGCCAGTTCTGAGGATAACATTATTCCATCAAGGACTTTTCTGTATGGAACAATTGGCCTTCCTATAGTGTTACTTGGTTTCTATTCTAGTAAAATATTTTTAATCGCATTCCATAAATCGTCAGGAATACGTGTAATTGTTCTAACAGACTTTTTACTCTTAATCAACATTACCATGTATGATATAAAACTAAAGAGCTATATTCCTATCTATTTTTGGGATAGGCTCTAAGTTTCGGAACACTCTTCCCAATTTCATTTTATTAAAGTTGTATAATACGGAACATTGTTACGTACGTATTGCATACTATTAAATACTTGAATTAATTTCGTTACAGTTACCACCAGAATCTCTATACTGTATTTTTGCGGCACCAAACTTAATGCAGAAAGAAAAAAAGAAGTATGTAACACAACTTATGGAGAATCTTCACGCCCATCTGATGGATAACTTTCACGAATAAATAATTACAAGTGTTTTAGTAATAATAAAAAATAAATAAAAAAAATGTAGAGTTAGCCCACCACCGTTCCAATGGTAATATAGTTTTTAACCGTACATAGTTTATTTTCCCCTGCTGCTAATGTTAGATTACTACAGTCATTTCCATGTCCATCTTCATATTCAAAACATATACGATATTCCATGTCAGGATTTACATTCGTCTTTAATAGAGTTCCGCCATCATCTAACTGCCCTTCAAGATCACACTGGTCTTCAGCGGTCGGATTCTATCGTGAGCGGACCACCCCCTTGCCAGACTGGCGCAGAACAGTAAAATGACAGTAGGTGTCCTTGAGGTCGAGGGCGATTGAGGCCATCGTCTTGGTGGTACCACTGCCTATCTCGGCGAGGTCGAACTCGATCCCATTCGGGAGGTTTATGCGGACGCGATGTTCAGCGCCCGTCGCAGGGCTTCGGATCGGACGGGCGGTGGACTCGAGCATGTCGGGGATCACGATGCGTGCTTTTCGGCGCTCGATATTCACGTCAAAATCGATGTGTTTGAAAAGCGGGGGATGGACGGTGCTTGACATCATCCGATAGACCCACCAATGGGTCGCCCCCTCTTTGGTCTCGCCACCGTACAGCACGGTAGTAAGAGCGTCTCGTTGCTTGCCGTCCGCCCGCTCATCGATGACGGCCTGACACTCACCGTTACCCTCGTAGATCGGTCCCGGCCAGGCGTAGAGGAGGGCTGCGCCGAGGCCATCGAGCGCCACGTCTCCAAAGTGGCCCTTATCGATGCGAATGGCCGCGAAGCCGCGACAGTGTCCGTGCGTGGGGCGAGGTGACTCGAACTGACAAGGACAGGCGTAGTCGCAGTTGCAATTGCTGAACTCGGCTCCTTCGATGTACCAGTCAAATTGTGCCATGCTGCCCTCCGTCAGAACTACTTCCCGATGACATGATGATGCTCGCGTGCTGCGCCAAGACGACGAGGATGACGAGAAGCGGAACGCGGATGATGTTAATGGCTGCCTCCCGCTGACTGAGTGGCTGAAATATCGATTTTTTTCTGATTGCCAAGCGTCTTTCGTCAATCATGGTTATATTTTATAATATGAAAAAGTTTGCTTATAATCTTTGATGAAATTGTCATTCTTGGTTTATCTACTCGCAAGATTGTAGCATCACCATAATTCAACACGCCATGACCCGAATTCAGCAGGCAGTCTGTTTTTACCCGATTTTTCACCAGTGTCGCAAAATTAGTAGTGTTGCCATAACTATAGTAAAAATAATTACTAATTACTAATCCTTTCATTTTTTTATTTAGTTACAAACTGAAATAACAACGTGCAAAACATAAAATAAGAATTATTAAGAGTACTGTTTGTTCTGTTTCTCGAGCTCAGCGTCTTTCTTCTCCTGTTGCTTCTTATGGTACTCATATCTTGAAGGCTCACCATTATACATTATCATGGTAATACATTCATCCCATGGTGTGTTAACAAACTGATCATAAGAGAACTGACCATTTTTTATTGTAGGTGTTTTCACCAGTAATTTGATCTGTTCCTTGTTGTCATAGGTTGATTTTGCTATGATGTCATCAACCGCTTTCTTGCTGAATGGTACGTAGTAGACTTCATGCTGTCCTGTTCTATCGTATCCTATTATCTGGTCTCTCTCTATTACGGGCTCTAACTCCTGCTCCCAGTACCTGTCTTCTACATGATCTGCCACCGGTGCTACTTTACGGCCTTGCCAGTCCTTCCCATACCAATTCTCGAACCCGTAAAGGAATTCTTTCATCTCCTTTCTCTTAGAATTATAGTCAATTGCTCTAATCCGTACTATCTTCGTTATTTCTTTCTCTACTGGATACTTTTCTGCATCAACCAACATCAAAAAATGCTTGTTTTGATAATCTAGGTGCTCTGGAACGTCAAGACCATTCTTCCTATAACTTTCTTCTGTTCTGTTATTCCAACCCTTCAAAATATCGGGTACTTTTTTCTTCTTCTGTTCTACCAGTACTGCTACTCTTCTAGCCATAATAACTTCTTACTAATTCTTAGTCCTGAGAATATTTAAATATATATGTATATCTGTTTTGACAGCAAAACGGCAATCATTATAAACATGGAAATGAATATTAAATTATATGGCAACAAGTCAACAACTAATAATGAAGGAAGAAAAGGATGAGGAGGGGATCAGTAAGACCACGATTAGATTACCTGATGAGATGTTAAGGGAATTGAAACATTTAGCAATAGATGATAGGAAAACCTTGACAGAGTTAGTTACTGAAGCGCTGGATGATTATCTGAAAAAGAGAAAAAAATTAGCACAAAATAAATGAATTCTTGTTATTGAAAATTTAAGTAGTCAGAACTTAATATTATTAATACCACTGGCAATCTCTGTAGTGAGAAAACTAGTTCGGTTGATGAAAAGAATATCAGACCTACATCCGATAATCTAATATCATCGTAGTACATGTTTTACCACTATCTAGAGTGCGTGGGCTCATACAGTGGTGTTGGAGAGAGAAAGAAACAAATAATGAATGAATATCTGGTTGGTCATTCGCTCCATAATGATTGACAGATATCTGAATATTTGTAGTCTTTGTTGTAATCCTTCCTTCCCTCTCTCCAACGGTTATTATTATACAAAAAATTGGTATCGTTATGTTTCTTGTTGTAGGTTATCCTTCTTCGTTTGTTGATTCGTAACTTATCAATCTTGATCCTTTCTCTAGATCTCTGTATATCTGGATCGTCTTCTTCCGGATTCTTCCTAATTGTCCTGGATTTTATTAATTGTCTATACTTTCTTTGATTCTGACTCCATTAGTTAAACGGTAATATTGTTAACTTTTTAGTATCATAGATTGATTCTGGTACGTCCTTTATTCTAGTAATTTTTGAGTCCTGTTTAGCGTGGACCGTTACCACTATTAGGCCACAGCGATAGCACTGTAACCGGTTCTCAGAATCATGGGGTTTATCACCGTTAATAAGTTCTGAATCCTGATAGATACGTTCCTTTAGTAGATTATAATGTCCATAAGATTCACAATTAGGGCAGTAACTATGAGAGAAAGTCTTCGCTATCTGAGTAATAATAATTGTTATCAGAAGTAGATACAAAATAGTCTCGGCATTTATGGATTCCAGGCATATCTATCTGTTTTAGTTTTACGCCTCTTAGACTTAAGCGTAACCAGTCCAAGTAATCTGAGTATATTGTAATATTCTTATCTAGATCGAACTCTGTACCGTAGGCAGATTTTAGGGATAGGATAAGTTTCTGGTACTTGGGATCGATTGCTATCCTCTTTTTTGATAAAAGATTGTAAGTCCATTCTAACATTGATTTGTGATCTTTTTGAAATGGAACCGGTATAACATAATTGTCGTCAATAGATACCTCCTCCGATCTTTCCCATGTTAAGGATTCTCCGAACCTGGATTTTAGTACATTTGTGAAACCACGGTTGGCAGAACTTACGAAAAACAGGCAATGCGGTATTTCTGTATGTATTTGAAATACCCTGTCTGCTATTGCTGAAGGTCTGGCCTTGTCATGCTCTTCAGATAGTATGACTCTAACGATCTGGTTCTCTACGTCTATCTCACAAACTGTTATTGCTGTAACCGAGGAACTAAAGCCTGGATCAATACCTGCAGGATGCAGACACCCATGATTGATAGGCAACTCGCTGTATTGGACACCTAACTGGACCGCTGTATCTATGTCCTGCAGACTGAAGATATTGCCAATGCGACCCTGGTATTTGAGAAAGTATTCACGTTCAAAGTATGCCTCATTCTTTTCTCGTTCAATGAAAGCAGAATCGTATATCTTGTTAAGGCCTACAGTATAATGGAGGAATATTTTATGAAAGAAGTCTTTGAATATTTCGTTTCTCTCTATGCGATCAAATAATCCTAATGGTTTGTTAGGTGTACTTGCCAGGATTATCTTACATTTATTTTTTTCTCGTATGCCTTGATAACATATTCTAGTTCAAATTGTTCTGCAGGATCAAAATAATCGGCATCGTCTATGAAAAGATAGGAAACGTCAGTATAGCCTCTTAAATCCCGTATCCTCTTTGTAGGAAATACCTTGATCCATGTCTTGCCTATTGTCAGTTCAGTATATTTTGATTCAAACTTAACATTAGGAAAATTGCGTTCAGACAACGTCTCTAATCTAATTTTAATATTATTTGAAAAGTCTTCAAGAGTACCTGATACAAGAAATATAGACTTACCTTCCAACCTGTCAGATGATAAACAGGACCACGCTAGATAACGTAAAATTAACTCGGTTACTCCGATACCCCTAGCCTTCTTAATGAATACGTGTTGATTTCCCTCTTATGAATCAATAATATTTTTTTCATACTCAAAAAGAGGATATTCCTTATTGTTCTTTAGTGGGCATCCAATTAGACAGTTGAAACAGTCGTCTTTATGGTTATGTTGTTGGAGTTCAAAATAGAATGGTTTGTCTTTGGATATCTGTAAAAGATTTGAATAGTTATCGTCGTCGTTACCGCCTAGCCTGCTAGCCAAAGATAGCAGGTTACTGGCCTGATTGAAGCACTTCAGCATAATCTATCCTTGCTTTTATCTGTGCGATTATTGGAGTACCTAAAGATAATTCTTGCAGTAGTTTGACGTTCTCCCCAATCTCATATCTCAATTTCATTATTAATTCTGGATTCCTCCTTTCTGCGGGTTTGTTTTGTTCTATTAAATAGTCTCCTAATCATGTCTTTCTGAACCATCTCACAGACTTCGATAATCTATTTATGTTTTACCAGAAAGCCAACACGGCTATAATATGATAGCCATTCTTTTGCATATTCTCCACTATCTACTGTCTTTTTTCGATTATAATAGACATCTGATGATATTTCTCGGCCTAATGTTGCTCTAATATACGCTAATGCTTCCTTCTCATTGAAGCGGTAGTTAACACAATCGGCTACTAAAGGTTTTAAAATCTGGTTCTCTTTATCTGTTAAATTACCCATTTACTTGCTATTCACCTCATAAATAATCATATTTACTGCTATAATGATATCATAACTAACCAAAATACTTAACATTTTTGTCCGGTTATGGGTGCTCCAACCATATTTTACCAGGAAAAAATAGAAAAATGGACAGGGTGGACAGGGTGGACAACCCTCTATAAAGATTATATAAAAAATGATATTGTTTTAAAAAAATATAAAAATAATATTTAGGGGTGTCAAGGGAACCTTCGAGCATCGCATTGTGGTTCCAACCTTCCAAATTTCATTATCGATCACCTAAATTTATAATTAACATGCTAGAATAGCAATAGATTAGTTAATTCTTTTTCGATAAGAAAAAAGGAAAAAAAAAATAGTAATGTAGTTGATGATTTTTCTAAATTTTAATGAGCATGAGAAAAAATAGATGATATCAGTAGGTATCAATTGGTAATAAAAGATAAATAAATGAAAATACAATACCAAACTGTTTATTAACCCCTTTTTTAACAGTATCCCAGAATGGAAGTTTCATTATTAAATAAATTTGAAAAACGTGATTTAGTAATAAGGTTACATGAGGAAAGAAGGACATATAGTGAAATAGCCCATATCGCTCACGTATCGATAAGGGATACAAAACCTATAATAAAAAAATATGAAAAATCAACCTTAAAATCAGGTAAAGATAAGAATAAAAAAAGAACGTTATCACAAGGTAGTCAGGCTTTTAAATTATTTAAAGAAGGCAAATCTGCTCTCGATGTAGCCATTATTTTGGATTTAAATTTCCCTAAAATTGACCGATTATGGAGAGAATATTTATTTTTATCAAGTAACGCAGAATTTTTCTATATTTATGAGGACAATAAACCTCGATTAAACTATTTGCTGAAGATAAATCGATTCTTAAAAGAAAACAATATCCCATACAAAAATATTTCTGAAATCTTGGAGACTGCCAATTCCATAAATAATTTGCGTTCTAGTTACTCTAATCTTAAAGATATAGTAGAAAAATCACAGCAGACTAAAAATAATTTTCAAAATATTAATGATCGATGTATAATTGAGAGAATACCAAATCCTGGTCCTTGTCCATATGGACCACCCATCACATGGAGATTTCGAACAAATACAAATAATCCATTTTGATATTTAAGAGAAAATTATTCAATATATCATTTTTGAAAATAGGATTAAGTTTTGTAATTTAATTATATATGAGCTTATAATATAATATAGAAAATAATACGCTCTCATGATCCAAAATATCCTGTTTTGTGATATCTTTAAAATTCTGATCATTGCAGATACGTGATAAATATACAAGTGCCTTTATCCTTCCAAGCTTGGTAGAATCTTTGATATTGAATTCTGTTTGTTCAGCAATTATATAGTTACAGATAGTATTGGCGTTTTCTGTGTTTTTGTTTGCCAAATCCTTTAACATTTTATTGATAAAAGGCTTAGAAGATTTAGTGACCGAATCTATCTTTTCTTCTTCTCCTTTTAGCGTTGTTGTTGTTTTTGTTATCGTTGTTACCAAAGACAATTTTATTTTATTAATGTAAGATAAATAATTACTGCTAGAACACTCACTTGAAGCAATGGTGTGCTAGGAATAACCCTCCTTCTGTTTATGCGAGATTTCGCTAAGCGGCCAACCTGAGTAAGTGCAGGAACCTTATAACTCGTTTTGGCCTTGCTCCACCCAGGTCGTCAGTTTCATTCTAGGTAAGGGGATCTCAGGCGATTAACCATCACAGATATATAGACTCTTCTAGATAGCTTTTCTGTTACGTTGCCAGCTGTCTCCAGCTAATTATCGCTAATTTGGGTGCCTGCTATGAGGGAGGAGTTTCCTCTCGTTATGAGTAACTCGCGCTCTAGCTCACGTTGTTACAAAATATATATTATCTAATATACATTTGGAAAATATTCCTTTTCAATCTTTTTAATTTCTTCAGGACTGTGTGTTTCACTATATGATTTTAGGATTTCCAAATTCAGTTCTAAAAACGTGTGCCCCCATTTAAATTTATTCAATAATTTCTCTGCTCTGGATTGATATCCAAGAATATAAAGAGACCCAGCCAAGGCCTCTGCTGTTGTTAATTTTCCCAGCTTAGTATAATTTACTGGATTCCCAGCAAGGAGGAGAGGAAGACGTCTGTCGATTCTTTTTTTTATGATTTTAAATTTATTTAGTGTTTCTTGGATATAATTCCACGAACAATCGATAGCACATAATGATTTTCCATTATTTAGATCGTCTCTGGACAGCACAATTTTAGATAATGCATTTAAAACAATTGTGTTTTTAGGTATGAATGTTGTTGAATTAATTAGATGAAACTTTTTTAACTTAGCAGCAGTACATTTAGTCGGATCGTCTTGCTTCAACATTAAAACAAATACATTCATTGAAAGATGTTATGTATTAAAATACTCGAATAAATAATCTTTAATATTGTAAACCATGATTGAAAGTCTGCAATAACCATCTAAAACAAGTTCATTTGATTAGAATTATTAATCACATTAGATATATTTCGGTAGTATTTGTCAGAAATTACATCTTTAAAATTTCCATTTAACTTAGAAAAGGATCAGATAGAAGCCGTAAATTCTTGGTTAAAAAATCAAAATAGAGGATCCATCATTTACAGTACAGGAACTGGAAAAACAGAGATAGCATTTGAATGTGCTAGAAGAATAGCAAAAACAGAAAATTCTCACGGTGCTTTTAATATTCTTTTTGTCGTCCCACGTATTGTATTGATCGCACAAAATATCAGAAGATTGAATCAATATGGTATAAAAAAAGAATGTATCGGTGTTTTCTATGGCGAGAAAAAAGATATCAAGGAAATAACGTTTAGTACATATCAAAGCATTATAAGAAATTTTGATCTAATCAGAAACTCTAAAATGGTTATATTAGACGAAGTTCATCTTGTCTCTTCCACTGCCAAGAAATTAAGCAATATTTTTTCAATTTTAGAAGAAGATTCCAGTAAAGCTATCTTGGGTCTAACAGCTACAATAGACGAAAGAGATCCCAAATATTCCAAAATAATTGCGCTGATACCGCCTGTGAGAAAATATATGATTAAGGAAGCTGTAGATGATGGAAGATTAACTGAACCGGAAGTAATAATCAGGCCTGTAAAACTAGATTTTAAGGAGAGAAAAGAATATGAAGATATGTCCAAATCAATAAGAGAAATATCGTTGAAATTGAAATCTTCTAATCCGATTGAAATTTCTAGATTATTAAAATACGGGGGCATAAAGTCGAGATTAGCAAAACAATGGTTTTTATACGTTCAGAAAAGAAAAAAATTACTGAATGAGACTTTGTCGAAATTGGATGAAACTATTAAAATTGTTAAAAACCATCCAACTGAGAAAATAATGATCTTTAGTGAAACCATTGAATCCATTAATAAGATCAGAGAGATGCTTAGCAAATCCAGTATAAGGGCTGAAGTAATTCACAACAAAATTAAATCTCGACAGAGAATGACAATTTTAGATGATTGGGGCAAATCATTTTTTGTGCTATTATCAGTTCATACTTTGGAAATAGGATTTGATCTTCCTTCTGTAGGTATAGCAATAATAGTCTCAAACACACAAAACATGAATCAATTGATTCAGAGAATTGGAAGAGTAATTAGGAAATCTAATAATAAAAATAGTGCTTTGATTTATGTAATTTATGTAGAAGAAACTAAGGATAAGAAAATTTTAAAAATGTTAGAGAAATCATTAGAATATCAAAAAAAAATTAAAGATAATAATAAGCAACAAACAATTTCCGCGTTTTTATAGAAATATTTGAAACTATTATCACTTATATAAGAAGATAAAATAATTATTGTTCATTTATAATACCTTTAAACTAATAGTCTATAGTGATGTAGATGATCCACAAAATATTTGGTACAAATTTTTTGGTTTGTTGAACAATTAAGATTCACATAATAGTAATAAAAATACAAATTAATTCTAGGATAGTCGATAAAAATTATGATTTTAGCCCCACAAGAATTAGAAAATAGTGCTAGTAAATTTGCTGCAGAAGCAATAAGGTTAGACTCTCAAGGTTCTAGGATAAAAGCTATTCAATTATATCAACATGCGATAGAGGCCCTTAATAAGTTAATTCAGATTTATCCAGAATACAAATTAAATAAAATTTACATGGAAAGAGCTAATGCTTATATGAATAGAATAAAATCATTACAGATGTCCAACATTCTCGAGGATGATAAAAGTGATGACCTAATTTTAAATGAACAAGAAAGTCATGGAAAAAAAATGGCAATGGACGGGAAAAAGTCTAGAGATCAACTTGGTGATGAATTTGATAATCTGGTTATGAGAGAAAAGCCCAATGTTTCATGGCAAGATGTTATTGGGTTAGATGACGCTAAAAGAGCCATACGTGAATCCATTGTTTATCCAATGAAAAGATCTGATCTTTTTCCTCTCGGATGGCCACGTGGAATATTACTTTATGGCCCTCCAGGATGTGGAAAGACTTTATTGGCTGCAGCTGCTGCTGCCGAAATAGATGGATATTTTATAAATGTGGACGCTGCAGCAATGATGAGTAAATGGCTAGGAGAGGCTGAGAAAAACGTTTCCAAGTTATTTAAGATGGCCAATAAATTACTAGAAACAGAAAATATCCCGATATTACTTTTCATAGATGAAATAGATTCTCTGTTAGGTACAAGAAATGGAGAGGTCGGAGGAGAGATAAGAGTTAAAAATCAATTCCTAACAGAGATGGATGGAATAAATAACAAAGCCAAAGAATCTAAATTGTACGTGATAGGTGCAACAAATAAACCATGGAGCTTGGAAGCAGGTTTTCTGAGAAGATTTCAAAAGAGAATTTATGTTACTTTACCCGATAATGATTCAAGAAATTATTTGTTTAAACAATATACAGCACCCTTAAAGAAGGAAAAAGGTCTTAAAATTGAAGATCTTGCTAAACTTGTTCAAGGATATAGTGCAAGCGATATTAAAGATATTTGCCAAGCTGCACAGCTACGTGTTGTGAATGAATTATTCGATAGCGGTAAGGCATTGGAAGAAGATTCTAATCCTCGTCCAGTATCGATGAACGATTTTAAGGAAATAATAAAGATAAGGAAGCCTAGTGTTAGCATAGACATGATCAGAGCTTATATGAGATGGAGTGAACAATTTAAGGCACTATAACATAATACATTTGTTTTTCCACTTCAAATATGAATTTAATTTGAATTAGAAAATCTGTCAATAGCTTCTGAAATCTTTTTTTGAGCTGCCTGTTTGTTTCCCCATCCAGAAATTTTCACATATTTTCCTGCTTCTAATTCCTTATAATGTTCAAAGAAATGCTCGATCTGTTTTTTGGTAATATCTGGTATATCACTAACGTCATTTATTGGTAAAAAACTTGAATCTATTTTTTTTATGGGGATCGCAATAATTTTGGAATCTTGACCTTCTTCATCCTCAGTATATAGGACACCAATCGGAACTGCCCGAATAACAGAAAGTGGAATTACTGTGAATTCTCCCAGTACTAAAACATCTACAGGATCACCGTCACCTTCAAGTGTAGATGGGATGAAACCATAATTGGTTGGATAACACATTGCCGTAAATAATTTCCTGTCAACAAATAGTGCACCAGTTTCCCTATCAACCTCATATTTGATATTACTGCCCTTAGGGATCTCAATTACTACATTAATATTGTCTATCGTTCCGCTTGGAATTTTATTTGTAGATAATACCTTATCGTTCACACTTGCGATTCTATATTTCCCATTTATAACTTATCTCAGAACTGGACTGTTCGTTGATATAATTTAGGAATATATAAAATTTCGTCTTTTATGCTATTTTCGTTATAGTTTTACAATTTTACCGTATTTTCCTATATTGAGGTTATTTTCTCCTCTGAACGCGTGAGTATAGCCATTTTCAATCAATATCATATCACCTTCTTCAATCATATTGATTTGATCATCCCATAACGATAATTTGATAACGCCTGTTTCATCAGACACTTGAGCATCTGCTACCTTGGCTTGACCACCAGTTCTTAAATTAACATTTCTTGGTTCAGATATGCTATCTACTTTTACTTTAACATTTATTCCTCTCATTCCTGTTCTTAATTCATTAATCTTTTTTTCACTAATACTCATTTTATAGAAATATAGAAATAAGAATAATAAAAATGAATAAGTAGCTACTTCTACCAAATTGGGATATTCAGATAAATAATGGCGCTGTTATGTTAAAACAGAGGAAAAAACTATATCTTAACTATTTTCTGATACTATATTGGGATTATCAGAACCTGAAAGCACATTCAGCCAGATAATCATGTATGAACTATATTTGTATTTTTTGGGATTCAGTTTTCGTAATGTAACAACAGCATAAAACCATTTGTAGATAGAAAGCGATTGATATGAGCTAGGAACGGTTACAAAGTTCATCCAAAACAAATCTATCTATGAAGAGTATCTGCATTGGTAAAAATCGCAAACGCAAAATGATGGTTATGAGTAGCAGTTCAAGTAGTGCATAGATTGTAATTTGTGCTTACATTTCAAGGTGCAGAAACATAGTTGTTACTGAACACTTTCTATATTCGCGAGTTGAAAATATGATAGGGGTAATATATCGAGATTGTAGTAGGTGATATTCTCATGTCTGTACTTCTTTGAAATTGGAACAAGAGTAAAATGCTCCTTATTTAAAAAGAAGATAATGGAAACGACCATGCAATATGCAAAAGATAGAAAGGAACAATTTCATTATTATTATCTATGTAGGAAAATTTATTGGATTCCTAGCATTTTCCAATTGGATTCAATTATTTGTATTCGTGCATAATATTATGAGGAGTTCTCAAATTTCTATTCTTAATGTATTTTCTAGATGTAATGGATGTGGTTAGTTTAAGATTACCCCTATTTTTACATATTATTTGACAAGGGTATCGTATTTTATCGCCAAAAAATTACAAATGGTTATTTTATTATTTTGTTAAGGATTATATATAATCCTTTTTTGTTTTCTAGAAATTTAGTTTGAAATTAATAGACACTATTATATAGAATAACTACAGTTTATCCTTTCGTAAATACTGTTTTCATTATTATGGATATTTATTTTTTTATTGGTACAAAAATAATTAAATTTGTAATTCTTCTAGAATTCTAGTGTTTGTAGCTAGTATTTTATTTTTATAGCACCTTCAGGTGTTTCTCTTGTAATCACTCAAAATATCACTATACCTAGGATCTTTGTATGCGATATATTTGACGTATTCCCCATAACTTAGTTCAAGAGAACAATACGTGCATTTTACTAGAGTAAAATCATCGGCTAAATGAGCAGTTTTTTTACAATCTGGACATATTATTTTCATATAATAATATATTATAATATTAAGAAGGCAATAAACTATACCCTATCAATTTAATTTAAATTTTCTTTCAATACTAAAGGACCCAAAATTGATTAGATTGCCTTTATTTGTTTTACTACAGGTTGTCTAGCTTTCCTAAATACTCTGAAACCACAAATACATTTTATTTCCGGTAATGTTGATAATTCCTCTATGGTGACACCAGTCCCACATCTCATGCAGTCATAGGTAACACTCCCTAGTCCACCAGTGCTCATATATGTAAAAACAATCAGACCAAGATTTAATTGTTCTGAACATAATCGACCTATTTATGAGCCACATGATTAATAAGAAGTTTTATTGTATTGATAATATATGAAGAAAAAAATTGTAATTGCGAGTATTACACTCATGGCAATAATGTTACTTGGAACCTTACTAGGTTTTCTCAATTTTGCTCCCAAAAATAAATCTATTCCAGATTCTGAACAAACCCAGGATATCATTCGTAATTTGCTTCAACCAATAACTGCTAATGCATCTGGTATAGGAGAAGATAAATCAAAATTGACTATAGTTGAATTTGGAGATTATCAATGTCCGTTTTGCGCACGTTTTAATAAGGAAACAAAGAATTCTTTGGTCACAAATTTTGTGGAAACTGGAAAAGTTAGATTTATTTTCAAAGATTTTATAGTAAACGATCTTCCTAGTGATAAGGCGTCTACATTAGCAGCTGAGGCATCTTATTGTGCAGCAGAACAAGGAAAATACTGGGATTATCATGATGAATTGTATAGAAATTCAAATGGAGAGAATACAGGGTGGATTACTAAAGACAACTTGAAACAATTTGCTAATAACGTCAGAGTGCCTGATTTAATGAAGTTTTCTGACTGTGTTGAATCACATAAATACAATTCCTTAGTAAGTGAAAATGATAAGCTAGCAAGAAGTATTGGTTTAACAAGTACTCCGTCTTTTATTCTATACAATGGTACTACGCCTGTTGCAATTCAGGGAGCATATCCATATTCAGTATTTGATCAGGTTATAAATGAGATGACTTAATAACATCTTTTTATGGATAGAATTCATCTTATTTTCATTGAAGGATATTTCATTCAAGGATAGGCATTACACACATATTTATTTGACTATTGAAGAATGACTGAAAAAATTAAGCAATATTTTGATAAAAATATTTGGATATTATAACTGCAATAAAAATCCCAACTGATAACAATACGATCATGCCACTTGGAGCAGTATTAAAATAATATGAAAGAATTATCCCAAAGAAAACAGAACATGCAGATATTATTATAGAAATAAAAAGAGTTCTTTTAAAACCTTGATTTAACATCAGTGATGCAATATTTGGAATGACTATCAAGGAAGATATAAGAAGAATTCCAACTAGCTTCATAGAAACTATTACCGTTATTGCAACCAAAACTATAAATAAATAATCAAGTTGTTCAACATGCAAACCACTAATTTTTGCTTGATCTTCATCAAAAGTAACATAAATGAATTTTTTGAAAAATAAACCAATTATGGACGTAACAATAATAACCATTCCAACTGTGATTAATACATCTTCATAACTTACCAACAGGATGCTTCCAAAAAGAAAACTGAATAAATCAACAGAAAAACCATCGGATACGCTTATCAAAGTTACTCCCATTCCAAGACCAAAAGATAACAAGACAGCAACCATTGAATCCGCGTTAAGCTTAGTGTAATATCGTATTTTATTTATGGCCAGGGCAGAAGAAGCAGAAAAAATTATTGCAGTCCAGAAGGGGTAAATATTCAAATATGTTCCTATAGCTATGCCACCAAAAGCCATATGAGAAATCGCGTCCCCAAAAAGTGATTGTTTTCGTAAAACAAGAAATAATCCAATTAATGAACACATTATTGCGATTGAAATCCCTGAGATTAAGGCTCGTTGAATATATCCGAACGAAAAAAAATCAAAAAATTCTTGCATTTAAATCAACATTCAACATCAATTCTCATTTTATTAATAATGACTATGCATATGAATTTGCATCTCTGATTCAGAGTATTTTTTTAAATTATTATCATTAGAGAAGAAGTCGTCTTTTGTTCCATGGTAAAACATTTTTTTATTAATACAGGATATTTTATTAGAGAGTCGATTTACTGCGCCGAGATCGTGTGATGTCCATATAATGGAAATTTTTTCTTCATCATTCAGTTGCTTTAAAAAGAGGTAGAAATTATCTTGACTTGTTTGATCAAGTTCGTTTGTTGGTTCGTCTAACATCAACATTTTAGGTTTATTAACGAGTGCCTTCGCAATTAAAACACGTTGTTGCTGTCCACCAGATAATTGACCGATTATTTTATTTCGATTATCATAAAGGTCAACATATCTTAAGACTTTATCCACATTGTCAACATATGATTTGTTTGTAATTGAAAGAGAAACCAATTCTTTTATAGTAAGTGGGAACCTTCTGTCAATAGATTTTCTTTGTGGGATATAGCCAATTTGCTTTAAAATTTTCTTATTTCTTCTAATATTTTCCCCAAATATTTTTATTTCACCAGTATACCCATCTATTAAACCAAGCATACAAAAAAATAAAGTGGTCTTACCCGCACCATTTGGTCCAATAATCCCCAGAAAATCACCTTCATTCACACTAAAAGAAATATCGTCTAGAATTTTCTCCGAACCATATTCGAATGATACAGAACTAACCTTTACTATTTGCATTTTTCGCACCCGGATTCCATCCATTGATTATAATATGTAAAAATTTCTATGTTATGATGATAATGGTTTGTGAACAATAAATACATAATAATATAAATAAATAATATTAACTATATATGCTTTCTTTAATAATCATTATAAATTCACACTATTTGTTTTAATAAAATTAACATCGCAATAAATTTTTATGATAATCAGATTAAATATAATCTACTATTATATTTAATATCGAATTTCGTATCTGAAATAAAAATAGTATAAAAGATGTCAACCAACATAAAAGGATGAAATTGTGATAAAAATGATTATGGAAAAAGGGTCAATCAAATCTCGTGAAATGAGTAACAGGAGATGGGTATTGAGATATTTTATACTTGCTGCTATAGCAATTATTTTGATAATAAAAATATACTTCATGATTTTTATTATAGATTTTACAGTTGGCTTTTATAGTGTCCTTACAACATTTATTTTATTTACCTTATTTTCTTTGTCATACTTGCGATATAGAGATCCCTTTAATGAAATTAAGAAAGACAATCCCTCAAAGGAGAACCCGTTAGTATCAATTGTTATTCCAGTTAAAAATGAAGAAGGAAATATAGAAAGATGCATAGAATCTTGCACAAATTCGTCATATGGATATAAAGAAATCATCGTAGTTAATGATGCAAGTACAGACAAAACACCAATTATTCTAGAGCGGATAAAAAAAAGTAATCCAAATTTAGTTATAATAGACTTGCCAGTAAATTTAGGAAAAAAACACGCTATAAAAGAAGCTATAAAAATAGCAAAAGGCGAGTTTTATTTTTTTATGGACAGTGATTGCAATATGACAACAGATGCTATCACAAATGCAGTTAAAATATTTCTATCAGATAAGGAAATTGGAGCTATTACAGCGCATGGAAGAGTTCGAAATGCGGAAAAAGGCAATTTACTAGAAAAAATCCAAGATGTTTGGTTTGATGGTCAATATAGAATCCTAAAAGGAATGGAGAGTTCCTTTTCATCTCTTACTTGTTGTTCTGGTGCGTTATCTGCTTTTAGAAGAGAAGCAGTTAAACAATATATGGATAAATGGGCTAACGATCGTTTTTTAGGGATCGATTTTAGATTTGCTACAGACAGAAGACTTACTGCATTTGTCCTTGGAAAGGTGAAAGATTTGGATAAGGATATGCGCAGAAATAAGACAACTATTGAATTCAATGATAATAAAATAAAGTTATGGAAATTAAAATATAGTTTAAAGGTTAATGTAGAGATAGGGGTTCCAGATACCTTAGGTTCCCTAATCAAACAACAAATACGATGGCGGAAGAGTTTTATTAGAAGTATATTTGCTACCGGTTCAATATATTGGCAGAGACCGTTACCTGCGGCCATTTTTTATTATGTCACTATAGTATTGAGATTATTCAGACCATATATAATTATAAAATCACTTATTTTGTTACCGTTATCAGGAGATTATTTTAGTGGTTTAGTTTATCTTTCCGGTGCAGCATTTGCAGGTTTAATGTATGGTATTGACGTTAGATTGAGAAGACCGGGTTATTCAAGATGGTTTTACAGACCATTGATGAATTTATTATCAACTTTCCTTTTTACTTGGCTGTTAATTTATGCTGCAATCACAATAAAAAATAAAACCTGGAGGTAGAATACATATTCTTACAAACTCTATAAAAATCTGTTTGATTTATCGGTATTCTGAGATCAATAAACTATAATAATTATTGTTTTGTTTCGCAACTATGATTTTCATTAATTTTGAAAAGATAAATCTCCCTTTTATATAAGAAAAAATTTTTGTTAATTTGTTGCTGTCAAAAATTTAGATCATCTTATCGATTTCTGAGTCTTGGAATAAAGCAATAGTTAACATAAATAATCATACTAGTATCTAGTTTTTAGCGTAACCAAGTTAGTTTCCTAATTTAGGGTGTGTTTTATTGTCTCAATTAGAGTTATACTAGATAATGAATATAGAAAAGATGCAAGTATAGAAGAAAGTAAGCTGTATGTAACAAGTTTTGAAGTAGACAAGCTAGAAGCAGCTGGGTTGCAGAAAATCAACTAAACAAATCGAGTTTGTGGACGGATAGATCATTATATAAATTTCATAAAGAACACTAGATAGAGTAGAAGATAAAACATGAAGTGGTTGATATAGGGATATAAAGTTTACAATGTTAAAAATATGACAGGAATTAGAAGACAACAAAAGAGGATCATATTCAAACAAGTAATGAATCTGATTTCCAAGAAAATGGCATTCCGATATCATTTATCTTTGTATAGCAATATTTGATAAGAATGAAGAAATGGATTTCTAAAAATTAAATACCTACTGTAACAGCTCCAGATTCATACAAAAGAACGACTTGGTTTGGGCGTCTATTTCTTGTGGGATACACATATAATTGCACAATATAATAAGTTCACCATTAATACAATTGTTGATTATCTAAACCATGTAAAGAAAAGATTAGGTAAATTCACAATGTTCCAAAATCACTTGAAACCATCTTGAGCTAAAATAATTAAAGATGATATAATATAAGAATAGAATACTTTCTTGCTAGTTCACTAGATTTTAATGCCATAGAGAATTGCTGGAGTCAAGGCGAGTACCAAATACTTTTCTGTTGTCTTAATATTTCGTTTGATGATTTGAAATATTCATTCGTAGTAATTAGAGAAACATGATATCATGTGAATACTGTAAGATATCTAATGAGATTAATGGATTAGCGAAATTATGTTATCTAGAGTACTACTTCTTCATAGTATCTCATAATGGTAATTTCTGAGACCTCTGGAAGAACTATTTCTTTATTACAAACCATATCTAAAATTAAAGCAGGAAAATTAATTCCAGCAAGTGTAGAAAAAAAAGTACCTCCACCAAATCTGGGATTGATTTCAATTATTTTCAATTCTCCGGATTCAGATTGTTTTAATTGTATAACACACGGACCTTTAATTCCGAGATGTTTTGCCAAATTCATACACAAATTCTCAATATATTGATTTCTCTTGATTTTACCTTTGACAGATATTCCTGCTTTTGTTTGAATACGTATTCTTGGAATGGCAATAAGAGGATTTTCATTTAGATCAGAAAGAACGTCAACTGAATATTCAACTCCTGGAAGATATTCTTGAAATATCATATTATTATATTTGGCAGTCACATATTTTAAATCAGTGAGATCTTCGATTTTGATAATATCTTTACTACCCTTTCCAAAGCGCGGTTTAGCTATAACAGGAAATTTATCAATTTGCTCAAAGTAAAGTGTTGAAAAAACAAATGGGAATATGTTTGAGAGTTTTTTAAATGATAATAATTTATCTTGGCAGACATCTAAAACTTCTTTCCTGCTTACTACTGCTTGCACGCCCATTTCAGATAATAACTGATTATTAATACTATATTGATAGATATCATAACCTGATGAAGGCATCAAAACTTTAATATTATTTTTTTTAATAATTTTTATCAATACATCTATAAATGATTTGTCGCTTACAATAGGAACAACATAATATGAATCACTAAGGAAAAAACCAGCTGAAAGTGGATCGGAGTCTGTTGAGACTATCTGTCCATCAAATTTAGATAATCTTAAGGATTTTATTGTATTTATTGCTGCAGGCCCACCAGCCCCTGGAACCAGGACATTCAAATTTATCATTACCAAATTTAAATTGATACGTAATAATTAAATTACATGTTCATTTAATTATGAATCATACATATTTGTGATGCATCGAATATTTACATAAAAATTTTTGGGTTTTTCTGATATTATAGATTTTTATAAAATAATTATTTAATTGCTTGTATGAACATTAGACAAGATTTTCATATCCATACAAATTATAATGATCACTCCGATCTTAATTTAACAATAAAAAATGCTATTGAAGAGGCGGAGAAAATAGGATTAGAATGTATTGCATTTACAGAACATGTAAGAAGGTCCTCTGAATGGATTAGTGATTACATTAAAGAGATAGAACAATATAAAAAAAAAAATAAAATTAAAATAATATCTGGATTTGAGGCAAAAATTTTATCTGATGGAAATATAGATTGCAATGAAAATGTTGCAAGTAAATTTTTTATTGTTGCAAGTTTTCATACAACGTTTCAAGATAAAAATAAATGGTTAGAGCTCCTCAAAAAAACTATTAAAAATGAGCATGTTGATGTAATAGGACATTTGGCTCCGGAAAATTATTTTGAAATATATGATCACGAAATAGAAGAGATAGGTAAGCTCATAAACGAAAATAACAAAATTGTAGAGTTAAATGCAAAATATCGTAGACCCCCTGAGAAATGGATAAGAATATTTTTAAAAAATGGTGTGAAATTTCATTTGGGTAGCGATGCTCATTCTCTTAATGAAATAGGTAGATTTGAATCAATAAATAATCTTATTCAGATAGTAGATGAATTTAATTTCAATCATAATCACGACTGAATCTAGATGATTGGGTATACTCCATTTTAGAGAATTATTAAATCAGTTTGAACAAACCTAACAAAGATAAACTCATCTTGTTTTGCACGGAACCATCCATCAAGGCGTGTCCACGTTCTATGCGATCATTATACACGGACCAGTTTCTCGTAGACATTCTGAGAATAATGCCTTTACAAGATATAAATGGTCCGTACGATAATTAATGCTTAAATTTTTGAATTTCTTTGTGTCAAAAGCACAGTATTTTTCCATAAATTACAGATCTGCTAGTCCTAGGGTAAGATAGGCATTTTTTTAAAAGATCTTACTGAATTACATATTTTGTTTCATAATATAGTTTTTTAATATCAGCCAGTCGAATTATTATCAAATTTTTATCGTGTTTATTGTTAAATTTTCTGTTTTTTCGAATACAGTGAAGCGGCTGAACGTTTTTTATTTCTTCATAATATAGAATTTATATGCGTTAATTCTGCTAAATAATATGGTAATTCCATTTGGACAATGAGTTGGACTTATATGTTAAGTGTTTGAGATGTGAACACCAAAAAGTTGATCATGATAGGACTTCAAAAGACAAAATGAAGTGTCTTATTGGCAATTGTACTTGTAAGGCATTTAAACCAGATAAAAAATATTACAGGTCCAGTAAAAAATGATCTTTTTATTTTCTAAAACGTGCTGTACCGACAGTGGATTTTTTATAAAATGATTTACGTTCACACAACTTCTGCTTTTGCGAATCTTTCTCCGATACTGGTGATTCTTATCTTCACATTCTGCCCAACTTTTCCTCCAACAACAAAGATTACAAATCCTTGGATTCTGGCAATTCCATCTCCTTTATTACTTATTTCTGATATTTCCACTTCGTATTCTTTTCCCATTTCAACTGGTTTCGGACTTGAGCCAAATGTCCTTCTATTGTCTCCGCCTCTACCATATCCTCTTCCACTATAATTCATTAATAACAAAACAAATTATTCTAGTTCCCTAATATTAACTCTGTTTATGATGAAACAAATTTTGTGCAATATTAGTATTCTTACAAAAATTCTGTCAATTTGACCAAATCAGTTTTAGACGTGGTCATGCTATTTATCTATAGTCATTCAATTTAGAACACAATATACACAATTAAGTTTAAGCGATACCACCAAAGCTTTGACAACCATTAGAAATGAAAAAGAGATTATGTAAGAAATTTGACAGCTTTGTATCATCTCACACCTGTTAAAAAAGAAGAATTTCATAAGAGATGTAACTATTGTTCATATTGGAGATCATCTTTATTGGTTGTCTTTTGGTTTAATATGAAGCCAATCAATAAGAAAGTCCTTTGAATGTAAGGGGAAAAATTGTTAGTCCGTAATATTTTGTCAGGTCCATTCTATCTAACTATCGACAACATATTGTACATGCGGACGTTGACACATTGTATTATGGAGCATGTAATTCGATTGAATTAAAATATTATCTATTATTTTATATTGCATAAAAGTTTGATGAAATGAGTCAGTAAATATCTCAAGGATAGAAACGAAAATTTTGATTAATACTATCATTACAGTCAGAATGGATGTATTCTATTGTATGTACGTATTAGAATACAACCTTATTTTAATATATAATGACACCAAAAAGAATAAGAAAGACGAGTTAAAGAAAGTGAAAATTATCTTTAAATTAATGGACAAATATTATAAATATACTGATTAGGTATAGATATAAAGATTATTACATAAGTGAGGTTTTACTTCAAAAAAACTACATAATGATTTACCAATACTTTCTAAGTAAAGGACAAAAGGGAACTCAGAATAGAGTAAATTAGATCATTAGTTTAAAATCAGACTGGACTGTACTTGTACAGGATGAATCCATATTTGTATACGATTATCCGATAAAAGGAAAGAAATGGGTTTCTACAGATAAAAGACCTGTTGTAACTGTAACAGGTTCTCGTAAAAAGAATATTGTATTTGGCTCTCTCTTTAGATAGTAAACAGCTATTCAAACAATATGATAAATTTAACAGCAATACATTTGTTGACTACTTAAAACATGTACAGTAAAGATTTGGAAAAATCGTCATATTTGTTGATAGAGTAACACCACATTGTTCTAAGATAACAGTACAGCATCTCGCACAAAATAAAGATACTATCAGATTAGAATATTTTCCTGTTGGATCTCCAGAATTCAACGTAGTAGAAGAATGCTGGAGACAAGGAAAATACAAAATACTTTCTACTTACTATGCTATGTTTGATGATCTGAAAGACGTTAATTGTGTTATAACAGAACTACAAGATTCAAACTGGATATTGTGAAGTACCTGTTAAGGTCTACGAATTAATGTTAATGAGTATAGAATATCAGAAATCAATAGTACATATTACCTAACATAGGTTGGTTTACAATTTACTTAATGCAATATATATTATGTTCTTGGAATTGTTATTGTTAACATAACAAAGATTTACGAATTTATGTTAATCTGTATATGCTACATACCATTTGAAAATATTTTTATTTATAATATTTATAGATAGAATATGATTAATTTACTGTTTTTTGTTACTAGTAATTCAAATAAATTTTTGGAGGTGGAATCAATTTTAAAAAAAAGATTAAATTCGACAAAATTACAATTTTATAAGCATCATATTATAGAAATACAATCTGATGATATCGAGATGATTGCTTTAGAAAAAGCTAGATATGCTTATGATATGGTTAAACAGCCAATAATAATAGAAGATGATGGAATGTTTATTAAATCTTTAAAGGGTTTTCCTGGCCAATATTCGTCATACAGTTTTGCTACAATAGGAAATATAGGAATCCTGAAACTAATGAAGGGAGAATCTGATCGATCTGCTTATTTTAGATCGATTTTTGCTTATAATGATGGAACTGAAATAGCACTTTTTTCTGGCCAAATTTGTGGAAAAATCTCTACGCGACTTCATAAAGGAGGATGGGGATTCGATCCTATTTTTATTCCCGAAAATTCAAATATGTCAATGGGCAGATTATACATTATAAACAAAAAAAACAAGTTTTCGCATAGAAGGTTAACTTTAGAGAAATTTATATCATGGTATAAGGGAAAATACGGACAATAGATTATCAAATATTTTGAATTTATCATTTTGTTATTACTTTAAATTATTTGCTTACAGTGGTTTGTTGCATAACTCGTTTAACCAATCGTTCTCATTATTATATAATTGATAATTATGTAACAGTTATACTTTGAAACCAGTTATACAACGATGCTTTCAACATTATCTCTCTTATCATGTTCTCTAACCTGATAGCAGTAACATATTCACCAAACATTCTCTTCATAGAGGAAAAAACAGATTCTACCATCCATCTTTGTCCATAGCGTACACTATCTTTCCATTCTTGCAAATCATTCTTCTGCATTTTCACCATCTTGTTTCTAAGGTAATGATTGGTCTTGTTTCTGCATCTAGAATTCTTTCTTACCTTTATTGCTGGTTGTATGCCTTTAAATGATAGAAACTGAAAGATCTTGTTGCTATCATAGGAACCATCCATGATAGCAGTATCTATTACCTTATTCTGTTTTATTGCTATATAATCAACCAATTTTGGAAGTACTTTTACATCATGTACTTCTTCACTAGTAACATCTAATGATAGAATTCTCTTCTTTTTTATATCGACTGCTAAATGTATCTTTAGATATCCTCTTTTTACATTCCACTTGTGTCTAATCCATTCACCCCTCTTAGATACCTTTATACCGGTAGAATCAATTGCAATAACAAAATTATCATCATGCAAGTTAGATTTGGTTATATCATCAGAAATCTTGATATCCAGTCTATTTATTCTTCTGCTAATGTTACTATAATCTGGAATTGATGGCAAAGTGTTTGAAGCATGTTCTCTTACTACTCCTTCAGTTTGTCTGTAGGGTAAGTGAAAGTATGCTCTCATGTATCCCAATAACTTGACAAATGAATCTGGATATACGAATTTCCTACCTTCCTTTTCCTTATTCATCTTCTCTAGTTCAGTATTCCAGTTATCTATAATATCAAAATCCAGTAATACCTCACCACGTTTAACAAGAGATTCGTTGTAATTTCTCCAGTTCACATAATATGACTAGAATTGGTTAGCTAAATGTGTTGAGAAGAACAAGTTGTGCAACAAGGCAGCTTACAGGACAATTTGACTTAACTTTATTATCTTGAATTGACTTTACAATGTAATATAAATTTATAAAAAAAGAAATTTTTAAGAAATCATAAAGTCATTTGTATAATTTATTTCTATTATGCAAAAAGAATAATAGTTATAAAAGTAACTTTATATTTAATATTTAATTAAGATATTGTTCTATTTAATAGTATCACATCTGTTATATTAATTATAAACTTTATAAGTTATGGATGAAAAACCGCAGCCGATACGAGGTTATTGCAGCTATACTATCATCATGCATAAGGATGGAAACTCGAACAAAAGTTATGTACAAAGCTATGCTTAGTAACGATCAATGTAAGCTATATATTCAATTTTTATTAAAATGTGGTTTAATTAACGAGGTTTTAAACGGTGAAAAAAGGTATTATACCATTACTGAAAGCGGAAATAAATTTCTGGTTAATTTTGAAAAATTGAAAGAAATGCTCCCAAGCATCATGGAGGGAGAGATAGAAGAACATTATAATTTAACGATCTAAGAAAAATTTTATTATATTTTGAAATTTATTCATAGAATGTCTTCCACATATTTAAAAACATTAATTCGTAGACCTTAACAGGTACTTCACAATATCCAGTTTGAATCTTGTAGTTCTGTTATAACACAATTAACGTCTTTCAGATCATCAAACATAGCATAGTAAGTAGAAAGTATTTTGTATTTTCCTTGTCTCCAGCATTCTTCTACTACGTTGAATTCTGGAGATCCAACAGGAAAATATTCTAATCTGATAGTATCTTTATTTTGTGCGAGATGCTGTACTGTTATCTTAGAACAATGTGGTGTTACTCTATCAACAAATATGACGATTTTTCCAAATCTTTACTGTACATGTTTTAAGTAGTCAACAAATGTATTGCTGTTAAATTTATCATATTGTTTGAATAGCTGTTTACTATCTAAAGAGAGAGCCAAATACAATATTCTTTTTACGAGAACCTGTTACAGTTACAACAGGTCTTTTATCTGTAGAAACCCATTTCTTTCCTTTTATCGGATAATCGTATACAAATATGGATTCATCCTGTACAAGTACAGTCCAGTCTGATTTTAAACTGTCAAGAATCTGTTTTACTCTTTTGAATTTGCTTTTGTCCTTTACCGAAGCAGTATTTAGAAATCTTTTCTGTGGTACCTTTGACTTGAAACCCCATTTGTGTAATAGACAGTAGATATGTACCTCATGATATCTTACTCCTGTCTTTCTGTATATCAGATCCATTACCTGTCTAAAATCTCATCCTGTATTGCTTTCTGCTAGTTCTTTTCTAATCCTTACCATTACATCCTTTGGTACTGATGGAGGTCTGCGAGTTTTTGTTTTGTCTTTTAATCCTTTTAATCCCTCCTCAGTATATCTCTTGTACCATTTGTAAGCACATGCTCTACATCTATGCAATTCTTTTGCTACATTTACGATATGTTGTTTATCTTCTAATACGCGTCTGACAAGAAGTATTCTTTCTCTTACATCTGGATTGGATTCTCGCCTGTATGCCTTATCTAATTGAGAATGCAAATGTAATATGTATCTACAATAGTTAGCTAAAAATGTATCTACGATATTTGGTTAGTCAGTATAGTAATTATAATTTTAACAATCTTGTCTAACTTATTCTTGCATATCTTCCTCTTTTCTCTATTTCACTTACTACTCGTAATATTTTTTTCATATCGTTATTTGTATTGTTAGAATATCCTGTTATGAAATTCTGATATGCCTGATCGAATATTTCTATATGTGCACTACTCAAAATCTCTTTAATTAATCGAAAGTCAACCGCTCTATCTTCAATCCTCTCAGAAAAAAATGATAATCCAAAATCTATAATTACAAGATCGTTACCAGATCTTATAAAATTTGAAGTAGTTAAATCACCGTGTACAATGTTATTATTATGTAATAAGGACGTATATTTTCCAATATCTAAAGCCAATTGACTTGACATTATATCCTTGACATTATGTCCATCTATGTATTCCATTATTATTTCAGCTTTTAATGGATCCAAAAATAACAAAGATGGTGTTTTTATATCCACGTTCTTAACTGCACTTATCATATTGGCTTCATGTAATGTTCTTTTTTTTCTTATATTTTCATCAAGATATTTGTTCCTATATTGCTTTGGATTTCTAATTTTTGAAATCGCCTTTCTTCCGTACCATGCTATTAAAAAAATATCGGCTTCTGCTCCTTTCTTAATGAGTTTTCGATGCAATGATAATATATGCATATTCTATATAATAAAAACGTGAGTTCTGTAAAACCTAGAAAAGGAGAGAAATTAATTCTTCAAGAAGACTGTGCCGAAGACAGGCTAAAAAACGGAATACTTACGCTTACAAATCAGCGAATTATTTTTGAAAAAACTGAAGGTACCCTTGCAACCCTTTCAAAACAAACGGGCAAATTACTTTTAGATTTACCTCTTGATCAAATTGATGATTGTAGGGCTGAAGGATTCATCATAAAAAAGGCAGTAATTACCACCTTAAAAAATGAGATATATAAATTCGGAGTTCTCAGTAATTCTAAATGGACAAAAGAGATTGAAAAAGTTAAATCTAATAAACTATATTAGAAAATTATAAAAGTGTTTTTTTAGTTTATTGTGTATATTTCTAGGTTCTCCAATTAACGTCTACTGAATCCAGTCTCCACGATTGGTTAACAAAAGATTTTTTGATATCTGTTTTATTTCCTGTAGTCTGATACTCGCATAAACCTATCCATGCAATTTGTGATCCATTATCACCTGAGTAAATTAAAGGACATGATCGTAATTCTGCTTTCTGCCTTTCAGACGACTGTTCCAACATATCATGTAGGCGTTTATTAGCTGAGACACCTCCTACTATTAACACCTGTTTTTTTCCTGTAAAAGATAATGCTCTTTCAACTACTTCTGTTAACATAGCAAAGGCAGTTTCTTGCAAGGAAAAACATACATCAAATTCATTTTTACCTTCAGTGATAAGTGATTTCGTAGAAGTCAAAAGGCCCGAAAAAGAAACATCATTTCCTTTAACTGAATACGGTAATTGAATGTATTCTCCTGATGATTGCCATGCTAATTCCTCTATTTTGTTTCCACATGGCGAAGAAAGCCCCATGTGTCTGCCAAATTGATCCAATAATTGTCCTATTGTTATATCTAGCGTTTCTCCGAAAATTCTCCATCGTTTATTTGAGAATGCTAAAATCATTGTATGGCCTCCAGAAACCAATAACACTAGAGGATCTTTGCATTCAGTTAACATCATTCCTAATTCAATATGTCCCAAAGCATGGTTGACTGGAATTAATGGTTTATTATAAAACGATGAAAGAGTTCTTGCTACAACCGCTCCTACTCTTAGGCACGGTCCCAATCCCGGACCGGCAGAATATGAAATGATATCTAGTTCTTTAGGAGTAACTTTTGCTTCTTTCAAACAATTTCTCAAGATTTCTGGTGCCTTGTTCGTGTGATGTCTTGAGGCTTCTCTCGGATGGATGCCCGAGCCAGATGGTGCTTTATATATACCCCTTTCCTCAGAAAGAATCTCGCCTTTTTTTTGTGGTTCCTTAAATTTTATTACCGAACAACCAAAAGTGTGAGCAGTACTCTCTATTCCTAAACCTAGTTTTTCACCTGAATCATTAAAAATCATTTTCATTACCCCCTTGACGTCGATGAAACTATTTTAATTACATCATTATCCTCCAGTTTATAATCTGCTGCTATTCTTTGTTTATTTCTAACATCAATTGCAAACATAAACCCCTTTGCCAAATCCGCATGTATCGCTTGAGCAAGATCCTTTGCAGTGGCACCTTTAGGCATTAGTAACGCATGTGGAAGTACGTTTCCATTTTTGTCTGATAATTTAACATCATCTTCTACAGGGTAAACAATAATCATCTTCATGAGATCAAAACATATAGTATTGATGGCTTTCTGGACTCCGGTAGACCCATTCTCCATCAATATTGATTTAATCATCAATATCGCCTTTTGTTGCTGTTCATTGAGGTCTTTTTTTTTTATTTGAAAATCCTTATCGCCTGGTAAATAATACCATAGTCCCTTTTTCATTCCTCTTCTTAAAGCTAATTCTGCTTCTGAAGCACATGGAATTACTATTCTGTCTATTTCTTTTTTAATCTTCAATATATTTTTCATAGAAGATTTTATGTCTATTTTATTGGCAACAATAAGTAAAGGTTTAGATTTCATTCTAACTATTCTTACAAAAGATAGTAATTCTTCTTCTGTCCACAAATCAGGATTCTTGTTCTTTAAATTCAACTCCATCAAGGATTCTACAATATTGTCCATTTTTATAGACAAACCCGACAATTTTTTTGTCAGTATCTGTTCAATTTTCATTTTTTGACTAATCATATCTCTTGAAGTCTTATTCCATTCTCTGCTAACTATAGAAAATAGCCAGCGATCAAATTCCTCTTCTACAAATTTTATATCGTACAGAGGGTCTCCCTTGGATATATCTATTATATGTCCCTCGGGGTCGGTCGATCCAGAAGCATCTACAACATGAACTAATGCATCGGCCTGTCTTGCATCATCTAGAAACTTATTGCCAAGTCCTTTTCCTAAATGAGCTCCTGGAACTAAACCAGCTATATCTATTAATTTCACTGGAACAAATCTATTCCCATCAACACATATTGAGTGGATCGGATTATCTTGAACACCAAATTCTCTACAAACACATTTTTTTCTTAGATAACTAATCCCTATATTTGGTTGAATTGTGGTAAAAGGATAATTTGCTGACGTAACAGATTGATCTGTTAAAGCATTAAAAAAAGTTGATTTGCCAACATTCGCTTTCCCAATAATTCCAATTAACATATTCTAATTTACTAATATAACATTAAACCATTTTTTTATTTTGCTAAATTCTCTGTTATAATTATTTCGTAACATCGCTGATAGTTTCCTTCTATTATTTTTATGAATATTAGCTTCATTTTAGCACTCGATAACTTTTATATCTTTTCTAACAATCAAAAAACAGATCTTTGGCAGGATTAATCGCGGTTTATAACTACAACGAAAATAAAAGTTCTGATACGACCATATTTTACCTTATACGTGGTATGAGGATGCTTCAACATAGAGGAAAAGCTTATTGGAAATTGATGATGGGTGACGATGTCATCGAAAACCAAGGTTCTTTACCACCTGACGATGTTTTATTAGCTTCCATTAAAAAGAAAAAGTTATCTGGATTCTGTGCAGTAGGATATCTTTCAAAAAGATCGCCTCTTTTTCCCAGTATGAATTTACTCGATATCTCTATTGATGGTTTTCTTGTAGATACAGAAAAGTTATATCTTCATCCGCACATCGGATCTACAAAAAAACTCGATCCATTGTATCAAATCTTCTATATTTTTATGAAATTAATTACCGAAAAAAAAAATAGCGAACAAGCAGCTGAGTTTATAGATAGACATCTCAGGGGAAATATTATTATTAAAAAGAAGAATGAAATATTTATTTTTCGAAATAGTACTGGATTTAAACCTCTTATTATGGCCACCGATGATAACATTGTAGTTATTTCATCCGAGAATTCATTAAGGATATCTTTTCCACATTTAAATTATGTAAATATAAAACCCGGACAATTAATGAAGTTAAGTTTAAAAAATCATGTTCAGGATTTAGTTACGCTTGAAGACCACAAAGAATTACTAGATCCTTTTGAATTTATACGAGAATCTCATGTAACTTCCATGTTTAACAATAAAAGTATTTATTCAATAAGGAAAAATATCGGAAAAGTACAAGCTGATCGTTTGCCCCTAGAGATGGATCTAGATAGCATTTATGCAGAACCAGACTATACTAGACCTATGGCATTGGGAATGGGATTAAGCTTACAGAACAAATTTTCAAAATTTGAAATATCTGAAGGGGTAATAAAAGACAGGTATGATGACTCTGATCATATGATAGATTTTTCTGAACAAGTAAGTAAAAATAAACTTTTAACAACAGGGAAGTCGTTAAAATTTATAATAGAAAATTTAACTAAAAATAGAAAAATTGCTACAATTCAAGGAACCATACAAACAGGTAGTACAGCCAGAGAAACCATTTACTATCTCAAGAAAAATGGAGTAAAACAAGTGAATGTGATAGTATGTTATGTTCCCACTATTGATGGAAGACAAGTTGGTTTGTATACTCATAATAGGGATTTTCTTGCCAACAAATATGTAGGTAAAATATCGAATTTAGATCAGCTCAATTTTTTTGTTTCTCGGGAGATTGGTTGTGAAAAAATATTCTATAATTCTCCTTCCTTACTCTCTAAAGGAATTGGCATTCCTGAAAGTAACTTGTGGTTTCCAGAATGGATCAGATTTTTAGAATATGAAAAATAAAAAAATAATACTTGACTTTGATATTCGCAGAATAGAAGGAAAAAACCCAACAAAATCAGAAAAAGTTCTTTCTAATATCAAGTACATTCATGAGTATTATATAGAGGAAATAATATTAAGTCAGTATGTAGAGAATTATGACACAAAATTGGGAAATTACTATTTATTTATACTATATGTTAGGACAAATAAAGGGATTGTATTGATGAAGTATGATGAAGGATATAGAGGTGTTGATTCGTTTGAATCTACAATAGAATTTATTAAAAAGTATACAGGCGTTTCCTCACTTTTAAACCGAGCAATTATAGAATTGGAATTTTCTTAACTAATTTGTACTAGAAACAAATAACTGTTCTTATTTCGTCTAGGGAATGAATTCTTCTAGGCCAATTAAAATTTTTATTCCATGGTTGATCAAACAATATTCCTTTTTTTGGAAATTTAATATCTACTAAATTATTTGGATAATCATCTATCAAAAAATTGAATGGATATACACTTTTTGGAATTTTGTCAGGAACAAATAATAAGTCGTCATATCCTATATTATTGTACTTCAGCCACTCATATACAAACGGAATCGTATCCTTTTCTCTTTTAGTTATTATCGAAATTCTATTTTCCTTATTCAAATCCCTTATAATTTTTTCTATATTTTTATTTGTAGGGGGTATTTCTTTCCATCTATTTTTCCATACCATTGAAAACAGAATATTACATTCAATATCATTTATCGGTAAAATGGTGTGAATATCCCAGGCAGTAATATCATTTTTGATGATATTGGAACCACGAATTCTATTATATTCCTCAATCCAAATAATCATTACATCGGCTAAAACTGAATCTAAATCGATCGCGATTGTCTTCAACTATGTGTAATATTTTTGATCCCATATGTAAAAGTAATCAATGTATTAAAGATTTCATTATGCTATTCGAACAAATATTTATATAAGAAATTTTACTTTATCAAACTAGTTTTAAAGTATAAATTAGTTTGACTATCTTTAATGCTATAAATGAGCTGTTCTGATGAACATGTTTATCATGACAATGAAAATAATGTTATCCATATTACTTCGAGTTTAGAAAAAAAACTCAGGAAAGCTAAATACGGCATTTTCAATCATTCGGCTGTAGAATTATGTCATTGGACGAAAAAATCTTTCTATAATGAAGGTGATTGTTATAAACATAAATTTTATGGAATTTCAACCCATCAATGTATGGAAATGACTCCAACTGCAATGAACTGCGAAAATCGATGCGTGTATTGTTGGAGACCAACTGAATTTTATGATACCTTATTAATGCCAGAAGAATTAGTTGATGAACCCGATGCTATTGTGACTCAATTATTGAAAGAAAGGGAACGATTAATTGTTGGTTTCTACGGAAATTCAAAATCAGACAAAAAGAAACTAGATGAATCTTTGTTTCCATCGCATTATGCAATATCTCTTTCCGGAGAGCCTACAATGTATCCTAAATTACCAGGTTTGATCAAATATTTGAAATCGTTAGAAAATACTAAATCCATCTTTCTTGTTACTAATGGTCAAGAACCTGAAATGATAAAGAAACTAATAAAAGAAGATGCACTTCCAACGCAATTATATCTCTCTACTAATGCTTCAAATAAAAAAATGTTTTATAAAATTAATAGACCAAAATATAAAGATGCGTGGGATAGATGGTTAAACACTCTTAAAATTATTTCTGAGATTAGTACAAGGACAGTATTAAGAGTCACTCTTATTAGAGGGTACAACGATAATTTGGAAGATATGTCTGATTTTGCTGAATTAATTAATATTGGTAATCCCAACTTTATAGAATTAAAATCTTATATGCATATCGGAATGTCTACCCAAAGATTGGAACAAAAACATATGCTTGAGATGAAAGAAATAAGAAATTTTGGTGAGATTTTAGTAAAAACACTTAATGAATATAAATTAATGGATGAAAGTGAAATTTCTAGAATTGTTGTTTTGCAGAATTATTCTAGGTATGCTGATCGATGGATCAAAGAATATTTTCAGGATAATAGGAGCTGTCCGTAAATTCTGAATACACTATTTTATATAAAACAACTAGACCTTTAAGTCACTCAGGTTCAAAAAATTAATGTTCTTTTATGTTAAGGTCAGAATCATCGTTTTTTAGTCCATGTTTTTTAATAAATTTCAATAATTCAAAATGATCGTCAACCTGAAAATATCTCTTCATATTTTCTAAAGTTAAGTCATCATAAAAATTTCTCTTTCTTCGTTCAATCATAATAATAATATACATTCATGATACTTAAATTTTTTTTTCTATTAAATACTATAAATAAATTCTATTTTTTCTTTTATAACAATCTTCTTTCTGTGAATTTTTATTAATTTCTGATCTAATAAATTGTCAATTGTTAATAATTTAGAACATATACTCGAATCACGAAAGAAATTCTTCAGATCTAAATAATATTAAATAATATAGTTGCAACTAGTTTAGAATATACAATATAGTGTGTTATCCGAAAAATATTATTTATAATGAAAAAATCAAATAAATTAACTTTGAACATTTTGTCATTTTTATTTCTATTAAAAAATAAGAGCAAAAACAAATAAAATTGCTGAAATAAGAGGAAGTATCTTAATATACGCGTCAATTTTAAAAAAATAAATTATATTTCGAAATTCGTCAAATTATATCTTTTCAGTAACTATAAACTATATCCTGTCTGCAGTCAACCAGACTAAAGGACGGAATTAGATCTCAATACATCAAGGACATTCTTTACGTGACTTTGGTAGTTTAATCGTAAATTCATCAACTTGAAAGGCAATTTCCAAGGGTATTTTTGGTTACTTTTGTCTACTTTTTTTCAATATCATAAAGAAGATGGACAGATAAATGAGAATATCTGCAAAACAAAAAATATTCAAATTCGATCATTTGTCATACTATATCGGTTGAAAGGAATTAGTACAGAAGACATTATGCAGATAGGTCTAAAACTTGCTAGTTGGAAAAAAGTCCCGCCTGATAGCGCAATTCATATAAATGGAACAGATATTAAAAAGATATTTGTTTCTGTAGACATAAATCAATCTGACATCGATATATCTAGCAAAGACTCTTAAATGTGATTGCATTTTAACACATCATCCAATAGGAATATCTCTACTTCAATTTCATCAGGTATTTGATAGACATGTGAAATATATGGTTGATAATGGAATAAAGAGAAAAAATGCCATTTCATTAGTCAAAACAATAAAAGAAAAAGTAGAATTACGATCACATTCGGCTATTTATGACGATATTGTGAGTACGTCAAAACTTTTTAAAATGCCATTATTGAATATTCATCAACCTCTTGATGAATGTATGCGGCAAGTTATTCTAAGGAAAATTGAAATATCAAAATTGGTATCGGTTTCTGATTTAGTGAATGCAATTGGAGCAATACCAGAATTCAAGAATTCATTAACGCGTATAACTGTATGTAATGGAAAACCTACAAATAATTTGGGAAAATGGGTTTTAGTTGTTGCAGCTGGTTCAAACGGAGGTTTTGATATTGCTAAAGCATATTTCGAAAATGGAATATCTACAGTCATTTACTTACATATTGATTATAATGAGTTGACTAAATTACGACAAGCAAACGGGAATTGGAACTTAGTTGTTCTTGGTCATCTAGCTGGTGATTCTATAGGAATGAATGCTATTTGCAATGAGTTAGAAAAACTAGGACTATCTGTAATTAAACGTGGAATTATAAATTCGTGAATTAACTTGACAATTCCGATGATATTATAATTAAGTATATTTAACTAGACTGAAGATTAATTAATACAACCTACTAACAATGAATGCGTGGCCTTCGTAGTATAGCCTGGTTAGTATAGGCGGCTGTGGTCTTTTTTCTACAAAAGATAGAAACCGCTTGAGGAGGGTTCAAATCCCTCCGAAGGCCTTTTTCTTTCACTATTTGCAATCAAATATACCTACGTATTATTTACTATTAATAATCAAAATAAATTTTAAATATTGTAAGAAACTACATATATCTCCTTCTGCCAGAACTTTGTGTATTTAATATTGTGCAAAAGATATTTTATCCAAAAATTGGACTATTTTACCAAATTTTGTAGAGGGGCTATGATTTGTCAGTAGAAAAGAAAGTTGTGAAAGTAACCAACCACATTTATCAGCCTAAACATGAAATTCTTTCTAAAGAAGAGGCTGAACAAGTACTGAGAAAGTTTAATGTCAGAACAAATCAGCTTCCGTATATTATGTCAAATGATAAGGGCCTAGAAGACTTGGACGTACGCCCAGGTGATATATTACGAATAACTAGGAAAAGTCCTACTGCAGGTGAAAGTGTATATTACAGGTATGTGGTAGAAGGTTAGAAATGGTCAATATAATGAATACTTCTGTTGATATGTGGCCAATCATAAACGATATATTAAGACGTGAAGGAATAGCTAGACAACACCTTAATTCCTATAATGAATTTATGGAATCTGGACTTCAAAGTATTATTGATGAAGTAAATGAAGTAGAGATAGAAACAGCTGAATTTCCTTATAAACTGAAACTTGGTAAAATAAAATTACAACGCCCTAGAATTATGGAACTAGATGGTTCAATCACTCATGTTGCCCCCGTCGAGGCACGACTAAGAAATTTGACTTATGCTTCTCCAATTATGCTTGAATGTAGTATAGTGGAAGATGGAAGAATAATCGAATCCAGATTTATTCACATCGGAGATATGCCTGTAATGGTAAAATCGAATGTCTGTATTCTCCATAATTTGCCAGAATCGAAATTGATTGAATTAGGGGAAGATCCGCGAGATCCAGGAGGTTATTTTGTGATTAATGGTTCTGAAAGAGTAATTGTAGGTCTTGAGGATTTATCTTACAACAAAATAATTGTAGATGCAGAGGAAACAGCAGGTACTCTTAACTATAAGGCAAAGGTATATTCCTCAATTGTAGGTTATCGTGCAAAACTGGAACTTATAATGAAACCAGACGGTTCCATAGTTGCTAAAATACCCGGATCTCCTGTGGATATTCCATTAATTACCTTGATAAGAGCATTAGGTCTTGAGTCTGATCGGGACATAGCTAATTCTGTCTCCTTTAACGAACGTGTTCAGGACGAATTGGAACCGTCGTTTGAAAAAGTTGGCGAGATTCCTTCAAGCAGAGAATCTATAATATATGTTAGTAAGAGAATTGCTCCGGGAATGCTGGAGGAATTTCAGATAAAACGTGCAGAAACATTATTGGATTGGGGGCTACTTCCACATTTAGGTAAAAATCCAGAAAACCGTGGGGAAAAAGCTCTATTTTTAGGCGAAGCGGCTTCTAAATTAATAGAATTAAAACTAGGTTGGATTGATAATGATGATAAGGACCATTATGGAAACAAGGTTATAAAATTTGCTGGTCAAATGCTTGCTGATCTTTTTCGAACCGCATTTCGTAACCTTATACGAGATATGAAGTATCAGCTTGAAAGATCGGGTCAAAAAAGAGGAATAAATGCTGTTGCCGCTGCTATAAGACCTGGAATAATCTCAGATAAGCTAAATAACGCTATTGCCACTGGTAATTGGGGAAGAGGAAGAGTAGGTGTAACTCAGCTTCTGGATAGAACTAATTATATGTCTACAATCAGTCATTTACGTCGTATACAATCTCCATTAAGTAGAAGTCAACCAAACTTCGAAGCTCGAGACTTACATACTACTCACTTTGGAAGGATTTGTCCTGCAGAAACTCCTGAAGGATCAAATTGTGGTTTAGTGAAGAATCTTGCTCTGTCCGCAATAATTTCAGTCAGTGTTTCTTCGTCGGAAATAATAGAAAAATTATATGAATTAAGAGCACAACATATAGATGATGCAGATGAAAATTTAAGAGAAAATGGTTGTAGAATTTTTGTAGATGGCAAATTGATAGGGTATATAGAAGATGGTTTGCATTTGGCAATAACTCTTCGAATTCTTAGAAGAAGCGGAAAAATACATCCACACATTGGGATTTACTTTTATTCTTCTCTGAACTCAAATGCTATGAAGAGATTGTATATTTCTTGTAATTCGGGAAGAGTTTTGAGACCACTTGCAATAGTTAAAGATGGAAAATCTTTAATGACATCAGAAGTTGTAGAAAAGATCAATAAAAAATTTCTTTCATGGGCCGACCTAATTTCTATAGGAATCATTGAACTTGTAGATGCCAACGAGGAGGAAAACACTCTAATTTCAATTGATTCTGAGTCTATAGATAATAATACGACCCATATGGAAATATATCCTCCATCTATTTTGGGAATAGGTGCTTCAGTTATTCCATATCCAGAACATAATCAATCTCCTAGAAACACCTATGAAAGTGCTATGGCAAAACAGAGTCTAGGATTTTCTACACCTTTAATGAATGCTAGTACGTATGTGCGTCAACATTTCATGTTGTATCCACAAGTCCCCGTAGTGAGTACCAAGGCAATAAATCTTCTTGGACTCGATGAACGTCCTACAGGGCAAAATTGTGTTGTTGCTGTTCTACCTTTTGAAGGATATAATATAGAAGATGCAGTAGTTTTCAATAAATCATCAGTTGAGAGAGGATTATGTAGAACATTCTTTTATCGTGTGTATGAAGCTGAAGCAAAACAATATCCTGGTGGAATGAAGGATACTTTTGAATTACCTTCTCCAGATGAAAATATCCGTGGATTTAGGGGCGAAAAAGCTTATAGATTATTGGAACAAGATGGTGCCATCATGCACGAATCAATTGTCTCAGGTGGGGATATATTGATTGGAAGAACATCTCCGCCAAGATTCATTGAAGAGTATAAGGAATTTGAAGTAAAAGGACCTTACAGGCGCGACACCTCGATAGGTGTAAGACCCTCTGAGAATGGTGTTGTTGATAGTGTAATAATGACCCAATCTGTTGAGGGTGGAAAAATGTATAAAATTAGAGTGAGAGATATGCGAATACCCGAAATCGGAGACAAATTTGCATCACGACACGGACAAAAAGGAGTTCTTGGTATGTTGGTAAGTCAAGAAGATCTTCCATATACTAAAGATGGAATAGTTCCTGATATTATGATTAATCCACATGCTTTTCCATCAAGAATGACAGTTGGACAATTCATGGAATCATTGGCGGGTAAAGCCGCTTCCCTGCGCGGTAAAGTTGTTGACGGTTCAGCATTCTTAGGAGAAAAATTAAATGATATTAAAGACGTTATGGAACAATACGGGCTAAAATATAGCGGCAAAGAAGAAATGTACGACGGAAGAACTGGATCGAAGTTTCCAGTAGATGTTTACATCGGTATAGTTTATTATCAAAAACTTCATCATATGGTAGCAGATAAAATCCATAGTAGAGCTAGAGGTCAAGTTCAGATGTTAACAAAACAACCTACAGAAGGAAGAGCGAGAGGAGGGGGTTTAAGATTTGGAGAGATGGAAAGAGATTGTTTGATTGCTTATGGAGCTTCAATGATGTTAAAGGATAGATTACTTGAAGAATCTGACAAAGCAGAAGTTAATATATGCGAACGTTGTGGTCTGTTATCTTATTACGACATTAAACAAAGAAGGCATGTTTGTAGAGTATGTGGTGATAAGGCTAAAATCTCGACTATTGTGATAGCATATGCATTTAAATTACTATTGCAAGAAATGATGAGTCTTAATATTGCTCCACGGCTTATTCCTAAGGATAAATTATAAAATAGGTGATAATAATGGAAGAGTCTATTAAAAATCTTGGTAGTATTAAATTTAGTGTTTGGTCGCCAGTTGAAGTACGTAAATTTAGTGTAGCTGAAATCACCGCGCCTGAAACATATGATGAAGATGGAATGCCGGTTCAAGGTGGATTGATGGATAACCGTCTAGGTACTCTTGAACCGGGTCAAAAATGTATTTCTTGTGGTAATACTTCTGCAAAATGTCCAGGTCATTTTGGTCATATTGAGCTGGCCGAACCTGTATTACATATCGCATTTGTAGATGATGTGCATAAATTGTTACTAACTACATGTAGATCTTGTAACAGAATAAAACTAGAAACTGAAGAATTAGAACATTTTAGAACTATAAGGACTGGAAAAGCTTCATATGCTGTAATTACTTTAGAAAATATAAAAGATGAGATTATAGAAAAATCCAAAAAAATAAAAATCTGTCCCCATTGTCAGAAGGAACAATATGACCTTATCTTTACTAAACCTACGATTTTTGTTGAAAAAACTGATGCGGGAGAAAATAGATTATTACCCATTACAATTCGTGAACGTCTTTCTAATATCAAGGATGATGATTTAAGATTATTAGGATATGACCCAACTACCGCCAGACCAGAATGGTTTGTTTTACAGGTGCTTCCTGTCCCTCCAGTCACTGTAAGACCGTCTATAATACTTGAAACAGGCATTCGCTCTGAGGATGATCTTACTCATAAACTCGTTGATATAATAAGAGTCAATCAAAGACTCAAAGAAAGTAAAGAAGCCGGAACTCCTCCACTAATTGTTCAAGATTTGGTAGACTTGTTACAATATCATGTTACGACATATTTTGATAATGAAGTTTCTGGAATTCCACAGGCTCATCATAGATCAGGAAGGCCATTGAAGACACTTACCCAAAGATTAAAGGGAAAGGAAGGTAGATTTAGAGGCTCATTATCTGGAAAACGTGTAGATTTTTCAAGTAGAACAGTAATCTCTCCCGATCCAAATATTGCTATTTCAGAGGTTGGTATTCCATATGAAGTTGCAAAGAAACTTACCATCCCAGAAACCGTCTCATCATGGAATCTAGAAAAATTAAAGAAACTAGTTTTTAACGGTCCTAACTCATACCCTGGAGCTAACTATATCATAAGACCCGATGGGGTAAAAATAAGACTCGATTATGTAAACGATAGACAAATGGTTGCAGACTCCATAGTTCCTGGTTACATTATAGAGAGACATTTATCTGAAGGAGATATTGTTATTTTCAATAGACAACCTTCTTTACACAGGATGTCAATTATGGCCCATTATGTTAAAGTTCTGCCATATAGAACTTTTCGATTACATCCAGCTGTTTGTCCTCCGTATAATGCCGATTTCGATGGTGATGAAATGAACCTTCATGTACCTCAGAGCGAAGAAGCACGGTCTGAGGCAGCATTGCTTATGAGTGTTCAAGATCAACTAATTTCTCCAAGATACGGCGGTCCAATTATTGGTGGAATACGTGACTTTATTACAGGCGCATATCTCTTAACAAGAGATGAAACTATATTATTACAAGAGGAATTCTTTAATTTGGCATTACTAGGTGGATATTCAGGACCTATCCCTATGCATAAAGGTGAAAAGGATGGGAAGAAGTTTTATACAGGAAAACAACTTTTTTCCCTATTTCTTCCAAATGACTTTAATTTTATTATTACATCAAAATGGAACAAATCAATTAAAGGAGAGGGAAAAGATGTAGTAATCAAAAATGGGGAACTAATAAGTGGAGTTATAGACAAAGCATCAATTGGAGCAGAAGAACCTGACAGTGTTTTGCACAGAATCGCTAAGGATTATGGAAACGATGTTGCCCAGAAGTTCCTGAATTCAATACTTATCATGTTAAAAACATTCATTACTCATCGTGGTTTTACGTACGGGTATTCTGATTTATGGCTGACAGAAGAGACAGAAAAAGAAATTACTGGAGTAATTAAAAAAGCCTATGATAAAATTGGTGAGCTAATTCTTCAATATAAGGATGAAACTTTGCCACTAACTAGGGGTCTCTCCCCTGAGGAGGCACTAGAATTGTACCTAGTAAATGAGTTATCTCGTGCAAGAGATCGCGCAGGTAGACTTGCAGACAGATCTTTTCCGAATGATAATGCGGGTGTGATAATGGCATCTACCGGTGCTCGTGGGTCAACCCTTAATATAGGCCAAATGACTGCGGTTTTAGGTCAGCAATCAATACGAGGTAAAAGAATTCACAAGGGCTATCGGAATCGTTCTTTGCCGCATTTTAGGATAAATGATACTAATCCTGACGCTAAGGGATTTGTAAAATCAAATTACCGTGATGGACTAACTCCTTTAGAGTTCTTTTTTCATGCTATGGGCGGAAGAGAAGGTCTAGTTGATACCGCCGTAAGAACACAACAATCTGGCTATATGCAAAGACGATTGATTAATGCTCTCGAACATTTGAAAATGGAATATGATGGAACAGTTAGAGACCCCCACGGTAACATTATTCAATATCTTTATGGAGAAGATGGGATTGACCCAGCTAAAAGTGATCATGGTGAAGCGGTTAATATTTCAAGAATTATCGAAAGTGAGTCTGTAGTAGATGAAGGTACGAAAGCAGACGAATCTGAAATTAGACATATATTAAATCAATATGTATCACATTTTAATCCCAAATTAAGATCAAATATTGAAACTATATTACTGGATAATAAACTTAGTAAACTAGGTATCGAAAAGGTAGTTAAAAAGATTATTGATCTTGTGGAAAGAGCACTGGTAGAACCAGGTGAAGCAGTCGGGGTTGTCACTGCACAATCTATAGGTGAACCTGGGACTCAGATGACTCTCAGAACATTCCATTATGCGGGAGTAAAGGAAAGAAATGTTACTCTTGGACTACCACGATTAATAGAACTGGTAGACGCACGAAAGAAACCTATCACTCCTACAATGGATATCTATCTAGACGAACAACATCGGTTTTCCAGAGAACAAGCATTAAATGTTGCAAAAGAGATTATCCATACAAAGGTTATAGATGTTGTAGAAAAAACTGACATCGATTATGGAGGTATAATCAAATTTAGTTTATCTTCTGACAAATTGACTGAAAGAGGTTGTAATATCAAAGATATATTCGAGATTTTAAAAGGTTCTAAAAAGAAATATGATAGTATTCTAGATGAAAAGGAATTGAGTATTGTTATGAAAATGAATGAAGATTTGGATGCACAAAGTTTTCTGTTGTTAAAGAATAAACTTTTAAACACAAGGATAAAAGGAGTACCAGATATAGAAAGAGTAACTATAGTTAAACAAATTGATGAATGGGTTATACAAACTGCAGGCTCAAATTTGGCTAAAATTATTTATGTAGATGGTATTGATCTTTCAAGAATAACTACTAACAATGTATACGAAATATGGCAAACTTTAGGAATTGAGGCTGCAAGGACTGCTCTAGTCAAAGAGATCACAAATACACTCGAGGAACAAGGTCTAGAGGTAGATATTAGACATATTATGCTTGTTGCAGATCTAATGACGTCTAAAGGCTATCTTCAACAGATAGGTAGACATGGCATTGCAGGAACTAAAACATCCGTTTTAGCTAGAGCGGCATTTGAAATCACTGTTCCTACTATTGCCAGAGCAGCAATGGAAGGTCAAACGGAAGCATTAAAAGGAGTTACAGAAAATGTAATTGTAGGCGCAACTGTTCCTGTTGGAACTGGAATGGTTGAATTGTATATGAAGGTGAATGAACAAAATGAAGATTTTGGAGAAAATAATTAAAGAATCAATATCCAATAACAAATACAAAAGGGGAATTAAAGAAGTAAAATCGAATATAAAGGGATCAAAATTGTTAATATTGTCAAATACTGTAAATAGTAAAGATAAACAGTTTATAGAGACACAGGCATCCGAATATAATGTCCCGATTTATTATCTGCAAGAAAATTCGGTTAAATTGGGAAGACTCTTTAATAAATCCTATAGAATTTCTTCTGTCTCTTTAAAAAATATTCAGGACGAAGATTTAAAAGAACTAATGAAAAATCAATAATTTTTTTATTTTTTTATTTTATTTGGACTTGTCTGCTACATTTCTATATGTGGTAAAATTCAAGAAGATTTTTAACAGTTTTTAACTTCACCTCTCATTTCTGAAACTACGGTAATTAGTAAGAAAGAGTATTACCTAATTCTTGAAATCATATTAAATTATCGAAATGAAGATTATTTCATTAAAATTTAAATTATACTTTATTACACAGCATGTTAATCATTTGACGAATAATTTATTAGGAAAAATTACAAATAGAGGTATGTATAAGATTGACTGAAAAAATAAAATTAACTTCAGATGAACTACGTCTTATTTCTCTTTTTCAAAGCATCACAAGTGCAACAGCTAGAGATTGCATATTGGATGAAAAAATGGATCGTGTTATTTTTGTAGTAAATAAGGGACAAATGGGTTTAGCTATAGGCAAAGGGGGCTCTACTATCAAACAGCTCCAAAATGTGGTTCCAAAAAGAATTGAACTCGTAGAATATTCTGACAATGTTGATGAATTTTTAAAGAATATACTTAATTCTGACATGATAAATGAAATAAAAATTAATAAGAGGATAGACGGTACTAAACAAGCTATTGTTGTTGTTGATTCCAAAAAAAAAGGTGTAGTAGTTGGAAAAGAAGGTAGAAATGCGGAAAAAGCTAGGTTGCTTGCAAGGCGTTACTTTCAAATTTCGAATGTTCTAATATTAAGCCCAGAACAAATAACAAATAATAATAATACCGGTGTGATTGTATAAAATGGCAAAATCTCCTTTAGGCTTGTTTGCTGGACGTGTTTTAAAATCAAAAAGGAAACGTTCCAGATGGGCTAATAAATATTATAAAAGAAGGGTACTTATGTTGGATAAAAAAACTAATCCAATGGAAGGGGCACCTCAAGCGAGAGGAATAGTATTGGAAAAAGTTGGGATTGAATCAAAACAACCTAACTCTGCGGTCAGAAAATGTGTGCGTATACAATTAATAAAAAATGGAAAATCAATAACTGCTTTTCTTCCACGGGATGGAGCTTTAAATTTTGTTGATGAGCATGATGAAGTCGTGGTAGAGGGAATTGGTGGCTCTATGGGGGGAGCAATGGGTGATATTCCCGGTGTAAGGTGGCAGGTTTTCAAAGTTAATGGTGTGTCATTAAAAGAATTAGTTTATGGAAGGAAAGAAAAACCAAGGCGATAAAGATGAGTGGAAAAGAATATTCAAAAATAATGTTATTTAATAAATGGGATGTGTCTGATATAGAAATAAATGATCTTGGTCTAAAAAGGGTAATTTCTCTTAATCCATCCATGGTTGTTCCTGTGTCATTTGGTAGACACGAGCATCAAAGATTGAAGAAGGCTGAAGTACATGTTATCGAAAGATTAGCTAATAAATTGATGCATTTTGGTAAAAAATATGCAAAAAATACAGGAAGAATGGGTGGAAAAAAAGTAAAATCACTTAATATAGTAAAAACTGCATTCGACATAATATTTCTCGAAACTGGGAAAAATCCTGTAGAATTGCTTGTACGCGCAGTGGAAAATTCATCACCTAATGAAGATACAACTAGAATTGTATATGGTGGTGTAGTTTATCATGTTTCAGTAGATGTGTCTCCCCTCAGAAGACTTGATTTAGCACTGAGGTTTATTGCAGAAGGAGTTAGAGAATCAACTTATTCAAATCCTCAAATGATTGAGGAAGCACTAGCGAAGGAAATTATCCTAGCCTCAAATAACGATATGACTAGTCATGCAATAAAGAAAAAGAATGAACAAGAAAGAATTGCTATGTCTTCTAGATAGAAATTTAAAATCATTATTTTTTGTTAATTTATAATATAATTACAATTATTTTTTTTTAATTATTATGTGAAAGTTAATAAATACTGATAATTACTATTGAACTAACCATACATGAGTAGCAAGGATGATTTTGTATTCTCAAAAAGTGCCCTCATGAGCACTAAGGCAGGTAAGGATATTCTTAAACAAGTATTGCTTAGGGAACGTGGATACAAACAATATAACAAATACAAATTAAAATATGAAATAGAATTTGAAGATTTTACCAAACGCTATCTTCTCTCTTTACATCGAAAGATAATTTCAGATTCCACTCCTAGTAACACGATCTCTCAATTTGTGGAAGAAGTGGGTTCACAAGAGATGGGATTAGATTCATCTATAATCGAGAATGTGAAAGCAAGATTATCCAGGCCAGAAATTTTAGCAGATCGTGTACAGCGACTTTTAAATTCTAATTTTGTGAAAATGACATTTCCAGTTTTAAATGCTTTATTTGATGGCTCTGTATCTTATTTTAAAGAGGATTTATCTAATGAACTGAGGACATCTGTAATTGATGGTCATATAATAGCCATCGACCTTAGTGAACCTATGGACAGAATTCTCGATAAAGATGAAGATTTAGAATATCTTGATGATTATCGACTAATGAATCCGTATATTTTGGATATTGCTAGAGAAAAAATCACTCAAGGTGGTGATCATGTTCTGAAAGCTTTCGAAGATGGTTTTAAAGATGCGCGTATAGGTCAATTTATAGACCATAAATTAAAGGTCAAACCAGAATCTATCACAGATGAACATATGATTGGATGCTATAAAAAATATCGCTCCATTATGGGTACAGCTGGCCGAAATATGGCATTAAATCAAACACCTTTGAATGAAATATATCATATTGGGATGGCAAAGGCCAGTGAAGCAGTGGGATGTGGTAATGAAATGCAAGATTCTATTAACGAAGGTGCCATTAAGATCCCTTCATGGCCGTTATATTATTCCCTGATTGCAAATAATGTCAAGAAAGGTTTTGAACTAACACTAAAGAAAAGCGAAATATATCTTGATGAAGCCAAATTAGCATTGGAATTCCTTCCCAATGAATTTGAATTAAAACCATTTTTAGAATTTCTCTTTCTTACTGTTAATCATTATAATCAGTTTTGGTATAATGATATAATTAAAAGAGATCTGTTCAAATATTTTGAAAGGACGATCAGTCCATTAACCAGAAAATTATCATAGTCGATATTCCATGTATTGGACAGAAATTCATAGGCCTAATAAATTCGAGCAGATGATTGGAAACGAGGAGGTTAGATTATCTGTTTTAAAATGGCTCTTAAAATGGTTTCCTGGAACAAAACCATTATTACTTTTAGGTCCACCTGGCTTAGGGAAGACTACTCTAGTAAAAGTATTATCTACTTTATTGAATTATGATCTAGTTGAACTTAATGCTAGCGATGCAAGGAACAAAATTCAATTAGAAAAAATGGTAAACCCTCTCCTTAATAATTATAGTTTACTTGGGAAAAAAATATTATTATTCTTAGATGAAGTAGATGGTATTTCTGGAAGAGAAGACACGGGAGGATTAGATTTTATTATAGAAGTTATTAAATCATCCTCACACTTTCCTATAATACTAGCAGCTAATTCTACAAATCAAAAAATGAAAAATTTGTCTAAATTATGTAAAATAATAAAATTTCAATTGATCTCTCCTTATTTGTTGTTGATGTTTTTAAATTATATACTAGGTTATCATCAACAGCGTATTTCTTTAGAGGAGAAGTTAACCATTGTGAAGCTCAGTAAGGGTGATGTTAGAACAATGATAAATCTTTTACAGTCTAGATGTTCTGGTTATGATAATCAATTATCAAACACGGGATTTCAAATCGAAATATCGGTCGGTATCAATGGGTTGTTCTCTTGTGAGAATAAGAATGAATTTATGAAAATACTATCTAATCTCGATGGGAATTTTTCTGATCCTAGGTATGGGCTATCCAGTGAAGAGCGGAGAAAAGACATAATTAACTCTCTATTTACAAGTTTTGTTGCCTCCAAATTGAACATAGGAGATCTATCAACTTTGCTGGATAGCTTATCTAGTATCGATATTTTTGTTTCTCGTATCCATGAAAAAAGATTATGGAATTTGTTAAGATATATGAATAGCTTGATCACAAAACACTTCTCTGACGAATGTCAAAACAAAGGCATTGCATACAATCAATATGCTTTGAATTGGCATCATATCGGAACGATTTTTTCTAGAGGACAATCGATAAGAAATATTATTCTTATTCTTTCCAAGTATTTCCACGTGTCTTCAAGTACATTTGGAACCCTATATTTTCCCTTTTTATTGAAAATTATGTCCAATAATAAAATTGATATTAACGAGTTTATTTTTACTTATTCTTTAGATTCTAAATATCTTGAAACTTTTTCAAAAGAAATAGAGAGGATGAAAAAAGTTGAGTCAATCTGACTGGATTAAATTGGTAGTAAAATTTAATGGTAAGTGTTCTGTATGTGGGAAATTAATTAAATCTGGCGACTATGCTTTTTGGTCGAAGATCTCGAAATCTATTAAACATCTCGATTGTTACGTCCAGAATAATAGTCCAATAGAAGAGCATGAAGTAAAAAAGTCATCTCCCCAAGCTGAATGTTTAATTTGTAAAGCGTCAGGTTCTTTATTCATAAATGATAATAAGGACATAGGAGAAAAGACTGACCCAAAATTATTTTTTATCTGTAATGATTGTGTTAATGATCCTGGTTGCTATGGTAGATATCAATATCTAGTTCTTGAAAAAATGAATAAGATCGTAAAATTAAAATCGTGAGGTTTATCAATAGTATATGAATGTCAAGTGAATATGAACATAATGTTGGTAAATTGCTTTCAGAAAAAAGAGCTCGCCTCGATACCCTAAAGAAAAATGAAGAGCAAAACAAATATGAAATACAATCATTAGTTTCTGAAATCGAGGCTTTAGAATCGTTGTTTGAAAATTACAATCTTGGAATGAACGTGTTTAGACGGGCCAAGGGCGGAAGGTCTAGTCTTCGTGAAGAACATTTTTAATCTAATACGATACTTTATAGATTTTAGGTCATTTTATATTTAATTTTTTATTATGTAAATTTGTAATTTGATATTCTTTTTATAATTATATATATATAGTTCGTGCCATAATGATAAACGAATGCACGAGGATAAATCTGAGAAGTTGTATGAAATGAAAAAACTTGCAGAGGCTGGAGGAGGGCAAGAAAAAGTTGATGTGCAACATTCAAAAGGCAAGCTAACAGCTAGGGAAAGAATAGATCTTCTGCTTGACGAGGGAAGTTTTGTTGAACTGGATAAATATGTAACTCATAGAAATGATGAATCGGAAACGAAAAAATTCTATGGAGATGGAGTAATTACTGGATTTGGCAATATTAATGGAAGAAAGATCTTTGTGTATGCATATGACTTCACGATTTTAGGTGGATCACTTGGCGAAATGGCTTCCAAAAAGATTGTCAAAATAATGGATAAGGCAATTAAGGTAGGTGCCCCCTTAATAGGTATATTGGATTCTGGTGGTGCGAGAATTCAAGAGGGGGTTATGAGCCTGGATGGTTATGGTGATATATTTTATAGAAATACTACTGCTTCTGGTATTATTCCTCAAATAACTGCAAGTATAGGGCCATGTGCTGGTGGTGCAGTGTATTCTCCAGCAATGACAGACTTTGTAATTATGGTGGAAAATGTTGGCCAAATGTTTGTAACCGGTCCTGAGGTGGTAAAAGAGGTATTGAGTCAAGATGTCTCATTCGAGGAACTTGGAGGAGCAATAACTCATTCTACGAAATCTGGGGTTGCCCATCTTGTTGCAAGTAACGAATATGATTGTATGGAAAAAATCAAAAAATTATTGACATATCTTCCCCAAAATAATCGTCAGGATCCACCAACATTAGAATCAAATGATGATCCTAATAGACTTGATTCAAATCTTATTAACATTCTCCCGGAGAATCCATATCATCCTTATGATATTAAGGAAATCATTCATAACATCGTTGATAATCATGATTTCTTTGAAATACACGAAACATTTGCCAGTAACATAGTTGTGGGTTTTGCTAGGTTGGGTGGAAGATCTATAGGTATAATAGCAAATCAACCGCAGGTTCTAGCAGGGGCCATGGACATTGATTCATCAAATAAATCTGCTAGATTTATTCGATTTTGCGACTCTTTTAATATTCCAATTGTTACTCTTGTAGATACTCCCGGATATTTGCCAGGTGCTGATCAAGAACATAATGGCATAATACGACATGGAAGCAAATTATTATATGCGTATTGTGAAGCAACAATTCCAAAAATTACTTGTATTATAGGTAAAGCTTATGGCGGTGCCTACATTGCCATGGGAAGTAAAAATTTGAAGGCAGACATCAATTATGCTTGGCCAACAGCAGAGATAGCGGTATTGGGACCGGAAGCGGCAATAACAATCATTCACCGGAGAGATTTGAAGAGCTCAAAAGATCTCAAAATAACAAAAAAGAAATTAGCCGATGAATATAGAAAAAAATTTGCCAATCCATATATAGCCGCTGAAAAGGGTATAATAGATCTTGTTATTGATCCAATGGAAACAAGGCCCATGATTATACAGGCACTCGAATGCCTTTCAGGTAAAAAAGAAACCGGGCCATGGAAAAAACATGGGAACATAAATTTGTAGGAGATTGGATTATGTCAAAGATATCTTCTATACTAATCGCAAACAGGGGGGAGATTGCTCTAAGAGTGATCAGAGCGTGTAAACAATTGGGAATAAAATCGATTTCTGTTTATTCTGATGAAGATAATCGTGCAATTCATGTTAAGAGGGCAGATGAATCATATCGCTTGGGTCCAGCCCCCGCTTCAGAAAGTTATCTTCGTATTGATAAAATAATAGAAATTGCAAATGCTGCTGGTGCTGACGCTATTCACCCTGGATACGGCTTTCTTTCTGAAAACGATGGTTTTTCAGAAGAATGTAAAAAACATGGAATCATTTTCATTGGACCTACTGCGAAAGCGATGCAATTGGCTGGGGATAAAATGAAATGTAAAGAACTAATGAAAAAAGCTGAAGTACCTACGATCCCTGGAAGTGAAGGAGTAGTAGAGGATGTTGATAAAGCTGCTGAAATTGCAAAAGACGCTGGTTATCCTGTAATGTTAAAATCTGCTTTTGGAGGCGGAGGCAGAGGTATTCGATTAGTTACAAATGAAAAAGAGTTAAGACAAGAATTTGAATTGGCATCAAATGAATCTAAATCTGCTTTTGGGAAATCTGCTTTGTTTGTTGAGAAATACCTTGAGAATATTCGACACATCGAATATCAGCTAATAAGCGATTCTAGTGGAAACTGTCGACATTTGTTTGAAAGAGAATGTTCCATACAACGCCGTCACCAAAAATTAATAGAAATGTCTCCATCTCCTGTTGTCGATAAACACACCCGTGCTAAAGTTGGAGAGATTGCAGTACGTGCGGCATCCGCATTGGATTATTTAAATGCAGGGACAGCAGAATTCTTATCCGATTCATCAGGAAATTTCTATTTTATTGAAATTAATGCTAGGTTGCAGGTAGAACATCCTGTAACGGAACTAGTAACAGGCAAAGATCTTGTCAAATTACAAATTAAAGTTGCTGAAGGAGAAGATATAGAATTCAAGCAGGAAGATCTTGAACTAAGAGGATGTGCCATAGAATGCCGTATAAATTCAGAAGACCCATTTGATGATTTTAGCCCCTCCGTAGGATATGTGCCAACTTGTAATATTCCATATGGTCCAGGAGTACGGGTTGATACTTATCTATACCCAGGATGTAACGTGTCTGGATATTATGATTCGCTAGTAGCGAAATTGATAACATACGGAAGTGATTTTGAAGAAGCGCGGCTTCGTATGAGAAATGCATTATCAGAATTTAATATTGAAGGAATTAATACCACTATTCCAATACATAAGACAATTATTGAAGAAGAAAATTTCATTAATGGAAATATGTCTACAAATTATATTGAAAAATATGACATAATGCAAAAAATGCTACAGAGAAGGAGTCGGGAATACGAAAGTAAATCCCATGCGGCTGTGTCAGCTTTATTACTACAATCAGAATACGTTAAAAAGTATTATTCAGATCAAAATCAAGACAAAATCATACAGAATTCTAGTGGAGGTATTGTCTAGTGGAATTCCAACTTGAGGGCGAATCTGGTCTTATCAAGGCAGAAGTAATACGTAATAAAGGTTCTGGAGAAATGGTGTTTAGAATAAATGATAAAGATTATGAACTAAAACTCTTGAAATCAAGTACATCCGATTTTGAATTTATTTTAGGAAATACCTTTCATAATGTAAAAATTTTACACTCTGATGGACCAAAATATAAGGTTTATGTGGATGGGGTCAACATAGAAATCAAGAAACATTCAAAATTGTTAACAGAAATTATTGAAAAGTCTCTTAAATCAAAAGGTTCTATAAGTCAAGCAAATATTGTTAAAAGTCAAATTCCTGGTCGTGTGGTCAAAATTTCCGGTACCACGGGAGAACCAATAAAGGAGGGAGATCCAATAGTGATTCTAGAATCAATGAAAATGCAAGTTGCTATAAAAGCCCATAAAGACGGTCTTTTAAAGGAAATAAAAGTTAGTGAAGGGTCAACAGTATCAAGGTATGAAGTTGTTGCAATAATAGAATAATAGACAAATATGATATTATTTTCATATTATTTTTAAAACCTCCATTTATGATTATGACTAATTCAAAACAATCAATAAAAAATACAATATTTGGAGAAAGGAATAACATAGTATTTTCATTTGATCAATTACAATTATAAAAGAAAAATTTCATGTAGTTGAAAATTATAACTTTTCAATGTTAAAATTTCTTTAACAAGTAAATAATGTGCGTCCAAAAATCTCGAGCATTTATATCTTATTTCGTTTTCTCATAATATATATTGACAACATCATTCAAAACTCAGCGTAATACAAAATGTTTGTAATTTCAATGAAATTTTAAAAACCCTGATATTATCTAAACAAAATAGTTATCTATTTTATGTTAGACTATTAAAAATTTCTCAGAATCTCAAAGAACTAGCAAAAATAATATAAAAATTTTTATAAATTTTGCATTATCTCATCATAGTTTGGTTCTATCAAAGGATTATCAGAAATCCATTTATACGATATTTTTTTATCTTTATCTAAAATAAAGATTGCCCTTTTTGCAGCATTGTAGTCTTTTAATACAGCCAAATCCTTCATAACTACGCCATAATTCTTTATTACTTCTCTTTTATAGTCACTTAATACAGGAAAATTCAAATGACGATTTTCAGTAAAGGATTTGTTTGCAAATGGTCCGTCTACAGAGATTCCAATCACTTGAACATTTTTATTATTGAATTCACTCAGAGAGTCTCTGAAATTACACATCTCTGCAGTACACACTGGGGATTCAGCTGCTGGAAAGAATGCAAGTATTACTTTCTTGTCTTTAATATCACTCAATCTCATATTCTTCAAATTTATATCTGGTATCTCAAAATCTGGAGCGATATCCCCTAATTTCAAACTTATGTGATGTTCCATATTGTTATAAATATTTTAACAATCCCAATAATAAATTTTTTCTATAAAGAATATTTTGATTTATACGGAGATATCTCCCTCAATTCTTCTACTCTTTTTACTAAAATGTCGATCGTTTTATCTAATTCTTCTTTGGTATTCTGTATTCCAATTGAAAATCTTACAGAACCTGAAATCTCCTCATGATCTAGCCCCATTGCTTTCAGAACATGAGATGCTTTCTTTTTATTTATAGAACATGCAGAACCAGTTGAAGCTAAAATTCCATATTCATCTAACTTTATTATTAGATCTTCTCCGTTTATCCCAAAAAATGTAAAATTCGTATTGCTTGGGATTCTCTTGTCAACGGATCCATTTAAACGGGAACCTGACACCTCACTGAGGATCTTCTCAATCAGATAGTTTCTCAAATTTGTTAGAAAATCACAATTTTTTTTTAAATTTTTTAAACTAATTTCACAGGCTTTTCCAAACCCTATTATTCCATGTACATTTTCGGTTCCAGATCGTAATCCATATTCTTGCCCACCTCCGTGTATCAAAGGTTTAAACCCTATCTCATTTCTGACATAAAGTGCACCTACTCCTTTAGGTCCATTTATCTTGTGTGAAGATATCGACAAAGAATCAACATTTAGGTTGTTAATATCTATTGGAATTTTACCTACACCCTGAACCGCGTCAGTATGAAAAATAATGTTTTTGTTATACTCATGAGTTATTTCAGCTAATTTTCCAATTGGTTGGATAGTTCCAACTTCATTATTTACCAACATTATGCTCACTAAAATTGTTCTTTTACTGAGGAATTTTTTGATAGTTTCGGGATTGACTATGCCTTCTCTACCAACTTCTAAATACGTAACATCAAAACCATCACTTTCTAGCTCTCTGCAAGTTTCTAAAATTGCATCATGTTCTATGACACTGGTGATGATATGATTTTTATCTTTATCTTTGTAAAATTTGCTCAAACCCTTAAGCGCAAGATTGTCAGATTCCGTTCCTCCAGAAGTAAAAAAGATCTCATTGGGTTTCGCTCCTATTAAATCAGCAACTTTTTTTCTAGACCTTTGGATAGCCAGTTTTGATTTCCTACCAAATTGATGAACTGAAGAAGGATTTCCAAATAAATTACCAAGATATGGAATCATTTCGTCAATTACTTCTTCGATAACAGGTGTAGAAGCTGCATTATCCAAATAAATAATTTGTTTACCGCTCATTCCTTCGTTCAAAAATTATTCTATCACAACCAAATTGCCAGATTTATACCCTGCTAAATCTAAAGTAACATATTGGAATCCAATCTCTCTTAATTTGGAATTCAATATTTTTAATTTATTGGAATCAAACATTTTTCCAAATTCATCAGTTCCTATCTCAATTCGTGCAATCTTCTCATGATCTCTTACCCGTACTTGTTCAACTTTGAATAATTCTTTTACTATCTTCTCTGCGTTCTCTATTTTTGTTAACTTTTCTTGTGTGATCTTTTTGCCATATGGTATCCTTGATGCAAGACATGAATTTGATGGCTTATTGGAAATGGATAGACCATAATTTTTAGCAATTTTTCTTATCATATGTTTCTCTATTTTGATCTCTAATAGCGGACTTTTTATTCCGTATTCTCTTAGGGCTTTTATTCCTGGTCTATAATCCATCAGATCATCCACATTAGTACCGTCAACAATACACGAAATATTGAATAATTTTGAATACGATAAAAGATATTCTGAAAGAGATTTTCTACAATAGTAACATCTCAAATTATCGTTTCTTATGAAATTCGGATCATCTAGTTCACTATATTCTATTATTATGTGTCTGATACCTATTTCCTTAGCTATATTTATTGCAGTATTCATTTCTGATTCAGCTAAGGTCTTATAATTTGCTGTGATAGCTAATGCATTATCTTGTAGTGTATGTTTTGCAGCCAGAGCAACGACTGCACTATCTACCCCTCCAGATAACGCTACCACAACCCTGCCATCTGTATTTTCACTAAACCATTCTTTTAATCTAATGAAACTGATTTCATAATCGCGCATGTCAACAATCACTCATCAAATTTTTCCATTGTCTGACATGTAGCGTAATTCATAACTTTTCTTAATGACATACCACTAGCCTCCGCTATCTTTTTCAGATCGTCATATTCGGGTTTTACGTTTATTATTTTATTATATGGATCTTTTACAATTTTTACTCTTACATTGTAAGTTTTATTTTTTACGGATATCGGCATAGTTATAATATTTCTAAACAATGCTATTCTATTCAAGTCTTGAATTCTAATGCCTGAAGTGCCAGATTCAATATATATTTTCTCAGCAATGTCATTTATTTTCAATCTATCAGTAATTATTCTTAATATGTGAACAGGTCTATTTTTCTTTGTTATCCCAGGAATTACTGTGACATCTTTTGCTCCTTCCTTCATAATTACCTCAATCAAATTGCCTAATATTTCCCCAGATAAATCATCAATATTAGTTTCTAATAGTACTACATCCTCGTAATTTGTTTTAGAATTAATAGGATCCTTCGCTATTATTACTCTGAGAATGTTCGGATAGGTAAGAAATTCCTTTTGACCATTACCTAGTCCAATCTTAATCGGAACAAATTTAGGGTAATAATCTACACATTCTGATGTAAGATTTACTAGCATGGATGCTCCAGTTGGTGTGGTAATCTCTCCAAGATTGTTGCCAGATAAAACAAATGATCTACCTCGGAATATTTCTAAAATTGCGTTACTAGGATTAGCAACCGTTCCATGAGAAAATTCTATTAGTCCGCTACCAACTGAAATATGAGTCGTAACTATTCTTGAGTCAAAAATTTTTAAGTTTTCCAGTGCAATAGAACATCCAATTAAATCCACAAATGTGTCTATACTAGAAGCTTCATGCAAATGAATCTTTTCAACTGGTTTGCCATGAATTCTACTTTCAGCATTTATTAAAGTTTTTAAAGAGTTCAGTAAAAAACTATTCGCTCGGGGGTCTAGATTTAAATTTTCAGCGCACTTCGATAGAATCTTGTACATGTCAATTGCTTTTCTTTTCAAAGTTTTATCCTGATATTTAAAAAAAAATCTCGTTGCCTTAAAACCATGAACACTTATCTTTTCAAATTTCGCATCAACTATTTTACTTCCAGTAATATATTTTTCACATTCATATATAGAATCAATAATTTTCTTTTTATCAGCGCCTGCATCCACTAATGCAGACATTAACATGTCGCCTGAAATCCCTGAGATCTGAGGGTCAATTATTGTAATATTTGACATTTTGTACTCCTTTTAATATTATTTTCGGAAGTACATTATCATACTTATATATAGTTATTAAGATACTATAAAGAAGTTATTATCTCAAACTGACCATTTCAATTAGAAACTATTTTAGTAAGATTATAATTTGTCTAAATGAACAATCGATCAAAATGACAATTACAATAATAGGATCCGGAAGAGTTGGTGCTTCTGTGGCATTAAATTGTGCATTAAGAGAATTAGATGATGTTTTATTGTTAGATGTAATCGAAGGACTTCCCCAAGGAGAAGCTATGGATATTAATCATCAATTATCTGAAAGAGGATTTGATCCAAGAATCAAAGGTTCGAATGATTATGAAGATATGAGGAATTCAAATTTTGTCGTCTTGGTTGCTGGGATAGGAAGAAAACCAGGAATGACTCGAATGGATCTTTTGAATAGAAATGCTACTGTTGTGAAAGAAGTTTCTAATAAAATATCATTATATGCGAAAAATAGTAATTTGGTCGTAGTAACAAATCCATTGGATCCCATGACCTATTTAGCTTTAAAAACTACCAATTTTCCGAAAAACAAAGTAATGGGGATGGGAGGTATGCTCGATCTATCGAGATTCAAAAGTTTTATTCATGATGTTAAAGGCTATTCTAGGGATTCAATTCAGGCTATGGTAATAGGGGAGCACGGAGAAAATATGTTACCTTTGATAAGATTTTCTTCTATTGGTGGAATACCGCTAAAAGACCTTTTATCTGGTGAAGAATCAAACAAAATATTTGAAAAAACTAAGAATGTGGCAGCTGAAGTAATTTCTCTAAAGGGTGCAACTGTATATGCTCCCGGGAATGCTGTTGCAACCATGATTGAAAGTATTGTAAAGGACAAAAAGATGGTTATTCCTGTCTCGGCATATGTGGAAGGAGAATATGGTATATCAGAATTGTGTATTGGAGTTCCAGTGGTGTTAGGATCTCAAGGAATAGAAAAAATAATCGAACTTGAGCTAGACAAATCTGAAAGGTCCATATTTGATCTAGGAGTAAAAAGTGTTAAAGAAGCGATAAAATCATTAGGATTGTAAATATAACCATGGATTTAGATGTTCTTCTAAAAGAATACAATACTGGAAAGATTTCTCTAGAGGACTTTAAAAAAATAATTTCATATAATTATGTAGAAAATATTGGAAATAACATCGCAAACTTGGATATACATAGAGAAATAAGAAGAGGTATTCCAGAGATTATTTATGGAGAAAGAAAATCATATTTAGACATTCTTGTTATTCTTAAGCGGATCATAAAAAAAAATGAAAAGGTAATTATCAGTAGAACACCAAAGGAATACATCAAGAAGATACGAGAATTTTCTAGAAAAAATAATCTATTTTTTGAAATTGGTAAAAATAGTTCTACAATTCTGTTATCGAAAGATCTAGTAATGAAAACTAATCCGAATTCCAAAATCGGTATTTTTTCTGCTGGTACATCAGATGTGGGCATTGCAGAAGAAGCTCGACTAGTATCTAAAGCAATGGGATGTGATGCAATTGTTTCATATGACGTAGGTATAGCAGGTATTCATCGAATTTTTCCCTCTCTCAAAAAAATGATATCTGATAACGTGCATGCAATTGTTGTAGTCGCAGGAATGGAAGGAGCTTTAGCTTCAATAGTATCATCATGTGTAGACATACCCGTTATAGGAGTACCTACTTCTATTGGATATGGTTTTGGCTCCAATGGTATTGCGGCCCTTTCCACGATGCTTCAAAGCTGTGCTTTGGGACTCACTGTGGTAAATATAGATAATGGAATTGGTGCAGGAGCATTTGCATCTTTAATCGCCAATAGAATAAGTTCTAAGACTGTTTAGTTAATTGTTTTAATAAAACGTTTATAAGTGATTTTGATAATCTGCATCTAATATTCAACAAATTGGAGATGATATGTATTGACGTATGTTCACACGTTAAAGCGAATAAGAGAGAAAAAAACTAATTATCATAAGCGTTCTTCGTTATTGCAAAGTAACCAACAATTTATAACAGTAAAATTAAGTAATCAAAATATTCTTACGCAGTTGCTTGAACCTAATATCGTCGGAGATAAGGTAATTGCCTTTGCTCATTCTACAAACTTGGAATCTTTTGGATGGAAGGGTTCCAATAATTCTCTTCCAGCTTGCTATCTTACTGGCTTGTTATTAGGGAAAAAAGGCTCTTTCAAAGGCGTTAAAAATGCAGTACTGTATACTGGAAGAGATACATTTACTCAAAGAATTGCTGCCTGTCTCAAAGGAATTATCGATGGTGGCATCAAGGTACCTTCATCCGAAAAGTCAATTCCGGCAGAAGATAGACTTAACGGGGAACATATATCAACTTACGCTTTTTCATTGAAGCAAAATAAGGATCAGTACATGATGAGGTTTTCCAGTATAATAAAAAAAGGATTAGAACCTGAAGATTATAAAAGACATTTTGAAGAAATTAAAAACAAAATATCTAATTTAAGTACAACAGATTTGGAAATGTCCTCTAACAATAAAGATAAAATAGCAGATAACAATTCGTAATGGAAAGAAGATGAAACTTGTATTAATAATGGAGATATTTAATAAATGATTCAACAATTTTCGAAAAATTCACAATATACAAGAAGTAGGGACGAAAAACAAGTAGAATGGAAACCAAGGACAACCTTAGGGATAATGGTTGCTGGTGGGAAGATCAGTTCAATGGAGCAAGTGTTTGAAAATGGAATGAGGATTCAAGAATCGGAAATAGTTAAACATCTTCTTCCAGATATTAAAAGCCAGGTAGTGCATGTAGGAATAGTGCAAAAACAAACTGACGCAGGTGAGATGACAAGGTTCAATGCATTAGTGGCCGTGGGTAATGAAAATGGATGGTTTGGAATAGGGAAGGGGAAAGCAGCGCAAATGCGAAATGCTATTGATAAGGCAATTAATTCTGCATATTTAAATGTTATTCCAATTAAACTTGGATGTGGAAGTTGGGAGTGTAGATGTAATCAACTTCATTCAATACCTTTTAAGGTATCAGGCAGAGGTGGCAGTGTCACAATTGAAATATTGCCCGGTCCTCGAGGTCTGGGTCTAGTTGCTGGTGAAAACATTAGATCATTACTCAAGTTGGCTGGATTAAATGATGCTTGGACAAAATCCTTCGGGGCGACAAGTACAATGGCCTCTACTACAAAGGCTATCTTTGATGCTTTAAGAAGTACGTATGCAGCGGGTTGATAAATAAGATGGTTTATTTAGTAATAAGAATCCGTGGATTGGTAAATGCTCCAATTTGGGCTGAAAAAACATTAGAGAATCTTAATCTAAGGAGAAAATTCAACGCTACTATTATTAAAGAGGATTCTCAGACCTTGGGGATGTTAAGGAAGGTTAAAGACATGGTGGCTTGGAAATCTGTAGATGGTTCTATAATCCAAGAATTATTAGAGCGAAGAGGAAAAGTTAGTGGATTAAGAAACCTCACTATTGGTAATCTCCCTTCTACATTCAAGTCACTAGATGAATTAGCAAAATCTATATTCGAAAATAATCTTAGTTTATCCGATATTAAAGAGGTTAAACCTTGGTTCTCGCTAAATTCTCCAAAAGGTGGTTTTAAAAGGAAAACAAAAACTCAGTACTCGCAAAAAGGAATACTTGGTGAAAATGATGAACTTATTGAACTTATTAGGAGAATGATATAAATACCGCAAAATTTTATTTATCAAAGAATAAGAATGATTACGCTAACTGTTTTTAATAATTCAATATGTTTGAGGATATAGGTTATGGCCACTAGATTAAGAAAAAGCAGGAAACAAAGAGGAAGTAGGTATTGCGGTTGGGGTCAGATAGGACAACACCGTCAATCTGGATCTAGAGGTGGTGTTGGACAAGCTGGAAAGCATAAACATTTCTGGATAAGAACTGTTATCGAGGAACCAGATCACTTTGGTCACCCTCAAAGTAATTCTCATCATAAAAATTATGTGAAAAAATGGTTGAATTTAAGGGACCTTGATTCTTTATATAGTAAAAATAAAGATAACACAAAGCATCAGAATTTTTTTGATTTATCTTCTCTTGGATATGACAAGTTATTAGGCGCAGGTAAAATAAATACAAAATTAACTATCAAAATCGCCAGAATTTCAAAAAAAGCCTTGGAAAAAATTCAGGCAGTTGGGGGGAACGTAATTTACAATGAGTACAGTTCAGAATGAGGGTTTTATACGCAAGTCTATTAAAACTATATCCCGTTATATTCCTCAAGTAGAAAAGCCAAAGAAGAAAATAACTCTTACAGAGAAATTTGTTTGGTGTGGTATAGCAGTATTTGCATATCTTGTTATGGGTCAAGTACCCCTTTATGGTGTCACTGATGAACCTCAATTTGACTTCCTAGCATTTGCTCGAGTTATATTTGCTGCACAGCAAGGAACTATTCTCGAACTTGGTATTGGACCTATTGTTACGGCAGGGCTTCTAATGCAATTACTTAAAGGCTCTGATATTCTAAAATTAAATTTCAAAAATCCTGATGATAGAGCACTTTTTACTTCTGCAACTAAGTTAGTTACTATTATGGTTATTTGCGCTGAGGGAACTCTATATGGTGCTAGTGTTTACGGCCAGTTGGTAGCCTCTCCTGCTTATACCTATGTTCTCATTGCTCAATTGATATTTACTAGTCTAATTGTAATGTTGTTGGATGAATTAATCCAAAAAGGCTGGGGATTGGGTTCTGGTATTAGTCTTTTTATTGCGGCTGGAGTCGCGCAAACCATCTTGTGGAGTGTGTTTACCCCTGTTGCGGGTCCAGATGGACCTGTTGGCATAATACCATTCGTTATTGACTCCGCAGTACATGGCGATCTTTCTGATGTTTTCTTTAGGAGTGGTCAATTACCAAGTGTGTTCACGTTCATCCTAACTGGTGGTGTACTCGCTCTTCTGGTGTATACTCAGGGCATTCACATTGATATTCCTATAGTGTCAACTAAGTATAGAGGATTTACTGCGGTTTATCCAATAAAAATGCTATACGTATCTAATATACCTGTAATTTTGTCCACTGCCTTGATAGCTAATGCAATATTTATGGGCCAAATGCTTTGGGCAAATTACAATCCAGAAAACGATAATCCTTTTTTTAATTGGATAGCACAGTTTGATCCTGCACAGCAACAATCTCCTATTGGTGGTTTATTGTATTATATCACCACCCCTAGAGGACTCGATGTCGCTGCTCAGGACCCAATTAGAGCTGTAGTTAATATCATCTTTATTACGTCAATCGTTACTGTTTTTGGTAGATTATGGGTTGAATTAGGGGGACTCTCTGCTAAATCTGCTGCTAAAAACCTCCTTGATGCTGATGTACAAATACCAGGGTTTAGAAGATCTCAAAATTCTGTTCAGAATGTTCTAGATAAGTATATCCCCTCAGTAACTATTATTGGTGGAGTAGCGATAGGTTTATTGGCATCGGTGTCAGACGTTTTGGGGTTATTTGGTGGGGGTATTGGATTGCTGTTAATGGTAGATATTCTTGTGAATTACTATAATCTCCTAATAAGAGAAAAAGTAGATACTAATATGCCCAAACTGGCGGCTTTAATTGGTAGAAAAGAATAAACGAATTATTGTAGTTGGAATCCCCGGAGTGGGAAAAACTACTATTGTATCTGAAGTAAAAAAGTCTTTAGAAGAACTCGGGATAAAAACATCTTTGGCAGAATTCGGAAAGATAATGCTTGAGGAAGCCAAAAGAGTTAATATAAAAAATAGAGATGAAATTCGTAGACTTCAGATTGAGGATCAAAAAAATCTTCAAAAATTAGCTGCAACTAGAATCTCTGAAATAATATCTGAGATTGTAATAATCGATACCCATTTGTTTATCACCACATTTGAAGGATATTACCCTGGGTTACCATTGGATCTACTAAATCTACTTAAACCTTCAAACTTGGTTTTGATTATCGCTAAGCCTGAAGAAATATATCATAGGCGGCAAAATGATTCTTCAAGAGATAGGGATATAATATCAATCGAGTCAATTCAAAACGAAATAGATGTGTCGAAGATGCTTATTTCAAGTTGTTCAGTAATATCTGGTGCTCCTTTTAAAATTGTTCACAATAATGAGAATCATTTGGAACATTGTACTAAGAAATTAGTTAATTTAATAATTAGTAATTCGTCAGAGTGATTGATATGGATATTAGCGATCTAATTTTACAAATGCCTGGGTTGGCACCCGCCTATACAAAGCATCCAATTTTTCCAGATTTGGTATCTTCTATGATTATTGCGACTCTTATTTCTATAGGTTTGAATTTTGCATTTGCTCTATTGCGAAAAAAAACAACAGATATTGATAGACTGACAAAAGTCATGCAGGAACAAAAAAACTTCAATAAGGAGTATAGGGATGCAATCAAAAAACAAGATAAACAAAGGATGGGTGAACTAAAGAAAAAGCAAGCATATATGACAAAAATGGGAATGGAAATGCAACAACAACAGATGCGTCCTATGCTATTATACATGATTCCTTCATTCATGTTATGGATCTTGGTATTCCCTACAGTTTTTGGCTCTACTGTTGCTCTTTCGCCACTTCATGTTCCATGGATAATGTGCACGTCTGACAATGTTGCTATAGATACTGTCCTAGATGATAAAGGGCAACCAAAAGGTGCTTGTACGATTCCAGGAGAAGTTTTTTTATGGGGATGGTTTCTGATTACTTCACTGGGAACTAGTGGTATGGTGGCCAAACTTACTAAAACTTCTCTTCCAAGTATGACGTGAAATGCATGATTATATTTCCTATGAAAACAAAAAACTAAATAGTATAGTAATTTCGGGTTGGCCTGCTGTAGGGAAGACAACCCTTGCTACTGCTTTGGCAAAAGAACTGGGATATAGACAATATAACGGAGGCGATGTTCTCAAGTTGCTTGCATCAGAAAAAGGATATTCCGTATCTGGGAATGATTGGTGGGATACAGATGAAGCAAAAAACTTCATGGAAGAAAGAGAGTCAAATTCATATTTTGATATAGAGGTTGATAGGAAACTCGTTGAAATAGTTAGACATGGAGCTGTAATAGTTACAAGTTATACACTTCCATGGCTTGTCCCGGAATCGATAAAAATATGGTTAAAGGGATCTCGAAGTAATAGAATTAGAAGAATGGCTAAAAGAGATGATCTCAATGTTAAACAAGCAAAAGAAATAATATTACACCGTGATGAAAATAATGTAAGAATATATCATAATCTCTATGGTTATGAATTCGGAAAAGATTTGACAGTTTTTGATTTTGTATTGGATACGGACCTTTTAGATCTCAATTCTCTAATTTCTATATCAAAATATATTGTCAAAAATCTGAAAATTTAATTTTGATTTACTATTTTGAATAATCTGAATACTCAATAAATAACTCAATAAATAATTAATTATGGGAGGTTTAAAATACCACTGAAAATGACTGAAAAGAAATTTAGGAATCTATATCAATTTCAAGATTTGATTACATTAAGTGATAACGTCACCGATGACAGATATGGCTATAGTCCTTTCGAAAGACCACTTGATAAATTACTAGATTATGGTATTATATTAATTGATAAACCTTCCGGACCAACCAGTCATGAGGTGGCATCATGGGTAAAAAGAATGTTGAATATTCAAAAAACTGGACATAGCGGAACGCTAGATCCAGCTGCAACTGGATTGTTACCAATGGGGCTAGGAGAAGGTACAAAGGCATTATCTGTTTTATTACTGGGTCCGAAAGAATATTATTCATTAGCAAGAATTCATTCTGACTTACAAAAAGAAAGGATAGAGTCTGTTCTAAGAGAATTTCATGACGATATTTACCAACGACCTCCACAACGTTCCTCCGTTAAGAGAATGACTAGAATAAGAAAAATCTATGAACTAGAATTTATGGAATCTGGTGACAGAATTATCCTCTTGAGAATCTTGTGTCAAGCTGGAACTTATATAAGAAAATTGATATATGATATCGGTGAAGTATTAGGTTCAGGAGCCACAATGGTGGAGCTTCGACGCACCAGAGTAAGTAATTTTTTTGAGAAAAATGGATTGATCAAACTACATGATTTGAATTCTGCATATTTGTCTTACAAGGAGAAGAAGGATGAAGAAAAATTACGAATTATAATAAGTCCTATAGAGGTATGTCTAACTGAAATTCCTTGTGTGGTTATTAGAGATACCGCAGTAGATGCATTATGTCATGGTGCACAACTGGCAATTCCAGGAATATCACAAATATCAAAAAAACTTGATACTGGAGACTTGGTGGGTGTGTACACTTTGAAAGGAGAAATAGTAGGTTTAGCAGAATCTCTGATGTCTGTTCCCCAAATAGCCGTAAGTAAAAATGGAATTGCATTTAAGATGAAAAGGATAATAATGAAACCCAATACATATCCTAAAGGTTGGAATTCTTGATCTTTGTTATTTGAATCATTACCATTAATAGTGATCTATAAGATACCGATTTCCTACCCAGTAAAACAAGTTGATTTTATATGGTCTCGCCTATCCCCGGGATAGTTTTATCTAATTTAGCAATTTTTTTTGCTAAATTTTCCATTGTTCCTGGTATGTGACAATTACACATACATTCATTACAATCAACATGTTTATTCTTCTTACAGTTTTCTGATATTTCTAAACCTGTCATTCTCCGTTATTTTTCATCTTATGCCATATTTTTATTTTATCTCGAGAAAATCTATACAAATACTTTATTGACTTCAGTCCAAAATTTAACTTTTCGAAAAAATAAAATCAGTCAATCATCCAATAGATTATATTTTCGAAGGATAAATAAATTGGTTCAAGGTTATTGCATATTTTAGTGCCGGGGTCGCCTAGCCTGGAAGGGCGCAAGCCTGGAAAGTCATCAAGAAAGCCTGTGACCGCATGGTCCCGAGGGTTCAAATCCCTCTCCCGGCGCCATTCTTCGGGGTTCATACGGCGGTTTAATAAGATAAGATTGGTTTTTCAAAGGTAATTGCAATGGATAACATCACAATACAGCGAAGAATCGAATCTTTGAGTGCATTGCAAAGGACTTACATTAGGACCGCATCTAGAAAACTTGCGCGGGAAATCCAGAAAATGCAAGATTGATCTGCTATTAAATCACTAACTCTCAAATAGGATACAATATCAATGAGTTTACTAAAGATGGAAAAAGTAAGGTTCTGATCTGAATATCTAATCATTTTGATTCTGTTAAATCTTTTACAAATATGACAAAGGACGGTATTCTATCTTATCTGAATAGTTTAAATAACCGGTATCAGAAGGTCAGAAACAGAACTGGATAAGATCTCACAATATCAGACAGTTAATCTTCTACTCATTCTTTAAGTGCTTGTATAATCAACATGAAAAGGACCCAAAAAAGAGAATCGTTCCCGGCTATGTGAAGGTAACCAAGAGCATCAATAAAAAAGAGGTGGCAAGACACAACCATTCAGATTTCTTGCACGTAAGAGAACATTCCATATTTTTGAAATACTTTCCCTGAAAACAAGATCGCTGTTATCATGCTATGACCATAGATACCGCAGAGAGGGCGCACGAACTTTTGAATCTAAAGATAAAAGATATTCTATTTAAAGCACTGAAGATGGTGAACAGTACGCAGAAATCGAGATAAAGCAAGGGAAATCAGGGTCCAGGAATTTGTCTCTTATTGATAGTTTACCGTATGTAAAAGACTGGCCTCAGAACGGCCATCTGCAGGGCCAAAATCTGGATTCATGGCTTTTTGTATCTTAATCAAAAAATACACATAGTTTGAAAATGACGTATGATGGATCAGCTAGTCATTATCAGGATTATTACAAAAAAATTTTTTCCAAAATTAATTTTAGGATTTAAAATTTACTTTATTTTAATTAATTAATCTATTATTTTACAAGTACAGATTTTTTATTTATTCTATATTATAAAATAAGTTTGTTAGTGTCTTGAATTATATATATTTGGATTCTAGTACTCCTACTTTGGAGTAAGAGTAAGAGTAAGAGTCTCGAGTTTCTATCTATCTAATGTTAAAATATAATTGAAAGGTGAAAATATATTTTTATAAATATATAATTTTATTACTCTTGGGATATCTGTTAATGTGAGATAAACGCGGAAGTAAGATACACGATGAAGATAATACATTTGAAATATAAGAACTTGCAAAGAACTGATGAGAAAAGACATACCTTTACTACAAAATGGTGTCCTCTTTGCCAACAAGAAGGAATTACTGTCCAATTGGGTCCACGTCTTTACAAAAAGGAGGAATTAATTGATGGTGAATTACCATACAACTCTTTTGATTGGTTAGAGTGCCGTGATTGCGGTTATCTAGTCGAAGATTATTTTAATTAATTGAAGATGGGTCAAAATTATTCCATTTTCATAACAAATAAAGATAGTCTATTGACGCATGATTTTTTGGTGAAACAACATCCGAGCCAACAAACTAGTACAGAAGACATCAACATCTATTTCAATTAGCGTTTTGTATATAATTGATATGATTCGTTGATATCATTAAAATAATAATAAAACAAGACATAGTCACCCATATGTCCAAGTGAGTGTCATCATGGATGTCATCACACCATCTTTTAGTTTTCTGTATAGACATTCAAAAATTTAGTTATTTTAGTTAAATGATATGATAACTAACAAGACACTTGACTTATAAATTTCCTTTATCTTTTCCTCCAAGATAAATGCAATTATACTGCAAGTAATTTTGACCAATATGTACTCTCACTTGTACGCGAGATGATAAAAAGTTGACTGGAGTAGATAAATCTACATTCAAAGTAACTGATAGTAATGAAGAAAATAGTAATATTCCAACAGTATCGCTAATAATAAATAAGAAACATTCAATTTCAGTCTCTCGGTAATATCTTAAGTTCCTTGGCTAGTAATCAATTGATGAATCAATACAAGACACAGACTCTGAATTTCTCACTGTTTCTTTTAATAAGATTGATTCAACCGCTACGTAAGATTTTATTATTTTTTCTTGAAAGCAAATTTGAGAATAACATACATTCAATGTTTTTATCTAGAAAATCCAGAGTAATCACCAACCTGTGATTCTAAATATCTTGGTAACTATGGTAATGTGATTGAAGGGTAGAGCTTTTGGTATATATATACGGTTTTTAATTGGTGTTTGATGGAAAATACCATTGAAAATGAGTAAGTAGATATAAACAAAACAAGTGACAAAAAAAAGGAAAATACCATTGAAAATGAGTAAGTAGATATAAACAAAACAAGTGACAAAAAAAAGGAAAATACATGATAGGACTAATTCATTGTATTCATGGAAAGACTTGTTCTAGACTATTGCAGATGTTGTTATCACAATAATAAATCAATATCACTAGAGTAATGTATTAATTAATTTAATTAGTCTATGATTTCTCTAGCAATTTTTAGATATAAACCCATGATCGTGACTATTGTTCAAATCCCTCTGTCGGTGTGATACTTACACGATCTTAGCAATAATCAATAATATAAACGGGGTTTTATTGGTTGTAATTCCTAAAAAGGAATAGCAGTAAATTGAAATCACGTGCAAGGATACAACAAGATTATATGATGATGGAAATGCTTCAATTTAACAACTAATGTGGTCTTTACCTAGATTCCACAGACCGTATATTAACTCTGCACTAAAGAAAATGTCACGTTATAAAATCCAGACAGTGCAAAATTAATTCCTGCTTACATGCAGAATGATGATATAGAACTTTGACAAAGAAACTACAAAAGAAGGAAAATTGGAAGTTCTTGCATGGTTGTGAAATTTTCATTCTGACAAATACTTTGGCAACATGATGCAAAATGACATTATATCTTATCTTACCGGTCTAAAAATATTTAAGCAAAGATCCAAAACATGACGGAATAGGTTCTTATAATTTTAGGCAGATAATTTTTTACTCGTTCTTACTGGTTAGATCTTTTGCGTAATTAGATAAATCCACACTTAATTAAAATTGAAATAAATTACGATTATCTGCTAGTATTTTATTCGATAATTGACCAGACCAGAAACAATATCAGGATTACAGCATACCACTTCAATCTCTCTGTATCGGTTTCCCATAATATCAAATTTCTTTACATATGAGATGTTCAACAATTACTTTCTGTCTAGAACATGTTTTGTCGCATCCCTTTACTTGTCTCGTGAATTCACCAATACGTTTCTTCTTTATTAGTGGTAATACTATTTTGATATTTGGCAAGTCATTTTCTAACCCTTTATAGCCAAGATCATAATAATTTTCTAGATTTGTTGGTGTTATTGTATCATTATTCTTGTTTGTAAACAGAATAATCATGCTTATTTCCTTTCTTGTATTTTGAATTACGGAGTATCTTTCCATGAGAATTTACCATCACTTGTGTCTTTACAGTAGGTCTTTTCTTACCAGAATAACATTTTTTTATCTACTTGTTATCTTTTTGTTTGTATCTCTTGTTAGATTGTGTCTACAAACACTTTAAACCCTGGGAAGTATTCTCTGCCTCTTCTATCTGCAGTTCTTAATGTTCGTGTACGATGGTATAATTTTCGAAGTAGAGGAATACAACTTTTTACTAGAGGTTCCATATTGTATATCTCTATATATGTTGCTTTGATCTACGTCAATCAAAAATCATGATAGTGAAGTTGGTTATATAATTCGTTATATACAAGAAGCTTTAGAAATCTATCTTCTACTAAATGTTTGAAATTTGTAGCTGCACCTATCGAGCTTGTTCTCTTTTGTTTAGACAAACGTTTTATCACGTATTTTGGATAATTTGATCCATATCGTCTATACTGACTTCCGAGTAAAAAAGTAGACATATAGTTGGTATAGAAATGTAAAGATCGAATTTTTAATTGCTATCATCAAATTTACGATCTTTTAAATGTAATTCTTACGAAATAAAAAAATATAAGTACCTTCGGAGAAGATCGAATAATTTATTGGAAACTGTTTAGTATTTCTATTCTCTTTCTGCTTCCCTAGATAAAAAAAATTATTACAATGAATATTGTGTTTTTGTCATTTTGATTTAAGGAATGAAATACACTAAAAAACTAGTAGCTATTATCGTAACAACAATTATTGCTGTTATTACTATCCCTTTTTTTGTAGTTTTCTTTGCATTTGAATTACTATTTTTCAATAATTTTCAATAAAAAAAAATATTTATAAATTTTAGGTTGGAAATATATTTTTATCAGAAATCACGCCTTTGGTTTTTTTCTGATTCTGCGTTCTAATTTTCCAATCTTTTTACTTCTAGATCTCTTCTCACTGTATGCATAAGTTTTACGGTTATCTTTTGACATCCTTTTAGTAAAGTAATAGATCCATAAAAATGTAGAAAATAAAAAAAGTTATTTTTTTGCTTTAATCATTGATTGATAAAATTATATACAAATATTATTTTTCAATATAGATAAAGTCTAACATTTTTATAATACACATAATAAATCACTAAAGTGAATAAAGTCTGCATTTTAGGAGCAGGTAGTACAAAATATGGTAAATTAGATGAAAGTATTATTGAAATAGCATTAAACGCTTCAGTAGATGCAATAGAATCAGCAGGAATTACTCCAAAAGATATCGAGGCTGGGTATATCTCCAACGTTTTCGGTGTTGTTGATAAACAAGTACATATGGCTCCTGTCATAATGAGTAATCTTGGTATATCTCATGTTCCTGGTCTTACAATAGAATCTGCATGTGGTTCTGGGTCTGTGATGTTTAGAGAAGCATATGCCAATGTTGCCGCTGGCTTTTATGATTGTGTTTTAGCTCTGGGAGTGGAAAAAATTACTCACACCGGAACGACAGAGAGTACGACACTCTTTTCTTACTGTTCTGATTTCTTTTATGAAGGTGGCAATGGTGCTTCCTTTCCTGGACTTTTTGCGTCCATTGCTAGAGCCTATATGACTAAATTTAAAGCAAATGAAGAGGATCTGGCACTTGTGGCTGTTAAAAATCATGAAAATGGATTATTGAATCCAAAGGCACATATGCGTAAGCGAATAACAGTAGATGATGTATTAAATTCTCCAGTTGTAGCTTCTCCCTTGAAACTTTATGATTGCTGTCCTTTTTCTGATGGTGCATCAGCAGTTATTGTTTGTAGTGAAGATTTCGCAAAAAAAAGTGGCAGAGAATATATAGAAGTGATAGGATCTGGTCGCGGAGGTTCACCAGCAGCAGTCCAAGGACGAGAAGAAATAACCACTATTCCAAGTACCGTTGCTGCTGCAAATCAGGCATACAAGATGGCAAATATTTCGCCCACGGATGTGGATTTTGCAGAAGTTCATGACTGTTTTACTATAGCGGAAATAATAGATGTTGAAGATTTAGGATTTTTTCAAAAGGGAAAAGCTGTAAAAGAAATCAGGGATGGTGCTACATCAAGACAAGGAAGAATTCCAATTAACCCATCTGGGGGTTTAAAGTCCAAAGGTCATCCAATTGGAGCAACGGGTATAGGACAAATAGTTGAAGTATATGACCAATTTAGTGGTAAGGCAGGAGAGAGAACGATTAAGAATGCCAAAATAGCTCTTACTCATAATTTTGGAGCTACAGGTGCTAGTGCAGCAGTTCATATTTTTAAAAAGGTGTAAGCGCGTAAAGTGAAAGATGTACTGAATTCTGCATTAAGAGAGAAATTCATATCTTCTGCAAAAAATTCCAAGATTTTAGTTAGAAGTTGTAGAAATTGTAATACACTTATTTTAGAAACGATGGTCTATTGTACTAAATGTCAAAATAATAAGTTTGATGTAGTAGAGTTGGATGGTATTGGTAAAGTAATTACTTTCACGATCCATGCAGTCCCTCCCGAAGGATTTGACGACGTAGAGAGTTATGCTTGGGTAGTATTCTCCCTTGAAAGTGCTCCTATTAGAGTGTCTGGTTTTCTTCCTGGGATTAAATCTCCATCAGATTTACCAATAGGTTCAAAAGTAAAGGTAGTTGGATTCGATGAAAAACATGGTCTAGTAATTAAAAAAATCTGAATTAAACTATGTGCTGTTTTGTTAATTTATAATGCTTTATCAATTTGTCTACATTGGTTAACATTAAAGTTAACATCCTGAAAATTAATACGATGTTGTGGAAAAGTATCCCCAGCTTCAAAACAGACTTGCTCATGCAACCGTCGTTGTTAATACACAGCTTGCTAAACTGAGGATACTTGAGAAAAGGTTCGCCTCGCTTGATAGGGAATTATCTGTTAAAGTTGCAATTAAAGTAAAGAACGGTGATACTAGTAACGCTAAAGTCATTGCTCGCGAATTGGTAAATATTAGGAAAATAAAAAATATAACACAAAAATTGTCAATAGCACTGGAGGGAACAGTTATTAGATTTTCTACTATTTCCGAATTTGCTGGAATTTTAGATACAATAAATCCAATGATTAATACAATAAAAGAAGTTCAGATAGATATAGCTGATACAGTTCCACAAGCAAAACTACTTTTCTCAGAAATGTCATCGTTAACTGATGATGTTTTGGTTAATACCAGCCTAAACTTACAGTCAGATACTATTCACTTTCCTGTAAACTCTGAGGCATTGGACATTCTTAATGAAGTACAATCCTTAATGGAAGAGGATACCAAAAACAAGCTTCCGGAAGTACCTAGTCATATACATAAGAAACGAATTTACAAGGCACAAGAAAATGAGTTCCATGAAGGTCAACCAGTTCTGATATAACAATTATTAATTTTATTTGTTCAATTGGTTAATTACAATACATTATATTATTTGTAAAAAAAACTTTACAAAGTAGTTTTAATTACTTGTTAATTATAACGGGTGCAATGGAGCGAGTACAATACCAAACCACAAATAGGACTAGTTTGAAACGTGGTGGAATTTTAGAGTCAGCTTCAAGACGTGTAAGAATGATTTTTTCAGTCATGGCTAGTCCCAATCGTATTGATATTCTCAGAATTTTAAATTCTAAGGGACCATTAACCTATTCTGAATTAAAATCATTAGCAGGATTTAAATCAAAGAAAGAATCTGGGAAATTTGCTTATCATCTAAGAAAATTACTCAGACAATCTTTAGTGTCTCTTAACAAGGCAGAAAGGAGATATACTATAACTAATCTAGGTAAATTAGTTTTAAGTCTCGCTCGTCAAATAGAGGAAAGATCGATAATAGAAAGCGGCAAGTTGTATGTTAGGACTACCAAACCTTCGATAGAAGAATTTGATTCTAATAAAATCATTCAGTCTTTAGTACGTGAGGCCAATATGCCTTTGGAACTTGCAAATAAGATTACGGAGGAAGTGGAGAATAAGATCTACAAAATTCAAACCTCTTATCTTACATCATCACTAATAAGGGAAACTACCAATTCAGTGCTAGTAGATCATGGATATGATGAATATAGGAATAAACTTGCAAGATTAGGAATACCCCCAATAGATTTGATAAATATTATTAATGATACAAGGTCCAATGTAGAAATTCCTGATCTTTTCATAAAAACGTCATCTTCAATTTTTACTGAATATCTGCTTAATAATTCTCTCCCAAAAGATATCGTAGACATGCATTTGATGGGTGAAATTAATATTGGAAAGAGCGGATTCTGGAATTTACTTCCTGATACAATTTTCATCAATCTAAATTCTGTAGTAGATAGTCTTTCTGATATTAAAGGGAAGTATCTAGGGATTTCAAAGATAACCTCCTTATGTAATGCACATGATTATGATTCAATTATTCCTTTGTTACTCTCTCTTTTAACTAGAGAGGTTTCTCGTGAAGTGGTTTTAGAAGGACTCATCGAGTTTCTTGCGAAATATGCTCAGACTGACGAAAACCTTGTTAATAAATTTTCTAAAATCCTTTTTCTTTCATCTTCGATATCATCTGTTTCCTCATTTTCCCCTCACATCACATTGCCTATCAATCTAGATGACTCTAATTCCTTCCTGATAGATATCGTAATTGATGGATACTACAGGTACACAGTAAATACTCCTATCCCCAATATTGGTTTGTCTCTTGTCTGTGAAGACCGAAACACCATTTACAAATACACTGATAAAATTGCAAAGATTTCTAGACTTGGTGGAATTATCTCATTTTCTCAACAAAAAATACGGGGAAGGTACGGCCTTTGCAAACCAGTTCATCCTTCCGTAAAAACTACGGTAGTAACACTTCAATCGTTGTCAATAAATCTCCCACGAATAGCATATCAATCAAATAGAGATGAGACATATTTTAGAGCAAGACTTGCGTTATTGCTTAAACCTTTAATATCTGTCATCTATCAGCGTGTGAGTAATATATCCGAGCATATACAAAAGGGAACTACACCACTCCTAGCAAAAATTACTTCAAATCTCCAACTCGGTAAGATAGATGCTATGATAAATTTAGTTGGAATTAATGAATCAATTTATAACATTTTAGGTTACAAATCTGGAAACGAATGTGAAAATATTGTTTGTAAAGTTCTACAGACGGCTGTAGATATAATAAGTGAACAGGCTAAAGAATCATCAAATTCAAGTCTAGGGATAGCTATATTAAAAGATGAAAGTTCAAATCGATTCAAGAGTCTAGACAATGAGAAATACGGTAAATCTATTGCAATTTCCGACAATTCATTTAACGATAAACATGAGCTTTATTCACAAGGTTTTCAAGTTAAAGGTACAGATGTCCTATCAAATAATCTTTCTTTGAAATCAGTATGTGATCATTACTGTGCTGTAGAAAATATTCTGAAAGGAAATCTTTCTATTGATCTCGATATTGAAAATATTTCTACCGATAAAGAGGTTAGAACGTTAATTGAATCATCACTCGATCTCCCTTTTGTTCGGATGACCTTTAGGTTGACCATATGCAATATTTGTGGAAAACGATCCCCATGTACTAATAATAGAATTTGTGAATATTGTGGTTCTCATAAAATTTCATTAATATCTATATAATAACAAATAACTGTAGAATCTAGCTATCGACCTATATGATTTAGATCGATAAATAACCCAAAATCTAGCATTTAAAAATTGTATCTAACCCCATGATATAATATTTTTATTGGTATTTTCAATTCACAATTCTTATAAATAATGATGATTGTTAAAAAATTGGAAGGCGAGCTGTATGGGAGTATCTGAAGTAGACAAACCAAAAAATAATTCTATTTTTCAAATAAAAAAACGAGATGGTAGAGTTGTTAATTTTGATGAAGCAAAAATATCACATGCTATTTACAAGGCATTAGTTGCAACTGGTAAACCAGAATTTAAACTAGCTGAAACATTGAGTCATAAGGTATTAGAAAAGATCACTAGGAATTCATTTGAAAAGGGCTTAATCCCAAGCGTTGAAGATGTTCAGGATATAGTTGAATCAATTCTAATAGAAGATGGTCTTGCAGATACTGCGAAGTCTTATATTCTCTATAGGCATGAAAGAAGAAAACTAAGAGAAGATAAAATAAAAATTCTTAATAAAAAGGATTTGGATGAAGTTGACAAGTCTTTTGATATCAATTCTTTACGTGTTTTATCATCTCGTTATCTATTGCGTGATGATAATAATGAGATTATTGAAGGACCCAAGAAGATGTTCGAAAGAGTTGCGATTCTTGTCTCTATTGCTGATATATTACATGATCCTCTTATTTTCAATTTGGCTGGAGGATACAATCAGGATGTTGAAGAAGCAACCAATTACTATGATAAAATAAACGAGTTCGATCTGAAATTGAAAATAGGTGAATATTATCTTAATAAATTTCATTTTGAATCTCTGATACGTTTGTTTGTTCAATTATCCTCCAGAGGGCAAATGAAATTATCATTTAAGGAAATATTAAAATTAATTGTACAAGGGAAATTTAGATATTTTGAAGACAAAATCAAAGAATATTTTGAATTAATGGTGTCAAAAGATTTTCTTCCCAACACACCTACATTAATGAATGCTGGAGCAAGATTAGGTCAACTTTCAGCATGCTTTGTCCTGGATATACCTGATGATATGGGTCTGATCATGAAAACATCTTCTGATGCAGCCATGATTTTTAAATCTGGAGGTGGAGTGGGAATAAATTATTCGGATCTTAGGCCTGAAGGTGACATAGTTGCATCTACATCGGGGGTTGCATCAGGACCTGCATCATTTATGAGAATCATTGATACCATTACTGATGTTGTAAAGCAGGGAGGTAAAAGACGGGGTGCAAACATGGGGATATTGGAAGCTTGGCATCCTGATATTGAAAAATTCATTACTGCTAAGACGAAATCAGGTGTATTTGAAAACTTTAATGTAAGTGTAGGACTATGGGATGATTTCTGGAATTCTTTGATAAATAAAAATAACAATAAATTTACACTCAAAAATCCAAGGACTCACGAACCCGTAAAACAGATAGATTCGCATCAATTGATAGATCTTATATCTTTAAGTGCATGGAAAAGTGCCGAACCCGGTGTAATATTTTTTGACAATATTAATAAATACAATCCATGCCTCAAAGCTAAAAATGGTCCATTGAGGGCTACCAATCCATGTGGCGAACAATCTTTATATCCTTACGAATCCTGTAATTTAGGATCTATAAATCTCGCAAATTTTGTTAAAAGAAAGGCAGATGGTATGTATGAATTTGATTGGCATAGATATGAGCAAGCCATACGTTTGTCATCGCGACTTCTTGATAATGTTATAGATGTGAACAAATATCCAATAGAAGAAATCGATTACAATACTAAACTTACGAGAAGAATAGGATTGGGAATAATGGGAATAGCAAATCTATTGTTTTTGTTACGTATTCCGTACACATCGACAGAAGGTTATGAATTTATGAATAAACTAGCTGAAACATTAACCTATTATAGCATGGAAGAAAGTGTTGCTGTTGCTAAATCTAGAGGACCTTTTCCATTGTTCAAAGAAACTGGTTATGTGAATGGAAAAATACCTGTATCCGGGTGTTATGAAATACCAAAAGAACAACACGCTTATGATTGGGAATCTTTAACCGAGAAAATCCGAAAATTTGGAATACGTAATTCTTGGACTACTACAATCGCTCCAACCGGTACATTATCCATGATAGCAGATTGTTCTAACGGTGTTGAACCTGTTTTTGCATTGGTTTTTGAAAAACGTGTTACTGTTGGAAGATTTTTCTATACTAATAAAATATTTGAAAATATATTAAAAGAAAATGGTCTTTATAATGATGAAATATTAACAAAAATAGCAAATAATTATGGCTCTGTTAGAGGTCTTGATGAAATTCCTAAATGGATACAATCTATATTTACAACAGCAATAGATATTCATTGGACAGATCATATCATGGCACAGTCAATATGGCAAAAATGGATAAGTAATGCTATTGCAAAAACAATAAATATGCCTGGAGACGTCACAGTGGAAGATGTAAAATCTTCATATCTACTTTCTCATGAATTGGGATTAAAGGGTGTTACTGTATATAGAGATGGCTCACGAAATGAACAGGTTTTACATATTCCAGGAACAAATACATTTGAAAAATCTTTCATTGTAAAACCAAGTGATTATGTTACTAATTATATTCATTCCCATATAAAAGAGCCATATATAGTTCAATATCTAAGTAAAATATTTGATAACGTGAAAAAAGAAGAACGAGATGTTTTGATAACTTCAAATTTTAACAAGAATGTGGAATTAATTCAAAAAACAATGATGGAAATAGACGAAAGTGAGCTATGTCCATCTTGTAAATCAAAACTCATTATCACTGAGGGATGTAATGTGTGCATAGAATGCGGATTTAGCAGTTGCGTATCTGGATAACACACAATTACTCATTTTCCAAATTTTTATGTATTATAATTAAAAAATCATAAAATTGTTTCATTCTATAAACTATACCGCTTAATATATGTTATCTGGATCTTGAAACGGGTAGTTTATCATATGCAGGCTAAATCTTTTTGTTCTGAAATATTTGGATATTTTACTATTAAAACCTATAAAGAATCAGTAATAATTTAAAACAGGAACACCATTTTTTATGTATTTCGCGTTACCTCGAGTATAGTGAATTCAGGAGACGCTGTTGGCTTATAAGTCAGATGTCTTGTTGATGTCGTATCATTCTACTAAAATAACTAGATGTTTGAATATCTAGACATAAAGTTTGGAAAGATGATGTGATGATATTCATGATGACGGCCTGACTTATATGAATCAAAATCTTTGAATGTTTATCAAAATATTTCAGTCCTTTTTTGATCTGTAACGATGTTGTTTTGTTTTATCCAAAAAGAGATAACATTTTGGAAATTTCCTCTGAATCTGTTTTAGATAATCTAAAAAGGTGTTGACATCAAACTAGTTGTATTGTCTAAACAGCTGGTCTCCTTTCAAACTGTTGGTATACGATAAGACTGACTTTTGATGGGACCAAGTATCTCTTACAATTAGTTGTTTATCATATTTTATCAGATTCTTCTTACAAGAAAGATAATGAAGATTAACGATTCATCAATAGATACTAATATGAATCAGTTTTGGATATTATTGCTGTATATCTTTATCTTATTTTATAAAACATTCGTTCTCTTTTTTTAGATGCAGTGTTTGAAGTACTTTTTTTGGCACTTCTGTTCAAATCCCAAACTGTGAAACAAACGGTATATGCGAGGATATCTAATTTACCTCGTTTTGACAATTAGATTTGTAACATGTTGGCTAGAGGATTTTCAATTTTTATCTTGGATAATCATTTCACGTAATTCTGCTAGTCTGCCACACTTTTACATAAATTTTAATCATTCTTCTATACCTTCTTCATGGCATCTTTTCAAACAATAAGAACCATGTTATACTTCTGTGAAGATCTCATACTTACCTCTGCAGGAATCTATTTATCATATTTTACAACAAGTGGAGTTCTTTCCTTTACATTAGTATCGTGTTCAGATCTGTATATTTTTTCAAATTTTGTTTTTGATATAGTGCAAATAGTAGTCAATTTGATCCATCATGTTAATGATATCAGCTAATAGCTATTGTGACCAAATATATTACCTAACAGTAAAATAATGTCAGAATACCTATCGTAATTGGTATAATCTAATTCTAAAAGGGATTTTCATTTAATATGACTGCTAACAACGCTGCTCTTAACTCTTTACCATATGCAGCCTGTTTGAAATAGATTGCTTTTGGAGACACATCGATCGAATGAGATATTTCATCGAATCTTGGCAATGGATGCATTATGCACAAATCTGCCTTTGTGGTATTCAAGATTTTTTCATCAATTCTATAAGTGCCCTTAACTTTTTCATATTCTTGAACATCTGGAAACCTTTCTTTCTGTATTCTAGTAACATATAAAACATCCAGTTTAGTAATCACGTCATTTAAATAATTTTCTTGTTTTATTTTTATCTTGTTCTGAATTTCATAAATTGATTCATTTCTTATGTTCAGTGTTGGAGGCGAGACAAGGTAAATATTTACTCTATAATTTTGTAATCCATATAACAACGAGTATACTGTTCTGCCGTATTTCAAGTCACCTACTATTCCAATAGTTAGATCATCTATCTTTCCTTTTTCTTTTTTTATGGTGTATAAATCAAGCATTGCCTGTGTTGGATGTTCTTCGCTTCCACTTCCGGCATTGATTATGGGATTATTAGAAAGCTCCGCTGCATATCTGCTTGAACCGTCTCTAGGATGTCTTAAAATTATTATATCTGAATATAAATCCATTATTCTTACAGTATCAGCTAGACTTTCACCTTTTTCAATAGATGAAAATTTAGAATCAAAAATCCCAATCGAGCTACCGCCAAGGGATGCCATCGCTGCTTCAAAACTCATCCTTGTTCTAGTACTGGGTTCATAAAAAATGTAACCTAAAGTTCTACCTTTACCTAATTCGGTTTTTTCATCAGGATCTGATTTATTAATTATGTCAGTCGCTTGAAAAATAAATTCCAGATCTTCCCTAGAAAAATCTTTGATTGATACAATATCTTTTCCAAAAAAATGATTTTTCCTAGTCATAAATTGACAATATAAAATAAATAGACAATTCAATAAATATGTATTTCATTACTTTATTAACAGATTTTTATATACACTGTCTACAGCATTTTGAAGATACAATAATTCAAAAGGAATAGATTCAATATACTTTTAAATCTGCATGATTGGCAAAATCAACTTGCACATCTTTTGAGATACTAAAGAATAAAATTGATGAAATAAAATTATAAATGAACTGATAAACAAATTATCAAAGATCTATAATTATTTTTTTACTCACAATTTATTAAAAATATTCATCAACGTTTAAAAAAGACAAGAAAAATTGTATTACTCAAATTCTGATCCTATGTTCCTTTTTTCTATCACTGAATTAAAAATTTGATTTTTTTTGATTATTGAAATACCTGTTAGATTACCAATCACTTGTATTAAAATAATCCAATCAGGATTATCTAGGGAAACCCTAAACTGCAATTTATTTGCAATATAATTTATTATTTGATTTGTACTTAACTCCGTGTGTCTTTTTTCCACTGTAATTCTGTACGTATCATTAAACGATATTTTTTTCTGCACTAAATTTTGAACCTCTCTTTGAATTATTTTTAGATCTGTTTTAGTAGATCTTTCTATTGGTATAATTCTTAGAATATATCTGAATTGCCAGGGCTCATCCATCAATATCTTCCTAAATTTGGACATTATTTCAAATTGATCAAGATTTGTATACCCTAAAACAATCCCAGAGATTTTACTTATAACAAAATCAACATTCCTATCACCAGCTCTTTCAAATAATATTATCGCTTCTTCAATAGCTTCTTCTTCTTTATGTCTATATGTTGTGATGATTAGGTTGAAATCCACTACTTTGGTCTAGATATGATTTCGTAAATATCTTCCGATTTAACTGGTCCTTCTCTTATAATTTGAAGGGAATTTTCAGTAATATCGACTATTGTAGAGCTTAAAACATTCCTTTTCAATATATTATTGTCTCCAATTAGAATCGCATCATATCCTTTCAGGTCGGATTCCAAGATTTGTTGAGCGGTAACGTTCGAATCTGTGTTAGATATATTTGCACTAGTTCCTAAAAGAAAATTACAACCTTTGAGAAGTTCAAGAGTACATAAATTGTTTGGAATTCTTACTCCCAAAGATTTCTTTCCACCATTAACAATTTTTGGAATATTATCATCTATTAAATGTCCTATAATGGTTAATGGTCCTGGCCAGAATGCTTTAGCCAACTTACTCCCAATTTTATCCAGTTTGATTATTTTTTTTACTGATTTTATATTATGAGTCAAGACAGGAAAGGGTTTGGTTTTACTTCTTTTCTTAATCCTAAATATCCTTTCAATTGCCTCTTCGTTAAATGGATCACATCCAATCCCATAAACTGTATCGGTGGGAAAAACCACTACCGCGCCTTGTTTGATGATTGAAATACATGTAGTTATATCCTTTTTATTATTACACTCAAATATCAACAAATTTTAAAATTTACACCATTTTTCGGTCATTGTTATTACTATTTAACCAATGTTTTTATTATAGCTTTTTCTACCTCAGAAATCAGATCTTCCGTATTTGATAGTTTGGATTTGATATTTCCACCTGCAGCAAATTTATGTCCACCACCATCAATTAGATTTTCTGCTATTTCATTACATGCAATTTTTTCATTACTTCGTCTAATACTTATTTTTCCATTTTTATCGTAAAATATAGCTAGGTCAGCTCCAGTAATATCAAAAATTTCTTGAGCAAATAGGCTGGTTTGTAAATAAGGAGATGATTTTACAAATGCTACATCTAAATCCATAACGTCTTTTCTTATTAGTTCTGTTAATGCATATTCTTTTTCCTTCTCATATAGAGGTATGTATTTTTTGTAATCTTTATCCATATCTAGATCCCACAATATTCCCTTCGAGATTTTGGTACTCAATTCACCTAATCTTATGTGTGAATCATTAAAACTTAGATAATATTTGATTAGTTCTGATATTGGAGTAAGATATTGGTCTTTCGTAAAGAAATCCATGGTATGTGCTATACTTGCCAATTTCTCTGCATTCTCATTTCCTTGTAAGAATCGTTCATACATTAATTCGGCAGCACATGTGTTACCCGAACTGTTTAAAACCAGTTCAATGATTTCTTTCAGTTCATTTATAGCATTTGCTGACCAAGGATGATGATCAACCCATATTATTTTATTTTCTCTAGTTCTAACCCGTTCAAAAATATCCCTTAATGAATTAATTAAATTATCATTAAGACCAAGATCCGAAATAATATATAGATTGTTTTCACTTGAATTGTTTGAAAAATCGATTATCTTGATCATTTTCATGAAACTTTCTCTGGTATAATCCATAAAGATGATTTTTGCCTGTGGATAGCGGATCATCCCAATTGATGCGGAGATTATTCCATCCAGATCGGATCCATGAGAAAATATGGTAACCTTCATAATACCTTCTCCTATCATATTTCTTATAAGTATTCATTTCAAAGAATCTTTTTATTAATACTTTAAACACACTTTATTACGTTTAAAATATATATTATTTCTATTTTTATTCTGATATGATTAATAGAATAACTATTGTTCCTCTTTACAATTCATGTTTTCTAATGTTTATTTTATGCGGGCAACATAAGCATCTTATTATCGATTTGTAGTATGTGATGAATATTAATATTGAACTATGATAATTATCTTGAAGCTTGTCAGCATATAGCACGAGAGTTGCAACTTAGAAAAGATCTATCTCCAAAAGATATTTTTAAAATAATCAAATCAGCTTCATCTAAATTTAAGCTTTCAATCATTCCAAAGAATGAAGATATACTATCTTATTTATCTACAAACGACCCTTATAGGGATATTCTACTTGTTAAACCTACTAAAACTGCATCAGGTATAGCAGTAATTACAGTAATGCCTAAACCATATGATTGTCCACATGGCAGATGTATATATTGTCCTGGTGGAGTAGATTATAATACTCCCATGAGTTATGTTGGGACAGAACCAGCAACACGAATTGCACAATCCGTAGATTTTGATCCATATTTCCAAGTCAAATCAAAATTAGAACAACTTCGTAGACGTGGTCACAATATTAGCAAAATTGAATTGGTTATAGTTGGTGGAACATTTCCATTTATGCCAGAAAGTTATCAAAAGGATTTTGTTAAATCATGTTACGATGCTCTAAACGATTGTCCGTCATCTACATTAGAAAATGCATTAAAGACAAATGAACATGCCAAAAATCGATGTGTAGGATTTACTGTTGAAACTAAACCTGATTATTGCAAAGAGAAACAAATAGATTTAATGTTAGAAATGGGAATAACTAGAGTTGAAATAGGAATTCAGGCTTTAGATGATAATGTCTATCGATTAGTAAATAGAGGCCATACTCTTTTAGATGTCAGAGAATCTTTTAAATTATCGAGAGACGCTGGATATAAAATCGTAGGTCATATGATGCCAGGATTACCTGGTTCAACCCCTGAAAAAGATATAGATAATATTAAGATGCTATTTGAGAATCCTGATTTTAAACCCGACATGTTAAAAATTTATCCCACTCTTGTTCTTCAAGGAACCGGATTATATAAGTTATATAAAAGCGGAAAATATTCTCCATATTCTGAAGATGATATTGTAAATATCTTGATGGAAGTCAAGAAGATTATTCCTCCATGGGTTCGAATTATGAGAATTCAAAGGGAAATAGAACCTGCAGATATTGTAAATGGTACTAGAAGGGGAAATATTCGTCAAATTGTTCTTAAAAAATTAAAAGACGAGGGTATATTTTGTAAATGTATAAGATGTAGAGAACCAATGATGACAAGAAATATGTTCGAATCTTATCAAGATATTAAATTGAGTAGAATAGACTTTTTTGCTTCAGGAGGAAAAGAGGTATTCTTATCTATGGAAAGTAAAGATAATAAAATAATTTTTGGTTTTTTGCGACTAAGAAATATACTTAATCCGAGAAGGAAAGAATTGCAGGATAATTCTCTTCCATTGAAAGGCACTGCTATAGTAAGAGAATTACATGTTTATGGGAAGTTAATAGATATTGGTCAGAAAAATGATAATGGATATTATCAACACAAGGGTTTAGGTTTGAGATTAATGGAAGAAGCTGAAAAAATATCAAAAGAAGAATTTTGCGTAAATAAAATCTCAGTTATAAGTGCAGTAGGAACAAGAGAATATTATAAAAAAATAGGCTATATTCAAAATGGTCCATATGTTACCAAAATTTTGGTGTAAACTATTTCTATTTGTTATACTAACAGAGTTTAATAAACAGTTTCTAATAAAGAAATAATCACATTTTTTATCGTACTTGTTAATTAAACGATGTATTGTTATGTACTCCTCGAATTTGCACTTCCTTGGGATAAATCTGAAAAAATATAAACATATAGAATACATTTAGACGACGGTGAAACTTCTGGTTCTTTTAAATGTAATTATTACCATAAATTAGAATAGAACATAAATAGCAATCGATCTTTTTAATTTAACTTAACGATGTGCTATTAGTTTGAAAAACAACTTTATACTCTTTACTATACTATGAAATTAATGCAGAATTTAAATAATTACTATAGTGTTAATATAAAAATTACTTGCATGTTGTATATCGCATAGACTTTGTATGGAGGCGTTATAAATGAAAGATAAAATTATAGGAAAAGGAACGTGGTTAGACAAGGTAGCTAAATCGCTAATTATTAGAGAAAAAAAATTGGGAAGAAGTTTGGATCTAATAAAAGTAGAAAGTGGACTTGGGGCATCCGGAATACCCCATATTGGAAGTATGGGTGACGCAGTACGTGCCTACGGGATCGGTTTGGCATTAAACAATCTTGGTTTTAAATCTGAATTAATAACATATTCAGATGATATGGATGGATTAAGAAAGATTCCGACCGGTTTCCCACTTTGGCTTCATGATTATATTGCAAAACCAGTTTCAACAATTCCTGATCCGTTTGGAAATTGTCATAAGTCATATGGTGAACACATGAGTAGTCTTCTTTTAGAAAGTCTAGATAAAGTAGGTATCAAATTTAATTATAAAAGCGCCTCAGATGTGTATAAAAGTGGTATTCTTTCTAGAGAAATTGATTGTATTCTCAGTAACAATGAACTACTGGGAAAAAAAATATCCAATCTTGTAGGTCAAGATAAATATATTGACGTGTTACCTTATTTTCCAGTATGTGATAATTGTGGGAGATTGTATGTTACACGTGCTGAAAAATATTTGTCCAATGAACACAAAGTACTTTATTCTTGTTCTGGTAGTAAAATTGGAACAAAAGAAATATCTGGATGTGGGCATAAAGGAGAGTCTGATATTTCTAAAGGCGAAGGAAAACTAGCTTGGAAAGTTGAATTTGCAGCAAGATGGAAAGCATTGGATATACGATTTGAGGCGTACGGTAAGGATATTATGGATTCGGTACGGGTAAATGACTGGGTATCTACTTCCCTATTGAATTTTCCACATCCACTGCACGTAAAATATGAGATGTTTTTGGATAAGGGAGGTAAAAAAATTAGTAAATCAGCTGGTAATGTTTTAACTCCTCAAACGTGGTTGAAATATGGTACGCCGGCGTCTATTTTATTATTATTATTTAAGAGGATTTCAGGAACTAGACATATTGGATTAGATGATATTCCAACACTAATGGACGAATATGATTATTATGAGGATATTTATTTTGACAAAATTAAGGAAAATAATAATTCTAAAAAGATTAAATTAAAAGGAATCTATGAATATGTTAATAAGCTTAATCCTCCTTATAATAGTCTTAAACATATTCCGTACAGTATATTAGTACAGCAGGCATCTCTTTTTAGCGATGAAGGACGATCTGATAATATCTTTTCAAGGCTTAAAAAATATGGACTAGTAGAAGAAAAAACAGACGATGTAATAAATAAAATAAGTCTTGCCTCAAATTGGGCTGATGACTTGATTTCAGAAAACGCTTTCGAAATTTCGATCGAACAAAAAGAAAAGAATGCTGTAATGGAATTAGTTAACAGATTTAAGAATTTAATCGGAAAAGAAAGCGAAAATCTGTCAAATGACATACAAACCATCATTTTTGAGATATCAAAAAAGCATGCGATTGAACCACGTGTTTTCTTTAAGTTACTATATCGGATGTTGATAAATTCCGATCGAGGTCCCAAACTAGGAAATTATCTTGTTGATTTGGGATTGGATAGGACGTGTGAAATTATAGAAAAATATATTTGATATTGTCAAATACCCGTTATAATATATCTATATATTTTTAGCTATATCTTTATGATTTTTAAGAATAAATTGGCGTGGTTGATTAATGTAATGTGTTTAATTATTAGGAACGTAAACCTATGCGAAGATATATTTCTTTCCATTTATCTTTCCAACTACATTACCTATTCCACTAGAATCGATTTCTCCAATATCAAATACCCTCATCTTGTGTTTTTCAACTATGCTTGTCGTCTTATCTACAGAATTCTTGGGCATAATCAAACAGAATCCTATCCCCATATTGAAAGTTCTATACATTTCTTTCACATCAATTTTTCCATCACTTTGAATCTGTTTAAAAATTCCATCAATCTTCGGAAGTTTTGAAAGGTTAAATCTTACTTTGTTATTTAATCTTTTTAATTTTGTAAAGGATCCTCCTGTTATGTGTGCAAGACCGTGGACAGATATATTTTTATCTCTTATCAATTCCATTATAGGTCTAACATAAATTCTAGTTGGAGAAAGCAATTCTTCTCCAATTGGTTTTGTTAAAAATCTTGGAATATCACCTATCGAATATTTTGATAATACTTTCCTTGCCAGTGTAAAACCATTTGAATGTAATCCATTGCTTTCTATGCCTAATATCACATCTCCAGTTCGTATCTTATTGCCTAAAATTAATCTGTCCGGAGCAGTTAATCCTATAGCAGTTCCAGCAAGGTCAAATGCGTCCTTTGATTCTCCAGATAATAACTCTGGAACTACTGCAGTTTCACCCCCCACGATCGCAACTCTTGAAACCTTAGCTCCGCTAACTAATCCTTTTAGTAGTTTTTTGATTAATTTTTCGTTTGCAGATTTTAGTGCAATGTAGTCAACAAATGCAAATGGTTCAGCTCCTGTACAAATAATATCATTAACATTCATTGCAATACAATCTATTCCTATTGTGTCAAAACAATTCATTTTTTGGCATATGAGTACTTTGGTACCTACTCCATCGGTATGGAGCGCTATTACATTATTTCCAAGTTTAATTAATCCAGAATAATGACCAAATCCAAATAATATTTTCCCAATATTTTGGTAAGAATTTGATTCTGTAATCATTTTTCCTATGTTTTCTTGTGCCGAACGTATCTTTTTTACGTTCACACCTGCCTTAGTATACGAATTAATAAATGCCTTGGCCAAAGATATTATACTTATTTTCTATTACTAATTAAAATTTTTTATTTTTACCTTCGGTTGATAAGAGGTTCAATTATTAATTTCAAGTTATTGAGATTTTGATTATACTTTATTTCTTGTTAGAGGGTTCTTTTTATTACATTTAAACAGATTTAAGTAAAATTAGATCTGTTTAATAATGATGTCATTATTCCTATTTCAATAACGTTGGACTTTGAAGAGATTGTTATTAGAATTTCTCAATTTATTAAAGAAGAAGTAAAAAGCTCAAATACTAAGGGCGTTGTTTTAGGATTAAGTGGAGGAATTGATTCCAGTGTTGCTGTTTATTTAGTGACTAGATCTATAGACACTAAGGATATTATAGGCTTAATTATTCCGGATACAGATGTTACATCTCAAGAAGATATTGAAGATGCTTTATCTATATCAAGAATACTAAATATACGTTACCATTTAATAGATATAACTGATCTGAAACAAAATTATACTAAACTTTTACCAGAAAATCAACTATCGATTGGAAATCTAGCGGCACGAATTCGTATGAATTTAATTTATTATTATGCAAATCTGAATAACTTACTAGTAATCGGTTCTTCTGATAAAAGTGAGCTACGGATAGGATATTTTACTAAGTTTGGTGACGGTGCAGCTGATATACTTCCATTAGGCGATCTTTATAAAACTGAAGTGCGTGAATTGGCAAGTCATTTAAATATTCCGTCTTCTATTCTAAATAAAAAAAGTAGTCCAGCTTTGTGGAAAGGTCAGTCAGCAGAGGAAGAGATTGGAATGAAATATTCTAAAATCGATAAGATTTTGAAATTCCTTGAAAAAGAAAACATGATGGACATATCAAGAAACAAGTACAATCATGATCTTCCACCAGAAATAGGATTCGATATTGAAGATTTGTTATTTATTCAGAATTTAATTTCAAAAACACATCATAAGAGAAATCTACCAAAAATCTGTTTATTAAAATAATGGTTCATTAAATTATTTTATAATGTGTTAAAAGATACTTAATATTGAAGATTTTCTAATTTAAGAAATTAGTAGATTACTTTAAGTAGCTCAATTATGTCCTTCAATCCTATGGTCTCTGGAAGAGACATTCGCATAAACCGAATTACAAAAGATGGAAAAATGTTATGTATTCCTATGGATCATGGAATAACTGATGGCCCAATAGAGGGTTTGGAAGATGCTCATCGTATGATTTACCAATGTGAGAATTCTGGAATAACTTCAGTAATTATTAATAAAGGAATCCTCAAATCCATGGCAAGACCTGTAAATATCGGTTTAATTACCCATCTTTCGGCTAGTACTTCTTTAGGTCCCTCTCCAAATAAGAAAGTTTTGATGGGAAGTGTTGAAGAGGCGATACGTTTAGGTTCTGATGCGGTCTCTGTTCATATAAACATAGGTGCAAAGGAGGAACCAGAAATGCTGGAAATCCTTGGAATGATTTCAGATGAGTGCCAATTGTGGAATGTTCCATTGTTAGCTATGATGTACCCAAGAGGTGAAAACGTAAAAAACCCTTATGATCCAAACGTCGTTGCTCATGTTACTAGAATAGGAGCAGAAGCAGGAGCTGATATAGTCAAGTCCGTATACACGGGAGACTTTGATTCATTTAAATCTGTCATAAAAAGTTGTCCAGTACCTGTGGTGATTGCTGGTGGTCCAAAAGCAAAAACTGATTTAGACATTCTTGAAATGTGTTCAAGTGCAATTAAAGCAGGTGCAATGGGTGTAACTTTTGGCAGAAATATTTTTCAGCACAGAGATCCTCCATCAATAGTTAGAGCATTACATGAAATTATTATTAAAGAGAAAAATCCTACAGAGGTATTAAGAAATCTTGGAAAAAACAAAAGGTAAAGAATTGATTATCAAACCTACAGTAAATGATTCAGATCTTAAGAACTTCCTAGAAGATATAATTAGTATGAATGGTATAAACTTGTTCTATATCGATCCATTATTAAATCCAAGTCAAAATTTTAAGACGATTTATGAATCTAACGCTGCTGATATTATAATATGTCAAACGCATGCTCTCTTGCAAAGGAATAAAGAGTCAGGTAAATTTCTAGCATACTATAAGAAAGTTCTTTCCAATAATGATATCGTAGATATTCAGACTGCAGAATCATTGGGTGCGAATTATGTTATCATTGACACAGCTGATTGGAAGATCATTCCATTAGAAAATATTATAGCAAATCTTCAAAATACAAACACCAAGATAATCACTATGGCAAAAAATTCTGATGAAGTAAGGACAATGTTTTCTGTATTGGAATTGGGGGTAGATGGGGTTATACTCTCAACTGGAAATTTGGAGGAAATAAAGGAATCTAAAAGATACCTGGAAAAGAAGAACGTTGCTATAAAGTCATGTGAAATCATCGAAGTTAAGGATGTTGGAGTTGGAGAGAGGGTTTGTGTCGATACTGTTTCTATACTAGAAAAGGGAGAAGGAATGTTAGTTGGTAGTAAGTCAAACTTTATGTTCCTATTACATAATGAATCCTCAGGATCATCATTTACATCACCACGACCTTTCAGAGTAAATGCCGGCGCAGTATATTGTTATACGGTTCTTCCAAACGGCACAACTAAATATCTCTCTGAATTAGAATCGGGCACGGAAATTCTTATAGTTAATAGAGAAGGTAATTCGAGGGTAGTATCTGTAGGTAGATGTAAAATAGAAACAAGACCATTAAAATTAATTAAAGCTAATGCTGATGGTATAGAAGGTACTGTTATTGTACAAAATGCAGAAACTATTCAATTTATACGTGAAAATGGCGATCTGCTTCCAGTGACTTCTGTTAAGAAAGGTGACAAAGTATTGGGTTTCTTAAAGCAAGCAACCGGTAGACATTTTGGCATGGAAGTGGATGAATTCATATTAGAAAAATAGTTTATTTATTGTTTAACAAAATTATCTTTTTATTGGATAGTGATAATATTAGGAATGATTCCCTTTATAATAAAAGAACATCTGGATTTAAAGATAAAAATTATTAATCTTCTGGTCGATAATTTTAAAGTATTCTGAATATTGAGGGTAATTACATTTTTTATTATGCGTATTAAGAATTATGTCGATAAAATTTTATCAGGAGATTGTAAGGAAATTATATCTAAACTTCCTTCTAATTCAGTACAATTAACTATTACTTCGCCACCGTATAGGAATGCCATAGATTATAACGCCCATGCTTCAAAAAATGGTTCATACTATAGAGGAAAAAGCACCATAGATACTCAAGAATATCTAAAAGAAATGATATCTCTTTTTAATGATAAAATTTTTAATGGCACTAAAGAAGGTGGTTATTGTTGTATAGTAATAGCTAATGAAGTAGTAAATGGCACTCTGTTAGCCCTTCCTCATATGGTTTTGTCTCAGCTAGTTGAGCCATTTGGTAAGTGGAATCTCCATGAAGAAATTATTTGGCATAAAGTTACTGGAGGTACTAACCGTTATGGATCGTTTGTAATCAATCCTTATCCAAAATATTATAGGGCAAACATAATGCATGAATTTATTTTAGTCCTTCGTAAGGGTAACGTGAATAGTGGAAGAACAGAAAGGAAGGAAACTCTACCTGCAACTCATGAAGAATGGACAAAGGAGATAGCTAATTCTGTATGGCATATCGCACCTATCCCCCCAGGATATATAGACCACCCATGTCCTTTTCCAGAAGAAATTCCCTATAGGCTCATGAAATTATATTCTTATGAAGGGGATCTAATTTTGGATCCATTTAACGGAAGCGGTCAGACCACAAAAGTAGCCTTTCATTTACAACGTCACTTTATTGGAGTAGATATTATAAATGACTACGTCAAGTTAGCTCGCTCACGCTTGAGTGAACCTATACATATTAGATCAGAAGCATTGATAGCCAATTGGAAAAAGGTTCGTTCACACCATAACATATAGTTTTATTTATATTATTTGTGATTCACAAAAAGCCAATTTTTTTAGTTTCCTATTCTAATAATCCAACATATTTGAACGAAATCATTGGTTTTACTGTCTTTCTAGCAATGGTCTTTCTTGGATAAAGTGAAATATTTTCGAAAACCAGTAAATCTCTAAATAAGAAATATGATTGAAAATCATCATTGACAAAAATATGTGTTTCAATAGCAGCAACTTCGCTACAGCAATTAAAAGATCTTCTCGAAAAAGCATACTTGGCTGATTTTTTTGAAATCCGTTTTGATTTTTTAGATAAATCAGAAATTGCGAAAGCTATAAAAATAGTTTATCCTTTTAAATCCAAATCGATATTTACCATTCGTTCAAATGAGGAACAAGGAAAATTTTCTGGTAACGAAAAGGAAAGAATTGATCTAATAAAGTTTCTTTCTGATTCTCATCCTTTATTTATAGATGTTGAGATTTCTACATTGGATAGCAATCCATCTCTTTACGAATATTTACATAATAATTCAAGTCGTTTGTTGGTTTCATGGCACAATTTTGAATACACACCTCCGGACTCTGAACTTGAAGCAAAAATGGAAAAAATGAAATCTTATAGTAACATTCTCAAGATAGTCACAATGGCCAATAGCGCGCGCGATGCACTTCGTTTATTGGATCTTTATAATAAATATCCTGATATCAAATTAATTTCCTTTGCAATGGGTGATTTAGGAATACTATCTCGAATTTTATGCACATTGGTAGGAAATTCTCCTTTTTCTTATGCTTCATTGCAAAAACCCATAGCTCCTGGTCAACTTTCAGTAAAAGAGATGCGACAAATTTATGAAAGGATCGAAAGACATTTCTCACGTCATGTCCTCTAAATTTAAAATGTATTGTGTAATAGGTGATCCAATTGATCACTCTCTATCTCCTATTATGCATAATTCAGCCTTTAAAGCGCTTGGGATCAATAGTTCCTATATCTCTTATCGAGTTCCCAAATCTGAATTAAAAAGCGCCGTCGAATCTTTAAGATCTATCGATATATCTGGATTTAATGTCACAATTCCACATAAAATTGATATGATAAAATACATGGATGAACTAGATGAATCCTCCTCTCAATCTGGTGCTGTAAACACGGTTAAAAATACTCGTAGCACATTCATAGGATACAACACAGATGTATACGGTTTTGTAAGACCGCTTCATAACCGTAATATCAAATTTAATGGCATGAAAGTGTTAATTTTGGGGGCAGGGGGGGCCGCCTATGCCATCATTACAGCTTTGTCACGAGAAAATGGGATATTGAGGGTGACTGTTATTAACCGTTCAAAATTAAATGCCTTAAAACTCTTAAAACATGCTTATAAATTAGGGTTGAATTGTGATTTTCAGGAACTTGATAGCTTACAAAATGTAGCATCTGGTTCTAATCTCATAATTAATGCTACGTCCTTGGGACTAAATTATGAGGAAAGTCCTGTCTCTTCAAAATATATCGGTAAAAATACCATTGTTTATGACATCGTTTACAGCCCTATTTACACTAGTTTAATAAAAAATGCAAGAAAAGCCGGTGCGACTGTAATATATGGCTATGAAATGCTGTTGGAACAAGGCTCCCAAGCATTCAAGATATGGACTGGTTTAGATGCTCCCCTGGATGTCATGAAAAAATCCTTACTAGGAGTTTTTGGAGAACCACCATGATTCCATTATCTTGTCAGGCCACAGTTCACGGCGCAATTTCCATCGTAAATGCGATCGCAACGGGAAAAGGTTCTGCTTTAGGAATTTCCCTCAAAACTACTGCAAAAATTAGTTTGATGAAAGGAGAAGGAAAAATAATATTCCAGAGAAGAAATAACGACCTTTTTACTTACATTATTGATAAAGTAATACCAAAACAAATTAGAAAAGACAATGATATACACTTGTCAATTTATTCTGAAATACCTATAGGATTCGGTCTTAAAAGTTCTAGTGCTGTTTCTTCCGCAGTATCCTTGGCGTGTTATGGGCTTTTAAATGATGAGTTAAATGACCTTAAGATACTAAACACTGCTGTTGAGTCATGTCGTTTGGCGAAGGTAACAATGACCGGAGCTTTCGATGATTCTACTGCTTGTTACTTTGGAGGGATTGTTTTGACTGATAATTATTCTAATACTTTAATACGTAGGGAAAATGGTCCAGAGGAACTTTCAGTTGTTATATTGATCCCAAATAACGTACACAGAAAAAATGTTTTAAAATTAAAATCTTTCCCAGATCTTTTCAACAAAGCATTTGAGTTAGCAGAGCAATTTGACTATTGGACAGCAATGAAGTTAAATGGAGCATTAGTATCCTCAATCATGTCATATGATTATGAACCGATAATTACATCTATTGAAAGTGGGGCTTTATCTGCTTCTATTTCAGGGAATGGTCCCTCTGTCGCCGCCATTGTTAAAGAAAAAAATATTGATAATGTGAAAGCCAATCTAGAAAGATATGGAAGAACTTTCATTTGTAAAGTTAATAATAGAAAAGCAACGGTAGAAAAAATATTTGGTTAATATTAAAGTAGAAAGATCAATTCTTAATGGTAAAATAAAATGCCCATCTAGTAAAAGTTATACTCATAGAGCCATTGCGATAGCTTCATTAGCAGATAACAAATCTATTATAAAAAATCCTTTAGTAAGTAGAGATACACTAGCAACTATTCATGGTTGCAAAATGCTTGGAGTGGAAATTGAACAGTCCGACAAAATTAATTCAATATCTATTCGTGGACAACATGAATTCGATGTACCAAAGGATGTAATCAATACAGAAAATTCAGGAACAACTATTAGAATATTAGCTTCTATGTGTGCGCTAGTAAAAAATGGCTATACAGTATTAACGGGAGATGAGAGCCTAAGAAAAAGACCTATGAGGCCATTAATTTCTGCCTTGAATCAACTTGGAGTTGAATGTTTTGCAACTAATAATCTCGGAACTCCCCCTCTAGTCATCAAAGGTGGAGGTATACAGGGAGGGACCGTCATTATCAATGGTAAAATTTCTAGTCAATTTATCTCCTCATTATTAATTTCATGTATTTATGCTAAATCCGAAGTAACGTTAAAAATTGAGGGCAAGCAAGTCTCTGCCCCTTATATTGACTCAACTATAGAAACAATGAGAAAATTTGGAGTTAAAATAGAATATGATTCTAGCTATTCAAAATATATAATACCCAAAACTAATTACAAAAGTACTAGTTTTACAGTACCTGGAGATTTTTCATCAGCATCTCTTCTAATCGCGGCAGGTATATTGTGTGGAAAAAAAATTATCATTCAGGGTTTAAATTTTGGATTGACTCAAGGCGATGAAAAAATTATTGATGTAGTTGAAAAAATGGGTGGAAATATCATAGTAGATAAAGAAAAGGGAAACTTAGTGGTCTGTGGTTCAAATGAATTAGATGGAATCGAATGTGATTTAACAAACACACCAGATCTCTTGCCGGTTGTTTCTATCCTTTCTCTAAAAGCAAAATCACGTATGAGGATATATGGTATATCTCACGCTAGATTAAAAGAGACAGATAGAGTATCTAACATTGTTTCTGAATTAAGAAAGTTGGGAGTAAATGTCTCTGAAAAACAGACCGAAATAACAATTCAACCCACAAAAAAAATAAAAAATGCTAAACTCGATTCTCATAATGATCATAGGTTATTCATGGCGTTTACCATTGCCTCCCTTCTTACCGAAAAATCTATCGTAACAGACGCTGAATCTGTTGATGTGTCATATCCTGCTTTTATTAGCGAGTTAAAAAGGTTAGGAGCAAATGTGAATACACTCGATTGATTATTCATAATTATCCAGTCACGATTCAAATCAGGATTTCAATCTATTAAAAGTCAATATATAAGGTGTTTAGTAATTTATGCTTTGATATCATGGTAGGAAATAGTCTAGGAGAAAGACTTGTTGTTACTAGTTTTGGTGAGAGTCATGGAAAATGTGTTGGAGCGATACTCGATGGATGTCCTGCAGGACTAGAAATTTCTGAATCTGATATCCAGCCGGATCTAGATCTAAGAAAACCTGGACAATCAGCAATCACAACTCAGAGAAAAGAAGATGACAAAGTCGAGATTCTTTCAGGAACTTTTAATGGGTATACTACCGGTGCTCCTGTATGTATGATTATTTGGAATAAGGATTCCGATTCTCGTCCTTATGATATAATAAAAAATATACCCAGACCAGGTCATTCGGATTTTCCTGCTATGGTAAAATACGGTGGGTATGGTGACTATAGGGGGAGTGGAAGATTTTCAGGAAGACTTACCGCCAGTTATGTTATGGCAGGGGTTATAGCTAAAAAATTGCTAAAAAAAACTTTAGGAATAGAAACCATAGCTTATACCATTGAAATAGGTGGTATAAAATCTCCTGACGTTTCTTTTGAATTGGCTAAAAAGAATAGATATACAAATGAAGTTCGTTGTCCAGATCTGAAAACAGCCGAAAAAATGAGACAAGCTATTCTTACTTCGAGACAATCAGGAAATTCAATTGGCGGTATTATAGAATGTGTTAGCAAGAGTATCCCTGTGGGTCTAGGAGAACCAGTCTTTTCGTCGTTGGAATCTGATTTAAGCAAAGCGTTATTCAGCATACCTGCTGTTAAGGCAGTCGAATTTGGCTCCGGTTTCGGAGCTACTAGAAAATTAGGTTCAGAAAATAATGATTTATTCGTTAGCGAGAAAGGTAAAATAATCACCCTTACTAACAATTCTGGAGGTATTTTGGGAGGTTTATCTACTGGAATGCCATTAATTATAAGGATAGGATTTAAGCCTGCAGCTTCTATAGCAAAGACACAGAAAACATTTGATTTTGCTACAAAATCTCTTGTGGATTTGCAGGTACCGGGAAGACACGATCCTTGTGTTGTTCCGAGAGCTCCACCTGTTGTTGAGAGTATAGTATCACTTACATTGGGAGATCATGCTATTAAATGTGGATTTATTCCAAACGTGTTACGAGGTGTTTAAATGAGTAATTCAGAAGAACTAAGTGGTTTGCGGAATCAAATTAAGGAAGTTACTAGCGAAATAATTAGATTAGTTCATAATAGAATGGAGATTGCCAAAAGAATTGGTAATATAAAACAAGAGCTCTCTATTGATGTAGAAGATGAACAAGTAGAGAATGATATAAAGGAATCAATAATTAAACTTGCTAAAGAACTTAGAATAGATTTAGAATTTTCCGGTAAATTATTAAATATTCTATTACTAGAGTCAGTGAAAGTTCAAAATCGCAAATCTGACAGTCACAAAATATCTCCACATATGGCAGTTTTCATGAAAGCTAAGGAAATGGAAAAACTTGGTCAGAATATTTTCCACTTGGAAGTAGGCGAACCTGATTATGCTCCTCCGTTATCCGTGAGAAACGAACTATTAAAAATATATGATGATAAAAAATATCATTATACAGAAATTTCTGGAATACCAAGACTTCGAAATGCGATAGCGGAAAGAATAGGATTTGGTACGAATTCTGAACAAGTATTGGTTACCCCTGGTGGTAGATTTGCAGTATTTAGCGCTATTACATCTCTTTTAAAACCAGGCGACGAATTGATAAATATTGAACCATCTTGGCCTGCGTATAAAGAATGTGCAGACTTTATTGGGGTAAAAATAAAATCATTAAAAACATCATTAGAAGATAAATGGATTCCAAATGTTTCAAAACTTGAAAATCTGCTCAATGCTAACACAAAAATGATAATATTAAATTATCCGAACAATCCAACGGGAAAAATACTTCCAAAAAACATTCTTGACAAAATTGTATCTATTTCAAAAGATTATAACTTATTTTTACTTAGTGATGAAGTCTATTCGGCTTATTCTTTCATAGATTTTACTAGTCTGTTAGAGTATGAATGTAGCAAAAAAATAACGATCTCATCTTTTTCCAAAACTTTTGGTATGACTGGATTCAGGGTGGGATACGCGATATCTGATAAAGAAATAATTAGAAAGATGAGCGGAGTACAAGCTACTTCTATTACTTCGGTGGCAGAACCAATGCAATATTGTGCATTGAGCGCTTTAGAAAGCAGTATCCAAGATAATGTAGATTTAGTTAAATCCCGTATTGATTTGATCACCAAACGAGTAAGAAAAATGAGGACGGAATTTGTATATCCTGATGGTGCAATGTACGTATATCCCAAAATTCTCTCAGATGTCTATAAATCAGATATGGCTTTAGTAGAAAAATTATTAGAAAATGGAGTAGCTATTGCTCCCGGAAGTGGATTTGGTAGCTTTTATAAACACTTTATACGAATATCCGCATGTCAACCAGAAACCGTATTAAATGAGGGATTAGATATAATGGAGAGAATTCTTACTCAAGGTTAACATTTAATGAAAACAGAGATATCGATTATCGGCGCTAGCGGAAAAATGGGATCTTGGTTCATAAAATATTTTCTTCATAGAAAAGATGTAATACTAAAAGCATATGATATAAGAACTAATGCGTTACTAAGTGCACGGAACATTATAATTGAAAATAATCTTCAACAATGTGTTGAAACTTCTGACCTTGTGATTCTTTGCGTTCCTTTGAGAGTCATCCCCAAAATGATAAAAACATGTTCTAAATTAATGAAACCTTCATCTAAGCTTGTCGAGATTTCATCTATAAAAAATAAATCCTTTAGAGAGTTAAGAATTATCTCAGATTTTATCGTTCCTATTTGTATACATCCAATGTTTGGTCCAGGAGCGTCTAGAGAAAAGGATTTAAAGATTTTATTTATTCCGATAAGAAATCGGGAAAATGAAATTAAGGTAGTTAAGAATATGTTTCCTAAATCAAATATTTTAGAGGTTAAAAATGTAAGTCTACATGATCAGATGATGGCAGTTGTATTGGGGCTTACTCATTATGTAAATATTTTATTTGCTGATGTTTTGCACGAGAAGAATTATTATGATTTATTGACTTTTGGAGGAACTACTTTTAAAATTCAGTGTATTCTTTCTGAGAGCATTTTGAATGATGAACCTGACTTAATTAATTCACTTTTTTTTGATAATCATTTCTTTAAAAAAGAATTATTGAATTATTTCAAAATTAACCAAAAATATAATGAATTAATCAATGACAAAAATGAATTGAAATTATTTCAAAATATAACAAATATTAAATCTTCTCTCCAAAAATATCATGATATCAAAGATTCATATGAGAAAATGTATAAAGTTATGAATATATTAAACAACAAAGAAAAATGATATTAACTATTCGGTATAAATTATTTCTTCCTTAAAATAAAGAGCAAAATTCCAACTGTTCCTAAACCAACTGCTATATAGCTAATGAAATTAATTTTATCCATGTTTTGCTGAATTGATTCGTATTTATTCAAAGCTTCCTGCAACAATGAATTTGTAAAATTTAATTCCTTCTTTAAATTATCTATTTGATTAATCACATCACTTATTATTGGTTTGATTTGGTTGCCAATGATTGCTGTAGATTCAGAAGTATCTTGGATAGCTGGAGGAAAAGAGATTTGTTTTGTATCCTCCACATCCTCAATTTGTAATTCTGTTTTAATTTTTTGATCTTTTAATTGACCGTTCATATAAATATAATAAGTACCTGTTTTTGAAGGGATTATTTCTGCCACGTAAATTCCTGGGGATTCATCAGAAGGCAGGAAACTCAGTTGCTTTGAGATTCCTCCATATTGAATAGATACCGTCATATCCTTCAAAGCATTTCTCACCGGATTATCGTTCTCAGATATTGATATAACAATTTGATTCAAGGTGTTTAACAACGGAGGTTCCTTCGTCCATCCAGCTTCCACAGTAATATTTCCTAATTTGATTTCTTCATGAGCAAAAACAGATTCTAAATTAAAATAACAAAAACATAGGATTACTAAAATAATAAGTAAGCCTTTCATTGTTACTATTCATCTATATTCCCCCCGTTATATTCTTAAAGCTTCAAACTCGAGCTACCCCAAAAATATATAGGAATCCAGCTAGTTTGGTTTCATTATCATAATAGCAATAATTGAAGAAAATCAATAAGACAAAATGATATGTTAGAACAATTGCACGTAATCTAGATTATCTGTGAAATGGAATTAAAAATATTTTACCAGATGAAAAGCCAGAGAACAAAATCAGTCGTTCCATTGTTCCCTATAGAAAAGTACTATATTGAATAATGTTTGTCTCGAGAACTTGGTGTCAGTGGAAAATGTTACCAAGAAAATATGGTTCATGTTCTATATGGAATAGAATATTTCAAGAGTATATACAATTAGGTACATTTGTCAAATTATGCACAAGATTACTAAAAATATATGATGACGAGAGAGGAGTTAAATGGAAATGGCAGTCACTTGTCAGTATATCTATAAAATATTTTTTGGGAAGACGAATACATGTCAAAATAGTAGTGATAGACGCCACTTAGGAACAAAAACATATTTTAACGGATAAAAATGTAATTGCGCTATCAGCTATTATAGCATCTGCCAGTACTCATAATTTTACTGCTCCAATAAATATAGTTGATAGCTTGGCTGTTACAGACAACCACCATCAAAGGAAATATCTAAAGACAAGAATACACAAAAGAAAAAACAGAATTTATGTCTTGATAAGGCATATCATTCCTAAGAAGTAGAACAAGAAATCATTAAGTGAGGATACATAACCCACATAAGACATAGGAGAAAGGAAAAGAAAATTGATAAGCCACATCCAGCAACAAGATGGGTTTCAGAAAAAACAAATTCATGACATAATAGATTAAGGAAATTATTTACAAGGTATAAAAAGAAAAAAGCGAACTATCTTGGTCTTGTGCAGCTATACTGGCTAACAAAAATTCATTTACAAATTCTTTGGATAAAAAATGTTTATTACACTTGAAATTGATATTTTCCAATATCACAGAATACACGCAATTAAGTTAGCCAGTATAGCTAGTACCATATTGTTTACAGAATGATAATTTTGGGATAGACTCTAAATTGTAGAAAGAATTTAAATTTTTAGAAAGTTAATAATATCTTTTATCAACCTAAAATATCAGGTGAGAAATAAAAATTTTTTTATAATTTTGTTATCTCCATTTTCACCGTTCTACTTTTACAAAACTCTTTGATTCATATTTATGGACATGGCCTAAGTACAGACAGCTCTGTTCATGTTGACATTTCTGGTAAAAGTATAGTTGTTGAGACAACATTAACTCCGGCATTTATTGAAGATCCTGTGGATTTTTCAAATACAAAGTTTTTACTTAGAATTTTCGATAAACTAATTAATCAAACTATCTCCAATATTGATTACGATATCAAGATTTAGTCTGGCCCAGAATCTCTTTTGAACTTGTGTATTAATTCAAGTAATGGGTTCTTTGTCTTTCACCTCGTACCAGAGAAAAAACTTCAACCTATTATAAATATACCAACTCAGGACATATTAAACCCTGGAAGTTGTCTTATAGATATAAAACCAGATAATATTTTTAAAATAAGAAGTAAAGTTCTTTCAGACGACTGTTTATTTCACATTAGTGTTATTTTGAAAAAAACTAGTAAAGAATTACAACTCGATAACGACATAAAAATCGACTTATTCATAAGCATTGGAAAGAATTATTTTTTGGATGTAATAAACTACGATAAGGAAAAGGAAAAATTAATAATAAAGAGTTATTATGATTCTATAAAAAATATTGATTATGATATAGAAAATAAAACATTATCATTTTTTATGCCGTTTATTTGGACCCAATATACATTCAACAAATCCGTTTCTTACATCTAGAATTCGTAATACCCAAAAAATTAGATCTTTCAAAAAATAATAATTATAATGGTTTAATTTTCGATAAGAATCTTTCAACAAGGTCGATCGTTGTGGATGATTTCACTGATCCAAATTCACGTTGTTTATATGGTTCTCAATAAAGACCAATTAGATCAATTATCAAGGCAAATATACTTAAAGAACATAATTAATAACGATAATAATCAAATACTCACGCCCTTCAAAATTTTTGCTATGGAAAAGCCAAAATTTCCTTTGGACATTTTGACTACTAATGAAAAATATTTGTTTCAAATTTCTTGGAATCCTCCCATAATCACTCCTCTGACTCCAATTAACTTCGTAATGAATCTACAACATCCTACTAATAAAGATCTGTTAAGGTATTCTAGTTTTGATTTTTTAATAACTGATGAAAATAAAATCATTCATACAGAAAAACTAAAATCTCCATTTGGGGGTTTTGCATATGAGTATACTTTTAATGAAGCTATTTCTAAAAATCCTTCAATTATTATTCATAAAATAAATTGAGGATCCGAAAGAGCAGTGTTGAATTTATTCATCCAAAAATAAATATTGCAATTATTATAAAGTAACCAAAATAGCTTTTTCTCTTAACACATCTATTATTATTCCTTCATTTAGAAGATGATTCTGAAATTCTTTTTTAAAATAATTTAATTTTATTGCCTGTTCTTTGCTGTCTAATAATAATTTATCATATGAATGACCAAACAATAAATATAACTTTTCTCTTATTTTTTTTGCTTCCAATTTATCATCACTTAGAGCAACAAGTGTATTGTATTGATCATATTTTATTCCTCCAATTTTTATTGCATCAGAAATTTGACTGGTTCCTATAATCCGCATTAAAAAATCCATCTCAATTTTTCTAGCAACCAAAATGTCTCTCTCTTTGGCAGAAAGAGAGATTTTTAAAACCTCAGATATGTGTTCGAAATTATAAATCAAGTTTGTGTTAATGATTTGGATATTTGATTTAGGACATTCTTCTTTTATTCTTTCTATTATTTTTAGATAATCACTATCTTTTTTTACGAAAGAAGTATGACAATAAATATATTTTTCATTAATTTTTTTTAAGATCAAACTCGTGTGAAGGGTGTTTTTAACCCCCATGTACAATTGTTACTGCCACAATCTTATCTTGCTCAGAAACTGAGGCATTCCTACCACCCAATACATTGGAATCTATACCATTAATAGATATCATGATATTATTATCGACTATTTTTTTATCTTTTGATTTGTTTTTTAAAATGTCTAAAATCTCTTTTATAGATGATTGTGATTTATCTATAGTTAATGTATTTTGACCAATAGCATATATCAATCCTCCCATAAGATTCAAGGTGATCAAGATAAGATTTAGTTCCCTTCTGTTTGATCTTCAGTATATTCAGTCTTTTCCTGATCCGCATCCCTTTTTAATTTTGACGTAATGTATCCAGCTATCTGGTTCCTCAAAATCTTGGATCGAATTGTAGCTAAATCAGAAATACTTTTTTTATTTTCATCAAAGTTAATAGTAAATTTGTCATGATACCTCTCTAAAAGTTCATTAGATAATCTCTTTATCCGGTTCATGTATTTAGTATTATGCGAAATTTGACTTATTTTATCTTTGTGATTAAGACGATAAGGTTTCTTCAGTCAAAATTAGACTCTGTACCATCTTATTACTCTGATATTTTCCTCTTTTTAATTGTGTTATAAATTTTATCATTAATAATATTTATAAAAAACTATCAGCGATGATTAGAGAGAATTTAGAAGTCTAGAAAAAAAAATTTCCGTAGATGAATCTAATTAGGTTGCACACTATTTAGATTTATTAATACTCGCAAAATAATGCTACAACCGTAAAAGGCTGGTTTAAACTTGAATAATGATACAGTTAAAATAACATAACCAAATAATAATTGTTATTTATCAATTAGTTTCGTTATTCTTTATTCGACATGACATAATTCCAATCTCTTGGTGAAAATTATTTCAAGGAAATGGTCAGAATTTTATTAAATTTTATTGGAAGAAATTTTTTTCATAGAATAAACCAACATCTTGATGTTATTATACTGCTATATCAGGCCCTCCACCAATCAAACGCTATAAACTGTACACTCTTATCCTTCATTTTAGGAATTGCAATTATGAATTGTTTTTTAACTGTAGTAGCAAGTCTTCCTGATAAAATAATGTTAGTAGCCGTAATCACTTCTTCCGCATTTAATACCTGCACTAAAAATGGTGCATGATCTATTCCCGGACCATGTTCATATACTGCAAAATCACATCCGAATTTTATTCCAGGTGATACTACATATCCTCTGTCTCTCAAATTCTGAAATACTGTATATTTTAAATCGAATTTATCATATTGCTTTCTACATATTTCCTTATAATCGCGTAAAGATAATAACTTGTCATTTGAAATAACTTTAAGTTTTCCTTTCTGTATCAAATAGTAACTTTCTACTAAATCAAGTATCAATGGAGAGTCAAAATTAATTCCTTTTGGTTTGGGAACTCCCAGAGGTTTCCCAAAATACCCATTACCAAACAGATCCCTAGATTCTAAAATGTTCCAAACTATAACTCTGTTTTCTATTAATTCTCCTATAATTTTTTTATCTTTCATTACCTTATAGGCTTAATGCTAGTATTGTAAAGGAATCAGAGGCTTCCTGACATTTATCAGCCATTCCTTCTATTCCCTCTACGGTGTCTTTCAAATGTAATAATTCTTTTGTATGTTCTGTTTCGTTAAATGTTTTTATGATCATATTTCTATATTTCGCATCTACTTCTATCTCTAGTTTTTGTACTTGAGCTAATTCAATGGTATTTACAGGATTGATGCTCAATGCACGCGCCATTTCATTCAGTTTAAAAATAGAATCAACTGCTTTATCTATTAATGTTTTAATATCTTTATCAAAGTTTGATTTTTTAAGTACACACATGTTCATTTTAGACAATCTAAAAGCAATTCCACTAATATAATCCGCAATATCAGCTATTATGTATGCTGATCTAAGAACATCTTCTCTGTATCCCATCAAGCTATCAATTTCAGCTACTCGGATAATTTTTCTTATATTTTCTACTTCATCCTCTGTATCTCTAATTCTTTCTAAACTTGTCTTGATATCATCATTTTCTTCGTTAATTAATGATGCAGTCAAATTCGATAACTCCCTAGCAGAATTTAATATTTTGTTAATTTCATCATATAAAACTGCCAGTGCTTTTCTCTTAGCTTGAACTTCCATTTCTCCGCTGTACATTTATCTAAGGAGTCTAATTCTGGCTAATAATCCTTTTGACATTGACACCAAAAAACAATTTTGTCTACATTTGAGGTATTTAATTTTAAGTTTTATACATTTATTATATTATCCCTTATTTCTATAATGTCTCTTAATACTGCACTGGCTGTCTCTATTCCTCCAGCCCCTCTCCCAATTATCGTTTGATCGCCAGCATATTCTAGTGTAAACGTAACAGCATTTAATGTTCCACTTACACAGATGGGATCCAATTTTGATACTTCCATTGGTTTTACGGATAATCTTTTGTTCTCACAACTAGCTATCAATTTTATCGAATTCCCCCTTTTTTCTGCTTCTATTACTTCATATGTTTGCACTTTAGTAACACCAGTTCTCTCTACATCATTTAAGGTTACTTTCATATCCATCAACCAATTCGACATAATTACCAATTTTGCAGCAGCATCAAAACCATCGACATCTAATGAGGGCACAGTTTCTGCATATCCTTTTATTTGTGCATCATTTAAGGCTTCAGTAAATGTCAACTTTTCTTGCATTTTGGTTAAAATATAATTTGTTGTTCCATTTAATATACCCTTGAAAGATACAATTCTATCTCCTTTTAGACACTTTTTTGCAAATTCTAGTATTGGTGTTGCTCCTCCGACAGTTCCGCTAAATCTGAACAATATTCCATTAAAATTTGCCAATTCTATTAAAGAAGGGAAAGCCACCGATAACGGACCTTTATTTACTGTTATGACATTTTTTCCACATTTCATTGCCGATATTATGTGGGATAAGCCTGGTTCTCCATTGTTTAGATTTGTAGGAGTCAATTCCACGACTACTTCTGCATCAACAGATTCTATAATTTGTAAAGGATCGACGGCCTTTAACTTGTTATCAAATCCTCCTACAGTTCCGGTATTTTTCTTAACTTCTAACAATCTCTGAAGATCGAGTCCAGATTGGTCTACTGCGGATCCTTTACTATCCACGCAAGCAACTATCCTTGGTTTCATTCCGTATAGATTGTATAAATCGACTGATTTAGAAAGAAGGAGTTTTGTAAAACTTTGACCTATAACTCCGTATCCAATTAATATAATTCTCATTGCTGAATAGTATTATTCTAAATTATAATATACTTATATTTTATAATAATCCGATCATCTAACAATATTCTAATTATATTAACCATAAAATGATCTCATGAGTTTTATTATCGAAAACTATATTTTTTCCTTCAACAAAATTAAATAACATACATGATTTTAATATTTTGGAATTGACGAATATTTTGTTATCAATGCTTTCCAAACTGAAAAATATTGTGGATTAGTGTATGAATTTGTTGGAGTTTATTTTTATTCTATTAATTACCATTGGATTTGGGGCTGGTCTTTTAGGAGCGCTAATAGGTGTAGGAGGAGGTATTATTATGACCCCTGCTCTTGCGTTTCTAGGATTTCCTCCTTATGTTATTGCTAGTTCCAGTCTTTTAGCGGTGACAGCAACCAGTTTATCATCAACCATAACCTACATTAAAAAAAAATATATTAACTATTCTTTGGGATTGAAATTAGCTATACCGGCGATCCCTGGATCAATAATAGGAAGCTTCTTATCAAAAGATGCGTCGTTAGATTCATTCAAGATCTATTTTGCGGTTCTACTGATAATAGTTGGTATCTATATATTATTTAAAGATAGAATGATCTATACTGCTAATTTTCATATTCCTAAATACATGTTTTACCCACTATTTGTAATCGGAACATTTACGGCTGGCATTATTTCAAGTTTTTTTGGTGTAGGAGGAGGTATAATTTTTGTACCAATTTTGGTAATTATTTTTGAGATGAAAATGATAAATGCTAGTCCTACTTCTCAATTTACATTATTGTTAAGCTCAGCTACCGGACTGGGAACTCATATTATCTTGGAGCACCCCGAATATTTTTTGGGGATTGCATTGGCATCGGGATCTTTTTTGGGGGCGCAGGTTGGGTCAAAGTACCTTCATTCTTTCAAAGAAGACTTGCTGAGAAAAATTTTCTCAATAGCATTGATAGTTGTCGCTTGTAGTTTAGTGTTATCGCTTGCATGAACCTACATACTTAATTTTGCCATTTAGATACTGATGATTCTAGAAAATCTTGATTATCTTTGTTAAAATTTAGTTCTTTTATTAGAGTATTTTTATTATTAATGTGTTCTTTAGAAGAAACATGTTCTTCTAAATTGTTTTCTACAATTAATTTATTGCAAATATTACAATTAACTTTATTCTCCATAAACTAGACTTATTATAATCCTATTTAATACCTGCTTCCACTTTTTACATCATTAATTACTCAAAATAAAAATTCCATTAAGAAATCACCGGTAACGTTGGGAAAAGTTAAAATCTACGCAATTTTCACCTTTTATAATTAGGATCAAGATTTAGAATGAAATATCCGAAAGTAGTTTTATCTGCGGACCGTACGCTAATGTCCCCTTATAGAGGAATCTCTTTAGCTTCATTTTTTGGTTGTGCCCCAGCTATAGATAATAGTAGAAGGAAGGATTCTTTCTGGTATTATATTCTTAAAAATCAGGTGACTCCAAGAGTATTATTTGATTTCATCTGTAATCCAATAGGACATAATAATGGAATCGCAAACTATGCTCCTTATGGGCTACGTAAAGTTGAAGCGTCTCTTCTTCGAGATGGATACAAACCTGAAGATGTGGTAGTTGCACATCCTGATCATATTGATAAATTTATTGGACCAGAAACAGAAGTAGTAGGTACTTATGAAATGGATCCTCTTGGAATGGGGCCTGTGACGATGACATTTACATTTGGTCGAAAAACAATGATGTCCTATGACGAATTATATAATAGAGAGTTACATATGAAAATAAATTCTGCCAAGGCTAAGAATGGAAGTAAAGCGAAGGTAGTTATTGGTGCTTCTGGAACCTGGCAATATAATTATGATCCAGCAAAGATCGAAGAATATGGGATATATGGAATAGTAGAGGGCGATTTGGGTGGTATTGGCCCTGAAATAGATGGGGCAGGTGGCAGTTTTTTTGATGCTTTGATAAATGGAGACTTAGAAACAGCAAACCCATTTAAAAGGAACAAGTTTAAGGTTGAAATAAAAGAATTTTCAAAAAATGATAGAAAATATCATGGTAGATTTATCCATTATTCTGATGAACCTTCTGTTGATGAAATTCCTAACATTGTTCATCCTAGTATGCATGGGATGATTGAAGTGATGCGAGGCTGTGGTAGGGGATGCAAATTTTGTGATGTTACTTTACGTCCTCTTCGATATTATCCTGTGGAAAAAGTACAACAAGAAATCGAAATTAATATGAAATATGGTGGTTTGAAGAATGCTTGGATACAAAGCGATGATATTTTCGTGTATGGATTAAATCCAAGAACCACGAAGAACATGCAACCAAATAGAGAAGCTATAGAGGAATTATTCAAAGGAATTATGGATACAGGAATTGAACACACCAATCCAACTCATGGAACTTTGGCCGGTGCGATTGCAGATGAGAGACTGGTCCCAAATATTTCCAGAATAATAAAGTCTGGGCCAGATAACTTCATCGGAATCCAATGTGGATTTGAAACTGGCAGTATTAGGTTAATTGGAAAATATGCGGATAGAAAATTAGCTCCTTTCAAACCATCAGAATGGCATTGGGTAGTTAAAGAAGGGGTAAAAACTCTGAATGAGCATTATTGGATTCCTGCTTTTACACTCATAATGGGACTAGATAATAATGAAACTATGGATGACAGTTGGGAGACCATTCGATTAATTCACGAACTAGAGCAAGAGCAACCTGACTCAAAGTTTACTGTTACACCATTAACTTTTGTTCCTATTGGGTTACTTGAAAAATCAGATTTTTTTGATATTGGAAATACAATGGATGCCGGGAAACTTGGAGTTATGTATAAAACATGGCAACATAATTTCAGTCATGGAATTCAGAAGTTCATGTCAAAGGTAGGACGTGAGAATCCAATTAAAAACACCTTCTTCTCGGGATTAGCTAAAACATTAGGAGGTATTCCTTTGTCATCTATGGAAAAGTTTGCAAGAAAACAAGGTCCAGACCACGAAAGAGCAATAGAAAAAATAAAAGCGAATTACTGGTAGTTTTTTCTTATTTCCTATTTACATTCGATCTGTATAACATTCGATCTGTATAATTATAGTTTAATAATTCGATCTAGTATCCAATAGTAATGTCACTAGTAAATCTTATTTATTTTTTAGCTCCTACATTTCTATTCTTTAATCTCATATGTTGGCTATGGCATTTTCGACATCTGCCAGATGAAATAGGATTTCTACCACCGCATTTAAAACATATTTTATAAAATAATCTTCTTTTTTGGGCTATTTGCTTTTTTATGGCATCGGTTATTGGCATGATGTAAACACATTGAAGGTTTGAGTATTTGTATTTTTCTTTTATTTCTAGTTAATATTCAAGAAATCACGTAGAGAATAATATAAATTCAGTCATTCTATGATTTCAATTTTCTTGTATCACTATTTGGCATTAACGTATAATACTACTATCTAATGACATTTAGTAGCGAATTTGTACCAAACATTTTTTGGGATCATAATTATTTTCAAAGGCCTAATTGAATATTCGACACCATTTATATCTATCGCGGCATAACCAAATATGAGATAACTGATTTCATAAGAATAACTAGGATTCTAAAATGACTATCTCTTCTTTAATATTATTATCCGGAACTTGATATTATCCGTATTTAATACCTCTACAAATGATTTGCTCAATTGATTTTTGAAAAACTTTTTTCCATTTATAGCATAACGTTGATAACAGATCTGGTTTTATTCTAATCAATTGTGGTGACTATCAAATTAAAAGGAAATTTATCATTTGTTTAACTGGAATGCCAGGAGCTGGAAAAACTACGGTAGCAAAAGCATTGGAGGAAGAGGGTTTTACTCTCCTAAATATGGGCGATTGTGTTAGAATGGAAGCAAAAAAAAGAAAATTGGAACCTACCGATGAAAATTTGGGCTACCTTATGCTAAAATTAAGAAGGGAATTAGGTCCGAGAGCTATTGCTACTTTAATTATTAGTCAGATATCGGAAAAATACAATGATGAATTGCATTACAAATTTGTAATAGATGGTATAAGAAGCGTTCATGAAATAGATTTGTTAAAAAAAATAGGTGTAGTGAAGATCCTATCAATTCATGGATCTATTGACACCAGAATCAGACACTTAAAAGATCGTTCTAGAAGTGATGCTCCCTCTACTCTACAAGAATGTTTAATAAGAGACAAACGGGAGCTATCTGTTGGACTGAGTGAGGCAATAGCGTTTGCAGATGAAATTATCTCAAATAATGAAATTTCCTTACATCAATTAAAAGAACAAGCAAAACAAATATCGCGAAATTGGTTACTATCAATTAGATGTTAAAAATGCCGTCATCTGAAAAGATAAGCAAATTTCCCTCCAATCTCAAATTAGAAATACAGATTTCATCTTCAATAAATGCAACAGAAGATCCTTCTAAAGTGTTGGATGTCATTAATTTAATAACTGGTGAAGTTGGCATTGAGTATAGGAAATATGGAAACAATTTGGTAATAGGAAAATCCAATAACTATAAAGTTCTAAATTCCATATACGAACAAGTCAGAAATAGATTAGTTACATCGGTACTTCGAAGATTATTGTTATCTCATCTACAAGAAAACGTAACTTGGTTTTATATTAATAAACAGGCAGCTACCCAAGGGATAATAGTCTTAGTTGATAATGAGGAAGAATCGCCATTGGGACCAATTAAAATATCAATTACAAGTGAAAATATATTAAATGTTATCGGTTGGCTTTGTCCTGAATAAATATTTATTATTTTCTAGTTCTACCAATTTTTATCACTTGATTCATAGTTAATTTGAGTGAGATAAAAATCTGCACAATCTGGCGTGATAACAAGATTATACGAATATTAATTAGTCTAAATATCTTAAAAATAAAAAAAATTTTAGTCTATTAGTTGGAATGAGAATAATCAAAATTCTGTTAGGTATTGCAATATATCAATAGTCTGCTCAATCTAAAGCATGCTGAACAGAAGATAGGTGGGAAAATAAGGTTTCGCTTTCTTCGTCGCTATTGGGTATGGCAGCAAGACGTGAGACTAACAATATCACTAGAGTAATAGACATCTTTCCTATTAAATAACTTTTATTTGAAGACTGATACAATCGGGCCCCGGAGGGAGTAACACCGATAGCGGTACAAAAATAAGAGTCGATTAGCGAGATAGAACTAACATATATTTAGCTTTTAATATTAGAAACTTATATTTTAATTATATGAGTTGCTATAATTGTAATACTTGCAAAGAAAGAATGAGAAATAGGAATTGGCGCATTTTTGGACGACGCCATAATGAGAACAGAGGACCCGGACGAATACGAGACAAAGAACGACGTATATGGTGAATACACTAATTTTTGTAAATTCCATGAACAGCCAAGTTTTGCCTGTTATATGAGATAGTCTCTTATACTATCCTTGTTGAGCATTCCCACAATCTCAATTATCTGTTTATGCTTTACAACAAAACCAATAAGGGTAAAATAGTTTAACCATTCTTTTCCATAGTGGCCGCCATCTACTTTCCTTTTGTGCATATAGTAAGCATTCGGAGAAAGATCCCTGCCTAGTCTTGCCTTGATGTATGCTATACTTCTTTCTCTGTAAATCCATAATTAACAAAATGTGCAACTAACGGCATTAATACCTGATTTTCTTTATCTGTAAAATTTTCCACTTACTACCTATTCATCAAATGTATAGACTCTTTTACTCTCTTCTCTCTGTAATTCTTATTCGTCATCATCATACAAAAACTTTAATATAAAAAAACAAAAATAATACAATGTATAATATAATATTATGAAGTCAACTACTCTTGTAATTTTATCAACACTTGCTGCAATTACTTTTGTTATTTTGCTCTTTTTCCTTCCATACTAACACACTAACTAAAATTAACAATTTTATATATTGCAACCGCCATATCTTTTCCTCCATTCTCATTTAAATAATTTCCAGAGTCAATATTTTTCTTACGAAGATATTATGTTTCTGGTGATGTCTCTTTACCTCCTAACCTTGTTTTGATATAAGATACTGCTTCTTTCTCTGTAAAACCATAGTTAACACAATCGGTTACTAATACCGTTAAAATCTCGTTTTGTTTATGCCTGAATTTTCCCAATTACTAACTAGCGACCTCGTATATAGATAATTTAACTATCTTAGTCATTTCTTGCTGTTCACACTTGCCACACTGGCCATATCTATATTCAGTCTGAGATTTTTTAATCGAAATTTATGAAAAACCTTTACAATTGTAAAGGTCAAGAAGAGATAAAAATTTTATTTTTTCAGACAGTTAAGATGTGGACACCGTGGACACTGTGGACACCATGGATAACAATGTTTGATTATTACAATATTTCGATAGTGCCTAATTGTCGATACATTTTTCAGAATATTATTTGTTGGGAAAAATTTAAAAATAAAAAAATTCCATGAGGAACTAATAACAGAAATTTCTTCTACGAAAATTTTTTAGTAATGATTATTTTGAGAAATATCAAACCACATGATTATAAAAAATTATATCGATAGAAATATCATTTGTTGAAAGAAATGAATTCTTTTAAATAATTTCGTGAAGATAAATTAATGGATGAGATCTCATAAATATCGTTACAGTTTCGACAAATTCTTAAAGCTAAAAAAGTGGGACCCGTATAAGGGCTTCAAGTACGGATACAGATATCACAATATCCTTCCATCAGGATATTATGAAAACCAGACATGGGGTGCTCTACATAAAGCATGGGTAGGATATTGGATAGCCAAAGACAAATTTGAATATGATAGAGAAGAGTATTATGCAAAAGTAATACAAAAATTACAAAGGGAACTGGGTATAGAAGTATCAGAGTTTGATTGTTTAACTTGATGATAGAAGGTTATGAATCATTTTGCTAAAGCAGGATGAAATGACAAGAGTTAAAGTAGTTTGTTTGTATTCTCTCTCATATCTTCCAAGTTTATGGTATTTGGTATAGGACCTACTTCTGTAATATTGCTTTATTATGTAATGACTATCATATGTTGAAGTTCAATAATTATGGTCTTATACAAGAATTATTAAAGTGGTAGCTAGGACAAATCGAGCGGGTTCTGTTTCTAATATACTTTATGTAAACGTATTAGAAATACTGTTATAATATCAAAATTTTGGTAAACTTAGGTTGAGGCATTGATTTTATTTGTAAGCCTATTTGATACACAGTTTGAATGGTATTACAGATCAAAGTAATTATTAGCTTTCGACACTCTAGAAAAAAGAATAAATTAACACATTGACGGTGTAAACTAAAAATATCCTTCTCTCTGCGTTTAAACTTTATTCTATGTGTGACATTGTCACACTAAAACTGTTACATGCTGAAAGAAAATTTACCTCCAGAGACTGATAAAAAATAATACTCATTTCCATAAATTCAACATTTTAATTTTATAGAATCCATTGATTTATAGCATTTTAGTTCATTATCAGATAAAATAATAAAAAAATAATGTCCGTCTGGGCACAAAAACTTTTCAGAGTGTGACACGTTTTATATGTCCTATGATACAAAAAGATTAGGTGCACGCAAATTTGTATAATCACTATTTAGAAAACTTAATGGGAATTCATTTGAGATAAATTCATAAGAAAATGAACCAATCCAAGAGCTCCATAATAAAGTAAAAGAGCTGACAGTAACAATTTGAAAATTAAGCGATCTTTATATTCCAATCAATATTCAGAGCATCATTCTGAGCAAGCTTTCTTGTTAATATTTAATTTTAAGATACTGTAAAATAGAACTAAAAAATTATATGATTTATCTGATTTGTTTATTTGAACATAATAACTTTATTATTATTTTATTTAGTGCAAGTATAAAATTTGGAAAACAATCTGAGTTTATTTATTTTATCTTCATTATGTATGTTTATGTTTATTTTAATAAGTTCTGCTTTCTCTTTTGATTTATTTATTCACATAAATAACTCCTTTGCGTTCAAAGCGGTAGCACAAGTAGATGATGATAAGTCTAAACTTGAGAAACTCAGTAAAGATTTTCAAGCTGTAAATAAAAAATGGGAAAAAATATTTTAGTAACAACGACAAGAAGAAGAAGGACAAATAAAATCAAATGATATAGCCAACCCTCTCCTTGAAAGTTCAAATGAATTAGGGTTAAAAGATCACTTACCAGACCCATTAGCAGAAATACTAGGAGAATTACAATCATCATCTTCACCGTATACAAGTGTATAAATTTGGTTCGGGCCCGGAGGGATTTGAACCCTCGACCTGACGCTTAGGAGGCGTCCGCGCTATCCATTTTACGCCTATGAAAGTCTGCGCTACGAGCCCTTTAATTAAAAATTAATACATCTCAATTTTAATTTATTGTAGGAAGACAATCTAACAGTCATGAAATTCAATATATCGATTTGCAAAAAACGATAAACCTAGTGACATCTATAAAAAAAGAAAATGATTAATATAAAAGTATTAATTTGCATTAATTATTTGTTGAAATAAATTTACTAATAAGCAATTTAAACCTCATATAACTAATACACAATATGAATATTAATCAAGAAAATATTTCTGAAAAAGAAGGAAATACTAATATTCTAGAAACTAATATTACTAACATTAATGCAGATTTGACTGAATCCTCAACAGGTAGATATTTGTATGGTGATTATTCTGAATTTGAAGAAAACAGAAATTTTATTAACATTTTAAATGATTATATATCTATCTCTAATAACATATTTGTTATTCATGATAAAATTATAAAATTAGATCAGCATATTGAAGATACATACAACTTTCAGAAAGATTTACACAATAGATTTACAGATTTTACTAAGGCCATGGAATCATCTATTTATAATTTCTATTCCACACATCATTTGAAAGTATTACAAACATTAAATGAGAAATCGAATGAAGGTAAAATTTTTTTCGACACAAAAGATTATCTGATGAATTCATTTCAGGTAATGGAAAAGGAATACTCCAGAAATCTAAAGAATTATCAAGAAAATATCAAAATAAAAACAAATGACTATTATAGAAACTCTATTAAATTAATTCAAACCTGGCTAGCAAAAGGATTGGTAACCTTTCCTTATTCTTTTTTGGTGAACTTAAAAAACAGTTTTGAAATGGATTTAATAAATGATGATGGAAAGATTTACTATAAAATAACAAACACAAATTCAATTATAATTGACAACAGAGACGAGCATGAAGATGGTTCTAAGGTTTTAACGTATTCTTTCTCGATGGATGATTCACCGAGTAATTTTTTTAATCAGAAACAAAAACTGTCAGATTTCAATATTCGTAACTTGGTTTTCCCGATAGGATATAAAGTCTCAATATCTAAAAAACTAAAAAGATCTTTCAAATTGGTTTCCAGTATTGAAGATGATAAAGAAAATTCAAATAAAGAGCCAGAAAAGATTATTCTGGATAATTATTTCTTGTCACATATTAAACTAGAAAAGAATAAAAATATTATTTTAGGAATAGCAAATGAAATTTCAAATTCCAAAACTGATAAAATCATTGAAATTAATCTGAATTTAATGAGTAACGAAATTGAAAAATGTTTTAATGAGACATTTGACAACGAAGAATTAAAAACATGGATTAAGAAAAGCGATCTATTAACTATTGATTATATTGTAAACAACGAAAAAAAGAACATTATGCCTATGATAAAAGATTTTTTTGATACTGTGGATTTTAAACAGATTTTTAACCTCTGTAAATCTATTATAAAAAATATCGAAAAAACAATAGATCCTCTAAACCTCCAAAATGGGTTTAGACTAGTATATATTGAATTATATGGTAAAAAAGCAATCGATCATTATATAGATAAAGATGGAAGCAATGAAAGGATTTATTATGATAAAACTTTGATATCACGATTTCTAGAAATAGTCGCAGAATACCTAATACCCCATGTAGAAAAAATAAAAGAAAAAAGTCCCGTTGTTGGCGAATTAATATTAAGATATGAAATCGATGGTCAACCAAGAACAGAATATGTATTAAAGACTGAAGACATAAAGGAACAATTGAACAATTTCGAGGATGGAAAAAAAATCCTGAAGCTTTTCATGATTAATTGATAAAATGATAAATTATATTAAAATATAAAATAAAATCTCTAAAATTTATTCAATAATATTTTTTTACTAGTGATTCATTTACAAGGTATTGTCAGACCCACAAGAAATTTTAAAAAGGATGTATGATGAATCAGGAAGTACAGGAAAGGTTTTTCCAAAACCGGAGATAAGTGAAGTTAATTTTGAGGATATTTTGGAAACTAACATATACAATGTAATGTTAAATAGAAGATCACAGAGAAAATTTGAAGAAAAACAAGTAGAAGATTGGAAGATGGATATAATATTTGCAGCCGCAGATACAGCTCCAACCGCAGGGGGTTTCCAGGGCTTTGAAATCTTTCATGTGAAGAACAGAAACACTAAGGAAAAATTGGTTGAAGCCTCAAATAATCAGCCATATGTCAATTCCCCCGTTGTTTTAGTATTTTGTATGAACCCAGAAAGAGTAAAAATGAAATTCCCGGTAGAAATTATTAAAAAATTTTCTCTTCAAGATGCAACCTTAGCAGCATCATATGCTCAATTAGCTGCACATTCGTTGGGACTAAGTTCAGTTTGGATAGGCATGATAGATGAGAAGAAGGTGAAGGAGGCAATAAATACAGATCTGGCTCCTTCCTCAATTTTGTGTATTGGATATCCTTTGACGATTTTACATCCAAAACCAAAAAGGTCATTAACAGATCTGATAAAAACAATAGAATAGAATTTAATATAGACTGTATTGTTACTATATTTAGAAACCTAATAACAGTATTAAAATGTCAAAAAAATGATTTGCAATGTCAAAAGAGATTATCTAAATACATTTAGCAGTTGATATGAAACGAAAGAGAATTTTATCATTAGAAGTAACTAATGAAGAAGTACATGATTGGAGTGCTTCCTGACATGGAAGATGATATAACAATAAAACGGAATAAAAGAGTAAAAATTCCAATTCGAGATGATTCCTAATGACAGTGATAAGATTTTTCAGTTTCTATAATTTAAAGACATACAACCAGCAATAATAAAGGTAAAGAAGGATTCCAGATTTAAAAGTAACAATCAGTATCTCAAAAATAAGGCTGTAAAGAAGCTGAAAACTGACGCTAATAAATGGAAAGTTAGCAAATGCTGTGGTAGGAGATGATTGCAGAAAGTATTTTTTCCATTATCAAGAGAATGTATGGAGAATATGTTACTGCTATCAGATCAGAGAATATGATTAGGAAGATAATTTGAGAACATGGTAAAAGAGATGATGCTAAAAGTATCATTGTATAATTGGTTTGATGGTATAATTGTAACATATTTGTTGATTGGATGTATAAAAAGATTGTATGAACGAGTTCTGAAACAGAGCAAACACAAGCAGCAATTGGCTAACTAATCGTTGATATTTACTTTCTTTTGGCATTCTAAATACATCCCATTTTGTATGCGGGTTATCAAATTCCAATCGTTTGGTATTAAATCTGATGGAAATGATCCTCTTACATGTTAGATAGGTTTTTTATATTTTATATTTTATATCTTATCTATTATATGAAGGAAGAAATGTCAAGAATCTTAGTAGCTATCGATGGGTCAGAAAAATCATTTGAAGCAGCGGGATATGCTATCTCTCTATCTATCAAGTTCGATAGTCAAGTAATCGCTCTATATGTGGTGGTTTCAGAAACTGGATTTACCTATTCATCTCTTGGCTTAGTTCCTGATGATTCAATCAATAAACTACTTGAGATGGAAAAACAAAAGGCTGAAGGATGGTTTGAAAAAGTTAAACAAGAGTCAAGTTCTGTAGATCAAACAAAAATTATTAAATTTAAGTCGCAAGTAATAGTCGCTTCCTCAATAGTACCTGCAATCATTAATTTTTCGGAGAAGGAAAAAATTGATTTGATAGTGATGGGAACGCGCGGAAGATCTGGTATCAAGAAGTTACTATTGGGAAGTGTTGCTTCTGGGGTGATTACGCATTCTCATTGTCCAGTTTTGGTAATAAAATAGTGATTTAAAGATACAGGACATCTCATGATGATGAAATCATATCTGTATCATTCATTTCAAACATACTAGCAACGGCTTCAATTTTTTTGACGTTTTAGTAAAATCTAAATAAAATGCATGTAATAATATATTAAAGGAGAATATCATGTAAAGAATGTTTTTTAATAAATTGGAAAATGGACTAAAACAAAATCATGAAGCAGAAAGAACTCCAGATTATAACAAATACACATTGAAGTATCTCTATAATTCAAGCGACATTTTCTTCCATCTTTTCATAAATACTAAAATCTATGATAAAAAAACAAATCAAAACATCGAAAATCAAGGGATATTACTAAGGAGCTGGAATCCAATAACCAAAAGAGGAGAAAGATATGTTTTTAAGAAGGGAGAAGAAGGAGAGGGTGATCTAAATATCAAAAAAGTATATTTACCCGAAACAAAAACGGTATTTGAATTTTCACAAGAGGAAAATCTGAATGAAGGGAGTTATAAATTAGCTGAGGAAATAATTCATGTATGTCCTCATAAAGATATACAATTAAGATTTTCTGATCGCGAACAACAAAAATGATCTGATAATCACAATTTTTTGTTGAATATAGTGAAAATTTCTCTATTTTAGAACAAAATGATCACAGTTCTATACTTGTTCTGAAAAATAAAGTACTTTTTTTCAAATTAGAATATAGGTTAATTTGATTTTTAATTTCTCTTTTGATTAGATTATTGATTTATGTTTTATTTATGATAAATTGCTTAATTAAAATAAGAAAAGGATTTTTTGAATCTCTATGTGCTATACTTTTTAAATAAATTCTCAAAATCTGGACGATAAAAAAATACTGCCAAATAAGTAAATAAATTACCTAATTACATAAATTTTTTAGCATCTACGGTATATTGATTTCAATAGGATTAACGGTTAAAGTGGAAGAAATTAACAATTCCGAAAAAAAAACGGAATGATCGTGAAATTTAAATCGTGTTTTTAGGGCAAACGCTCAATAGATATATACATATGTTTAACAAATTGCGAGATAAAAAGATAATACCAATTGGTTAAGGATCACCAATATATTCACTTCTTTAATATTTTATACCTGTGAATATATTTTGAATATAGATTTATACTGTAGTTGTTTGATTGAAAGATAATTAGCACTAAATATTGTTAGGTACCGCTAGTTAATGCTAGAATCTCCTTCATTTCATATTCTTTTTAGTTATATCTTTCATCTTCTTGATGATTATGACTTCGTCCAAATAAAATCATATCAAGCTAAACCCGAAACTAGTAATAGATAATATTAAATATACTCATCTAGCTTGACAAATTATTTTAAACCTTAAAAATAAGATATTATTTCTTGACCCTCAATATTGCGGTAATTATAAAACTTGAACCAGATTTTTCTGAAGGCAGTATTAGCTATAATCCGGACGGTACTCTTAATAGAGCTGAGACCAAGAGCAAATTAGGCGCTCATAGTGTAATAGCATCGTTAGCATCTTTTTATGCCAAGGTTAATTATGGGGCACACATCTCAGTTGCTACAATGGGACCTCCAATGTCGGACATGGCACTAAGAGAAGCTCAACAGTTATGTGATGCAGACTTACTTCATCTTTATACTGATAGAATATTTGCTAGTGCAGATACTTTAGCTACGGCCGAGGTATTAAAAGCAGGAATAAAAAAAATGAGTATGAATAATGATAATAATAGCGGAATTGACATAATTTTTTCAGGTCATCGCGCCTCAGATGGGGAAACTGGTCAAACTGGACCTCAAACCGCGTGGAAGCTTAATTATCCGTTTTTTGGAAATGTAATAAGTTATAGTATAAATCTAAAGGAAAGACTAATAATTCTTCAACGTCTTATATCTTTGAATGGAACGTATAATATTGTTGAAGAAATTGAAGCACCTCTTCCCGTGTTTATTTCAGTCGATCCCTCTTACAAACCATCATTTAATACTTTATCATCAAGATTGATTTCTACAAGGTATCAAAAGGAAGCTAAATCTAGGGGCGACAATTATAAATCTTATCTTAAAATCTTTAATCACGATGATTTAGGATTGGATCCAAAAACAGTCGGTTTACCTGGTTCTCCAACTATTGTATATAAAGTGGAGAGAATTCCTAAGGGTCAATCGAATAGAAAGGCAGAAATTATTGATGCAGATAATAATGAACGAATTAAAGAAGTCGTGAAGAAAATATTATTATTGACTGGAAATCATTATTCCTCTTAAACGGTTGATAGATATGACTGTTGATAATGGTTTAAGCAACGCCCATGGTTTGGATAATATCAATTCCGCCCAAAAGTCAAGTCATTATATTAATACAAACAAGTACCGTAACTTGTATGTTGTTATAGAAATAGTTGATGGAATGGCGATTCCTGTGAATTATGAAATGTTAGGCGAAGCGCGACGTTTGATGGATAGTTTTAACACACGATACAATTCTAATGAAAAAGTCATAGCCTTGGTGCTGGGAGAAAATGTAAAAGAAATGTGCAATGAATTTATTTACCATGGTGCTGATGCGGTTATGTATGCAGATAATACTAACTTGAAATATCTATTGAATCAGACTTGTACAAAAGTTATTTCACAGATGGTGGTTGATAAGAAAATGATTGCAGCTATCTCACCAGAATATGCTTCTGAATTTGAAAAACCACGATACATGTTTTTCGCTGCAGATAGTATTGGTAGACACTTATCTGCAACAGTCCTCGCTGAACTTGACTCGGGTCTCGCTTCCGATGTAAACAAGCTCTCTATTGATGATCTGGATATTAAACACCAATACAAAACAAACGGTCAAACAGTTAGGTATGAGAAGATTTTAGAAATGTATAGACCAGATTTCTCGGGTTTTTTATGGACTACTATTTTGTGTCTTGATAATAAAAGTCCAGAAATTAAAAAAGATTATCACCCACAAGCGTGTAGTATAATTCCTGGAGCTTTTATTCCAATCAAGCGCGAAACGAATAGAAGAGGAATAATTGTTGAATATACTCCTAAATTTAACGAACAGGATCTTAGGATAAAGATTTTGAACAGAACTATAATCAAGGACAAAATTGATTTTGATTCTCATAAAATAGTAATTAGTTTCGGAAGAGGAATAAAGGAAAATCCAGAAGAAAATATAAAATTAATTGAATCGTTAGCAAAACTCCTCAAAGCAGAAATCGGTATATCCTTACCAATATCTAAGAAAATATTTCCCCTAGATGAAAGAATAAACTCAACATATATTATCCCTAGTAGGGTAATTGGAACAAGTGGAAGGAAAATAACGCCTAAAATTTACATATCAATTGGAATAAGTGGTGCAATACAACATCTTGAAGGAATGAAAGAATCAGAATTTGTTATAGCAATAAATCCTGATGAAAACGCTCCTATTATGAATGAATGCGACGTATTAATCAGAGGTAAAATGGAAGACGTTATTCCAGTTCTTATCGACGAGATCAAAAGGATAGTATCTCCTCTAGAAGTTCAGGCTTCAAAAAAATGACCACCGATGTATTTGTACCCATTGTTTGGTAGGTTGATATAGATGGATCATTATGATGTTATAATTATTGGCGGGGGCTCTGCAGGGTTATCTGCACTAAAACATATTTCGACTTTAGGAAAGCAGGCTATCTTGATAGAATCAGGAAAGGTGATAGGATCAAAAAATATATCTGGTGGAATTTTGTATTCTAAAAATTCTGCATATGGTAAAGTTTATAATGTTGAGGATATCTATGGAGAAAACTTCCTCAAAGAAACACCTTTTGAGCGTCGGATAACTAAATATGTTTTAAACGCAACTTCAAAAAATAAAGTTTTTTCTATCGATCTTACTCCTGTCCATGATTATAAATCTAATTTTGGTTATTCTGTTCTTTTAAACAAATTAAATTCTTGGTTTGCAACAGAGGCTGGCGAAGAGGCAGAAAAACAGGGCGGAGGTATAATATCAGGTGTTCACGTCAACGGTATTTCATGGAAAGATAAAGAGGTAACAGATTCTAAGTCTACTCCTTCCATGATTGTCGAAACTGACGAACTTGAGGAATTTGAGACTGATGCAATAATAGCTGCAGATGGAGTTAATTCAGAAGTTGCATCAATGGTAGGTGCAAGAGACAAATTTTCCACGGAACAACTTTATCAGGGAGTCAAAGTTGTAATCAAATTACCAGAAGAAATAATCGAAAAGAGGTTTAATATAAGCCCAGAAGAAGGTATAGCCCATCTTTTTAGTGGCGATACTTCGCTAAACCAAATTGGAGGAGGTTTTCTTTATACTAACAGAGAATCTCTGTCAATTGGAGGGGTATATCATCTTGATTCTTTGCTAAAAAATCCTGTAGAACCTTATGGTCTTATTAACGCTTTACTTAATAATCCAATGATAAAGGAACTCATAAAAGATGAGGTTCCAATAAAAAATATAGCAAGGGATTTACCTAAAGAAGAACAAACCAAGAAATCGTTTGCGATAAGTAAACTAATAAACACTTGGAATGAGTTAAAGTATATTTATTATTCACCAAAAAATAGACAAAAATATATAACAGACGGGAAATTTAAGTCTATTGAAGATATAGAAGAAAAGATGACTTTAACTAAAAACAAATTGATTGACGAATATAATACCAAATTTGTTACTAACTATGTGGAATTAGAATATGGTGCAAAGTTGGTACCAGATGGTAAGAGATCTATGATGACAAAACCGTATTACAAGAATATTTTGTTTATAGGAGATGCCGCTGGGAGAGGAGTTTTTATAGGTCCAAGAATTGAAGGTTTGAATGTCGGTATAGATGATGCTGCGAGGGCAGCACAAGCTGTTGCGAGATCTATTGACAGAAATAATTCTGAATCTGACTATATGGGAAAAATTTATACCGACTCTTTGGATGAAAGTCCTTATACAAGAGATATGAAAAAAATCGATAAGGGCTATGTCAAAACACTTGTGAATACAATCAGACAAACGCCTTTACACGATTTGGGTTTTAAAAATAATTTTGTTCTCGATTGCATGTCTAATGAATTTCTGCGAAATTTAGGAATAAGTTTGATCAATAGACTTGGTTACAATAGATTTTTATCCTTTTTGGAGTCAAAAAATACCTATACTGATGTACCTATATTGCTAGCAGAAAAACTTGGCAAAATGATTTCCTCTGAATATGAATTAAATATTCCTGAAATCGACGAACGTATTTCTAAGTTGAAATATTATGAAGATAGTTCGCCTCATATCTTAGTAACAAAACCGCAAATTGAATTCATGAAAAAGATGACAATCCTGTGCCCAACAAAATGTTATAGTGTAGAGGATAACAAGGTAGTCCTTCAACATGAAGGATGTATCGAATGCGGAACTTGTTCAAAAGAAACTGAATGGAAGCATCCAAAAGGTGAAAAGGGAATTTTCTTCAGATATGGGTAAAAGTCCAAATTTAATAATCGTCATCGGGTATATAAAGCCGTTCTGATTGAATTAAATTCTCTCCAATTAAAATTTTGTTTCAAAAATAAACAAACTCATTGTACATTCGTCAAAATTTAGATATTAAATGATTAGTATATATTTCAAGTTAACTGCTAATATTTATCGCATTTTATAAGAAAAATGGCAATATAAGATATTTTGAAAGAGTGGTACAAAAGACTAGTCAGAGAAAATAAATATCTGTATAAAACAAGTAAAAATGTAGCTCGAGGAGCCCGGTCGAATCAGTTGTTTCGTGACTGATGCCGAATCTAGCGGCTAAACTCCATGGTAGGGCTAAGGATTTCAGGCTCTGGATCTCAGAAAAGAAACCTGGAGACAGCAGTTCGAATCTGCTCCGGGCTACTTTTATACATTTGGTTTTGGACCAGCATCAATAATTTCTTTAGATACTCGCCCGAATTTCTCAAAATTTTGTGTGAATAATCTTGCTAATTTCCTAGCAGCAATATTGTAATCTTTTTTATCTTTCCATGTTTGACTGGGATCAAGTAGCTCGTTAGGTACACCAGGACATGATGTTGGAATCTGCAAATTGAAAATTTGATGCAATTTAAATGAGCATTTATCTATTTCTCCACTTATAGCATTAGTCACCATTATTCTGGTATGTCTAAGGTCAATTCTCTTGCCTATTCCATAAGGACCTCCATGCCATCCAGTATTAATCAAATATACCCTTGAATTGTGCTCCGTCATTTTTCGTCCTAACATTTCGGCGTAATCCATAGCGTGCAGGGGCATGAATGGTGCACCAAAGCATTGGGAAAAGGTTTCTTTGGGTTTTGTAATTCCTCTTTCAGTACCGGCTAACTTACTGGTATATCCAGACATAAAATGATACATTGCTCCTTCTTTTGTCAATTTTGCAATTGGTGGCAATACGCCAAAAGCATCAGCAGTAAGAAAAATTATCACATTTGGATGACTACCTACACTAGGTATTACTGCCCGTGGTATGAATTCTAAAGGGTATACAGCACGAGTATTTTCCGTTAATGAATTGTCATTAAAGTCGGGTACCCTTTTATTATTTGAAATAACGACATTTTCCATAACCGATCCAAATTTTATTGCGTTCCAGATCTGTGGTTCTGTTTCCTTTTTCAGGTTTATGCATTTTGCATAACATCCTCCCTCAAAATTGAATATTCCATCTGCGGACCATCCATGTTCGTCATCTCCAATCAAAAATCTATCAGAATCAGCAGATAACGTTGTTTTGCCAGTTCCTGATAATCCGAAGAATAGTGTAGTGTCTCCATTTTTACCAACATTTGCAGAGCAATGCATAGGAAAAATGCCTTTTGCAGGCAAGAAATAATTCATAACAGAAAATATTGATTTTTTTATTTCTCCGGCATAGGAAGTGTATCCTATTAAAACAATCTTCTTTTTTAAATTAATAATAATGAATGTTTCTGACTCCGTTTTCTCTTTTTTCGGCATCGCTTTAAAATCATTTAAAGAAAAGACAACCAATTTTGGAGAAAAATTTTTTAATTCATTTTCTTTTGGTTTTATCAAAATTTGATTAGCGAAAAGAGATTGCCAAGCTTTATCTGTAATTACACTTACAGGAAACCTTGCTTCCTCATCTGCTCCTACGTATCCATTAAATAAGAATAATTCCTTGTTTCTTACAAACTCTTTCATTCGTTCAAATATTTGATCAAAAGTCTGTTCTGAAATTGGATGATTTACTTTTCCCCAATTAATATTTTTTTTAGTTATATTATCTTCAACAATATATCGATCATCAGGGGATCTTCCAGTAAATTTTCCAGTGAATACGGACAAGGCTCCTGTTGAGGACATATTAGCTTCTTTACGAATAACTGAAAATTCTACCAATTCTGGAACCGATAGATTGGCACAAATTTTTTTAGGTTCAAATCCCATCTTCTTTATCACAGCTAAACTTTTCAAATTTGTCTTCTCTGGATCCTTGGCCATGATGATAACTTTACGAATAATTGTTAGCAATATTTAATTGATTTCCTTTGAACCAATTTAGTGTAATTCATTTTAATTTTCCTCGTTTATAAGACAGAACTGTCAGTAGAAAGTTTTTATCCTTCGATTATTGTGCTATTTCCTAACAATCATTTCTTTAAGATCTATGTTAAAGAATGTACGCAGAATTCCTAGATAACTTTGTACTGGCGGGGGAATCTCTTCTTCACACGTCGCTTTCATATTCCATGCATTAATCCATATTATAATACTCATCAACACATTTGTAAACCTTGAATATTCTCCATTTATTTCCATTTTTTTAATATATTGTTCTGATAATAACCAGCAGGCTGTAAAATCTAAACATTCATTTCCATAAATCGCCTTAATTTGTTCTTTTATGTTATTTGCATACTTGAATGGTTTTTTACACAATATGAATGGAAACTCAACTTTTGAAGGAAGTAATAATCCTGGAGGTGATAATACTGTTATTATCCTTGTATTTTTCGTCAATTCATTTTCAAATTTTGTTACTAGATGGTCGATCTGTTTGATATTACTAAACCAAAAAAAAATTATTGTGGCCTTGGATAAATCCACTTCATCAATATTTCTGTTGATGATATTTATTTCAACACTTTGTGATTCCATTTTTGCCTTATCAGCAAATTTCGTCCTATTATCAATTCCAAAAACCTCTTTTGTATTAAATTCTTTCTTAGCAATATTCAATGCATTTAAATTATTTCCAAATCCTAGATAAAAAAAAATATCTCTAGAAGAAAGATCTGCAAACCTGAAAATATTTCTAAAGACATTGTCAGTAATATTTATTTCCTTTCCAGAAATTATTCCAGCGGGAAGTGTGGAAAGAAATTCTTCAATCTTCAACTAGATTACTAGAAAATATCTGGTATATTACTTATTGTGCTGATATCAACCGGGATTTCTTTATTGTTTTCGTTGTTTACGAATCGGGAATAATCAATGTTGATTGTATTTTTAACTTGTTCTAAAAATTCGTTTCGTATGAATAACTTTATAAAGTGAAAAAATAATATTAGAAATATGTTTGGTCTAAAAGATTATTTCTCAAAAATAATTGATCAAATCAAGATGACCAATAATAGATCCGACGAAGCCTATGAAAAAATAACCTGTCAAATTTGTAATAGAATATGTTATAATAAGAGAGATCTCAAGATTCATTTAAGAAAAGAACACCCTGATCTTACTTCTGCGCAAACTAGAACATAATATAATTTTTGTATACCTTCTTAAACTTGGTTGTTATTATTGTTATTAATATTTGTTAGTGAATTATGATATGATTATTATAATTAATATATGATTGGAAGACTACTTTATTCTATGAATGAATCTAGATACGAGCTAGGGCTTAAACATTTTAAAGAAATTTATGGAGAAATTGGGACTAAAGTATTAGAAAATTTAAATCATATTTCATCAGACATGTCTCGATATATCATCGAGTTCGCTTTTGGAGAAATATATAATAGAAAAGGTTTGGACCTCAAAGCAAGAGAAATTGTTACAATATCTTCTCTTTTAACCATGGGTAATGCAAAACCGCAATTAAAGTCACATATTCATGGTGCTTTAAATGTAGGGTGTTCGCGTGAAGAAATTCTGGAAATAATTATCCAGATATCTTTGTATTCTGGATTTCCGGCTGCTTTAAATGGATTGGAAGTTATGAAAAATGTATTCGATGAACGAGATAAAAAGGGAACCTATCCATAAATAGACGAGGCAATAATTCCTAATAATTATATTTTTGCACTGTACCTAGACCTTAGTTTTTTTGGATTTTCTATAATTGTAGTCGGTCTATTACAATACCACTACTTGATTATTCCTTCAGTTTAATTCTTTTTAATAATTGCTTCTTTCTTAGAACGTGATGCCAAAAATAACCACCTTTCTAATTGATGGCCTTGTTCAATCAATATAATCTGCCAATTTTGAAAGAGATGTATACTATTACCTGTTTCATCTTTTAGTAATTTCAATATACTATTTTTCTGTCAATTACGAAGTTCACTGGATCACAGCTTATTGATCAGGACGTTAATGAAGTGTCAGAATTGTTTTTAGAAATTTTATTTCAGAACATTGCATTTCAAAATATGGTTCTTCTATCGCTGTTTTGATAAACCAATTCATTAATCGACAATCTGAATTTAGGAATTTTTATCGAATGGTGTATATCAACCAAAAATGATAAATTCTCGATACCCATAAAAAAATTCCAATAAAAATTGTTCGCAATTTGAATGCAAGGCAGTCGAATAACTTGACTCAGAGAAGTTCTATGACCTAATTCAATAGGATTTTTCTGGTGTATTATGTCTTAGTACCTGAGATATGCTACCATTTTGATTGTTAACAGTGGGTTTGATCTTGAAATGATGATAAGATGACAACTTTTCTTCCTTTCAACAATACTCCCTAATTAATTATAAAACTATAATTTCAGATTGAATAATTCATCTTATTTTTCACATTTCTTATAATAAAGTGAATTTTATTTGGATTAGATACGAATTTATAAAATTCTGCGTTAGACTATCATCTCTAAAGGTATAGAAAGTTATACCTTATATTAAAATTGTTCTTAGCATTAAGAAGTGTTAAAATTATGTTACCACATAGTCAAAAAATAAATTAGAAAAATTAATAAATTTCTAAATTAGTAATACCTTAATGAACATGAGAATAATACATAAATTAATTGTCATGGTTGCAATATGGTCTCTTCTCGCAAATTTGACTCTATTAAATGATATATTTGCAGAAATTCCAAATAATACTACAACGAAATCTACTAAAAATACTTCTAACTCTTTTGAAAATGTTCTAGCTAATTTGCCATTGGTAATAAATATTACGAAGAATTCTAATGCTACAGATACAGTTATTGATTTCGTTATCGATGAGGTAAATAGTAGTGTAGTAGATAGTTCAATATTGCAACAAATAGCACAGGAAAGAATCCCACTATTAATCGAAACGTTGAAGAATACAAATGCTACGAGTATTGTAGCAGAATACGTTCTTAACGCAACAAAAGCCAGCGTTTTACAAAATAATCAGATTGAATAAAATTATTTTTTCTTTTCATCGATTTTTATCTGATTGCTATTCTATTATTTTTCTCCCTATTTAGTATACGGAACTATAAAAACATCCAAATCGTTTGCAATATATACATTCTCAAAGATCTTTCTAGCTTCGCTTTCTATCGGAGCGATATCCCTGTATCTTGCACTAAAATGTGTTAATATTAGTTTTTTAATATTAGAATTCTTCGCTAGCAAAGCAGCTTCGAAAGCAGTTGAGTGAAAACTTTCTTTTGCCTTCTCAATATCCTTGTGTAAAAAAGTCGCTTCAAATATTAAAACATCTGAATTCTTGAAGAAATTAGTTAATTTTAATGTAGGTCTCGTATCTCCTGATATTCCTATTTTTCTTCCAGGTCGCGGTGGCCCTGTGATACCTTTTGAAGATATTTTCTCTCCTTTAAAAGTTATATCTTTTCCGTGTTGTAAATCACTATAAATCTTTCCCTCTGGAATCCCCAAACGTTTTACCGAGTCTAAATGAAAAATTCCAGGCCTGTCAAATTCTTCCAGACAAAAAGAATAAGCTAACTTCGAATGATCCGCAAAACAACTGGTAATTTTATAATCTTTTTCACTTATTACTATTCCCTCTCCAGATATTTTATGAATAGTAATATCAAAAGTTAATTTGAAATTAATTATTCTTATATTTTGATTTATAAATTCTCCGATCGTTGGTTCTCCAAAAATTTCTATAGGCTTGTTCCTTCCCATTAAGGAAAGAGTTTGCAGCAAACCTAACAATCCCACACAATGATCACCATGCATATGAGTTATGAAAATCTTCATTTTTTTATTCATCCCAATCTTTGATTCAATAAATCTTGTTTGCATTCCTTCTCCGGCATCGAAAATTAAAATCTCGTTTCCTCTAACGATTGCTAGGGATGATAGACCACGTTGCAATGTAGGGATCGCTGCAGACGTACCTAAAAAAACAAGTTTCATGTCAGTCATTTATATCATTTCCAATTATAACTGCGTCTTTATCCTATCACATTTACGTAAAATAATTACGTTACTAACTAAGATATTATCAATCATTCTATTCTATTCTATTCTATTCATATCGCTAGAGTAATAAATAAATGAATTTATTTCTTTATTGCTGTATCTTTCACCATTGTAAATTCTTTGAATTCAGAAAACTGTTCCAAAAATTTATTATCAATTTTGTTAATATTTTGTTTTAATACATTTTTACCTTTTTCTGTTATTTTAAATAATCCTCTTCTTGTTCCTATCAATAATCCAGCATGTTTTAGATAGTCTTTGCATTTCTAACCAAAAAACCGTATGTATAACCTTCAAAATACTTGGTAACTACAGAAAGGTGTTTGTGTCTATCCCTTTCAAATTCTTCTCGATTATTATATTCTTTGGCATCATATAGAAAGGCAGAACCTATTATCGCTCTTACTGTAAGCTTGTTAGTATCCATATCGAGTCTTTCACAGGATTCTATATCGATGTTTTTTGATGCTTGGATTAAAAATTCTCCTCTAAATGAAGTATTCCATTTCCTTAACTTCATTGTCTTTTCACCATGAGTTAAAAGGTCTGCAAAGGGCTGTTTTAATGACAACCATTTCATGGTATCGTTGTGTATTATTGCACACAATTTATTCTCTTTTGCCTTTGTTTATATCCTCGATTTTGTTCGATTTGAATCTAGCTGAATTCGTTTTTCATATTCGTATATCGGAATTTCCGACTTTTAATTTACCATTATATTTATATTTTGTCTGTCGTTTCGGTGAATGCACTTTTCAATTTTTTGGCGTTACATATCTTGAAACAATCTATTTTGATTTCTTTATTATATTATCTTCAAAAAAGCTAATAAAAACAATAGTTTCTGCAGTCGAATCTAAAAAAGAACTCTAAAACTACTATCCCTAATATTGCTAATATTGGTAGAAAAGGAGGAAGCTCAGTCGCACGTTCAATAATAAATGCATTAATGTTATTGTATCTTCATAGATTGTAATAATGCGTTTGTTACATATGCGTCAAGATTAGAGTAAATGTTAAAAACGTATCAAGTTATTAATTTACATATTGGCAGAACTTGCTACTGAAATCCAAATAAATTCTCGACCAGAAATTGTATGGAAAATACTTACTGATTTTAAAAATTATTCCCAATGGAATCCAATAATTATAAAAATAATAGGAGAACTTTCCATAGGTAATAAATTAGAAATTCACGTAAATACAATAGGGGGAAAGAATAGAATTTATCATCCAAAAATTACAAAAATTACTCCTAATCATGAATTACGATGGAAGGGAAAATTCTTTTCTTCAAAGATATTTGAGGGTGAAAGAATTTTTTCAATTGAAAAACTATCTGATAATAAAGTCAATTTTGTCAATAAAGAAATATTTTCAGGAATAGGTCTTAAGTTAGTTTCACAAAAAACGGCAGACGATATTTTAGCCAGTTTTAAAAAAATGAATGAAGTATTAAAAAAAACGGTGGAACAATCATAAAATAATACCTTGAGCTTATAAAAAAACTTTGATTAATACTTAAGGTATGTATAGCTAGTTCTAGTTCTTTAATTCTTTCAGAATAGCGACCATTTGGGGAAAATTTTAGCGTAGCTATTCATCTTACCTAATATTCACATGACTTACAATAGTTATACATTATAGAGAGGATAAAAACCTTAATCCATTTAAACGATTATAAAGTGATTAATATTTGAAGTAACTTCGATACTATTAGTTACTATCAGACAACAAAAATTCTTATCTACTTATGGCTAAAGTTTGTTCAAATACTAGTAATCTTATAATAGATAAGAGGTTTTTTCCAAACAATTACTTTGTGTATACGACTTTATCAGCTAATCCTATTACTTCTCTACCCTTATTTGTTAAAGAATTATAAATCCTTGGTTTCCCTCGCCTAGGAGATTTTTCTTTTTTTACTTGTCTTTCAATCAATTCTAAATATGTTGCTCTTTTCAGTAAGGATTGTCCATATCCCCAACTTCCCATTGTCATAAGTAATTCTCTTGTGTGCAACTCTTTGTTCTTTTTTAGTATTCTCAATAATGGGATAAGAGGACGTTCATTTAACAGAACTTTAAGTATGTTTAATTGTACAGCTATATTTTTCTTTCCTTTTATTTCTTCTTTTCTTGCTGACATGTAAATATATACGTTACTAAGGTATAAAAACGTATGTATTGATGACTAATGTATAGTCATAATTTATCTAAATTTAGAGCCTATCTAAAAATTATCCTCCTGTAAACAATTATGCTACTTGCTAATTTTACAAGACCCAGATAGTTCTCCTCTTCCTTCTTTTCATATCTTGTAAATAATTTCCTGAATCTATTGTGCCATGAATTTGTTCTCTCTACAACCCATCATCTTAATGGATGTTTTCTACAAAATATCTTTTCTTCTCTTCTGTGTCGTATATGTGGAATATATCCTCTCTTGACAATTTCTTGTTCTACTTCTTTGGAATGATATGCTTTATCAAGGCATAGATTTTGTTTCTTCTTCTTGTTCTTGTTACTGTATTTTGTTGTTGATTTTGAAAACTGTTTTTTGATAACCATGGTGTCAACTGTATCAATTGCAACAGTAGTAACATCGTGAGTATTTGCAGATGTTATAAGAGCAGATAGTGGAATACCATGCTTATCCGTTAAAATATGTCTTTTGGTGCCTAATTTACTTCTGTCAGTAGGATTATGTCCAGTCATCGCCCCCCTAAAGGTGATTTTACGGATATGCTATCAAGTGATTGCAATGTACATTTGATTCCTCTCTTGTTATCGTATATTTTTAGCAATCTACTCCATAGTATATCGAATATTCCTGATTCTCTCCATTCCTGAAATCTTCTATGACATGTTGAACCTGAACCATATTCTTTGGGTAACATTTTCCACTGACATCCAGTCCTCAGGATAAACATGATGCCATCAAATACTTTTCTATATGGAACAATTGGACGACCTATTGTATTGTCTGGTTTCTCATCCGGTAAAATATTTGTAATTTCATTCCAAAGATCATCTGGAATACATGTAATTGTTCTAATATACTTTTTATTCTTACTCAAACATTATCATATATGATAAGAAACCAACAAGCTATATTCCTATCTATTTTTGGGATAGGCTCTAAAATAAAGTAAAATAAAAAATTGTTGATTTTAGACAAGGAAATAGAGAAAGATGCCATAAATAATTCCAATCAATACAGTTAGAAGTATAATAGATTTTATCTTCATAATATTATTATTGTATTATTATTATCATATAATTTAATCCTTTAATCATTTATGAGATTTTTTATTTATTATTATTATTCTTGACTTGTTGCTACTGCTGTTTGTTTGTTGGTTCCATTTTCTCCACTATCTATAAAAAAGGTGGTTAGTCATTAGTCATCATCATCATTGCCAAGATACATCTTGATAAATTGCCATTTAAATTCAAGTTCAGAATTAACGGTGCTGTTAAGTTAACGATAGAGCTTTAGCTGCGAGTGTTCTATTCTGACATATGTTATTGAGATTTGTCAGAAATAGAACATCTACATGTATAGTAATGTATTCTTTGTATTTGTACTTTCTTGGTTTGAGTCTACGGAATACATCTAAAGCATTAGTAATCTTTAGAGATGAGAAAAGAAGTCATGTTGCAGTCTGGGAATGGATTCAACGATTTGGTTCATTACAGATTTACAAGAGAAAAAGAGTATCAGCATTCATCATAGATGAAACTATAATTCAGATTGGTAATCAACATTTCTGGTTGTGGATCTGTATTGAACCTGTTCACAGATCTGTGCTTGGGATCTACATCTCAGAAGAGAGAAACATGTTTGTAGCAGAGAATTTTATCCAATCTCTTGTATCCAAATATGGTAGACATACAGTTTACACTGATGGAGGTACATGGTACCCACAAGCCTGTACTTTTTTGCATCTAAAACATAGACTGCATTCTCCTTTAGAGAGAAGTCTGATTGAAAGAGTGATGCAATACTTTAAAGACAGGTCAGAATGTTTTGATGATTATTATCCTTGTATAAACCAAAAGAGTAGGAATAATTGTGATCTATCACATGTATACAATTGGATCAAACTATTCGTTTATCTATACAACGCAAAAAATAGAAATGAACTTGTATTCAAAATTGGAGGTGAAATAGTGTTAACTTAACAGGACCGAATTAACATAGTAAAATTTCTTTATTGCTTTAAAATATCGAGTAGCAGAGTTATAGGATATTCCTTTCTTTTCCCTGAGAAATACCAAAAAATCTTTGATATCTGATTCTATCATCTTCTTGTCTTTTTTCGGGTCCACAAGAACCGAATAGCGTTTACCGTTTTTAACTCCAAGAAATTCAAGAAAATATCTTAATGCCTTTGTGCAATCATCTTTTGTATTTTTGTTTTAAAAGTATTGATAAAATTTCTATAAAGAATTTCATCTTGTTCGGTTAATTGCTCTATTTGTTCTTGCTTTACTTCTGCTGCTACCGGTCCAAGCATTACAAGATAAAACAAAATATATTAGATATATAATGATAATATATCTTGTCATTTCCAATTATAACTGCTAATACTTGACAATAATCCAATCAGCTAATCTCACTAATTACTTCAGATATAATTTTCGACAGATTGACCTTGGAACAACTGTTGGGAATGGAATTTGTAGAGATTATCTCCGTTGCGCCAGCTCGTATTATTTTGTCTAACGCTTTATCAAGCAGTAATGCATGAGAACAAATTACAAAAATTCTTTGAGCTCCATTTTTTCTTAGTACTTCACAAGCCTTTATTATGCTATTACCTGTGCTAATCATATCATCAACCAAAATTACGTCTTTATCTTTTACTTTAAAATCCAATACATCCTCAATAGAAACCATTCCTGTTAGTCTGTCACGTGTTTTCTTTAGAAAAGTTACTTCTCTTTGTATTATTTCCCCAAATTTTTGTGCTCTTTTTAATCCACCAAAATCCGGAGAAATAATTATAACATTATTAGGAAATATGTTATGCAAAGCGTATTCCGCTAATATTGGAATTGCCGAAATGTTTTTGATAATATTTCCAAAATAAGATAACGATGATTCACTATGGATATCGACCGTTATTACTCTATTAACTCCAAAATATTCTATAATTTCTGCCAAGATTGATATACTTATCACTTCACCCTCGAGAAAGGCTTTATCCTGTCTTGCATAAGCCATGTATGGAACCACTACAATAGTTTTTAATGCTTTGTCTTTCCTACACTTTTGGATCATCATTAATAATTGCAGTATGTGTCTGTCGATAGGAGGATAAAGAGATTGAATAATTATGCATAGTTTATTCTCCACAGATTCCATCTTTATTTTACTTTCCCCGTCTGCAAATATCCTGAGCTCAGGTTTTATGACTTTTATGTTTAATCTTTTTGCAATATTAGCTGCTAACTGCTCTGATGCTGGTCCTGCGATAACCACACTATCTTTTAACAAATAATAGCAATAAAACTAATCGAATCATAAAAACCTTATGAGGTCCGCTATATTCTGGTTAATGATTATTTTAATTATTTTTTTCCATCTACAGTTTTTTTATTGAACAAAAGAGCAGGAATTTGTTAAAAATAATTTTTGAAATTATAAATAAATAAGACTATATTTGATTAAGGTTAAATGTACTAGTAATTGTCCATTTTTGTAAAACAATTATCAATTAATGAAATACCTAGTAATAGAAATTGAAAATTGGAATATTTTAGGAAAGATTTTTTGTAGATTTAAGAATTCTCTCATATGATGATGTTCTGTTCTACCCTTCTATTTTTTTATAATGATAGTTACGGCTTCGACAGTTAATTTATCGAATTCTTTTTTTATGGCTTCGATTAGATGTTCTGGAGAGCTTAAACTTGAAAAATCAATGATCTTTACATCATCCAAAATATGGATTTGTGGGGCCAGGTCATCTTTATTTTTGTTACTATATTCATATACTAATGATTCTATATTGGTTTTTAAATCTCTCGTTCCATTAATTATTTCTGCATTTTCTAGCATTAATCTTATTCTGCCTAGTTTATCTAATATTACAATCGGGGTTCTCCTTACTTTGACAAAAAAATTCTTTTTTATTATTTCGCAGGTAAATCCATAATAATTTTTCATATTGAGGATTTGTTTCACTTTGTTACTTCCTAGAACTTTTATTGCAATATTCTCTACTTCTGCAAAATTCAGTTCTCTTTTGTTATTTTTTCCGATATCTAACTCAACGTTTCCTGATGCTATTCCTCTTAATAATGAACGCTCATTGATATATTCAGTTTGGATTGAAATTGATTCTGGTGCCGCTCCTCTTTCGAGGGTTCTTTTTTTAATTTCGTCAATTAATAATGAAACGTCTTCAGGTTTTGGTTGGCTTATGGTTTTTTCTATTTCCTCATATATTATTGCTGCAGCCACTCCTATAGATGATATTACCTCTGCATTTTGAGCTAATTCGAACTGATATTCTAGCTTATTTGCCATATACGGTACCAACGCAGAGGCTCCTCCGCCTCCCCCGATTAGGAACATCTGATCTGTTTCTATCTGATATTCTCTAATCATCGGTTCAATTATTCGTAGAATTTTTTTAATAGAAAAACCTAATACTATTTCTGCAGCTTCCTTATAGTTACTAACTCCTATTCTTTCTGCCAAGAGGTTTAGTGCTATTTTAGCTGCCTCTTTATTTCCTGATGCATAATCTCCTTCCTTTATCAATCCTAGAGCATTTGCTGCACAGGTATTGGTTATTGCTATCAATTTTTTTGACTCTGTTTCTATACAAATATAGTTATCCGGATCATTTTCACTAGGTCTAAAAGTTATTAACCTTGAGTTATCAAGTTCTGTGGGATCGACAAAACAGGAATACTTCAAGCCAGCAATATGAGCTGACCTAGGACCTACATCAATAATTTTTTTGCCTGAAATTCTTATTAATGAACCTCCTGCCACTCCTGCAACTCTGACATCCACTGAACGAATACAAGTCGGATGATCCATTATGGTAACATACCGAATTTCAGGTTTGCCATTTTTTATAATAGAGATATTAGTTGAGGTTCCTCCAACTTCAATGAATAATCCCTGCAAAATATGAGAATGTAATAACGCTCCCGCCACACTTGCCGCAGGTCCTGATAGTATTGTCAAAATAGGTTTGTTTTTAAAAGTTTCGATGTCTGTCACTCCGCCGTCCCCCTTCATTATCATTATAGGACAAATTATATTCTCGTTCCTTACAGCAGACTCAACATATCTAGCCGTACTTATTGACTTTGGCATTATACCTGCATTTATTGCAGCAGTCAAAGTTCTAATCTCAAGACCATAAATTCCAGTAAGCTCATGACCTCCAGTTATAGGAAGATCCGAATATGACATCACGTATTGTTCGTTGCTTGGATCATCCACACCATACGCTTCACTGACTACCAAAACCTCCGCACCTTCGTCTTTTAGCGATGATATTGTTTCTTGAACTTCCTGTTTTTGCAAATATTTTGATGTATCTAAAAATCTAAAACATGTATGTAGATATTTATTTGAAGATAATTCAATATTTTTTATATTGGTCCTCTTGACAACGTTAGACTTTTCTAGTCCTACTCCCATCCCAATAATCCCAACTTTTGCAGTGTCTCCTTCAAGAAGCGCATTAACTGCCTGAGTAGTACTATGTGAAATTAATTCTATTTCAGATCTTTGTACGCTATACGTTTCCATTAAATTTTTAAGTGCTAGTACTATACCTTCGGCTACCCCCTTATCAGCATTATGTGTAGTGGGAACTGTCATTTTACCCAATAACTCTCCCGTTAAAATATCAATAGCAACAGCTTTAGTAAAAGTTCCTCCAACGTCTATGCCCAGTCTTATTTTCCTAATCATTAATTAATACACATTAGGTTTGCCTAATTTGATTAATTTTATAATATATATTTTGTTCGTTGGCTATTACCTAAATTGACCAAAAAACTTCTTGTACATTTTCCTTTACGCCCAAATATCTTAACATTTCCTGAAATTCATCTTTTCCATCCGATACAAGAATTCTTATCCTTCCAGTGTTATTTTTGTTACGTAATCCGTTGTCTGTCAAAATTTGTTTTACATTTTTTGCTGTCGTTTTTGCGGAATCGATAAATTTAACAGATGGAAACTCTTCAGATAATTGATCCACGATGAAAGGAAGATGAGTACTTGATAATGTTATGACATCTATATCTTCAATGTTCCCTAGAATTCTATGAATTTGGTTTCTGATCTTCTTTCTGCTTTTGATAAAATCTCCATTTTCAATCAAGGCTATTAACGGCGATGCGTTATACTTATTAACAAATATCTTTTGAGGAATTTCATCGTTTATTTGTTTATCTATCTCCTTACTATTGATAGCTGATTCTGTTGCCATTATTCCGATGTGATTATTTTTCGTTAGCTTTACTGATTCTCTTAGAGGAGGCCTCACACCTAGTAAAGGAACATTAACTTTATCTTTAATTTCATCTAAAATCTGAAGCGAAGGCGTATTGGAAGCTATTATTATTATCTTTGGTTTGAATCTCTCCAGGTATTTAATAGTATTCTTCATAATTTCTAAAAGTCTTTTATGTGACTTGTTTCCGTATGGAAAATTTGCCCTATCTGCGAAATATAATATATTTTCATTTGGTAGTTCCTTTCTTAGTTCCTTGATTATAGACATAGAACCTATTCCAGAATCAAAAACCATGATAGGTGTATTTGACATATTATAAAAAAATAAACAAAGGACGTATTAATATTACTTCCTCAGTAGTCTGATATTTTGCTTGAAATAGTCAGTATTGGTGTAAGTACCAAAAAATAATTTTATTAATATACCTTCTGCAATTTGTTTATATAGATTCAATGAAAAATATGTTTATACCTTTTTGAAATCGAAACAGCATACGATATTTTTGTCAAAGAAGAAACAGTTGCAGCTCTTAAAAGAACCTGTTCCTCATAATAGAAACTAAAATCAAGAAAACTCATAACCTTCCAATTTTATTAATTCACACTATTTTAAAAGAAATACCATTTGTTCTTTTAAGGACAAAATTCTTCATTCATTAATTTCTTGATTAGACTTATTAAATTAATCAAAAAGTAGTTTGTTATATGGTGTTTTTTTGATTTTTATCTATTCAATTTATAACGTATGATTATATTGAATTTGATATGTTCTATGAATACAATACTATTTGTCAATGTGTCTATAAACAGGGGAATCTACATAGTTCAGAAATAGGATGTTTTAATTTGAACAAATTACTTTTAGAATTATGTGTAACAACTTGTATATTGTTATTATTAGTAAATTAAAGAATCACAAAAATAAAAGTAATTATCTTCTAGCCAATTGGTACAATATGCATACAGCAAAATTGGAAAGATATATCTTTGGAAATTCTCAAATGGGGTATCTTGGATACGATGATTTATTAAAATTTCTAATCTCAGTATATGATAAATTATAAACAAAAATGTTATCCTTTTAGTTATTTCAACCTCTAGTTTAATTAAAAAAAACCAACAATTAATTTTTCTTGTTGATATCAAATCTCATTTCGATCTCATATTTATGAAATCCATTTTTTTCATAAAATAGGATATTTTTCTCGGAGCAATTTAGTACTACCTTATAACAATCTTCTTTGGTGGACAAATCTATTGCCTTTCTGATAAGACTAGACCCAATACCTAATTTTTCATATCCTTTTCTTGTCACAACATCTTCAATGTGGCAGACTTTTCCCCCATTATGAATAAACTTGTATTCAATAATTGTCGTAATTGCACCTACTATTTTATTATCGATTAAAGCTACAAAAATTCTTGAACTTGATTTTTCTTTTATATTTTTAAAAATTTTTAACATATGTTTTTGATCGTTTCTTAATTTTTTAATATCTCCCAAATTTGAAAGAGTGTCTAGGAAATCTTTTCCAAGGTGACTTTCCTCTAATTCCCTTATTACTACTTCATCACTAACCTTTTCCATTTTATTATTTTTAAGGAATTGTTCTGAATATTTAACATTTGATTTAGTATTGTCATGTCCTAATCATATAATTTTGTTTTTTAGAGTCTAGGACTAGATTTTCCATATTTTATATAACTAATAGAATCACCAATACTACACGCATGATCGGAAATTCTTTCAAAATATCGTAGAATAAGCAAACTGGTAAGATAACAATTAAAGCTCTGTCTCTTTTCGGTCTCGTTTAATGAAGATTCACTAGACTGAATTATATCTCTAAGATATTTTTTATATTCTCTGTCAATATTATTTTCTAACTGGTATAGTTCTTTAACTTTTCCTATATCCCACGTATCTATCGCATTCGAACAAATCATAATCATCTCTTTTACAGTTTTTGAGATTTCCAATACTCTAGATTTGTCGCAATCTTCTAATGGGCCACTTTCTTGTATTAAATCAACAATATCAAAAGAATATCGTCCAAATCTTGATATATTGTATGAAATTTCAAGGGATGATTTGATGAATCTCAAATCTGTAGCTACTGGCTGGTATCTTGCAATAAGCTCTATTGATATTTCTGAAATCTCATCTTGCAACATTCTTAATTTTTCTGAAATCCTGAAACTATTTTTTGATAAATTAGTACCTTTGTTGTAAGAATCAATGGCATCTATAAAAGATTTTTCTGCAAGACGTACCATGTCATCTAATATCTTATTTATCCTATCAATACCTAAATCTAAGAGCCTTGTCATTTTATTTTAAACTTTTATTCACTAGATGTTTTCTCGTAAATAAGTATAAAATAATTGATAAACGTAACTGATCACTAATAATGTAAATCATATTGTTCCGTTGTTCTATACTATATAATGACGCTTAGATTATTATCCAAATTTTCCACATATATAATTTTCAGTCATTTCTTCCCTAGGGTTTTCGAAAATTTGTTTTGTTTCTCCAAATTCAATTAATTCGCCTAAAAACATAAAAGCAGTGTAATCTGATACCCTCGCAGCCTGTTGCATGTTATGTGTAACTATTACTATAGTCAAATATTTTTTTAGTTCATGAACTAAATCTTCTATCTTGGATGATGCTATTGGATCCAATGCTGAAGTAGGTTCGTCCATTAGTAATACTTCGGGATGCATGGCTAGAGCTCGTGCAATACAAAGTCTTTGTTGTTGACCTCCCGACAAACTCATTCCGGGTTTATTTAATTCATTCTTTACCTCTTCCCATAATGCAGCATTTTCAAGACTCTCTTTCACTATTTGTGAAATCAACTTCTTATCTCTTACCCCATTTAGTTTTAAGCCTGATGCAACATTGTCAAAAATAGTCATCGTAGGAAAGGGATTTGGTTTTTGAAATACCATTCCTATTCTTCTCTTTATAATAACCGGATTGATCTTTGGATCGTAAATATTAATATTATCTAAATTTACTTCACCCTTAACAAAAGCCCCGTTCGTCATTTCATGCATTCTGTTAAGACATCTTATTAATGTCGTTTTACCACATCCGGAAGGACCAATGAACGCCGTTACCTTTTTTTCTTTCATATTTAGATTGATTTTTTTTAAAACTTGTTTTTTATGAAATCCTGCATTTAATTCTCTTACGTTTAGTTTTGCAGGAGTTACAAGAAACCTCGTTTTGGCAATGTCATTAGGTTTCTCGATTTTCAGTGAAGGTTCCGGTTTATTATCTGCGCTAATCTTCATTGTCTTTTCCAACCTTATTAATGTCAGATAATGACAAATAAACAGTTTCTCTATAGTTTTCGTAGTAATAAATAGACCTATGTTTATTGGATCGATTATCGAGTCAGTCCAATAACAAAAATACAAAATTGATTAATTCTATTCTATTCTATTCTATTAGAAACCACTTCAATTATCCTCAATTGGTAGACTCATATCGTTCCCCCATTCATTCCATGATCCAAGATATAATTTCGCCTTTTTAAACCCAAGTTCGCTTAATATAACAAATGTATTTGCTGCTCTATATCCGCCCTGACAATATGTAACTGTTTCTTTATCAGGCGAAATCTCTGAGTATATTTTTTTTAGTTCATTTATCGACTTAAATCTTCCATCCTTAACATTTGTATTCCACTCGATATTCTGAGACAAAGGTATATGTCCTCTCCTGCACGCTCTAACCTGTTGTCCTGAAAATTCATCAGAAGTGCGTACATCAATAATCTGATAATCTTTCTTCTTTTTAATCACTTTCTTCATAAAATTTAAATCCGCCAGTATAGACGAATTAGGTTTACCTTCAAATCGTCTATGTTGAAATTTCTCACTTTCTGTGGCAATTACTCTATTTTCAACTCTCCATTTATCAAATCCTCCGTCTAACATGGCGACTTTCTTATGTGAAAAATATAATGAAAGCCAGACTCCTCTTGCAGCTGAAGGCCCAGAACCGTTTTCATAAAAAACAAGGAAAGTATTCTTTTTTATCCCAAAATTAGAAAATAACTTAATATTCTGTTTATTGAACTGTTTTATACCATTTTTTGTTGTATCACTCCAATGAAATTGCATTAATTCTGTGTTTATAGACCCTGGAATATGTCCTAAAACATATTCGCCAAAAGACCTAGTATCGATTATCCTTAACTTTTCATCTTTTTTTTGAATTAATTCATCTAATTTTTGCGTAGAAATTAATAATGTCAACGGATATAGATTCTAATCAATTTATTTTCTTTTATATTTGTTATATTAAATACCAAAATTGATTTTCTTTACATGAGATTTATCCATAAATTTTTCACTCTGAATTTGTAAAACAGATGCATTCTTAACAATTGATATGTCAAAATTTATAAAAAAAACGTCTACATAAAAATATAGTTTAAATTTATGATACAAAATCATAGTATCTCTTTTCGCCAATATATATAATAAAAAAAATTGAATTTTCTTTCGAATGTCTGATATGTCTCTTATCCAAGAAAATAAGGTTCTAGTTATTGGATTAGGTCAATTGGGTTTACCTGTAGCTAAATTTGTGAAAGCTAATGGTTTTGATGTGTATGGCTATGATATAAAAAAAGAAGCAATGGTTATGGCAGAACAAATTCATAGTATCAAGATAACAGATAGTTTCAAAGAATTTGATATATATATCATATGCGTATCCACTCACAAACCACACGATATTTATTCTCCACAAATAGATAGCTTGTTTTCAATAGTCAGCAGAATATCCTTAGAAGGTAAGATTGGCGCCTTGGTCTCAATTGAGAGTACTGTTCCTAAAGGTACATCCAGGAGAATATTCGAGTTGTTAGGTCATCGGTTTCATGTAGTTCATGCCCCTCATAGGTGGTACTCACTTGATGAAGAAAAATATGGTGTAAATCAATTACGTGTAATAGGAGGAGTTAATCCCTGCTGTTTAAAAACTGGTTTAGATTTTTACACCGGAACCTTGGAAAATAATCCACCATCTCAAGAAAAGAAATCCCTCTCTTCGGGATATGAAATTTATAATGAGATGGATTTTTCCCTAGGGCCAGACCCGCTAGATTCAGAATCTAGTAAATATGAGGAAAACGCTGCAGAAAATTTGATATATTCAAAAGCTGGCTTGTCCATAAAAATGCATCCTGTTTCTTCAATAGAAATTGCCGAATTGACAAAAATTATAGAAAATTCTCATAGGTATCTTCAGATAGCATTTGCTGAAGAACTTTATTTATATTGTCAAGCAACTGGTGTTCATTTTTCTGAATTACGAGATGCACTAAATACTAAATGGAATGTCGAAATTCTGGAACCAAGAGATGGAATAGGTGGGCATTGTTTGCCAAAAGACACAAGAATGTTCTTTAATTCTTCCCCAAAAATGAAAAGTAAAATCTTACAATCCGCAATGGAAGTAGATGTAATGTATAGGGATTACAGAGAATTACGTAGAGAATTACAAGAAAAAAAAATTGTCAGTCACATCTAAAAGATTTATTAAAATTATTTTGTAGAATAATCTGTAGAGTCGCCTATTTTCCCACCTTTATTTTTTCTTTTTCTAAAATATCTATAAACTATAATACCAGATAGGATGGAAATAATTATGACTGCAAGAATGTTAAATATGGGTGAAGATTCTTTCGAAAATTTATTCCATGCTTCTCCAAGATAATAACCTACCAGAGTAAGAGAAAGGCTCCAAATAAAAGACCCTATGAAGGTAAAAAAAGTAAATTCAATAATATTCATTCTGGAAAGTCCAGCAGGAATTGAGATCAGTTCTCTTACTCCGGGTGCAAGTCTTCCTAAAAATACTGCAAGTTTGCCATAATTTTTGAACCATAATTCAGATTTCTCGAGCTTTTTCTCATTAATCAAAAAGTATCTCCCTATTTTTAATAATACTTTTCTCCCGACTTTCAATGCTGCAGTATAAATAATTAAAGCCCCAACTGTCGAGCCAATTGATCCAATTAAACCGAACGTAATTGCACTAATTATTCCAAGATTCTGGCTATGTGCAACGTAACCTGCTAGAGGAAAAATTAATTCACTGGGTATTATAGGAAACAGTGTCTCTACTAGCGCTGCAATAAAAATTCCCAAATACCCAAATTCATATATTAGGTTTGCAATAGAATCAAGAATGTTATTTATCATTCCGATAGACGAAGTTGCCAGAATTATTAAAAGAAAATAGAGACTCAAAATATGAATAAGAAATTTACTATTACTATTAATAAAACTTGTGAAAATGGTAAAATAAATTGGGATTGTTATTTTGCTGAAAATTAGTGATGATGAGTGCTAGTTTCTTCTGGAAGATTTCTATGCCTTATGATTGATACAACTCCTAATGCTATAAACGCTAAACCTAGTATTAAAATGAGATAGTCGCCTGGAAGTATTATCGCCCAAACCGCGTTCACCGATCCCGCAAATATGAAAAGAAGGGACAAGATTACAAGCGCTATTCCCGTGAGTATTTCTCCGTTTATCCGTTCCTTAGATGAAATTAAAGACATACAAGAACATATAGTTATTGTTACTATAAATATTATTACTTTCTAATGCTTAATTTTACGCTTCTTTATTTTTTTATTATATGCTAGACAGTCATGATTTAATCTAGAGAATCCGTTCTAGTACAATATTATTAAACCTTAGATTATATGAATATTAACAAACTATCTTAATATCCTCTTCATTAATAACCTAAAAATGATAAATAACGTTTTTCTTACTGATATAGAAAAAAAATTGATTTCATATTATGGTGATTAAAATGTCTAGGAAATTAGCGATATTCATGTTTTGGCTTGTAGGGTTCACTATCGGATTCGGAAGTTATATCTCTTTTCCGAATATTACATCTTGGTTTGAAACGATGGTACCGCAATTTCTCGATGAGTCAATACTCGGTGCGTTAATTGCAGGAATAATTGGTTCAGTTTTAAGTACAATCACCGTTATTGCTTGGGCTAACCGCACCTCCTGATCTTTTTATTTTATACTCTTTTGAATAGAAAATTCTATTATTCTTCGTTGATCATGTTAATATGGCTTATATGAAATTATTTCGAGAAGGTTTAACATATTTATTAATAAAATAGAACTATCTTCCAGTTAGAATTGTGATTTTTTTATAGCTATTATTCTTTTTATGTATGTGCCTTTAAAGAGTTGTATCTCTATTATTTAATGAATTTTATTAAAGCATCTACTTGTTTTCATAAAAAAACTTCGTCATATTCAGGTTCGCCAAAACTATTTTTTTGACATTCTTATCACACGCTAAATTTTCATTGTGAATGTAGATTTTTAGACGATGAATAATTGTATTGAACGATATATTCCTAAATAGAGTCAGATTAACTTTCTGAGTAGGTGGAATTAACATCATGCTTATATTGCATTGTAGAACCTTACAAAATTTGGTAAAAAATCATAACTACCCTTCGGTATATTTATCACCGCAATATATTTCGAAATTTCAAACCTATTTGGTTTCTATACTGTCTAAAGATTGTTACTTCTTGCTCTCTTCATCATTATCTTCAGTCGTTCCAATAAACATCGATGTTGTATATGAAACTTGTTCGTTATTATCATATGTGCATCTTATTTCCAGATTTTTTAACCCTTGTGGTGCATCTTCTGGAATCATTATGGTCGAAAAATCTAATTGTTTGACTGGATATATTTCATTTACATCTGAATCGTAATCAATAATATAAGCTTTCATTTCTCGAGGCTGTTTTCCATATTCTAAAGTTAACTTGTCACCTTGTTTTACAGTAAATTCTGGTTTGTCGTTGGTTTGAGTTTCAAAGAATTGTGGTATTCCTATTTGCGTAATAATTTCATTCTCTTTATGTATATACGGATCTAAATCAAGATCTTTGTCTTCAAATGACACTTTTAGAGATGGAACCTCCTTTTCAAAATTTTTTAGAGGCTTATTATTTTTATTGTCTGTATTTGTAGATTGTGCTATTACTTCATTCAAGGAAAAGATATTACCAAAAATCAAAGCAATTCCAACTAACAAAGCAATTGAAAAGGTGAAAAGTTTGAATTTTATGAATAATACTTTTTCTGTTTTCTTACTCCTTAGAACAATAGAACTATTCATTTATGATTATCTTACGTCTTAAATGTTATAAATGTAATCGTAAATTTATAAAGAATTTTCTTTAATTCTAATTTGATATCTTTATTTTTGCATTGATATTCATAATTCCGTATTTTTTGATTTCGTCATGGTGTAAAAACTGTGACTTGTAATTATAAGGGCAGCCAGAAACATTTGAGTTGCAAATGACAAATTCCATGGAGTATCTGGTTTAGGATAATTAATCAATTCCTTATTAGGTTCAAAATAACCGCTTATCAGATTATCAGTTATTCTCGAGTTCCAAACTGTAAAATTATAAAATAATTCGTAAGCGCAAATAACTATAGAAACTAAACTTATAATTTGTAATATTGTTTTTATATGTGTCGGTATATTAATGATGTTATCTTCAAAAATTTTGATTGCAGTAAACCATGATACCAATGAGAATATCATTAAATAAGTCACCAAATTAATAGAACCTTTAAAGGGAAATTCAGTATTGACTAATACATCACCAATAATTATTTTTTGGTTCTTTTTGTAATTATCCGCACTCATAGATAAACCATACCCCGAAATTATTAGCATTACGATTACGCTAAGATAAAAGCATGTTATTACAAGCTTTTTTGATTGGACTAATTTTTTATTAATTCTTATCATGTTGCATTTTGAAAATTGTATTGATTGATATTGTTTGTTTACTCTTCATTTGTTAACTACATAGAAGTCATAATTTGGGATTCCTTCCATAGATTTAATTCTTTTTCTTAATTGATATTCTAATATGGCAACAAATGCTGGAAATGTTTCAATTAATCCTAATACCAGTGACAGAATCAATGCATAGAAGTGAAAATTTATTTTCTTTAATAAGGTAAAATTATTGTACCGTAAATTTAAGGTTAATCCTATTTGATATGATAACAACCACATAATATAAGGAAATAATAATAATAATGACGAAGATCCTAAATCAACGGGATTATAAATGTTGTTACCGGTAATAGAATTTATCTGATTAGTAATTTCTGGAAAAACCGTTGGAAAAAAAGAAGAAATAATATATTGTATCCATGTTAATGGATTATATTCAATCTTGTCAACCAATATTTGTATTGAAGCTAAGAACAAGGGAACAACTGTAATTATATATAGAATTGTTGAGACGATTCCTGATACAAACCCCATAAAATAACTAGCTAACTTGAATTCAATTTTGAATTTATGCCAAAACGGAAATTTATTCATATTTTGTAAGGTGCCCAATATCCATCTCCTTCTCTGCATAAAGTGGTCTTTAATATTTAACGGAGGTTGTTCTAAAAGAATACCTCCATGCCATCCCAGAGCATTTGCCCCATATCTTTCATAAATCTTGTATCCAAAGACTTGATCTTCTGCAAGGGTTTCACCAAAATTCCATCCTATGGTGTCTTCTATATCTGATCTTACGAGTAAATTACTTCCATGCAAATGAAGAGGAGGAGGATTTGTCATTTGAGAAACGCAATCATAACAGCCAAATGGTCTAACAGATTCAGCAAGGGCAGTTATGGGATTGGCACTTTCAAATTTTAGGGGATATACTATAGGACCTTCAGCGGCAACACCTTTTCCTTCTCGTATATACTTTAATAATGACAATAATGTTTGGTTTGTAACGTAACTCTCATCATCCATATGAAATATCCAAAAATTTTTAGTATTCTCACTAGTATTTTTTCTATATTCTACTGCATATTGTAGTGCTCTGGCTTTCTTTATGGCATTTGTTTTATATTCTCTTTTTACAACTATTATCTCAGAATTTTTTAATTTGCCCACATTTTTTCTATCGTTTTCATCTTCTGTAACTACTGAAATTTTATAATTACTGTAGTTGATCTCGTTAGAAGCTCTAATAATAGAGTTTATTCCTCTCTCTACGACCTTTGTTTTGGTAGCGGATCTTGTAGTGATCTGAAATATTATTATAGGATCGTTGTATATCCTACGAAGATCTTTTTCAATTAGAGTTTTTCTATTTCTTACAAATCTAATTAAGGTTAAAAATGCTACTGGTATAGTAGAAAACCAAAATGTTAATAGCATAATATATAATGTATAATTTAGTATCTCCAATACAAATCCTGTAAATTACTCTATAATAAAATTTTCACTCAGTTTATTATTTTAATACGGATTTCAATTAAAATAGCTGTTAATAATTCCTATGTGTTTTTTTAATTAACTATAAAAAGAAAAAAGTGTATATGTAGTCGTTTCAAAATACTTGACGTGAATAATAATTTGCCGGGTAGTAGTGTTAGTAGTGGTAGTGGTGGTTCCGGTACTGGCAGTATAGGTGGTAATAACAATAACAATAACAATAATAATAATAATAATAGCACAAGTGGTCCAGGTGCAGGAATATCTGATCACAACGCTTCTCTTAAAGTACTAGAGGCATACACACGTGATGTAGGTCGCGGAATTGCTCGAATTGATTATGACACTATGGATTCTTTAGCTGTTTCTACTGGTGATGTTGTAGAAATCAGAGGAAAGCGAAGAACCACTGCAAAATGTCTACCACTTTATCCTTCAGATGAAGGAAAAGGTATCATCAGAATTGATGGTCTTGTAAGAAATAATTCTGGAATTGCGATAGGTGATAGTGTTATAGTAAGAAAGATAAAAGCAGTTCCAGCTGAAAAAGCAATAGTGGCTCCTCTTGAAGCCATTCCTCCAATAGATGAACGTTATCTTGCAGATGCACTGGAAAGTGTCCCAATTATCAAGGGAGATAACGTCATGGTTCCATACTTTGGAGGACGTCTAACATTTCAAGTTATTGGTGTTACACCTGCCAATGCAGATGCTGTACTTGTAACGCAGAAAACCATATTCCACATAGCAGAAAAAGGCGAGACTCTACGTGGAGTGCCACAAGTTACATATGAAGATATAGGTGGATTACGAGAAGAGATACAAAAAGTACGAGAAATGATTGAACTCCCATTAAGACATCCAGAAATATTTGAGAAATTGGGAATAGAGGCTCCAAAAGGTGTTCTTTTACATGGACCACCTGGAACAGGTAAAACTCTGCTTGCCAAAGCAGTTGCCAATGAAAGTAATTCTCATTTCATAAGCATTTCTGGTCCAGAAATCATGAGCAAGTTTTATGGAGAGTCTGAAGCCCGTCTTAGGGAAATATTCAAAGAAGCAAAAGAAAAGGCTCCCTCCATAATGTTTGTTGACGAGATAGATTCAATCGCTCCAAAAAGAGAGGAAGTAACAGGCGAGGTGGAAAGAAGAGTTGTATCACAATTATTATCGTTAATGGATGGTCTTGAAGCAAGAGGTAAAGTTATAGTAATAGCCGCAACAAACAGACCAAATGCACTAGATCAAGCACTACGAAGACCGGGTCGTTTTGATAGAGAAATAGAGATCAAAGTCCCTGATAAACGTGGGAGATTGGAGATTTTACAGATTCATACCCGTAACATGCCACTTGATACAGATGTAGATCAAGACAAGATAGCAGCAATTACTCATGGATTTGTTGGAGCTGATCTGGAATATCTATGTAAAGAAGCAGCAATGAAATGTCTTAGACGTCTTCTGCCAGAACTAAATCTAGAAGATGAAAAACTAGCACCAGAAGTATTGAACAAATTAATCATAACCATGAGCGATTTTAATCATGCTATAAAAGATGTAACGCCATCAGCAATGAGAGAAGTCTATCTGGAACCACCAGATGTACATTGGCCTGATATAGGTGGACTGGAAGAAGTTAAACATGAACTGCAAGAGGCAGTAGAATGGCCAATGCGTTTTCCAGATATGTACAATAAACTAGGACATACCATACCAAAAGGTGTACTGTTACATGGTCCATCTGGAACAGGCAAGACCATGCTAGCTAAGGCCGTTGCAACAGAATCTGAAGCCAATTTTATCAGTGTTAAAGGACCTGAACTGCTATCAAAATGGGTTGGTGAATCTGAAAAAGGCATTCGTGAAATCTTTAGACGCGCACGACAGGCCTCACCATGTGTGATATTTTTTGATGAAATAGATTCTATAGCTCCTATCAGAGGGATGGAAGGGTCTGGTCATGCCAGTACAGAAAGGATGGTGTCCCAATTACTAACAGAAATGGATGGTATTCAAGCTCTTTCTGGTGTAGTGGTTCTTGCTGCCACCAACCGTGCTGATATGATTGACCCTGCATTACTAAGACCAGGTAGATTTGACAAGATAGTCTATGTGCCAAATCCCGACGTCAAGACAAGACAAAGAATACTGGATCTCAATATACAGGGAAAACCTGTCGGAAACGATCTGGACCTAGTACGCATAGCAGAGGTAACAGACAGCTTTAGTGGAGCAGATGTTGCCGCCGTTGTGAATACTGCAATATCTCTTGTATTGCATGAATACATAGCAAAATATCCTACACCTGAAGAAGCATCAAAACACACCATGGAAGCCAAGGTCACAATGCGTCACTTTGAAGACGCAGTAAGAAAGGTAAAGAACCAAAGAGAGATGAAACCTGGAACAAAGAGCGGACTAATTCAATATAGGTAGTCTTTAAACTCCTTATTTTGTTACCTATATGATGATTTCATTTATAGTTTCGAAAAAAGAAATTATATATCTAAAGAAGAAAGAATCAAAACGGGCGTCTAAAATCTCTTTAACTGCAAATATTCAAGGTTTTTTTCTTACTGTTCCGAATAAGCTCAGTGAATATAATTTAAAAAAATTTCTAGATGAAAATAAGAACTGGATTTTAAAAAATTATTATAATTATAAAAAAAATAATATTGATTACGCAAAAAAATACGAAGACAGATATTTATTATTATTTGGTAAAAAATTTTATCTTAACATAGTTAAAGATGATTTAGACACTATCATAATTTCCAATTCATTACAAAAAATTACATTCCACGTAATCAAAAAAAGAAATTATAAACAAAATATAACTAATTGGTACAAAGAACAAACTCGTCTAATAATACATGAAAAACTTGCAGAAATGGGTAAAAAAATGGACATTAGTTACAATAATGTACGAATAAAGAATAATTCTACTACGTGGGGAAGTTGTTCTACCAAAAAAAACCTAAATTTCAACCTGTACCTAAGTGCATTTCCACTTGATGTGATTGAATATATAGTAATTCATGAACTCGCTCATATAAAGGAGTTTAACCACTCTCCAAAATTCTGGCAAATCGTTAAAGAATTCAATCCTCTGTACAAAGAACATATTGAATACATTAAGAATTACAGTGATCTTACAAAATTATAGTTCAAATATTATAAAAAATTTAAATCTTCACGATAAAAATTTTATTGTTTTCTTCCTTTTCTATATCCATGAGTAAATCCAGAATCATAAACCTTTGAAAACTGGTATGTAGAAGGTTGAATTACGTCTCCAACAATTATTAATGCAGTTTTAATTATTTTTTCCTTTAAAGTTTTTTCTGCAATATTTTGCAAAGTTCCTTTAATTATTTTTTCCTCTTTCCACGTAGCCTTGTAAATTATAGCAACAGGAGTCTTACTAGTATATACTCCCCCTTTTAGTAATTCAGCAACGACATCTTTTATTAAATGGACACTTAAATAAAAAACCATTGTCGCTCCGTGTTTAGCTAATTCCGAAATTTTTTCTCTATCTGGAACTGGAGTTCTGAATTCTGCTCTGGTTATAATTACAGTTTGAGTGATTCCTGGTAATGTCAATTCTAAGTTTATTGATGATGCTGCCCCTAGAATAGCAGTGATTCCTGGAATTACTTTACATCTTAATCCATCTTTTTCTAATTTATCAATTTGTTCTCTTATTGTACTAAATAATCCAGGATCCCCATCATGAAATCTTATGGCCAATTTACCTTGTTTTGCATTGTCTCTTAAAATTCTAAAAATTTCTTCCCTATTTAACAATGCTGCATCATATAACATCGCATCCTTCTTAGCATACCTTAGAATCTCCGGGTTCAACAAAGAGCCGGAGTAAATCACTATATCTGCATTTTCTAAAATATTCTTAGCTTTTATGGTAATTAATTCAGGATCACCAGGTCCAGATCCAACAAAATAAACAAAATTATTCTCTATCATTTCTTTTTACCACCATTATAGAGAAGTATTTTTGAGTTGGTTGTTTTTTTCCTTTTATTTCTCCAAGATTTTTTATCTCAAGTATGTTTCCATCAACTGATACGTCTTGAGCTATTGCTATTTTGGAGCTATCAGGAAATCCTGTTTCTGAAAGCATTTCTATAACACTATCAAAATATCTTCCATCTTTGAGGAATACTATTGTATCGGAACTTCTTGCAGTATTTCTAACTTTATTCAGATCATAACATGCTGGCACTATGGAGAGATTTTCATCTCCTTCTACCAAACTCATTTTAGCTGTGGCTGCAAAAGCAAAGATGGATGGAATACCTGGAATTATTTCTACCTCTATGTCAGTGTGATTTCTTCTTAGTTCTCTGTGTATATAGATCCAAGTACTGTATATTGATGGGTCTCCGACAGTCAGATAAAGAGTTCTCTTTCCATTTCGTACGACATTTGCGATTTCGTCTGCATTGACTTTCCAATATTCCTTTAACGAATTTCTATCCTTTATCATTGGAAAGATTAAATTTTTTATTATTGCTTTCTTATCAATATATTTTTCAACTATCGATAGTACAATACTATTTTTATCAGGTTTTGTAGTTGGAACAAAGATTACCTCAGCGTCGCTAATCAATTTAAAAGCCTTTAATGTTAATAGTTCTGGATCACCTGGACCGCAACCGATACAAAAAAGTTTCATCGAACGTTATTGAGGAATGAGCTATTTAAATGATGAAATATTACAGATGTCTATTTTAAGATTTTTTTGTAGCAGAAATTATCAAGACCGGATTTCGAGCCAACATCATAGTTCCGGTAGCTGTATTCCTTCCTTTTAGGATTGATATCTGTGTAAAATCAATATCTTTCATAAGATCTGATTCTTTCATAGTTACCATGGCTCTAAACATCGTCTCCACTAGAATAGTAGATATTACAAGCCTACCATTTTTTTCGAGTTTACTTATTGCTTGGTTTATGATTTTTTCTGTTTCTCCTGTAGTTCCACCAACTACTATGGCATTGACATTGGGAAGAGAATCTAGTAAATCCTGTGCTTTTCCATGAATGACATTTGCATAAACATTAAACCTTCTTAAATTTTCTTTTGTTAGATCTATTGCTTTTTGGTCAAAATCAATTGCATAAACATTTCCTCTCATGCATTGTAAACAGAGTTCAACAGTTATGCTTCCACTTCCACTTCCAATGTCGATTACATTATAATTATCTTTTAACCTAAGCTTGCTTATAATTATTGATCTAACTTCTTCTTTTGTAATAGGAACTTCTTCGGTTCGCGAAAAAAGTTCATCAGGTATCCCTGCCGTTTTATAATTCCACAACATTTTTCTTTCCTGTTTATTTATGATGCTAGGTTTTGATGTAAGCCAGTATACATCATTATCATAAACAATAACAAAAGGAAAATGAAAGGAAATATTCCATTCATGATGAATTTTCTTTTTTCTGACTTTGGAATATCATTTATCATTTTCTTTGAGGTAAAATATGAAATCAAATAAAAGAGTACTCCGATAAGAATTATTATTCCCAATACAGTTGATTGTGCAGTACCAGGAGCTATTATAGCACCTATGGTTAATCCTGCAACAACTCCTAAAATTGCCCTCATGTAATAAATTTTGTCTGTTGGCTCCAAACGATTTATTTTCATTTAATAAAACCAAGTTTAATTCCTTCCGGTCCTTAAGTAATTTTTTGCAATTTTCTTTTTTTTAGTTAATATTTAGCTTTGATATTTTACTTGATGTTGGAATTATCTAGTATCGAATTACGTTATATCGTTAATCATATCAACGATAAATTATTAGATGGGTATTATGTGAGTCAGATTTCAGGAATTACAAAAGATTCGTTCACAATTAAATTGCATCATTCCGACCATCCCGATATTATCCTAATGATATCTGTCAAGGGAATTTGGATATCGAAAATAGGATTTCGACAATTAGAAGAAAACAACTTTGTTAAGAATATGAAAAAGGAATTGGAACGATTCTCGAATTATGACTTTGGAACAATTAGATTCAGAGAGGATAATAAATATAAAATTTGGTGACTATGATGGAAACATCAGGTTACTTATTTGTGAATTTTTTGGAAACGGAAATATTATTTTGTGTGACGAAAAAATGAATATTATCTTTATTCTGACGCCTCTTGAGGTGCGTCATAGACTATTGCGAGTTGGAATGAGGTACGTTCCTCCTCCTTCCCGAGGTCTAGACGTATTTCAAATATCTTATTCTGAAATCATATCAGAAATAAAGGAGGGAAACACAAACTTGGATGTGGCAAGATGGCTAGGAAGGATTTTTTCATTTCCTAAAAAGTTCTCAGAAGAAATTCTATCTCGTAGTAATATTCAGTGTAAAAAAATTCGCCAGCTATCAGAAGATGAGCTTCGTAGAATTTTTACCAATATTCAGGGTTTAATTGATGAAGTGCTTGATGACACCAAACATGAAGCAGTAATCATTTTAGATGAGGAAAACAATCCAATTATTGCATCGCATAGCAAGTTATCCAATATGAACGATGTGAATGTCTGTTCTACAAATTCTTTCATGGATGCGATAGACCGAGTATTAACTAATGAAATAATGAATATTGGGAAAAAAATCTTTACACACGAAATAGATAAAAAAGTTGTCATTCTTGAGCATGATCTCATCGAACAGGATAAAGCAAAACAACAAGTATTAGCAAAATCAAATTCAATTAGAAAGCTGGCATTAGAACTAATGCAAATTTCATCGTCAAGCATTTTAGACCTTGAAAGTTTACTAAAAAAATATTCTGGTAAAATATTGTTACAAAAAGGGAAAAAATATTTACAAATTATGGATGAACAAATTCCTCTTGAAGCGAATATCCCAAAGGTTTCATCACAATTGTATGCTCGCGCAAAGGAATTGGAACGTGGTGGCGAAAAAATAGATACACTTAGATCTAAAATATTAACTGAAATCAATGACCTGAAAAAAAAGACATCAATAGCAGAAAAAAACCTCAAATTTAAAAAACAAAAATCAAGAGAATGGTTTGAACGATATCGCTGGTTTTTAACATCTGGAGGTTTCTTAGTCATAGGTGGTAGAGATGCATCCTCAAATTCTGCAATAATTAGAAAACATATGACAGATCAGGATATTGTGTTTCATGCCGAGATACATGGTTCTCCTTTTTTCCTAATAAAAAATTTAAATTCTACCTCAAATTCGATTGAACAAGACGATCAAAATATCCTTGAGACAGCAACAGCAACAATTTCTTTTAGTAGGGCATGGCGGGAAGGATTGTCTACTGCAGATGCATATTGGGTATTTCCAGGTCAAGTAAAAAAAGGTGCACCTACAGGACAATTTCTTCCAAAAGGCTCGTTTGTGATCGAAGGAAAAAGAAATTATATAAAGGGAATAAATCTAAAGTTGGCATTCGGAGTTTTCAAAGAGCAAGATTCGTATAATATGATGTGTGGACCACAAAATTCTGTAAAGATAAAATCTATAATTTACGTTATCTTATTGCCAGGAGGAATTGATCCAATGAACGTAGCGAAAAAAATAAAGATAGAATTAATCAAGAATTTGGATAAAATTAACAACGAAAAGAACGATACCTTCGTTGAATTCTTAAAACAAACTTCAGTCGATGATATAATAAGATTATTACCGCCAGGTAAAATTAAGTTATTTTCTATAGAAAAAGGAGATAAATATATCTGACTCTAATTCTTGAAAATTGTAGTAAAGTAATTAAACTAATATGACAAAAAAAATGTGTGGATGAACGTTTAGGAAGCAAACATCGTGATGCAAATATGCCTACAAAGGTTTTGGTACGCGACATTATGAACAGTCCTATAATTTCCGCATCTCCTGATTCTAATTTGAAGGAAATCTCAAAAAAAATGAAACAAGAAAGTATAGGCAGTATAATAATTTTCGACGGGAAAAATCCGGTTGGATTAGTAACTGATTGGGATGTAGTTTCAGAGGGTCTTTCTAAAGATGTTCTGCCTAGTTCAATAAAAGCTTCTGATATTATGAAGAAGTTACATACTATCGAAGGTGAGGCAACAATTACAGAAGCAGCTAGGATGTTTAGAAAACACAATATCAAGAGACTAGGAGTAGTTTATAAAAATAAAGTCGTAGGAATCATCTCTGCTTCCGATGTGATTGCAGTAACTCCTGAATTAATCGATGTTGTTTCTGAGAAGTCGGCTCTTTTACGAGGCGAGATAGGTCTACCTCGTGGTAATATTTCTGGCTATTGTGATGAATGTGGGGAATGGTCTGATTTATTAGAATATACTGACGGGATATTTAATTGCGAAGAATGCAGAGGAGATTCTTCAGTAGAATAGAATCGAATAGGCACACATCCATCAAAATTTAACGTATTTTTTTCATTATCTTTTACCAAAAACTTGACATCCTAATTTAAAAATGCAGTTGGTAAATTTCTTTTATTCAATCAGTTGAACTATTGATAAAGTTTTCGTAAGAAAATTAGAAAAGAAAATCCACTATTTTAATAATATTCGAATACTGATTTATTATTGATATCAATAATTATGGATAAATTTGGCAAGATCATAATATTTCTGTTAATTATCTTTAACAAATTTCAAGAAACACAGGTTTCAACCAAATTTTTTAACTTCTACCAACGGCTCTATAAGAATAGTGATATTAATAATTGCTATTAATTATTAATACTGGAAAAATGTCCTTATTACACAAATTACCTATTTAAAAATTGTTAAATGAATTTATTTTAATCGGATTCTGTTTTCTTTCCTTAAATAGTAGTTTATTTTCTTCTTTGTTATATTATATAAATGTCTTCTATGGTGACTAATGATTCATATTTCTTCCAAATCATTGATGTCTAATATCCTGGAACAATATTTACATTTTAATACAATGTCTGTCTTATCCAATAACACTATAGTTGGAATACTATTTTTTTCTTCGTTAGTAATGCAATTAATATTAGAACATTTAAAAATACCAGTAATATAATCTGGTACTTGTATTTTGCGTTTTTCGGCTACCTTGTAATTTTTTATAATATTTATTGTTGCATGTGGCGATATCAGAGCAATTCTATCTGTATCACTGTTCTCTAAGAATTTATTTTCAATTTTTATGATATCTTTCTTTTGTCTTTTGCTGCTTGGTACATTTAATGCCACAGTAACTATGTTTCCATCACTTCCAGTAATATTAAGAGTCTTTAGAACATTAAAGGCCTTTCCAGGATCTATATGATCAATCACGGTTCCTTGTTCTATACGTCTTACCAAAAGTTGGTTGATTTCGGACATCAAGTAAAATAATTTCTATTTAATCTATTAAATCTTAGTATTTGATATTTATTATTTGATAGATATAATGTTTATCCACAAATATAAAATAATTAATACGATTCCCACGTAAAATAAAAACCATCTTATAAGTCTTAATATTTTTATATGTTATTTCCTGTACTTGCATATGGAGTCTTGTTCTTATCATAATTCTTTTTTTGACGAAAGATGTGAAAAATGTAAGAAAGAATATCTGCTTTTAAAAGGATTGGAAGTGAAGGAAAATTGGCTAATAAAGTCGATAGATGGAAGCGGAAATACAAGAAAACCACATTATAAAGAGTTTAATGAAGAAAAAGCAAAAGAACTTTACGAAAAATTGTTCGTATACTACTTAAAAAAAACAGGAGATGAATATGAGGCTTCGAATAAAGCAAAAACAGTAATAAAGAAACAATGTAATATAAGAAATTTGACTCATTGGTCTTGGTTATGAATTCAGTGTTTCAATGTACACATAATTAGAGAATCTTGAGACAAATGCGGCATAATAAACATGTATTTTAAGTACTATTGTTACGATATTGATTTCTCAATGCAAATTTATAGATATTTAAGTGGAAGTGTCAAAAACGTTCTATATCTTTAAATTAGAAAAATTGCATGATCTAGTTTAAGAATTGTTATCTTAGCAATTATATCTGATTCCTTTTTTACAAGAGCCATTTTTTACTATATAAGATATACATCCATCTCTAATTTTCACCTCTTGAAATAAAATGGGATATTCTCTTCCAAAACCATCTTTGTTTGGTATCAGCGAATTATGTGGTACGAACGTTATCGATTCGTCGTCTTGTTTATTCTCATACCCAAACATAATCTGAGAGAATTCTACTTGATACCTGATCGGATATAGAAAAGATCCTGTTTTATTCCACCACTCAATTCCTGTAAACTGATTTAACATTTTATAATTAAAATCAATGCCATCCAAATGATAGTTAAAAATTTCAATTTTATCCGTTGTTTTATCTTTTAGAATATAGTCAATTCTGTGATTGTTTTTATTAATTAATATTACACGTTGATATGAATGTCCAATTACTGGCAAAATTTCTCTAAATCTGTATCTATTTTTGCCTAAAAAAATTGCTTCAAAATAGTTCTTGTTATCGAACTGGCAAATCAAGTTTAATTCTATCGGATGATTTTGTATGTTAAATAGTTCTAATAGGTAAAGCATCCATGATTTATCCGGAATATTGTTTCCTTGATCATCTATAATTTCGATGTTATCTGAGATTGCTACACTGTTATTTGGAAAATATAATATCCTGTTATTATCGATGTCGTTAATTTTACAAAGTGAACCTAACCAATAATGCAAGTTATTGTTTATTTCAACAGTCACTAATTAATATAAATTTATTTTTATTGAATAACAAAATAAAAAATAAAAACATATACTAAAAACAAACAATAGCGATTTTTTAATATGATAATTTCGCTACGTCCGTTCTTATAGTTGAAATTATTCATGTTCAGGATCCCACGATATTTCATATTTTAGAAAATAATATTGAATCAGATTACCTGAACCTTAGTCTAGGCGCCAATTTTCATTTCTTTATCGTGGGGATAATAATTTGAGGATATAAAGTATTTCAAATTGTTTTTTTTCGTTTTCTAACTAAAAGGGGTTTTCCAAAACTATAGAAAATCTATGGGTATAAAATACTAATTTTAGATAAAAGTAAGATTAATCGTTAGCCTTGTTCCAAGGTCTCTGCTATCTTTTTATGTTATCCTTGCTTCGTAAACAGGTATATTGTTTCATCGGCGTTATCGTTTGTCCAATGTGTTGGAAGATTTAAAGAATCATTTATTTTTAAGTTGTTTTTTTCCATTATCTTTCCCCATCCAAAATTAGACATATCATTTGAAAATCTTCTTTTTACTGAACTTGCCAAAAAAATAATTACAAAAGATTCAATTCTTTTCTCATTTATTCTTCTCATAATATTTTCTACAAACATCTCTCCCATCTCTGGTAATGCAGATATGATAAAACATGGTCTGGACAATTCTTGATTTGAGAAGTCGTAATCAGAACCATCCGCATTGATTATTTCGAATGGAACCTTGGTACTTTCTGAGATATGTCTCTGAAGCTGGCTAAGGCTACTGTCCAGCTCTAATCCAATAGAATATAGTCCTAATAATGCTCCACAAAATGGGATTCTTCCATCCCCTGATCCTATGTCTATTATTTCGTTACATTTCATGTCATCTACTCTTAATCTCTCACAGATTAACAGTGCTGATAAAATCCATGTAGGATAAAAAGGTTGATAACTAGTATCATATTTCTTAGCATTTAAGTAAAAAGTATTTACATCTCCCTCGCAAGATGTAAATTCGATATTGTTAATGAGTACATTTGTTTTTTTAAAATATATCGGATTATAATTTACAAATTCGTGCAATTTATCAAGTAATTGGTTATTGATGGGAAAACTTTCTGAATAATGATTTGGAATTATTTCTGATATGATACTTTTCGGCTTTATTCTATTGAAATAAACTTTTCTAGCTTCAGCTAAATTTTCTAGTATTCCCATGTATACACTTTCCACGCATTATAATATCCTAATTAGTATACTGATTCAGCAGATGGTCTTAAACCTCGCTTGTAGGTAGATTTACCACATTTTTGACATCTATAAATTCTTCTACGTTTGTAAGTATAAATCGATTCCTCATTCTCCACTATTTCATGAACAGTTTTTTCCATACATTTATCGCAAAACCTTTTTTCAGTATTCAAGTACAATTTTCATGCTTTATAGAAAAATCAAAAAACATCTGTTTTTTTGATTATTCATACTCCTATTTTTTCAGTCTGCTTCTTAAAAGATCTGGAACCTCTCCAGGTCTTTTAGCAACAGGTACGTTTGCTCTTGCGTAATTTGAGACTTTTGATTCTGCTGACCCATAGTTTCCGTATACAATAGCTCCTGCATGTCCCATTTTTTTTTCTTTTGGTGCAGCTCTGCCAGCGACATACGCCACAACTGGCTTTTCATAATTTGTTGATATTATATATTCTGCAAGCTTTTCTTCTGCATCTCCACCAATCTCTCCAACAACCACTATGGAATTAATACCGTCTTTATCTCTTACAAGATTAAATGCCTCGATTAGGTTAGTTCCATTTATGGGATCTCCCCCTATTCCGAAGCAAATTCTCTGTCCAAATCCTGATTGAGTTAATGTGTGAGATACTTCATACATTAACGTCCCACTTCTTGAAAACACAGCTGTTGATCCTTGGACAAATGGTTTAGCAGGCATTATTCCTACTTTCATAACTTCTGGGACAATAATCCCTGGAGTATTTGGACCGACCATTATTGCCCCTTTTTTTTTAGCATATTCTAAAATTTTTAAAGAGTCTATAAGTGGAACATGTTCTGGAATAGCAACTAGCAACTTTATTCCATTATCTATAGCTTCTTTTGCAGCACCAAGAAAGAATGGTGCAGGTACGAAAATTCCAGAAATTTTGGCATCTGTTCCTTCCAGAGCTTCTTTAACTGTGTCACAAACTGGTATTCCTTCAAAAGATTGTCCCCCTTTACCAGGTGTAATACCTGCAACTATGTTGGTACCATATTCTTTCATTAACCTGGTGTGTGTGGATCCAAAACTTCCTGTCATTCCTTGAATGATAACGGGTTTTTTCTTAAAATCATCATCGCTTTCCTTTCCTATTAAAATATCAAATAAATCAAACTTGTTACTCATTTTACTTTCAACACTTCACTCAATATTTTACTGTTGCATTTATTGCTTCTTCTACTGTATTGAATAACTTTGCCTTACTTTCCTTTAACATCTCTCTTGCCTTCTCAGATTCTGCTCCAGTAATTCTTGCAAATACCGGTACATGAATTGTGTTATCATAATATCCTTTTAAAATCGCTTGGGCTATTAGATCCGTTCTTACTATCCCTCCGTACAGGTTAACTAGTATTACTTTAATTTTTTCTACTTTACTTATTACTTTTAATGCTTGATAAATGGATTCTGTGGTTGCTCTTCCTCCGAAGTCGAGGAACGCACCTGCATTCCCACCTGCATCTGTAACCATATCTAATGTTGACATAACTAGACCTGCTCCATTCCCTATTATTGCAATGTCTCCATCCAATTCAACAAATGAGAATCCATTTTCTTTAGCTTGTGATTCCAGTTCGGAAAGTTCTTCGTACTTCTTTAAGTCTTCATGCCTGAATAGTGCATTATCATCTAGTATAACTTTTGCATCGAGTGCTTCAAAAGTTCCATCACCAAGAAGCGCTAGCGGATTGATTTCTGCCAATTCTGCTTCATTTTCATAAATTAATTTTGACAATTTTTGAATAAATTCAATAAAAGCAATTTTCTCATTATGTGCAAGTCCTATATCATTAGCAACACGTGATGCCAAGTCAGAAGTTATTCCATCTATTGGAACATCCATTATTATTCTATTCTTAACACTCTCAATTTCTACTCCACCTTGCGAAGATGCTATTATGGAATAACATCTATTGGTACGGTTAAGAAAAAATGACAAATAAAATTCTTTTCTAATGTCTGCCATTTCTTCCAAAAGAATTGTTTTCGGCAACTCCCCTTTAACCTCTTTTTTCATTAATTCTTGAAATTTCTGCTTCATTTCTTCCTCCGTTCTACATTTTAAAATTGCACCTGCTTTTCCTCTTCCTCCCACCGTTAATTGTGACTTTAATACAAGAGGAAAACCAATATCTTTTGCTGCTTCTATTGCTTCGTATACATTTCGTGCTAAACGTGAATTAGGTATTTTGATACCATATGAACTAAAAATCTCCTTTCCTTGATATTCCATAAGGTTCATTTTTACACTAGGACAATATTTTTAGGCTTATATTCGTATTTTTTTTACTAGTTTTTTTAGGATTAAATTGAATTTTCTATAAAAGCAATATTATTTTCTTCATAAATTATTGTTATTTTAGGAAAAAAATTCAATATATTATTATTTTCATTTTTTTTAATATTAGTATCCTAACCACAAATAATACTCGGTTTCGTTTATAAATATAATTTGAATCTAATAATCTCTTTGCTCTTATTTTGAATGTTTCAGGTGCTTGTAATAAGAATCTCCATGAACCTTTCCTTTCTTGTCTTGGATTTATTATTCTGAATGAACTAGATTATTTTGGAATATACTTGTAAATTGTACTTGTTCATATCCATGAACTTATTCATATCTGGTACAGATCACTTCCACATTCACAATTCTTCATATGAACCGTACAATTTGCATATTCGTTCTTTCTGTGAATGCATTACACTTTTGTGTTTGAAGCCATGTTCTTCCAGATGATCATATGCTCTATATTCATTGGTAAATATGGTGGAACCATATTCAATTCTGGTGTATATAATACCAAGAAGTGACCTATATAGAGGAACATCAAAATATATCATTGCGTTCCTTTGGCGACTTCGTGTTATCATTGGATGGTCCTTGTAAAATGAACCTCTATCCTTCCATGGTGAGCACGCTTTTCCTAGGTTTCTTCCTTGTTTCACCATCTTCATGATATCGCCTACCCTTCAGTCCCGGCCTTGATATAGAATTCATCATTTTTAGCAAGACCACTAAGTTTAGCAGAAGAAGATGATGATGTTGAAGATAACTTTTCCATAACTTTTCTGATAAATAGATAGCATTTTGAAATTGGTACAACTACCTCAAGCAATACCTTTCTTATAGAATATCTAGGCAACAGTACAAAGTACAGGCACAGTGCCAAAAACCATATCTTCAAAGATGTATGTGAATAATGATAATGAAATATAGTACTTGGTTAATGGTACACCAACTTTCATCGGAAATAGATATGGTTAAAACGCATGCTAATTAGATATTGTGCAGCATTAACCTTTTCTGAAACATTTGTTAAAAAGAGTGAATCTATCTATCAGAAAGATTAAATTCTACTACATCTGGATTTAATCAGTTCAATAGGATCATTAGCTAAAGTCTATATCCGGTGCTATTTGAGGAAATAACATTTTATATTGTGGATAATAATCGGCATATGTGTTTCTAATGAACTAGACTTTACCGATTATAGATTGTACTCTTAATTCTATTCATGACTCAAACTGATTATTGCAAAATGTGCGATTTTGAGATATGAGCAAAAATTAATTACTAATACTTTATCCTAAGGTTATATGGATTTAGAAGGACGAATTTCTCTTGTCCTAAAAGGACCAACAGAAGAAATAATTACGATGGGAGAGCTAAGAAACTTATTACAAACAGTGTCAAGACCTAAACATTACATAGGACTTGAAATTTCTGGCAAACTCCATCTTGGAAGTCTTCTCCTAACAGGTTTCAAGATAAATGACCTTATCAAAGCGAATTTTCATACAACCGTATTTTTAGCGGATTGGCATACATTTATTAATAATAAATTGAATAGTGATTGGGACAAAATCCAAGAAATCTCTGACTATTATAAAATGGCCTTTCATTTCTTCTGTCCTGGAGTGAATTTTGTATTAGGTAGTAACTTATACAGATCCAACGATGATTATTGGAAAAGTTTTATGAATTTTTGTAAGCAGATAACTTTACCAAGAACAATTCGCTCTTTGACTATCATGGGTAGAACAGAGAAAGATAACCTCAATTTTTCACAATTCCTCTATCCAGCCATGCAGTCAACTGACATCCATGCTCTTGATCTCGACCTTGTTCATGCAGGAACCGATCAAAGAAAGATCCACATGCTGGTAAGAGAAATTTTTCCTAAATTAAAATGGAAAGTTCCCATTAGTCTTCATCATCACTTATTACCTGGACTCTTGGAACCTGTAACTCTAGGACTTACAGAGGACAACAAAGATGATCTAAAAATTTCTAGTAAAATGAGCAAAAGTAAACCAACTGGAAGTATTTTTATTCATGATGATACAACAAGTATAGAAAATAAGATTAAAAAAGCATTTTGTCCGATTGGAATTTCAGAGAATAACCCAGTTCTAGAAATAATGAAATATATTATTTTTAGAGAAATGGGAGAAATTATAATAGAACGTCCTGAAAAGTATGGAGGAAATATTACATATGAAGAATATCCCAAATTAGAAAATGATTATGTTAACAAAAAAATTCATCCACAAGATCTGAAACAATCAGTAGCAATTTATCTCGATAAAGTGTTAGATCCAATAAGAAGACATTTTAAAAATCGTGAACCAAATTTTGAATAATCTTTTTATTTAGTATTTTTGGTGAACATTATTTTTAATCGATATTAAATAAAAATGATATTTTAATAATTATTAAAATATAATAAAAGGAAATTATGCAGATTTGATATTTGAGGGTTTAATCAATTGGTATTTTGATTTATATCCTCTAGGATTTATCATCATGTCTTTATAATTAAAAGTTGAAGAATTTCCGATTATTATTGTAGTAATCATTCCTATCATCTCATCATAGCCTAACATATTTTCTAAATCAGTTATTACGATATTTTGACTTTCTCTGTAAGCTCCTTTTACAATTGCAACAGGAGTAGTAGCACTTCTATGTTTTAGGAAAATGTCTCTTGTATCTTTTAATTGATGTATTCTCTTTTTACTCGCTGGGTTATAAATTACAGTAACATAGTCACCAATAGCTGCTGCCTCCACTCTTTTCACTATCATTTCCCACGGGACTAATAAATCACTCATACTAACTACAGCAAAATCTGTCATCAAAGGCGATCCTACTAGAGCTCCACATGAATTCAATGAAGACACCCCAGGAACACATTCAACGTAAATACCATCTTCTCGGCTCCATCCTTTTTCAGCTAAAATTTCATAGATCAAACCTATCATCCCATAAATTCCTGGATCTCCAGATGATACAAGTGAAACAATTTTTCCGTCTTCAGCAAATCGTATGGCCTGATTTGCTCTATCCACCTCTTGTGTCATTGCATATCGATATACTTCCTTACCTTCAATCAAGTCCTCAACTAGTGATACATAAGTTTCATATCCTACAATTATCTGACTTTCTTCTATTACTTTTTTAGCGCGAAATGTCATATGATCATGACTTCCAGGTCCTACTCCCACCACATATAATTTTCCATTCAACTAAATTCTTAAATCTACCTACAATTCAACAAAATTTATCTCTTTATGTTTTTTCTTGAATTCACTTGCCTATAAATTCTAGATGTAAAGCTTTAACAGCTTTGTTACGATAGTTTTCCTCTATTACAAAAGCCAAGTTCAATTCTGAAGAGCCTTGAGCGATCATTATTACATTAATATTGTTTTTTGCCACCGCACCAAATGTTCTTGCTGCCACGCCTTTTATTCCTCTCATTCCAGATCCCACTACTGCTATTATCGCAACATTTTCATTCACGTCTATTCTTTTGATTAACTTGCCAAGAAAGTTCAATTCCAGCGTTGTAATAGCCTTATCCAAATCATTTTTTTTTACTACAATAGAAATACTGGATTCAGAAGGTGTCTGTGAGATCATCATTATATTTACTTGATTCTTAGCAAGTGCATCAAAAATTTTTGCAGCAGTACCAGGATATCCAATTAGCCCCCCTCCGCTGACATCTATTAATGCTGTATCTCCTATAGCTGTGATAGACTTTACTGTTCTTGTTGAATTTTTCAATGGATTTTGTAGAATCACGGTACCACTATTTTTTAAATTATTTATGTTCCTAATTCTCAAGGCTATTTTCGAATCCATTACAGGTTCAAGTGCTCTTGGATGCATGTACTTTGGACCAAACATCGATAACTCTAATGCCTCCGAAAAAGATAACTCATCAATCATCATGACATTCTCTACTATCTTCGGATCTGCAGTCATTAATCCATCAGTGTCACTCCATAACCAGACCTCATCAGCATTTATGCTGGCAGCTATGATAGTAGCAGAATAGTCTGAACCCCCTCTACCTATGGTAGTAATATTTCCATTTTGATCACAGCCAATAAATCCTGTTATGACTGGGATTATTTTTTCTGCAATTAACGGTTCTATCTTGTGACGGACCCTTAATTTTGTTGTATCCATAAGGGGCTTGGCATCTCCATAATTTGAATCAGTCAGGATTCCTATTTCTTTTCCATTAAAAAATTCTGATTTTAATCCTTTATCCATTAACGAAAAAGACACCATTGGTGTTGATAGCCTCTCGCCAAAAGATACTAGGTAGTCTCTAGATTTTGGAGTTATCTCTCCTAAAATCGAAATTCCTACTAAAATTTCTTTGAATTCGTTTAGCAGATTTGCTATGATTTCCAATATTTCAGTCTTTCTTTCTGCATTAGTGATTAATTTATCTATCAGACTTGCATGAATTGTTTCGATATTATCGACAAAATTATTGATAATATTCTTATTAATTTTTTTAATATCTTTACATAAATCCAAAATTTTATCAGTTATTCCATTTAGAGCAGAAATTATTACAACAACATTGTTGCCTTCGGAATAATATGAGCTTATGACGTTTATTACGTTTCGGAGTTTATCTTCATTATCAAGCAAAGTACCACCAAACTTCATTACAATTCGCATAGCTGTTATATTTTCTTGTTTCCTAGATTAATCCTTCGATAAAATTAATTTATCAATAAAATAATAATAATCAAAATAAATATGATAATATTATGATATTGTCACTAATTTCAATCTTGAATTCGTGGAGCAAGATAAAAATGAATTCTTCCTAAACTCGCTACAGTAAACTCTAATCGTAATGGCATCTTACTTGAATATTCTGCAATAACTGAACCACCAACACTGCTAATAGCTTTAGTAATTTTCAAGAGGTAATCTATGCTATACGTAGCTAAACTGTCTTCCTTTGAAGTTAATTCTTCTAAACCTTCGCTTTTTGGTTCCAGGAGTATATTTACTTCTCCAGAATCCCCTCTTCCGAGAAAACTAACGGTCTCAGGCCCAGCATCTATTGTTATGTATTCTGATAGGACTTGAATATCTGAAAGGATTTTATCAAAAGCATTAGAGGATAAAATAATTTTAGAATTAAAACTTAATTTTGGCAAGGGAGTTGAACTAGAAGAACTCTCAATCAAACGCATTTTGTATTCTTTTTTATATCCATTTTGTATTTTAATTGATAACATACTATTTTGGTCAATCGATATCTCGACTGAATCTTTTTTCTCAGATCTTTTTATTAATTTTGAAAATTCGTCTATCCTTACTCCAAATTTTACAAGTGAGTCACTTTCATATTTTTCAAAAGCCGAATTAGGCCAGAAAATATCAATAAGGGCAACATGGGATGGATCCATTCCCCTAAAAGATATCCCCTCTATTGAAGCTTCAAAAGTAGCCTCATCCACCAATGTGGAGATAGCGGAAGCTATTGCTTTCCATTCTTCAGGTGTTTTTGTCGTTGCTACAAAAATCAATCTAAATCTATGTTTTGGCTATGTTTTGAGAACTTTAAATCTTCCTATTGCTGAAAAATAAAAAATTATTTCTGTTTTGCCAATCATTTTTGAAAAAAACCAAGTTTTTAACTTTATGAGTAGTTTCTCCATGTGTGGTTACATTTAGAACATCTGTAGAATTGGGTTGTTGCCTCATCTGCAGATCTAGTTTGCAGCATCCACCAAACGGCTAAATTATTGTTACATTTAGGACAATCAATGTTGATCGTTGGTAAAATTTCACCATTATTTTCACCATCCATTATTCTTAATGCGTTTCCTTCCTGAATTGTGGCGGTATTTCCAGTAACTGAGCTTGTATTTAGGTTAATGCCGTTGATATTGCCGTCTACTCTGAAATCACATTTTGGGCAAATAACCTGATTTTCGTCAAACTTCAATCTCATTCTTGTTTCACAGTTCGGACAAAATTTCATGTTATTTTCGCCTGCTTGAAAATTGATTCAACTGAATCAGAAAAATTCTTTGCAAAGTCGTTTGCCATTTGTATCGATTTTTCCAGAATATTCATGGGGTTATCTTTAGATGTTATCTTTAACAAAAATTCCTTTATTAAAGGATGTTTAACTATAACTCCAGCAAATTCTACTCCTTTTTCATTAAGAATATGATGTTGAATAATATATAATATTGAAATATCTTCATCTTTTAATTTTAGTTCAATTTCTGTATCGGTTAAATTTGATATCTCTGCCTGCATTAAAAAGTGAAGTACTTATTTAGGATATAAATCATACCAAATAGTATTTAGTAATTGGCGCAAAGTAATAACAGATTAGAGAATATAGTACTAACTAAAACAAAGGACAAAATTTCAATTAATGAACCAATTTCACTAAACCTGAGTTTTAAGATAAATGGCGTTATTCGTGATTTATTTACTCAATCGACTTGGGAAAAAGCATATAATAAATTTGATAACACTTTCCGGATAATGATAGATGCAGATATTAAAGTAGGAAAGAAGACAATTCATTCAGTTAAATTCCTACGTAAAGCAATCTTTTTCTGGGCAAGGAATCCCAAAATTCAGCATAGAATTTGGGTGGCAATTGTCAAAGATGACTCTCCATTCTATCCATTATCCGAACAAGAATCTATATCATTATTATTTGATGTAAACAAGATAATAGAATTTAGGATATCTGATTTGAATCAGGGAATATATAATTTTCATGCAGATGTCCGAGTATCTTGGGGAAAACATAATTTTACTGGAGCACTAAAACTAGAAGGAAGATCAAACCAAGAGCAAATTGAAATAATCTCATAACAAATAACCAAACCTTCATAACAAATAAACATATAAAATATTAATATTTTTGACTCTAGCCGTATCATCTTTTAAGCTAAATTTATAAAAATGTAAGAAATATTTGGTAGTGATGGCTAAATTTGATGGAATAAAAGGACAGGAACTTTTGGATATCGAGATAAAAAGTGATGAATTGACATTCATTTTCAAAGATAATAGATATCTTTTTATTAAGAATGAAAATGGAAAGATAGTTTCGGAATCTTTACCTGAATGATGTCTTACTGTTTGATGAAATTCTCGTAATGATACAATGTGTTTTCTTGTTGGTCTGTCTGTATAGATCCGGGACGTAACATCCTAACTTTTTCTATTGCCATCTGTGCATTGATCTTTTCGTTCTTTATTATATATCCAGCTAATACTGTCCCTGTCCTTCCCTTCCCAGCCAAGCAGTGTACTAGTATGGGTTTGTCTTCATCAATTTTATCTATCATATAATCTACTGTGTTATCTAATTCTTCTATGGTTGGAGAACTAAAATCATCAACCTTGAGATGAAGATATTCTATTTTATACTTCATAATCCAACTTTTTGGAAGAGGTTCTTCCCTAACAGTTATTATACTTTTTATTCCCATTATGTTTACTAACCACTCACATTCTTCTCTAGTTGTGGGCAATCCACATCCTGCTAACCTCCTATCTACGACCCAACTAAAATTAATCGGTTTTCGTAAAATATTTCCATGTAGCCATCTATAAGCATCTCTATTTTGGTCATTATTCATTTTACCTATTTTTTTGATTGTACGTTTTATAGATATAAAAAAAATTACTATTTATAATATTCTTGAAATTCTAATTTAATTGTTTTGAAGAGAATTTATTTTTCCTCAAATACATACCTCCGACTATTTGTTAGTTTTGGTACCGGAAATAATTTGGTATATTTTTTGTTGTCTTGTTTCAAAATACTTTGAAGTATAGGCAATGAGGTATTATTTTTTTTACGCAAATTGAAATAAAAAAAAGAAAATAAATTTAAAATAAATAAAATTATTGTTTATTGAATTGTATCTGCGAACATCTGATGTTAAAAGTGATTATTATGTGGGAAAAGAAGTTTCTCTTAGAGGGTGGATTCATAGAATAAGAAAACAGAAAGAAAATTCTTTTTTGTTGTTACGTGATGACAGAGGGGGAGTCATTCAAAGCATCTTTCCTTCATCCAAAACTAATAATTTAACAATTGAATCTTCACTAGAGATCAAGGGAGTCGTGCACAAAGATAGTAGAGCCCCAGAGGGAGGATACGAAATTAAGGGAACTACAATTTATGTGTATAGCCTTTCTAAACCAGACTATCCTCTGGGTGAATATACTAGCCCTGATCTGCTTTTAGAATACAGACATCTCACAATTAGGACAAGAAAAATGATAATGATGTCGAAAGTTCGTTCTTCGATTCTACGATATGCTCGAGACTGGTTTATTCATAATGATTGGTATGAAGTAAGTGCCCCTGTGTTGGTAAAGGGATCAGTGGAAGGAGGATCTACTCTTTTTAAATTAAAATATTTTGATGATTATGCATTTCTTTCTCAAAGTGCTCAATTATACCTCGAAGCAATGATTTTTTCATTGGGACCTATTTGGTCACTAACTCCTTCTTTTAGAGCAGAAAGATCTAGAACTGTTAGGCATCTAGCCGAATTTCTGCATTTAGAGGCAGAAGCTCCATGGGTTACATTAGAGGATTTAATGAAAATTCAAGAAAAGCTTGTCTTATTTATTATAGAGAATACGATTAAGGCCAGAAGCCATGAATTCGATTTCTTGAAAAGAGATATCTCCTCACTGGAAAAAATATGTATACCTTTCAAGAAAATGATGTATGAAAAAGCTATCGAATCATTACAAAAAAAGGATTATCATATTATAGACAATGATGTTTCCAGAATGATAGAATTTGGTGATGATCTTAATATCGAATCAGAAAGAACCCTTACCGAAGATTCTATTACTCCAATTTTTATAACACATTATCCTTTAAAAATCAAACCTTTCTACGTGAAAGAAGATCCCACAAGTGCTGGTGTAGGACTTGCTGTCGATCTATTGGCCCCCTACGGATTCGGTGAAATATCTAGTGGTGGAATACGAGAAGATAATCTTGAGAAATTAATTAGAGAAATACATTCTGAAGGATTGGATTCTACTGATTATGAATGGTATATGGATTTGAGACGATTTGGTTCAATCCCACATGGTGGATTTGGAATTGGTATAGAACGGTTAATTAGGTGGATACTCAATATCCCGGATATCAAGGATACTGTTCCTTTTCCAAGGACGATGTCTAGGATTAGTCCATAATCCTATTTATTTTATCTATTAATTTTTTCATTTGAAATAAAATTATTCAAGTTTAAATCTTTGAAACAAATAATATTGTACTGCATTTAATATGAGTGACAATTTTCCTGAAAATACAGAATCTTTATTTTTTGAACTAGCTGGCGATTTAAGACTATCGATGATTCTGAAGCTTTCGAAAAATAAATACAGATTATCACAGCTTGCTAACGAATTGAATGCCACTATGCAAGAAGCTCATCGAAATGTTACCAGGCTAATTGATTCTGGATTGGTATTCAAAGATAGCGAAGGTGACCTCTGTTTGACTTCATATGGAAAATCTATCGTATATATTTTACCTGCATATGAATTTCTTTCAGCACATAAACAGTATTTCTTGGAACATTCGATCGAAGAGTTGCCGTTAAAATTCATTCAAAGAATAGGATCATTAAAAAAATGTGAAATTGTTTTGGGAGTAATGGCAAATTTGCAGCACTGGAAGAAATTGTATTCTAATTCTGAAGTTTACATAAAGGAAATAATGTCTCAAGTTCCACTTGATTTAATTGAACCTGTAAGCAATAAGATTCGAACGGGAATCAAATTCTCATATATCCTTTCAAAAGATACTGTAATCCCCCAAGGAAGGACTGAAATTCTTGAAAAAATAGGTTGGCATAGTATGATTTCAAAAGGATTGGTAGAAAGAAAGATGCTTGCGAAGGTGAGAATAATGACAATTTTTAATGAAAAAGAAGCATGTTTATTATTTCCGACTCTAAAGGGAGAACCCGATCTGAATATCATGTTTTATAGTAAAGACAGTGATTTCCATGAATGGTGTGAAGATTTTTTCAATTATCAATGGGAAATAGCAGGTCCTTTTGATGAGAAAAAATTGTTAGAAACATAATCCTTCCATTTCATCATGTTTTTATATATCATTTTAGTAAGAACTAATATGCCAAGTGCCTTTGTTTTACTAAACACTGAGTTAGGCAGTGAGGATGCTATAGTACGGGATTTAAAAAGTCTTGAAGGTGTAAATGAAGTTTTTCAAGTATATGGAGTTTATGATATTATAGCAAAAGTAGAATCCGATACTATGGATAAAGTGAAAGAAATAATAACATGGAAATTAAGGAAATTGACAGGAGTAAAGTCTACTTTAACAATGATTGTGATGGAGTAATAGTAATCATTAATAAATTTTAATTTATTTATCTATTCTAACTCAGGTATTGGAATAATTTAAAAATAGTTTATTATCTTAATAATGATATGGGGTTATCTAATTTCTTACGTAGAAAAAAGGAAGATAAATCTATAAAATCTAATGATAAATTTAAGTGTAAACAATGTAATATTTTCTTTCAGGATAAAGAACATCTTTCTAGACACAATAAAAAGGCTCATGGAGGAAAGGATGATTTCATGCCGAGCAGTAATCCTTTCCAAGTTTGAAAGAAAAGTAGTGATTAATTAATAGATGTTTCCTATTCATGACGATAATCAACGTCTTCATGGTAGACCATTTGTAAATTATATCCTGATTGCTATAAACATAATTATTTTTATCTGGGAAGTGATAACGACTAACTTTTTCTCTAACTCATATCAGGTAGCTGAACTTTTCTTGAATTTTGGCGCAGTTCCCAATTCTGTTTTAAATGGAGATGTTATCTCTTTAGTAACTTCAATGTTTCTTCATGGGGGTATAGCACATATTATAGGAAACATGGTTTTCTTATTTATTTTTGGTGACAATATAGAAGATAGATTTGGACACGTCAAATATTTCTTTTTTTATTTGTTATGTGGTATTGTTGCAGGTTTGGTACATAGCTTTTTCGCCGTCTCTGTGGGATCGGGTGAAATACCTTCTGTGGGTGCATCAGGTGCGATTTCTGGTGTAATGGGAGCATATCTTGTGCTGTTTCCTAAAGCTAAAATTTACACAATAATAACTGCTTTTATTATCACAACTGTGAGGATTCCTGCTCTAGCTTATATTCCATTTTGGTTTATTCTTCAGGTGATTTTTAACTTTATAGATCCATTGGGAGGCGTAGCATACTTTGCGCATATCGGTGGCTTTCTAGCCGGCGCAGGAACTAGTTTTCTTATTAAAATCATGTTGCCTTCTTTTTTTCAGGGACAGAGTTTTCGAGCTCCAATTAACTTTTCAAAAAGGTTACAAACTAGAACTTTTTCCAATGACAATTACCGACCGGATATTCTCGAGGGAGATGATTTTTATGAAATATTGGTAGAAGTTAAGGGTCCCCTAGTAAATTCAGAAATATCTGCTACATATGATCAAAATTATAGACTTCTAAAAATTTTTTCTTCGTCAGATCCTCCAATTTTTCAAACATTTACTCTACCTAATAGTATTAAAGGAGACAGGGTTAGCTATGTATCGATTTTAAACGGAATTGCAAGGGTAAGAATATCTAAAACTATTTGATTAAGATAATATAAAAGTCCATACGTACATGTACGAAATACCCTTTTTCCATTCCATCTTAGATTACGAAAATATATACTACTTTTATTATCGTTTGATACTATCTCTTTTGGACGATATTTAGCACGGAATGTCTATAAAATAAGATATCATGTGTTTATTTTTTTCGTTTAAATGTAGTTATTATCATATTTAATTAATTACTTTTGGAAAAAACTAGCTGGATATGATCCACAAACGCAGCCATTGAAATCAAACATTATTACAATAATGTCCAATTGTTTATTAGCATGACTAAACATTTGTTTAAAAACATTTTCACAAATAACATCAAAAAATCTAGGAATATTATTTTTCATTATTATTTCAGATACGTGTCTAGCTGTATTCGCATTTTTTATTTCATTAATTATTTCTTCAGATGTAGTACAAGTTGATGCTATTCTTGCCATAAAATCTAGACTAACGTGTGAACCTCGAACATGTGTCTGTTTTATCCCCATGGCTAATTTTGTTAATTTACCAATAAATCCAGCAATAATTACTTTTTTAATGCTTCTCTTCGTACACTGTTTTATAGTATATCCTGAAAAATCCCCCATCTGTACAAATGCATAATCTGGAATATCTTGAAACAGACCCTTTGCAAAATCTTCGCTTCGTCCACCAGTCGTTAAAACTACGGTAAGGGTTCCAAGGGTAATAGCAACATCTAAACTCTGTCGAATTGATGCGGCAAAAGATGCAGTAGAATATGGAAAAACTATCCCAGTAGTTCCAAGAATAGAAATTCCTCCTATTATCCCTAACCTAGGATTATCAGTTTTTTTTGCAATTTCTGCTCCTTTTGGCACTGAAATAATTACAGTAATTCCTTTTTCCTCAAGTATTTTTGCACCAACTTCTTTGATGGCATTTTCGAGCATTTTTTTTGGAACTGGATTTATAGCGGCACTTCCTATCTCTAATCCTAATCCGGGCCTGGTAACTCGGCCCACCCCTTCACCTCCATTAATGGATATTTCTCCTTTATAAGAATTAAAAGAAACTGTAGAACATATTTCCGTGCCATGCGTTACGTCCGGGTCGTCTCCTCCATCTTTTATAACTGCACATGTAACTGATCTTTTTGTTTCATCAATTCGTGTCCACGCAATCTTTAATTTAACTATTCTTCCTTTTGGCAGGATTACATCTGTTTCAAATACCTCTTCTGAATAAATTAATGTAAAGAGAGCAGCCTTAGTTGCAGCAGTAGCTGAAGTTCCTGTGGTATAGCCAGTTTTTAATAGCCCTTTTTTTCTCTTCTCAATTATTTCTTGCGGAAGTTCTTGTTCGGCTTCTGTTTCCGCCAAGACTAGGTCTTTATCGACTACAACATCCTTTGAAGGAAAAAGAGAATCTTCATTCATTTATTCTTTTTTACTTACTCCATAAATAAATTTTAAGTTAATTGTGTTTCATACATCACGATGATCATATTATGATTTCGGGAAAAATTTTTCCTTGATATCATATCTAATATGGCTAAATATAGCAATTATAAACAATATTATTCAATTACTACTGTTTTTAAGATTTTTCGACTGATTCAGGGTCATTATAGTATGTTTCTCTAGATTATTTGAATAGGAAACAAGTTTAAAATATAACAAAAAAAATTATGATAACAATATTTGGGTAAATGTATGCAAGAAGAAAAACAATCCAAAATCCAAATTAAAAATTTTAATAATGAAATTTTTTCTACTCATTAGAAAGATATTAAAAACATTTTATATGATTAAAAAATATTTGAGAATTATTTTATGTGTGAATAGGAATTGTCACTAGTTAAAAATACAGCTAGAATAGTTAAGGAACTGGATTCAGATCAATTTAGGATACTAAAGATATTTGCATCATCAATAAAACATCATGAGATCTTGGATAATAGGGAAATAATTTCTTACTCAAAATTACATAAAGACAGGACAGAATTTGGATTGAACAATCTACTTAGGTCTAAGCTAGTTTTGAAAAATGAAAAAGGCTATAGGCTTTTATCATCAGGTCTGGATGCATACGCCCTAAAAATCTTAGTAGATTCAAACATCATTATTGGAATAGGAGAAAGTATTGGTATAGGAAAGGAATCTGATGTAGTAGAAGCAATATCAGGATCAAATCAAAAAAGAGCAATAAAATTTTTTAGAATAGGTAGAATTTCATTTACAGACACAAAAAGGAAAAGATCATTTGAAAAGAATAAAAATCTTCATAGCTGGTTATTGGTAAATATCGAAGCTGCAAAAAAGGAATATGACATATTGTTAAAATTAAAAAAATCCAAAATGAACATTACTACTCCATATTACCGATCTATGCATGCTATTGTAATGTACAAAATTGAAGGAAAAAGGCTTTCAGATACGGTATTATTAGAAGATCCATTGGATATCTTGGAAAAAATTATCATCCAGGTAAAATTAGCTTATGATGAAAATATGATCAACGGTGATTTAAATGAATATAACACGATCATTGACAACGAAAATAAAGTATGGATAATAGATTGGCCTCAAGCAGTTTCAAGAGACCACCCAAATGCGAGGTTTTTTATTGAGAGAGATATAAAAAATATTTCTAGATATTTTGAAAGAAAGTACAATATAAAATATGATCAAGAATCTCTTCATAAAATAATTGACTAGAAATATTTACAGAAATGAAATGGATTATGTCAGATGTTTGTATTTTGAAACTTTTTAGATACCATTTTTCATAAATATATATGTTCCTTTTTAAAGGAATCATAGCATATTAAAATTTATTATTCATTGGCAAGTAAATGTACTCTGTCTGTTTTTTCCCAAGAAAAGCTTGATTCGTTCCTTCCGAAGTGACCATATGCTGCAGTCTTTTTATATATTGGTCGTTTAAGTAAGAGGATTTCAATAATTTTAGAAGGCCTCATATCAAAGACTTTCCTTATCTTTGTTTCAATTTCTTCATGATCTATAGTTCCAGTATTAAAAGTATCCACCATTATAGAAACTGGTTCGGACACACCAATGGCATATGCTATTTGAACTTCACATTTTTTGGCAAGATTGGCAGCTACTATATTTTTCGCTATATACCTAGCCATATAACACGCTGATCTGTCAACCTTAGACGGATCTTTTCCTGAAAATGCACCTCCACCGTGTCTTCCCATTCCACCGTAAGTATCAATAATAATTTTTCTGCCAGTCAATCCGGTATCAGCAGAAGGTCCTCCTAATACAAATCTGCCGGTAGGATTAATGAAAAACCTTGTTTTATCATCAATCCAATCATCACACGTTGGTTGAATGACCTTTGCAATTAATTCTTCTCGCAACTGTTTTAGAGAAATATCCGGCGAATGCTGTGTAGATAATACTACTGTATCAATCCTCTTGGGTACAAAATCCTCATAAACAACAGAAACCTGTGATTTGCCATCTGGTCTGACCCAATCAAGTTCCTTTGATTTTCTGACTTGACTTAACTTGAAACATAGTTTATGTGCCATGAGAATGGGTAATGGCATTAATTCGGGCGTTTCGTTTGTGGCATAACCAAACACAAGACCTTGATCTCCAGCTCCTTGTTCTTTTTCTGCTGTAGCAGTCACACCAACAGAAATATCATCACTTTGTGAATGTATAGATGTCCACAATGCACAGCTATTACAATCGAAACCTAGATCGCTGTTATTATAACCTATTTCCCTTATAGTATTTCTTACATTTCTTTGAATATCTACTGTTCCTTTAGAGGTAACTTCTCCTGCGACAAAAATTGTACCGATAGTAGTTAAACATTCGACTGCAACCCTCGAATCGGGATCTTGCGAGAGATATGCGTCTAATATAGAATCTGAGACTTGATCGCATATTTTGTCTGGATGCCCCTCTGTAACACTTTCAGAGCTAAATAAATAACGAGAGGTCATTTCTACATGAAATTTAGTGTTAAGGTTATAGATCTTTGATCAATCTAATGAAGAGAACGTTGTTTCCTCTTATCACAACCTTTCCGTAATTTGCAAGCAAATCTGAGCTTTGGTATTCTTCAGCGTCAACTAATATCAGATTCATGTAAGAATCAACGTTACTCATTATTCCCTTATATTCCATTTCACTTTTCAGTCGTACCGCAACACGTTGGTTTAATGACTTTTGTAAGGCGGTAAGAGGTCTTTTTGGTTGTTGAGAACTCGAATTGGCTGACAATATCAATATATCACTTAGCAATTCAAGTTCAGAGAGAGCAGAATAAAAAGGTTCCTTTGAAGTAAAATAATTTATTAATTAATTATTAATGAATATATCAGTAATTGAGAATATTAACAGGTTCATATGACATAGATAGATTTCTAGGAGGAGGAATAAGTACTGGCTTGGTTTGGGATATTTTTGGTGAGAACGGATCTGGAAAATCTCAATTTTGTTTCACCATTTGTGCCAATTTGTTAAAGGATACCAGTGAAAAGATAATCTTTATCGATACCACAGGTAATTTCAGGCCCGAACGAATTGTGGAGATCTTAAATGTAAAAGATTCAAACGGATTTTTAGATAGGATAGAGTATATCAGAGTTTTCTCAATTTTTGCTCAATTCAATGCACTTGAGAAGATTGATACATTGAATCCAAGGCTAGTAATAGTTGATACTGCAACATCCATAATTGCGTCCGATAGTCAAGGAGCAGCAAGACATTTAATTTTAATGAAATTTCTTCATAAACTCGCACATCATGCTATTAGGAATAATTGTGCAGTCATTATAACGAATTCCATCAGAGAGAAAATTTCATCTCTTGAAGTGGGTGAAATGAAAACAAGTATATTAGATAATGCATTATATAAAACAGCAAGTCAAAGAGAATTTATGGATAAATCGACTTCAATTTCTGTTCACATAAAATTAAGATTTGAAATAATTAACTTCGACAAGAAAATTTATAAAATATCTTATGCTCAACCGTTCTTAAACCATAGTATTTTTTTTACTATAGATATCTCAGGAATTTCTAGTTTGAATTGAAAAAGATGTCAGAATATTTATTGATTCAATTGAAAATGGATATTTAATTTAGTCTTATTTCCTTGTATAGATTCCAGAATTTATCACCTACGTAATGAAGGTTATTTATTATGTAACCTTTTGATAAAGATATTGCAGTTTTACTATCTTCAATAGCTATTCCAACTGCAAGGGGTTTACCATGTTCCTCATCCTTTATTACTACGATATCATTTCTATTAAAAGATTCAAAGTGAACTATTCCTGGTCGCATTAGTTTCGCACCATTACAAACGAATTTTATAGCTCCCATATCCACTAGAACATAGGGAAAAAAATTGATCATTTCTTGATTTCCGACAAATGGTAAAATGATTTTATTAATTTGAATTGCAGAGAAATCGTTGTATAATAGAAATTTCTTATCTTTTTCAATTTGATACATTTTTAGATTCTTTATTTTGGGTATGCTATTCTCTGGCCAATTTTTTATTTCATCAAGGAGTAAAGCAGTATCGGTTTTCGACAAAATGTTTACTTTCAAAATTTAACATATATCAAATAAATAGATAATTTAATTTTTTAAATATTATTTAATTTGAAAGTAGTTAAATAAGAATGATAAGTATCTTCGAATATTAAAATTATTTATCCCTTTTTTCTATTGGAATAAACTCGCATCCCATTGGACCACAATATTTGCCTACGTATACTGCTTTTGGTCTGTATAACGCAGGTTTTGGTGCTGCCTCAGCGAATTTTTCTTCAATCACATGGGAAGTCCATCCAGATATTCGTGAAATAGCAAATATTGGCGTGTTAAGATCCATTTTAAATCCCATACTGTAATAGAGAGAAGCACTATAAAGATCGACATTAGCATAAATTGCTTGGTTTTTATACTCAGACATATAAGATTTAGTATAATTCTCAATCCTTTTTGTGATTTCGTACCATTTACGATTTTCTTCTCTGCAAATAGATTTGGATAATCTTTCTAAAATCTCTGCTCGAGGATCATTCGTATGATATACAGCATGTCCCATGCCCATTATCCTTTTTCCTTGTTTAATTTTTTCAGCTACCCATTCTTCTACCCTGTTTGGTTCATTAATTTCAATTAACATTTTCATAACTTGGATATTTGCTCCACCATGTAATTCGCCAGATAAAGCTCCTAATGCACCACATATACATGCATACATGTGTGCCCTAGTCGAAGCTATTTCTCGTGCTGCAAATGTCGAGGCATTGAAACTATGTTCTGCATGTAAAATTAGACAAATATCAAACACTTTTGTTTCTTCCAATTCAGGTTTCCTCCCAGACAACATGTAAAGAAAATTTGCGGAATGTGAAAGTTCAGGATCAGGCTTTACATACTCCAGACCATTTCTGATTCGATCCCAAGCAGCCACGATAGAAGGCATCTTTGCAATAAGAAGCATTGCTCTTCTAACGTTATCTTCCTTGGTATCAGAAGAAATGTCATTGTCATAATTTGAAAGATAGGACACACATGATTGAAGAACGTCCATCGGATGAGCTGTTTTAGGTCTGTTATGTAGGTCTATAATAATAGAATTGGGAATATCTCTTGAATTTTTCAGGGTATTAGAGAAGTCTTCTAATTGAGCGTCATTTGGAAGATCTCCAAATAAGAGTAGGAATGTGGTTTCTTCAAATGTGGATCGATTCACCAAGTCAAGAATATCATATCCACGATAAATTAATTTTCCATGTTCACCATCAATTGAACATATTTTAGTATCAGCAACTTCAATATTACGTAGCCCAATATTTCTTGCATCCAATATCTAACACTTTTTGATACAAGAATTAATTATATTAAAATATGTCTACAAAATGAAAAGAATTTTTCATAATATTCTATTACTTAAATCGTATGTGACTCTTCGTTACTTCCTTGATCGCCAATAGTTAAAATATCTATGCCATCCCCGCTTGAAGCGTCTCGTTGAACCGATGAGCGAATAGATTTAATAGCAAGTTTTACAGCTTCGTCCTCACTTAGTTTGGGTTTGTAGTCAGCATCTAAAATACCAAGTGCCAGTTCAGATCCAGTACCTACGGCAGCATAATCATCAGGCAACAAAGACCCCAAAGGATCTAAAGTATAAATCTTAGCCTTTGTATCAAATCCACCCACTATCACTTGAGTCAACAGAGGAAAATATCGTCTTTCAAACATTATTACAGACATTAATTTTGCTACGGAATTAGTAGGGAGGTCTCTTCGTATCTCTAGTTTACGGATTTTTGCCAAAGCGCTTACTTGCCTTGATAGTACGTTCATATCAGCAACCATCCCAGCACATGCAGCACCAACTTTATCAGTAATAATGAATGTTTTTTTGGTATTTTTATTTACTATAAAATTTCCAAAGGATATACGTCTTTCAGATGCTAGTAATACACCATTATTGTAGGTTATACCAATTGCTGTTGCACCAGGAAAGTATTGATAAGCCATTGTTGGTATATCAAATATTAGCCAGATTTAGTCTTTTCTATTAGTTAAATAAGGATTTCATTTTTTTCTACTACTCAAATTATGAATCTTTATAGCCTCGGCTATTAATCTATTTTGCAATTCAAGTGCATCTTTTCCCTCAGGATGTTTTTCTTCAGCAATTGCTTCTGCAACAATTCTAATTATGTGTCTTAATAAAAATTCATCTCCACGTTCAGATTCAGCTCTATAAGCTGAATTAGCCTTGTTTATAAAAACTATTGATTCATTTGTAAAACCATCCCTAGAATCAGATCCATCCTCGTAAGGAATGACTTTGTACCCTATTTTTTTTAACGCGAAAGTTCGTTTTAGAGTTTTAATCTTTTTTATATTGAATGAGTTATTAACAGCAAATTCAGGCAAAGGTGAAAAAATCGTGTCACTTCTACCTTGATATCCATCATCTGAATAGGAAATATCATGGGTCGTCTGATGTTCAAGTATACTCACTTTATTGGTGTTTTGATTTGGTCGAGACGTTGTTGTTGTCCCAAATGAAATGGAAGGATCTAGTTTAGATGTATCAACAATGCTTGAAGATTTTCTGTCATCATAACCCTTCGACGTTAATGATGATTTAACGTCAATTCTTTGTGTATTGGCTGTAGTAATGGTATCATAATCCTCGACCTCAACGGATTCAAGATTTTCAACTACCGCTTGACCCAGAACTTTATCAATCTCTTTATATATACGAGACTCCTCTTTTGTGATTAACACGTCTTCATACTCTGCAAGTTTAGGAATTACTTCATCGACGATAAATTGCTTAACTATCTTGTAAAATTTATCATAGTAATCATCTTCGATTATAGCAGATTTATCGGCAAATCTAGAAGTCAGATTATCACATCTTACTAAACCGGTTATTCTATTTAATTTTGCTTCTAAGCCAAAATTACTTCTAACTACGATATGATTGCCAATCATTATTCCAATGCCTTTTTCCTCCTCTGTTAGCGGTCTCCTTGCAACTATAATTTCACCAATGATCTGTCCTTCGTCAAGACTAATTGGGATCCTATATCCTTGAATTTCTTGTGCTCTAACTGGTTCTCCATTGTCGAAATCCCATTCATTAAAATCATCAGTTTGTTTTATAAACACTTGAAACATTGGTTGTCTTAAAATTGCCAATTTACGAATTTCTTTTGCTAATTTTATAGGATCTATAGACATTTTTACGTTATAGAGAGATAACTCTGTGCCATTTCTTGATAGATGTTTTTCCTTTATTTCATTCAAAACAGAATTTCCTGTAAATAAATTGTTTAGAGAACTTTCATCGATAATTATAGACTTATTATAATTTCCCTTCCTGGTCTTGAGTTTCATTTTTTCAAAGGATGTCAAAAAAGACAGTCGACCAGTGCCGTACCTCCCAGTTCTTATTCTTTTGAAGTTTGGAGAAATAGATTCTATTTTTTTATGTGGAGACCCAAGAAGAAGAAATTTTTCCATTCCATCTTCACTCATTCCAGCATCATCTTCAATACATATGGACCCATTCTTAAAAAGAGTAATCAGCACTTTAGTTGCATCTTCATCAAAGGAATTTTCTATTAATTCCTTAATAATTTCGCTTGGAGATATCCAAGTCTTCGTTGCAAACTCCTTAAAGAATGATGGATGTACTTTTAGTTCAATTGTCATTATTCAATAATAAAAAGAATTTCTTTCCTTTATTTATTGTGTTCGTAAACGATATTTTAACAGCTAACTTGTGTAATAAATCAAAATTTGAATATAGAAATTTTTTATTGTGTATTATATCCATGTGATTTTAATTCGTTTAATAGACTAAAAGCCTTTGTTTGGGCTTTGAGCATTACCAGTTCTACATTTTCTTTAGTAATGTAACCAGATTCTGAAGCCAAATTCATAGATTGTTGTTGTGCCAAAGATAATATTGAATTGATTGTCTCACTGGTTATATAGGCTGATTTTATTGCAAGATTTAGAGCGGAAGAGAATGACTGTTTAAGATCTTCAACATACTCATTGATATTTAGTTTAAGTTCAGATTCTCTAAACTGTAGTCCTTCTGAAATGGCATAATTCACTGCTATACCTGCCTCGATTGGTTTGATATTGAGTTTGGTTAATAATGAAGCTAATTTTTGTGATATAACCCCACCCGTTTTAACAGCTATTGTATCCTTTGTAACTGCTATACTGCCTTGGTCTATCTTTGTTGGTATATTTGCTTCCTTAAATTCAGATAATACTGGACCTGGAGGGATACCTGTATTTCCTGCTGGAATTATTATTTCATTGGATGCTATGTCTCCTCCCTTTGCCGGTAGGAATACCTTATTTTGATCGAAGATGAGATTTAATTTGAAAGGACTTATATTGGTAAACATCAAAGCGCATTGACCTTCAAGCTGTTTACTTAAATCTTGAATTCCTTTTATATTAGACAATTTTTCAAAAGCCTTTTGAGCTACCCTATTTTTTATAATCTTTATTTGTATTTGATCATGAAATTTTTTTCTTATGGGCATTAATTGACTAGCACGAACATTCGTCATTCTTGATAGTGCAACTACCTCATATTTGGTAGGAAGCTCTTGCAAATATTCATACAAAAATTGTTTTTTTTCTGGATATTTTTTATTTGTTTTATTTGACATATTAGTGTATCACACTCAACTCTTTTGTGAAGATAACAAATCCGCTGGCTTGCTCATGGTAAACTTTATCAACATATTACGAATGTTTTTGTCACCTTGTGGTAATTTTTTTTCAACAAGAGAGAGTATTGCATTAGCATTTTCAAGTAGTTGTTTGTCGTCCATTTTTTCATCACCTATCTTTGCAGATACATTAAGTTGATTTCTCACTCTGACTCTTACCGAACTTCTAAACCGATCCAATATATTTTCAATAGGGGCCCCATATGGCATAGGTGTTGGCATTTTACCTTTAGGCCCAAGATATTGTCCTAGGGACCTACCTACAGTAGACATTAGTGCAGTATCCGATAAAAAGAAATCATATTTTTTTGCAACTTTTTTTGCCTCTTTCTTATTGGTGCCCAGCCTATCTAATTCTCCCTGCTCAATTATTTTTTCAGCAGCTACTTTTTTTGCTCTTGAACCCATCTCACCGGATGCAACTACGCATACCGTTGCTTGTTTACTAGGTCTGTTGGGTAAGTGAACAACTTCATTGAAACTAAATCCTTTTTTAACATCAATATCTTTTAATATAATAGTTAAATCCACAGATTGATCAAAATTGTGTTTTTGATATTTCTTTCGAGCATTATTTAAGAGCTCTTTAAGCTCAACCTCGCTTGTCATCTTAAATACACAAAGATTGGATAAGTAGTTACTTAAAATCCTTTAGGAAAATATCCGCGTGATCGATTTTTTCATCGAATTCTAGATCAATGATTTATTCTTGGTCCATTTAGAATATGAAATATTGTATAAAATTTATATACCTACAAGTGAATTCACTTTGTATAAATGGTTGAAAAAATGACTGCTCTATGGTTGATAATACTGACCATAATTACTTGTGCTTCAGTTCCAGTTTTCATGGTTATTTTAACTAGTCCACATCCAGCAAAATTCATACTAGTCGCAGATGAATTGGGAATAAAGTTAGAAACTATGAATTATTTGATACTAAATATTTCACTTTTCAAATAGATTAAAATTTTGATCCGGTTAAGGATTGATAGTAAGAGGACAACTAGTTTGCATATTCGGAAAAGTATAGATTTTTTGTGTTGAAAATTGGCTGAAAATAATCTTCTGGGAATGATAATTTGGCTCGGCGAATTAACTTTTTCTAGTTGGTTGCTATCATATGGAGCCGAACATTTATCAGAAAGATATGGAGCGAAATTTGTTGGAAGGGTCCTCCTGAGTATAGCTACAACTTTACCTGAAATTGCAATAGTGATTTATGCTGCAGCGAGTGGTGCTTATGGAATAGCAATTGGGTCTGGATTAGGAAGCAATATTATGATGATGACTCTTGGATTAGCAATAATGCTCATTATTTCTACTACTCGATTATCAAAAGCCCCATTAAAGATGATAGATGTGAGTACTTTTAAAAACGACAAAATATTCTTACTCGCTAGTGCAGTTATAAGTCTAATTCTATTTTTAGATGGTTATGATTATGTTGACGGAATAATCTTTATCGGGATATTTATCGCTTATATATTCATAGCATTATATGAAATGAAATTGGAAATGAAAGAGAAGGCTTTGAAAGATAATTCTAAAGAAATTGTAAACAAAAATAACCCAGCAAAAGATAATAAGAAAATGGTTATTGCCATAGGAGTTTTTCTTGCGGGTGCACTGGGAATAGTCATTGGAGCAGAACCTTTTATCCGTTCAATGCAAGGATTCTCAGTCGATGTAGGTATTTCTGCGATAGTATTGGCCGTCATCCTTAGTCCTATAGCAGGAGAAATGCCTGAAAAAATATCTATGATGATTCTTGCTAGAAAAGGAGCTGCTGGTGCATCTATAGCTATTGCCAATGTATTGGGTTCTAAGATTCTAAACAATAGCTTGCTATTAGCGGTAGCCGTTTTTGCAGCGATGTTTCAGTTTGGATTCTACGAGAAGATAGAGATCACTGAAATATTGTTCTATCAGATAATATTAGCTACATTTGTGACCATAATTGCAGTCATACCTATGTTCCGTAGACAAATCGGTTTAAAATTTGGATTTATGTTACTCTTTTTATATATAATGAGCATTTTAATACAATTTATTTTACCACAAAATGTTGAGATTCATTAACAAAGAACCACGACCTATTAATTTTTTCCTCATAAATAAAACTTTATAAATAAAATTGATAAAACAAAACTTCTAATTCAGCACATCGCATTTACAATCATGTTCTTCGAGAGAACAAAGCTCGCACAGAAATTGTTCTTTACAACCAAATGGAGTACAATATCCATATGTTTTTAATAATCTTCCACATTTACATCTATTAGTTACCATTGCAAAAAGATTCTGAAATAATCCGTATTTGAACTTTCGGCAATTGAAAAATTGAATTTAAATTGGCAATAAGACAGATTATCCGAATAACGAAGATAATCCTTCTAGAGCTTCTTCTTCTTTCTTTTCTTCTTTCTTTTCTTCTTCGTGGACGTCAGTTTTTGCCTCTGGAGCAGGTCCACCAGATGTTGCAACTGGCGCAACAGCCATTGGAGCTGCCTTTAATGCTTCTTCGATATTTACATCACTTAATGCTGCAACGAGTGCCTTTATCCTAACTGAATCAGGATTAGTACCTGTAGCCTTAATTACATTAGTAATATTATCTTCAGTAAGGTCCTGCTTCAATTTATGTAATAACAATGCCGCATAAACGTATTCCATCAATTATCAAAATCGGATAATCGATTAACCATAATATAAAACTTTCAAATTATTATAAAATCCTAGCGCTTCTCACAACGGCATATACATGATCCTTTAAATCTTTATCGTATAGCGAATTCATTTTTTCTATCAGCACTGATCTGGAATGATCGCGTTCTTCCTCAGAGTACGAGTGGATTACATTGGCAAACATGTCTGACAAGTTTTCCTTAATCCAACCATCCAAAATAAAATATCGGCTCTCATTTATCCATGTTACCTTATCAGTTTCTTGATTTACTTGACCAGAAAAATTCTCTGATTCAATTCTGTCTATTAAAATAAAAATACAATTATTAGGGTCAGGATCGTTTAGAACCTCATTCGATCGTTTCCCTATTTTCCCTTGTAATTTGCGTTTTAGAAGTCCACTTGGTTTTATAGAAGATCCTATGACACTTAAGATTTTTTTACTTGCAGATTGAACTCTTCCAATAATTATTATATTAGAATCGGTTTCTTTTCTAACTGTAAAAACATAATCACCAGGTTTAATCCTCCCCATTCCAAACATTTGTTGGAAGTTAAGAATTAAATTATATATTATTTACTGATTTTTATTTAAGCAGTAAAAGCAATATCTAACAACGTTCTATTTATGTATAACAAGAAAATTAGATTTGAAAGAAGTAGAACATTCACTATTATTATAATGTAATATATCTATATTTTCTTGGTTTAAGTTTAGGTATACGTCTAAAGCATTAATCCTATGATAAACAAAGAAGATACTTCTCTGTGAAATTGGATATCAAGGTTGCGTCAAGTAGACATAAAAGAAAGGAAGAATAACAACCTTCATTGCAGTTGAAGCTGTCATTCAGATGTGTGGTGAATATTTCTGGTTATGGTTCTGTCTAAGACGAGTTTATAGTTCTGTGTTTGGAAGCCACATCTCTGGACAGCAAAACATGTTGGTCGGAGCATTTTGTTCGATCTCTTGAATCAAAGTATAGTAGACGTAGCGAATATACTGAGTGGGGGTACATGATGTTATGAAGCATGAAGGATAATTGGAATGAAACACTATTTGTATTCATTGAGAAAAGTATGATGGAAAAGGTCGATCAATGTTTCAAAGATAGAATAGAAAATTTTGATGAATATTATCCATGTGTGAAAAGCAGATAATTGGAATAAGAAGATCGCGATTTATTAGATATACATAACTGGATACTATTTTTTGTTTACATTTATAATCGCACAACAAGAGATAATATATCTATGAGTAATTAGTAACCATGTAAAATATTACATGACTAAACCAAAGAATAAAGAAGATAAAACTACTAAATTCATAAATTTTCAAAAATTGTTTCAATTCTTCGAATATGCTGATCTGTGTCTAATTACGCAATAGATCTAATAAGGATGGTGAGTTAGCGGGACAATATTATATTATCTTTAATTATTATAGCATTATTTACTGTACCATAAACTTAATAGAAAAAATATCAATTATTTCATTTTATTAATTACACATTTGAAAAAACAAAAAAATATATAAAAAAATTATAAATAATTGCTAAAAATATAATTACATTTATTAATGTAGATTTGTAACGTATTGCGGATGCAATTTGCAACGGTTTGACGAGCTTGATATGAAAATATTGACAGAGCTTACTAAAGATGCAAGTATTTCGGTACCGCAGCTTAGTAAGAAATTAAACATCAATTCCTCGGTACTTTACAGCAGAATTAAACGTTTATCCAAAAGAAGCTTGATCAAGAAATTTACGATTATTGTAAATGAAAACATGCTAGGTCTAAATATTAAAGCTACTGTTGGAATAAATCGTGATCCTAAAAGAAAAGAACCAATTCACCAAGAATTACTTCAAATTCCAGAAGTAAGATCCCTTTCAGAGGTGACAGGCAGGTTTGATATGATTGTAAATGTTAATGCCAGTACATTAGAAGAGCTGCATAATGTGGTGATAGAGAGAATTGGCAAAATTGACGGGATCCAGAATACTGAAACTTTTGTAGAAATGCAAAGAACAGAAAAAGATGCAGACTATTCAAAGCAATCACATTAATTGAAAATGGTTTTATCGATTATAAAATAGTAACAAGTAGTTAAATTCAAATAAAGCTAAAACTTAGATAGGAAGGTATTGTTAAGTATAACTCAAATTTTTTCAATGTTGGAACGTAAAATTTTAGATATGTATCAAACATTATTGCTAGCAAAAAAAACATCAAAAGACGACTATTCTACTCACATGCGATTCATTCTTTTAGGAATGGGTGTAATAGGAGCTCTAGGATTTGTTATAAAGTTAATCGGAGAATTTTTAACATCAACTCCAAAATAAAATTAAATTTATCAAAAGTTTTTGCACACCGAGGCAAATTATCGTTCTAAATTATACATATTTGTTACCAATCAAGAATAGATGTTCGAAAATGATTAACGGGCCCGGAGGGCTTCGATCCCTCGACTTCCGGCTATCTTCTTTGTACAAATTAGAAGGCAGGCGCTCTATCCATGCTGAGCTACGAGCCCAATTCATTACAGACTATCTGAAACTTGCAAATTTAAAGATTATCAATTATTTTATAAAAGCATAAGTAATTAAGATTAATAAAATCAGATCTATGGAATCACTATATGGATCAGAAGAGTGATATAAAACTACAGATATTTGAGCAGATTATTTATCCAAATGAGGAGATTCATGGAAAGATCGAATTGAATTATGATGGCAGATTTGATACAGTTGTAATAAATTCGCAAATTGAAAATTCAAATGACATTTTTAATTACATCGAACTCAATGGAAAAAAAATTAATCATCCATATGCTAGACTTTCAATTTTTAGAAAAGAAATAGGAGATAGAAATACCATAGAATTTACAGCAATAACCAAACATATCCCTTCCACATTATCTGGTTTTACTAGAGTAAAATTCAGAACATCAATTATTCAGGAACATAAAGAAATTGCAAATTATATATTTTTTCGAGATATAAAAAAAGAAAAGACGGTATAGGTTAGGAATAGTTCTTTACAACTGTTACCATGCCAGTCATCCAGGGATGTGGTTCACAATGATATGGAAATTCACCGTCTTCAGTAAATACGAAGTCAAAAGTTCCGCCAGGTGGCACCAAACCTATTGTTTCCATTGAATCAAATTTTCCAGATAATTTATCCTCATAATCATTGTCTGTAGTGACAGTATGAGCAGTAGTATCATGATTTGTCCAGACAACTTTGTTGTCAACTTCTAGAGTAGCTCTTGCGTCTTTTGGATCGAAAAATTTAGGATTACTTGGCAATGCCGATCCTTCAGTTATAGATATTGCAGCTGATTGAGGAGGATTTGAAATTTCTTCTGAAACTTGTGGCTTTGCATTTAATTCACTTAGATAAATGAATTGATAAAAGGCAATACTAATTGTAACAGCAACAATAAAGAAGATAATAGCTAATCCGCCTACATTTGTTTGTTGTACTCTTTCCATTTTTTTAGCGCCTATTTGTTATACCTAAGCTAATAATAAAACATAATTTAAATTTTAATATTTGCTTTATTCGGTAGTGAAAAAAATGACATTTAATATACCATAGTTATTATTCTTGATTCCACATCTTTTCAAAACTGCTACGAGTTTTCTTTCCTTTACCCAATAACGTGTTTAGTAACCCCTTACTTTTAGTCTGATTTTCATATGATAATTGGTCTTTTGGAATTGAACTATCCTCTAAAGATTTTTGTTCATCTGATTTTATTTTGTGTCTAATAGGAATAGTAGGAGGAGGAGGATTGTCAGCATTTGATCTACCATGTCTATATATATGGTACATTCCTGCGAAGACCAACATGATAATGCCTATTATAAACAGTGAGATATTTTTCATACCATTTAGGACAGCGTAATATGCTGCAATATTAAGATAAATTTGGAAACCAATGAGTGCAACGAATACATAATAGATCCATTTTTCCGGCAGGGTTATTGTTCCCTCTTCTTTCTTTGGTTGCTTTTTAGCATTGGCTTCAGCATTTTTTACCAACTTTATCATCAAATATGTAAATCCAAAAGAGAGAGGAACCAAAGCGATCATTACACTATAAAGAAATATAGGATCGATAACCAATCTTTCAAGAAGAGACTTTGTTCTGTCCGGATCGATGTAAAATCCCCAATAAGTAGTAACAACTATTTGAGCAATACTTGTTATACCTATTGCTGTAATAATAGGTCTATCTTTCCATGAAAATTTTTTGTACCTATCAATAAAAGGTATTATCAATAGAGTAAATATAAACAACCCTGGCCAAGCAACACCAGTAACGAATTTATCATATTGTGACCTTAGAAATGCATATAGACCAGTTAGATACCACTCTGGAACGGTAATTCCTGGCGGGACATTAGGGTCGAACTTTAACCCCATGTCAACAGGAAATACACCGCCCGTTATCATTACCGCACCAGCTATGGCCATCACCATTGGAACATCAAAGACCATAAAACGAGGGAAATGAATAGCCATAAGCCCGATCAACACAATAGGCAGAAAAAATACATGGAACGCATAAAAACGCAATATAAAATCATGAAAACCAGCTCCAAAAAATGCAGCCCGCATGTCAGGACCAAGAATGGGGATAGAATTAGTCAAAGATGCAGCAATTGAAATAGCAAGTTCCGCTCTTTCGCTAAAAATTATATCGTAGCCTGTAAATGCTTCGAGAATAGTAAGAACACCAATGAGAATACCTGTTACCCATAAAATTTCGTTTCTAATCTTATATCTTCCACTAAAGTATTGATAGTACATATGAAGAATAGCCATCATTACCATTGCATTAGAAGCATGATAGTGAATATTTCTAATATGAAAGCCATATGGAATTGTATCATTGATATTTTCAACACTATTCCACGCCCTATCCAGAATGGGTTCATACCATAGCATCAGCAATGCACCAGTAATACCCAATATAATAAAAAGAATAAAAGTAAGCATACCAAGGAAACCAAGTGGACTCACAAATCGAGTTGGAAAAGTAAATTTCATTCCCATAAATATTGTTCTGTCTAATCCACCATAAATCCACCTGAATAGTCTAACAAGACTATTTTCGTTATGTAATGAAGCGTCCAAATCCCACTACCCCATTGCCATTAACACTCCAATTAGGAGGAAGAATCCAAACATTGCCGTCTTTGTCTACTTCCACATCTAACTTTGGAAGTACGTTTGAAGGAGGAGACTGTAAAGAAGCGGGACCTGCGAATGCCTTTCCAGTTAAGGGATCATATAAGCTTCCGTGACAGGGACATTCTCCTCTTTTTCTTCCTTCACCTGGCCAGTATTTCCATAAACACCACAAATGTAAACAAACCATACTATAGACCCTAAATGCAGACGCGTCATTTTTATCTCCTCCCAACTCAGATGGAAGGCGGATAAATTGCCATGTCCTAAAAGCTTCTTCATTTAATGCTGGATCATCAGATTTTGGATAGATAATAGCTTCAGAATGGTTTACCTTAAAGGTTTTTACATTAGCTTGCTCACCATCAGGTAGCTCAACCTTTCCTTTTTCATTTGCTGAACCAGCGGGATTAGGCAGATACTTACCCCAATCAATAAAAGGTGTAAACGTCACGACAGTTCCCGCCGCAGCCAATAATTTCAAGAAATCTCTTCTAGAAACCTTACCATCACCGCTTGATGCGGGTTGTCCAGACATTAATATAGCAGATGAAAAAATATTTTATAAACCTTTGTGCCAACATACTCATTTTATTTATACCTATTTACAAGTTATTTGAGAAGTTGTAATAGTTTAATAAATACAATTTGTTAGTATTATGACATATCTTACGACTAAATTTTATACGTATTTGATTGCCATGGGTCTGTTCATTATTTTTACTGTCTTTATGTTTAGTATCTGATATAGCAAATTCGAGAGTGCACTATTTAAAAACATTCTTCTAGGTGAATTTCATTGACTAAGTTAACACTTACCTTTCTAGAATATTTATGACGAGATTTGTATTATTGGATATTCCACCAATAGTCGACTCAATAGCAGATGAAAATATAATCACTCTAGATAACTATTACAAAGGATTCAAAGTGAATAGTAAGTTAAAATACCCAAGTTCCGGACAATATTTTTTACAATTTTCTTTTGTCATCTCATCATTTTCAACAAAATTCAAAATTCTAATAATAATCGATATAGATCTCGAAATCCTAATAAATATTGGCTATTAAATACCTTTCACAGGTCACTCTTACTAACACAAATAGCCAATCTACTATAGACATATTATAAGAATTCGTCAAGTGAAATGTCGAGAGACGATATTTAAAGATACATGTAGTAGTTGATATCAAAAGAAGGAGAATTCTATCGTTAAAAGTAACTAATAAACAAGTACATGACGGAAAAGTATTGGCAGAACTGATAAATGATATTACGAAAAAGAATAACAGGGTAATAATAGATACTGCTATTATGGATGGCTCCTATGATAGTAAAAGAATTTTCAATTTTATATCATTTAACGGAATCAAACTAGCAATAATATAGGCAAGAAAGAATTTGAGCGGTAGAATGATCAATTACTATCTAAGAAACTCGACTGCAAAGATGCATAAATGTGACCCTGATAAATGGAATGATGGCGTTAGCTATGGTCAGAGATGGATGTAGGAAACTATACTTTCGTCTATTAATAAAGCAAATAAATAATTCTAATGTATTCAATTCATACCATATTGAAAAAGCGAGATAAAATTGCGGTCCTTGCGATTACAAAAAACGGTATTACGATTTCTAAATTGATAAAAAAAAATATTCCTGAAGCTTCGATATATGCGCCTGAAAAATTTCGCCTTGATAATAATCAGACCAGCATCATATGGTTCAAGGAACCTGTAACTAAAGTAATTGTAGATTTATTTAAATCCAATGAAGCATTGATATGTATTTTTTCACTAGGGGCTGTTGTACGTCTGATATCGAATTTATTGGTGGATAAAAAAAGTGATCCTGCGGTACTTGTGATAGATGATAAATCCAATTTCGTAATAAGTGCCCTATCAGGTCATCTTGGAGGCGCAAATGCACTGACACGAAATATAGCATCTATTCTAAATTCCACTCCTGTTATAACGACTGCAGCAGATGTCAATAAAACAATATCTGTAGATCTGCTCGGAAAAGAGTTAGGATGGAATATAGAAAATTTTGAAAATGTAACGAAAACCTGTGGATTAATGGTAAATGAAGAGAAAATAGCGATTTTCCAGGATTCAGGAGAAAGAAACTGGTGGGATATGAATAACCTTCCAGAAAACGTAACCATTGTACATAGTCTTGAGGCAATTCATGACAATTCCTTCAAAGGATGTCTGATTATTTCAGACAAAATAATTTCAGACACTAATATCTTATCAAAATCAGTAATATATAGACCAAAAACTCTTGTGGTTGGAGTTGGGGTTCACTGGAATATAACAAAAGATGAGATAATGGAAGGACTATCATCTATACTTCAAAAAAATTCCTTCAGTTTTTCTTGTATCAAAGCAATTACCTCAATTAAAAAGAATGTCGAAGTTAAAGGATTGAGAGAGTTCTGCGAAGGAAATAATATTCCACTTTATCTCTATTCTAAAGATGATCTGGCCAGGATTGATGTTCCAAATCCTTCCGAGATAGTAAAAAAATATGAAGGAGTCGCAAGTGTTTCTGAGGCTTCATCTTTGTTGTACTCTCATGGAACGCTTGAAGTACCGAAGCAAAAATTTCCACCTAATTTGACTATAGCTATATCGAAAGTGGGTTTTGAGTAAAAGTGCGTAAAGCTCTTTTATTAATTGACAGGGGAAGCAAGGAAAGGGAAGTAAGATTGGAGTTAGATCAGATATCTAAAATTGTAAAGGAGAAAGGGAATTATAATTATACAAATTATTGTTTTTTAGAGGTTGTTCCACCTTTTATTGAAGAGGGCATCAGAGGATGCGTAGATCAAAAAGTAGATTTTATCACAATAATGCCTTATTTTTTATATCCTGGCATGAAACTGAAGGAATCTGTAAAACAAAGTGCCATTATATGTAAAAGGTTGGGATTAAAGCTAGTTATTACCAAGCCCTTGAGTTATTCTGATAGGCTCTCTTCTATCATTGTCAATAAGATTGAGAAATTAAAACAAGATAAAAAAATTTCCTATAACAATCCTGACTGCGATGTTTTGGTAATAGGACACGGAAGTTCAGATAAACGAGCCAGAGAAGCTTTCATTTTCACGGTAGATAAAATAAAAAAAAATTATCGGAATGTAAAATTCTGTTTCTTAGAACTCGACCTGCCAAACATAGAACAGGCACTCTCATCACTGATTAAAACAAATCCTAAAGTTATATTGGTAATGCCCTATTTTCTACATAAAGGAATACATATAAAAAGTGATGTCAAAAAAGAGATAAAAGAAGTGCTTGCGAAATATCCTTTTTTTGAACTACATATTTCAGATCATATCGGTGTTGATGAAAATATGATTGACATTGTATTAGAACGTGCAAAGGAGTCAGAAGATAGAAGAATTGTATGAAAGAAGAATAGGAACAGAATCCAAAAATCAGAATGAATCGGCGGAAAATAGGGTGATGTCCATTAAATCCTTTGATATTGAAAAGACTAGTTTTAAAATAATAGAAGATGAGATTGGAAATCATGGATATGATGAAAGGTATGAATGGCCTATAGTTAGAAGAGTGATACATGCTACGGCTGATTTCGATTTTGCAGGACGAGAAAAAATAATATTCAGTTATAATCCTGTTGCATCTGCTTTTAATGCACTCAAGACTGGTTGTAATATAGTCACTGACGTAGAGATGGTTAGATCAGGGATTTCAAAAAATTCCTTAACTCAACTAAATTTAAAATCCCTGTGTAAAATATCTGATCCTACCATAATTGAAGAAGCAAAGAAATATAATAAAACTAGAGCAGAGGTGGCTATGAGAAGTTCTGCATCATCTATGAATGGTGGAATAGTTGTTATCGGCAACGCTCCAACATCATTGTATGAAACTATAAAAATGGTTAATGAAGGGATAACAAAACCCAATTTGGTGATTGGCGTTCCAGTTGGTTTTGTTTCCGCTGTTGAATCAAAAACAGAGCTTTTAAAAACCACAGTTCCTAGTATCACAAATATCGGGCGAAAAGGAGGAAGTGCTGTAGCCTCGTCGATTATCAATGCTTTATTGCTTTTATATCTCCATGGGGAGGAAGGTTAACACGACAATTACACAAGGAGTATGGATGGTATTTTATAGATAGCAGAATATTTTTCATATGTTTTATGATTAACACTCAAAATAAAGGCATAAACAATAGTGGTAATAATGGGCTAGATATTACAGCATGACCTCTAGGTCATATTCAAATACAACTTCTTATGCCTAATGTTAGCCAATCCTTCTAAACAGAACATTTGGTTACCCTGGGTTTGGTTGTTAAAATAATTCAAAAGTTCTTAATTTATGTTAAAATTCTATTGGTTTTTGAATCCACTAATAATCTATAGGATATTAGGGAAAATGCAAAGCACAATGATCATGAACGTAAAGTTGTGACTTATTTTTTAATAGTAGACAAATAGTATAAACAAGAATGCTAATATAACTCCAAGTAAAATTAGTTGTATATTATAAAATTAAGAAAAAAATAATCCTAATTGCTTATCAAAACAAAGCAGATGAGTTGTTACAAAACTGTTATGATTTGTAGTAAATCAAGGGATGTATACCAAACAAAAAATTATTTTTTATCAATCATATTTAATAATGATTAGTCACAGATCAAGATTTAATTGAAGGAGATAAAAGCTGAAATAAAAATTCTAGCTTCTGCAGAAAAAGTGTGGAATGTAATCTCAGATTTTCAAAATTATTATCAATGGAATCCAATTATTAAAAAGATTACAGGCGAACCAAAGGTTGGAACAAAGATAGGTGTGCACTTGACTACAGTTGGAGGCAAAAATAGAGTATACCATCCTAAAATTATAAAAGTACAGGCTCCCCACGAAATAAGATGGTATGGTAAGTTTTTTTCATCGGCAATCTTCAGTGGGGAACGGGTATTAACTATAGATAAAATTTCAGAAACTGAGGTAAATTTTACTAACAGAGAGATGTTTTCTGGCCTTGGACTTAAATTTTCACCCAAAAAAATGGAGGAAGATATCCTTGCGAGCTTTGAATCGATGAATAATTCTCTCAAGAAAAAGATCGAATTAACATAATTAAGTGAAATTGGAGTTTCAGATGAGATTTTTATACTGATCCATTGTATCTTCTATTATCAAGAAAATCTTCTATTATCGAGAAAAATTAATGACATTTTTATTTTATAACTAATTTTTGTTTAACCAAAATGATATTTCATTATAATAAATATGCTATCTCATGCAACTCGTTTATACAATCTTTCTTATTCATCAAATTTACAAACAATATTACCCTCTTTACCAGCGAACCATTGTATTTCAAGTTTAACTTACAATATGTCTATAATAGATTGGTTAAATGTGTTAGGAATGATGATTAACACAACAAGACACATAAATTGCCTCTTTAGAAATATCTCAAAATTGACTGTGATCATCAATCTTATCTTTTGGTGAAATAATCTTCATATTAGGTTGAAAAATTATAGTAATATTCACTTTCTTATTTTTTTTTATTTTATAAATTTTATAATAAACTCATAGAAAATTCATTAACATTAAAACTGCTACTATCCGGATTCACTAGAAGAAGCTAAAAACATAAACGGTCATATCGCTTTTCGCAAAGGGATTGAAGTAAAGAAACAACAATAATCCTCAAATTGCTACCATTTATACTCACGTATGTGAATAAATTAGACCTCTTTATCTGGATTTATTTCTCAATTTGTTATCATCGTTTTCAATGTGTCTTTTTTCCGAAATATCCGTTCGATGGCTTCTTTTGATTGTTTTATTAAAAATTTATGAGTGACTATTTTTTTCACATTTATTATTTTCTTATCAATCAGTTCAATTGCCTCTCTTATCTCTTTATTGGTTGCTGCATATGTAGTAATGATACTAATTTCCTTGGAATAAATTTCATGAATGTTTAGATCAATTTTCGTTTCCCTTTGAGGTTCACCAAATATAAGAATAATACCGCCCTTTCTTATTATTTTGATTGAATCATTTAGGACACTCAAATCTGAAGTTGCGATTATTACCATATCTACAAACTCTTCACTGCTGGTAGGAACGATGTTTGCTATTTTTACTTTCTTTGAATTGAAAGATTTTCCGAGATTCAATCTATCATTATATTCAAGTCTATACTCGTTTATATCAACACAAAATATTTTTCGAGCTCCCTTGATCTTGGCTAACATTGCATTTATCATCCCTATCGGACCGATACCGAAAATTAGAATTGTATCGCCTTCTAGTAATTTTACCTTTTTCCATCCTCTAATACAACACGCTAATGGTTCTATCATTATACCATCTTCGGGACTTAAAGATTCTGGTAACCTAAATATAGAGTCACTTTTCACTATCCATTCTGGAATGACTATTTTTTCAGATATTCCACAAGGATATAGAGAATCAGTAAATTTCTCGCACATTGTCTCATTTCCTTTATTGCAAAAATAACATTGATTGCATGGAGCATGATGGTGGACAAATACTCTTTCTCCTATACTAAACGCTTCAGCATTGACATCACTGTCAAATTTTTCTAGAATTCCAACGATTCTCATGTCCCAATTTTGAGGTAGGTTTACAGGAATTTCCGAAAACATTTCCTATATCAGACCCACAAATACCACATCCTTCTATTCTCACTAGCATTTCTCCTTTTTTTGGTACAGGTTCATCAATATCCTCTAGAAAGAGAGTAGATTCGGAGTAGTTTAGAAATTTCAATCTTTTTATGTAAAAAGTACAAAAAATTTAATAAAAACTATTCTAATTTTTTTTATTAATAAAGATCAATTCTTTATAAAATTCTTTTTAATGACAATAATCAATTTTAGTTTAAACTGTCGTATTAAGTGCATAAATTATTTTTTCAAATAAGACCTACATGCATTAACTATTCTTTCTGCATATCTGCTGTTCGTAAAATGTAAATGCATATAAGAAGCCAACGTATTGTACGTTAAAAGTCCATCCATGTTTGCATAAATCCCGTTACCCTTTGATAACTTGTATATAAACACAGAATCATTTGGTATGTCTTGAATTTTGGAAAAGTGAAATTCATGTCCTTTAAAAAGGCCCCCTTTTCCATAAATTGATTCTGTTATTATCTCTGCCTTTGTATAATTTAACACAAGGTTTCTTGTCATCTCTGTTGTTGCATCTATAAGTCCAACCATCTCATATTTTTTGGGTTTTCTTGGATTGTCAGAGACTCTATCCAGATTTTTTTTGTGCTCTTTTTTAGGGATTTTATTTTTATTGCTATTATCTTCTTTTTGTTCCAAGGAATTTAATTTTTCTGTTATGGTTTTTGTTAAATACATAAGTCCTCCACATTCTGCATATATAGGAATTTCTTTCTTTTCTCCTGCCTTCTTGATCTCCTTTAAAATTGAACGGTTTTCAGATAATTGTTTTGACAATATTTCAGGAAAGCCTCCTCCTATGATGATCCCTCCGATATTTTCAGGCAGTTTTTTATCCTTAATTGGGCTAAAAAAAACAATTTCTACATTATTTTCCCTTAATCTGTCCAAATTCTCTCTGTAATAAAAATTAAAAGAACTATCTAAAGCAACTGCTACTTTCAGATCTGGTTTTATATTATAAATTGGATCTTTAATATCTATTTGCTGACTATTTTTGGTAATGTTTAGTAAGTCTATGATTTCCTCAATCTTAATACAATCTGCAATAATCTTTGCAGCATCCAATACCTTATTTCTCTGTTCACCTTCCAGTTCTGGAACAGGAATTAAACCTAAATGTCTTTCGGACAAAACGAAATCATTATTTCTGTAAATTACTCCAATTATTGGTGCCTTTATTTTGTTGGCAAATGAATCTTTAATGAAGGTATAATGTCTTTTACTTGCTACATTATTTAGGATGATCCCTGCGATTTTTATTTTCATATCAAATAGAATATATCCATAAGCCATTGCTGCAATAGATCTTGCGGCTTTACTGGAATCGATAACCAAAATTACTTGGGATTTCAGTATCTTGACCATTTCTGAAGTACTTGCAATATCATTTTTTCCTCCTGCTCCATCATACAATCCCATAACACCTTCAATTACAGCAATGTCCGCATTTTTTGTTACTCTCTCAAATGTATCTAACACTCCTTTCTTTCCCATCAACCAGGTGTCAAGGTTATAGGAATAAGTATCTGTAATTACAGAATGATAAGATGGATCGATAAAATCAGGACCTACCTTGAATGATTGAATTCTATAACGCATTTTCTTCAATTTGTATAAAATTCCCAATGTAACAAAAGTCTTACCTACTCCACTTGTAGTTCCTGCTACCGTTATGCTAGGAATCATCAATAATATTTGCAATATTTGGTATTTCAATTTTGTTTTTGCAGTTGTAGGCTAAAACTATTTTAATCGAGTTTTTCTGAGCATCCTGTTGTATGATAATCCAAATCTATGTGCCTCATCTCTTATAGATTGAAGTAGATGCATCACAGGTTCTTTTTTTGATATTTTAAGTGATTCTCTCTCCCAAGGAAGGAATATTTCCTCATTTTGTTTTGCCAGAGCAATTGTATGTATACATAAATTTTTTTCAGTTAAAGCCTTGATAGCAGAATTCAGTTGAGCTCTCCCTCCATCAATTATAATGAGGTTGGGAAGAGAATCGATTAACCTTTTGTTATTTGTATATTGAATTGGAAACACATCCTCACCATTGGGTTCCTGAATGATAACATTTTTGTTACTGCCTTCTTCCACGCCATTAATTTTATATTCTTTTTCAGAGGTTTTTTTGCGGTCTTTTTCATACCTTCTCCCTACTATCTCATTTATCATTCTAACGTCATCTTGTGTGTCTTTTACTGTTTGTATCTTAAAGCGCCTATAACCACTTTTAAAACGGGATCCGTTAACAAATCTAACACAGGATCCTACAGCAAAAGATGTTCCAAAATTAGATATATCAAAGCAATCTATTATTAATGGAATTTCTTTTAAATTAATGAGATCCCTTAGATTGCCCAAAACCGGATTGTATTTTTTCTCAATCCGGATAGAGATATTTTTCAGGATTAACTTCATTAAATCGAATCCACCATTATCTTGCTTTGATCTTTTTATTTTGTTAATATTAACAAGATGTCCTGAAAGTTTTTTAAATGTTAATTCCAGTAGATTTCTAGATTCTGGAATCTCGTTCACGTAGATAGTTTCTGGTATGTTAGATACGGTAGAATAATACTGTAGTAAAAAAGATGAAAAATTATTATCCCCTAAAATGTCAAATTCAAATTGTTTTGTGTCACTTATGACACCACAAGATCTTTTCAATATCAATACATAACCTGTCTGATTTAATTTATCCACTTTGAATCCTACATATTCCTCATCATTCTTATCAATTAGGTCGATTTTTTGTTTTATTTTTAAATTTTCTACTGTTCTTATTGTATCTCTTATTTCTTTAGCATGTTCATAGTCTTGTCTATTCGAAGCTTCAACCATGTCTTTATTCATTCTTGTCAAGAAATCTTGTATGCCATCTCTTTTTTTTAAAATCTGTTTTAGCGAATTGATATTCTCATGGTATTTTTGTATTGTTATCTTTTGGATACAAGGGGCATCACAATTATTTATGAAATATTCTAAACACGGTTTTTTAGGTAAACGATTGCATATTCTCACCTTGAATATTTTTCTTAGCGTTCCAATGGAGATGAATCTAGAACTTCCATACACAAATGGCCCGAAAATCTCTCCTTCTGGCCCTGTAAAATCACTCTTCCTGTTCCTTCTTGCTACTAATAATCTGGGAAATGTTTCATCCGTGATCTTTAGATATGTATATCTTTCTTGGTCTTTTAATTCGATATTGAAAATCGGTCTGTATTGTTTAATCAGATTGGCTTCAAGCAAAAAAGCTTCGACTTCATTATCGGTTATTATAAATTCAATTTCTGAAATTTTTTGCAACAATTTTTTAGTTTTCCATATAATTTTGTCATTTTCAATGTTTTTATGTTTCCAAAGTCCATCTGTATTTAGAAGATTAAAATAGTTGCAAATTCTTTTTTTGAGGCTCTTTGCCTTTCCTATGTATATTATTTTATCCATATCATCTTTCATCAAATAGATTCCGGGGTCGGATGGAAAAGCCTTACACGCCTTCTTTAATTCAGAATAAGCGGATGTCATTTTTTCATCTTTTTTGATGTTTTATTTTAATATCTGGTTCGAGATTTTTAAAATTCTATTCATTTTGGTTTTCAAATATTTAACTGTGTAGCTTTCGTTGACGTCTTCTAATAATTCTTCAGGCGTTCCAGAGGTAACAAGGGTTCCGCCTTCGGTTCCGCCTTCGGGTCCTAAATCATTTATCCAATCTGCACTTACAACAACATCTAGATTATGTTCAATTACTATAACTGTATTTCCTAACTCTGTCAATCTTTTTAACACTTTTAACAATTTTTTAACGTCAGAAAAATGAAGACCTGTAGTTGGTTCGTCTAATATGTATAATGTCTTTCCGGTATCTCTGCGTGAAAGTTCTGATGCAAGTTTTATTCTTTGTGCTTCTCCACCAGAAAAAGTAGTAGCAGATTGACCTAATTTGATGTATCCTAATCCAACATCATATAACGTCCTCAGTTTCTTGTAGACTATGGGAATATTTCTGAAAAATTCCATTGCCTCTTCGACAGTAAAATCCAAAATATCGTATATCGTTTTCTCTTTATATTTTACTAATAGTGTCTCTGAATTGTACCTTTTTCCAACACATTCATCACATTTAACGTACACGTCAGGTAAAAATTGCATTTCTATTTTTTTTACTCCACATCCTTCACATGCTTCACACCTCCCTCCCCTAACATTAAAAGAAAATCTTCCTTGGGAATATCCCATTTCTCTTGACCTTATAGTTTTCGAAAATAATTCTCTTATAGGAGTAAATGCGTTGACATATGTAGCTGCATTAGACCTGGGTGTTCTTCCGATTGGAGATTGGTCAATTCCTATTACTTTATCTATATATTCTATTCCTGTGATCTCATCGCATTTTCCTGGTTCTTCTTTCCCGCCAAAATGATTCATAATTGCTTTAAATAAGATGTCATTTACTAATGTTGATTTTCCAGAACCTGATACTCCAGTTACAACTGTGAGAAAACCAATCGGGAATTTTACATTAATACGTTTCAAGTTATTTGAATTAGCTCCATATACCACCAGCCATTTGTCCATTTTTCCTTTAGCTTTTGAAAATATTGCAGCATTTTTTTCACCTCTAAGATATTTACCAGTTAGAGAATTAACACTGTTCATAATATCTGAAATCGTTCCCTCCGCTACTATTTTTCCACCATGGATCCCTGCTCCAGGACCAATATCAATAATCCAATCTGAATTTCGAATAACGTCTTCGTCATGTTCCACAATTATTAAAGTATTATCTAAATTACGTAGCCTTTTTAGGGTCTTTAATAATCTGTCATTGTCTCTTTGATGTAACCCTATCGTGGGTTCATCTAATACATAAAGAACCCCAGTAAGATTAGATCCTATTTGAGTTGCAAGTCTTATTCTTTGAGATTCTCCGCCAGATAAAGAACCAGTTGTTCGATTCAAGGTCAAATAGTTCAATCCCACATTTTTCAAGAATTCTAATCGAGAAAGGGTTTCCTTCAATACGTTTTTTGCGATCTCTTTTTCAATAGGTTTGAGATCGAATTCTATAAAAAATCGATAACAATCGTCTATTGAAAGGTCACATATTTCCATAATAGACTTATTTCTTATCTTTACGGATAATGATTCTTCATTTAACCTTCTTCCGTTGCATTTTTCACAGAGCCTTTCTTTCATAAATTTCGTTAACGTATCTCTTTTGATATCTGATTCTGTAGTTTTGTATATCCTCTCTAAATTTGGAATAACTCCCTCAAAATTAGAATTATATTCCCATTTACTCTGGGAATATTTTGATTCGTATTTGAAATGAATATTTTCATTCGTACCGTATAAAATAACTCTGATTTGTTCAGAATTCAATTCGCATATCGGTATATTTAAATTAAATCCGTATTTTCTGCCAACATCTTTAAGCATAGATGCTCTAAAAGAAGCGAACTTTCCTGTCCAAGGAACAATAGCTCCCTCTAGGATACTCTTACTTTTGTTAGGTATAATTAATTCAGGGTCGAATTCTATCTTTATTCCGAGACCATTACAACTGTGGCATGCACCAAATGGAGAATTAAAAGAGAAAGATCTAGGTTCGAGATTTCCTACACTGATACTACAATACGGACAAGAGTTGTGTTGTGAAAATAGATAATTTTGATTGTCTACAAAGCAAATTATAATACCATTTCCTAAATTAGCAGCCGACTGTATATCTTCAAATAACCGGCTTCTCTCTTCCGGAATAGGTTTTAATCTATCAATAATTATCTCAATATCATGTTTTTTTTGCTTTTCTAAATTTAATGTAGGATAATTTAAAATTGAGTTATTACTACTAGAATTTTGAAGATCTGAATAATTCTTGTTATACATACTTTGCTCCATTTCACTATCAAGATTTACAAATTTACCATCCACTCTTAGTCTGGAATATCCTTTTTTTCTCAAATCTTCAAACAGCCTGTCAAAAGTGCCTTTTTTTCCTCTTATTATTGGTGATAAAATCATAATCACCTCTTTATCTTGTGATAATCTCAAAATCGATTCAGTGATAGAATCAATTGTCTGACTAGTTATTTTTCTATGACATTTTGGACAAAATGGTATTCCAATTTTCGCAAACAATAGCCTCAAATAGTCATAAATTTCCGTAACAGTTCCAACAGTAGATCTAGGATTTTTGTTAGTAGTTTTCTGTTGTATGGAAATAGCTGGTGATAATCCTTCAATTGAATCCACATCTGGTTTTTCCATTAATTCAAGAAACTGTCTTGCATATGCTGATAATGATTCGACGTACCTTCTTTGTCCTTCAGCATAAATAGTATCAAACGCAAGAGTCGATTTTCCTGATCCAGAAACACCAGTTAATACTGTTATTTTCTTTTTGGGTATTTCGAGATCAATATTTTTTAAATTATGTTGTTTTGCACCTTTTATTACGAGTTTATCTATCATAATCAGATGATCTCTATTATTCCAAGTTCATTGTTAATTTTTTTCAACTTATCTCTATATTGAATAGCCTTTTCAAATTCCAACTCCTCTGCAAATTTTTTCATGATAGTTTCAGTTTCTATAGATAATTTCAACAGATCTTTTCTGGTCATTGCTTTTAAAATCTCATAATCTTTTCTTGGATTATCTTGGTTTAAAATAGGCTTGAGTATGGATTTAGGCGTGATTTTGTTTTGTATATTATATTCCATCTGTTTTTTCCTTCTTCTATCTGTTTCATTTATGGCAGTTTTCATTGATTTTGTAATTTTTTCACAATACATGATTACTTTGCCTTCAATATTTCTAGCGGCTCTTCCAAAGGTTTGAATTAAACTGATTTCATTACGTAAAAACCCCTCTTTATCTGCATCCAATATTACAACTAACGCAACTTCTGGAATGTCTAATCCCTCCCTAAGCAAATTAATACCAACCAGAACGTCAAAATCTCCGAGTCTCAGCTGACGAATCAAATCAGTTCTTTCCAAACCTTGGATTTCAGAGTGCAAATATCTTACTTTGATATCTTTTTTTGAAAGAAATTCCGCAAGGTCTTCTGCCATCCTCTTTGTTATGGTTGTTATCAGAATTCGTTGATTTTCCTCAACTCTTTTTCTTATTTCGGAAATTAAATCTACAATCTGGTCACTAGTAGATCTCACTTCAATTTCAGGATCTAATAAACCGGTTGGTCTCACAAGTTGTTCGACCACATTACAGCTAGAATCTAATTCATAAGATGACGGTGTAGCTGAAACATAAATGACCTTGTTCAAATATTTTTCAAATTCCTTGAAGTTTAGGGGTCTATTGTCAAAAGCGCTTGGTAATCTAAAACCATATTCTACAAGTGTCTTTTTTCTTGTATGATCTCCATTGTACATTGCTCTAAGTTGAGGAATAGTTACATGAGACTCATCTATTACAACCAAAAAATCCTCGCCAAAAAAATCTAATAGACAATATGGCGGTTCTCCTTTTTTTCTGTTATCAAAATGACGAGAGTAATTTTCAATTCCAGAACAATATCCTAATTCCTTTAACATTTCCAAATCATATTTAGTTCTAGAACGTAATCTTTCCTTTTCTAGCTCGCCTTTCAATTTTGGGATCCATTCTTTTAATTCTGTATCTATGGAACTTATTGCTTTTTCCCTGATCTTTTCGTCTATAACATAGTGTTTAGCAGGAAATATCTTTATTCTGGTAATATTCCTTATTTTCCTTAACGTAATAGGGTCATGTATGCTTATATTTTCAATCTCATCTCCAAGTAACCCAATTCTAACTATATCATTTGAATAGCCGGGAAAAATGTCAATTACATCTCCTTTTGCTCTAAAATTTCCTTGAATTAATGCAGTGTCATTTCTTTCATATCTTGATTCTATCAACTTACGAATTATTTCTTTGCGATTTGTAATACTTCCTTTACAGAGAGAAATAGAATTCTTCGCCCATTCTATCGGGGAACCTAAAGAGTAAATACATGAAACTGTAGCAACAATAATAGTTGGTTCGCCTGACACCAACATTGCAGTGGCTTCTAGTCTCATTTTCTCAATTATTTCGTTTACCTCTGTATCTTTTTCAATATATGTATCAGTTTGGGGAATATAACTTTCAGGTTGGTAATAATCGTAAAAACTAACAAAATATCCAACATTATTTTCAGGAAAAAAATCTTTAAATTCTGAATAAAGTTGGCTAGCCAATGTCTTGTTTGGAGAAATAACAAGTGTATTCTTATTAACCCCTGCAATCACGTTAGCTACTGTAAATGTTTTTCCACTTCCAGTGACACCCAACAATGTTTGAACTGATTCTTTTTTTTGTTGCTAGTCCTTTCTTTAACTCATCTATAGCTTTTTGTTGATCTCCTCCAGTAGAAAAAGATGTATTCAGCTCAAAAATTGAAGAAATTCTTTCCAATTTAAGAAAAAATTTAAATTTTTATAAAAAAGTTACTCCTTCCACTTGATAGAACATCCTATAGAAGGATCGAAATCCTTTTCTATTTTTTCTGCATTTATTATTTTTTTTATGTTTTCGTGCATTATATGTTTCTGTGGCTTCGATGCTGGCTCGATCGCATCATTTATTCTACCATGAAAAACCAAAGTTTTATTCGAATCGAACAAAAATGGATCTGGAGTACATACAGCACCATATAACTTTGCAATCTCTTGTGTTTCATCTATAAGATAGGGGAAATTCAAGTTATTTTGTTTTGCAAATTCCTTCATGTTATCAAAACCTTCATCTTGATAAGAAGGATCATTACTATTGATTGTGATTATTTGAAGGTCATGGGTATTAAATCTGGACTGCAAATCAACAATGTCATTTATTCTTGCTTTGACAAATGGACAGTGGTTACAAATAAAAATAACCAAGAGCGTTCTGCTGTTAAAATCATTTAATGAATAATTTTTTTCATCTATACCTTTCAGGGTAAAATCAGGAGCTTTCTGACCTGTTAATAATTTCTGATTTGACAAAGTTCTGACCATAAATCAAGAAATATCATTCGGATACATATATTTTCGTTTTCGATTTCAAGTTCGATTATTAAAAAAAGTGGATATGATAAGTTAATTAATCATATTTTTTTTGTAAATATAAATACAGATTCGCCATTAGTGTCATCATAACAATATTTGAACCTATATCCTCCACGTCTAATCAAACTTCCAACAGAATATGATAATATTGACTTATTTCTTACTACCAACAATGATCCGTATGGCTTGCTCTGAATTTCAGCATTGTATCCATTAGATAATATCTTTCCTAAAAGGTCTATTGGTCTCAATTATATACTCGGTACAGATAAAATAGAGAAAATGATAAAATGTTCTGTTTATTTATACAAACTATTAGGTATAAAAGATTTTAATGAATATTTTTTTCTAATTATTGCAAACTTTCTAAAATTTTTTTAAAGAAAATACCAGATATTGCTATTCTGAATTTAATATTACAACTTCGCAAACTTTGACGAGTTCCTTAAATTTATTTGCATCTACCTCTGTTCCTACGATGGTCCCATAATGCATAGGAATAGCGGCCTTAAAAGGTTTTATCATGTTATTTATCGCCGTAGCTGCTTCTTCTGCTGACATTACATATACTCCTGAAACTGGAACTAATGCAATATCAGGTTTAATCTCATTCATCTCGGGAATTGCATCTGTATCTCCAGAGTGATATATCCTTGTATCGTTAGTCGTGATTATAAACCCCACCTTTTTATCTTCTTTTGGATGATATTTTTTATCTATGTTATATGCAGGCACAACCTCAATATCGATACCATCTTGCAGTATTTTTTGACCTGGTTCTACTTCTTTTATATTTTTGAATCCTTCTTGTTTTAATTTTTCTACACATTCTGCTGCTGCAATAATTGAAGTTTTTTCGTTATTGATTATACGTAGATCTTCTGGACTTAAATGATCAAAATGATTATGTGTAATTAAAATTAGATCTGCATCGTGTTCGTTATGTTTTTGCTTGAGTTTGTATGGATCTATATATACTATTTTGTCTTCATTATTTACTATTTTGTATCCGTCATGACCAAGCCAATATATATTAATATTATTAAATTCCATATTTTTCAATATTCTTTTTCAAATTTAAATTTGTCTATTGCTTAATTGTTCACTACTATCATCTTGTCTTTTCTCAATGATATTACTAATGTGTTTTGAGAAATTAATCGTCTTATTAGATCCTTGTCGATAGTTGCGACAGCACATTTATTAAAATAGGCATACTCTACTAAATTATCATCAATATGTTTGGTTCTTGATGTTTTTATCTTCTTAAATTTTTTAGAAATTTCTAATGCTAGTTTAGCGTCTCTTGACCTTCGAGGATTAGAATTCATTAGTTTCATTAATTCTTCAATTACTACGTCAGGTATCAAGAAATTAATCTTACCAAAAATATTCTCAATATTTTCTAATAATTTGGTTGGTTTTGTCACTAAGACTATAAAAAAACTTGTATCGCATATGACATCCATTATAAAGGCTTATTTCTTGAAAACAAATAAAAATTTTGGAAAATTATATTTTTTATTTTGTCGATAATTATTTTTCGTATCCTATTCTATCTGCGAGTTTGACTACTTCTCTTCCCTTATTTGTTAAGGCGTTGTATATTCTTGGTTTGCCTCTGCCCCTTGATTTTTCTTTTTTGATTTTCCTATCAATTAATGCTAGATTTGTCGCTCTTTTCATAAGAGATTGTCCATATCCCCAGCTTCCCATTGTTATTAATAACTCTCTTGTGTGTAATTCCTTATTTGTCTTTAATACGCGAAGGAGTGGTATTAGGGGCCTTTCGTTAATCAGTATTTTTAGGATGTCCAATTCTACTGTAATTGGTACCGATTTTACTGGTTTTACTTCCTTTGGTTTTACTTCCTTTGTTTCTTTCACAATCTCCTTTTTAGGTTTTGAACCTTTTTTAGCTATCATTTTTCTACCGATGTGACGTTACAAAAGATAAATATTTATTCTTTTGTTTCTGTTATGAATTTTAATAGGAATATACTTAGAAAAAAGTTACAAAATGAAATATTAGAAACTTAAAATTTATATATGTCTCATTAGGCATAGTGAGGCTAATCAAATCCTGATTAGGGACTATATGATAACTTAATTTAATAATGAATTTATTCAATTTGGACGCTTTTCTTTTTAATGCCTTTTTCAAAATATTCAGTAATTAGTCATTTGTCTCTTTCAAAAATTTCAAAATTAGTGACTCCATACACAACTGAATTTGAATTAAATGATTTTTTGAGGAATTATATAACAATATTAGATGTTAAATCGGTTGTAAAAGTACAAAATGAATAAAAGAAGGTCAATTCAAATAAAAAATCTTTGTAAAGAAAACACTATTATTGTTTATAGAAAGTTTTTTAATATATCCTTTAGCGCAGGATATATAGACAAGATATCAGTATTTTCTAATGCTGATTAAATAATAATCATTAACCATTTTGATTGTTGTTGTCTACATAAGAGGTTATAAAATTAGTTACACTAAATAAATAAGCACTTGTCTCGTATACAAGTATAAACTATATTAATTACTTGTTTATATATATTTTTTTATATTCGTGTATTGATATTGTTTTTATTGTTATTACAGGTCACCAAAAATTTCCTTTATCAGAGCAGGTCAATTCTGTACCACATTTGCTACACCTTAGATGGCAAGTTTGTAAATGGATCATTATATTCTCACATCTAGGACAATACACAGCCTCTTGAGGATATTTTTCTTCCATAATAATCATCTATATTTTTTTGAATTTTAACCCTTTGCAAAGATTAATTAATGATTAAATTGGTTGATTTTTTGTTGGTTAATTTCAAAGTAGTAGTATCTGATAAAAAGGGTAAGAGTGTGTCCCATGAACTTAAAGATAAAGAGGCGCAACCATTTCTTGGTGGAAAAATAGGTGACTCATTTGATTCTACCACTATCGGCGTCTCTGGTGGGAAATTAAAAGTCACTGGAGGTAGTGACAAATCTGGGACTCCAATGCGCTCAGATGTTCATGGAGGAGTAAAAAAATATGTATTGTTAAGCAAGGGAGTAGGGATGAACGATTCTAGTGAGGGTAAAAGGATAAGAAAACTTGTTCGGGGAAATATGATCACTGAAGAAATATACCAATTAAATTGTATGTTAGAGGGTGTTAATCTAACACGACCTGAGAATTCAGAGGATATTAATGAATCAATTAAACCGGTCAGCTAGTATCTTTGTTTTTTTAGATATCATTTTTTAAGAACCTCAATTACCTTAATATCCCTCAATAAAATAAAAGACGATGTTGCACTGGAAAGAAACTCTGCCTGATTGGTACATTAAAGATTATGGTTATCAACCTAATATTAACATCGGAACTTCAGGACATGTGGATCATGGAAAAACAACACTTATCGAAGCTATAACTGGAGTTTGGACTAGTGCTCATAGTGAGGAATTGAGGCGAGGAATTACAATAAAAGTCGGATATGCCGATGCAGCTTTTTATAAATGTACAGACTGCCCAGCTCCAGAATGTTATTCGACACAACCAAAATGTAATAATTGTGGTAAAGAAAGCAATTTATTACGCGTGGTAAGTTTTGTGGATTCTCCAGGACATGAAAGTTTGATGGCAAATATGTTATCTGGAGCAGGCTTGATGGACGGGGCTATCCTTGTAATCGCTGCCAATGAGTCTGTCCCCAAACCTCAGACGAGAGAACATATGCTTGCTCTTGAGGTACTAGGAATTAAACAGATTGTAATTGTGCAGAATAAGGTCGATTTAACCGAAAAAGATAGCGCTTTGGAAAATTATGATCAAATTAAAGATTTTGTTAGTAGTTCAGTTGCCAAAGATGCCTCTATAATTCCCATTTCTGCTCAACATAATGTCAATATCGATCTATTAATAGAATCAGTTGAAAATTACATCAAAACTCCTGAAAGAAATAAAAGTACTTTCCCAATAATGCATGTTTTAAGGTCATTTGACATAAATAAACCGGGGCTGCGCATAGATGAAATAAATGGTGGAGCAATTGGTGGTGCTTTGATTCAAGGAGAATTTAATATTGGAGATGATATAGAAATAAGGCCAGGATTATTAAATAGTAAAGGAAAATACCAGGTAATTTACTCTAAAATTTCTGGCCTAGGAACAGGTGCAGGATTGGTAGAAAATGTCAAACCTGGTGGTTTGGTATCAATTGGCACTACATTAGATCCCTCCTTTGTAAAGAGTGATTCTCTGATTGGATCGGTTGTTGGCAAACCGGGAACGCTTCCTGAAGATGTATATGATATATCTGTCGAAACAAATCTTTTTGATACTGCGGTAGGCACTCAAGAATTGGTTAAAGTTGATCCAATAAAGAAGGGTGAACCTCTTAGAGTAAATATAGGCACATCTGCTACTACCGCACTCGTGACTAATTCTAGAGATAAAAAAATAGAAATAAAATTAAAAAAACCAATTTGCCTTATACAAAACAGTCGTATAGCACTAAGCAGAAAGATTGGAGAAAGGTGGAGATTAATTGGAGCGGGTATTATAAAATAATTTATAAATAGATAATCAACTAAACTTATTATTGTTAAAATTACCTTGGTAATCAAACCCCATATTTAATGCTCTGTTTTTCATTATTTCTAAGTATTCTTCGTAAGATATTTCTGACAAACAGTGGGGACAGCTCACCATTGTCATATCGTCATTAACTTGTGCACTCTTATCACATTTATGGCATTTTGCTTCCAACATTCGATAGGATAATAGATCACATCTCATCATAAAAAGTTTGTCTAATCTTAAAAATGGCGAGTACATTCGCTTTCGTGATATTTCTTCCATTGCCCAATAAATCCCGAAAAAAACTGACAAATGCACTTCTGATAAAAAGAACAAATAATACGATTATTTGAATATTTTTGGTATTTTAATAACATACAAATAGTGAACAGATACGAAAAATAAGGTTGAAAACAGTATCGATTTTAGGAAAATTGACGAAATATTCAAAATTTCATTTTAAATTGAAATTGTTCTTTTGTTTGAATACTATATAATAAGCTGAAATCTTTATTTTCCGCAATATTCTTTTTATTGGTTTAATTTTAACGTGTTTTACTCTTTTTTGATTCTAATTATTTAGTCGTATGTCATTGGGATTGTTAATCTATTACATTAAAAACCTAAAAAATATTTTTAAAAATGAACCATAAGTATTTTTGGTTTTACAATTTTTATATTCCAACATGACAAATTGAAGGATTGAAAACCTAAAACCCATTAAATAAAATAAAGATTATCATAGCATAGCATATTATCGAAAATACATTCTGTTATATGATTATGTAACATATTTGAATTACAATAATACGACTCTGTCAGGAGAGCACTATCTTTATCTTTCTATTTTGAAGGATCCCTTCAAGCAGAGTAAGCCCATTATATTGTTTACGGTGGGTTAATTTTGGGATAGGCTCTAAGTAATCTTTGTTACCGTTGGACTAGAAAATTGACTGAATTTGAGAAATCACAATATTTTACAATTAACAATTCCAAGTCTAGACTTTGGTTGTCATAATGATCCTAAAATACTTGCTATATTACTCCAGCTTCCTGTAATTTTCTTGGTAGATAAACTTCTGCTAAGTATTTAAAACCATGCTTAAAAAATGCGTCTAATTCGCATTTTTCCTTTCTCTTCAAAAAAATATTTAGTTGATTTTGCCACTGTTTTTCTTGTAACCATGGTTTTTTCTTCATATCATTAGCCCGATTAATGTCCTCTTGAGAAGCTGTTAATCTTGCTACCTCTGGAATGTTATAGTCATATATATCAGAAAACATCATTCCAAGTACTTTAGCATTTGGAGTCACCAATCTATCACTATCATAACTTAAAGATTCGCTTCCTATCTTGTATCTCAAAGCTATGCCTAAGCCCCATGGATCTGCATCGGCAAAAACTACAACAGGTTTCTTCCATTTTTCACTAAGCATCCTGACCATCATCCTTGTTGCCCTATCTGGCTCCCCTGAACCTGTCATAAGAATGGCGTTATATTTCTGAATAAAACCCGATTTTCTTATGTTATTTAGTACAGTATCTTTTTCTACAACCATCACAAAGTCTGCTTTAACATTAATTATTTCAACATCAAGTATATTGGTTGGTATCAGCTGTGAGGTAGCTCTACTTCCCAAATTGCAATCTATAATATCTCCGCCTACTCTCAAAGTTATTGGACCCGAGATCATTCCTTTTGGCTTGGAAGTCACAGAAAATTCTTCTCTAGGTATGCCTGTTATTAATTCAACTGCTTTGATGGCATTGTCTGAATCCTCTTGACCTTTCCAAAATTTTTCTTTATTTTTCTCATCACCTACCGTACTCAAAGTTGCATAATACATTCCTCTAATTGTACTTTCCATTTCTTCGTCGAGTAATCTTCTGACTGCATTTGCCATGACAAGATATTGTGCAAAAGTTGGGATCTTTTTAATACTGTTTGGACTCACTACAACCTTCTTTTCTCCGATCGTAAGCATTCTCTTTTTTTCAGACCAAAAAGTATTATCATAACCTACCTTTGAAACTTCTAGTGATGGCATTTTGTTTTCGACCAGAACATCGTCTGAAACCCTTTTCATTATTTGTTGTATTTTTTTTATTATCTCTTTGTGTCTTCTATTTCCGACTGGCAAAATTCTCACCTTAAATTAAAATCGTGAAGTGTCACTTTTTCCGAATTTTTTTGTTTATTCATTTTAGTTTCAACGGCAATCTTTTTACCTCCCTTTTCTTTTCTTACATTATTCTTCTTGTTCTCTATTTTAGACGTTTTGAACTTTTCTTTAGAACTTATATTTTTATTAGCATTCATATGTTTATCTTTCAATTCATCATTTTTGTTTTTTTTGTTTTCTTTCGAGATTATTTCTCCATTCACGTGGCTTTCTGCAATATAATTAAACGCCTGGGTTAATTTCTCGATATCAATAGCTATCGAATCAGATATCGCTTCAGTTATAAGTGGAATATAAAATTTGTAGAGTTTTAATCTGTTTTCTGCATCCTTTATTTTCAGATCCCTGCGGATTTGAGCACTAACTTTTCTATAAAGATCGGAAAGGCAAAATTTCATGTATCTTTTCATATCGCCTTCTGATGCAATACTTTCCTTTCCTGCGCTTTTATAGGGAATTTTTGTAGAACAAATATGGAAAAAAATGTGAATTGGTAGGAATTCGACTGCTCTTTCTGACTTTGTATTATTTTGTTCGCTTCCAAAATGTTCTTTTGCTTCTTTTTTTGTTATTCCCATTTTGTTAATTCCAACTTCTGATACTACCTCCCTAGCAACGTCAGATCCCTCATCATATAACAACGGTATCTTATTAGCAAATCTGTACAATTTGAAAGAACCTATATCGCCTCCATAAGCTATTCCACATTCGATAATAGTTGGTCTGTTGTTTATTACAGTAGAACGAGAAGAATATGAAGTGAGTGCAGGTTTTAGAATTGTTACTTTGAGGTTCTGCTGATTCATATGTCCATTTTGACCAGAATTTTGTTGCTTATTGTTTATTATAGAGTATTCAGATGTCATACCTGCTGTTAATATTTGTTCCCCGATGGGACTTAAATGCTCTGTATTAGGAGATTGAAATTTTGTCTGTTTACATACATTGACTATTTTAATTAATTCCTGTTCTGAATATTGATTTGATGGTTTATTATGTATCTCAGCAATATTTATTATTTCTTTTGCCTTCTCGTTAGATAGTTTTTGAAATGAGGTTGTTAATACCCCTTGTATTGTTGTTTTTTGGTTCATAAAGTTAAAAATTGCTTTTTTTAAAGTTTGCAAATCCATATCTGCTGGATGAGGAAGAACCTCCTTAGCTGGCTCAGGCATTTTCTCGGTCCTTCTTTTAAATACTATTTTTCCTTCATGATTTTCAAATGTAATGTTCGCGTATGGATTTACTACGCTGGTTTGAGTAACGTAATCATAGATCTTGTTCTTTGTAACCGGAGATAATCTAGCCCTTAGAGTTGCAGAAATATGAAATCCATGTTCTTTATTTATTATTGACTCCGAATCAGATACAATCCTTTTGGCTAAAACAACTGCTTTATTTGTAGATATATCAGTTCTAAGTTCATGATAGTATTCTATCGCCTCTTCAATCGCTTTTGACCATACCTGAAGTGGTCTATCCGTATCTTTTGTAGAAAATGCAGCTATCATTTTCAGACCTACGCCAAATAATCCTCTCTGTTGTTTTTCCACATATTTTCCAGAAGTTAGGAAAGAACATACAGCTACGGGAACTTTTTCTGCAGGTATCCCGATTCCGTTATCGCTGCATGAAATGGACCACAAATCATTTATCGGGTCAATTTGTTTTAATGATATCATTATCTCTGGTAGTATATGATTTGCTTCGCAAGAGTCTAGTGAATTTTCTATTAGTTCTCTTATTGCCATATAAAGAATACGTTCTCCAGTAAATCCAGCTAAAGCAGAATTATCCACGAAAAATTCAGATTCTGCTTTCCTGTGATATTTTACTTTAATTTTTTTAATATCATGATTATTATTAGATATTTTGCGAATTTTCTTATCGTTATTTTGATATTCTAAATCTAATTTAGCAAGAGATTTCAATAGATAAGGGTTTTATTTATATGCTCAATTTATCTTTTAGGATTTTAATAGTAATTCCGAAATTATGAAGCTAAACCTGTGATCCATATGGCGTCGTGGAATTCTTCAACTCTTTTAAAGTTTTGAAATTAACTTCAATTAAATATCTTTTTTTTTCCTTTTCGATAACAATGAAATCCGATCCCGTTCCCACTATTTCCGCACCTATGAGTTCTTTATTTTTAAATACCAATCCTGTGACCCCTTATATGTTATCTATATAATCCGAGTTCTTGACAGTGGCGATTATTTTCCAATAGTCTTGTACTAAAAAGGGATCTACGATTCCTTGAACAACAAATTTCTTTCTATCTGACAGTGTTATATCCATTGCCACAGCACTATAAGGAATTTCAAATTTTTCAATTATTTCCTCTTCGCTTGTATCAAAAACCTTATTTATATTCTTGTCATTGTTGTATTCAAATCCAATTACTCTTGTAATTTTTCTGTGACCAGAGCCTCCTCCTCTCCCTCCTGCAGAGCCTTTAGATTCATCGACTATGAGAAGAAATAGTTTATTTTCGAAGTTTTCTGCCAAATTAATATCTCTATTTGATACCACTAGCTTCCTCTGTGGTCTGAATAAAATCTCTTCAAATTCATTTATCATTTCCTTTTAATTATTTAACTTATTATTAATATTCTTGGCATGAATCAGATATAAGTTGAAAAGATAGTTTTTATATTTTTGCTTATTATCTTCTCATCTATTTTCAATTATTACCCGTTTTATTCTTGCATCTTCTGAATTGATTGGTTGGTTGTTTTGATTAGTTTTTTGGGATTCTATCTTTTCAACTGTATCTATTCCTTCAATTACTCTTCCAAAAACTGTATATTGGTTGTCTAGAAATTGAGAATCTCTTGTAACTATGAAGAATTGAGAACCCGCGCTATTGGGATCAGAGGTTCTTGCCATTGACAATATCCCTTTCTTATGGGGTATGTCATTAAATTCGGCGTTTATCGTAAAGTTAGGTCCTCCTGTGCCCCATTTCTCTCTTCCTGTTTCAATATTCTTTGTGTTAGGATCTCCTGCTTGGAGCACGAAATCCTTAACTATTCTGTGGAAAACAACGCCGTCGTAGAAGCCACTCTTTGAGAGCTTAATAAAATTTTCCACATGTTTTGGCGCTGCCTTAGGGAAAAATTCTAGTGTGATATTCCCCTGGGTTGTTTCAAGAATTGCAATATTTGCCGATGGTGTCATATCTGCCTTTATCATGTCCTCAGAATTTCCTTTTGTATTATTTGATTCTTTGTCTACTTTGTTTTTAGCAATGTTTTGCTGTTCGATTGAGACTGGTTTTGGTATGTAATCTTTATTTATCTGGTACAATAATACTCCAAAAACAATGTCGTCTTTATTATTTTCAAAACTTGGCGATGAATAAACAAGTCTTAATGGTTGATCATTTGCGCCATTAATTGGATACTTAACATCCTTCACATTGATAGCAATTGTTCCTGATGAATAATCTGGCTGTAAATTTGCTAACATACCATTATTGACAGAGGCATATGATACAGGAGTGAATGGAGTCATTTTTCCTAGTAAGGTATTATTCCAAAAGTTTGAATTTGGGGTGAAACCATCGTCTTGAACATAATCTCTCTCACTAAATCCACCTATTCTCATGAACCATTGTTTTTTGCTTTCATCTCCACCGCTTCCGAGCGTATAGAACGCATTACCGTCAGGCCCTTGGTGTCTGTCTGCAACTATATATACTAGTATGTAATCTGCCTTGAGATCTTTAGCGATGGCTATTGCAGTATCTGGGTCACTCATAAGCATCTTTGCGATGGTTTGTATCCTTGTCTGATTAATAGTGGCATTATCTGCCAATGTCGTTCTATTTCCAAGAGTCGTAATCCAATAACCGTAATCCCACCACGAGGCAATGACTGCATCCTTAGGTGTGTTATTCGATATCCAATCCAACGCATCGGTCCAATCATCAACTTGAATCCTAAAACCTGTTGCCCCATTAGCGATAGAAGGCGGGATATCTGCTGAACTTATCCAGTTAAAATTTCTTGGATAAATGATACCGCCAGTGTCTAATAATGGAATGGAAACCAAAAAAATGAGTACTACTACATAGGATACCTTTACTAACGATTTTACCTCGGGTGAAATTTTTCCTTGTCTAACACTTTTTTTGAATTCCTTTTCGCTTAACTTTCCTTGGCTGGCTACTTTGTATTGAAGAATACTTCTTGTTATCTCATAAATTCCAATTGAAGCAAGCAAGACTATTGAAATAGAAGAATAAACCATTAACCTTGCAAAAGTAGCACTTACATACAGTCCTGTAATGCCTATTATTAGTGCAAATATTGCCATATCATTTCTCTTAGAGAACGCAACCAGCACTCCAAACCCTGCAAAAAATAACAGAATAGAATAATCAGTAAAATAATCTACTACAGTGGGCGTGGAGTGTTCTGCAACAGATTCCACAAGGGGAATTTGAGATGATAAAAATGGATTTATTGCGTTTAGATATCTAAATGACGATGGCTGATAAGCTCCAGCAGCCACAATTGCTACGGCGAGAGTTATGAATAATGCCAAGCTAACAACAAGATTCCGAGTAATTTTTGATTGTTTACTTTTTAACCTGATTATAGATCCGATGACACAAAATACAGCACCCACAATTAATGCTATGCCAGGGAGTCCTATAACAAAAGATAATCCTGGTCTAGGAAACACTCCCGCTGTAAATAAGGTAACAATAGTAAATAATACCACTGCAGATAGAATTGATTTTGAATCTTTTCTAATAAACGGTAACGCAAAGAAAAAGATAGCCAATGGTATGCTAAAATATTGTATCCCTCCCCATGAAGCATTAGCCAATCCCAAAATCAATCCAGCTCCTACTACTTTTACTATTGTAATTCGAACATTCTTTTCCTTTATTGCAGAGAGAAAAAGATAAATTGATAGAATACCGAGGAATAATCCCAAAGGTTCTGATTTGAACCAACCTAAATTACCTCTCTGAATTATTGCGGGCATAAACGCAAATAACAAACTTGCAAACATTCCAGCTGTAGTACCACTGATAATTCTTACAAATGCAAAAATAACTATTGTAGTAAGAGAACCAATCACTACTGGGAACATTATTACAAAATCAAGCAATGATGCCCCAAAACCAAATACCTTGTATAGTACTGCTGCTGTGAGGTGAAGCCCAACTTGTGAAGATTTTGGAACATCTCTGCCTTCTGGATACCAGGACTTGTTGTCGTGCCAGTGAAGATATTCTGCAAATCCGTTGTCCACTATGTATTTTGTTGCTCTATAATCAAAATACGGGTCAAATTCATTTAGCACGAAACCGTATTTGATTGGATATGATCTTATTATAAAAGCACTTGAAAAAGCAATTATCAAAACTGCGATTACAAGTAGATGTTTCGTTCTAAAATTAAAGGAATTCACATTGAATAATACTTTATTTCCATCTAACACTGTATTGAAATACTGTTTTTAACTTCCTTTTTAAGTTAATGCCTACGGTAAGTAATTATAAGAATTTTGAATTCAATCTACCTTGTTAATCATTCAGATTATTACCCACGATTACACGGTATGATGTATTTAAGTTTCATCTCTTTTCCTCCTTTGTCAAGATTATAATCATTATTTTTATCATCTATAAAACGTAGGTATATTCATTAGGATGTAAATCGTCACCAATAGTATAATCATTAAATCCACCTGTGATATCAGTTTTAAAATAACCAAATGTGTCTAATACGTGTTTAGAGTTGATAAGCTCCCAATACAAGGTTCCATATGCGCTGAAACCAATAACTGTAATATTTAGCCTATGATCATCTAATTTTCCGCATCTTGGGGATATCTTAATTATTGGATCCATAGCATAGACACAAGAAAAATAGAAGTTACAGAATATAAAAGAATTCCAATAGTAAAAAGCATCCAAAAATTTTTGATTTATTTGTAATTTGAATATAGGTATTTAAATTATTACTCGATTTTTGCATGGGAAGAAAGAATTAAATGGTTTGATATTATCTATACAATGATGCATAAAAGAAAGGTAGTAGAGTTGTAATTTCTCCATGAACTGTTACTTGCTTTGCATTTACGTTTACCTTATTCCATGATATTGCTTCTCTGACTTCAGCTCCACTTAGACTTCCGTCCCACTCATTCGCGGTCGTAACATATACAGCGTAATCAAGACCATCCCTAAATTGGTTCCACCATAACGTGTGGTGTTTTGTTATTCCTCCTCCTAGCATCAAAGCACCTGTTTTTTTTGCATCGAATACAAGATCCGAAATCCTTGATTGGTCTTTCAATAAATTTAGTACAAAATCCTTGTGTTGTTGATAAAATAGCCATATTTGGCTTCCAACCGCTCCGTCAACCAAACCAGGAACAATCACCGGAATCTTATTTTTATGTGCCCAATATAAAATCGAATTATCGTCTAATTTGCTACCAATATAATCAACAATTTCATGACCAGAAAATTCTTTATGTTTATCATAGTACTCCGAAAGAAAATGTTGAACTTTATTTTCTATTAATGGTCCATAATTTTTAGTTGGAATAAATACGTTTCCTAATCTATGTATGTTTCGTTTCTTCAAATAACTATCATCAACATTAAATTCTCCTGCATAATATTTTCCAAATGTTTTAGAAATATCATGATCTAAAGCACCGCATGTAGTTATTATACAATCAAACATCTTTCTTTTTATCATATCTTTTATGATGCCTCTTGCTCCGGTGGAAATAATAGAGCCAACAAAGGATAAAAAACGTGTACATTGATTGTCATCTATCATCTTTCGTGTAATATTTATCGCCTTTGTTAGATTGGTTGATTCAAATCCACCTGATTGAGACATTTGACTAATTATTTCCCTCAAATCATTTTTTTTAATTTCATAATCTATTATGTCGTAATTTTTAATGCTTTTACCCTTTTCATTATATATCATATCAAGAGTCTTATAAGTATCAATATAAAATATCTTCTATCTGATTCTTGATATTGATATGGATTTTTATAAATGACTGTACTCTTAAATGATTAACTTGTATAATAAACATTCGTTTAAGGGTAAAAAAATAGATCCTCCAAAAATTTCTCCAAACATGTCTATATCAGATCTTATTTCTTTCTACAGCTCTACTGGCTTTAATGCTAGAAGATTAGCTGAAGCAGCGGAAATGTTCAAGAAAATGATAGATTCTGATTCTACTGTCTGTCTGACAATTTCTGGAGCAATGTCACCAATTGGTTTAGGAGGTTGTATTTCTACTCTTATAGAAAAAGGTTATGTAGATTGGATTATTACAACCGGAGCAAATGCATATCATGATCTCCACTTCGCATATGGTCTCCCTGTTCGCCAGGGTCACTTTGATGTTGACGACGATATCTTGTATTCCAAGCAGATTGTTAGAATATATGATGTATACATAAAAGAAATAGAAACACTCCAAAAGCAAGATGATATCATTCAAAATGAAATGGCAAAAATTAATGTAGAAGACTCTACTTCATCCTTGTCTTCATCTGATATTTCTTTTTATTTAGGAAAATCAGCCTCTAACAATTCTCATTTTCCAGAGAAGTCCTTTATGGTCTCAGCTTATAATAATAATGTTCCAGTGTATATTCCTGCAATAACTGATTCATCTATAGGAATGAATATGCTTCCATTACTATTTGAGTCAAAATTACCTAACTATAATCTTGTTTCGGATATTGCAGAATCAGCAGCAATTTTGTGGAAATCCAAATTATCCGGAGGTGTTGAATTAGGCGGAGGTGTTCCAAAAAATTTCTTTCAACAAACTGGTCCAACACTATATCAAATTTTAAAGATTCAAGAAGGTGGACACGATTATGTCATACAATTGACAGACGCGAGACCTGATACTGGCGGCCTTTCCGGAGCAACTATCCAAGAAGGAAAAAGCTGGGGAAAAATAAAATCATCTCACACGGGTAACGTAATAGTATATGGTGATTCTTCTGTCTATTTTCCAATACTCTGTTCATACGTTCTATCTGAATGCCAACAAAGAAAACCAAAACAGCTCTACAATTTAAAAAATCAGTATGTAAGAGAAATGAAATCTGAATATCTTAAAAGAAGGTCTGTATAATATGTTGATATGATATTAAAGATTGATTTAAACGGAAAATCTCGAAATTCGTTTCTTTTCTAATATATTTTTGATTTTTTCTTTTATTATGTCAACATCGATTGCATAATAAGTTCCACTACTGGAGGACAGTTTTATCAAAGCTCTTTGAAGAATCGAAAGAGATATCTGTTTCTCATTTTTTTGGTCATGAACGAATGCTGCTGCAACTAAGATCAACCCATTCAATAACTCCTTTTCAGACCCTGAAGCTCTTTTCCAAATACCCTCCAATACTTCATGTGACCACCAATATTTTTCCTCGTTAAATAGCTGAATTGCTCTTTCCATCGCTTCTTTTTTTTTAAATACTCTTTCCTTCACTTCTACTAATTCCTTTAAAGATGAAATTTCCTTCAAGAAGTCAATTGTATTCTCAATTTTTTCTTCTCTAGAGATACTAATATCTAATTCAATAAAAAATTTAGAAACCCTGCAGTCTCTAACTATTATATCATGTGTTCCTACTAATTTACGAGCCTTTTTTAGGATAAAATTTGCATCCAGTGAAGAAAATTGTTGATTATTCAGGTAAACCATAAATCTAATCATGTTTGATTTATTTATCATAATTTGTTGGGATCAGAAATCTTGTATAATCTTATTTATTTTTACGCATTTTTATAATCATCTTAAAATAAACGATCGAATTTACAAGATTGTCTTGGGTTTAAGCCTTTCAGATAAAAAAGAGTTAGAGTCAATTTTAAAGATTAATGTCAGTGAATTGGATAAAATGATTACTTTTTCAAGAAAACTAATTCCTTCCCAGGGATCTCTTTATGATTTCATATATGGTTTGGTATTGGGAATGATTCTAGGTAACTATCTTGAAAAATTCTTTCTAAAATATAAGCGTGATCCTGATAACGATGAGTTAATTGATATCTACTTCACGCTATCTCTGCGTTCTCCTAAAATCAGGAAGCTAATTTTAAGTAATTTATGAGAATTTTTTTATTAATTTATGCTTAGTTGCATTATTGTGAATCTGCTAATTTCAAGCCAAATTTCGATTAGAACAAATTTTTTTTATGTTACAACAATTATGAATTATTTAAAAAGTATTTGAAAAATGAAGTTATACAAATGATCACGCAACGAATCATTGGTATATTCTTTTGATATATTTATTTCAAAATTCCGTAAGTGTTAAGATATGTTGTTCTAGATATTTTTCAATTACATTTTTAACCAAGATCCACAATTTTTTTTTATGGTCAATGATCCAGAATTTGGATTAGCTGTTATGAGCAGACTAATTAAGAAGGCAGGTGCTGATAGGGTTAGTGATGAAGCAGCAAATGAATTAAGGCTTATCTTAGAAGAAATTGCAATAGAAATTTCAAAGACCGCAATACTTTTGTCTAATCATGCGAGAAGAAAAACTATTAAGTCAGAAGATATTTTACTTGCGTACAAAAACACAATTAGAAGATGATTCTTACATCAAATCCTTATACTTAGAGCCTATCCCAAAAATAGATAGGAATATAGCTCGTTTCTTTCTTATCATACATGGTAATGCTAAAGAGTAAAAAGTCTGTTAGTAGAACAATTATACGTATTCCAGATGACCTATGGTATGAAATTGAAGATATTTTACCAGATGAGAAACCAGATAACACCATAGGTCGTCCAATTGTTCCATACAGAAAAGTCCAATTGTTCCATACAGAAAAGTCCAATTGTTCCATACAGAAAAGTCCAATTGTTCCATACAGAAAAGTCCAATTGTTCCATACAGAAAAGTCCAATTGTTCCATACAGAAAAGTCCAATTGTTCCATACAGAAAAGTCCTTGATGGAATAATGTTTATACTAAGAACTGGATGTCAGTGGAAAATGTTACCCAAACAAAGAATATGGTTCTGGTTCAACATGTCATAGAAGATTTCAAGAATGGGTACAATCAGATATATATATTTGATAGAATCTGGACAAGATTGCTACAAATATATGATTTAACGAAGGAAATCAAATGGAACTGGCAATCACTTGACAGCATCTCTATAAAGTCACCTTTAGGGGGGGCGAGGACAGGCCATAATCCTACTGACAGAAGCAAATTAGGCACCAAAAGACATATTCTTACAGATAAAGATGGTATTCCTCTCTCTACTGTTATAATATCTGCGAATACTCACAATGATGTTACTACTGTTGCAATTGATACAGTTGATAACATTGTAATCAAAAGACCATCTTCATCTCCCAAAGTAAAGCATAACCAGAAGAAACAAAATCTGTGTCTTGATAAAGCATATCATTACAACGAAGTAGAACAAGAAATGGTCAAAAGGGGATACATACCGCATATACGACACAGAAGAGAAAAAGAAAGAATATTTTCTACAAAACATCCCTCAAGAAGATGGGTTGTAGAGAGAACAAATTCATGGCATAACAATAGATTGAGGAAGTTATTTACAAGATATGAAAAGAAGGATGAGAACTATCTAGGTCTTGTACAATTAGCAAATAGCATAATTGTTTACAGGAGGATAATTTTGGGATAGGCTCTTAATTAATTTAGTATTGAAAAACAATATTCGAAATTTTGAATGTCTTTGTTCTTGATCTCGCTCAAATTTATATGACGCCATTTTATGGCTATTGTTATGGTGGGGTGGCAGAGCGGCTATGCGTTCGCCTGCAGAAAAATGATAGAAAGCGAATTTATAAGGGTTCGAATCCCTTCCCCACCTTTAATAAATATTATATGATGATAATCATTTTCTTTAGATATGGGATTATATTATTTACTTTGTATAGGTTTCTTTTAGTGCTTGCCCATAGGTTAGAATTGCTCTCTTTCTTAGATACGGGATAAGTCGATAATGTAGAGAATACGTATTTTCTTCTTTTATAAGAATCCCTTTCACCACCAATGAAATGAGCCCTCCAGAAAGCTTAGAAGATGGTATAGGATTATCTCTTGAAAAATTTATTCTCTTTGATTGATATTCATCTTTTGAAAAATATGGTTTATTTTTTTCTAGTATTAATGGCCATACAATCATTTCCCAAATTAATCGTCTATATTCTGTTGAATGAGCATGTTTGCCTTTGGGATTCAAATTGCTATTTTTACTGGAAGCCATTTTTCATTAAGGATAGTTTTTCATTATCCAACTTGGTTTTATAATCTAATACTTTAACTTGTGATTTTGGCTTTCTAAAGAATTATAATCTTTTTAATTTAACAATTCATTGTTATTTTATAATCAAATTAATATTGTAGTTAAAAATTTTAAACTATTATAAAACAACATAAAAAACAATATAAAAACCTCATAAAATATATCTAATCATGATAATTATACTAGTGTTATCTATTTATGCAATTCTTCCAGAAGGGATAGTTGTAAATGAAACATTATTTTTTTCGTTTCTTGTTATTATGCTAATATTACTAGTTATCGCATTTATACTAAGAAGGAGGAGAATGGGTCCAGATGAACCTCACATGAATTAATATTAGATAATTTTAAAAATTTTTACGTAACAATTGAAATAATCTTTCATTTACTGTACTCGTGTAATGTTTTGGTTATCATTAGGATATCCTCTTTAGTTTTGGCTAATTTTGCTATTTTTACGCTATCTCTTATGTCTCTGGATTTAAGTTTATTCCAAACAGTCTCTGAAATTGTATTGGCTACATCATGGTTTGTTCCATTATTTACTAATATTTTATTTGAAATTTCAATGAACTTACTTCGATTATATGGTTTGAGATGAAAAATCATGAATCTGGATAAAATAGGAGTTAATAATCTTTCTTTATTGTTACATGTGGCAAAAACCCATGTTTTTAGTTGGGTATTTCTAGTTTTTTGTGACTTGGTTTCAGATAATATACCAGTTTCCATCAGGCTCAAAAGAATTGTTTGATCCTTGTATGGCATGTGCTCAATCTCATCAATTAACAAATATCTCGGTCGATTTTCGAATAAATAATCGATCATTCCAGCCTTTGTACTGTGACTACCCAAGGTAAAGAAAGATCTTTCAAGTTTCATACATTCTAACATGAATAATGTTTTAGCAGATGCAGGAGGTCCGACCAAAAGTATATGAACAGGTTTATCTGATTCTAAAGACATTTTAAAAATCTGTTTAATATCGTTATAACCTACAATATCTTCAAAAAGGATCTCATTAATACAAGATAGATTACAATTAGAAAAAACTTCTTTAGAATTTACAATCAGCGGTTTGCTATTGTTCATCAGAGATAATAATATATTTTACCTTATAGATTTATTGATTTCTAAACATATTTTTCTCTGTTAACACAATTTCTCTTATTTTATCACACTTGCATTTTGATTAAATATGTCCATAATTAATATAAATTTTTCATTGTGAACCTATCTCGTTTTCAAAAAAAACGAAAAAATTGAAATAAGCTCATTTTTTATAACTCTTCCCATTCACATGAATATTCTGGACTAATTTCCCATAATTTCAAGAACGATTTGTAGTAAATATCAAAAATTTCATGGTTTTTCCTCTTGAACAATTGAATAATTTTTCTATTCTGAGATTTTATTCCAAATAAAAAATGCTCGACTAATATTGTACCATTAGATTCTATGTCCTGATCAATTGTGATGGTGTTATGAGTTAATATCGTCTTGTAGCACCTTATCTCAAAGTTAGCTAATTCATTTGTTGAAAGAGATATTATTTTCATATTACAAAGTCTTGATAGACATGATGTTAAATTTTCTTCAATTTTGGGATAGACTGTTAAATATTTGATATGATCTAATAAATCTGATTTTGGATCGCAGATCAAGATTTTTATTTTTATATTATTTTTTAAGATGTTTTTGAAAACCTCGATATAATTAAATGAGAAGATCTGATCCAAAGTAATACAGGCAATGCATATTTCTTTCTTGGCACTTACCAATATATCAAATATCTTGACATTTTCCTTTGAAAATATGTCTATGGTATCCTCCTTACTTTCTTTTTTCAAAATATCTTTAATCCTTGATGTCACAAAAGGTGAAAATGAAGAGATATTGGTTCCTTTTTCGATAATGTTTTTTACGGTCAATTATACATTAAATGATAGAATTCAAATAAAAATACTTTTTTTTTGTTTATACAATTTCAATTTTTATTTTTTAAACAATCTCTATTTATTAACAATATATGTTTCTCTATCTAAAAACTGCAAATGAAATAATATTATAATAATTATATTTTTGGCTATAATTATGATATTAATTTTTTTTAAGCTAAAGTCAGAGAAAACTAGCTTATATTCTTTTTAATATTATTTTGATATAATATAAAGGATTTGACTACAACTCCCTCAAAATTAAAATTTAGACTAAATTACAAACCCATAAATTATGATCTTAAAACCGGAATGTTCGAGGTGAATTCTGAAAAATATTCTAGATATGAAGAAGCACGTGCTAATCATTGGCGCTGTGATAAATGTGGAAATAGATTTTCAACTTTTAAGAAACTTCGTCAACATAAAAAAGAAATTCATGCCTACTGACTGTTCTTTATTTTTATTTTGACGCCTCTTTTGCCTTTTTCCTGCTTAATTTGTGAAATTTTATATCAATATTTTTATTGTGGTCCATTTACTCAATAAGCATGGAAGGATATTGCGTTAAATGTAAATCAAAGAGAGAAATGCTGAATGAAAAGAAAGTAACCATGAAAAATGGTAGACCAGCAACACAGGGAACTTGTAGCGTTTGTGGAACAAAGATGTTTAAGATTGGTAAATAAGTTTAAAAATAAAACATTATAGAAAGATAATGTTTTATATTTACTTTTTTTAGATTATAATCTAAATTATCTTTATGCTGAAAAATTATTTGAACATTCAATTTTAAAAATTATAAATAATTTTTTTACTTATTTATTTCCTAAAATAATAGTAGAAAGTTATAAGAGAATTATTATTAATTTAAATATAGTGCTATGAGGATGATATTGTATGAATTTTTTAGTCGTCTTTTTTTTGGCAATCTTTATTGGATTGTTTATCAATCCTAATATAGATGAAATACAATTTGTTTATTCACAACAAATCAATAAAGATAATCCTGCAGATTCCTTTGATAAACCGGTATCAGTTAAAATTACATCTCACTCGGACGGGGAGAAAGTACCTGTTGGAAAGTTGACTATTTCAGGCATATCAAGTGACGACTCGGACAGAAATTGTTTGGTATATGTAGATTGGAATAACAAGAAACCCTTTCAGCAAGTTCGAGCTTCTGGTCCTGGCGGAGTAGATGATTTTTCTAAATGGTTTTTTACTTATGATTCAAATTATCACCAAATAATGGAAGGAAACAATGACCTTACCTCCAAAATAATGTGTGTAAATGATAATGGTCAGTCAGGAACAAAATGGTACTCAATAAATTTAATAGGAATTTCGAACCCTTCTATGGTTGAATCTATCCAAAGGAATAACACTGCGAAAATGCCAGATCAACCCTTTCATAATATTATTCCCGGTTTTAACTCCAATCCTGAAACCATAATAGGACAAAACAATCTCCCAAATCCAAATCTTCCATCAGTCAAAGAACCTTCACAGAATATTATTCCCGGTTTTAACTCCAATCCTGAAACCATAATAGGACAAAACAATCTCCCAAATCCAAACCTTCCCTCAGTCAAAGCAGGTTTACAACCGGATCCAAATTCAGTTGGAAATGACTCTATATATAAAGAAAATAGGAAGACCGAATCAATATCTCAAACCAATACTTCTAACGTAGAAACAAATTTGACTAATTTCCAGAGTATTCAAAACAACTTTACAAATGTAAATAATGATACTGGGATTACTATGATTAATCCCACTAATGATCAAATAACTGTTGGGGCAAATTCAAATAATTCCTCCATAAATACAACTAATCTCAATACTCTGACTTTTGATAAAAACAAAGAGAGTGATAATAATTTGAATTTAACTTCTGAAAAAAGAACAAATGAAGTGTTATCTGACAAATTCAACGTAAATCTTTCTTTACCTGATAACATTGTTTTAGGTAATACATATACCTTAGAAATTTCAGTAATTAATGATGGTTCCTTGCCAATACACGATGCTATTATATCGGGTGAGATATCTAACAGTGATAGCCTAACATATGACAAAATAAAATTTTTTGGGAAGACAGGCATTGACGGTTCCTACAAATTTCCATTAGAAATTAATGAACTTTTTCCAATAGGAGAATATAGTATTAAAGTTTTGGCTACAAAACTTGGATCTCCAGACAGTATTGTTTCTAAGTCCTTTACGGTATCCGATAATATTACATCATCTAATACTTAAGACATAACTATAGGAGATAACGTTACAAATAAAGTTAAAAACAATACTTCTATCGACTCATTGCAACAATCATATGAAATCTTTAATGATCAGATATGTAATTCTTAATGATCAGGATAAATGGATTTATTAAATAATTCTAGTGCAACTCTACCGTTTAAATCGGGGAATTCTCCATTATTGGACAATTTCGAACAGCCACCAACTTTTGAACAGCTACAAGACGCCCAGAATCCCTCTTCATCTGTTGGAATACCTTCGTTTAGTTTACCATCACTTTTTCCCTGAGTTTTTAATATAATAACAAATATTTTTAATATTTTAAACAAGATTTTTACAATCATGACAATTAAATGATCTTGGCTTGATTTAGAATTGCTACATCTTTTCGGAAGTAAAATTTCACAATTCTACGATAAAACCGTTTCTAACGGCTTCATCAAATCCAATGGCAGGCATATAAAATCTGAAGAGGTATCGTTCATCCAAAAAATAAATTAATGATACAAGAAGTATCTTTTATAAACGAGGTTCTAAATAAGAAAAAAAGTGATAGTAATTATGCCTTCGTTGCAAGTTCATTTTATTCTCTAGTAAATTTTTCAATTATTTTTTTATGTTCTGGAAATAAAGAAAATAGTTTATCCCTCTCTCCTAACTCATAGAACTCAAATTCAAATCCTGGAATGACTGTACATCCTACAAGTGAATATGACAATTTGTTATTTACTTGTGCGGCGAGCCAATTATTACTCTCTATCACAATCTCCAAACTCTCTTTTTTCTTATAATTATTTCCTAAGACTTTTCTAGTTAACCTCGAATTACTTTCATTAATGATAAATAAGGTTAAACTACTACCATAATAAAAATGCCATATCTCGTCAGCATCTATCTTGTGAAAAGAAGAAAAATCATTACCCTCTATTAGGTAATATATGGATGTTACAAATGACCTTTTATTTCTATTTCTTGGGGATCTATAGATTTCTCTGAAGTATCCTCCTTCGGGATGTTTTGAAAGGCCTAATTCATTAATCCAATATGAAGATTTCAATATCATCTTGGTTAATGAAATTTCTTGGTTGAGATATTAATATTGTCACAATTTTTTTTCAAATATAGCAAAAAATAATTTCGGTTCATTTGTTATTTAAAATTAGATTCAGATCCATTAATATTAAAATTCCTCCAAATTGGAGATTTGGAATTTTGGTTACTTAGGAATACGATAGAAAAAGATCACCTATTTTTTTCAATTTAAATTTTATATCTAAATCGACTCGTTAAGTTTATTATTTGAATATTAGATGCTAGGTAACTTGAACTTTTAATCCATCACATTATATGCATATTTCTGAAATTTTTTATATGAGGTATTATTGGTCGTATTCCTTATTGTTGGTTGCTATTATGGTTTCAATAATAGGATTAGGCAATATTGGCTCGGCTATACCACCAGTCGGAGCACAAAATAATGAGGACGGATATCCCGTTTATCCTCACCCTGTTCTTCACAAGATTGAGATGTCTGTGCAGAAAATTGAGAAACCAGGTGATGATTTGTTTGGTTATCAGCTTGATAAACATGAAATTTTCGATCCAATAGGTGGTATATTGTTGAATGATATTACAGATCATTATACAAAAGGACCCACCATCCCTGGACCAACTTTAATGTTTGAAGAAGGTGATTCTGTTGAATTAACTTTAACTAATCCTGGTAAGTCAATGAATGGAATATGTAATACTAATTCATCTCCAGAGAATACAGGTGCTCTAGGTAGGGTAAGTATTCACGTCCATGGAATCCATTACTCTATAGCAAGTGATGGGACTTTAGGAATTCTTAATGGCTTAAGAGACGAAGGTGTTTGCCCCGGAGAATCAATAAAATATCATTACACCGCTGGTCCCGGAACATCTGGTACATGGCCTTATCATGATCATGCTCTTGGTCTAAATTCTGCAGGAATTTATATTGATGGTTCAGAAACCTTAGGATTGTTTGGTAATCTTGTAATAGAGAGCCATACAGGAAAAACTGTGGCCTTGGTGGACGGAATACCAACTAAGGTGAACGTAGCCGATATTGCTAAGGATGTATTCTGCTATGTTACCGATGATGCTTTTTGGTGTGACGAAATAGATTACACGAATAACGCCATTCGAACAGCATTATGGGAAAATCCAACTATCGGTGCTAAAGATGGAGACTTGATAAGATTCCATTTATACGGAATGGGCACTGATTTTCATATCTTTTCATTAACAGGGTATGAATGGCTTGAACCTGGAACAGCGCAGATAATCAAAGATAAAAAATTCGGACCTCTCGAAAACCATGTTTTCACTATTGAGGCCAAAAATGGTATTGCTGAATATAGGGACACTATAACATCTCATCTTCTATCGGGAATGAAAGGATCGTTTAAGGTAGATAATGTTGGAAAAAGTGTTCCTGGAAAATCACCATTGCAAGGAGGTGTAAATTAACGATGAACAAATTAAAAAATAATATCATCATGATTTTATTTGCAGTGATACTGCTGTCCTCTACATTAACAATTGGGACACAAAATAATGTAAACAAACTTGACCAAATAGTTGGAAACGAAAACACGGGTCAAATAAAAATTGGTGGCACACATCCTATAATACAAATTGCTGAAGCCACTAGTGAAGAAAAGATGAAAAACGAGATGAGATACGATATTCCTTACAAGAACACCAACCAAGATTCTGAAATAAAATACTACGATGATAAAAAATCATTTCAAGATAAATCATTTCAAGATACTATTGAATCTAATTCTGAAAATGTCATAATTCATGAGGTAACTATCGAATCAAAGGAACTACCAAACGGACAATATGGTTACATTATGAAAAAGCATATAGTCAGAGATGAAGACTCAGTGACAGATTTAACATCTAGATATCCTAATTTCCCTACCATACCTGGTCCTACATTAGAAATTCATGAAGGGGATTTGCTGATCCTCACTTCGATAGATCAGGACGGATCCCAAAAAATACAGCAAATAAAAGCAAAATCACCTGGAACTTTTGAATATTATGGTGAGAATTTTAGAACTTTAGGATTATTTGGTGCTATAATTGTTGATCCATATGATGAAGTTCCAGCACAATTAAACGGCAAAATTGTATCAGTTGATCTAAAAGATCTCGACAAACAATATGTTCTGTTCATGGTGGGTTCTACTTTCTGGGGTCAAGAGATTGATTCAAAGCATAATCAAAAACCGTTATGGACAAATCCCACACTAGGAGCAGATTTGAATCAGTTGGTGCGGTTCCATGTGTTAGGGGCCTTACATCAACATACCTTCCACCTACACGCTCACAGATGGTTGGATCCGGGAACAGCAAACATTATTGATACAAAATTGATTTCTCCATATCAGAGTCACTCCTTTATAGTTGAAGCAGGGGACAAAGTAGGAATTGGCAATTGGCAATATCACTGTCATGTATTTGCTCACATGGAAGCTGGAATGATGGGTACGTTTAAGGTAGGGCCTGTTGGGAGTTTTACCAAAAGTATACCTGGTGCGTCTCCACTCGATCGAGGACCAACCGAACAAGGCAACTTCATAACATTTTCTATAACTGATGATCCAGGAAGATACTTTAAGAACGTAGGCGGAGAAATAAAAATAAAAGACCAAAAAGGAGAACTTGTAGCATTAAAAGATACAACAGAATCATTTGGAGTAGTAGATAAAGGGGGAACTGTACACTTTATAATGGACGATACAAATGCTGTACATACTATTACCAGTCTTTTATGGCCATCAGAAGCAAACAATATGCCTATGCAAACTATAAGCAGCCATAATGAAAAAGTAAGCTCTAACCAGAAGGTCAATCAGATATCATTACCCCCACATATGCCATTCGATCAAATTACTGCATATTCTGGAGGTGGCATAGTAAAACTTGAAACGCCTGGATTATATGTATTTACTTGCAAAATACATCCGTATATGTTTGCAGGAGTAATAGCAGATGACCCTGAAACGATTGGTTTTGACTTAGGAGATGAGCTTGAATTGAGCACGGGAGATAAAGTAGCCTCTAGTAATGACCTCTCTTTAGCATTATTAAGGACATTCTTCATTGCGAATAATCCCTTTAACTGGAAGGATTATAGTACAAATATTCCTTCAGACTTGAAGGATTCGAATGTTGTCAATTCGGAATGGATACCTAAATTTCCTCATATTCCAGTAAAAACCGACCAAAAGGAAGTATTCTATCTTGATGAAGCACTTATGACTTCGATGAAAGAAACGGCTACTCTCGGAAATACACAAGAACAAATTACCCCACTAGACACAATACAAAATCCATCTATCCCAGGAGTTGGTGAAGTATGGATAGATACACAATTTGAAGAAACAGCTAACAAGACAAAACCAGGAACAGCAACCAAGGTAAATGTCGAGAACTGGAAGGTAGAAAGAAAGGTTTCATTGCCTCAAATCAATATGAATCATCCATATAATATGTGGAGTGACTCCAATCAACAAGTGATGTATCAAACTCAATGGTTTGATAATCGATTGACTGCATTTGACAGAGATACTGGGACACTACTTGATGATATCAAGGTTGGGGACGCTCCGTCGCATGTTATGACAAACCCGACAAATGACCGACTCTATGTTGTGTTAAGCGGTGAACAGGGAGTCGCAGAACTTGATTTTGACAAACAAAATAATAAATTCAATATATTGAGAATAATACCCATGCAAGATTCTGGTCAACTGCCAACACATCCTCACGGACATTGGATTACTCCAAATGGAGAGAAGATGATTACTCCAAATCATTTCACGGATGATGTGACTATCTTTGATTTCACCGAGAATCAAGGCAAAGGGGAAATTCAATCCAGAGTAGATACAGGCATGATGCCAATTGCAACTGGCATGATGCCAGACGGAAAGCAAGTTTACGTGTCTAATCTGCTTTCTAGTACACTTGATCTTGTAGATATCGAATCCGGTAAGGTAATCAAGACTATAAATCTTGCAGAATCAGGTAATTTCTGGCCAATTCAAACCCCAGTCAGTCCAAACGGTCAATACGTAGTTACAGCAAATACATTGTCAGGAACAATAGCGGTAATAGATACAGATACAGATGGCAATGGTGTTTACGATGATCCAGAGTTAGTAACCAGCCTGCCCTGTGATCCAGGATGTCACGGGGTTAACTTTGGTGCAAAGAATGGAGTCGACACTAACACAACGAGCGATGACGGATACTATGCATATGTTTCTAGCAAATTCTCGAATAGAATGATAGCCGTAGATGCAGATCCTAACAATGATGGTAATGTAACTGATGCAAATATCGCCGGTTCGGTGCTATTAACTGGAAAATATTCAAGTACTGGAACGCCAGAATTTGAAGCCGATGACCAAATCGTAAAATTTGATGGTATGGGTGGACAAGGGGTATATGCAGTTCCAAATGTATACCCAGGATGGGTCGAAAAATTAGATTCAACATTTGATAATCAATTAGCAGATTTGCAAAGAGATCCCATAGGAACATTCAAAGACTTTCATACCCTACCTATTTCGACCTTAACCAATAGCTCAAATGATGTAGTAAGCCCAGAATCATTGCAGTCTCAATACAACGACGATAGAGAAATCATGTTGAAACAACAAGAAATACAGAAACAACAAGAACAACAACAACAAGAACAACAAAAAGATACTAAAATATTGGATTCTGGTAATGCAACAATGCAACAAAAACAAGGACAACCTGTACAACAACAAGAACAACTAAAACAACAACTAAAACAGCAACTACAACAACTACAACAACAACTACAACAACAACTAAAACAACAACTACAACAACAAGAAATACAGAAACAACAAGAACAACAACAACAAGAACAACAAAAAAATACTAGAATATTGAATTCTGGTAATGCAATAATGCAACAGAAAGAAGGACAACCTGTACAACAACAACAACAACCACAACAACAACCACAACAACAACCACAACAACAACCACAACAACAACCACAACAACAACCACAACAACAACCACAACAACAACCACAACAACAACCACAACAACAACCACAACAACAACCACAACAACAACCACAACAACAACCACAACAACAACCACAACAACAACCACAACAACAACCACAACAACAACCACAACAACAACCACAACAACAACCACAACAACAACCACAACAACAACCACAACAACAACCACAACAACAACCACAACAACAACCACAACAACAACCACAACAACAACCACAACAACAACCACAACAACAACCACAACAACAACCACAACAACAACCACAACAACAACCACAACAACAACCACAACAACAACCACAACAACAACCACAACAACAACCACAACAACAACCACAACAACAACCACAACAACAACCACAACAACAACAACAACCACAACAACAACAACAACAACAACAACAACAACAACAACAACAACCACAACAACAACCACAACAACAACCACAACAACAACCACAACAACAACCACAACAACCACAACAACCACAACAACAACAACAACTACAACAACAAGAATCATCATCTCCGGCCATAATTAAATCTCATTCTAAGATAGACTCTAGCCTAAACATCCTTCAACCTAACAACATCTTGGGAATGATACCAATTCCTTATCCATAATTTTCTTATTTTTCATTTAATTTTATAAAATTAATCGTAAAAAATATTTTCAAATATGAGTAAAAAATTCTTTTATTTCTATTTGTTTAGTGTTGTGATCCATAATGTTGAGTATAACATAATCTAGAATAAATTTCATTTTAGGAACATTATCGATTTCCTCAATTACTATTTCTTTAAACTTGGCTTTTAATTTCTTATTTGGTGGATAATTTAGAAAAGCCTTCATATTAACTTAGTTTGAAAACTGAGCATATTATTTCTCATGTTTGAAATTACTTGAGGATCGGATTGGAAAAGATGAATATACATTTTTCAATCCTATTTTTTTCACATAATTTAACATATCATCTTTGTACTAAAATTGCAAGGATCTTACCACCTCGAATAAGGCATTTTTTTGATTTTAAAAATTTTATCGTATATTTTATGTGTTAAAGTTTCGTATTGATCAGATGATAATAGATTGTTTAAATCTTTAATTAATTTGTGTTCATCATTTATCCAATCAAATTCAAAAAATGAAAGAATATATTCTACCTTCCTTTCTGAAAACGGTACAATAATTCTTCTCTTTGTAAATAAACTATGAAGATTCTTGTCTTTTCTTAAAATGTTTCCATAGGTATTTTTGTTATCTTAAATTGTTGTATGATTTCGAGTTAATTTGTTAATATAACTTATTCTAATTTTAATTTCAATATAGTGGTGAGACTTTTATATTATAAATATCTACTCTTTGATTCCAAATATCTGGACTCTCGAATTGCCAGTATCCGATACAAAAATTTTTCCAGATGGATTTAACGCCAAATCTTCCGGTCGTTTGAACTGACTGTCCCCAGTACCTTTAGAACCAAATTCTGTCATGAAATTACCTTGATTATCAAAGACTTGAACTCTTGTAAATAACTTGTCGACAACGAAAACAAGATCATCTTTTTCGAAGTAGTCAATGCCAGGGAAAGTAAGAGAAAACTGTCCTGTTCCATTTCCATATGATCCCCATTGTTTAATTAAATTAAGATCTTTATCTAGTATTTGGACACGAGAATTTCTCATATCTGTAATATACATATTATCTTTGGAATCAAAAACTATTCCATGAGGTCTAAGAAATTCCCCATCACCTGAACCTTCCCTTCCTATTATTTTGATAAATTTTCCGTTTTCATCAAATTTAAGAATTTGGTGACCATTTTTATCAGTTAGATAAACAAAACCTTGTGAATCCACTGACACTTGATGTGGAGTTCTTTCGGCCCCCTTACCTCCAGTATTTTCGAATCCCCATTTGAGCACAAATTTTCCATCAGATGTGAACTTTTGCACTCTATGGTTTTTTAGTTCGACTGTGTAAACATATTTACCGGATGGATCCACTGCCAAGTCATGTAATTTTAGAAATTGACCATCCCCCGTACCCATATCTCCCCATTTGAGCACAAATTTTCCATCAGATGTGAACTTTTGAACCCTGTTATTGCCAGTATCTGTGACATAAACATTCCCAAATTTATCAATATCAATACTATGTGGTGCGTTAAATTGACCATCCCCTGATCCTTTTCCCCCAAATTGATCTAAATAATAATAATTAATAAGATAATCTTTACCTTTTTCACTAAAAGCTTCACTAAACAAAATGATAATACCTAAGGAAAAGACTGAAAATCCAAATAATATCTTAAAATAGTATTCATTATTCATTAATACAATAAATTTATTTCCAATAATTCTTTATAAATTCATCTCTTATTTTCTATACAGCTAATTGACTGATCCGGTCAATGACGCAATCTAAAATACTAAAAGTACTACATTTGGCACTAACTTTTTTACTTACTTTTTTTTTAAGCAAATTTATATAACATAATATAGTAATTAACTTTAACAACAATCAATACAAATCTTAAAAAGAGTCCTTTGCAAATTTTTTAGTAATATGGTATATAGTTATAATATATTGTTAATTACGTTTTTCTCTTTCTTACTGTTCCCTTGTACCATCTCCTTAAATTCCTTATTGGCGCAGGATGATGGATATTTTGGTATAGCCCCCAATGATTATTACGATCCTGAAGATTATGGTATAGACCCTTCTCTTCCCAAAGAATCGGATACAGGCAACTCCAAGCAATCACCAACTCCAATAGATACTCAAGGTATAAATTTTATTGCTGCTGGAGATTGGATATGTAACAAGGAAACTCAAAAAACCATAACAAACATCCTAAAATTTAAGCCTGAACTAGTAGTAGGATTGGGTGATTACCTTTTTAATAATCCTTCTGCACAATGTTGGTTTGACTTGTCCAAACCAATAGATGATTTAATGAGAATAGCAATAGGAAATCATGATCTTGATTTTGCGGCTTCCTACAAACAGTTAATCGATCACTATGGTCTTAAAAAACCATATTATTCTTTTAATTTTGGAAATGTGCATTTTATAGCAATTTCTACAGAACATCCATTTCAAAAAGGTAGTATGCAATACGATTTTATAAAAAATGATCTAGAGAAGACATCCGCAGATCCTAATATTTTATGGAAGATAGTATTCCTTCACAAACCATTTTATTCCGCATCTCACTTTGATGAAAACGCCAGCGAAGATTTAAGAAAGGCTTTTCAACGAATGTTTGAAAAAAATGGTGTGGATATAGTGCTAAATGGTCATACACAATATTACCAAAGATCCCTTCCATTATCTTATAACAAAGATAATCCTCTTTATCCAATTGTCACAAATCAACAAAATTATGAATATAAAAATAATAATGGAATAATATTCATTACTGCAGGTACTGCAGGTGACGACCTTCAAAATATTGACTACTACTTGCCCTATACTGTGATACAAAAACGCTCTCATGGTTTCCTTAATTTTGATATAAAAGATAATGGTAATACACTGGTTGGAACATTTTATGATAATAAGAAATTGACCATTTTAGACAAATTCACTTTATCTAAAAATGAAAATGGCAAAGATCATTCATTGGATGATTTCAATTCAATAAGTCAAGAATTTTACTCAGCCGCTAAAATCAACGAAGGAAATAAAAATCAGCAACCTTCATCGTATTCCAGTATTCACCAGCAAAATTATCCTTTAGATAATTATGATAAAATGTCATTCCGGAATTAGTTCAATTTCAAGAAATTTTTCATTATAAAATGGGATTTTTTAATAAATGAACCATAAATATAGATTTGATATCGATATTCATTTTTTTCGAATTAACATAGCAAGTACCTTGTAAAAACTTTAGATATGTCTCAAAATACAAGGATACTGTAGCTGGAAAATTTCATGTACTATACGATTTACTAGATGATTACTTGATTATGTTGCAATGAGGAATCCCAATGAGTATATTAAATATGTTATTAGTCCAGTTTTTATCATGTATTAATTTTCTATAAATCAAGTCAAATTTAGTATCCAGGATTGAAAGTTAACTCTATTGCTAACTGGTAAGAATACAGGACATAGCGCCTTCTGTTACTCACTAAATGTCAAAATACTTCAAAAATGGAAAACAAACCGATTATTATTGAAAGAATGTGTTTATATTTGTACTATGGATAATTGGTAGATAAATAATTTTGGAAAAGTAGCAACAGTGGAAGTAACTTTACTTGTATTACTACAAAAGATAATGAAATTTTAAATATGCATGTTTATTTCTAGATAATACAACTTAAATTCAATTTATTTATCAGGAAAGTTTTATTTACTTAAAGTATGATTAATAATTCAATGAATTCTAATGATCCTTCTCATCAATGGGTTCAGGTAATCACGGAAATTCTAGACAGGTTGACTGGGAAAGGAGCTGTAATAGAGTATAGTTTCGAAAATCTAACTATAGACCTTCCTAAAGCAACAGGCCTGAATGGAAAAGAGCTGAGTGCTAAATGGACAATAAATGGCAAAGTTACGATTAAAGCTGAAACTCATTCAACTGATAATTAATTTTCTAAAGAACATGATATGGCTCTTCAAAACAATCCAATAAATGTGTTATTGTTTTGTGGTCACATTATCAAAAAAGGACGGTTGAATATAAAAAGAGATGATGAACAATATTTGGACATAGAATTTATTGATGGTAACATATCCATTAATTTACATTCATTAAGCCTTGTGTCTTCTGATGAATCTATGGATAATATTTTTCTAAAATTAAATTTACTAAAAAATGTGTTTACATTGTCCCAAGACAACAAAATTATTTTCAAGTACAAAGGAAGAGTAATATTCAAGAAATAAAATATTAACCATCAATTTCAAGGTTATTTTACAAAAAGAAAAATATAGATATTGCGCATTCTGTAGTTTTAAATAAATCTTACGCTTTGCCCAAATTTATATTTATTTGATTAAAAGGAAATATTTGGTCTAATGCTTTTTTCTCATTAAGACCCGCAAAATGTTATCTTATCATAACTTCACCCTCTTCCATGAGATCTCGTATAATTATTTCAAGGGATTTTCATTATCTTCATATTTATAGATTTATGCTATATCAATGACTTCCTCTGCTCCCAAATAATTACCAACATTATATTATACAATTGATTCATTGTTTTATTAACTTTCGAATATTTGAGATATATTTTTCAGTTTCTTATCATGTCTTAACATATCTCTAGTAGGGATTTAGACATAAGGCAACTCAGAATTCCCGTATTAGTCAAAAGAAAATATTTTTGAGATAATGTTCTTTGTACTCCCTTTGATATAATATACTAATATTCAATTGTATTCGAATTTTTCACGAGAAAACAATTTTCTTTGTAATAAAGTATTTTAATATTAAACAATTTATTGAATTTCTTTAATAATATTGTTTGATGAGAACTATTGTTTTTGAAAAACCAGGTCTCGAAAATCTTAAAGATATCGAGGTCCCGATTCCAAAGATTAATGAAAATGAAGTGTTGATAAAAGTAAAAAGAGTGGGTATTAATCCGATAGATTATTTTACGGTCACCGGATTTTATGGTCTATTTTCTGAAAAGAGGCTAATCCCAACTCCTTTGCCGCATATTCCGGGAATGGAGTTCTCCGGCGAAGTAGAAAAAGTAGGTAGCCAAGTAAATGAAATAAATGCAAATGATCATGTAATCGTCTATAATAGAACATTTGATTCGGAATGTGATCAATGCATCTCTGGAAGAGAAATGTTGTGCAGAAAAGGATCTCTGATAGGAGTTACTACCAATGGTGGATTATCGGAATATGTATCGTTACGAAAAGAAAATGTCATCAAGATTCCAAAAAATTTAGATTGGAATCTTGCTTCAAGTCTGTCAGTTTCTGCTCTAACCGCATATCATGCTCTTAACCTTTCGTCAATAACCGAAAATGATACTCTTCTTGTTTATGGTGCATCGGGTAGTACTGGTATGTTTGCTATACAATTCGGTAAATTGAAAAAGGCTAAAGTAATTGCTGTGAGTAAAAAATCATGGCTGAAAGAACTTGGTGCGGATTTTTATATATGTGATTATGATAAAGTTCCGGAAATTACATCAAAGTTGACAAGTGGTAAAATGGCTGATGTAGTGATTAACTCCCTTGGAAAACAAACTTGGGAATCAAGTCTAAATTCTTTGAATTATAATGGGAGACTGGTTATTTTTGGAATATTGACTGGTAATATAGTTCAATTTGATCTTCAACCTATTTATCTAAAACAAATTCAAATCATTGGCTCAAATGGCGGAACTATACTAGAACTAAAAAGTGTTATAAAATCTTCTAATCGCCTTAAGGTTAGGGTATGGAAGGTATTTTCTTTAGAACAGACTGGAGATGCGTTGAAAAGTCTATTTGATACTTCTAGAGATGGAAGGATAATGATAGACCTTGAGAGATAGTCAGAAATTTAGATAAATTCTAATTTTCACGTACACTGTTAATTTTATAAAAGTAGCAAATTATATTTTATTAAGGATATGGTCTATTCTAATAATTTGAAATTTATTTTCTTACCTATTTTAAGGTCATGACTATCTGCAAATCCTGAAACTGTTTCTAGAACAAATAGTGCATTAGATGATGGACTATATGAAGGACAAGATATAAATGATTCACAGGGCTGTAAACTTTTCTCAATATGCACTATAGATAGATTGGCATCCAACCATATGATATCGATTGGAAATTTCATACCTTTCATCCAAAAACTTTGTTGTTTCGGTTCTTTGAAAACAAATATCATTCCTTCGTTTTCTTGCATATTGTTCCTTATTGATAGTCCATCTTGTTTCTGCTTATCTGTCAATGCAATATCTGTATTAATTATGAACCCTCCTATCTCTGCTATCCCCTTCAAATATTGGGTGTCCAAAACATTTTTACTCATTATAGCATTGTGAATTTCTTCCGCGGTTTCTGAGAGAACATAAACAAATATTGTTTCATTCACATTATATGCTATAAAACCTAAAAGTACTGTTACTGCTACTATGATTTTCAGTGTTAATTTACTGTTAAAATTTTTTATTTTCAATATCTAGTTCTCAGTTTATTTAAGATTGTTTTTAGGATTTATCTATTTTGTATATTGACTTTATTTATTACTACGAATTCTTGTTTCATTAATTAGCGATCCGCAGTTTCTGCAGAATCTAGGTATGGCTTCATACTTTTCTAGGTCAGATTGGGGAATGTGTTTTATAACGGTGATACCACAATTAGGACAAAATCTGGTCACATTAAACTTTGGCGAATTACCGTAATAATAGTTATTTTGAACTGTAGGTTGTACCTCTTCTTTGTGTTTTTTTGCAATTGGTACCACTTTGATGTTCTCCCATTTACATCCTATCTCGTCGTATACTTTTATTATTACAAAAACGAAGATAAATTCCATTATGATTGATATAACAAATTTAGGCATCTGTATGTCGTTTTTTATGAAGGAGTAGACTGTCTGCACTATGATTAATGTTAAAATACTCATCGCCACAAAGAATAAAATGGAATAAAGTTGATTTGAAAATTTAACCATCGGATATTATAGAATATTTATACAAATTAAAATAGTCTGATACTCAATTTTTTCAAATTAATAGATAAAATTTTTTCATAATTTTTAAATATTAGCATTTTACTGCATTAACGAGTTTAGTGCTTTTTTACTGTTTGTAGTCTTTCTGATCCCTTCCAAATGATCTGAAGAAAAATCCACTAAATACCATAATTCCTGCCAAGGCTGTAGCAGCTATCACTCTTTCAATAGGTAGATTAAGTAAGAAAGTGATGACAAAAGATACTCCAGCAACAATTGCTGCAATCGGAAACCATTTTCTAATAGCTTCTTCTTTCCTTAACATGATATTGTTTTGAATTAATGATTGTTAAATATTTCTTTAGAATTCCTGCACATATTTTCAAGAAAAAATAAGATTTTTTAAGAAATTCCTATTTCTGACTTTCTGAGCTACAGTCCGGACATGATCTCCATGAAACTGGATCATTATAAAATTCATATATCCAGCCATTTCCATCGCAGCTCGAACATTCCTTGTGATTGTTTCTCTCATCCCTAAAAGATTGAACGTATCGATTCTGATGGGTAACTTTTATCACACATTATTATAGAAACTTGTTCTAATTAAACATTATGAAAATTATTCTAATACTTAATATTAGAAATTTCATAAGGAATATACTTACTATAATTTCCTTCAATACAATATAACTCATTTGTTAGACTTTTCTAAATTTGTGATTTCGATATAAAATAGTTCCTTGAATTACAGATTACATTTTTAACACCTTTGTTGTCATCAAAATTATTATCTTCATGACCAATCTTTTGAATGAATTATCAGTAAGTAATCCACCTGCTATAGGGATTATAGGTGGTGGACAATTAGGTAAAATGATTGCCCAGGAAGCTAAAAGGATGTCACTCGAAGTTATTATTCTTGATCCAAGTATTGATTGTCCTGCCTCTGCTATTTGCGATAAACTTATTGTAGCTGATTTTAAGGATGAGGAGAAAATCTATGAACTGGCTAATAATTGTGATCTTATAACATATGAAATCGAATTGGCAAATTCGAGCGCACTAAAAAACCTTGAATCTAAAAATTATCCGATATTTCCATCTCCGCATACATTAAAAATTATTCAAAATAAATTTAGGCAAAAAACTTTTCTAAGGAAAAATAATCTTCCCACAACAGATTTTTACAAAATAGATTCTAATGATGATTTGTTGTTATGTATAGAGAAATTTGGGTTACCCATAATGTTAAAAGCCTCGGAAGATTCTTACGATGGTCATGGCAACCTGCTAATTTCTTCTGCAAATGAAATTCAGAATGGATTGTCGTACTTTCTAGGTAAAGACATATTTTCAGAAAAATTTGTTGATTTTACAAATGAGATCTCTATAATTGTCGCTAGAAATAAATCTGGTCAAACTACATCGTTTCCTGTAGCAGAAAATATCCACAGAGATAATATTTTAGATACGACAATTGTTCCTGCAAGAATTTCATCTACATCTGAAGAGAATGCCAGAAAGATTGCAGAAAGAGTCGTAAACTGTTTGGATGATGTAGGTCTGTTTGGAATAGAAATGTTTGTGTCAAAGAATGATGAAATTTTGATTAATGAGATTGCTCCAAGACCTCATAATTCCGGTCATTATACAGTTGAAGCATGTCCCGTATCCCAATTTGAACAACACATACGCTGCATATTGAACATGCCTTTAGCAAGACCGGAGTTACTTAAACCTGTAGTTATGAAGAATATTTTAGGACCTAGCGATTTATCTGGCAATTATAAAGTAACAGGATTGACAAAACTACTTTCCATTCCTGGCGTCAAGATCCATATATATGGTAAAAAAACTACCAAACCCAAGAGAAAGCTAGGTCACATTATTGCACTAGCTAATTCCGTTGATGAGGCATTAAAAAGGGCAAATGAAGCAAAAAATTCAATAGATATCATAACAGATTCATAATTATATACAGTTGACTAAATCGCACGTTGCCATAATTATGGGTAGTGATTCTGATTTGAAAGTAATGAAGGAGGCCGCAGAAATGCTAGAGTATTTTGATATTCCGTATGAGGTGACAATAGTTTCAGCTCATAGAACACCTGTTAGATTGATGAAATATTCACTTAATGCGAAGAAAAGAGGAATAAAAGTGATCATTGCAGGGGCTGGAGGTGCAGCTCATCTGCCAGGAATGGTGGCTTCGTTGTCCACCATTCCAGTTATAGGAGTTCCTATTAATAGCTCAAGTTTAAATGGTTTAGATTCTCTATTGTCAATTGTTCAGATGCCATCCGGAATTCCTGTTGCTACCGTAGCTATTAATGGTGCAAAGAATGCAGCTATTTTAGCATGTCAGATTCTAGCTATCGAATCACCGACTATATCCACCAAGATTGAGAAGTACAAACTTCATCTGAACAAGGAAGTACACTACAAACTCGAAAAATTAGAAAGAATTGGATGGAAAGGATATCTTGATCATATTCAAAAATAAAACAAATTTTGTAACTATTAATCTAAGATCCCATCATTCCCGGCATTTTTATGGGTGTTCTGTATGCCTGAGTGATGTTGATGCCCTCATTAGTAGTCACTCTTACCTTTTCAAGGTCGCTGCCTGCAGGAGGACTTAATGGATAACTTTGTCCTGGTTCCAATATAGATATCACCTCACTTTTATTTCCATAATTTATTGTTATATTTGTAAGAGGTTGGATTCCTATATTAGTTATCTTTACACGAGTATGCGTAAATAGTGACTGTTCTTCCTTCAGTGCATCGATCGCTAGATCGAATTTTTTCTTATTAATTAAACTTGTATTATTAATCATGAAAATTAATATTATAATTGCAATTACAGTAGGTATTGCCAATAGGTAAATTTTTTTAAAAATCATTGCTTTATTTAATCTCTTTGAAGAATATTATCATTTCTATACTTCTATTCTTCATTTACCTTACTTCTCTTTTCTTGGGAAATCAAGTCATTTCCCCATTTTTCTAAGAAAATAAGTTCCTTTAGATTCATTCTTTGTAGCCATCCTGATCTTTCTAGATCTGGCTTATCCACAAATTCTGAAACATATCCAAGACACAAATAAGCTATTGGTTTTATATGTCTTGGAATCGATAGTATTTTTTTCAAATCCTTGTTAGATAAAATGCTTACCCATCCTACCCCTACTTCTTCTGCTCTTGCAGCCAACCAGAGATTCTGAATTGCACAGCAGACACTGTATATTCCAGTGTCAGGTATAGCAGTTGTTCCTATTATAAATGGTCCAAACCTTGTAGAATCATATGTAATACAGATGTTTATATTAGATTCCAAAATTCCTTCTAGTTTTAGAGATTGATATTTCTTCTTCCTTTTCTTATCTGTCTCTAACATTTCTACTGATTTTTTATACTCCTTAAAAAACGAATTCCTTATCCTTTCCCTCGTTTGGATATCTTTTATTACGATGAAATTCCATGGTTGAGAGAAACCAACTGATGGTGCATGATGGGCTGCATTTAATATCTTGAATAGTGTTGAAAGGGCAATATCTTTTTTATCTGTAAAATGTGATCTAACATCTCTTCGTGAAAATAATATTTTGTAAAATCCTTCTCTTTCTGATTTGGATATTTTAATAAATTTTTTTCCATTTTTTTCCCTTTCATAATTTGAAGCAAGCAATATGTTTTCCTTGAAATATTTGTATATTTATATTTAATATTAAAAATATTTAAATTTCTTCATGTAATGTCAAATTGTCTTTGTAGCAGTAACTATTTACATTAAGATGACACACCAGTCCAAAATATCTTAACTATAACAATGCATTTTCGCTATCTAAAATTTAAACAAACCAGATAAAGTTCACTGCTTTCTTGTCTACTTGCAATAGGTTTGGTAAGTATCACTCTTTCAAATCTTTCTTTCAATCTGATGATTAGGTCATTTAACATATCTCCTTGGAATACCTTGAAAACTGCAGTACCATTTCTTTTTAAAATCTTTTTTGCCAAATCAAATACACTTTCTGTCAATGAAATCTGTCTTGCATGATCTAATTCCCAATTTCCGCTTACATTGGGGGCAATGTCTGATAGAATTACATCTACCTTCTTATCCAGCAATTGATTAACTTGTGCTATGACTTTTTCATCCTCTATACTGCCATGAATAAGTATTGGACCATATATCGATTCCATCTTTTTCAGATCTATCCCTATGACCTTTCCTTTCTCTCCCACCTCTTCCATTGCAACCTGAATCCATCCCCCTGGAGCACATCCAGCATCTACTACTGTATTTCCTTTTTTTAGGATGTGATGTGTTTTGTTAATCTGCTTTAGTTTGAATGCTGATCTGCTTCTATATCCTTGATATTTGGCCATTTTTCTAAACTGATCTCTTCTTGAATCGTCTAGTTTCATTTAGTTACGATATTTTAAGACGCAGAAAATTAATATATGTTTAATATTCCCAGAATATTTGATATTTTTCTTAAATTTCCTAGTATATTGGCTAAAAAAAGAAGCTAGCATACCCTCTACCAATAATATATAAATAACATTCAGACGATAATAGAATATGCCTATTAGAAACGGAGCCGAGTATATAGAAAGTTTGAGAAATCGAAATCTAAAGGTCTATCTTTTTGGGGAATTAGTCAAAGAACCAGTGGACCATCCTATGATTCGCCCTTCGATCAATGCTGTGGCAGAAACTTATGATTTGCCTAACGAAGAGCCAGAATTAGCTTCTGCTGAATCTTCACTTTCTGGTTTACGTGTGAATAGATTTTTACACATAACTGAAAATGCTCAAGATCTTGTAAATCAGAATAAGATGCAACGGAAACTTGGACAATTAACAGGCACTTGTTTTCAAAGATGTGTAGGTATGGATGCATTAAATTCTCTTTATTCTACTACTTTCGAAATTGATGCAAAGAATAATACACAATATCATCAAAGGTTAAAAGAATTCATAAAGAAAATTCAGCAAGAAAATCATGTTATTGGAGGAGCTATGACTGATGTAAAGGGAGATAGAAGCCTCTCTCCATCACAACAAGAAGATCCGGATTTATTCGTGCATATTGCAAAACGGGATGAAAAAGGTGTTTATATATCAGGTGCTAAGGCTCATCAGACAGGATGCATTAATTCTCATTGGATCTTGGTGATGCCTACGATGAGGCTTAGAAGCGAAGATAAAGATTATGCCATTGTTGGTGCTGTACCAGCAGATGCTCCGGGTATTATCTATATCTACGGACGACAATCATGTGATACTAGAAGCATGGAAGGGGGAGATATTGATTCTGGAAATGCCAAATTTTCAGGACAGGAAGCTATGATGATTTTTGACAATGTCTTTATTCCAAACGATCTTATTTTTATGGATGGTGAATATGAGTTTGCTTCAATGTTGGTTGAAAGGTTTACTTGTTACCACAGAAGGAGCTATGTTTGTAAGACTGGTCTTGGTGACGTGCTTATAGGTGCAGCAGCATCAATCGCTGATTATAATGGCGTTTCAAATGTATCTCATATTAAAGACAAATTAGTTGAAATGACGCATCTTAACGAGACAATATTTGGTGCAGGATTAGCATCGTCTTATCAGTCATACAAAACAAAGTCTGGCAATTTTCAGAATGATGATATGCTTGCAAACGTATGCAAACACAACGTTACTCGTTTCCCCTATGAGATTGGGAGACTGGCTCAAGATATTGCAGGAGGATTAGTTGTAACAATGCCTTCTGAAAAAGAGTTTAGAAATCCAGAAACTGGACCTCTCTTAGAAAAATATCTTAAGGGAAGAAAGGGTATCCCCACTGAAAATAGGGTTCGGGTACTAAGATTAATAGAGAATATGACACTAGGAAGAAATGCAGTTGGTTACCTTACAGAATCTATGCATGGTGCGGGTTCACCACAAGCGCAACGTATTCAAATCGCTAGACAGATGCAATTAGGTTACAAGAAAAAACTAGCAAGGCGTCTAGCAAATATTCCTGAAACAGAAGCAGAAGATTTAAGTCAGGAACAATCGGACTATTTTGATAGAATATTCAGAATTAACAAGAACCAAACAAAATAATATTTCTTTCTATTTTATTTTATTTTGCATTTTTTTTTATTTAAAACAAAGAAGAACAAAATTTTGTGACTCGCGTTGAAAAACCATCTACTAAATGTTGTTAATCTATATAAGTCATTTCCTAGTAACCAAGATTTGGTAAGATCATTTGGTTTCAGAAAAAAAAATGTCGTCAAGGTCATAGATAACGTAAATTTTCAACTTGATATTGGTGAAATACTTGTAGTTGCAGGTGAATCAGGTTCAGGCAAGACCACTTTAGCTCGATTGATAATGAAATCTATAGATCAGGATTCAGGAAAAATCATTTTTGATAATGAAGATATCTCGAATTTAAAAGGCAAAGAATTACTAAGGTTGAGAAGAAAGATGCAAATGATACTACAAGATCCCTATTCCTCCCTTGATCCTAGAATGAAGGTATTTGATATTATTAAGGAACCATTAGAAATACACAAAAAATCATTAAAGAAACATGAAACTCGAGAAATAATATTTTCTGCACTAAAAAAAGTTAATCTCGAACCTTTAGAGGAAATCTCTAACAAATATCCACATATGCTTTCTGGAGGACAAAGACAACGAGTAAGTTTTGCGAGATCTTTGGTATTGCAACCAAAACTTATAATTGCAGATGAACCTGTTTCAATGCTAGATGTTTCTATAAGATTCCAAATTCTAGAATTAATGAGAAGGTTGAAGGAGGAAGAGAAAATATCATTTCTGTATATAACTCACGATCTTTCAACTTCGAGAATAGTAGGGGACAACATTATGATCTTATACAAAGGACAAATAATTGAATATGGTGATATTGAGAAAGTGATTACAAATCCTCTTCATCCATATACCAAAGCCTTAATATCTGCTATCCCAAAATTAAGTGATATTGAAGATAAAGAGATCATGATCAAGAATGAATATGATCAATCACACATTTCGAAAGGATGCAAATTTTTTAATAAATGTATCTATTCTATAGATAAATGCAACGATGTTGAACCGGATCTGACGATGGAAGAAAAAGATCATCACGTTCGTTGTTTCAATTACAAGCCTTAATTTCTATAAATTTCTGTTCTGTTATATTTTTTACACTATTTTTGTTATAATATTGTTTAGTTTTTAAGCTATAATCTCAGTTGATCCGGAAGATTTTCCAGGATATTTGTATTTTAATATTTGAGATACACCGTTTTTAGGATAAACTCCATAAATTTGGTCAACTTTTGAAATTGTTGAATCTTTCAATGTTACCATTATTATTTGATTTTTTCTAGCTCGTTCAAATAAGATGCTTGACAATCTCTCTGTATTCTGTGCATCCAAGTGCGCATCAATTTCATCCATAAGATAGAATGGTGATGGTTTTATAGATTGTAATGCCAAAAGAAATACTGTAGCTGCCATTGTTTTTTCTCCCCCTGACAATGCCGTAGAATCTCTCCTAGGTTTTCCAGGGAACTGAACAACCAACCTAACACCCCCTGAAAAGATATCTTCTTGATTTTCAATTTCTAACCAAGAGTTTCCTCCTATGACTGTTGAAAATGTGTGATTGATATCTTGATTGATTTTAAGAAACGCATCCATAAACATACTCTCCTTCTCTTTATTTATTTCTTCAATAAATAATATGATAGAATTACGTTCCTTTTCCAAGTCATTTTTCCTTTCAGACATTCCTCTGTAACCTTCAATGACTTGAATATAACTTTCATTCGCTCTGAGATTTATTCTATTCTTTAACGAATCGTATTCCTCAGATAATTCAGTTACTAATTCATCTACGTCATAATCTTCCTCAATAATCTGTTTATATCCTAGCCAGATTAGATCATTATTTAATTTTCTTTGTTGTTCTCTTAGGTTGGAATTTTCTTTATCTAATAATGCTATTTCTCTCTCAAACGAGTTGTATTCCCTTGAAACTCTTCTTTCATTTTCCAATAACGATTTGATTTTTTCTTCATAAGTTTGCAAAATTGAATACGAATTTCCTGAAGCATTTATTATTTCCTGTTCTTGATCTCTTAGTGTCTTCAAATCAGTCTCTTTGTTTTCGATTATTTCCTTATCTATATTAATTCTTGATTCTTTATCTTCTAATTCTTTTTCCAGATTTATCTTCTCTTCTTCTAATATAGATTTACGGTCAGAATGTAGTTCTCTGGCATTTCGTTGGGAGGTCGTTTTTATTGTCAGATCCTGTATTTCGTAGTTTTTCGAATCGATAATGGTTTGAAGATTGGTCCTCCTTATATTTAGACTATCTAATTCATAGCCATTATATTTTACTTCGATTTCTGATAATATATTTTGTAATTTGTTTTTAGTGTTGGATACGATTCCAAACCTAATTTCATTCTTGTAAATTTTTTCTGCAATCGAATTTGTCTCCGTTTCGACTAACTTTTTTGAGTTTATTTGTTGATCTAAATCATTTTCTAGTTCATAAAGATGATTTTCATGGAATTTGAGCATTTCTTTGTGATGGTTTATGGAATTGTCCAGTTTAATCTTCGTAGTTTCCATTTCGCTAGCATGCTTGACCGCCTTCCTTAATTTTAGGATTTTATTGTCTAAGAATTTTTTAAGGTTAAGAATTAAATTTCTAAGGGTCTTTATATCGTTATCCAGATTTAATTCTTTTACCACATCGATTATTTTAGAATTATAGTCTATCAATAAAGATCTTGATCTAGTCCCAAATAATTCGCCATCTATGGATACAGTTTTATATCCATTTATAGATAAAGTATATGCATCTTTTGCTGTTCGAACAACAATTGTGTTTCCAAATAAAAATTCCACCAATACTTTGAAATCTGAGGTAACAAAATTGGAAAGATGACCTATTATGCCTATATTGTCTTCCTTTAGTATCAGCTTATCAGAAGACTTTATTAGATCGAGCGGAATGATTTTGGCTCGAGGCAATTTCCTTGATTTTGCAAATTCTGCTATTTTTATCATGCTTCCCGCATCTTTTACAACTATGGCTTTCATCCATTCAGATCCTGCGGCTATTACACTTCTATGATAATTTTTATCCCATTTTATAAGGTCATGTACAACTCCTATTGTATCTAGATTCTTATTCTTTAATATCTCTGAGATGGTGAAATCTTCCGCCATCGAATTGGCTAAAATCGCATTCTTTTCCTGAAATTTTAAGGAATCTTGATCGGATTCATCTAACGTTGTTCTTGAATTTTCTAATTCTGTTGCATATTTTTCTATCTTATCCTGCAAATTTGATATCGATATAGCTATGGTGTCTCTTTCTTTTAGTTGCGTCTTAAGTTTATTTTTGTGATATGAAATTTGGGACACGGAATTAGAGATGTTGGAATTAAGTATATTTATTTTATTATGAATTTCATTAACATGGTGGGTTTTTATTTGTAATTTCTCTTGATTAGTCACAATAAGTCTTTCAAGATTATTATATAAATTTATTAATTTGGAATTCCTATTTTCTAATTTTGATTTTAACGAATTTATCTCTGCATTTTTATTGTTTTCAATTACGATGTTTTGATCAATTGTTTTTAGTAGATTAATATTGTAGTTCTTTTCATCATATAGTTTCTCTATATTAATTTCAGCTAAATTAACTATCTCCTCAATATGATCTATTTTTTTATCAATATCTTCAAATGTTCCATCTATCGATTTTAATCTGTTTTTGATTTCTGCTATTCTTGATACTGTCTGTTTATAAATGGCCTTCAATTTTTCTACTTCATAGACAATTAATGAAATTTTATTGCTAACTTCTGCTTTTTGTTTATTCCTTGTATCTACTTCTTTTATGAACGCAATTTTCTCAACATCCAGTTTTTCAATTTCTTCTCTTAATTCCTTGAGATTCAAAGATAATTCAGTTGACTTGCTATTTTTTTTATCTAATTCTAAATCATTTGTTGAAACTGTATTTTCTAGTCTTTTTATCTCATTTGATATTTTTATTGCCTTGTATTTTTTAATATCTGTTTCTATGTGTTCAAATCGTAATTGTTCATTCCTTTCTATCTCTAAATCATCAATTCTTTTTCTAATCTCACCTATACGTGCCAACGCAATGTCTAGTCTTCTGTCAGATTCTTCAAGTTGTGTTAAAGATTCTTCTTTTTTTTCGTCAAAGTATGACAATCCTACAATATCTTCAATAATTTTCCTTCTCTCATCTGAATTCAATTCTGATATTCTGGTAATCATTCCCTGCTGTACAATGTTTAACCTATTTGGAACCGCTACAACTATCTGGAGTAATTCGGTGATCGTGGATTTAGCAACCTTTTTTCCATTCAAAAAATATTGACTATCTCCAACAGAACCTTCCATTTCTCTTGTTAATGTTACATGATCAGAATTAATTGGAATACCTCTATCTTTGTTATCAAAGATAACACTTACTCTAATAAGCCTGTGACCTTTATTTTGAGTATCATGGAACAGAGATTGAAACTTGTCAACGCGCAAGGATTTAGGACTATTTTCACCCAGTGAAAACATTATTGCATCCAAAACATTACTTTTTCCAGAGCCATTAGGTCCCGTAAACGCTACTAGACCATTATTAAAATTGATAATAGTATTCTTAAATCCAAATGATTTAAATCCATAAATTTCAATTCTTTTAATAAAAACCATTTAAGTGTAATTTAAAGCACTTTAATTATCTATTATATTTTTTGTTTTCTTACAGGATAACCATGAGATTTAATCTATTTATGAAACTCATTTATTTTTACCCAGATCTAAATATAGTACTTTTATCCACAATTTTGAAATTCAGTTTATTATAGAAATTCATATAACCATCGTTCAGGAATGTATGTATGAAGACATTGCTGAAACCTTTGAGATTAGCTGTTTCCACGGATTTTTTAATCACAGTTCTAGCAATTCCTTTATTTCTATATTCTGGAATGGTTCCTAGACAATATAAGCCCATACATCCATAATTTTCGAAAAGTAAACAACATCCTACAGGTATTTTTCTATTATTTTTTTCACTAACTTCTGCAAGCAAAAAAATAAATCGTTCTCTATTTTGACGTAATACGTGTTTTACATTAGTAATCCGCCTTGTTATCAGGAATGACTTGCAAAATATATCATTCCAATCTTTAATATTATTCGTCTCTTTGACATTTACGCTAGGTGCTTTTCTATATAACTTACCAATTTTACTAGGAGATACCATGGTATAAATTATGTCCATATAATGAAAATGATTTTTTTCTAAATGTTTTATTACCTGCTTGTTCAAGTTTTGCAAGTGAAAAAATCCTCTCAAAGCGTTTTCTGTTAAAAATAAATTTGAATTTGAAATGCCTTCATATATAACCTTAGATTTTGAAGCTTTGCTTATTATCCTATTAAAAAAATAATCTTCAGGAAAATCTGAATTAACAAAAATATTTGTCGACAAATCAATCGGATAATTTTTGACCCAGTATGAACAAAATTCTAATTCGTTCATTTTATACCTCGTTCTAATATCTGAGTCCAAAAATTTCCACCATCTTTTTGATTTCACAATATCTTTTTTCTTCTACAGCTTCTTTTAAAACAATAAGAGCATCTACTGTGTTAAAATCATCTGTTAAATACTCTATAAACTTTTTTATTTTACTGCTATTTTTTTCGGGAACTGTGTATTCTGAAATGAATATTTCTCTTATTCTATTCTCTAATTCTCTGTATTCGTTTATGCCTTTATAGGAAAAAAATAATGGATCGTGGTAATTTTCAGAATATGAATAAAGTCTTATAGTGTTAGCATTGTATTTATTTAATAAATCATTAATCGAAAGATAATGTCCTGTAGATTTAGACATTTTTTTATTTTTCAGGTATACTAGTCCTACGTGCATCCAAATATTTGGGTATTTCTTACTATTTTTTATACTGTATAGAATAGAACTTATATATTCATGATGGGGAAGAATGAGATCCGTTGCTCCACCGTGGATATCATACTTTCCTGAAAATATCCCACATATAACGGAAACATCTTGAATATGCCACCATGGGACGCCATCTCCTAATTCCGAATCATTAAATAGATTTTCAAATACATCCGAGCAGTTCCATAGCAGAATATCTGTAGGAGATTTTTTTCCAGGATTAATATCAAATCTCATATCCTTCATTTCTTCCTTGGATAATCCGGATAAATTATCTTTAGTTCCAAATTCTGCTTTCAGATAAATATTTCCTAAACTGTAGTATGCTTTTTTGTCTATAATCAGTTTTTCTATGATCCTTTTTGTGTAGTGTACGTAGTCAGACACCTTAACATAAATAAAAGAATTATTAAGACCGAGTTTCTCAGATGTCTTTAAAAACTCTTGAATATTTTCTTCTACTAATGATGGATATTCAACTCCTCTCTCTTTAGATCTTGTTAGAATTTTTGGATCAATATCTGTAATGTTAATTACTATTGTTGGTTCAATGTTTCTTAATTTAAATAATCTATAGACTAGGTCAAAAAAAAGAAAAAATCTGGCATGCCCAAAATGAATAGTATCATATACCGTTGGACCACATAAAAAAACCTTTATATTATTTGTTTTTGAATTTATAATTTTTTTTCTATTATTCAATTTATCAAATATTCTCAATATCTATGTACAAAAAGCTGGATAAATTATAAATTTTTGTGTTTTTAGAGCTCTTACAATATGAAAATCTTCTTTGGATAATATACAGGTTTTCTTTGTATTTTAAGGTAGGTTCAAAATTAGCACACCGGGTATGAAAATGCAGAATTTCAAGTACCAACAGAACGTTTTGATCATTGGTACCGATGACTTGATAATAAAAATATTAAATGAGATTATCAGCTACGTGATTTTGCATTCGATTATTTGTCTATTAGTACGTTTCCAAATTAAAAATAGTATTTCTGGAAGAAACGAATCAGTCACTAGGTTAAAATAGCTGTTGCTGTTTTTGGTTTATTGATTACTATTCTTAATTTAAAATTGTCAATATTCTATAAAATGAAAATTATTGTGATATCTTTTTTTCACATCATATATCACCAGATGCAAATTATCATAATATCTTATTTCATTAGATTCTGTTCCTGTAAATTCAACGACATACTGGTCTAGAATATTTTTATTTATAAAAATTTTTTCATTAGTTGAATCTACGCTAATTTTGATTCCTTCATCATAATCTAAATCTCTTAAGCTTAATTTTAAATCATGTAATTTCCTTTTTTGAATCATATACTGATTATGTGTTTATTTTATTTATATATAGCATTAATTTATCCGATATGAATTCAAATAATACTGCAATAGGATATTAAAGGTCAAGAACTTTTCACAACAATCTGTATTTTCTTTAGACTGTAGCATGAAATTCCTAAAGATCTGGATAATGATAAAAATTTAGAATATTTTTATTCTTCATTTTGACTAAGAATAACAAGATCTAAAAATATAATTCGGTTACAAAATAATTTTTTGAATAACTTTTTACTTTGCTGATAATGATAAAGTTAAATGAACATTTAATGTTACCTAATAAGAAAACAAATGTGGTAATGCCTGGCTCAAAGTAATTTCCACCCCCAAAATCTAATTTAAATTTTTTATATAATTATTAGAGGTAAACCATATTCAAAATAAATATAAACTTGTATATAAGATATCATAAAAATTATCTAGAAGTAACCAAGTTTTATATTACTATGAGCATAGCATTTGAAAAACACTAACAATAATAAATTGAACAAACTATAAGTATTGGATATAAATAAATTATAAAAACTAGAGAATTAAATACAAAAACAAAAAAGCTTTTAAGGATCTAATTTCTAGAAACAGCTATCTAGAAACAGCTACTTCGATGGTTGAAACATTTCTGATTCTTCCGTCCTCGGATTTTACTGATTCGGAACCTATTTTCACAGAATCTACCTTATATCCCAGTGTATCCATTCGTTTCACAATGATTTGAGATACATCTACAGCTCTTGGGATACTTTTGCCTCTTGCTTTGATGACTACAAGCGGTTCGTTGGCCAGCTGTACTAATGTTGCTGTGACATAGGTCATCAACGGCTTTTTGCCAATAAAAATCTCATTACTTCTCTTTACATTTCCAGTATTTTCAATATTTGTGGTCATGCTTATAATAACTCATCTAATGTGGAATATAATGTTTTCAACTCTTGATATTTTTGTTAGACTCTTCGACTATTTCATTGAAAATATCGCTAATGCTATTGGGGTTCTCCCTAATTTTGGTAATGATATTGGGATCACCTACCTCATAACAATGAATGATCTCGTCGTTATCTTTGTAAAAAAGGAAGACTCTATTTTGAAAAATACAATGATACAATTCTTCTTTTATCATTATTTCAGGTTTTAATTTGATACCATCTTGGTTAATTGTAATGGGATCATCCAATGATAGATCAATTGGTTTGGTTCTAAAAAAGTATATCTAAACCCGGATACATGAGTAATTATCCCCACAAATATTATAACAGTGACTTTTATTTATATTAATGAATGAATTAATTTTATGACATTCCGATATTTTGATCCATTATCTGAAAATAGTGATATCAGAATTATATTTCACATTGATTTTGATTATTTTTTTGCTCAATGTGAGGAAATCAGAAATCCATCCATTAAAAATTCTCCAATAATAGTGTGCGTGTATTCTGGAAGAACAAGTGATAGCGGAGTAGTTAGCACGTCTAATTATGTAGCAAGAAAATATGGTGTAAAGTCTGGAATCTCAATTAGGGAAGCCAAGTCAAAATTAAGTTCTCTGGATAATCCGGTCTTTCTTCCGATCGATCAAAAATATTATTCTGAAGTTTCTAACAATGCCATGGAGATTATTAAATCCGTAGTGGATAAATGCGAAGTCGTTGGCGTTGATGAATGTTACGTAGACCTTACTGAATTTTTAAATGGAGATTTTGATAAGGCTGTAGAAATTGCTCAAATGTTAAAGACAAACCTATATGAAAAAATTCATATCTCTTGTTCGATAGGCATATCTTATAATAAACTCTTAGCAAAAATAGGGTCAAAATATAAAAAGCCAAGTGGTTTATTTATTATCGAACCAAAAAAATCTATAAATTTGATTTCAGATCTTGACATTAGTTTGATTCCTGGAATAGGGCCAAAAAATAAAAAAAAACTTTATCAAATGGGGATAAAGACTTTCAAAGATATTTCTGTTGCTAACATGGACTTGCTTAAAAAAGAATTTGGATCTGCTTGTTCTAATTATTTATGCAATTCCGCACGTGGCATAAATTACGATCCTGTTAAAAGCGATAATGACATAAAACAGATTGTTAGAATAAAAACTTTAAAAGAAAATTCTCATGATGTCGAATATTTTAAATTTGAACTACACCAGTTATGTAACTCGATTTTGGAAAAATTAATTCAAAGAAATTTATTTTTTAAAACGTTGGCTTTAATTTTTATAAGTGAAACGCTTGAAATTAAAACAAAATCTAGAACATTAAGGATTCCTAGCCAAGATCCCCATGAGTTATTTATTAATGCTGATATTATTTTAAATGATTTTATTTCAGTTAATCAAGATATTCACATAAGAAGATTGGGTATTAAAGTGTTGGATCTTAAAGATAATTCTGGACAGAGTACGATTTTAAATTTTATAGAATGACCTTTTACTATGAAAATCTTATATACTTTTTTTATCTTTTATTTTTTATCTTTGGATAATTGCTTCGGTGAACCATTGAGGAAACATTTCTTTGGCATTTTTTAAAAGATAACTTATGTTACTATCTAAAATATATGTGCTAGCATGATCTTCTTTACTCCTAACGCTTCTTCCATACGCTTGTACTACTTTAATAACAGTATTCCAAAGATACCAATTCATGTCTTTTTTTCTCATTGTTGATACTTTCCTGTCACTTAGATCTGGATATGGAACTTTAGTGATTATTTGAAATCTAGATAAATCGTCTTTAAGATCAAGTCCATAGTATAGGGAAGGGGAAATCAGGACAGTGGGATTCTTATTTTTAAAGTGTTTTTGTAATATTTCGATTCTATCCATATTTGGTCCGGTTTCTATCAATCTCATCTTATTATGTGTACTCAGGTTATCCTTGATATAGTTCAATTGAAAGTAGGATGTGGTATGAATAATTCCCTTCTCTTTTTTGTGAATACTCATTATATTATCAATAGCTTTTGCGATGGGGGGAAGACTTGATGCTATTGTTTTGCTATTTAGCCAAGCTACATTCATTAGATGTATGGGTCTATTTTCTTTTGGGAAGTCAGATTCTTTTATTCTGATAAAGGCAATTTTATCTTCAGGAAGACCAGAAATTTTACACAAATAATCTTTGTTTAGAATAGTCGCACTCATGAACAATCCGTAAGAACTATTTTCAAGAATTTCTTTAAAATAGTTTGCAATATCCAAAGGCGTAATTGTTATTTTTCGTATAAAATTATCTACAGATCTATCGATATTTGTTACCAACCAATTGGACTTGTTCCTTTTCATGTCGTTTAGAACTTGGGAAATATTTTTTTCTCTGTTGATGGAATCTATTAGATTTTTCTCTGTATGAGGTTCTCTTAAATCATTTCTTTCTATAGCCATCTGGGTATCTTCTATAAAATCAAGAATATGGTCTCTATAATCTTCACAAAAATCGACCCATGTTTCTATCTCTTCTTCTTTTTTATGAGGCAATTTTAGAGTTGGAAACATTTTTGAAATAAGATCCCCATTTATTGTGAAACTCTTGAAATCAGAAATTTCTGATTCTATATTATGGACCTCGTCAAAAACTATCAAATCTCTTTTCACGATATTGTTAGAGAAATATAGATCTGATAAGAAATATTTATAGTTGTAAATGGTATGGGATGATTTTATTGCTATCCATTTCTGATGAAAATAATAACATGGTTCCCATTCAATTTTCTCAAATCGGAGTTGAGAATCATGTTTTCTTACATATTTCATCTTTTCCATCTGACCTATTCCTGCATGTTCAAATTTTGTTCCAAGACCACTTACCTTGTAATCCAGTAGCCTCGTCTTATAATTGCAGTCAAATTCTTCTTCTTTCTGACAAGGTCCATATTCACAAGTTTCCTTTATTCCTTCATTCTGTTTTAACAGACACATAAAATTTCTCTTTCCCTTTGCTTCCTTTACAAAGGGAAAATCCTTGGAATATTGGTTTTGTAAGTCCTTTGTTGAAGTACAAATATGAGAACTGCCGAGGTACCTTGCTAATGCAATGGCGATAGGACTCTTTCCAAATCCTGTAGGCGCCTCCAAAAATATATATTTGGTTCCATTTTCTATCTCTTCTTCTATTTTTTGAATGACATTCTTTTGTCTTTCTCTTATAGTATTAAATGGGAAATAATTTATTAGATTCATTCTTTCTTTATTTCAGTCTTAAGTACCTAGTGGATTTCCAATATATCTAATTATGGATCTATCCTTAACCCGTTCTTTTGATAATGATGCCTAATCAATATGAATAATGTGAATAGCTTTGATTTCTATCTCCTCTTGTAGGTTTCTTGTTTTTTCTTCTATTAACAAAATGTCTGTTAAGCACCCTTCCAGTGGTCCAGTCCGCACTCAATGGTTTTCTCGCACGTCTTGCAGATTTGGGACCTATCCTTTTTCCCAAAAAAATTCTCCCTCTTTTTGATACGCCACCCATTTCTACATGCAACGTTAAACTGAATAATCTTATTAATTCTTTGTTTCATGTTTGCGATTTATTTATAAATGATTTATCATTCAAGAAAAATGTCTTCCGTACTCCTTTTCAAATCTACTGAATTATTGATTTTATCATGGATAATTAACAAAACATCTTCAAATTCTAGTTTTTTTTGAAGAGTTTGAAGATAAAAATTTAGTTCAAACAAATCTTTAAAACTTGCCTCATCTATAACTTCTGTAACCAAATCATTATAAACAAGCGAATGATATGTCTTTTCTGATTTTACGATTTTGATCACCTTCATATTCCCAAATATTTAGATTTTAATCTCATCTAAAATACCTTCTTTTATTTTCATCACATTAATTTCAGTTAAAGATATCTTTGGTTAACCGGCAAGTATTATCACATGGTTAATATTCAGATTCAGGATCTTACTTTAAGAAGGCTAGGGTCATTAAAGGATGATTTAATGCAAAGACGAAAAAAAAATATCGAGTTAGATGAATTAATAAATGAACTTATTGACAATTATCAACAAAATACATGGGACCAAGACATGCCATCTGGAGGATGATTTATCTCCAATATCCTTTGTTCTCGTATAGTGATTTACCAACATATATTCTGTACTCTTGTCAAAATTCTCTCTATATTTTTAGCTCTTCTTTGTAATAATATATTAAATCATAAAAGTTAAAATCAAATGTCTATCTTTCAGATAGTTTTTAATAATTGATAATTCATATGATTTTTAATGAATTTATTTCACCATGACAAATATAACTGTGAATTAGATGATGAGAAATTCCATACCTATCAAGAATTAATCGATCACACTAGACATGTTCATCATCATGCCATTTTAAAATGCGATAATTGTGGAAAAGAGTTCATTCATGAAAAGGATAGACTTCATCATGTAAGAGAAGAGCATGAAAAAGAGTATGATAAGAGAGAACATAAAGATATCTATCAGAAAACCACCAAAAAACCACAAGATCAGGTCGATGAACGTACACGACAATTCAGTGATAATTTCTAGTTATTTTCTGTGATTTCTTTATTTTATTTATACCTATATCTGATTTGATGATTTCAAATATTTTTTAATAACAAAGTTATGTCTGGTAATTATAATAAACACTTTGTTTAGTAACTGATAAATTTAAAGATATCTATTTAATTCCGAAATTTCATTTTCAATTATTTGTTTATCTTCATTACCTGGAGTTGCTAAAAGCAAATTCTCACATGCTTCTAGTTGAGATGCTAAAATATCCTTGTATCTAAACATAAGCTATGATATTGATCCACAAAAGAATATATTATTTTCTTGTTGCTCTCCTTACACCCACTTATTTTAGCAATGAGAACTCGAGAAATTTCCGTTGCTGTAATATTCATTTCTAATAATCTGACCTCTTTGAAAACATGATGTAAGAATTATTCGAAGTATTTTGTTGATCAATTTCTTTCATAAATTCAGAATAATTTTGACATATATCTTTATAATAACTATAAAAATATTGCATGAACTTGTTAAATAACGTGGAACTACCTCTTAAAATATCTTTCACATGTCGTGTTGTAATGTCTCTAAGGTTTGCGATATTATTTTTGTCGTTTTTATATGTGACCATGGAATAGTTATTGGCCACTTATTTATTAATATGGTTGAACAATGTTAATTGTATAACCATACTATATTCCAATTCTTCTGATAATTATATTAATCATTATTGCCGTTCTATTCTATTTTTTTATTTTAATAGATTATTATTTACAAAAATTGGAAAGAATTCAGTTAAGACTTAGATTTTTATTTAATGAAAACAAAAAAGCAATCAATAAGTTGAACATGATGCAGAATTAGAAATACGCAAACAAAAATGTGAAAATCCACTCTTGCTATCCATGTGATATGAATCAGTTATGGAGATAAATAAAATAAATGCATAATTCAATCATATTCTGTATATCTATAGATGGAATTTGTAAGTTAATTAGGTATGTTTTAGCCTGTTTACATATTTAACACATTCCAGTATTACGATATATAGTTTTTTTAGTATTACTTAAATGAACATTTTGACTAAATTTATTAAATTTGTCTATATTGTGTCAAACAAAATCTAGTAAATAATTTAGCGTGTATCCGACATAATATTTAAAAATAGCAAATAGGAAATTATATTTCAGTTAACCTTGTTATCAGATGTGTTTAGTTCTTTTTTAATTGAAATAGGTAGTTTTTTGAATGCATTTCATGGCGATCTATTAAAATCAATCATTGCGCTTTTCGTAGTTATAAATCCTATCGGAAATATTCCAATCTTCATTTCTCTCACACAGAAACTGGAAATAAAAGATAGACAACTTGTTTCAAAGACAGCAATTTTAACTGCTTTAATTTTATTAATAATATTTGGAATAGCTGGTAAACAAATTCTAGATATTTTTGGGATCACAATATTTAGTTTTATGATTGCTGGAGGTGCCCTTTTATTTATAATCGCGATAGAGCTGTTAACCTATGGTGAATGGAGATTCAATAAAACTTCAGCTACAGACGAAACTGGTGTTGTACCTATTGCATTTCCATTATTGGCTGGTCCTGGAGCCATCACAACTGTGATAATAACATTTCAAACTAGTGGATTTGCAGTAACCATAATCTCTATAATAATAGTTTTATTGATGACGTATTTTGTATTTCGTCTTATAAATCCAATCTATAAATTATTGGGTAATCGAGGTTCTTTAATTATTTCGCGAGTATTTGCAATAATAATAGCTGCAATTGCTGTTCAATATGTAGTAGAAGGATTCAAGAATTTAATATGAATATTTTGTTCGTGAGTTGTATATCTAGCTGTAGTCTGTGAACCCATCTTGTGGATCTATAATAGTTACGAACACGAAATTGATTTCTCGTAATAATCCCTTAACAATATCAATAAATGATTTTAGAACCATTTGACATATCCCAGACAAGATAAGAAACCAAATTGACAAGATCTGACGATCACCTTTTTGTATATTAGACTGGACGATTAAGAATAATTATCCTAACTGAGAATTATCAACGTTAATGTTTTTCTGTAAATCATAATCTTTTTTTGAAGATTTTATTGAAATCAATGTACTTTATAAAATAATCAAATATTCTTATTTCTAATTTTGTACTATGTTAACGTAGTTAACTAATAGATATATAATTAAAGAAAGAAGTAACTATTGAGTGACAATGTATCATAATAAAACTATTACTGTGAATAAAAAATTTTATAATAGAAATAATTGTGAATTTGTATTTTGTAACTCGTGTTATTGGTGTGCAACTATTTTAAAAGGTGAATGTGATATTGGCAAATGTCCTATTTGCAGAAAAAATAAACTTTATATTCAAAATATATGAAGATTAATAATAAAGTCAGTATTTCCTTATAATAATTGGCATAACTATATTGATATCTTTATTGCATTCCAATTCCCTTTATCTTTAGGCTAGGTCAAAAATTAACATATTACGTATGGTATGAGAGTGAGGAGTTTAATCGAAATTAAGATATCTTATATTTAGAGTCCAATGAGCAGAGAGAACATAGTAACATCATTGGTAATTCCTCATCTTAATTCTTTCATTTAAATTTGTCCCCGTGGAAGTAGGTTAAATATTTAAGTATAAGAACAAAGTCTTAACTTACTTTGTATTCTTTTTATTCTACTATTAACCACTTCTACTATTAATCCTATTATACAAATACAAAAATAAAATAAAAGTGTAAATCCCTAAAAAATTTTGTACTTGTATAATTCATTTGTATCTATACTCAAGAAAACTTGTGTGTCGTTATATAGATCAATGAATTGAACAGGAAATTGGAAGATTCGCCTTCCCCGTACAGTGATATATGCACTATCTGCCGCTATTACGTTGCCTAAAATGTTTCCATCTTTTGTCCTAACTCCTTTATGGACCAATTTATTAAAATATGAGATTGTAGACATTTTTAAATCATTAATATGTGTATACTAATAATTATATAACCATTAGTAAACTACGTTAACTGATACTAAACGAACCTTACAATCGAAATATAGGGGTTAACAAAGTTCAATAATTTTTAAATATATTCCTATAATCTATTTGATATGGACAAAAATAAAACACGTCTAGTGATATCCACAGTATTTTTTTCTGTGGGAATATTGATGTTATTGCTTTTATCAAATACTAACATCTTAGCTTATGGTCAAGGGCAAAGCGGAAAAAACCTAGATGAAAGCAACAGTCTAAAATATAAATATACGGCGACATTAACTGGAAACGAACAGGTACCACCCATTAAAACAACTGGTATCGGAAGCACGTCTTTTGAATTACTAGATGACAACAAAACTCTTTATTATCAAATTAATGTTCTAGATGTTCCAAAAATAACAGGGATCCATATTCATAAAGGTAACTTGGGTGAAAATGGAGATGTATTGGTGAGTATATATAATGTAAAGGAAGACATATTTAAAAATCAAAATACAACAAAAATTTCTGAAATAGAATCTAACTCTATAACAATTAATGGAAACAAACAAAATTCCCTCGCAAGTGGTACAATCAATAGCTTGGATTTGCAAGGACCCCTGAAAGGAAAGAATATTTCTGATCTGATCACTTTAATAGAAAGTGGAGACACCTACGTGAATGTTCATAGCGAATCTAATCCTGATGGCGAAATCAGAGGTCAAATAACATAAGATATTTTAAATTTTTTTAAAATAATTAAACTTTATTCACCTATTTCTGTTGTTAATGTACTATACTCGTTAATAATTTTTATTAATAACATTTATTACTTAAAAAGTATAGCATGTGTGTTTTAAAAATGTTAAAGAATAAAATAAATTTACAATATCTAGCAGTATTACTTATTGTTATACTAACAATTTCTTTTTCTTACACTTTAGAAATTAAAAACGCATATTCATATCCTGAAAATGGTGAAAAACTTCTTGGGGTAAACATGAAAGGAAAATATACCAGTTTGAATTACGAAAGATTTCCTAATGTGACCATTATGGATGGCTATTATAATGATAGCTTCAAGCTTATTAAAAGTATGGGATTGAACCATGTTAGATATGTGTTATATTGGGAAGCATATGAAAATAATCGGAAATTATTTTTAGATGAATTAGAAAGTATGGCATCTCTTGCAGACAAATGGGGATTGAATATAATATATGATAATCATCAATTTCATACGTCAAGTTGGTTTGATGAAAAAAGAGGTACTGGATTCCCGTCTTTCCTCTTTGATAAAAATATTTATCCCTACAATTCAGAAACAAAGAACTCAGGGAATGCTACTAAACTATGGTGGACAAATTGGTGGGATAGAAATATAGTGCACGAGAATAATAAAACAGACGGATGGATTCTTCAGGCTAATTTCCTGAAAACTATTGCCAGATTACTTGATAACCATAATAGTACCCTGGGATATGAGATTCTCAACGAGCCGCAAATTTTTTCGGAAGATCAATGGTCAAAAATTGGAAAATATTACGCTTTTATGATTAATGAAATCAGGGAACAAACAAAGAAGATAGTAGTAATAGATATGACCATTCCCATAAAGTTTGGCGATCCAACTATTAATCTTACGTCTGAAAATATGGTAAAAATTATCCCAAAAGACAGCAAGTCGATTTTTAAAATCTCACTTTATGGTATCCCAATGAAAGATAATTATCAAGAAAAAAAGCTAGAACTACTCGAGAATGTCTCTAAATTAGCAGGAGTTCCCCTGTACGTAGGAGAATGGAACCACGTGATAAGAGATAAGACTAGTACCACAGATAAAACAGATACCAATAAAATAAATGTTGATAAAAGTGACTTGACTCAAAATGAATCAGATTTCTTTGTAAATAAATTCAATAAATCAAATATACAAGGTTGGGCATTTTGGAACTGGAATTATATTGATACACCTCCACAGAATTTTAATTTAATTTATTTAACAAAAGACGGAGATATAGTGCCAACAAAATATTTTTATATCTTAAAAAATTCTGTTGAAAAATTAGATAATAATCCTGTGTTATAACATGACGTAGTGTATAAAAAATATTTGTTCTTATTTTTCGAATGTTTCATCTACCTACCACAAAGAAACTTCATGAATCTCTCCTGTCTTTTCCTGTATGTATTATTATGAATAACCTTTAATACTCTAGAATATATTCCTAAATTGTACTCGTTTAAACCCCCAAATTTTCTTATCCAGATCCGATAGATGTTGTTTCTGTATTGTGTTATTCACAGTACAACTGACTCACGCTATATCTCTCTTATAGAACAACTATGCTAGAGTACAAATTATAGATACATTGGCATAAACCATATCTTCCATGAGGTATGTGAATAATGGAATACCGTGCATGGTTTGTAATTGAATCATTCTTTAAAAAAGAAAACTTCGTACGGTCAGTAAAGACCATCTTTCTGTAAATTATTGGACAAGCAGCATGCACATATTATATTATTGTTCTTATTCTTTCACCGCACCTCTCGATGTATGCTTGTACACCTACTTTCATCAGGAACAGATGTCATTAAAGTAAACACGTCTTCGATGTGTATTAAGCCTCAGGATATGTCCTTTCGATGGTCTGACATTCATGCATATCGTGCTCCAATTGAATATGTTGCGTAATAATTTTTTGAGTAAAAGAAGTTTTATTAATAATGAATTTACACCACTATATGAAAATAATGTTGTTGAAAGAACATCAAATCAGAAAAAACATCGGGTTAAGACCTGAGGTTTATAACGAATTAGTTTCTGAAACCAGGAAGGATCAAACCTTTAGCGAAAGGGTTCATGAACTAATAGAATTTAGAAAAAAAGTGGAGACTAGTCCCCAGGAATGATAATAAAAGGTAGCCCGGGCGGCAAGCACTCCGCCGAGCATAAAAGCATTATCCCACGCAGACACCGGAGACGAACGCTAAATGGATGATATAAAATATTCATTTTTAAAGGTTTGTACTGATATCAATAGTTACGCACAAACTACGCTTACAGAAATTCATAAATTTCCACAAAATTTAACAAAACTTCAAAATATCATTACACTCCTATCCCTCTCGGCGTTGGTTGGCTACAGGATTTAATACTTTGCCTGTAGTGACTGACAAATCTTTAGTGCATTCAAAATCTGTATCTGTCGGGAGGCGTAACACTTTTTGAGATTAAATAAAAAGATCAAAAGTCCCGCCACAAAATCAGGTGACGGAACCTATGACTACATGAAAAGAGAAGGTCAACCTAGACGAACTAATGAACTTCCAGGTTGTATTGGAACTGCAGAACATAAAAGTTTTGCTCTAGAAAATAATTCAACTGCTAGAAAAAAATGTAAATGTTCGACATGTTGGATACTACATTCAGACTATCAAATACTGCAGGAAGAACTTAAATCAACACAAAAATCAATCGCAAATTGTAAATCAGACACAAACAAAATTCTAGATAAAATTCAAAAGTTGGAGACATTTTTCCAATGACTACTACCACTAAAGAATTTATTGTTGCCCTGGAACTTACTCCCAGACTAGTAGAAGATGAAACCATAGAAAGATTTGATTTTAATGGAGAATCAAATGAAGGCCTTTTGAAGTTGAATGGGGTACACAACGAAATCCCATTAATAATATTCCCTATTACATTTGATAAATTTGGCGATGTAAAAAACGAGAATATTGAATATCTTATCAAAAAACTAGATGAAGAATATAATATTGATTCATTTGACACAGGTTGTATCATTGAAGTTCTTCATTTAGAGATTAACAAAGAAAAGATGATTCATACTATTAAAGAATATAATATTTACAAATTAAATCAGAGTATACAGGAACAAATACAAAAAGAACAAAAAGAACGTGAGGAACAGGAAAATAGGCCTATATCTGTTATAGAGGCAATCAGAACACCTGAGGAAGGGCCTGCACTGGTAACAGGTAGGATATCAGGAATAACAATCACATACAAGGCTATAACCAAGTTGGATTGGAAATGTGCTGCGTTGGACTGTGATAACCAGGGTTCCCAATCTTTTGATGATTTTCCATTAGAATATCTTCCCAAGATTTTCAGTGTTGCTACAAACTCACCAACGTCTGTATGTTTCAGATGTAAAAGTACAGGATTTGAAATAACTAAAGAAACCATAAAGGCCAAGAAAATATGGTTAGACGATATCGAAAATATCGAAGACCAATATGATAGACTTCACGTCATTTTGTATGGAGATGCAATTGATAATATAGTTTCTGGTGAAATTGTAGATATAAGAGGAAACATAAGAATTCAGCCAGGTTCTGGTGAGAGGTCTAAAAAACTAATCAATGTACTTCATAGCCGGAACATAGTATCAAGGAGCAAAGAGAAAATACAATTAACTGAAAAAGACGTGGATGTTATCAAGAGATGGAAGGATGTCTGTGATGAGAAATATAAGAAGGATTTTGAACTAATTAAGAAATATCCTAAATGTCCAGCATGTAAACACTACGTTAAACCAATGACGTTTGAACAGATAGTTGTCTCTATGTTTGCACCCAATGTAGTAGGTCATAATGATAAGAAGATAGGTATTTTACGTTCTGTAGTTGGAGGAAATAAAATCAGTGGTATTGATAACGGTAGGAGGGGAAGGATAAACACGTTACTGGTTGGAGACCTGGGTACCTCCAAATCTGTGTTAGGTAAAGAGTCAACAAGGATAAATCCTAATTCTAAATATGTTACTGCATCTGGAATTAACGGTAAATCTCTAATAGGAATTGTAGAAAAAGATAACGATAACAGTCTATCCGTATCGTATGGGGTACTAGTCCTTGCAAAGAATTCGCATGTAGTAATAAACGAGATTGGAGTAATGGATTATGAGGACCAAAAGTATTTTGATGAGATAGTAGAGGAAGGCCGTTGTACACTGGAAAGATATAGCAGACATTTTGAGATAGATGCACCTACTACAGTTATAGCAACAACCAACCCCGTAAATATGACATGGGATTCCAAGGATAAAATATCAAATTCAAAGATTCCAATAAAGAAAAATCTATTGAATAGGTTCGACCAGGTTTATGCATTCTTTGACTTTGAAACTAAGGAGGAATTAACTCACTACACAGAAGAAAAAACCAAGATAAAGAATAGGAAGCCACACAACTATAGATTTCTGAATAAATACCTGGAACATGTTAAAGGTATTGTACCTAAATGGACTGGTTATTCTCAAAAACGACTTAATCAATTCTGGGTTAATGCGAAATTAAAGGGTGTAGCCTCTAACAGAACATTCGACTTTATTCAGAGGATAGCAGAAGCACAGGCCAAATTAAACATGTCCTGGACGGTTGACGACATGATAGCAACCAAAACAATGAACCTTATGAAATTGATGTTCCAACAGTACGGCGCAATAGTGGATAGTGTATCGGACCCCAGGGACGTAGTAATTGAGGAATTTCATGTTATTTTGCATGAAAATGCAGGTGTAGAATTTACAGTACATGAACTATGCAAGCAAGCAGCCGAACGAAAAACAGTTATCAAAGAATACTTGAAGGATAAATGGACCCTTGACACCAATAAATCTCTTCAAGATATTATAGATAGGTTAGGGGAGACCTTGAACGTTAGAACAGTAAGCCTAAAACCCAAGACACTAAAGTATGTTGTTGCAAAAATTGGAACAGAAGATGAAGAAAGTTCCAGTGGAAATGAGGTATTGACATGAGGTCATATAGGTCATATGACTATCTGGTGTATATGACCAGTTTGAGAATGGTAAAAAAAATGGATGATAATCATGAATGATAATAATTTAAAAAAAATGGGAATGAAAATTCGGTCATATGTACCAGATGGTCATATAGGTAATACAAAATTGTATAGTACTTCTAGTTTGGAGTTATAAAAGGCCTTAACCATGCAATCCTTATGGTCGAAGTCTGCAAAGTATTGTAAGGCTTGTTCTTTTGAATTTACAACTTTTTGTATTCACGTAGACTTTAAAGATAACATCTGGGAGAGTGAATAGTAAGAAAATGACAACAATTAAGATTATTTGGAAAAATCGCTAATGGTACACGAACAACTTGAACCTATTACCGTGGACCAGCACGGGATCCAGATGTGGCCGCAGACGTTACACTTGAAGGCATCGACTTTTATGATGGCCATACTGCATTCACTTGATGAACGTACACGACCCAGGTAGCATACATGCTCGTTTCCATTCTTCTGCTATTCTCTCTGCTTCCATTGCTTCCACTACTTTCAATACTTCCCACTCTGCTTCCTTTTGTGGATCAGGGATTTCAATACAATCGGTACCAGTCCAAGTACCGTTATAGTATCGGCCTTCACATAGTTGTTGTGTTGGTTTGGCAAATTCTGTTTCTGCATATGCTATATTAAAAAACATAGGCATTACTAACAACACCACCATCACAACTGCTGTTGTTACCATTTTTAATTCGGTCATCAACTTTATTTAATCACATCCTGCAAATACACAGTATCCGCCTATTACTTCCTGATTTGATTTCTCTATCTCTGCTTTCCATTCTTGATAGGCGACATCATATGCTATCTCATATGCGGCTTTCTTTTCTGGGTCATAAATAACACAGTCATTACTTATCGTGTCCCAAGTACCACCGTAACTTTCACATAGATGTAGTATTGTTGGATTGACGTCTTCATACTCTGCTAGCCATGCTTGGAAGGCGGCCTCATACACTGCTTTCTTTTCTGGGTCATCAAAATTACAGATGGTATCGGTGTCGTCCCAAGTACCGCCATAATATGTACACCGGTCTACTGTTTCTACTGCTAATGCAGGTACTATATTAAAAAAGATAGATGCTGCTATCAACAGTACAAATATTATATTTTTATTAAATGTCATTACCATTATCATATACTAACGGTATGTCTATGAATCGCCTTAATGTGTCTTCTGTCCTGGCAGTTGAATCCACTATACTTATTATAGTTACTAACCTAAATGCAAGTATTAAGAGTTGGCTAATGAAAAGATGAAAGGTCCAAAATCACAGATGAAAGAACGCCTCAAGTGGCGTCGTAGTAAGGTCCAGGAGTTAGCAGTTAAGGGATACTCACAGGCAGAGATATCGAGGATGCTGCAGATAAGTGAGGCTACCATTTCAAGAGATGCGGACCTATTGAAGGAACAGGCAATAGAGATAATAAGGAATCATATACAGCAACGGTTACCGTACGAATATAACAAATGTCTGCAGGGTTTGGAAGAAATCATTAAGGAATCCTGGATTATAGCAGCAAAAGCAGAAAAGGAAGGGGATACAAAAGAGAAACTACAATCGTTATCACTGATAAAGGATACCTATTCAACTAAAATGGACCTATTAACTAACGCTTCATTACTGCAGGATTCTATTAAATTCGTAGAAGTACACAAAAACAAATTATCTAATAATAATGGTAATGGTAAGGTAAATAATAACAATGGGATGGAAAGACTTACAGAAACTAATATCACAGAATCAGAACCAGTATTCTAATACTAGCAATCCAAGACTACAAATCTTCAAAGATAAACCATTTTACATATGGGATAAAGTAGAGCATAATAAGCAATATGTGACAACTAATGGAACATGTTGTTTTAATCATATATTAGGCATGCCCCAAAAAAATGGGTTAGAGAAACCATTATTTGATTATGAGAATCAGATTATAGAATTATTAAAAGATAGTAAACATTTATGGATATTGAAGGCTACAGGATTAGGTATTACTGAATTATTCCTAAGATATATGGTCTATCTATGTCTTAAAGATAATACATACCAGGGTTCTCAATTTGTACTTGTTACTGGACCTAATTGGGAACTTTCAAAGAAATTAATAACTAGAATAAAAAATTTATTTCAACAATTAAATATTTACTTTGATACAAAAGAAACCCTTGTTAAACTAAATGGTGTGACTATCGAAAGTTTTCCTAGTCATCATGTAGATAGTTTCCGAAGTCTAGATAATCCTAAATTCATTTTATTAGATGAATGTGACTTTTTTAGTAAGGGTCAACAGGAAGATGTAAGAGCAGTATCAGAACGTTATATCGCAAAGTCTAACCCTTTCATTGTAATGGTTAGTACACCAAATGCTCCAGGTGGACTTATGCAAACTATTGAACAAGAACCAGTAAACGAATGTCTTTATAAAAGAATCAAATTAGACTACAGGTATGGATTGGATAAAATATATTCAACAGAAGATATTGAAAAGGCCAAAATCTCGCCATCATTCGAAAGAGAATACAATCTCCAATATACAGGCCATATAGGTAACATATTCAGTCTAGTAGACATTGAAGACGCTATAGAATTAGGAGAGAAATACAGAGACTTATCTATCAATTCCGGTTGTTTACATGGTGTAGGTATTGACCCTGGATTTAGTTCGTCGGTAACTGCAATTACAGTTGTTGAAATAGATACTGAAAATCAGATAGTGAGGGTAGTCCTATCAGAGGAACATGATAAAAGAGAGATGCAATATGACTTTGTAAATCATACTGACAGAACGGGTCATCAAACTAAGAAAGTATTGGTTAGAGGTTGGCCAGCCTGTATTTTCTGCAGTGCAAAAGATGAATCAAAATGGGAGATATGGCCTGAGATAAAGAGCAGGATTCTTCCAACGTCTCCTAATATGGTTCCTGAAAAGTATAAACAATCTAACGAATTGATAGCGGTAACTTACGGAATGCCGAATATAATTCAAGAACAACTAATAATCTCTAATGAACGAATCGACCTAACAAAACAGTGTGTCCTACTAATAAAACACAAAATCAGAGAATTGAAAGAGAAAAATAAGAACCGAAAGATAAGCGTCTGGGTTCCATACAATGACGTGTTGGAGAAACAACTACCACATAACAAGGGTATGGATGTAAGATTTCTAAAAAGGGTTTTTGCATTACTGAATATCGTTCCTGTTGTAAAACTTAATCTTAGAAAACTGTTGGTCCTGGAAGGTGAAACGTCAGTAATTGCTGAACTCGAGGACCTTAAGGAGGTGCTTTCCATGAATCAGAATTTTGAGGGACTGCCTAAATTTAAATTGGACTTCTTAAGGGATGTCTTCATCCCATGCTACAATTCGAAGGATGGCCATGTAGATATTCAAAACACGGGTGAGAAATCAGAAAAATGTGAAGAGGTGGTGGCAGTAACAACAAGGGAACTTTGCGACTTTTACAAGGAGGTTAAAAAGAAACCCATTTCGACTGATAATCTAAAACAAACATTCCTAAATCAGTTAGTCAACGAGGGAATAATCGACTATACAAACTCCAAGATAAACTCAAAGCAATATATTTACTATCCATTGGTCACAGAAAGCATATCTAGTATATCGATTATGAAGCCAATCGATGTGCTTTCACAACAAAGTAATGGTCTTTATGAAAAAATTACAGAAAAAATCAATGAAGATTGGATATTATCTAAAATAACACAGTTGATTTCATATCGATTGGGTCAGGGGTATAACATGGAAAATCTTATTTATTATCTAAATGATGAAAATAGGTTTCAGATACTAAACGACGAGGGAAAAACTAAGATTTCACCAGATGAATTTGTAAAAATATACCACACTGCCCCTAGCCCAATCGATAACAATCGGAGCCCAAATATTGCTCCTTTTGGCAAAATAAGCCCATTCATATCGATTGAGGGCATAATCGATAACAAAGATATGAAAGACAAGGAATCGACGACAGAGACGACAACAAGAGCACCAATGGAATTACTATACGGCTGCAACTACTGCGACAATGAATCTCCTGACATCAAACAGCACCTTATTCATAGTATGTTAGCACATAATGATCAGCCTCCCCAACCTACGAAGGATCGGATTGAGTCCTTAAGGAGGGAGGGAGTACAGGTAGACTTTAAGGGGAACGCATGGGAGTAATGATGATGAATACAATGGATAAACTGGTAACGGTTACGGAAGAGGAGAAAGAAACCAAAAAGAAATTGCTAGCAAGAGACTTTATCGATAATGGAATGTATATTCCCAAATAATTAATTAACCCAGATTAGAAACAAAATAAAAAAAAAGTGGAGTTTACCCCGTCACATCAAGATTGGGGATAAGCAAGTTGTATGTAGTTCTTAACTGTGCATGTCTTTTCTTCTCCTGGCGCTAATGTCAATGTACTGCAATCATTTCCCTGTTCGTCTTCATATTCAAAACATATATCTTCATATATTATGCCCGGTGATGAGGCAAACAATTGTCCGCCATCATCAAATCCGTTAAGAAGACATCCTATTTGGGAATCTGCATTTCGTACTAACTCGTTCTCGACAGTAATATCCGGATTTTTTATCTCATTTACTTGATAATTGCCTGGTTGCAGATTTGGAATTGTTGTTCCTATTGCAGATCCTTGAAACGGGGGCCGAATTTGATTATCCTGCCCATCTAATACTTCAATATTGAATGTGTCTTCTGGTAATCCTTCACAGAAAGAGTTACCGAATATATCCGATGTCGGATCGGCACATGCCTGCCATAATGGTGAAGTATTTTGTAGGTCACAAGTCATTGCACCACCAATAACAACAGTACAACCAAAAACTTGTTTATTTACGGTTAATGTTGCTGTTTCTTCTACTGGTGGTGGTGTTTCACCTGGAGGAGTAATTTTTGTCTGTTCGTTGTCATTGACATTTACACATACGTTTACTAGATTCTTGTCGAAGTTTATTCTATCGAGTCCGTTACCATTTTGTGTATTTGCTGCGTCTGCTGCTGTTCCTCCTTCATTTGCCGCCGCTACACCAGCAATGTCGTCTCGAGGTATCTTGGTAATATCTACACCATTGACGTTTATGTTACTGTTTACACACTTTATTTTCTGAATATCTCCATGAGAACTCTTTTTTTCATGGTTATCATATCCGTATCTATTGTCGTCTTGGTAATAGTTCCTATCATATCCGTACTGGTCTCCATCCATTTGTGCACCTGCACTTGTAATTGTTGATGGGTTTAGAGCCAGTATACTTGTCGCCAGTATTGCTCCCAGTATAGAAGCAAAAACTATGATTCTATTCTTACTATCGCTCATTGCATTGTTAAATACGAATTTAATATATCTATGGTTGGAAGGAACATTATCTAATCTTGTAATATTTTATCATGCTGAAATATTGACTATAAGAAGAATAGCAACTGATCTACAAGTACAATATGAAATATTGTAATAATGAAACATTTTTGGACACGGTGGCCACGGTGGTCATATCCTAACTCAGTCTGAAAAATTAAAATTTTTACCTGGACATTCTTTGTACATATCCTTGATATGATTCTGAATTATACGCCAGTGTTAGTTCTTCATATGCGTGATCAATACAATTCTTGCATATCAGAAAACGAAAATGTGGTGCTTCATTTGTTACACCATCTAGATACAACATAGAAGGCAGTGATCTGGTCTTTGCTGATTCGCCACAGAGATAACAACGGGCACCAGAATCATCATAAGCAGGAATTCCTACCACTTCGTAACCACCATAATGACCACAATCCGCACAACGTTCTAATTCTTCAAATTCTTTTTGCATGATTATCATTTATTTGGATTAAAATTGTTATTAATAAACCAGTATGGGAATATCTTCACAAAAAATTTTTGAATGATTAAAATAAAATAAATTTTAATTTAAAATAAAATGTGGATTGTGTGACTAGCCACACAAAAAATCAGAATTCTTTTAAAAATTGTTTTAAATATTTTTTTATTAATTTCTTGGTATCATCTTCAGAATAATCTGCCGTATTTTCTTCATGGATATCTTCATCAAAATGTTTGTCAACTGAACCGATTACCAATTCTCTAAATTCATCGGGAACAATAGCAGGCAACGCATCAAGTTCAACAGCATACAGTTCGCCGTATTTTTCTATGAATCCTGGGGTTCTGGAATCCCTGTCCAGTTTCTCCTGGGTTTCAGCATCTATATCTATCGGCAGATTATATTCTCTAATCTGATCTTTCGTTACTGCAATCCTCTGAAAATCTATTTCATCAAATGATATGCCTGTATGCTTGTATTCCCTTAGTAGATCAATCCTATTCTCCAGGTCTCTATCCATATCTTCACCTGATGGATCAAAGTCACCGAAATACAGAACATGAATATTCTTTAATGCGGGTCTATAATTACTCGTCGTTGGGTCATCTAATAATATTGATGAATCAACCCATTTCCTACTCCACATACTCAATCTTTTTACATTTTTCAAAAGCCATGATAGACTGTCAAAACCTTTGTTTGAAACTATTCTAACATCCCTTCCTTCAAGAATGGATTCAAATGTTCCCAACATAGCATCCTTTTCAATCCAGACCTCAATATATTCAGGTTGTCGATGCCATCTTGGTATAAGTTCCGGATATTTTTCAGGCAGTTCTTTTATTTTTTTCAGATAATCCCTGTCCATAAAATCGTCTATTGTTTTATAAACCTCTGTGAAATCTGCTATCATGTTTCTGCTTGAATCTGAAAAACAATCTATCGGCAGACGTCTATCCATCCTTGCGTCAGCCGTGACCTTGCTCAGTTGATTGTAATGATATTCGGTATTGGGCAATACGCCTTTTGAATATAGACGATAAAACATAGTTCTAAGAGAAGGAGCAAAGCCTTGTATCTGGTAAGGTTTCAATTCTTCTTTTACTATATCTACAACTACTTTCCAATTCATTTTACCTGACTCATGTTTTAACATTTTCATCAGTTCGTCTATTCGTTCTTCGTTTGTCGGGCTAGTCATACAGATTTCTAATTACATTCCATCATATATACTATAATGATTCTTACATATGGAATAACTGTTAATGCATTAATTGTATACTGACATATACTTTATAAGTATGTTATATCAGAAGTAATTATAATGATGAACATCATTCATGAAAATATGGTAAGAACAACAATCGTTGTTGATAGTGACACACGCGAGAAATTGAAAAAGATAGGCGTCAAAGGTGAAACCTATGAAGGAATAATCCTAAGGTTATTCGACTACTATATGCAGCAGAAAGGAAAAAAATAGAAATGAAAAATATTGTAATTGAGAAGAAAAATAGGAGAGAGGGCCAAGGGCAAACAAGACCCTCTCTAGAAATCTTTACCACCTCCAGCGCAAAAACATCTACCATGATGTCAAATCTGAAAGTAGTAATTCTAAATATTATTTCATCAGATTTAACATTTGCTTTCCAGTAGCACCGAAATAAAATGACTTCACCCGTAGACGGTAAGCCGTACTGGTACTATTTCCATTGTGATCAGTGTGGAAGAGAGACGGATTACTTAGAATTGGAAAGGACATTTGGTAGTGACTTGGAATTATGCATGAAATGCAATGCTTACGATGCTCCTCACAAGGACGACGACTATTCTTTCTAATTTTGGATGAAATTTCATCCAGAAAGAAAATTTATTTTTTATTCTTTTCTTTTAGTTGACGTTTTAATATCTCTAATTGTTTTCTTAAAAACCCTAATTCTGCTTCTGTGTAGGTTTGGTAATCATAAGATTCTTGTACAACTTTAGTAAATTCTTTTTTCATAGTCTCTAATTCTTCACTTGTGTAATACGCATCCTGTAATGCGTTACCCCATTCCTGATCTTTTTCCTTCATCTGTTGTTTTAATATGTTGATTTCCTCAACCTGTTTTTCTAATTTCTCCGTCTTGCGTCTTAACCTATAGGATTCATCTACCGTCAGAGCATCGATTATCTTCAGGTACTCGGATAATAACTTATTTTCATTTTCAGGTTTGTAGTAGTGTTTTTGTAGACCGATATCATGACCCATTAATGCCTTCATAATGTTTATGTTGACGTTATTGTCTACACATGCAGTATCAAAGAATTTTCTAAATGCGTGAGTACTCATTATTTCTTTGCGCATGAATTGAGACGGCCTTTTATTGGGTTGCTCCCTTACCTTCCTCCTCAATTCCTTCATTGTAATAGGTTCAATAACTTTGGCATCGTACCTTAACCTGGATAGCACCTTTTCTATGGACTTGACACTTAAATAGGAATTTTTTTTCCTATCTCTAGTAGGAGAATCTATTTTATGCGTGATAAGTGGTGAATCCTTAGTAATGGTTTCCTTACCCCCTTTCTTACGATCCTCCAAGTACTTGTTGATATAAGTAGCACATTCTGGGGTACAATAGGTAATGTACATATCATTTGCCGTAGTATCATCTTCCTCGTTGTTATAGGCCTCTATCCTATACAGTTTGTATTCTTCATTATACTTTAAATCACCAACCCTCAACCTAGCAAGTGCACCAACTCTAATTCCACTTGACAACATTACAAGAACTGCAACTTTTTCCCTCAAATCTGCATATTCAATCAATGATTTTAGTTCGTCAACAGTGTAAGTTCGATTCTTAATAATCAGTTTATTTTTACCTTTAATACTTTTCAAAGATTCCCAGAATGCCAGATAGACACCATTTGCTACGTAGAATAGACGAATTGCTGCAGTAGTATTATTAACAGTTGAATAAGATAATTTTCTATCCTGTACCAGATACTGAATGTAACTACGTATCAAATCTTCTTTCTTCTTGGTAGAAATGTTTACAAGTAACTGTTCATATTTATTAAAACCACAGTATTCCAGAAACTGTTTCAGGTAATAACTGTATCCTGTTCTGGTTGCCTCGGTATGGATTGACCGTAAAAACTTCTCATATGGGGAATAGGCCTTTTTGGTCTTAACAGTAGTTTTAATGGTAGAAGTTCTTTGCATATCGGATATACAGATCAGTAAGATAAATGTGTATTATATAGATTAAAGCTTGACTGAAACATTTGTCAATAACAGCGGTCCTATGTGAGTATAAAGTAGAAGAAACAAGGAGTCTAATAATCTGAAAATGATTTTTGATAATTGGGATTTTAAATAAAATTATATTTCTTTTTTATTCTCTTCTGGTTATTTTCAGATGCATTCCGTACTTTGGTCGCAATGTTATCAATGGTTTCAAAGCAACCTTATTTGATAATGTACTATTCATCTTCCACAGTCTGTTTATGACAGCTGTAATGATAATTGCTTCCATCCATGCGAATGGTTCTCCAACGCAACCTCTAATTCCACCACCAAAAGGAAAATAGCTAAATCTTGGCAGGCTTTTCTTAAATTCATCAGTCCAACGATCAGGATAAAAAGAGTTAGGCTCGGGAAAATAATGTTGACTACGGTGCATCACATATTGACTCATTAAGATTATAGAACCCGACGGAATTATGTATTTTCCAATTTTGCAATCATTAATCGCTTGACGTCCTAAAGCCCATGCAGGTGGATAAAGTCTCATAGACTCTGTCAGTACTTTTGCAGTATATTGCAGTTTTGAGATATCATGAAATGACATATCTATTTTGTTACAAAAAATCGAATGAATTTCTTCTTGAAGTCTAGCATCGATGGTAGGATGTTCGGATAACAAATAAAATGTCCAAGTAAGCGCATTTGCGGTTGTTTCATGTCCTGCCAAAAATATGGTCATTACTTCATCTCTTAATTGTTGGTCAGTCATCTTCCCAATGCCTGAACCATAGTCTTGTGCCTGTAAAAGAGTAAATAATAGATCATTATCTTGCTCATTTTTCTCTAATTTGACTCTATGTTCGTCGATTATTCTAAAAACTATTGAATCTAGATTTCCTTTGGCTTTTTGAAATCCCTTATTGATTGGTAAAATTGGGATTTTTTCAATTAATTCACCAAACGGCATTAAAAGACGATTAAAATACTCCATACAAGTTAGAAGTGAATCTCCTACTTCATCATCCTCCGGTTTAATATCATAACTTAATACGGTTTTACAAATAATTTCCAATGTAAGCCGTGTCATCTCTTTATGAATATCTAGTATTGACCCCTCATTCCACTTTTCACAGCTATTCAGAGTTTTTTTAATCATCACGTCAACGTATGATCTGATTCTCGTCGGGGAGAATGTTGGTTGTATTAAGTGTCGTTGTTTATCATGATAAATGCCCTCACTAGTAAGCAAACCTATGCCCAACAGACGTTTTGATACCTGCAATCCTCTACTTTTAATAAAATTCTTGTAATTAGTTACTAATACTTCTTCAATGTAATTAGGATTATTCAGGAAATAGACATCCTGTTTACCAAATTTAAAGTGAGATATATCACCATAAGTTTCAGATAAGACAATTAATGTTTTAAGAGGATCTCGAAGAAATTTCCGAGCAATGCTATAGGGAAGTAGATCTTTGGGACCTGGTGGATATTCAATAACATTATTCATTCTATGTACTTCTGTTTTGTCTTCTTATATTGTTTTATCTTGAATACTTGACAGTTATTCACTTTCCGAGATATTCAGTATTCTACTAAACGACTAGAAGTACGATGTCTCAATTGATGCTATATTTTTATAATTACAAGGTCTAAATTCTTCGGTAAATAAAGCTTATATCACAATATCATAAATGTGTGTACGTGGTTCTAAAAATCTCAGTCTTATTACAGCAGAGAATGAGAGTCTAAAGTCATTGATAAAAAAATACTACCGACTGTTGAAAAAATAGTAGAGACAAGAGAGATTATCGAAGGTTTCATGTAATGCTCCACACAAGTAATGGTAGAACTTTTAAAGATAAACCGAAGGAACACTATGTGAACATTAATTAAGTCTGTGCAGAGATATGTATCAGCTTAACTCCAGACAAAAACTAGTGGTTTGGAAAATGAAAAAGACAGGTAGTAAAAAATGCGTATAACATATGAATATAGAGACATTTTACCTTTTGTACTTTTAATGAACACATCATTTTTGGTCATGTGAGAAATACTTGGAGTCTGAGGTCACTGGAAATTATCTCACCGAAGAACTTGATATCGAAATCAACTTCGAACATCTTCAAACGGTACTAAAGATTTGGATACTTGATGTAAAAGACAAAAAGTAGAACAAGCACAAAAATATGATGATGGAAAGAAACAGGCAAAGAACTACAGACAAGTCACATCAACCCAAAAAAAATGATGCTGGTATTTGAAATGAAACCATGATAAGATAGAAACCATGTATAAAAAAGACATTAAATTTTGCAGGTTAACAACAAAATATCAGACATAATGATGTAAGAAAGAAATTCTCGATGTAAAATGTATGCTATAGAGTGAATAGAAACCGTTGTATGGTTTCTATGACAGAATAAATTCCACCGATATCATAAAGCATCCTAAAAATCTCAAGATATATGATAAAAAATATTTGGAAAAGGCTGACTTGTATGATGTAATCCTTTATTTCATATAAGCAAAATTACAAAAGAATATGTAAGCGTATACAAAGGCTGTTTAGTATAATATACCTTCCAAAGAGGACTCTTTATCTAAATGAAAATGATCATGTTAATAATTTATGACCTTCCAAAGAGGACTCTTTATCTAAATGAAAATGATCATGTTAATAATTTATGACTAAGGATTACACATGTAATTTTGTCTAAAATGTACATTTCCGCTATCACTTACATATATGTTTCCATCTGGACTAATTGTTATATCATGAGGTATTAAAAATTGGTCATTTTTACATCCAAGAGATCCCCACATTGTAATGAAGTTACCATTACTGTCAAATTTTTGTACTCTTACATTTCTTGTATCTGCTACATATACATATCCTGATTTATCTACTGCTATCCCATGGTCTTCTATGAATTGACCCTTATCACTTCCTTTTGATCCCCACATAGTAATAAAGTTGCCGTTACTATCAAATTTTTCAACTCTAGAATTATCTCTGCCATCAGTTACATAGACATTATCTACTGAATCCAAGGTAACATCATGAATATGAACAAATTCTCCTGCTTTGGATCCATAGGAACCCCATTTCTTAACAAAATTTCCATTGTTATCAAATTTTTGGATGACTGGATTTTCCTGATCACCTACATAAACATAACCTTTAGAATCTACTCCTATTCCCCATGGCTTCATAAATTGATTTGTTCCATTTCCTTTTGATCCCCACATTGTAATAAAGTTACCATCATTGTCAAACTTTTGGATATGTGAAGTAACATAATCAACTACAAATACATTATCATTCTTATCTATAGCAATACTTTCTGGCTGTAAGAATTCACCAGGTCCATCTCCTCTCTTACCAAATTTCAACAAGAATTTACCATTTTTATCAAATTTCTGAATATTACACAATACGGCGTCGCTTACGAATATGTTTCCTTTAGAATCAGAGCCGATTCCGTGGGGATGTAGAAATTGACCATCTTTTGATCCTTTTATGCCCCAACTATCAATTAAATCGCCATTAGAGTTGAATTTTTTGATATGATGAAAATTTTGTGGAGTGTTAAAACCCTGTTTACTATAACTATCAAAATTAGAACCAGATAATACTCTATCGATAATCTTTCCATCATTACAATTTTGAATTTTATTTAATGTATCAACAAAATCTCCATAAATAAAAAAATATTGTATATTATTTCCAAATAAATATACTAACACAAGAAAAACAACTATAACAAATTGTTTATAGAAAGAGTTTGGGATCATAATTTTATCTTACACCTAAATTACAAAATCTGTTCTAATAAGAGTGAAAATGAAAATAACTCTTTATTAGGATACAATTATTGTTCCTTTCATTGTTTGTGGATGGTATTCACAGTGATACTCATAGGTTCCAATAGTTTTAGGTGTAAAGGAGAAGTCGTCTGTCTCACCATTGGAGATTTCAGCCGATTTTACTAATTCTTTACCATCCTTTGTCTGTATAACCAATTGATGTTCTATGTTGTTTCCATCCATGCTCTCCAATTGAATACTATAGACAGCATTTGCTTTCATGTTAATTTGTGGATTTACCTTATTGTCTCCGGATTCCCATACGAAGTTACCATTTCTCTCTGAAACCTTTAAATCTACAATTCCATTTTCTCCGGAGGTTGACTGCTGAGCATTTGCAGTAGGTATTCCGGGCATCATTAATATTCCATTTCCATTATCGAAATTTACTGCGATATTTGCAATAACAGTAGTCAACGCTGCGAACAAAACAATGACAAAAGTCTTAATTGATATTAAACATTTTTTGCTCTTTTTTTTCTCGTTATTTTGATGAGTTCTTCTTTTATCTATCATTTTTAATCCTGTTTTAATTAGAAAATATTGGTATATAAAGAAAAGTGAACTTTGTTAACATATTAATACATCGAAATAGAACTCTCAGAATAAGATTTTTCTATGAGTTTTTTTCTATTATTGAATCTATTTTTTTCTCCAGTTGAAAAATATTTTGTAAAAGTTTCTCATTATTCTCTTCAAAATATTCTATTTTTTTGAGCACCATTTCATTATTCTCTTCAAGATCTTCAATATGTTGTAGTACTTCATCCTCCTTGTCTGAAGTTTTTTTCTGTCTATTATATATCCACCATGATATTATGCCTCCCATAATTCCTCCTATCAAAATTCCAACATAAGTGCTCGCTGCATTTGTCATATCTATACAATCCCCAGTTATTTCAGGTACGCAACCCCATATTGCAAGAATTTCTCCAAACATAATTAACTACCTATCTATCCTTCATTATCCCCAATTTGATTTTTTAATAATAAAGATCAAATAAAATTGTAATGCTAGCTGTTATACTTTCATACGGTTAAAAGTTCATTCACATACATTGGTAATACTTTCCAGCCTGCTAAGAAACCATACAAAATCGAATTACATACACAAGCACGCGCACCGGTAGAGGAAAAAAACGATGTGTTTTATCCTATAAAATTACCTTCTAAATTAAGGAAAAGACCGAAATTTCCTGGATTTACGACAGCAGGTATTTGGGGCCGTATCTGAAATTCAAAGTTGTACAGTTCCTGATTTAAAAAATGTGTTACTCCTTGACTCATTATATGGTAGTAATGATCTTCCAGCGTAGTCATCGATCGCTTCCGTAATCTACTCGATAATCAAGAAATTTCAAATTGCCGCAAAAGTTTCTCATATTTTAATTAAACAAGAGTTTGGCAAATCTCATGCAATTAATATTTTATCGTAAAGATATATTTAGTTTTATGAGGCCGATATCAATTGGGCATCACTTTCTACTATATTTGCGGTGTAGAGATTTCAATTTTAAAAACCAACATCGAGTTTATTTGATTTTTGAATAATATGATTATTCTTAATTATATGTGCTCCCGTGTTATATACAAAACCTGAACCTATTTTATTATATTCATAGTCAATATAATATAATAAATTCGCAGAACGAGACGATATTTGAATCGTCGAATTTTGTACATTTCACAATAACTCTCCATAATCAGTACTAAAATAGATTTATTTAACGGTAAAATATTACTAGACGCAGTATCTGATTCTGCTCTAACTTTCTTGTTGCTACAATATCTTGACATAAGAAATATTGACGCTATAACAATGAAAGTAAATACCGCAATTTTAATTTTAAATGTAATCTGTAAGGCTTTTTTATTTGAAGGTAATTTAAGTCGGTTAAGGGACTTTATTGTTTGTCTGACTCATAATAAAAATTAAGTTAACCTTGTTAACTCATATTTATATATCTTTTATATGTTGCATATTTTGAAGATAAATGTCTACGATTCATGACTTGGAACGAATGGTACATAAAGGTGTGAGAACAAAGGACGGAAACGATTTGGGAAATGTAATTGCTATTGAGGGTTCAAATATAACCGTCCAAGGAAGAAAAATCCTGAAAATTCCATCAAAATTCATTGATCTTTACAATGGAAGCGAAGTTTTTCTAACATTAGATACGAAGGAAGCATACAAGTACAAAATCTAAAGATCAACATCATTTTTTATTTTTTATTGTTAATTAAATTAAACTTTGGCCAAAATGTAGGAGCGAAATTAGTTTAAATATTCTATTTTATCGTGATCCTGTTAGCTATTGTAGATCTTTTGTATTTTTCAACATTTCCGAGTTATACTTTCATATCATAGTTATTTAAATTATTAAAAAAATTTTCTGACCTATTCAATCTATTGTATCCAGATAAAAAGTATAATAAAATTTGAATTTTTATTTAAAAAAATTAAAAATTTTGATTTTAATTTGATTTATCTGACTTCCGATTTCATCATCAATATTAATCGTCCTACGGACATTCACGTAGGTGTCTCCACTTTCTGTTAAAGTGATCAGATCAGAAATATTCTTTCCTTTCAGGGGTCCTTGCAAATCCAAGTTATTGATTGTTCTACTTGCGGCGAGGGAATTTTGTTTGTTTCCATTAATTGTTATAGAGTTAGATTCTATTTCAGAAATTTTTGTTGTATTTTGATTTTTAAATATGTCTTCCTTTACATTATATATACTCACCAATACATCTCCATTTTCACCCAAGTTACCTTTATGAATATGGATCCCTGTTATTTTTGGAACATCTAGAACATTAATTTGATAATAAAGAGTTTTGTTGTCATCTAGTAATTCTAAATTTGTAATGATTGTTTAGTATCGGTTAACGTTGTTCACTCATGGTTATATAATTATTGACATATACCTTCTTCTGACTTAAAAATGTCTACAATCTCATATTTTAATAAATTGGTCCATAAAGGAGTTAGGACAAAAGATGGAAACATTTTAGGCAACGTAATAGCGGCAGATAGTGCATATATCACTGTACGGGGAAGGCGAATCTTCCAATTTCCTGTTCAATTCATTGATGGATATAACGGCAGAGAAGTTTTCTTGAGTATAGATACAAATGATGTATACAAGTACAAAATTTTTACAAACTAATTTTTTCTTTTAGGCAATACTTTTACATTTGAAATAAAAAGGCATAATAATGATTATTACCTTATGCGTAATTTTTACATGAGATCAAACCGTTAACATTGATTACAGATATTCAGAAAAGTAGGTTATATTTTTGATGGTAGGTGACATGGAAAAAGAAAATGTCCAGATGTAACAATAGATACGTAAGTCAATTGTTAGATTAAAAAAAGATATCCATGTAAACCCTGTATATATGCTTTTAGTGATTTCGCATGTACTTATTTGGTTACATTAAAAATCTCATTTGACATTATATTTCGTTTGTTATATCTATTTGTACTCGGTGTTCATGCTTACGGAATGTTACGGAATGAAACCGTATGTATCTATTAGGTCAGCAACAATTGAACAAGGATCTAGAATAGTTAGACAGGCAATTTATAATTCATTGGTACTCGAAATACAGACTATAAATTTATCAGGACAAATAATAATTGATGGTATGTGTTAGGTAGTATAGTTGGGTATCAATCTATAATTATGTTAACATATACGATCTATAAAACTGTTATTTATGGATAAAGAGAACATAATTCATTTCAATTCTTATATTTTATTTATCTGAATAATTGGATTCCATTACACGGTTAGAAAGAGTGGATTTTCACCTTTTTGTTTGGATATTTCTAATTCTGCATCATGTTCCCCCTGTTTTATTAGTTTTTTTATCGTCTTTAAAGAAAAATCTACATCTTCGAAAAGGAAGTGAATTTTTTCTGTTCGCTCTATTCGAATTATTTTTTCTAATATTGCACCCCTATCAACTGCTAGTTTATTGTACAATTTTTGTATTTTTTTAAATTTGAATTTTGCTTCAAAGTCCAGACAAGATTCATTATTTGATATTATTTCATTCATTTCCTTTAAGAGAAAAATATATTCTGAAATAGAATTATAAATATCAACATTTGACTGTGTTTTATCACTATATATAATATCTCGTGCTCTATGCCATACTTCTAACAGGTTTTTTGGTAGTTCAGCCTGAACCCGAGGAAATAGATTAATCATGTATACGAGTTTATTGAATTTAGGAGAAGAATCCATTATTGCTTTTATTGGTGTATTACTTTCAAGTGCGCCGTCCCAAAGGTATTTGTCATCTTTTCTTGTCCATTTAATCCCGTAGAAAGGAAAACCAACACATCCAAGCATAGTATTCAGATCAATCCTATCTTTTTTGCTATCAAATTTTATCAATTCACCTTTTTGGATATCGGTGGCTGTTAAGATGAGCCGTGGACTAGAATCCGTTGTAATCCTCTCAAAATCTACGTATTCAGTGATTTTGTTTTTTAATGGAGCAAGATCATAAATATAATTTGAATTTATATAAGAATAGTATGAAAAGGGTTTGAGCCAGATCGGGATGAAGACGTTAGGATTGCCAAAAATTGCTGCGTACATGGATGAATAATAAGATCGCAGTTCGTCTGAAAAATATGATGATGTCGAGTTTTCTGCTAATGAATACCAAAAATCTTCTAGTGCAAGTGCTGGAGTATCAGTCTTTGTCCCGGCTATAATAGAGGCATTGATAGCACCAATAGACGTACCAGCGATTATGTCAAATTTTATATTATGTTTTTCTAAAACTTTGTACACACCACATTCATAAGAACCTAGTGATCCTCCTCCTTGCATTATAAGGACTGTTTCTTTATATGATTCCTTATCCATGATCGAATTTATTGACTTCCTGCAATTATTTAACTTGAAACTTGATCTATTTCTAGATAACTTTTTTCAACGGGAAAAACTGATTGAATATAATTTTGAGGATATAATCTAGTATTGTATGTATCTTGATCATATGCTTTTGAATTAATTTCATAAATATATTTCGTTTCCATCTTTAATAAAATATATTATTTATTAAATATAAATATTAGTTAATCAAGTTAATAGATCTTCTTAATAACAAAAGAATTAATGTCAATGATGTATGAGGTTGACTATCTTGAAATTTGACAAATCCAGTCATTTGATGGTAACAATGGCATTGATGTTAACTATCTTGATCCTGTCTGATTTGCACGCATAGGCATAACAAGAAAATATAATGGATTTCATATCATCAGACACTAATCAGACTCAGCTGGTTATAACAATGACACTACCAATTCCAAATAAAACAGAATCAAAGCTATTTTTAGTACCTTCAAGTAAAATCTAGATAGTTAATGCTGATTGGTCTATGAATGGAATTGCATAACAGAGAATCAAATCAGATCCAATGATCAAAAATAACAAAATTCAAATCTCAAATATACTTAGGTGTAAAATTGCGTTAACCCAATATTCTATGATATAGTAATATTTTTTTGAAGATCAAAATCTTGCTTTGATATTTCATCAAAAATACTGTAAGTTATGATATAATTTCCAGATGGAAGAGGTGGGATCAAATCCAAATCTATATGTAAAAACAGCTCAGTTATTTTGTTATGAGATTTAGAGTTATAGTTTTTTATATCTTCTATAGATGGTACTTCATTTCCATTATCATCCTGCATTGTTATTATTGTTGTAATATTTGTGAAGTATAATTTGGTTCCTTTCGAGTCTATTATTGGTTTGTGTTTAAATCCTATTGGTTCTAGATATAGAGATATTCGTTCATCTGGGTTAAAAATATTAGAATTTCTTTCAGTAAATACTCCATATCCTTCTTTGTTTAAATCCTCGTTAATAAGGGTAGCAAAATTAGACTGAAAAGGCACTGCCTCCCATTGTGACAAATAGTTATTTCGCATATGATAAAATTGAGATAAAGTTGAATTATCCATAGTAGTACCAATAGTAGCAGAAGAATTTTTATTTTCTCCAAATTTTGACTTTATAACATTTTCAATAAACGATTCATTTTTTTGAAGAGCTTGATCTTCCTGTGATGTTTCGGTACTTGATATGATAGAAGTATCCTTTTCATATAAAGCAGAAGGGGGAATTCTTGGTACTGATTCTGTAAATGTGTTATTTGTAGAATTTAAAATTATAGCATTATTGTCATCTTGAATGATTATCCCAAAAGAGTCATTTACAAAAATGAAATTGATTGAATACAATCCTAGTATTACTATAGTAACAAAAAACATAAATGATATATTCATAATATGTAAAGAATGAATTATATTATAAATGTTGATTTGTATATGGTTTATCATTTGAACATATGTGTTGTGTTCTTTGAATTGAAATGGTAACAATTTTATAACTACCCAAAAGTTATTTTTATGATATTTATCTTTGAATATTATAATATTATCATGATAGTATCATGTTTAACTTTTGCGGAGCGCATATTTAACCAATAGACTATCAAAAAATCTATCGAAAACTCCATTATCTATTATATCATCAGAATATAAGCCCAGGGCTATAACTTTTCCTTTATTATAGTTCAATTCATATGTTGCTACTACGATCTTTTTAGGTATCTTAGAATCCAAATTAGTGATTGGATAACTTAACAGAATAATGTCTTTTAGATTAGTTACATATTGTTCCTCGTGATGAATATATCCAAAAGGATTATTTAGATATGAAATATGACAAATAGCACATAGGTAATTACTTCCTATCCATTTGGCGGTCTCATTTTTCCATCTTTCATCTACACTTTTTCCATGCAGACTTTCCGTTGAAAGCCCAACCGTGACCTTTAACAAGAGTTATTAGATTTGTACTGCTATTGTATTTTACCTGAGCATAAAATACATTGCCATCAAGGAGGATAATTGTTCCTCCGTCAGAAACGAATTCTTTTAAGCTATTATATTCTTCCTGAGTAACATACTCTTGATGTCCTAGAATTATAACATCATATAGATTAGATCCATTTTTATCAAAAATTGATTTAGAGTCAATACCTTGGTCAGACAATATCGTAATACTGGAATCATTGGTTAGCCATTTTAAATTTTTTACTAGATCAAGCATCGCAAATACGTTAGAAATTGCTCCTTCTTGATTGGTAGAGATTCTGCTTGAAAGTAGATTGAGATTGCTAGTTACGTTTGCATCACTAGGAACGTGTTCATACATTCTATAAAATTCATAAAAGGCGCTATGATAAGCCGCATCGGTGAAAGTAGGTTTAACAAGAGCTATTCTTGAATTTTCAAATTCTAAAGTATGGCTATTGTTTTCCGGAGTCTTTATTTCACTTCTATTACTAGAGAACATATATTGAGAGCTACTTTTACCGTGGAAATTATTGGGATAAATACTTTGATTCATTAAATTGGACGCTGTATTGTTACTATCTATTTCACCGGCGCTAACAAGATTTTTGATGTCATTTAGTGATAAAGCTGATTGAGTCTCTGGAAGAGTGGTATTTATCATTAATGAACCGGCTTTTGAATAATTAGAATATATAGGAAACAACGTTTGAACATTGTTTGATTCTAAAAATTGATAAGATATATGGCTATTCGTATTAAGATACAATATACTTAATAAAAAAAGAATACAAGAAATAATTACTAGGTTAATTTTATCATCATTTGATCTTTCCAGTTTGTGGTTATGCATATTACAAATATACATATATTTAATCTGTCTATTTAAGAATATACATACTTTCTCTAAAATGTACATCTCCTTTTGTTTACATAAAAATTTATTTGGTGAACGATTGTTTTCTCGTGAATTATGAAAATTGACCATTTTGAAACCCAACTCAGGCAATTTTTTAAATATACCTATCAGATCCCTCGTTAATGATGTTAACATTTTTTTTGATAATTAAGGAATCTTTAGATGATTTGCTCTATTTGAAGTTATTATTGATTTCGAAAATAAATTTGTTTATATGTGTATTTTAACTTAACTTCATCGCATATCTTCCAAATCTTTTCTACCGAAATTATGTGCACCGCTTATTCCAGTAGTTATCATTTCTAAACCATTAATCAGTAACGCGAAGGATACAAAAATATCTACCAATATTATACCAAAGGTTGGCGAAATCATCGTTAACACTGATAGAATTATACTAAAGATACCAGAACCCGCTGAAAAAACGCGTAACCATTTTTGCGCGGGCGGTTGTTTTATTACATGTAGGATCCTTGTAATTCCAATGAACATTAACGCAAAGCTAATAATTAGTATTAAAATCTCTATGGCAAAGATTGGAAATGCCAAAGAAACTATTGATAGTACTATTGCCAAAATTCCAAGACCTATGTTTACTTTTTTTATGTTCTTTTTCAAAGGAGAGAAAATTCCCATAATCACTCGTTCTATTCCTATTAATAATAGTGCAATTGATAGGATTAGAACTACTGTTAAAATTCCTATATTTGGAAAAACTAATACAATTGCTGCAGCTATTATCGAAAGAATTCCAAATACGATTTGAAGAACTCTCAAAGACCGTTTTGAAAATAGTTTGAAAATATCCACATGATATGTATGAGAATGAGCTAATAATACTTTCTGCTGTATTGCACAACTCACTCAAATTAACACATTAGCTAACGAATTCTAGTCATATTATGTATGGCATTGGAATAGATACTAAGAATCCCTGCTGGTTAGGAGAGGAAACATATTACTTGATTTTGATGTTATTGATAACTCTGATACTGATTAGAAAAGATGAACGAATGTAAGGAAGATGGAAAGTTCGTATATCCATATTCATTTAGCAAGTTATTAGGTCATTTGAGAACCTATTTTCATTTACCGTATAGAAAGACTGCAGATCCAGTAACAGCACATGCTCCAAATACAGTATCATCAATCACTGATTATAGCAATAGAATGGGACGAATAAACAGACTGAATATCAAAATAAGCCAAGATTTTAACATACATGATAATGATTTTGTGATAGCAATTGATTGTACTGGTATGAAAGTAAGCAACCGAGGAGAATGGATTAGGTTCAAGTTGAATGTCAAAAGAGGCTATCTTAAGATACATCTAGCTGTTGGTATTAAAAAGAAAAGAATTCTATCATTAAAAATAATCAGTGAGCAAGTAGATGACGGAAAAGTTTTCCCCGAACTAGCAGATGATATAACAATAAAGCAGAATAAGGAACTAGAAACTACCATTATGGAAGGTTCCTATATTAGTAACAAAAATTTTCAATTTCTATCCTTTAGGGAAACGAACCCTGCAATTATGGTAAGAAAGAATGTTAGGTGTAAAAAGACCAATTACTATCTCAGAGACAGGAGTGTACAATCACAGAAAACTAACATACAACAATGGAAGTATAGCCTTATCTATGAACAGCGATGGATTGTAAAAAAAACTATCTTCTCCTGTATCAAAAGAATGTTTGGAGCATATGTTACTGCAATAAGATTTGAGAACATGATGAAAGAGATGCTATTAAAAGTATCATTGTATAACTGGGTTTAAAGAACAACTTTCAAATGATTACATATTAAATTATAATAAAAAATCATTATCCGAGTGAGCCGAGTAACAGGTTACAGTATATTGTTAATTGAATTACATAATTATAAATGGCCACATATCTTTGTAACTCATCCTTTAGATGAAAAAATCAAAGAAGTATACAAAAAGATATAGTTACATACTAAAGAAGATGATACTTAAATATTATTGATTAGTATACTTCGCCTCGGATATTATTATGATATGGTTTTTGTAAGTGAGATTGGTAATATAGATAGATTCGCAGATTGCAATCCTCTGAGTTCATATGTAAAACTAATTTATGTCCGTTTTAATCTAATAGTTTGATTTAAAGATAACTATTTACGCAGAATCGTTAATTTGATGGATATAAATTTCTTGATTATCCGGAATAGATTCATAGTAAAATTCCATATATTAGTTACATTTAATAAATTGGAAATTATTACATTTATGTTGATTAATTTTAATATACATCCAGAACCACATATCAAAGAAAGTAATTACATACGAGATTTTGTATTCGGCTTTGGAGATGGTGTTAACACTTCCTTAGGAATTGTAGCGGGTGTAGGAGGAGCTGTAATTACAGCCGATGTTGTCATTCTTGCTGCATTAATAGGAATGTTTACAGGGGCTAAGGCAATGGCTGTCCAGAATTACCTTGCTGTAAAATCGCAAAGGGAAATATTAGAATCAGAAATAAAACGTGAAGAATACGAGATAGAAAATAGACCTGATGAAGAAAGACTGGAGATCGAAAACATTTACCGTGCAAAAGGATTTGAAGGAGAGGATCTCGAGAAAATTGTAGAAAAGATAACCTCAAACAAAGAAGTATGGCTCCAGACTATGTTGACTGAGGAAATAGGGCTTAATTTAGACATTCTAGGGAGCCCATTAAAAGGTGCCTTGGTGATGTTTGGTTCATTTCTATTAGGAGGCATCCTTCCAATAATGCCTTATTTTGTAGTTAAAGCTGGAATAATGTCATCTATGACTGGGATTGGATTAGCTATTGTTATGAGTATTGTTTCTTCATTTGTGATTGGTGCCATAAAGGCTCGTCTAGCAAAAAAAAACTGGATCAAAGGTGGAATAGAAATGGCGGGACTAGGAACCGGTATAGCGTTAGTAGGATATGGTATAGGTTCTGAACTTGCAAAAACAGGCATAGTAAATATCCAAGCATCATGATTTATATTTATTTTAGTAGGTTTAATTATTTGAAAGAAATTAGACTGAAAATAAATTGACATGATTACAAATAATTATAAATATCAAAAATGAGGGTAATTCAAGAAACTAGTATTCATCTGATGACTTTTTTTATTGGTGTTATCTTAACATATACTTAATTGCTATGAAGTTATTACTAATAGATTTTTGACTAACTTAGTGGAAGCTAAATATTATACCCATTTAGATTATTTTTCTGTATCATAGAATACATGATAATACAATTTTTACCTATTAACTTATACTATTTTTTAAATATAAATTTAAATGATATTTATTATGTTGTTTATAACCAGATCATAATCAACATAAGAATAAAAAAGTCACATTGTTTTTCAATCTCAGGATATCGTTTTAGCAAAGATATGGAAACTGTATAATATATTGTAATTGAGATAACAGATATTCTATCTTTCAAGTTAAAATTACGTTGAAGTAATTAGTACTAGAAATACAAAGTCTATTTACGAATAATTGATATTATTACTCTTTTTGTTGAACTAAATAATATTGATATATTTGTTGCTAAATTTGAATCGAGACACCAAAATTTTGAGGGAACATACATATCAAAAAAATTTGACTTATATTGGTTATGACTGTGATGAGATCAAAAAAGGTTAGAATATTTTGAAGCAAAGAATGTAATAGAAAATGAAAAACATGATAGTCCATTGAATCGATCTTTCAAATACACTCTTGATAATAAAAAATTAGTCTGGACCCATTGAAAATGAGAACATCTTGTAATGGACACTCTTTTACTCCTATCATTATAACAAGTATAGAATGAGGTCATGCAGGTGCAGGGTGTTAAAGATAAAGAAAGAGAATATTACTGGAAGATGTACACCAGAAGACAAGACAGGGATTGTAATGGAATCATTGACTACAAATATCACGGTAGCTGAATTGTGAAGAAAATAGAATCTCATTCGAGACGTGTTCTACAACTGGAAACAGAAATTCATAGATTGTGGTAGGATGGCACTTTCAGCTTGCAATAAATACAATACGAATAAAAAATAACAAAGAAGCAGAGAGATTGAGAGACTAAAGAAGATTATTGGTGAACAGACAATAGCAATAGATGCATTTAAAGAAACGTTAGAAACAGGAAGAAAAGGTTAGCAGTGATCAGAACAATATTAAACAACGGTACGATGGGTCTTAAAGACACTGACATATTCTGGTTGTAGTAAAAATACGTACTACAACAACAATCGGCACAGCGAACAGAAGAAATATCATACAAATCATATTGCGCGAGTCGCTGCAGTCACTGCAGCACTACCAAGACCAACTTATTATGATACAAGAAGAATAGCTATAATGCAATTTTGACACACTATTAGGTAGACCAATCGACAGAAAGAGGATACAGAGAATCTTCAGAAAGACGGGTTATATTACATCATCTAAAAGTAAGAAGGAAATTATACGATCAAAAGGATCCTATGTAAGAGTAGGCAACCAAACCAGGTATGGGAAGTAGATCATACCTTCCTACACTGTGGTATTGATAGATGGGTTTACCTATTCAATGTATTTGATTTATTCACAATGGAATGGATTGATTACTGTTTTGATCTGTCTGTAGTAAAAGAGAACGCTATAATATCGATAGAAAATGCTCTGGTAACACACAAGAACATAATACCACAAGATCTGGTCATCAGAACAGACAACGTATCATCATACAAGCAGAGGATTTAGAAAATCAATATCGTTACTGTGGCCAATTTTGGTGAGTTTTTAATATTTCTCCCAAATTTTGCTTAATTAAATAGAGCCTTTTTAAATATAGACAAATCGATAAGGGGAGTACTCAAACTACTCTCTTGCAAATACATCATTCAAAAAGGATAAAGATGATCTTAATAAATACATAGCAAAAAAATTCAAAATGGAAATAGATGATGCCGATGGGAAAGAACAACAATCATGAGTTTTGATTAATCCTCGTTCTTTATAATTATCTTATTCAGAGTTATCTTCTTGGGAAAAATTTTTCATATGGTTCTAAGATTTTCTTGTAAAATTCTAGTCCTTCTATAGTTATTTTATAAGTGATAATGAGCTTTTTTCCTAAAAAAGACTCTGTTCTTTCAATAAATTTATTTTCTTCTAACTCATCAAAAATTTCTTTATGTTTAGTTAAATTTAATCTACAATAAAGCAAAAGAGAAGATTGGTTTATTTCTCCAAATTCAGTTAATTTTGTTAAAATGTCTATCATTAAATAAATTCTGTCTCTCTGCAATAATCAATAAACCTGCTTCGTATGGATATTTAAAATAAGACATCTCTTAAGTCTTATTAACTAATACATAAAAATATAATAAATATCTATTAACATTGTTCAGTCTTCTTTAAATACATAACAGAGTTATTTCGTATTATATCAATACATAAAAATATAATAAATATCTATTAACATTGTTCAGTCTTCTTTAAATACATAACAGAATTATTTCATTTATGAATAAAAGAAATAAGACAATTAATAAAAAAAATACTATAAATTTATCTAAAAAAAGAATTATTATTTTAGGAATTTTATTTACTATAGGAGGTTTAATCATTTATGGAGGGATAAATGCCTTGAAAACTTCTAATGGCATTTTTTTATCTTCTCCACCCAGAAACATTTTCCTTAAAGCGATGTATTCCCAAAATACAGGCTACTTATTTACCAGTCAATCTACAGGGACAGCTAAATCATTAAATAGTGGTGCAGGAAGATTTGGTCATAATCCTACAATTACTCTTACTCAAGGTAATTCATTATCAATGCATTTAATTAATGAAGATTCAGTGAAACATTCTAAACATAATCTAAACATTGATGAATTTAACGTTCATACAGGAGATTTAGGATATTTCCAGAGTCAAACTGTAACTTTCAGTGCAAACAAAACTGGAACATTTGATTATTATTGTAGTATTCATCCAGAAATGAAAGGCAAAATCATAGTACATGCAAAATAGAGTAAATAAAATAAAAAGAGAGATAAATATTGAACAATAACAATAAAAGTGATTTGTAGATGGATCCTGACAGAACTAATACACTAACCCTTTTAGATAGTTTTATTGAACAAATAGATAAAATAAGAAAATTCCTTATAGGAGTCTCAATTTCATCAGTTATTCTTACCCCTATTGCAATTATGCTGGCAATATTCTTATTCAGTCATCCATCATTCTTCAGGATTTTAGAATCAGAAAGTGATTTTGGATTAGGGCTAGCTGTTTTACTGTCTTCTGTTATAATAATATCATCAATACTATTTGTCACTGGAATTTTGCAATTTAGGCAAATAGGTTCATGGCATAAGAAATACAAATCATTCAAAAAGGATAAAGATGATCTCTAATAAATACATAGCAAAAAAATTCAAAATGGAAATAGATGATGCCGATGGGAAAGAACAACAATCATGAGTTTTGATTAATCCTCGTTCTTTATAATTATCTTATTCAGAGTTATCTTCTTGGGAAAAATTTTTCATATGGTTCTAAGATTTTCTTGTAAAATTCTAGTCCTTCTATAGTTATTTTATAAGTGATAATGAGCTTTTTTCCTAAAAAAGACTCTGTTCTTTCAATAAATTTATTTTCTTCTAACTCATCAAAAATTTCTTTATGTTTAGTTAAATTTAATCTACAATAAAGCAAAAGAGAAGATTGGTTTATTTCTCCAAATTCAGTTAATTTTGTTAAAATGTCTATCATTAAATAAATTCTGTCTCTCTGCAATAATCAATAAACCTGCTTTGTATGGATATTTAAAATAAGACATCTCTTAAGTCTTACTCTATTTCAGTCAACCCACAAGATGTGTTAGGCTTCTTTGCTTATTGTACAAGGCTGACGGATTCGAGGAATTCCAAAGTAAAAGCAATTTTTTGTTGTTAGTATAATGTATGAATTATTCACATGTTTTAAATTAAGGTCTTTCCGGATCATATGTATCGTCTAATCTTTTTATTATTCATATGTTAGTACTTTTACCAGTTTTAGCAGAAACAAATTTGCATCCATTAGGAAGACATACTAAAGATAAGCTATGAGATTATAATCACTAATTATTTGTTACTAAGTATTAAGTACATATACGGTGTTCATATTCTTCAAAAAAATTCGAATTTGCTTTGATCCAAAGAATCAATGGGGTCGGCCGGATTTGAACCGGCGAACTCCAGCGCCCAAGGCTGGCATCATACCAAGCTAGACAACGACCCCTTATTTTACGATTAAATAATGTTTTTTTTAGTATATAATTTTAAGCTTCGGAAGTTTTCTTTTAAACTATTGTAGTTTTAAAATTAGACCATAGAATCATGCAGTAATGACTTCAACAATATTCTCAATAGGTATTATGGTGTGTTCAGATTGAGCCACTGTCATTCCTTTACCCTCTATTAAAACTGGATATGCATGAACATTTTTCCTTTTTTTCAGTTTTTCCAGTAACTCTCTTGCTTCCTTCTCTTCATGAGAATCAAGTAACCACCTCAAAGCGAAAGGCAATGATCTAAATCTATTCCATAATTCGTTTAAAAACTCGTCAGTCTCCTTCTCTTTTGTAGGTTTTCTTGACACTATTGCAAAAATATTTGCGATTTTTCCCTCATGTACTATCCCTAATCCATTCTTGACAGTTACAAAGGGTTCTATTGCATAGATGTGGTTAGTTTCTAATCGAAAAGAACCAAATGTATCGATATTGGGAATTGATTTTCCAGCATGAATTGTGTATTGTTCTAATGAATGACCGCTCAAGTTCTTTATGGGTATAAATCCACCTTTTATGATGCTACTTTCGATTACCTTTCCAATATCAGACGACTTGACACCAGTTTTGGCTATTTTTAACGCCTCATTTAATGCGATTTCTGAGGCTCTTACCAAAGATCCAAATTCTGGATTGTAACAAACAGTTACAGCAGTATCAGCTATATATCCATCAACATGAACTCCTATGTCTATTTTTAAAATATCACCATCTTTTACCAGAGTGGGATCGTTGGGTTCTGCCGTATAATGTGCAGCAATTTCATTTAGACTAACATTGACTGGAAATGCGGGCTCTGCTCCTTCTTTCCTTATTTCTATTTCTATTTCTTCACAGATTTTAAACATAGTTGAGCCAATGTGGTTTTTCTCCCTAGCATTTTCTCTAACTGTACTCGCTATCTTTCCAGCCTTTCTATAGCATTCTAAAAAATCCATCTAATTGATTTCATATCTGTAATATATAAAATTGTTTTAAATTATACAATTTTATAAAATTCAATAACATGGGATTTAATCTACCAAAATTTGAGACTTTGGTATTGTTCTATCAAGTTATTTGCGGATTAAATATCAATTACTTTTTTGATTATTGCCGAAATCACCGAATAAAATTCTTTTCTTAAAATAATATCATTCTAGTATAATTTATTCAATTTTGCTCTTTCTTTATTTTCATTCAATTTTGTTAAAGATCATTATAAGGGAATGTGTTTGGTTGGTGTAAATGAGTAATAATATTATAACACAAAACTATAATACAATTAAAAATTTTCATTTCATGATCGTAAGATATTATATTATATTATATTTGTCATTTAAATTAACTAGATAAAATAGGATTAATGAAATTATCTAGTCATCGATTCTTTTATTACTTTTAAAATATTATTTAGCTATGTTTTTTGATGTTTTTAACATTTCGTGATCCAAATAAATCTAAATATTAACTATCTTTGATTAATAACTTCAAAGGAGTCATCAAATCTTTTCATTACAAATTCAATTTATATTGAGTAATCAGCTACTCATTTTCTTGCGATTCATTACATTTACTATAACATTAAGATTATTCTGATTAATATTATTTTTATATTTCAGCTTGTCAATAAGATAATTAGTATGACAGAAGATCTCAAAGGTACCAAAGAAAGAAAGTTCGCTATCGCGACATTATTGATGCCTGATGGAAAAAATTATGAAATTCCCCTAGTTAGAAAGACTTTTAGTACTGGTAGAGAAGGATATTACGCACAGATTCCTTCATTTGTATATGCCGATGAGGTTTATGGAGGACAAATACAAGTTTGGAAAAAAGGTGGAACGAAAGACAAAACTTAATTTTAAATCCCTTTTTTAGCTATAATTTTATTTTTTTATTAAATAAAAATAAATTTAGTTAAAATATCTTTTTTCTTGTGAAAGTAAAAAATAGCAAGAATTCAGTTAGAATAGTCTACGTAATTTTGGATGGAATTGGTGATCTTCCTCATGAATCTCTTGATAACTTGACTCCTCTGGCTGCAGCATATACTCCTAATCTAGATAAGATTGCAAGTAATGGTAGTATGGGGCAAGTAATTACGGTGGGTAAGGGAATAGCTCCTCAATCAGACATAGCAGTATTTAACATGTTAGGATATAATTTTCGGAATACTCCTTATGTCGGGCGAGGAGTTGTAGAATCTATTGGATGTGGCATAGATTTTCAGAAGGGAGATTTAGCATTAAGAGGGAATTTTGCAACAGTTGACAACGGGTTGAAAATTGTAGATAGACGTGCAGGACGTATTATCAGGGATGAAGAAGCCAGATCGATCTGTGAAACACTTAACAAAAAAATTTCTTTTCAGGATCCAGATGCTTCCGTTGTTGTTGTTCCTACCATTGCTCATAGAGTTACCATAAGATTTAGGCACAAAAAGACAAAACTTTCTGATCAAATAACTAATACCGATCCTGCGTATGATAAAGTAAATGGTATTGGAATTGCTAAAACAGATATTGCAGAGGTGCATGTTCTGAAATCTGAACCACAAAATAATGATGCATCCTCAAGAATTTCAGCAGATCTGGTTAATGATTTTACAAACCAAGTTATTTCCTTAACAAAAAATCATCCCATAAATCTTTCTAGAATCCAAAGAGATTTGAATCCTATGAATTGTATTTTAGTCAGAGATGCAGGTAACGAATTGCCAAATTATGTGCCTATAAATAAGAAATATGATCTCGATGTTGCATCTATTGTTGATATGCCCGTTGAAATAGGAATATCAAAAATATTAAAAATGGATTCAATTCGTGCAGGGGATGTTAATGACTATATTACAAAAGCAAAGGTTACTGCCGAGAAATTGAACAAGTATAATGTGATATATGTGCACATAAAGGGACCTGATGAGTTTGGTCATGATGGTGACGCTATTGGAAAACAAAAGAACATAGAAAAAATTGATGAAAATTTCTTTGGAACTTTAATTGCTGAATTGAATGTCGATGACGCCATTATCATGGTTTCGGGAGACCATTCAACTCCTTGTGTTAAAAAAAGTCATAGTGATGACCCTGTTCCGCTCTTGATATCTGGTAACCAAATTCCGAAAGATGGCAGCAAGAGATTCACTGAATTTTTTGCTAAAAAAGGAAATCTAGGTACGTTAATGGGATCAGAAATATTGGATATGGCTATCAAAATGGTAAAATAATTTTACTTAAATTTTATTTTTTATCATTTTAAAATTTATCAGTCAAAACTTGCTTCCAATTAAATTATCTTTACATAGCTCGCATACCTGCTCATCTATATTTGATTCTATCTTGTGATGAACATCGCAAATAATAAAAGAGTACCTCATGAAATTACAAAGCTCTACGAATTTTGCCATTGTGCCTGGAGTATATGCTCTATTTGATACCAAGTCTTGGGCGATATCATCTACCTTTCTCACTATCTCGTGAATAGATGATAATTTATCTATTAGTTCCAAGTCACCCCTTGTTCCCCTTATGTAGTTGCTTATTGCTGCTTGGGTTACTCCTAATACCTTAGCAACAACTTCTTCTTTCATTTTGTATTCAGTGATTAATTTTTTGGCAAGAATAGCTCTAATCGCTGGAATCAGTGACTTCGCTTCAATTTCTGCAGGTAAAAGCATCTAATGGTTAATTATAACCTAAATTATATAAATTTTCTTTATCCTAGTCTATTGATATATCAAAAGTCTCTATTTTAGTATGTATTTGCACCTTCAAGGAAATTTTTCGTAAGGCGATTCTATTCCTCATCTTTTTATTCTATTAATGATGTCAAAATGGATCTTATAGCAGGGAGGGTTTCCGTCTCAGTTTGTGAAGCAATCCAGTTAATAATCTATTTATTCCTATCTTTTAGCATATTTGTCATAGGTATATTTTTTAATCTGAATTTTAGAACCAGTATCTGTATAATACTTTGATTCTATAAAACAATCTCTTATATTTACATGATCAAGAATCTAAGTAGTACTTCAAGGTGTATATTAAAAATATGACTTTTTACATAATTTCCATCAACTAAATCGGATAAGAAATGTTCTTATAATTAGTTACATACAGATATTGCATTATGACAAGTATAAAGGTAATATTATACTTCTAAAAATGTTTATATAATTATTGAATGAACAGACTATATGAAATTAGGTGTAAAACTTTTGATCAATGCTTCTTTCTTATCCATTCTCACTTCTTCTTTATTTGATAACGCTTTTGCATATGATCCTTTTTTTGAAAACCCTCCAAAAGCAGGTATGTATCTGAAACTGTCAGAATTGATCAATAGTACTGGTATTAATGTGAATCAAACTATTCAAGCAATTCAATCCGGTGACATTGAAACTGCATTACATCTTTTATCTAATGTAACGGACAATATTCAGGAGATTTCAAATGGACTTGACCTCTTTGCATCGGTACCAATTTCATCAGAAGAAACGACAGTTGACTAAACATATTTTTAAAACATCATTAGATCATTATCCTGCTGTTTTTGTTGTTGAAATATTCAATTTAATAACGTTAATAATAATTCAGTGACCGAAAAACTAATCTTGTCTAGTTTGCTAATGCTATAAATTAATATCAAAAACATTTGTAAAAATCTACGATGATAAAAGGGGAAGCAAATCGGAATGGGATTGTCTTGAAAGAATATACAAAATCACATTTATGATAATATCTGAATATAATCCTACTAACAGGAGTAAATTAGGAACCAAGAGAGATATTGCAGATAAGGATGGGTATTTGACTGTATGCGATTATACGATTAGTCAATACTTTTGATATTATGTTCAATTTATACAGTTAAAAATTTGGTTATCATGAAATCAGAACCATCAACTACAGAAGATAGGAAGAAAAAGCGGAATCTATCTATTCATAAAGCAGATCAACCGAAGTATGTAGAACATTAAACTATCATGAGAAAGAAGAAACGGAGGTATCTGAGAAGACATCATGCAGCAAGTGGATGGATTATAGAAGGAACAAATTCATGCATAACAGAATCAGGATGTTATTTACAACGTATGGAAAGAAATAAGAACACTATGTTCATGTCGTACATTACCAAACAGTATAGTTGTCTATGGGATGATAATTTTGAATTAAGCTTTAATATTTAAGATTTTGATGACTTGTCAAAAAATAAAAATCTTGTATGAATTACGGACAGTCCTTGCTACCATCTGGTAAAGTCATACAATCTTCTTCAATGTTGACTTCTTCAGCATTTAAAAGCGTGTCATTTGGATTGCTAATTGCAGTATTGTTCTCTATGATTTGCATATTCTCGTCTCCAGCAATTTTTTCGAAATCTTTTTCCGTTTCTCCCTGAGCGTAAGCATTATTTACTGTGTACAGGCAACCCTGCAATCCCAAGGAAAAAATTCCTGCGAACATTAAGAAAATTTTTGTATTTTCCATCTTATTTTGTATTGTAAAAGATTATTATAAAAATTTATCTTTCTATTTACTAATAAAAAATAATCGTAATTTTATTTTTTTAAAAAAATTATTACTTGCTGAAAGGAATTGACTCTATCCATTAACTCTAATAACTTACAGACACAACCTATCCTTTAGGCAATACAACGAATTGTCCACTCATAGTTGGTTCATGATATTCGCAGTAGAATCTATAAATTCCAGGTTGATCTGCGTTAATAGTTACATTTCCATTTTTGCCTGGTCCCAAGTCTAAATTGATATTATATGGTGCATTTATAGTAAATGAGTGTCGATCGGCATTTGGCGCTTCCTGATTGTACATAAATATCTTGACTTCATCTCCCTGATTGACCTCTAATGTTGTTTGAGAGAAAACATCTGGTGGAAATTCTGTCACGTTAAATGCAGGCAGTTCAGAATTAAATAAGAAAAAAAACGGTTTTTCTGTTTGCGAAGTTTCTTCAGTTTTTTCTTTGGTTTCATTACCTGTGGTTTGTGCCATTCCTGGTGATGTTGATAAATTGGCTAAGATCGCTAGAATTAATAATGTGATGATTGGTATTAAACGATTATTAAGTTTATACATTATTTTTATATGACCAAAGATATATTTAATATTTACTGAAATTTGATTCTATTACGTATAAAAGAATAAATATAATTTTTGAAGACGAAAATAATATTATCATCACATATTTAGTTATACTGCCGTGTTTATTTAATAAAAGTACTTATTTGCAGTGTGTTAATAGGACAGGGACAGCAATAAAAAGAAGGTTAAAGTTCAACATTACAAAGGTCCTCATACAGACATAAACAAATTATATAATTCTATAAAAGGGGAAATTCAAGATCAAGCAAATTTACAAATTCTTACGGAGTTCATAGGAGAGTTAAATAATGCAATGTTTTTAAGTATCATAACAGAAAAGAGACCTGTTAAAGTAATAGCTGGTTCACTAAATGATATTCATTTTTCAATAACAGGAAAACCACGTGATTATGTAGTGAAGGTTGGTTCGAATGGTTTTTTTAGCTTATTGTTTTCTGGATATTTGATTTTTTGGCGGGGTCCATATATTTTGCAGGAGGACTGTTTAAAGAGGTACCTTGCTGGCATATGAATATCTGGAAAAGTACGCTTGAAGTCAAACAAAGAAATTAAAGTATCCCCAACAATGGATAACATAAAGCATTATAAGCAGTAATTATTACTCATATCTTGCAAATTTTTCATTTCATTGTATATGATATCCAATAAGAATTCATTTAATAAGTTATGCCAGTTGATCTACGTTTGATTATAGAATCACTGCTTGTCATCTTGATGATATGGTGTAAATTTGGAAAACTTAACAAATCGTTCGAATAATAAAATTTATCTGAGGCAATAAAACATTCTATTATCGTTTAGAGAAGTTTTCAAAAAAAGATACAAAAAATATGTAATTTGAACCAGATTACTCGAGCAATTCGGAAAAAGAACATCGAAAATTAGCTAAATACATACGAAACTCACAATTTATTATCCCTGATACAGTGTCTGAATTTTCAGATTCTTTTATAGCCTTATCGAATTCGATTGAAATCTTATCATCTATTTGTTCTTTATTTGCAAACGGGTTTGATAAAGTAGTATTGTTTGCATGATCAGTGCCATTTTGAATTTTTATATATCCTACTGTAGGTGACTTATTAAAATTATCTATTATTGTGTTTTTTATTAAATCTGTCTCGTTGATTATATTACTATTGGGTCCTGTAACTGTGAAATTAGTGGCAAAATCAACTATACTTGAATAGCTTGAAATAGATTCTATACTGTGCGTATTGGTCATCAAACTTACGGTCGATTTTTCATTTCCTAATTCTTCATCTTGTGCAAAAATGAGGCTATTGAAATTTAAGGGCGAGAATGTGCCGAGAAACAAAATTAGAGCTCCAATTGTTAATACTATTATTTTCATAAATTTACCAATACAATTTATTATAAAACTTTGTCGACTTTCTAAACATTGATCTTCAAAATAAAAATTATAAAAGGATGATAATCTAATGAAATAATTGAATCATTTGATCTGTTTTCTTTTGATTAGCATATTTTTTGTGTTTTATACCTCTGATATCTATGCAATTTCTCCAACATTCAGTAGAACGATAATTCAGGATAAAACTAGTGATGTAACAGTATTAGATGAAAATTTAACAGACGATAGTGAACTTTCAAGAATTAAATCACTGGTTAACATAGAAACTGCTTCAATCTCAAGTAACGGAACTCATTTAGAGATGAAGATATTTTCCGAAGATTTACCTTCAGAAGTGTTTCAATTTTTAAAGAACAATAACTCAAACGAATTTTTCATTAACGTTTTGATAAATTCGGATGATGATGTTGATACGGGGTTTTTAGGATATGATTATAGATACTTAATAAATGACAATAATTCAAAAACATTAGAAAATAAGAATTTAGATTTAAAATCAAATACAACAGGTACAGGCAAATCGCTATATGACTACGGTCTAGTATCCGATCAAGATTTTCAAAATACTTCACATCCTATTGAGTTTGAATTCACAGAATCATTTGATTACTTTAATTGGACAATTGCTGGGTACGAAATAATTGACTATAATTACGAACCATTATTTTTTAGTTCAGCCGCTGATTATAAATATTTGTCCTTTATTCCTGACGGAATTAAGGTCATAATTGATTTAAAACAAATGAATTATCCAAACAGTTATTCTATATTACTTCAATTAGGGGCAAAATCGAAGTATTACAAGCTAATGGATACCGTTGGACAGCTTCATTTTCCTGTTCCAGGGCTGTCAATTGGCAATAAAGTCATAAATGTATATCCTGGAAAACATTCTGATATTTTAATTTTCAACAGTACATCCAATAACGATCTCTTTGTAGATGTGAATATATCTAATAAAACTTATCCGAAGGAAATTAATATAAACTTCCCTCAGGGAAACAAACTAAACTTATTTGGCGGATCGGGGTCAATACCGGTTGATTTTAATATAGATCCAAAAATCGACTTTAAAAATTATATTGTACCATTAAATTTATCCTATAGTATCCTCGACTCACAAAGTCTTGATTATAATCAAACTAGTCCATTAACTCAAGTACATAATTATTCAAAAATTCTTTATTTGAGTTTGAATGTCCAAAAATCTTCCCCATTCTTATTTTCGTTGCCTGAAATCCCCGCTAGTTATATAGCAGTTATTTTAACAGCTCTCTTTACTATATTCATTCCATCGGTTTCGCGTCTGGTTAATGATTACAATAAAAAGCGTGTCGCCAGCAGCTACCTTCGAAAAATTTATAAAAATTATGATGAAAATAATGTCCCTGAATCGATACATAATGTTAAGAATGCTATAGAGATTATTAAACATGAATTCATTAGAGGAAAAATAACTAAAGATCAATATACAATACTAATTGAAAAATTTTATGATATGCTAAAAGAGCTAACTGACAGAAATAAGGATAATTCTAATTTGAACCAAAGTAAATAGGTTTGAAAAATATAACAAACTACGATTGTTCTTGATTACTTGAACAATATCTTTCTTGTTTAGTGATTTTTTAATAAACAGATATTTATATCACTGCTTGCGCCTGTTTTCTTTTTATTGTTGTTATTTAACACAGCTAGTTAAACATATTTTTCAAATGTTTTAACATCTAAAAATATTATAAAAAAATTTTATCATCTTATTGAAGAATTAAATAATAATCAAAAATATGATTAATCTGGAGCAAAACCATGGTAATATGGTATTTGTCGGAATTCATCTTTTGGAATGGTCTCAACGAGTGAGATCAGATAGCCATCAGGATCCATTACTATGACATTTTTTGAATTTTCTCCTTGTGTTGCTTTACTATGAATTTTAGCATTTTTTTGAATGAGATTATTGTGAATTTCATCAAAATTATTGATGAGAAACGTTATCATTATGTTTCCATTGTCCGAGAGCTGAGTGTTTTTGTTTTCTTCTGAATTTTTATTTTCTAACACAAAGTTGATACTGTCTGATCCTTTATACGAAAATTCTATTCTATTGTCATCTATTTGATTTACATTTATTCCCAAGACATTCTTGTAAAATTCTAAAGATTTTTTAGTATCAGAAACCAATATTGAGATGCCTTTTATTTTGTAAGACATATCGATTCTTATTACTATCTTATATATAACTTAATGTTATTCTGGTACCTTTTAAATAATAAAAATCGTTTAATCAAATAAATTAAATTTTCTTAATACCAGCAATTTGAACCATTTAGATAAAAATCACACCCGATAAACATTTTTAATTTGTTATATTTTTGTAATGTACTTTTTTCTAACTTTATTTTTTTGCATTATTGTGTTATGTTCTTGACATTTTTTCGGACTATTTTACAAAATTCCCCTTGCTTTTATAGTATAAATTTTATAACAATTCAATTGATATTTGAAATTTATTCATATTTTAATATATTTTTTTCTATTCTATTTGAAAATGCATAAATATGGTTGAAGTTCTTTTCAACAATTGTGGTTGTCAACAACTTTTTAGTAATCTTTAATATCTTGAAAAGCGGGGAGATAATATAATCATGAGGACAAAATTTGGTTTTACTCAAGGACTCAATGTAGCGAGACTTGGCTTAGATGAAACACAAATTATTACTGCATGCCAGATGGCTGATAGACTAGATTATGATTCCATATGGGCAATGGATCACACTAACGTTCCTCAATGGAAAAATGCAGTTGTAAATGACGCTTGGTTAATGCTAGCAGCTATAGGTGCATTAACAAATAAAGTTGAATTAGGTACATGTGTCACAGATGCAATTAGAAGACATCCGTCTTCAATAGCTTTGGCAACCGTAACCCTGGATAGAATAACTAATGGCAGAGGAATGCTTGGTATTGGTGCAGGTGAAGCTCAGAATGTTGTTGATTTTGGGATTGAATTTAATAAACCTGTTACCAAATTAAAGGAACAACTAGAACTTATTGATAAGCTCTTTCAATCAGATCCAAATCATAGAGTAGATTATGAAGGTAAATATTATAGACTAATTAATGCCTGTTTGCAAGCTAGGAGTATTCGAAAACCAAGACCTCCTATCTATATTGCTGCGGGGGCACCAAAGACGCTTGAATTATGTGCTAAATATGGTGATGGTTGGATTCCAATAGGGTATACTCCTGAATTATTTAAAGCTCATGCAGATGTAATACGTGAACATGCAAAAACTTTTGGTAGAGATTTGATTGATTTCCAATTTGCAAACGATGTCGATATCTATTTTACAGAAGATGGAGAAGAAGCATGGAATAAAATGAAAAATGCTGTGAAAGTAAGTCTATACAAACCGGAATTATTGAAAGTTCATAATATTCAGCAGGATTCTGAATTTGATTTTCGAAAATACTTTACTGAATATACGATGGATAAACCAGAACTTATGGAACAAATGAAAAAGGCTGCATTAACCATCCCAGACAGTATAGCGAGAACTGCTATAGGAGTGGGTAAACCTGATGATGTAATTGAAATGCTAGAGCGTTTTATTAAGTCTGGAGTGAATCATTTCATTATCAGGTTCTGGGGTGATGGATATTTCAAAAATATTGAGATGTTTGGTAAAAAAGTAATCCCATACTTTAGAGAACAGGAAAAGAAATAAAATAAGGTTACACTTTTTTAATAATTTTCATCTTTTTTATCTGATATTAATGCCTATTCAAGATCTATTTTATTAAAAAGTATAGTTTAAAATAAATTTTTTATTTTAAAAATGAATCCAATGATCGATCTTTCTTTTCTGTTATTTTTGATCTCAGATGTTTATTTTCCTTTATCTTTTGATTTGCTCTGTTACTAACTTTTCTATATCCATTCCTAATGGGTTCGGCATTATATCCTAAATTTATTAAAGATCTAGCGAATTCATCTGCGAAACCATGAAATGTAAATACTTTTTTTGGATCGCTCTTTTCAACTACATGTAAAAGTTCTTTGTAATCACAATGGTCACTTAAAGGCATGGCATAATCAAGATCCATCATATATTTATAACTTGGATTAGATGCCCAACCGCTAAAACCTATAGTGATAGCCTTATATTTTTCTTTAATATTTTTGAGTAATTTTGTTCTTCCGTTCATTAATGATGATAACATTATCCACGGTTTTTTAGATAAAGAATTATTTTTTTCTGCTTTACCATAAGTTATAACATCCCTTAAGGGAATATTCATTTCTCTATATACAGAATTCATTGTCTCTATAGAATCAAATACATAAAAAGGATCCCAATGACTGAAAAAATCCATTAATAGCTGAGCCTTTCCAAGCGGGTATCCCATAATGATAACTGGAATTCCCTTTTCATATGCATTTGAGATAATATTGTTTGTTCGATGTATTATATCGTTTGGGTTAGGGAAAATATACTCAGCTTTTCCAAATGTAGATTCTATTATTAATATGTCGACCTTGGGAATCTTCTTTGATGGGTTCATAAATCCTCTTTTTCTTAAAGATATATCTCCTGTGTAATATACATCGTTATAGGCAAGTAACCCTCTTGATCCTAATATGTGACCAGTGTCTATTAGTTCAAAATCTTTTTTATCATAAATAGGATTAGTAATATCATATCCTCTTGCATTTGCAATCATTTCTGTCTCTTGAGAAACTAAAGTTTGAATATTTTTTTTATTTTTTGGTTTCCTATAAACGTGATCTGAATGAGCATGGGAAACAAATACAAAATCATGATTATTGATTTTTGTTGGATCTAGCAATATTTTTGATTTACTATTTTCAATTGAGAGACCTTCACTAGTAAACTTCACGCCAGAAACCATACTATGGATTTTTAAATCTATTATTTTAATTATTGTTTTTTCATTCATGGCATGATATAAACATCTATTTATTTTCGATGAAAATTGATTCGCTGTTCAAATATTATGAAAATATCTAAAAAATCGAAGAATTTTTATGTGCTTTGGGTAAGACATTTTAGAATGAAATTTTGTAAAAGCAAAATATGAGCTGCAAACGTCAAACGATCTACTAGTTTGGTACTGATAATTATAGTCGTAAAATCCCTTCCTGAATATGGTATTCGAATAAATAATCATATTTACAAGAAATAGGATACATACATTTGTAGTTAGATATTTTTAATTTATACTTTCAATCTCCAATCTCTGAGTTTCAGACATTACATCTTTTAAAGATATTAAAAATTATGGGTCACACGAATTTTAGTGGAAGGGTTGAATTTTTAGCAATATATAAATAGAAAATTAGGGCAGATTTGTTTTTTATATTTTTATTTCATGTTTTCTCATTAAATTTAAACTGTTATTAGGAGAAGCAACACAAGGAGAAAATATCTATTAAAATTTTATATTGTATTTACTAAATTGTCATTTGTTATTTTTTCCACTTTAAAGCATTCGTTAAAAAGGTTATATTAGTGTGACAATGAAACAATCTTTCCCATAGTTACGGTTAAAAAATTCTATAGGAGGTAAAGTTTACTTGACAAATATTATTGAAAGTTACAACATGATTTCTGAACAAATCTATGCTATTCTATATAGTTTACGATATCTAAATAGATTATATGTAAAGAGTATATTAAAACGAGGGTGGCTATATTCTATGAATGAAATATCAAGAAACGTTTGCCGCTGATATAAAGCAGATAAAACCAATTTCACAATCGATACTAGGCCTGCAGGTAATACATTGTGATAACTGCAAAAAGGAATTAGCTTCGTACGACTTGTATATTTCCAGTAATATCGAAGGCATTCTGTTTCTAAAAAGATGCTGTGAAAACTGTCTTCCAAAACAAGTCTAATTTTTAGTTTTCAATATTTGCAAATTCTATTTAATTTCCACTAATAGTTTTTATAATTACTAAAACAATTGCAGAAACTGCTGCACTAGCTGGAATAGTAATTAACCAAGCATAGACTATTCTTCTCCCAATACCCCATCTTACAGCAGAAAGTCTTCTTGTCGAACCGACACCCATTATGGCACCTGATATGGCATGCGTAGTACTGACGGGAATTCCAAGCCATGCCATTGTGGTTAGTATTACTCCTCCTCCAGTTTCAGCACAAAATCCTTGGAAAGGTTTTAGGTCTGTAATTCTGAAAGCCATAGTCTTTACTATTCGCCAGCCACCTAGAAACGTCCCCAAGGCAATAGCTGTGGCAGATATGAAAATAACCCATGTTGGTACAACAAATGATTTAGCATCTAAGAGTCCGCCAGCAATTAGTAATGCTGTAATGATTCCCATTGTTTTTTGTCCATCATTTGCGCCATGAGTAAGTGAAAAGAATACAGAAGAAACGATCTGCAATTTTCCAAATACCTTATTGATTTTATTTGGTCGATACTTCCTTAAAAAATACATTATAACTATTGCAAAGGATAAAGCAACTATGAATCCCAATATAGGTGAAATTGCTATAAAAGTAAGTACTTTTTCTATGCCGCCAAAGACAAGTGCTTGGATACCACCAGCCACTAATGCAGACCCGATTAAACCTCCTATTAAGGCATGACTGCTAGATGATGGCAAACCAAAGTACCAGGTTAACAAATCCCATACAATAGCTCCTATAAGACCTGCAATAATTACTTCAAACGTTGAAAATTCTGCTTGTATTATTCCCTTTCCGACCGTAGCTGCAATTGCTGTACCGAATACAAAAGGACCTGCAAAGTTAGCTAGAGCAGCCATAGAAACTGCTTGAATTGGCTTAAGAACACGAGTACCTACAACTGTTGCAATGGCATTTGCTGAATCGTGAAATCCATTTACAAAATCAAAGAATAAAGCTGTCAATATGCCACATACTAGCACTATCCCGCTATCGACCATCAGTATTCAGCAACTACCATTTTTGATCAAAATGAGCTATCCGTATTTCAAAGAGATATCCTCTACGATATCTGCAACATCCTGACATTTATCAAGAGTTTCTTCAAGGTTATCATACACTTCTTTAAGTTTGATAATCTCTATTGGATCATTCGTTTCAAACAATTCTGCAATCGCCTTTCTATAAATCTTATCTGCGTCATGCTCATATTTCTTAATGTTCGCACAATGGTTGCGTAATTCTTGATGATCTTTTATTCTTTTTAACATAGTTACTAAAATATATATCTCCTGTGAAGCTGATAAAATGATTTTTCCCAATTCCATCATGTATTGTGTCGGTTTCTTTATCTTAAAAAGAACAAATCTCTCAGAAATTCCATCAACATAATCAAGAACTTCGTCTATAGAGCTGGTAAGTTTGGATATATCTTCTCTATCTATTGGAGTCACAAATGTTTGGGAAATTATGGTAAATAGCCGATGTGAAATTTCATCCCCAGTATGCTCTAATTCTCTTATTTTTTGTTTTTTTTCTTCCAGAGATTTTTCGTAATCGGTTAAAATTTCTACTAAAAGTGTGGTTGACTTAACAAGATTAGAACCTTGACTTTCCAAACTGTCAAGGATGTCCTTATCGTTTGTCCGAACCCAGGATAACCATTTATTTGACAATTAAATACGTTCTGTAACATCAATATTCATTTATTTCTGTTACGATTAATAATACTTCAATTTCACATTCTTTATAGCATATAAGCGAATTTTTCAATATTTATAGTCTTAAGAAGACTCTTCATAATTTTTACTTTACATATATTGTGTATAATTTCTACCCATAAATTTCAATAAAATAAGTTTTTACAAATTTACTGCCCAATTTTTTTCCATTTTGATTTTATTTGTTGAATTCGAAACTTTTAATATATTTTCTAGTAATTATAATCTCAAAACATAATGATAAATCTCGCAATCATTATTTCTGGCAGGGGCAGTAATATGAAGGCCATCCTTTCTTCTATCTTTAGTGGCAATATAAAGAATGTGAACCCGATTGTAGTTATCTCAAACAGGGGAGATGCTATTGGACTAGAAATCGCTAAAAATGATTTTAATATTCCTACTGAAATTGTTCTAGGTAATGGGAAGAAAGGATGGGATTATGATAAAGAGATAGTATCAATATTACGGTCATATAATGTTCTTCCATCAAATGGATTGATTTGTCTTGCAGGATATATGAAAATTATTAGTACGGAATTTGTAAATGAATATAAATTTAGAATAATGAATGTTCATCCAGCGTTACTACCCTCATTTAAGGGATTACACGCACAGAAACAGGCACTGGATTACGGTGTTAAAGTGTCCGGATGTACTGTTCATTTTGTTGATGATGAGGTTGATACGGGACCAATTATTCTTCAACAAGCAGTTAATGTTTACACAACTGATTCTGAAGAAGATATTTCAAATAGGATATTAGAGTTGGAACATAAATTGTATCCTCAGGCAGTAAAGTTATTTGCAGAAAACAGATTAAAGGTGGAAGGTAGAAAAGTAATTATTTTGTAATTCAAAAGGAATTTTAGGCATGTCAAAATTGTATATATCATATTCAAATGACAGATGCTGTTAATTCGTACAGTAGGATAAAACTTCATATTTTTCTTCCAAGCAATAGAAAAATTTGGACAATAGTTAGTAAGAACAATGAATATTGGTTAGATCTGGATTTAGATTATTGTACTTGTAAATATTATTTCTTTAAAACTCTCTCTGGCAAGGATAGGTGTATCCATTTAAAATCATTGGCTGAGGCATTAAGATTAAAAGAATATGATAAGGTAGAATTTCAAGATGATGAATATGTTGGTTTTCTTACATCCCTTCTCAAAGATGTCCTATCTTGGAACTATACCTTAAGCAGATAATTTATTAAAATTTTATTTAAATTTTTAAATGTCTTACTGAAATAATCCTGAATAACACCAATCAAAAATGTTAATTTTGAACAGATAAGAAGATTATATCTCCTTTTGAAGAGTATTTGCTATCTCTCTTTTGTCACGTCAGACTGAAAAATGATTTTTTTGTAATGATTTTCAATTTACTTTGCTTTCTGGACATCTTTTGAGGAACAGCTTATGGAAAAAGTAAGGATCGTGAAAATTAAATCTACACTTAAATGAGTATTTTTAAATGTATAATTTTCTACTTTCTACTTCTTACTTTCATTCTTAAAAGTCAATACCATCTAGATTTTTTGTAGTTGATGGCAATCATACGTTTTTTACTCGGTACTAATATTTTTCAATTGTTAACCTGCCTCTTCATTAAATATCTTTTTTTTGTGTATCATGAAATTGAAATTTCATCATTTCAATTTTAATAGAAAAATTATAAAAATCATTATGTAAGAAATATTATGTGCGATCTATTTACCAACTATAATTGAACAAAAACGTATTGATCGTTGGTTCTGGAGGGAGAGAACATGCATTGGGATGGAAACTTTCCAAGAGCAAATCAGTACAAAATGTTTTTTTCGCTCCTGGCAATGGAGGGACATCAAAAAACCTAGATTTCAAAATTAGTGATTTTGAAAAAATTAGATCGTATGCATTACAGAACGATTGTATGATTGTAGTTGGTCCGGAAGAACCTTTAACAAAGGGAATAGTTAATGAGTTGTCCAACAGTGTTAAGATATTTGGTCCAACAAAAGAGGCAGCACAGCTAGAATCAAGTAAGTCATTCGCAAAACTATTCATGAAAAATAATAATATCCCTACTACAGATTTTTCAATCTTTACAGATCCAGAAAATGCAATGGAATACATACGTAACACTGAAAAACAATTGGTCATCAAAGCAGATGGACTAGCTGCTGGAAAAGGTGTGATCGTTTGCGATTCTCAAAGCGAGGCTATAGATGCTATCAATAGAATCATGATCAAGAAAGAATTTGGAGATTCCGGGGATAAAGTAGTGATTGAAGAAAGGATTTATGGAAATGAAGTTTCTTTCATTGGCATTTCTGATGGAAAAAAAATTATTCCTGTTGCTACCAGTCAAGATCATAAGAGGATATATGATGATGATAAAGGTCCTAACACCGGAGGAATGGGTAGTTTTTCTCCTTCGCCACTAGTTGATGACGTTCTCTTTAATGATATAATGAAAAATATTATGGAAAAGACAATTAATTCAATGCAAAATCATAACAATGCGTTCAAAGGATTTCTTTATGCAGGTGTGATGATAGACAGGGAAACATCTAAACCCTATGTTCTTGAATTTAACGCAAGAATGGGTGACCCAGAATGCCAGCCTATAATGATGCGTATGAAATCAGATTTATATGAATATCTTGATGCTTCAATTGATGAAAATTTGGATATATTACCTGACATTGAGTGGTCTGAAAAACCTGCTATATGCGTAGTTATGGCAGAGAAAGGATATCCCATAAAGAACGAAACAGGGAATGTAATTTATGGTTTGGATAGTAAATTTGATGATAATGTTATGGTATTTCACGCAGGAACTATTTTAAGGGATTATAAAGTTCTCACCAATGGTGGCAGGATTTTAGGTGTTACCGCATTAGGCGAGAATTTCAATGCAGCCAGAATAAATGCCTATTCAGCAGTAAAAATGATTCATTGGGGGCACAATTATCAGTACTATAGAAATGATATTGGAAAAAGATTCTCATAAAATTTTAATTCTTTTTCTATTGATTTTATGATAATAATTATTCTTGTTTGTTATAATGCAATCAACTTTTTGATCTAATTCATTTATGGGAATGTACTTGACTATCTGATTTTCAAATGCTAATCCTACTATATATCCAATATCATTCTGACCCAGAAATCTATCATAATATCCTTTGCCATATCCAATTCTGTTGCACTCAACATCAAATGCCACCCCTGGTATTATCAAAAGATCGATCTGATCCAATTCGACTGTTGAATCTATATTTTCCATAATACCGTATTTCCCTTTAGTAAATTCAACTTCTTCTAAATATTTTTCCATGATTTGATAAAATTTTATTTCATCATCGTTAATTACTCTTGGAAGACCAACTTTTTTTTTGTTTGTTAATGCGTCTCTTATAATCTCCAAAGTTTGTACCTCAGAACCTACTGGATAATAAACTGCGATTCGATCTGCTTTTTTGTATTCTTGTGATTCTATTAACTTGTCAAATATTATCTTGCTGAACATAACTCGGTCTTTCTCAGATAATTGATTTCTTTTGTTTAATGTTTTTTTTCGAATTTCCTGCTTAGAAGATTGGTATGACATTTTTTAGTGTACACTAATAAGGTTCTAAAAATTTGATGCAGCTTTTATAGTGTTGTTTAATAACATTGTAATAGTCATTGGACCAACTCCTCCTGGAACTGGTGTTATCCAAGAAGCTTTTGGTGCAACTTTTTCAAAATCTGTGTCACCGATTATCTTTCCATTTTCTCTTGATATTCCGATATCAATTATCACTACATCCTCTTTAACATGTTCTGGTTTTAGAGTAAAAAGTTTTCTATTTCCAACTGCAGTGATTATTATATCTGCCCTTCTCAATTTTAGCTCCAAATTTCTAGTTTTTGAATGACATATTGTTACGGTTGCATCCTTCTCCAATAACAGCAATAAAAGTGGTTTTCCAACTAGAATACTTCGATTTATTATTACGATATCTTTTCCTTTTAGTTCTATTTTGTAGTAATTAAATAATTCCATAACTCCTAGAGGTGTGCAGGGTATCAAAGATGATTTTTTGTTTAATAGTAATCCTGCATTTTGGTATGTTAATCCATCAACATCTTTTGTAGGTTTAATTTTATTTATTACCTCGAATTGATCTATATGACTGGGAAGAGGTAACTGTAATAATATTCCATGAACAGATAGATCATTGTTTAATGAATTTATCAATTCGATCAGTTTTTCTTCTTCAATTGAAGATGGCATCGTCTTGTCTTTCGTCTTAATTCCTAATTCAGAACAGGCTTTATGTTTATTTCTAATATAAATTGCAGAAGCCTGATCATTGCCCACCAAAATGGTAGCTAAACACGGATCAATTCCTTTTTTCTTCAGAATTTTAACTTTTTGTATTAATTCAGATTTTAATTTGGTCGAGACTTCGACTCCGCTAATGATCATATAAATTACATAATAAAATCACTAATTTATTTATAAATCGATATCTTGATAGAATCATTAAATATTTTGTATTTACAGATTATTCTTTAATATTTACAAGATAAATACATACTTTATTATAATCTGGAATGTAACTGTGCCATTTTTCAGTATCTTAGCATAAATATTAATCAATAAAAAAACATTTATTCACATTTAATCAACTACAATCTATTGAAAGATGTCAAAGGAAGACATTTTTTAGTTTTATAGAATATCGAGTAAAATAATTAATAGATCAAGTATCATTATATTTATGTTGTGACTAAGGCATATCCTATAAATCCTCATGCAGCTCTTATTTTGGAGTACATCGATAAAAGGGAAAATAAAAAAAAAATATTCATTGTAGTATCAGATCTTCATTTGGGATTTGAATCCTCTCTAATTCAGAAGGGAATTAACATTGATTCAAATCAAATAGTAAATGATATTTTAGATGAGATTAACGAAATAAGAAAATCTCAAAGAATAGATGGAATTATAATTTTAGGAGACCTCAAGAGCTCCATCACTCATATTACCAAAATTGAATGGGATATTGTTCCTTATTTTTTGGATAAATTATCAAAAGATCTAGATGTCTTCTTAATACCTGGAAACCACGATGGAAATATTCACCTACTCGTTCCGGAATCAGTGATTACATGCAACACTAGTGGACTTATTATTGACGATACTTTGTTAATACACGGTCATACTCTTCCAAATAAAATAAAATCAAATATTAGCAAGATAATAATGGGTCATCTTCATCCTATATTTATAGATCCAAAGAGTACCGTTCATGGAAAGAGAGTATGGATATATCTTAAGGTAAAAAAAGAAATTCTTTATGGATTGAAAAAGAAGGGAATTTTGGAGATTATAATTATTCCAACATTTAACAAATATTTTTACTCCTCTCTGGTATCAACCCACAAGTTTAAGAAATCGACATCTTCTCCCTCTCCAATTATTAAATTATTTTTAGAACAAAATGCAATTTTATCCGGACTGCTATTTACTTTGGAAGGTTCTGTTATAGGTGATGTAAAGAATTGAAAAGTTTCACTAATTTTTTTCACTGATTGAGTTTTCTTTTAAGTAATTCTTCAATGGAACTATTGTTGGAGCATTGCTTTTGAGCCATTGTAACGTTTTTACAAACGATATTGCTGCCTCAATAGTTGTCATTACCGGAATACCCATCTCGACCGCTTTCCTCCTTATATGGTATTCATCATTTAACATATCCAAATATTTTTCCACAGTTACAGTTGCAGGAATATTTATGATAAAATCAATTTTATGATCATACAGTAATTCTGTGATGTTTGGTTTCCTGTCAGGCTCACTTATTTTATAAACCCTTTGGACTTCGTTAAAACCATTATTTTCCAAAAAGTCAGCAGTATGTTCTGTCGCTAAAATATTAAATTCCATTGACGAAATCAAAGACAGAAGAGGAAGTGATTTTTCCTTATTTTTTTGGCCTCCTATTGTGATTAAAGAAGTTCCACGTAACGGCAGCGAATATCCTGCGGCTAGGAAGGCTTTACTTAGAGCATCATAAAAGCTTGTTCCAAAACACGCAACTTCTCCAGTAGAATGCATCTCTACACCTAAAACTATATCGGCACCTTCTAGTTGCATAAAAGAGAATTGAGGTACTTTAATACCAAAGCCGCTGGTTTTCAACCATACATCCTTTATCTCTGGTAGAGGTTTACCTAACATCGCTTTTGCGGCAAGATTCATCAGATTTATCCCTACATATTTAGAAACAAAAGGCATTGACCTTGATGCCCTGATATTTGCCTCGATTACAAGTACTTCGTCATTCTTTACAAGAAACTGAATGTTAAATGGTCCAATGACATTGAGAGATTTGACTATTTTATTTGAATAGCCTGTTATTGTATCCATTATATCCCTATTTAATCTCCATGGAGGTATACACATCATCGCATCACCTGAATGTATTCCGGCGTTGTCTATGTGTTCTATAATGGATCCAATAATTATTTTGTCTTTCCCGCTTACTCCATCCACCTCTACTTCTGCAGCATCTTGAAAGAACTTACTAATAACTATTGGATGATCCGGGCTGACCTCTGTGGCATTTTCTATAAATATTTCCAACTGTTTGTCATCCCATACTACCTTCATTGCTGCTCCACTTAATACATATGACGGTCGCACAAGCACGGGATATCCTACCTCTTGAGAAAAGATAATTGCCTCATCTAGACTTGTAAATTTTTTCCAAGGAGGCTGTTTAATCTTTAATGAATCAAGTAATTTCCCAAACTTTTCTCTGTCTTCAGCCCTGTCCACATCTTTGCTTTCTGTTCCTATTATTTTTGCTCCATTTTGGGCCAGTTTTAACGTTAGATTGTTAGCAGTTTGACCGCCCACACAGGTTACTATTTCAGCATCATTTTCTTTTTCATAAATATCCATAACTCTTTCAAAGGTAATCTCCTCAAAGTATAACCGGTCAGAAATATCAAAGTCTGTAGAAACTGTTTCGGGATTACAGTTTATTATTGATACTTCATTTATTCCATTTTCTTTCAAACCTCTAACCATATTAACAGTACCCCAATCAAATTCTACACTACTTCCAATTCTATACGGACCTGCTCCCAGAACTATTGCATTCTTATCTTTCTTTCTAATTTTGATATCATCGGTATCACCACCATAGGTAAGATAAAGATAATTAGTTTGAGCAGGCCATTCGGCAGCCAAGGTATCAATCTGTTTTATGACTGGTTGTATTCCAAATTTTTTCCTAAGTTTTCTAACTGTTATTTCATCCAATTTTAAATAAGAAGATAATTGTATATCAGAGAACCCTGCTTGTTTAGCTTCTTTTATGAGGCTTTCATCAAAATCATTTCCCGAATTTTTCAACCTTCTTTCCATGTCTATTATGTTCTTTATTTTGACAAGAAACCATGGATCTATGCTGGATAATTCATTTATCTTTTCTATGGTGATACCGCTGTATATTGCTCTCACAACGTCAAAAAGGATGTTGTCATCGGGATACAAAAGTGCGTGTTCAATATTTTCTAACTCTTCTTCGTTGGGCTCATTGAATTCATAGTTTTCAACCAGTCCTTTCTTTCCAATGTCACACATTCTTATTGCTTTTTGAATTGATTCCTCAAAAGTTCTTCCAATAGCCATTACTTCTCCAACTGATTTCATAGCAGTTCCGAGTCTACGGTTAACATTCTCAAATTTATTAAAATCCCATCTAGGCATCTTTACTACTACATAATCTAAAGATGGTTCAAAAAATGCAGTAGTTTTCTTGGTAACTTTATTTACTAACTCGTTTAGTGAATATCCCAAACCCAATTTTGCAGCCATATATGCTAGCGGATATCCAGTTGCTTTGCTAGCAAGTGCCGATGATCTAGAGAGTCTTGCATTTATCTCTATTGCACAATATTCCTCTTTTTTCGGATCGAGTCCAAACTGAATATTACACTCACCAATAATACCTACTTCTTTTGTTGCTCTGATCGCTGCAGAACGCAACATATGATATTCGTAGTTATTAAGAGTCTGAGATGGAGCCACTACAATGTTATCCCCTGTATGAACTCGCATAGCCAAAATATTTTCCATATTGCAAACAATTATAGAATTTCCTTTATAATCTCGCATTACTTCGTATTCTATTTGTTTCCAATTACCAACATATTTTTCTATTAAAACTTGACCGGTCATACTGACTGAAAGGCCTCTATGTACTATCTCTTGTAATTCATATTCGTTATAGGCAACTCCTCCTCCCTTTCCTCCGAGAGTGTATGCAACCCTAATGATTACAGGATAACCAATTTTTTTTGCAATATGAATTGATTCTTCAACAGAATATGCTGGAGAACTAGGTAATACAGGAACATTACTTGTCTGCATGGCCTCTTTGAAAAGTTGTCTATCTTCAGTTCTTTCTATTCCGTTAATTGGTGTTCCAAGGACTTTTATTCCGTATTTATCAAGAATTCCGTTTTTGAATAATGATGTACCACAGTTTAGGGCAGTTTGTCCCCCGAATGATAGCATTATAGAATCTGGTCTTTCAATTTCTAAAATATTGGAAACATAATCAGGAGTTATAGGCAAAAGATATACTTTATCAGAAAACCTGGTATCCGTCTGAATAGTAGCAATATTGGGATTAATTAGAACTGTTTCAATTTCCTCCTCCTTCAGAGCTTTGAGGCATTGTGAACCAGAGTAATCAAATTAGCGGTCATCTTCTAATGACTTTCGCCTGCTTCTCCGATTTTTATTGCCCCACTACCCAACAGAACAACTTTTTTTATATCATTATTTCTTGGAATTATTTTCACCTCTCACTCTATTTTTACATTTTTTTTATATAGGTTTAATATGGTAATTTTTATCTCTTATTTAAATTAATAATTTCTTTAAATTTATCAAAAACAAATGTACAATCAAAAGGTCCTGGTGATGCCTCTGGGTGAAATTGTACGGCTATTGCAGGTTTATCTTTATGTATTATACCCTCTATAGATTTGTCATCTGGATTATAAAACCATGGCTCGAATCCCGTCTTTTCTAGACTTTTGGCTTCTATTCCATATCCATGGTTTTGACTGGTGATATAGGAATTTTCATTCTTAATATTTATACATGATTTGTTTTGTCCCCTGTGACCATATTTTAATTTATACGTGTCTGCTCCTGCTGATAGGGCCAAAATCTGATTGCCAAGACATATACCAAGTGTTGGAATTGAATTATCTAGCAATTTTTTTGCCGTCTCGATTGTTGCATTGCACATCTTTGGATCTCCAGGACCGTTACTAATTACAACCCCATCTGGATCGTAAGATATTACTTTATCATACGATGAATTCCAAGGAAGTTGTACTACCCTATAACCCCTCTTCAGTAAATTTCTAATAATACTATACTTAGTTCCTGTATCTAATAATACAATAATCTTTTCGTTGGAATTGCCATACGTTCTAATTTCATTGGAACTTACTGTAGACATGAAATTTTTATTGTCATAATCCTCATTTTTAACAATTTGAGATATGTCTATTTTTTGAAGTGGTTTTTCAGAGACGGATAAAACTCCCATCATTACTCCCTTTTGGCGTATTATTTTTGTCAGTTCTCTTGTATCAACTCCGTATATTCCCGGAATTTTTTCTTCATATAACCATTCATCTAGTGTTTTTACACAACTCCAATGACTTGCTATATTTGATAATGAATGAATTATCAATCCTTTGACCTGTATTCTTTCTGACTCGAAAAATTTGGGTAAACCAAATTCATCTAAAATGTCTTTCTGTGGGACTCCATAATTGCCAACAAGAGGGTAGGTCATGCATAATATTTGACCACTATAAGATGGATCCGTTAAACTCTCAGTATATCCAACCATTCCTGTATTAAAAACGACTTCACCAGAGCTCGGCATGGGATAACCAAATCCTGTCCCAGAAAAAGATTTACCATTTTCCAATACTAGTTTCGCATAATATCCAGTGTATTTTTGATAAAGTATGGGAATTTTTTATCGATATAATTAAAAAATATAGAAAATTTAAATTTTCCTATTAACCTCCAAGTGAGGTTTTAGGATTAATTATTTTCTTTCATCTTGTTCGTCATTATCGTCATCTTGTTCGTCATTATCGTCATCTTGTTCGTCATTATCGTCATCCTGTTCGTCATTATCGTCATCCTGTTCGTCATTTATCAATACTTTTACTGTATCGCTATCTGTTAGTCCATCATCATTTGTTACAGTAAGTTGGAATTCCAAAGTATTACCTTTCATGTGATTTGGAACATCAATTGTATAGACCTCTAGATTGCTAGGATCTATTTCAATATCTGAGTCACCAATTAGTTCCCAATTAAATCCTGTTATCGAATTGTCTTTAGAGAAACTATTGGACGCATCAAGAACTATTCTTTCTTCTTTTGATATAGATTGATCTAATCCTGCATTTGCGATAAGAATTTCATATCCATGGTATTTGTTTTTTGAATTGATATTTGCTGGTAGTATATCTGAAGAAATTTGTTCTTCTTGACTCGCTTCTGAGATTAGTCTACTATTTTCGTTTTCAATTACATCTTCTTCAATCTTTTTAAACTCTTGATTAGATTTTTCAGTTATATTTGATTGATTTTTGTCATTTATATTGGAGTGATTTTCTTTGGAATCATCAACGAAATCTCTACTGTCCCTTGCCTCTTCATCGCTTGTATCTATGTCTGAATTTCTGTTACTATCATCCCTTGCCTCTTCATCGCTTGTATCTATGTCTGAATCTCTGTTACTATCATCCCTTGCCTCTTCATCGCTTGTATCTATGTCTGAATCTCTGTTACTATCATCCCTTGCCTCTTCATCGCTTGTATCTATGTCTGAATCTCTGTTACTATCATCCCTTGCCTCTTCATCGCTTGTATCTATGTCTGAATCTCTGTTACTATCATCCCTTGCCTCTTCATCGCTTGTATCTATGTCTGAATCTCTGTTACTATCATCCCTTGCCTCTTCATCGCTTGTATCTATGTCTGAATCTCTGTTACTATCATCCCTTGCCTCTTCATCGCTTGTATCTATGTCTGAATCTCTGTTACTATCATCCCTTGCCTCTTCATCGCTTGTATCTATGTCTGAATCTCTGTTACTATCATCCCTTGCCTCTTCATCGCTTGTATCTATGTCTGAATCTCTGTTACTATCATCCCTTGCCTCTTCATCGCTTGTATACTTGGAGTACTTACCTTCATACCCATAATCTTCATTCTTCATGTCTTTTTGATAATCTTCTTTTTCTTCGTAATGGACCGGTCCTTTCATGATAATGGCATCATCTTCCTGTTCTCCAAAGTTTTTTTCAGCAATCTTTTGCTGCTTTGATTTTGATAATGTATTGAGATCTGTATTCTCTTGTTTTTGTTCCTGCAATTTTAATGAAAGTATCTTGTCATTATGAAAAACATTATTACCATCCGATTTCTTGTATGAAAGAGGATATATTTCGATGCTTTCTGTGTCAACATCATTCTGTGGATTATGTCCTTTTGCAAATACTTGACCCAAAACCAATCCATTTCCAAGGACACCTATTAATAAGGAGAGAAAAATAATTGAAATCAAGAACTTATTTCCGAAATTAAAAATAATACCTTTTTCCATATTTTCAATATATAAGAGTGCGTTTATTTTTTAACATGAATGATTAAAAGGAATATAAAATTATAATTATTAAAATATCAAAAATTAAGAAAGGTAAAAGTATTATTGCTTTTTAATTTTGAATTTTATTACATCAAAATTCTATAGGGATTTCTGCGTACATATATCAATACTATTTTTGATAGTAGAATATTAGATATAAAAATTTTGACTTATAAAAAATGAAGTTTTGTATTTCTTATTATAAAAAGTTAATATTATCGAAATTTACGATAATATTTCAGATTTATTAATAATGAAGGAAATTTCTATTGGTATTATTTCTTATAACGAGGAAAAAAATATTATTGCCTTACTAAATTCTATAAAATCACAAAATATTCCCGTTCCCTTTCTGTTAAAGGAAATAATCATTTCTGATGACTCTTCTGATGGTACTCCTGATTTGATAAGGGATTTTACAATAGCAAATCGCAATCTATCTATTCGACTTTTCCATTCAGAGACTAGAAGGGGTGCCGCTTCAGGATGGAACGAAATATTTCGGGAATCCAGTGGAGATATCCTAGTTCTTTATGATGCTGATATAAGATTGGAAAAGAACTGTACTTGTAACTTGGTCAAATCCATTTCTGGAAAAGGAATCGGACTTTGTGCTTCTAATCCACAACCAATCAAATATTCTAACATATACGGCAGAGCAACCAAATTCATTTCTAATTGGTTGCGGAAAATTCGGAGATCGACTCTGAGCAGGTATACTGTAATGGGAAGAGGACTTGCAATACGTAATGACTTGGCAAAAAAGATAATCATCCCTGAAGATTTGATTGCAATTGATCTTTTTTTACAAAATAAGCTTATTGAATTAGATGAGAAGATATGGTATAATGATGATGCAAAGGTATTTTTCAAGTCCCCATCTACGCTTTACGATTTTTTGTCTCAAGTCTTACGAGCTGAGATCTGGTCACAGACAGATCTCTTCTTACAAGGGAGAAGAACTGTCAACAAGCGTGAATTTAAAAGCAACTATTGGTTGTTTTTTAAAGGATCCGGTTGGTGGATTATCTACCATCTATTGTTACATGTTCATACCTTATTATGAAATGAGATATTCAAAAAAAATTTCTTCTGCCAAGTGGTATGTAGCAAAAAGCACCAAGAGATAGATTTTTTGCTGTCATTATATACGTTCATAGGTACTAACAATTGAAACAGAAACTTACATATTTCAAAATATTACTGATCTCATAATAATATCCCTATAACAACAATAACCACACAAGAAGATTATAATAATATCTTCATTATTTTATTTCTTGTAGTTGTTGTTTCTGCAGAAAGGGACATTTATGTTTCTTGTTTGTGTATAGCTCCCAATATTCTCCTCGGATGGTATGCCAGAATATGGGAGTATTACAGCCGTAGCAACACGTATTATTCATAATCCGGTTCCTGTTATTTTATATATTAAAAGTCATTTGTTTATTTTTTTAGCATATTTTGTTTATGTTCTGCTACGTCTCATTCATTTTTTATCTATTTATCTCATTGTGTGTTGGTAGTGTTGTTGGTATCAATTATCTAAACGTATTGAGTTTAATAGTTTAATTTGAGTCAGAGGATTTTACCTCGCGGTAGTTTGCTTTAAGTCATCGCCCTGAAATCCCTCTTCCATCATTATAATTATTTACTATCTTGTATAGAGTCTGTTATAGTGAAACTATTATCTAGATTTGGCCTCTTACTTTCTCTGCTGTGGAGTAAGAGCAAGCGTATCGAGTTTCTATATGTCTATGTTAAAATAAGTATTTTTCGTTAAAAAAATAAATTAATTATTCTATCATTACTGTGGTGATATTATACAATAATTAATTCATAAAGAATTGTCAACATTTTACCGAACCCCGGAGAGATTACCAACCAACAATCATTAATAGAATAGATATTACCGAGATATTTCAAGGACATAGCGATATATTAGCAGCAGAAGGCCCAAATCACGATGGTAAACCATATACTTTAAACCGTAACAGACCTTGAGATAGAATAAACTTCAATATACCGCTGGTAAATATATGTCTAAATATAAAAATAAACAAACAGATAAAAGTTAGCCCTCCAGATGACAAAGAGCTTGGAAGATGGGATAGATGCTCTACACCACATCTGGGACCATTACGACAATAATTCATATTCGATAATTCTGAGCAAGCATAAATAATTGTACAAATATGGGAATTTCTCCGAGAAAGAAAGTAACCCAGAAGAATCTGAGAAAGTATAAGGCGATATGGGAAAGATACCCAATATAATCATGGAACAACAAAATAACTTATTCAACTCTCTAGTACAATAGCCAGTACTTGATCAACGGACTGAGCTTAGAATTTTTTTGGTTTTATGTTTCTTCAACTCGGTTGATGACTCTGGCGATATTTCCAAGTCTATTTAGAAATATTGTCAAAAAGTAAAATTCGCTTAGAATATTCAAGATGAAACAGAAATATTATATACCAACATGTTTCCTCTTTGAATAATTATGAGTAAACCAATGGATCTTGGAAGTTTAAAAGTCGGATCCTACATTATTATTGATAATGAACCTTGTAGAATAGTTTCTTATGATCATAGCAAACCGGGAAAACATGGATCTGCAAAAGCTCGAGTCTCAGCAATAGGTGTTTTTGACGGATCCAAGCATAGCATGGTTTCACCTGTTTCTGCTAATGTGGAAGTTCCATTGATAGACAAAAGAAGTGGTCAAATAGTTTCTATAACAGGTTCTTTATTACAAATAATGGATCTGGATACGTTTGAGGTATTTGAAACTTCTTCGGTCGAGGAAGAGGTAAGAGATAAGATTGTGCAAGGAGGAGAAATTGAATACTGGAAGGTTCTTGATAGAGTCAAGATAGTGAGAGCTAAGGGATAAATAATTTATTTTAATTTAATTTATAATCTTTATAATTGAAAATGGATAAAAATTTTGGAAACACATAAAAAGTACAGACTCGTCTCTTAAAGTATGAGTGAGAAGAGAAGTATGCCTATATGTTTTAAACCAGATGACTTGTTAATTATTGAAGAGTATGCAAAGAAAATGGGGATGACTAATTATAGTCAAGCCATAGAGAAGTTAGCATTCAAATCAAAAAGGTAAGTTCTTTTTATTTTAATTTTTATATTTTTAGAATAGGTTAAAGATAGCTGATAGTTATTTAATGTGCAAGAAACTATATTGGTATTCGTATAATCGGATAACAGCATAATTATTTATCGGAGGTTATTTTTTGGCAGGGGCGTTCGTTTAACTTTTCCATCATTAGTATTTGTTGTATACCACTTTAACCATTTTGACCGGTTTATACCTAATCTATAAATACTAAATAATCATCCCTTTCCATTTGATTAGTCTAATTCGTCCAAATATCATCGATTGGTTAAACATTTGACTAGTACAAATGTTATACTACAAATCTTTTATTTTATCTGCATTCTAAAAGAGATTCAAAGATTATGACTGGATAAATATATTAACAAAATATTTCAAGTGGTTTTCAGGTCATTTTCAAATACGTTTCATGAGCTTTTCAATTAAGTATTTTTTAGCTTTCATATAATTTTCAAATGCCTTTCAAGTACTGTTCAAAACAGCTATTTTGTGCTCATATAGATATATCACTATGGCAATACTAGAATAAGAAATTGATGTATCCTATTTATGGATTGGTATTTACCTGGCGTTATCATTTGAATTTTTTACGGATATATATTTAATAAGCTAGGTCATCCAAAAAAGTAATAGATATGTTTATTCGAATAATTAATCTAAAAAAAATTAAAATTTAGTGTAAATCACCTCGAATACTAGGACCTCGAATATTAGAATTTAATAGCTTTTAAATTCACATTTTTTTAAATACATGTAAATGTTTTAAATAAATTCCCATTCTTGTTTTAAGTGAGACCTGTTCCCGAATCAACAAAATCAGAAATTATTACAAAATATTTAGAAGGGTTTTCGACTCTTGAAATCCACAAATTAATGAATGTGAGTATCGGAACTATATCGGCAGTTACGGCCGAGGCAACTAGGAAGGGTAACTCAATTTCATAGAATATTTCAAGGTAATGTCTATTTTTTACTTTTGCGCTATACTATTGACATAAACCGATAACAGGATTTTAGAATAAAATTCAATCTAGTGTAATTGTACGAGATTCATTACACTCTTTTTTCGGAAATATTTTATAAAGATAATGATAATTTTTAGCTATTTTTTTGATAGAATAACATTGAGAATACTTTTTAAATATGATCCTACTAACAAAAGAGAGATTGCTTGATTAATGTTATTCCTTTAATGTCATTTTATAAAATTGTGATTTCAATAGTAATTATTGCACCAATATTTTCTTTTATGATATTTTCTGAGCAACTTGTAGTCTACGTAGTAGCCAAGCAAGATTGTGATAAGAAGGATGCCAATGTCATAATAGGTACTGGTACTACAACTATTGGGTCAAAATGTAATGACGTAATTGTGGGTTGCCCATTTTCACCACTTAATACAGGACCTGGTGGTTGTAATGCAGGGGATCTTGTGAGAGGGCTTGAAAAAGACGATGTTATCCAAGGGGCAGAGGGTAATGATGTACTATATGGCGATGACGGAAATGATAAAATTTCAGGCGCGGGAGGCGACGATAAAATATTCGGAGGTCCTGGTAATGATATTCTAAAGGTTAGTATAGGTTCAAACTTATTAGTGGGAGGAAAAGGTGATGATGAACTTTATGGAGGCCTGGGTACTGACGTATTGATTGGAGGAAAAGGAGCGGACACTTTTGATTGTGGTGAAAACTTTGATATTATAATCGATTTCGATCTCGATGATGGCGATATTCAAAATATCAATTGTGAAGTAATTGAAAGTTATCATGATGATATGAAAATTTTCGCCCAACCAACCAAGCTTAAATCTCATCTAGAAAAATTTGGCATTGGATCCTCTCAAGACAAGACAGATATAGAAGATATAGGAAAGGAAATCGACTAATAGACGTATTATTTTTTAAAATGTCCTCTGCTATTAGCTACAATTATCTTTTGGCCTGAAATTCTGATCAATCGCTTTGAAGCTATCGCGCCATCCTAATTATTTATACACTTTCAGGATATACAAGAATTCATGGCTTGATCTGAACAAAATACTTTGTTGTTCTTGTAACAAAGATGAAAAAATATATAATTATATTTGATAGGTATATAACAAGATAAATAACTTTTTTATTTTTGTACAGTATAGACTTGCTAAAATAAGATTTTAATATTTTGTTGTTTTTCGCCAATCCGATCACAAAGCAACGAGATGTATGGTGACTTTGGAGAAGATATGCTTGAAGGTGGTCCAGGAGCAGATTACTTTGATTGCGGAGAAAACTATGATAAAGTGCTCGACTACGATTCTGACGACGGCGATATTCTAGCAAATAATTGTGAACAGGTCATTCGAGCCCATTAGGCTATGCTGCCAGAGGTCTACAATATTTTTTGTATTTATTTTTATGTAAAACGAAGAATAGAATGAACAACCAGGGTTTTTCATTAATGCCCACATTATTTGAAATCCTAGTTAAGGCATTATCGATAAATCTTTTATTCTATTTTATCAGATCCGTATCCTTACTCTTACTTATTCAGATACTGGAGTTAAAGTTATCTCGTGACGTATTTCTTATTTTTCTGTTTTTCATGGTCTATTAAGGCAAAAAAACGGATAGAAGAGAACGTTCTACTTATGCATGATATAAAAATTAAATGAATGATATAGATAATCCAGCCTTGCTTTAATGCAATGTTTAAATCTATATTGTCTCGTTTAAGGTTACATAGCACGTCCAAAACGTTAATACTCTTTGAATATAGCCAGAAGAAAGAACTTACATGTCTGCGTAGAATTGGATCCAGAGACGGTCAGGTGATGTCTGTAAAACACAGAAAAAGACTAACAGTCCTCGTTATAGATGGATGAATCATTATTCAAAATTGTTATCAAGATTTCTGGCAATGGGTTAGTATAGAAACAATAACCAATTCAATTGTTCGAATTGACGTCCCAAGCTAAAGCAAACGTGTTGCTGAAAAATTCATTAGATATCTGGTTCAAAGGTATGGATAAGTAGACATAAAGGCGATACGGGGTTTGACGAATGATGCAACATCTAGGGATTGAAAACAAACTACATTCATTTAGGAGTGTCATGGAAAAAATCAATCAATCAATCAATATTTCAATGATAGAATAGGATATCTTGATGACTACTACTATCCATGTGTGAAGAGGAGAGAAAGATTAAAAGATTATTGAAATTTAATTCATATACGTAAGTGGATACAATTCTTTGTTTTTTGGATGTATATTACACAATAAGAAATGATAATAATTTACAGTTGAAGAAGCTGAATGTTATCTTAAATGAACAGATCCTTTTTGCATCTATATTACTCTGCAGACCAAATGTTTTTATATTTTTTCAAGCACTACTCAACTATTGATTTCTTTTGAAAAAGTTTTCAGAAGATATGAGTGTAAAATATGTAAAAAAAAATTTAGAAAGATAGAAGAATCTATGCAGCACCAACAGGTAATTCATGGAACCGGTAGATCATACACATGCAACAAATGCAACATGAGTTTTGATGGGATGGAACAAATGCGAGATCATATAAAAAAATCGCATTCGTACAACGTTATGAAAAAGAAATAACACATCATAAATAGATAGATAAGAATCCAATATATGGAAATCCAGAAGAATAAAATATAGTCTAATTTATATATTTAAAATCAGATGGCTAAAACATGTTCTAAATGTAAAAAAACTTTTGACGAAAATTTAGTCAATGACCCAGGGGCACAAAAATATTCATCCTGTCCTGAATGTTGGAAGGAGTGGACAGCTTATGCAGTTATGGTTATAAATGAAATGAGATTAGATATGTCACTAGCAGAACATAGAAAAGCACTGAAAAAACACGAGAGGATATTCTTTGGTCTAGAACAGGGCGAAGAAATACAAAAGAACCCAGATAATCCGTGATATGTACTTATCTTCTAACATTTATCATGGTTAGTAATTTTTAGTATTCTAAAAATATATCTACAGTAGAAAGTTGATGTTTTTTATTACCTTTCGTTGTGTCTTATTCACATTCTAATAAGAAATTTTCTTTTTACAGTCACAATTTAGTTTTTAAATTTAATTTTAAATTTTGGACTTTTACTTTAGGCGAAAAACGTTCTAAACATACAGATACAAAACAAAAGGAAGTATATGGTATGTGATCAAGGATGCGATGTCTTAGAATTTAAACCTCATCTACATCCTCCTTTAAAGAAATATCAGATGGGAAAAATCAATCAACATTTCTATGATAGAATAGAAAATCTTGATAAGTACCGTCCATGTGTGCAAATTGAATGATCTTATTATATGTAAATAACCGGGTACAAACCTTTGTTTGTATGTATGATGGCCCTATAAGCGGTAATAATTATTCTAATTTTGGGTCTAACATAGATAAAGTGGTTTAACTTAGGACAGCCAAAAAATAGTTATTTTACCTGTACTACAGTAAAATAGTTCTATTACTGCTTAAATAGTTAAAAATTCATAAAGAAATATCAAGAAAATATGGTAAATACAAGTGGTAATTCACGGTATTTTGATTCGGATTCTCCTACCTTGCCAACTAGATACGGACATGAAGCGTCAATCTTTATAAAATGCATTACTAAAAAATTTCCATATCTTATCGCAACTATTATTGGATTAATCTCATTAACTGTGCTAGATTTGTCGGCTGATATGGGATTAAAATTGTTTATCGCAGATAAATCTATTGATATGTTGATTATTTCTTTATCTTTAATCATGCTTGTCATTTTAACAATCGTTCTTAGACCTCTATATAAATTTGAGCGATTATTGGAAAAATGGGCCAATCTTTTCGAAAAAAATTCATTAACTGCAGAGATTAAAATGATGATTTCTAACAGAAACAAGGATGAAGTTTTATCTTCTGTATCATCAATTCTTGAACCAATAAACGTCTCTCTGCAAAATTACTTGGAAACAAGACCTGTACATGATGAATTCTTCGACGTCAATTTTGGTGGAAATGTATTTAATATATTGGTAGATAATACAACCGTAAAAGACGATAACGATCTTTCTCGTTCCATGCAAGAATACGGTGCAATAATTATTAATATTTATGATGATTTGGTTGATACCAAAATCCTCAATTCTTTTACGAAGGCGCTAAAGGAGTATTCTTATAAAAATAAAATTGGTCTTGCCTTAATCGTTTCAGAAGAGATTTCTAGCGATGTGTATGATTTTGTTCACTTATCGACTGATGACGTTGTCAAAAAAATTATCTTAGTTGAAAAACCTACTATTGTAATTTAACTGCTTCAAGTATCTTTCAACTACTCAAGTCATTTCATTGTTAGTTCTTACAAACAAGAGAAAATCCTTAACCCACTTCAAATATTCAGATATTCCTTTCTGGGTTATTGTATAAAATCTCGCATTTGATGTTTCTATCGAGGAAACATAACCATTTTGTTCTAATTTATTTAAAAGGATAGAGATCCTGTCTGGACGCTGTTGTTTTATTTCTTGAATTTTGGTCATTATGTGGTATTTACTAACCGGAGTATTCTTGGAATTCAGGCATAAATACTCCAATATTGTGAGCATTGTATATTCAGCGGAGAATCTTTTCGGTTTTCCCAATTAATAAAGCTAGAGCAATATTGTTTACACTGACATATATATACATCTATTTGGTCCAAAAGTTTCAAAAAAATGAGAGAAACTTTATATGATATTAAATAAATTAATCGAAAATCTAGATTAGGACGATTGATTATCATGTTATATGACTTTCTATACTCTCCTCATGTTTGCATATAAGAAAAAACAATCATATCAACACAATGGGTCACAAATAATCGTCGCTCCAGAATAGAATATTGAAACAAAAATAACATGATTCGAAAAGAAGTACTGAGATATAATTTGCACCTCTTTCTATGGTCATCAATGATCTTGTTTCTATAAGATATTACAGGAATTTATTAATAAAAACAATAGTTCAATGCCAGAAATATCATTTCATCTCTCATTAAAGTTAGTTATAAAAGACATATATTAGTTGAAATAAATTCGAAAAGAAGCAGTCTAAAAAAATAGTCTGTACTGATAAGATGACAAGTTATCAATAATAGTAAGTACGGAAATAAATTTTTAAAAACATTGAACTAAAGGGATCAAAATTAGAAAGGAGTTTGGATAAATATGACTAACAGATATTATAGTGAACTCAAGTTTCAGTAATGTGTAAAATACAAAGTTCGAGTATTATGCTATTAATATTGAGGTAATAATATGAAAAATATAATAGGAATGCAGAAACAAGATGAAAAAACCCAATCTAAGATTATGTATAAGAGATTTGATATGATAAAAGTGTTGAATGTCCAATCAAAAGTTTTTAGAAACATAGAATCTCTATATGAACACGAATAGAAATGTGGAAAGGTTTTGAAATTTTTAGTATTGATTTTTGACAAAATAATATAATATATTATTTTTTACATGTATCTTTACAATCCAATTGGTAATCTTACTGTTAATCTATTGGCTGCTGTGTGCATTGATATCAGTCATAGAAAATTATAATTTGACCTCTCTTCGTTGTCATCTAGTATTTGTAAATACCAAAATGATTCACGCCAATATTTCCTTCAAAATCTAGTATTTTTGGTTATGAGAATTTGACGGAAATTTGTAAATTTACCTTATTGTAATAAATCTGTATTATTGAAAAATAATAACTTACGAAAATATATAATAATAAAATTTCCAAAAATACCAAAGATCGGCATATACGAATAATCCATTGATTGTAACAGTGATTGTTAATTACCATAGTTATATCAAGAATTTTTTCAAACAAAAGTATTATTATATTTATGTTTTATATAACAAAATTATAGAAATATAAGTTTCTCTTATTTTGTTATATTTATGTTTTATATAACAAAATTATAGAAATATAAGTTTCTCTTACCAAAACCATATAACAAAGTTCTATGTATTCTGAACTTTGTTACTTCAGTGTTATTATAATATCTTAAGAAAATAGTAACGTGCTTTCAAAAATATTAGTATATCTTCTTGCTGGGATAGTGGTATCTACTGCCATCGTGTATTTTTATGTGGCTTCTGGCGAGTATTCGGACTACATCGATTTTATTGATGCTGGCGTAATGGGTGAAATACAGGAAAAGCAGATCGAGATGACATTGTTCTTGACTACTGGAGCAGGTTATATTCTTACTGTGATTTGGATGTTAAAGAAAAAACTGTCATCAGTATTACCATATATAGTTTTGACAGCGGGTTCGATCACCCTGATAGGAATTTATATTGCTTCACGAACTGTGGGAGTTCCTCCAATAGGAATAGAGTACTATATTGGAAAAATGGATATTACAAGTAAGATTTTGCAAGTATTGATATCAGGATTGTCCATTTATCTGATATGTTCTATACAGCGAGGTAAGGAAAGGAAACTGGTCGATATCAAAGCTAGAAAATAGCTTACTATGTGTCTTGGATCAAGACAATGGTGTAACAACGATAGTGTTCCAGGATCATTTTTTATCCTTATTTTATTTTGTAACTGTAGAAAATATAACGCCATTAATAAATATATTAATATGTTGTTAATTATCGATCAAATGGTAACAATAATCTATGAAATGAGAAATGTATATATATCGATTATATGTACCCTTTTTTTATGTATACAAAAAAAATTTTATCAGGAATAAGTGCAACAGTATTAGCATTTGCATTTTTGCTATCAGCAAACAATACTGTACCTTCATTCTCCCAAAATGAGAACACAACCAATTCAGTTGATGTGGCTCAAAGTGGCCAATTTTCTGAAGAAATTAAATTAATACAAGATGCGATTGCGGCAATAAATAATGATGATACAAATCAGGCAAAAAAACTTCTTATTCAAGTTGAGGGCTTGATGGAGGATATGACAGATAAAACTGCAGAAAAGAGAGTAGAAGCGGCTATTAAAATGGTAAAAGACGGAAACAAAGATTCTGCATTAATGCATGCCAATGAAGCAATAAAACTGCTTCAACCATAGACAACCTTTCTCACTTTTTTTATCTTTTTTTAAAAAATTTATGTATATATGATATTTAGCAGTTAGTTTAGTTAATTTAGAATCTTTATTTTGCAATCTTTAATAAATCAAGTGACGAAATATCAAGGCTTTTAATAATCTCTTTTCGAAAACTAATAGTAAATAATGTTTCCAAGAAGCAAATTCTTAGTATCTCTTTTTCATCTTCCTTCAAATTCTTTATTGCTTTAATTACAGGCGGAATTAATTTAGAAATCAGATCAGATCTTTTGACTATTTCTTCAAGATAGATCTGCATCATATATGTAATTTTTTTATTATCAAACTTTGAGAGAACTTCGAACCACGTTGTAATTAATTCTTGAATTTTATTGACATCTACATTTGGTATGGATTCCAATACTAAATCAATTATTTCGATTTGATCATCTTTCTCTAATTTATAAAAATCTATTAGTTTATTTTTTATTATTGGTTTTCGTAAAAAAACTTGCAGATTAGCTAGAATCTCTATAACATTTTCAGTTGTTTGGGGAGTTGCAGACACTAAAAATATTAACTGCCTTTGCTAATATATGTAATTCCTTTTAAGGCTTTTTGAAAATAAAAAGCCGGTATGCTACGAAGAATATATCTTCTGTCCTTTAAATCATGAAATAAATATAGAAGATTTTTACTACCTTTTATGGGATGTATTGTAGTTGTCGGCGGATTTTTTGGCGACGAAGGTAAAGGAAAGATTGTAGCTTATATTGTAAATAAGGATAATACTAGTCTTGCAGCAAGAGGTGGAGTGGGACCCAACGCCGGTCATACCTTTGTAGTGGGTGACAAGACATTCAAAGTTAGGATGCTGCCTAGTGCTGCTCTCAATACAAAGACGAAATTGGCAATTGGTGCAGGGGTTTTAGTTAATCCCGAAGTATTGATTCAAGAAATTACATCATTTAATGCACACAAAAGAACCTTTATTGATGGAAATTGCGGTATAATTTCCAAAGAACATATTCGAAAGGATCTTTCTACAAACCATTTGAAAAATAATATAGGAACGACTGGTACAGGTACTGGACCTGCAAATTCCGACAGAGCTTTACGAATATTAACATTAGCCAAGGATCAGGATGAATTAAAAGATTATATTTCTGATGTTAGCTCGATGATCCATTACCATTTGGACAAAAAAGAAGATGTTCTTATAGAAGGGACACAAGGAACTTTTCTCTCACTATTTCACGGTGGCTATCCATTCGTCACATCAAAAGATGTAACTGCATCCTCTATATGTGCGGATGTGGGCATTGGTCCAAAAAATGTAGATGACGTCTTGGTCGTATTCAAATCTTATGTTACCAGAGTAGGTGCAGGTCCATTAGAAAATGAATTGAATAGAGATGAGGCTGTCAAGCGAGGATGGTTGGAATTTGGAAGTGTTACTGGACGGGAACGGAGGTCGTCACCCTTTAATATCGAGATGGCAAAGAAAGCGATTCGTCTCAATGGTGCAACTAGTCTTGCTATAACAAAAATGGATGTTTTATACCCTCAGACTGCAGGAATTACGGAATATACAAAACTTTCAATCGATGCACGAAATTTTATTGAAAACATCGAGTCAGAACTGGGTCTTAAGGTAGTTCTAATTGGAACCGGTGCGGACGTAAATGCTGTGATAGATAGAAGGAAATAGGATTACAAAATTATTCAATAATTCAGACATACTTCAACAATCTATACTATACGTGTTATCTATAGAAAAAGAATAGCGTCCCGGCCTAATTAATAATAAACTTGAAAAATAGGAATACCAACCAATTTATCTTTTAAGCGTTGTTTTTTTTACGATTATCTTTAAATTATTTCTGATTTCTCTTAAATTATTTAAAAGAGATTCATGATTATCATAATCCAAATTTTGCAAGTGTTGCTTTAATTCGATAACCACCTTTTTATTATCTACAATCTTTCTACTATTTTTTTTACTAGCGATCTTATCAGTGGAATAAGTATCCATTAAATTGTATTTTTTTAATCTGAGCTGCAGTATAGAATATTCAATCCAGCTGTATGCTTTCCATATATTGTATTCATTCTCATTCACAGTTTTTTCTTGTTCATATATTATTTTATTATTTACGGGATTGTTCGTCTTTGTCTTTGTCTTTGGAGTTTGAATTGCATGTTGATAATTACAATAACTTTTATTTTTTTCATTTTTCTCATTTTGTTTTATAATTGGTTTTTTATTATTTTCCATATTTTTGGAACTTGCAATTTTTTGACCATCATTTAAGTTGTCAAGATAAATTTGAAGATATTGGATACTGTTATTTATAATTTCTCTGATCCTACCGTCATTGTCGCCACCACCATTCATTATAAATATCGTTGATAAATCTACAAGCCAACAATATATTGATAATCATTTAATTGCTTATAAACTCAAAAATATATCATAAGATCATATGAGGATAATAATACTGTCTCTTTTTGATTTAATCTTTAAAAAGAAATTCCACTTTTATCCTAACATTTAGGCTTTTTCTACCTCTACTGTGCATCTCGTTACAAAACCTGCAATAACCCCTAATGCAGCAAGCCACGGTGCCAACGCAATTGTTGCTACGATACCAGCTGTACCCCAAGTAATTGGAATGGAAAGCATTACCTTACCCTTTTCATCTTTTACTATAATTTTCCTAACATTTGCAGCCTGCATCATCTCTTTAACCTTTCCGATAAGATTTTCTCCTGAGACTTGGTAGACATCTTTTTTTATTCCTATTTGTGTTCCGCAATTAAGACAGAATTTTGAGTTTAAAGGAAGTTCAGTACCACAATCATTACAATTTGTCATATCTAGTAGTTGGCACTTCAAGTTTATTTCCTTATCGTATTAGGTACTTTATACTTTTAATAGATAACTAAAGCTAAAATTCTGACCATTTTCATCTGACAAAGATAGAAATTGATTGTAAAATTCTGATCCATTCTAAATTTTGAATTTTAATATTCTAGAGCAATAGTAAAATTTAGATAAATTTAAATAAGTAAATCATAAACAGAGAAAAAATTCTGCGAATGGCTGACCAGGAGTAAATTTCATCTCAACTAGGAAATTTTGCATAAATATTAATTACCTACATCTTTGAAGATAGTTGCTTGGAATTAAAATCACCGTTCTACGTTGAAATATTAAATTTAAATAATTTTGGTAGACTTGTTTGCGCTTTAGAGCGCTCTCCTCTACCTTTATTTTCCGTTCATCTTAAGGATGTACATATTTTTTCTGTACAAACCGAATTCATTGGCGGTATTCCTGTAATCTATTTTGTAAAATATCCTGAGGATCAAAGTAGCGTACAATCACCATCATATCAGTACCTTGCATATAGATGTACAAGTTCAACTGAAACTGTCTTTCCAGTTGAAACTGCCTCAAATCCACTCTATGTTTATTCTCCAATCATTAACATAGAAAAATTACCCTCAGTTATGGAAAAGAGTTCAAGAAAGAGCAAAAAGCTGGCATATACAAAAATAAAATTACGTGACCTGTCAAGCCTCGCAAAAGTTGCCGCGTATAAGACTATTTATGACGAACCGCCATTGCCCATTTTTGCATTCAGGAATAAAAAGAATGGAAAATACTCAATTGGGTCATCATTAAATTTTATGGATAATGATAGTTTAACTTATTATTATTACTTGGATATAGAATTTGAACCTGGCAATTTTCTAAAATATTCTAGCCAGAAATCTGAAAAACCAATATTTACAAATAACACAGAAGAACACGGATACATATATCTAAAAGTAGTACATCTAGTCCAAGAACACCCTCTTGTGATTAATGATGATGAATAATTATTCAGAACCATATCGATCTCGAATACGTTATTCATCTTTAGAAAAGCAAAGTCCGCTTATCCTTGCATTAGATTTTGAGGGTATTGATGATTCATTATTTCAAAGATGCAATATTTTAATTTCAGACTTAGGGGAAAAGTTGTGTGCACTGAAAGTCAATTTTCATTTACTTTTATCTTTATCAAGGAAAGAGATATTAGATTTAAACAAATTTGCACGAGAAAATAATCTTCAGGTAATCGCAGACATAAAACTAAATGATATTGAAAATACTAATAAGATAACGGTTAACAGATTATGCGATTTGGGATTTGACGCAGTAATAATGAATCCATTTATAGGAATTACCGAGACCAAATCTCTCATTGATTATGCTCATTCTTCTAACTTCGGTGTTATCTGTCTGTTGTTTATGAGTCATCCCGGTGCAATAGAAGGATATGGGTTAAAGATCGTAACCTCAAATCTGCCCGATTCGATATTCCATAAATGTGAAAAACATTCAAACAAAAATAAATTTATGTACATTTATAATCTATTTTATAATTATGGTAAATCCAGCAATGCTGATGGGTTTGTTATTGGTGCTACGAGAACGGAAATAATAAAGGAAATATCAACTTTAGACAGAGCAGAAATACCAATTTATTCTCCAGGATTATTAAATCAAGGAGGAAATCTAACCAAGACAATCAATTCCGGAGCCGATTATTTAATCGTGGGCAGATTCATCTTGCACTCTAAAAGTCCCATACAAAAAACTGATTATCTTTTAAAAGAAATTAGAAAAAACAAACGATTTCAATATACACATGTGACAAACTAAGTACGTAAATTAATTCAGACTAGTTGATAGAATTTATTTTGTAATTTTAAAAGGTAAAAAATAAAAACAATTTAAAAACGAAAGACTTGTTATTACAGATCGACAAACCTCTTATACAAATAAACTCTTTCCTCAATATCTTTATTTGTCAAGTCTATCATTCTGTTCACTCCATAATCTTCTACAACGAACGATCCCATTATATTTCCATAAACCGCACCCTCTTTCATGGCTTTTTCACTTATCTTTCTATTCTTTGCAAGATAACCTAAAAATCCACCTGCAAAACAATCACCTGCGCCTGTGGGGTCGACCACGATTTCGATCGGAAATGCGGGTGATAAAAAAATGATATCATTATAAAACAACATGGAACCATGTTCTCCTTTTTTGATAATTACAAAATCTCTTACCATCTCTCTTATTTTCTTCGCACATTTTATCAAATTATGCTCTTTAGTGAGCAAACGTGCTTCTTGTGCATCTATTATAATTCCATTTACCCTTTTCATCATTTCCACGACTTCATCAAATTTATTATGAATCCAATATTCAATAGTATCACATACAACCATTTGTGGGTCACTAAATAAATCAAGCATTTTCATATTTTGAACAGGATCGTTGTTGGCAAGAAAAATAAATTTTGAATCAATATATTCTTCTGGAATTACAGGTTGAAAATTTTCGATCACATTCAATTCAGTCTTGTTTGATGTTCTAATGGTCAATGTTTCGTCAAATGACGAATCATAATGGAAAGTCTTTCCATTCTTTTTTATCACAATCCCTTTTGTATTGACATTATTATTCAAAATTTTCCTATATTTCATTGGAAAATCGGAACCGATTATCCCAACTATATTAGTAGACACATACTTCGATGCAGATAGAGATGAATACGTAGCAGCACCTCCCATTATTCTTGTTACAGTTCTTGTATGAGTTCTTGTTGTATCAAGAGCAATTGTGCCAAAAATTGTAAGCATCCTTATTATAGATTTATCTTGGTATATGGGGATTATAAAAATTAATTCTTCTATGCAACTAAGATAGGTACATATCATAGGTCTTCTAACTTTCAAGTTATAATGAGGATAATAGTCGGGATCACAGGTAGCTCGGGAGTAATTTATGGAATCAAGACAATGGAATCTTTACGTTTACTTGACATTGAAACACACCTGATATTAAGTGAATGGGGTGCAAATACCATTAAGATAGAGACTGAGACAGATCCTAGCAAGGTAAAAACCCTAGCTACTTATTGTTATGATAATAAAAATATGGCCGCTCCAATCTCAAGCGGTTCTTTTAGAACTGATGGAATGGTAATAATTCCTTGCAGCATGAAAACCCTTGCAAGCATTTCAAATGGATTTGATGATACTTTGATTTCCAGAGCTGCAAATGTTTGTATCAAAGAAAATAGAAAATTGATTATAGTGCCAAGAGAAACCCCTCTTTCAAAAATTCACCTGGAAAACATGGTCAAACTTTCAGCATTGGGTGTTACTGTCTTGCCAGCGATGCCAGGATTCTACTTCAAACCTTCTTCATTGGACGATATCATTTTTCATATAGTAGGAAAAGTGTTGGATCAATTTAACATCGAACATAATTTGTTCAAAAGATGGGGCAACAAAAAATCAAATAGTGAAATTGTGTAGTTATAATTTTAACGTTTTAAATGTTTCCATATAATGAGGCAAATAAACAATACAAGACGGTTAATAATTTTTTCATATATTGAATATTTATGAATTCATGTATCATGTAAAATATGCGTTTCAGATTGTATATTCGTCTATCTGTGTACTTGGTTAATTATACACCTATAGCCCTTTCAATTTTCAAAACTCTAATTTATGTTTACCTTGAAACTGATACAGTTTTACATAAACTTTTACTCCCATAGTTTCATCCTTTCGATCTTTGCCTTTCTCCTTGTTTCCTGAAGGAAATTATAGACTATTTTGTGAGATCTTCCAGAACATATCATGTTTATAGCCTCTGAGGCAAGTCTTATTTGTTCGGAGGTTCCTATCAAACTAATTGTATGACCATAAATTGAAATATATGCTTCCGACAACTCTTCTATGGTTCTTCTCGATTTTCCTTTCTCTCCTATTAATCTACTTTTTATTCTAGATAAGCCATTTTCTGATCTTCCCACAAAGTTTCTGAGATCAATAACCTCAAGTATGTTGTCTTCATTAAATAGATTGAATGCCCTTTCTGGAGAAAAACCCTTTGATATAGCAGTAATTATTTCCATTGCCTTGTTTATGTCTAGAACGTTTAAATCGTCTCCTTTGGATTTTAGGGTAATATCACCATAATCGCCATCTATTTCTATTTCTACGTTAAACTTTTTTTGAATTTCTTGTTTTGTAGATCCTTTCTTGCCAATTATGGCTCCAATTCTATCCTTCTGAATTCTGATACTTCTTTGATAACTCACTATTTTTCCCCTAGATAAATTAATAAAATATTACTTATAAAATATTCATTTATTTGGATGTATTAAAAATATGTGATTTTTATTAAATTTTTTTTCAGGATATATAATTTTATCTAGTAGTTTCCCTGAAATGTGTAAATCATTAAAAAAGGTATATCTGAAATAACCTTGACACTATCTTTCTTTGCTAATCCTAACTTTAATGTCTTTTTAATTACGTTCTCGCCAATTAAATTCGCTATGGAACATCTTTTAAGTAAATATTGAATGTCTTCTTCACTCATTAATTCATTAAAAAAATCTCTTGTAATCTCAATATTTACCGATTCATCTTTAATTGTCTTTCCCAACAAATTTTCATCACAAATATTTATCATTAATGATCCTTGATAACGCATTTTTCTTACGTAATATTGTGGGCTAATATCTGAGCCAGACTTATCAAAATGGCTATCATTTTCTTTGAACAAGTCAATTCCCCTTCTTTATTTGTAAAAAATATAACATCTTGGTTGTATATTAATAATTCTTTTTGCACTTTCATGTTTGTTTTTATTAAAATAGAAACAAAATGGGATTATTAGCAAATTACCTCCATAAAATAAAAAAAATGTTAGGACAAATTTTGATTGCTGTAAATTTAGCATTATATCTTTCCTAATTTCTTTGTAAACTCTTTGTAAGTTTCTAAATATGATCTTTTATCCCCAATATCAATAAATCCAGAGTCTATAGTAAAGGCCTTTATACATTTATTTTTTCTTATTATTTTTTGAACAATTTTGTCCATTCCAATGGTACTTGATTTTGGAATAAAACTTAGAAATTCCTTTTCCATGACATAACATCCAATGTTTATCAATCCTTCTACTTCTGGTTTCTCTCTCCATCCTGTAACTATTTTATTTTTTTTTTGTACTTCAATAAATCCATATTTCAACCTAGTTTTATATTGCATTAAGGCCATCGAAAGAAAGGCCTTGGACCGTTCATGTTCGTTTATCATTTGTTCTAAATTAAAGTCATAAATAGAATCTCCGTATAAACAAACAAACCTACCCTTAAGTAATTTTTCAGTTGTCTTTAACTGACCAGCTGTTGCTAGAGGCCTTTCAGAACGTGCATATGAAATTCTTATTCCCAACCTTCCACCGTCTTCAAAATAATCCTCAATAGTTCTATGTAAATAACTAACACAGATAATTATTTCATCAATAATTTTGGTACTTGCAACCCATTCTACGAGATGTTCTAATAATGGTTTATTTCCTAGTGGTAACATTGGCTTAGGAATAAAGAAGGTATAGGGTTGCAATCTGGTGCCAAGGCCACCAGCAAGTATTACGGCCTGCATTTTTTAGTAACTTTAGTAAATACTAAATTAATATACTTTTAACATATTATTTCAATAAGAGAAGAGAGAATTAAAACAAAAGAGAGCAGCGGAACATTTAATACAATTTATTATGAATGAATGATAAATCGTAAAAGAGATAATTAAAGATATAAAATCAGTTCCTATCTCAAAAATATAATAATTTTTAAAAAATGTGATCTATTTCTGTCTGAAGCTTTAATTGCAATCAATGATTATTAGTATTCATTAATTATTTTTTTTATATATTTTATAATCTTCTTTGGGTTATCTGCAAATAAAATTATCATGGGCTCTTTTCCAATATCCCCTTGATGAAATATCATCCTTGCATCTTTTTCTTGTAATAAGCAGGACTGTATTCCCCATCGGATTGAAGATCCTTCTTTTCTTTTAATCTCTATCGGTTCTTTAGTTCTATCATATTGGACAATTTTTAAAAAAGATTTACCTATATCTATAATTTTTTCATTAAATCTTAAATTGATTGCAGATCTAATTGATTTGTCTATCTGCATATATGTTAGGACTGCAGTCGCAACATGTCTTGAAGTACCGAATTCTACACAAGACGAAGCCTTAGCTGCAGAGTCTATTTTCACTATTCTACCCTTGACTCCTGCCACATCTCCTATGTTCTCAGCATCAGGTAATGCGTAAACAAAGTTAGTCTGCGTTTCAGGGATCAATACACCTACGTTCTTAATATTCTCGAAATCCCGCACTGCCTTGGATAATTCTACTAAAACGTTATATTTCATTGAATCATAATAGTTGGCAAAACCAGCGTCTGCAACAGGCAATCCTTTACCAATTACTAGAATGCTTTTTTCAAAAACTTGCTGGATAAACTTGTTTGCCAATTTACATGCCTTATCGACTCTATAACCCTTTGCAGTAAACGCAGAGAGGGCTGCTGAAAAATTACATCCAGAACCATGATTTTCGGGTATTTGTTTTTTTGGATTAGAAAATTTATAAATTATATTGTCATTATCAATTAATATATCTATAACCTTGTCATTTTTTAGTTGAGCACTTTTTATTACTACATTCTTCGCACCCATTTCCTTTATCATTTTCAGTGCTTCAATTAGATTCTGTTCTTTTCGTATTCTTATCTTGGTTATCTCTTCTGCTTCTGCAATATTTGGTGTGATAATATTTGAAATTGGTAACAATTTTTTTACAAAATCATTCAATGCTTCTTTCATCAACAATCTTGTATTTGTAGAAGAAATCAAAATGGGGTCTACTATAATCGGAATATCTGTAATATCTTTTAGAATTTTTTGCAATTGAAAAATGATTGATCGATTATATACCATCCCCACCTTTATTGCGTTTGGTTTTGAATCGCTAATTATTGATTTTATCTGCTCTGCTATCAGATAAGAAGGTAAAGGAAAAATTCTTGAAATAGTTTTTGTATTTTGGACGGTTATTGCTGTTATTGCAGTAAATCCATAAACTCCGAGTGTAGAAAAGGTCTTTAGGTCTGCCTGTATACCTGCACCTGAAATAGGATCACTTCCCGCAATGGTCAAAACAGATTTCATCTCCATATGATACTATTTTCCAGTTAAAATATAATTTTATATTTTTATATTTTTTTATATTTTATATAAAATTGTATAAAAAACCTTTTTCGTTCGTTATCCACTTTAATCTTTTTCTGCTATACTTATTTATTTTCTTAATTTTCCATATATTGTAAATAAGAAAGATTATGATGATTTTGATAGTTGTTTTAATATTTATGAATATATAGAGTAAGTTTGGAAAACAATTACACGAGAAATATTTTTGAATTTTATTATTTCAATATTAATAAATCTAATTTTTGGATATGAAATTTAAATGTACAATATGGTTAATTACAAATAATCTTATTTATTGCTGTGCAAGTCTAACCAGTAATGCAGAAAGATCAACGCAATTTGCATCCCTATTTTTTTGAACATTTATCCTTTGGGTTAGAATATTTAATTTTTTAATTTCTAATATTATCTAGAAGGAAGCAGTTTTTCAACTTGATAATCTTAATTTATTAATATTATGAAGATTGCTAACAAACCAAGCGCACCAAATAAGATCATTGTCGCCTTCCACAAACCCATATTGACATTCTCATTAATATCCCACATACCTCCTCTAAAATTCTCCTGCTTATATCGTCTTTTGAGATTCTCGTAACTATAGAAATGCTCAAAATCTGCTGACGGAACCCAGTTGAATCCTGATTTATAAGCATATTCATTTTTGTTCATGAATCTCTTATTAAATAATGAATAATCATATTTTTCCTTCGAATTTTGGTCAGACAGTACTTCGTACGCTTCAATTAGTTGCATAAACTTATGCTTTGAGTCTTCTGAATTCTTGTTCTTGTCTGGATGATATTTTAACGCTAAATTTCTGAAAGCTTTTTTAATCTCGTTTTGAGTTGCATCCTTACCTAACCCAAGAATTTCATAATAATCTGACACTTGGAAATATATTAATTGCACGAGATAATAATTTTTTTCGGTTTTTAATTCAATATCTTTTCTATTTTATTCCTTTATCAAATTCTATATTTTGGACACCATATTAATTTAATCATAATCTATTTATCTTCGTCAGTGATCAAATATGTATATATGAATAGATTTTTAGGAAGGAGAATTTTAAAAAAAATTAACCTAGGAGAAGCACCTTCCAAACTAGAAAAAAGTATCAGTAATGAAGATACTGCTATCAATGATCATGATCTAAATACTGATAATCAAGAGGGTAAAACTTTAGAAAATACAATAAAAAGGAGTGCCGAATCTGGGAAAGAAGATTCTGAAAGTCCTATTCATAAACCTATCAATAATGTTGTAGATATTCAGAAATTTGACCTTTATAACACAGGAATTAATCATATGTCGAATGAAAAGCTAGTTGATGCTATCAGATGCTTTGAATTGGCAATAAGAATAGATCCAGAATTTGCAAATGCATGGATGAAAAAAGGATATTCTCATTTTCATATGAATGAATTTACAGTTGCTATTTCCTGTTATGATAAAGCCCTTGATTTGGATATAAATAATTCAGAAACATGGAATCTGAAAGGTCTAGCATATTATCGAATGGATAATCTACAAAAAGCTGTTGAATGCTGTGAAAAAGCGTTAGATATCAATCATAACGATGGTATGTCATGGTATAATCTCGCTTGTTTTCTTGTATTAGATGGAAGAGTAGATGATGGTATTGAGGCTTTAAAACGCTCTATAGAGATAGATATATCCTATTCAAAAAGAGCGGTACGGGATAAAGATTTTGAAAATGCAAAAGCTGAGGAAGGATTTAGAAGAATTGTTGAGGTTGTGGTCCTAGAAGCAATTCGCCTTGGTTATGATTATTCTGGAAAGATAGTGTGGATAACGGGTATGGACAAAGTCGAAGTGGATGATGCTCTACTAAAATTAACTATGAAGGGGTTGGTAATCAGAAAGGTAAAGAAAAATCTCTTCAGCAAAGAAGAATATTATGAAGTGGCAAAGGAACTTGCCACAAAAGTAGGTACAGTAAAAAGATCCGGTTTTATGGGTAAATCGAGAGAAATAACTCCTCCAATGCAACAACTAAAAGATATTTCCGAGTTACTAAATAGGGTAAGAAATTCGGTTGAAAATGGGGATGTTCATCTTACTATGGAGTATTTCGATCAGCTAATCAATCCAACAGTTCATGGAAGTTTGATGATCGAAAAATTCTTTAATGAACATCGTGATCTCAGACTTTACCAAAATCGATTAAAGGACAAAGGACAAGAATATCTCAATTCGCACAAAACTGATTTCATATCTATGATAAACGAGATTGATAGTAAAATCCGTGGACATCATGTTTCTGATGATATGTTGAACAGTACTAACTAACCCTCTTAAAGATTATATAGTTTCAATACCCAAGAGGCTAGAAAACAGGTAAACAATAATGATTATTCTTTATTATATTTATGATTCTGTTTATTTTGTTTCATATTAATTTGTGATAAAATAATTTCATATTGTGCATTAATAATATATAATCTATTTATGGATGTATTTTATGCCAAAAATTTTTGCTGACGTCAGCGAGAAAGAAATTAGCAGATCAATTGCTGGAATGTTTATGGAGACTATGAACGAGTATACCGACTCTGAAGTAATTATTATTGGAGCAGGACCTGCTGGTTTGTCGGCAGGAAGAGAACTTGGAAGACTCGGAATTAAAACACTAATCATTGAACAAAATAACTACATCGGGGGGGGATACTGGGTAGGTGGATATATGATGAATCCTGTTACAGTACGAGCACCTGCTCAGAAGATATGGGATGAACTAGGAGTACCATATAGAACTATAAGAGAAGGATTGTATGCGACATGGGGACCCCATGCATGTTCTAAATTAATAGCAGCTACATGTGACGCAGGAGTTAGATTTTTACAGTTGACAAAATTTGATGATCTGATTATAAAGAATAAACGGGTAGGCGGTGTAGTAGTTAATTGGATGCCAGTATCTGCCTTACCAAGAAATATTACCTGTGTCGATCCCATAGCATTTGAGAGTAAGATAGTCATTGACGCTTCTGGTCATGATTCGGTTGCAGTAAAAAGATTAATGGAACGAGGTTATGTAAAGTGGAAAGGAATGGATCCAATGTGGGTAGATACAAGCGAAGATGCAGTTGTGAATTATACTGGGGAAGTTTTTCCTGGATTGATTGCAACGGGCATGTCTGTAACTGAAACACACGGATTGCCAAGAATGGGCCCAACCTTTGGATCCATGTTACTGTCAGGTAAAAAGGCAGCAGAAATTGCAGCAAACAAATTAAAAGAATTACCTCAAATCCAGAATTAGGTCCCTGAGAACCATTTTTTATTACCTTTTTTAAAAGTTATTGTAAAGAATGAATGATTTCTATACTCATATTTTCATTCATAACGAATCGAAGTGGACAAAAATAAATATTGATGAAATTCTGCTTTCTTTAAAGAAAATATTTTCAAGTATATCCTTTGAAAAACTAAAATTTAAAGATGATTTTTTTTTAATACCTCTTCGAATACTTATACAAGATGAAATAAACAATATTGAAAACCAATCGATTATTCAAAATTTGAAAAATGAATTGAATATATACAATATATTAAATGTCGATAACAACAAACTGAAAACGAGTCACCATAAAAAAGATCTAGGGATTGGTCAACCCAATAGTATTGAAATTGACAAGGAAAATTTTAAAAATGATAGCAAAGAACCACTGATGTATGATGGTTTTATTTTACAAAAAATCTATCAAGAAATTCTCAATAATAAAAGCTTGGAATTGGATCTTTCAAATTTGTTTATCGTTATAACTGATAAGTTGATATGTACTTTTGAAGAAACGGATTGGAGATATCATGCAAGGTATATTATATTAGGAAATCCAACAATTATATCCACATCAGGAATATTAGAAGGGCCCGCCAAACCTAAGGACTACTACTTAAAGTTGGTACAATTTTCTCCAGATCCTGAAGTAGCTAAAAAACTTGACGAGCAATATAAAGGAAGATTTATCGAATATAACGATTGGATGATAAATGAAATAATCGAAAACCTAGTGATACAATCCATTTATTTTTTCAAAGATGGTGAGGCTTTTTGTGAAGATACTAATTGTAGGCTTTTTAATTCTCATTGGCAAGAAGATCTAATGAGATTGAGCAAAAGCAAAACTTTCTGTAAAAAACACACATATATCTTAAGAGATTATAAAATCTAGACAAAAATAATCGATTTAAGGAGATTTTATCAATCAATTTTTTTTCAATTTTTATTTTCATTGTTGATTATAATAGAATTTAGCGTATTTTTTTATTCTACGCGAACAAATTATTAATCAGTCTATTTTCTTAATAATAACAATGCAAAAAGACGAGGATGATGATATCAATAACACGACTTTCGAAGATCATTCTGGCAATAATCTAAACTACTTTGATGTCATTATTATAGGGTCTGGCCCAGCAGGATATACTGCAGCTACCTATACATCGAGAGCTAAACTTAATACTTTGATTATTACAGGTTCACTTCCAGGAGGTCAACTAATGACTACTAGCGAAGTTGAAAATTACCCGGGTTTTCCAAATGGAATCTTTGGTCCCGAATTGATGATGAATATGAGACAACAAGCTGAAAGGTTTGGATCTAATATCATTGATGAAGAAGCCATTGAAGTCAATTTCCAAGACAGACCGTTTTTGGTCAAAACCCATTCAAATCAATATCTTTCTAGATCTGTTCTTATTTGTACAGGTGCAACGCCAAGAAAACTAGGTGTAGATGGCGAAGAAAAATTTGCAGGTAGAGGAATATCATATTGTGCTACCTGTGATGGACCATTTTTTAAAGGAGAGGATATAGTTGTCGCGGGAGGAGGAGATACGGCATTGGAAGAGGCGACATTTTTGACTAAATTCGGTAAATCCGTCAAAGTCATTCATAGGAGGGACAGTCTTCGTGCAAGTAAGATCCTTCAGGAAAAGGCGTTTGAAAATCCTAAAATTGACTTCATTTGGAATACTAATGTTAAAAAAATCACAGGCGAAAAAAAAATATCAAAACTACTGATACAAGATTTGAAAACGTCTGAAGAAACTGAACTAGATATTGGTGGCTTGTTCGTTGCTATCGGTCATGAACCCAACACCAAAATTTTTAGAGGTCAGGTAGACATGGATGAACATGGGTATATTGAGTTGAAAGAAAATACGAAAACTAGTGTCGAAGGTGTCTTTGCTGCCGGCGATGTCCATGATTATCGTTATAGACAGGCAGTTACTGCAGCAGGTTACGGGTGCATGGCTGCTTTGGATGTCGAAAAATGGTTAAATGAAAAATAGTAATATATATTTTACAATGAAAAGTTTCGGTACCATGGTATATGAAAAATTTGGAGGAAATAACGATTAAATAATTATTAATAATATAGATCTGGCAGATAACCTGCATATTTTAGGTTTCTATCATATTCTTCTTCTGAGAATATATTTTGTTGTAAATACAAACTTTTGAACTTTCTTCCATCGTCGGCAAAAATACCTACTATCACTCCCTTTTCCGTCTTGTTTCTTTGTTTTATCATTGCAGCCATTACGGATCCCGAAGATGGACCAACTAGAAGCTTTTCTTTATATGCCACTTCTTTTACCATGTTAAAGGATTCATCGTTTGTTGCAGTAAACCATTCATTTACCACACTTTCTCGCTTTTTGAAAAGTTCAGGCATTGCTGATTCTTCAAAATTTCTCAAGCCCTGTAACAAATGATTCTTTTGTGCTTGAATAGCGATGACTTTTATATTCGGATTCATCTCTTTTAAATACACTCCTGTTCCAGTAATGGTTCCACCAGTACCGCATCCAGTCAAAAAATGTGTTACCGATCCATTTGTTTGCTTCCATATCTCAGGTCCGGTACTTTCATAATGCGCTAGATAATTTGCATCATTCTCGTATTGATTTGGCATATAGTAAATATCAGGTCTAGGAATTGATATAGCTCTTGCTAAGGCAATACTTTGATCAGTTCCTGCTCCTACTCTAGGGCACAAATCATCAGATGTTTCGTGAACTGTTGCACCTAAATTTCTTAAAATTTTTTTAGTTTCGTCGCTCACTTTGTCAGGTATGACAATTTCTACCGTATATCCCATTGACGAAGCGATTCCAGTTAAAGCGATTCCAGTATTTCCTGATGATGGTTCTATTATGATGCTCTTCTTTTTTCGTAATTTTCCATTTTTTTCAGCATCCTTTATCATCCAATAAGCCGCTCTATCTTTTACAGAACCAAAAGGATTGTACCACTCTAATTTTGCAAAAAGTCTTACATCTTTTACTGAAAAATTAGGTAACTCTATCAAAGGCGTATTACCTATTCTTTGAATTATTTCCGTTTCTGTAGTAGAAGATATAGTCATTTTGTTATTTAGCCTTCTTAATTACAAACTCTAGATCTTGTTCTTTCTTATCAATAGAAAGTAATTCATGACCATTTCTGTTTACCCATCTAGAAATGTCTTCTTCAGATTGAGGATCATCAGCAACGACCTTCAATTTTTCTCCGATGGACATTTTTTCCATTTCTATCTTTGTCCTAAATACTGGTTCAGGACAATAAAGACCTCTTACATCGATAATCTTTTTAAATTCCATATTATCAATCAACTGGTAATCACAAATAAAACACTAAATGTAATATAAAATGTTTATGACTTTTAGGAAGTGCAATACTAAAAAGAATAGTTTTACTATATTAAAGGCATTTCATACAAATAATAAAAGATTTAATATATTTTAAGAAACATTGTTAGAATTCGTTTTTGACTAAAAATTTTTCTGATGAGAAAAAAGATAAATTGTTAAGGCGGAATTCATTTTTTATCCTCTAAATATATCTAGTTTTTCCTTTCTATTCAAATCTTTAATATTAGATTTTCTTGCAATAGTGAAATTAAAACCTCGTATAATCACAGCAGGAATTTTGTTAGATTTTCCCATGACTAGTTCAGAAGCCCCAGCAATTTCGTCAGCAATAGCAATTTCTGTTACTTTTAGGACGTTTCCATACATATCCTTCTTACCAATATAACTCTTGATAGGTTTGACTCCCGATACACCTATTGCTACATTAGTTTGACCATTCCTAAAGGGTCTACCAAATGTATCTGAAATAATGACAGCTATCTCCTTTCCAGTTTTTCTCTTGATTTCTTCTCTGATCTGGCTTGCTGTTTGATCTGGGTTTCTTGGTAAAAGTAAAACTCTATCTTGATACTTACTCACGTTACTCTGATCTATTCCTGCATTGGCACAAATGAATCCTTGATTTGTTTCGACTATCATAGTTTTATTAAAAATTTTTATTATCTTCCGTGATTCTTGTAAAATAAGTTCTATTAGCCTGGGATCTTTATCTACACTTTTTCTAATTTCAAGTGCCTGTTTGGAGGGTATGACACGTGCCAATTCCACGAACATTCCTTCTTGTTTCGATATTATTTTTTGAGCAATAACCAGGATATCTTTATTTTTTATTTTTATGCCCAAACTATTACTTTTATGCAGTGAACTTAAAATAATGTCTATAAGATTGTCATTTGGTTTGATTTCCGAGAGAATTGAAATAGGAATTATTTCTAACTTGCTAACTGGCAATCTTCAGGAAACTTTTCTCTGAACTGTATTTAGAATTGACCTGCCAAATCTTTTTTCTAAGAGGCCTTTAAGTAAAGATAAGTTTCTTATTTCTATTACGTCATTAGCCTTCTTTTTTACCATGTCTACAGGACAAAAACCCACAGTATATGAGGCCAAGTCGAACAATTTTAAATCATTTGCCCCATCGACTACCACAACAATCTCTTCCTTCTTAATATTGAATTGTTTTATGAACGGCCTTACTAGTAATGACTTGTCAGAAGTTACTCTAAGGTCGATATCATCTAATTTTCCATCTTTAAAAATAAGCTCATTTGAGAAGATCAAATCCAGTCCTAATTCATTTTTTAACCTATCTGTAATTATGCTAAATCCCCCAGAGACGGCAATCATTTTCCATCCTGCTTTTTTTAACGAAGAACAGAGATCTTTCGCTCCAGGCATAATTTCCAAATTTTCAGCTAATATCCTCGCATCTTCATATTTTATTCCTCTTAATGCACGAACTCTCTTTATTAAACCCTCTTCCCAATTAATATCTCCCCTTATGCCCTGTTTAGTTATATCCCAGATTTCTTTTTCTTTTTCCGGACCAAATACTTGAGCCAAAACTGGAAGATATTCTGCATTAAGCAAAACTCCTTCCACATCAAAGATTATTAGCATAGGTATTTGCTTTAGCCACAATGTCTTCGATATAAAAAGTTTAGCTGATAATTATTTAAAAAGTTAATAAATAAACAAAAATTAGTATATAATTTATGAATTTTTATTGTAGTCATAATTTCTATAATAAAGTGTATTTGAATAAATATAATTAAATTAAATTCAGTAAAATTTTTTATTGGTTCATTCTACTTAAAGTTTAACAATCGCGATGTATGAATTATTTATTTGTATGCTTATTTTGATATTTATAATGGCCGGTGTATTGAGCACCTGGGTTTATTTTCTTATTTTTATGTTACATTCAATATCCAAATCACCAAAGTTAGAAGATTTTATTGATCATAATAGAAATAAATCTTATAAATATCCAAAAGTAAGTATTATATTGCCAGCAAGAAACGAGGAAAAATATCTAAGCTCTTGTATTGATAGCCTTTTGAAACAAACATATCCAAATTACGAAATTATTATAGTTAATGATGAGTCATATGATGATACATTAAATATTATGAATTACTATATGGAACATAATCCTAATGTTATTATATGCACTACCCCCCCACGACCTGAAGGATGGATCGGAAAAAACTGGGCATGTTTTAATGGATATATAAAGTCGAGTGGAAGTTTGTTACTTTTTACGGACGCTGATTCGTACCATTCTAAAAATACATTGAAAATAGCTGTAGAAAATATGATCGATAATGATTTACAAGCAATAACACTGATGCCAAAGTTATTATGTAATGATTTCTTCACTAAAATTACTTTACCAATACTTATTACTTTTTTGCATACTAGATATTCACCATTAAAAGTAAATGACCCACATTCAAACTTAGGATATTTTTTTGGAAGTTATTTCATAATAACAAGAGACACGTATCAAAAAATAGGATCGCATCAGTCTGTAAAACATGAGATAATCGAGGATGGTGCCCTTGGCAAAAAAGTGAAGGAAGGAAATTATAAAATGATGATGATTAGAGGTGAAAATTTTGTTAATGCAGTTTGGGCGCGTAATTCTCAGGAATTAATAGATGCGATAGACAGATTAGTTTTACCCTTATTTAAGGAAAATAAGATAAAAGCATTAATGTTATCCATATCTCTGTTTTTTCTGTTATTGTCGCCGTTTGTTTTCTTCCCGTATTTTCTTATTTCTTATTTGTTAACTTTTGACAATTTAAATTTAGTTGTTTCTATGATTTCTGTTATTGTCGCTTCTCTAATCACATTCACAAACATCATACATACAAAGAAAACTCTTTTTTTGGACAAGATTTATTCTCTAGGTGCCCCCTTAGGTGCTTTAATTATTATTTTCGGATTTATCAAAGGGATAAGTAAATCATACAGGAACGGATTAGTGAGTTGGCGAGACAGAAAATATTTAATCTCATCGGATCAAAGCCCTCTTTAAGAAGTACCAAAATTAGCAGATTTTGTAATCTTGATTTTCTTTTTTCTTTGAAACGTATTTATTTATACATATACTATTTCCTTCCTTCTCGGCTAATAAAAATCGCCAATTTCTTTCTATGTCCTTTCGTATTCCTATTCTTTTAGTACAAATTACTATGCTTGCTTGACTCTGATTTTCTTGTAAGTAAATATCACTATTATAATTAGTTACGTCATTTCCGTTGTTTTTTGCATTAATAGAAAATGCTTGAGTTAATTTTCCTGGACCAGAAGCCAAATTTAACAACTCATTCTTATTTCTAAATATCTTCATTTGCTCGATCCCATTGACAGGTTCAATTGCTCTGATCAGAATTGCTCCCGCGCTCATTTCAGGGGCATGTGCCGAAATGTTAAAACAATAATGGTTCCCATAAGTAAAATAAATATAAACAAATCCTCCCCTTCCAAACATTACACTGTTTCTCTTAGTTAAACCAATGAAAGCATGGCTAGCCTCGTCATCAATATATCCGTAAGCTTCTGTTTCAACTATTATTCCGGATAACTTCAAAATCTCTTCTCTTTGCAATTTTCTGATAAGACATTTTCCTACGAGTTCTTTGGCAACTATGCAAGTATCTCTTTCAAAAAATGATCTTTTTAGAATATTAGATATCAAAGAAAATCAATTAGGCAAAAATAATGAAATGTTCATATTAAAATATATCTATCCTAGCTCTGTGATTGATTTAAATAGGATTTAGATCAAACAATCATATTTGCAAACAAATATGGGTATTAAAACCGAGCTCAAGTTACCTCTAATACTTATTCATACTCCATTTGGTTTAAATTTTTTTGATAAAATAGCAAAAACAAAGATCGGAAAAATTTATGCAGATTTTAATACTTATCTAATGCCTCTGATTACCGCATTAGCAATTTTCTTGATATTGAGTTCTATTGTTATCCTCTTTTCCAATGATTCAGCGAGAGCTGGTGCCAGAGAACTCGGGCCTCAAAGCAATATTTTGATTCCTGGTCTAAACCCTATATTGCCTTGGACCTATGGTTGGGCAGCTTTGATAGTTACTATTGTAATACATGAAGCAGGTCATGGAATAGTTGCACGTGTCTATAATACAAAAGTTGAATCTACTGGGATAGTACTATTTCTTGGTATTCCTGTTGGTGCATTTGTAAATATTCAGCAAGATGAATTGAATAAAACAAATTTCAAACAAAAGAGTGCAATTCTTACTGCGGGACCTCTAAATAATATGATAATGGCAGGAATCTCGCTTCTGTTATTATTTTTTGTAGTTTCAACACTTACACCTGTTCCTAACACTCAGCCAACTGACATAGGTTTAAAAATTCTGGGTGTTAATGATAAGTCATTAGCTCAATCCATAGGACTAGAAAAGGACTCAGTTTTGCGATCAATTAACGGAGAACCTATGAATGACGTTTCAAAATTCCGCGAGATTTTGAAGGACAATTTAGGTTCTTACATTGAGATCAAGTGGACTTCGACGGACAATCAAAATCGTTCTAGTTCCTTAAAACTTCCTGATGTTTCGCCTGCAAATAACGTTATATTGGGTGTTTCCTTAACGAATTTAAATCCAGACCCAGTTTTAGTATTGGATATTTATAAGAATGCATTTACGTCTTCTCCATTAGCTATACTTATGCCTCCTACCATTCAACAAGGTATAGTCCCATTTTCTGACCTAATGGCACCCTATTATACTTCGAGTCTTTTTGGAAATTTCTTTCCCATCATATCTAACTTTTTGTTTTGGAATTGGTTTATCAATTTTAATGTGGCAATTTTCAATGCACTACCAATTGCAATGTTAGATGGAGGACAATGGTACGGATCGCTACTTGAAAAAAAGATCAAAACTAAGAATACTAGGCTTAGTCCTTCGACTATTCTAACACTTGTAATGTTATCAATAGTTATAATGGCATTTGTATTACCGTGGATTCCTTGGTAATTTAATTTTCATATTTCCTATTATTTTATTAAAGTGAAATAACCAAGTCAAGTATAGTGAATTTACAAGGATTTTTTGATTAATTAACTAAAACTATATTAATGGATTCACTGAATATTAGATCATTATATCAATTTATGTCTATTGGTTATATTTGTAAACTTGATTAAATAGACATATGATTGAATTATAAAAAAATGGACGATAAAATTTGAATAAAAAACGAAATAATAGTAAAATTAGTGTTAATGATGAGTTATTAACTCCAGTTCCGCCACCCAATAATAACAGTATTACTTTGTCTAATATCAAAAAATATGATCCCAATTTATATCAATCGAATCCGTTAGTCCACCATCATTCTGAAAAAGGAAACTCCAATCAGAATACTACAATATCATGTAAAGATGAGGAAAACATCACTAAAAAAGTACTGAATTCAATACCAAAAGAGTCACAAATTACCATAGCCAGATTTGAAGGACCTAATATCGCCTTATACACAAAAAATCCCAAATTTTCTTTAACTGAATTAACTTTTTATCTTTCTTCACTATCTAAAACGTTGAAAAAACGATTCATCTTGAGGACCGATCCCTCTATTCGTTTACGTGAAGATGAGACAAGAAACCTAATTTCTAAAATATTGACTAAAAATGTAACCGTTTCTGCAGTCTTTTGTGATGATGCAACCGGAGAAGTTATTCTTGAAGTTAACAAACCTGAAGTAATTGATACTGATACACTTATAAATATCGCACATTCTACTGGCTGGATAGCGCATTTAAGAAGATCTTCTCATATTTCATCGCAAAGTATTACTAATATTCATACAATTCTAAAAAGTTCTTCTAAAGAAAGGTCTAATTTCCTTAGAGATCTTGGAAAAAGAATTTTTCGTGAACCTTTAATTAAAAAAGTAGAGGAGAATGGTAATCATAGCAATAGTATTTCTAATAATAATAACACAAAACTTTCTAATAGAGCGCTAGGAAAACCAATCAAATCGTGGAATAATTCTAAGGAAGTATTAATTTTCTGTTTAGGTGGAGTTAAGCAGGTGGGGAGGTCCTGTTTTATAGTAGTCACTTCTGAAAGTAAGATTATGCTTGACTGTGGAATTAATCCCGGAGAAAATAATAGTATAGACGCTTATCCTAGGATTGACTGGTTTAATTTTAGACTCGAAGATTTAGATGCTGTAGTAATTAGTCATGCTCATATAGATCATCAGGGATTTCTGCCTACTTTATTTAAATACGGTTATGATGGTCCGGTATATTGTACTGAACCTACACTTCCTCTGATGTCTCTTCTACAAATGGATTCTGTTAAAGTTGCCCAAAATAATGGAGTTTATTGTCCATATGAAACTAGGGATATTAACGAAGTTATTAAACATACTATACCTTTGCCATATGGAAAACCGACTGATATCTCTCCGGATATCACTATTACTATGAATAATGCCGGACACATAATGGGAAGTGCTACTGTTCATATGAATGTATCTGGAGTACATAATATATTATATTCTGGAGATTATAAGTATGCTAAAACACAGCTTTTAGATGGTGCAATCACTAATTATCCACGAGTAGAGACATTGATTACAGAAAGTACCTATGGAGGATCAACAGATATTATGCCTGAACAGTACACTGTATACAATAACTTTACTGAAAGTATAAACAGAACCTTGACGACTGGTGGAAAAGTGCTCATCCCAGTACCAGCTGTTGGAAGAGCTCAAGAAATTATGCTCGTTATTGATAAAGAAATGAGAGAGGGAAGATTAGTAGAATCTCCAATTTATATAGAAGGGATGATCTCTGAGGCAAGTGGAATACATATGTCTTACGCTCATTATTTGGGGCAAGAAGTAAGACGTTCTGTTGCACAAGGAATTAATCCGTTTCAATCAGAATATTTTACTGTAGTAAATGGATATGGAAAACGGGATGAAGTGCTCAACGATCAGAATCCTGCGATAATTATGGCTACTTCTGGAATGCTAGAAGGTGGTCCTTCAGTGGAATATTTCAAAGAAATAGCAACATCTGTGAATAACAAGATAATCTTTGTGTCTTATCAAATTAACGGAACTTTGGGAAGACGTGTACTCGACGGAACGACAAATGAAGTAACAATGATGGATAAACTAGGTAAAGTGAAAGTCATTCCACTTAGATGTCAAACTCAAAAAATAGACGGATTTAGTGGACACAGTGACTTTAATCAGATATTAAATTTTGTATCAAGAGTCAAGCCTAAGCGTGTGCTAGTAAATCATGGTGAAAGAACAAAATCAGAGAACGTCGCAAGTACCATATATAATAAGCTAGGAATTCGTTCTAGTGTGCCGGATAATAGAGAAATAATAAAACTAAGATAAATATCCGCTTAGAAATCATATTTGTTATTATTTTTCTCCTTGGCATATTTTTAAATAGTAGACTTTTTAGGGTAGTTTATTTACATACTACTGGATTGGGATATGGCTATTAAATACAAATGTTTAATATGTAATATTGTACTTTCTGGAGAAGGCGCTTCTCGTCATTATCTTGCTAACCCTTCTCATAAATTAGAGAAATTACCTCCGCCTTTGAAACCACTGAAAAGTAATAGAGATACCTCGAATTAAAAAGATCTTAACCTGTTTAGTTCTACAGAATGACTAGATTATTATAAGAACGAATTATATGTGACTATATGTTCTAATTTTAGGTGATACCCTGACACATTAGTTAATTAATTTTGTACTTAATATCTAACTATTTTCTTTTAATAGAAAATAAAACTTTTTAAAACCCAACTTATTTCCCATAATAAGCACTCTTTCATAGATAGTTTTGAATCAATTTTTCTTATTTTCCTTTCTCTAATCTATTTTGCCTCCAGTAGTTGCTATGATAACATCGTTTTGAACCAATATTTTTTGGTTGTATCTTTCTAATTTGATTTATCTCGAGATTCTATCTGTATTCCAAGGTTATTAGATTTGAAAGAAATGAAGCACACTTGATTAAAGTAGTATATTGTTTGAATTTGTATTTTCTTGTTGAGTCTACATTACACGTCTAAAGCATTAAGGATGTTTAGAGATTAGAAAAAAGTTACATATTTGCATGGAATAGCATTTAGAGATTTATGTATTATCAATTTTACAAAGAAATAGTTTCCTTATTTATTATAAATGAAATTGTTATTCAGATTTAAAATATTCATAACTGGTCATAGTATGGTATTGAACTAATTAATATGAGTTTCTCTGAAACCATATCTTTAATGAACCAAAATATTTTTGTTACTAGGAAATTTTTGATTGATTAGTAAAAAAATGGAAAAAGAAACGGAATTTATGAGGGACCGTACATGATATTCCGAAGTTGTAATATATAGTATAGAAAACTATCCACATTCAAAATTTGAGAAAGAATAATTGAAGATATTAATCAGTATTCCAAGGATGTATCTGCATAGTTAACGTTGCTACCCATGTATTTGCCACGGGGAAGGACAAGAAAAATATGCTGTGTTACAAATACACAACTCGATATAATTCTTGTAGGTATGTATTATTATACAACAAATAATGAATTCGACTTCAAGAAGGTTATTATGTCTTGAATTACGGATCCTTGTGGGCCAGAAAACTTTTAATTTCAATTAATCAATAACCATTGTATTTTCATTTGTTATCATCATTCTAAATATTATTTTGTGTGATGTTACCTTCTTAAGAACAATAATAAATATACATTATATGGTTATTCTTAGTTCTCAGTTTTAGCTTTTCTTTACTTGCATCTTATAGATGTCTATTAGTTCTTGAGCAGTGGTAGAATCTTCCGGATTCTTGTCCAATCTAATCTTACCAGAAAATTTTGGAAATCTAAGCGCCAAACCAAAATTTTCTCGAATCGAGTGTATAGCTGCTGTATGTGATGGACTAAGAGTAATCTCCGAAGCTATTACCTCGAGAACTATTCTTGGTTTAAACCATATATCCATCTTCATATTTGTGATCACATTACGATGCTTTTCTTTAATTATGTCTTTCTTCAGTTCATTGTAAAGTAATTCTAAATTTGCATCAGAAAATCCAGTTCCCACTTTACAGGTACTCTGAAGAGTGTTTGTTTCTTTGTCATAGACAGCGAGTAACAATGCGCCGTAATATCCTGTTCTTTTTCCTTTTCCCAAAAGTGCCCCTACGACAGTAAGGTCAAACGAGTCACCCATTGTACTGTCATACTCCCTCTTCAATTTCATCCAGAGGTATTCTCTTGCACCTGCCCTGTACTGGCTATTTAATTGTTTTAACATTAAACCTTCACATCCATTTTTCGTTGCCAAAGAAAAGAAACGTTTAATTTGCTTGGAGTTGTTCACTGTTTTCTGTTTGACCAAATCAATTATTCCCTCCATTTTGTTTTTTAGGATATTTTCTAAAATCTCTCTTCTTTTAATGTATTCATATTTTGTACAATCAATGTCATCATAGTACAAAATGTCAAATAAGTATAGATTTATAGGATATTTTTTTACAATTTCTGTTATATTGTATTTTCTTTTTCTATGCATCAATTCCTGAAAGGGTTGAATTTTATTGTTCAAAATATTGATTGGAACGATTTCTCCTTCCAAAATCAATTTATCCACCTTTAAATTTTTTATAGGATCAACAATATCTGGATAATGCGATGTTATTTTTTCCAAACTCCTAGAAAATAATTCTATTTTAGAATTGTCTTTGTGTATTTGCACTCTTTCTCCATCTAATTTGAATTCTGCGGAAACAATATTTCCTGCCCTTTCTAGTGCTTCCTCAGGGCCGGAAACTCTTCCTGCCAACATCGGTCGTATTGGCTTCAGCGGTGTAATTTTAATTTCCTTCAACCCATTGATTCCCTTTAGAGCTAATATTTCCGCGACAGTACCCAGATCACTGCAGATATTGTAACTATTTTCAATAATCTTTCTGCTACTTTTGTCACCTGTAAAGGTTATCGATAAAGCATCAATAATTGTAAAATCAGCTATTCCAAGCCTTAGAATTCCTAACAAGAATTTAATAATGTACTTACTTTCAATAGGAGTGGCATCATTTAGCAAACTAATAACTAACCTTAATTTTGTTAATTGTGATCTTGGACCGGCTGTCTTTGCTATCTTTTCGAAGGTCTTGTAAACTCTATTAACAGTGATCTTTTCACTAAAAAATGTTTGTTGATATTTTTTCATAGATATTTTGGCGGCCGCTTCTCCTAAATCCCCTAATTGGGCATAAACATCCTCGACTTCCCTTATAGAGATTCCTATCGAATCTGCAATTGATCTTGTTGTTAATTTTTCTGCTACCCCAAGTTCTATTCCTTCATAATCTGGATATAATTTTCCTTGTATCAGGTAAACAATCCTTTTTATTACATCATGCGGAGTTTTCTTAAGTAAACTAACAAGATGATCTGTTAATGATATCCTACTATTTGTCTTTTCCATTTCTTGAAAGGTTTCTGCAACCAGAGAAAAATCCAACGGAAAAAATAACCTGCAAGGGGTATTAAGCATTTTTGAGGTAACAACCTATTTGTTATATTTTCATCATTATAACTTATAAATTGGATTAACTGCAATTCTAATAATATAATGGGTGGAGTCAAGAAGAAACCAGTGGGTTCATCAAAATCTAATGCACAACAGCCTGGAGAATCTTCTACTAAGTTGAAAAAGGACGAAGGAAAGGCACCTTCTAAATCTCAAAAACAGAAATCTTCTGTTTTGATTGATGATATTAATGATCCTGGAATTATAAAAGGTATGAAAGCTATAACTGTGCAGGGCGTTGCAAAAACATTGGGAATAAAGATTTCTGTAGCCAACAATTATCTAAAAAATTTAGAATCCAAGGGGATAATCAAAATTGCAGGCGGATACAGTGGACATAAAGTTTATTGCATCTCCAAAAAATAAATAATTATTTATATTCCATTACCATTTGTTTTAAAGTTAAAATATCTGTTGGTTCTACTCTCTTGATGGGATCTATTTCTGAAATCATTTTTCCAATATGATTCATTGGAGCTGTTGTAGTTTCTTTTATAAAAAAACAGAAAGAACCATTTAAAGTTAAATATGCTATATCATTCGCTTTGAAATGCTTTTTTTGTTTCTCTGGTCCAAGATTTAATTGTGTTTGTATGTAGCAGAAATTATCTAAATTATAGTGAACTCTTCCACTTAAGGGAAGACGTTTTAATATTTCTGAAATGGTTAATGGAGCTAAGTGACGTACAAGTTCTGCTTTTATTCGTCCTTTGTTTCCTACAATTATTTCAATCTGGATTCTTGAAACTGAGAAGGAACTTTTACTACTTGTATCATACATGATTCTTTCTATTCACCTGTATCTTATCCTAATTGCTTAAATTCGTAACGTTTAATTATATTCTAATAAGCTTTTTGACTATTCTTGGTTGACAAGAAAGCAAATGATAATAATAAAGATGAAATAGATGATACTGGTAAATTAACACTTAAAAATCACGAAGGAGATAATATCGTTTCCGATGTATCCGACTCAAAATCGAAATCGAAAAATGCCAGATCGAGATCCAAAGCTAAAAAATCTAAGGCCTCGGCATCTTCAAAAAAATCTTCCGAAGAAGAAAAGAGCGAAAAACTAGATAAAGAATCTGCAGAGGAAACTGAAAATCAAAGTACCAGGATTGAACAATTCGTTGAATATGATGAACCTGAATATGAATTGAAAGAACTAATTTCCAGAAATAAAGAAATTCTAATAGGTCCACGAAGGCTTACAAGATTTGAAAAGGCAAGAATAACAGGAGCAAGAGCATTGCAACTTTCTTTTGGTGCCCCCATAATGATAAAAGTGGAAGATGCTTTTAATAAGAGTTCCATTGCACTTGCCATAGAGGAGCTCGAGAAAAAAGCATTACCTATCTCGATTAGACGAATTTTGCCTAATGGTCTGTATCAGGATATCCCTTTAGATTGGATGACATCTTAATTTTTTTGAGAAATTACTTTAAAATATCAATGTTTTTCATTGAAATATCTAAAACAAGAAACATATAAATGAATTCTAAGGAAACAAATCAGTCGTTATCTGAACCTCCACTTAACCTACTATTTAACCCATCTCTGCTTGGAAAGCAAAATGTGTGGGAAATAGATATTTCAAACTTGCTTGAAGTACTTTTAAAGTTAATAAATTCAAATGGAAAAAAAGACCTGCGTATTTGTGGAATAGCTGCATGGACATCGTCTTTAATTTATCGATTAAAAGTAGAGAGTATTTTTAAACTTGAAAAAATTGCCATGGAAAAACACAATCAGCAGATTGCAGAAGAAAAGGAAATTCCAATTATCAATCCAATTGAATTTCCATTTAGATTGTCATCAACTTATCCAGTATCTCTTGAAGACCTTCTAGGAGTTCTTCAAAATATGATTGCAGATTTGTCAAATCCTAATCATAAAAGTAGAAATCAAATACAATTGGAACCTTTAGGTGATTTCGAGTTCGATCAGTATTTTGTTAAATTTGAAAAAATATTGGAAGAACATGAAGATTATATATTAAATTCCTTAAATAGTAACGAAATTATTATTTTCAGCAAATTTGTTGATAGAATGCAACCAATCGAGGTAGCCAGGTTTTTTATAGCATTATTACATCTAGCAATGAAAAATGAAATAGAATTGGTACAAAATGAGGATTCCTACGATATTTCAGTAAGAAAAATATGGAATTAGTTAATGTTAATATAAATCCGTTAATAATAGAACCTAGCTTTGGACAAATTTCTTCCAGATAAAGAAGTTATAGCAAGGATAGAAGCTGCACTCTATTCTTCTGGTAGGCCAATGACACTTGAAGAATTAAGCAAGGCAACTGGTATTAATTCAAATGAAAAAATTAGAAAAATTCTCCTTGATATTATGAAAAAAGTAAATTCTATATTTTACGCACTAGAAATACGAGAACTAGATGACGGGAAGTTCGTATTTCAATTAAAATCTAGCTATATACCTATGATTAAAAAATTTGCTAAACAACCACTTCTTTCATCTGCCACTCTAAAGACATTATCATATATTCTATATGAGCAACCTATCACGTCAAAAAGGTTGGTATACATAAGAGGAACGCAGGCATACACTCATGTAAAATATCTCGAACAGCTATCATTTGTAGAACATGAAAATTTAGGAAGGTTGAGAGTGTACAAGACAACGAAAAAATTTCAAGACTACTTCGGAATTTCTGATATCAACAGGATGAAAGGAAGTATTATTTCTAAATCCTAGAAAAGTCTTAATTAGAGTAATTCAATCTCATTTTAATGCGAAAGTCAATTGAGAATCTAAGCGGAAGAAAATATACAGGGGGAAGACTAAATGCTTCAAGAACGAGAAGAAAATACGAAATTGATAGATATCCCAACGAACCGGTTGTGGGCCCAGAAATTACTAAAACAAGACGGGTTAGAGGTAATAATCAAAAAACGGCAATAAAGACTATTGATTTCATCAATGTAAACGATAAAGAAAATAAAAAAACAGTCAAAACTAAAATTATAAGGGCCTTAAAGAATTCTGCTAATAAGGATTATGAAAGACGGGGAGTCCTTTCTAAAGGTGCCGTTGTAGAGACTGAATTAGGCTCAGTAAGGATAGTTTCGCGACCAGGACAGAACGGTACCATGAACGGTATATTAGTAAAGGAATCTAATTAAAATAAAATTTTCAATTTTATCTCCTGTACATCTTTAGATGTGAAATAAGAATTTTAATATTTAGTTAGAATATTAATATTAAAATAAGAAGAATCTTTCTATTTAACTTATTGAAAGATTATGAGCATGTAATTATTTGGTTAGACTATTTAAATAAGAATCTCTCTAGGAGGAAGGGAAGACGAATAAAAAGGGATCATGCTGTTTTCGACCCGACTTTTTCTGAATTGTTTGATGCTGCAATAGATTGTGGATTAAATGCTACTGCAGAGAATTCTAGTGACCATGCAAGATATCCGCGACGATCTTTTGTAAGGTCAGGTTATATCATGATCCCAAAAATAGAAAATAAAAAGAAATTTGAATTAATCTCAACAATCGCTTCAAAAATCAGTGCAAGAAGAACAAAGAACAAAAGAACTTCATGAAAAAGAAATATAGTTTTAATTCTTTATCAAATTAATAAATTATTATTGACCGAATAACATGAAAATGAGTAAAACAAATAAATTTGCGTTGACAGAAGTCGGTGAAATTGCTCATAAAGCAAGAAGTGGAAGGTTGATTGTAAAAGTTGATGAAAAAAATCTAGTCAATGCCGGGGATTTACTTTTTAATTCTAACTGTATGAAAATAGGAAGTATTAATGAACTAATAGGACCAGTTCGATCTCCATATGCCTCCATAATTATGTCAAATGACAAATTTCAAGTTGTTAAAGGTGATAAAATATACAAGTCTAATCTAAGGAATCTCGAAGTTGGTGCAAAGTCAAGGACGTTTAAAAAAAGAAATACGAGAGGTAGAAAATAATAAAATGGTGTGTCTAGAATATTGCAATAATTGTCCAGAATGTCATTCTAATTTGATTCACGATTTTAGTAAAGGTGAATTTTTGTGTCAGAATTGCGGTTACGTAGTATTGGATGAAGTGAATGATTATGGACCAGAATCCATAGCCAAAGATTTTGAAGAAAAAAATCGTAACACAAGGGCAAGCGGAGCAATGAGTTTTTCTCAACACGATTATGGTTTAAGAACCGAGATAGGCAATGCTTCAAAGGATTATGGAGGGAAGTTAATCAATTACACAGTAGCTGAACAAATGACCAATATTAGGAAATGGCATTCAAGAATACGTGTATCATCATCCAAAGAAAGGAGACTTTCTAATGTTTTGTCAAAGATTAGCGAGATTTGTTCAAATCTGTCACTACCCAAGATTCTAATTGAAACCGCTGCAATGATATATCGTACCTATGAAAAGAATAATGAAGCAAAAGGAAAATCAGTTTCTTGTATAGCTTCGGCAACGATCTATCTTGCGTGTAAAAGATGTTCCATTGTAAGATCTATTGAAGAAATAGTAAATGCCACAGGCGCATCTCCAAATGACAGGTCGTGCCTAAAACTTGCCTCAAAATATTATCGGGTTATGTCTATGGAATTGGGAATATATCACAATAATTTTTCATATGAAAACAATACTTATGATAAAGCCATTAAAATTGATAATTCGGATAGCTTGGCGTTTATGCGTGGTAACTTCATTCAAACCAAACTTGATACCCATACTAATAAATCAAAATATGAAGACAATAAAAATGGAAAAAAAACCACAATTATTCCATGTACCTTATCTATAGATAATTATATAGCCAAATTAATTAATCTAGCAAAACTCGATACACGAATAGAGCGATTAGCTATTGATTTAGCTCATAAAACTTTAAATAATCTATTGGCTGACGGTAAATCTCCAAATGGACTTGCTGCTGCATACATTTATCTTTCAGCCGTTTTATTGGGAATGAATATTCTTCAAATAGATGTATCAGGATTAGCTGGAGTTACCGAAGTTACTATCAGGAATAGATGTAAAGATATCCTCTGTAGCTCAAGAATAATAATAACTATAAAGCCACATATACGATGATATTTTCAATCCTCTTCAGCCTTCAGAAATATATTAGATAACTTCTTTTTTATAATTAATGCCTGACTTTTTTGAGATCGAACGACTTGTAGAAGATCTTGCAAAGTTATATTCTACTGCTTGCACAACTACATGGTACAAGATTACTCAAGCGGATTATCCTACAAAGGAAGAATTCAGAAAAAAAGTTGTTGAATTTATGAAACATTTTGAATATACATTGTCAACTTTTCCTGAAACGGAAGAAGGAAATAAGTTTAAAAAATATGCATTGGATCTATTAAAGAGAGAAATTGATAACGTATTGTATGGAAATAATAAAGAAGTAGAAAAACGTTACAAATATTTTATAGATTCTAAATGAATTCTCTTATAAAGATATTTCATAACCTTAAATTGCTATTTATTAATTTTTATAATCTTTATAAAACAGCTTTTAACTTCTAGGATTTTAAATGTAAGGTTTTTTACATGCGATTTTGCCTTAACTGGAAGTATTCATTTGATATCAATAACATTATGAAAATTATCTTTATTAGGTATAGTAAAAAATTACTTTAGAACTATGCAACATAGTTATAGATGAATCATAGAAAATTAACTTAACTATAAATATTGTAAATTTACAAAAATCATATTTATGTTGCAAGATACGCACGATTATGATATCATTGTAGCTGGTGGTGGGTTGGCAGGAATGATAGCTGCTACCTCAGCTGCTTACTATTCTAACCAATCTCTCAGGATACTTGTAATCGACAGGAATTCATTTTCCGATTTAGGAAAGAAAACAGTGAACGGTTGGGTTTGTGGAGATGCAGTAGGAAAGAACAGTGTTGATTACATGACAAATAGAACAGGTATATCCTGGGGGTCTCCAGAAATAGAGCATCCGGTAAAAGGGGTAATCGCCTATTCTCCTGATCACGAAACTGGAATTTCTTTTGACGGCGATGGTTATATTCTTAACAGAAGAATTTTACCTCAACGGCAATTAAAAGATGCTTTAAAAATGGGAGTTGAAGTTGTTGATAATATTGCTCTACGATCATTAATCTCTAATAATAATTACATAATTGGTGTAGATGGTGAAAACCTGAAAACAAAACAAACCTTCAAAAAAACTGCAAAATTAATAATTGATTGTACAGGAGTCACATCGGTATTACGAACCAACCTAGCAGTCAAGTCATTCATTCAAAAGAAAATAGATCGGGATGATCTGGAATCTACAGGCAGATATATCTATAATTTTAAAATATGTAATGATGAAAAGACATATTTTGATCCAGATTATTGTATAATTCATCTTGATCAAAAACTAGCTCCTGGTGGTTATGCATGGGTATTTCCAAAGGGGAAAAATAAAGTAAATATTGGTTTAGGTGTACAGCAAAAAGCATTTAATACATATAATAAACAATATGGAAAAAACAAAAATCTCAAGAATCTAATTGACGAGTATGTGCAAATTAATCCCGTAATATCTGAACCGGAATTACCTGATGGCGATGATCAAGGGAATGCTTGGGGTACCTGGCAGGTTTCAGTAAGAAGACAAAACGACTGTCTTGTTTGTAATGGATACATGATGGTAGGAGATTCTGCATGGATGCCAAAACCATTAGATGCAGGAGGAATAGGCCCTGCTATAATTGCCGCAACAATAGCAGGGAAAGATGCTGTGGCCGCAATAGAGTCTTCAGATGTTTCGGAAAAGAGTCTGTGGAAATACAATAAGGATTTTATCGATGACTATGGATACAAAACTGCTGGATTGGAAGTTTTTCGTCGGATGCTTCAGACTCTTACAAATGAACAGATAGATTATGGGATGAAACATTTTCTTTCTAAATTCGATATCGAGAAAATCGCTAATGGAGAACATCCTGAATTCGGAGCTTTGGATAAACTAGGCATGTTGATTAGGGGTGCATTAAACAAGAAACTGGCAGATGATCTAAAATTTACTTCTGAACTTAACAAAAAACTTGTGGATCACTACTATAATTATCCTGATATCCCTGAAAAATTTATAGATTGGAAGTCTAAATTAGATGGTTTTCTTAACGAAGCAGATGCTAAATTTAAATAAGTAAATAAATTGGACATAATTTAAATAAAACTGAATACGAAAATGGAAATTTTTGAACCTTCAATATATTTGGCTATCTTTCCCTACATTTTTCTATCAATGTTTCCAATAATTGGGATAATATTAGTAACGAGACAGTTATTTAAATCAAAATAATTCAATTTTTATAATAATGCTCTTTCTAAATTGTATACGCTTCTCTTAATTTTATAAGACATGCCTGTTTGATAAAATTGAATATACCCATTTACTTTGTTGCGGAAACAATAATGGATGCTCCATTCATTTTTCTTTTAAAATCAACATCTGAGAATCTAGTGGATAATAACGAATAAAGAATACCATTTTGAGGCCATCTTAGATAAGTGCCATAGAGCGTTTTAAATTGCAATCCACGTTCTCCAGCGGCTAGATAAGCTAATATTTTTAAGATGTATTTTAAATAAAAATTGACCATAATCCTAAAAAAATAATTGTCTGGCTTTCCTAAATCGACTATTATAAATTTGCCCTCTTTTTTTAGTATTCTGTATACCTCAGATATTGCATTTTCAAGATTGATCGCATCTCTTAATGAATAACCACACATTACAATATCAAATGTCTCATCTCTAAATGGCATGTATTCAAAAATACCAGAAGATTTTGAGAATGATGTTTCCAATTTCATAATTTGGCTAGAATTTTTCAACATCTCTAAAATTGGATCATACAATATTATCTTAACTTGATGATTAGTATATCTAGATGCTGTTATTGACATGTTTCCAAATCCCGATCCAGCATCTAATATAAAATTACCCGGACGGATATTTTCACTTATACCAATAAATCGATAAGATTCGGCCTTTCCCAAGGAAATGACTTGATTTACTTTATCGTATACAGGAATTATTTCTTTTAATACTGAAATAACTTCACTCCAAAAAGTATATCCTAATCCGAACACGTATAAAATTGATTAATGATCAACATCTATTTTATTTTATTTGATATTTCCAAGTTACTTTATTTCAAAAATGTGAAAAACCATATGATAATTATTTCTCATAGGTGGACGATAAAAATTTGCCAAAATTTAAGAATATTTTGGATCGAAAGTACACTCGATAACCAAATGTTGATAAATGACTATTTAGAATATTATACCGTGTCCCAAGAATATGTATGCAGTGATTGCGGTTCTCTCCTTTTACATTCAAACCCTACTACATTAGAAAGTATGAGGGAGGTACACGAACAACTGTGTGTTGTGAAGAGAGAAAAATTCGTTGCTGCTCAATTCATAAAAGAAATTCCATCACAAACTGCTGCAATTGGTCAACCTAATGTGCAAACTGTACTTGCCACGACACCTTCTAGTCCTGATATAGGACCTGCTGGAATTTCACAACTTGGTGAAACTAGTATTTCACTTACCGGTTCAGGAACAAGTTATTCAAAAGTAGATGGTCCAATAGATACCTCCTTTAAAACCAAACGTACAACAACAGGTAAATTCAAGGGAATAACGGTCTGGGGACCAGTTGATGCACCAGGACAGTTGGGAATATGGGGAGATAGCGTATGTGTTGACTTTGATATTTGTATAGGAGACGGCGCTTGTATTGAAGCATGTCCAGTAAATGTCTATGAATGGTTAGATACTCCCGGGCACCCTGGTTCTGACAAGAAACCAATAATGGCTAGAGAGAAAGATTGTATTTTCTGTCTGGCATGTGAAAATGTGTGTCCTCCACAAGCAATAAAGATATTCCAAAAATAAACATAAAATCTATCATATCTATAATCACGTTAACCTTCTTTAAGTTCAAAGCAGAGATTGTATTGAAAAAAAAATTCAATTTAGTAGCTACTGGTGGGACATTTGATTGTATTCACCAAGGTCACTTAAAATTATTATTCGAAACATTTCGCGTAGGACAAAATGTAATAATTGGTCTCACTAGCGATGAATTTATAAAAAAATTTAAAACAGAATTTAACATACGACATAATTATGAAAAGCGTCTTGAAAGCCTGAAACAAACTATTTCCAATAATTTTGAAAACCCATCTTATGAAATAGTAAAATTAGAAGATTACTTTGGACCTGTAATCTCATCCGTTAAAATTGAAGCAATTGTGGTAAGCGAAGAAACTTATGTTAAAACTACTGAAATAAACAGGATACGAGTTAGCAAAAACCTGAGACCATTAAAAGTAGTAGTTATAAAAATGGTAAATTCTATGGATGGAAGGCCACTTTCTTCGACAAGAATAAGACAGGGTGAAATTGATGAAAAAGGAAATATTTTATCCGATTAAAAAGCCAATTTTTCTTAATCAATCCAATTATATCCATAATGCATTTTATTCAAATTAGTGTATTATGATAATCCAGTTAATTTTGCATCGTCCAAAATTGACGAATATATTCAAGATCTCAGATCAGGATTAGAACCGGAAACCCTGGCCTATTGGTACAAAAGAATTGAAGAATGGTCAAAAGAAACTGCTCCTGAGGAATTAAAAGATAAAATTCATTTTGTACAGGATCGTTTGTTATGGATGAAATTTAAATTAGATCTTTCTAAAAGAGCAGTTCCTTTTGTTTTGGATTCTATAGAAGAAAATATTTCATTAATGCCATATTCGACAGGATTATATTTTAGGAAAATTCAAGAAATTTTAATCGATTCGCTAAAATTTTCTACTAATGTTGAATCCACAACTAACAAAAATGTATCTAAATTAAAAAGTATAAAGATAAAGAAACAAAGGAAAAGTAAGAAAACAAGAATCACAAGAAAAGTAAGAAAACAAGAATCACAAGAAAAGTAAGAAAACAAGAAACAAACGATGAGAAATAGTTTACTATTTCAAAAAGATTAATGCTCTTAATTGCTTATAGAAATTATTACCACTTCTTCTATAGAGGGAGAGTTTATTAATTCTATAAATTTTCTTTTGTTTTGCTTGATATCTGTAATTAATCTCGATAGATTTGATGCGAAAAGGTTATCTTTCATAGTCACACTATGGCAAGATCTATCTCTCAACATAATTATTATCTCATTTTCAATAACATCCATAACATCCAAAATATAAATAGATTGATCCTGTTGAATTGAAAAGAGTCTACATAGTTTCTCTTTCTCATATTCATCCGAACAGAGATACTTTTCGATTATCTTCATATCATCAATTCTCATTCGAACATAAAATCAGCTATCTTGTCTCGAGCTTTTTCTCTTCTTTTTTTAAATTCAATTATGAATTCCTTTGATTTTTCCGCCAGTTGGTTTTTGCATTCTCCACACAATAAATTTCCACTCTTGCATCTATAATATCTTTCGGTTGAGGCCTTTTCGGAATCAAAAAAATATTTTAAGTACCAAAACACAGGACAAATATTGGCATTGGCACCTAATTTTTTTTGAAGATCTATCGTTGGCTGACCTCCTGTAAATGAAGATAATACTTTTTTTTCAACTATTTCTGGTTCATCAGTTGTAAAAATAGCGGTTTCTGGTTTAGATGAAGACATTTTTGATGAATTTGATAAACTTGGTAAGAATTTACTGTGTATTTGGGCAGGTTTATAAAATCCAAGTTTTTCTGCTACATCCCTTGTAATTCTCCAATATGGATCTTGATCTATAGCAGCTGGGATCAAGACGGGTGTTGGTTTTTTTTCTATTATTGATGGAAGAAAGCAAGGAGCTGCCTGAATGGGAGGGAAACCTATCATTCCAATATTTGTCATCGTCGTAAATCCGAATACTGCTTTGGCAGTAGAAAAAGTTATTTTTTTTGCAATTTCTGTAGCTATTGGATATAAATGTTTTATGTGTTTAGTATCCACTATTATTTTCGTTAGCTCAGGTTTAAACCCTATTGCTATTACGTCTAAAATATTTTCATAAGTATATTCTGCAATTTTGTCCCTGTCAAGATCAGGATTATATAGAAACTTTTCGTCATCTGTTATTTGAAAAAGTAATTTCGATTTGAATTTATCTTGCATATATCTAGTAAACATCCACGGTAAAATATGTCCCATATGTATAAGTCCAGATGGTCCCCTTCCTGTATACAAATAAAAAGACTCTCCATTTTCATATTTATTTAATACCCAGTCAAAATCTCTATGTGAGAAAAAATAACGAAATTTAATTAGAGGATGAATTTCACCAGTGATTTTTTTAATCTTTTCTAATAATTCCATAGATATTGCTTGAGTGCCAAATTTTTTCATTAGTTTGACATAGTTTTCTTCTCCAAGCTTCCCATGTACTTCCCAAGGAGTGACAAAAATATCATTAGGTAACTTACTGTCATGCTCAAAAGAGTTATTATCGTTATTATATTCATTAACAGAATTATCTTTATTGCTATTTTTGTTATTTTGATTGTCCATTTTTTTATTAAGATAAATTACAAACGTTTAAACGTTTAAAAAATATTTTTAGTTTTGAATATTTGAGCGAATTTAAAGATCCTAATTTGAATATCTTACATCCAATAGAAAAAAGAATATTAAATTCATTAGAAAGCAACGAAAGTATATCAATAAATTCGCTAAAACGACTTACAAATCTACATATTGACCAAATTAGAAGGGGTTTAGAGTGGTTAAAATTTAAAAATTTGATTATTTTTCAAAATTCAGATGATGTTAGAATATCATTAGGTGAAACTGGAAAACAATCAATAGAAAACGGCCTTCCTGAAAGAAGATTAGTAGAAGCAATAAAAAATGGAAATTCAACAATTCCTCAAATATTAAAAACTGGAAAAGTAACCATGAATGAGGTAAATATAGCAATATCAAAATCAAAGATGAATAAATGGATTGAAATTGGTCATGATAAAAAAAATGCTATGATGTTGTCTATTCTTGATGATTCTAAATATAATAGCGGAGAGGAGATCTTATTAAAAAAAATAAAAGATAATGGAAATAATATAAAGCAATCACAATTATCTAAAGATGAGATAAACATCCTCCAGCTACTAAGGAAAAGACCTGATTTGGTTTTATCTAAGAAGAATGACGAACTAGTTTCCTTGACGGAAGCGGGTAATAAAATTAAATCTTTACTTTTGAATGTAGAAAAAGATATGGCTCTTCAACAATATGAAAACAATGTTCAAGCCTTGACATCTGACATGATTGTTTCAGGTAAATGGAAAAGCGTCAAATTTCGTGAAATCGATGTTGAAGCCAATACTCCATTATTGTTTCCAGGAAGAACTAATCCTCTTACAGATCTTATTGAAGAGATCCGAGAAGCATTTGTAAGTCTAGGATTTACGGAAATAGAAGGCAATTATGTGCAATCATCTTTTTGGAATTTCGATGCATTATTTACACCGCAGGATCATGCCGCGAGAGATATGCAAGATACATTTTACATCAATGATCAAACAACCATTGAACTATCTACCAACAAAGTAATTCAAAATGTTGCCAAATCTCATTTACATGGTTGGCATTATAAATGGGATAGAAATCAAGCAAAAAAATTAGTATTGAGGACACATACTACTCCTGTCACTCTCAAGTATTTGTCAGATAATATTACAGAAGCGACCAAAATATTTACTATAGGAAGAGTATTTAGAAATGAAAAAGTTTCGTATAAACATCTAGTTGAATTTAATCAAATAGAAGGAGTAGTTACAGATAAAAATATTACACTAAGAGACCTAATGGGCATACAGATCGAATTTTACAAAAAAATAGGAATCAAAAAGGTGAAGTTTTGGCCTACTTTTTTTCCTTATACAGAACCTTCGTTGCAGTCAATGATATACAATCAAAGGTTAGGGAAGTGGATTGAACTTTTCGGAATGGGCATCTTCCGCCCAGAAGTAGTAGGTCCTTTAGGAATAAAAAACCCTGTACTTGCATGGGGTGGAGGAATAGAAAGAATAGCAATGCTTAGATACGACATTTCTGATGTTCGAGATTTATATAATAATAAACTTGGCTGGTTGAGAGGTAATGAAAGATGCCTGTTGTTAGGATAAATAAGTCTAGAATAAAATCCTCCTTTCCTGATTATTCCTTACAAAAAATACTAGAACGACTTCCATTTTTGGGGCTTGATATAGAAAGTATTGATGAAAATATTGTAAGGGTTGAATATAATCCTAACAGACCTGATTTTTCAAGTGATATTGGAATTTTTAGAGCGTTAAATGGTTTAGTAGGTCGAGAACTTGGTCTACCAAAATTCAACTATTCCACTGATCCACAGTATAAAATTATCGTAGATAATTCAGTTAAAAAGATAAGACCATTCATCTTTTTTTTTATTGCAAAGAACAAAAAACTTACTCAAGATTCACTTGAACAAATTATTTCAATGCAAGAAGATCTCCATAACGGTATCGCAAGGGGAAGAAAGAAGGCATCTATAGGGATTCATGATCTGGATAAGATGGAATTTCCTTTGAGATATTCTGCTGAGACTCCTGATATAGAATTTGTTCCGCTTGATCAGTCTGAAAAATATGATTTTAACGAAATATTGAATAAATTGACAGTAGGTCAAAAATACAAACATCTAGTTGAATCATTTGCAAAATATCCTGTTATTTTCGATAAAAATAATATGATTATATCTTTCCCACCAATAATAAATAGTGATGTCACGAAGATTACAAAACAAAGTAAAAACCTATTACTAGAAATTACTGCTACACATTCTAAAATTGCATTAGATATCTTGTCTATCTTGTCTCATTATTTTTTGGATGAAGGGTTTGAGATCGTGTCTGGATCAGTAAACGAAAATAATAAGGATAGTTTCTTTCCTTTAGAAAAACTACGCAATGAATCTATGGTTGTTAAAAAAGACTACATAAATAATCTTTTAGGGTTAAAACTTTCATCTAATGAAATAATAAAATCATTAAAAAAGGTTAGACTAGATGCATCGAAAATCAAAGGTAATGATATACAGTGTGTTATACCTCATTATAGGAGTGATATTAATAATACGATAGATGTTGTAGAAGAAGTGGCTTTAGGTTATGGTATTTATAATTTGGAACCAAGTGTGCCTTCATTTAAAATTATCTCTGGAATGAAGAATCCTCTTATTGAATTTTTTAACGAATTAAGAAAAACTATCATTGGATTTGGTTTGCTTGAGGTTGTAAATTTTAGTTTAGTCGATCAAAAGACTATTAAAACGATAAAAACAAAGAAAATAAATCATCTCTGGTTAAAAGTTAATGAAAGTAAAAGTTCTGAACATGAATTTTTAAGAACCAGTATTATACCGTCACTTATGACTAACTTGTCTCACAATATTCATGAGGAATACCCACAAAAAATATTCGAGATAGGAAAAGTGTTTAGTATCAATAAGGAAATAGCAGAGAAATGGTGTCTTGGTGTTGTTATGTCCTCCAACAATATAGGTTTTACCGAAACGAGATCCTTGTTAAGATCTATTATCAAAATTAATTTTGGCAAGGAAATATCTACAAAATCATGTGAAAATGAATTTTTTATTACTGGAAGATCTGCAAATATTTACATAAAAGATCGTCTCATAGGAGTTATTGGAGAAGTTTCTCCAAAGGTAATAAGTGAATTCAATATTAGAGTTCCTGTATCAGCATTTGAAATTGTTCTAAGCGATTTTTTTAAAACTTTAAATTAAAAGATCCTTACAAGGGAAACTTATCGCTTACTTGATTTACAGATATTGATTATACTAACTTGCAATAATTCGAGACCTAAAGAGATAGTTTGTGACATCCAGATTGAGGTTTTCATTCTGTAATACACACTAGTTGACCTTTTAGGAAAACAAGTGTAGGTTAATCATTAGAAAGTATATTGTACTTGTCCTGTCTCCAGGATTCCTCTGACATAACCTTGCCATCATTCAGTTTCATGAATGTTATTGTGTTATACAACATATTGCTTTTTTTCCGTATGCAATTGAATCATTTTTTTTAATTATGGGCTTAGATTGTATGATCAATATGATTATCTGTCTAATATAGAGAGCCTTTTCTAATGTGTTTCTTTATCAGGTATTTTAATGTTTTCTACTTTCTCAATGAAACATAAATTGTAGTAACAAGTCAATTTCTATTTTAATTATTAAATACTAGATTATTGTTTTCAATTAGAGTCAGTCTATTAATTTGTTTTACGATGTCCACAGAAACATAGCTTTAGCAATTTTCATTTCCAGAGGTACTTTCAGATCCAACATTTTTTACTATTGGTAAATTATAAATTATGTGTGCCAATGTTCTAAATACACGTTCAATTATCGATATACTAAAAGATATATTCCATATTGAATAGAGATAGGTTGCATATTATTCCGTTCGCACGACTACAGAGTATAAATTGATAAAACAAGGACGATATAAAAGAGATTCCTAGCCTACGAAAATAATCGTACAATCGCTCAAAAGATGTCTATTTAAGTCACTTGAATATGCCGCTTACTATGCACATGTTTGATTTATGTGTTCTTACATATAGGACATTTTCCTTTTTGATGACAACATATATTCCAAAAATATAAGATTCTTTTCTGATGGGTTTTGGTCGTTTTCAACGTATAGATATATCGGACAAATCATGTAAATGGTATTAATAATTATTATATACTTGTGATTCAACTGTTTAAGAATTTTACAATTCCATTGTTATTTCTTATTTTATAAGAGATAAAAATATTCTCAGCAGAGCATAATTATTTTATATTTCTAATGATATACTTTACTGCCTTAGAAGCATAGAGTTGAACTATGATGAAATTACAATGATTCTTATGTTCATTCATATGTCTTAAAGGTATCCCCGTTTAAAAAACGCTAGGAGTATTACACCAAGTGTGTAAGGCTATCTGTGAATAGTTGTGAGTCAGAGGCGGGGTACATTAATCATGTGTTCATATTTATCTAACTAATTACATCACCCTGCTTTCATAAATCAATTTTATTTTATTTTATTTTTAGAGTGTCTCAAAAGTCAAGTCTTTAAAACAAAGCTTTCTTCGACCCTTTATTATTATTGTGTTAGATCTATAATACTCTTTTTAATTATGTATTTTGCTTCATTCGAAATATCATATTTCTCTAGAACTGAAGAAGAATCCTTGATAAGAACATTCCTAAACTCCGGTTCACTAGCAGCCCTCAGCAGAATCTCACTAATTATTTCTGCTTCTTTCCGACGAGAACTCACGATTTTAAATTTGGTGAATGTAATATATAATCTTAATGCATAATTCGTAAGCTTGATAAGAACTTCAGAAGATATTTTTCTCAAATTGGATCTAAAGAGTCAAAAAAAATGGACCGTAAACGGAACATCGAGAACGATACCAGTAGAAAGAACTCTCCAGCAAGTCTCACATCTATCTAAAGAAATCGGTCTTACTAGATTAGCAGATATCACATACATGGATAAACTATACATACCAAATTATTCATCTGTTCTACCTGGGACTGAAGATTATATTTGGGTGTATAGTGGCAAAGGTCCAACTAAAGCTCATGCTAAAGTGAGTGCAATAATGGAAAGTATTGAAAGGTATTCATCGTTACCAAGCTCCTTTACAAAAAAAATGTTTCGCGGAACATTTAAAGAATTATCCCGAAGATATAATATTTTACATCCTGAAGAATTAGTAGAACCGCTATCATACGATTTTCAAGATACTATGATGATGGATTATGTTGAAGGATTTGATATAATTAATAAAGAGAATATCTTAGTTCCTTCTTCTTTAGCAATATTTAGATATACCCCTTCATACCCAGCTGTCAATCCCTTTTCCTTTCACCATACGAACGGATTAGCTTCTGGTAACGTATTTGAAGAAGCTGTTTGTCATTCATTGTGCGAGGTAATTGAAAGAGATGCAGTTAGTCTAGCAGAACTAAGATGCAGCGCCATACCATTTCATTTATTATATAATCTCTCTAATAATTTAAGAAATAATGGATTTGATATTAGAATAATTTCAAAAAATGATTTCATTGATGACTATGGGATCTTTCCAGATGTTGATATTTCTGATGTACATTTTGAACCAATAATGAATCTTGTCCAAAGATTCAAAAAACACGGAATTCGTCTAATCACTAAAAATGTAACATCAGATCTGGAAATTCCAACCTTTAACGTAGCCTGTGTGGAATGGGTATCTGACAACTATGGATATTTGGCTGAGGGACATGGCACTCATCCTGACAAAAGAATAGCTCTATTGCGAGCTATTACAGAGGTATCTCAAACTAGGGCAGCGAATATACAAGGAGCAAGGGATGATTTAAGAAAAATAAAGTACGGTCAGAATAATTCGGATGATAAATCTTCATGGCAGTTTATGTCATCTAAAGACGTTGTTAAGTTTTCTAAAATCATTACATATCAAAATGATGATATTCTTGACGATATAAATTTAATAACATCTAAATTAAAGAGAGTCGGTATTAACAAGGCCATAATAATAGATCTTACTAATAACAAGTTAAAAGTTCCTGTGGTTAGGGCCATTGTGCCTGGTTTGGAGACATTTAAATTTACAAGGTCGATGATGGGATGGAGGGCAAGGAGATATTTTAGATGAGTGTTCCTATAGTTTTTTTGGGTCCCAGTCTTTCTATAGAAAAAGCAAGAAAGATAATAAATGCAGAATTTCTACCACCTGCCAAAAAAGGTGATTTCATTAAATTAAGTTTAATATCAGAAAAAAAGATAATTATTTTAATAGATGGTGTATTCTTACAAGATTATCCTCCTACTCCCATAGAAGTATTTCAGGTAGTAAATAAAAATAATTTTCAAGTATACGGCGCGTCCAGTCTTGGGGCTTTACGCGCAGTTGAATTAGAAAAATTTGGAATGAAGGGATATGGACGGGTTTTTGAAATATTCAAGAAGAATATAATAAATTCAGATGACGAAGTAGCAGTTACATTTGATAACTCTTATAATCTTCTTTCAGAGGCCATGATAGATATAAGATATAATCTATTTCTTGCTTTTAAAAAAGGAATAATTGATAAGGAAACAAAGCAGTTAATTACTAGAACTGCAAAGAAAATTTATTTTCCTTTTAGGAGTTACGAAAATATAGTTAAGAAATCTATTGAACTCTATTCTGATAGAAGGGATACTATAGAAGACTTTCACAATTTCGTTTCTACTCAAAGACAAAGCCTCAAAGAATTAGATGCAATGGGGATTTTAAAGAAAATAGCCGAAAATCCACATGATTAATAGATTTAAATTATTAACACATTTACATCATGTTTTCTTCAATAATGAAATTTTTATAAAGATATTTTAGATTCTTATTCTTAATACAAAGAGTATGAACAGCAAAAAAAATATAGACAGAATTGTCGAACTAAGAGAGTATTGTAAGAAATTGCTTGAATTATCTTTAAATGTTCGTTATGTGTGTATTACTAACGAATTTGGCAGAACACTTGCTGGCGAGATGAAATCAGGACTGGTTCCACTATTGAGACCTGAAGAGGCAAGGAATGAATTTTTTCTCCACTCAATGATATTCAATATAAGGAAAAATTATGAGGAATCTATTGGACCTACAGAACTTATTCTATTACAGAGCTCCAAGGTAAATATTGTTAGTTTTATGAGGAATGGATTAATCTATTATCTTACGATAGAGAGAGAAATATCTAGCGACGAATTACATGGTATTATTAGAAAAATTCAGGAGAAACTTAAGTTTTAGCTAGTTTAAGCGGGATCATAATTATTTTTTTATTTTATTTTCAGAAGAAATAAAGCTATCTCTTGGAGAATGATGTTTTGGTAAAAAACAATCATCCTAACCAACAAACCATCTCAAAATAGATCAACAACTATTCTAAATAATATTTTGCATTTGGTTGGATTAATTAGGTGGCCAGATAAAAATAACAAAAGACGTGGCAGACTATATATCTATTCTCCAACTGTTATCTTAATTAAGATGCTTTACATTATGTATATGGTTTCGATTAGATTCCAACAGCATTGTAGCATTAACTTGAAATGCATCTGCAATATAACAGAAAGAAAGGTAATGAAAGTGTGTGGATTATCCTGAGTACCAAATAGAATAACATTTGACAGATGTCTCGTTACAATATTACGAGATGTAAATACCAGGATTAGTGATGAGAGATCTTCTTTACTAGAATATAGTTTAGTTGATCCATATGTTGCTTCAGCAGATAACAGTACCTTATCAAGACTAAAGGATATATCTGATACAAGTCTTCTATCTATTACCGAAGGCGTAGTAGTAGTATCACCTTCTGGTATTGATATTGATACAGATTCAAGATGAGGATTCAGTCATATCAAGAGTTGGATATTTGGATAAAAATTAAACCTGGCATCAAGTACTGGTGGTTCTGTTATTATTATTGTATCATTAGCAGTAGATTTCACGACTGCCAACACAGCAGACAATAACATGTATGATAAATTAACATCAAGTCTACCAGTTACAATCATCAGAAAAAGACCATACATGTCTGCAGATCCTGGATATGATTGATGGTCATAAATTGTATAATAAGCACAGATATCGGATTTTAGTTAGTGCACAGTATAAAGATATGAAAATATACCTAATGTTAGGATCAAACTAGTTCAATTTTGTCAATCTAACAATGTACAGACTATCTATTAGTTGAGAAGTAATCAATCGAGGCGTTGAAAGGACATATCAAATCTCTTTTTAGGATAGATGCGTTACTTGTAAGAGGGTATGATAGTACTTGTGCATCAGTATTATTATCAGTCTTGCTATACCAGATACTTGTATAATATAACTGTAAAACTATAAAATATAATTATGGAGCAATCAAACACATGTTAGGGAATAACTATTGATTACATCTTACTATTATTGTTGGCAGAATGATACTTGTTTATTGAATATTCAATTATGATCCAGTCTTAAATAGTCATACGTCTTATCTTCTTTAGTATCTTGTGATAAAGGAAACAAAAATAATAGATTTAGTTTTCCTACGCGAAAGCCCTTAATTTTCCACGCATTTCCTTGTCGTTGGATACAGATGGGTGGTTAGGATCAGCTAAAATTACTTCATACCATGAATGTTTTCCATCTTTGTAGAGAAAATATGAACCAATTATTTCCATGTTGGGGTACCTTTCATTAACTCTTCTTTCTGCAACTAATCGCATATTCATCGCCTGTTTGATACGTACAACACCACTGTGTTTTTGTCTTCTTCCAGCTGTTGGTCTTTGCTTTCTCATTCCACCTCTTCCTACTCTAGTACGAATAACAATAATCCCTTGTTTAGCTTTGTATCCCAGTCTTCTTGCTCTATCAAGTCTGCTGGGTCTGTTAATTCTATGAATAGCAAGTTCTCTTCTCCAGCCAATGGCTCTTGATTTTAATTGTTCGCTATTGGTTTTCCACATGTTAATCCAAGTTTTAGCTAGATGTTTGTACATTTTATAGTATCAATAAAAATCCTCGAAAAGGTTATTTAAGAATTTGCTTTATTACGCCTGAGGATTTTGACAAAATAATATTCAAGTTAGATTTCTACCTTTTACCTTAAACTAACATTCTATTCTTTCTGTAAATATACTTGGAATATGTATTCTATTTCTACAATGCTATCTAATGGTAAACTTGCAACACCTAACGCGATTCTTGTGTGTTTACCTTTATCTCCAAATATCTTCACTAGCATTTCTGATGCTGGGTTTATTACCTTGGGAAGATCTGAAAAGGTAGGTGCACAGTTGATAAATGCTGAAACTCTTACTACTCGTCTTACTTTATCCAAGCTTTTTAACTGGTGCTTTAATATAGAAAGAGAATTAAGAGTGCAAAGCATAGCTGCCTTTTGACCTTCTTCAAAAGTTGCATTTTCACCTATTTTTCCTTTAAATTTTACATAAGGCGGTTCAGTATTTGTGTCAAGAGGAATCTGCCCTGACACAAAAATAAGATCATTAATTTGAACTAGAGGAATATAAGATCCTGCGGGTTTAGGCGGAGGAGGAAGTGAAATCCCAAGAGCTTTGAGCTTTTCTTCGACTGTGATCAATATTGCAATCAAGTTCAGTTGTTATTATTAATCTTATTAACTCAAGATTAGAATTAAATTAATATTTACAATATGGTTTTTTGTGGCAGTGAAATTTGCAGTATCTCTTGGGATAGGGGTAGTTTTTGCATTATTGGTATATTTCGGTCTGATTGATTCTTTAACCAGATCGTCTGGGAATTTTCAAACAATTTCAAACAGTACAGCTGTATCAATAGTTCTTAAAGAAAATAATCTTTCAAAAGATGAGATAACCAACACGCAGTCTAAATTTGTTTATCTAAAATCAAATGGTAATTTGTATCTATCAGATGATAAAACCAAAGAAATTGGAAATTTTATAGGAATTACTTCTCCAACTATTACCACAGGTAACCATTTTGCCTGGGAAATAAAATTAACTCCAATCAATCATACGTATTATGTTGATCATGTTAGTGGTGATATAATCTCAAACAACTAAATTATTTCTTAAATATAATATATGCTTCATTTCGATGATGATAAATATTAAGTAATAATTATATTTGCATACTATAGGATTTTTCATGTGCAATTACAAGGAAATGTATTGATATGTGATCCAATTGATGAAATTGGAATCTCAATTTTGTCAAAAAGTGGTCTTAACGTTATAAATAAACCATCCATAACTCCCTCTGAGTTGCTTGCAGAAGTTAGCAAATATGACGTATTAGTTGTAAGGAGCAGGACGAAAATCACGAAAGATGTAATTCAGGCAGCTACCAATGCAAAGGTTATTGCAAGAGCTGGAGTCGGTTTAGATAATATTGATATAGATGAAGCAGATCAGAAAAATATCTCAGTAGTAAATTCCCCAGAAGCTGCAATAAATGCAGTATCTGAATTGGTTATAGGGTTTATGTTATTATTGTCCAGAAATATATTGTTAGCAGATAATGAAATGAAAAAGGGTAACTGGTTAAAAAAAGAATTAAACGGAATTGAATTAAAAGGCAAATATCTTGGAATTATTGGAGTGGGAAATATAGGTAGAAATCTTGGAAGAATAGCCAGAGGTCTTCGTATGAATTTAATTGGACATGATCTTATTCCAATAAATCCCCAATTTATTAAAGAAGTTGGTATGATAACTACCGATTTACAGACGCTTGTAGAAAGTTCTGATTTTATTTCATGTCACGTACCCTCCACTCCTGAAACAAAACACATGTTCAATGAGACACTTTTGTCGAAAATGAAACCGTCAGCATTTTTTATCAACGCTTCCCGTGGCGATGTTGTTGATGAAAAATCATTGTATGATGCTTTGGTAAATAACGAGATAGCTGGAGCAGCACTAGATGTATTTGAAAATGAACCCCCTACAAATAGTCCATTAGTCAAATTACCAAATGTTATCTGTTCTCCTCATATCGGAGCTCAAACTAAAGAAGCACAAGAACTAGGATCAAATGTAATAGCAGAAAAGATAATACACAAATTGATGGAAAGACAACAATAATTAATTATCTAATTAGCCCCGTTTAATTAAAGGCAACAATAAACTGTATATGGACCGGGTGGGATTTGAACCCACGACCACCTACGTTTCCTCTACCTTAAAAGCATGCAAGGCAGGTATTCTACCAGGCTAAACTACCGGCCCTTTAAAAAACCTTATTTTATGATAATTTAAGTGTTTAATTGCTTTTTAATATTTTTCAATATCTTTTAATAGATAAAAGATCTATTTAGATTTTAATGAATAATATCAAATATTTTGATCCAGAGGTGCTTTGCGAAACAGAATGGGTTGCGAACAATTTGGATAATCCAGAAATAAAGATTTTGGAAGTTGATTACGATGTTGAAAATGCCTATAAAAGTGGTCACATTCAAGGTGCGCACATGGTTTGGTGGAAAAAAGATATTAATGATCAAACCCGAAGAGATATTATTAATAAAAAGCAATTTGAATCATTAATGTCTAGAATTGGAGTTTCTAAAGATGACACTCTTGTCCTATATGGTGATTTTAATAATTGGTTCGCGGCATTCGCTTTTTGGGTATTTCAATATTATGGACACAAGAAAATAAAATTGATGAATGGTGGTAGAAAGAAATGGGAATTGGAAAATAGAAATTATACTACTGATGAGCCTTCTGTACCCTCTTCAAATTATGTTTCCAATCCTCCTGATGAAGGAATACGCTCATATCTATTTGATGTTAGAAGATCGCTTGAAAAAGTCGAAACAGTGCTTGTTGATGTTCGTTCTCCAAAGGAATTTAATGGAGAAATATCTGCTCCACCAGAATATCCGATGGAGCATGCCCAAAGAAGCGGTCACATTCCCGGAGCTAAAAATATTCCGTGGCTTCAAGCGGTAAATGATGATGGTACATTCAAGACACCAGATGAACTGAATAAACTTTACCAAGATAAGGGTGTAACTCCTGATAAAGAGGTAATATGCTATTGCAGGATTGGTGAACGCTCGTCACATAGTTGGTTTGTATTGAAATATCTACTTGGATATCCTTCAGTAAGTAACTATGATGGTTCATGGACAGAATGGGGAAACATGATAGGAAATCCAATAGAAAAATAAGAAATTAATGTTAACGTAAAATAAAAAAGGAAATGTAAATGGATGATAAAAATATAGTCAAAAAAGGTCAGTTTTATACCATTTTTAAGAAAGAAGATGACGAAATTCTCGTTCTGGAAGATAGGACAAAAAGAGGATTGGTACCAAAAGAAATCAAAAAAGATGAAATACATTCAGTTAATGTTGAGAACGGGCTCATTTATGACATGGATGGTATTGGACATAAAGTCCCGATCAGATGGTACTTCCCATTGGCAAGGTTTCAAATAGATTATGTTGTAAATTTCGCGGAAGAACTAGAAAAAAAATATAAAGCAATAAGAGAATTGACCTGTCCTGATGATTGACAAGCGAAACCCTTTTAGGTTTTTTCTTTTTTAGATATTATATAAAATGTCTGTCTTATTGAAGGATAGGGTGTGGACAATGTTATCTGATGTGTCAAAAAGAGGTGTTTATCCTACTCATAGCTATAGATTGGGACTATATAGGATACCCGTCAACTTAACGGATGAGTCAACAATTACCAATATAGCAAACGAGATCAAGAAGAATGGATTTAATATAGATAGATATGCTGATAGAATCTATGTTAAATATACTTGGAAAGAAAGCGATGTTGATCCTTTCACTGCAAAACCGGTTTCTGTAGATCTTGATATTGTAGTAGAAATTGTAACCGGCGAAGTAATTGATATAATTTACCAAATCAGACCTATAGAGACATTTGGAGATGTGTATTGGATAAAGAATTATCGACAGAAGGCTGATCATAATGCAAAAATGGTCATAGATACAATCCTACGAAATTCTTCTATTGGTGATAAGCTAATTTCTTATTATCAAAAAATTGAAAGACTATCACTTGAAAAATCTATAGAAAAATTGGGAGAATTAACCCCTCTGACTATCAATCCAAAAACCAGGAGCCTTAATCCTCCACCACCACCAGCAGGTGCTTCGGTTTCAGCTCAGGAAATTATTACCTCCTACCCACAACCTTCTGTATCAGATGTTCCTCCAGCCGGGATTTCACCAACCGGGATTTCACCAACCGGAATTTCATCAAGAGATGCTGATTCGTCAATATCCCTTACCGGTTCGGGAACAGGTTATTCAAAAGTAGATGGTCCAATAGATACCTCCTTTAAAAGCAAACGTACAACAGCAGGTAAATTCAAGGGAATAACGGTCTGGGGACCAGTTGATGCACCAGGACAGTTGGGAATATGGGGAGATAGTGTATGTGTTGACTTTGATATTTGTATAGGAGACGGCGCTTGTATTGAAGCATGTCCAGTAAATGTCTATGAATGGTTAGATACTCCCGGTCACCCTGGTTCTGACAAGAAACCAATAATGGCTAGAGAGAAAGATTGTATCTTCTGTCTGGCATGTGAAAATGTGTGTCCTCCACAAGCAATAAAGATATTCCAAAAATAAACACCGATTTCAAATTTTCTTCTCCCTTCACCAGATTTTATTCTAGGAAAATCAACAACATCCGCATAGAATTACTTTCCATATTAATGTTTTTTACATAATGTTAATATGTCCTATTTTCTATTTTTATTTTAATCAAAGTGACTTCTACAGAAAAAAAATTGCCAGATTCAGAAGAAAAACATAATAGATTAAAAGATTATGGAATCCCTTTGGCAGTGATGGGGGTATCATTATTGGTTGTCTATATCTTGTGGGCATCATTTGGATATATCGGACCACAATTTTCCATAGATGTATTAAAAGGTCAACAGGAAACTTTAAGGGAAAAATACGGTATGCCTGCAGCAGAACAGATAACAAGTGCAGAAAACGAAATCCCACCATCACTACGTGAAATTCTCAAGAAGAATACTACTTTGCTAGGAAATTCTACTTGATTTTTAAAATATACTCACTGTTATTATTATAATAGTTTAAATTTTTATTGACTATAACAATTTGAAATTTTTCTTGTAAATACAATTAAAAGTAGATGCGTAGATAAAATTTTTATTGGAAAATAATTCGACTTACAAAAGGCATGATAATCTTAAGCCGAATAAACTAATCTCTGAATCTAGTCCATATCTTTTACAACATGCATATAATCCTGTAGAGTGGTACCCTTGGAATGAAAGCGCCATAAGAAAGGCAAAAGATGAAGATAAACCAATTTTTCTTAGTGTTGGCTATAGTGCCTGTCATTGGTGTCATGTTATGGCACATGAATCCTTTGAAGATGAAGAAATTGCAAAAATTTTAAATGCTAATTTTATTAATATTAAAGTTGACAGGGAAGAACGTCCAGACATCGATGAAATATATCAAAAGGTTTGCCAACTCGCAACAGGCAACGGTGGTTGGCCTCTATCAGTATTTCTTACTCCTAGTCAAAAACCATTTTATGTTGGCACATATTTTCCAAAACATTCTAGATATGGTATCCCTGGATTTGCTACAATTTTAGAAACTTTATCACAGTCTTACAAGAAAAAAAAAGATGATATCGATAGAGCGGCAAAGGAGTTCATGGATTCACTTTTATCTACATCGGGGAATCTCACAAAAGAAAGAGATACGGAAATCGAAAAATCAGTTCTGGACGAATCTGCAATAAATCTACTCCAATTAGCCGATCCGATTCATGGTGGCTTTGGTCAGGCTCCTAAATTTCCTAATACTTCCAACCTTTTATTCCTTCTTAGATATTATGATTATTCTAAAAATGGTCAATTTCTTAATTTTGTAGAATTCACAGCTAACAAGATATCGTTGGGAGGACTTCACGATCATGTTGGAGGCGGTTTTTCGAGATACTCTACCGATCAACGATGGTTGGTACCTCATTTTGAAAAAATGCTATATGATAATGCATTACTTGTACAATTATTTTCAGAACTTTATCAAATAACAAAGAAAGATGAGTATAAAAAGTTGATAGATAAAACTTGTAGATATGTCTTAAGAGAGATGACATATAAAGAAGGCGATGACCTGTGTGGATTTTTCTCTTCTCAAGATGCGGATTCTGAAGGAGAGGAGGGAAAATTCTACATCTGGAAAAAAAATGAAATTGAAGAGATTTTGAAAGATCAAAAAATAATTGAAATCTTTTGTGACTACTTTGGTGTATCACAAGGCGGAAACTTTGAAGGAAAGAATATTCTAAATGTTACAAAGTCAATGAGTTCATTATCAAAAAAATATGAATTATCTTTGAGTGAAATTGAGAGCCTTCTGGACGACTCCTTAAGCATGTTATTTAAATATCGAGCAAATAGAGTACCTCCTGGAAAAGACGAGAAAATCTTGGTATCATGGAATTCTTTAATGATATCTTCTTTTGTATCTGCCTTTAAGGTGACAGATGATTTAGACTATCTGAATACGGCAAGAAAGACAATCTCATTCATTGAAAAGAAGGTGGCAATCGATGGTTATAGACTGCAACATACTTTCAAAGACGGCCAATCGAAATTGAATGGATATATAGATGATTATGCGTATTATATTAACGCTCTAATTGACTACTTTGAATGTGATTCAGATCCTATTTACCTTGAAAAAGCAATAGGTTATACAAATTCTATGATCTCTCATTTCTGGGATTCGAAGGATAAGAATTTCTTCTTCACCTCTGATGATCATGAACAGCTGATAATACGTACAAAGAACTTTTATGATCTGGCCGTTCCTAGCGGAAATTCGATGGCAGCGTATGCTCTTTTGAGACTGCATTTTATTACTCAAAATAATGATTATTATGAAAAGGCAACCGATATTATCAGATCATGTTATCTTGCATCTATCCAAAATCCTTTCGGTTTTGGACAATTATTGATTTCGACATATTTCTATATTAAAAAACCAGTAGAAATCATAGTACTTAGAAATGATAAAATAGAATCAAATGATACTTCCGGTAAGACCACATCCTTAACCTCGTGGATAGCAAAACAATATATTCCAAATAAAATCTTGCTTGTAGTGAATTCAGATTCCAAAAGTTATCATAAATTACTTGATTTTGGGATAGTCAAGGGAAAAGAAATTAAAATAGATGATATAAACAAATTCAAAGAATCTGTATACATATGTAAAGATTTTACGTGTTCTCTTCCAATTAACAAAAAAGAAGATTTAGAAAAATATGTTTATCAAATGAAAGAAACCTAGTTTTTTTCGTTTGTTTTCTTATTTTTTTCTCGTTCTGGGTTACTTATTTCTTAATAGTGCATTTTGGTTTAATTTTTGTATACATCAAATGAAGTCTATATGTAGAGTCTCAATTTTATTCAATTCTATTCCAAAATCATCGGAATAATGTTTTATATTAAAAATAAACTTGGCGCGTAGCATCCCATCTTTGTTAAAAGTAACCAAAGTCTCAATTTCATTAAGTTGGTTACCTTTATCCAGAAAACTAACTTCTCTTGTTATACCGTTGTTAGTATTAACAAAAACTTGGAAAAATGGCTTCAAATTATTTTTTTGTAAACCATTTTCTTTACTGAATGGTTCATAAACTACGCAATCTTCATCAAACAAATCGACTAAACCATCAATATCTCTTTGTTCTATTAAAGAAAAAAAATTTTTAACAATATCGATATTGTCTTGTCTCATCTTGAAATGAAATAAGCTCGTATTAAAACTATTTAACTAATAGGATTGCAATGCAAGATTTTTTTATAATTTACAATAAAACCTCTGCTACTAAAGTACTATGAGTGTAAGTAATTTTAACTTTAGACTGGGCTAATTCAAAAAAAATCTTCTCCAGTAGTTCTTTTGAAAACAATGACCAATTTTCACCCATATCATGTTGAAGTGAAAAGATATGACGTCTTCCTGAATCAAATTTATGTTCTGAATTCATTCCACATACTTTCATGTATTCTTCCAAAATGGATAAAACACTAAATAAATTGAATTGATTTTTCATAAATAATACTGATTCTCTTAGCGATTCAAAAGCAACTGACGCAGCCTCTTTAATTAGTAGGTTTCTGTGTGTCTCTAGGTCCTTTATTCCAGCTTCTTTACCTATTTGTAAGCTCTTTTCTATTAATGCTGTCATGATCGCTCTTGGTACAGGAATGATCCCTAGTTTATTTTCATATCTATCCCATTCAGAATATCTTCTCAAGATTTGATTAACCAAAACATTTAATGAGATTTCTTTTTGTTCAGATTCCTTTGTTAAGTCTTCAACTATTCCTGCCTCAAGCCTAAATGTTATGCATCTGGTTTTTTTTTTCTTTGATTTTTGTAAATACTGAGAAGAGTAAGAATCTGACATATATGAAAAGATATTAGTTGGCAATTTAAAAAGTTAGTGTACTTATTAAACAGATTTATCGTATATCTTTTTCTATATTTGTGGTTAATGCATGAAACTGATTTGAAATTATGAGATAATAGAAAAAGATAACATTTAAAGGTCAAAATTTTTTTATAGGTGTTACTATTATCCTTAACACAAGAAATATCAAACAACTAATTTAATATATTGCAGTTGAATGCAATGAAACCATACTAACCTTATATATTCAATTATTGATAGTTTTATTATGAGTATGGATCAAACTTCTGTCACTGCAATTATGGCAAAAAATGTTGAAATAGCATCTGATGATCACAATATTCTAAATATCTGCCAAAAAATGTATGAAAAAAAAATAGGAAGTATAATAATTGTAGAAGAGGATTTATTCAATGAAAATGAAAATATTTCTTTTGAGAGAAAGGAGGATAATCTATTGTATACTGCCGGAATAATTACTGAAAGGGATATCGTCAGATTTTTAGGTTCTGGTTCAATTTTGAAATTGAGCCTAGCAGGTGAAATAATGAGTAAACCGTTAATAACAATTAACTCCACTCACTCTATAAAAGATGCGTTAGAGTATATGAATTTGAAAAATATTAAAAGACTTCCGATTTTAGATTCAAATGATCATATAATAGGAATAATTTCCTTTACTGATATTGTTAGATATCTCGTTCAGACAATCAATCAATTGCCCCAAATAATTGACAATCAAATCCCTCTTTACGATGAATCATTTATCAACAAGCTAAATGAAATTTGGTCACATGACTATCTCCCATTTTAGTTTAGATGATCCCATTACCGAGACATTTCCTCATCTAACCAAACGTCCATTTTCGTTTACTTACCTAAACTCAAATTTAATTCAACTTGCTACCTTTCTTGCAATAGGTCCTCAAATCTATATAGATGGATTGGTAGTAGTTTTAGAAAATGAAATTACAAAACAAAAAAAAGTAGAACAAAAAGGAATAGCAGGAAGAGAAGAACAACAAATTATCATTCAAAATGTTTTAGGTAGGATAGGTAGTAAACATATCATTCAATGTATTATCAATCCCAATTCATACAAACCTGTATCCTATTATCCTCAGTCCCTCTATGTTAGAAAGGCATCTGACATAATGGAAAAAATAACTGAAAATCTAATTATAGAGCTTGATTCAACCATTAGGAATGTTTTAGACGCCTTTAAAAAAACAAGATTTGCATTTATTCCCATAGTAGAAACAATCGATAATAATAATACAAAATATCACAAAGCAGTGGCGTCGATTACTGTTAGGGATTTTTTAAAATTATTTACAGGAATAAAAAAATATGCAAATACCAAAGATGCTAGTAATAGCATTGTTGATATCGATATTGAGAAAATAAAAAGTTTGCCAGCAAAAGACGTTGCTTCGGACTTGATATCAGTGAGTCAGGATGATGGCCTGCAAAATGTTCTATCTGTTATGTTTAGGAAAAATATTCGTAACTTAGGGGTAATGGACAAAAGATCGAAAGTTATCGGTATTATAAATGATAGGAATATCCTTGAATTTCTATTATCTCCTGCTACAAGAATGGTCGTGGAAAATAAACGTGATTCCATAGACACACTAGAAATTAGAAAAAAAATTAATTACGATATCATTTCACAAAAAAAAATTAAACAAAATCTCACTATCTCTAATATCTCTGAGGTCAAAGACGATACTACTGTAAGACAAGCTGCAGAACTTTTGTTGGATCCTAGGAATCCATATTTAATTTTGGAAAACAGAAATAAAATAGTTACTCCTTGGGATATTGTTATGAAAACATTATGATTTTGAAGTAGTTGACTGGAAATAAAAAACATCATAAAAAAAAGTAATGTATAGGTAAAATAGAACGAAGTCCGATGATCATGTTTTTTTAAGTTCAAGAAGGTAAAACATCAAATAAGTTCTGGCTTAAATATCTAATATAATTCAATAAAATCATTTGCTTATACATACGATCTAAAGGTTAAGAATAAAATTGCATTTATCAAATAAAGTGTATTGTGTTATTAATTTTAATGAAAAGCCTATTTCTGTAGTGTTATAATTTTGGCTATGTTCTAGTGCATTGCAATACACTGAATGCTTAGTAAATAAATAAATTGACTGTTCCTTTCAAATATGGATAAACCAAATTCAATAGAGAAAAAGAAAATAAAAGATGATCGTTACCCCGCTCAAATGGATGATATCTTTGAAAATTTTAGAAGGGACATTGAGAGTGCATTTTCACCACGATTTCCCTCACTTTGGGATTGGAGATTTCCAACAATTGGATTTCCTAAATATGAAGAACTGGAAGTGAGAATGCCTTTATGCGATCTTATAGACAAAGGAGATAAATATGAACTGTCACTGGAAACCCCAGGTATGGCCAAGGAAAAAATCCAAATCAATGCGACAAAAAATTCGATCCGAGTATCTGGAGAGCAAACTGAAAAAACTGAAGAGAAAAGAAAGAATTATCTCTATAACGAAAGATCGTATAAATCATTTCAAAGAGAACTTCCCCTTCCTGAAGAAGTAATACCTAAAAATATCGAAGCTGAAATGAAAAATGGCGTCTTACACATTTCTATTCCAAAAAAGGTACCCACCAAGCCAGAACAAACAGAATCGGTCAAAATAGATGTAAAATAAATTTTTTACCATTATTTTTTTTACCGATCTTTAATTTTTCTCAGGTAATATGTAAAGAATCTTTAATGAATATTTTATAATTGCACTGCAATTCATTGAGACATATTGTTTTTATAATAAATTTTCTAACAATATGCAGTGATATGAAATAATCAAGATACCGATAAATTTAGGTGGACAAGAAAGAATTTTTATTAAGATCTTAGGATTAGCTACTGAACCTTTAACAAAGAAAAAAATTCAACAAGAATTAGCTTTTTCTCATCAACAAGTTAGAAGATACACTGCAGAATTGGTAAATAGAGGATTATTACAATATTTCGGACCAAGCGGGGAGTATATCGCTACAGCTAAGGGGAATCTTTACTTGAAGAAAAAATCGACGCATTACGACAATTTTCTACTAGATGCTTACGATGTTAGCAGAGAAATAATTTCGTTGAAACCAAATAATACTCTTTTGGATGCAAGAAATTTTATGATCAGATATAACATTAGCAGAATAGTTGTGTCTGAAGATCAGAGACCAATTGGTATTATTACTGAAAAAGACATTTCCCAGTATCTATATGACTCCTTTACCAAAAAAAAACTTCATGAAATTATGGTAAAGGAAGTAATGAAAAAAAATCTAGTTACCATTAATCAAAATTCAGAAATAAAAAATTGTACGACTTTAATGTTAAAAAATAATATAAGCTCATTGGTACTGCTTGATGACGAAGGAATCCAACAGGGAATAATTACCAAGAGCGATTTGGTAGAGTTGTATGCATATCATTTTATGAATAAATATATTTCGAAAGATTGGATGACAAAAAAAGTTCACACTGTCGATCCATATGAAAATATTCATATAATACTTTTATTGATGAATATCCATAAAATATCTAGGCTTATTGTAGTAGAAAATAATAGACCGCTTGGCATAGTGACTATTCGAGATCTATTACCGATCAGTTTTCTGTTCCGACGTGACAAATCACCTTCAATACTTTCTAAAAAAGTATCTTCAAAATATCTTGAACAGCGATATATTCCCACAAGAGTCACTTCGATGCTGGTAGCAAAAGATGTTATGATGAAAGAACCTATAACAGTATCAGACAAAACCGATCTCGCGGAGGCAGCAAAAATAATGACAAGAAATGGAATAAGTGGACTACCGGTTGTTAATTCCAACAATAAGCTGGTCGGAATAGTTACTAAAACGGATATAGTTAAAGCATTAGACAAAATTCTTCATGTCTGAAAAAGATCTAACTTTATTTTGAATTTAATAAATTTTTCAAATATATTTCGAATTCTTTTTATAATATGCTTTAGTTTTTTATCAGAATTTTATGTTTATTAGTGGATTTCTATTATTGATATCCCGTGACCATTTCATCATGCGATGACGGAAATAATATGGCTTTAGCAACGGATTTTTATGAATTAACTATGGCATCAGCATATTTCAATTCAGGTATGAAAGATACTATTGGGCAATTTGAGATGTATGTTAGAAAACTTCCAAATAATAGAAATTATTTGGTAGTATGCGGATTGGAACAAATAGTATCTTTCCTCATGAATTTCAAATTTACTCAGAAACAGATTGATTTTCTTAAAACTCATAATTTATTTAAAAACGATAAGAACTTCTTGGACTATTTAGCAAATCTTAAATTTACTGGAGACTTATGGGCGGTACCTGAAGGTACAATTCTCTTTACAAATGAGCCATTTTTAAGAATCGAGGCTCCCATTATTCAGGCTCAATTATTTGAAACATATGTTCTTTCTATGGTGAATTTTCAAACATTAATTGCTTCAAAAGCATCACGAATAGTAAGTTCAGCTGGGGACAAAACTGTAATAGAATTCGGTTCTAGAAGAGCACATAGTCCTTATGCAGCATTATTTGCAAGTCGAGCTAGTTATATCGCAGGTTGTAAAAGCACCTCAAATACTCTTGCTTCATTTCGGTATGGAATTCCAGCAGCCGGGACCATGGCACATTCATATATAATGAGTTTTGAGGAAGAAATAGAAGCATTCAAAAGGTTTGTGACTGTCTTTCCGGATAGTTTTTTATTAATAGATACTTATGATACGATAAACGCAATAAAAAAAATTATCAAGGATCGAGTAAAGTGTGGTGGTGTACGAATTGACAGTGGAGATTTATTTTATTTGTGTAGGAAGATTAGGAAAATTCTAGACAAATCTGGTTACAAAGATACAAAAATAATGGTGAGTGGAGATCTTAATGAATATACAATCAAAAAATTGGTGAAGAAAAAAATTCCTATTGATTCCTTTGGTGTGGGTACTGAATTGGTGACATCTAGAGACGATCCTGCCTTGAACGGTGTTTATAAATTAGTTGCTATCAAAAAATACTCGGATCAGGATAAACAAAAATATGAAATAATATATAAGATGAAAAAATCGTTAGACAAGATATCTCTTCCAGGATCCAAACAAGTTTTTAGAATTATTAAAAACAACAAATTTTATAAAGATATTTTAGCTCTTGAATATGAAAAAATTGCTTATGGCCTACCTCTGTTGAAACAAATTATTAAAGATGGTAATATAATGACAAATCTTCCTACAATTCTAGAAATTAAGAAATATTACGAATATCAGATGTCTATATTACCTAGAAAATTTAAAAGACTTGATCCTGAATTCAAGACCTTTCCAGTATATCTAAGTAAGGAATTAAAAAATTCAATTCAATCTTTCAAGTAACATCTTCTTTTTTATTACGTTTCTTGTATTGTGTATCTATATTAAATAATAGATTAAACCATATAAATAGATCAAGTTCAGTAATATATCTTGTTTTGAAAAGAATGGTAATCTTGGTGTTAGATATGTTAAATGATTTTGTTTATGGAAGATTAAAATTTTCCAAAGTACAAACAATAATACCTAACATCAAATTATTGCTTGATTTTGCCAGACATCATAATATTCCTATAGTGTATTGCAATGATTCTCATATTCCCCCCGACAGAGAATTAGGAATATGGGGAGCTCATGCAATGAGAGATACAAAAGGATCGCAAGTTATAAATGAATTAAAACCACAAGATAATGACCATATAATTTTAAAAAATAGTTACAGTGCATTTCATAAAACTAATTTGCCAGAGGTACTTGATTCACTTTACGAAGGAAAAGGTGTGAAATCAATAATCTTTACAGGAATTCATACTGATATATGTGTTAAACATTCCGTGTATGACGCATTCCTCACTGGATATGATATTATAATAGCAGAGAATGCAGTTGCTGCCCCCTCTTTCCAAAAACACAAGTCTGGTCTAGATTATATGAAAAGCAATTATCTAGTTCAAGTTAAACAAATTGAAAAGATCCTTCAGGATCTGAGAAAGAGCGTGAAAACTAAAAATAGTGAAAATCCAATAAAATAATTATTAATATTATTCAAGGATTTAATATTATTAAATTTTTATTTATCATATTGAAAATCAAGTAATAAAATTCAATTTTTCGTGTAGTCAATAAGGCAAGATGTATTTTTATTTTTATTACGATTAAAACATTTCCAAAATAATTACAAAATAATAGTTAATTCTTAAGTTACAAATATCAGTTAGAGTTTAACTCAAGGTTAATAACATTCTTACAGCAAATCTTTCTAAATTCAATTGGCTACAGATAATGGATTATTTCAAAGATACTCAAAGAACCCTATACTGTCTCCTAAAATTGACAGCTTATGGGAATCTAAAGCAGTATTCAATTGTTCTACCCTATATGACGGAAAGAATGTAAATATGTTGTATCGTGCTGTAGGAGAATATGATTATTATATTTCGAGAATAGGATACGCACAAAGTGTTGACGGTTATACATTTGAACGGAGGAAAAATCCTGTAATTGACATTACTGAAGATTACGAAAAATATGGTATTGAAGATCCAAGGATAAGCATGATCGACGATGATATTTTTATTACTTATGTTGTATTATCTGACTACGTAAAATTTAGACCAATAGTCTCTTCAGCTTTGGCTGTTACTAAAGATTTCATGGAATTTTCAAAAATGGGTATAATTAGCAATCCACTCGAAAACAATAAAGATATAGTCTTTTTCCCAGAGAAATTTGCTGTAAAAAATTCTAGTTCTAAAAGAAAAGAAAGTGTATATCTCTCTTTACGAAGACCCAGTCATTTTATTGGAGCGGTATATGGTACTGATAAACCAAGTATTTGGTTATATAAAGGATCTTCTTTGACGGATATGAACGAACATAAGATGATTATAAAACCAGAACAAGATTGGGAAAATCTAAAAATTGGTGCAGGCCCGGCACCTATAAAGACAAAACATGGATGGCTACTGATATATCATGGGGTAAGTCAGGAAAGTGTCTATAGGGCAGGTGCAGTAATATTGGATTTAAACGATCCATCAAAAGTAATATTTAGATGTAGCAGGCCTATTTTAGAACCATTTGAACCTTATGAGCGATTTGGTGACGTTAATAATGTCGTATTCCCAACAGGAACAGCAATTATGGATAACAATTTATTTCTGTATTATGGAGGTGCAGACAAAGTGTGTTGTGTAGCTACAGTAGATTTGGACACTTTATTAGACTATATAACAGGTTCAAAGTAGACGAAAAAAATTTTATATCTTTTTTAAAATAATTATTTAATTGTTTTTTGTTCTATTCAAAACTATCAATCGATAATAAATAATACTGTGTTATAATCCAAATAGAACTTCTTCAATCATAGGTTCAACATTATCTTTATTTTGATCATTAGTTAATAAAAAACAAATGAATTCTTGTCTAGCATTGTAAAGTGGCAAAATAACTAATATTAATTTGCATGACTCGATAGTCGAATATGCTAATTCTCCGACATGCCATACCTTTTCAAAATCACAACTTTTGATTAGTTCAAATATTTCAAGCACCGAAGGTAATTCTTGGATTATCTTGGAATCAAAGGTCAAGTCTTTAACCATATTGTTACTTTTACCAGTAATTAGCTTAGCATTTTTTCCTAATATCCCAACAAAATCTACTTTCTTATTGGTGTCGAGCATTTGCAGACAAATTTGTTTCATGAAATTCCTTTGAATCATTTTAAATTCATTTAATTTATTTCAATATTAAAACCTGGTATAATCCAAGTATAATTTCCAGATCGTATATAGTAATGTGGATGTGTGCATATTGAATTCCTAACCGACCTTATATTTAGGATCATGTTTTCTGTTTTGCACAATTTTCTAATAGTAGAGATTATATAGTAACTTAAAAGGCTTTTGTTTGTTGTGCATTACACTGAAAATAAGGATTTAGTTTAATTGATATACATTTTTAACATTAAAAATTCTTCCTAAATTGTATAGTATTTTTTGAAATTATATTATTTCCTTATCATATATTTTTTTTCTTTATTTGGATAGTTTTTGAGAATACAAAAAAAATTCACTGAAATAATTATATTAAAAAGATAAAACTATTAATTATTCCTATTTTAGCCGATATTTCGGATCATTGGTATATTCAGTATCTCAAATCATAACGATTCTTTAGTTTATTGGTATTTCCTTATTGACATTTTTTGTTTTTTCAACACAGCTTTTATAAATATTTACATGTTGCGTTGCAATATCACACCATTTTAGTTTTTCTTTAAACCTTATAACATTTGATACATACATATCATAATTCCTGTCAATGACTTCTAGTCCCTTTGTAAATTCCTCCGGTTTTCCTTCTCTTGTCATACCTAGATGTAAGTCTTCAAATTCTTTAAAGAAACCTAGACTAGAAGCAAGGAATGGCAAATCATGTCCAAATCCATCAAACATTACTCCTGAACCAGAACTAACTCTATATGGCAAAAATACAATATCTGAAGCGTAAAGTAATAATGACATCTCTTCCTCTGATAGATAATCCTTATTCAAATTCATTATTCTGTCTCTATGCCTACTTTCATTGAAATCTAAGTTGTATTCCTGGTTACTAAAATGATTTCTTGAATGATTTAGAACTATCGTCCAATTTTTAGGAATATCTATTTTATTAATAATATCCCACCCCTTAGTGAAGGTAAAAAAGCCTAAAGAAAGTGCTATTCTCCCATTATCTGGAAGATGTAATTTTTTTCTAGCAAACTGTTTTGTTATCTTTTGAGGAATCGCTGGTTCAGAGCCATGATAAATAACTTTACATCCTGGTATAAAATTGCATAAATGGTTGGATAATACAATTCCTGCCTTACTATGTTTGAAAATTTGCTCGTTCAGATTGTTAAATGGCTCATAGTTTATTGATCTGATCCAATAATTTCTTAATTTCTTTATTTTCCATTTTATTTTTTCAAGATAAACTGTTCCTTGTAAATTGGGATCTAAATTCACCCATTCTTGAAAATCATATGCAGAGTGAAAAGTTGTTACTATTGGTTTGCGACATTTTGAATAAAAAGAGTCTAACGAAGTAGTTATTTTACCTGGAAAAAGTGATCTAAAATTCAGTCCGTATAATCCATGTTCCATCTGAATATGTACTATATCTGGCTGTAATTCATTTACTATCTTTAATAACAGATCTGAATTATTCTTGTTATATGGTGATAACCCTTTGTAATCTCCATTACCTTCTTCTGCTGATACAACGTACGTATCGATACCTATTCCTTTCATTGCATTTACTAAACTATGTGTATACCTTCCAACGCCTCCTTTCATTGGTGGATATTCCGTCGACACCATCAATAACTTTAAGTCACATTTTTCAGTCATATTCTTTGCATCAAGTTTTTACGTAATAAATATAATTTTTATTAAAAAACACAATTTTAATACACATACTATGTTTATAAACTTATAAAAAATTCCTGGTACATCATCTTGATTATTTTTAGAGTACTAGGAACTATGACTATCTAGTATCTAGTGTAATGCATTGCTAATCGAAATAGATTAAATTCTTTATTTGATGTCATTCTTGCATACGCTCGCTCAGGAAACAAATATTTCTATAGGTATCTATCTATCTCTTAAATATTTAGTCGAAAAATGCCACGTCATTCAAATTTCACAAGGATATCTCCTTTTTTTACTAATTGGTCCTTGGATACATATATTTTCTGAATTACTCCTTTCAGATGAGATTTTATTTGATTCTCCATTTTCATAGCCTCAAGAACCAAAATAGTTTGATCCTTCTCTATACGATCATTAATATTAACAAGTAGATCTGTGATTTTTCCATTTATTGGAGCTCGTATTTCCTTTTCCAACCCGTAATCTGAAAAATCTTTCGATACAACATAACTTACTCCATTAATTATCATTAACGAAGGTTCGGTTTCTTCTACAAAGTCCAAATAAAATGTATCATTACCTAATGTAATTTTATCTCTGTATCTTATTAAATCAAAATTAATATTATTGACTAAAACCTTTTCACCGACTATTTCGATATCATATTCATTATCATTAACTTTTATCTTCAATTAGGTTGACCATCTCCAGTTATCATTTAAATAACTCGTATCATTCAAATCCAATTTTCCTTGTATCCAAGCATCTCGGAATTGTTGACTTTTTATGAATTGAAGTTTCGTAGGTAGCAATGAGAATATTGCCGCAGCTATTTCACCATTTCTTGGTGAAAAGGGTTTCATTTTGTTGATAAATGATGTATCATATTTACCACTTAAAAATTCGTTATCGTTCATGGCAGATATGTGAAAAGAAATGGTCGACGGAATTCCTGATATTCTAAAAGACAGTAGAGATTTTTTCATCCTATCTATTGCCTCATCCCTACAATGGCCAAGACATACTAATTTGGCAATAAGAGAATCATAGAACACAGGAATGGAGTATCCTTTATATAATGCAGTATCAACTCTTATACCTTCTCCTATAGGTGGAATAAATTGATCAATTTTGCCTGGATAAGGAGCAAAAGTTATAGGATTTTCAGCGTTAATTCTGCATTCTATAGCATGTCCTTTGGGGTTTATATCCTCTTGCTTTATGGTAAGTCCATCACCAGAAGCTATGCGAATTTGTTGTTCAACAATGTCTACTCCTGTTACCTCCTCAGTTATGGGGTGTTCTACTTGAATTCTAGCATTAATTTCCATAAAATAAAATCTTCCGTCTTTGTAAAGAAATTCTACGGTGCCTGCATTATCATATGCAATTTCTTTAATTATCTTTATAGCCGTCTCTGTCATTTCTTCTCTAGTCTCTTTTGTTAAATTAGGGGAGGGCGTTTCCTCAATCAGTTTTTGATATCTTCTTTGAATAGAACATTCTCTTTCTCCAAGATGAACTGTGCTATCATAGTCTGCAAGTATTTGAACTTCAATATGCTTCGGATTTGCCAAATATTTTTCGAGATAGAGCCTATCTGAACCAAAACTTATTTTTGATTCGTTTTTGGACAATAAAAAGAGATTAACTAACTCTTCTGGAGACCCTGCTATTCTTAGACCTCTGCCACCTCCTCCCTCTACTGCTTTAATGATTACTGGATATCCTATCCTTTCTGCTACTTTAGACGCTTGGTCCTCATCCATTACTTCTTCTCCTTTAACCGTCTCAGCTACTTTTGATGCAATCTTTCTAGCTTCTACTTTGTCTCCTGAAAGGCTCATTGCTTCATATGAAGGTCCTATGAAAACTATACCTTCTTTTTTACATGCCTTGACAAAATTATGATTTTCTGAAAGGAATCCATAACCTGGATGAATCATATCGCAGTCTAGTTTTTTAGCGGCATCAATCACTTTATCAATGCAAAGATAATTTTCATTGGGCATAAAACCCCCTATGTTGATTGCATCGTCGCAATATTTTACATGTAAACACTCTTTATCTGCATCTGAAAAAACACCGTATGGTTCTATTCCAATTCTTTTGCAAGTTTTAGCTATCCTGATAGCAATTTCTCCTCTATTTGCTATTAGAATCTTTACCATGTCGAAACCACATTTAAGAAATAATATAAAACAGTTAATAACGTTTAATTCATTTTTGTGGTTTCATAAAGATGAAAGAATTTAGATAAATTGAGGCATTTTTTCATTTATATTTATTATAATTTATCATTTTTTTATCATATATTTTACTATTTTACACTTTTCTTTATCTCTATCTATTATTTCCTTTATTGAGCATTAACGAAAACAGAAAAGGAATTATGCTGCCCTTGACTATCATTAGAGGATAAAATTTTAAACAGGAATGTTGCCATGTTTTCTTTTTGATCTTTCCTCCCTTTTTCTATAAATGGCCTTGAACGCTGATATTAGTCTGTATCTTGTTTCATTTGGTTCTATAACATCATCCAAAAATCCTTTTGAAGCAGCTATATACGGATTACTAAATTTTATCCTGTATTTTTCTACTAATTCTGATTTTTTATCAACTGGATTTTGAGATTCTGCTATTTCCTTCTTCCATATTATACTAGATGCCCCTTCAGCTCCCATTACTGCAATCTCAGCTGTAGGCCAAGCAAAGTTATAATCTGCACCTATATGTTTACTATTCATGACACAATATGCTCCTCCATACGCTTTTCTTGTAATTACCGTAAATCTGGGTACTGTAGCCTCAGAGAAAGCATATAAGAGTTTAGAGCCATGACGAATTATTCCTCCCCATTCTTGATCAGTTCCTGGTAAAAAACCTGGTACGTCTACTAGAGCTAACAGAGGAACATTAAAACAGTCACAAAAACGTACAAAACGAGTTCCTTTATCGCATGAATTAATGTCAAGAACGCCAGCTAAAACTTCTGGATTGTTAGCAACGATTCCGACAGGATTTCCGTCAAGTCGAGCAAATCCAATTATTATATTGCGTGACCAATGTTTTTGCACCTCTAGGAAAAACCCGTTATCCACAATTTTTTTGATTACAGTTTCCATATTATAAGGCATATTTGAACTAGAAGGAAGAATTGAATCAAGTTCTTCAACTCTTCTTGACGGATCGTCTTTGGAGTCAATTTTAGGTGGATTCTCTAGATTATTAGAAGGTAGAAAAGACAGAAGGGTTCTTAAAATCTTGAAACAATCTTGTTCATCCTCTGTAAGGAAATGAGCGACTCCACTTTTTACATTATGAACACCTGATCCTCCTAGCTCTTCAAAGGTCACATTCTCATTTGTAACTTCTTTGACAACTTCGGGTCCCGTTATAAACATGAATGATGATTTCGTCATTATAATAAAATCAGTAATCGCAGGCGAATAGACCGCACCACCAGCACAAGGACCCATTATCATTGAGATTTGAGGAACTACTCCAGATGCTTTCACATTTCTGTGAAAAATATTTGCATATCCTGCTAAACTATCTACTCCTTCTTGAATTCGTGCTCCTCCTGAATCATTTATTCCTATTATAGGGACACCTTGTTTCAAAGCGAGATCCATTATCTTACAAATCTTTCTTGAATATGCTAACCCTAAGGATCCACCAAATGTTGTAAAATCCTGGGAAAAAACATACATCAATCTATCGTCAATCATTCCATAGCCTGTAACTACGCCATCTCCTAGAATTTTTTTCTTGTCCATATCAAAGTCACTGCATTCATGAGTTACAAATGCATCTATCTCTGTAAATGTACCGTGATCAAAAATAGAATTTATTCTATCAAACGCAGTCAATTTTCCTTTTTTTCGACGATCTTCTAATTTTTCCTTTCCTCCGGCAAGAAGATGTTCTTCTCTTTTCTTCTCTAGACCCAAGTCCATAAAAAAATATTAATATAAAAGGATAAAAAGTTTAATATATCTATGAAATTTGATTATTGATAATGTTTTTGCTAACTCGTCTTTCTTTTAAGATAAGAACTTTTAATGACTCTATTCCTTCATGCTAGTTCATATTCAAATCAAATTCTATAAAAATAAGTTTGATTGAATTTGGATCTTGAATTGATCTAATATATGAAATTTTGAGTGATATCGTAAATGAACAATCTTTTTAAGAGTTATATATCGTGTCACTCATACTAAATCACTAAAATATGACGCGGATCCGTTCTCAACATGAATTTAATGAAGTGACTGTTCATGATCCTGAAAGTGTCTGTCCCAAATGTGGAAATACAATATCACAAACCTGTAAAATTTGTGGTTTATGTAAATACTGTCACGATGAAGTGGCAGAAAGGGAATATTAAAGCAATTCTTTACCTGATAGAAGATAACCTTTCCTTAAATCAATATTATACATTACGCTTAAATTTGAGTTTCAAACTAATGATAAATATCAGTCAAAACAATATAAGATTCGAAAATCGAGAAGCAGCAGCTGCTCTACTTGTTAATGAATTGAAAAAAATTATTGATAAAAATGATTACCCAATTACGGTTCTTGCAATTCCCAGAGGAGGTATAGTCCTAGGTGACATTATAGCATCATCTCTAAATGTAAAATTAGACATCATTATTTCAAAAAAAATAGGTTCACCAGATAACACTGAGCTTGCTATCGGTGCAGTCACTTATGATGGAAGTTTTTTTCCTAACGAACACCTAATTGAAAAGTTAGATATTTCTCAAGAATTTATAAAAAAACAAATAAGTAGTAAAGTTAAAGAAATTAAAACTAGGTTGAACAAATTCCGTGGAGATGATAGTTATGATCTAAAAAATAATACTATCATTTTAGTTGATGATGGAATTGCTACGGGTGCAACTACCTTTGCAGCCATAAAATGGCTACGAAATCAAAATCCAAAACAAATAATTCTGGCAGTGCCTGTAGCACCACGAGATACTGCAAATTTAATTTCCAAATTAGTAGACAAAACAATTATTTTAAGTACGCCATTGATTTTTTTTGCAGTAGGAGAGTTTTATCAGAACTTCTCAGAGGTAACTGATAATCAAGTGTTAGACATAATGTCAAAATATAGATGAAATAGATTGTAAATATTACTTTTTACTGTTTTAGAAATTCTTGGGTTTAGTTTATTTGACTCTTTTTTAAATTATCTAAATTTTTGTCCACCTTTACATGTGTAGACAATTTGTCCACCTTTACATGTGTAGACAATTAATTATTGTTATTATTTTCATGATTCTGTATTTCAGTCATTGCCGAGTACATCACGTGCGACAAGCCATATATCTTTCTAATAAATGAACTAATAAGTACATATTTTGTTTCTGATGAATGTTGCTAGCATGGACGTTACGGTAAAACATATACCGCTAACTACTTATCATATGTTGACAAATTCGGTACAAACGATGAATTCATGTTCATATATCGGGGATTCAATTTATTCGACGTTTTAGTATTCTCACAAAATAACAATTATTAAAAATTTTTGTTAAGCAATATCTAATTATTTTGAGGTATGTAAAACCATAGACCCTCGATGTGTAAAAATGGATAAGAACAGCATTTCCATGCCTCTAGTTATTGAAAATGTCGGAAGAATTATTGGAATTTGTTCTATGCCTGATATAATAAAAGAAATCTTGAATGGAAGATTTGTAGCGATATGTAGAAAAAGAACTGTTACTACTACTATAAGTGAAGGACTGTAGATGAAAGGTGAATATTATGAAAAATATTACTGAAACAAATCTCGAAGATTCATACAAGGATATTAGAGGGATGGAAGATAAACTTTTGCGAGAACTTTGTTCTCGAGATAATCATTCTATGAAGACAGGCAATATTCCGATCTTTGATATTGATGAGATTTATAAAAAATCGTTTAAAAATGTTCAAAGAGAATCTTTTAATAAATTTCTTGAGTGGTTAGAGAAGGAATCAGGGTACATTCAATTTCATATGGAAAATAAGATTTCACTTACTTTTCTAGGAAGAAATGCTTGTATGATCTCAAGGAATTATTGATAGACTTTCTTATTCTTCAATTATTTCATTCTTTTTTTGAGAGTTTTGTTATTAATCGAATGGAAAATTAAGACATTAATAAATTAAGCCATAAACAAAGAATAATGTTCAGTTAAGTACCTGTGATTTGTTACTTTTTATAATTTACCACCTGCCATATTTTACATCTCTTTTTTTATTATATTTGTCTACAACTTCTTTGATTTCGTTTAATCTGTTTTATTGCAATTGTTTATTTAAGGTTTTTTAAGAAAGGTATTTTACTATTAAATATACGAATAGTTAAACTAGCACCAAAAACAGAAAGTGAGGAAACAAATAATGAAGTTAGCCATTCACTCAAATTTAACCTGTGTAGCTCAAAGATGTCATTAATAGGTTCTACATCAACTGCAATGAATAATATACCTAAAGAGAGTAAAATAGCACCGATTAGATATTTATTTATTCTATGATTATTATCAATAAATCTCCGAAGTAATGATGAATAATTTAATACGTGTAAGATCTGTGTCATTCCAATGGTTGCAAAAACTAGAGTTTGTGCAACAATCCTTTCTTCATCTGTATTTAGTGCCCAGAGAAAAATTCCAATTGTGCCAATGGTCATAAATAGAGATTGAATGAATATGGAATACCATTCTTTTCTTGAAATTACCGGTTCGTTTTTGGATGGAAGACGTAACATCAATTCATCTCTGTTTGCCTTTTCTGCAGCAAGGGCTAATGCTGGAAATGTATCTGTTACCATATTCATTAATAGTAATTGAAGAGGAAGTAAGGGGAATGGTAGTGATAGTGCTATCGCCAATAACATTACCATTATCTCACTTAAATTACACGACAATAGAAACATTGCAAATTTTCTTATATTGAATAAGATTAATCGACCTAATTCGATTGCATGGGTTATGGTATTGAAATTATCATCTAACAATATCAATCCCGCAGATTCTTTCGCAACATCAGTACCTTTTTCTCCCATTGCTACTCCAATGTCTGCTTGTTTTAAAGCTGGAGAATCATTTATTCCGTCCCCAGTCATTGCTACTATGTGTCCCTTTCTTTGGAGTGCTTCAACTATCTTTAATTTATATTCTGGAGTAGTTCTGGCGAAAACTCTTATTCTTTCAACTTTTTCTGCCAATTTATCAACAGATAACTTTTCTAATTCTTTTCCTGTTATCATCATAAATTCGTCTGGAACATTGTTATCAATATTCCATATTCCCAGTTCCTTTGCTATTGCTTTTGCGGTCAATGGATGATCTCCTGTTATCATCATTATTCTGATTTTAGATTTTTTAATAAAATCTATAGCATTCAAAACTCCTGGTCTTACAGAATCATATAATGCCACTATTCCTAATAGGATCGCTTCATTCTGTATAATGAATTTGTAATTGTAATTAATTTTACTACTATTCGATTCAACCTCCATGAAGGCTATTAATAAGCTTCTATATCCTTGTAAAGTAATATCTTTGATTTTTTCATTTAATTGGTTCTTTTTTTCTTCATCAAGTACAATTACTTCGTCCTTTTCCATTATTCTTTTGCATAATGGAAAAATTTCTTCCGGCGCACCTTTTATACAAATTAATAATTTATTTTTTTGCTTATGCACTGTGATCATTCTCCTAGTTTTTGAATCAAAAGGTTCTTCCCATATTCGTGGATATTCCTTTTCTAACTCTCTTTTCTTAAACCCCATCTTTTCTGAAGCAACTATCAAAGCTCCTTCTGTCGTATCACCATTAATTTTCCAATGTATTCCATCAAAATACAATTCAGAATTATTGCATAATGTTATAGTTTGGAATAATAGTAATTGATTTTTATCTTCTGTCTTTTGTAAATAACCATTAAGGTTTTTCTCATTTGGTGGAGTTACACCCTTGTATATTTTTCCAGATGGATTAAAGCCGGACCCTGTAGTTTGTAAAATTATGCCGTCACCTAGAATTATTTGTTTTACAGTTGGTTCGTTTAGGGTTAATGTACCAGTTTTATCAGTACATATTATTGTTATTGAACCTAAAGTTTCTGCACTTGCAAGTTTTCTAACCAGGGCATTTTTTTTTGCCATCCTCTTCACACCCAATGCCAGTGCAATAGTAGCGATAGCAGGCAAGCCCTCAGGAACAGCAGCAATAGCTAGAACTATACCACTTAGAAATAAAGATCCTATCGGAAAATGTTGAAAATAACCTATTACTATATAAAATACTGTTATGGAAAGAATGACTATAACTAATTTTTTCCCGAGCTGTTCAATTTTTTTTTCAAACGGTGTTTTTCCGCCAATTACCTTCTCTAAAAGAGATCCAATTCTTCCAATTTCTGTTTGTTTACCGATATTTACAATAATAGCCTTGCCTCTTCCTTCTTGGGTCATAGTTCCCATGTAACAGATATTTTTTCTCTCAACCAATTCAGTTTCATTGGAGCAAATTAAACTAGAATCTTTAAGAATACCAAGAGACTCCCCTGTAAGCGGCGATTCATCGATTATCAATCCAAAAGATTCTATCAATCTGCAGTCTGCTGGAATTCTATCCCCTGCTTCAAATTCAATTATATCTCCAACTACTAATTCATGGGCATTTATTTGGAATTCCTTTCCATTTCTAAGAACTTTTGCTTTGGGCGATCCTAATTTTGCCAATGATCGAATAGTCCTTTCAGAACTATTTTCCATAACAAAACCAATTCCTGCAGTTATGAAGACTACCACGATTATTGATATGGCTTCTAGGTTCCTTCCCAGTGAATATGCAAGAATAGTTGCAATTAATAAAAATATTATTGGCAAATTTTTCAATTGGGAAAATAAAATACGAATTTTTGAACGATGTTTAATTTCAGGTATAATATTTTCACCATAAATTTTTCGTCTTTCTTTTACTTCTTGATCAGATAGACCTTCTGTTGAGCTACTACCCAACTTTGAAATGACATCCAGATCAGAAACCGTATGCCATAAACCAGATATTTCTACCTTTTTATCGTACAATTGTATATTTTATTTTGATTTTAGCATTCTTAGGTTAAAAAACATTTAGATCATTAAGTTGCCTGGTAGTTCTGTAAACATATATTATTAATCAGGAGCATGTTGTTGCTGGATGTCTATCATCCAATTAATTATTCTGGGATTTTAATTGTTCGTATTAGTTTTATAATTATAATATACTACCTTGTATTGGGCAATCATTTCAGTGGTGCGGTTGAAAAAGTGATCTTTTGCTAGCAAATTTCATCTTATAAAGAATAAACATGATTTTTAATTTGTAATTATCTTTACCAAATGATTTTAGTTCCTTTTTATCTCATAATATAATCGTTTATTTTTACTCACCGACGAAATTCCCAAAAGTCTTGTCGTTAAAGAATGATAGTACATGACATCTGTTCTTTGTATATGAGATTATTTTTCATTCTGATACATATAGTCCAATAATATTTTAGAAATATTGCATTTAGTATTATGCCACAAAATATACTTGTTTTTTTGTTATTTAAGTTTTTTTTTGTTATAACTGTTCGTCTTTTTTTTTATCTTTCAACTTAATTTCATTTTATCTATTGTGATTCATTAGAGTCAGTAATGATATAACAATACTCTCTTTAATTATAATCAATTATCCATTAAAAGCTAAAAAATTAAAAATATTTATTTTGAAAGGTAACGTTTTTATTGATACAAAAATTCATCTATTTGCTATCAAGAATTGTTAGAGGGGCTAATAAAAGAGAATGAAATTCAATTTTTGATAGGACTGGTTTTTTCAATAATTGCCTGTTTTGTTATTGGTGCAGAACGGGAGTCTAGAGGAAAACCTGCTGGAATTAGCACCAATGCGTTAGTTATTTGTGGTTCAATGATATTTACGAATTTATCTTCTGTAGTTGATCCCCAATCATCTTCTAGAATTCCAGCGCAGATTGTATCCGGTATAGGATTCTTAGGCGCAGGAATGATACCAAAGGGCTAAATAGACGGAAAAATTACAAATTTGACTACAGCTGGAAGTTCTGGTTTTCGGCCGCTATAGGAATCGCAATAGGATTTGAATACTATGTAGTAGCGATTGTTGCAACGGGTTTTGCAGTTTTAATTCCACGAATACCTCATATTTCAAAAATAGGAAAAGAAAGCGATAAAGAAGGTTAGAATTAAAATAAATACAAGATAAAATACCTTTGGTAAAAATTGAAGTGTGCACACATTTATTATAATAATTCTTTACTAGCAGATTACCTAAATAACTAAAATGGAATCTACATCTGGAACCGTTAGCAAGGGATTTTATTTAGTATTAATTATTGTCTGATTTCGAAATAAAGAAGGTCAATATCAACCAGAGGTAACATCTTTTTATATTATGAATATTTTTGTTAGAACATGCACAAAACAAATCCTTACATCATGGTAACGAATTGTAATTCTAGAGTTATATCGATCTGTCGAATCGATATAATATTAGAACAATAAATAAGGTATTTGTTAATAATTACAATATGAAAAAGAATACCGTAATTAGGATTTTGATAGTATCTTGGTCTTTTTAGCATACCCTACAACAGAAATCACATGGAAAAGAAATCTATTCCTAAATATCATCCAATCAACAATGATGTAATAGTATTAACCAGATAAGAAGCAAGAAAATTGAGTCAGGTAACGTAGGCTATTCAGAGAGAATTTAATTACAGATATTGTATTTTTCATAAACTAATACTGGAATTATAAGGAAGATAAAACTTGATTTTGACCTTTGGACTCATTCGAGTTATAATGACCAATTACGGGTGACAACAGTTAAGAATTCAGGACTCTGTGTAAAGATTAGAGTTGAAGAAATTGCGATTACACCTATATACTTGCTACAAGTATAATCAGACTTAAAGATAAAATTCTATTCATTTCCAATACACTTAAAATTATATAAAGCTTTCGTAGAAAGCATTGATATAAATATATTTATTAGAGTATTTTCTTATAGATAGTCTATTCGAAATATTATGGAGCAACTATCTATATGATTAGGAGATAAGGAGGTATTGCTCAATAAATTCTTGCATTATTGTTTTTATTCCTAACAATGGTAAAGAATTATTGTTAGTAATTATTTAACAATTTGATACCATAATGAGGATAATTTTTCGGCGCCGAAAAATTTTGATATAGTAGAAGTGGTATTAAAAAGATTACTTAAATTTCAAGTTATACTCATCATTTACTGACAATGACAATTGTAAAATTCTATTTACATGATATTATATTATAAAATTAGATATATTTATAAATGAAAGGACTCATTGGATGAAATCATTTTAATAAGATTATAATTTTATCTATTCAATGGAAACTAATATAATACATTTTCATTCTTATTTAATTGATATTTATTTTACAAATATTGTTATTATCTTAAAGAATTATGGAAGTTTTCAAGATTGAGTCGTTTTTCTTCTAAAGGAATACGATTTTCAGGTAACTCCATAAAAAGTTGTATCTGCTTTATTGACGTTGTAGATTCAACAAAAAATACTTTGAAATTTAGTAATTCAAGTGATACAAGAAAATATTACTCGACATTTATTAACTCTATATATGAAATAGTAAAAAAGTATAATGCAAAGATTATAAAAAATATTGGCGATTCATTACTATTTTATTTCCCTGATACTGCTGATACTATAAAGATTTCAAGATTTGGAAAGGCACTAGAATGCGGTTTGGAAATACTTGAAAATCGTCAAAATCTTAATGATAAATTATCAGCTGAAAACTTTCCACCGTTTAACTATAGGATAAGCATGGATTACGGAGTGGTTGAAATAGCCTTATCAGGCGAGTACAATCAATTAGATATTTTTGGATCCGCAGTAAACCTATGTGCCAAAATTAATATTCTATCTAACCCGAATGAATTAGTAATAGGAGACAATTTCTATAGAATCCTAAAAGCTTATTCACCTTTTGTCGAAAAGCATTACTTGTTTAATTTTTCTAAAGATTTTACTGTTTTAAATGGTTGTGAAACTTGTTCTCAAAAGAATGTATGCAAATTGTTTCGTGTATCAGGAGAGTATATGACTTTAGAGGATACAAAATATTCATGTTATATTATTAAAAGAAAATATCCAAAAAATTTATCCTATAAAAATCAATATATTTCCAAATTAAATAATACAAGAGGTCCTGAATTTTCTATTCTTGATGATCAGAAAGATCAGGTTGAATATGAGAAAGAATATAGAGATTATAATAATATAAAAAAAATTATTCTGGTTGATGATGATCCTGAAGTTTTATACACTTTGGAATCATTTTTGACTGAATTTAAGTACAATATTAATTCCTTTACAGATTACACACAGGCACTACAATACATGACATCAATTCCATTCTATGATAATCTTTTGATAATAACAGATATTGTATTAAAAAAAGAGAATGGATTGCAGTTTTATCTACAGGCCAAAACTATTGATCCGACTATAAAATTTCTTTTTATTACGGGATATGATATTGTAGATGAGGTAATATCTGTAATCCCTGGACTGAATAAGAGTGATATAATTAGAAAACCTATAGAAAAAAATACGTTTGTGAATAAGATAAATTTACTACTACCTCTCTAGAATTTTACATTTTGAGCACTAATTATATGATGATGGGTCCTAATTCAATAAACAAATATCGTTTCACTAAAAATAAAAAAATTCTATGAGGTAATAGACAGAAAATTTTTTGTTGAAATTTTTTAAAATTATTTAGCTACTGTAACATGAAATAATTTTAAATCGGATAAGAAAATAAGATTCATTTCATTAATATTTTAAGAAATTTTTAAAAATTACGTTATAAATATTCTATTTGAACATAAAATATTATATGAGATCTCGTAAATACCGTTATAGTTTTGATAAATTCTTTCAACGTCATTTTTGGGGAATTACAAATGACGATAGAAAAGATACAATTCCAAATCTTATTTACAAAAAGTATCCTGATTTATTTAGTAATTGAGGTTATATTGATCGTTTGGAATTACAGTTGCAATTAATAATGACTTTATTATACATAGGGGTTCTGAGGACTTCGAATTTCCATTATAACAGGGTTCGGTAACATAATAGATAAAGTTTTAGATATCTTGAGTTAATTTTTGTTTATTTTAAAAATTTTATGAATAATGATTCAATAGGGGACGTGGGATTTGAAGCCTCTGTTCGTTGTCTTGTTTATGTCATTAATGATGAGATTTATTCTCGCTCACATTCTTAGTTAAGCATCATATATGCATTTACGTAGTGCTTCGTCCTTCACCACTAAGTATATAGTTCTTTACTGTACATGTCTTTTCTTCTCCTGCTGCCAGTGTTACAGTACTGCAGTCGTTGCCTTGCTCGTCTTCATATTCAAAGCAGATGGTATAATGCACCGCGGATTTGTATTCAATTCCCCTCCTCCGTCAAAGCCAAAACCCATACAAGTTACTTGGGCGGCAGAATCTTCGAATAATTGGTCGACAGGGGTTGGGGTAGTATTTGGAACCCTTATCTCATTTACTGTATATGTGCCTAATTGGAGATTCTGAATTGTTGTTCCCTGAAATGACCCTTCAAACTGCTGAATTTGATTATTCTGGTCATCTAATACTTCAATATCAAATAGATTTGCTGGTAATCATTGACAGAATGGTGTATCGCTAATTGTAGGACCGATACAGGGAAGCCAATCTAGAGAAGTATTTTGCATAAAACAGTTCATAATTAATTGGTCCTTGATTTCAAAGATATTATCACATCCAAAAATCTCTTTGTTTACGGTTAATGTTGAGGGTTCAGGAGGCTCAACCTTTAACTGGTCGTTAGCCTTCACGTTAGCACATACATTTACGAGATTTCTTTCTACGTTGAGTCTATCTATTAGTCCGTTACCATTTTGTTGTCCAGTTAGTGCTACGCCGTCTTCATTTGCTGCTGCAGTGGCAGTATCATCTTGAGGTATCTAAGTAATGTCTATTCCATTCACATTTATGTTACTATTAACACATTTTATTTTCTGGATATTCACACTACTTTTCTTTGTTTGATGATTATTATTGTCATATCCGTACTTCTGGTCTCCGTACGATTGTGCTCCTGCAATCATTATTATTGGTGATGGGTTTAGAGCCAGTACATCTGTTGCCAGTATTGCTCCCAATATAGAAGCAAAAACTATCATTCTATTGCTACTATCGTTCATTACATTGTTAAATCCGAATTCAATATATCTATGGTTAGAAGGAACATTATCTAATCTTGTAATATTCTATCATTATAAATTATTGACGATAAGAAGAATAGAAAATGATGTTTAGGTAGAAAGTGAAATCCGCGAGTGCAACAAGCCAATATAAATAAATATTATTCAAAATCTTATTTTAAACGGAAAAAACAAGAAATGAGTTTTAATACTTAAAAAATATCGAAAATGCTATTAATTATAGAAGTATTAATAGTATCAATACTATATAGCAATATTTCAAATATTAGAAATACTATTAATAATAATGATACAAACAATATGAACAATACATGCTGCTACGGTTGCAATACTCCCATTTTCTGGAATCCTGTGAAAGGAGAGTATTGGGAAGTACGCAAAAACAAGAAACATATTTGCCGATATCTAGAAAAACAGCAAATACAACACTAATCAATCAAGCAAAACAAAAAATCTTCTACCACTTATGTTGTTGCTGGTACTAGCGATGTCTCTAGAGTAATGCTAAATTAATTTATTAGTCTAGATCAGTAAGAGGATTTTCATCTTATTCTTGACTATCTGGATCCTCATCATTTGTCTGTCCGTCATGATCATTGTCTATTGCATCACCACAGAAAAGCTATTCATTTGTTGGAGGGTCAATTTCTCCTGAATTTACTAGATATTCTATTATGGCACTCATCACTTGTACGGTCATGACTGGTACCTGAAATAAGGCCTATATTACATCTTCTGTTTCATATACAATATTTGTCGTACCAGCGCGAGTGTCTCAATACGCTGCAAATGATGTTTCGTCCACAATTGATAATGGACAGGAAATTTGTGGTTGAATTAGAACTGAAAGGTACTCTTCACATATTTGTTATTCTTCTGGAGGACTAATTTTTATCTGGTCGTTCACATTAACATTTACACATATATTTACAAGGTTTCTGTCTACGTTAATTCCGTTTCCATTAACATTATCGTTTTGAGTATTTGCTGCTTCTGGTGTTTCTTCAGCACCTCCTTCATTTGCTGCTGCTAGCGCAGTAGGGTTTTGAGGTATTTCAGTGATATCTATACCATTTACATTGATGTTACTATTCACACACTTTAATTTTTGTAAAATCACATCAGAACTCTTTTTTGGATCTGGATATACTTTATAATGATCATTACCCAAATCGAATTCGTAGATTTGAGCCTGGGTATTTATTAATGGTCCTAAGGTTAACAGGCCTGAGGCTATTAGTAATATAGAGGGAAATAGTGCTTTTTTCTTGTTCATATATAGTTACATACGATCAAAATATTTCTGGGATTGGAAGGAACATTACCTGCAAATCTAGTAATTGAACATTCAGAAATAACGCTCCAAAGAAACTATAGTAACATAATTAGTTAGAAATGATCTTTAGGTGCTATCCTATATTCGCTAGAGTTTCATATTCAAAAAAAGAATTTTAGGTTTCTGGTCGGATAATTAAACCCGAGTTTGCCAAACAATTCAATATTGCGTTAATATCGTGGTCACTAGTCCCACTTGATATTCCTCTCAATGTTTCTGTTCCCTCACTGCCATTTTCGATGAGATTTAGTATTGTGCATAGGTCTTAAAGGTTTAATTGATTGACTGGTAATGCCTGTTCCGGCCGGTGCAGTAGTAGATTGAATTGAGTTGGAGTTAGATTATTCGTAAAACATTCTTCACATCTTTGGTATTGGTCTGCCTAGTATTATGATGAATTAATTAAGGATTTTTATATTTAGTCGCTTTATTTGTTTTAGAGGTTTTATAATCTGGGAGATTTTGTAAACCAACAGAATCAAAAATAATGACTATAGAATCAGAAATCTCCGTTATGGATATATTAATCTGATATATTAAAAATAACGAAAGGAATGATTATTTGTGGAGTACTCAGACAAAAGATGGAGTTTAGACGGGATTAAATGGATAGATATTCACTCACTAAACTCGAACAATCGAGAACTCTGCACTTTCGAAAAATGAACTTGAGGCCGAAAAATATGCGCTCAAGTTCGAGGATGCAAAAGAGATCGCCTTTATTCTAGAGAGGGTAATGACTAGGAAACAGGTAGGAAGTACAGAAGACCGAACTGTTCAAGTTGTTCCAGAACATGATTATTGGGATATTTATGATCAAGGCATTACATGACTTGTCCAATGAGAATTATGTATACGAAGAATATAATGAATACAGAAATATCAAAATAAAATAATTAGTACGGAGAGAAAGAAAAAACAACCTACTATTTTCATAGTAAAGAGTTTGACTAGCTACCGATATGTCTGTTTGACTAATCTATTTCCCTTCTCTCCAACACCACTGATTGGGAGAGTATATTCCTATAGGTTGCAATGAATTCGTCATATTGGCATTAGCAATTCTGTGATGTTCCTGCAAAATAAATACGCTATAAAGAATATTCAGTGGTTGTAATATTACACCACTTTCGGATATTTAAATGCTTATTTGCTTTAGAAAATCATAAAATCTGTTAGAATGAGTAATATCCTTCATTTTTAAAAATTAATACAATAGCACACATAACAACATATTATTATGAAGGCAAAGCAGCAAAACAAAAATACGGCAATCGTAACTGGAAGCACAAGAGGCATCGGTAAAGAAACTGCATTTCTCTTATTGAAAAAAGGGGTAAATGTAACCATATCTTCTAGAAATCAAAATAGCGTAGAAAATGTGATAAAGGAATTTCAACTTAGGTTTCCTTCCCAAAAAGAAAATATTTTAGGTTTAAAATGTGATGTTACCAGACATTCTGATGTAAAATTTCTTGTTGATGCAACGTTGAAAAAATTTGGAGGAATTAATATTCTTGTTAATAATGCAGGTACAATATTTTTTAAAAGTATAATAGATACTACTGAGGAAGATTGGAATAAAACTATTGATACTAATTTAAAAGGAACCTTTCTATTTATCAAGGAAGTACTTCCATTTATGTTTGAAAATAATTCTGCTACTATTGTCAATGTTAGCTCGGGTGCTGGAAAGTCTGGTTTTCAAAACTTTTCTGCGTATTGCGCAAGCAAGTTCGGTATGATAGGTTTGACTGAAAGTGTGGCTAAAGAAGTTATTGGTGAGAATGTAAGAATCATGGCCATATGTCCTGGTGGGGTAGATACAAACATGATGAAAGATATTATAAAAAATGGATTTACTAAACCTAATTTCAATTTGATGAAACCTGAGAAAGTTGCAATAAAGATTTTCGATATGATATTTAATGAAAGTTATAAGAATGGACAATCAATAGAGTTTTACAATATATGATTAATTTTTTTTGTAATTTTTTTCTACAATGGAAAGATGTGTAGATACAATAAGATCTTGTATGATGGTATCTAGAAATAATTCATAATGATGTCAGTTTGAGTTCCGAATTGATATTGTGAAGTAGAATTAGGTTGCGCTCAGATGAACATGTACCCCAGGAAGAGAGGTAAATGCCGACAGCGTTGCTAAATAAGATTCCAATGCGTTAATGATAAGACAGTCTAGAAACCAAGCATTCTAATAAGTAAAACGAATAACATTATTTATGAAGAATGAATTTGTAGTGTCAAAAATTGAGGCTTCTCAGGATGAAGGCCCTTTTGTTTTTATTGTATTTAGCGATACTAAAACTGCTAGAAGAGGGAAGCAACAGCAATCGCGTTTCGGTGATTTAGGTATGGCTTTTACGTCTCCAGAAGATTTAACTAAAAACCTATCTAGGATGTTTGGAGGTAGCATGGCTTTTGGTGATGCGCCTACATTCAAATTAAGTATACGCGAATATGAAGAGTCTGGCTTAAAAGTAGGAGACAAAGTTACGATAGAGATTAAAAAGTCAGAAAATAGTGGAATTTAATATAATTATGCATTACAATTATTTAATGTGCACAAAATATAATTTTTATTGTACAATGAAGGGTAATTAGAAAGAAATATGTTAAAGAATGTATTTTATTGATATTAATTGGGTTAATTGTATTAAATTTCCTATTGTCAATATATGTAATTTCAGTAATTTTTAGGCAATAAAAGCAAATTAGAAATAAATCTTTTTCACTCTACATACTATTATTCATCACTTGGAGATTTCATAGTTAAAAGATGCACATAGCTGAACAAAAGGAATTCATCTCAATATAATAAACTACGTGTCTAAGTGTCTTAGATACTATATGCTAAATAATATGATGGATTCTGTAAATAAAAGATGACAACAGTACAAAAATTATGTTTTATTAATGTTAATTTACAAATCAAGAAAAATCCAGAATATGCAAGGATGGTACCTCCTTTATCATTTGAAGAAAAGGAGGCATTAGGAAAGTCAATAAAGAAAAACGGACAATATTATAATGGTAAAGTAAACGAAAAAGGGGAAATTTTGGACGGACACCATAGATTTGATATATGTACAGAGGAAGCTATTGATTTCAAATATGACGAAATGACTTTTGAGGACAAGTTAAATGAAAGAGAATTTGTACTAGATATCAACGGTAAGAGAAGACAGTTAAACGAATTTGGAAAGGCATTGATTGTTTATGAGTATGAGAAGATAGAAAAGGAAAGGGCAAGACTCAGACAGTTATCAACATTACCGCAGAAAGGACAAAAGGGTTTTGAATCTCAATCAAATCAATCGGTAATGTGGGGACCAAATGAACCCCACACTGACACCGACACCGATAAATTCAGTGGTAAGAGTGCAGAAATAGCAGCGAAAAAGGCAGGTTGTAAATCTACAACAACTTACAAACGTTGTAAGAAAATAATCGAATGTGCACCAAAGGAAATACAGGAAAAGATACGAACTGGAAAGGCAGAGATAAACACCTATTTGACGAGGGAAAAGGGACGGATGGGACACATGGCACACATGGGACACATGTTGAAGACAAGCAACAACAAGATGATGATGATGATGATATCTATTCAACAACAACTACTACCAGCAGTTATGAAAGTTTAGAGGAAGTGAAGCAGGAACAGGAGCAAGAAGAGGAGACTATTACAAGTAGGACTGGGGACGGTGATAATGATAATAATAATTCTTCTGCTTATTAATACAATGCGTCCCAAGCGTCCCAAGCGTCCCATGTGTCCCAAATTGGTTCTATCTGCAAATGCAACTACTGTGTTGAAGAGTTCTCAGAGATTAAGGAATATTTGATACATCATCTTCTAAGACATAATGAACTACCTCCCACGCCATCAAAGGAACGTATCGAGTCCCTAAGGGGGGAAGGGGTACAGGTAGAGGCGAAGGGGAACGAGTGGGAACGACAAAATAAAAAGAAATGTCTGGCAGGATACTTTATCGATAATGGAATGTATATTCAAAAATAATTATTATTTATTTTTAGTTAGTTAATAAATTCAAATAAAGAATTAAGTTCCATAATAAGATCAAGAATGTTCTAGAACATTTAAGATTCGGTATTTAATTAGATCTTTAGCCTGTATATTATAAGGTGTATCCAGAACTAAAAAGTTTAGATTTAGCACAATACATCCTGCATAGAATAAAGCATGAAGAAAATTTTAATGTCGATTCCATTGGAAAAGAATTTGACAATGACGAAAAATTTGTCAAATCTATGTTGGACTTTCTGAAAGAGTTAGAATGGATATCAGAGGATCAGAATGGAAAATATAGTCTTACATCTCAGGGACAGGAAAATTCCTTGTGTTATTTGAGACTCTGAACATCAACCAATATTAATTCATAAATGCGTTAGAGTAATACTTTATCGATAATGGAATGTATATTCAAAAATAATTAATTAAGCCAGGTCAGAAAATAAAATAAAAAAATGTAGAGTTAGTCTATGTCCAACGCTCCTACGGAAATATAGTTTTTAACCGTACATAGTTTATTTTCCCCTGCTGCTAATGTCAATGTACTGCAATCATTGTCCGCTTCGTCTACGTATTCAAAACATATCGTATAATCTGTGTCAGGATTTGAATTTGTGTTAGTTAGAGTTCCACCACCAGCAAATCCCTGGCTAACACACAGGCCTTGAGCGAGTGGATTCGCTTCTAACTGGTTGATATTACTATTCAGATTTTTTATCTCGTTTACTATATAGGTACCTGGTTGTAGATTTTGAATTGTTGTTCCCTGTGCACTTCCTTCAAACTGTTGTAGTTGTGTACTCTGATCATCTAATACTTCTATATCAAATAGATTTGCTGGTAAATTTGTACAGAATCTTGGATCGGTGAATGCAATAGGATCGGTACAGGGAAGCCATCCTGAATCATCATCTTGTAGTGTTTGACAATTCATTCTCCCAACCTCTGTATCAATATTATTACAGCCAAACACCTGTTTATTCACGGTCAATGAACCTGTTTCTGGTTCTGTTACACGAATCTGTTTGTTGTCATTCACATTTACATATATGTTTACAAGATTCCTGTCGAAGTTTATTTTATCGTACCTATTGTCGTCTTGATAATAGTTCCTATCATATCCGTACTGGTCTCCGTACATTTGTGCACCTGCACTTGTAATTGTTGATGGGTTTAGAGCCAGCATACTTGTCGCCAGTATTGCTCCCAGTATAGAAGCAAAAACTATCATTCTGTTATTGCTCATTACATTGTTAAATACGATTACATTGTTAAATACGAATTTATTATATCTATGGTTAGAAGGAACACTATCTAATCTTGTAATATTTCAAGATTCTAAATTATTGAATATAAGAAAAATAGCAACTGATCTTCAAGTACAGTATGAAATATTGTAACAATCAAACATTTCTGGACACCCTGGACACCCCTAAATATTATTTTTATATTTTTAAAACAATATCATTTTTTATATAATCTTTATAGAGGGGTGTCCACCCTGTCCAACGTGTCCACTTTTCTATTTTTTCCTTATAGTTCTAGATTTTATATTGTGTGATTTATGTTCTTACTCGTACAAAAAATCCCAGTAAAATCTTAAAAAAAATCTTAAATCCTAGATTTTGAAATATAGAAAGAGATTAATGTGAAATTTGTATACCAATTAATTCTTGCTATTTTAATAGGACTCTTCATACCCTTATTTTTAATAGATTTATCGGTAGTAAATCTACCAATTCCCTTCTGGCCCCACTTAATCAAATTCATTTCAATACAACATGCCAATTTTATCTCAATTTCTGAAATAATTTTTCAATAATTGTTAAGTATCTCGGTTGGTTATGATAATAGCAGTAATAATCATTTGGGACGAGGTGTCTAATTAGAAAGTGGGAGGAAGTTTTACAGCAAAAGAGAATCAGATTTTAATGCCGTTAGTTGCAGATTGTGTTAATTATGGATTTAGTGAGAAAGAGGCCCTATCCTATATTAAGGCAAGACTAGGAAAGGAGATTAGTACAGATGCATATTACAGCAGAAAAAGACAGGTAGATAGTGGAGAGTACGCCAATCAATGGATGTCCTACTTTTCAAGGGTGGGCTTTGTAGTCAAACACCAGCAAATAATTGAGGTTGTTGAAATGGTACAGAAGGATACAATTCGTGATTACTTGATAGAACAAAATCGTGAAAACAGAAACTTAGAATTAATCCAGAAGTTACGATATGATATTAGAGAGAATGCTAAACTACTGCAGGAACTATCTCTTGGAACGCCAGTAATTGCACAGATAAAGGCTAAACTAGAACATGCTCAAGTGGTTCAATCAAGCAAGTAACGTACTATCCCTGGACCGACAGAACAACGGGCTAGCCGAAACGGCTAACCGATTAGAGATATTCAAAGATAAACCATTTTACATTTGGGACCCAGTAGAACATCATGACGAACAGATTACAAGTAATGGTAATTGCTGTTTTAATCACGTCTTGGGCCTACCTAAAAAGGATGGAATTTCCAAAGATTTATTTGATTATGAGAAAACGGTTTTAGATAATCTGCAGTATGATAAATGTATCTGGATTCTCAAAAGTACTGGACTAGGTATTACTGAATTATTCCTAAGATATATGTCTTGGTTATGTCTGCGTAAAAATTAGATTTTCTTGCATGCAGTAGATATGCGAATTTATGTTAGTTAGTATAGGACAAAATTATTTGTTGTAAAATTCGTTTGCTTCATCTTCCATCTTTTTTAATCTTAAATAATAATCTGGAAATTCATTCAAATGTGCAAGTGCGATTTTACCAGTCACAATCTCGTCGTCATGAGTAACATCCGTGTGTTCGTCTCTTATTCCATGTTCTAATTCCACACCTAAACCCATTCTAAACTGCTCTACATCGAATTTACTCCAGTCAATCCCGAGTACCTCGCCTATTCTTTTGGCGTCTTCTTTGCTAAAATGTTTAGGATTTGACAAATTGTCTGTATTATAAAGGGTTCAGACCATATAACTCTTCTTAATATACACCAATTTGTTTTGATAACAAGAGTAGCATTTGCTCCTAGAAATCAATTGAAAAGTTTTCACAGTCATTTATAATCTCCACCAACTAGATATGATACTAACTAATAAGAATTCGAATCCTACATATCTAATAATCCTGACTTTGACAAAATACTAAATCTCTTAATAATGACTCATCATAATAATTGCTTTAATAAAGGCAAAAATTATTGGAAAAAGATAGATAAAAGATTAATCAAGAGTTTATTGTAGTTACGCATATACTTATACCAACTAGCTTATGTTTTCTAATTGTCAATTTTAGCAAGTAAATAGTTTCTCATATCAAGATGAAATCTTTTTGTTCTAAAATATAATGATATTTTATTTTTAAAATCAGTAAATGACGAATAATATTGTAGAACAAGCAGATCATTTTTGGCTATATGCCATATCTCTTCCAGCACCATAAATTCAGGAGATGCAGTTGGAAGATATACTGGAATCAAACTATCTTTATTGTCAGCAAAATATTTCAGTACCTTTTTCGATCTGTAATGTTGTTTTGCTTTATCCAGAAACAGATAACATTTTGGAAACTTTCTATGAATCTGTTTTAGGTAGTCTAAAAAGGTATTTTCATCAAACCAGTCATACTGTCTGAATAACTAATTTCCTTCTAAACTTGTGACACCAAATAAGACTGACTCCTGATGGGATCCAGTAATTCTGACTACAGGTCGTTCGTCATGCTTTATCCATACTCTTCTTACAAGTATCATAGAAGAAGAATGATTCATCCGTAGATACTACCGTGAATCCTTCCTGCTGCTAGTAGAGATTATCCAGTATCTTTGTGGCTCTTTTTTAAAATCTTCTTTCTCTTCTTTTGATGCAGTGTTTACATGTACTTTTCTTGGTACCTTCTGTTTGAATCCCCCTTGTGCATGAGTCTGTATATGTGAGTATAATGATATCTGATTCCACTCTTTATCACAATCAGATCTTCTACCTGTTTTGTAGTCCATCCTTGTTTGCCCGATGATAATTCGTTTTTTATCTCGTATATTGTCTGTTCTGGTACGTCTGATGGTCTACCACTTTTTGATCTATTTTTTAATCCTTCTATACCTTCTTCAGAGAATCTATCCAACCAGTATAATGCCCATGGTCTACTTCTGTGTAGTTCATCAGCAGCATAAGCAGGAATGACATTACCGTATTCTACCTTTATTACAAGTAGAATTCTTTCCTTTACCTTGAGATTTGTTTCCTTCTTGTATAATCTAATCAATTCAGTTTTGGAATACAAGTAGTTACGCTACGAAATAAACACGATTACAGATAGCTTTTACTCTTTATCAAATATGATAATAATAAAATCTGATTAGAAAATATAGGCTAATTGGTATACCTGAAATCCTTTTTCTAATCTATAGAGGTATTGTATTTATGAAAAAGGAAAAAATGATAAAAATTAGCTTTATAATACTTTTTTCGTTTTTTCTGTTAATAGCTACTACTTATTTGGTAAAGGAGAATTTGGTATTTTCACAACAGAATAAATATGAAGATCCAAAATCTGCAAGCCAAGAAAATCCGGGTCTTCATATAATGAAAATAGAAGATAAGGGAAAAAGTTTTAGTCATGTGGATAAATTTGGCATAAAAGAAATCTATCCTACTAAAAAAAATGGTTTTGAATGGTTTATGAATAATTATGATCCAGAATCAGATCCATATATGCATAATTATAAGAGTATTGTAAAGAACGAAGATGGAAGCTTTAGCATAGGTGAAAGATCCAGAATGGGAGTATATTCCAAAGGTGGAATAGGTTATCCAAAAGAAAATATGGAAACTTATAACTTTACAGAGCTCTCAAAAAAAGGCTATTGGTATAAACCTTCAGACTGGAAGAATGTAGAAATTACTGGTGAATATTTATATAAAAATGGCACAGGTCCAGGTACAACTCATTATGCTATATCCGAGGACCATTCTCTAATAAACAATGGATGTGGTGGATCAAGCTATAAGCTTAAAATCTATTTTGATGGAACAAGTAACTTAAATAAAGAACTAGTTCATGCAAAACCATGGAAAAAACCAAAAATTTCCCATCCTTTTGGTGATTTAAAAGATAATTGGTTTAGGTTTAAAGGTGTCATCTATAACCTCAAAGATGGCACAGTAAAACTTGAGAATTGGCTTGATCCCTATCTCAACAATACATGGTATAAAATTGCGGAAGATCGTGATATTGGAGGATGGGGTAAAGATGGCAATAAATGTCAAGGGAAAGAAGATCAAATAATTACATGGGGTTCCCCCACTGCAACTTTTAGATGGGATAATGTCTTGGTTGATTTTAGAAATTTGAGTGTAAGAGAGATACAACCACCATAATTTCAGATTCATTTTGCCAGTGTTAAGAGTAATATTAGTAAGATATGGTTTTTGAAAGCAGATGAATTAATTCGAAATCAAGTCATCTTCGAAATAGCGAATCTATCTATTACGTTAATGTTATTTGTATCATTTTTATCATTTTTATTATTATTGATAATTAGTATCCTCATTTGCATAGAAAGTGGCAGTTAATGTTTTATCCGAGTTTATATCGATATTCAAGAAACCAAAATTTTGATCATCTTCCTTAGCTACAAAATCTGCCTGCTATTGAATATAATAATGATTTTTGCCAGCTGTTCCAGTTATTATATAAATTTCTCCGTCGTAATCATGATAGCTGTTTAAATTTTTATTGGAGATTATACGATTTGCACTATTTTTTTTGTTTTATTCTAACGGAAAAGTTCTTTGGTAGTTATGATTATCGCCACTAAATATCAGATCGACTTTGTATTTATCGAATAAATTATGATATGTGTCTCTAATCTTTATATTAGCAGGATGTTCAGAAGGTGATGTATACATTGGGATATGTTCTATAACAAATATCCAATCTATTTTTGTATTCTGAGATACTTTTTTTAAATCAGATTCAATAAATTGATATTGATCAGAATTAGTACCATAATCAATATACGGATCCATTGCAATGATGTGAACTTTATTCATATCGAAAGAATAGTACGTTTTTTGTATGTTTAGTGGTTTCAAATAATTTTCTAAAACTCCTTGTATACCGCCAGTTGTTTCATGATATTCATGGTCTCCTAGAGATACCTTTAATTTTGATTTGAAATACCAAAAAACCCCGGGTAATAATAACAAAAAATTGGCGTATTTCTGTTATTATTAGTCTTATCTATTGAATGAGGAATATACTGATCCAGAAGGAAAAACCCAATACCACGAATTTGGAAATAGTGATAGATATGTATCGTCTATTGGATTATGGGTGTTAGGCATGCTATTAATAGGATGTTGGTTTCATTTTGCTAGAAATACGGTTGCAATTAAAATTGCAATGCTTTTAGCAATAATTGGACAAATAATCCTGTGGATTATAGTACATGGAATCTTAATTAAATGGTATACGACAAATGAGATACCTGGAGGTATAGTTTTTGTAATTTTACTTCTCTCGGTATCAATAGTAATTGCCTTGTGTTCCTCAAAAAGAATAATGAAACAACGACAATCAATTTTCGAAATATCTCATCACAAAGGATGCAAGTGCAAATTATCAAGTCGAACACTATCACGACAAGTCCAAGGATGGTTACGTAGCCTAATAACTAAAGAGGAGGTGTTAAACGAAATAAAATGATTCCAGTAAAAGGAACAACAATGTCTCTATCTGCGGCATTAGCAAGTCTTAAAGACAGAAACGGCAACAAAATCCAATTTATCAAAGACGAGAATAACGATAATCGCTATTCAGGACAAGGTTCAGATAATCGAATTTATTATCTAGAGATATCATCAGATCCCCAAGTAACAGTAAACATCGTAAATCCAAAATAATTAATAATATAACAGTCGTTCTAGACGGAAGAGTTATCCAACGCTTTGTAGAAAAGACAGCGCTTGCAAATGTAGGAATGCAAATCTAATCGCCTATTCGTATTTCTTGAGTATTGCTTTCTTTTCAAAAGAATCTACAGATTTCAATATATTATCACATTCTGCTTTTTGTTTTATATCCTTTTCCTCCTTTTCCTCCAATTCCTCTTTAAGTTCATCCGGATCAAGTTCTGAATAAAGTTCATCCAGCTTTATACATAGATATTTCATCTGGTCTACTAATGATGTTTGTGCTTTTCTTGCATCATTTGACCAGTCTTGACTATAACTTTTCGGAGCCAAAAAAATTGTTAGTATAACTACTGAAAAGATACCTGACAATGCCTTTTTATTTCGTGTTAAATAACTTTCTAATATCTTACCCATAAGATAAGAATAGTCACCTCTGTAAAAAAGATTTTGACTATTCTTATTTCTATTTTTTAGTTTCCATTTTTGTCCTAAATAAAATTTTCTACTGTCTCAATCCTTTCAAGATATTGAATAATGGATATAATAATAATCATAAATAATAACATCTTTCATTATTTTTCTCATTCTCTTCGTAGAAATCTAGCATTCTAACAATAATATCGTCAAATGAACTAACATTCCCATCATCATGATTATAATGTCGGTTATGTTGTTTTAACCTTTCAAAAGTCTCATTTTCTATCTGAATTAATTTCCCTTCTTTTGTTTCCCCTACAACTCTACCCAATCAGCCACCACGTAACGGACCACCACCATCCATACAAAGAAAATAAAAGAAGATTAGAATAAAAGTCTATTTAAAAAATTATATTGCATATAAAAAAATATTAAATATTTAATAAAATTGAAATTTTATTTAAGATCTGATAGGTCCTTTTTGATTTTGATCATATCAATACACTTTCTAACCACAATATCAGAAAAGTAATCTCCTTCTATCGCTTTATCATTAAAATGACCTGTTTTATCTAATTCAGCGAAAACTTCCAACAATAATTTTCTGCCTAAATCAGTATATTTATAGATCGCTTTATCATTAAAATGACCTGTTTTATCTAATTCAGCGAAAACTTCCAACAATAATTTTCTGCCTAAATCAGTATATTTATAGAATTTACCCCTACCTTCTTTCGCATCTTTCAGAGAAGCGGCTATACAATACCAACGACATTTTTCATCAATGTATATTCTTCTACTACCTTCCTTACCGCCCTGTTCGAATACAAATTCAATTATCTTATTACGCTTAGGGTCCAGAATTATTACCTGACCTTCTTCATCCAGAATTACCTTACGTTCTTCATCGTTATTGTTATTATTGTCGTCGTCTCTAGTAGTCATTTCTGTGATTTCCCCTTACTATCATAAAAATCCAGTAGTCTTCTGATAATATCGTCAAGGTTCCTACATTAGAGAAACCGGATAATAAAAACTACAAAGGTTATACGTTATAACCTACTTTTTATTTATTTACTACTGTTATAACACTTACAATTATTTTGTTCGTGAAAGTTATCCACTAAATGGGCGTGAAGATTCTCCATAGGTTATGTCATATACTTCTTTTTTTCTCTCTGCATTAGATTTAATAAGGTTAGTGCCGCAAAAATACATTATAGAGATTTTAGTGTTAATTATAATATACCATTACAGTTATTTAAGTGTTCGTATTTAAGTGTTCAAGGATAGAGAACTTTTTTGGTAACTAATAATAAGACTTATCTCGATTTTTTTCTTCGAAGTCTAATATCTTGATAATTATGTCGTCATAGGTAGTAACTTTATTATTGCGTAAGTCTTCTGGTCCGCAGTGAAATTCATTAAAATGATTCCTTAATCTCTGGTATGTCTGTTCGTTTAATTGAATAACCCTAACCTGGTCCACTTTATGAAGACTATTTAGTTTTCTGGTTCCCCTAACATAACAACGATTGAAATAAGAGAGGGTTAGGATAAATATTTTTAGTTACTTGCTGCAGTACTAGGATTTCTCTTTCTACCTAAACATCATTTTCTATCTCTTCTTATAGTCAATAATTCAGCATGATAAAATATTACAAGATTAGATAATCTTCCTTCTAACCTTGGATATATTAAATTCGTATTTAACAGTGTAATTACCCATCAGACAAAGACAGTTCTGGTTTCTATCACCGTGATAGTAGCCGCTGGTCTACTGGCTCTAAATCCATCAATGATAGGAAATGCACAGGCGCAAATGTACGACAATCAGTACAGGTACGACAATAACTATTACCAAGACGACAATAGATATAGTTATGATAAAAAAGATTCAAAGAGTTCTCATGCAGATATCCAGAAAATAAAGTGTGTAAACAGTAACATAAACGTAAATGGTATAGATATTACCCAGATACCTCAAGACGGTACTGCAACAGCAGCAGCAGCAGATGAAGGAACAACAGACGGTGCAAACACACAAAATGGTAATGGATTTGGAGATAAAATAAACTTCGATAGAAACCTAGTAAATAAATGTGTAAATGTGAATGACAACAACCAGATAAAGACTAGTGCTCCAGAAGAGGATCAAGCATGTGAAAACTGTTTTTCAATTCTAAGTGAGGAAGATCTTGAAGGCTTCTTCATGATTTTTGATCAGACTGTTGATTCTGCTACAGGAGAAGAAATACATATAAATACACTTGCAGATCTTTGTGAATTTCTAGAGACATCCACAGCAATATCATCTACCGAGAAATGGCAATTGTTAAACACCACACTAAATAGTCAAGGTGTATCTCAACAGGACCGAGACATCATCCTACAATGCTTGGAAGATTTGGGAATAATTGTAGAGCCAGCGTAATATAGGTAGAAACCTAAACCTTTTTTTTCTCTTTTAGTATATTAGTAATTAATTAATTTATTACTCTAGCAACATTGCTAATACCAGCACTAAAATCAGTAGTAGAACATTCTTTGTCCTTGCTTGATTAGTGGTGTATTTGTTGTTTTTCTAGATATAAACATTTGTGTCTCTTCTAGGTTGATAACTCTCAGTACTCTCCTTTTACCGGATTCCAATAGATTGGGGTATTACACCCGTAACAACAAGTTGTGTTCGTACTTTTTCTTCTTAATATGATTAATAAGTCAAGTGTCATTGTGAATGTCATAATGCCATCTTCCAAATCTATTATCCAGATATTCTGATATTGCATCTTTTTGTTCTTCTATATTGGTATAGAATCTATTTGCACATACATCTGATTTTATACATTGATTTACTTTTCTCTCGTTTGGATTGAGATATGGGGCCCTCTTTGGAAGATGTATTACAGTGAGCCAGTCTTTCTGTGTATTGATATATTCTCTTGTAATTTTGCTTATATGATATGATGCATTATCCCATACAAGTACAATTCTTTTCCAACCATTTTGCTTTACATACATCTTGAGATTCTCAAGATGGTGTATCGTATTTGTGGAATTTGATCTGTCATAGAAATCATACAGTAGATTCTGTTCTGGCCATAGCATGGATATGTACATTGAGAATCTCTTTCTACTGCCATTATGCCTAACTTTCTGTTGTTTTCCTTCAAAACTCATTGATTTTCTTATACAAGGTTTCTGTGTTACTATGGTTTCATCCTCAAATACAAGCATTACTTTCTTTTTTTGAGTGCCGATGCTACTTGTTTGTAATTTTGTATTTTTTTCTTTCCCTCTTCATAATCAACTCCATGTTCAAGTTCCAGTTTAGGTCTTTTGCATCTAATGCCCATATCTTTTAGTATCCTCTGGAGATGTTTGAAACTGATTGGAATGCCGAATTCTTCTGTAAGACACTTTGCCAGTGACCTAAGACTCCAAGTGTTTCTAATATAACCAAAAATATTGGGATCATTGAAAAGTACAGAAAGCATAATCTCTCTATCCTCATCTGTTATACGAAATTTTGTACCACCTGGTTTCCTTATCTCCAATCCTTTTGTTCCTGTCTTAAGATATGCTGATATCCATCTTTGGACTGTTCTGATACTCACGCCATGTTCCTTTGCAATATCTTCAAAAGTTCTACCATTGCTTTTCTAGATTACTGCCAGTAATCTGCGATAATTCTTCTTGTCTGAAGTATTTTTCATCAATGACTTTAGACCATTCTTCTGTGCCGTTGTGAGATATAGTTTAGAAGAACTACTGTACACAAAATTATGATGTTCTGGATACCTTAAGCTTTACCTATTCAGTAATTTAGACCAATTAGTTAAAAGAATATGACATTAACCAAGCCACTTGACTTAGCTTATCTTGTATTTGAAATATTGCGAGAAATTCCTATTTGTTAGGATTTTTTTGCTGTCTGGTCTGCTTCCCACTTTTCAAACTTCTGTAAAATTTCAATCATCATTTTATCGGTTCGTTCCTTCTCGCGTTTCAATAATGCGTTCTCAGTCTTCAATTTATTCTCTTCGTTGATTGTTAGTGAATCTATAACCTTAGAATATTCTTGGAGTAAGTTGGCCTCAGTTGGACGCCAATAATTATTATCCAGTCCCAATTTTCCTTTATGTCCCATAAACATTTCTTTTGCCTGGAATTTCACATCGTTATCGATACATCTTGTATTGAATATTTTTCTAAAAGCATGACAGTTCATAACCTCATGTCTGAACCTTGATCCTCCTGTTGGCATTCCGCATTTTATGGGCTCCCTGGTCTTTGCCTTATGTTGTAGTCTCATTACTGCTCTTTGCAGAACATTGGAACTCAATTGGCCTGTATATCCAGCCATTAAATCATTACCCTTTCCCCTTATGAACGGAGCGTCCTTTGTTATATGTTCCGCTTCTTGTTTCCTGTATTCCCTGTATTTGTCTATCTCTAGAGCACATTCAGGCGTACAGAATGTAATGTAAGCGTGTCTTAGAGTGTCACTATATACTTTGAATTTGTATAAACGATATTCATCAATATATTCAATATCTCCCATTTTAAGAGCGGCAAGACCGCCAACCCTCATACCCGTAGATAATAATGTCAGGATAACCACACGCATTCTTAAATTTGCATGTTCTAACAGCTTGGATATTTCCTCATCTGTATAGAGCGATGTTCAAAATATTATGATTGAAAATCCTGGAAAATATACTATGGTTATTACTATCCTAGGAACTGGAATTAATCCACCTTTTGACACTACAAGAAGCGGTGTAGCAAAGATATCTCTTCAAATGTGAAACGTATAGGATAATTTTTTAATTAATTAAATAGTAATTTAGTTCCTTTGTTAAATCGAATTATATTTTGATTTTGAAATGTTGACGTAAGTTAATAATTTGACTAAATTGTATTGGTGATTTGGCCACATTTTAAATTATTCTTTCTGCATGAATGATAATCATCAAATGTAAGGACTATACATGAAAATATAGGTTTATTCTTTACGTAAGGATTTTCCTTAGCAGTATGTGGTGTTTCAAATACTATATAATAAACTGGTACTGCCCGTGTTTTTTTTATCCTTTAACCATCACTTATTATTTATAGAAATATGACGAATGTAACGATTAACATTATTTTATCTTTTTGAAAAGAATACAGAGGAAATCAAACTTTGTACTGCACATCTATTTATATTACTTATTATCAATCGTTTATCTAATGATGGTAAGAATTTCGCTAAATAGAATATTATTGATTTTTCTTACTATTTCGATGATTACTGCTTATCCCGCGCAGATGTATATCGGATCCGGTCTGAGATTACTTTCTGGTTCATTTCTCGAAACTTCTAATGCACAATTAGATAATGGGAATGCAATAGAAAATAACAATCATGGAAATGATAAAGATCCTAAAGTTGAAAATGGCGAGTCACCAAGAGGGCCAGGGGTAACAGCAGAGCAAGAGGAAGTTCCAGAACCAACAGAGAAAGAACTAACAGCAGAGGAAGAGGTAACAGCAGATCAAAAAGAAATTCCAGAACCAACAACGACTGGACCAACAGAGGTAACAGAACCAACAACGACTGGACCAACAGAGGTAACAGAACCAACAACGACTGGACCAACAGAGGTAACAGAACCAACAACGACTGGACCAACAGAGGTAACAGAACCAACAACGACTGGACCAACAGAGGTAACAGAACCAACAACGACTGGACCAACAGAGGTAACAGAACCAACAACGACTGGACCAACAGAGGTAACAGAACCAACAACGACTGGACCAACAGAGGTAACAGAACCAACAACGACTGGACCAACAGAGGTAACAGAACCAACAGAGGTAACAGAACCAACAACGACTGGACCAACAGAGGTAACAGAACCAATAGAGGTAACAGAACCAACAACGACTGGACCAACAGAGGTAACAGAACCAACAGAGGAAACAGAACCAACAGCAGAGCAAAAAGAAATTCCAGAACTTACAACGGCCCCACCTAAAGTTGAGGAAGGTACATCAATTCAACAGGCAGAACAAGAGGGATATCCGGTAGGTCCTCCAGATGCTGAAGAACTAGAACAAAAAGTAGGTCAAGAAATTGTTCAAAAAGCAGAGGTAGATGAAGGCAAAGTTCAGCAAGTTGCGAGACAGTTATCAGAACAACTTCCTGCAGGTACATATTCAGCTAAAGCTCTAGATCTGTTAAATCTAGAGTTAAAGAAGAGACCAGAAGGACAGGTAAGTCAGGCGTTAGAAACCCTTACCGGAATGATAGCATCTGGAGATGCAGACCAGAGTACCATTAATCAGGCAGCACAAATTATCAATACACAAATTGCACAGGGTAAAGATATAACACAAATCTTTGCTCCAACCATTATTCAGATAGCAGGAGACAAATTCAAAGATATTGTTATAGGAGATATTAATCGCTATGATGATGATGGTAACTATCTTTATTATGATCATGATGGTCATGATGAACGTGACCATAAAGATCGTTACCATTACCACACAGAAAAGATAATCAAATACAAAACAACAAAATGTTTGACACAGGCTAGTTTGTTACCATTAACCGGCAGCATAGGGCCAAAAACACCTGTACTTTTGGGAGATTTTTATCCATGTCAATTGAGAGACGGTCGTGCAACCTTGAATTTACCAGATAATCCAGACTTACAGTTTATGTTTCTGCATATAGACAAATATGGTAACGAATATGAAGGAGTAACCGTTCCGTTGGAAAGGATGCAGAGTTTGACTAAAGATAATGCTTTATTTGTTGTACAGTTTGACGATGACATGGATGGACAGGACCCTATAAGTGGAGAATATCAAAACGTGGAAGACATAAATGTAATAGCCCTGTACAACCAAGGAAAACAAACAATAGATTTCAAATTAGGCAATTCGCTGGCTGTTTCTGCGCTGCTCAAATCTTAGTAGATTCTCCAATCTATCTATTTTTTAAAATGATATTGGATAGATATATTTTTTTATTTCCATAGATCATAATTCAATCTTCTCATCAATTATAGTAAGGGATTAAATAAAAAATCTTGTTTTTGAATTCGAGATTTCAATTAATACTTGTAATATTGTCTTTATCAAATGTGTATAGTAAATTGATATTCTTTCAATAACTCAGATACGTCAGATATTCACAAACCTTGTCAAGACACATATATTGTTGCATCTTTAGTAATGATAATGATGATTATAACCAGATGAGAGAATTAGTACTTTAGTAATAGAAATATGCATATGGAGTGTTTCTATTTGCTTGAACCTGAATCTGTTGTAACATATATTCATTATTATGTGCATCAAACTATGTTTTTAATTTTTTCGAACTCATTTCAATATATATCTTTAAAATGAAAAGTTAATAGTGATTTTCTCACGCAACGTAGATAAAATAATGATTAATAAAAATAGCAATAATTATTGTATGATGTCTTACGGCTATCTGATTATACTAGATTTAATGATCTAGAATGTTTATGCGTGTGAGGTCGCTCTCCAGGAAACTTCCTTCTCATATGTCCTGATGGTCTTCCATATAGCAACTCTAAAAACCAAGATTCATGTTCAATCTCTTCTCGTAGAATATCCTTGGCTATGTCGTAAGTTGCAGGATCTTTACCATTAGTTAGGTTACATAACTTATTCCAATTTACTATAGCTCCCTGCTCAGCTTTTAAACATTTTAGTAGTATTTCTTTTAAATCTGTTTTGTTAAGCGAAGGGAGTTGAAGGAATTCACAACCCGACATCCTTATGAAATCTTGGGCATCAATAGGTAGTATTGCCCCCAATTCATATATTCTCGACAAAGATGATTCAAAATGACTTAAATCTTCTAATCTTGCATCCTCTATAACTCCTTTAATACTTTCTCCGTCTTGTCCTGTACAATGCATTCTTAAATTAGTAAAATAGTAATAAGCCGCAAATTCTACTGATGCGTTATATACCAATAATTTCGTTATTTCATCTATATTAATTCCATTTTGTTCCAAAACCTTTATTCCTACAACGTTTATCTTCTCATTTTTATTATTTTCATTTTGCATTTATAACGATCTTATGAATAGATATTTAAGTTATTGTTTACTAATTTATGATAAAAGTGAATTGATTTTTATTCTGAAATTTTAATATGGGATCTATTTATGTTGTGAAATCTAGTAACAGAAAAATTTTCGAAAACTTTTTTATGATAGTTTTAGAATACATCATTGAAAACCGATCTAATCGTGCAAGAGAACTAGCTACTCAACATGTCTTTTTCTATCTTTAAACAAATTGTAGTGATTTTCAGCATTTACTTCATATCATTTTTTTCTGCATAAACTATAAACCCTGCACCTTTTAACAGACTTCCAATGTCATGATCGTTTCCAAAATAGATGCCATCTTCAGGAAAGGTTGTCTCTATGATTTTTCCTCCTCCGGGTGGGATAGAAACTTCATAATTTCGAGGAACGGTATTTTTAATAACTGATCCGTTAAAATTATTGTTAATTTTATCAATCATTCCGCCTGCAAAATTAAAAGTAATTTCATTTCTAGGGCCTGCGTTAATAATATGCCATCTAGTTAATTCTCCTGTTTTTACTTTAAACATATCTGCATTTTCATTGAGCTGAATTTTAACAATTGTTCCCATTCGTGGAAAATATTTAAATGCCATACCGTTAGTTAGGATCAAATCAGGCTGATTATTTATGAATTTAGTCATGTCAAATGATCCGACTGTTTTATTATTTCCAACAAACAAACCTAGGTCTTTATTATTGTAGACTTCGTTAAATGCGACAAAAAATTCTTTTGCTGGTTTTTCTTGTGCAGGATGAATTACCAAACCACCATACATACCACCTGAAATATGTTCCCAAATACCATTTAGATTGTCACCATCACAGTGGTAAACAAAAACTCCTGGGTTTTCAGCTGTAATTTGCCAAGTTTTAATCTCACCAGGTTTTAAAGATCCGGATATTGCTTGGCTGGGTCCGCTTATACCGTGTAAATCAATGCTGTGGACTATATCAGCTGCATTCTTTAGAGTTAGATTTAAAATGTCGCCTTGATTTAATTCAATTGTCGGCCCTGGAATAGTACCATTGTATGTCATTGCCTCATAAAGTATACCACCGGGATGTAATTGATTATCTGGAGCTATTTGTAGAACCTTTTCATATGCAATTAAAGTTATTTGTTTAATTCCTGAGTGGTTTGAAACAGCGGATGAGTCTTCAATTATTATCTGAGTCAAGAGCATAGAAAATAATATAAGAAAAACTGAAAGTATTTTGTAATGTCTTATCAAAAAAGATTCATCGTGCATTAAACAGGTATTGATCTTCATTCTATTTTAGGATTTTTTGTTAGATAAAAAAACCGATTAAATATCTCCAATATTTAATTTTATTCTAATACATTTTCTTCATTTTAGAAAATTATACTTATAAAAAATTTAAATTCAAAGCTTGCCTACATATTAAACACTATCACTTTCTCAATTGTGAATCATGCTCAAAGGACTGATTTAATAAATATAAACAATAAAGATTTTTCAAAAGAATCGACTAAAATATCTGCATAAATACAACTATGCTACTTGTTAATTATTACAAAATATTAGACGATTGATTTTATTGCTTTATTTATTAAGATATGATTTTGCAGAAAATTCTCCATTTCAATAGCCATATTTGAGAATTAGCCAACTAATTATGATAATGCAGAAATTCATAGTAATTGCGGTATCCACACCATTCAAAAATATTTTAAAATTTACTAAATTCTCATTATTCTTCCCAATATTTTCTGTATCTTACTAGAGATTTCAAAATTTCCTTATCAGCAACATATTTCTGAAATATATATTTAATCAAATTGGTTGCGGTAATAAGACCATATAAATGACCATCCTTAACAATAGGCAGTCTCCTAATTTTGTTTTTCGTCATAATGGCTACGGCTTCGTCAATATTAGCTTTATATTCAACGGTTACCAATGGTTTTGACATAATTGATTCTACCGATGTATTTGATGCATTTTTCTTATCGCAAACAACCCGTCTTACTATGTCACGTTCAGTTATTATGCCAATGGGATGCTTTTCTTCGTCTATAACAATAATCGAACTGATTTGCTTATCTTTCATTAATTTTGATGCGGTATATGCGTCGTCAGAGAGGTTAATTACTTCTAGTGGCATTGGAGTCATAATATCTTCTACCGCAGGAATATGTTTGCTATCTTGCATTATGGTATTATATTCGGTTAACTGTAATAACTATTTTATTATGAATTTTGCAACAGAAATTGCTTTAGATAGAAAAAAGAAAGATGCTGATGTTGTGGATTTGAACTCACCAATCTCGGGGGTTCACAGGAAATATCGCTAGAGTAATAAACAATTAATTAATTGATTAATTAATTGTTGTCTGATATTATGATTGTTATATCTATCTTTTTAAGCTTAAATTTTTCAAATGAAATTACGAGATAAAATTGTCGTTATCTTTATAATTGATGTTATTAATGAGGCGTATTCTTGCTCATGGCCATTATTAGAAGAAATGTTAATAATAGAATCAATACTCAATGCTCCCTTATGACATATAATATTGTTCTCTTATTAGTATTATTATTCTTTTTTTGCAGTTTGCTTGCTAGTTCTTATGCACTGAATCAAAAAGTTATTATAACTATTCCTCAAGGTGCAGGCACCGATAGTGTTGCACATTTTATACCAAACCAAACCAATATTCATATTGATGACACTGTTGAATGGATAAATGAGGATAGTACAATTCATACTGTTAACAGTGTAGAGGTTTCAGATAACGATGCCAACATAAATTCAAATTACTCGAAAAATATTTCAGTACCTAGTTCGCTATTTGATTCAAACATGTTATTTCCAGGAGACAAATTTGATTATACCTTCGAGCGTGAAGGAGTTTATAATTATATTTGTGCTATCCATCTGTATATGATCTGGACAATAAATGTCGAAATAAATTCAAACAATAAAATGTCTACATAAAAAGAGTATTGTTTACCTAAAAAATAATTATTTTAATAAATTTTAAAACATACCATCCTAAATTGGTTTAATTTTATTCTTCAAATTTGTTTAAATAGCATCGTATCTAATTAATTATATGGGCGCCATTGCTGATTTATGGGATGAGACCAGAGGACGACACCTACATGGATTAAAATGTGCAATGGGAGGCTGTACAAAAGTACCTTCATCACAATGTCCCCAATGTAATAATTATTATTGTGATGAGCATATTAATACTCATTTAAATCACTTTTCGGCAACTAATCTGAAATAATAAATTGTGCTAAATAAAATCCCTTCTTGTCATCTCTTCTAGCCTTCAATTTGTTGGGGAAAAAAATAGAGTGCTACTGATGTATGGTATTCAAGCTATTAAGGTCAATAGTTTCTTTATATCTTCTATATCATTTGACTTCCGATGTTCCGTATGTACGAGTCTCTTTTGATGAATCTTCAAATTCGATGTATATCTTTGACTATGAATCGAATCAACGGTGTTGCTTTCTTGAGCCAGTAACTTTTTATATATTAGAAATTAGACAGTTCAGATGCTTTCGATTATTTTAATTTATTTATTTTATGATAAAGATTGAGCAAATTGTTTATGTTGATTCATTCCAAAAACATGGAAATAATTGATATCTCTTTTTAAAAAAAATATTGACAAAATCTAGATGAATTAATAAAAAATTTCTAGTCATTTAATCTAGTTTATTTACATGGAACTGGCGGAGACATTTTAGCAGTAAATATTTTCTTTCCCTTATCTGGAAGGCCATCTTTATCAGCATCATCAAAGAATTGAACTGAGTAATCTGCGTGCTTTAATTCCGACAAATGAGTAAATTCGTTAAATCCTCCAGTGCCATTCGTATCAAAGTATCCAAAAATAGAACCTGTTTCATCGGTAGGAGTAATAACTTTCCAAGACACACTACTATTCGGTTCGAAACCGTTCACATTTAACTGAGCATTTACGTCCAATGTTCCGCATTCATACATAACATTTACTCTAGGTTCTGTCTGAGCGCTTATATTTATCAGTGATAATAATGTTAATGAAGAGGATAAGAATATCATCCAGAGGAACATAGCAACAAATTTTTTCATATCTATATTATCACATCCTCATTTAATAATGCATCTGTTAGGACCAAATTCCAATTCATTAATTTTGTTAATACCTATGTCTTCCGCCTTGAAATATTTATTTATAGATATTATATCTTTGTACGAGGGAGGAGTAGGCATTGTTAGTGACGCAATAGTATCTACAAATCCTTTTTCACTTAAAAAAAATAAATCTTTATTATTATTTTTTATCTCTTTCAAAAATCCTGATAATAAAATTTTTGAATTAATACCTTTTGGTGTATGAGCCGGAAGTACAACTGTATTTTCATCCAAAGTCAAGACCTTATTATGTAGAGTATTATAGAGCAATTTTGAATATTCAACTGCTTTATCTCTAAGATCAGGTCTACCTATTCCATCAACAAAAAGAGTATCTCCTGTAAACAAAAGTTTTGATCCTACTAGAAAACAGAGACTACCAATTGTGTGTCCTGGGGTGTTTAATATTTTAATTTCTATCTCGTCTATCTTTTCAATATCACCTTCCTTTATCTTCTTAATATTTGATCCCATGTAATCTTGAGAATATTCTTCTAGATCGCTGACATAATAATCTGCCCCTGTTATATCAGCCAATGATTTTCCGGCAGATATGTGGTCTGCGTGTTGATGCGTATCAAAAATCTTGATAATTTTCGATTCACTTGTTTTTGCAAGTTCTGTATAATTTTCTACTGGGAATGCAGGATCTATAACAAGGGACTCGCCTTTAAATGATAAAAAATAAGATAAACATCCCTTTCCTATTCTTCTTATTTGGACAACTTTTACCGTTTTTTTGTTCCCATTTTTATCCATAATTTCAAATTCAGTAGAAGGGCTTTCAATCGCAGTTGTCCATGCACTTAAACCGCCAGACAATGCCCTGGCTGTAAATCCATATCTTTGTAGCATCGCTTTTGCTATCATCGCTTTATTTCCCCTTGGGCAAATTGTAACTATCTCTCTTTTTTTATCAAAAGAACTTAGAGATGATGTAATTTTCTCTAGGGGTATATTATGGCTGTTTTCAATATGCCAACTTTCAAATTCATCGGGTTGCCTTACATCTAAAAGTATTGTTTCCTTACCTCTTCTAGTATCAGTGGTATTCTCATCGAGGATTTTTTTTAGGTCTTGTGGTGTAAAGTTCTTTTCTTCCGATTTCGACATTTCCCATTTCCATGATTGCAAACCTCCTTGAAGATATTTTGCTCTTAATCCCATCGAATTCATGGCTTTGGCCATTTCTTTCGGATATTCATCGGTGTCACTTACCAAAATAATCTCAATATCCTTTGGTAATCTTGGCATTATATTTCTCTTAGAGTCCTCATCACAGGAAGCAAAACTAGATCCAGGGATATGTTTTGACTGAAACCTTTCAAAATCTCCTATATCAAAAATTATTAATGCTTCCTCTGTTTCCATTTTTTTCTTTAGTTGTTCTGACGTTACCTTTGGATCTTTATCGCTCGTAGTTGCCATGGTAACCATTATTGTATTTTTATTGAAAAAGGTATTTGTATGTTTAGTAAAGTGTAATAAAGTTCATGAAAACATTATTTTTAACAAACAGTAATTATAATATATTTTTAAATGTCTATATTTATTATTAAATGTGAATTGGTCTATAGAAGACTTTGTTTATGGTGCTACTGATGGGTCCGTTACTACTTTTGCTATAGTGACAGGAGCTTTCGGGGCATCTTTACCTGTTGCTGTTATTCTCATTTTAGGATTTGCAAACTTGTTTGCTGATGGATTTTCTATGTCTGTTGGGAATTATTTGTCTGCAAAAACAAGGAGAGAGTATATCGAAAAAGAAAGAAAAAAGGAAGAATGGGAAATAGATAATTTGGCAGAAGAGGAAAAACAAGAAATAAAAGAAATTTATGAAAAGAAAGGTTTTAGAGATACACTATTAGATGACATTGTCAAAATGATTACTTCAAGAAGGAAAATTTGGCTAGATACAATGATGAAAGAAGAACTGGGATTGATAGATGATACAAAGAAACCTCTCGAGTCAGCCATTACAACTTTTGTTGCATTTAATTTACTTGGCTTGGTTCCCTTAGTGCCTTTTGTTATATCTTATATTCTGAACGTCTCCATCCTATCAACAGATTTTGCATTGATGTATTCTATTATTTTTACTGGAATATCTTTTTTTATCATAGGCTCAGTTAAGGGAAAGATCGTGAATAAATCAGTTATTAGTTCGGGGTTTTATACATTATTGATAGGAGGAATCGCTGCCATGGTTGCCTATGCTGTGGGGTATATTTTGGGAATTTATCTATAGGTGGAGAAAATAATAATATTATAATTAATTTACATCTATCTTTTTTGATATCCGGTAATTATATCTTAAATTTCTTAATATTACGGTCTGGATTGTAGACTATCCTTTGTTTTTAAGTGTGCTTGAAAGACGTTTCCAAGTACCTTTTTTACTTGCGAGACAGAAAAAAATTATTTTCAGTATCCGATCCCGTATCATTTTTATGTCTTTTTTAAAACGTAGGGTTTCTTAAGAGACTTTATGGCTTTATTCATTTTAGAAAAAAAATATAAAAAATGATTTGATATAGAATATGAAGAACATCAAAAGAAAAGGATCTAAAATAACTAATTCTTCTCACCTACCATACTCATACTAAGATCAAAAAGATAGACAACAATGTAAATACAAAAAGACTATAATCGTTTTGTACTGAATACTGTTTCTTGCTTTGTACTTGAGGGTTTTATACAAGCAATAGTTTGAGCTGGTATCTAAACAATTTATAAAATACAGAGGATAATAAACAAAACCGGTAAACCAAACAATCTTTGAATAGAGTCAAGAAATATGTACATTTACTAATATCATAAATTCTTTTATTATAGTTACTATAGATGTGCAGAATTATTCTTATATTAGAAATTGCTTATGCCTAAAAAACTACTCTTACCAGTTCAGTTTACGAATCTCTTGGTTGAGTTGATTTTATGACCTGATTACTGGAATCTATTCCTTTCATAGTGTATATTAAAGGTAAAAAATATACGTTTAAAGTTTCAGTCGTCAGACCATTTTACACGAATCTAATTCTTGACCGTAAAACAAGACTGAATTCCCATATTATAGCAGATCTAATAGATATTGTAGTGGGAATAATTCATGGACCATTTTTATACATCTAATCTATTTTATTGCTCTGTTATTGTTTATAATAATGTCACTTTTGACCTACGCCGGTCTATTTTGAGGTTTCTAAAATTTATAAATAGACTAATTTTTCTCGGAATTTTGCACATTCAAATCATATGCTTCCATCATTGATCGCGTTGATAATATTAAATATTGTATCGAGTAACAAACAAAGTCGAATAAAAGAAATCAGGAAAATATTTAATCTGATGACAGGATAGAAAACAATTATGCTAGCCAAAGTGACTTCTAACGTTCCAAGATAAACGTTTTTTTAGGTTCGGGAATATCTAGAAAAGTGTGAATTATCATTTCTTGTCTATGACCAACATGAAATGGCTTTATTTCCGTTAGCATTTTTTCTACGTTATGAATTTTATTTTTCTTCTCGGAAAAAATTGTAAGTAGTTTATCATATTTCATTACTTTTTGTCCTATTTTTTTATGAATAATTATTCCAGCTCCCTTATCTTTGGGAGCACCAGCCAAGCGTGCAATTGTAACAATAATATTGTTATCCAACCATAGAACATTTCCAGAATTTTCAGATTGAATTTCAAGCTTATGCTCTCCAATTTTTATATCCTCAATTCGAATCTCTGAATTGCCACCTTGCCTGTATATTATTTCCTTCATTTTCTTCTCTGCCTTTCTACTTTTCAAAATATCTAGAGCAAGCTCCTTTCCTCCTATTCCGGTCATACCGAATATTAAACCACAAATGTTTATTGCTTTTTCTATAAGATCGGGAACTTGATTTCCTTGGAGTACTTCTAAGGCTTCCCGGACCTCTAAAGCTGGTCCTATAGTATTACCTATCGGTTGTTCGCCAAAGGATACTATTGATTGAGTTTTTATTTCCAATCTTTTTCCAAGCTCCATGAACTCCTTTGCCAATAGATCTGCGTCACCAGTTGTTTTTACTTTTGTGCCACGTCCTGATGGAATATCTAATACCAAATAATTTGCTCCGACAGCCTTTTTCTTTGCCATGATTGAGGGGAGTAAGAGAGGATCGATTGAAAGAGGATATTCAACTTGTATGAATCTATCATCAGCAGGTGCTAATTCCAGAGACCCTCCCCATACAATACAACCATTAGTTTTTTCTATAACCATCTTCATCTGTTCTATTGTAAGATTAACTGGCATGAGGATTTCAGCCCTGTCTGCTGTTCCGCTAGCAGAAGTTATGGCACGAGAAGAAGTTTTTGGAATAGTTAATCCTGCTGCAGCAATTATAGGAACTACAAGAAGCGTGGTTTTATCTCCAGGAACTCCGCCAATAGAATGCTTGTCACATACTGGCTTATTTGCTACTTGCAACTTCTTTCCCGTCTCAACCATTGCCAGTGTAAGGCTAGTTGCTTCATCGATATCTAAGCCCTGATGGTCAAGGGCAGTTAAGAAGGCTGCAATTTCAGATTCACTTAGATTTCCATTTGCAACGTCTTTTATTATTTCAAAAATCTCTTTGAAATTTAACTTAACTTTTTTCAATTTGTTTTGTATAAAGTAAATGGACTGAGGATAATCTATGGTCTCTATCTCTAGAATGCTGTTTTCCCTGATGTTGCCTATTGATCTCAGCTCATCATAAATACCTGCAATTCCTTTTGGAACGGATTTAGTAACAATATTTACTATTACAATCATTTCTTTATTTTCGTACAAAAGTTTAACCCGTTCTCCGCTTCTTACTCCTAGCTCATAAGAATCATCCTTACTCAAAGTGATGACAGGTCTTCCCCCGGATTCTATACCGAGTATTTTAGCCTTAAATTTCATCCATTCTTCTCTACTTGTTCAGATTCTATCTGACAAACAGGTTAATAATGTAGATCTTTTTCATTTCTAACTCATAAGCAAAAGTAAAACAATAAACCATATTTTCAATTTAATAGATATTTTGTAAAATTCCATCTGATGAACCTTCATTCTTTATTAAATGTTACAGCTGTATCTGCTTGTCATGCCTTAATTCACAAGGAATGCTGGAATGTGGGATATTCTGATGTACCCTTTTAGTTATTTCTGTGTTTAGTAGGCAATACGCAAAATTTTTTTTATCCAGCGGATGTTTTGTTCCATTATTAGTTCATATCGGACCTGGTTATTTTTGTTATTCTTTTTTCTTGTTATGTTAATATTGTATTTGTTTTATTCCCTGATTCTAGTCTATGACTTACAGGAAAATTTTCAGATGTCTTTAGTCAACTAGACGTGTTCTGCTGGTTTATTTGTTTGTTCTTTTTTGAGATCACGTCGTACGTTAACTACTTGTGTAGATAATTTGAAATTTGCACAAGATAGTTATACTCACATTCAGGCAATCTTAAACGTAATGTCTTAATATTTTCTGACAATGCTATGTCGAATAAATATAACACATAGCAATCGTTGTAGATTTTTTAAATTAGACTGATATTACTTTCATAAACATGTTATAGAGATATGCCTTAACAAGAAGTTCATTTACTATGTTATTCCATTTTACAGATTTAACATATTCTCCAAACGTTCTTTTTATTGAAGAGAATGTTGATTCTGCTATCCAACTCATTCCATATTTGTATTTCCTCTTCCATTTCCTTACATCTTTTAGTTGTTCTACTACAACCAGTTTTCTCGGTATACAATTGTTGTTGGTTTTGTCCGATGAATTCTTTCTTACCTTGATTACTGGTGTCATACCCATTCTGTGGAGATAACTAAAATTATCTTTAGAATCGTACGCACAATCTGCTATTACTCTTATTATTATATTTTGTTTCTGTTGTTGGTGTTGTTGTTGCTGTTGCTGTATTAGAGGCCTTAACATCTTACCATCACCAATATTTTCTTTTGTTACTTCCATGGAGATAATCTGTTTTGTTCTTATGTTAACTCCTACATGTATTTTTATGAAACCTTTTCTTTTTTGATTCCATTTATCACGTATCCGCTCACCTCTATTAGATACCTTGATTCCAGTAGAATCAACTGCTATTGTTATTAGTTCTTTTCCGTTTGGATTTGTTATTGTAGGATTTAGTTCTACTTTTGTTCTTGCTATTCTCCACCACATGGTTGTGTAATCTGGTATTTCTGTTAGTCTTGGAATATTCTTTGACATTATCTTTAGAAATCCTTCCATTTGTCTGTACGCAAGTAAGTATACGTGTACGGTGGAGAGCAGCAATATCAAGGAATTCGGATAAAGATATTTTGCCCCTTTCTTTGCATTGTTCATCTTTGTTAATTCTGCTCGCCAATTCAATAAAAAATTAGTATCAAACATTATTTCACCACGTCGAACTAGAGATTCATTATATTCTTTCCAGTTTCTTTTCTTCTTTGTTGTCCTCTTTTTTGTTTTTGTATTTTGATTATTATTACTATTCTTTTTACTGGACAATGGATGATCTACTTAATGCTGTTATATAGCTTTAATGATAATCAATTATTCAACACAGCATCTGACAACAATAATTTTATATATTACTGTTTATTAAATATTTTCAGTATTTTCTATTTAAACCTGTAATAAATTGATGAAACTATCTAATATTTACATTTTTGTACGTCGTCATATTTATTTAATAAATAAATAAGTCTGATACATTCTACGATCCATAGAATTTTTAAAAGCTAGAAAAACCAAAAATAAAGTGTGGTAAAAAAACGAAAAAGCAATCATGTAAGAATGATAAGGAGAGATAAAAGTTTCTTTTCTCCAGCTAATGTTAACACTTTCGAAAAATTTTTTCTGACAACTGTTATCACTGGATTTGCTACAGGAATGGGAATTGTAATGGGAACTTGGTTTGTTAAAGCATTTATGCGATCAGTAAATGAAAAAACCAACATTTCTTCCAGCAATACTAAGAAATGAATATAGTGCGTAAAGAATAGTGAAAAACGAAACCATGGAGATACCCATAACAATTTAACAAAACAGAAATTCAGTGATTACCACATGAAATTGATCAGAATGATCAAATATACTATCAAGAGTCCTTTGTATAATATATTTCATCTTGAAACGTGTCTTTTTAACTAATGAGTCGGAAGGCTACATCTTCTGCTTCTGCCAAGATTTTCAAAGAGGTCAAATAAAATTTATTGGTATACTAAAAACAATCCGTATTCTGATGCGTTTATTAGCAATACAAATGTAGTTATAAGCGCTTAAAAATCCATATTTCTCTATCCATAGAGTCAGTTAAATATTGTCACCGACAATTTTATAATTTTACGATGCATCATGTACCAACTTGCATCCAATTTGCTATCAATCCTCAGTTTATAATTTTCATGTAGAACTTGGTAACCTGCGTGTACCTACTCTTGTGGAATGTCCACATTTCTCATAGTATTTCTTTGTCTCTGATTACTTCTGTGCGCAATTTTTTTCTTCATAGTATTGCTTATTTGATCAAAAATATACTTAAGATCCCAACCAAAGTCCGAGTAGTGATAACTAGAATGTGTTGACATAATGTTTATCGTGACTTCGTATCTTTTTCTTGGAGAGCGAGTCTCTCTTATTTTGATACGACATTTTGCTTGTTCTATATCTGGATAAATCTTTTTCATGTATTGAACTATACTTTTGAATTTGGATTTGGCTAGCTCCGCTTCAAAAGGATCATCTGGTAGTCCCATCAGAAAAATAGGAATATTTTCAACCTTTTCTTCTTCTTGAAGTAAAGAAATAATGTCACCATAAGTAATGATGCCTTGAACTTCATCGGCGACTTTCATAATGCAATAAGTAGAATCAGTTTTGGTCATTAAATAGGTCACAGTTTTAATTTTATCAGTGATATCTGCCGTTATAACATCTTTATTAGTTATTCCAGATACGGACATATCAAATCTTGACTTACCTGCATCTACTCCTAGGGTTCTTCTACCAATCCTTTCTGAAGGTAACATTGTTACCATAATATCTGTTGAAGTTATAATCCCAGAGAGCTTTTCATTACTAATTACTGGCAAATGATCTATCCGTCTCCTTCTCATAATTGTCCTTGCAGAAGATACTGTATCCTTACTGGATATTACAATCGGATTTCCTGACATTAGCTCTGACGCAGGAAATTCCATACTTTTCTCATTTTTCATATATTCATCTATCTTCTGCACAATTTTCTTTGCAGATATTTGACCGACGATATGTTCTTTATCTACTATTGGGAGTGCCCTGCGTCTATACAAACTCAATATTCTAGCTGCTTCAGAAATTTTACTATTTGGAGATAAAGTAGGGATCATCTTTCCAATGGTAGAAAGTTTTGAAGAAGCGATATCCCTAACTCCCAAGATATCACGAACATTATATCCAACTATCTTTCCAGAAAGACCTACAAATACATCGTAAGCATTATTTTCGATAAGTGTGTTTATTATTGTAGAAATAGAATCTTTTTCATCTGCAACAATCGGCTTTTCCATCAATCCATTCACAGCTGTATTCTTTAAATTACTCATAAACTCCATTTTTGATATAACCAAATAGAAAGATAGGCCTCTTTATTATATAATCGGATTATTTTCCAGAGTGTAACATGGATATAATTCTCAAATCTTTATACATGGGAACTTGAAGAATAAAGAGCAATTGGGCCCTTAACCTGAAGTACAGTAAGTTAAGACAGAGAAAGAATCAATAAAATTACTGACATAAATTTATGTTAAATATTTTTATCATTCACAGCTGGAGCACATACAAGACTTAACAGGCTATGTAAGCTCTTGGAAACCATTTTTTTCAACATTGTTTGAAAATATCTAACAGTCGTATACAAGTTTTTCATCCTTATCCGATATGCTATTTTTGTAGTTCATTGTTATATGAGAATCTTTATATATACTTGAAGAACTATTCAATATTTGCTATATATTACGTACTCTTGTGATTGGAAATTTTTCATAAATAAAATCGATAAGATGATTATTGAAGCTTGTACTTGTAGATACATAGAAATTATACCAATACTTATGATAACATTATAATCAGATGTAGATCTCTGAACAAAATAATGGAGGAAAAATAATATACTAATAATTAATAAAATAATTAATTAACTAAATAAAAGAAATTAAAAAATATAAGTATAATAGTTGCAATTGCCGTTTTGTAGTATAGGTATTTTTTAATTATTTTATAGTCAAAATTCAAATAGAACACAAAAAAGTTCTCTATTGTTGAACACTTAAATACAAACACTTAAATGCCTGTAATGGTATATTATAATTACCACTAAAATCTCTATAATGTATTTTTGCGGCACCAACCTTAATAAACCTAATGCAGAGAGAAAAAAAGAAGTATATAACTTAACCTATGGAGAATCTTCACGCCCATTTGGTGGATTACTTTCAAGAACAAAATAATGATAAGTGTTTTGACGGTAGTAAATAAATAAAAAGATAAAGGAAGGAAGGAAAAAATACCCAGAACGTTTGCTTTAATTCATTTATCTATTTACTGCAGAATAATCCTTGTTCTTGGATATCTATAAAAAGAAGCAAATACGATGCACTAACCAATCAATCAATCAAGACAAAAAATCTTCTGAGACTCATATTATTGCTGATAGTAGTAATGTTGCTAGAGTAATAGATTAATTAATCGTGAAAGAATTTTTTATTCATGATAATACTCATTCATAACTTTTTTATTATGATTAGAAAAATTACCTAATGAACAAATGGTATTAAATAATGAATTTCATTCTATTTTTATTGAAAATATAATCAGTTGTAACCAGTCTATAAGATGGGTTAGCATAAGCATAATAAATCAAAACGGTGATATTATAAATGAACGATATAGAGAAGGATTAAAACCATTCCTTGCTAAAGAAGAGATGCATGAATCTGCAGTTAATGCCATAATTAGACATAAATCAAGATTAAAATTTGAACCAAAAATAGGAAAATTAACATATGCATTTGGAAATCTATTGATATATTCATCTATTGTTTGAAAATTGTGTAAATTCCTTTTTTTCGCATTATTTCAATACTCCCTTTCCTGATATCTAATAACCTAAATGTTCATGCAAGAAATTATTCATCTTAGAAAGAGCTGTATATGTTTCTGGTGTAGGGGACAAAAATATTTAAAAATCCATGGCTTTTGTTATGGACTCAAATATAAGACATTTAGAAATTAAAATCCTAAAAAAATTTATTTTGCATTTTAATAAAAAATTAGTTCATAAAGAAAGACCTCCAACTAAAACCTATATATCATTAAAGCTTTAAAATAAAAAATGAATGAATCATCAGAAAATAATATCGTTAAAGGAAGCGAATATAATTCATTTGAACTTAGTTCTACTAATTTAGCAGTTATTTTATGTACAAAAAATTCGGGTAGTACGATTGAGAATGTCTTGATAAATGTGAAAAGTAGCTCATTCAAACCAGATATTATAATAGTTGATGGTTTTTCTACAGACGATACAATAGAAATTGCAAATAATGTTGGTGGCGTTAAGATAATACAACAAGCCTTGAAAAAATTTCCGGGTAAAGGATTAGCTATGAAGGCTGGTTTGATTGAGGCAATAAATAGTAATATTAATCCTAACAATCCAGGAAAACCCTATAAATCTATTCTTTTTTTAGACTCTGATATAAGAAATATTAGCCCTGAGTGGGTTGATGATTTGGCAAAACCGGTATTGGAAGGAGGCTTTGATATGACAAGAGGCTTCTATCAAAGGCTTCCTCGTGACGCTGCTGTAACAAAACTTATTGCAAAACCTATGCTACGAATTTTCTTTCCTGAACTATCTCATATTGAACAACCATTAAGCGGAGAGGTATGTTCCAACGTTGCAGTATGGAAGAAAATGCTAGATTGTAATCCTCCTGATGGATGGGGAATAGATGTTTGGTTCCTAATTGAGGCAGCAGTTTCTGGCTATAAAATCAAAGAAGTCTATCTTGGAAATAAAAACCATTCTTCGTTTGATGAATATAAAGATGATGTTTCTATACTAAGTAAAATGGCTGAACAGGTATTATTTACTATTATAAAAGAGGCTATAAAACACGAAAGATTTGATACCTATAAAGAGATAGATACATAATTTAAAAAGTTACATAATTTAAAAAATCAAGCGATTTTTTCTAAATTGATTAGTTAAAAATTATTAAAAGTGTAGAAAAACATATGCTCTTAAGGTGATACGTAATGATTTAGGGACAGTTTTAAAGAGAATATTTGTAAACATATAAAATATATCTTTGTCTGTTATTGAATCTGAATTCTAGCTCTTTTGATATAGGTGAAAATATTGTTTAGGAACTCGTCTATAACGATACAACGATGTCTTGGCGTAAATCCAGAATCCTTCAATTCCATTAATATAAGTATTTTCTTACCTATTCCTCCTTTAATTGGCCACTACTTGATGTTGTCCAATTTTTGTGCCCGACCGAACCCCATCCGGGTTTAACTCCTCTTTTATGAGCACCAAACAATCCTTCATCAATATCAATTTGACATGATAGTTTTAGATTTCGCATCTCTTCAAATAGAGTATCATAATTGCTAATCTAAATATTCTTAATGCTCTTTCTATTGTTTTTGATTGATAGGTACGTAAAATTGTCTTCTGTATGCAAGGATACCTAATGTAAAAATGTCAACAAGATGATGTATTATATCTTGGAAATAATTAAATTCTCCAATATAAGTTCCAAAGTCACGAAATTTATATGTCAACATTTACATCCATAAAGTTCATACTCTCAAAATAATGTAATGATCGATAAGGACACTTTATACATGTTCTTGCTTTCTATCTTGCATGACAAAAATATACCTATTTTTTGTCAGATTTCCAATGAGTTTTATAGAACTAATTTCATGCATGAATCAAGTGTGATATTATAAATTTTGTAGTTTCTGTTCCAAATTATGGGATGTTACCTTCAAGAACAAACCTTCTACTGTGAAATCAAGAGATGTAAGATTACCAAAATTACAAGTAAAATTGTGAGAATAATATGTGTACGTATTATTCTATTTAACTGATTAAGAATTCTTAATTTTGTAAATCTCATCAAAATGCCACTAATAGTGAGTGTAGTTATAACAATTACTAACGATATAGAAATAAAATCTATTCCACGTACTAACAATATTCCATGAAATATTCCTGTAAAAAATCCTATTAGATTCAAAGCAGTATGAAAATTAATTATTGGTGTATGTTCTAGAGCAAGATTTCGAGTTAAACTATCTCCTCCACCTAATCTTTTGACTGAGAGTTTCTTTACACGTACATATAAAATGAATGGAAGACTAGCAATTAATCCACAACTATACCAATTAAGATAAATATGCTTACTCACCTCCAACCAGGTAATTTCTCATATTCAGATTGAATCTTTTTGTTCTAAAATATGTAGATATTTTGATTATGAAATCTGTAAATGACCGATAGTATTGTAGGACAAGCAGATGGTTTTTGGCTATATTCCAGCATTCTTCCAGTACCATAAATTCTGGAGATGCTGTTGGAAGATATACTGGAATCAGATCCTTTTTGTGTTTGTCAAAATATTGCAGTACCTTTTTTGATTTATAGTGTTGTTTTGCTTTATCCAGAAATATATAACATTTTGGAAATTTCCTGTGTATCTGTTTTAGATAATTAAGAAATGTATTTTCATCAAACCAGTCATATTGCCTGAACAGTTGTTTTCCTTCTAAACTTGTGGCACCAAATAGAACTGACGCCTGATGAGATCCATTAATTCTCACTACTGGTCTTTCATCTTTTCTTATCCAGACTCTTCTTACAAGAGAGTCAAAGAAAAAGAATGATTCATCAGTAGATACTACTGTAAATCCTTCTTGGAGATTATCCAGTATCTTTCTTGCTCTTTTTTAAAACCTTCTTTCTCTTCTTTTGGTGCAGTGTTTACATGTACTTTTCTAGGTACTTTCTGTTTGAATCCCCATCTGCGAAGTAAGGTGTAGATGTAAATATGATGGTAGTGTATACCGCTATCTCTGACTATGATATCATAAACCTGTTTTGTAGTCCATCCCTGTTTGCTAGACGACAGTTTATTTTTTATCTTGTATACTGTCTCTTCTGGTATATCTGGTGGTCTACCACTTTTTGATCTGTTTTTTAATCCTTCTATACCTTCTTCCCTGTACCTCTTTAACCAATCAGAAGCCCATGTTCTGCTTCTGTGGAGATCTCTTGCAACCTGTGCAGGAATATGTTTGTCATATACTACGTTTAACACAAGCAACATTCTTTCCTTTACACCTGCATCAGATTCTCGTTTATACAGTTGCTCAAATCTTGTTCTAGAAAGATTGTTGCTCTCAATCAAATGGATAAACTGTATGCTTCCTTTCTTAGCTAAATCTATTATTGTCTAAAGTGTATGACCATGATGTTAAATTAATGTCAGCATAATTATATTAATTGGTATAATAGAAATCCATCCTAATAATTCTGCATTGTTATGCAATAAACTTCTATTATTATTACCAGCATAAGAAAATTGAATAGATAACAAAAATAAAATTGATAATAACAGTATCAGGAAGATGAAATTATTATTAAAAGAAACTCTATTTTTTATCAACTAATAATTAAACCATTATTATTATTTTAGTTTAGATTGTTTTGATTTTCTTTTGATCAAATAAATTTTGTATAAAGCATATAAGCTAACACCAATAATAACAATTATTGTTAAAATTAGAATTATACGGGTTAAATCATTACTAAAAATTTGAGAATTATTCTGTGCATGTATTCTAGCACGTTCTCTTTCTTGTATTCCAAATCTATTATCATCATTAACAATTTGAGAATTATTCTGTGCATGTATTCTAGCACGTTCTCTTTCTTGTATTCCAAACCCTCCTCCCCTTCTATTATCATCGCCTTGTGAAAATGCTGTAATAAGAGTCAAAAATTGGCTATTAGAGAATAAAACCATTATGAAAATAATGAAAATCGACCAAACAAATTTAGAAAAAAGAAATTTCATTTGATTTGATAAACATTACTCTAAATATATTTAAAGATTTCAAACCCTTTTTTCTTAAAATTTCCATTCCGACATTCAATTAAAAAAGGAGTTAATAAATGGTCTGGTATTGTATTTTCATTTATCTATCTTTTATTACCAATTGATACCTATTAATACCTACTATATTATCTTAAATTCATTATAATAAAGTAATATCATCTCTTCTATTACTACATTTTTTTGCATTTTTAAATCTGAAATAATTATGATAAAAATTCAAATAAAGACGGGTTTTTAGAATTCAGTAACAGAAGAGGATTAAAATTTATTCCTCAACAATAACGCTACAATTGAAGTTCCAATAAATGGTGCAGTAAGATAAATCCATATATTATTATAATAACCAGAAACAATAGCAGGTCCCAAAGAACGAGCAGGATTCATTGAAGCACCAGATATCAATCCAAATAAGAAGATATCTAAACCAACTATAGCACCTATTGCTATTCCTCCAAATTTCTTTAATCCTTTTGTATATACTACTAACAGTATTATTATCATAAGTAAAGCAGATGCTAATATTTCAATTCCAACAATTACATAAATTGGAAAATCAAGATAATTGGGAGCGTTAGCACCCAAATTAGCTTCATTCCCAAAAATAAAATAAATGAAAATACTTGCTAAAATACCACCTATAATTTCTGCTAAAAGGTAAATTATGAATAATCCTTTTTTTCTTTCCATGTGTTTTGTAATTAAAAATGCCACAGTTACTGCGGGATTAAAATGTGCCATTGATATCTTCCCAAAAAGATAAACTCCAATGGCAACAGCAATAGCAGGAGCAATTGCTATAAACGGAAGTCCTAAGACTCCATTTAATTTGGCATCTAATACAACAGAACCAGTAGCAAATACTACAACTGTGAAGGTTCCTATGAGTTCTGCAAAAAAGATTTTTTTATTTTTGTCTAGGTTATTTTTCAGGAGTGATTGTAATTGCTGAAACAAGTTCCTTTACCCTTCTTTCTATCTCATCTCTTATTTCTCTCACTTTATCGAGTGACTTTCCTTTTGGGTCTTCTAAATTCCATTCTATAACCTTTGGTAAAAATATTGTAGGACAAAAGTTTTTGTCCATGCATCCCATATTCACTATTGTCTCTGACTCTCTAATCATTTCTTCAGTTAATTCCTTAGATTTTTGTTTACTGATATCTATTCCAACTTCGCTCATTGCTTGGACTGCAATAGGATTAATTTGAGATACAGGTTTTGTTCCTGCACTTTTACCTTTAAATCTTTTTGGAGCATATTTCTTAAAGAATCCTTCAGCCATCTGACTCCTTCCTGCATTTTCAACACATACAAACAAAATGGTTTTATCATCATTTTTGTGAAAAGATAATCTATTGAAAAATCTCATTATTATTACCTTCTTCTTTTATTTTGTAATCGCTTTTATCATTACGCTGATTATTTTTCTTCCATCACTAAAATGATTTTCATCCATGTATGTTTTCTCATTTAATGCCTGAATGTTTTGAAAACCAGCATCTTTAATACTTTGTAAATAATTTTCTTTTGTTAATGCACCATCAATACAACTACACCAATTGTCAATATTGATATTGTTATTGTTAATCTCTTTAGTCGTTATCAAATCTGAAATAATCATTCTTCCTTTTCCATCTTTTTTCAAAATACGATAAATTTCTTTGAAAGTATTTGTCTTATTTGAGATCAGATTAATAACACAATTACTTATTACAACATCTACTGAATTATCTTCAATTGGTATTTTCTCTTCTATGTCTCCCTTTCTAAATTCTACATTCCTATAATTATTGTTTTTTGCAGCGTATCTGGCTTTTTCTAACATTTCATCAGTCATATCAATTCCAATAACTTTTCCCTCATTACCTACCACTTTAGATGCTAAAAATACATCAATCCCTACACGCGAACCCAAATCAACTACAGTTTCGCCTCTTTTTAAATTTGCAAAATTTAAAGGAGCACCACAACCTAATCCAAGAATTGATTCTTGGGGAATAGATTTCAATTCTTTATCATGATATCCTAGAAGAGTTGATGCCATTTTGTCAATAGAGATATTAGTTATATTACTGACTTCTTGTGGGACGCAACAAAAATCAATATTACCTTTTAAAGCAATTATGTTATAATTTTCCTTGATTTTTTCTTTTAATAATTCTTTTTCCATATTTATGTTTACTAAGTAAACTATTTAAATCATCAAGATGACTATATGACACAAAGTGTCATGAAGGAAACAAAGAGACAAACTGTAAACAAATTACCAATTTATGATGTTGATAGTTGCAGTTTTGAAGGATACGATTCTCAAAAACTAATGTTACAAACAACTAAACTTCGAAATTTGATAACAAAAAGAGGTACATTTGAAATGCTAATTCCTTTATGTTGTACTACTAATCCTGTAAGATATAAGCAATTCAGAGAGTTAATGAAGGATATTAGTAGCAAAACTCTTGCTCGCAGATTAAAAGAACTTGAAAAAGATGGCATTCTAGAAAGACAAGCATATAATGAAATTCCGCCACGTGTAGAATACAAACTGACTAGAAAAGGACAGGAACTAGTTGAATCTATTTTTAATTTAATACAGTGGATGATAAAATGGTCTTAAGCAATTGGTAAGAGACAAAGTCAAGACATAATCAATATGAATAAAATAGTGTATCAATTAGAACAATTTATTTATTCAAATCATCTGAATGGCGATATTATCCAAATTATTAATAATAATCCGTCATATCATATCATAAATGATAAATAAGAAATTGCACTAAAAAGATTCATACAGGGTGATTGTCTGTGAATCAAGCTGAGACCACTACAATTGGAAAGGTAGTATCTATATGGAGATATCCAGTAAAGTCAATGCTTGGAGAAGAGCTTAATTCTTCCTATGTAACAGAACAAGGATTGATATGAGACCGTGTATACGCACTAATTGACGAAGAAACTGGAAAGGTGGTTAGTGCCAAGAATCCTAGTAAATGGGGAAAGCTCTTCGACTTTCGTAGTGCATTTATAGACTTACCACAAGCTGTTAATAACATTCCACCTGTCCGGATTACCCTCCCAGATGGTACACAAGTTTTCTCTACTCACAATGATATGAATCATACTTTATCCAACATTCTTGGTAGAAAAGTTAAGCTCATAAGGAATAGTTTGGAGAAGCCAATATATGAAGAGTATTGGCCAAATATAGAGGGCCTAGCACAAAGAGAGAAGACTACTGACGAAGCCATGCCTCCACAAAGTTTCTTTGATATTGCGGTAGTACATATATTGACAACTTCTACAATTAACCGTCTAAGCGAACTTTACCCTAAAGGACGATTCGAAATACGACGGTTTAGGCCAAACATAGTTGTAGAGCCATTAGCCGAAGAGATAGACTTTGTTGAGAATTCATGGGTAGGCAAGAATATAACAATCGGTGAGGAGATTTTGCTCAAGGTCATTCAACCGTGCACTAGGTGTATTATGATTACGCTTCCACAGAGTGACCTTCCCAAAGATTTAGGTATATTGAAAACAGTTGCTAAATACAATCAGGTAAATGTCGGAGTCTATGCATCAATATATAGAGGCGGAACAATTCGGCGTGGAGATTCAGTGCGAATTGAAGAATAGATTATAATTTTCTATGTTATTCATCTTTGTACAGATATTGTCATTTGATATCTAACCTAATCTGTGAGATTCAATGTTCTAATTTTTATGACTATAATTGTCAATCTTATACATTTGAAGATTATTATTTTAAATTAGTTGAGGTGAGATACCCATTATATTCTTCTTTTGTATTTAAAATGTAGTATTATACAAATATTATAGTCATCAAAAAGTTTCTAACAATAAAAGCTAAATACAAGATACTACTATCTTTACATTAGACTCCTCTTTTTGCACCGCTATCGGTCTTACTCCCTACGGGCCCGTAGTTTTCTCGGGTTCAATATGTTAGATAATATTATTATCGTCACTAAAATGGAAATTTTCCCAACAACAACATTTATCAAGAATACAATCAGGACATTCAAATGGTGAGGGGCTAACTTTACAATGTTCTATACAATCAGCACATTTCAAAATAATAATAAAAAACTTTTTTAAAATATAAAAATCAATATCAAACTTAAATATCCTTTCTGTGTATATAATAGTATGTTTTGTAATATATTCAGTAAACTATTTGGAAAAAAGGAAAAAAAATTAGATAAAATAGATGATAAAAAGCCAGTAGAAAACGCATAGAATTATGCAAATGGATTCTTTCTATGGAATGTTTTGTTTGTGATTTACCTGAAACTGCAAGAACTTGACTTTTCAATCAATCGTTGTAGGGAATCTAAAATCTCCTCATCACTAAGTCCAGTCCTCTCTTTTAATATTACTATTCTATTTTGTTCATGGACTATTTCGTTTTTGTTAGCAAATTAATTATAGACGTGTTGGTTTTGTGCCTCTGTGGCTTTGGCTTCCATACCTTTAAATTCCTTACGCCTTTGCCTTTGAAAAAACTTATCAAAAATATTTTTTCCTAGACCAGTTAATTATTAGCTCCTCCTGTTGCATTAACCTCTAACTTACTAAGTGTTAACCTATTTCTATCATACATTATAAAATTTCTGCCTTATTATAAAAAAGTCAAAATATATGAAATTTGTCACTATATTGCATTTGTTTATGCTCGAACTTTTTCATAATCGAAATGAACATTGAACACTGAAACCATGACTCTTCAACTTCCGATAGGCGCGTGATGTTTCATTTGTAACTTTTCATTTTAATTTGTAAATAAGATTTGATTCACCATAGCGTTCTATTATTGATATACTCTTCAATAGTAGCAGGTTCTGGCTTTTATTTCGATGTTAATAAAATCAGATTGTAAGATTAAAAATTTTTCTAAAGTAATTATAAATCTCAAGGTATTAACAAAATACGTTATTAACAAAATATACCACCTAAAGTGAACTATTATATTTAAAAAATAATATAAGTATTATGTTCTTTATTAATAGAACATTAGGCTCTTATTTTAGCACCGCTATAGCTATTACTCCCTACGGTCCCGTTTTTATCAGTGTTCATTTACATGTTATTCTATAGAATACTAGGAAGATGAGTTACTCTCGTAAATAAGACAGTTATTTAGTAAAAAAAATTAACTCTATTACATTACATCTTAATATTGTCCTCATATAAAATACGTTAATGCTTGACATAGATAACCGATTTGAAAACGAAAAAGAAAGTGGTTATCAACATTATCTGGTAAAAGTTAATTCGCTCTTTAGCGCTCCTAAATTATCGAGCACGTATAAACTATTCTTTATTAAATCTTTGTTGGATTTGGCTGAATATAATGATCAAGACAAAAATGCTAGTTTGTTGAATACATGTAAAAGTCTTTTCCTGTTATCTATTCTCTTATCCAACTGGCTAACCCCTTGTTGTGCGTGACCTGTCTTACTAGGATAAGGTCTTGCTTGTTGAATGGGGATATGTGTAAGCTGCTGTATATGTGAGCCATAAAGAGCTCTGATAGATGTTTGCAGCTTTGTCTGGCTAGTTGGTTGGTTGGTTGGTATACTGATACTAGTATCATAATAAAAAAAAGGAGGTGAAAAAGAGAATAGAAGAAAAAATAATAGAATCAAGAAAAGATGATAGTTACTATATTGCGGTAGACATTGGAAAGAAAAACTGTGTTGTATGTATAACAGATAAGGATGGTTCCATAATAGAAGAAACAAAATATGATAATACTCTACAAGAAGCAGAAAGATTTGCTTCTCATTTGGATAAAAAGTATAGCAACAGAAAATGTCATGCTGTTTGTGAATCAACAGCGAATATGTGGTTAAAGACATACGAAGCATTTGAGAAATATGGTATAGATGTTAAACTGGCTAATCCTCTGAAGACCAAGGCAATAGCAGAAGCAAGGATAAAAACAGATAAACTAGATGCTAGAATATTAGCACATTTACTACGATCTAATTTGATTGCAGAATCATATATTGCTCCAGATAATGTAAGAGAGGATAGATCTCTACTACGACTGAGAATAAACCTCGTACATGACAGAACCAGAGTTATGAATAGAGTACATTCCCTGTTGGATAAATATGATCTGAAATGCAGGTATGAGCATATATTTGGTGTAAATGGTATCAGATGGCTAAAGAGTATAGAACTAAAACTGAAAGGTAATAATGACCAGGTTCAACTTGCCAACTACATAAAAAATATTGAATTTCTAAATTCTGAAATCAGACAAATTGAAAAACAGAAATCTGCTGAGGCATCGCACAATGAAAATGTAAAGATATTGATGAGCATGACAGGAATCGACTATTTTTCTGCAATGCTCATTAGTTCTGAGATAGGAGATATATCCAGATTCAGAACAGCAGAAAAACTTGTCTCATGGTGTGGATTGTGTCCAACTATATATCAATCAGGTAACTCGATGTATATGGGTAGAATGAAAAAAGATGGAAACAAAAAGATAAACTGGATCATGATTCAGGCAGCGAATACAGCATCAAGGACAGACGAAAGAATGAAAAAATATTATATAAAGATAGCAAAAAGACATGGACATCATGTAGCGATAACTCATGTAGCAAACAAGATGATAAGGATAATCTGGTCAATGCTAACATACAAACAACTGTACAATGAAAGAAAAAAGGAACTATATGAGACAAAACTTAAGAAGATCCAGAATTAATGTAAAGTGATACATCATTGCTATGTATCATACTGACTGACAGATAAAGTATCAAACATTACACGGCAGTAGTAGTATTTGGATAAGGAAAATGATCAGAAGAGACTTTTACATAGATGCATAACTCGTTTAAACAATCTTTCTCATTATTATATGATTGATAATTATGTAACAGTTATACTTTGAAACCAGTTATACAACGATGCTTTCAACATTATCTCTCTTATCATGTTCTCTAACCTGATAGCAGTAACATATTCTCCAAACATTCTCTTGATACAGGAGAAGACAGATTCAACTATCCACCTCTTGCCATAGCTATCGCTATCCTTCCATTCTTGCAAATTATTGTTCTGCATTTTCACCATCTTGTTTCTAAGGTAATGATTGGTCTTCTTTCTACACATGGAATTCTTTCTTACCTTTATTGCTGGTTGTATGCCTTTAAATGACAGATACTGAAAGATCTTGTTACTATCATAGGCACCGTCCATGATGATGGCAGTATATATCATTTTGTTATTCTTTACTGTAATCTCATCTATTAATTTTCGAAGTACTTTTCCATCATGTACTTCTTCACTGGTTACATGCAGTGATAAAATTCTCTTCTTTTTTATGTCTACTGCTACATGTATCTTTAGATAACCTCTCTTTACATTCCACTTGTGTCTAATCCATTCACCCCTGTTTGTAACTTTAACACCAGTAGAATCAATTGCAATTACAAAATTATCATCATGCAAGTTAGATTTGGTTATATCATCATCAGAAATCTTGATATCCAGTCTGTTTATTCTTCTACTAATGTTACTATAATCTGGAATAGATGGTAGTGTGTTTGAAGCATGTTCCCTAACTACGCCTTCTGTTTGTCTGTAAGGTAAGTGAAAATATGCTCTCATGTATCCGAATAACTTGATCAATGAATCTGGATATACGAATTTTCTACCTTCCTTTCTTGTCCTTATTCATCTTCTCTCGTTCAGTATTCCAGTTATCTATAACATCACAATCAAGTAATACCTCGCCACGTTTGACAAGAGATTCGTTGTGATTTCTCCAGTTCACATAATATGACTAGATTTGGTTAGCTAAATGTGTTAGGCAAAATGAGTTGGGCATCTATGTAAAAGTCTCTTCTGATCATTTTCCTTATCCAAATACTACTACTGCCGTGTAATGTTTGATACTTTATCTGTCAGTCAGTATGATACATAGCAATGATGTATCACTTTACATTAATTCTGGATCTTCTTAAGTTTTGTCTCATATAGTTCCTTTTTTCTTTCATTGTACAGTTGTTTGTATGTTAGCATTGACCAGATTATCCTTATCATCTTGTTTGCTACATGAGTTATCGCTACATGATGTCCATGTCTTTTTGCTATCTTTATATAATATTTTTTCATTCTTTCGTCTGTCCTTGATGCTGTATTCGCTGCCTGAATCATGATCCAGTTTATCTTTTTGTTTCCATCTTTTTTCATTCTACCCATATACATCGAGTTACCTGATTGATATATAGTTGGACACAATCCACACCATGAGACAAGTTTTTCTGCTGTTCTGAATCTGGATATATCTCCTATCTCAGAACTAATGAGCATTGCAGAAAAATAGTCGATTCCTGTCATGCTCATCAATATCTTTACATTTTCATTGTGCGATGCCTCAGCAGATTTCTGTTTTTCAATTTGTCTGATTTCAGAATTTAGAAATTCAATATTTTTTATGTAGTTGGCAAGTTGAACCTGGTCATTATTACCTTTCAGTTTTAGTTCTATACTCTTTAGCCATCTGATACCATTTACACCAAATATATGCTCATACCTGCATTTCAGATCATATTTATCCAACAGGGAATGTACTCTATTCATAACTCTGGTTCTGTCATGTACGAGGTTTATTCTCAGTCGTAGTAGAGATCTATCCTCTCTTACATTATCTGGAGCAATATATGATTCTGCAATCAAATTAGATCGTAGTAAATGTGCTAATATTCTAGCATCTAGTTTATCTGTTTTTATCCTTGCTTCTGCTATTGCCTTGGTCTTCAGAGGATTAGCCAGTTTAACATCTATACCATATTTCTCAAATGCTTCGTATGTCTTTAACCACATATTCGCTGTTGATTCACAAACAGCATGACATTTTCTGTTGCTATACTTTTTATCCAAATGAGAAGCAAATCTTTCTGCTTCTTGTAGAGTATTATCATATTTTGTTTCTTCTATTATGGAACCATCCTTATCTGTTATACATACAACACAGTTTTTCTTTCCAATGTCTACCGCAATATAGTAACTATCATCTTTTCTTGATTCTATTATTTTTTCTTCTATTCTCTTTTTCACCTCCTTTTTTTTATTATGATACTAGTATCAGTATACCAACCAACCAACCAACTAGCCAGACAAAGCTGCAAACATCTATCAGAGCTCTTTATGGCTCACATATACAGCAGCTTACACATATCCCCATTCAACAAGCAAGACCTTATCCTAGTAAGACAGGTCACGCACAACAAGGGGTTAGCCAGTTGGATAAGAGAATAGATAACAGGAAAAGACTTTTACATGTATTCAACAAGGCACCGTATATGACAAATTCAAATCGCTGCAGTTAGGCTACTATGGCACTTCTAATTTTATACAATATGTATCTGTTTACATTAAATGAAATGCCCAATATTTTGAAGGCGTCTAATATCATTTAATTAACCAAGAGATAGTCATTTTTTTATCGTATGGAACCAATCAACATCTTTGTCTCTTGTTACAACAATAAAGAATAATTTACAAAAAGATAAAAATTTACTCTGAAGATTGGCACTCAATATGAAGTTTTGAAAGATTTCATAAAATGTTATAACCCTGAAAACAGACACAAGAGAAAGGAAACGGAAAGATTCAAAAGTTTTACTTATGATGAACTTTTAAAAAGAGAAAGTCAATCTTGATGTTTTCTGTTCAAGAGATGAGAGTCTTCAAGATTCGGATAATCTTACTTTCCCAAATATAATAAGACAGGAAATAATCGAAAATCTTAAATCAGTATTAGAACAATTTTGTCAAATTGAGGATGATTTGAAAAATAACTGATTTGAAAATAACTAATTAGCATGTAGAACATTTAAAAATATCTTAACGTGATTGTATTATTTTGCAGAAGAAATGATATGACCAACGATATAGATAGATAAAATAAAAATATTAAGAAACGGTTTTAAAAATAAACTCGTCTATTATTCTAGAATCTGGTTGTTGGTAATTTATAGAACTAATCTCAGCTGTCATTTTATAGGCTTTATCGTTCTCTAGAAATCCTGCTAGGACATGATATGCACCTGTACTACTAAAATCTGGACCATATGAACTCGTTTCATTTCCACCAGAGATAAATTCTATCGGAAGACTATCCCCGATTGTATTATAGTTATTTGAGAATAATCTTTTATCTTCGCTATCTTGGATAGTAATATTATAGGAAATTGCAGTTTTTTTATCTAGGGGAACAGTACTTGGTTTGATAATCATAAGTGACCTAGGATCCTTTGTTAAATCCCATGAAGCCCCTGCACCATAAGAAATTTGGAAATAATGTCCTGTTTCATATACGTTATTTGTAGAGACCTTTCCTACTCGCCATGGATGAATTTCACAGTGGTACAGAATATCTCCAGTTTTTGAAAATGTATATTGAAAGAATGAATTAGCAGTTGCAGGCATAATACCAGAGTTAAATAGAGAACCAGAATCAGCATCACCTATTGCACCGCTAGTTACAGTATGCGGCTGTCCATAATCGCTGTTGAACCAACCAACAGTCGTTCCCTGAGGTACAGCAATAACGGGTGGATAGTAATGATAAGTATTATTTTTTTGTGCTGCACCAGGAACTATGCTTACTGCATAGATTGCATTATTATTCTGTTGTAAGATACTTACAGGTTGTGCAGATACCTGATTAGAGGCTACTATAGTAACTAGAAAGATTGATGCAACAACAACTACTGAAACAAAATTATGTAACATTAATAACACGCTACTTATAGTGCTATTTAAAAATTATGAGTACCTTGCAACACTAACTAACAGAATGCAAACAAAAATTCGTTGGTTTTTTTATAAATTACTCTAGACAACCAAAAATGTAAGGAATACATGACAATAGAAATACCAGAGATAATAGCTCATTCAAAAATGTTTCAGTAAATCTATCTATTTTGAATTTTATATCTTTGGCCTATGGATTTAATTTTCTAATAATAGAACTCATTTGATAGCAATAGTCTGAAACTGGTTATACAATGATGTTTTTTTGTTCTGTCTCTTTTCTTGTTTGCTTAGTACTACAATCCTGCAATTATCATACATAAAGACAGAATTAGAATAAACTTATAAAGACAGAATTAGAATAAACTTTTTATCGATTATTTATTGAGCTTTTACTAACCGAATTATGGCCCAGCTTCAACTGTTTGCATTTGTAATAAATAATATCAATCTACTTTTGACACATTTATTTCAAATATCAAATATAGATAAACCGAGGATTTGACAAGGTTCTATAACAATAATATTATAATACTATAAATGATTATTATTACTACCATTATGAAAACTAATAGATTTATAATCTCTATTTTATTTGCTATTCTTCCTCTGCTATTTGTTACTAGCTCATTTCCATTTATTCCCATATTTGGAGATGGTTTGTTTATGGAAGAATTATCAGCATCCGTGGGTGGAAGGGACCTTTCACTTTTGATAAAGATGTGGCCTCCTGTAGTTACAACAGAGACTTTAAAAGGTGGTCAAAATCCTTTAATTCAATTCAAACTAGATGATAAAGCTACTAATAAAAGTATAAACCATGTAACATATCTAATAGAGATTGAAAAAAGTGGAAAGCGTCTATTATTAGATACTTTTCATTCTCATACAGGCAATCTAGGAATACAGATGAAACCTTCTAGTGCTGATCACATTATAATATATGGGGAACAAGACCCTATTATGGCAGCTTATACTGGCGATATGGAACATCTTGTATCTGCAACAGGTCCAATATTTGCCGAGGGAGGGCTATATCACTTTATTGTCACTATAGTAACACTTGATTTTGACACAACCATGCTTCCAACAGATAAACAGCCTGTGTATGAAGGCTGGCTTAGTGTAGGTTATTCAATAGATAAGAATATTGAAATTAATGGAACATCTTATCCAATACAAGCAATTTCATATTATGACGAATTAAATAATTTCAACTATGATTCTCCTAATAATGAATTAAAATTTGGAATGCCTTTTGATTGGAATCTTGATAGGTTAAAAAAAGTGAGTGTTTATGTTCACGAGGAATTATCCATTCCAAATCCTAGTCCTTTAGCTGCCAACGGATATACAGGTACTATCAATAATATTGATTTGTCTCCTAAATCAATAATGGTAGATAGAACAAATTCCTCTAAAGACATAGTTCATGTCATGTTAACAAAACCTGATATTCTGAATATTGCTCAGAAAATAGTACAGAATGATGATGGTACTAGTATTAGTAAAAATAATCAAAATGTGAAAAACGAAATGACATTCACTCTTTCTCCCTCTAAAAATGCTACCAATACTGGTTCTATGATGGGTTCTAATTCAATGAATATGTCAATGAACGGTGGTGGTGGTGGTGGTATGTCAATGAACGGTGGCGGTGGTATGTAAACAAGCTGTCCTATATAATCATCTTTTTAATTGTAAATTTACTTTTTTTATCTGTCTTGCATTTACTTCACCAATATGCTTAAAAATTTATTATAAAGAGGCAACAGGTCCTATCGTTGTTGTCTGTTCTCTTACTGTTGTTGTATTATTGCCGTTATTAATTGTAGATTCTAAGGGAGTGATTGTTATTGATGAATCAAGTGTCTGTTGAACTCATAACAATTCAAGATTAAAGCTGAAATCAATGACACAGGTCCTGAGAAGACTTCTGATTTCCTAATAAAAAGCTAAATACCGAATATGTCAATTCCCATATATGGCAAATTCAAATTGATGTGCTTTATCGTTGTCAAGAAATTAGTTTTTTTTACAAGTTAACACAATTTCATTATTTGTATTAAAAATGTTCAAGGTTATCTTTTTCTAATTTGATTATTGGTAATTTCAATTATTACGACAATATAAATTTCCATTTTCATTCTTTAAAGATTCAATGATAAATAAATAAGGGATGTTTATTTAAATTCTCAGAAAAATTTATTGAAAATGGCACTGCTAGAAAAATTAAAAATTTAACTATTTATGATTGGTAAAAAATAAAAAAAATGAAATTACTTATTTATTAGTCGCTCCCATCATCGGTGCCATCATCATACCAGTTTTATTCATCTGTTTCATCATTGTCTGCATCTGGTTTGGGTCCATCATCATCATCTGTCCCATCATAGGCGCTTGTTGTCCTCCCATCATCATTCCTGGATTCATCATACATGGCATCATACCCATCATAGTCTGATTTCCCATCATCATCGGTGCCATCATCATACAGGGCATTGTCATACCTTGTCCCATTCCCATCATCGGTCCCATCATAGGCGGTTGTTGTCCCATCATCGGTCCCATCATAGGCGGTTGTTGTCCCATCATCGGTCCCATCATAGGCGGTTGTTGTCCCATCATCGGTCCCATCATAGGCGGTTGTTGTCCCATCATCGGTCCCATCATAGGCGGTTGTTGTCCCATCATCGGTCCCATCATCGGTCCCATCATAGGCGGTTGTTGTCCCATCATCGGTCCCATCATCGGTCCCATCATAGGCCATTGCTGCCCTGTCATCATTGGTCCCATCACCGGTCCCATCACCGGTCCCATCATCATACCAGTTTTATTCATCTGTTTCATCATTGTCTGCATCTGATTTGGGTCCATAACTTGAGGATTTGCAAATACCGATTGAACGTCATTATAACTAGCAAGAAAAACTATTGTACTAAATACAGATACCATAAACAAAAGAATGTAGTATCTGTTATTTTTGCTATTAAAATTGATATTCATTAAATTGACAAAATCAAGCATAATATAAAAAGATGGTTATCTTACCGTATAACATTATAATTCCAAACTGTATTGTTTCTAAAATACTAAATTAACTGAAAAAAGTTGAATATACAAGTCTTCTTTTTTCATTCATAATGCTATTAAATCTTATTCCTTATTAAAATATAAAATTAATATAAATAAAGATTCTGTGTCTACTGTCTCTGTACACTTGCAACACTACCCTGCAAGAACTCAAAGGAATTGACATTTTTGGTTTAGGATTCCAGGTTTTTTACTATAATATGTTGTAGTACTACTAGGAGTAGTAAAAGCTACTTTGTTGTTAGTTCTATTCGGACAAACATGCTTCTTTTGTCCAAGTACTTCAAAGTATGTATTTTTCTGCAGTATTGCAGTAAATCCTTGTATTACAACCATACCTACAGTTTTTTGGATAAATATTACTTTGACTCATTTCTTCTGTTCTTCTGGTGATGGTGATGGACATTGTTGTTGTGAGAATGCAATCTCCCTATGATACTCACAGAATGTAACTCTTACATTCTGTCTTCCAAGATTTCCGTCTTTTATGTCTGCAACAATAAATGTAGAGATACTCCCAGGACGTGCGCATTCCGCAATAGAACATATTAATGGCATACTCATTTCGATTTATCCATCAATAAAGGTAAGTCGTCAAGTTCGTCACATAAATACTCCATCGCTTTCAATATACTTCTTATCTCCTCCGTGTTTATTTCTTTATTGTCTGTATCCAACTCAGTCTGTAAGTCCTATAAATTAAATTTAAATTTTTGTAACGTCTCTTCTGCATGTCGGGGTAAATAGTTGGTACATCATTGAATGTTGCTTTTTTGATCGAAAACTGGATTGCTATTTACGTAGTCATTAACAAATATTGCTAGTATATTAGATTAGTTAATGAATTAATTAATCTAAATCAAAAAAAAAAAGAAAAATAAAATAAAATAATATTTTATTTTATTATTATAACAGTAAAATCAAGATAAAAAAGAAAAAAATGAAATATTGGTATCAAATAATATATTGTTAATAAGAAAATGACTAAAAAAATAATTTCAAACACCATAATTTTGTCAGCTCTTTTAGCCTTGTTAACCTTTAGCGTAAATTCATTTGCAGTACAATCTATAGATGGTCAGATACATACGCCTGACACCAGCCCAGATGCTTCTCCGATCGCTGTAGTTCTCCATATCAATGAAGATAAAAGCGGAAATGTACTCTTTAAGCCATCTGAATTTACAATCAAGCAGGGAGAGGAGGTATTGATCTTGAATAATTCAACGAAAGATCATTCGTTTACAAATGGTGCAAGTCCAGATGACCAAATGGCAGGTAAAATATTCGACACAAAGATGATTATGCCTGGATCGTTTTCCGAATATCTATCATTTAATCTATCACCTGGAGATTATCCTTTCTATTCTAGTACCTGATCCCTTAAACATAAAAGGAAAAATGACAGTAGTACCTCAAAAATAATTTTTTTTTTGATTTGAATTATAAATAAACAACGGGTAATAATAACAAAAAATTGGCCTATTTCTGTTATTATTAGTCTTATCTATTGAATGAGAAATATACTGATACTTGTTGCAGTGTAATTTATTGTACGCTCACTCTTTATAAAATGATGTATTAAACATAGCTACAATGAAGCGAATAACTATACAAAAGGAAGAAGTAATTTTCTTTAGTTTGTTGATGCTATCATTGTCAATAGCCATTTTTTCTGGCTACTCTGCTTTATCAAGTCCGAATGCATATGGACAGGATGATGTCAAGAAGTCAGTTCAGGAAGCATCAACACACGTTGATCAAGCACTACAATCGTATGCCAAGGCTATGGGAGCCCAGTACGTTGAGGGTGAACATACTCCTGTAGCAGTTAACCTCACACTCGTAGAAAAGATAAAGGGAGTGGGTGAAGGAAAATTAGTTGATCAGAAAGAATATCAGGTCGCTAGAGACCACCTGAAAACTGCACAAACGATCTTTGTTGGATTGATTCCAGAACTAAAAAATACAAATTCTGAAGATGTAATTGAAGTACAATCAGGATTGCTCATGCTTCAGAATCTCTTTGATTACAGAGGAGCTTATAACCTGGTAGAAGACATAGGATATGGAGTGGTTTTAGGACATCTGGAGAACCTAGCAAAATAATCAATCATCATTTCTTTTATTTTTTTATTTTTAGCTCAATAATATAAGCAAAGTTTTTGATTGTTTAGTTGTACAAAACTCTTTTTATATATGTGTTTAATGTATAATAAATTTAGAGCCTATCCCAAAAATAGATAGGAATATAGCTCGTTGGTTTCCTATCATATGTGATAATGTTTGAGTAAGAGTAAAAAATATGTTAGAACAATTATACGTATTCCAGATGACCTATGGTATGAAATTAAAAATATTTTACCAGATGAAAATGGAAATGGCAATCACTTGACAGCATCTCTATAAAGTCACCTTTAGGGGGGCGAGGACAGGCCATAATCCTACTGACAGAAGCAAATTAGGCAGCAAAAGACATATTCTTACAGATAAAGATGGTATTCCTCCCTCTACTGTTATAACATCTGCGAATACTCACGATGTTACTGTTGCAATTGATACAGTTGATAACATTGTAATCAAAAGACCATCATCATCTCCCAAAGAAAGTAAAGCATAACCAGAGGAAACAAAATCTGTGTCTTGATAAAGCATATCATTCCAACGAAGTAGAACAAGAAATGGTCAAAAGGGGATACATACCGCATATACGACACAGAAGAGAAAAAGAAAGAATATTTTCTACAAAACATCCCTCAAGAAGATGGGTTGTAGAGAGAACAAATTCATGGCACAATAGATTGAGGAAGTTATTTACAAGATATGAAAAGAAGGATGAGGAGAACTATCTAGGTCTTGTACTATTGGCTAATAGCATTATTATCTACAGGAGGATATTTTGGGATAGGCTCTTAATATATTTTCAACAAACACAAGTGAATTTCTATGTATTAACTATTTTAGAGAACCAATTTCATGGGTGCAATAAGCCCAAAGTCAATTAGTCGATGTGGATTTATTTAGGTAAGATCAATAAGTTTTGAACCACATTGATTACAGTATTTAGAAGATGCTAGATTATTAAAGTTACATTCAGGAAGAGATGTGGTTAAAGTAAAGACATCTTTGAAATGTATTATATGGCTTTAAGCTTGACTGAAACATTTGTCAATAAGAGCGAATGTAAAATACTAGATAGGTAGTAGTGAATTTACCTTATTCACAAACGTATTTTTTTCTATAGGTTTTCTAACTATGTAACCCTTATTCAGACCAGGGATTACGGATATTACCTCATCTACAATATCATATCCAGTAATAAAAAGAAATTTTATAGTTGGATCAATAGTTTTGGCCTGTAGATAAAACTGCAATCCATTCTCTTTTTTTAATACAATATCTGTTATTATCAAAAGATTATCATAGAATGGATTTGATCTCATGTATTGTAATGCCTGTGTGTAATCTGTAAAGGAATTAATATTGTACTTAAATTCAGTCAAAAATGATTCCAAAGTGTATAAAACTTCAGGATTATCATCAACCAGAATAATTTTTTTTATATTATTATAATCTCTATATTCTTTCTCATATTCAACCTGATCTTTCTGACCATCAAGAATAGAAAATTCAGGACCTCTTGTATTATTTAATTTGGAAATATATTGATTTTTATAGGATAAATTTTTTGGATATTTTCTTTTAATAATATAACATGAATATTTTGTATCCTCTAAACTCATATACTCTCCTGCTACACGAAACAATTTGCATACATTCTTTTGAGAACAAGTTTCACAACCATTTAAAACAGTAAAATCTTTAGAAAAATTAAACAAGTAATGCTTTTCGACAATAGGTGAATAAGCATTTAGGATTCTATAGAAATTGTCTCCTATTACTAATTCATTTGGGTTAGATAGAATATTAATTTTGGCACATAGGTTTACTGCGGATCCAAAAATATCTAATTGATTGTACTCGCCTGATAAGGCCATTTCAACCGGTCCGTAATCCATGCTTATCCTATAGTTAAATGGTGGAAAGTTTTCATCTGATAATTTATCATTAACATTTTGACGATTTTCAAGAATTTCCAAACCGCATTCTAATGCCTTTCCAAACCTTGAAATATTTATACTATCAGCAGTCTCAGGGAAATAAAATAGTAATGAATCGCCAATGTTTTTTACAACCTTTGCATTATACTTTTTTACTATTTCATATATAGAGTTAATAAATGTCGAGTAATATTTTCTTGTATAGTTTAAATCAGTAAATTTCAAAGTATTTTTTGTTGAATCTACAACATCAATAAAGCAGATACAACACTTTCTGTTCGTCTCTGAAAATCTAATCCCCTTTGAACCTACGAATCTCATTTTTTACTGTTCAGGTTCTCCTTTATGCGAAAGTCTCCCTTATTCGAAAGGAACGTATATTTATTAAAAACATGAAACTCTGTAAGATATCAGGATTATTTCTCCAAAATTTCACACGCCTGACCTTTTTAGGACTCTCTTCTCTAATGTAACTTTCTTTAGAAATATTTTACAAATCGTACAATAATTTTATGACGAGATTATATGACTTTACCATTATATATACATTCACACCAAAATTCGGAAGTGACCACCCCCTGTTGCTAGTATTGCTCCCAGTATAGAGGCAAATACTATCATTCTGTTGTTAGTATTGCTCATTAGATTGTTAAATGTGAATTTAATATATCTGAGGTTAGAAGGAACATTATCTAATCTTGTAATATTTTATCATTCCGAAATATCCACTATAAGAAGAACATTAATTGATATTTTAGTAAAAATTGAAGTAAAGAGGTTTGATCAATGTATGAATTTACATTAGCAGAAATGTTTAAAAAAGAAGATATTTAAATCAATTTGACAAAATATATTATTATATTGTAATCTGTTACCGTTTATAATAACTTATGATCCGGTTCGGTGGAAATCATGAGGAATTTCACATGGGTTATCGAATCTCAGACGGTCATTACTCGATTGGACGATCGGATAACTGGGCTCCGTCGGGTTTTCAACAGACACGATTACTGTGTTGAATAGCAGTCAATTAGTAACACGCATATGCTAATGTAATTATTTGAGGCTGGGTCATAATTATTCCATTTTCATAACGAATAAAGCTAGTTTATTGGTGTATGATGTTTTGGTGTAATTATCATCCAAACCAACAAACTAGCACAGCAGAAAAGATCAACATCTATTCTAATTAGTATTTTGTATTTGATTGGTTTGATTCGTTGGCCACATAAAAATAATAGAGGAGGAGGAGGGGGACGTGGTAGACCATATGTCTATTCTCCTACTGTTATCTTGAGATGCTTTATAGTACGTATTTGGTTTAGATTGGATTCTAACAGAGCATTGCATGAATACCTTGCAATGGATCTATCGTATAACAAAAAGGTAATGAAAGTATGTGGGCTATACAGAGTACCTAGCAGAAGAACATTTGATAGACGCCTTGTCACAATATCCAATGATATTAAAAACAGAATAACTATAATGAGTGATATTTTTGTTCACGATAAAATAATCGATCCATCTGTTCTTTCAACAGACAGTACACTTGTAAAGGCTAAAGGTCATGTCTGGCATAAATCATCTATAAAGAAAAAAGTAGTACCACGTTCCGGTATTGATACTGATGCAATGTGGGGATTCAGTCATACAAAAGGTTGGATATTTGGATACAAATTACATATGATATCTTCTAGTACTGGTTCTATCATTGTACCTTTGGCAGCAGATTTTACAACTGCCAACATACCTGACAATCAAATATACAGTATGTTGACAGCAAGTATTCCTTTTAGGATTATAAAAAGAACATTATTCATGTCTGCAGATCCTGGATACGATGATCATAAATTATATGATCTCAGTACAGATATGGGATTTCAATTGGTGTGTCCAGTAAAAAGATATGAAAATACATCTGCTGACCGGATAAAATTAGTTGAATTTTATGAATCGAATATTGGACAGGCTATCTATTCCTTGAGAAGTATATCAATTGAGCCGTTGATACAACATATCAAATCCGCGTTCAGGATAGATCCATTACCTGTACGAGGATACGCCAAGGGTTGTGCTATAGTACTACTATCAGTTTTGCTATACCAGATTCTTGTATACTACAACTGTAAAACCAACAAGGATAATCCCAGAGCAATCAAATACATGTTAGGAACATAAGGATTGAGTATATACTATTGTTAACATTACAATATTCGTTTAATGAATTATGACCCACTCTCAATTATTTAGATCAATATACCCGTAAAGGTTTTCTATTATAAATAAAGATAAACCACTTTATCGTAATTGAATTTACATCCTTCAACGACTTACCAGGACTCCGGAACGAAGAAGGTGATCATTTCTACCCCCTTCTACTCCGGAATTATTGAAAATTTTGATTTTATATTGACAATATCGCTAGAGTAATAGATTTATAAATTTATAAAAATATTTTTTTAAATTGTTATAATATCATGAGAAAATAGAAAGATAGAACTATTGATACTATCTATATTATATAGCAATATTTTAAAAAATAGAAATGTTATTAATTATACTAAGAAGTGAAGTAAAACAAAATGAACGTTAGATCGTGCTATGGCTGCAATATTCCAATATATTGGCATCCCTCAAAGGGAGAATATTTGGAAGTGCAGACCAGCAAGAAACATATTTGTGAATATCTAGAAAAAATACAACAAATACAAAAATAATAGTATTTCTATCTATCTATCTATCTATTTATTCCACAGACATAATATAATATAATATTTTATCATGTTAAATTACATGATAAAATAAACAACAAATTTTTATTCTAAAAGCCTATCCCAAGGATTATAAGGATAAGGAATTACAGGATGCAAGAAAAATATTTCAGCAATTAATGCTCCAAAAGGATGAAGAAATAAAATTAATAAAAACAGAACAATTAACTTATAAAGAGATGATAAGAAGTGAAGTAGAAGACCACACAATATACAATGTCATAAAGTAACAAATGAGATATAACAACAAATTCTGGATTTACGTATAACAAAAAGATTTGGATGTAACCGGATCAGATTCAGGTAATAAATTGATTAAAAAAGAAAAGAGATATGTAGAAGTATTCTTCTATAATATATCCATCTTGAGCTTAAAAAGTACCAATATTTCGAATTTTATGTCAAGTAATGTGAAGACAAGTCAATTAACAAGACCATTATTCCAAATATGCCAAATTATGAAAAATAACAATATCGGCAGTCTTATAGTAGTAAATGAATCTGATGATCCTGTTGGAATAATCACAGAACGAGATATAGTATACTGTATTGCGCAAAAAGAAGATACTTTACAATTACAAGCACAAAAGATAATGACTTCTCCACTAATTACAATTAAAGATTCTAATTCGTTAATAGAGGCATTACAAATTATGCATTCACATAACTTTAGAAGACTACCAGTAATTAATAATGAACAAAAACTAATTGGAATAATTACTGATAAAGATATAATTAAAGCCATTCTGAGTAATAAAGACTTGTTGTCTGATTATTATGACAGTAAAGAGTTTGAACCTTCGTATTCTATTTTGGAACAATTTCGGGATCGGATTTTTGATACTATTTATAAACCTTGATTATATTCCATTTTTTTCTTCGTATCCAAACAATCTATTCAATATAGATTTATAAAAAATAAAAGTGTGAGATTTTATTGAGCAATGGAGATATGTTACCTATTGGTAATAAAAACAAGTAAGAACAAACCTCATAGATTAAATCTCTAGAATCTCCAATTAAAAATATGACAGAAAGTAAAAATTTTATTAATATTATCGATTAAAACTTGAAAATCTAGTTAAGTAATCTTGTCGCTAATATTGATTATTGAATTGCTATTACATTATTAATTTTCATACTTATACCAATTAAGATAAATATGCTTACTTACTCACCTCTAACTAGGTAATTTTTCATATCCAGATTGAATCTTTTTGTTCTAAAATATTTAGATATTTTATTTCTGAAATTGGTAAAGCATGAATAGTATTGTTGTAGAACAAGCAGATCTTTTTTGGCTATATGCCATATCTCTTGCAGTACCATAAATTCAGGAGATGCTGTTGGAAGATAAACTGGAATCAAACTATCTCTATTGTCAGCAAAATATTGTAGTACCTTTTTCGATCTGTAATGTTGTTTTGCCTTATCAAGAAACAGATAACATTTTGGAAATTTTCTGCGTATCTGTTTTTAGGTAATCTAAAGAGGTATTTTCATCAAACCAGTCATACTGCCTGAATAACTGATTTCCTTCTAAACTTGTAGCACCAAATAAGATGGATTCCTGATGGGACCCTGTAATTCTTACAACTGGTCTTCATCTTTTCTTATCCAGACTCTTCTTACAAGAAAGTCATAGAAGAAAAATGATTCATCTGTAGATATTACTGTGAACCCTGCCTGCTGGTGGTGTAAACTATCCAGTATATGATTGGATCTGTTGATGAATCATCTAATTAACTTAACTAAGAAATATATCTCTAGGAGATGGATCTGAGAAAACTACTGGCCCGTCGTAAGTTAAATGGACAGAGTTTTAGTGCTCAATATCACTATGATAAACTAATTGTCCTATGTAAAAGATATGATGCAATTGAAAAAATTAATTTATTTTGTTAAAGCAATGGCATCCTACAAACCACAATCTATTTCTATCTTGTAAGTTAATGTGTATAATAAAAGGAAAAAATGAATTCAGAAGGAGAAAGTAATGATGACACTAACTGTCATAATAACCATTTATCTATAACATGGACTAATCGATTTATCTGTGCTGCCATTATTCAAGGAGCAATCATCGTTGGATTAACACTTTTTCTTGTTTTTAGTCAAATATCTTTTCTAAAACCAGAAATTTCAAGAGTAATTGCAGCTGGGGGTGCAGGAACCTGGTTTACTTTTGGTTATATTATGTACATAGTTGTTGGAGTAATGGGGGTTGCGGTTTCTGCTCTGTTCTACTATTATCTTGAAAGAATTCTAGCAAAGCCCTATAATAAGCAGCTAACTAAACTATTAGCTTGGATACATCTTTTACTTATGAATATTGGAACAACATCTACAATGGGTATGTTAATGTATGCGGGGTATATAGGTGGAGCAGCAATGCTTCCTGAAAATGTTGGAGGACAAGGATTTAACGGTGGACAAGCACATCAAATATTAGCTCCTTTCATTGAACCTATTTCTACTGCAATTATTATTTTACTTTTAGGGATAATATCAGGAGGAGTAGGTTTTCTATTGATATATTATAGAAAAGGTACAAAATCAAGAGAAATGATATAAGAGTATCCACTCAATTTTATTTAGTTCCAATTACCAATTAAAATTATTTCTTAAATGATTGACAAAAGTTAAACACTATTATTCAAGACTTGAGATAATTTTCGACGGCTAAAAATTCATTTTTTACTATCTTGTTTGTATATGGTTCAATTTTTTCTTGTATTGTAGTTGTGAATATCTATTTGGAATTGGTTTATTATCCTTTATCTTGTTCCTTTTCAGAAAATGCTTGAATATTTTAAATGTGAATTGTTTACCATTATCATGCATTACCTTTTCAGGCTTACCCTTCTCTACAATATAGTCTTTTTCTAGTACCTGCAATACATATACACTTCTTTTCTTTCTTCGAGACCAATCACTTGACGTTTTCCTTAAACAATCATCTTCTTCACAACTGATAAAATAGTTTTTTTGAGCAGAATTCTCTATATAAAATGGTCCTAAAAAACCATCTGTACCATTTTATTTAGTTTTTTAATTTCTTGGCTTATTGTTTGAGTTATATAATCTTCTGAAGAGGCATTTAAATCAATAATAAGATCTTTACAATCAATTTTTTTGAATTCAATTCCTTTCTTTTTCGCAGCCTCATAAATAGAATTTTCTTCCGATTTTATCCCATAAACCATTCTCTAAGCTATTCACTACCTCAGGTGAATCGCTTCCAGTAGAGTTAGTTTCTGGCATAGGTAATGAAAGCATTTCTTATGGACCAGATTTTAGCAGTACAGGAGCTTATCATGTTCAATCAGATTTTAAAAAGGGTTCTTCTTATCCAATAAGTGTAGAAATAGTATCAGTTGACTATAAACCAGTACAAGCTCCAATCAAAGCTTCATTCACGATGAAGACTAGTCCTTAAATTTTTTCCCACCTAATATTTTTTTCTTTAAGTTTATAATTACTAATTCAAATAATAGTAATAACTTCTGGTAAGTAATTTTTCAATGATTAAAATAAAACATAAAAAAATTATTTAAAGTGCACAACAGTGAATTATCGAAATATTGAGCAAGTATTATGACTTTATCAAAACTGCCATCAGAAGCCATAACAAAATCTTTTGTGTAAATTTTCTATTAGTATCTCGTTTTTCTATTACTATCTCGTATTTGGATAATTATTCACTTAAAGGTTAATCGTTTTATTCATCATTTGGTTTAAATAAAGAATATACACCCACTAGTATTTAAACTAATTAGTTGATATACTGAAAAACGCCCTAAATGTTGAAATTAAGTCCATATATGACTTATTTGACAAAATACGTTATATATATGGCGTAATTATAAAGGGCCGAAAATGTATATATAAAATAAATTATATGTACATATATAAAAAAACAAATTTGAATAGAATTTATGATACTATGGTTTTTATAAAGAATATAAACATCAAGTTAATAGAATAATAAAGATATAAACATTGGAATATCTAATAAGTTATGAAACAGAAATTGAATTTCAAATATATAACTCTATATTTAATCTTATTATAATTACCTAATTAATAGTAACTAAAGTTGTTACGGACGAAAGATATTTTCAAAAAGATGTTCTCTATATTCTTCTAGTGCAGATTGAGAAAATTGAAAATTCTTATTGTTGTAAAGATCAGATATCAAATCCTTATTCTTGATAATTGTTTTAAATATATCTTTATCAGTTACTATACCTACTAATTTGCCTTCCTTATTGGTTATAGGCAGCCTACGAAAGTTATTTTTATCCATAGTTTGTAATGCATCTATTAAAGAATGTGTTTCTTGAATGGTAACTATAGGTTTACTCATTATCTCTTTTAAGTATATTTGTAAATTGGCATCTTGAGAAGATAAATTATTTACAATGTCTCTTTCTGTTATTATTCCAATAGGATTGTTACTATGAGATTCATCTACTACTACAACACATCCTATGTAGTTATCTTTCATTATTTTACATGCGTTGAATAATTGTTCTGTTGAGCTAATTGTTTTTACATTTCTAGTCATACAGTTAGAAATAGATATTGATTCTAAACTCAATTATTTTTAATGATCCCAATCCTAATAATACCCTTTCTTTCATTTTTGATATAACAGTCAAGTAATCTATACCAATTAGCCTATATTTTCTAATAAGATTTTATTATTAAAAATTACTTACCAGAAGTTATTACTATTATTTGAATTAGTAATTATAAACTTAAAGAAAAAAATATTAGGTGGGAAAAAATTTAAGGACTAGTCTTCATCGTGAATGAAGCTTTGATTGGAGCTTGTACTGGTTTATAGTCAACTGATACTATTTCTACACTTATTGGATAAGAAGAACCCTTTTTAAAATCTGATTGAACATGATAAGCTCCTGTACTGCTAAAATCTGGTCCATAAGAAATGCTTTCATTACCTATGCCAGAAACTAACTCTACTGGAAGCGATTCACCAGCTGTAGTGAAAAGCTTAGAAAGCAATGTTGCGTTATTTGCGCCATCCTTGATAGTTACATTGTAGGTAACATGAGTAACTCTGTCTAATGGCACAGTCTTTGGGCTAATGTCCAGTAATACTCGTGGGTTAGTGGAAATATCCCATATGGCACCTGATCCTATACCAATATCAAAACTCTTACCGGAGAAAAGCATATCACTTACAGATACTACCGCAACCCTCCATGGATGAATAATACAGTGATATGGATATTCACCAGGTTGTGTGAAAGTGAATTGAAAGGTTCTGACAGGGAAGGCGGGCATAACACCTGAATTAAATACCGAACCTTTATCCGCAGCGCCAGGTTGTCCACTGGTTACTGTGTGTGGTTGTCCGACATCTCCATTAAGCCAATTCACAGTAGTGTCTACAGGAATTGCAATTTTTGGAGGGTAATAATGAAATATATTTTCTTTTAGAGAGGCACCTGGAACTATGTTTACTGCATAATCAGGGGATCCTATATTAGACAAACCACCAGTTTGTGCAAGGATTTCCGTATTTGATATTTGTATTGTTAGAGCTAGCACTATTGGCAATAACAAAATAATATATTTAGTTGCCATACCAGTTGCTCACAGGATCTAGGATTTAAGCATATCTATAAAGTTTCGATTTTTAATAAGCTTATTAATTATTTAACTGGTTATCATTATGGAAAAATAACAACTGATGACAATTTTTATAAATTAATATGTTTATCGTAAGTTTTGATTGTAATACTTTTTTTATCTATTCCTGTCTTGCACTAATTACTACCATAGCTCAAGTGGATAACCTATTGTGGGAATATTATGCAGGAGGTTAGAAGAAATATAATTATTCACTACTTAAGAGAGTAGAACTATTGCTTGGTTTTGATGCTATTAATGACTTTTTTAATATTGTTGCCCGCTATAACAAATACCATTAATCTACATGCAGATTTAAACGCTATAGACGTTTCAAAAAAGAGATTTAATATTACATTTTTACCAATCTATAAAAGATCCACTTTATTACTTCAGCCATAACTACATACGTTAGCACAATTATTCCTATACTAAGATAGAATGTTAACGGGATAACAACAAATCCAAATATTGGGCCAATAGGAGTAAGAGGAATAGCAAGTACAAAAATATTAACTATTAAAGTTGTAATTAACAAAAATTTTCCAGGAGTACTTTTCATTAATGGTTTTTTACTTCTGATAATTAAAACTACGAGTGAAGCCGAAATAACTGATTCCATAAACCATGTCGTTCTAAATTGTTCTATGTTTGCGTGTAAAATATTTAGTAGTACAATAAAGGTCAGAAAATCAAAAATAGTACTTAAAAAACCAAATACAAGCATGAATTTACGAATAAATTTAAGATCCCAATGCCTGGGAACTTCTAATATTTCTTTATCTACATTATCTGTTGATATTGTCATTTCTGGAAAGTCTGTCATCAAGTTGGTAAGAAGTATCTGTTTTGGCAAAAGGGGAAGGAATGTCAGAAATAACGATACACCAGCCATACTAAACATATTTCCGAAATTAGCACTTGTTGCCATGAAAACATACTTCATCGTATTTAAGGTTCTACGTCCTTCGGCTCTGTAGAATCCATTTAATAATAATTAAATTTAGCATCCTATGAAGATTGTATGTAATACATCTGAAAGTCAATTCTCTGTTCTGCATTCGTATTAATCTGGATGATATATGTTCTCCAAACAATCTTTTTATGACTAATACAATAGTTTCATCTTTGTTACGTTGATTGTACAGAATCTTTGAATAGCCACGTTTCATTTCTTTTCTGTATTTGCCACGAGTTTTCCATATTGGTACATCTTTTTCATATCTTGATGGTATAACACTGAATCCGTTTAGTTTCTCTCTAACTAGTACATGATTATCCTCACTATCATATGCTTTATCTGCAACAACTACCGATAATGGTTTTATTTTTGATATTCTTGTTGTCACTGGTCTAAAATCTATGTTATCATGTCTTGTTGGAGCTCGCCTTATCTTTATAGAACAGACGATTTGTTGTAATACATCTGCGCCAATTGACAATTTAGCATATTTCTTCCTTCGTAGTTTTGCTCTGCTAGTATAGTACTCTGATGCATGTGTTATTTTGAATCCAGTCAAATCTATGCCAGTAAATATGCGTCTTGTTCTTGTGAATAAGATAAAAGATGAGATTATCTTTCCAAGCATCACTACATTGATTCTATCTGTGAATTTCTGTAATGTTGTATAATGTGGTATTTTGGATAGTTGTAAAAACAATCTCAAATAGTATGCTTCAACAAGCCAGTCTGTAAACATTCGATAACTCTTACCTTCATACTGTCTTCTTATTGTAACAAGTACTATGTGTTGCCATACTGTGTAAATGTGGTTGCTCTTTCTATGCAAATATAATGGAATTCTGCAATGTTTGAGAATACGTAATAGTTGATCTGCTAATCTAACATATTTTGATTGTTGTTTGTTCAATAATTAATGGTAGAATGTTGCTAGCTATGATGGTTTCTCCCATGTTCATATAATACTCGTTCCTAATATGATTAACTGATGAATAATAGCATTCTCCCATACGCACCAATAGTGCACCGTGGCTTTGCGCTAGTAGTAGCCAGACCTAACCTACAGATGGCATCCATCATACTTATCATATAATAATAACAATATGACGATGCAAGAAACCAAGAGGTCCTATACTATATTATTATTCATCCAGTCTAAAGGGACGATCTTCCTTTAGCATAACATATATCACACGCATTAATTTTCTTGCTGCTGCAATTATAGCAATTTTGTTATTTCTCTTTCTATTCTTTATCTTGTTGTAATGTACTGTTATCGATGATTGGCAATAACGTACATGTGTATGAGTACACTGTACCATAATCCAGTTTAGCATTTTGCTCCCTTGTTTTTTGTCTGTTTTTGAGAATGATGTATTTCCAGATTGATATGTACCAGGTACTAATCTAGCATAAGAACACAGATGTTCATAGTCTGGAAACCTGTTAATATCTGCTATCTCGCTTGATATTAGAAGAGCTGCATAGTAAGATATACCTGGAATTGTCATAAGATGTTTAGAGTATTTATCTTCTATTGCCAATTTCTTTATTTCTGTATCCAACTCTTTTATTTTTCTATCTAGAAAATCTATGGTATCAAGGCAATCATCTAATGCATGTATTCCCAGTGAACGTAAATGACATTTTCCTTTTTTAGAAAATGGATCATTTTTAATCATTGTTGTTGTTATATTATTAGTCACATTAGCATCTAACCATCTTTTACTCATCTCAACATGTGCTTTGTTTTTGAACATTGTTCGAATACTGACAAAATAGTATCTGCGTCTAACTAGATCTCGTAAATTTCTTATATCTTTATTAGGTATATAACATTCTGGTATCATATCCATTCTTAGTAGATCTGCTAATATTCTAGCATCTACTTTATCTGTCTTGACTTTAGCATATGCTATTGCCTTGACCATTAGTGGATGTGCTACTTTTACATTATAACCTTCATCTTGTAAAAGATCATATAGATATTGATAGTTGTAACCAGACTCCATTACAATATCAATATTATTATGATTCTTGTTACTATTATCAAGAAATTCTAGTATTGTTTTGGTATTACGCTGTATTTTATTTTCCTTTATAATCTTACCATCTTTATTTTTCAATACTGCCTGAATGTTTTTCTGTCCTAAATCTAATGCCGCATACATATTTGCAAGAGTATTGGTAGTGGCTTTCTTCTTGAATGTTAGCTCTGTCGAACATTTCACCTACAGAGCCCGTCCTTCCATTATCGCATCTAGTAGAACGCTAATATCTTTTTCAAGATCGACTATCAAGAAATTTGCTAATTGATAAATTGTAGAAATTCTTTTTACTATATTAAAAGAGAAAATCTTATTATTAATTCTATAAAGACAGTTAATGAAAGGAAGAGATATATACAGCGTCAATTAGAAACATATCAAATAATCTATCTCACATATAGAAATTCTTTCTTACTGATAGTCTTGTTTTGAATCTTCTATTCCTTGTGTCATACAAACAACCAATCTTATCATTCTTAATTAAATATCAATCGAGGAATTGACATAGCCTATTTATTATCAGATTTATTAACAATATCAAACAAATATATTATTATTTTATCATTGTCTGTCTAATTATTATGTTCAATAACATGATAACAAAAGCAGTTATAAATATAAAAAGTAAAAGATACTCTTCTTTTAAATCATTACCCTTCATACTATGAAAGTGATACATGTAGAATTATCAAAATTACAAGCAAAGCTGATAAAATAATATGCGTATGTATTATTCTATTAAATTGATTGATAATTCTTAATTTTGCAAATCTTAGTAAAATACCACTAACAGTAAGTATTGTTATGACAATTGCTAAAGATATAGAAATAAAATCTATTCCACGTACTAACAATATTCCATGAAATATTCCTGTAAAAAATCCTATTAGATTCAAAGCAGTATGAAAATTAATTATTGGTGTATGTTCTAGAGCAAGATTTCGAGTTAAACTATCTCCTCCACCTAATCTTTTGACTGAGAGTTTCTTTACACGTACATATAAAATGAATGGAAGATTAGCAATTAATCCACAACTAATAGAAATCCATCCTAATAATTCTGCATTGTTATGCAATAAACTTCTATTATTATCGGCATAAGAAAATTGAATAGATAACAAAAATAAAATTGATAATAACAGTATCAGGAGTATGTTATTATTAAAAATAAAATAAATTTTTTTTATCATCTAAATAAACCATTGTTATTATTATTTTAGTTTAGATTGTTTTGATTTTCTTTTGATCAAATAAATTTTGTATAAAGCATATAAGCTAACACCAATAATAACAATTATTGTTAAAATTAGAATTATACGGGTTAAATCATTACTAAAAATTTGAGAATCATTCTGTGCATGTATTCTAGCACGTTCTCTTTCTTGTATTCCAAACCCTCCTCCCCTTCTATTATCATCGCCTTGTGAAAATGCTGTAATAAGAGTCAAAAATTGGCTATTAGAGAATAAAACCATTATGAAAATAATGAAAATCGACAAAAGAAATTCAGAAAAAAGAAATTTCATTTGATTTGATAAACATTACTCTAAATATATTTAAAGATTTCAAACCCTTTTTTCTTTGCTTGGCAGTTATTTATAATATCAGTTTAAATTTGTCGCTGTACGTTTGCTGAAGAGTATATAGTTGATATCTACTTCATAGATATATAATCATAATTATGGAAAAAAAGGATATGGATTAATTATTTTTTATTAATTTGCTTTAGTAATCTAGTGTCTGATTAAAGCTTCCAATATGAGTATTAGGTGTTGCTGATTTATTGACCATATCAGGATGTTGGACTATAGGAACCTGTGGTGGGAATGCAGGTAATTCATCATTGGGATCCCAAGCTAGAATCACTTTACCATATGAATCCGCTATCAATTTTAATACTTTTTTCTCATCTTCTGCCGATAAGTAAGGGAACTTTGGATCAGCCCTATTAGGAGCAAATTCTGTTACATGGTAATGCCAGTATGGTTTTTCTCTTTCTGGAAGTTTCTTATAATCTTCTGGTGTTAGCATATATTCTATTCCTATTAAAGTAGCATTCTTTTGATTAGTATCAAATAATGAACATACAGCCATTATCTTATGATGAGGAGTACAATAATGGAATACTCTTAAAGTAGGGTCATCAAATATGTGTCTGACGGCGGTTAATGGACCTGCTTTGATTACTGGGTTTGTTGCATTAGGAGATGTTTCTGGTGGTTGTGGCTGTGCAAATACTTTTGTATCAAATTCTATTTCTCCTGCTATCAAGGCTAAAGAAACCCCTAAAACACTCAAAATGAATGCAGTATATACGTAATACCTTATCATTAATTTAGTTTTTAAATTCTCGTATTTATACAATTTGGATTAGTTTGTGTTCGTTGGTACACACACTAACATAATATTTATTTGAAAAAAATAAGTATGATGAATGTATCTTTGACTTTGACTACCATCACATTTAGAATCAAAAAAAAATATGATGATTTTGATAAATCATAATCTGACTGATTATCCAAGCAAAGTATTTGATATTGTGTGCTCTGATAAATGGTATTTTATTTCTAATTGCTATATTATACAAATAGATGAACAATCTTATCTAATTGTATACATTTTTTAGATCACAATTATATTTTTCTTTTTGTTTATACAAGGATAGTAATCATAAAAACTCTCAGTTTTATCCTTAAAATATCGCATTACTCTTTCAATCAGGCTTTTTTCCAATGGTGAATACAATGTATGTTTCAGATGCAAAAAAGTACAACTGTATAAATTTATGTAGAATTAAAAAAATAGATTTGTATATCCTATATGATTTTTTCAGTAGTTAATATAATTCAAAATGCTTTTAATTTGTTATTAATTGGTAGATAATTATAATTCAACAGAAAAATAAAAACGTAAATAGTTCCATTCGTTATTGTTTTTAATGAATAAACTATTTCTGTTTTCTATAGCAATTGCCGCAATTCTAACTGTTTCTACAATGAATTTTTCTATCCATACTAGCATGGCTTTTCCCCAAAATCCAAATCAAAATATGATGATGAAGCAAATGAGCCAAACAGGAATGATGGGTCCAATGATGATGCAACCCATGAATCAAACTGGTATGATGATAGGACCGATGATGGGAATGGGACATGATAAGACAATGCCTTGTATGTTGATGGCACCGATGATGATGGGAAATCAGACTATGATGGGTATGATGCCCTGTATGATGAATCCAGGAATGATGATGGGAGGACAACAACCACCTATGATGGGACCGATGATGGGACCGATGATGGGACCGATGATGGGACCGATGATGGGACCGATGATGGGACCGATGATGGGAATGGGACAAGGTATGACAATGCCTTGTATGTTGATGGCACCGATGATGATGGGAAATCAGACTATGATGGGTATGATGCCATGTATGATGAATCCAGGAATGATGATGGGAGGACAACAACCACCTATGATGGATCGCAAACATCATCATATGATGATGGAGGGTGGACAGCAGCAAGAAAGTTCTAAGAGTAATTTTTCTATGCCAAGAAATAATCAAATAACTGCTGATGGTGATAACATAATATATGCATCAATAGTTTTAGGAGCATCATCACGTACAACTGATGCTTTTCAACCAAATCCTATATATCTTAAAGAAGATCAGATGGTAGTATGGACCAACAATGATGGTAATCTACATACCGTAACGCAAAGTCCCTTATCTTTAGGTATAGATACTGCCTTAAGATTTGATTCCGGCATACTTTCAGGAGGTCAATCTTTTTCGCACCTATTCGGCAAAGAGGGAACTTACGATTACTATTGTACTATTCATCCCTGGATGGTAGGTCAAGTGATCGTAGTAACAAACTCAACAACCGTTACTGCGCACGGTACCAATAACCAATCAGCAGCATCCATATCAATGCTAGAAAGAGGGGCTATGGTTATGGGCTTTAATCAAACCAAAATATCACATCAGTTCAAGTCCACTCCGACAGGAGGTGAAATATTGATAACTGCATTAAATAATAGTGATGTAGAGACAATAAAAGCAATCAAAAATCATATCTCTGTTATTCAAAAGGAATTCTCATCAGGAAACTTTACAAAGCCTTTCTATATACATGCACAAGATGTTCCAGGTACTAAAATAATGACCCAAAAAAAGAACTTTATAAAATATAGTATAAATGAAATAAATAATGGCTCAACATTAATACTTGAAACTAAAGATAAACAATTACTTGATGCAATACATGAATTTATGGTATTTCAAGGTACTGAACATAGTGGTCATTAATTATATATTATTTAACATTTAAGAAAAGACCATATTTTTAATTATTTTGCTTTTGATTGATAATCATTACCAAAGTAGAATTTAGAAAAATATTTAAAAATAAAGAAAAAAATTTAGGATGAGCTAGATGAAAATATACTTTGTTTATTTAGTTAGGGGAATAGATGTAAATGTACACCTTCTAGATTGAAAAGTGATCCGCTGCCTTGTAACTTAAGATTTACTTCACTATTTTCTTTCCATCCTGCTTTTACAGATACAGAACCAGCTAAATCTCCTCCCCCTCCTACTAATGTAAGAGTTTGGTTAACTGGATCAGATGAATCACTTTTAATTTTAACCAGTAATTCTTTATCATTTACTATATCGAGTCCTGAAATCTGCATTCCCTTAACAGAACTTATTAGATGGTAAGTGGATTTCGAATAATGTGGAGGCATCGTCTTCATCATTTCTGCCATGTCCATTCCTTTCATTTGCTGTCCCATGTCCATTCCTTTCATTTGCTGTCCCATGTCCATTCCTTTCATTTGCTGTCCCATGTCCATTCCTTTCATTTGTTGACCAGTTTGCGTTGCTGTTGAACCATTCTTAATCATATCTTTCCCAGTCATTTCCATCTGAGAAAATACATTATTATTAGTTTCAAAAGGTGTTGTAGATAATACTAATCCCAAAAGAAATATTCCCGAGAGGGTTAATAGTAGATATGTGAAACTCAATTTCTGTTTCATAACTTATTAGATATTCCAATGGTTATATCTTTATTATTCTATTCCCTTGATGTTTATATTCTTTAGAAAAGGCAAAGTATGATAAATTCTATTCAAATTCGTATTTTTATATATGTAAATATAATTTATTTTATATATACATTTTCGCCCCTTTATAAATACGCCATATATATAACGGATTTTGTCAAATAAGTCATATATGGACTTTATTTTACCATTTAGGGCGTTTTTCATTATATTAATTACCTAGTATATAGACTAGTGGGTGTGTATTCTTTGTTAAAACCATATGATGAATTAAGAAATTATTTACAAGCTAATTTATTAAATATGTGAACATCCAGATAGTTGACAGATATATATAGACGTTCACTTTTATGACCCCAAAATGATTTGAGGGATATATATTATATGACCAATTTATGATATTAAGTTTTCGAGGTAGTTACTAATAACACATAATAAATATTTTATTTAATCAAGAAGAGTTAGTTTTGCACATATAGCAAAACCTGTATGCGCGCAATCATCTGTGTGGCATAAGGTACATAATGGGACACCATCAGTAAAAACAACCTCAATATCTAAATCGTTAAGGTTATCATGAAGTAAAATTTTGTTCTTCTCCTTTTCAGATGTGGTCAGGCTTAACTGCATATTCCTTCTGCCTTCTTCATCACAATTTCCGTCTTTAACTGATAGCCAATGAGTAAAACACTCTATACCCTCTTCTACGTTGTTATTTTTAATTTCAAATAGAGCAAAATCATCATTGATGCTATTGTTTGTTTCAGGTAATACTGACATTAATTTATTCTTCCTCTGTCCCTCTTCTTTCAATTAGAAAGAATCGAAAACTATAAAACAAATTTTATCGGTATCATACTAATCGTATATGCAATATTTGAAGATATCTTTTGTAACTTTGATAACTATTGAATAGAACAAAAAACATAAGTAAATTACATATGAATTCCTGAAATCCTTATCAAAAGTATATTCACTTAAACATGCTCTGGAGGCAACAAATATAATTGCACAAAGATTTAACACACACTCATTCTAATTCTTTTTGATAAGCTTTCTTAAGCCATATCGGTGTTATTATTGTTGTCACTGCCACCATAACTATGATAGCAGTATATACATCACCAGATAATACTCCTGATGTTGCACCAACTCCTGCTACAATTAAACCGACCTCACCTCTAGATACCATTCCTATGCCAACTCTCATAGCTTTACTTTTTTCCTTAAGAAAAATTAGTGATGGCAAACCACAACCAAGAATCTTAGTGGCTATAGCGATAGAAACAAGTATTCCTGCAATTAATAACACTTCAAGATTAACTCCTCTTAAATCTACTTGTGCTCCGATTATAGCGAAAAATAAAGGAGCAAAAATAATCTGTAGTTTATGAACATATTCTTCTACCTGCTTTATTAAACGGGTACTAGCAACTGCCATTCCAATTGCAAAAGCCCCCACGATAGGAGAAAGTCCTACAAGAGCAGCAATTCCAGCACCTCCAAAAAATATTGCAGTTGTAATTCCTTCTATACTTCCCTGAGATTTCCATAATCTTTCTCTATGAAGTATTCTTGGAACAATTAAAATCGCACCTACCAGCAACGCTACAAATAATCCCAGAATTTTCAAAATTAGAAATGTGATTTCCATTATATCCGGTGTTGTATTACCTGTTTGTACCATCGTAAGAACTACTGATAAAACTGCTATTGCTAAAATATCATCTACGATGGCAGCACCTAGAATTAGTCTTGCTTCTTTAGTTTGCATCTTTCCTAAAGATGTCAAGACCTGAATAGATATTGCTATACTAGTGGCGGTCAATGCTGTAGCAATTAAAAGTGTTTCAAGTGCTTCTAATCCATACAAAGAAAATACAAAATAACCTACGAAAAAAGGTACAATTACACCTAGCGCACCTATTGTAAACGAGCTTACACCTCCTCGAAGAAATTCTCTTGGAGTGATTTCCAATCCAGCTACAAAAAGTATAACAACTGCAGCCAGCTCACCAATGTGTTTTATTGTTTCATCAAGAATAACTAATGGCTCTCCATTAAATAGTGGCAATCCGCCCAAGGCATAAGGGCCTATTACAATACCAGCTAAAAGTTCACCCAATACTATTGGCAATTTAATCTTATGAAAAAGTTCTGCAAATAATTTTGATGTAAATAGTAATAGTGATAGTGAAATGATTACATGAATAAATATTGAAGATTCAGTGCCTATTGCCATAATGATTAAGGTTATGAAAATCAGATGACATTATAAAAGTTAAATTATTCAATTTTGGAATTCAAGTTGGATTGATCCTAAGATTAATCTGCTATACAATATCATCAAAACAAACTTTTTGGAATCTCGTCTTCTTCCTCATAATAATAACCAAGTATATTATCTACTGTTTCATGCAAACTAGTATTATTTTTTATCAGGACAACCACAATTTTATTTTTGTCAGCAATGTGCAATATTCGTATTTTTTCATACTCAAGAACTTTCCATTTTAGTTTACCTAATAAATCACTAATATTATTGGTAGTAATGTCTATCTTATCATCTTGCTTAAGTATGCTCTTAAAATTATTAAATATATTTTCAATGGCACTTTTTTCAAACTCAGTATTTTTAGCAATAGTCAACGTGTTCGACTCTCCTCTGGAATTGACAGTAAAAACTGCAAATATGTCATCCTCGATCTCTACTAAATGTTTAATTTTATCATAACTTTGATCACTACTCATTTGAATATTCGTAACTATGTAGCAGATGACATTTAACTTCATCGTTAAATTATATTTTAATTAAATCAGGTTTACTATTAACTAGTTTCTATTTTGTCAAAAGCATATGAGTTTAAATATTTTTACAAAATATCATAATCATAAAATATGGCATTCAAGCATACCTTTTTGTAATTAAGTCAACATTAAGATATATTAGATGTAGTTTCGACTTATATTACCAGACAATTATTTTATAGAGTCTTTCTTCTGAAAATAGAAATAAGAATTAACGCCACCTAAAAGACCATGAGTGTCTCCGGTCTTATCTTCATCTATTGCCTTCAATTCGTAGCATTGTGTAGTGAAATAATCAAACGCTATGATAAATTCAACTTGTGCTCCATAACGCCTCTGTAGTATTGCTATTCTTTCATTTTTGAATTGAATTATGCCATTTTTATCCCATTGTTTTTTGTATTCTAGAGTTCTTGCTAGAAGTTTCCTTGTAATTATGCTTAGCTCATTTTCCGCTTCTTTTATTTCTGGTTTGTTGGATTTTTCTATTTCATCATAGCACGATTTACAAACAACATGATCTTCTGGCATTCCATTAGGTATTGGAATTCTTCCTTCAAGAAAATCCTTATACGAAATTTTTTGAGTGAATGTCCCTAATTCCTTTTTGCAAACATAACAATCTCACATATATCATTATTTAATTTTAGGAATACCCATCTTTCTTAACATTCAAGTTAAATTTAAGTGAATGATGTATTACGAATGAAGATGTTTTGTGATATTTGTAAAGTATATGACGAACATATCTTTAAAAATGAATTAATATCTAGTATAAAGTATTTTTTTTCCCATGGATTGGTTTCGGTTGGTGGTGGAAATCATAGTTTTCGTTCAAAATCAAATAATCAAATTTGGATCACGCCATCCGGATATCCAAGATCACATATAACTTCAGACGATCTATTATTAATAGACTTGGATGGAAATGTTTTGAAGGGAAACCTTAAACCAACCATCGAAGTTCCTTTTCACACTGAAATCTATAAAAACAGACCAGATATTAATGCAGTATGTCACGTTCATAATCCTTATACATCAGGATATTTTCTGTCTTCCAAACTAGTAAATATAGATCATGAAGGTATATGGAAATTAGCAGAAACACCATCGATCGCTTTTCCAAAAGTATTACATGATAATCACTTGATAGTAGAGTACAAACAACTTGGTTCTAAGGGATTAGGAAATCTCGTGGGTAAGGCAAGTAAATTTGACTGTGTAGTTCCATTTGGAGTAATGATATTATTGAATCATGGAGTTATAGGTGTTGGCAGATGCGTTCATGAAGCAAGATTTGCAGTTGATTTATGCGAGGAATGGGCAAAATGCCTTGTCGTTAAAAAGTTGACGAATTAGATCAATCAATTTAAAAGTAATCCCGGTAGTCATCTGATCCAATCTTATTTAGTCTATTTTGAACTATTTCCATTAATTTTATTGCAACGTTGTTGCCATATTTTTCTTGATTCATCTCAAAACAAAGAGAATTTACCATTTTCCATTCATTTAATAATTCATGATTATTTTCACTCATCCATTGGATTCTTTCTTTCCAACCATCTAGACTTGCTTCATCAATGGTAATATTGGCCATGGATAAATAGGCATCTATTATCTCTGTAAAAGTTTTAATGACTGCGTTAGCTACTACATAATTATTTTTACTCAATTCAGATTTAGCAATCTCAAACATAATAACAGCAAATTTTAAATGCCAAAAAAATGACAACATAATCACTTTATTTGTCTATATCTTGATAATCTTTTTTTGTAAATTCAGGTAAATCAAGATAATCACCTTCAGAATAAAACATTGACACATTACAATGTATTAAGATTGGTATTGAATACTCACATTTTTGACATTTTAAAAGTTCTTCTTTATTAAAACTACCACTTGTAATCCATCTCATGGGGATTTCGTGATGTTTTGGCAAATTATATTCGATATATCCACAAATTTTACAAATTAATTTTTTGTTGACACGGCCTTCAATTCCTCTGAACATACAATATCACCTAGCATATTCTGGGGATAGGATCTCCTGCAGGTTTTGCAAGGATTCTCTTACCACCTATCTGAGTTTGCAAGATCGGTAAGTCAAATTCATCTGTTGCCTCTCCAATTATCATCGCATCTTTACCTTCTGGTGCTTCTCTCAGGGCACCAAGTACTTCATCTGCTTTTTCCGGTATTGCCGCTAGACAAATTTTTCCTTCATTTCCTATTTCTAACACATCAAGTCCAAGAAATCCTAAGGCACTTCTTACGCTTTCTTTAACGGGGATCTCCTTTTCAAGAATTATAAAACCAGTTTTTGATTTTTCTGACCATTCATTTAGAAGATTTGCGAGTCCTCCACGCGTGGGATCCTTTATGCTCACTATACCTCCTACATTAAGTGCTTTTTTAATTAAATTGTTTAATGGTGCAACATCTGATTCAACTTGACTCTCTAGACCATAATCGTTTCTTGCAGACATTATAGCAACCCCATGATCACCTAGTGTTCCTGAAATTATTATTTTGTCGCCCTTCTCAATATTTGAATCAAGTAACCAATCTGAATTAAAGTTAGGTTTGTATCTTTTTACAATTTTTAGATTTTTTTCTAAATATTGACTTTTTTTACCGACACCAGAAGTATTGATAATTAGTTTATCCAAAGCATTTCTTTCTAGAACCTTGGTATCTCCTGTAATGATATCCACGTCAGCTTTGATGCATGTTTCTTGAATACTCTTCATAATTAGATCTAAATCCTCAATTGAGAAGCCTTCTTCAATTATCATACTGCATGATAGTACTAATGGTTCTCCACCCATTACTGCAATATCGTTTACGGTTCCCGCAACCGACATTACGCCAATATTGCCTCCAGGAAAAAAAATAGGTTTCACTGTATACGAATCTGTAGTAAAAACAATACCTTCAGTTATACCCGCATCGTCTAGAGCATTTAATGAAACTTCATGATGGTTTAAACTAAAGTATTTCAAGATTTGGTTTTTAATCAAGTTATTCATAAGCACACCTCCTGCACCGTGTGCAAGACTTATTCTCTTTTTTTCCATTATATTTATAGTATTTAGAACTGTTTCAAATTTCTTTGGAAAAAAATAATTTTTTGTTATGAAGATTTATGATATTCGATTTTTATAAATTGATAAAATAACTAACGTAATCCAAATAATAAAATGTTCTAATATAATTTTCAAGGCCAATAGGTTAAAATAAGAGCCTATCCCAAAATTATCCTCCTGTAAAGAATTATGCTATTTGCTAATTGTACAAGACCTAGATAGTTCTCATCATCCTTCTTTTCATATCTTGTAAATAACTTCCTCAATCTATTGTGCCATGAATTTAGTTCTTTTTACACCCCATCTTCTTGAGGGATGTTTTGTAGAAGATATTCTTTCTTCTTCTTCTGTGTCGTATATGTGGGATGTATCACCTCTTGATAATTTCTTGTTCTACTTCTTTGGAATGATATGCTTTATCAAGACACAGATTCTGTTTCATTTGGTTATGCTTTGGTTTGGATAATAATGATGGTCTTTTGATTACAATGTTATCAACTGTATCAATTGCAACAGTAACATCGTGAGTATTCGCAGATGTTATAACAGTAGAGAGAGGAACACTACCATCTTTATCTGTAAGAATATGTCTTTTGCTGCCTAATTTGCTTCTGTCAGTAGGATTATGGCCTGTCCTCGCCCCCCTAAAGGTGACTTTATAGAGATGCTGTCAAGTGATTGCCAGTTCCATTTGATTCCCTTCGTTAAATCATATATTTGTAGCAATCTTGTCCAGATTCTATCAAATATATCTGATTGTACCCATTCTTGAAATCTTCTATGACATGTTGAACCAGAACCATATTCTTCGGGTAACATTTTCCACTGACATCCAGTTCTTAGTATAAACATTATTCCATCAAGGACTTTTCTGTATGGAACAATTGGACGACCTATGGTGTTCTCCGGTTTCTCATCTGGTAAAATATCTTCAATTTCATACCATAGGTCATCTGGAATACGTATAATTGTTCTACTAACAGACTTTTTATTAAGCATTATCAGATATGATAAGAAACCAATGAGCTATATTCCTATCTATTTTTGGGATAGGCTCTAAAAATTGGTAATCAAAAAGGTGAACTATTTTAAATACGATATCTTTATTGCTAGTGTGTCAATGAAACTCAAAACTGGCTGGTTTTCATTTACATGTTGTGAAGACAGTACGATAGTATTCATTGAATTAATGAATGATAATTTTGTCAAGTGGAAAGATCTATTGGAATTTAAATATTTTAGAACTTTAAAAGGGAAAAACGATTTTACTGATTTAGATTTGGCTTTTGTAGAAGGAGCAATTTCAAGTGACAAAGAGCTTGAATTTCTTAAAGAGATAAGGAAGAATTCAAAAAAATTAATCGCAATAGGGAGTTGTGCGTGTTCAGGAAGTCCAGCTAATCAAAGAAATTTCTTTGATGAATCAACAAAAAATGAGATTTCCCCTATTTTAGTCAAGTTTGGAAATAGAAGCAAAGTATCGCCTATTTCAGAATTTGTAAATGTTGATGATTTCATTCCAGGATGTCCAATGGATGAAAAATTATTTTTATCAAAATTAGATAGTTATCTAAAGGAATTTGGTCTTGTAAATGCATGATAGTTTCGATATCAATATAGAACAAATAAGCAAAACAGAAGGTCATGCAGACATTGAAGTAAAAATTAGGAATGGTAAAGTAGAAGATGTCAAATTAAAGATAAATGAAAATAAAAGATTTTATACACAAGCAGTACGAAATAGACATTTTTCTAGTGTTCCACAATTTGTTTCTAGGATATGTGGTACATGTAGCATAGCACACTTAACTTGTAGCATTGAATCAATTGAAAAATGTCTCCAAATCACACCAACAAAACAAACCGAATTATTAAGAAAGTTATCTGTATATGGGATGATGATAAGGGATCACGCTTTACATTTGTACTTCTTCTGTCTTCCTGATGTCTTTAACACCGATTCAGTATTTGATTTTGACGATTCAAAAAATTATCTAATTAAACAAGGTTTCAGTGTAAAGAGTCTTGGAAATAATCTTTCGAAAATAGTTGCTGGCAGGGCTGTTCACCCAACATTTGAAAAGGTTGGACAGTTTTCTCATCTACCCTCAAAAGAAAATTTGAAAGAAGTATTGTCACAATTTAAAGAAACTAGAGATACGGTTCTTGAACTCATAAAAATATTTTATGAATGCAATTTTGACCTTAGTAGAGAATCCACTTTCGTATCTTTAGTTACAGACGATTTTAGTTTTTTGGAAGGTGAAATCGCTTCTTCAGATGGAATGAAAATAAAAAAGGATGAATATTGGAATCACCTAGAAAGAATTATTATACCATACTCTCAGGCTACTGGATTTAGATTCAGGACCAAAGAATACATGGTAGGAGCTTTGGCTAGGTTGAACTTGAATAAAGAATCTATTCATAATGATTCAAAGAAAGATTTATCTGAAATCCTTAAAATCTTTCCATCAAACAATATTTATCATAATAATCTTGCACAATCTATTGAAATTTTACATTGTATAGATCACACAATTCAAATTCTTGAAGAAAATGAATTTAACCAGGAGCCAGCACCAGAAGTTAAAACAGGAGAAGGTAAAGGAGTTGGAGTAATAGAGGCTCCTCGTGGTACATTGTATCATATGGTTGAACTTAACAGAGAAGGAAAAGTACAATTTGCCAACTTTATAATACCAACAGCACAAAATCAAATTAAGATGGAAAATGATATAAAAAATCTTTTACCTAGCATTTTAGACAAAGATAAACATTTTATTTATCATGAGCTTGAAAAAATAATAAGGGCATACGATCCGTGTATGAGCTGTGCTAGTCATTTTTTGAGATTGAAATGGATATAATTTTTTCTCTAATCTCTTGTAATGCCTGACTATGCGTAATATTCATGGGCACGCCAAGAATAATTATCTTTTTTATCACACCTATTTTCTTTAGGATCTTGAGGTTGATAGCTAAATCAAAATCATGTACCGAATATATTTTGTCTGTAGCCAATTGATCTAAATCGGTTATTACCATCACTTTTTTTATTTTTTCTACCGAATCCAGAATGTAAAGGGTATCCCCTTCATTTTGTATCTCTTCAATTGAATCAAATTCTTTGAATTCTATATTAGGAAATTCATTTCTAAGATTATCTATTAATTTTAGAGGTATACTGTCCCTTCTAACCAAAGGATTACCAAAAACTAGAATTTTTTTTAGCGTCATTTTCAAAAATTTTTATTAATCTGATCGTCTGGATGATTCGCATTAGACATTATTTGTCTTCCTCCAAATTTTATGGCTCTTGCATATCTCGATCCCAAACCTCTCAATTGATCAAGTGTAAGCAGATTTAGCGGTCCCCCAAAAATTTTAGATATCATGTAAAATCTGGCACATTCTTCCAGTATTTCTGTAAATGCTCTTGCTTCATGTATGCAGGAACCAAGAGCCAAAACGCTATTGTTTGATAAGATTACGGTTCTTATCGGTCTTAGGGGCTCTCCTATTGTTGATTGAACTATTTTTTCTATAAAGCTCCTAGTTCTATTTTCATCAGAAAAATTTTCAATATCTATTATTGGGATGTCACCTAAGATCAATGTAGCTTCTCCATGTACTCTTTTGAAAGTATCATTCTCTAAAATTATCGAATATGGATTCCTTGTATGACAAATAGCATTGACATCCGGACGAGCTTGATATATTTTTGTATGTAGCAAAATTTCGCCTTTATCAACCTCAACACCGTTTGTGGGATTTTCATGATTATTAGAACAATCTTTTATATTTATTTTTAGTACTTTGATATCTGAATTCCATATATTATTTTTAAAATATGTTACGAAAAAGTCGTCATAATTTGGGAGTCGTGCACTATTTAGTGTATTTTTAATTATCGAATAACCCTTATTAATTAGTCCCTTTGTGCTGTAAAATAATTCATTTTCAAGTTGTTCTTCATCCTTTTGACAGAGTTTACAAAAACTATTTCCTATAAAAAAAGCCATAAGAGATCAATATTGAATATTACGAAAGTTTTTTTATAGATTTAATCAGATTATGTTCAGCCCATATTCTACATGTCCCTTCGAGAGAAATCATTGTAGGCCCTTTAGGTGTCTGTTTAGTGCACTCTTTCATATATAGCGGACATTCAGTAGGTTCACAAAGACCTAAAATCACTTCACCGCATCGAGCTCCCGCTACAAAATGTTCATTATTTGTTTGCTTTGATAAACCATATCTGGCATATGCATCAACATCCTTATATTTTTCCTTAAAGGTAAAACCGCATTCTGGAATGTTTGCTACTCCTCTTATATATCCTGTGTCCAGGTCAAAGACATCTTCAAGTTTTTTCTGAGCATTTTTATTTCCTTCCCATGTGACTGACCTTTGATATTCATTTTCTAGTTTCGCCTTTCCATCTTTTATTTGTTTTAATAGGATGAGAATTCCCAATAAAATATCAATAGGTTCAAATCCACAAAAGACTTGAGGTTTTCTAGTTTCTAGAAAATATCTGTAATAAGGTTTCATTCCAGTTATTGTGGATGAATGTCCCGGATTTAATACTGCATCGACACCTAGTACAGAAGATTTTATAACTGCTCCAACTATTGGAGGCATATATCTATAAGAATTAATAATAGCAAGATTCGGCGGTAAACCTTTCAATATCTCAAATGCCGTCGGAGGTGCCGTGGTATCAAATCCTACTCCGAAAAAGACAAAGTCTTCTGATGGGTCATTTCTTGCTAATAATATGGCTTCCTGTATGCTGTATATTATCCTGATCTTAGCACCAAGTACCCTTATATCTAAAAGGCTTTTTCCTTTAGATCCTTTCGATCTTGACATATCTCCATATACTAAAATCGTTTTTCCCTCTAAACCGAGTTTTACGGCATTGTCTATATCCTCAGCTGGAGTAATACAAACAGGACAGCCCGGTCCAGGTCTTATCTCTATATTTTTAGGAATCAAAGACCTTATACCGTAGTGTGATATTGTCCATTCATGAGATCCACAAACATGCATAAAAAGCAGATTCTCTTCTATCAAATCGGCATATTCATGGATCTTTTCAGTAATGTTCTTTGCTAAATCGGGATCTTTGTATTTTTCTAGAATCATGATTCTGAACCCAATTTATTATGTTTAATCTGTTTTACTTCTTTAACCAAATTTCCTGTGAAACATTCATTTATTATTTCACACTGATTGCACTTCCAGGATGTATTGTCTACCCAGTATTTCAATATATTTTCAGCCTCCTCCAGATCCAACACTTGGATTGCATATCCTGCATGAATAAGAACATAATCTCCCACTTGACCATCGACGTAGGAAATATTAATATTATTTCTCATAGTACCTCCACCAAAATCTATCTTGGCAAAATCTCCTACTATTTCAGTTATCTTGCCAGGAAAAGCCAAACACATAAGCCTAGAAATGATAGGAAAATCTTGCCTATAAAGATTATAGATAAAGTAAAAAATCAGTTATTTTTTTTGAGTAGAATTCTCAAAGTAAAATGGACCTAAAATATCTATATGTACCATTTGATTTGGTTTTTTCATTGCAAATCTTTTCCATTTTCTAGTTTCTTTATTAATAACACTACATTGATTCCCATTCCTAATAGTTGCTTAACGGATCTTCCGATTCCAAGCAGTCCTTTAATTAATCCAAAACCATTATGGGTTCCTGAACGTCTGGCAAAATCTCTTGTTCATAAGGACTTGCAAAAGAAGTCTTAGAGTGTCCTAAACGTGGTAAACCACTGCCTAAATCTGCAACGAGTACTGCCTCCAATAGACCCAAGACATCTCAACATTATGGTTCACTAGAAATCATAGGAACTTTACCAAAACTAAAAGAAATTCTCTTGGTTGATGATGTTATTACACGAGAAGCTACAATAATGGGTGCAGCTAATAAGTTGAAGGATATTTTTCCAAATACGGTTATTAGAGCATTTGCAGCAATAAGAACAATAAGTTCGTCTTCAAATTTCAATAAATTATATGATCCGTGTATTGGACAAATTGAGCTTAATGAAAGTCGAGAAACTTTCAGAAATCCTTAGTTAACAATCAATAATTAGTCCTATTAACATACTAATCAACAGATTACGAACAGATTAATTATCAAATTAAAAGACAAGATCTTTTGAGGTTTATCATCCAGCAAATAGGGCTGGCCTACAAAACAGGTTGAAGATCTAATTGTGAAAAAGAGTGAAATCACATACCATTACACTTACATATACCGACTCATGGATATGTGTGGATTCAAGCAGAAGGTACTTAGAAATACATATGTAAATACAGCATCAAAAGAAGAGAAAGAACGTTTTAAAAAAGAGCCAGAAAGATATTGGATACTCTCCAGAAAGAGTTCACAGTAGTATCTATGGATGAATCATTCTTTTTCTTTGACTCTCTTGTAAGAAGAGTCTGGATAAGAAAAGATGAAAGACCAGTAGTAAGGATTAATGGATCTCATCAGGAGTCAGTTTGATTTGGTGCCACAAGTTTAGAAGGAAAACAACTGTTTAGGCAATATGACTGGTTTGATGAAAATACATTTCTGGATTATCTAAAACAGATACACAGAAAGTTTCCAAAATGTTATACATTTTGGATAAAGCAAAACAACACTATAAATCAAAAAAGGTACTGCAATATTTTGACAAACATAAACAGTATCTGATTCCTGTATATCTTCCAACAGCATCTCCAGAATTTATGGTACTTGAGGAATGCTGGAATATAGCCAAAAACGATCTGCCTGTCCTACAATACTATCAGTCATTTACAGATTTCATAATTAAATATTTACATATTTTAGAACAAAAGGATTTAATCTGAATATGAGAAATTACTTGGTTAGAGGTGGGTAAGCATATTTATCTTAATTGGTATTTTTGCTTACTAAAATTGATAATTAGAAAACAAGATAGTTGGTATAGCTTTAAGCTTGACTGAAACATTTGTCAATAAGAGAGAATTAGAAAGTATTACCTTATATTATATAAAACCGTGAAAAGAATTCATGAAGGAAAAATTATCAAAGATATTAGTCCCTATAGATGGTTCGAAATTTTCAATGGATGCAGCTAAATTTGGAATAATATTATCTATTCAACATGACGCTCAATTAATTATATTAAATATTTTACATCCGACTGAACTTGATCTATCTCTACATCCTTTTGCGACAGAACGACCTGAAGATACAAATAAATTAATTGAAAAGAAAAAAAAAGAAGTAAACGAATGGTTTGATTCAGTTAGAAAAATATCCAAAGAATATGAAAAGGATAAAGAAATTGATATTAAAACTGATATAATTGTATCTTCTTCGATAGGTCCAAAAATAGTAGATTATGCAGAAAAACAAAGAATAGATCTAATAGTAATAGGTACTAGAGGAAGAACAGGTCTTAAAAGATTATTATTAGGTAGCACAGCATCTCAAGTTGCGACTTATTCTCATTGTCCAGTTTTAATTGTGAGATGAATATATTTACTAAATATCTGAGGCTGGGTCATAATTCAATAAACTGGTATTGAAATGTTAATAATATAGATATAGTCAATCTTTATGTTCCTAGCATGTATTTGATTGCTCTTGGATTAGCTTTGTTAATTTTACAGTTGTAGTATACAAGTATTTGATATAGTAGTACTGACAACAGTACTTATGCACAAACCTTGGTATAGCCTCTTAAAGGCAATGGATCTATCCTGAATACCGATTTGATATGACCTATGAACAGTTCAATTGATATACTTCTCAAGGAATAGACAGCCTGTCCAACATTTGATTCATAAAATTCTATCAGTTTTATCCTATCAGCATGTGTATTTTTATATCTCTTTACTGGATATACCAATCTAAATCCCATATCTGTACCGAGATCATACAACTCATCATCATCGTATCCAGGATCTGCAGACATGAATAATGTTCTTTTAATTTTTGTAACAGGTAGACTTCCTGTCAATATACTGTACATTTCATTATCAGGTATGTTAGCAGTTGTAAAATCTGCTGCCAAAGGTACAATGATAGAACCACCAGTACTTGATATCAAATGCAATTTGTATCCAAATATACAACCCTCCTTTGTATCGCTGAATCTCCATATTGCATCTGTATCAATACCAGAATGCGGTACTACTCCCTCTTCCATAGATGATTTGTGCCAGACATATCCTCTAGCGTTGATAAGGGTACTGTCTGCTGCGAGAATAGATGTATCTATTATTTTATGACGAACAAAAAGTTCACCCATTGTAGTAATCCTGTTTTTGATATCATCAGATAGTGTGACAAGGTGTCTATCAAATGTTCTTCTGCTTGGTATTCTGGATAGTCCACATCCCTTCATTATTACCTTTCTGTTATATGATAGGTCCATTGCGAGGTACTCATATAATGCTCTGTTCTAATCCAATCTAAACCAGATACGTACTATAAAACATCGTAGTATAACAGTAGGAGGATAGACATATGGTCTACCACGCCCTCCTCCTCCTCTATTATTATGTGGCCAACTAATCAAACCAATCAAATACAAAATACTAATTAGAATAGATGTAGATCTTTTCTGTGCTAGTTTGTTGGATTGAATGATAGTTTTTCACCAAAACATCATACACCAATAAACTATCTCTATTCGTTATGAAAATGGAATAATTATGACCCGGCCTCATTTATTTAGAATTTTATTCATAGTATAATAAGCTTGACCTACAGAAAGTCCTCCATCTCCAGGTGGAATTTTTTGCTGTAGCAGGAATCTGATCCCCCTCTTCTCAATCTCTTCTTTTAGGATTTTTGTAAAAATTTTATTATGTGCAACTCCTCCTGAAAACCCAACAACTTCAATCCCTGTGGACAGTGCATTTTCTCCAGCAATTTCTGCTAAGCCTTTTGCGAGATAGGCATGAGCAGAATAGCCAATATCTTTTCGAGAAAGCCTATCTCTGTTTTCGTATATATATTTTAGTAAATATGTAGTATCTAAAATATTTCCTGATATTTCTGGCTCCATGAAAATATCTTTGCCATTTATTGAACTTGATTCTAGTGATATTGCAGGTTCTCCTTCATAAGTTCTTTTATAACAAATTCCAAGTAAAGATGATATTGCATCGAGTATCCTGCCTGTACTGGTGGTTTTGGGGTAGGAATCAGATTGTAGATTGTTAATGATAGATTCTATTTCTTTATGTCCATATTGGAACCGTATTAAATTTGAATATAGAAAATCTTCAAAACCATCAACCTTGCCAAATAGTATTCCAGCGGCCATTCTTAACGGATTTAGTGTCGCCAAATCTCCTCCTATCATGGGTTGCTCACTTAAATGTCCTATTCGTTGTATGTTTGTTACATTTTCGCATTTGAATATTTCTCCTCCCCATAGATTTCCATCTAGACCATATCCAATTCCATCACATACTACTCCTATAATATCCTGTATGTTGTGTTCTGCCATTAGAGCGGCTATGTGGGAGTGATGATGTTGTACTTGGAAGACGTTAGATTCATTCTGAGCTAAATTATAAGCTAATTTTGTTGTCAACATAGAAGGGTGTAAATCACACGCAAAAAAAGAGGGTTTCAAATTTAGAAATTTCATCATTTGTTCAATTGTATTCTTAAAAAATAAATAAGAATCTGCATTATAAAGGTCTCCAATATGCTGTGAAATGAAACAGTCTTCATTGGATATTATAGATAATGTTACGTTCTTTTCTCCACCCAGTGCTAGAATACAATCTGGAATACTTTTAGTAAAAGAGATCTTTGATGGAACGAATCCTCTGGATCTCCTTAATAGTACGGGGGTATCTTCTATCATTTTAATAATCGAGTCATCGCATCTCGAAAATATTTCTCTATTATGAACCAGAAGATAATCTACATAATTTCCTAAAGATTTAAGAGCTTGTTTGTTATCTTTTATTATCGGATTACCACTTTCGTTTCCACTGGTCACAACCAAAGCAGGCTCCTCTATGAATTTGAATAATATTATATGTAACCCCATATAGGGAAGCATAACACCAATATTGTGGAGATTCGGTGAAATGAAAGGAGAAAGGAAATAATTATTACTCTTGTCTAATAGAACAATAGGTTTTGTTATGGAAGTTAGTATTTTTTCTTCTAATTCGTTTAGGCAAGCAAATGATTTTATCGATTCAACATCTTTGCCCATGATCGCAAAAGGTTTATTTTTTCTGTCTTTTTTATTACGCAATTTCATTATTGGATCGGAGTTTGTGGATGATGTTATGATGTGAAAACCTCCAAGACCCTTTACTGCTATTATATTACCTTCCGTAACTAATTCAGCTGAAAGTGCTATGGGATCAGTGGTATTGATGATATGACCTTTGTTATCAACAATAGAAAATTTTGGTCCACATTCTGTACAAGATATTAGTTCATAATGAAATAACCTGTTATTTGGGTCATTATATTCAGATTTGCATTCTTTACAGATTGGAAAATCTGACATTGTTGTATTGGTTCTGTCGTAAGGAAAATTTCTCAATGTGGTAAATTTTGGACCACATTCGGTACATGAGATGAATGGATACTGATATCTTCTTTTATTTTGAAAAAAATCTAACGTGCACATTTTACATATTGAAATATCCGGATGGATTGAAGAACCTGTTTTTGATCTTGTATTGGAACTTTCGATTATGATAAAATCATTGTATTTTTTATCCTCTTCAAAATCCCTAATATCAATATCTTCATAATGTGCAAGGACAGGCTTCTCATTCTTAATTTTTCTCATGAAAATGTCAATATTTTTCTGGCTTCCTTGAACGCAGATCTCCACAATGCCATCTCCTTTATTCTGTATATACCCGTAAAGATGAGATTCATTTGCAATTCTATAGACAAAAGGTCTAAAACCTACACCTTGTATTGTTCCAGAAATAAATATTCTCAATTTATTTAAATTTAGTATCAAGTATTAGAAATTTTCGTTATTTATTTATTTTCACTTTACCTGTATTACTTATGACCAATATGATTCAATGACAGAAAATAAAATAAACTAAATAAAATGAATTTATTACCAGTGTACAATTAATTGCATAGTCTTAATATTATAATAAAATGTTATACTTGGCATGAACACATTATTTATATTAATGAACCTAGGCGGAAAAAATAAAAATAATAAAGTCATGTCATTTTTCACAAATCAAAAACCTTCTAATAAAATAGGCCTTAGTTTGGTCGAAGGAAGATGACCAAAAAATCTACTATTAATAGTGTGTCTTTTACTTCTGGTTCGAAAGTACTCGAAGGCGATCTTTCAATTCCGGATGAGGCAAGTGGAATAGTTCTCTTTGTTCATGGTAGTGGAAGTAGTAGATTCAGTCCAAGAAATAAACATGTAGCACAAACATTGCAAGATGGTAATATTGCAACACTTTTGTTTGATCTCCTTACGAAAGAAGAAGAGCATGAAGAGATGTGGAGTGGTCATTTGAGATTTGATATCAAACTTTTGGCTGATAGATTGAATGATGCGACGAAATGGATTAAAGAAAATCCCAGTTCAAGAAATTTAAAAATCGGATATTTTGGTGCAAGTACCGGTGCTGCTGCAGCTCTGGTGGCTGCAGCAGATAATAAGAATATTAAAGCTATTGTTTCAAGAGGCGGGCGACCGGATCTGGCAAATGATGCACTTTTCAAGGTAAAAGCACCAACGCTCTTACTAGTCGGAGAAAAAGATATTGAAGTTATAAAATTAAATAAAGATGCATTCGAAAATCTTAAAGAAGTGAAAGATAAAAAATTGATAATTGTTCCTACGGCGACACATCTTTTTGAAGAGCCTGGAACGCTAGAGGAAGTTTCTAAGTTGGCTTTACAATGGTTCTCAAAATTCCTGTATGTATAAAAAATACAGGTATGTTTAACAAAATTAAGAATGATTTGTTAATCATGAGAATCAAAATAAATGAAAGATGTAAATGAGGATCAAATTTGAATTCTCATCAGTCACTTTTTAAATACTGGAACTACATGTGGTGTCCCATTTTTGTTAATAGTTCCAAGTTTCCCTGTAAAAGTTCATTTTAAAAGAAAATTTCTAACTTCATCTTTAGACATTTCTGGCATTAGTATTATTAATTGTTGTACTTGCTAACATAGGTTACAATTTCATTTACTGACATGGGTAACACTTTCTAGTTCTGCTAGGAAGTGTATAAAAAATAGAAATACAAACAAGATATAATTTAATTCATGAAAAAGAATGGACTGGAGATACGGTAACTGATATTTGTACTAGATATCAAATATCCAGAAAGATATACTACAAGTGGAGGAACAGGTACCTAAAGTATGGAATAAATGGTCTACATGATAGAAGTAGAAAACCACACAATATACAACCTGCAAAAATAACAAAAGAGATAGAAGAAGAAATATTGGATTTACGTATAACAAAAAGATTTGGATGTAACCGGATCAGATTCAGGTTAAAAAGACTAGAGGAGATGTCACTAAGTACAAGAATCATATACAAGATATTGAAAAGACATGGTCTGAATATCCTGGAATGCAAGATAAGGAATAAAAGAAAATGGAATAGGTTTGCAATGAAAAAACCCAATCAAATGGTACAGATGGATATTTTAGGTCCTTTTTATCTAGAAAATTGTGCTCAAAAGAACTATTTTATCAGTTGTGAAGACGATTGTTCAAGAAAGGTATCAAGTGACTGGTCTGAAAGAAAAAGAAGCATAGATGTATTGCATGTACTAGAAGACTATATTGTAGAGAATGGGAAACCAGAAAAGGTAATGCATGATAATGGTAAACAGTTTACATCCAGAATATTCAGACGTTTTCTACAACGTAATAACATTAAAGATAAATCCATACCTGCCAGATATCCGCAACTACAGGGAAAGATAGAAGCATATAACAAGATAGTAAAAAACGAATTTTTAGCAGTAGAAAATATTCCTAATGTAGAAGATGGAAAGAGAATGTATTCCATGTTTGTAAAATCATACAATGAAGAAAGAGAACATGGTGGCATCAATGGTCACACACCATCTGAAATGTTTCTTAGGAAAGGAAGATTAAATAATCATAATGGTAACAAGAAAATCAAGCAGCTAAAAAGTGTTACCCATGTTGGTAAGTGAATCTGTTACCGATCTATGTAAGTACAACAACTAATAATCTTAATTTATAATACCTTTAAATAAGTTAATGCTACTACGTCGCTCATGTCCACCGAAGATGGAATTAAACAAAAGATAAGTGATTTGGATCGGAAAATTACTGAAATTAAAAGAAACAATGAAGCTGAAGTTAGACAAAAATTCTTGGACGAGATTAGCAGACTGCTTGATGAAGCTAATACGCAGGCTGATAATAAAGACATAATCAATGCGAAAATTACTAAAGAAAGGGCGGAAACTGCCTACAAATATTATCAAGATCCTAATTTTTGGCAAGTCCTTTAAGCTTGGGACACTTGTAGGGAAATATACTAACGTCGAAAGCTCCAAACTTTTTATCTGTCTTTACTTGTTTTAAATTATCATCAACTCAGACATCGAACCATTTAATGTACCATTTGGAAGACAATAAATAAATTTCATATTGCTAAAAGCTAACTCATGTTGAATTCGAGATTTTACGTATATTTTGTGACCAACTATCAAAAGAATTAACGGCCTTTTTTGATGCAAAAAACGACAAAAACAAATGACACAATTCATGAATAATAATATATAGGTATAAAAATTTTAAAAAAATAATACTATAAAAATTTTAATTTATGCAATATGAACATGGTATTATTCTTTAGAATATATATTTGAGTAAATAGTGAACTAAAACAGATTCCACCAAATATACGACAAAGATAATTGAAAAAAATGAAAAAACAAGCACGATTAAGGATTTTGGCGAATTTATATTCTTCTTTAGATATTTACTGCAACTAGAAACAATTCTATCAATTAGTCTCATAGAGTAATAATATTATACAATAATACCTTCTCTATAAAAACAATTGATTAATAAAATAAAATTAGTTCACTTTGCGATAGAACGATGTGATTAGTAGAATAGATCTATTGCATAATTAGAAAGCTTACAGCTATATTCCTCATTTCTATACTAATTTCTCATAAATTTGCTCAATTATGATAGTTTATCTAAAAAACCGTTATTGTTTAGATCCTTTACAGGATTGGAATTATCTGAGTTTGATTCTATTTGTAAGCAAGTAGAATCAAAATATCCAAAATATGAGATAAAACGTCTATCAAAAAGAAAGAGAAAAAGAAATTTAGGAGCTGGAAGACATTTCAAACATACAACAAGAGATAGATTTGTTATGCTTCTTGTGTACTATAAACTATACATAACCAATGCATTAACAGGATTTTTGTTTGATCTGGATCAGAGCAATGTACATAGAGATGTAAGATATATGGAACCTATAGTAAAAAGTTGTATTCCACTACCTCAAAAAATATACAACGTAACAAGAAGATTAAGAACAGTAGATGAAGTAGAACTGTATTTTCCAGGATTTAAAGCATTTATAGATTCAACAGAACAGGAAATTCCAGTACCTACAGACAAAACAAGAAGAAAAGAGTACTATTCTGGAAAAAAGAAAAAACATACTGTAAAGACACAGTATATGGTAAACAAAAAAGGAGAAATATTACATAAATCAAACCATGAAGAAGGAAGAGAGCATGACTATACAGTATACAAAGATGTTCATCCGACAACACCAAAAGATGTAAAAAACTATTTTGATCTTGGTTATATTGGAGTAGAAAAAGATTTTCCAGATATCAAAGCAGTATTACCTGTAAAGAAGAAACGTAATATTGACCTTACAGAAAAAGAGAAAATGTACAACAAAAGACATCGTAGACAGAGAGTAATAGTAGAACATACTATATGTAGAATAAAGAAATTTAGTATTATGGGAAACAAATACAGAAACAGATTGAAAAGATACGATACAATGTCAGATATTGTTTCTGGTTTAGTAAATTATCGAATAATACACAACAGAAGATGATAGCAATATAAGGCATCATCAAGATATATAATAGATTTTATCTAATTACGCAAACGATCTAATATACAAAAATTCCTTAATAAGAGTTCCTATGAAATCTTATTATGCTGACGAAAATATTTGGTTTATTTTTTATATATAAATATCCTCTATTAATAAAAGAAGATTACAACTTAAATTAAAAACTACTGCAACGGTGGGAACAGGACATGATAGATAAGGAGAAATAATTACAACTATATCCTTATCTAATCGCATCTTTTTCATACTATTTATCACTACTACTAGTTTTTTTAGATACTAAATCTTTTAGAACATCAGATATGTTTTCTTTTAATATTTCATATCCTTCCTTGGTTATCTTTCCTTTAATAAATTCATGTTTTAAGATCCTTGAAATACTCATTATATTTTTAATAGAAATATCAGCAGGATTATCTGACAAATTTTGTTCTTTAAGAATATTGTTTAGGTACTTGTTGGCAGTTCGTTTTTGAAAATATTCCTTGGTCACCCTAACAATAGATGGAATAAAAAAGGTGAATACAGCCCCAAGAAATACTGCAATATATTGGGGAGGAATTTCGTCAAAGTTAATTAAACGATTCCTTTCATTAATAAGGTTAAGATTCAAGTAAAGTATTTTATTGTATATATTTTCCTTGGTTAGTGAATTATTAAAACCCGATTCTGTAAGATCATTTTCACCTACAACACTATAAGACATATTGAGAGGAACAACAAGATTTTTTTGTTTATAATTAGAATCAACTATAACATCTATAGGTAATACACCTTTTTCGCTTAATAGATTAAATTGATTTCCTTGACTAAAATTAAGTACTAAATTATCATCAGAATTACTATTGTTCAGTAATTCCGCCTTCACATTTAAATTATATAGACCGGTACTATTAAAGTGCAGAACGACCGAGTTCTTACCATTGGCAATATCTATTTTTTTATCCTCTAAAATTAGATTTGGACGTGGTACATGTACTTTTCCAAAAACATTGGAAAACATGTAGTCTTCTAATTTCCTTCCAACTTCAACCAAAAGAGCATAATTTGAAGGATAGCCTATTTGATTCAGGTCTAAAGTAACCTTAAAGCCATCTGGAATGGCTGATAGAGATTTATCATTAACTTTGGAAGAAAAGAATAATGGTTGAAAGTCATAGTCTAAGAGTTCATATCCCTTTATTACCCAGTCAAGTTTCTCAAGTATTTCTTTAGAATTTAATGTTCTTGCTATTATTTCACGAATCTCATCTTGTTTTAAATTATTATGAATACTATCTTGAGTAAAATTTTTTTTAGCAGAAGTTAAATTGTTATCATTATAAGAATTTGAAATATTATGAGTTAACAAATATTTATAATTATAACCTAAGAATCCTGTTGTTTCATCATCATCAGAATCGATAAATATATTAATAAAAAGATTCTGTGGAACAGTATTATTGTTTAATAATATATTCTTAAGTCTGTCTAGAAAATCATTAAATAATAATTTTATTTCAAGATGAGTACCATTACTTGTTACATATACTCTATCTAAATTGATATTTTTATCTAAATCTTTTAGAGTGTTATTATTGTAACCGTCATTTATACCATAATATATATAATTTTCTATTTTATTGGTGAATAGTTCAGTTTTCAATTTAGGAGAAAATCCATATACAACAGAATACAAAAAAGTAAAACATACTATAAAAGAAAGAAAAAGAATAGCAGCAATTGCAGTTTTCAATAATTAACGTTCGAATATCTTACAATTTAATTTTTTCATCTATCTACTATCTAGTATTTACCAATATTTGTCATATTCGTGAACCATTGCTGTATTTGAAAAACTATTCTGATGGTTAAGAACAGGCAGTGCTGCTAACATTATCAATAAACTTATCAAGAATCCAAAGGTAAATACTCCTGACTTGTGCACACCAATATTAGACAGTTAAATTATAATTGAAGTTCTTAGCTACACTTGGTGACATAGTTTTAATAAATTAAATCAGTGAATTGGATTAGTGAATATTTATTGTGATTTATAATTGCTAATTTTTATTAGTTAAATCAATTATGAAAAGGATTTGTTGAATTATTTGTTACAAAGTCTAATATATGTCTCATTCTACAATCTCATATCTTTTTGTTAGTTGGTTAATTTTTTGTAAGAATTCAGGTATTTTCCAACTGTTTTGATTTTCAGGTTCATAAATGTGGTTACCTTGATAGTTGGTTTCTTTTATCATCATAACTCCTTTTATTTAGTATCCTATATCTAGAATTATAATACCATCTAAAAAAATGCTTTATTCTATGGAAATAATGATTCCAAGTTGATATCCATTTCTGGTCGGGGTCGTCTTCTTTTTGTTTTCTCTTGGTTTCAAGATATCTTAAAATTATTTCACTACTTTTGATATCTGAGAATTTAACTTGATTTTCTGAATCTGAATCTAAGTAATTGTTGAAGGAAAGCATCACTTTTAGATTGTTATTTAGATGACGTTCGGACACTTGACACGATTTCATGAATTCATGATAGTTTCTTACAAATAATTGGTTCTCCTTACTTGATATTCGGTCTATTTTTTTTACAGTTGTAGATAGGTTTACTGGCCTACTAGTTTTTTCCTCTCCTTTTTCTTGTTGTCTGAGTTGATATCACAACTACTACTGTCTATTCTATTGTACGAATTAGTATTTAATCCCAATTGGTCAGTGGACCTAAAGGGACAAATTAGAATTCTCTTATATGATTATCGAAAATAGTAAATTTGAAAACTGATAATCGGCTTGTTCGTAAGGAAGAGGTCTGTAGTCATCTCTTTTTGTAATTGTTAACGTCTGTAGATATCTTAAAAGGTGTAATAAAAAAAATAACTAGATAATTGTATCTGAGATATCGACGTAATGTTATACTAACCTCAAACCAAATTCATTCGCATCATGTCATTGAATTTGTTGAAGTTGGTCTTCCTTTTTATATGACTTGTTTTGCTAATGTATTTCTTATTTTTTTCTGTGCTAGTACGTTTCTTAATATTGCTTTTCCTACTGCTTTTCTTAATATAGCTTTCCTTACTGCTTTTCTTAATATAGCTTTCCTTAATACTGCTTTTCTCAATCCCTTACGTGCTGCTGCTTTTCTCAATCCCTTCCCTGCCAAACCTTTTGTTAATATTGCTTTTCTTACTGCTTTCTTTCCTAATGCTTTTCTTACTGCTTTTCTTAATACTGCTTTTTTTATTCCTTTCTTTGCTATTACTTTCTGTGCTACTGGTCTTTGTGCCATGTTATAGGTTACTAATCTCCTTATATATTAGCGTTGTTGCACGAGTCGTTCTTCCCAACACATTTAGCTAACCAATTCTGGTCATATTATGTGAACTGGAGAAATTACAACAAGTCTCTTGTTAAACGTGGCGAGGTATTACTGGATTTTGATGTTATAGATAACTGGAATACAGAATTAGAGAAGAAGAACATAGAGAAGAAGTAATTCACATGGTTTCGATGGTGTTGCACCTCTTTTTGAGGATCAAATTTGAATTCTGATCAGTCACTTTTTAAATATTCGAACTACTTCTTCTTTTATATTCATCTTTGATTCGTCAAAAATTCTTTCATCCATTGTCCTGAGATTAGAACTTATTATAGGTAAAAAATCCATTTTTGCTAATACCTCTTTATCTATGTCGATTTTAGGAGCAATTTCATCAAGAACTATTCCACGATCTGTTAACCTGAAGACTGCTCTTTCAGTTATATAGCGAATTATATGACCATATTTAGCCGCTTGCTTCCCACTAAATACTATCCTATAGACTTTTTCAACGAACTTCGATGTTCCTCCATCGTTTTCGATTTTTATAGTGTTGTTTGAAAGTATAATATTGCTTTTTCCTGCTGTGAAAGACCCAGCAAAGAAAGTCCTAGGTGCCCCCCCTGCAATAACAGGAAATCCTCCGGGCCCAAATATCTTATTAGGAAGAATGGATGGGTTAACATTACCTTCCTTATCTATTTGTAGAAAACCAAGAGATGCAGCATCTATTATCCCACCCTCAAAGTTGGAAAATACATCTGGAATAGTTGAAAGTGCAAATGGACTGATTGCCAATCCAAAGTCATTTCCTGAAAGAGCAAGTCCACCCCATTGACCAGATTCAAGTACGGTTATAATAAATTCCGATACCTCCTCTTCAGCTGCTATAGAAGAAACGAAAGCAGGTATGCCTATTCCCAAGTTAACTAATACTGGAGCATTTTTTTCTTCTAGTAATCTTACTAATTCTAAGATGACTCTTCTTGCTATCACTTTTTGGTGTGCTTTCATAGATACCTTGGGAAGACCATCAAATAATGTATCTGTTAATGAGGGAAGTATTTTATATGATATTCTAGGATCAAATTCAATATTTCCGCTCTGCCAGTGATATTGTTTTGGAGATACTATAACATAATCAACCAATGGACCCGGTACATCAACATCCCTTGGATTAATTGAGCCCGATCGGGTGATCCATTTTACTTGTGCAATAACAGTTCCTTGATGTGGACTTGCTTTAGTAGCTTGTGCAATACTAAGGATGGTTCCTCTTATGCCCTCATCTTCCATTGACAAATTACCTGTTTCATCAGACGTTGTTGCTCTTATAAAACAACAATTAGGTTTTGGAGCTTGATATAACAGCCATTCTGCTCCATCAATATCTAAAACACTAACTTTGCAGGATGCGTTTTTCTTACCAAGTTCATTTAATGCAGCTCCCTCTCTTCTTGGATCCAAAAATGTGTCTATACCGATTTTTGTTAAAAGTCCTGGTCTTCCAGATGCGATCTCTCTAAACCAATAGGCCGTAATCCCTATTGGCCAGCCATAATATTCGATCCTGTCTTCGTGTACCATCTTTTGAAGCCATGGAGAAAAACCCAAAAAAGGCATCAATATTCCCCGTAGAAACTTTTGGTTGCGATCATTATAAAGGGGCTCGGCAATTTTATCTATCCCCCTGCCGGGAATAGCCGGCAACGCATCTGATATAATAAATATATTATTAGGATGTCCTTCCTCCACATATTTTCTGTACGATTCCAAAATTAAGTATTCTGGCGTAATAGCCATATTGAAACCAGAAATTGCTACTACACTATTGTCTTTAATTTCTGAAAGAGAAACAGTAGCATCGACAATCTTTTTTCTCATTCTTGATTCAAAATTAATAATGGGTACCATCTAAATATCGTTTCCTTTACAACCAAATACGACAGATCTATGATAAAAGATCGGATCAGAGTATATTGCAGTATGATATAATTTTAATCGACGCTTGTCAAAAAGTCATGCCCAAACAGACCCAATACGTTGCCAAAATAAGTAAGAGGGTGATGGAAGGCCATAAAGAACAAATATTTTTTAGCAAATATAGAAGATACTAGCGGGAGTATTATTTAGCTTTAATTTGAAGATGGAAATCAACGTTTCATGAACAAGTTCTCTCTTTTACGACAAGGGGAACAGGCGCTATAGGCTTTTATAAAATCGATTTGCAAAAAATAAAGAATTAACAAGATGGAACCAAAGTCCGCTACCTTCAATGTTTTACAATTAATTAATTCAAATTTTTATCAACGTTTCTTAATCATAATAATCAATGATATTACTGCTATTATTGGAATTACTATTGCAAGTACGATACTTACTATTATTTCTAAACTATATTTTCCATTAGGTGCAAGCGGAAATGGATTCAAAATACTTGGAGGTGCCTGATGTGGAACAAATACTCTAAATGATGCCCATGTGATGCTAGAATTCGTATCAATTCTTGTTATTACTTGATGTGTTCCGTCATCTGGGAAAATATATTCTACATCAAAATCTCCATCAGGAACAGATATATTTTGAAATTTGAAAAGTCGTACTCCATTTGTTACGACAACATATGCTTTATAATTCTCAATATGATTTCCTTCTAAATCCTGAACACTAAAGGAAAGTTTTGTAAAAGTATCAATTATTGGCTTTTCTGGTTCATACGTAAATAAAAGCTTAATATCATTTTTCTTATCAATCAATTCTTGTATTCTGGTTCCATTCAGATGGCCAAAAACATATTGTTTATCAATAAATAAAATTAAAGTGAGCAAAATTGCAATACCAATAAATAAAAAAAATTGTCGTATCATCCTCAATATATTTTGTTTGTAGTAGATGTCTTTTAATATTTTCGAAGTATTTGTTATAATGCCTTAACTTTTATAATAATAAATTTCCTTAATCGAAAATAATATTACAATAATTTATGAATCTGTAGAGAATTCATATAACTATTAAAATAAATAAATCTAACAAGTACAATGAAGCTATTCCAAAGGCGATGCTAAACTATGCAGACTGACCAACAGAATATTATCTTACAGTTAGGAAGTAAAAAATCATATCCCCATAAAGTATCAAGGATAAAAATACTAGAAACTCATATTTCTTGGGTTATTTTAACAGGTTCTTATGCTTACAAGATAAAGAAAAATGTAAAATTTGGTCAAATTCTGGACTTCTCAAAATTATATCTTAGAAAAAAATTTTGTAACAAGGAAATTTTGTTAAATAAACCCCTTTGTGGTAGCATGTATCAGAAAGTAGTAAAAATTGTTAATGACAATGATATTTATAAAATAGTAAATCTTAGAGACAGCGGAATACCTATAGAATACGCTGTTAAAATGATAGAAATTCCACAAAAATTTAGAATGGATAATTTACTTCGGTATCGAAAAATAGATATTAAAACTGTAGAGTATTTAACGAAAATACTTATAAAATTTCATAACAGTGCCACAACAAGTGAAAATATTTCTAGATTTGGTAGACCTAAATTTATAAAAAAGAAAATTAATGAAAATTTCAAAACCCTTTCTCAACTTATAAAATTAGATCCAATATTTGAATATAAATTGGACTCATTTGTTGAAAAAAATATTGATTTATTTGATCAACGTATAAAAGAAACCAGAATTCGTGATATTCATGGTGATCTATATTTAAAAAATATATTTATTGTAGGTGGTAAAATTTATCTTTATGATAGAATAGAATTTAATGATTCTTTACGATACGCTGATGTCATAGAGGATATTTCACACCTTGCCATGGACTTTGATTTTCATCAACGTATAGATCTACGTGACCATTTTATCCATTATTATATAAAAAAAAGCAGGGACGATATTACAAGGAAAATGATTTTTTTTATAATGTGTTATAAGGCTTGTGTTAGAGGCAAGGTCTCTCTTTTCCGTGCGAATGAAGTTTTAAACCACGAGAAAACCTTTCACGAGAAAGAGGCCATGTTACATTTTAATCTTGCTAGAGGTTACATACAATATTTTTAACCCACTTGATAACCTGTACGTACCTAAATGGACACTTTAGAAACGTAAACTACTTAAAGTAATAATATTTCCTCAATTAAATAGATCCAAAATTTTCTAATTAGGAGCGAAATGATTTTGTCTAGATCTGCATACTGTTAAGGGACAGAAGTTACGATTTCAATTTTACCATAAATTTTATCTAACTACTAATACAGGACAATGTGCATATGTTATAACCCCTTCAGCTGTACTTCCCAAAAGTAATTTTTTCAATCCTGTTCTTCCTCTTGTACCCATAATTATTAAATCTATATTGCTGCGTTCTGAATATTCTATTATTTCAGAAACAACGGATTTCTTAGCAATAATGACATCAGTTGTTAGTTTAACACCACTTTTTTCTTTTAATTCATTTAACCAATTATGAGATTCTATGTATGAGAGTTCAATTATATCTTTGAATGCAGGGATATCTTCGTATTTTCTCTTACTTAAAAACAGATCATCATATCTAATTATGGATGGTACAACGTATAATGCTATTAATTCAGAATCATATTCTTTAGATACTGTACTAGCATATTCCAATGCATTTATCGAATATTTTGATCCGTCTACAAGAACAAGTATCCTCTTAAATCCATTATTCTCACGAGACAATACATGTAATAGAATTAATAATAATATATATTTTGTAAAAATAAAATGAAAATGCCTAATTCAAAACAATAATGAGATCAATATAACCTCGAATCTCATATAATTCTAGAAATAACATGTTTATGTCATCAATATTGTTTGGAAAAATCAAAAGAAGATGGAAAAATAGTGGCATCGATAATTTGGAGAAGTTTTCTATGAGATTTTAATATTATAATATCCGTTAGACTCTATCGATTATCTTAAAAGAGATCAATTATAATATATTCTTACCTAATGCATAAAATCGAAGATAAATTCTGGTCATTAACAACAAACGAGATTTTCGACAATCTTGAAACTGGTAGTAATGGATTGAGTTCAGGAGAGGCCCTGTCTAGACTAGAAATTTACGGTCCAAATATCATTGATTCAAATAATAAAACAGGAACATTTCGTTTGTTATTGTCTCAATTTAAAAATTCTATCATCTTGTTATTAATATTTGCTACAGGCTTATCACTGTTTCTTGGAAATTTTAACGATGCAATAATAATTTTCATCATTATATTCATAAGTACTGTACTTGGATTTTTACAAGAAAGAAGGGCATCCAATATAATAAAAAAATTATTAGAAATGGTACAATTAAAGACTAGTGTAATACGAGATGGAAACAAATTAACTATCTCTACTAGGCAAATTGTACCTGGAGATTTGGTTGTTCTTAATGCAGGGAGTGGAATACCTGCAGATTGCATTATTGTTGAATCTAAGGATCTTTTTGTTAATGAGTCAACACTTACGGGGGAAAGTTATCCAGTTGAAAAGTCACAAGAAATATTACCTCTAGAAACACCATTGCATAAAAGAACAAATTGTGTTTTTATGGATACACAAATTGTTAGCGGGATTGTAAACGCAGTAGTTGTAAATACTGGCAAAAGATCTGAAATAGGTAAAATTTCTCAACACATCAAAACAAAGCCACCTGAAACAGAATTCGAACACGGAGTAAGAAAATTTAGTTTCCTTTTGGTTGAAGTTACCATATTGTTGGTTTCATCCATTTTCTTGATTAATGTCTACTTTGAACGTCCTGTATTGGATTCATTTCTTTTTGCCCTTGCCTTGTCTATCGGCCTGACTCCGCAACTTCTTCCTGCAATTATTAGTATTAATTTGTCTCATGGCGCAAAACAAATGGCTTTAAAAAAGGTCATTGTAAAAAGATTGATATCTATAGAAAATCTTGGAAGCATGAACATATTATGCTCCGATAAAACAGGTACTTTAACAGAAGGAAATATCAACCTTAAATTTGCTCTGGATACAGAAGGAAGAGTAAACGACAAAGTTCTTTTGTATGCCTATCTCAATTCGTCATTTGAAAGTGGTTTTATAAATCCAATTGATGATGCGATAAGAAGTTACAAACGATTCGATTTATATGCATATAAAAAGTTAGATGAAGTTCCTTACGATTATGTTCGTAAACGAATAAGCGTTTTGGTATCTTACAAAAATGCTGCAAATATAATGATAACAAAAGGTGCTGTAAAAAATATCCTTGATATATGTTCTAAAGCAGAAGTTACTGGTGAAAAAATAATAGAATTAGCTGTTCTTAAAAATGCATTGCAAAATCAATTTCAAGAATTAAGTTTGCAAGGTTTTCGAGTAATTGGTCTGGCCTATCGTAATGATATGAATACTTCAATAATTAATAAAGATTATGAAAGAGACTTGATTTTTTTGGGATTTCTAGTATTCTTTGATCCAATAAAACCAGGTATAATAGAATCCATAAAAAAACTTAAAAAATTAAAAGTTTCACTAAAAATAATTAGTGGAGACAATGTTTATGTTACTTCTCACCTTGGTGAACAGGTTGGCCTAATATCAAAATCTGAAATCTTGACAGGTTCAGAGATCTCACATATGACGCCTGAATCACTAACAAGAAAAGTGAGCAAAGTGAACATCTTCGCAGAAATTGAACCTGCTCAAAAGGAACAAATAATTTTGGCATTAAAGAAATCCGGTGATGTAGTAGGTTATCTAGGTGATGGAGTAAATGATGCAGCCGCGATTCATTCAGCAGACGTTGGAATCTCTGTTGATAAATCTGCTGACGTCCTCAAAGAAACAGCAGACATTATCTTGCTTGAAAAAAACATTAACGTTTTGGTAGATGGGATAATGGAAGGACGTAGAACCTTTGCAAATACAATGAAGTATGTTTTCATGGCAACGAGTGCTAATTTCGGAAATATGTTTAGTATGGCTGGTGTATCGTTATTTCTAACATTCCTTCCACTTTTACCAAAACAGATACTTCTTACCAACTTGATGACAGATTTTCCAGAAATGACAATATCCACAGATAATGTAGACAAAGAAATATTAGAAGTTCCCAGGCATTGGGATCTTAAATTTATTCGTAAATTCATGCTTGTATTTGGTTTTTTAAGTACTATTTTTGATTTTCTGACCTTTATTGTAATCCTAAATATTTTACACGCAAACATAGAACAATTTAGAACAACATGGTTTATGGAATCCGTTATTTCGGCTTCACTTGTAGTTTTAATTATCAGAAGTAAAAAACCATTAATCAGAAGTACCCCTGGAAAATTTTTGTTAATTACAACTTTAATAGTTAATATTTTTGTACTTGCTATTCCACTTACTCCTATTGGTGCAATATTTGGATTTGTTGTTATCCCGTTAACATTCTATCTGAGTATAGGAATAATTGTACTAGCGTATGTACTTATGGCTGAAATAACAAAATGGATCTTTTATAGATTGGTAAAAATGTAATATTAAATCTCTTTTTTGAAACGTCTATAGCGTTTAAATCTGCATGTAGATTAATAGTATTTGTTATAGCGGGCAACAATATTAAAAAAGTTATTAATAGCATCAAAACCAAGGAATAGTTCTACTCTCTTAAGTAGTGAATAATTATATTTCTTCTAACCTCCTGCATAATATTCCCAGAATAGGTTATCTACTTGAGCTATGGTATACTAACTAACCAAACATCGTAGATACATTTTTAGCTAACGGTCTTTTGATACATATTACATTTGCATTTTACTAAATTAGATAAGGTATACAAAGAAGAATCCAATCCAGATGTAAAAGAAAGAATACTTCTTGTTAGACGTATAGTAGAAGACAATCAACATATCGTAAATGTAGCAAAAGAATTGCATAGATGTAGAGCGTGGGCATACAAGTGGTACAAGAGATATAATGACAATGGACTGGAAGGGTTAAAAAACAAAGCAAAAACTGGTAGACCGCCAGATGTATCAAAAGATGTAATGGTAAAGATAAGAAAAGAATTAGCAGATAGTAATACAGGATGGGATTTCAGACAGGTAATGGATCTTATTTACAAGAAAACTGGAGTAAGATACCATGAAGTACATATTTACAGATTATTACACAAGTCGGGCTTCAAGTCTAAAGTACCACAGAAAAGATTTGTAAATACTGCCTCAGCAAAGGAGAAAAAGAAATTTAAAAAAGAGTAAAACAGATTCTATTCAGTTTAAAATCAGGTTGTAATATTCTGGTACAGGATGAATCAATATTTGTTTATGATTATATTTTTAAAAGAAAGAAATGGATTTCCGCAGAAAAAAGACCAATAGTAACTGTAACAGGTTCTCGTAAAAGAACAATTGTCTTTGGCTGTCTATCAATGGATGGTAAACAATTATTCAAACAATACGATGGATTTAACAGCAAGACGTTTATTGACTACCTAAAACACGTACAGAAAGAAAGATTTGGTAAAATAGTCATATTTGTTGATAGAGCAACTCCTCACTGTTCCAAAATTACCAGAAGATTTCTTGATGCAAATAAGGATACCATCAGAGTGGAATATTTTCCAGTTGGTTGTCCAGAGTTTAATGCAGTAGAAGAATGCTGGAGACAGGGAAAGTATCATATGCTCTCTACTTATTATACCATGTTTGCAGATCTAAAACACAATATTTGTTGTTATTATAGAACTACAAGATTCAATCTGGATATTGTAAAGTACATGTTAAGGTCTATGAATTAATGTTAGGAAGTATAGTAATTAGTGCAAGACAGGGATACATAAAAAAAGCATTACAATCAAAACTTATGATAAACATATTAATTTATAAAAGTTGTCATCAGTTGTTATTTTTCCATAATGATAACCAGTTAAATAATTAATAAGCTTATTAAAAATCGAAACTTTATAGATATGCTTAAATCCTATATCCTGTGAGTAATTGGTATGGCAACTAAATATATTATTTTGTTATTGCCAATAGTGTTAGCTCTAACAATACAAATATCGGCTACTGAAATCTTTGCTCAACGTGGCAGTATGGCTACATTACAAAATATTGGTGCTACTTATGCAGTGAGCATAGTTCCTGGTGCTGCTCAAAAAGAGAACATATATCATTATTATCCTCCACAAATAGCCGTACCTGCGGGTACTACTGTAGGCTGGTTTAACAATGACTTCGAACAACCTCATACAGTAACGAGTGGACAACCAGGAGCTGCCGATGAAGGTTCGGTCTTTAATTCAGGCATAATGCCGGCTACAGCTAACTCATTCTTTCAATATACATTTAGACAACCTGGTGAATTCCTATATCATTGTATTATTCATCCATGGAGAGTGGCTACAGTATCTGTAAGCGATGCCTTATTTACTGGTGGGAGTTTTGATATAGCTTTAGGCTCAGGTGCCATATGGGATATTTCGAGTAATCCACGCGTATTAATGGATATCAGTCCAAAGACAGTTCCATTAGACAGAAATACTCCAATTACTTACAATGTAACTATTAGTGAAGGTGAAAATAATAATAAAACATTATTATCCAAGCTATTCACTACCTCGGGTGAGTCACTTCCTCTAGAGTTAGTTTCTGGCATGGGTAATGAAACCTTTTCTCATGGACCAGATTTTAGCAGTACAGGAGCATATCATGTCCAATCAGATTTTAAAAAGGGTTCTTCTTATCCAATAAGTGTAGAAGTAGTATCAGTTGACTATAAACCAGTAGAAGCTCCAATCAAAGGTTCGTTCACGATGAAGACTAGTCCTTAAATTTTTCCTCTTAAATATTTTTTTTCTTTGATTCTAGAATAACTTATTCAACTAATGGTAATAACTTCTGGTAAGTAATTTTTTAATGATTAAAATAAAAGATAAAAAAATTATTTAAAGTGCACAACAGTGAATTATCGAAATATTGAGCAAGTATTATGACTTTATTAAAACTGTCATCAGAAGTCATAACAAAATCTTTTGTGTAAATTTTCTATTACTATCTCGTATTTGGATAATTATTCACTTAAAGGTTAATCTTACAATTTATTATTTATGAATAGTTAATACATTTGCACAGAAGTGAAGATTTCGAAGAAGCTATTAGGTGCAGGAGGTTATGCTTTTGCATATATAACAGAATATGAAGAATCAAAATCCAGCCTAGGAGTAACACCTTTATTCTTGGGAAATATAGGTAGACTTCACAAAAAAATTTTAGTGTATAATTTTAAAAAATGTGGAAAGGAATATCTTGGTTCCTCTCTGATAACATAAGAAAACCAAATTAGGATATTACAGAAGATATTATTTTGCCAGAAAAGGGAGAATGCGAATGTCTTGTTTTCAATAATATTCCAAATATCTTTTTCAATAATATTCCAAATATCTAGATGATTTGAAGACAATCGAAGAAATTCCAGAATATAATTAAATTGATGTTAATATCATAAAAATAACTGGAATTGTCATTATAATTATAGTTATGACACCAATAGTATTAGAAATTTTTCCATTTACATTTTGACCAAGTAATTTTTTATCATTTGATATTTTCATTATGATAACTAGTATAGGAATAGAAATTACTCCATTTATTATAGCAGCATATATCAATGCTTTTATCGGTTCCATTCCACTGAAATTAAGAAGTGCTCTGTTGCATGATTCATTAATTTATTGATAATAATTCTCTGGTTGTAGTCTTTTATGTTGTGGATATAAACAAATTGTATAATGATGCTTTCAACATTATCTCTTTTATCATGTTCTCTAACCTGATAGCAGTAACATATTCACCAAACATTCTCTTCATAGAGGAAAAAACAGATTCTACAACCCATCTCTTGCCATAGCTAACGCTATTCTTCCATTTATTAAAATCAGTTTTCTGTTCCACTGCTGCAAGATTTCTTTTATAGTGATTGTCATTTCTGATTCTAGCATTCTTTCTTACCTTTATTGCTGGTTTAATATTGTTGAATGAAAGAAATTGGAATATCTTGTTGTTATCGTATGAACCATCTGCTATCACAGTATTTACATCGATATTCTGTTTTCTGACTATATCATGTACCAGTATAGGTAATACTTTTGAATCATGTACTTTTTCTGTAGTAACGTTTAGAGATAGAATCTTTGCTTTCTTCTCATTCTTTTTTCTACCGCTTATATCTACTGCTACATGAATCTTGAGGTATCCTTTCCTACTTTTACAGTGCCACTTATGACGCATCCACTCTCCTCTATTTGTTATCTTTATTCCTGTAGAATCAATTGCTATAATAACATCATTACCTCCTAATTTGTTGTTGTTAACATGAATATCCAGTTTGTGCCTTGTTGCACAACTTGTTCTTTTCAACACATTTAGCTAACCAATTCTAGTCATATTATGTGAACTGGAGAAATTACAACGAATCTCTTGTTAAACGTGGTGAGGTATTACTGGATTTTGATGTTATAGATAACTGGAATACTGAACTAGAGAAGATGAATAAGGAAAAGGAAGGTAGGAAATTCGTATATCCAGATTCATTTGTCAAGTTATTGGGATACATGAGAGCATATTTTCACTTACCTTACAGACAAACTGAAGGAGTAGTTAGAGAACATGCTTCAAACACTTTGCCATCAATTCCAGATTATAGTAACATTAGCAGAAGAATAAATAGACTGGATATCAAGATTTCTGATGATATAACCAAATCTAACTTGCATGATGATAATTTTGTTATTGCAATTGATTCTACCGGTATAAAGGTATCTAAGAGGGGGTGAATGGATTAGACACAAGTGGAATGTAAAAAGAGGATATCTAAAGATACCTTTAGCAGTCGATATAAAAAAGAAGAGAATTCTATCATTAGATGTTACTAGTGAAGAAGTACATGATGTAAAAGTACTTCCAAAATTGGTTGATTATATAGCAATAAAACAGAATAAGGTAATAGATACTGCTATCATGGATGGTTCCTATGATAGCAACAAGATCTTTCAGTTTCTATCATTTAAAGGCATACAACCAGCAATAAAGGTAAGAAAGAATTCTAGATGCAGAAAGACCAATCATTACCTTAGAAACAAGATGGTGAAAATGCAGAAGAATGATTTGCAAGAATGGAAAGATAGTGTACGCTATGGACAAAGATGGATGGTAGAATCTGTTTTTTCCTCTATGAAGAGAATGTTTGGTGAATATGTTACTGCTATCAGGTTAGAGAACATGATAAGAGAGATAATGTTGAAAGCATCGTTGTATAACTGGTTTCAAAGTATAACTGTTACATAATTATCAATTATATAATAATGAGAACGATTGGTTAAACGAGTTATGCAACAAACCACAGTTTGTTTATTCTCCTATCTATAGTACTATAGTCAGGAATTGATGGGATTTTATTTTCAGCATGAGCTCTTACTATACCTTCAGTCTGCCTGAATGGAAGATGAAAATACACTCTTGCATATCCAAGTAATAAGAGAAATGAGTTGGGATAGTGATATGGTTCTCCAACTTTACCTTTGTTCATTTCTTTCAATTCATTATCCCAATTATCTATAATATCAAATCCAAGCATAATTTCTCCACGCTTAACAAGAGATTGATTATATTGTCTCCAGTTTAACACATAATATGAATATAACAGGTTAGCTAAATAGATTAGCAGTAGTGAATCATGCAACAAACCATTAAGAAGCAAACCAATAATTGTAGAAATCACAATGGTAAGGTAGAACGATTTTGCCTGCTTAAACTTCTTACTTAATCCTTCTTTCCATCCAAAAGTATCAGAAAATGCATAAGCAGTCGAACTTGCTAAAACAGGTATAGCTAATAATCCTGTTCCAATTATTCCTATTGCAAATATAATTTTCGCAATAAAGCCGGAATTAGGGAACGTTTGCACTAGGGGTTCTAGTGCCTGTGCTGCTTCGTGTGCTGTTTGAATATCTGTAATATCATGAATGTTAAGACTACCTGCCGCGGTAACTATAATTGACCACATAATGAAAACTGCAAATACCATTCCTACAAAGATATCCTTTCTCATTGCTTTTATCTCTTGCTTGGAAATTTTTGGTTTTCCTCTGCCAATTTCTTTTATTTTTTTATGAACTACATCTTCTTCTGCTTCCTCAGAGGTTTGCCAAAAGAAAAGATATGGAGATAAAGTTGTTCCGCATAATGCCACAAACATCATTATGAACTCTATTTAATTCAATATTGGGAGTAATAGTCGACAGAATGACTTGATTCCAATTACCTCCAACAATAATGGCTGTTATAAAATAACAAAATAAGGATAATGTAAGATACTTTAATATTTTAACATACCGCAAATAAGAAATAAAAATTTCTGAAATCAAAACAAACAAAGTAAATGACAAAGTAAAGAAAAATGTCGGTATCACGGGTGTTATGAGATTTGCCGAAACGCCTATAGCGTTTAAATCTGCACCTAAATTAATGGTATTTGCGATAGATAGCAAAGATATTAATGGATAAATTAGTCTTTTAGGATACGTTTTTTTCATTAATGAAATAATACCAGTACCGGAAACCAAACCTATCCTGGCACATATTTCCTGGATGGCAAATAACAATGGAAGAAAGAAAATAGGAGTCCAAACTAAACCAAGTCCAAATTGAGCTCCTGCTTGGGAATAAGTTGCTATTCCAGATGGGTCATCATCGGCAGCACCTGTAATAATCCCAGGTCCCAGATTACGGAATCTCCGTGAAAACAACTATCGATAAATATCAGTTCCAGGATTTAACTTTTTTAGAACTAGTAATATGTATAGGATAACAGAAGATAATACTATTCAGGTTTGAGCATATCTAGGTGTTGTACTTACACAGATAGGTAACAGATTCACTTACCAACATGGGTAACACTTTTTATCTGCTTGACTGTCTTGATATTCTTACAACTATTTAATCTTCCTTTCATGAGAAACATTTCAGATGGTGTGTGACCATTGATTCCACCATGTTCTCTTTCTTCATTGTATGCTTTTACAAACATGGCATACATTCTCTTTCCATCTTCTACATTTGGAATGTTTTCTACTGCTAGAGACTCATTTTTTAGTATCTTGTTATATGCTTCTATCTTTCCTTGTAGTTGCGGATATCTGGCAGGTATGGATTTATCTTTAATGTTGTTACGTTGTAGAAAACGTCTGAATATCTTGGATGTAAACTGTTTACCATTATCATGCATTACCTTTTCTGGTTTACCATTCTCTACTATGTAGTCTTACAGTACCTGCAGTACATCTACACTTCTTTTTCTTTCAGACCATTCACTTGATACCTTTCTTGAACAATCATCTTCACAACTGATAAAATAATTCTTTTGAGCACAATTCTCAAGATAAAACGGTCCCAAGATATCAATCTGTAGCATTTGATTGGGTTTTTCCATTGCAAATCTTTTGTACTGTCTATTTCTGATTTTACATTTTAGGATATTCAATCCGTGTCTTTTCAGTATTTTGTATATCGTCTTAGTACTGAGTGATATCTGATTTAAACGCTTTAACCTGAATCTGATACGATTGCATCCAAATTTTTTTGTTGTACGTAAATTGATTATTTCCTGTTCTATCTCTTTTGTTACTTTTCCTGGTTGTATATTGTGTGGTTTTCTACTTCTATTATGTAGACCGTCTATTCCATACTTTAGGTACCTCTTCTTCCACTTGTAGTAAGATTTTCTGGATATCTGATATCGTATACAAATGTTAGTTACTGAATCGCCAGTCCATTCTTTCTCATGAATTAAGTTATATTTTGTTTGTAATTCTAATTCTATTTTTCATACACTTCCTAGCAGACTAGAAAGTGTTACCTATGTTGGTAAATGAAATTGTAACCTATGTTGGTAAGTACAACATCTAGGAATATTGTATTATGCTAAAATGTCTGTCCTCTTTGGTATTTTTACATGATACTCTGTAATGCATTGCACACCAATCATATAAAAGCAATAATTTTTTTTAAACCACATATGAGCAATAACTATAACAAAGTAGCTATCGAGTCAGCAATGACACCAATTCCACTAGAAACTGCAGATGTAACAAACAATATTTATGATATCGCTGAAAAAATGACTCTAAAGAACGTTGGTTGTATAATAATAACAGAAAAAGATCGTCCTGTAGGAATAATTACAGAAAGAGATATAGTCAGAAGGGTAGTGAGTAAAAATAAAGATCCTAAAACTACGAGCGCACAGGAAGTAATGTCACAACCATTAATTACGATAGCACCCGAAACATACTTGGATCAAATTGCAAGGATTATGACAAAATATCGAATTAGAAGACTTCCTGTAGTAAGGGATAATACCTTATACGGTATAGTTACCTCTGGAGACATTGGAAGAAAAATGTGCGAAAAAGAACCAAAGGATCCTGTCTTAATGGCGATGTCAAGATATATGTTACTAGAAAATCAGTAGTAACGTAACGTATTTTCTTTTTGTTAATGACGATTCTGATTTATCTGATAATACAATCTTTTTTTGATGTCACTTAATAATTATATATTTTATCATTTAATGTGTTGACAGCTACGTATTTTTTAAGATATAAAAAATCTTTACTATGTGAGTGTTTCAAAGATATTTTTATTGCGTAATTTGTAAGTGTGTAGATTTTTACAAGAACCTAGCTTCTAGAAAATAATAGTTCCAAATTTATAAAACTTTTATAATTACTTTAATTCTTTTGATATTTTGATTCTCTTCAAATTCAAAAGATATAGTGATTATAGGTGGTGTTGCTGCAGGAACTAGTGCAGCATCAAAAGCAAAAAGAATCAATCACGTAATAGATCTATTCTTTTATATGTTAAAATATTAATGCCTCTATGACCAAATTTTCTGCTGACGCGAATAAGAAACCAAAAGATATAGTCATTATAGGTGGTGTTGCTGCAGGAACTAGTGCAGCATCAAAAGCAAAAAGAATCAATCCTGATGCTAATGTTACCATAATACAACAGGAATCAACTGTATCTTATGGCTCTTGTGGGCTTCCTTACGTTCTTGAAGGATTAATCGGTGATTTTTCAGAACTGATTGCTAGAACCGCAGACGAATTTCAAAGTAAATATGGCATTGATATTTTGCTAAACACGTCGGCATTGAAAATAATACCCTCTAAAAAGCAAATAATTGTTAGTGATTCTGTTTATAAAGAAAAAAACATTAATAAAATAATAAGTTATGACTCTCTCGTTATCGCAACTGGAGCGGGTGCTGTTATACCAGCGTTACAAGGAATAGAAAACATCAATAACGGGATGTTTACCTTACGAACTTTAAACGATGGGATCGCGATAAAAAGTTTTTTAGAAAATAACCGTCCAAATTCTTGTGTGGTAGTCGGAGCTGGTCTAATAGGGGTTGAAATAGTTGAAGCATTTAAAAAACAAGGTTTGGAAGTGACTCTTGTTGGATCGGGTAATTCAATATTACCTAAAATAATAGACACAGACATGTCATTAATTGTTAAACAGGAATTGGAAAATAATGGAATAAAAATAGTACTAGGAGAAAGAGTTGAAAAAATTTTAGGAGATCAAAAATTCGAAGGGGTAGTAACAAATAAAGGGAAAACCATACTTTCAGATTTTTTAGTTTTTGGAACTGGTGTTAAACCAAATAGTGAAATAGCTTTCGATGCAGGGATAAAACTTGGAATTAGTCACGCAATAAAGGTTGATAAGTATATGCACACAAACATTTCAAATATTTTTGCCGCAGGTGACTGCGCTACTGCTGAAAATTATGTGACGGGTAAAGACACTTATCTGCCCTTGGGAACTACTGCTAACAAACAGGGACGAGTAGCTGGCGAGAACTCGGCAGGCGGCCAAGCAATTTTTAGGGGAATTGCAGGCAGTGCTATCACAAAGACATTTGATTTATTTATAGGAAAAACAGGTCTTAGCACAGAAGAAGCTAGAAAAAATGGTTTTGATCCTATTGAAACGGATATAAACAGTATTACCAGAGCCGGATATTATCCTGATAGCAAATCAATTTCGATTAAAATTCTAGCGGATAAAAAGACTCAACAAATTTTAGGAGCTCAAATTATTGGCGGCGAAGGAGTAAAGGGAAGGTTAGATATTGTTGCATTAGCTCTATTAAAAAAAGCCACTATTAACGATCTTTGGAGTTATGATGCCTGTTACGTACCACCAATTTCACCGGTGTGGGAGCCATTAAATATTATAGCATCTAATCTCTCAAAGTTTGTATAATTAATTTCAAATATTCATTATAATATTCTTTTCAGTAGGTTGAAACCCAAATTCATCTCACTAAAATAGATGACAATCATGTTCCTGTTCTCAAAAACATTAATGAACTATTAATACAGGACATGAAGATAATTCCGATACTTTCCTTGCAACACTACCTAACATTTTTACCTTATCATTCCCTTCAAATCTTCTACTACCAATGATAATTAGACCTACATTTTTTTCCTTTGCTGTCTGTAGAATTTGATCAGCTGGTGATCCAACAGTCAAAACAGATGTTATAGGTGTGTTTCTTTCCTTGAAATATTCTACTTTACTTTTCAACATTGATTCAGCTCCTTCCCTCAAACTTTTTATTAATTGTACTTTTGCATTTTCTAATGACGTCTTGTCCTTGATAAATTTCATTGCATCACTAGAAGCTATAAATCTGTCATCAATAACATGTATAAGAATAATCTGAGAATCCGAAGCTCTTGCAAGTAATTCGGCTTTCTTTAGGGCCTTATCAGACATCTCTGTTCCATCATGCGGAACTAAAATGGTTCCTATAGTCTCTTTATCCTGTGTCATTTATTATATTTGTTAATATTGTAATTTGTATTTAAATACTTTAAGATTATTTTTATTTCTTTCTTTCTAGTAGTCAATAAAATCAATATTTTGAAAAATATTTTCCCTCCTTAATTGTCATTCAGTACAAAATTCGAAATACTAGAACGAAGAATATATTTTTCAATTTATAAATTTCTAGATCTTGTATTATCCCACCACATGTGTTACACTCCTATTATACACTTGTACTGGTGTTATGTAGTTCAATGACATATGTACTCTTTTATTATTATAGTATTTAATGAATTGCTCATGTCTTTTGAATCTGGGTCTCTCTACATCATATGTGCGATGCCATCTCTCTATCTTTCCCACTATCTTTCCCAATGTAGTAGGTTTTCCTATACCACCCATAACATGTTGTATGTCATGTTCCTTGCAGAAAGAATCAAAATCTGATTTCAATTTAGAACGTGAATTATAGAATTGTGAACCATGGTCTGTCAGTATCTGTAATGGTTTTCCATACTTTCTGATTGTTCGTTTCAATAGAGAGATGATCCTATCTGATGTACCTTCTATACATTTGATAGATGATAACACATATCTGCTATGATCGTCAAAAATGGATATCAACCAAATTCCTTCCTTTTCAATAACTTTTAGGTCAATCTGCCATAATTCATTTGGAAATTTACGCTCAAATCGTAAGTATTTTCTCTTCTTCCTGGGTTTTGTGATAGGATTATTGTTCAATCCGCTTTTGCATAAAATTCTGTATACTGTCATATGTCCAACCTTTAAGTTGTATTGATTAGCAAGAGTTCCCTGTATCTTGTGTGGACAGTAATGGTATTTCTTTCTTAACTGCACTATTTTATTTTCTATCTTTTTATCTGTTCTATGAATTCTATGTGGTCTTTTAGATCTATCTTTTAGTCCATCCAATCCTTCCTTGTTGTAACTGTTCCAGTATCTGTAGAAACTCATTCTTGATATGTGTACATGTTTACAGATGTCGGTTACTTTCCATCCTCCTTCCAGTTTACGTCTTATACACCATCTTCTTATCTTTTCTAAATCTCTTTTATACTGCATCTGGTGTAACAACACTCCTTACTCTTACCAAGTAAAACAGTGTAACATATGTCATGGGATAATACAATAAATTTCTAGATCTATATTATTTTTATTAACAGGAAATTTTGAAATAAAAATCGATATCTTTCATTTTAAATTTCGAAGCATTTCATGTACTGGTAATGTATTAATTATGTCAGATTGTTTTGCCCATCCTCTCCTTGCCTGTCCTATTCCGAAGACTAAAAATGAAAAATGAAGTGGATGATGTGCATCTGAATTAATGGCAAGTTTAACATTATAATTGATAGCCTTTCTAACGTATTCATCCTTTAAATCAAGTCTATTATAGTGGGCGTTAATCTCAAGTACAGTTTTTGTATCTTTAGCAACTTCTATCACTTTATCTATGTCAATATCATACCCCTCTCTCTTATTGATTATACGGCCGGTTGGATGGAATAATATATCTACATGAGGATTTTTTAATGCAGCAATTACTCTCTTTGTTTGATCTTCGGAGGGAAGACTGAAATTAGAATGAATCGATGCACCAACTATATCTAGGTTTTCTAGGATGTTGTTTTTCATGTCTAATGTTCCATCCTTTAATATTTCTACTTCAGCAGATGAAAGAATCTTAAAATTATTTTTTGAATTTTTTTCTTTTAGATTATCATTAATTTCATTTATCTCTTCTATTTGATTTATTAATCTATTTTCATCTAATCCGTTTGCTATCTTTAAGCTCTTAGTATGATCTGTAATTGCTATGTAGTTTAATCCAAATTCATCTCTGGCTGAGGCACCCATCTCTTCTATAGATTTTGTACCATCAGATGATATTGTATGAACTTGTAGATCGCCTTTTAGAGATCCATATTCTACCAGATTTGAGATGAATTCCTTTCTGGAGAAATAATCAGAAGAAATTTCAATCTCTCCATGGTTTTCTCTCAATTCTGGGGGAATCCAGGTAAGTCCCAGCTCATTGTAAATTTCTTCTTCATTTGTACCGGCTATTTTTTCTCCACTGCTTTTAAAAAGACCCCATTCATTAAGTCTATATTTTTTTGTTAGTGCAATTTTTCTTAACTCTATGTTATGTTCTTTATTTCCAGTAAAATATTGTAATGCAGATCCAAAACTGCTCTTTTGCACCACCAATAGGTCGGTATCTATCCCGTTAACCAGTCTTCCGAATACCTTCGTTTCACCTTTTGCGATTATTTGCTCCATTTGTGGCAGAGAGATAAAATATTTAATAACATGATCAGGATTATCAGATTCTACTAGAAAATCGATATCACCTACAGTTTCTTTCATTCTTCTAAATGAACCTGTAATTGCTACTTTTTTTACATCTTTACATTTTTCCAGGAGCTTCTCGATAGTTTTTGCAACGGGATAAATATCTCCAAGAAGGTATCTCTTTTTGTTGACATTTTTTAGTGCTTTAATTTTTTTCAAAATTGATTCTTCCTTTTTAATAGAAAAGCCCTTTACTTTTCTCAACTCTCCATATTTGGCATAATGCTCCAAATCTTCTAACGTTCTCACATTCAAATTCTCATAAAGTATTTTCACGGTTTTTGGACCTATGCCAATTCCTTCCAGATCATAGAATTCATCTATATTTATGGGAATTCTTGTTGTTAATTCTTCAAAAAACTGAATTTTTCCATTTTTAATATATTCTTCGATTTTTAAAGCGATTGCTTTTCCTATAGAAGGGATGCTTACTAATCCCTTAATACCATTTTTTTGGTATATTTCTTCCAAATCTGCAGATAAATTTTCAATTGTTTCTGCCGCTCTAAGATATGCTCTGATTTTAAACCTCGCATTTGGATCTTTTTCGGTATCATGATCTACTTGCATTAAATAAGCTATTTTACGAAATAATTTAGATAATTCAATATTTGTTTTCATTTCTTTAAATTGATATATATATAGTGTATTTATAGCATCATATTTTTGTTATTATAAAATCTTTATTATGCAAAGTTTTTTTTATTATTTATATTATTATTTATTAATATGACTCTAGCAATTCCTACCTGCATAAATCATATTTAGAATTGACGACGTTAAAAAAAATTTTTTACTATATATTTGTCAACAAGATATCATTTTCTTTTAATATATAATATCAGAACCATTATGATTGGTATCATAGACAGAATAAAAGCCTCGGGTCTGTTAATCAACGCTGAGCTTGCAATATCTAAACCTAATACCAGTGTTATCCCGGCTGGAATAAGTCCAGTGAATATAAATCTATGACTTCTTTTTCTAATTTTCTCAATGTCATAGTATGGATATTGAATATGATGATAAATAATCGGCATGACAAAAAGACATGCCGCAACGGTGATTGAATACAATGCAATAAGTAATAGAACCTTATCAATGTATGAAAAAGATATCGGAGGATTAATGGAAATATTTAATATGAATCCAAATAAAATTCCAGAGAACGTTGTTAATAAAGCACTTTCTTTTAATATAGTGTCATAACTGGCTGAAATATCCTTAGATTCGCTCAAATTTGTTTGAATATTTTATAACATATTACCATAAATACTTTTAATTTTCTTTTGAATTCTTGATTTTAACTTTACAACACGGACTCGTTATTTTTTGTAGGCATATCTATTATTACAACAAAAATCTTTCATGTTTTCTAGTATTAATTCGTTGATTTGATTAACTATTTCCAATTACTAAGATCTCACACTTTTAATAACAAATACATCAATATTTTTACCATAAATTATTATGAATTTCTTGTAATCTCTTATCTTCCCATCAACTTGCAATTTATGGAAATCAATATTATTTTTTTGTTTAGCAACAAATACTCCTTAAGTTAACTGTCATCATGATCTCATGATATCATCTTATAATTTTCTGTATACATATCAAAAATTTTGATCCATGATCAAAAAGATCACATCCGTCAAGAGTCCAACTAGCTATCTTGATATTTGGTTTTCCATGGTTATTTGAATTAACCTTCATGTTTACACCTGCAGTCTATTATTCAATAATAGCTTGCGATAAAGTAATCTGTAGTAGATAAAATTTGACAGTACCAGGAATTTCATTAGAAATCGTAGCCAATTGAAGATCAGAAGCCTCCACGATTATAAATTGGAACCTAAAACGAAGATACTATTCTCAAATTTTATTGATCCGTATAGTCTGTCATTATCTTCATAACATACCTCTCAATTGAATTAAAACCACTTTCATTTATTGTCTCCATCGCGTTGATTTATACGGTGAATTCTAATTATATCCGGCTTGTCAACATAACGCTTGTCAACATAAGCGATATGCGTCTTATTTTCACTTGGATAATCAGAAATAGTCTGTATGATGGTTCCAACAGGAATTGTTGTTTTACTTCATGAGTTGCGCTATCAAAAACACTTATCTGAATAGTCTTTATTTGTTACATACTGTAAATGACTTGCACTATCTATATCCGATCTCCTACAAGTAAAACCGGACTCAAGAAATTCATCAAGTAGTCATTTTGTGTTGACATCAGGCTTCACTTATCTCTAGCGATACCAGTCACCAACAAACTATTCCTCACCATTCAATACCAGAACACTGATTTTGGATTTTCATTCTAAAAGTCTTGAATATATTTAAACTTTAATACTAATTTTTCAGCTCTCATATATTGATATACAAATTAAATATCTAGGCATATTTGATAAAGAACAAATTCCTTAAATTCTATAACCTTACTATATCAGGTTATGTCATTTCAGATATTAAAAATTAAAAATATTCCGATAAAATTACATTTTACATTGATCTTTATCTTTGTTTTTCTAACTTGGACCTTATCAGTCGGATTTATGCCACATTACTATCCTAACTTGACGAGAACAGAGTATGTTGTGATGGGAGTCACTGGCGCGATTATATTGTTTGTTTCTGTATTGGTCCATGAATTAGCACATTCTATTTTATCAACCAAATATGGAGTAAAAGTAGATCAAATAATTCTATTTATATTTGGAGGCATTTCTGAGATTAAAGAGGAAACACGGGATTTCAGAAAAGAATTCAAAATTGCTGTAATAGGACCGTTAACAAGTTTTGGTGTGGGGGGCATTTTTTTATCATTTTTTCTTTTAATTACCTTCATTAGTCCCGAAATAACAGAAGCAGGACCATCATACCTTCAAGTATTGAAAGGAGTTTTACTTTATGGTTTTATTGTGAATATGCTGTTAGGTGCTTTTAATCTGCTTCCCGCTTTTCCTATGGATGGTGGAAGGATGTTAAGGGCTGCCTTGGTTAGATGGCTGGATTATCAGCGTGCAACGAAAATATCTGTGCAAGTTGGAATAATCATCTCATTTGTTCTAATTGGATTAGGCATTGTAGTGCTTATTAGGGCCTCTCCGATTGGGGGTTTATGGTTGATACTCATAGGATGGTTTATTCAAAGTGGGGCGAAAGCATATCTGCAACAGTTTGAATTGTCAAATCTCCTCAAAGATATGAGGTTAAAGGATATAATGAATACAAGTTTTGTCTCAGTAAAACCTGATTTATCAATAAGAAATTTGATTTCTGATTACTTTGATGTATATAGAAAGGGATCATTCCCGGTCATTGATGATCGATCCGTGCTACTCGGAATGGTTACAACAGATGATATTTTAGAGAAAGGAGAATCACTTTTTGAAAAAAAAACTATGGATATCATGCAACCACTATCAAGTTTGATAGTTATGAAATCAGACATGCAAGTTAATAATGCTTTAGAACAATTAGTTCGAAAAAGGATGAATAGAATATTTGTAGTTGATGATGATTTCAAACTGATAGGTCTCGTGAGTAAAACAGACATACTAAATGCGGCGCAAGAAAGAGCTGATTATGATGAGATCTTAAAGTATACTAGAAAGCGCCGAGGATTCTTGGAGAGCGCTAATAAAAAAATTAATAAAATAGATTCTGATTCCACATGATGTATTTTATTTTTTTAATCTCTTATAATTAAAAGATAAAAATGCAAAACATAATTCAACAAAAGAAAAAAATTGTAATTGGCAAAAAAACTATAGAAAACCAAAAGCATACAAAAAACCATTAAAATCATATCATTAAATTAATATTGCTATTTTACTAGTACATAAGTTAATCAGGAAGAGACATCGTAATGTACAGATCGCAAGATATGTTCTTCCTTATAATTTATTTATTTGAAGCTCTGGATATGACTGGATTTAATTTAACTTACATTCTGTAATTTCATTTCTTTAAATCTTCTCGCAAAAAATAAAACCAAATATTTGATTAATCATATAATTTGTATCCATTTTGGCCCATTTTTACTTTAAAAAATAATTTAATCGATTTATAACTACTAATATCCTGTGCCATTTTTTGAATAATCATCCAGTCTGTAAATTAACACAATCTATTGGATATGTGGCTAGAAAATATCGATACTTTTTTCTGCTTATCCATAAATAATTGGCTCTGCCTCCCCCGATGCCTTCTGTACTCTAGAAACTTCTTTGCGGAGAGATTCAATAAATTCTAACATTCTTTTTTTCAAATTTTCTCCTTCTTCTCTTAATTGAGCTGTATCGACCCTTAGCTTTTCATCCTTAGTTATTCTATTAATTTCTTCTATTATGATAGCAGCACCTTCCGCGTCTGGTAGGTCATCTCGTGTTGGAATGAATAATGCAGTACATGGAATGTTGTTTGCAAGAGAGGATGATAATAAACCCCCCGGTATTCCTCCGATAAAAGTAGTCGGTTCTAGATAAGTCTTGATTATTTTTCTGTCAAAACTTGTTTTTTGTACGTTATCTTCATTTATACTTGAAAATATATAAGGTTCTCTCTTTGAATCATCCAGACCGGGTCTAGAATATCCTCCTAGCACCAGAACTTCCTGTACATTATTATTATTACACCATTTCATTACAAGATTTAACACGGAACTTATTCCTCTTATCAAAATTGGCGCTTCACATACTAGTACACATAAAGAGCCTTCATGATTTGAATAGAGTCTAAATGGATGTCTCAATCTTCCATCATAATATATAACTCCAGGAATGATAAACTCAGATTCTACACATCCAATCTGTCTGATCTGCAATTTTTCTATCATATAATTTACAGATATAGAACCCACCAGTCCAGGACCAGGAAATCCTGCAATTAAAATAGGATTTTTTAATACAATGTTCTTAAATTCGGGAGTCGAATATACAAGAGTTTTACCATCATTTGATCTAAGGTTTATATCATGCCTCATCTCCGCAATTACTTCTTCTTTCTCGTCCATTTAGATAATTGTTAACTTTGTCACATATAATGATTTAATCCGTCATCTCTTGATATTTGTATAATGGAAAATAATAGTGAATATCCTACCAACTATAGTAGACATCGACACTTCTAATTTATATGAAAAATGCTTCAAAAGAATTGATAGTTATCTTTTGTTATTTTCGTAGATAGTTTTGAATCTATTAATAAAATAATTAAAAAGGGTTTATCTAATCACTAATACTGCACAATCTGCATAAGTTATTATTTCTTGTGCAGTACTTCCGATTAATAATTTTTTGAATCCTGTTCTACCTTTGGTTCCCATGACGATAAGATCGATGTTCAAATTTTCGGCATATTGCAAAATAGTGCCAGAGATAGAAAGTGGACTTGTTATTACTTCTGTATTTATCTTTATATTTTTACTTTCACTATTTTCTAATCCTTTTTTTACCTTATCAAACCATATTTCAGCTTCCTTTTTATAATTGTCAAAGTATTTAGGAGGAACCATGCCGAAAAAACCAGAAGAATCTCCATATTTTATCTTAGACGGTACTACTGATACGATATATATTTCGGACGAAAATTTTTTTGCGAACGATATGGCATATTTTGCAGCATGCATAGAAGGTTCTGACCCATCAATCGGTGCTAGTATTTTTGTAAATTTATCCATATGTTTGATTAGTAAAGCTATCATTATTATCTTTTACATTTATTATTATCTTTTACATTTTATTTTAAATTTAAGAATTTAATTGAAATACTTACCATTATTAATACACAAATAACCAAAAAAATACGTCTGGGAATCCTTATAGAATGATGCTTTACTTTTCATTCTAAATTTGAACGGAACAAAGCCACTATCTGAAAGGGAAACTGATGGTCAATATACCTGTATTATTTGAATGGAAACAAATCATTATCTTTTTTTGATAATTCTCATATATAACAAAAATATATATGTTGAATATGTTTCCAAAAAAACAAACTGGTATCTTTTATCAACATCAAACAAAATAATTCAACAAAAAAAATGCGAATTTGTTATTAGCTTTACAAATTTATCTTAATTTATAACGGTAGACGAAACAAAATTACAACCAGCACAATCTAATCCAAGGTACGTGAAAACTAGGTCAGTGTGGAAATGAGGATGTAGGCAGGGAATATTCTTTATTTTACCACCATGACTGGACAATGAGCATAAGTTACTACTCCTGATGCAGTACTACCCAAGAGTAACTTTTTAAATCCAGTTGTACCTCTTGTCCCAATAACTATCAAATCTATTTTTTCCTTTTCAGCAAATTGGATTATTTCACCATATGCAGCCAAACCAGTCAAAATAACTTCTGTTGTTATCTCAATTTGTACCTTGTCTTCCTTTGCATATTTGCTGATCCTTTCAAACCACTCCCTGGATTCTTCCTTTGCGTTATCAATTATCCTTTCGATTTGTTTTGGGGTAACAAGTCCTGTCAAGTTGACATATTCTTGCGGCGATGGAGATACAATAACATATAAACAAATGACTTTGGCACTGAATTTTTCTGCTATCTTGAGGGCAACTTGAGATGCATGAAATGAATGTTCAGAACCATCAATGGGAACTAAAATTTTTGAAAACCTTTTATTTTCATTCATACTGCTCTTGTGATAATCTAGTAAATAAATTATATTTATTGATTGAATTAGAAAATGCCTTAATAGAGAATAAAAACTAGTAATCATAATATGGCAAAGTTTAACCTAGCTATCAATGGTTTTGGAAGAATAGGACGTACTTTTCTAAAATCATCTCTTCTTGACAAAGAATTTAACAATATCATTGAAGTAAAGGCGATCAACGATCTGACAAATTTAAAGGAACTATCTCATCTCTTCAAGTATGATTCTACATTTGGTAAATTTGAAGGAGATATTGAAATAGACGAAACTGAAAAGATCTTGATAATAAATAAAGAAAAAAGGATAAATATTATTTCTGAAAGGGATCCCTCTAAGCTTCCATGGAAGGATTTAAACATTTTTTTTGTCTTGGAATCAACCGGAAAGTTCAACGATAATGAGAACGCGCAGAAGCATTTACTCTCTGGCGCAAAAAAAGTAATTATTTCGGCTCCTGCCAAAAATCCAGATGCGACACTAATTATGGGCGTTAATAATCAAATTTATGAGAATCAAAAACATAATATTATTTCGATGGCGTCATGTACTACAAATTGTATAGCCCCAGTGATCAAAGTTATAAATGATAAATTTGGAATAGAAAATGGTTACATGACAACTACTCATGCTTATACTAACGATCAAAGACTTTTAGATTCTTATCATAAAGACCTTCGGCGTTCGCGATCTGCGATGATGTCGATTATTCCTACGACTACTGGAGCAGCTAGGGCAATAGGAACAGTAATTCCCGAACTCGAAGGAAAAATTGATGGACTGGCATTACGAGTTCCAGTCAATAACGGTTCTATATCTGATATGGTTCTAAACTTAAAAAAGGAAGTCACAAGAGATGAAATTAATAATGAGCTAAAGAAAGCATCTAAAGAGGATCTAAAGGAAATATTATCTTATACAGAGGAACCTATTGTTTCCTCTGATATCATAGGAGATAGTCATTCATCAATAGTTGATGGATTAAGTACAATGGTAATAAACAATAAGGGAAAATACGTCAAGATTCTTTCATGGTACGATAACGAATGGAGTTTTGCATGCAGACTAGTGGATCTAGTAAAGTTTCTAGCCAAAAATACTGTATAGATAGATAAAAATTCAGCGGTTTATCAATATTTCTAGTTATTTATACCATTTTATAATATATTGCCATATCTTCAACAAAATGTGCTTTTATTTAACACATATATTTAAAAAAAATGAAATAATAAGACAAAAAACCACTAAAGGCAAGATTTATGGAATCACAGAAAATATCTAAAATACAATAGGGAAAACTAGGATAATTAATAAGAATCTCAGATTTCAAATTTAAGTTATATTGTTATAAAAATTAAAATTATTATATTTGATGTGGAAAAGAAAATAAATAAATTTAAATTGCAGCTAAGTTAGCACTATTGACAAATAACAAATATATGTTTATCTTAAAAGACACTTAAGATATTCGAAGAAGAATCTCAAAATTTGAGAAGTAAATATTAAACATGTAATTATATTTTATATAGACATCATTTATATAGAGATACCAGTTTGCTCAAAAGAAGATACAATAAAAAATTAATATAAAAAATAAAGGAAGAAATATTATTTATAATAATTTAAGAAAAATCTAATAAAACTGGAAAGAAGAATAGTAAAAATACAATAGCATTTTCCTACAAACCTTGAACATTCTTGATTTTCGAGCGATCGTGCTATTTCAATATACAGAAAAATCTATCTCTGATAATCAAAAATTAATAATATTTAAAAAATTGGGTTCAGATAATGATATATTAGAGATTCCATTTAAGGATTACTGGTTACTAGATACGACTCGGTTATTAAGAATGGAATTACATTGTCATAACACTTTCTCTAATTTTATGAACTGTTCAACTCGAATACCATATGATTGTGGTGTAACTATGGAAAAGCAGCTAGAATTGGCTTATGAGAAGAATATAGACATATTGTTTGTTACCAATCACAACACCCTTAATGGTTACAAACAAATATGCGATTACAAAGAAAACCACAAAAAATATAAGAACTTAACTATTTATCCTGCAGAAGAGATTACAGTTGATACAAAAGGTCATATTTTAGCTTATGGAATTAATAAAACAGTAAAACCAGGAATGACAATAGATGAAACTCTCGATGAAATAAAGAGACAAAACGGAGTTTCATGTGCAGCTCACCCTTTTGCTGTATCGAATGGAATAAGAGAGAAAGCAATGGAATGCGATCTGATCGAATCTTTTAACAGTAACAATATCGATAGTTATTCTAATATCGCTGCTGCTAAATTTGCCGAAGAAAAAAACATGATATCAGTTGCGGGAAGTGATTCTCACATTGATTCCACCCTTGGACGTTGTATCAATACTATTGAGTCCGAAAACAACCTTGATTCAATTTTAGAAGGCATGTTGAAGGGATCTGTAAAAATTCAAAGAAGTGATTATGCTCTCAAAAAAGAACTTTTTGAACATGCACATTACATTTTGTCATCCTCAAAGGATTCACTGTTAGATTATGTATCAGAAAATCATAGATCAACATATTCTATTATAAAATTGGCATTGAATTCATTTCTATCAAATCCAAACAGTCGATTGTGGAGACTATTAGGTTCATTAGGCCTATATTTATCAAAAAGAATGTCTCATAAGGTAAATATCAGAGGGCTAAATCCTCGTGTTTTTGAAAATAGATCATGGAGAACACTGATTTCTCTAAGTCTTATTCCATAATAATGTTAGAGCCTTGATACAATAAGGATATTTAACTTTTAACAAATGCTTATTAGTGGTCTGACCTTTTTTATAATTATGAGTGATATTATTTCTAAAAAAATCAAGATAGGACTAGATGATGGATCAGTTGAAAAGATAATTGGGATATTGAATGCTATTCTAGCCGATGAATATTTGCTATTAACCAAGACAAAGAATTATCATTGGAATGTAGTCGATCCACGATTTAACGATCTACACAAATTTTTTGACGAACAATATGGTCAAATATCTGAAATTGTAGATGAAGTAGCGGAGAGAGTGAGATCGATCGGGGGAAAAACTATAGCAACTATGACAGAATTTTTACAAATAACTAGATTAAAAGAAAATCCCGCTGAATATCCAAATATTTTTACCAGTGCAGACAGAATGCTTGAAAATTTGTTAAATGATCATGAAACTATTGTACGACAACTGAGAAAAGATTTAGAAACTTGTGATAAACTTGGTGACGCAGGAACTACAGATTTCTTGACCGGAATAATGGAAGAACATGAAAAGATGGCTTGGATGCTCAGATCTTTTCTGGAATCCTAATTTCTTATTTCTATAAAGATATCTTTCTTTTTTTGTATTTTTTATTTTTATTCCGCATCGTATGACTTTTTTACAAAAGTATATCCGTCATCATCTTATTTATTAAACCTTTAGAAATATTTTTTAGTAAAGTTTTCTAATATTTAATTATGCAACGCAAAAGGAATTTAGGAATCTTAATGATGGCTTCTATTGTTGCCATCTCATTCTTAGCAGCTGGTAGCAGCATAGTCTCTAATGCAAATGGCCAACCAATGAACAATATGACTAGTACTCCACAAGCAAATTGGACAGGTTCTATAGATATAGTATCAGTAATCAGAAATGCTTTTGACCCTCTTATCCATGTCACTCTATCTAATGCTACATCTACTGCACAACAGTATGTCGGTGAAAAATCATCTGCAATAGCCTCATTTATTCATCCAGTAAATGGATACCTAGTTTACATTACGTATGTTATAGATGAAAATAATCACGTTACAAAGGTAGTAACTGACGCGGGACATGGACAGATATTGGAAACTAGCCAGATGACAATAGAGGAATTCATGCACAAGGTCCATTCTGGTTTGAAATCAATGCCTGGTCAAATGGGCATGATGGGTCCAATGGAAAAATAGCCTGATTCACTTCTTTTTTTGATCGGAAAACAATATAATAATAATTACAAAACTTATCTTCTGAAAATATTGTTATTTAACTGTCATTCTCGTTTTTCATTCAATTTCAATATGTTATCTGGCTTAACCATCGGAAAGATCTTTCTTGCAAATATCAGATATGTCGTATGACCTATCATTCTCATAGATGGTCTTGACATCCCTTCTCTTGCCTCTATATTTCTAATTAAGATCTCTACACATTCTATGTCTGTAAAATTATTTTCTTTTAAAGCAATAGCTGTCTTTTCAGCTTGATTCATAGTAGGACATATTGCTAGAAAAGCCCCACTCCCTTTCAATGCTTTGTATACCTCTTCTACTAGTGTCCAAGGATCTCCCAGATCTACAATTGCGACATCCATATCTGTTAAATCAAGACCCTCATGGACATCGTATTGATGCATTGTTACAAATCCATCGATTTTTGATTTGATCATGTTTTTCTTGGCAATTTTCATAAATTCAGGGTTGACATCGTAGGTAAATATATGGCCATTTGGTTTAACTATGCTAGCAAGAAAAGTAGTTAAAGCCCCACTCCCTGTTCCAATCTCTAATACTTTGGAACCATTCTGGATTCCTGTTCTTATGGCAATGAAACCAAGGTCTTTGGGATAAACTATCTGAGTATTTCTCTCAGATTTCATAACAAAGTCATGAATAGTTGGCTCTATCAAATAGATCTTTTTTTCTAAACTCGTCATTACGGTCGCTCCATACTCCATCCCCAATATTAAAGACAGATCTATTATTCCAAGATGGGTATGCATCTTTTTATCTTGTTCTGCTTTTACTAACCATTTTTTTCTCGGACTATGGAATAGTAGAACGTAACTTCCTTCTGTTATCTTCATATTTTTCTATGATCTTTTTTTTCAATTAATATTTGTTATAAATGATAAATTTCTAGCGACTAATAATTTGTTTGATTTTCTATATTCTTTTGAATGGTTCGATACCTAATAGTAAAAATAGTGCTTTCAATACAATAGCAAATGAATTTACCAATGTCAGTCTCGCGATCATGATTTCTTTGTTTTGTTCATTGAGTACAGGAATACTTTCATAGAATATGTTGAACTTTGTAGCTATTCTGTTGGAATACCGTGCGATAACTTTGGGACTAAGGGTTCTAAGAGCATCTCCAACCATCATCTCATATTTGAGGATATCCTTTATCAATTCTTTCTCGATATCTTGATTTAACAAATGTAATTTTACCTCCTCCTCTTTTTCAATATTTTCTGCTTTTTCTATAATTCTAATAGCTCTGGCATATGAATACTGTAAGTACAGGGACGTATCTCCATCAAGATTTAGCGCATCTTTGATGTCAAAAGTAATCATTTTTTCTAGGTCCTGTTTAATTAAACTATATCTTAACGCTGATACTGCTATCCCTTCAGCAATAACTTCAATGTCAGAATCAATCAAATGTGAATTTCTAGACTTTATTTCTACGAACGCTTTTTTACTCAATTCATCGATGATGTTGTCTGCATTTACGAAAATTCCTTTTCTTCCTGACATGTGAATTATACGTTTGTCTTTATTTTGCGTTTGTATGCCCATCTCTTCAACCGTTTGATGGCTTAAAGCAACTGTTTCATATCCTAAATAGTAATATCTTTGAGAATTTGTGTCTAGCTTTCGAATTATCTGAGAAATAATGTTTTGTAAACGTGCTTGTCTTGAGTCTATTAGTGTAATTACCTTGTTAGGTAATTGAGAAAAAATTTGATGGTCCTCCTCTATTCCTATTATATTACCATTTTTACTATTTTTTTTATTGTTATTGGTCTTGTCGTCATCGTTGTCTTTTTTTTCATTTAATTCGCTGTTATCATGAAAATTGTTTATGTGGTCTAGAATGTCGGTCTTGAATAATTTAGTTCCATCCCATTGTTCGGCAAATACCGTATATACAAACGGGTCTATGACTAGACCCAACTTCCAAGTAGCATAAGGGATATCTTTGGCAATATAAGTAGCAGTACCATCACTTCTAACTATAACTTTTTCTTCTTCATTTTCTGGCTGAATTACCCAGCAGTCTTTATTTCTTCCCTCTCTGATATATCTAATTATTTCTCTTTCTTTCAACAAATTAAAAGTTTGTTCCCATAATCCAGAAACTAATATCTGTGATTCTATGTTTAAGATATCATATCTTGCTTTCATTCTCCAACATGTTTTTAACTGTTCTAAGATAACTTTCTTCACAATATTCCATGTAAACGTAGATATCTCATTATTTCCTTTTTCAATTTCTTTGATTATCCATGTTCTTTTCTCTACTAGATTCGGATTATTCTGATAGATTTCATTCATCTTTACATATATGTCTCCGCAATAGTGATCAAATTTGATATTTTTATCTGGAGGATCAATTTCAAATCCTCCAAATCGAAAAGCGACAATAATATCTGCAAACTGCACACCTGAATCATCGATATAGTTGAGGACTGTAACATGATGATTGGTAGATTTAAAAATCCTGTAAAGAGTGTCGCCAATAACCATATTTCTCAAGTGTCCAATATGAATAGCCTTATTTGGATTGACACTTGTGTGTTCTATAGTAATTCTTTGTCCTTTACCTACATTTAAAAATTGCACTTTTTCTTCATCTAATATCTCTAGTAGGAACTTGCTGAATAACTCGTAATTAATTTTAAAATTTATATGTCCTGCAATATGCGCTTGTACAGAAAGAACAAGAGATCTCCTGTCGTTACTATTAGTATCGATTCTTGGAAGTAATACTTTTTCAACAATCTCATATGCTATAGAGCTAGGTTTTCTTTTTAATTTCTTTCCAAGCAAAAAAGCTATGTTAGATGTTAAATCCCCAAATTCCTTTAATGGAGGTTCTGTAACGTCATATTCAATAGGCGGATAATTCAATTCCGAAAATGATAACGATAACAAATTTTTAATTTCCTCAATAACTTTTGAAAATGTCATTTATTTTATCTCACCAAGAAATTTTAATGCAATATGATCCAATGCTTCAACCAGGCCAGCGCCACTATAGCCCTTAACTACATAATCTGCCTTTGATTTAACATAGTCGTCTGAGTGGTTAAGAGCTATACTATAACCGCAGTAGTCAAATAACGGAATGTCTGTTTCACTATCTCCGATAGCTATGGTTTCCGAAGGTTTGACATTCATTATTTGTAATGCTATTCTGAATCCATATGCCTTGTTTACATTTTTACTGTTGATGTGAAAAGCAAATTTACTATCTATTAAATTAAGATCAAGATTATTCTGATCAAAAACCTTTTGGGCAGTTTTAAGATCAAAAGATCTTTCCAAGACCACTTCTGAGAGTCTATTAAATACTCTTTTCATTCTTACCCCATTTAGAGATTTTTTAAGAATATTATAACCTCTTACACATTCCTCTTTATTTCCTAATATTATATGTTCGGTCGGACCAGTGGTAACTACTCCACCGTTCTCTCCGACTGCAACTCTAGTAGTGCCTCCAAAAACAGCTAACACTAATGCTTCGACTGAGGAACGTCCCGTCACATATACTATTTTGTACCCTAATTTCTCTAGAGTTCTGAAATTTTGAATTGCAGGTAAGTGTAACATTCCTTCACCATTTTCGGTCAAAGTACCATCAATATCTATTGCAAAGACTTTAATTGCATCCAATCAGGAAGAAATAAATTTCTTAAAGATATAAATTTCTTTTAAATCATTTGTAGGATTAAATTCGAAAAAAAATCTCATCAATTATTTTTATAATTGTACAGGAACTATTTTTCATACATCTGGTTTTCTAATTCAAATTGATTATTAACAAATTGTCTGGGAAATAACCTTTTTCTATTTATGTATAAAGAGATACGTCTAAACACGGTTAGACGGAGCAGTAATTTTTAAGCGGTTTTGTTCGGATTTATTGACCGGTGGGCGTAACATTTTTTTATAAGAAATCCTAGTCTTCTCCCTTCACTTCTTCTCTGGATCTAAATTTTGGCTTTATTCCTAAAGATGTGTAGTCTCCAGTAGAACAGGTAAAACACAATTCTCTTTCTGGAATTCCTATTGCTTTTGCAAGATTGGAAGTATCGTTATAAAATACCTTGTCCGCATCGATTAACTTTGCGATTTTTATGTTCAAATCTATTTTTTTCTCATTTGGCCTATCGTCAAATTTATGATTAGCTAAAAGCTCTTCCATAGAAGGAAAATCAATACCAGCATAACAAGGATACCTAACAGGAGGATATGTTATTATCATTATAATCTTTTTTGCCCCTGCGCTTCTTAAGGTCTGAATTATAGCTGCTGAGCTGGTGCCTCTAATAATGCTGTCATCAATAACGACAACATTTTTACCTTTTATTATATCTTCGATTGGTAAAATTCCTTCATTAATTTCTACACGGTCCGCTTGATATGGTTCGATAAAACTACGTAGAACTCCCTTACTCGAATGTCTATCTTTTACTAATCCTTCTTCAAATGGTAATCCTGTTTCTTGTGCATAACCGAGGGCTGCAGGTCTGGCAGAATCTGGAACAGGAATCACTACGTCAGCAGATTGTACAGGAAATTTCTTACCTAGATAGTGTCCAATTCTCTTTCTTGCTGCATAGATGTTGATACCTTCCATTATGCTAGACGGATGGGCGAAATATGTATATTCAAACGCACAATGTGCATGGGGTTTTTCAGAAGAAAAGATCTGAGTTTCTAATCCATCAAAACTTAATTTAATCAACTCCCCGGGTTCTACATCTCTAACAAGAAATGCTCCCACTGCAGAAAACGCACATGATTCTGATGCCACTATGTATGTTTTGGTTTCTTTGTGGTAACCTAGGACCATAGGTCTAAATCCTTTTGTGTCCCTTGCAGCGTATACATCACCTTTATCTGTCAAAAAAGTAAAACAGAATGAACCTATCATTTCTTGTTTCAAGATCTTGATTGATTCAAATAAGTTCATTTTATTCGAGAGGTGTTCAACAAGTCGCTTGGCAGCAACTAATGTATCACTCATTGTTTGAGGTGTAAACGTACACCCTCCCACCATGTTTGAAAGTTCCTCAACATTTGCTATAGTTCCATTATGAGCAACACACAGATCTTTTACTTTCAAAGGTTGTGCATTTTCAATACTGCTTTTACCAAAGGTAGAATATCTTACATGACCTATTGCAGCATGAGATGCATATTTTCTAACGACATTATTAAAATGGTCAGCATAGCTTGAAACCAGACCTAGTTGTTTAAACGGTTCCTTTTTTGGTATAGCTATTCCCCAGGCTTCTTGTCCTCTATGCTGTAATGATCTCAAACAATCAATTATAATTGGAATGACATTGTGTTGGTCAAGAGAGAACGCGCCAACAACTCCACAATTTTCTCTCAACATGTAGACAGACAAAATAAGTAGGATCAATAAAATATTTTAACTATCGGTTTTTAACAAAAAATCCGAGGCTACCATATAATTGAGGATCACAGTCTCAATGATTTTACATTGAAATATGAAAAATCAATTTTGGTATATTATTTATTTTCCTTTATCCATTATACCCGATATACTTTGATAACTTTTCTGTGCCTTTACAATCTGGATATCTAAGACTTTTTTATTTCTACTTTTGAAAATGATTTTTTCGGTTCTAATCTTTGATGCACCAGATGTTCCTATTTTTGAAAATCTAAGATTTTTTATCTTTTCAAGATAATTTTCTAATTTCTCAGGGTTTCCGGTACCAATAATAAATCTTGAAGGGTTTTCAGAGAAGAGCATATTATCTAACCTTTTGCAGCTATTAGGAATACTATCTAAATCTATTTGAATGGTGCGTCCACTTCCAATCGCCATTTCAGACAATGCTATGGCAAGACCACCTTTAGAGCAATCGTGTGCACAGCTAATCAATCCCTTCTTAATTCCTTCTAAAACTGTTTTTGAATTTAACAAATCTGTTTTTAGATCCACAGTTGGAACTTTTCCTCCTGTTATTCTATGAACATATTCATAATATTCTGATCCGCCCATATCTTCAGTTGTATTTCCTATGATAAAGAGAACATCTTCCTCTTCCGGAGTGGATTTCGTAATATATTTTCTATTTTCTATTAATCCTATCATTCCAATAACCGGGGATGGTTTTATAGCTCCTTTTTTTGTTTCATTATAAAAACTAACCTTTCCTCCTACTACGGGAATTTTATTAAATTTGCTAAATTTTATTATTGCTTGAATGCTCTTCTTAAATGTCCAAAATATTTCAGGATTTGTTGGATTGCCAAACTGAAGATGATCAACTATTCCAATTGGATTTGCACCAGAACATATAATATTTCTTTTAGCCTCTGAAAGACATGATAGTGTTCCATGATAAGGATCAAGGTAACATATCTTCGAATTTCCATCCAGTTTCGATGCCAGGAACTTATCTTCACTTAATTTTAGAACTCCAGAATCTGTAAATCCTGGTTTTAAAATTGTTCTTAATCCTATTTCTTGGTCATATTGTTGGTATATCCACTGTTTTGAGGCTATCGTGGGATTTGAAAGTAGAGTTAAAAGGACCGAGCCAAGATCTTTAGGGATCCTCACTTTATTTTTTATCTTTTCTTTTACTTCTAAATAAGACGGCTTTCTACTCCTTCTGTTCAATAAAGGTGCATGTGCGATCAAAGCAGAAGGCATCTTTGCTAGTTGTTGTCCATCTTTTGATATAACAAGGTCATTGTGACCTTTTACTTTACCTATTATTGCAAACGTGATTTCATATTTTTCAAATATCTTTTCTAATTTCTTTAACTTTTGATTATTAGTGATGAAGAGCATTCTCTCTTGTGATTCAGAAATCATTAGTTCAGCCGGAATCATTTCTGGATGTTTAGTAGGAATATTCTCCAATTCAATTTCGAATCCCTTTTCCAAATTACTGGATGTCTCTGAAAGACAGCATGATAATCCGCCTCCTCCTAGATCTTTTACTGCCTTGATTAAATTATCTTCAATAGCCTCTCGCGTCACTTCCATAATTAATTTTTCTAGAAACGGATCTGGAATCTGTACCTGCAGATTTGTCCTCCTCATTTTCTAGTTCTTTTGAAGCGAAAGACGCCCCATGAATTCCATCTCTTCCAGTTAAACCGCCTGCCAAAATAATAAGATCGTTCTCCTCAACTTTATTTTGAATTATCTTTTCCTTCGTTCCAAAACCGATTGAAGCTACATCCACCAAACAATAATTTTCAAATGAATTATCAAACTCTACCTCCCCAGAAATAGTAGGTATTCCTATACAATTTCCGTAATCAGCTATTCCACGAACAACATTTTTTAACAACCATCTTGAATGAGAAAATTTATCATTATTTTTTTTTCCTATATTTCTTTTAAAAACATTAGGGCCATTATCAATGTCACCAAATCTCAAGGAATTCAAAAGAGTCTATCGGCATAGTACCCAAAGAAATAATGTCCCGAATCACTCCGCCGACTCCTGTGGCAGCTCCTCCATAAGGCTCGACGGCAGATGGATGGTTATGACTTTCTATATGGATTGTAATTACCTGATTGTCTCCTACATCGATTACACCTGCGTCATAACCAGGACCAACAATAATTCTCTCTCCTTTGTTAGGAAGTAACCTGATGTATTTTTTAGAAGATTTATAAGAACAATGTTCGGACCATTGCGCACCTACCATCTCCTTTTCAAGATCGTTTGGTTTTCTACCTAATTTTTTTTGAAGGTATCTAAATTCTGAGTTTGATAATATATTCAAGTAGAATAAAATACATATAATTTACCATTTATGAGCTTATTTTTTTAAATATTTTATTAAAGATTCAAAAATTTTCATTGCCTCGTTACCAAGTCCAAATCCTCTTACCTCTCTCTGACATGATCTTTCAGGATGTGGCATCATTCCCATGATATTTCCAACCTCATTACAAACTCCTGCTATAGACTCAAACGATCCGTTAGGATTATCTTGCTGGTAACTGAATACTATTTGGTTCTTCTTTTTCAATTCCTTCAATCTCTCTTCTGAAATAACATAACGGCCCTCCCCATGAGCCAGAGGAATTTTAAAAACTTGTCCCTTCGTAAATTCATTAGTAAAAGGAGTAGTACTATTCTTTACTTGAATGTCTGCCCACTTGCACACGAATTTGAGTGATTCATTCGTTATAAGGGCTCCAGGTAATAATTCTGATTCTACCAATATTTGAAATCCATTACAAATACCTAGAATCAAAGTACCTTCTTTTCCTAGTCTTTTTACTTCTCTAATTATGGGACTGTGTGCAGCAATAATTCCAGCTCGTAGTCTATCTCCATATGTAAAACCGCCTGGGATTATTATGGCATCATAACCTGTTATTTTCTCCTTGGCATGCCAAATAAAATCAGTCTCTATTTTGAAGATATTTGAAATAACATGATAAACATCTTTATCACAATTACTACCAGGGAAGACAGCGATGCCAATTTTAAGCATATGAATGTGTAAAATAGCTATTCGATAATAATTAATATTTTTGCGTATCCCTATTTTATTTGGAGCTATTGTGGCACTATTTATGATGACATTGTAAAATATGAGAATGAATCTCTAATTTAGATAGGAATTGATAGAATTATAAGGATTTTCTTCTATTCTATCATTGACTGTCTGTGGCTGAACAAGTAAAGGATATCATGAGCAAAGATCTTGTTACTATCTCAAAAGAACGTTCTGCGTTAGACGCTGCCAAGATAATGACAGACAAGGGAGTAAGTTCTCTAATAGTTTTATCTGGAGATCAACCAGTTGGTATTGTAACGGAAAGAGATTTTATCAAAAAGATTTGTCTTAAAGAACTACAATTATCAGAAGTTCAGATAGGGCACATCATGTCAAAAATCAGAACTTATGCAACACCTGATACATCTATAGAAGTAGCTGTTCAAAGAATGATAAATAATAGGATAAGAAGACTTCCCATAATAGATGGTGGTAAATTAGTTGGAATAGTTACCGTTACAGACTTGGCCAAACATCTGAGAACAATTTTGCTCTTAAATGGAGCCCTTTCTTCATACTGAATGTGCTATCAAATAAAAAAATTTTTTAAATATGTTACATAGGAATCTAAAGATCTTATCTAAAAGATTGAAATGCTATCTTGGTTGATTTTTAATAAAATCTGATTGAGATGTAAGATTCTATTTTTTTATTATTTTTACTTTTATTGATCCGAAATTGAAACTTTGCAGTCGCTTACTATTGGATTGAATATTCTGAGATCGTCACACATTTTTTTTACGATTTCAGTAGCTTCATTGGCTGTTTCTGCGTCTACCGTCAACTTTAAAACTTTTGCAGTTCTAACGGATTTAATCTGTAGATATTGACTTTTTAAAATAAGATCTTGGAGTATTGTCTTTCCTTCAGGATCATTTATAAATTTTTTATTTTCAATAGTGACTAAAACTGTATAATCTTTTCCCACTGACAACTAATATCTTAAAATCTTTTACTTAAATACGTTTTAATTATTAAAGATTTAAATATAGTTGTTATAAAAATTCGAAAGAATTTCTGGTCATGTAGCTCAGCCTGGCTAGAGCGAAGGTTTTGTAAACCTTAGGTCGTGGGTCCAAATCCCACCATGACCTCTCACGGCTCCACTTACCTAAAAGATCAAAATTGCTATCATACAACATAATCTATAAGCTCATGAGTCTCTCCAAATTGCTTTAGTTTTTGCTAAAAATATGAAGGCAGTTGCATATACAATCTCAACAAAAATCCCAGTCCAAATGCTCCATTCTTCTGGTATTTTTAAACCCATTGAATACTGGATCATCAATGATGCATGTGTGGTGGGTACTATATATGCAAAAGTTTGAAGCCAGTCAGGCAATTTTTCTATTGAATAGAATACTGGCGGAAGAACTGCAAGAAGTACATTTACAAACGATATGATCTGAGTTGCATTTTTCATATACAGCATTCTTGAGGATAAAAAGAACCCCATCGCAGATGTTGATATCCATATTACTAGGACCGTAAAAATCAACAAAGGAAGAAAAGATATAGAGAGACCAAAATAAAATAGCATTAATATTAAAATTACAAGAGCTGGAAGTCCAAAAAGTATTTCAGATAACGCAAGTCCTGTCATATATGTCAGAGATGAAACTGGAGAGGCAACAAAAACTTCTTGAATTTTGTATTCTGTCTTGTAATATGAGATATCCTGACCCAATGCAAGTCCATATCCTACTAATGCCATGACTAGACTTCCAGAAACCGCATATTTTGAATATTGTCCGTCACTAATTACTAACAATACAAATAGTATTGAAAATGGTGTAATAGCAGAAAAAACTAGGGAGAGAGGATTTCTCCTTAACCATAGAACTCCAGTTAGATATGCTATTAAGAAAATCTGGTAGACGAAAAAATACTTTAATCTTATTCTACTTTTTCTCTCGTTTTGATTAAGGTCCAGGTTTCTTGAAGAATCCATTATAATAGATAGTATGTGTGATTATAGATATTTATAAAAAGATATTTTCTCATCATATCATGTACATTGAAATTAATTCATAAGGGTAAGGTAAAGGATGTATACGAAGGATCAGACTCTGAAGACCCTAATAGCAAAGAAAGATTAATTTTTGTTTTTTCAGACAGAATTTCTGCATTTGATGTAATAATGAATCAAGAGATTCCTGAAAAAGGAAATATTTTGTGTAAATTTACAGATTTTTGGTTTAAACACTTGAATGTTAGCAATCATATGATAAGTGTAATAGATAAAAACAAATTACTTGTGGAAAAACTTACCATGATACCCATTGAATGCATAGTAAGAGGATATTTCTATGGAAGTATAGTTGAGAGGTTTAATAATCCCAATAAAACAAAATCAAACCACGCGAGGTCCATACTACCTCCCAATTTTAATCCTGTATTGGCATCGAAATTACCTTATCCGATTTTTGATCCAAGTACTAAATCTCATGATCATGATGTTGAGATTTCAAAAAAACAGATTATTTCCTCTAATATCCTTTCTGAAAAAGATTTTGAGTACGTTAAGGATAAATCAATTTCATTGTACAATCAGATGAATAAAATTATCGAAAATTCAGGTTTCATTATTTCTGATGTGAAATTCGAGTTTGGATTTAATAAGCGTGGAGATATCATTCTTGGAGATTCAGTAGGGCCTGATGAATTTAGATTATGGAAAAAAGATCTGTATCAGGAAGGACGGACCCAAGATAGCTATGATAAACAATTGTTAAGAGATTGGTTAATCCAAATAGGTTATAAAAAGCAAGTTGATGAATTTGCTATCAAGGGAAAAAAACCGGAACCTCCTATACTTCCAGGTGATCTAATCAATAAGATTTCGCAAAGATACATTTTTGCTTATGAAAAATTAACAGGACAGAAATATAATGATCAGTTGCCCACTTCTGATTATTGACAATAAAATCCTTTTTTAAGATTTTAGTAATCATCTACGGATATCGTTAAAATTCCTTTAGTATTTTTTTTTTGCAAATATGAAATAATCTCTCGTGGTATATTATTTGAACCTCTATCGCATCTTACTGATATCGTCCTGGGACACACAAAATTAGTTGTTCTGATTACAATATCATTTTTATTTTCTAATGTTAGATTTCTATTTCCACGACCGAAGACCTCGAAAGATGAACCCTCTACTATGAATTCAAATTTTATTTTTATCTCGTCATCTTGCATTAATTTTTTTAACTTTGTATCGATATCACTGCAACCTTTGTTAGAATTAATTCCTATTATACAGTCGCCGCTTTTAGTAAGGTAAGTGTCTTTTGTTATCTCTATTGCCCTCGGATGCAATCCCAAGACATTTGGATGCCCATAATAAATTATCTCATCAGATATCATTACAGACTAGAATCGGTCAATAAGGTAAATTTAAATTAAACACTACAAAGTAGTAATATCGCATTGTTACCAGCAGCAGCAGGATATGATAGAGCTATAACGGTATTTTCTCCTGATGGGAGATTGTATCAGGTTGAATATGCAATTGAAACAGTCAGAAGAGGAACACTAGCTATCGGAATAAAATGTAAAGAGGGTGTTCTCTTGGCAGTCGAAGAAAAAACTCGTAAATTGCAGGTTTCTGACGTCACACAGAAGATTTTTCAAATTGATGATCATATTGGGGTTGCTGCCGCAGGATATATTCCTGATGCAAGGGCTCAAGTAGATCATGCCAGATTTTTCGCTCAAAGTAATAAATTAATATATGATGAACCGGTGGACGTTGAAGTAGTAGCAAAGAATATCGCAGATATGTCTCAACAATTGACGCAATATGCGGGAGTTCGTCCATATGGTGTAGCATTGATCATAGCAGGAGTTGATGAAGTAGGAGGAGAATTATTCCTGACAGACCCAAGTGGTACTTTTATAGGATATGAAGCCATCGCAATTGGACAAGGAAGTGATGAAGTAAACGAGTTTCTTGAAAAAGCCTATAAACACAATCTATCTCTTGACGAAGTCGGAAAATTGGCTTTAGAATCTATCAATATGGTAAGCGATGAAAAGGTTGGAATTTCTCATGTGAAAATGTCAATTATAGAAAAAGATAGCAAAATAATGAGAAAAGTAACGGATCAAGAGATTGAGAAATTTTCAAAATTAGCTAAAGAAAATCCAACAAATCCTAAGGATAAACCATCGCCATAATAAATTTTATTTAACCGATCATTTTTATTATTATTATACAATTATTTGATTTACATTGACTGTGCAAATTGGAGTAAAGGCTCCAAATATTCATGTCTCTGAATGGGTTCAAGGTTTATCTACCAATATCGACAAAAATATCGGAAAAGTAATTCTAGTAGAGGTATTTCAGGTCAATTGTCCGGGATGTTTTATGTACGCTCTCCCAAGTTCAATACAAATATACAAAAAATATTCTAGAGACGACGTTATTGTTCTAGGATTAGCTACTGCTTTCGAAGACTACGATAAAAATACTCTTGACAATCTAAGATTGTTATTGAGTTCTGGCGAGGTTATTGGCGACACTCTGAATGCCTTGAGACAGTATGGACAATTGATAGAAAGTAACAAACTACAATATAAGATTCCCTTTCCTGTGGGTATGGATATTCTAAAAAGAATGGAGCGAAATTTCTCTGATAATTATGTCATAGATTTTATGGAAGCAAACATTGAAAATTACAATTCCTATCATGATTCGGATAAAAAGATTCTTTTTGAAAGGGTTAAACATTATTTACGAAATAAAGAATATTCTGCTATGACTTTTGAAACATACAAGTTACAGGGAACTCCTTCTGTGATTCTCGTAGATAGAAAAGGCATCTTGAGAAATGTATCGTTTGGAACAAACAATATTCTGCATGATCTTATAGATAAGCTCGTAAATGAATGAATTTCCATAATAGATGTATAAATATTAATGTTGCAATTCCAAGCTCATCGCTTATCGATGAAGAAACATTACGAGATAAAACTATTAAGATATCAAGGTTTGCACGGGCGTTCTCTATTTTTGGGGTAAAAAAAATATTTATCTATAAAGACAATAAACTGAGACAATATAGTGTAAATAAATTTAAGAAAAATAGACATGAAAATGATATACACGTAATTGGGGATGAATCTAACATTTTGAAATTAATTTTAGAATATTTAGATACGCCTCAGTATTTGCGGAAGGCTTTATATCCGATTTGCAATGAATTAAAATTTGCTGGACTATTAGATCCCATAAAGTCTCCTCATCATAAGAAAAAAATTCCTCTGGAGCAGATTAAAGAAGGCGAATTGAGAATCGGGTTTCTAGTAAATAAAGCGGATCGTAAAGATTTCTCAAAACGTATAGACAGAAAAATGGATAATAATTCATTTAATAAAAGAATAAGAACAGATCTCTCATTTGAATTTCCTAATGATTTTAGAACGGTGAAATTTTGGCACAATAAAAATAATAATCAAACCGATATGTATGTTGATATTGGATTAGATTATTTAATTCCTTTTTATGGCAATAATGATCTTCTTGGACAGAGAGTTGATATAAAGATTATTGGAAAGTACCCAAATATTAAGGCCGTACAAGCTTTCAAGGAAGATTTGGAAAATATCTATTGGGGTTATAAAGTTTCAATTGTTCCCTCTTTAAATCACATTTTCAGACAAGAAGATAAAAATACATTCATTCTCTTGACCTCTAGAAAAGGAGGACGTTTTAAAGATAATGAGGCAAGATTCAAAGAATTAATAACGCATTATGATAATCTCTTGATTGTTTTCGGCTCTCCTACTAAAGGTTTAGATGAAATTTATCCTAATATTGAACAATTAGCTACAAGAAAGTCTTGCATTTATTCTAATCTCTTTCCAAATCAACATACTGAGACGGTAAGATTAGAAGAAGCAGTTTTGGGCTCTTTATCCATCCTGAATTATCTTTTAAAATGATATGATAAATCTGAATCCTATTAATTAATTAAAATAAAAATATAACCTAGTTAAGAACTTGGTGGAAATCTAAATTAAATACTCTTTTTGACTGACATCGGGATATAAATTTATTAATGGGATCGGGAGGTTTTTTGCTGTATCCATGGGTCATAGAAAGTACAGTGCTCCAAGGCGTGGTAGTCTAGCGTTTTATCCTAGAGTAAGAGCTAAAAGTCTTGAAGCAAGAATTAGAACATGGCCAGAACAACACACAGAGAAGAATTCTCTTTTGGGTTTTGCTGGTTTTAAAGCAGGTCAAATTCAAATAATGACATTAGATGATAAAGAAAAAACTCCAAATTTTGGCAAACAACTTGAAAACTCATCTACTGTTATAGCCACACCTCCGATTACTGTTATTGCAATTCGTTGTTACAAAAAAGACGCCTATGGTGAAAAGGTACTTTTTGATGCTTATTCTAAAGAATTACCAAAAGAATTAGAAAGAAAATTTAAAACCAAATACAATGAAGAGTTATTTAAAAATATAGAATCTTCTTTTGATTCAATATCTTCGGTCCTTGCCATAGTCTCTGTTTCTCCAAAAAAAGTGAATCTCTCTCAGAAAAAACCATTTGTTTTTGAAGTAGGAGTATCAGGTAAAGATGTAAAATCCAAATATGAATATCTTAAAAGCATACTCGGTAAGGAGCTTAGAATTTCAGACGTATTTCAAAATGGTCAATATATTGACGTTTTAGGAATTACTCGAGGAAAAGGTATTGAAGGACCTATTACTCGTTTTGGTGTCAAAAGAAAACAGCACAAGTCTAGAAAGAGTGTCAGGGCATTAGGAACCCTGGGGCCCATTTCTCCTGCGGTTGTTATGTACTCTGTACCAAGACAGGGTCAAATGGGATTTCACCAAAGAACAGAATATAACAAAAGAATATTGATTATTTCTTCCACTGACGTTGCGGGTTCAACAATGTCATCAGATTCATCATTAGCTAGGATAAATCCAAAGGGCGGCTTCAAGCATTTTGGTTTGGTAAAATCTGACTATATAGTTGTTAGAGGGTCGGTTCCAGGGGTTCCGAAGAGATTAGTTAAAATGAGACAACCCATAAGAAATCCGGTAAAGAAGGTTATTGAACCAAAAGTATTGGAGGTAATTGTTAGATGAATACAGTTAAAGTTTTGGGTATGGATGGAAAGGAAAAAGAGAATATTGAACTTCCATCAGTCTTCTCCACTCCTTATAAACCAAGAGTAATTCAAAGAGTTTACAATCATTTAAACTCTCATTCCTTTCAAATCCAGGGAAGATATCCAGGAGCTGGACAGATGGTGAGTGCTGAATCACGAAATACCGGTTTAGGAATTGCTAGAATCGCTAGGGCAAGAGGTGAGGGTTTTCCCAGGGCAGGCCAAGCTGCTGGTGTAGCTGGGGTAAGAAAGGGAAGGGTTGCTCATCCGCCTGTTTCTTGGAAAAATATCTATAAGAAAATAAACAAGAAAGAAAAAAAATTAGCGTTATGCTCTGCAATTGCAGCGACTTCAAATCGAGATCTTGTAAAACAGAGAGGGCATTTATTAGGTGATGACATCTCCTTACCAATTGTAGTTTCTGGAGAAATAGAATCATTATTAAAATCTAAAGATCTAGAAAAGTTTCTGGAAAAAATAGGATTAAAAGAAGATCTCATGAGGACGCATATCAAAAGAAACAAGAACAATAGAAAGTACTCTTCCAACAGGAGATCCGGATTGTCCGCTTTAATTCTAGTTAGTGATGAAGAGAAGATTGGACGGTTAAATAATTCGCTTCCAGGGATTTCGATAAAGGCTGTAAAGAATGTGAGCGTCCTAGATCTAGCTCCGGGGTCTCGACCTATAAGGCTTACTGTATTTTCTGAAAAAGCTATAGAGGAATTAAAAAATATCAAATCAATTTGCAATGTATTAATGGAGATGGTAAAAAAATGAAAAAGAAACTTCTGTCTTTGAAATCTTCAAGGATAGCAACCAGGAAGAAAGGTAAGAAGATTATCGAGTCAGAAAATGGTGTCAGGGAACTGCATGAAAAACCTGTTATCATCACGCCATATATGACCGAAAAGTCATTTAATTTGATTGAAAAAGAAAAAAAATTGACGTTTATAGTGGATGAAAATGCAGATAAGATTTCTATAAAGCGAGAATTAAAAGAACTTTATGAAGCAGATATTGTAGAGGTTAACACGGCAAGAACCATAGACGGGAAGAAAGCTTTTGCAAAGTTCAAGGATCTAGATTCAGCACGAGATCTTGCAACAAAACTGGGATTGGTGTAAAGTTTCTTGAATTTAGTAGTATGGGATCCTAAAACGAATCCAGTTAAATTACTATCATCGCGTCGAACAATTCCAGTTAGATTTAAAAATAAGACTCCAGAGGTACAGTATAAGATTGGTTAGAGAATTTAAATTTCGAGGATATAATCAAGAACAATTAAAGTCCATATCTATAGAGTCTCTGTTGCCTTTGCTTAATGCGAGGCAAAGACGTTCCTTAAACAAACGAGTTGGTGTGTATATGAATGACCAAAAACGAAAACTGAGATCTGAAATCAAGCTTGCTAGAAGTGGCACTTTAAAAAATAAACTGAAAACTCATGTCAGGGACATGATTATACTACCAGATATGATTGGACTTGCAATTAGTGTTCATAATGGAAAAGAGTTTTTCGATATTAATATAAAAGCGGAAATGGTAGGACACTATCTTGGTGAATATTCTATTACAAATAAAAGGGTTCAACATGGCTCACCTGGTGTAGGATCGTCAAGATCCAGTTTATACGTACCGTTAAAATAATTAATTTATGGAAAGTGTGATAATAAAAAATGCCTCATTATATTTATGCATATAAAAATTTTGACAAAACAAGACAAGTAAGATCTGCCCTTAGGGAGATGGATATTTCCCATAAACACGCAAGAGAAATTGCCGTTGCAATAAAAAATATGTCGATTGAAAAAGCGCGAATTTTTCTTGAGGCAGTTTTAAATAAAGAAATTGCGGTTCCTTTTAGGCGATACAATAATGAAGTAGCTCATAGATCTAACATAAAAGATGGTTTTAGTGCAGGAAGATTTCCGTCCAAGGCTAGTCAGGAATTCCTAAAACTCTTAGATAACTTGGAAAGCAATGCAGAGTATAAGGGAATGGATCTAGATAGACTAAGGATAGTAAATATTGTTGTGCATAAAGGCACCAAATTAAAAAGATTTACTCCCAGAGCCATGGGAAGAGCTAGTCCCAAATTCGACACGCTAGTACATGTAGAAATGGTTGCTCAGGAGAGGACCGTAACAGAATGAACGCTGCAAAAAATGTAATGATAAATAATTACAAGAATATGGAACTAGATAGTTACCTGAAAGAAACATTGAAGGAAACTGGTTATGGCGGGGTAGAGATACAAAAAACACCGATTGGAACTAGAATTACATTATATGTAACAAGACCAGGCTTGGTTATTGGAAGAAAGGGTGTCGGTATCAAAGATCTTACAGCAAAATTAGAATCAAATTTTGGATTAAGTAACCCACAAGTTTCTGTAATGGAGATCGAGGTTCCCGAGTTAAATCCAAAAATAATGGCAAATAGAATTGCGCAGCTTATCGAGAGAGGTACTGCTTTTAGAAGAGCGGCTATGTGGACTTTAAATACAGTAATGAACGCCGGTGCCCTTGGTACAGAAGTAACTATAGCCGGAAAACTTAGAAGTGAAAGAGCTCATTTTGAAAAACATACTTCTGGAATAATTCCAAAAAGCGGAAATGTCGCAGATCGAGTTGTAAAAGTTGGAGTGACTAACGTTTTAACGAAGATGGGACTTATGGGAATACAATTGAAAATTGCATTAAAGAATGAAATGCCATCTGAATTCCAGTTAAATATTGAATCAAAAAAAGATAGCGAATCCACCAAAGAAGCGGAGAGTACAGCAACATCTTCATCTTCATCTGTGGCTTCACCAGAAAAAGAAAATACGGAAAAAACCTTACTAACCCCAAGCAGTCAAAAAAGTGCTAATACTAGAAGCGAATCACCGATAAAGGAGAAAATAAATCCATCGATTGGATCAAGACCTAGAAAAGACTCTTATTCAAATGAAGGAAAATATACTGGGAATAATAATACTCAGAGAGATGCTCCCAGAAGAGAAAATAAAACCGAGGAAGTAATCAAACAACAACAAAATCCGTTACAAGAATCACGTAGAAAAAAAAGTGAAGGTGTGGGAGCGTAGAACGTAGAAATGGGCAGAATTAAACTAAATACTCTTAAAGAAATGAACGATGAAGATCTTCAAGATAAGTTACTTGAATTTAAAGTCGATCTTGCAAAACTGAGGTCAGAGGGTGCAAAGGGTACACTGAAAAAGGAAAGCTCCAGTATTAGATGGGCCAGAAGGGATATTGCAAGAATACTTACACTCATTAATGAGAGAAGCCATAATAAATGAAAATTCACTTTTTTCAGACAAATACAATTGAACATGGACGAGCAAACGTATGATTTCCATTGAAAATCTCGTCTATCATGAGCTTGTTGGTTTAAAAATAAAAATCCTGTTGAGCACTCAAAATAATATGAAAAATTTACTAGGCAGTATTATTTTTGAAACAAAGAATATGTTAATATTAAGAACATCAAACGGAATTAAAAAAATTCCAAAAAAGACAATAGAAAAATGCGCTGTTTATTTACCATCAAACGTTTGCTTTATAAGTGGTAATAATATGATAGGAAGACCAGAAGATAGGATTTTAAAGATAAAGAGATGATTGTGTGAATGGTTAGAAATATTGGTATTATGGTTGGACTTCCAAGAAAAACATGTCAAAATGAATTATGCCCATTTCATGGTACCCTTTCTTTAAGGGGAAGATTGTTTACAGGCACAGTAGAAAGCAACAAAGCCACTAGAATGGTTGTAGTTTCCAGAGAATACAATAGGTTGGTTACAAAATATAAAAGATATGAAAGAAGCAAATCTAAGGTTCATGCATTTCTCCCAGATTGCATTAGTGTCAAGGAAGGCGAAAAAGTGAAGATAGCTGAGTGTAGACCTATTTCAAAATCTATATCTTTTGTTGTTGTGGAGGCTGAAAATAACAAAGATGGCATCTAAATCGAGAGCAGTTTCTGCCAAGGGGGCAGCGGAATTCCGACCATATGTTACAAAAGCATTACCAGTCTCTGCTCAAATTGTCTGTGCAGACAATACTGGAGCAAAAATCCTCAAGATAGTTCAGGTAACAAGGTATAAAGGAAGACATTCACGGCAACCATCTTGTGCTGTAGGAGACCTTGTAACTGTAACTGTAAAAAAAGGTCCAGCGCAACTTAGGAAACAGATCTTTGGTGCAGTTATAATTAGACAGAAATACCCAATAAGACGATTGAATGGATTACGAGTTACTTTTGAAGATAACGCGGCAGTTTTAGTTACTCCTGAAGGAGAGATCAAGGGAACCGATATTAAAGGACCTGTAGCAGCTGAGGCGGCAGAGAAATGGCCAAGAATTGCAAATCTTGCACCTGTAATAATTTAGCTATTTTATAGTGATTTGGTGATAAATGAAAAATGTTAGAAATTAACGCAAATATGCTTTTGAGAAAACACAGACGTTTTGCGAATATCCGTTCCAAATTATCAGAAAATCTAAAGAAAGAATATGAAAAAAGAAATGCCCGGGTAATAAAGGGAGATACAGTAAAGATAATGAGAGGAGAATACAAAAATGTTGAGGGAAAGGTGGAAAAGGTCAATACAGAAAGGAGTACTTTGATAATCGAAGGCGTTCAGAAAGAAGTAGCAAAGGGAGGAAAGGTAAAAGTACAAATCCATTCTTCCAATGTAATGATTACTTCATTAAATACGCAAGATAAAAAAAGAGAAAACGTAATAAAGAAAATTAAACATACCAAATTATCTTCCTCAGATAGAGCAGGACAATCAGTATCTAAAGATAAATCTAGCAAATTCAGAAGTCGAGGTATGAACAAGCTCAAGAAAGGTTTAAGGGTTAAAAGTTTGCTAAAAGTAAATGATAAAAAATTAACGACTCCTGAAATCGAAGAAGATAATAAAGGAGGCAATCAGAAAGAACGATGATTATAATGAGATCACTTATGTATCATTTACGTAATAACTGTATCAATGAAAAAATACTAGTAATGAGAATAAATAGATTAGATAAAGTTAACAAATTATTTCTAGGAGGTTTGAGATAATTCATGGGTAAGAAAGGGGGACAAACAACCATCAAGAGACAATCAGCTCCCTTGTTTTGGGATATAAAAAGAAAAGAAGGACGTTTTATTCCAAAAATTCATCCCGGCACGCATTCAAAAGATCATGCTTATGCCCTTAGTGTCTTACTGAGGGATGTACTGAAAGTAGTTCAAAATAGCAATGAAGTAAAAAATATCCTCAATGATGGCAAAATAAGGATAGATAATGTTCCAAGATATAATCCAAATTTTGCAGTAGGATTGATGGATACATTAGAATTGATTCCCTTAAAACAAGTATTTAGATTGGTTCCAAAGGATTCTTCCTTGTTATATCCAATCGAGATCAATGAAGATGAAAAACATTTCAAACTAGTAAAAATAATTCAAAAGAATATTGTAAAGGGAAATAAGATCCAGTACGGTTTTCATGATGGCAAGACTAAAATTTCAGAGAATATGCTACAAGTTGGTGATTCATGTCTTTTAAAGACACCCGAGCTCGAGATTGCTGAACACTTGAAATTATCCAATAATTCTCTAATATTGATTACTCGTGGCGACAACGCTGGAAAAATAGGAAGGGTGCAAGAAATAAAAGAAGGAACATTTTCACTGCCAAAACGTGTTATAGCATCTTTTGAATCGAAAAATTTGGAAATACCGATAGACATGATTATGGTTATTGGAAATGAGAATGAAAATCCTAGAATCAAGGTGAGTTAGGTGGAAAAAAATGACTGAAACATTAGATAATAAAGAAAATAGTGAACAGCTGAATATTACGAATTCAAAATCAAAAAAAACGATCGACATGAGAGTGATTGAGATAGAGAAAGTTGTGATTAATATTGGGGTAGGCAAGTCTGGTGATCCTATAGAAAGAGCTAAAATGGCCCTAGAAGAATTGACTGGACAAAAACCCAGTGTTCGAGGTGCAAAAAAATCTGTTAGAGATTTTGGAATACATAAAGGAGAACCAATCGGAACCATGGTTACATTAAGACAGGATAATGCTATAGAATTCATAAAAAGGATATTCTCTTCGAAATCAAATACAATTAAGAGATCATCAATTGATACAAACGGAAATATCTCCATAGGAATTAAAGAACATATCGATATTCCAGGTACAAAATATAATCCCGATATTGGCATTTTTGGAATGGATGTGTGTGTCTCGTTAAAAAGACCTGGTTACAGAATAAGTAAAAGAAGAAATCCAGACAAGATAGGTAAGTTTCACCGAATTACTCCACAAGAATCTCTATTATTCTTTCAACAAAAATTTGGAGTTGAAGTAATTTAAGATGCCAAAACCTCGTGATTATGCGGAAACGGGTAGAAAAAAGGTTCCTCATGGAAAAGGAAACAGATGGTGTAAAAAATGTGGTTCATATAATGGATTAATACAAAAATATGATATCATGTTGTGTAGGCAATGCTTCAGAGATGTTGCTAATGGTATAGGTTTCAAAAAATATGAATGATTTTGGTGATAATGATCTAGATATGATTTCAAGAAATAATCTATTTATAAATAAAAAGAACATGCTGAAATATAACGTAATATCCTTAACTGGAGATGAATTCGTCTAAATGCCAGCATTAAACGTTGTTTCGAATTTGTTTACCACTCTATATAACAATGAGACAAGAAGAAAAAAAGAGTGTCTTGTCTCTCCGTCTTCAAAATTTGCTAGCGAGATTTTACGCGTATTACAAAAGTATCGATTTATTGGAGAGTTTGAACAAATCGACGACAATAGAATGGGTAAATTTAGGATTCAGTTGCTTGCTAAGATAAACAAATGCGGCATAATAACTCCCAGATATAATCTTAAAAAAGATGAATATCTAAACTGGGAAAGACAATTTTTACCTGCATATAACGTTGGACTTTTACTTGTGTCTACCAGCAAAGGAATCATGTCCCATCATGATGCACAAATTCAAGGGTTGGGAGGTGTTTTGATAGGTTATGTCTACTAGTGAAAATAAACCATCTGCTGAGATAATTATTCCTCAAGATATCAAAGTCACTAAAGAAGGAAATGTATTAATAGTTGAAGGGAAGAAAGGAAGACTAAGCAAGGATTTTACAAAAATTCCTACTACTTTAGTCTTTGAGGATAACAAAATAGTGATTCAACCACCTGGCAAAAGAAAAAAAGATCTTGCATTGGCCAATACAGTAAGAAGTATAATTTCAAGCATGATAAAGGGTGTTGAGGTAGGGTTTACTTACAAACTAAAAATAGTATTTTCACACTTTCCAATAACTGTCAAAGTCAAGGATAAACAAGTAATAGTTGATAATTATTTTGGCGAGAGATCTTCAAGGGTGTCAAGAATTGTCGGTGAAACTACCCAAGTAACTGTAAATGGCGAAGATGTTATTGTTAAAGGACCCAGCCTTGAAAATGTCTCTCAGACTGCCTCAAATATTGAATCTTCAACCAAGATAAAGAACAAAGATTTACGTGTTTTTCTGGATGGAGTATATCTTTATTCAAAAGAAGAAGGAATGGACTAAATTTCTGTCTTGGTTCCAAAAGAATTCTAATATACTCTTTTTAAATATATTCAGGACCAAAAATTTTGTTATATTTAAAACCTGTAAAAAATGGATAAAAGTTGTATGAATTTGATCAAAAAATAAATATTTGATTTTCTAGTATTCTAATCCAACTTTTCAATATTGTGTAATCTTAGGAGAATTCAAAAAGTAATAAAATCAACAAATAAGAAAACATTTTTATTCTGATATAAAAAAAAATATTTGAATGCCGCTGTAGCTCAGCATGGTAGAGCAAATCCGATGCGTTTCTCGTTCCGGAGCTTAACTGGCTGTTAACCAGTGGGTCATCAGTTCGAGTCTGATCAGCGGCGTTTAATTTTTTTGAATTTGAATTTTATTAACCATTTTATAATTCAATATTTTTTACATTGGGGTGAGTTTTTACTTCGAAAGTGTCTTAAAATCGTAAAATAACCCAATAATTTTATTTTCTTTATTGTGTGTTTTTATTTATCTTTAAAAAAAAGTATAACATATATGTGTCTAATCAAATTTGTTCATATTATATTATTATTTTATTTTTTGAATTTTAATTGGTTTTTTAGTTTATTTTTGCAAAAAATTTTATATTATATTATAAAATTTATATAAAACAATACGAAAAGGGATATATTTATCATTTTATAGAGAATATTATAATAGAATTAATCAGTTAATCTTTTATAATCTACAAAAGATTGTATTGCAATGAAGGCCGTAATTCTAGCCGGAGGTTTAGGAAAGCGACTTAAACCGCTGACCAATGACCGACCTAAACCGATGATAGAGGTGCTTAATAAGCCTATATTAGAATGGCAAATTATGTGGTTTAAAAAACATAATATTGATGAAATAATTATTTGTTTAGGATATCTCAAAGAAACAATCATAGATTATCTAGGTAGTGGAAACAAATTTGGGATCAAAATAGGTTATGTAGTAGAAGATACCCCTTTGGGAACAGGTGGAGCACTAAAAAATACTGCCAGTTTGCTGACCGGTACTACTGATGATGGATTCTTTATGACTAATGGAGACATATTGACAAATCTCGATCCACATTGTTTGTGTAAAGAAAATAAATCTAGTATTGCTCTTGTTCCCCTTAGAAGTCCTTATGGTGTAGTGAATATAAATGAAATTTCTGATGTAATCGGATTTGAAGAAAAACCGGAAATTCCTGACAAGTGGATAAATGCAGGAGTATATTATTTCACAAAGGAAATTTTTCAATATTTACCTGATAATGGAAACATAGAAACTACTGCTTTACCCACTATGGCAAAGGAAGGTAAACTAAAAGGAATTCGGTTTATCGATATATTTTGGAGATCTATTGACTCCCATAAAGATATTGATGAGGCTGCGGAAGAGCTATATAATAATCCAATATAAGATAATTTATCTATTTATGTTGATTGATAAAATCGGTTATAATATTGGAACACTTCTCTCTGTTAAATCCATATTATGTTTTGCAAAGAAAGTTGAAGAAAAAACAAATGTGCATTCATTATGGGTTCCAGAATCTTGGGGTCGCGAGGCTTTTGTATCGTTGGGCGCGCTATCCCAGGTCACAAATAAAGTAAAACTAGGTACTGGAATAGTTAACATCCATTCTAGGACCCCTGCCACAGTGGCAATGGCTATTTCTACTCTTGATATATTGTCTAATAACAGGTCCATTCTAGGACTTGGTGTGAGCACACCTGCATTGGTAGAAAATTGGCATGGAATTAAATTTGACAATCCTTTAGAAAAAATGAGAGAATATATTGAATGTATCAGAATGATAATGAAGGGTTCAAAAGCAAAATTTGAAGGAAAATACTTTAGAATAAATGATTTTAAAATACTCTTTAAACCTCAAAGAGAAAATATCCCCATTTATACTGCTGCTGTAAATAATGGTATGATAGACTTATCTTGTGAACTTTCAGATGGAGTATTGTTGTATCTCAGACCGAAGAACGAATTAAAAAAGGGAGTAGACCGTATTTTAAATAACATTTCTGGGAAAGAAAATGTTGGTAATTATGATGAAAAAATGGGAGAAGATGGTATAAAAAATAATAAAGATAAAGAAGATGATGAGTCAAATCAGAAAAGAAATTTCGAGATTTGCTGTGCTTTCATAACTGCTGTATCTGATAAAGAACCAGACAAAGCAAGAGAAAGAGCTGCAAAAACTCTTGCCTTCTATGTGGCCGTGGGTAAGTACTATAATAGGTTTCTACTAAAGACGGGCTATGAATATGAAGTTAATAATATTACAGAGGAATTCAAAAAGAAGAATGGAATTGAAAATATCCACAAATTTGTATCTGATAGGATGCTCGAATCGCTAACGATATGTGGAACTAAAGAAGAATGTAGAAAATCTCTGCAAATGTTTGTAGATACTGGAATTACCTTGCCTATAATTCAGATTAATCCGGTAGGAAAAGATCCAGAAAGTTCAATTATGGAATTGTTATCAACTTTTTAGTAGTGAGAAAAGTTTCAATTCTGGCTGGTGAAACATCGGAGTTCAGGAGACCTAGCAAGGGATACATTAAAAACAAAAATTTGAAATATAACTATGATGTAGATAATAATACAACAAATACACATAAAAATATAATTCAGATTGCACTAGAACCTACTATCAAACTTTTAAAAAATACCGGATTTCCTAGAAATCTTATAGATGCAGTAATCTTTTCATCTTGCGATCCAAGTCAATACCTTTCTAGCATCATTGCTGAAATTCTTGGAATCAGACCGAAAATATCGCATAGGTTAGATAATCTCTGTAACTCTGGGACAAACGCCATTATCTCAGCCTTTTCATATATCTGTTCAGGATTATGTGATTCTGCTCTTGTTATTGGTGCAGAAATGGCCGATTCACCTGGTAGGATTTTACAGAGCGATTTCTCCAGAGGACAATTTGCATTACCAGTATACTGGGGGGCTATTTTTAAAAGAATGCATATGAAAAAATATGGAACAAAAGAGGAACAAATTTGTATGATTTCAGTTAATAACTATTCAAAAGCAAAATATAATAGCAATGCATTCAACAGAGGAAAAGATATTACTCTCAGTGAGGTGATGAATTCAAGAATGCTTGTAGAGCCTTTACGATTACTAGAATGTTGTTCGATATGTGAAGGTGCGTCCTCGATATTGCTTGTCGCAGATGAAAAAATACCTCTTTTTACATCAAAACTTTTTTCTGATGATAACCTTCAGGGAACTGGAAACTCATTTTTTGGCGGTAATAGTTCCCAAAATTCAAATAAAATTAGAGAGAATAAAGTTGCTAAAAAAACTCTTATTCCAGTATCTATAAGGGGGATAGGACAACAAACTACTTCTGCTAGCTTTAGTAATGCTGTTGAAGAGAATTTTAGATCGAGTCCTGCCAAAATTGCGGCACAAAATGCTTATGACATGGCAAAAATTACCCCAAACCATATTGATGTAGTTGAATTACATGATGCCTTTTCTATTCTTGAAATCATGGCATATGAAGATCTTGGATTTGCTGCTAAAGGTCAGGGAGGCAAGTTTGTTGAAAAACAAGAATCGAATATGTATGTTAATCCAAGCGGTGGAATAATTGGATGTGGTCACGCTCTGGGTGCAACAGGAATAGCACAGACTGTAGAAATTTTTAAACAGTTATCCGCACAAATTGATGATGATATTGACATTAGTTATAACAATAGAATCCATATGCATGAATCTGATTTTAGAGACAATAGTTATACTTCCAATACCCCAAAAGTGAAGAAACAAAAAAATATTAGCAGGCAAATAAGGTCTGATATTAAATTTGGTCTCATTCATAATCTGGCAGCCGCAGGAACATCTGCGTCAGTTTTGATCCTAGAAAAATGAGGCTATTAAAAAAAAGAGAGATAAAATGAAAGTGGAGAAGACTACTTTCAACGACCTGAAGTTACATCGATCAAAATTCTGGAAATTACGAACAATTTATTGACAATATAAAAAAAGGAAATTTTGTATTACCATTCTGTTGCTATTGCAAAAAAAATATCTGGCCCCCTGCTGACTATTGTAACAAATGTTTCAATAAAGTAGAACTAATAAATCTTGAAAATGAAAAAGGGAAATTGATTGACATTTTTCATTCATATATGAATATAGAAAAAATGAAAAAAGTAAATTCTAACAAAGATGTCACTTATGTAGATACTATTGTATTAGTTGAATTCAACGGGGTAAAACTTTTAGGCTCAGTTGATATAAAAAAGTACGACGATCCATACAGAAAAAATTTGACTAAAAAGACGAATATGACAGAATTTGGGAAAAAATCACAAGATTCGCAAATCATTTATGTAAAAATCAAAAAATGTGGTTTTTCTGGTAATAAAATATTCTATGAATTCAAACCAGCCAAAAAGTAATATTAAAAAAGGAGAGAAGAAATGACACGTAGTACAGTTTAATTAATATATCAAAGAAAGTTATCATGATATTGATTTGAGTAACGATAGATTTGTCGACGAAAGAATATTGACAAGCAGAGATGCTCTCAATAGATATCAAATGAAAATCAGGTTACTCGATATTGACGAAAATGCACGGGATCATTCAATAAGATTTGGAAGGCGGGTTCTTGTAAGAAAAATAATGTTAATCTCAAAACACCTAGATACTCAGGAAATTGAAGAAATCGAACTCGATGTCGAAGAACTCGAAAACAAGGTAAAAAAAGAAAGACATTATTCCTCCTCAAATAGGTGGATATCTCCAAACGAGATCAAAAACGGATATATCGTTTCGTCTCGTCATCAGGATTTATTGGCTGATGCGATCTCACTAGATGCTATCGTATTCGATTAAAAACATCTCTCTTTATCCGTCTTCTTGGTAAGATTCCAATTAAATTAAATTAAATTAAATATAGTATTGGTCGAAAAATTAATTATTTTCTTTCTATATACGATCTAAATTGCACCATCTCTAGAGATTTCCTTCATCTCTAAGAGACCAAATTAAATACATCAAAAGACATGTGATAGTTCTTGGGAAGAAAAGGCATATCAAAATAATACGATGAAATTTGTTTCCTAAACGTAAAAAATTATAAAAAAAAATTTATGATTTTGATATTTGCATTTTTCTCTTATCGACAATAATCTTTGCTACTCCTAGTCCCATAAGTAATCCCCCCAGCAACATGGTAGGTCCAATTATTCTTATAGACTCTGCAGTAATTGTAACTGTATTCGTGGCCACGACCATTATCAATCCCAAGATGATAAGAAATCCGTTGACAAGCAACAGGATAGAGATCTCTTTTGAGGGTTCTTTTCTGCTGATTACAAATCCGATTATAGAAAGAATTACTGCTCCTGCGCCAAATATTGCTCCGCGAGCTGCCGAACTCATAGGTAAAAATCCCGTTGCTAGAGACCCATCTGGTGGTGGTTGTTTCAAAGAAGCCACAAGCGTATCTAAGCCGTATACTATGAGTAAAGCTAGTGATATAGATAATAATATTACCGCTATCTTCATATTTTTTCTAGATCAAGATATTTAATAAACTTATCAATAAATCCTTTTATGGATATCAAGGAAATGCTGTATGATACTTTGGACCAAATCGGAAAAGAGAAAGTTCATATAGAGCTAAACAAAGAGATTTTTAATTCAAAAAAAATCATATTAAACATACTGCAAACTGTAATATTCAAATTCAAATATTCCAAAGTAAAAAACTTTGATTACCTTGAGTTTAATCATAAAAATAAAAATAAAAACAATGAGGCAAAAAAAAAGGAAGAAGGTCAACTAATTGTTCTATGCGAAGCATTGCTTCATTTTCTACTCACTGCTTCGACATTTCCATCACAACGAAAAATCTTATTAAAGAATCAGGAGATCGATATAGTGATTCCAGATCTACGTATATTGAAAAGCAAACCAAATAACTCTGTGATAATAAAATTTTACAAAGCGTCTTCATCTTTAGAAGATTTGAAAAATATTGAGAGAATACAACCACATACTAATAATGTATGGATAGTTTCCACTATACCCATCCTGACTAAATATTCAAATTATGTTTTATATAGAAATAGTGATTCAGAAAAAAACAATATTCTTTATCCTGTAAATAATAACTTGAACGAGAAAGGTCGTAATATTAATGCGTTTCAAAATGTTGGTCCAAATAAAAACAAGGATGGTACTTTTTCATCAGAATTACATATAAAAGATTTTAGTAACATTCTGATTGACATTTATAGCTTCTTAAAAGAGACAAATAATAAAAGTTTCAAATTTATACATATTTAAGGGTATAATCAAATCAATCTTTTAAAAAAATCATAGATCGACTAAAATAAATTCAGATCTTTGTTGAATTATATATACAACTGGTTTGTTTTGATGGACAGTAATAGAAAATTCATTTTGTTGATTTTTCGTTGTAAACATTTTATGTGATAGTGTTGAATTTCATGGTTGTACAAGAAACGATATACAACAACAGCTATTATAGTTTGTAACTTTTAACGTAATAATATATATTTGAATTTGCTAAAAATCTGAATTTATTTTAGTCGATCTTCATATTCTTATTACAGTTTTACGAAATATTTTGATAACAAATAACTATTATTGGTACTATTATCTCGTAAAAAAAGAAGAATAGAGATAATAATAATCATATTTACCTGGATCTGTGTTATGTAATATTGGATCTCATTCTTTCAAAATATATAGTACTAATAATTCATCTGAAATTATAAAAAGGAATATAATAAATACATAATTTTATGTGATCTGATTGAAAAAAGTTGCGGTTGCCGGAGCTGGATATGCAGGATTATTTTCAGCCGCCAATTTGTTGGCTAGTGGAAATGAAGAAAAGAAATTTGACATCACAGTCTTTGATAAGAATCCTTATCATCAATTACTACAACAAATACATCTTGTATCTGCGGGTGTTAAAAAACCTGAGGACATATCTTTTTCTATTAACGAGTTATTGAAGAACGAAATATCCTTTATCAATGAATGTGTAACAAGTATAAATCTTGATAATAAAGTAATTACAACCCTGAGTGACAATCCAAAAAATTCAAGAAAGCAGGAATACAAATTTGATTATATCATAATTGCTCTGGGATCTTCAAATGCTTATTTTAATATCAAAGGTGCGCAGGAAAATGCTTTTTCTTTTAGGTCACTTGATGATGCTATAACCTTGCGTAAAAAATTAGAGGAGATCCCATCGCAATCAAATATTGTTATCTGTGGGGCAGGCGCAACTGGAATCAGTCTAGCAGGTGCCCTGACCGATGAATATATATCTTCATTCAAGGTCACAGTAATTGAAGCACAAAAAGATATCCTTCCAGGATGGGATCTCAAACTCATTTCAGAAATTAAAAATTTCTTAATAACAAGAGGAATCAGGATAGTAACTAACAATCCAATAAAAGAAGTAGGCACCTCTTACGTTATCCTAAAAGATGACACAAAGGTAGATTCTGCAGTCTCTGTTTGGACAGCTGGAATAAAAGGACGGGATATAAAGATAATACCTGAAATAAAAAAGACACGATCCGATAGAATTATCGTAAACAAATATTCACAAATTGAAGGATATGATTATGCGTTTGCAGTGGGAGATATTTCGGCTTTTCCTCTCAATGATATTCTTGTGTCTCCCCAACTTGCACAATTTGCCGTAAGACAAGCGAGAAATGTAGCTAAAAATATTATTAGAATTGAAGGCGGAGATGAATCAACGGTAGAATTTGAATATCAACAACACGGTAGCATACTATCTTTGGGAACAAAATGCATGGGAATAATGAATGGTGTAATTATTAAAGGAACCTTATGCGAGTATGTAGAAGATTTTTTAATAGATAATTATATTACAGCAATAAGAAATAAGGGAAAAGGACTGTCTGGTTTAGCATATGAACAGGACGCAATATCTCAGATATCAACCTCATTGAATTTCATGATAAGTACAGCAGCAAGAATATTCTCTTCACATAATAAATAGCAATATAACAGAAAAGTTCTAGACTAAGTCATGGACAGACATATAATTTAATTTAATACCATCATGCCAATATTACCATTGTTTAATCACTTTTACTGTTAATTTATAATCACAAATTCCCTGCAACTATTGTGGAGATTTTATTTCTATCAAAACAATAATATATTCAGATCTAACTGCAAATTCTTGTATTATTTTTTAATTCCATAGCTGTCTCCATTTTTGTTGTATATACAAAATGTGAATGGAGTCTCGTAGTCGTGTTGGTAGTAGTCGTGTTGGTAGTAGTCGTGTTGGTAGTAGTCGTGTTGGTAGTAGTCGTGTTGGTAGTAGTCGTGTTGGTAGTAGTCGTGTTGGTAGTAGTCGTGTTGGTAGTAGTCGTGTTGGTAGTAGTCGTGTTGGTAGTAGTCGTGTTGGTAGTGGTCGTGTTGGTAGTGGTAGTAATAGTAGTCATGCTTGTTATTGTTACTCTTACTGTTGTTGATGGGAATTTGTAGTCATAATATGTATATATGTCTCTTTTCTAGCATCTATGTACTAGTTGTTTTATCTCTCTAATTTCTTTATAATATACTTTTATAATCTTTTTCTGTTTGTTCTCACTACTCCTCAACAAATAAAATTTTTTCTTTTTATCTTATCAAATTTATTTATGAAAAATCAACAATTAGAAAAATAGCTTCAAAAAGTAGTTACTAATCATTCGTATTTCAAATATATGTATGTTCATTCTTATCTAACAATGAACAACAACAGCAAATTACACAAAAGTAGTTCAATCTTTTTGGCAGCTGTATTAGTGGCAGGAGTTATCGCAATAGCTTCTCCCTCTATTGCATTTGCAGAATCTGAAAAATACGAAAAAGAATACAAGTCTTATGATGGCTACAAAGAAAAGAGACACTCCTATGATCCATACAAAGAAAAGGAACACTCCTATGATGGATACAAAGAAAAGGAACACTCCTATGATCCATACAAAGAAAAGGAACACTCCTATGATGGATACAAAGAAAAGGAACACTCCTATGATCCATACAAAGAAAAGGAACACTCCTATGATGGATACAAAGAAAAGGAACACTCCTATGATCCATACAAAGAAAAGAAGAGAGATGGTAGTTCACATTATGACGGCTTTAAGTGTGATGCCAACAATTTCAATATTAATAAATTCAATTCCAAGGAAATACAGAAAGGTCCTGGTGCAGCAGCAGCTCAACAACTAGATTTACCTTCAGAACTAACTTCACCACAGTTGTTAGGTTCGTTATCTGATGGTGGATTAAGCATTCACATCAAAAATATATGCATCAACTGGGCTGATAACACCTTCGGTGGATTCGTAGGCGAAGAAGACTAAACTATAAATGAAGACTCAATTTTTCCCTCCTTTTTATTTTTAAATATAATTTTAGTGTTATTATCTTCTTGAACCAGTCTTACTTATTGTCGAATTTTTAATACACTTGCTTTATCGATTCTATATAAATCTAGTATGTTACATATTTCTTTCATAATATATCAAAAATTTAATTCCAATTTAGAGTATCAATGGTATGACGTTTATGTTAATTTATGGAAATAATATTGCTAATATGTTTCTAATATGTAAAACAAGTTTGAATGAAAAAAAGAACATTCACAGTTATTGTTATTATTCCTTATATTTTAATATCTTATCTAAATTTTAAGCTCTGTTAATTTAAGGCAATATTTACTTCCTCTAACTCAAAATCATTATTATTTGTTATTGTATCATTACACATGGATACAAAGTATTGTATCTCGTTATGTACCTGTAATAGATTACATTCCTCTTGCATAAGTGGATACTAGTCATCAAAACTCTCTATTCTGTCCTTAAATTACCGATTGAGTATTTCCATATAACTTTTCTCTAACGCAGAATCTAAATAATGTTTTAATCTCAAGACATTACAAGCTTCATCATGTCATGTACCTCCATCTCTGTGTATACAATATGTTTTCCATGGTTTCATACAGTAGATCCAATAAATTTTTCAGCAATCATCAAATATTTCTTCCCTTTGAATGTATATTCTAAGCACTGAACTGTGAATTGGTTGGATACATATATCCATAGCCAGAAATACTGCTTACCTGATTGAATAAGTGATTCGTCTATTATAAAAGCAGGCACTGTTTTTCTTTTATAGATCTGAGGATCAAAACCTTTGAATCCAGTTCCAAACAGAAGCATAACTTCTCTTCTCATCTCTAAACATCACTAATGCCTTGGAAATATTTCTTAAACTTAGATCAAGTATAAAGAAAGCATAGATATAAAGAAAATACACTGTGATAAAAGTGGACCTTCTGTTCTGTTTTCTTTCAAATCTAACTTTCATACCATAAAGAGAACATGCCTATCTATAGCTTTTGCTGCTTAACTTAAAAGAACCTTAGAAGATATCGAGGTAATTGATTATTATAATACTCGATTTTTGAACAAAAATTATCATCTGGTAAAAATCAAAAGAATATATAAGAAATTAAAACATCATCTCAATTATATATGAAGATTATAATTTTAATTTTTTTATTTGTATTAATAATGGGTACAAATAATACATCTATCGTACATGCCCAATACTTCAATACTGATACTAACATTTTTGATAATATACTCAACAATTTAAAAAATAAATTAACAACTAGCAATTTGGAATTTATGATAGATATCAATTCCAATCAAATCTTTCCGAACGATACTATCAAGAATATGGTATTAAATACGAATCAGCCAGTAGAATATTTAATTCCTGTTTTAGAATATAATTTACTAGGTTTTCAGATATTTGCAACGGATATAAAAGTAAAGACAGAATTAGAGAACATTTATGAAAATGGTAAAAATAAGTTAAGAATAGACTTTCCTATTATGCAAGCAAAGAATGTCAAGGTAAATAATCAAATATTTAATCTAAATTATGATGATATTGATTTAAGCTCTACTTATACAATTTATGATTCAGAATTAGATAAATTTACTATTCATATTCCAGTATATGTGGCAGCTCGATATTTGCCAAATTAAATAGATTAAATTATACATTATAATATGATCTACTCGATAAGAATTTTAAATTTTATTGAATTATTATATTCATACATTAGCATTCTGTTATACTACTTTAATTTGATATATATAGTTAAGAAGATATGGATCGTAAATGAACTAATTATTATAGATATCTAATCATATGAAACATAGAGCTTATTTTGTGAATCTTATTAAACTTAGCTATCTCAGAAACAAGGCTGTACAATCACAGAAAACTGTTCTACAACAATGGAAGGATAACGTTAGCTATCGCTAGAGATGGATTGTAGAAACTATCTTCTCTTGTATCAAGAGAATGTTTGGAGAATATGTTACTACTATTATATTAGATTTGAAAATATAGTAAGGGAGGTAATGCTGAAGGTATCGTTGTATAATTGGTTCCAGAGTATAGTCATTACATAATTATCAATTAGTATTGCAAGACAGAGATAAATGATTATCTAAATGACTTGTGCAACAAGGCAAAATTCTTCTGAAATTGAGCACAGAACATAATATAAAAAAAGTAGAACATATCTATTACTTTATCCATAACTTAACAGGGCCAAATTTTAAGATATTTCCAATGCGTCAATAATCGTTATAGGTCAAAGTAAAATATGGATGGCTACGGAAATTATACAAAGATTTCTACAATATACGGTTTATAAATAAAAAAATATTGCATTCCTAATATATGAAACTGTCATTCAAGTTGGTAGTTGTCAACATTTCTATTTTGAATTTGTCTAAACAAAACAAAGTTCTGTGTTTCTGATATATATCTAAACATGTTTTTGTTGTTGAACTCAACTCTATTAAATTGCTTATAACAAAGATAGAAAATATATACTATATTTTCTAAAGAAGTTGATTAAAAAATGAAAGAATGATATTATATATATCCAAAATAACTAAGCTTTAATGATTATAAGATGAATGTAATCTAACATTCTACTAGTTTTCCTTTTTTATTTTCTGGCTACAGGTTTTTATTAAATACTTTTAATTGTTAAAAATAAAATAAAGATAAATTTCTCTGATTATCTTATCAAATTTATTTATGAAAAATCAACAATTAGAAAAATAGCTTCAAAAAGTAGTTACTAATCATTCGTATTTCAAATATATGTATGTTCATTCTTATCTAACAATGAACAACAACAGCAAATTACACAAAAGTAGTTCAATTTTTTTAGCAGCTGTATTAGTGGCAGGAGTTATTGCAATAGCTTCTCCCTCTCTTGCATTTGCAGACGAAGACAGGAAGTATGAGAAAGACATGAAGTATGAGAAACAAGGTTGGAAATACAATAAAGCCGAATGTTCTGTTAGCAATTACAATATTGGCGAATTTTCAGAATTTGAGGCTTCAATACTTAGTTCTATGCTAACACAGGCAGATACCAATTCAGCAGCATCAAGTGATGAAAATATCAATTCAATAGGAGAAGAAATGGATGCATCATTTGCTATTGGGAGTAATGATGTAGGAATAGAGAGCAATGGTGGCAGTGGATTAGAACTTGATATTGAAAATATATGTATTAACTTTGGCGACAATGAAAATTTCGGGACCGTTGGATCCGTAAATGAAAATTCCGTGACCGCTGGATCCGTAAACTAGTCTAGGATTGATGCCACGTAAATAACAGTGCCAGTCAAACAAACATCCTAAAAATTAAATAATTTAAAAAAAACTTAACTTTTTTTTATTTTTTTAATACTAATAGATTTTTTTACAGCTAAATATTTGTTTGATGTTTAACTTTTAGATGAGTGAAGTTAACGGATTTGAAAATGATCTGAATTGAATTATACAGTAAAAAATTAGTGAATTCCAGAGTATAATGTTATCTAAAGATATTTCAAAATATTATTCTACATTCTTCTATCCTTTTTACAAATTAAAATGTAATACTTTATCTCTCTCTATCAATCATTCGTATTCTAGATATACTTTATATTGGTAAAGTTAAATGATGAAAAAATCCGTAATTAGAAAATATAGTTCAGTATTTTTGTCAACCGTCTTAGTTGCGGGAATATTTGTTGTATCTTCTCTATCTTTTATGATGGAATCGCAAGCACAACAAGAATATGGAATGGACAATTACAAAGAAAAAGTGATAGTGGAGAAAAATGAGTGTAATATCGGAAATTTCAATATTGAAATATTAAATGATGATATAATACCAGAGGTAACTAATGATCTATTAAAGCTAACTGAATCAAATAATGTCCAAAATGATGGAGGAAATAATTGGGTTTCAGATGATGATCAGCTTACAGTTATATGTACAAACTTTAATGATCCTGTGAAATATTGAGTAAAACAACCAGAACAAAATGAAAGAACTTTAGCACCGCAACCAGAAGAAGTATTAGGTTGTGAAGCCTGCCTTGAAAAACTAAGTGCAGATTTGGAGGAACAGCTTATCACATCCACCGGTAGTTTACCAGACTCATTTATACGAGTTGGTGGAGTTTTGCTAGACTTTACAGATATATATAATTGAAAGTTTTTCCCTAGGTGATATATGTAATATTATTGATGTAGTTAAAGCTGATGGTCCTGCCACGCTAATAGAAACGATTAAAACAATTAACGATGTATTGCAAAATTTAGATGCTGAAGAACAAGATCAAGTTGCAGAGGCTCTCCTTAGTTTATTAAAAGCTAAAATACTTAAAATCTAGACGGGAATGGCTGTAGGCTAAAGAATATTATTGAACTATGAAGGGATCTTTCTTTTTTCTTTTTTTATATTCCATAGTTTTATTATCAAGTTAGTAGTAATTATTTATTAAGCTACTAATTTTGGAATAGGTTGAAAAATTTATTGTCTTATACTTTCTGGTATTCAAATTACATAGCGTACACACATTAAAACAATATTTATTACGTCAAAATGGGTACACAATAAGGATAGAGAAAAATAAATATGATGTAATGTATCTCAATTTTTAAAAGTGATCTAGTAGTCATAGAGGATATTTGTCTTGCTGTAATCTCATCTTTTTGTTCTAACAATAATATTTATACAAATTTTTTGGTTCGATATATAAATATTATATATACATTATATCCAGAAAGATCATGTTATCCTGTTCTTTTTCATTATATTAACTATGAATGATGAGATAATAATGAATTGATTTCAAAATAGTAATAATCTTGGATTCTAATCAATTTTTATCAAAACCCTTTTTTGAACTGTATATTATGATCACTTCTCATAAATAAATAAATTTTGCAAAGTTAGTAAAAGATCACAGTTTAAAAATACAAAGTACACATCCTTTATCCATTAAATATACCATATAATCTGAGACTATTTCTACCTTTGATATCTTTCAAAATCTATATCATTATATTATCCATGCATATGTTGGCCGTTATAGCCATCTAGTCAAATTTATTTTATTAAGAGAAATAATTATTTATATAAAAATTAATTTACTAGTCTTTCTAGGGCTCTGACGATATGAAAATCTTTTAGTCTGTTTCATTACTGTATGTTGGCTAGGTTCAAAATTAACATACTCCGTATGAGAGTGAGGCTCTGACTGAACCGTATCTGTGAAGTGGCTATCATAGTACCCTTCGAGGGTGGATGGATGTTTGCCACCTGTTAGCCAACAAATAAAAAAAGAAGGTGAATAAAAATAATTGAATCATCTTGGAATAGATGTTGGAAAGAGAAAATGCAGGGCAGCACTAAAAGATGATAAAGGCAAGACACTGAATGAATTCTTCTTTGGTAACAATTCTGATGGAATATTAGAACTGATTGAAAGGATACACAATCATGGAACAAAAAAATGTAATGCAGTACTGGAATCTACAGGAAACATGTGGATGAGAATACATGATACGCTGGAAGATAATGGAATAGATACAGTACTAGCAAATCCATACAGAACAAAGATAATAGCACAAGCAAAGATAAAATCAGATAAACTTGACGCATGTATACTATCTGATCTGCTGAGAACTGGATTGATTGGTATACGAGTCTAGTTTGTTGCATGATTCACTACTGCTAATCTATTTAGCTAACCTGTTATATTCATATTATGTGTTAAACTGGAGACAATATAATCAATCTCTTGTTAAGCGTGGAGAAATTATGCTTGGATTTGATATTATAGATAATTGGGATAATGAATTGAAAGAAATGAACAAAGGTAAAGTTGGAGAACCACATCACTATCCCAACTCATTTCTCTTATTACTTGGATATGCAAGAGTGTATTTTCATCTTCCATTCAGGCAGACTGAAGGTATAGTAAGAGCTCATGCTGAAAATAAAATCCCATCAATTCCCGATTATAGTACAATAGATAGAAGAATAAACAAACTTGATATTCATGTTAACAACAACAAATTAGGAGGTAATGATGTTATTATAGCAATTGATTCTACAGGAATAAAGGTAACAAATAGAGGAGAGTGGATGCGTCATAAGAAGTGGCACTGTAAAAGTAGAAAAGAAAAGGATACCTCAAGATTCATGTAGCAGTAGATATAAGCGGTAGAAAAAAGAATGAGAAGAAAGCAAAGATTCTATCTCTAAACGTTACTACAGAAAAAGTACATGATTCAAAAGTATTACCTATACTCGTACATGATATAGTCAGAAAACAGAATATCGATGTAAATACTGTGATAGCAGATGGTTCATACGATAACAACAAGATATTCCAATTTCTTTCATTCAACAATATTAAACCAGCAATAAAGGTAAGAAAGAATGCTAGAATCAGAAATGACAATCACTATAAAAGAAATCTTGGAGTAGTAGAACAGAAAACTGATTTTAATAAATGGAAGGATAGCGTTAGCTATGGCAAGAGATGGGTTGTAGAATCTGTCTTTTCCTCTATGAAGAGAATGTTTGGTGAATATGTATCTGCTGTTAAATATCCAAACATGGTAAAAGAGATAATGTTGAAAGCATCATTATACAATTTGTTTATATCCACAACATAAAAGACTACAACCACAGAATTATTATCAATAAATTAATGAATCATGCAACAGAGCATACGAGTCATATGTACCTGTAAAGAAAGGAATTCAGAGAAAAAAGAAGTCTGGTCAGACATAGAATAGTCTTGTCTAGAACCAAGACAAAACTTGCAAACAAGGTACATGCTATTTTAGACAAATATGAGTACAGAACAGAGCTGACAGACATATTCGGTAGATCGGGAACTGAGTGGCTAAAATCACTCTCAGTTTCACCAATAGACAGGATAATACTGAATACAACACTAACATCCATAGAATCGATAGATAACCAGATAGAAATAGTATCAAAAGAGATAGCAAAATACGCATGGAAGGATAGTCAAGATGTAAAGATACTTCTCAGCATGACAGGAATAGACGTATTTTCTGCAATGCTGATATCAACAGAAATAGTGGATATCAAAAGATTTGCAACACCATGGAAACTTGTTAGTTATGCAGGATTATCTCCATCAACAAGAGAATCATCTGGAAAAACAAAAACAGGTAGAATAACCAAACAGGGATCACCACTATTGAGATGGATACTGGTACAGTGTTCATTATCCGCAGTAAGACATGACCGTCACATGAGAACATTCTATGAAAGAATCAAACAGAGAAAGGGACATGGGAAAGCAATAGTTGCAACAGCAAAGGAGGTGCTTGTTATAATATGGTACATGCTAACAAGACACCAATCGTATAGATACATGAACAGGACTAGATATGAACAGAAACTGGAGAGACTGAACAAGATTGGATCTCAAGAAAAAGAAAGATAATTAGACAACAAAAACAACAATACGACTACATCAGAGAACAAGGATGCCATATATAGCGGAGGCTATTGTTAACAATGCTTAATAGATAGAAAAACGCAACAAAATATGGCTAAACAGGATAAAAAAGATAACCAGCATACAGATAGATTTTCATGGATGTTGATTTAAGGAAAGTTAATTAAATAAATCGAAAAACCTATGAAAAATTGAGCACAGAACATAATAGAAAAGTAGAATGTAGAACTACTTTAATCCTTAAGTTAACAGGGCCAAAAAAACCTTTCTAACAGTATTATTTTAAAAATTATGCTTTAAAATAAAGATTGTTATTCATCATAATCTTGAAACAATAAATAATAACAATTAACTGATGGCAAGAAATAGAGTAAAATAATATTACAATGATGCACACTCTAAATAAATGTGATAATCCTACTGTCAATATGCAAAAGTCGACGTTTACTACCGTACTTTTAATAGCGATCTTATTGACTGGCACTATTACGACAGCATCAATATCAGTTATTGACGCAGATGCCAAGGAAGAAAAGGATAAGTATCAGGAAAGAGATGATGGAAAATACAAAGAAAAACGATATGATGATTATGGCTATGATTCTAGTATAGATTATAAAAAACATGAAGGAAAAGATAAAGAGAAATATGATGATTACATGGAAGAATCAGACAAATATGGTTCATACACAAAATATGAAGAAGATTACGATAAACCAATTAAAAAGGTAAAAATAGTAAAAATAGTAAACTGCAACAATCGAAATATCAATGCTGATGGAATAGAAGATATTGATACCATTAAACCTATTTTAGATAATGCATTAGCTTTAAAAAAGGCTAATGATGAGGCTACGCAATTAATTTCATCTGAAGAATTCAATAGCAATCCTGGAAATACTCAAGTATACTATTTAGGATCAGACACAAAAATAATAGTTAAATGTAATAATGAGAACCACTATCTTAGTCCATCCCACGATACTGATTCAGAGACTTTCACAAATGACAATATTAATACAACAGAAGTACTTGGCAATGACAGTGCTGATGTAACTAATGATGCAAAAGAAGTAAGTCAATCTGATATAAAATCTACAGATAGTACTTCAGCAGTAATGCAACAACAACAAGAACAACCTCTACAACAACTACAAGAAAAAATAAAACAACAACAACAATTAAAACAACAACAAGAACAACCTCTACAACAACTACAAGAAAAAATAAAACAACAACAACAATTAAAACAACAACAAGAACAACAACAACAACAAAAAGATACTAGACTATTGAATTCTGGTAGTGCAATAATGCAACAAAAACAACAAGAACAACCTGTAAAACAACAACAAGAACAACAACAACAAAAAGATACTAGACTATTGAATTCTGGTAGTGCAATAATGCAACAAAAACAACAAGAACAACCTGTAAAACAACAACAAGAACAACAACAACAAAAAGATACTAGACTATTGAATTCTGGTAGTGCAATAATGCAACAAAAACAACAAGAACAACCTGTAAAACAACAACAAGAACAACAACAATTTAAACAATTACACCTACAACAAAAACTAAAACAACAACAACAATTGAAACAACAACAAGAACAACAACAACAACAAAAAGATACTAGACTATTGAATTCTGGTAGTGCAATAATGCAACAAAAACAACAAGAACAACCTGTAAAACAACAACAAGAACAACAACAATTTAAACAATTACACCTACAACAAAAACTAAAACAACAACAACAATTGAAACAACAACAAGAACAACAACAATTTAAACAATTACACCTACAACAAAAACTAAAGCAACAACAACAATTAAAACAACAACAAGAACAACAACAATTAAAACAACAACAAGAACAACAACAACAAGATACTAGAATATTAAGTTCTGCTAATGAACAACGTCCTTCTACTGAGTCACCAATAAATCCGACATCACAAGTACCATTCATATTGCCAATTCCCTATCCCTAGTACTATAAACTAGGAACCAAACAATACCATTTTTTTTTAATTACTCAACTAATTGTATCTTTAAACTAAATTAAGTTAGTTGGGTTCCAATTTTTTTTAAAAAAATATCATATACAATTTTTTGATTATTGTCTGATTGATTTATATTGAATTTTATTTATTATAGTGTAATTTTCCATAGTAAAATATATGAATTAGAAAAACTTTCACCCCACCTGCATCTTCTAATTTATACATATCAATAAATAAAAATGTGAACAAAAGAAATTTTACAACAATTGAAAAATAATAATTTTCTTTTTTACTAATACGTTGATTTTCAAAAATAGAATAAATTGTTGAACATAACTTTAAACCATAAATAAATAGATCTGGATTTACCGATATGACTATAACTCAGAGCTACAATTGTCTATAGGAGCAAAAGAGCATCTTAAAAGTACATCTTCTAAGCAATACAATTGTATTTTTCAGGTTCTACATTGACAAAGATATCTTCAAGAAAACACTGATCACTTACAAATAATATAACGTATTTGATTTCGCCTTTATTAATAAAAATTGTCAAGATAAAAACAGTAAAAATTGCTATTTTCTTTATTTTCATGTGGATAAAGAATTATGGGTAAAACACAAAATAATAATTCAGATTCAAGTAAAGAAATTTAGGCAATCTTAAAAAAATAGTTTATCCATATTTGTATTTTTTAAGATTTTGGTTATTTTATCTTTATTAGGACTTTTTATGTAAGGAATAACCGCCAGAATTGGATATCCGGTCAGTTCTTTGACCGTTTCAGGTAATACTGCGTTAACCATTCTAAATTTTCTTTCTTTAAAATTAAATAGATTATTAACTATTATACCTATAACATTTAACTTATAATGTCTACACATAAAAGAGGTCATCACTATATGATTTATAGTTCCAATTTTATTAGACATTATCAAAATAACGGGAATATTTAACATCTTAACAACATCTGCAATATACAGATTCTTTGTCAAAGGAACCATCAAACCACCCATTCCCTCGACTATAACGAATTCATTTTTTTTTGCAAGTTCATGAAATATATCTAGAATTTTTTTTGGATCTATTTCTTTGCAATTTTTCTGAATTTTTGATACTAAATATGGAGCACTAGGGATGTTATAAAAAAATGGATTTATGATATCATTATGTTCTTGGCTTTTAGTAGCTTCTTTCAATATTTTTGTGTCCCTCGATAGAAATTCTTTTGAATATTGCTTGGAGTCAGCAGCAAATGGCTTCATCACTCCGACTCTAAATCCATTTTTGATTAATAAATTTCCTAATCCTGCAGCTATTGTGGTTTTTCCTATTTCTGTATCGGTTCCTATAATAAATACACCTTTATCTCTCATATAAAATATTTAAATCGCTAATTAATAACAATTTACAGATTAATTTTTAAAAAAGTTCCTTTGTAATCTATATTTATAAAAAAGCTATAATTATCTTCAAATTTTGTTTAATATATCTTTTTTTATCAATTGAAATTCGTCTTCAGTAAGTACTCCATCGTTCCTTAATTTTGATAATCTTTCTAATTCATCCAATATGGAGGTCAATATTTTTTTACACTTTTTTGAATCTGAATCTATATCTAGTTTTTCTGGTAAATATTTTATTTCTTTATTATTATGATCATTACTAGATCTTGACTGGCTTAAAATTTCATTAATATGTTCTAAAATACCTTACACTAATTCATGCTTTAAAGATCTAATCTTAATAGCATGTTCAGATGTGGATATTAATATTTTTGATGATATAATTCCTTTTTTTAATTGTGCATTGACAATTTTTCATAAATAGCCTTAATTATTTTTTCCTTAAAACTGAATTTTATCTGATCAATAGACGTCTATCCGTTAAAAATAGTGTTTCTGATCCCTTTGCAACTAATATAACATGTTTCTCAGGTTCCAGAAAACCTAAAATTTTACCTATGTCTTTCGAATCTTTTTTAGAATGGTGGCACATGCTATTGAAATATTATATAATCAGTATGATCTATTAATACAATTTTCTTTTGGATGAGAATTCTGGAATATTAAATGTAAAGAAATTATCTAATTTTTTAGCTTAAACGAGTTCCATGTTATATGGATATTCTATATATCCCAGTTCATTTAATATATGATATAAAGATATGAATGGCAAAATTGCAGACAATCATGTAGAAACTACTGCCGAGATGGTTAAAAGAATATACGAAAAATCTAGAAAAAATATCTCTATGTATAAAGAAAAAATACAAAAAAATCAGCCACTTTCACTCAGTGAAAAGATCTTGATTGGTCACCTCGATGATATTGTAGGTGATGATGAAAATAAAAATCTCGTAATGGGCAAGAGCTATGTTCTCTTACGTCCCGATCGTGTTGCTTTACAAGACGTAACTGGTCAAATGACACTTTTACAATTTATGCAGTCTGGTTTAAAGAAAACTACTGTACCAACGACAGTTCATTGTGATCATCTCATTCAAGCAAGAATTAATGGTATTTTAGACACAAAGACTGCTTTATATGAAAATGATGAAGTTTACAAATTTTTAGAATCTGCTTCAAGTAAATTTGGCGTTGGATTTTGGAAACCCGGAGCAGGAATTATTCATCAGGTAGTATTGGAAAACTATGCCTTCCCGGGAGGATTGATGATCGGTACTGATTCTCATACACCAAATGCAGGTGGATTGGGTATGTTGGCGGTGGGTGTAGGTGGATTGGATGCTGCAGAAACAATGGCTGGAATGCCTTGGGAAGTTCTTTATCCCAAAAGGATCGGTGTCTACCTAACTGGAGAGTTAAACGGCTGGACCGCCCCAAAAGATATTATTCTTTTTGTTGCATCTAAACTGACTGTATCAGGAGGAACAAATGCTATTATTGAATATTTTGGACCGGGTGCAAAATCTATTAGTTGTACTGGAAAAGCGACGATAACAAATATGGGTGCTGAGATAGGCGCTACTTGTTCGGTGTTTGAATATGATGTAAGAATGGAGACATATTTAAGGGCAACAAGTAGGGGGGAGATTGCAGACTTGGCAAACACAAACAGAGATCTTTTGATACAGGACCCTGAAATTGCAAAAGAACCCGAGAAATATTTTGATAACGTAATTAGACTAGATCTTACTGGTCTTGAACCTCATATCGTCGGACCTCACACACCTGATTTGGCTAGACCGATCTCCCATATGAAGGAAGATGTTCTGAAAAATAACTATATTGATGATATTTCTGTAGCACTTATCGGGTCATGTACGAATTCGTCCTATGAAGATATGTCAAGGGCATCGAATGTGGCAGAACAGGCTTATAAAAACGGTCTGCAAGTAAAAACCTCCTTATTGGTAACACCGGGATCCGAAATGATAAGAGCTACCATTGATAGAGATGGCCAGATGGAATCTCTTCAAAGGATTGGGGCAACAGTTCTGGCAAATGCATGTGGTCCCTGCATAGGTCAATGGAGTAGACCAGAGTTAAAAAAGGGAGAACCTAATACAATTGTAACCTCGTATAATAGAAACTTCCCAGGACGTAATGATGGTACAAGAGAAACTATGAATTTTATTGCGAGTCCAGAAATTGTCACTGCTCTTGCTCTAGGTGGTAGTTTATCATTCAATCCATTAACAGATGAAATAAGCGGGAAAGATGGCCAGAAAATTAAATTAAGACCACCGAAAATTGCTCCTGAAGTACCGGCTTTTGGTTTTGTTCGTGTTAAAGACATCTATACTCCTCCCTCGCTGAACCCTGATAGAGTGCAGGTGATAATAGATGAAAAAAGTGATAGGCTCCAAAAATTAGAACCATTTTCAGAATGGAATGGAAAAGATTTTGAAAATATACCTGTTCTTGCAAAGGTAAAGGGTAAATGTACAACCGATCATATTTCTCCTGCAGGCCCATGGTTGCGATATCGAGGACATCTTGATCGACTCAGTGATAATTTGTTGCTTGGGGCAGTTAATTTCTTTCATGATGATCAGGTAGGAATAGGAAAAAATATTCTAAATGCAAAGATGGAATCCTATCCCCATATCGCACGTGAATATAAAAAACAAAGAATAGGATGGGTCATTATCGGGGATAATAATTATGGTGAAGGGAGTAGCAGGGAACAAGCAGCTATGACTCCTCGTTATCTGGGATGTGTTGCAGTTATTTCAAAAAGTTTTGCCAGAATTCATGAAACGAACCTGAAAAAGCAAGGAATTTTGGCATTGACATTTGAAAACAGTTTAGACTACGAAAAGATAGGCGAGGATGACAGAATAAGCATTATTGGTTTGGATAAATTAGAACCCGGAAAGGCAGTTGAGTGTAAAATTATTCATAAAGATATCAAAGAGATGAAAGACCGAAAAAGAGGAATGGAAGAAGAAATAATAAAACTTAAACATTCATACAACAAGCACCAGATAACGTGGTTTTATGCTGGTTCTGCTTTAAATGTTCTAAAATCTAGAAATGAGCTTCCAACAAAATGAAATCAAAATTAGCCATATAATTTGAAAATAATGTTACGAATGTTAGAGATATAACAAAAGATTGAAAATTTGAATAATAATACAAAAAAGGGATAAAAGAAGAAAAGTAAAAAAAGTAATTACTGTTTTTAAACTAGATTTCCAAGAAATGATCTCATGACATCGCCATTTCAAAAGGTCCTTTACCTCTAAAGGCAATATCCAGAACCCCGCAGCAAATTTCTCCATTTTCGATAGCTCAATTTCTAGATAATATTATTTAATGATGAAAACATTTTAAAAAACTAATCACCAATTTGAGTCATGAGTCACAAAAATCAAAATGGAGAGGAAATCAGTGATGACACAGACGACCTAGAGGACTTTGAAGAAGAAATGGATGACGACGAAGATGAAGATTTTAGAAGTGACGATCCCAATAATAATGACAAATAATCCAAATTTCATAGTTTATTTTTTTTTAAAAATAAAGAAAACTTTGGTTCAAATATAAGAAAAAAAGCATTTTTTGTTTTCTAAATATTATTTTGCTAATATATTTAATTCTCGGAAAGACTTATCTATCTATATTTGATTATACTATGATGATAATTATGATGATGCGACGTTTTAACTCAAATTTTCTATCTTTGGCTTTGCTTTTTTCTCTTTCAGTCCTGTCATTTTTTTATTTAGAAACCACTTATGCCATGGAATTCGATAATGTCTCTCCTATTAGTATAACAAAGGCAGACGGATCTAATTTTGAGATTTATCCAACTTTTATAATGGAAGAGGGTGTTAAAGTCTCTGAAAATAATGATGTTACTAACGATAAAGTGCCTATATCAAGAGGCGAAGCAATCAAGATTTCATATAAATCACCATGCGGTTTCCCTGATAGTGTTCAAGGATTATTTTTAAGAGGCTCTCCTGAAATGTTAGTTCAAAGTCTTTCATCTACTGGTGCAATTCAAACTCTTGAATTAAAAGGAGAACAGAAGGAATTTTACAGCAATTCTTCTCCACAAGAAGAAGGTATTGAAACTGCAACCATTCCCAATGATATTACAGAAGCCCAGCTTGAGAATGGTGAAGGTGAGAATACCGATAAACTGGTGTTCATCGTTGATTGTGATGAGGAAAAACTTTATTATGTTGCAGATACTGAACTAAAATAACCAAACAATTTCATATGTCATCAAGATGAGTAATATTAAATTAATAATTTCCGATGGTATAATTTAGTAAAATATTAGCTTCATATTGTCTTATTGATAATTCAAAGTTTGGTAAAACAATTTTTAAAAAAGATAACATTTTGATATAAGAAAAGAATATTACAATATTTGGATGCATAAATGAATACACATTTGTCCACGGATTTATTAATTTGAGGAGTTTATGTGGTTAATTATTATATAACCTAGACCCCACTACATTAAAAATGAATATAGTTTTTTGCTTCCAAGAAGAGACATGATGTGTCTATTCTCATTCAAATTATTGCGTAATTAGCCACGACCGAAATTTTTACAGACGGAGACTGAAATCGGGGATATTGTAAATTTCTAAATTTCATATTTACCATGAAATATATCTGGACCTATGAATTTTTACACGGTCGTTAATTAACCAAAGAATCTATATATTTTTAATTTTATTCCTTTAATGCCTTAAAGAAAAAAGAACGAAACAAAGTTCAAACCTCTTACCCAGCGTTAAAAGATAGAGGTTTGATTCACTCCGTACTACAAATAGTTACACAAAATCCGCAATTTTGGTAATATAAATATATAATATTACAAGATTTTTTCATAATAATTTCTATCTGGTAAAATCATTTTTTAATACTGCCCGGTACCTTGCCTTACCAGCTCGCAGGTGATCGAGTGCTTCATTGACATGTGATAATGGAAACTCTTCAATTACAGGAATGATTTTGTGACGATTACAAAAGTCTAGCATCATTTTAATAGTAGCTGGGCTTCCGATAGGAGAACCGCCTATTGATTTTTCACCAGAAATTAATGGGAAAACAGATGTTTGAATGGAAGGTGTAGCTCCAACGATATGCAACTTGCCTCCTGGTTTAAGTGTATTAATATAACCTTCCCAATCAAGGTTGACATTCGTTGTAACTAAAACCATGTCAAAACGATTTGCTATCGATTCCAAAGAACCAGATTCTTTAGAGTTTACGAAATGATCTGCACCGTACTGTCGTGTTTCTTTCTCTTTGTCTGGATTGGTTGAGAAGGCTGTAACCTCGCATCCCCACGCATCAAGAAATTTTATGGCTATATGTCCCAACCCACCTATTCCAACCACCGCAACATGGTCTGTGGACTTTATCTTGTTTTGAATAATCGGATTGAATACCGTAATTCCTCCACAAAATAGGGGTCCAGCACTTTTAAGATCTATATTTGGAGGTAAACTAAAAGCCCATATTCCCTGACAACGTACTTTATCAGCATACCCACCATGCCTGCCAACAATAACATCTTCACCCCTTAAACACCTGTTGTGATGACCACTCAAACATTGATCACAAACTAGACATGAACGTGCTCTCCAACCTATTCCAACATATTGTCCGACTTTTAGATGTTCTACCATATTGCCAATTTCTGAAACCTTTCCAATAATTTCATGTCCTGGAACTATAGGATATTCAGTTAATCCCCAATCATTATTAATCATGCTCAAGTCACTGTGGCAAATACCACAATATTCGATGTCAATCTCGATCTCATCAGGTTTGACGTTACCTACATCATATTCAAAATATTCTAGTTTATCATGCGGTCTCTTTGCTGCGTAACCCTGAATTTTCATACTGTTATGTTGTTCTTGCATCTTTAAATCTTTTAAAAAATTACGACCACTGCAAGATTCACGATGCATAATGGATGTCATTTTCGTTGTTGTTTTCACAGATGATTACTATAATTGTCTCATTTGATAGATCCTTAGTATATTTGCAACGGTTTGTGATACTATTTCGATAGAGCAACTTGTATTTTGATTTTAATTCGACTTTGGTTGCCATATTTTTTAGAATTATCGCTCGCTAGATTTATCCATGAATTTTTATAACACATACAAAAGTGTACTTAATGCTATTTGCTGTGAAAAACAATAAAAAGTATATGTTTCAGAGGGAAAAAATACAGTTATGATACCTTTATCAAGTAAACTCGGAAATAGTAAAAAAAGCAGAGTCTATGATTAACACCTCCTTGACTTTCTGAAATGAAATTCTGTGGAAAGCGAACAAGGAGAAGAATTATGTGGTTCAAAAGAAACTATGAAAAAGATGATGTGATCAAGACCCTAGGAACAGGGATAATCTATAGTGTTGTAGTATGTAGATAAATCATTTGAGGACGATGATTTATTATTCTATGCAGGAAGTTTGCTTGATAGTTATTCTATAGATAAGGAAATGTGTGTTTCTATAAAGTGTGAAAAAGAAAAGGAAGAATAAGAATAAGAACAAAGAAAAAAAGAGAAATCATTAAGCTTAATAATAATTTTCTTCAGAAGATTTTTTATGGTTGTTTTTGGTGTTATGGGAGTTGCACTGTCTTTTCACTTCTACATGTCGTGGTAAATAGTTGGTACATCATTAAATGTTGCTTTTTTGATAGAAAACTGGATCGGTCTTTACCTATGATCGCTATTTACCCATAATGATTAACAAATATTGCTAGTGTATTAGATTAGTTAATGAATTAATTAATCTAAATCAAAAAAAAGAAAAATATAATAAAATAATATTTTATTTTATTATTATAACAGTAAAATCAAGATAAAAAAGAAAAAAATGAAATATTGGTATCAAATGATATATTGTTAATAAGAAAATGACTAAAAAATAATATCAAACACCATACTTTTGTCAGTTCTTTTAGCCTTGTTAACCTTTAGCGTAAATTCATTTGCAGTCCAGTCTATAGATGGTCAGATACATATGCCTGACACAAGCCCAGATGCTACTCCGATCGCTTTAGTTCTCCATATCAATGAAGATAAAAGCGGAAATGTATTCTTTAAGCCATCTGAATTTACAATCAAGCAGGGGGAGGAGGTATTGGTCTTGAATAATTCAACTAAAGATCATTCGTTTACAAATGGTGCAAGTCCAGATGACCAAATGGCAGGTAAAATATTCGACACAAAGATGATTATGCCTGGATCGTTTTCCGAATATTCTATCATTTAATCTATCACCTGGAGATTATCCTTTCTATTCTAGTACTGATCCGTTAAACATAAAAGGAAAAATGACAGTACTACCTCAAAAATAATTTTTTTTTGATTTGAATTATAAATAAACAACGGGTAATAATAACAAAAAATTGGCCTATTTCTGTTATTATTAGTCTTATCTATTGAATGAGATATAAAAATTTGACTAGGAAATATAATTACAATTAATTAAGGTTTCAAACGATAAAATCGCCACAGAAAATGATCGACAGATAGAATTTCTGTTTTTGAAAAACCTCCTTCTTTTACATATCTTTGGAAGGTTGAAGGGATCATAGCTGCTCCAGTACCCATGCTATCGGGGTAAACCAGAGATTGAGGGAGACAAAGAAGAACGCTAAAATTATAATACAGCCTTCCGGGAAAATCCTTTTTATCGATTAGATTTTCATTCATTTTTACGTCAGCAATAAGAACCGAACCGTTGGGAAATACCATTTTTCGCATTTGGCTTAGAGCTTCTACTGGATAAGCCATGTCGTGAATTGTTTCAAAGGACATGACTAGATCGTACTGGTCTTTATGAGACATTTTCTCAATCGGCATATTATAGACTGTTATCCGATCTGAAAGATTGTTCTTTTCTATGTTTTCGCTGGTATTTTGTACAGACATCTCATCTACATCAATTGCATCTATCTTTGTTAAGGGAAACGCTTTTGCTAATGCAATACTTGCCCATCCATCACCACATCCTACATCAGCTACTTTACCTCCGATTGTTTCGAATTTTTCCTTCAAGTCAGGCATGGCGGCTATCCATTTCGTAATATTATTGATAAACATGGGTCTATTTCCCTCTCCTTGTGCTTCAATTAGATCCTGTCCATAATCTGAATAAGGGATGCCTTCACCAGTCCGAAATGCTTCTATCAATTTTTCCAGTACTAAAGAAAAACTTGGTATCCAGCACACAAAGGGGATTGTATATGCTTCATTACAACGATCACATAAAACAGCTTGATGCTCAGGAGGCAAGGTAAAATTTCCTGTTGCAGAATCAAATTCTATGTAACCCTGTACAGTCATACACTCTAGCCATTCCTGCATATAACGTTTCGATAGGTTAGTTTTGGCTATAAATTCTGCAGAAGATATCGCACCAGCTTCAGCTAGAATTTTGAAAAGATCTAGTTTGTAACCAATATACAAATTTAGACAAGTCATTGCAGAATTAGTTTCATTTAGAATTCGCTCTGACAGTTCATTTACTTTGTTTTGGTTCATGTAGTTCCTTTATCCAATCTCAAATTATATATTTAATTCTATCCTGTAATACTCTGTCCTAATTCATGATTCCTTTTTTATTCAATTTAATGCTAGCATATCTTTTTTAAATAGATGATAATAAAGCATGGTTTACAATCGTGTGAAGAGAAAACATTGGTGTATCCAAGTGTTTAATTAATATATTATTATAAATAAAGCTAAAACTGAGGCATATTTTGTAATAGAAAAAAGACATATGTACTATTTGTACTCTGTTATTCCAATTTGATTAGCTTTAGATATTCTTTCTCCGTCAATGGGTCTCCACATTTGTAGGTAGATCTCTCCTAAAACTCAATTTTTTGATCCATTTTCTATTTGTTTGACGTCTGATTTTTCCAGTTTTTTTGGTTTCTGTGCCAGGATCTGATATTTCTATTATGATTTACCAATTCAAATTTTTAGATATATTTTTGCTGAAATTCTTAATATGCAACCGGTATTATGGGAAACCATGTATACGGTAAGACAGGAAACCATAAATAAGGGAATACCGATATATGGTAATATGGTAAAGATTACTTTTGAACTAGAAGATACATTAAATGAAAAATTCAGAAAGATAATAGCATCAAAAAAAGGATTATATCGTGGAGCGATCCAAGAATCAATCGTAGAAGCGATAAATGATTGGATAAAGAAGAAGAAGGATATCAAGAAAAAACCAACAAAAAAGGATGAAATTAATATCAAAGTTAACCATTGACATCTTGTATGTTTCAAAACTCGAATTTAGATATATTATTATATATATTAATAAATTTTATTAGTTATCTCAACTAACATTTGAAAGAGGAATGGATAAAAAAAAGGAAGTTACAAAAAAAATCCAAAAATAAATGATACAGATATTAACAAATCATTAGTTTATCTTGATAAGACATACGTTTGGCATCCTTATACTCAGATGCGAATTTGGAACAAGCAAGATAATGTAGTAATAACTCATGGAGATGGATTTTATCTTGTCAGTGAGAATGGAAAAAAGTACCTTGATGGAATTGCGAATATGTGGTGCAGCGTATGGGGGTATGATTCAAACCCTGTTATTGAAGCAATCAGAAGACAGTTTCAGGAACTTCCTCATTCTACTCTATTTGGATTAGGTAATAAACCCTCAATAGTACTTGCTGCTAAACTTTTAAAATTGACCAAGGGGATGGACAAAATCTTTTATTCCGATAACGGTTCGACGGCTATGGAAGTAGCATTGAAGATGGGAGTTCAGTATTGGAAAAATAAAGAATTTCCAAAAAAGAACAGATTTCTTTCATTAGAGAATGGTTATCATGGAGATACAATCGCGACCATGTCTATGGGTTACGTAGATAGATATTTCAATCCCTATAAATCATTACTAATTAAAACTTTTAGAACTCCTGCGCCGTCATCATTTGAAAATGATTTAGACAACGATCTGACAGATTCAGAGATAGTTGATATATGTATAGAAAAAACAGAACACATACTTAAAGAAAATTCAAAAAATATAGCTGGACTTGTGATGGAAAGTGGGGCACAAATAGCAGGCGGAGTATCCATTTATCCTAACACATACCAAAAAAGAGTCTCCGATCTATGTAAAAAATATGATGTTCTACTTATCTTAGATGAAATTGCCACAGGGTTTGGCAGGTTAGGTAATATGATAGAATATCTCGCACAATCTTCCAAGCCTGATATTGTCTGCTATGGAAAGGCGTTGAATGGAGGATATTTCCCTATTGCAGTGACATTGACCACAGATGAAATTTATAAAGAATTTCTAAGTGAATATGATGAAAATAAACAATTATTCCACGGACATACATACACTGGTCATCCCGCTGGATGTGCAGCTTGTATTGCGAATTTGGAAATGTATGAGAAAAGTAATCTAATTCAAAAGATAAGAGACAATAGTAAGCATATTAAAAAAAGATTGAAAGAATTTGAAGTTTATAAATCTGTCCATAAAATTAGACATAAAGGTCTTTTAGTAGGGTTAGAATTAACAAGAGAAAATAAAATGCCCCAAGAAAAGAGAAAAAAACAACCACTGTCTTATATTGATGGTCTTGATCTTAGTAACTATATAATGAGAGAATCAATGAAGCGAGGAGTTTTCCTTAGATCTCTTGGAAATATTGTTACACTGATTCCCCCTCTTGCTATGCCAAGAAACCAACTAGATGTTCTGATTGATACTCTGCTTGATATAATAAAACCTATTGACGAAAGATAGTTTTAGAATCATTATAATGTATATTTAACCTCCTAAACTCCTTGTAAAGAGTAGCCTTTGATATACCCAGTTCCCTTGCGATTTTTGCTCTTGAAATATTTTCAGCTAATAGGGTAATCAGGTTGTTTTTGTCAATAACCTTTTCCGGTCTTCCGATTTCCTTTCCAGCAATTCTTGCTCTATTCATCCCATCCTTTGTACGTTGAACAAGCATCTCTCTTTCTCTTTCAGCAACCCATGTTAGGATACTTATCATCAGTTTTCTGATGCTTGGTTCTGTGGTCTGCAAAAATGACTCTCTAGGCGAACAGGATATCAGCGGACTATGTTCTTCGATAACCTTTATTGCGTCGAGTGTATCCCAAAAAGTCCTTCCTACCCTCGACAGCTCGTAGACCAAAACCGCATCCACTTTTGATACCCTTACAAATTCCATCAAATCTTGAAAACCCTTTCTAGAAGTGGCAGGTGTTTTTCCACTTACTGCAGGATCTTCAAAAAAATACAACATCTGATAATCATGATCGCTAGCCCATTTGGTAATTGCAATCTTTTGATTCTGTACAGTCTGTTCTTCAGTACTTACCCTAAGATATGCTATAGCATATTTTCGCATATACCGAAATAAACATTAAAAATGATATCTATATTCAAATGTTAAAAAAACAAGACAAACAGTATAAAAAAGGTAATATTTTTTAAACGATTTTAATCATTAATTGGAACCATTTTAAAGGTAAAAAAAAGATACTATTTTTCAGACGTATCATAAAAGGGTCCTTTTTTGAGCATTTTTTTGGATGACCGAAAATAACGAAAAACGCACATTTATTCATCTATTGATAATCTGCCATTTTATATCATTTTACCCCCTAAAAAAGCATAACAAGTATGCATTTTTGAGATCTTTTTGCGCAATATTCTGATGTAGTTGATAGATATTCAGGTTCCTACCAAATTCATCATGTATTTTGGTCTATGGAGAACAAGAATTAATTATAGGATTTAAAAATTATCATGTTATGAGAGATTCGAGATCACCTGAGGAAGTTATGAACAAGGTTCTGAATGGTGGCCAAATGACATTTGAAGATGCAGAATCATTATTGAATACAAGAGATATGATGACTCTGGCAAGATGTGCCAACGAGATTACCAGGCAATTTAATGGTGACCGGGTAGATGTCGAATCCTTAGTAAATGCAAAATCGGGTAATTGTCCAGAAGATTGCTCGTTCTGTGCACAATCATCATTTTACGATACTGGAATATCAAAATATACCCTGTTACCAACGGAGACTTTGGTAGAAAAAGCACAAGATGCGAAAGATGAGGGTTCCAATAGTTTCTGTCTTGTTTGTGCCTATCGATCTCCTCCCGAAAAAGATTTTCAACACATTTGCAAGTCAATAACAGAAATTAAGAATAGGGTTGGAATTGAAGTAAATACATCCCTGGGATTTATGACTCCTCAACGAGCCAGTATACTCAAATCTTTGGGGGTAAAGAGATATAACCATAATTTAGAGACATCAAAAAGCTATTTTTCACAAATATGTAGGAGCCATGATTATGAGGACCGAGTAAATACAGCTAAAATAGTGAAAGACGCTGGACTTGAACTCTGCTGTGGCGGGATCATTGGAATGGGTGAAACGCCAAGACAAAGGCTTGAATTGGCCTTTGCGCTTGCTGAACTTGAACCTGATGAGGTTCCGGTAAATGTGTTGATTGCGCGAGAGGGAACGCCGCTGGGAATTCAAAATCCAATATCTAATGAGGAAGTAATAAGGACCATTGCTGTTTGGAGATTTATCATGCCAAAGACTATCTTGAAAATTGCCGGAGGAAGGGAATTTCATTTTGAGGACAATGGAAAATTTGTTCTTCAGGCAGGAGCTAATGGTATAATTACTGGTGGATATCTTACTACAGGCGGAAACAGACACAATAAAGATATTCAAATGATAAAAGAAATTGGCCTCAAAGTATGAGCATGTTAAGGCTCAACTGGAAGATTTTAAAAGGAACAACATATATCGAAGACTATTAACAACACAAGTAAGAGAAAATGATTTTTACATCAACGGAAAGAAGGTAATTAATCTATGTTCTAATGACTATCTTGGGTTATCACAAAATAAAATTATAGTTGAAAAAACGAAAGGGTCTTTAAAGCAGATTTCTCCTTGTAGTTCACGCCTCTTATCAGGAAATGATATTGCTATTGTCGAACTTGAAGAAATTCTTGCTTTACATCGAGGCTCGGAGTCTGCTTTAGTATATCCTACAGGATATATGGCAAATCTTGGAGCAATTTCTGCAATTGCTACAGGAGAGCATAAAATATTTAGTGATGAACTGAACCATGCAAGTATAATAGATGCCTGTAAAATATCAAAAACAAACAAGAATGTTTTTATTTTCAATCACAATGATCCTGATGACCTTCAAGGAAAACTAAAAAAAACAAAAGGTAAAAGCATCGTAATTACAGAGGGTGTTTTCAGCATGGATGGCGATTTAGCAAAACTGGACCATCTTGTAGAACTATCCAAACGATACGATGTGATTCTTGTTGTCGATGATGCACATGGCGATTTCGTCTTTGGTAAGCAAGGGAATTGGGGAGGAATTCCTGAGTACTTTGGTGTGGAAAAAGACGTAGATATTCATATCAGTAGTCTTAGCAAAGGACTGGGATGTTTCGGCGGTTACGTCGCATCTTCTAATATGATAAGAAATCTCCTTGTAAATCGATCTAGGCAGTTTATCTATACTTCGGCGATCCCTGGACACTTGTGCGTCTCTGCAATTAACGCCATTTCGATCCTTAAGAAAAATCCCGTTTTGCAAGTCGATTTCTTTACTAAAATACATTGGTTCTTGAGAGAATTAAAGAAATTAGGATTCAACACAGGATCGAGTTCCAGTCAGATCGTGCCAATAATAATTGGCAATGAGAAACTAGCTGTCAGATTTTCTGATGATCTATTTAAACAAGGGATCTTGTACAAGCCATAAGGTATCCTACTGTAAAGTTCGGTGAATCTCGCCTAAGAATATCTCTTAATCGACATATAGAAAAAAATAAATTAGAATATGTATTAACATGTCTAGAAACATTGGGCAAAAAATATAAAATAATATGATATATCACTAGTTTATAAGACACATTAGATCTAAATAAAAGTTGCACTACATACCTATATTTCTAAACTCGAGTTTTGAAATATCATACTTTTATCTGATGTAAAAGTTATGACTTGACAATATAGAACAACACAATAGACTTGTTTTGACTTTATACAATGTTTTACATTACAATGTTTTACATTATATTTTAAATTATTATTCAAAGCTATTAGTAAATTTTCTTTAACAAAAGTTGACCATTAAAATAGTCATCTTTACTTTATCTCTTTTGTATTCCTTAAGGACGCTTTGTCCGGTCAATGTGTCCATGATTTAGGACCGCTTATTGCTTGGGAGATTCTTTTATTTCAAGAAGAAGAAGGTACATAGTACACGAAATATTTATCATCCAAAAAAATTTCATATCAAAGTCAGAAAGACCTTTTGCTTGGACTAACAACTGATTTTATATAGTTCAGGCCCAAAATATTGCATATTTCTAAACTCGAGTTTAGAAAGATTTAAACAGAAAAGGTTTCATTTCTATTTATTGAAAAAATTAGCACTAGAACTAGAAATTAAAGAGAAAGATTATAATGAATTTTTGTTTTACCTAAAATCGCTTCCTACCGATATTGTTTTGCTTGGTCTCCGATTTGCATACAAGAGACATAGTGCGGAAAATGGAGGATATCTTTTTCCTGGTAGAAAAAGTTTGATAAAAAAAGAGACAAATATGCTTAGTAAGGAACAGGCATATTGGAGATTGGAAAATTGGAAGAAAATGATAAAAAGTTATAGAGAGAAGGGATATAGCTATCCTACTATTTCAAGGATAAAAAAAGAGATAAAAAAAGTTGCCGAGTCTTGATTATTTCTTTAATGCCGGAAATCTGGTTTATTTCTCTTATTTTTATGACGTTATATTGAGGAACTAATACATTGAAGCTTCCGAGCTTTGTGAATCGACTTCTTGGTTGGTAGGAAAGTCTGGGAATTTTTCTTTCATGTTCTGTTCTACCACGATACTCGCTTCTTCTAATATTTTCATTGAATCTTCTGTAATTCCGCCTAGTCCTGTTATCTCTGCATTTGGTATTTGTCCAGATTCAGTCATAATACCGGCTAACAGATCAGATATTTGTCCAAATGATTGGTCAGCTTCTGGCATCATCGAGGATAGTCCTCCTTGGATTCCTTTTATGACCGACATTGCGGGACTTAATGTTATAACAACATCTCCTAATTCAGTAATTGTATTCAATCTTAATTGGATTTGTTCCATTGCAAGTTTTGCAGAACTAACCATCTTGTTCATTTTTCTAATTTGCGATAATTCGTTAGATAATACCTTTGCATATTGGCTGTCATGGTTTTGCATAGCATAAACAATTCGTTTAAAAATAAGCTGATCTTTATCTTGCATTTTATGTGAAATACCCTCTAACTTTGTAATTTGAAGTTGTAATTTCTTTTGCGCTTCCTCAATTTTAGGTTTAAGAGGTGCTTGCGGCTTTATATTTTCTACAAATTTATTGTCAAGAATCTTATTTGCTACATTTGATGTAATACTATCATTAGTTGGTGGTTTTATCCATTTCCTATTAAATTCCATTCTAGTCTCTAATCACCATTTGTTTAAAGAATAATCTGTTTAAAATTGATAAAGTGAAAATCTTTAGACCAAATTAATAGTTAATTACCCGATCTTTAATAGTTCTGTTTGTAAAGATTAAAAGAAAATTGATGCATCTCTATATTGTTTTGCTAACTTGTGTCTTGACCGTTTTACGAATTTTGAATTTAATGTATTACATACTGCTGCTTTTCTGTACAATAGGGTCTACAGGGAAGGCTCCACATAACCTGCAAAATCTCCCAGACCACTGAAAACAACCATTACATTCTGGACACCTTCTATTACATTTGGATTCTTGTGGAACTGCATAATATTTTCGATATGTGTTATAATAAAATAGATGTTCCTTATCTCTAATTTTTACATTATCCTTTTCTTTTATCCTTTTGCTTTCTGATTCAAATTCCTCGTCATTAAAAACCTTATTAAAGTACTCGCCTATTAAGGAAAAACCTGAACCCTCTTCTTGTGCTTCCTTCTCTCTCCATGAATGGGTTTTCATTGCAGTGTATTTATCAAGGCATTTCCTTAGGATATATTTGCCCCAAACCTTACCGTTGTATTCATTAACCTTGAAACGGACATCTAACGATTTTGCGAAATCAATAAATGTTTCATTGAGAAATGGCGTCTCGACGTTGATCTTGAAGTAACTACCTATTTTTTTAGATGGAAAATGCATTATATCCCAGAGCCTTTTCAGTTCCATATCCAATTTTTTAGGGTCGTTGTAATACCTTTTCAGATAATTGTACCCTGCAAATAATTCATCTCCTCCATCACCGGTCAAAATAGTAGAAATTCCAAATTGAGACGCTTTCTGTATACCAGCAAAAATCACACTAGAATTCCTTACAAATATTGGATCAAAGGTTTCAAAAAGTTGAATTATTTTCTCTTCGATTTTAGCTAACTCTTTATATGCAATTTTTACTTGAATGTGTTTTGATCCGTATTTTTCAGCTATTTGACTTGCATATATTAGATCAGAACCCTTTCCTTCTAAACTCACAGTGAAAGCATATTTGGGTTTTTGGACGCTTGCAATGATGCTACTATCTGCTCCTCCGGACAGTAACAAACCTTCAGAGGAGATATCCTTTATAATTTCTCTTAATAACGAGTAAAGTTTGATACAAATTTTATCGTCATCAGTTGACAAACAGGCAATAATATTGTTTATTCATTTATTAATTTATTTTAGTTTTTACTTTTGGTATTTAGATTGTAGTTAGATATTTAACAACAAAGATCGAAAAATAAAATCCTTCAAGGGTTTTAACAGATACTATCTTAGGATAGAATGTACTAATCCTTTAAAAAAGAGTGTTATTCTAATAGAAAGTTTTTTAAATACTTGGAATAGGCTATGATCTTATGAATGAAGAAAAGAATATCACTGTCAATAATAGAGAATATGTCATTGCGTTAAATGATCAGACTCAGTTAAATGCAATGAAACTGAGAAGATTATATCAAGAAAGTTATAGCGATATGGATAGTTTTGATGAGGTGAGCTCGGAAATTTCAACGACCATTAATAGCTTGCTGAAAATATCAGTAACTCCTCAGGTTCTAGAAGAGGACATGGATGGAACGATCCAACAAATTCTCAAGATGTACGAGAAAAGGACTAAAAGATAGAAGGTACGGAGTGTTGTTATTTTTTTTGTTAATTCACAAATTCCTTCTTATAAAGTAAATTAACTTTATAAATATTTGAACGAAAAATGTTTGCGAATTAGAACAAAGTTAGATATCTTATTTAAGAAATCTTTTTTGAATATCTTGTGGCATAATTTTTTAATTCTGGCTCTAATAAATAGAATTGCAGTTGTGGTTTCCGTTTAATCCATTAATATTATAAATAAGACAAATGTTGAAACATTCGGATGGGTAAAGTCTCAAAAAAATGTATCAATCCTTCCTGTGGTTTAACATACGATATGATTAGTAATATTTATCAGTGTTCCTGTGGTTCATTTCTGGACATTATTTATGAAAAAGTCGCAAAACAAGATCTTGTGGAGAAGTTCTATGAGAGAAGAAATCCAAATGGAAATATCTATAATGAGAGTGGTGTATGGCGATTTAGGGAGCTTTTAAATTTTCCCGGAATAGGTACCGAGGACATCGTTCAATGTTCTGAGGTTCTAGTATCTTTGGATGGTGCCGAAGGGAGACTTTCAAAGCCTTACAACATGTCCAAGGTCGCTGATTTTGTAGATTTACCTCATGAAGGTTTATTTTTACAGCCAGAGGGATACAATCCAAGCGGTTCATTTAAGGACAATGGAATGTCTGCAGCTGTTACTCATGCGAAAATGCTTAAAGTTTCTAAGTTGATATGTGCCTCTACCGGAAATACTTCCGCGTCTGCCGCAATGTACGCGTCTAACGAGAACATGGAATGCGATGTCTTTATCCCTCGAGGTGAGATCGCTCCTGGAAAATTAGGACAGGCATTTCAATTTGGAGCACAGGTTATTCAGGTTGATGGAAATTTCGATGACGCATTACAGGCGTCTCTGGAATATTCAAAGACCACTGATGGTTATACCGTAAATTCTGTAAATCCATTTAGAATCGAGGGACAAAAGACAATAATTTTCAGAGCGCTAGAACACCTGAACTGGAACCCTCCTGACTGGATAGTATATCCTGGAGGTGCACTGGGAAATACATCTAGCTGCGGCAAAGCATTAATGGAGTTGTATGAATGGGGATGGATAAAAAAGATTCCCCGTATTGCAGTGGTAAATGCGAAAGGGGCTAATACTCTTTATGAATTGTTTAATGGACTTTTTGAAGACACGAAATTGGAATGGAATGATGGCAGACCAGATACGTCCTTAGTAGAAAGATACTACGAGGATAAAAAAAGAAAGAATATCCTGCCAAAGACGAGGGCAACGGCAATACAGATTGGAAAACCACTAAATATTGTAAAAGGATTGAGAGCTTTATGGTTTACCAAGGGATTGGTTATTCAGGTTGAAGATAACGAGATGATGGATGGCATGTCTCTTGTTGGTTTAAATGGATTTGATTGTGAATTGGCTTCTGGTGCAGTACCTGCGGGAATAAAAAAGTTAAGAGAGCAGGAGATAATCAAAATAGACGATGTTGTTGTTGGGATTTTGACAGGAAGACAGAAGGACCCTTCCATCGCTGTGGAGTATCATCTCAATACAAAGAACAGGTTTTCAAAACCGCCTAAAGAAATTACTTGGTAGAGATCAATGAAAAAAAGTGGCAGAAGGAAATTGAAAGTAAATTTATTTTATATATTATTAACCTTTCTTTTAGACCCTTATTTGATATTTTAGCAAAAAATATTTTTTTACTTCACGTCTATCCTTTTATTTCCAAAATTAGTTTACAGAATTAAAACTATAGATAGTATAAAAGACAAATTTGAAAACATGTATTTTGCTCACCAAAAAAAAAATGATTGAATGTAAACATCATTACTGATACTTACATAGGCCCACTAAGCTGGTGGTGGTCCTTCTTCTTGATTATTAACATTCACGTTTAGACAGATATTCACCAAGTTCCTGTCAAAGTTTATCTTGTCAAAATCGTTACCATTTTGTCCTCCATTTGGACCTTGTTCATTTGCTTGTAATTCATCTGTTGTTGTAGTATCGTGAGGTATTTCAGTGATATCTATTCCATTCACATTGACATTTTTGTTTTGACATTTTATTTCTTGGACACTTACACTTTTATCTCTTGGATCGTCATAGCTATATTTATCATCGTTATATCGAGATTTATCTCCATATCCATAGCTATATTGATCGTTGAAATCGCTGCCATAGGATACAGCATGCGCATTTGTCCCATAGGGTACAGCATGCGCATTTGTCGTAACTGATGGTGTCATTAGAGCCAAAACACTTGCCGCTACCATTACAGTAGCAAAAAGCATTGGACTGTTTTTGAAAAAGTTCATTATCTTATTATTTTAATTTAAAGTATATCAGAGATAGGAAGGATTATTAGACGAATTTTTACTATCTCAATTTTCAGAACCAATAATAGTTACAAAAATATATAATATTTTTTAATTTGGACCAATATTATATTATGTTGTGTTTTCAAGTATTTTAGTAATTAGGTACATTTTATATGATGATAGACATATAATCTTGTCTCTTGCAATTTAAATGCTAACTTTTGAATTTATGAATTTTTTAGATGATTGTTATACAAATATATCTCCCATACTTTGTGCTTATTATAAAGTATTTTCAATCAATTTTATAACTAGTGGATCTCTTGCTCCGTGCAAATTGTCATTCCTAATACGTTTAACTAACGTATTCTAGTATATTATGTGACTAGCTGAACGAAATATAATGAATCTCTGGTAATGAATCTCTGATAAAGACAGCAGAGATGTTACTTGATTTTTTTGTTATCGATAACTGGAATACAGAACTTGTAAATATGAATGAAGGCGAAAAGATGGAATGTTCGTATATCCAGAATCAACGATCAAGTTACTTAATTATATGAGTTTTAACTTTCATTTACCATACAGAGAAACTGAAGACGTAGTACGAGAGTTTGCTTCAAGCACATCAATATCAGTTCCTGAATATATGTGAATTTGTAGAAGAATCGCTGTGTAGAAACCATTACTATAACAACCAACTTCACCATTCTGTGAGTATTGTATGCTATACATCTGAATGTCAATTCTCTATTTTGCATTCTCACAAGTTTGGATGTGATATGTTCCCCAAATAGTCTTTTTATGACAGATACCATAGTTTCATCCTTGTTTCTTTGATTGTATAGAATCTTGTTGTATCCACGTTTCATCTCCTTTCTATATTTACCACGAGTTTTCCATACTGGTACTTGTTCATATCTTGGAGGCATGATGCTGAATCCATGTAGTTTCTCTCTTACAAGTACATGGTTATCTTCGCTATCATATGCTTTATCCGCTACAACTACCGATAATGGTTTTATTTTTGATATTTTTGTTACAATAGGTTTGAAATCCATATTGTCATGTCTTGTTGTTGGAGCTCGTCTTACCTTGACCTTGCAGATTATCTGTTTTAGAACATCTGCACCAATAGATAATTTAGCATATTTCTTCCTTCTCAATTTGGCTCTATTCGTATAATATTCTGACGCATATGTTATTTTGAATCCAGTTGCATCTATTCCAGCAAATATGTGTCTTGTACCTGTAAAGAGGATAAATGATGAGATTATCTTTCCAAGCTTCATGATGTTGATTCTATCAGTGAATTTTTGTAAGGTTGTATAATGTGGTATTTTGGATAGTTGTAAAAACAATCTCAAATAGTATGCTTCAACAAGCCAGTCTGTAAACATTCGATAACTCTTACCTTCATACTGTCTTATTGTAACAAGTACTATGTGTTGCCATACTGTGTAAATGTGGTTGCTCTTTCTATGCAAATATAATGGAATTCTGCAATGTTTGAGAATACGTAATAGTTGATCTGCTAATCTAACATATTTTGATTGTTGTTTGTTCAATAATTAACTGTAGAATGTTGCTAGCTATGATGGTTTCTCCCATGTTCATATAATACTCGTTCCTAATATGATTAACTGATGAATAATAGCATTCTCCCATACGCACCAATAGTGCACCGTGGCTTTGCGCTAGTAGTAGCCAGACCTAACCTACAGATGGCATCCATCATACTTATCATATAATAATAACAATATGACGATGCAAGAAACCAAGAGGTCCTATACTATATTATTATTCATCCAGTCTAAAGGGACGATCTTCCTTTAGCATAACATATATCACACGCATTAATTTTCTTGCTGCTGCAATTATAGCAATTTTGTTATTTCTCTTTCTATTCTTTATCTTGTTGTAATGTACTGTTATCGATGATTGGCAATAACGTACATGTGTATGAGTACACTGTACCATAATCCAGTTTAGCATTTTGCTCCCTTGTTTTTTGTCTGTTTTTGAGAATGATGTATTTCCAGATTGATATGTACCAGGTACTAATCTAGCATAAGAACACAGATGTTCATAGTCTGGAAACCTGTTAATATCTGCTATCTCGCTTGATATTAGAAGAGCTGCATAGTAAGATATACCTGGAATTGTCATAAGATGTTTAGAGTATTTATCTTCTATTGCCAATTTCTTTATTTCTGTATCCAACTCTTTTATTTTTCTATCTAGAAAATCTATGGTATCAAGGCAATCATCTAATGCATGTATTCCCAGTGAACGTAAATGACATTTTCCTTTTTTAGAAAATGGATCATTTTTAATCATTGTTGTTGTTATATTATTAGTCACATTAGCATCTAACCATCTTTTACTCATCTCAACATGTGCTTTGTTTTTGAACATTGTTCGAATACTGACAAAATAGTATCTGCGTCTAACTAGATCTCGTAAATTTCTTATATCTTTATTAGGTATATAACATTCTGGTATCATATCCATTCTTAGTAGATCTGCTAATATTCTAGCATCTACTTTATCTGTCTTGACTTTAGCATATGCTATTGCCTTGACCATTAGTGGATGTGCTACTTTTACATTATAACCTTCATCTTGTAAAAGATCATATAGATATTGATAGTTGTAACCAGACTCCATTACAATATCAATATTATTATGATTCTTGTTACTATTATCAAGAAATTCTAGTATTGTTTTGGTATTACGCTGTATTTTATTTTCCTTTATAATCTTACCATCTTTATTTTTCAATACTGCCTGAATGTTTTTCTGTCCTAAATCTAATGCCGCATACATATTTGCAAGAGTATTGGTAGTGGCTTTCTTCTTGAATGTTAGCTCTGTCGAACATTTCACCTACAGAGCCAGAAGAATAAACATATTAAATATAATATTTTCTAGTGATGATGAATCTAGCGTACATACCATTCAAGAGTTCTAGTCATCTATATACGTTATATTAAAAGTAAAAAATACTAAATTATATAATATTATATAAAAAAAAGAATATAACAAATTTTTTCTAATAAATATGAGAATTGCTAATATATTTATAGTTTAGTCAAATAAATATTGAAAAAAGTAAATACTCTTGCAGTATATTCTATGATATCGGTGATTTATTTTGCATCTTGTTTTTCACTTCCGTCCATTTCGAACGAAATCTATGGACAAACGTCATCATCATTATTATCATTACCTTCTGCTGTAAACGATGACAACATAGTAAAACAACAAGTAGACACGTTTAGCGACCCCAAAATTCCAAACCAGTACATTGTAGTTTTCAAGGACGATGTCAAGAACCCCAATTACCTAATAAATCAGCTAGTAAAAAAAATAGAAAAAAGCACTTTTAAAGATCTTGATATTTTAAATATTTTTCAAAATTCCATTAAAGCATCAGTCGTTAAAATTAATACCCAATCAGAGCTTGATAAAATAAGAGCAGATCCGAATGTAAAGTACGTAGAGCAGGATCAAAAGATTCAATCATTTGCTCAAACATTACCAACGGGTATAAACAGAATTGATGCAGATCAAAGTTTCACCAGATCTGGGGATGGGTCTGGAAGTGTCAATGTAGATATAGCAATACTTGATACTGGAATATACAATCACCAGGATTTGAATATTTTTATAAATAAGGACTTCAGCGGAACCTCATATCTTGCCACCGATGGAAATGGTCATGGAACTCATGTAGCTGGAACTGCAGCTGCAAAGGATAACACTGTTGGAGTTGTAGGGGTAGCACCTGGAGCACGATTATGGAATTTGAAGGTTCTAGATGACAGCGGATCCGGTTCAATATCATCTCTTATTTCAGCAATAGATTATGTTACTGCAAACGCGGATCAAATCGAAGTCGTTAATCTGAGCCTGGGTTGTCAATGTACATCATCTGCATTGAATACGGCTATTAATGCAGCAGTCAACGCTGGTGTTACATTTGTGGTTGCGGCAGGAAATGACGGCAAAAATGCTTCTTCATTTTCACCTGCAAATCATCCCAATGTTATTGCAGTTTCAGCAATTGTAGATACAGATGGCAAATGCGGTGGATTGGGAGGTTCTTCAAACTATGGTAAAGATGATTCGTTCGCATCATTTAGTAACTATGGAAATGTAGTAGATATGGCAGCTCCAGGTGTAAATATCTATTCTACCTATAAATCCAGCTATGCAACTCTCAGTGGAACAAGTATGGCTACACCACATGTAACTGGATCTGTTGCACTTTACCTTTCATCACATCCAGGCACGTCTCCTTCCGTTGTATTAAATACAATTAAGAATTTGGGAACAAATCCAGCTACCTTATGTGATGGACAAGGTAGAGGATACTTTACTGGTGATAAAGACACTTCTGCAGAAGGATTGCTATATGTGAGAAATATTGATTCTTCTGTTACCTCTAATCCAGAAGTATGTAACGACGCAAAAGATAACGATGGTGATGGAAAGATAGATGCAGAAGATACGGATTGTCCCGCAGTACAGGAGATATGCAATAATGGACTGGATGACGACCGTGATGGGTCTAAAGATGCAGCAGATTCAGATTGTCAGCAGGCTATTGGATATCACTACGAACCATTCTTTACCACAACAGGGTCAGATAGAATAGATGTTCCTGATACTCAGAAACTTCATTTATCATCGTTTACTGTTGCAACTTGGTTCAAAACAACAGCCAACTTCGTTGGAAAAGGGATGGAGGTGAACAAGGGAGGTCTTGGACCGGAAAGTGCAGGTAATAACCTTAACTATGGAATATGGTTAGACTCATCTGAGAGATTGGTCGGAGGCTTTGAGACTACAGGCGGTTCAAACAAATGGATAACATCCACGAGTACTTACAATGATGGCAAATGGCATCATGCAGTGGTAACATTTGATAATGCAAATAATATTGTTAGGCTATTTGTTGATGGTGCACAGATAGGAACACTATCTACTTCAACCAATCCAGACAACATGGGAACGCAGCCATTGAGGATAGCAGAAAATGCCCAGTCTCTCGGACAAGACGCTTTTGTAGGTCAACTGGATCAGGTTGGTGTCTGGAACAGGGCTCTCACCAATGCAGAAATTACCAGTTTGATGAATAACGGCTTATTTCCATCAATTGGAATTGTATACAACAACTCCTTTGGTCCTTAAATTGAATTGTATGTCGAAGCGAAATAATCTTGTCAGTTCAAAGGACAAGGAAAAAAAATAGAAATAAAATAACGGATAGTAACAACATCTGTGTTTATCTTTACAGAATTTGTATTCACAACCCATTCAATTTTTATTATAAACATATCAATGATTTTCGTGGAATCTAATAGAAAAAGAGTATAACAAAAATAATCGTTCTGTCAGCTAGTGATACTTGAGCATACCATGTATATAATCAAGATCGGTATTATGGCCACAAAATCAAAATACAACAACATACAGACAGAAAGCACATGTCTATATTTTAGACATTCTATCCTGTCTTGTGAACTACAGGATAGTGAATAATGTCTAGCCTAAAGTGACTGGATTATGGATTTGAAGAATGAGATATAGACTCGGTGCAATTGCGCAAGTGATCTAATCTTATCTTTTTTGGTATAATAGATGTAACGTGGATCTGGCTACAGAGAAAAGCGATCAACAACTCCACATTCAGAAATCAATCTGATATTGGAAATACAGTGTGATTATTTGAAGTACAACAAATCTCACAGAATTATAACTAGAAATAGCTTAATGAAATTATGTTTTTGTTTGCATGTCTTTTAACCTAACAACATCAGAAAAACCACATAATGATATTCTTTGCTAATCAGTTGGAACCTCCAAAATTTGTTTAATAATATCTATATGTTTATCAGGATTTTTATAGATATGGTTCAGTTTTTTATACAAAATATTTGGTTCAATTTTGATTTTGCTCTTTCTACTGGCTTTCTTAAATAAATAATCAGTAATAATCAACCAATCCATATGGGTTGGAAGAGCTATACTAGGAAAATATCGTGCTCTTGATAAACCTGGTTTTTCTCTTTTATACTCTTGCATTTCTGCTTCCTTGACAGAATATCTGGAATGAAGGGATTGATCAATGCGAGAAATTTCAGCATTGATCCTATAAATCTCTTCCTTTCTATTTCTAATATGATCTGGAATATCTACCAGATTTATCTTGTATTGTTTTTCAAATTGTAAGATTTTAGTTATTTTGGTTAGAAATTTATCTTGTTCAATTTCTAATCTATAACTTTCTAAGTTTGTAGATTCTAAAAAATCCTCAAAGAATGAGCAACTTAAATCAACGTCTTTTATCTTGTGGTAAAGTCGTATTCCCGAAATTACATCAGAAAATATTAATTTCTTGGTATAAAACTTTTTTGCTATCTCTAGCTATATTTAAAATATTCGTCTTGTTTCGCTGCCTCAGTTGTAACTGCAGATACAGTTCCGACACTCACACCCAACAATTTGCTGATTTCAGCAGTCGAAGGTCCTTCTAAATATTTTGTAATAATGTCTGATATTATTGAATCCGGAACACGTCTCACTTGAAAAAAGAAGAAGAATTTATTTAAAACATTTACTATCCAAATAAATTTAATTTTAGAAGCTGTTTTATTCTGATATTCAAAATGATTTGCATTAAATTTTAATATTTTTTAGATAAATTATTCCAATAAACATATCAATGACTTTTTTCAGAATGTAACATAAAAATTATTATATATCCATACAAATTTCTAATGGGAAAGGGGGTATTAATTTTGTTCATATTAGTCAATTTAATCTAGTAATTTAAAAAAATTATAGTTAGCTTAAATCAATTTGTTCTGATACTGGCATAGTGATACACCTATATGAGCACAAAATAGGGTGTTTGAAAAGCATTTGAAAGAAATTTGAAAATTATATGAAAGCTAAAAAATAATCATTTGAAAGCGTTTTGAAATACATTTGAAATGGATATGAAAACTAATTGAAATATTTTTTCAATACTATAACCCAGTCATTGTCTTACAATATCTTTTAGATGAAAGATGAAATAATATTTATGTTACAAGTCCACAAGTCAAATGTCAAACCAGCCAAGGATATTCAAACAAATTATACTAATGGAATGAAATTATCTAGCATTTGTAGCTTGGGTGTAAACAGGTGAAGTGATGTGACTCAATTACAACATAAACTAAATAATACACAAAATAATTCGAGCTTATCCCAAAATTAACTTCATGTAAACAATTATACTGTTTACTTTATACTGTTTACTAACAGTACAAGACCAAGATAGTTCTAATCCTTCTTTTCATATCCTGTAAATAATTTTGAGACTTCAAATAACTTCACGAATATGTTATGCCGCAAATTGATTCTCGCCATAACCAATCTTTTTGCTGCCTGATCCTTCTTGTTGAATTTCGTCTCTTCTGTGTGTTTTGTGTGGTATGTATTTCTTTTGATAATTTATACTCCTCAAAACAGAGATCATTGCATCTGCTTTTCTCTCTGTTTCATCCCATTCATTTTCTGGTATAGAATCCATGACGATTCCTGCGCCGGACTGAACGTAGCCCTTGTTCCTATTTACAAATATGCTCCTTATCGTAATTGCAAAATCACATGAACCATTGAATGAGAAATATCCTAGTGCACCTGCATAAGGTTCTCTTCTTTCTGGCTCTAATTCATTGATGATCTCCATTGCACGAATTTTGGGGGCTCCTGAAACCGTTCCCGCTGGAAAAACTGCTTTTAATGCATCAAAGACATCATATTTTTTGTCTAATTTCCCCGTTACATGTGATACAATATGTTGTACGTGGCTGAATTTTTTTATATGCATTAATGATTTTACCTTTACAGTACCAAAAGTCGAAACCCTTCCAACATCATTTCTCGCAAGATCTACCAGCATCGTGTGTTCCGCTAGCTCTTTCTCATCCTTCAAAAGATCTTCAGCCATTTTCTTGTTGGCAACTTCGTCATCTTTTATCACTGGTCTAGTACCTGCTATCGGAAAAGTCTCTATGATATCACCGGTAACTCTTAAAAGCATTTCCGGACTGGAGCCTATTATACATCTTTTGTCAATCTTAAATAGATACATATAAGGAGAAGGATTTAGATCCCTTAACCTTGAATATACGTTCAATAGATTTCCTTCTATCTCAAATTTAAAATTCTTTGATAAAACGACCTGAAAAATATCTCCATCATAGATATATCGTTGGGCCTTTTTGACCATTCTGACGAATTCTCTTTTTGAAATATTTCTTTTTGGGATCGAGCATTTTACAAATTGTTCAGAATCTTCGATATCCTTGTCTTCTTTATATTTATCAATATTTTTATCACTGATAATTTTATTAATCTCATCTATTCTTGATTGTCTTTGATCTCCTGCGGAAAAGTAATATGCCTGTTTTTCTAAATGATCATATAATATTCCATCTGGAAAAATTCCAAATTCAAGTAGAGGAAAATTCAAGATCTTTTTCTTGGGTTTGGGCAATTTTTCCCAAAATCTAATAGCATCGTAGCTGACGTAACCCACTGCTCCACCCATATACCTGTAGTTCTTTATTTTTTCACTTTTTTGCGATCTTGTAATTTTTGGAATTATTGATCGTAATTGTTCTAGTGGTTCAGTCACCTTTATTTTTTTAATGATTTTCCGTTTCCTGTTGTCTACAATCATAAAATTCTGTGTATTGCATTGTATTAGGAATGAGGGGTCGAAACCAATAATGGATGTTTCTGCCAGTTCCCTTGGTCCAGTGAGAGATTCAAAAATAAATAAAGAGTCGTAAATATTATAAATTTTAGAAAAAATATCAAATTGATTTTTAGAAGAATCAATAACTTGTAAATTAAATTCTCTCATGTCTTTAAGATTTTTGATGGAAAAGTCTGATAACGATAAGTACGATGAAGATGAACCATAATCCACACCAATATCAAATCTCCTTTCTTTCCATTCTTTTCTTTTTATTATTTAAGTGTTATCAGAGGGCAAAAAAGTTATTTATTTTCTCACATTAAATCGATTCAATTACCACGTGTTCCAGACACCAATCTCATCTAGCTCACCTACAAAAAAGTCTTCTAACAGATACTGGGCATTACCTGCTATCCTCAGAAGCTGGCTTGCAGTGTTATCTGGAGTGGAACTGGTAGATAGTGTTCCTATCTGTACACCATCATCAAACAAATAGTCTAACAATATTACCTGCATCATCAAATGTTACTACACCGTGGTGCCATTGACCATCATTGTAGGTGTTCGGGGACGAGATGTACTTGTTTGAATCACCAGTAGTCTCAAAGCCTCCCTGCAATCTTTCAGAAGAGGTGAACCATATTCCATAGTTCTGATTTCCACCTGCACTTTCAGACCCAAGACCGCCCTTGTTTACCATAACTCCCTCACTAGGAAAATTGGCTGTTGTCTTGAACCAAGTAGAAACAGTAAAAGATGTTAGTCGGAGATCTTGAGTATTTGTAACATCTAATACAGTTTTACCATCTGCGATAAAGGATGGTGAGTAGTGATAAACAACAGCAAAAGCATCATTGTCAAAGGCAAAAGTTAATACAACAATTAAACTTAAGATTAAATAAACAGAAGCCTTCTGGTTAATTTTTCTATTGGCAAGATATTTGCACGTCATGTGTATAGAACCATACGCTTCTATTGTTCTGAATCTGCAGACATTTTGGAAAATGTCGTTCTAGTACTATTATGTATACTAAAATATAAGTGAACGAAAATAACGAGCTTTCAAGTGTATATTTTCATTATAAAAAATAATAAGTATTTTTATGGCTATTATTTCTGGTGAAAAAAACAATAGATCATATTTGTATGATCTCACGAAATTAGACTTATATTCATCAATATATTTTATATAGTTGAAGGTCTTTTCGTATAGAGGATTTTTAATTATTGTTAGACTGAAATAAATTATATTACTAAATATAAATAAATTATATTACTAAATATAAATAAATTATATTACTAAATATAAATAAATTATATTACTAAATATAAATAAATTATATTACTAAATATAAATAAATTATATTACTAAATATAAATAAATTATATTACTAAATATAAATAAATTATATTACTAAATATAAATAAATTATATTACTAAATATTAGAAAATAATATACTATTATTTTAAACTAATAATTCTGGTCTGGTCAAACCATCAATGGTAGTTCTATCATATAGTAAAAATTTTATACTGGTTTTCGCTTCCTTCCTAATTAAAGAATATCCTTAGAACCATTTCATTTTTCATCTTTGATCATATCATTTCATGGAATCACAACTATAAAATTTTAAAAAAGATGTCATAGTAGAAATTTCAAATAACTATATAAAATAGCATGCAGTATTTTTGATGTGAATTACCAGAATATAATGAAAAATACCATAATATTTTCAACATTGGTCATAGCAATGAATTCAGGTTTTCTTAGTAGTGTGTTTGCTACACCTTATGTCCTAGTTTCTCCGCCATGTGGACCTACTGAGGGATTTAATGTCGTATTTAATGCTAATGGTTTTTCTCCTGGTGTTAACGTATCTTGGGAATTCGTAAATGCAGATCTAAAACCTGTATTGACCGGCTATTTCATGACAAATAGTACAGGAGGATTTAACGAGGTAACTTATGCTGATGATTTACTTCCGGGAAGATATAACTTGAATTTTTTTGATGATAGTAATAATGATAGCAAATTGGATAGAAATGGACAGAGCTTCCAAACTAGTATTAGCCTTCCATGTAGATATTAATCTTGGAACATAATAACGGCTAATATATTTTTTTAAGGTCGTATCAAATTGGTATGAAGGCTATAAAAACTGGTTTACTATAATAGAACGATTTATTTTTTTAAATCGCATATAATTTAAATAACATATTTAATACTCATTTAGTTATCTAATTCTATTGTAGTATATCTTTCATTAGCTTGAACATAATTAATTCTTAGCTAGAAATCCTTGCATTCTGATATAAGGAATATATCATTTTTATCTTCATGACTACAAATAATGGGATTTCTATAAATCTAATTTCGATAATTTTCGGCATGTTGATATCTTCTACAATTTCTGTTGGTCTAGGCGGAGCATCTCACGGTTCTATGTACTTACTCGGTGCTGCAGCACAACCATCTATTCCAGATTTTAACTTCGCTGCTGCTGGAGATTGGGGTTGTAACTCAAATACAGTTGCAACCGTAAATTCAATTGTAAATCAGGAATCTGATTTTACCTTGGGACTCGGGGATTATTCATATCAGTCCAGTGCAAACTGTTTTATATCTAGGGTAAACCCCATCGATGAAAATATGGCCATCGCAATTGGAAACCATGAAAATTCCGGAGATGAAGATTTGAACACATATCTTAGTCATTTTGGAGGGCTCACAAATCAATATTATTCTTTCAAATTTCAAAATGTTCATTTCCTCGTCATGGCCACAGAAATTTCTTATTCCTCAGGTTCTGCTCAACATATATTTGTCACGAATGACCTCGCTGATGCATCTTCTGATCCTGACATAGATTGGATAGTAGTATTTTTCCACAAACCTATGTATTCATCATCAAATAGTTGTTCTTCATCTGGTTGTTCAGGTCTAAGTAGTTTAAGAGATACATATCATGCTCTCTTTGACGACAAGGGTGTTGATCTAGTTCTTGAAGGCCATGTTCATGATTATCAGCGTTCATTTCCAATCAAATTTAATCCAAATAGCAAATCTAATCCAATAGTAACCAACAATAATCCTAATACGTATACCGATCCGCCAGGAGAGATTCATGTGATTGTAGGGACTGGTGGAATAAATTTTCATGAGCTGTCATCACCAAAATCCTTCATAAAGTCACAACAGGATGACAAATTCGGGCATCTGAATGTAGCGATAACCAATAATGGCAAAACCCTTACTGGAAAATTCATAGCTAACGATAATTCAGTTATGGATCAATTCACAATCACAAAAACTGCAGTACCCACCACAGAGATATGTAACAATGGCGTGGATGATGACGGTGACGGAAAGATAGATGCAGAAGATGTGAATAGCTGTCCAGCGGTACCAGAGATATGCAATAATAGACTGGATGATGATCGTGATGGATTTAAAGATGCAGAAGATGTGAATAGCTGTCCAGCGGTACCAGAGATATGCAATAATGTACTGGATGATGATCGTGATGGATTTAAAGATGCAGAAGATGTGAATAGCTGTCCAGCGGTACCAGAGATATGCAATAATGGACTGGATGATGATCGTGATGGATTTAAAGATGCAGAAGATGTGAATAGCTGTCCAGCGGTACCAGAGATATGCAATAATGGACTGGATGATGATCGTGATGGATTTAAAGATGCAGAAGATGTGAATAGCTGTCCAGCGGTACCAGAGATATGCAATAATGGACTGGATGATGATCGTGATGGATTTAAAGATGCAGAAGATGTGAATAGCTGTCCAGCGGTACCAGAGATATGCAATAATGGACTGGATGATGATCGTGATGGATTTAAAGATGCAGAAGATGTGAATAGCTGTCCAGCGGTACCAGAGATATGCAATAATGGACTGGATGATGATCGTGATGGATTTAAAGATGCAGCAGATCCGAACTGTCAGGTAATTGGATACCATTACCAACCCTTTTTTACAGCAACGGGTTCAAACTTCATAGATGAACCCAGCTCGACAGCACTTAAACTGACGAAATTTAGTGTTGCAGCATGGTTCAAGACATCGAGTACTTTTGGAGACGATGGCTTTATTGTAAATAAAGGCGGTTCAGGATCTGACAGTTCGGGCCAGAACCAGAATTATGGACTATGGTTCAACTCTAGAGAGAACGCAACTGGGGGATATGAAACAACAAGTGGGTCTAACAAATTTGTTACCTCTCCAACTACATTTAATGATAACCAGTGGCATCATGGAGTTGTAACTTTTGATGGTTCTGTTCTAAAACTCTACATCGATGGTGTACAGGTTTCAAGTTTGGCATCTACATCAACACCTGACAATACGGGAAACCAGCCACTCAGAATCGGAGCAAATTCAAGATCATCATCTGACTTCTTTGTTGGTCAAATAGATGAGGTTGGAGTATGGGGTAGGGCTCTGTTAAAGGAAGAGATAGACAACCTGAGAAATTTTGGAGTTTTTCCATCTGACTGGAAATACAAAAATACATTTGGTATTTCACCAACTTCTATAGAACCACCATCGCAAGAAATTCAAGACAAATTACCGTTACATCCTAACGAGACGGCTAAAGGAATAGGAATGGAAGAAAAACTACAAGAAAATTCTGAAGCAGAAATACTATCTTTGCGAGATTTGTTGCTGCCACCCATACAATCATTTATTCCACGAGATTTGTTGCTGCCACCCATACAATCATTTATTCCAGACGACGAGAATTAAATCGAATAAGAAATTTTTTTCTTATTTTTTAAGTGATCTTAAATATATATGACTATATGTTTTAAACCAATAACTTTTGAGTTATGAAATTCTGGAACTATGTCATAAGAATAGATTAATTGGAAGAGAGATACACAGGTACAAGAAAATATCTTCAACACAGGATCTGGCGTTATCTCTGATCAATAATTCCAAAGAAAGAGGTAATAGCCATTTAAAAGGCCTCGTTATTCTTTCTGATGAACAAACAGCAGGAAAAGGAAGAGCAGAAAGAAAATGGGTGTCAAATACTGGAGGGCTATGGTTTTCTATAATGCTTATAAAACCAAATATTCCTGCCTCAATTACCAATCTGATTCAAATGCTATCGGCAACATCTGTATGTGAAACAATAAACGCTCTCACAAATTTAAACGCTAAAATCAAATGGCCTAATGATATTTTGATTAATTCAAAAAAGGTAGCGGGAATACTACTTGACATCGGGATTAAAGATTCCAAAATAGATTATCTAGTTATTGGAATAGGAATAAACGTCAATACCGATAGTATTGCTACTAGGAACGAATTACAAAAAAGAAGAAAATATGAACATGAAAATACAAAAAAAACTAATAATCATCTAACTCTTGATGTAACCTCACTTAAAGATGAACTAAATAACCAAAAATTAGACAAATTAAAAATATTAAAAGACATTCTGGAAAAGATAGAGTTTTATCTTTTTTCTATAGAACAAGACCAAGAATCCCTTTATAATGCAAATATGTCCATTTTGATAGAAAAGTACAAAAGTCTATGTGAAACTATAGGCAAGAGGATATGTATATATGATAAGGGTGAAATCAGATATTGTGGTTTTGCGAAAGAAATCGATGATGATGGTTCTCTAGTTATAGAAAGAAACGAAGGAGGTCATATTGTTGTTGATAAAGTTTTTTTTGGAGACGTTTCATTAAGAGAGATCTGAACCAAAAAAACATTAAAGCAAATCAATCAATAATTTACAAATTTAAAATTGCTACTATACTCAATAACATTAGTTCGTAGACCTTAAGAGATATTTTGTTATGTCTAGTTGGAATCTTTTGGTTCTATAATACCTTGTTATTGTATATTTGAGATTCTTGAAATTGGAGTAGTAATTAGATAGAATGTAATACTTACCTTGTCTCCAGCATTCTTCTACTGCATTAAATTCAGGAGAACCAACAGGAAAATATTCCAGTCTGATGGTATCCTTATTAGTATCAAGAAATCTTCTTGTAATGTTTGAACAGTGAGGTGTAGCTCTATCAACAAATATGATGTATTTACCAAATCTTTTCTGTACATGTTTTAGATAATCAACAAATGTATTGCTGTTAAATTTATCATATTGTTTGACTAACTGTTTACCATCGAAAGATAGACTGCCAAAAACAATAGTTTTCTTACGAGAACCAGTAACTATAACTATCGGTCTTTTTCCTGCAGAAATCCATTTCTTTCTTCTTATCAGATAATCATATACAAAGATGGATTCATCCTGTACAAGTACAGTCCAATCTGATTTTAAATTGGCTAGAATCTGTTTTACTCTTTTTTGAATTTCATTTTGTCCTTTGCTGAGGCAGTATTTACAAACCTTTTCTGCGGTACTTTAGATTTGAAACCCCATTTGTGTAATAGACGATAAATATGTACCTCATGATATCTGACTCCAGTTCTGTTGTATATTAAATCCATTACCTGTCTGAAATCCCATCCTGTATTACTATCTGTTAGTTCTTTTTGTATCTTTACCATTATCTCTTTTGGTACATCTGGAGGTCTACCACTTCTTTCCTTATCTTTCAATCCATCTAATCCATTTTCGTTATATCTTTTGTACCACTTGTAAGCCCATGCTCTGGATCTATGCAATTCTTTTGCTACGTCTTCTATGTACTTTTTGTCTTCTAATATACGTCTAATAAGCAGTATTCTTTCCTTTACATCTGCATCTTTTTCTCTATTATATGCTACATCTAGTTTAGACGTTCTCAATTATTGAATGTCTATAGATAACAGTTAGCTAAAAGTATATCTACAAAGTTTAGTTAGTCAGTATAGTAAAAAATATAATTTAAAACAATTAGATCCATATAGATCAAAATAATTATAATTGCAAAAGAGAATAGCGAAAATACTATAAAAAATTGTAAAACATGATCATTTTATTCTACAAATTATAGCTATATCGTTTACGTTTGTTCCTGTCCTTCCTGTTTTTATATCTGACTTCACCCTCTTAAGATATGAGCTACTGTCATGAAATTGTAAATATTTATCAAGATTGATTTTTTTTCTGTTTATAAAGTCTATTGTTGCAGGAGTAATTATACCGCCGGCAAAATCTGAATTTCCATCTATTCCATCTGTGCCACAACAGAGTATGGTAAAATCAGACAGGTTCATCGATTTCAAATATTGTGACGCCACAAGAATTGCCTCCTGGTTTCTTCCTCCTATTCCCGTTAAAATATTCTCTTTCTTATCTATTCCTGTAACATCCTTGTTTGCTTTGCTGTCAGGTGACTCTATTTTAACAACCGTCTCACCCCCAAGAACGAATGCAGCTATATTTACTTTCGATTTTCTATGTGCTGTTATTTCGTTATAACCTTCAGGGACGTTATCCTCTATTTTCCTATTTAACAGAATATTTGCTAGTTCTTTTCCAAATATTTTGGCTTCGGACACAAATTGTGATCCCAAATATATTGGATTTATTCCATATTTTCTAATGTCTGAAACCGCTGCTCTGCATGCAATTTCATTATTTCCTATCAAAATATTGCTGACTTTCTTAAATATTGGATCTTGTTGCCTTGGTACTTCTGGAATAAGACCCAGAGATCCTTTTTCAAGAATAGTTCTTATCTTTCTGATCTTCTTTCTCTTGTCAATAGGATCCCATAATTTGTATTTTTTCAAGATTTCTATCGCGTCATTGTAAGTGGAATCATCTCCCACTGTCGGTCCGGACCCAATTATGTTTAAATCATCTCCTACTACATCTGACAAAATCAAAGTCACGAGGATAGCATTATCGTTTGCATACCTTACAAGATTGCCTCCTTTGACCTTGGAAAGATGTTTCCTTATTATGTTTATTTCATGGATAGAGGCTCCCGATTTTAATAACATTTCCGTTATCTCTTGTTTTGATTTTAGATCCAATCCGTCAATAGGATAACAAAGTAACGAAGAGGCGCCTCCTGAAATCAATACAAACACAAGAGGTCTACCTTTAATTTTCCCAAGTAGATCAATTATGGTTTTTGTACCCTGTGTGCTCTTCTCATCTGGCACAGGATGAGAAGCTAAAGTCGCTTTGATCTTTTTTGGTCTACTCTTTTCTTTGTATGGTACATTTATTGCTCCTGAATTCAAATTTATGTTCTTTTCATCTAGGATGTCTTCTATAGCTATGGCCATCCTGGCAGTTGCTTTCCCTGCCCCAACAGCATGAATGGAGTCAAAGGCTGTAAGATCAAACTTAAACTCCTTAGAATTTACATCTTTTATGATTAACAAATTGTTATCATTGTTCTTTGCAGTTTCTTTATTATTTTTTTTGACATTTTTTTTAATATGCACAGATTTTTTTACTAATTCATAGGGATCCACAGATTGCAAAGCTGCTTCCAATGCAGACATGCAGATATTGAATGATTCAAAGTGTCCATGCTGACGAACTAATTGTATTTTATTTTGAATCTGCATTTATCTATACTGCATTAACATGTTAAAAAATCGTTTTTATATTTTTTCTTTCTTTTTTTATTTATTACGATTATCTGTGTCTTTTTATGTTCAATAATATTATTATGGTTATCTTAGGTCTGCCAAATCATCGATAAGGTTAAATCCTTTTTGTGGTATAGGTTTTCTTCCCTTAAAACCCTCATCCTTTCGGTGCCAAAATTTTATCCTTTCTTCTCCATACTTCCAACAAAGCCATATCTCCTCATCATTCTTAATGGAAGGAAAATCTAGCAAACCTTCATCGACACTCTTTATCATTATACCCATATCCTCAATCTCCTCAATCTTCTGATAAAGAATAGTAACAGCATGATTTAGTTCCTGCTTCTTTTTAAAATACTTTTCAAATCCTGATTCGGAATCAATAACATTTTGCAATTCCTCCTGAATATTGATGACCTTGGTTTTTTGCAACAACGTCTCATTAAATTTCCTTCTTACTTCGGGTAAAACAGAATTTGCTCTATCTAAAGTATAATGGGTAAACATCAATATTTTTCCCTATAGAATATAGATAATTTATATATTATTGCAAACACTTCAAAACGTAAAGCATTCCCTATTTTTCTAAAATTTTGTGATTTTTTGTTCAAATATTGCCAAGTCTTAGGTTTCTAAAGCTTTTTCATATGATATTTTCAAGAAATGAAGTTTCTTTGTTATTCTGCTGACCTCTGACGGAGTTATCCCGTCATATTTTCTTCTTATTACTTCGACTCTAAAATGTAATGACCGATTTAGATTTAAAAATAATTAGCGATATACTTTAAGAAACTAAATTTCACCAAACCAAAAGTAATTTTTTCTCGAAAACAAGTCAAAAAAATCAGACAATGGTATCCACTGAAATAAAAAATGATAGAAAGAATTCATTATAACATTGACGAGCTACGGTTCTTTTCCATCATCATAGTGTTGATAAGGAGACAAGAATAAAGATTCCTGTAGATGAGTTTATTGCTAATTCAACAAATAACATTCAGAAATACGGCTATGTCGTAATTGTGCTACATCGACAAGATTTTGAAATTTCTGATATTATTACAGATTTGCAGGATTCTCTCAAGAATGTTGTGAATGAAAATGAGATCAACGATCTCTTAAGACTTGTAGACAAGATTCTATCACAAAATATCCGACTAGCTGTATTTCAAAAAACAGTTGACGAATATGATAAAGATTGAATTGATAAGTATTTTATTTCTTTTAAAAAGATCAATTTAAAAACAATTAATACAAATTCTTTCTTTATTCTATCCAACACATGATATTATCTGTTTGGCTACGGATCATTAGAATAAAATTTTTGCTTGCTTCAATAATTGGAATAACTGTCGCGCTATTATTCTCTTTTTATTCTTATGGAAAGTTTGATTGGCTATCTGCTCTCTTAACCTATATTGGAGTTATTTTTTTACATGCTAGTGTAGATTTATTTAATGACTACTGGGATTATAAACGTGGGATAGATACTACCACAACAAGAACCAAATACAGTGGAGGAACAGGGGTATTACCAGAAAAAAAATTAGTACCAAAAGATGTTTACAATGCTGGTCTTTTTTTTATGATAGTAGGACTTTCAATAGGAAGTTATTTTGTTATTCAGAATGGAATCATAATAGCAGTTATTTTGGCTATCGCAGTATTTTCAATTTACTTCTACTCTACTAAAATCGTTAATGTAGGACTTGGAGAGACCCTCGTTGCTATAAAAGGTTCTATGATAGTAGTAGGAACTTCGTATGTTCAAACCGAGATCATAGATAGTTCTATTGTACTTTTGGGTTTTATAATAGGAATGCTATCGTCTCTTGTATTATTTATCGCATCATTTCCAGACCATGATGCAGATAAGACGAAGGGTAGAAAAACTTTGGTTATTCTTTTTGGGAGAGAAAAAGGATCCATGATATTTCCCTGCATTTTCTGTGCAATTTATGCTTTGACTGTAATTGGAATTTTTTTGAATTATATCCCTGTATTTGCTTTTTCAGTTTTTATAACAGTTCCCTTTGCAATAAGGGCCGTCACTTATTTAAAGGATGGTTACAACAATATAGAAAAAACCGTAAATTCCATTTCCAATACCATTGCATTCTCCAGGTTATTTGGAGTCTGTCTTTGTCTGACATATGTGCTTGGAATTTTTTTTAGCCTGGTAAAACAGTAATTGAAAAAATATTTTATTTATTTCTGCTAAATTAGAAACATATAATGGTCATCTGTTTGGGAAATACCAAAATCAAATAAAAGAGAAAAATGATATTATTGTTTAGTGGCTTTTAAAGTAAAGTCAGAAGGATTCATTGATACACCGCATTTGTTGCACCTTCCGCTGAAAGGTCTTATGCTATCCTTTATGGATTTTAAATTTATCATCCTGTTTAGGGTTGAACCACACTTTTCACAAACAATTTCAATACATGGATAAGACATTTTATATCTTAAAACGATCTCATATCCGCTTAATATTCTTTTTGTAAAATATTGTTGACGATTTTGGTAATTAAAACAATAAAGCTTTTTTGCCTATTTAGAATAGTTTTATTTTTTTATTTTTTTTAATTTATTAATTGATTTTATGCAGTTTTTTCATAGAATTGTATTTTTATCAACAGAAAAAATGGATCATAAAAAAATAAATACAAACAAAATGATAACTAGTATTATATGCCAATCGATCCTGTCTGTGGTATAGAAATGGATGAAGACTTAGCAGTTACTCTTGAACACCAAAATAAAAAATATTTCTTTTGTTGTGAGGGCTGTAAGGGAATATTTAAAAGAAAGCCTAAAAAATATCAAGACAAAGTGTAGAATTCTAAAATTGAGCATTTTTCGTTGACAAATATTCACATTTTTATTGAGCTCTATTTGTATTTCTAATTTCTTTTCCCTTGTGGACTAAGCGAAAATTATCACAACGAATAAAAAATAAAAACAAAAAACAAGAAGTAAATTCTATATTTTTTATATCCCGTCGTCTGAAGATAAGATACCTAACACTTGAAATCCGTAATAATTTCTGGAAATGGAACTGTAAGTATAACAAATTCAAATGGAAAGGTAAAACTTTCTTCTCCTGGAGATATAATTGTCAGGATGAAAGCTTGTGGTATCTGTGGTTCTGATCTCGAGAAGGTATTTGGAAGATATGGCATGTCTTCAGCAAGGCTAGGTCATGAACCGGCAGGTGAAATCGTAAAAGTAGGAGAAAATGTTAAAGATTTCAAACCTGGTGATAGGGTTTTTGTCCATCATCATGTCAGTTGTAATTCCTGTCACCTTTGTCGACACGGAGATTTTACAATGTGCGAACATTACCAAAAAAGTAATTTCGAACCATGCGGTCTGGCCAATGAATTCCTTGTTCCTGAATGGAATGTTTCCAGAGGTGGTGTACTTAAATTACCAGATGCTGTCAGCTATGAACAGGCTTCTTTAATTGAACCACTTGCCTGTTGCATCAGGGCTTTTAAGAAGATAAAATCTTCAAACAAAGGAGATTCTATAGCAATTTTTGGAGCAGGGCCAGCTGGGCTTATGCTTGTCGCTCTTGCAAGGCTATACGATTTCAGAAAAATATTTATTTTGGATTTAAACCAGTTTCGACTTGATTTTTGCAAAAAAAATTTTCCGGATGTTATTACAATAAATCCTGAACAAGTAAATTTTGTGGAGATTATAAACGAACACATATCAAATAGAGGAGTAGACCTCTCTATCGTAGCAACAAGTAGCTTGCATGCCCTTTCAAACAGCTATGATATTGTAAGAAAAGGTGGAACCGTCATGTTGTTTGGAGTCCCTAAGAAAGGAAGTAAATTCCAATTCGATGTTGCCAAAATCTATTCTAATGAACTCTCTTTTTTGACAAGTTACGCGGCTTCTGATGTAGATACCAAGGAAGCCCTTAAGTTGTTGGCAGAAAAAATAGTCGATCTGGATTTTCTCATCACACACCGATTTGATTTAGACCATTCACAAGATGCTTTCAATTGTGCACACAAGGCAAAAGATTGCATGAAAGTAATTATTATATCAAAATAGCCTTTTTCTGGGACGAGAAAAACCTTCAATTTAATTTTTCACATATTTAATCTCATTTCTTTTCGTAATGTATTTAAAATCTTCAATTCTTCAATTGTTTAAGTTCATTTGCTACAAAATTGATATCTGAAATTTTCATAATCTTTTTCCAGAAACTCCGTCTTTAGTCGACCAAAAAATGACGGGTAAAGCTCAAAATTCGCCTAAATAAGATATAAATAGTTATAAAACAAAACTGGATCTTGAATTTTTAAATGGACTGGGGAATGAAAAATAGGATTTCGAGGATCATCAAACCAAATGATGGACGGTGCGTGATGCTAGCGGTCGATCATGGCTATTTTCTTGGGCCAACGGAAAGGTTGGAAGTACCTAATAGAACTATCAAACCATTATTACCATATGCAGATTCACTTATGTTGACAAGAGGTGTCCTACGGACATCAGTAAACCCTAGTACAGATGTTCCAATCGTTTTAAGAGTTTCTGGGGGAACAAGTATTGTAGGCCAGGATCTTGCTAATGAGACAATCACAACATCTATAGAAGAAGCAATCAGGCTGAATGTTTCATGTCTTGCTCTGTCTATTTTTGTAGGTTCAAAATATGAACATCAGACACTTACGAATCTAGCTAACTTGGTAGATTGTGGTGAAAAATATGGAATTCCAGTTCTCGCGGTAACGGCAGTTGGAAAAGATATGGTCAGAGATGCAAGATACCTGGGATTGGCATGCAGGGTGGCCGCCGAATTAGGAGCACATATTGTTAAAACCTACTATTGCGACAATTTTGAGAAAGTTGTCGAAGGATGTCCAGTTCCAGTTATCATAGCTGGAGGAAAAAAACTTGAAAAGGAAATCGATGCACTAGAACTTACATTCAAAGCAATTAGAGATGGAGCGGCAGGTGTTGATATGGGAAGGAATATCTGGCAATCAGATTATCCAGTAGCAATGATCAAAGCAGTCAAATCTATAGTTCATGAGAATTATCAGGTAAAGGAAGCATACGATCTTTTTACAAAAGAAAAGAAAAGGGAACAAAAAAGTACAACAATAACAACAAGATAACACAATAGGGTATCTTTTATTTTTTCAATTATCTTTTAAATTAAAAATTTCAATTTTGGCTGGATTTTAACATTCTAACAGATACGGTGGCGAAGGAATCAAAGATAGCCTATGAATATCTTTATATTTTTGAAATTGATTTTAGAGTAGTAGATTATAGTTTGATAAAAAAAACCTTGTTAACATTTTCACTGATAGGCTTTACATTTCTAATTTTAGGGCTAACCAGCATGAATCTATTCATCGTATCAGCGTATGGAGCAATTATCGTAGGTACGGATGATGAAGACAGGATTAAGGGGACCAACCAAAAAGATTCTATCTTTGGGTTGGAAGACAGTGACAAAATATGGGGAAGGGACAAGGGTGACTATCTTGATGGTGGTTCTGGAAAAGATAGAATTGAAGGTAACAGCGGGAAAGATAATATCTTTGGGGATTCTGGAAGCGATAAAATTGAAGGTAACAGCGGAAATGACTACATTGATGGATACAATGGTGATGATCTAATTCAGGGAAATTCTGGCGATGACGAAATTTTAGGTTTTGATGGCGATGACATTATCCAAGGAAACAAAGGAGAGGATGCAATCTACGGAGAAGATGACGATGATAGAATTGAAGGTAACGCTGGAGATGATTGGATAAATGGGGGAAATAACCGTGACTTGTTAATAGGTGGTTCTGGAGATGATATTCTCTGGGGAAAATCCGGTAAAGATGTATTGATAGGAGGTCCAGGAGGAGATGAATTTCATTGTGGAAAAGGATTCGATATTATCATTGATTATATCAAATTTGAAGGAGATACAAAATCTAAAAATTGTGAGGTATTCTAAAATAGTTTAACAATTTTTACTCTTTTTAAGGCAGTTTTTATTTACGGAGAAACATTTTTTTGTATTCTTTGGCTTGAGACTGTACTAAAAATAAAAAATAAATGGCGTGTAAATCGAGAACTTCCTTTAACAATTATCAAGAATTATTTATATTAATGATGTATACTTCTATTCTTTAGTTATTGAAATGAGACAAAGATTAACTATTATATCTCTGATATTTGCGACGTTATCAATTCTTTTAATAAATAACCCCAATTACGATACGATTTGGGCTCAAGAAAATGATAAATCCTTCAAGGGAGATATAGCTCCTTTTGTTCCTCCACCGACAACAGAAAGAGGACCCCAAACCCCCCCTAGTGATGCCATTTCAGTAGGGGATCTTCCGCCTACCGATGAGGCGGAGGAAGAAGTTTTAGATCAAGAACAGGCGGCTATCGAGGGAGAAAGAGACCCGCTACCTCCATTAACTGAAAGGGAATTTCAAGAATTTGTCTTTGATAATGAAACAGATCAGACAAAATCTTTAACCATTATTCCAAACGCTACATCATTTGAGGATCCGATAAAGAGTGTCGTCGAGGAAATAATCAAGAATGAGTCAATTATTAGTGATGATGCTGGTACGGTGGCTTTTAATACTTCTAATATTAAATTTGAAAAACAAAGATTAGATCAATTATTTACAGCACAGCAGGCTGCGACGGATGTGACAAATGAGACCACAACAACGTTACCAGGCGGACCAACTGGCGCAAATGTAACCGGGGTGCCTGTCAATGCTACTGAAGAGACCGAAGAAGAAGATGTAATATCTGAGACTGAGACACCAGACACACAGGTCTTGGAGTTTGTTAATCAAACTGTAATAAATGCTTCCAAATCCATCCCACCTTCAATACAGGGTCCGGGTATTCAAGAGCAGCAGCCATCAGAAGAAATACCAGAAGAAACCGTTCCACCAATTTCAAACGAAACAACGGCTGGAGAACCTGCAGGTACAAAAATACCGACAGAAGAGGTACCCATAAATGAAACAGTCAGTGAGGCTGTTACAGAGTCGGAACAAACTACTGAAGAAATGGGACAAACACAACCATCACAAGTACCTCAAGAAATCACTCCACCTGTGGAAGTGCCAAGCCCAATGGAGAACCAAACTTCCATAGGCAATGAAACTACTGGTACGGTGGAGGAGACAGCAGGAGAAGAACCGCCTATTGCAGAAGTGGAAGGTGATGTGGTAGCTGAAGAGAAACAACAACAAGCAAAAGATGATCAAGACGAAGAAGAACAACAACAATTAGCTAAAGAAAAACAAGTAGCTGAAGAGAAACAACAACAAGCAAAAGAAGGAATTTCCACACAGGATAAAATAGGTGAAGGTCAATTAGCACCACAAGAAATATGCGATGATGAACAAGATAATGATCTAGATGGACTGGTTGATGAAGAAGAATGTACGGAATTAAAAGGTCAGGAAGAAAAACAAGTAGCTGAAGAGAAACAACAAGTAGCTGAAGAGAAACAACAAGTAGCTGAAGAGAAACAACAAGTAGCTGAAGAGAAACAACAACAAGCAAAAGATGATCAAGACGAAGAAGAGCAAGTAGATGAAGAGGACCAAACCAAAGAAGACAAAAAGAAAAGTCAAGTTGAGCCAGTTGAAATCTGTGAAGATGAAATAGATAATGATGTTGATGGATTAGTAGATGAATTTGAATGTGTACCCATGGAAGGTAATGAAGATGATAATAGTGATGACAACAGCGATAATTAAGAGTGATTTTTTTGGATTCTTCTACAGGAAATTTTAGATCCAAAAGTTTTTGCAATTTTTATATTTTTTGATCCTTTAGAAATAAGAAATTTTGTAACCCGTACTAATTTAGAAAATTTTCAGTAGTAATTTAGATTAGAATTTATCCAACTGATATTATAAAAGATTGGGGAAACATTATGGTTGAAATGATTGGAGCCAAGGCATTAATAACCTCGCTTGAAAAGGAGGGTGTTGATATAGTTTTTGGATTACCAGGTGGTGCTAATTTACCAATTTATGATGAATTAGTCGATGCTAATTTTAGACATATCTTGGTTAGACACGAACAAGCTGCTGCGCATATGGCAGATGGTTATGCTAGAATAAAAAGGAAAGCCGGTGTATGTATTGCTACATCTGGACCTGGTGCAACAAATCTAATAACAGGAATTGCAACGGCGCATGCAGATTCTATTCCAATGATAGCAATAACAGGTCAGGTACCATTAGCAATGATAGGAAAGGATGCATTTCAAGAAACCGATATTATAGGAATTGCCAATCCTTGTACTAAATACTCTTTTCAACCCAGAAAAGCAGTAGAGATTCCAGAATCTGTAAAAAAAGGATTCTATATTGCTGAAAGTGGAAGACCAGGACCGGTGTTGATCGATATTCCAAAAGATGTCCAACAAGAGAAAGCTGAAATTTCATTTCCTGACCTGATAAAGGTGAGAGGATACAACCCAGCGTTCGATCCGGATTTGTTACATATTGAAAGAGCAATAGATCTAATATTAAAATCGGAAAAGCCTATAATAATGGCAGGAGGTGGCGTTATACTCTCTGGTGCATTTCATGAATTACAAACTTTAGCAGAATTGTTGATGTCTCCAGTAGTTACTACGTTTAAAGGGAAAGGTTCTTTTCCGGAAAATCATCCTCTTGCAATGGGTCCAATAGGGATGCATGGTCATGCTGAAGCGAACAAGATAATTGTTGAGGCTGATTGTATTATTGCGATAGGGGCAAGATTTTCAGATAGATCGGTGGGTCGATTCGATGAGTTTGGAAAAGGAATGCACATAATACATTTAGATGTAGACCCTGCTGAAATTGGAAAAAATAAATCAGTAGATGTTGCTGTAGTAGGAGACGTTAAATCCTCTTTAAGAACTATGGTTAAACTGTTATCAACAAAAGGCATAAAACCAGAGCCAGAAAACTTTTGGCTGAAAAGAAGAAAGGAGTTGATTGAATATTACAACAGTACCATAAAGGATTATTCTAGAGAATTGACTGCAAGAAAGGCCTTAAAAAAACTGAGAGAAATACTTCCTACTGAGGCAATTGTTACAACTGAGGTAGGACAATGCCAAATGTGGACATCGTTGCATTTTGATGTAATATCACCCGGAACATTTTTCAGTTCTACAGGACTTGGAACTATGGGATTTGGATTTCCTGCCTCAATAGGTGCCAAGGCAGCAAGACCAGAAGTACCGGTAGTCGATATCGCCGGGGATGGATCTTTTAATATGACGGAGAACTCATTGGCAGTTTCTGTACTTGACAAACTCCCAGTGATTGTATTTTTATTAAATAACTACATGCTGGGAATGGTTGCACAGTGGCAGAGAACATTTTATAACAGACGATATAGTGGTGTTCACCAATACCGTTGTCCGGACTACGTAAAACTTGCAGAGGCTTATGGGGCACAAGGAATTCGAACAGAATCTATGAGTGAACTAGAAAAGGCACTAAAAACAGCTATAAGTTCAGAGGTAGCCACCGTTATTGATATTCCTATTGATCCTGAAGAAGATGTTTATCCTTTTGTAGCTCCTGGTACTGGGCTAAAGGATATGATAGTAGGAGGTTAAAAAAAGAAAAGATATGTCTAATCTCTATTTGAATTCTGATGATGAAGATAAAAACGAAGAAATCCAGTTACCTTATAGAATACTATCGGTACTGGTAGAAGACAAACCAGGAGTTTTGTTTAGAATTACAAATTTATTTAGGGCCAGAAACTTTAATATCGCTAGCATTACTGTAGGTTCTACTGAACAAAAAGATCTATCTAGAATGACAATTGCAACACAAAGTGATTCCAGAACGCTAGACCAACTTGTAAAACAGTTGAAAAAGTTGATCGATGTTATTGATGTCCGAGTATTGGACACACATAATACCGTTTTTAGGGAATTGGCGCTTATCAAAATGAAGGCACCTGATCCTACAACTAGAATGGAAATATCTCACTTTGCAGGTATTTTTAGGGCAAAAATTTTGGATATAGGTAAAGAATCCGTGATAGTAGAGTTAACTGGGACCCCCGATAAAATAGATGCATTCATAAACCTTGTCACTCATTATGGAGTAGTCCGGATTGCGAGGACAGGAATTTCTGCTCTGCGAAGAGGAGGATAAATAATCAAGATGACTAATTCAACAAGTTATATCAACATAAATAACAAAAACCCAGATAACTTGCAAAAAGTTCGTATATTTGATACCACTTTACGTGATGGAGAACAAACACCAGGGGTTTCCGTAAATGCAGAACAAAAAGTAAAAATTGCTATCAAATTGGACGAACTCGGAGTAGATGCTATCGAAGCAGGTTTTCCTATTGTTTCAGATGGAGAAGTAAGAGCTATAAAGACAATAGTAAAGCAAGGATTAAAATCCGAAATCTGTGGATTGGCGCGGACGGTCCAGGCAGACATTGATGCTGCATTAAAATGTGACCTAAAATACATACATACATTTATAGCTACCTCGGAAATCCACATGAAGTATAAACTGAACATGACACCAGATCAAGTATTTGAAAGAGCTATATGGGCAGTAGATTATGCAAAAAAACACGGGGTTCAGGTTGAATTTTCAGCAGAAGATGCAACACGTTCTGATAGAGGGTTTCTGATCAAAGTCTTAAAAGCAGCTCAGGAGGCAGGGGCTGATAGAATCGATATCCCTGACACAGTAGGATATGCGACTCCTGAATACATTTCAAGTCTTGTACATGAAGTCGCAGACAATATCATTGTACCAATAAGTATGCACTGTCATGATGATTTTGGACACGCAGTAGCAAATTCACTTGCTGGAATAAATGCTGGAGCGAGTTGTGCACATGTAACAATCAATGGAATCGGAGAGCGGGCAGGCAATGCATCCCTAGAGGAATTTGTAATGTCATTACATTGTCTTTATAATAGAAGAACAAATATCAAATCTGAGCTGCTTTATGAGACATCAAAATTTGTATCCAATACCATGGGAATAATCGTACAGCCAAACAAGGCAATCATAGGTGAAAATGCATTCGGTCATGAATCTGGAATTCATACACATGGTATAATTAACAATCCACTAACATATGAGCCGATTAGTCCTGAGCTAGTGGGAAGAAAGAGATGGTTACAGGCAGGAAAGCATGCAGGAGCTCATGGAATTAAAGCAATGTTGCAAGATTTTGGTATAAAACCAACAGAGGAACAGCTAAAAGAAATAGTAGAAAGACAAAAAACTGTTGCAGATGCTGGAAAATCCATAACAACTGCGGATTTATTATCCATATCTGGTCAGATAATGGGTAACTCGAAATTTGAAGAGAAATTCAAGTTGCAGGATTTCCATATTGTCACCGGTCAAAATATAACACCAACAGCCGTTATCAGGTTGAATATTGGAGGAAAAGACTACATTGCTTCTGAAATTGGTGTAGGGCCTGTAGATTCTGCTCTAAAGGCAATACAAAAGATCGCGGTGGAAGTAGCAAAAATTAAGATCCGTGAATATAGACTGGAATCAATTACAGGTGGCTCAGATGCTCTCGCAGAGGTGTCGGTAAGGGTAGAGGACATTAACGGAAACGTGGTTTCAGCAAGAAAATCAGGCGCAGATGTAGTGGTAGCATCAGTTCAGGCCATGATGGATGCAATAAACAAGGTAATGCTGAGAAAAGTTTTACAAGCTTAATATTTTCCAATTTATAATAGATTATCGATTTTGAACATTTTTCTTGGCAAGTGATCTGCATTAAAGCAGATCATAGGGACTACTCGCGGATAAATATATAGATGGTGAGATAATAAATTAACATCCCTTGGATAAAAATACGATTCCAGTTTACGTTTTTCTACTCTCTTTTACATTATTGTTAAATATCTTTCAGGTAACAGGTATTGTCTATTCGCAAAAGGATGATGGTAATGATGATGGTAATGATCAGGAAGCTTTTCCTCCAGGTGAAATCCCCAGGCCGAAAGTCAATGTTGTGATAGAAGGAACAGAAAATGATGACAAGATAAAAGGAGGTGACGGCGATGATAAAATTTCTGGGGGACCAGGAAATGATGCGTTAGACGGTGCTCATGGAAATGACGATATAGCTGGTGGAGAAGGTAATGATACATTGAAGGGTGGTAACGGCGACGATACACTTGACGGAGAAGAGGGTAATGATATTTTGAAAGGCGGTAACCAAGATGATAATTTGAATGGTGGAGAGGGTAACGACGATCTGAGTGGTACCCGAGGAAATGATGTTCTGAAGGGGGGTGCTGGCAATGATAATATTAATGGAGGTGTAGGAAATGATACACTTACTGGAGGAAAAGGGATGGATACCTTTGTATGTGATTTTGGCGATACAATCAAAGATTTCAATTCCAAACAAGGAGATAAGATCACTGGAGAATGTGAATATAAAGACAAAGGTGCGCCTAAAGTTAAAGAAACTGAAAATAATGGTGTCTAAAAAACAGGAAATCACGAAAATACTGATCAATTAATTTTTTACCTATTATGGTGTTTTTGTGTTCAAACTTTTTTGTATAGATCAATAAAATATAACAAAATAAAATAAAATCTTAAAAAGACTAATACTATTTCTTTTCTGATAGAGTCAAAATGAGTAGATACAAGGTCTCTTTGATCCCGGGGGATGGAATCGGACCAGAATTGACCAAAAGTGCTAGTAAGATCCTTGAGTTTCTAAATGATAATACTAGTTTTAAATTTGATATAATTGAGGTTGTTGCTGGAGATTCAGCACTTTCTAAATACGGAAAAGCCCTACCTGACTTTACATTAGATTCAATCAAAAAAAGTGATGTATGTTTGAAGGGACCTGTGGGAGAGAGTGCTGCTGATGTTATAATCGTATTAAGGAGATTCTTTGATCTTTATGCTAATGTAAGACCTGCCAAGTCATATCCAAATATAAAATCACTTTCCGAAAATGTTGACCTTGTAATAGCAAGAGAAAATACAGAGGATGTATATTTGGGCTGGGAATTCAATGTAGATATAGACACGATAGTTGCTTTAAGAGTTATTTCTGAAAAGGCCTCACGAAGAATAGCAGAGTACGCTTTCAAAACAGCCCGAATGAGGAACCAGAAGAAAAAAGTTGTTTCAGTGCATAAGGCAAACGTTTTAAGGAAAAGTGACGGTCTCTTCAAAAGTGTCTGTGAGGATGTCTCAAAAAAATACCCTGACATAAATTATAGCGAGCTTTATGTCGATGCTGCTGCTATGAATCTTATCAGAAAACCTGAAGATTTTGATGTAATTGTAACCACAAACCTATTTGGAGATATTCTCTCTGATGAAGCAGCACAAGTTGTTGGCGGATTGGGGATGGGACCTGCCGCAAATATCGGAGAAAGTTTTTCTTTATTTGAGCCAGTTCATGGTGCTGCCTTTGACATAGCTGGAAAGAACGTTGCTAATCCTTGTTCCATTTTACTTAGCACTAAGATGATGATAGAATGGCTTGCAGAAAAATCTGATCATCCTAATTTATACAGCCAGGGAAAGAATATTGAAGATGCAATTATTTCTTTGTTAAAGAAAAATCAAAAAACAAAGGATATTGGAGGTAATCTTTTTACCGACGAATTTACAAACCTAGTCGTAAAAGAACTGTCAGGAACCTCACTTTGATACAAAATCTTTTCTATTCTGCTCCTGGAGCGGCTTGACAGAATTCTGTTAATACACCATTTAGTGATTTTGGATGAATAAAAGTTATCTTTCTTCCATATGATCCTGTTCTAATTCCACCTAGGAACCTCATACCATTTTTTTCCGCCCTTGCAACATCATTATCAATGTCATCTGCAGTGATTGCAATATGATGAATTCCCTCGCCTTTTTCCTTTAAAAATTTGGATATTGGACTATCGTCAGCCGTTGGCTCCAACAGCTCAATTCTAGTATCTTCTAAATTGAGCATAACAACACGAACCTTTTCATTGGGAACTTCTTCAATCTCTACCTTGTCAATTTTCAAAATATTTTGATAATTCTTAAGAGCTGATTCAGCGTTATTTACAGCAATTGCAATATGATCCACTCTCATTTTACAATTTTTTTATCTAGTCATATATAAAAAGTCTATCAAATTCAAATCTCAAAAATGTATCTTAAAAATTCACATTATTAGTTGATTCATTCTGTTATTTATCTTTCTGATGTCTGTTAGCTGGAAAAGGAAATATTGCTAAAAAATCTAATAAAAATAATTTAATTACATTTTGAATTTTGATATAGGAATAAACTAAATCAATTATAAAAATTTATTAAACTATAAATCACATACGAGCTATGAAAAAAAATGGATATAACAAGACCAGATTTTATATGATAACCTTTATTTTGAGTTCAGTATTTTTATTCGGATATTTAGAAATAAATGACTCTTATTCACAAAAATCTGAAACTTACACCAAAACACCTTTGCCTTTAATTTCAGAGATAAACTCTAAATCTTCGCAAGCTTCTATCACCAATTTAACTAAAATATTTGGTGAACCTATCTACAAAGAATGGATACATAATCGAACAAGTTCTATCGTAGAAGATGTTGATAATTCGATTATAACTGAAGATTCGTACATCGCTTATGGACACCTAAAAAATATTGGAAACGTAACAGATAAAGCGACATACTTGACCACACACAAGCTGGATGGTATTTCTACAAGTACCGGAAAAGGAATTATGACGACTGCTAATGGGGAGATAGCTACCTATGCTGGAAACGATGTAGGTATAATGAATGAAAATGAAACTGAAACATTTAGAGGAATCCAAATATTTATTACCGATTCAGATGGAGAGCTAGCATTTCTTAATAATTTGGTAGGGATATATGTATACAAATATTATCCAAATGGAACTACTACAAGTAATATTTGGGAGTGGAAATAAAGTTCCCTTGAGGTTTGGCGTATAGCCATCCAATTTTTTAAAAAAAAATTTTAGAAAAAGAATATTGTATTAAAATTACTTGAAAATCTTATATGTATCTGGTTCTCTAAAACATCTAAAAACAAATGTCTTCAAGAAAAATTAGTAAAGAAAAGGGTTCAAAGAAAACAAGAATTAATAAAGATATAGAAAAATTAAAGTTAAAAAAAGAAGAAAAATTGAAGACAGCCCAAGATTCAAACAAAACAAGGATTCTAAATAGAATGATAGGTAATCAATACTATAGTGATAACTCGATGGCTGAATCCAGCGTTAATAATCTTGTCGATTTGCAAACTCTCTTTGCTCAGAGGAAAGATCGATTTTGGCAAGCATTAGAAGAACGTTACCAATATAATACATCCATAATGAGAGGTCAAAATTTTCTTCTCAAACATGTTAATTCTAAGATTGAACTCGTCGTTCTGTATGCTGATCTTGTTGGTTCTACAAAGATGAGTATGACATTACCTGCAGAACAAATGGTCACAATAATTCGAGCTTTTTCACATGAATTGTCTTCAGTTATTGAAAGTTATAATGGCTTCGTGTTAAAGTATGCTGGAGATGCAATAATTTCTTTTTTTCCAATAGGATTTAACAAGATTCTAGTATGTGACAAGTCTGTCCAGTGTGGAAAATCAATGATAGATACAATAACGAAAGGTCTCAATCCTATTTTAAAGAATTATGATTATCCCAATCTTGCAGTGAAAATTGGAATTGATGTGGGAGAAAATGTAATTGTACAGTATGGTTACGACAAGAGCTCTCCGATTGATGTCCTTGGTTATTGTATGAATGTAACTGCAAAGATAACATCTCTTACCGAAGCAAATAAGGTGTCTGTAGGTGAAAACTTATACAAGTTATTACATCCTAGAATCCAACCTTCATTCAATGAAGTTATAACTGATGATAAAGACTGGAAGTATATTAATAGAGAAAGTGGTGGCCTTTACAAATTTTATAAAATGAGATAGATACATCATTGTTAGATAATATATGAAATATTACCCTGATATTTAATACAAATTTTGATGTAATGAGAAAACAACGAGCTATATTCTATGTATTTTGGAATAGGGTCTAAGTTTCAAAAAGATAAAAATAAAGAGTGAGGTTATTTTGATAATGCTGGTGTGAGTGCAGCCATATTACCTGACTTGAATGTTATCGTTTTGTCTCCATGATTGTATAAGGCTAGTCCATTTATTTTTCCCAAGGTATGACTCTTGTCTGACACTGGATTTTTACCGGTCATTTTTTCATCTAATTCAATTGTAAACAATGCTTGGTTGTTGATTATTTTTTGGATTTTCATAAGATCAATTGATACACCGTGATTCTTGTTTCCGTTTTTATCAATGTATGACACAGCCAATTTTACACTATCTGTATCCGGTATATTCAAAGCAAAGTAAGATAGTATGGAAAAAAACCTAAACTTGAACTGAAAAAACGGAAAATTATGAGCAAAGAGGAAGATAGACAGATACAAGAAAGTATCACTTGTTCTTTTAAAAAAAGATTCTAGTGGGATTTAAAGATGAAACGTGGTGGTATACAGGGAAATACGTAACCAGAACCTACATGAAAAGAGCAGAGCAACATAAGATATTTCACAAGAAATTCAATAATAATAAGGTCAATGAATTCATCATACTTTTTTATCCACTAAACGTAATCGGATTTACAACACGCGAATCAGGAAATGGCAAGTATTTCATAAATCATCTAAATAGCATCAAAAGATAGTAAGAGAAGAAGATTCAAAAGATTTATCGTTGTTTGTGATAGATAACACATCATCATTTAATCTCAGCAAAAAGACTTTATACAGTTATGGCATTAGTCCAAAATTGTTTCCCAATAGGAACATAAGTGCGAATAGGTATTAAATGTCCTTTCAAGAGGACAACATTGCAATGGAGAAATACAATGAAAAGTATTTAATTAAGTTATTTTTATGGCCATGCTATCATGAAAGATAAAAAAATTTACACAATATAAATATAAATACAAATTTCAAAGTTAAATGATTCATAAAAATGTTATATTAAAGAAAATCTACATTCGTAGGTAATAATCGATTTATAAAAAAATCAATATGTATAAACTACAACAAAGCATTTAAAGAAATACCTCAAAGAATTCTTAGAATTTCATATAATTGATTGTATCGTTCACTAACTAATGCACAAGTCAGAGATTACAGCAGTGTTTTTAGCTGCTATTTTGCTAGCCGGTGCTATCAATATTGCATCTCCAACATTTATTATTAATGATGTGATAGCGTCTAGCGATGAGAAAGAAAAAAAATATGATTATTACATGAATGAAAAAAATTCTAATAACGAATACGGGTCATATGAAGACACTTATGAAAATTATAAACAAAATAATAACTATGGGGATCCTGAAGTAAATCCCGATAATTACTTTTCACAAAACGGCAACGTATATGATAGAGAGAAAGAATACAACAAAGACTACAACAGTGATGAGGAGAAAGAATACAACAGTGATGGCATGAAAGAATACAAATACAACAAAGACCATGAGAAAGAATACAACAAAGACTACAACAGTGATGAGGAGAAAGAATACAACAGTGATGGCATGAAAGAATACAAATACAACAAAGACCATGAGAAAGAATACAACAAAGACTACAACAGTGATGAGGAGAAAGAATACAACAGTGATGGCATGAAAGAATACAAATACAACAAAGACCATGAGAAAGAATACAACAAAGACTACAACAGTGATGAGGAGAAAGAATACAACAGTGATGGCATGAAAGAATACAAATACAACAAAGACCATGAGAAAGAATACAACAAAGACTACAACAGTGATGAGGAGAAAGAATACAACAGTGATGGCATGAAAGAATACAAATACAACAAAGACCATGAGAAAGAATACAACAAAGACTACAACAGTGATGAGGAGAAAGAATACAACAGTGATGGCATGAAAGAATACAAATACAACAAAGACCATGAGAAAGAATACAAGAAAGACTACAACAGTGATGAGGAGAAAGAATACAACAGTGATGGCATGAAAGAATACAACGAAGGAAATAAAAACAAGGTAAATTCGTATGACATCAATGAAGATAAGCAAATTAATGATGAAATAGAACTTAATCCCAAAAGTACAAATATTGCTGAAATAAAATTAGATAAAAACAATACCGAACAGGATGATGATATCATTACTGAAACTGAATCTTCTCAGAATCAAAAACAGGATAATGATAAATCTGAAGAAAAAAATCTCAAGACAAACGATGAGGAAAAAATCAAGAAAGAGAATTTAAGATCAAATAGCGAAAATAACAAAGATAGTAAAAATAATGTAAAATTTAGAACAATTTCAGGAGACAATGATCCAGTAAACTTATGTGATGATTGTTATCTTTTCTATATGGATTTCCTGACAAGAGATGAAATAACAGTAGCCTACAAAGAGCTAATCAATACTTTAAATGAAAATGGAGCTAATTTAGACCAATTGACTACACAAAAACAGATTCCCTTATTCGATTCTGCTAATCTTTGGGAAATATGTGAAGCGATAGCAAAGTTATTGTCTTCTGATAATAAATCTAGTGCTTTATCTAGCTTACTAATCAGCTGGGCAAATAATGTAGAGGAAAATATTGCCAATTACCAAGGAGCTCCTAGAAATATTAATGGAGATAATATTGGCTTAGTGATTTTGGCAATAATCAACTGTATAGCGGAACAAAATAATATTGTTTTCCAAGTAGAAGCTAATGACATAGACCAAGTATCCCCCGTTAATTCATTAGAAGAACAAGGACAGCTTGTACAACAACAACAACAATTAAAACAACAGCAAAAACAACAAGAACAATTAAAACAACAACAAGAACAATTAAAACAAGAACAACAAAAAGATACTAGACTATTGAATTCTGGTAGTGCAATAATCCAACAAAAACAACAAGAACAACCTGTAAAACAACAACAAAAACAACAAGAACAACCTGTAAAACAACAACAAAAACAACAACAAAAAGATACTAGAATGTGGGATTCTGGTAGTGCAATAATGCAACCAAAACAACAAGAACAACCTGTAAAACAACAACAAAAACAACAAGAACAACCTGTAAAACAACAACAAAAACAACAAGAACAACAACAAAAAGATACTAGAATGTGGGATTCTGGTAGTGCAATAATGCAACCAAAACAACAAGAACAACCTGTAAAACAACAACAAAAACAACAAGAACAACAACAAAAAGATACTAGACTATTGAATTCTGGTAGTGCAATAATGCAACAACAAAAAGATACTAGACTATTGAATTCTGGTAGTGCAATAATGCAACAAGAACAACAACAAAAAGATACTAGACTATTGAATTCTGGTAGTGCAATAATGCAACAACAAAAAGATACTAGACTATTGAATTCTGGTAGTGCAATAATGCAACAAAAACAACAAGAACAAAATCAATTAAATCTTAATGATATAGATACACAGAATGCAAAGAAAGATTCAAGTTCCTTAGATGTAGGCAGCATAACTCCCTCCTTCCCTAATATAATACCCACATTAACTCCATCCTTCCCTAATGTAATACCGACATTCAAGTAACACAACTAGGGGTAAAATAACCCCAAAAATCTTTTATATTTATTTTTTCAATAGTCTTAATTTTTAATATTCATAATTTTAGATAAATTTTAAATTCATATATTATAAAACATAATAATCATCAATACTATCTTTGCTATCCATTTATTTTTAATTAAAATATTCAGATTTACTACTTTAGATTGTTCATCCCTTTAAAATTATATTGAAATGAATGAATTTCTCTAAAGACCGGTATCTTTATGAAGTTTCTTGAAGTTTTCAATAATAAATCAAAATTTAAGACATAACAATTTTTTGTTGTGTAAGCAGATCATTTAATGCGGACGCAAAGATGCAAAAATTGAGAACAAAATTTAGCATGAGCAAAAAATCCATTAGATAGAATAAAGAGTTAAAGCAAGTTATTTATAGAATGAAAAAAGTTAATATTTTAATTATATTCACCAAATAATTTGTCTTGTTGATTAAAATAAAATATCATAATGTTTAGTAGGTTAATCAAAAATATGCAATATATAACTTGGTCCTGTTAACTTAAGGAAAGAGCTACAGCTGTGAAGGTTCTATTCTAACAACATATGTTGTTAAGATTTGTCAGAAATAGAACATCCACATGTATAGTAATGTATTCTCTTTATTTGTACTTTCTTGGTCTCAGTCTACGAAATACATCCAAAGCATTGGAACTGTTTAAGGACCAAAAAAGGAGTTATGTTGCTGTTTGGAAATGGATTCAACGGTTTGGTTCATTGCAGATTTACAAGAGAAAAAGAGTATCAGCGTTCATCATAGATGAAACTATAATTCAGATTGGTAATCAACATTTTTGGTTGTGGATCTGTATTGAACCAATTGACAAATCTGTACTTGGAATCTATATTTCAGAAGAGAGAAACATGTTTGTAGCAGAAAATTTTATCAGATCGCTTGTATCAAGGTATGGAAAACATACTGTATACACAGATGGAGGTACATGGTATCCACAAGCATGCAACTTTTTAAATCTGAAACATAGGTTGCATTCACCTTTAGAGAAGAGCCTTATCGAAAGAGTAATGCAGTATTTCAAGGATAGAACAGAATGTTTTGATGATTACTATCCATGTTTTGTTAAGAGTAAGAATAATTGTGATCTACAGCATGTATACAATTGGATCAAATTATTTGTTTATCTGTATAACGCAAAAATCAGAAACAATATTGTATTCAAAATTGGAGGTGAAACAGTCTTAAGTTAACACAGCCTATAACTTTGATTATAATCATAAAAAAATAAATATAATAAAGTATTTAGTTTATATGAATTGCTCAAAGAATGTATTGCACTACATTCTTACAAAGGCGGAACGGGGAAGTCTACAATCGCCTCCAATATCTCTGCCTTGTTGGTACTGCGCGGTAACAATGTTCTGTTGATAGATATGGATGTATATGCTCCAACATTGCAGACATATTTTGACAAAGATCCAAAAAAATGGATAAATGACTTTCTATTCAATGCCTCAGATTTTGACGATGTGATTTATAATGTTAATTCTGTATTTGATCAATTTATTTCATCCCAGTCTGGAAATAGAGCCCAGAGGGGAAAATTCTATGTCTCCTTTTCGAATTCATCAAAAAATGAAATCACAAAATTAGATAATGCTCTTAGAGATAATGTCTCAAAGATAGAATTACTTAGAAAATTCATTAAAATTAAGGAAATGGCTTCCAAACAAGATACTGATTACATTATCCTTGATACTAGCACAGGTATAAGATACTGGTCTATAAATTCACTAGCGATTGCTGATGTTATTATTTTGTTCTTGAAGATGGATGGAATAGATATGGAATGTACTGGTAGGATGGTAACAGAAATTTATGATGTTTTGACTAACCATGGAACTAGATCGTTTCTATTACTTAATCGAATAGCTGGTTTTTGTCGTACATCAGATGATGCAGTAAAATTTCAGGCTGACTACACCAATTTGCCTAAGTTGTTCTACGAACAATCTGAAAGAATAACAAGACTAAGAAAGGAAATGGACATGGAAATAATATCCAGCATTCCATGTTACTGCGATATTCAATTTGACAGTCGAGAATTTTTAACTGTTTTAAAAAATCCTACCCATGAATTTAGTTTAGAGATGAACAAATTGGCCGACAAAATTGAGTCTATGAAATTTTCTACGGGAATTGAGTGAGATATCTTCAAAATTTTGATATCGATTTGGTAAATTGTGTCTAACGTCTAATAAACGATTACATACTAAAATGAAAATGAAATTACTATTTAAGATTTGAAGATAAATTAGATTAATATACTATTTTTCAATGTGAATATATTAATATTAATATATGCCGATTAATTTGTGCTAGATGACACCTTCCAAAAGCAGGGATTCTAATACACAGGTAGAATATTTTTGATGATAATAATTAGATACTTTATTATGAGATTTGTAATTGATGAATAATACTGTATAACATGAGGATCTTTTTGGCTATAGTGCAAAGTTTTTCTAGTATCGTGGTTTGTTAACGATACAGTTTTTTTATTTTTTTAATTCTATCTTTATTATCTCATCACATTTACTATTCTTTCCAATATTCTCACAAACAACAGAAGAAATCAGTTGAACAAAGCTAAGAAAATATCCGTCAAATCTTATAGTAGTCTCAAAGGGTAAATCATGCAAATATAATGAAATTCATCAAAATAGAAGTATTGCTTTAATAGAGATGGAACATAATAGGAGGCAGGTACGTTAACTATTTGAGAATAGATACCCGAAAAGAATAACTATAATGATCTTTTACTAGTGTTCAATAAAACTATATTTTATCTTGTTGTTTCTACCTTTAAACTTAAGCAGATAAATATTGATAATGGTAAATTAATTGAGTTGAGACTGATTATCTATACAGGTAAGGGCGGAACAGGAAAGACTGTCACCTCTTGTGCTACTGCTATTAATTTGGCAGAACGAAAATATAAAACACTTTTGATGTCTGCAGATCCAGCGCACACACTTAGTGATGCTCTCTGTGTGGATATTGGGTATGAGATCAAGAATGTCCTTTCAAATCTTGAGGCAATTGAAATCGATCCAATAGTAGAAATCAGTGAAAAATACCTTGATATTGTTTCCACCATGAGTACCTCATTTTTTGGCAAAGGACTCGAATCAAATCTCGAATATGAGATAGCAATGTTGCCTGGAATGACCCAACTTTTTTCCTTGCTTAAAATTGAAGAAGTAATTAAAGAAGATAGTTATGACGTCGTTATACTTGATATGCCAGCTTCTGGAGAAGCGCTTCGTTTTCTCTATCTTCCAAAAATAATTGGATCGATGAGAAGACATACTACTGGATTGAGTAATTTATTTGCGGGATTCGCCAAAATGTTTCAACCATTCTCACCTTACAATACCAATTTAGATTCTATCATAGCTCAAACCGATATACTAAAACGCCTTGAGAACTTATTTAGCGTAATTTCCAATCAAGGGGTCACTAGTTTACGACTAGTAACTAATCCAGATAATTTTAGTGTAAAAAATGCTAAACGCTCTTTAATGTCAGCAAATATATTTGGAATAAATGTTGATCTTGTGGTAATAAATAAAGTAGATTTTGATCAAGAAGCAAAGAGAATAACCTCAGAAAAAATAAAATTAAATTTTTTTCCTTTACCTTGTAAAGAAGCAAAATATCAAAAAGAAGAGCTACAAGGTATTGAAATGTTAAGAGAACACGGTCTAGGGATTTTTGGCAATGATGATCCATCTACCATTTTTTTTGAAGGAAAAGTCTATTCTATACAAGAAAAAGAGGATTCAATAATCATCAAGTTCAAAATTCCTTTTGCAAGTAATGCTCAACTAGACATTAAAAAAAAATATGATGAATTAATTATAAGCATAGAACATGACCTGAGATATATTACCCATATTGTTACTTTGCCATTGGCTGCTCTGAACATGAGAATTGTCTCTAGTAAACTTGATGATGATGAATTAGAAATTATTCTAAAAAGATAGATGTTAAATTGTCTAAAGTTATAACGTAGACGACAACACTAAGAAATCAGGCAAGAAAAAAATCTTCTACGACTTATCTTATTGCTGGGGGTAGCAATAGCGCTAGAGTAATAATAGATTAATCACACTATTCATGTTAAAAAAAAAGAAAAAAAGATTTCAGGGTTGTATTGGGTGAATTAATCGCAATTGTACCAAGCAATTCAGTATTGTGCTTGTCTTGGAGTCATCAATCGAATTTATTATTCTGCTTAATGCTTGGGTTTCATCTTGGCCATTTTCAATGAGATCTAGTATTGTGCATAGGTCTTCAAGGGATATATCTCCTCTGACGATTTGCAATGCTATCACTGCACGTTCCAGTAGTAAATCGATTTGATCTGCATCTAGATTATTCCTAAAACAGTCTTCACATCCTTGGTCTCCTTATTCTTCTGGAGGAGTAACTTTTACCTTTTCGTTGTCATTCACATTTACACATATATTGACAAGCTTCTTCTTGAAGTTTATTATATCTGTAAGCCCTTTGCCATTCTGTGTGTTTGCTCCATCTGGACCTGCTTCTTCATTTGTTGCTCCTATGCCAGCATCGTCTTGGGGTATCTGGGTAATATCTACACCATTGACATTTATGTTACTGTTCACACAATTTATTTTCTGTATATCTACTTGAGAACTCTTTGGATCGTTTTTATCATAACTATATCTATTGTCGTCTTGGTAATAGTTATTGTCGTGTCTGTACTGATTGTCGTACATTTGCGCTTGTGCGTATCCTATCATCGATGGGTTTAGAGCCAGTAGACCTGCGGCTACTATCACGGTGATAGTAGCCAGAACTATCTTTTTATTGGCTATTACATTGTTAAATACGATTTCAATATATCTAAGGTTAGAAGGAACATTATTTAATCTCGTAATATTTTATCATGCTGAATTATTGACTATAAGAAGAATAGAAAATGATGTTTAGGTACAAAGTGAAATATGTATACGATAGAAATTTCTATATGACTGATGTTTCAAATATATAATCTATGATACATGCGCTCAATTATACCCAACTTTCATACAATAATTATAATTTATACTCATAGCTTAAATAAAATAAATTTAAAGGTTTTAAAAAAATAATTTAATAATTATTGTTATGGTAATACAACCAATTTTCCTGTCATAGTTGGCAGATGATATACACAATAGTAGGTGAATATTCCTTCTTTATCAGCAACAAAATTAATTGTTGAATTTTGTCCTCCTATCAGATCTTTATTAATATTATATGGAGCGTCTAAAGTGAATGTATGTGCTTCATATGCTTCAGTGTTATAGAATTTAATAGTTACATTCTCGCCTTTATTTGCAACAATTGTTTGCAATGAAAAAGCATGATGCGGGATTTTTAAAATTCCTTCTTCAACTCCTTCAATATGTGCTGGAAAGAGATAGTAAGGCATTGATGCACCTATGGCTTTTGTTGTATTTTGTGCAAATACTGAATCCCCAGCAAATGAAGGAACAGAAACAGTAAGTACTACTAGACTCGCTATAAGCGAATACAAAGTTTTTTTCATGTTATTTCTGTAAATATGATGTATATATTTTAACTTTTATACAATTTTTTATACTAAGAACCTATCCCAAAATTATCCTCCTGTAGATAATAATGCTATTTGCTAATTGTACAAGACCTAGATAGTTCTCCTCATCCTTCTTTTTTTTCATATCTTGTAAATAATTTCCTGAATCTATTGTGCCATGAATTTGTTCTCTCGACAACCCATCGTCTTAAAGGATGTTTTCTACAAAATATCTTTTCTTCTCTTCTGTGTCGGATATGTGGAATGTATCCTCTCTCTCTTGACCATTTCTTGTTCTACTTCGTTGGAATGATATGCTTTATCAAGACACAGATTTTGTTTCTTCTGGTTATGCTTTACTTTGGGAGATGATGATGGTCTTTTGATTACAATGCTATCAACTGTATCAATTGCAACAGTAACATCGTGAGTATTCGCAGATGTTATAACAGTAGAGAGAGGAATACCATCTTTATCTGTAAGAATATGTCTTTTGGTGCCTAATTTGCTTCTATCTGTAGTAGGATTATGGCCTGTCCTCGCCCCCCTAAAGGTGACTTTATAGAGATGCTGTCAAGTGATTGCCAGTTCCATTTGATTCCCTTCGTTAAATCATATATTTGTAGCAATCTTGTCCAGATTCTATCAAATATATCTGATTGTACCCATTCTTGAAATCCTCTATGACATGTTGAACCAGAACCATATTCTTTGGGTAACATTTTCCACTGACATCCAGTTCTTAGTATAAACATTATTCCATCAAGGACTTTTCTGTATGGAACAATTGGACTATCTATAGTGTTCTCCGGTTTCTCATCTGGTAAAATATCTTAAATTTCATTCCAAAGATCATCTGGAATGCGTATGATTGTTCTACCATACTTTTTATTAAGCATTATCAGATATGATAAGAAACCAATGAGCTATATTCCTATCTATTTTTGCGATAGGCTCTAAGACAAATATTCTTTAGCCAAAAAGTAAGAAACAAAAAAAGAATTGATTAATAACTTCTTTTTATTTTCCAAGATTAGAATTTGATATATCATTATATATTAGGTTAACCTAACTATATCGACGTCTGGAAGACGTTGGCATTGTCACTGTAAATAGACTACACCCAGTCATTCGACATGATCTCAGATGTAGATGGATAAGTATATGATCTACATCTGAGATTTACCCTCTTTATTTGTTTTAGTAGTAATTATCATTTCTTACTTAAATATCATTCATACATTTTGTAGAGGATAATATGAAATATTTCATTTTTCGATTACTAGAATGGCGTTGCATATTCAAGTCTGTAAATCGACATCATATGATGGTATACTTTTTTGATCGACTACATTTGATAATAGTATCTTTTTGCTTATTTCAAAATGGTCTATTATTTTTCCATCATTTGTACGAAACTCTCCAATTAAAGTTCTGCCGTCATCTTGTAATTTCATATTAAGAAAACCAAACTTATCTTCCTGTATTATAAAATAATCATGATTCTCCCTGACCTTGTTTAGTTTATCTCCTGCTGTACCAACTGTTAAGAATATGATTCCTCTAGGGTTGTTATAGTTGGTTTTTGACTTATCAGTGATTATTTGTTCTGGTATCACTTGCTCATCTGTTACAATTTCTATTGGTTTGTTATACCAGATAGGATATGTTCTCTCATAGTACTGATTATGACTTGAAATTACTAGGTCAACACCATGTTTTTCAAATAATGGTAAAAATGTATCTCTTAAATTTTCTGCTTGACCCTTATCTTGTTTGCTAGAGTAAAAAGGCTTATGCTGATGCAACATTATCCAATCAATTTTGGGATTTTTTGAAATCTGTTCTAAATCTTTTTTTATGTATTCATATTGTTTAGTTCCATTTTCGAAAGGATGCTCAGATGATAAACTGATAAGATGGATATTTTGAAAATCGTGTGAATAATAAGGACTTTCCAGGTCATGATGATCAACAATCTGTTTATATATTTTTTTAAATTCCGCATCATGATTTCCTATTGCTATAAACAGTTTATCATGAATTGGTTTAGACATTTTAATCCAGCAATCTGCGGATTTTTCTTCCTTAACATGGTCTCCAGTTGTAATTATTATTTCTGGTTTTACAGAGACAATATTCGCTATAGTTTTTTTAGTTTCTTCATTACAGTACTAATCTCCTGCCGCTACAATATTAATCTCATCTTCGATAGGTGGGTTTATTTTTTCAGCATTTACAGACATCTGGATTGAAGAAAAAACTGCAAATAAAAAAATGAAAATGGAATAATTGTAGTGATAATAACGATTGAACACCTGGCAAAATATCTCTCTGTATCAATTAATAAATCTGCCAGTATTTCTCCATTTAGAGAATCTTGTCCAGTTTAAAAGAAAAAGATATTGAGAACCTGCGTTATTTACTAGAAATTCATTCCAAAGTTCAGGCGAAACCAGTAAACCATATTTTGCACACGTATCGGTGATATTATTTGATATGTCGTGGCATATAAGATCATATATAGATATTATGGCTAATCCATAAACGAAAAGTACAATCTAGACTATGATAAATATTGTACAGTAATGTCATCTTATTTTTTTCTACGTACAATTTAGATATGCTATACGATTCTTCTATTTGCTTTATGGTACATTATTCAGATTTAGAATGTGTGGTGCTTACGTAAAACATAACAAAGGAAGGAATTGTATTGGTATCACTTCTACGACGGAATTGGAATCAAAAATGAGAATGATTATTCAATAATTCCGTGCAATGATTGTTTAATTAATTGCATAGGTGAAGTTATCTACAATCAATTGCAATAATTTTTAATTTATTAACAATCATTCACTGCCAATATATCGTTAGGGTAATAAAATGTACCTGATAAAATAAAAATTAGAATTCGCTTTAAAATTTAGAATATAGTAATTTTTAATTCTGTCTGAATAGATTCTCTATCAAATCAAGATTGTCCTGAATTTTACTATACATGCTGTTTATATTATCGATAGAACCTTGATCATTTATTGCATTTGAAAAATCTACCCTAATCAATACTTCGGTTTCTTCCATTAAATCTTTATCTAGCTTTTTCAATGGGTCTTCAATATATTCATAATTATCTAGATATGCTATGTCTACGAGATCAGATGCACCTGTATAATTTGCATTTTTATATTCTGTCATTGTTTGATTTAATAAATTTCTAATATTCTTTACCATTTCTAACGGGTCTTTATCCTCTTGAGCATTTATGTAAGATACATGATTTACAGATGAATATGAGCCTAAACCCATAACGATTAATACGGTCCAGATAAAATTCGTATATTTGATATTCATTGAATTAGAAAGATATCGAAAATGAATTTAAAATAGATGTTTGTTTTCAGTGTATAGAATGAGAATAGAAATTTTCGTAGTCAATAAGATTGAGTCTTATTGAATAAACTTATTTTAGATAAGTAGATGTTGTTACTTTTTAGCTCGTTGGATAATTTTCCAAGTTAGTTTTTAAAAAAAGATATACATTGTTTGATTATAACATTTAAGTATTTTTTAATATGTTCATTTTCTAAGTTATTCTGATCGATTAGATTAAAATTATGTTTGATCATTAATAAAAAGTCATCAAAATAAATCGGAAAATTTTGTTCCAGTAATATTATTATCAGTGCAATTTACAGATATCGATTTGTTGTATGAAGCATATCGTTTTCATTGAGTATATTTGAGTATATACCTAATTTTAAAAATTGATAACATCCATAACAGATTTTTCATTTATTAATATTGTTTTCTGCTTTGGCTTTATTTTCTGGTGAACATGATTCATTTACTTGATCACCTTCGTTAGAGTTAAAATCGAGTATTACATCAAACCGATCGCAAGTAAAGGTATCAGATCCCGGTCCGCCAATCATTTCATCATTTCCTTCACCTCCATCAAGCTCATCATCATTCCTTCCACCAAACAAGATGTCATCTCCTTTCCCGCCATCAAGTTTGTCATTACCTCTTTCTCCATTGAGCTTATCATTTCCAAGTCCGCCTTTACTCTTATCATCGTCATGTTCTCCTTTCAGCGTATCATGGCCTTCTCCACCATTGATCTTATCATTACCTGTTCCCCCAGCTAATTTATCATTACCTAGTCTTCCTTCTATTTTATCTTCTCCATCACCACCCTTAATCTTATCATCGTTATCAGTTCCTTCGATATCTACATCTATTTTTGGTTTTTCAGTTGGAATAGATTTATCGAAATAAGGAATGGTATTATCAACTTGACCATTGGCAGTCTTCAGTGTTAAATATTCTACTAATGTTATAGATGGTTGTATCATAACGAAAAATAAAATAACTAGACTATTTTTAATTTTCCTATAGCACTTTCATTACCGGACATTTTGTAATTAAGTATTTGTTAACATTTTCTTTTATTATAAACTATAAAAAAATGATTGTAGATCATTACTATTATTCATCCGATTAAATTATTAGTATTTAAATCATCTAACATATGATACCATATATCTCACAGTCAATATTTGAATTCATTGTTCTTCATCTTAAGCATATTATTGCCTAAATAACCAATTCAATGATTTTATATACTTAACAATATTACCACAGTTCTTTTTAATTGACCTAATATACTCTACACAACATGAAAAGGTTATGACCGTTTTGTATAATTTTTTTACAATGAAAAGTTATAATAAAATGTAACTACCTCCTCTATATGACGTAATCTGACAAATATTATATCAAATCTGAATATAACCATGGCTTAAGTATTCAATACAATCTTGTAGATTTAACGATCTTTTTTGATAACCAAAAGAATTCTGATATAATTTTTTAATATAATATAAGAGAAGAATATCTATCGTTTGAGTTTTAGAATTTATTATTTCGCTGGAAGTACATTGGGATTGTTACGTTATCACATTGTACAAGACTTCTAATGCTTTGAACCTACGATCAACAATACACATTATCGATTACTGTTTCCTAAAAAAAATTAACAACTACTATCATTTACAAGTACTGTCTATTCTAGCACATATTGGATTCGATCCCTTTAGATTTTTCAGGATTCTTTTTTCACAATCTGAATTTTGATCAGGAAATTCATCAGATGTGACACACGCAAAGAACATATCACCTGGTTCTATTGGTCCCAATTCTGTCTGCCTATCGAAGATAAATGGTACCGAAATTCGCTCGTTTTTGATTCCTTTGTTTAACTCATCCTGTACATTAATTGTTTTTATTTGATATTCACCCTTGATCATTCCTACCACATCCATGTCCTCAATATCTTTAGCATCAAATATGGGAACCTTTATAGTGATTTTTATTTTCTCTGGCATTTTGTCATCTACTGAACTTTGTCTTGTTTTATAAAACGCATTGGATTCACTGTATTTTTTCATCGTCGAAAAAAGCGTAACTGTATCTAAATCAGTCGATAGTCCTATATTTCCTTCATCACAATCATATATTGGAAGATTTGTTTTATCCATCTGTTTATCATCTAACAGATATGCACAAACATAATATTCATCATCAACCATCACACTGGAAATGTAGTTACTTTGATTAAACTTTAGATCGACGTTTAAGTTTTGATTTGGTTGCTGTTCTGTTTCCTTTTGATTATCTTTCAGGTCTACATAGGAAATTTGTCCTTCGCCATTAAGATAACCAACTACCTTGATACGATCATAGCTTTGAATGTCTGTTATATTGTTTAGGTTGAGTTTTGCTCTTATTGTTGTTAGTTTTGATGATATGCTATTGTCTTTTTTTTCATTTTCATTATCGAGATTTGAATCCGTGATTGAGAAAGCACTTGCAAGAGAAAAAATCAAAGATATTGTCAATAACGAAATTATACATAATTTTCCACCTTCAACATAATAATTTCTTCTACAATTCATAGGTTCACAACTATTAATTCTAATTTAAATTTAGGGGTCATTATTGATATAGTAAAAGCGTGACTATAATTCTTTTTCATTTTTTTCTATTTCAGAATTTTTGGACAAATCTTCACTGTAACTATTCAATAATAAAAAAAATATTACTATTTTAGATAGAAGAATATTCACAAGAAAAATTTTTTCCTATTAAATATCAGTCAATACATTATAAAATATCAAATCAACTAAAAACATCCAGGAGATATAAGGAAGCCATATCTTGCACATAGTTCATTAAAATTATTTGTAATATCATGAACTATTAGATCATATACTGATATTACACCTATTGTCAAAATAAACAGTACAATCAAGGCTATGATAACTATCGTGGCATAATTTTTGATTTTATTTTTTTCTACATACAATTTTAGGATATATACTACTCGATTCTTCTATTTAATATTCATAGTACATTATCTAAATATAGAATAAACTTTACTTAAATCTGAAGCATAATTTGATTCCCCCACAGTCAATCTTTTGGATATTGGATTGATACTCACTTTTTCAAACATATGTATTTTCTAATTCAGAAAAACATTCGTCAAAACACGATCCTAAAACTATGGACGTAAGAACAACTAGAAAAAACATAATTACTTATATAAATTATTATTAGATCTATTCAGTATTTATAAAAACAATTATTCTAATATATTTCCAATAAATATGAGTGAATTTCTATGGTTACAACCTACACCTTTTCTTTTTCTATTCTATCCTATCTTTTATGCTGAAAATAAATCCTATTTTCTAATTGTTTGTTGCCGAGGCTAATGAACCGATTTAATACACAGATGACGCGTAGATTCAGCTACCAAATTTAGTTTTTGTTGCAAAAGGTCAGTTATTATTCTTTAATTTTATAGTTTTTATTTTCTTTGATTGAACTAATATTATTAATTGGTTTAGTTGCTTCAAATTGGATAAGAACCTAGTAACGATACGATAATTTATATACTAAAGATGACATTTATTTTATGGATATAAAAATAAAGAACGATCTTTTAGACCTAACAAATAATAAAATAAAATTAGATCAGTTGAAGGATTTTAATGAAATATTTGAATTTGTGAAATATTGTGTATCTGCAGTCTTTCAAATGAATAGAACTGGATTGAACCTAATTTTACAAGGAATGCCAACTAATTTAGGAGCTTATCATGTTCTCGGTTCAAATATTATAGTTGCTAACAGATATCTGCTAGAATATATTAAAAGTACTTATTCTAAAGAGGCGTACAATTCCTATGTTTTTGCAGTTTTGGCACATGAATACCTTCACAGTCTAGGTATAGTTGATGAATATCAAGTAAGAAATTTAACCTATAAACTATGTTTGCGTCTTTTTGGAGTAGATCATACTACGACCAAATTTGCAAACAATCCTTTAAATGCATTTCCTCATATCCCCAAGATGCGTAATAGAGATTTTGATAGAAATTTTATGCAAGTTAAAAAATTTGATAACAAAAATGTATCATATATAGGATAAGCAATTGTATCGGACCTTTCCATATCATGCTTATTATACTTTATAAATTGCTCTACAGATTCCGATACACGAAATATGTATACCAGTTTCCGTAAAAATGAACCTCATGATGAAGGGATAGTCTGGTATCCCAAATATGAACAAATACGATTTTTATCTGACCTAGTAGTAAAATTACGTCAGTATACTTGTGCTACCATATACAGATCAATTTCTTGTAAATATAAATGAATTAGACAATGTAATATAGCCTCTTATGTTGTTTATTAAAAAGGTGAAATCTGAAAAATTACAGGTTTATTATACCATATATTGGAATAGTAATTCGCTATCGGTACAAAAAAAGACATAAAGCAAAAAAAAAAAACTAAATCAAAATAAATAAAAAATTAGAAAGATATCTTTGGTTCATATCTTCCGAATACTGATTGAAATGCCGTACTTATCTCTCCCAATGTGACCTTGTTTTTAACAGCATCTATGATGTGTGGCATCAAATTTGAATCATCTTTTTCTGCATTTGTTATCAAAAGAGAAATTGCATGTTCTACTTTGGTATTATCTCTTGATCTTTTAAACTCTTTTAGTCTTACTATCTGCCTATCTTCTATAGCTTGATCTATAACATTTAGCTTGGGTTCTATGTCATGTGGGTCTTGATACTTGTTTACGCCGACAATGATTCTCTTTTGTTCATCTATCTCCTTCTTTAGCTTATACGCGTTTGTCCTTATCTCATCTTGGAAGAAACCTTTCTCAACTGCAGCAAGTGCTCCACCCATTCTATCTATCCTTTTAAGATACTTTTCAACCTCGTCTTCTATTTTGTTAGTAAGGTACTCTACATAATATGACCCGGCCAATGGATCTACCGTTTTTGTTACACCAGTTTCTGTGGCGATTATTTGTTGTGTCCTCAGAGCTATCTTTACAGATTCTTCTGTGGGTAATGCCAATGCTTCGTCTCTTGAATTTGTATGTAAAGATTGGCATCCACCTAAAACCGCAGACATAGCTTCTGTTGCAACTCTCACAATGTTGTTATCTACCTGTTGGGCGGTTAGCGATTCTCCACTTGTCTGTACGTGAAATCTCAAAGTACACGATTTTGTGTCTTTAGCATGAAATCTATCTTTCATTATCCTTGAATAAATTCTTCTAGCTGCCCTAAATTTTGCTATCTCTTCAAAAAATTCCATGGTACCGCAGAAAAAGAAAGAAAGACGAGGGGCAAAATCATCTACTTTCATACCTCTATCAATGCAAGTCTGTACGTACTCAATAGCATCAGCAAATGTAAAGGCAAGTTCTTGTACTGCGTTTGAACCTGCCTCCCTAATATGGTAACCAGAAATACTGATAGGATACCATTGAGGAACATATTTTGAACAGTACTGGATCATATCTCCTATGAGTCTTATCGACGGTTTTGGTGGATAGATGTATGTATTTCTTGCACTGTATTCTTTCAAAATATCGTTTTGGGTAGTACCTCTCAGTTCCGTAGGAGGAAAACCTTGTGATTCAGCAACACTAACATATAATGCCAGAAGAGTAGCAGCTGTGGAATTGATTGTCATAGAACTGCTGACCTTGTCCAACGGAATTCCATTAAAGCACGTCAACATGTCGTCAATAGAACTGATGGCTACTCCAGTTCTTCCAACTTCTCCCTCTGACTGCACATCGTCGGAATCACGACCTGTTTGGGTTGGCAAATCAAAAGCAAGAGAAAGGCCAGTTTGGCCATGTTCTAAGAGAAATTTAAATCTGTTATTTGTCTCCTCAGCACTTCCAAATCCACTGTACTGCCTCATTGTCCAGAATCTTTCACGATACATTGTATCATGAATTCCTCTGGTATATGGATGCTTTCCAGCTTTTTCATCTTGAGTATTCCTTTTGGAAATATCATTTCTATAATATGACACCTTTACAGGAAATCCAGAATCCGTGACAAGTTCCTGCTTTTTTACTTCTTTTTTATTTTCCTGTGATTTTATTCTTTTAACTTCTGTTTTTATTGGTCTTTTTGTAGCCGTTTCTAATTTTTTTGTCTTAGATTTGGCTTTTTCATTTTTAGATCCTTTGATGATTTTACTAGGTTTCATTTTGCTTGCAATTTTTTTGGATACCATTGTTGTTCTTCCACTCCTCCAATTGTCTATCTCTTGCTCTCCAGAATCTTTACCGAGAGCTCCTCTGCAGCTTTAAATGGATCGATTCTCTTATCTTGTATCTTTTCAATAAAATTATCAAATGACTTGTTGTCATCTAACATTCTTATTATCTTGTTATGCATTATATTTAAAATCATATCTTTTAATTCATTTTCTAACATTAAATGTTCTTTATCTTGAAAGAGGTTTATTCTTTCTTTGAGTAATCGGTCAACTTTCTCGGCAAGATCTTTGACACCTTTGCCTGTTTTTGAAGATACTTTTAAAACCATCGGTTTCCTTTCTGTCTCGCCTATCAAGTCCTTTAAAGTAAGATAGAGAGAATTTGCACCTTCCAAATCTCCTTTATTGACGACATAGACATCGCCGATCTCAGTTAGTCCTGCCTTAACAGCTTGCACTTTGTCTCCAGTGTTTGGTGTAAATATAACTAGAGTGAGATTTACAACCTTGGATACTTCGATTTCGAGTTGTCCTGCACCTACACTTTCTATTATTATCAATGTGTATCCAGCCGCGTCAAGAATTCTAATTATATTTCTCAAAGAATTTGATATCCCTCCAACTGCACCCCTCGATGCGATGCTTCTCATAAATACATCTGAATTTTCTATTATGTTACTTTGCATCCTCACTCTATCTCCCAATATAGCTCCACCGGTGATAGGACTAGTAGGATCTACAGCAATTATGGCGACTTTGTATCCAAGGTTTTTAAATTCTGGAACAAGTTTTCCTATCAAGGAACTCTTTCCAGCTCCACCTGGACCTGTGAATCCTAGAGTGGTAGACTTGCCAGTTTTTTTAAAAATCTGACGAATTATCTCTTGATATTCTCCTTCTTCATTGTCAATTATCGATATAGCTCTGGACAAGGAACGTCTGTCCCCTTTAAGAATACCTTCAACTATTTTGAGCAATTATGACGAATTTGTTATTTATTTCATATTAATAGTTATAATATTTATTTTCTGCATTTACGGCTTTTGTATGTCAGTCATTAACTTTATGAAATTTTTCTGTTATACAACAATTTATCAATTAAATATTCATCATGTCTTTAAACATCTATATTATATGTACTTGAAATCCACGCAACCTTTAATCGATGGGCTTATTTCATTTAGATGATCCTTTTTAAAAAATCTCTATGATTAATTCTTATAATAAATATATTTCATAAATAAAATATTATATTATAATGAGAAAAGTTATTAAAATAAAAAGTATTTCAATATACTGATGACAATTGCTTCTACTGTTAAAGATCAAAGTCAACAACAGTTAAAAAGAACCAGAGTTCTTGTCGCCAAATTAGGCTTGGATGGGCATGATAGGGGTGCACTCGTAATTTGTAGAGCATTAAGAGATGCTGGAATGGAGGTTATTTATTCTGGACTATTCTGTACTCCGGAACAGGTTGCTAAGACTGCTATTGATGAGGACGTAGATGCTGTTGCCATGAGTCTTCTCAACGGAGCCCATTCGACACTCTTTCCTAAGGTATCAAAAATATTGAAAAATCAAGGGATAGATGATATTCTTTTAGTTGGAGGGGGAGTAATACCTGAAGGTGATAAAAAGCACTTGGAAAATGAAGGCATTACTGGAAATTTTGGACCGGGGACACCTTTACAAATCATAATTGACCATATTAAGAAAAACATCAAAAAGAAAAGAGAACTATAACTGTAAGTACAGGATATCGTCCATAACAATCGGTCCCATTTTTGTCTAGATTCATTCTTTGTTTTTTCTACTTTTTGTTTTTTCTACTTGTTATTAATATTAATAATGCAAGATTAATTAATTTGTCTTCGAATTAGAAATAAAAAAAATTTTTAAAAAATAAGAAAAGATCTTGTTGTTGTATATCCTATCATCATTGGTGCGTGGCGTTTTCAAAGGGACCGTATCTTTCAGTGGGTATTTCTATGAATGGAGTAACTCCACCTTCATTACCACTACCTCCGCCAGTCACTAACGGTAATTTTCCATCCCATCTCTGGGTTTTCAGCCATTGAAGATACGTTGGACTCTGTCTAAGTTGTTCATCTATTATTTTTATAGCTCCAGATTCTCCTTCTGCTTTCAAGATATTTGCTTGTCTAGCTCCAGTTGCTTGTGCAATAGCGGCCCTTTGTTCTCCTATCGCTTTTGCTTCTGTCTGGTTGGCTTCGATTTGAATCCTTCTAAGTTCATTTTGTGCCTGAAGTGCTCTTTGTTGTGCCTCTACTTTAGATTCAATTGCCTTCGTAAATTGTTGAGAAAATCTAAACTCGGTAATAGATACTGCGTCAACGTCGATATTGTAGTTCCCCAACCTGGTTTTTATCTGTTCTTCAATCTGGTCCTTAACGATCTCTCTTTTTGTTATCAATTCTTCGGCGTTAAACCTTGCAGTTACCTGTTTCACAGTTTCTTGAATCGTTGGTTGGATGACCCTATTTGCATAATCTAAACCTAATCGTTGGTAAAGTATTTGTGCAAATTCGGGTCGAAGATGATAGTTTACAGCAACCTCAGGTACTAACATCCTGTAAGTCTTTAGAAGCTGATGTGGAACTCACAACAACCTTTTGAGTCCTGACCTCCATCTGAACTACATTATCTCGAAACGGAACAACAAAATGCAGTCCTTCTTCAAGCGATCTTGTTGTATCTACTGCACCAAAGTTTAACAATATTCCGCGATATCCTGCGTCTACTATTTTGACACTTGATGTTAAAACAACTATGACAATAATTATTGCTATGATTGCAGGAATAATAACACGCATCATAGATTTACTAAAACTCATGGGTGAATATGATTCTAGCGGCTCGCCTTCCGGAGTTACTCTCCTGTCAGAGGGATAAGACTTGCCAAACCCACCAAATGGACTCCTCGACGCATATCTTCGCCTATAAATCTGATATCCAATTACCGCAATCATAATTATAGTAAAAACTAATCCAATTATCGTACTTACTTCTACCATTGTTTTCTCCTTTTTTTAATAAAACCTGGTAATATTACCTTTTTTATGATATAAATACTTACTTTAGCCGCAACTATTTTTTATTTTCACAATATCTTTTATTTAACTTCCGATTATTGGAATCAGACTCTTAAAAATCATTATTGTATTTAGAATAAAAAATAAGAGATAACGGATTTAAGGAAATAATCATTGCTATTATTTTTTGTCGTTCCTTTTGCATTTGTTATTTTTATTGTTATTTTTATTTTTATTGTTCATTGGGCCACATCATTTTTCGCATCTCTTTTCCCACTTTTTCTATTTGATGGCTTTCAATCTCTCTCATGAACATATTAAATGAATTTCTTCCGTCTTTTTTATATCTGCTAACCCATTCTTCTGCAAATTCACCTGATTGTATATCAGAAAGAACGCTTTTCATCTTCTCTTTAACAGAATTATCCATTATTCTTGGACCCCTCGTTAAACCACCGTATCTTGCAGTTTCACTTACTCTTGTATACATTCCAGTAATCCCATATTTTTGAATGAGATCTACAATTAACTTTAGTTCGTGAAGACATTCAAAATAGGCTACCTCTGGTTGATATCCAGCCTCAGTAAGTGTCTCAAATGCTTTCATAACCATTGAATGAGCACCACCACAGAGATCCACCTGTTCTCCAAACCAATCTGTTTCTACTTCTTCCTTAAAATTGGTCTGAATAACCCCTGGCCTAGTACTGCCAATTCCTTTTGCCAAAGCAAGAACTCTATCCCATGCAGTATTTGTATAATCCTGGTAGACGGCTACAAGAGACGGAGTACCAAATCCTTCCTGGTAAAGTTCCCTAACTCTTTGACCTGGACCTTTTGGTGCAACCATGATAACATCCACGTTTTTTGGTGTCTGTATCCATTTCCAGTGAATAGCTGCACCATGGGAAAAACAAAGTGCCTTATTTTCAGTAACGTATGTATTGATATCTCTGTCGTAGATATCGCCCTGTTCCATGTCTGGCACAAGAATATGAATAATATCAGCCTTCTTTGCTGCATCAGAAATTTCCATAACAACTTGTCCATCATCCTCAGCTATTTTCCAAGAGTTACCGCCTTTTCTTAATCCAACTATTACATTCAATCCAGAATCTTTAAGATTATTAGCCTGTGCTCTTCCCTGGATTCCATAACCAATTACTGCAATGCTTTGATCTTTAAGTATGTCAAGTTTAACATCGTCATCATTCCATTTTTGAACCATGTTAAACTATTATTTTTGGAGTTTAATAAATACCTGTTTTAAGAGATTAATCATAAAAACGAGAATCATTTTTTCCAGAAATCTATTTTATATTTAATTTTCTATTAACTGTGTTATTTCATCAAGCTAAAATAAAATGCTTATATTGAAACATCATGTAATAGTTGTTATTATCTCGTGGAAAAAATATCCTTGCTATTGCTGGGTTCTAAGGGGCCAGAATAAGAATGATAGACGATTCACAAAACAGAACAACATCTGGTGATGATGGTGATGAAGAAGAAGTTGAAATTCTATGCAAACATTGCCAGCATAAAATTTCCTTGCATAATCCTAAGTGTAGTTTTTGTTTAGAAGAACAAGACAACGAGAATGAAGATAAAGAACAAGAAGACAAAGAAGAACAAGAAAAGATCGGTATTGAAGATCTAACACAGGCCATGGAACCACCTGAAAGAAAATGCTGTGATTGTGAAACACCAGAATTTTATAACGCAGTGATCTCTGGGAAATATTTTGGATGGATAGAAATTCACTGTAATAATTGTGGAAAACTTTTATGTTATCTTGATAGTTCAACTGAAAACGTTTACGATTTTGAAATATTGTGCAAAAAATGTATTGTAAAAAAACATTGAATTTAGATTAAAAAAAATTCGTTTTTCTCCAACGAGCAATATTTTCATTATCTCTGCCGAGATTACATATCACAATGTCCTTTTTTTCAAACTTAAAAGTTTATAAAATACGATCAGACCAATTTAAAAGGTTATGATGATAATCCTGTAAAAACTGATGAAACATGGTAAGACTGTACTTTTCACAGAAAAACATTTTTGCATTAATAATAATATTTGCGTTATCATTAATCATTTTCAGTATTCCATCAATTATTGGGAAACAAATCAATCCTGCCATGTTGTTTTCTGCCTCCCTAATGATCACAATTTACATTGTATTATCTTTCGAGTTACTTCATAGAACCTCACTAGCATTAGTAGGCGCATTAGCGATAGTTGTCACTGGTATTTTTTTTGAGGTTGTACAACCTGTAGAAGCACTGGATGTAATCATTGACCTCATAGACTTCAACACGATAGGCTTGCTACTTGGCATGATGATAATTGTTGCAATAATTGGAGAAACAGGTGTATTTAACTGGGTAGGTTTGAAGGCGACTAGACTAAGTAAAGGCAATCTTTGGAAACTTATGCTGATATTATGTTCATTTACAGCGATCACCTCAATGTTTGTCGATAATGTTACTATCATTTTGCTAATGGTTCCCGTCACAATATCAATATGTAGAGCACTGGACATTTCTCCAATCTCTTTCATCTTGGCACAAACTTTATCCTCTAATATCGGAGGGGCTGCAACTTTGATAGGTGACCCACCAAATATCATAATTGGTTCTGCCGCCAATATTGATTTTAATGCTTTTATAATTCACATGGGACCGCCTTCTTTAGTTACGTTTGTCGTAGCTTTGTTTTTAATCAAGATAATTTTTAGAAATGATCTCCAAGGGACGATCAATATTTCTAACAAGTTCAGATCAGTAGACGAAGAATCTTTAATAAGAGATAAAACTCTGCTTTTAAAAAGTCTTGGAGTTCTTTTTGGAGTAATTTTTCTCTTCTCTTTTCATGGATCTCTTCATCTTGAAGTTTCAATTATCGCCCTTGGAGGATCTGCAATTCTTCTAACGATAAGTAGATCACACGTGGATAAAATCCTTCAAGAAGTAGATTGGTCAACGCTTATTTTCTTCGCAGGATTATTTGTTGTGGTAGGAGTTGCAGAAAAATCAGGTTTGATTGAAACCCTATCTATTCTAACTTTGGGGATTACTGGAGGCGATCCATGGGTAACTCTTCATTCGATAATATGGTTATCTGCTTTGGCTAGCGCATTTGTTGACAATATTCCATTTACCACGACCATGGTACCAATAATTGAGAATTTGAACCTAAATGTGAATATGGATCAAGACTTTAGTACCTTGCAGTATAGCCCACTTTGGTGGGCACTTGCCATTGGTGCAGACCTTGGTGGTAATGGGACCCTGATAGGTTCTAGTGCAGGTGTAGTAGCAGCAGGTATATCTTTAAAATACGGAAACAAAATCAGCTTCTTGAAATGGTTCAAGGTAGGTTTCCCCTTTATGTTAATAACAGTAGCAACTGGTTCCCTTGTTTTAACTATTATGATACTTTTAATGTGATGGTATTTACAAGCTTACAGATATAAACAAAAAATGTTATAAGTTATAATTTTGATTCTTGACGATATTTGAGAATCTCGGTACTGAAAATTATACATATCAAAACCTGTAAAAAGATCTAAAATAAGAGGGTCTTGTACCATTTTGGAAAATGTATTTTATTTATTATTTGAGCGAATAAAATAATAAAATAATTATCACCCAGCCCATTTGTATAATTTATTATTGGATACCAAAGAAAAGATAACTCACAACAAAAATCTTCTCTCTAGAAAGAAGAAAGAGATAGGAATTATTTCAATAGTGTTTATAATCATTTTTACATTTGGTTTGTTCTTTTATCAACAGAATATTACAGAAGTGAATATCAAACAAGGCATATTTAACAAGTTCAGAGACAATCAAATGGAGTCGACACACGTTATGGCTGACCACATTAGCTCAGAGCTTGAATTGATTATGTCAAATGTTCAGGCAGTAGCAGATATAACTTCGCTTCAAGATGGTAAATCATATGATGATAGATTTAAAAAATTTTTTGAAGATAAATATCTGGTCCTTAATAAAATTACCAAAGTTGACGGCCTCTACCTTGTTAACAAAGATGGCATAGTAACATATGATAGAGTAGCTGAAGGAAAAAAAAGTCTCGTTAACAAGGATATTTCATTAAGAGAATACATAAAGGAGACAAAAAATACCCTTCAACCAGTTTTTTCAAATGGATTTAATGGAACAGATAATATATTTAAGATAGCACTGGCTGCTCCAATAATAAACCAAGATAATGGGCAATATATGGGTCTAGTAGAAACCAAAATTCCTACCGAATCATTTTTTGAACATCATGGAAATGTTCATGACATTAACTCTCAATTTTTGGTTGTATATGATAATAATGCTAATCTACTCGCAGTTGGTGCAGATGAGAATCTCGTTGGAAAACATTTTTTTGGTGAAACAGTACAAAATTTCACAAATCATAATATTATATTAGAGAACATTACACAAGACCTGTTAGAAGGCAAGCCCAGGTATGCTGTTTATGACTATGGTAGGGGAGAAAGACTGACTACTACCTATCCAGTTTTGATAAGTGAAATACCAGAATATTTTATTATGGTAGTTACTCCTACTAATTCGTTATATTCAGAAATTAATAGTGTGCTACTTGGAGAGAAAATAAAAACGCTTTCATTAATTATAGGTAGTATCGTTGCAATCATTGCTCTAGTAATATTTCTAGTAAAGTGGAATCTTATTCTTAATAATCTGGTAAAGAAAAGAACTAAAGAATTAGAACATTCTAACAAACAGTTTTTAATGTCCAATAAAGAGCTTTCCCGAGTTAATGAAGAGCTAAAAGTTCAAGATAGAATGCAAAGTGAATTTATTAACGTAGCAAGCCATGAGATAAAGACACCAATTCAATCCATTCTGAGCTATTCACAGCTCTTGTCAATGCATCCTGAAAAACAAGAAGTGTTCATAGAAGGGATACAACGAAATGCCACTAGACTTCAAAGACTATCTAGCGAAATATTGGATGTTACTAAAATTGAAAGCAAATCACTAAAGTTGGAAAAGGAACCTTTCAATTTAAATGATCTATTATCAACGGTCGTAAATGACTATTGTACACTGATAGAAGATGACGGTAGGCAGAATATCAAGTTATTTTCTGAACCATCTAAAGAAACTTTAATCGTGGAGGCAGATAAAGAAAGAATTAGTCAAGTAATTTCTAACCTTATAAGTAATGCCATAAAATTTACAAAAGAAGGAGAGATATTTGTTAATGCAGAGAAAAAAGATGACAGATACGCTCTAGTCACTGTAAGGGATACAGGTGAAGGGATAGATTCAGAAATATTTCCAAAGTTATTTTCAAAGTTTATCACAAAATCCTTTCAAGGAATAGGATTAGGATTGTATATTTCTAAAAATATAATTGAAGCTCATGGTGGTAAGATATGGGCAGAGAACAATGATAAAGATGGCAGAAGTGGAGCAGCATTTTATTTTACCATACCATTATTAAGCAATGTAACCAAACAAGAGAAAGAACTTGAATGAGTTTGTCATGATTGATAATAGTAAAAATGGATAAATAATCAACAAGTTAATAATTGAAATGATGAGCAGCGATAAAAAAATTTTGCTCGTAGATGACGATAAGGATATAGCTTTATCTTTTAATCTTGGATTGCAACATAATGAATTTTTAGTTGATGTATTTACTAATCCAATAGAGGCACTAGCAAAATTTAAACCAGGATATTACAATATGGCATTATTAGACTTAAGAATGCCAGAAATGGATGGGATAGAATTATTTAAAAAAATTAGAGAGAAAGATAAAAAGATCAAAATATGTTTTTTAACGGCATATGACTGGGATAATGAAAAAGTTAAAGAACTTTCGGAATCTTTTATTAAAAAACCTATATCCATAGACGGCTTGGTAAAAATCGTAAAGACAGAAATAGAAAAAGAATAATAGTAATCAATTAGTATAATTGAATAGACGTTGAAAACAAAACTGGTCAATAATATTTTCATTATCTATCATGTTTATTTATGCTGTAGAATATATGAAATATATAACAGACAAATTATAGGATAGGAAAGAAAGTTTATTCTGTTACGCAAGACCGATCAATCGTTCGTATATCTTTTATAAATTTGTTAAACCAAGACATTTTATACATTGAAGTATTACTTTATTATGTTTATCGTCTCTATCGATGATTTTAAATTTTTTTGATCCGCAATAAGAACATATCGGACAGATTCTCTTTTTGGCTATACATGATCACCATTTTTGTGGATTTGAATCAGTTCTGGATATTACTCTTATCCTTTCAACACCATCAATCCTTTCAATTACATCTATTACCTGTTTTGGTACTAAATGTTGCCATTTTTTTCCAGATATTATGAGATTTCTAATATTTTCTCCATTATACATTTCCTTTTTATTGAAGATTGGCCTTCTTACTTCTAAATTCAATTCACTCTTTTTTCTATATCCACTACTACTATCAGAGGCCAAAGTAGACACAAATTCGTTGCCAGAGTAAATAACGTTAAATTCAGGAGTCATAGATTGTAGATATGCTATCCACATTGAATTATTTTCAATGTTTGATAAAGGAATAATATGGATCCTAGAAAGATCGATTCCCTCGTAGACGAGGGTATCGTGAATCATTTCAATTCTTTCTCCGGCTGTAAAGGGATCTTTAAAAATGTAGTTATATTGAGAACTGCCAATCACTATTATCAATTTATCAGAATCTTTTAGGACCTGTCGGACAAGCTCTAGATGTCCTTTATGAAAGGGCTGAAATCTACCTATAATAAGACTTGTTTTGGTCTCTTTTCTTGTTCTTGTTTTTCTTCTTCTACTTCTTCTTGTTTCGCTACCTTTCTCTGTCACTACTTTGTCAATATGCTTCATATTAGATAAATTACGCTCCTAATTTTGTTTTCTCTATCTCTATCTCTTTCTTCTCTATTTTCCTAAATAATGGTTTGATCTCTCCTATCTGGTGCCCTGGTTTTATTTTCAGTTCAGCAATGTCGTCCCAGTTTTGTTGGCAAAGAGATTGATTTTCTGCAGCAGCAGCCGTTCCCATCAACTGCATCCATATTTTTTCTGCAGATTGTGGGATGAAAGGTAATAATAAAATTGCAAGTGATCTGACTGCATTTATTGAAATAAATAGTGTGGTGGGTGCTGCTTCTTTGTTACTCCAAGGTGCTTTCTTTTGAAAATACTGATTAAAGTAACTTGCAAATCTCAAAATACTTTTCAGGGCCTTGTCAGTCTCTGTCTTTTCAAGAAATGATCCCACTTCCCATGCTATATTTTTTATTTCATCTATGCTTTTCTGGTCATCTGCATCATACTCGTTTGGTTCTGGAACCCTTCCTTCAAAAGTCCTTTTGGTGAAGGAGAGAGTTCGGTTTATGAAATTTCCAATAGTGTCTATCAATTCGTTGTTAATTTTGTTAAAAAACATATCCCAGTCAAAATTTACATCGTCTTGATTTGAAACACTGATAGAAGAAATATAAAAACGCAGATAGTCTGGACTAAATCTAGAAAGAAAATCTTTCAATCCAATATACCAGTTTCTACTTTTTGATATTTTTTTATCATGTAACATTAAATGTCCTCTAACCGGAATATTATCGGGTAGTTTGTATTCATTGTTTATTCCCATTCTTATTGCAGGCAAGAAAAGAAAATGATGGTAGACGATATCTTTTCCTATGAAATGATAAATTGTAGAGTTATTCCATACTTCTTTTCCATCTACTATAGGTTCTTTTTCTCCGGTCAATGTTAATAAAGTTGAGATATAACACAGATGATTGTCAAACCATCCATAAAATACTTTACCTTCAGCTCCGTTGATGGGAATGTTTATGCCCCAGTCAAGATCCCTTGTAATGTCCCAATCCTCTAGTCCGTCCGCTACCCAGTTTAGAACATAATTTTTGATGTCATTTTGAAGATTATCGTTATTTGAAAGCCAATCTTTTAACTGGCTTGAAAAATTTGAAAGTTTGAAAAAGTAGTGATTACTACTCTTTTTAACTGGAGTTCTTCCACAAATTCCACATTTCGGATTTAGGATTTGTTCTGGCACCCTTCCACATTTCTCACAAAGGTCAGAATACTGGTCCTCTGATTTACAATAAGGACATGTACCCACTACGTATCTGTCTGGAAGAAATTTTTTGTCAAAGTCACAATAAAATTGAATCACTTCCTTTTCATATATGTGACCATTTTCTTTAAGGCGATTAAACACGTACCTGACAAACTCATAATTTTCAGGTGAACTTGTTTTAGAGAATTTATCAAAATCAATTTCAAGCGATTTAAAATCTTCCTGATCTCTCTTATTCCAGTATGCGACAAACTCTTCAGGTGTCTTTCCCTCATTTTCTGCTTTTATCAAGATCGGCGTTCCAAAATCGTCTGATGCACAAACATGGTATACTTTTATTTTTAAAAGTCGTAGAAACCTCGTAAAAATATCTGCTGGAAGATAAGTAGAAGAGATGTGGCCTAAATGAATCTCTCCATTTGCGTATGGTAATGCTGTTGTAATTATTACTGTATCCTCAAATCTATCTTTTAGAATGGAGGAAGTCACAATATCGCGCATTATTATTAAGAGAATTCTTATTGCTGTATATATATGCCATTAGGAGATAACTACTCACTTAATTTGTAATTGATAGGCTTGGGATATTTTCTCCAATACAGACAGAGAGAGGAGTCAAAACTGAAGAATTTTTAATTCGGAATGGTCTAGATGAATGATTTGGAAGGTAATAGCAAAAAAAAAAAGAAATAGAAAATAGAGTATTTTTGATCTTTTGATATGTCAAAACTATTTTGCTTTTCTATGTAGCATTATAAGCGAGCCAAGCAGAAAAGAAGAGAATTTCATTGGATAAAATGATGATATCTGATTGATGCTTGGTCTCATGAGGTCTTGCTCTATGGATTTTTTCTCATCCTTTTCTTCAGATATATCATATTTATTGGGCAGGAGGGAAGAGATGATGAATCATCTCCGTTGTTGTTTGATTGACTGGAATTAGTATTAGGTAGGCCTAATATTTAATATTGATCCTGATTTTCTTAGTTGAAAACCAAAAAAAGAAATAGAAATGATATCAAAATTATTTTTAAAAAATTTTTTACAATTAAGATAGCAAAGACTATAATTTTCTTAATATTTTTGATCAAAAATAAGCCTTTTTATGGTATGCTATTTGTTCTCTAGTCAGTTTATCAATTACTATGCTAAAAGAATCTAACGCGTATTCGGCTATTTTGTTATCAATGGTTGATGGTACTGGATAAAGTCTTTTTTCCATTTTTTTATAATTTTTTGCAAGATGTATGATGGATAGTAGCTGATTTGCAAAAGAAAGTGCCATGACTTCTGGGGCATGTCCTTCAGCTCCAACTAAATTAATTACCCTGCCATTAGACACTAGATTTACTTTTTTACCTCCAACGTTGAAGCTTTGAACATATGGTCTTACTTGTTTTGGACATTTATCTTTCGTATGTAAATAATCAATGTCTATTTCAACATCAAAGTGTCCTGCGTTCGCAATGAACACTCCGTCTTTCATCTGGTCAATATGTTCTTTTCTAATGACACTTCTTTGTCCTGTACATGTTATGAAAAAGTCTCCCATACCTGCAACATCTTTCATTCTTGAGACATTAAATCCATCCATATAAGCTTCCAGTGCTTTTATTGGGTCAACTTCGGTAACCGTGACTTTAGCTCCCAAACCACGTAGACAAGATGATACACCTTTTCCAACCCAACCATAACCGCATACAACAAAATTCTTGCCAGGAATAAAGATAGACGTGGTTCTGAGTATTCCATCTACTGTACTCTGACCGGTTCCATATCTATTATCGAAAAGATATTTGGTATAGGCGTTGTTTACGCCTATTAGAGGATACAAAAGACTTTTTTTGTGATCCAAGACAACTAGCCTGTGAATTCCGGAAGTTGTCTCTTCTGTTCCTCCAATTACGCTTTTCAATTTCTTTTTATGTGCTAAAATATGCATCTCTGAGCCATCATCTACTATCAAATCGGGTCTACATTCAACAGTTCTTGATATATTTTCAATGTAGTCTTTTTCACTTTGATCTTTCTTTGCAAAAACAGTGACATCGTTACTTTTCAGAAATTCAAGAATATCTTCTTGGACAGATAGGGGATTTGCCGAACACAATAAAACTTTAGCACCCAGTTTTTTAGCTGCCATAACCAAGACAGATGTTTCCTTTGTAATGTGAAGACAAAATGCAACTTTTAGACCGGAAAGTGGTTTTTTTCCACTCTCTTTTCCCATAATCCTTGTAACAATTTTCATCGATTTTAATGCCCATTCATAGGAAAGTTTTCCTTTCTCTATTTGGTCACCCTTTCTGTAATCAGATGATTGCGTATCATTTGCTGCACGAGTGGCGGAAATAACTGATTTTTTTGGTTCCATAGATTAAATTCTTTAATATAAAGATAAGAATAAAAATTTAAGGAAGCTCTTGCATCAGGAAGGCCAAGTTAGAACAACGATCAAGTGGAAGCAAAGTGCAAAAAACGTTTTTCAAAGAAAGTTCTTGTAGAACCTCTCAAAAATTTTATAAAGGTTAAATATACAATAAATCTATTATTCTTACCTTGACGATCCTATTTATTTTATTTTTTATATTAAGAAAATGATAGACAAATATTTGATAATTTAACTTCATATGAAGCCTGCATATTATTCTATTGTTAGTTCTTCATTAAATATTTTTGATAATTTTAGAAACCTTTTTGTGTTGTATAATTTCTACTTGTCAATATACTTATGATCTTATGATAGTTTGTATAGTTAAAAAAATTGTAACGAAAATACTAGAATATTCCAAACTTTAATTGCTTTATAATATTTCTCTTATATTGTATCTTTAATGATTTTGTAGGAACTTGTTAAGAATAATCTTCCAATTGAGATCAAATAAAAATTTCTCGTAATTCTAATATAATAATAAGATAGCAATCAATTAATGCATAAGTCAACTATATTAGGTCTCTCATTGGTAAGCATGCTTTTTTTAGCAACGACGGCAAGTATACCAATGCAGGTATCTGCAATACCGGTATCCACTTTTCAAGCTCAAGCAGGTTCGGCAAGTCAATCGGAATTAACGGATGAACAAATAATATGTGAAGAATGTATAAAATATTGGTTAAATTTCTTGAATGCTCCACAAACAATGACTCTCCTCAATGCATTGATTAAAGCAATAAATATTGTCAATTTTGATAATATAAATTGTAGTAACAAATCACCAATAGTTTCGGGAGCAACATGTTTAACGACCGGATCAAATTCAGCCCCGTATGATACAGCACAACTGTCTAAAATTTGTGAAAACCTAGAGCTTGCTCTTAAATATGAAGTATTTGACCTAGGTTTTTCTCCAGAAGTTGCATTGGCTGCAATAGAAAATGGTGTAAAATCTCAAACAAATACAGAGATAGATAGAGTAGTACAGGGTCTCTTTGACTGTTTCGAAAAAGCATTATTGCCGGCAATATTTCCATGTGATGTAACAGTTGATCCAAATCCTATACCTGAAGTATTCGTAATCCAAAAGATATCGCATATGACCCAGTAAATAAGAGAATGTATGTAGTCACTCAAGGAGGTGATAGTGTATCTGTAATTGCTACAGCAACAAACGCACAAATTGAGGGCACTCCAATTCCAGGTTTGGGACCTGACCCATTTGGTATAGCCTATGACCCTGTTCATCAGCAGATGTATGTGACCACTAATGAGTTTGGCGGTACTACTGTTTCTAGAATTAATACTACATCGACCCCACCAGCTTTAATCCCCGGTCCAATTACAGTAGGACCTAGACCACTTACTTTAGCCTATGACCCAGAAACAGGACATCAAAGAATGTATGTGACCAATCTTGGCAGCAATACAGTCTCTGTAATTGATACAACACAAAACCCACCAGTTCAAATCGATACTAATGGAATTGTAGGAGACGGAATAACCCCAATTACAGTAGGTAATGGACCATGGGGTGTAGCGTATGACCCAGATCATCAAAGAATGTATGTGACCAATTTTGACGATGATACTGTATCTGTAATTGATACCGATTCAAACACAGTAGTAGCCGGTCCAATTACAGTAGGCGATGGACCAACTGATATAACCTATGACCCAGTAAATAACAGAATGTACGTGACCAATTTTAGTGGTGGTACTGTCTCTGTGATTTTTACCAATACAAACATGGTAATTAAAACAATTACGGATCCGTCATTCGCCCTACCAGTATTTGTAACCTTTGACCCCATAAATCGGGATATGTATGTGACCAATCAAGGTAGTTCTGTTCCAGGTAAAGTCTCTGTAATTGATACAACAACAAACACCGTAATCAATACAATTGACGTAGGAAATAACCCAATTGGTATAGCCTATGACCCAGTAAATAAGAGAATGTATGTGGGCAATTCATTTGGTAGTAATAGTGTATCTGTCATAAATCTCTGCCCTGCATAAACTAGAGATAGAACATCACTAAGGTGGCACCAACACTACCACAACCTTTTTTTGGGCTAAATCACTACAACAACTTTTTTTATTCTATTTTTTATCTAGCGAATTCATTCTCAAAATAACTCAACACATCAAATCCTAATCATTATATCCATACAAATTTGTTTAGTTTACAATTTGGTTGGTTATTGTTGATCTGGTTTCAATTTTCTCACAATGACTGGTTTATTATTTGCAATATTTCAATTTTTTTGTCTGTAAGTTTGCACCTTGTTTTTACAATTGTGGAACATTTAGAAAAATCAATAAACTTTATTTTCTTGATTATTTATAAATTGTATTAACGTGTGAATACGAATAATGGGTTCAAATCCCATGCCCTCCACACTAGGCATATTTTTCACGATGGTAAAGCTATACAAGTAAAACTTAATCTCAATATCTGTCCCAAAATTATATTTCATGATTATAAAAACAATAAATTAAAGAAACCACCGCCAAATATAGCTAATACCTTTGAATCCTAATCCCCATGTTGATAGTTTCGCTTGAATTACATATATCAGTGAAATCAATAAATACCATTTCACATATTCTTGTACAATCACCTAGATAATACATGAATAGTACAAAGATGTACGAAGATGAGATTGTACTTTTGGTACTGTCTATCAAAATCTTATTTTAGAACATTTTTGCTAAGAGAAATGTCTAAACTTTAAATATTATTGAAACAGTTGTTATTGATATTATTTTTGACATTTATAGTATAGTATTTTCTAATCCAATTAGTTACATATATGTAAATAATTACATCGAACCCGTACTCGTTGCTGCAGCACTCCTGCAGTCCTAGTAAGTAGTTCTCTTCCTACCCAAACACCATTTTTTTCTTTTCTATTCTTCATATTGTCAATAATTCAGAATAATAGAATATTACAAGATTAGATAATGTTCCTTCCAACCTTAGATATATTAAAATTGTAAATAACAAACGATGAGCAACAAAAAGATAAGTGTTGGCCTCTATAATGGCAGCAATACTAGCGACAGGTCTATTGGTTCTAAACCCATCAACAAATACAAATGCATAGGCAGTACCATACGATGCAGATTATGACAATAGATATTCCCACGGTGATCAATACGGGGACCAGTATGATAACAGCAGATACGACGATAATGGATATGGATATGATAACTATGATAATAGTTATTATCCGGAACCAAAAAAAGATAAAAAAATTGCAAATCAGCAAGAAATAAAATTTTTCAATAAGAACCTTAACGTAAACGGTGTAGATATCACACAAATACCTCAAGACCCTGCTGCTTGGGCAGCAGCAAATGAAGGAGGAGCAGCAGACCTAGCAAATACAGAAAATGGTAACGGACTTGGTGACCGAATAAACTTCGATAAAAACCTGGTAAATGTATGTGTCAACCTCAACTTTATCAACCAAGAATGAATACCTTTTGCTACCATATCATAATACCAAATTTAACTATATTTCTTTTCTTTTTTAATCATCCAAATTAATTAATCCTTTACTCTAGCGATATTCTGTTAGTGAACACGGAAGCCGTACCTATTCAACTGCCAACGCATCCGTGCTGATACCACTACTAAAAAATATTTAATGGACTCATTATTCTTAATTTGTTATCATTATAAGTTGCTAATAATAACAACTAAATACAAGGTAGTAAAATCCGACTAAATATACTAATCCGCTTCCTACTACCTAGCATAATGTATAAATGAATTCTACTAATAGCATTTTATTTGATTATTATCTCATCTTTACACTATTTATTTATGAAAACATATCGAATAAGTCTTATCATTATAAAAGAGATGCTCAAAATCATGAAATTAAGACCATAGTTTTAGGATTATTCGCATTGATTGGATTTATAATTCTTATAGCTGCAACATTTATGCCAGTCATAGGCGAATCATTTGCATCAGTAACAGATACTGTATTTGTTGCTGCAACTATTGGCATTGGGTGTTTTACTTTGGAAGGATCAATTGTTGCTCGTATATTTTTAAAGAAATTTTTTCTGATGCGAAGTTGATTAACTCTATCTTAATTATACCAGGTGAAATTTCAAACTTGAAATTTACCAAAATATACAGATTTTAGTGGTTCGATAATAGATAATCCAAACTTCATAGAATATATCAAAATAACATCTAATAATAATGCAAAAAATATACCTGATAAATTATCAAATAAAGATGAATTAAAAGTTTAGATTAAAAGCACAAAAAAGATTATCTGAGGATCAGATTATAGATTATCTGGGTTATTCAAAATTGCCGGATAAGCCTGTTAAACAAAATTTAGATATATCAAAGGAAAATGATGTTCTGTAATTGAAAGATTTTTTCCTAATGTAATTCTCTTGAATAGAGGCAAAAATGCCTAGCAACCCGACGGTCCCGTTTTTATCAATGTTCATATACAAGTTATTTAATAGAAAAGATGAGTTATTCACATTGACTTGAAAGCCGCGACAGATTCACTATATAGTATTCATGAGTTTTTGTTGTAATATTAATAAAATTAGATATATGCCTCATCAATCGTGACAACAAAAACTCTATTCTTATTAAGTAAGAGTGTTATATTATCACAATGAATTATAATGAAATAGGAAAAAATATCATGGCCATGGACCCTAACGTCCGATTTGTAACAATATTTGATACCAAACAAGAGAAACCCGTATTTTCAGAACATAAATCAGGAGTAACTAATTTACTATCAAAAGATGAAAGCAAAGAATCTCTTCAACTTGCTCTCAACGCTTGGAAGATACGTAGCAAACTTGCACCAAAGATTGGAAAGGGAAAATTTGTTCTGGCAGAATATGAAAAGATTAAACGTATTACGCTGCCTTTGGATGAAAGTCATTTACTATATATAACTACTGAGTCAGGATGTGATGCTCTCAGTCTAATTGACAAGGTCAAAAAACTGTAATCTAAAAAAATCCATGAAATAAGGTAAAAACCACTATTTTTTTCCTATATTGGATTACGCTCCAGCACCAATATTTGTTATAGCATATTCGTATACAGGCTTGGCTTTATCAAAAATATTTAATTTTGTTTTGTAATTTTATATTTTCTTGTTGTTGTTGCTTGCATACGGGGTGAAACCTGAATACATACTTGTTTGTCCTGTACATGTTGTGAAAAAAAGTATCCTATACCTGTAACATCTTTCATTCTGGAAACATTAAATCCATTCATATGCGCTTCCTGCGCTTTTATCGGGTTGACTTCGGTAACGGTGACTTTGGCTCCTAGACACCGTAGGAGGGCAGATATAACTTTTCCAACCCAACCAGGACATGTTAGAAGAACGATGAGCCGGCAAAAAGTGCACAAAACGTTTTCTAAGAAATGTTCTTGTAGAGCCTTCTAAAAGTTTTATATAGGTTAAATATGCAATTAATCTATTATTCTTAACTAAAAAATCCTATTATATTTTTTATAATAACAAAATTATAGACAAATATTTGATAATTTATCTTTATAATAAGCGTCCATATCTTCTATTGTTAATTGTTAATTAAAAATTTTAGATGTTTATCTATCATCAATTATTTATAGCTATTTATGTTTAATTGGGTATGTTCCAAACAGCCAGAGCAAAATCAAACATAGTTAATATTGTGAATATTAAGTCTATCAACAATGCTCTAAACTCAATACTCCGCAGATCCGGTGGTAAAAAAAACCCCAATGATAAAACGATAGATCATCAACTAGCAGAACCATCCTTGACTGATATGGAATTTAACTGGTCAGATAAATGATACTAGTACTAGTTAATTGAATGGATATCGTATCCAATTAAACACATATATCTTTATACGGAATTACTTTGTTTGAGTAGAAAAGATTATACATATTCCTGACCTGATCCTAAGATAATTATAATAATTTTTTAGTAAGTATATTAAATTTTTTATGCAAAAAGAAAATACTTTAATCAGCTCTTATCTATCTTTTCAGAAGTATGAAAATTCTTATTACAGGAGCAGCAGGGTTTTTAGGAAGTCATTTATCAGAAAAATATGTAGGGGAAGGACACACAGTATATGGAATTGATAACCTTAGTAATGGAAATTTAAATAATATTAGGACTCTTTTACATAAAAAGAATTTTAAATTTATTTATGATGACATCAGAAAAAATGATATATATACTAAAATTCCAAATGACCTAGATACAGTTATTCATTTAGCTGCTCAAATTCATGTGGACCGGTCAATAGTTAATCCTGAAGAAACTTTTGAAATAAATGTAAACGGGACATTAAAGCTATTAGAATATTGTAGAACTAATGATATTAATAAAATCTTGTTTGCATCAACAAGTGAGGTGTATGGTTCAGCACAATATGTACCTATGGATGAAAAACATTTCCTTGGTGCACAACATCCATATGGAGTTAGCAAAATTGCAGCAGATAGATTATGTTATACATACAATGAGACATATGATCTAGGTGTAGATATAATTAGATGTTTTAATTTTTATGGACCTAGACAAAAAGATACTGGTTATGGTGGAGTGATTGCGATTTTTATCAACAGAGTGTTACAGAATAAACCTCCTTTAATATATGGAAATGGAGAACAGACAAGAGACTACACATACGTAAGCGATGTAATAAATGCATATGATTTGATTCTAAAAACCAAAGGTAATCCAGGCAAAGATGGAATAAATTTCGGTTCAGGAAGCGAGATATCTGTAAATAAAATAGCAGAAGTAATTATAGATAAATCTGGAATAAACAATAACCAGAAACTGGAACCAAAACACGTAGAATCACGTCCTGTTGAAGTTCAACGATTATATGCTGATATAACTCGCGCAAAAGAATTATTGAATTTTAAACCTATGATATCGTTTGAAAACGGAATCGAAATGTTGATTGAATGGTACAAAGACTTTAAATCTGAATTATGGACGTTTTGAGGAGAAACAGAATTCTGTTAATTATATATAAGTGATTATCAATGAATTAAAAATTCTTCTAAATTTAAATATGAAATTCATTAGTACGCTGAATATCTAATGTCATTAGAAGTTATTAATAATTAAATTACATTATCGTTGAATATAATATCTTGATATTTCTGGTAATTTAATAAACTCATAATTTGTCATCTATATATAATACCAGTCTTTTCTGTAGCTTATTTTACAATGCATCTTAAATTTGATAATTTGCTTTTAATAGGTTGCTTATTATTTGTATTCTTAAACTAGATTTTTGTTTTTGTTTTTGTTTATAAAGTGCCAATAATCTATCTACTATTTGTGTCGGATTATGTTGAAGAGGAAAAGTATCCAATATTTTTAATTGTGGAGTTATCACTTTTAAGCCACATGCTAAGGATTGTAATGAGGTTGTACTGAGGTCTTCCAAAAGAAGTTCTTTTATAAACCTAATATCGATATACATTTCATATTGATTCAAAAATTCCGGCATTTTGCTATATTTAATCGGATTAGAAATTCTGTCATGTACTTCTGCTAAAAAGTTAAAATTATTAGTAATTGTTTCTAAGGTTTTTTTCATATTAGACGCTTCTGTTTTGAATAGTAATGCTTTTCTTTTATTAGGATTTTCATGCTTGTAAAAATGATCTATATCAATTGGAATCGGAATGTAATTTGCATTTTTAACATAAATTGATAAATCTTTTTGAGATATTAGTACATTATCAGAAAGTATCTGTGCAAGTCTATGTGCTGCAATACGGTTAATTTTTTTTTCCCTTTTTTTATTTTTAATAATTTTCAATATTAATAATAAGAGATTTTCATTAAATGCTCTTTTTCTCTGATCAAAATTATCTATTCCTCTAATATCTGTTCCATGATAATGTAATATTATCTTCTTTGAGGTTCCATATTTCTTTCTCAGATAAAAAATCATTCCAAATAAACTGTGCACATGAATAATATCATAATGCTTTGCCTCTTCCAAGGATTTTTCTATAAACTCATCTTGTCCAACTAATTGAACATAATTACGATAATATTCATATATACCATATTTGTCATCGCTAGCTTTAATTACTTTGGTATCATTTCCTAACTTATTTTGATACTTGGCAAGTACACATGATACGCCTGCCTGATCATTTAAATGCAAAATTTTCATATATTGTCTACATCAATGTTTATGAATAAGAACTTTATAATACTTTTTTTCCTGCCGTAATCTTCATTGATCTTTCTTTCATCAGATTTTTTTCTCCTGCTCTGTCAATTTACCTTCCAGATATTCAAACAGATATAACCATTGTTGCATCTATCATACAATTATTGAACAAGGCTTCTTGTTCCACATTACTCATTTTTTCTATGCCAATATCCTATTATGATAGAGAGTGAGAGGAAAATATATCATGATAAAAATTACTGCGAAGATCAATATGTTGCTAAATATTGAAGAAAGAATAGGACCTTCATCGATCAACAGAGCATATTCAATAGTAATAAAATTAGCAAAAGTCATCATAAAAGCCAAATAAGTAGCATGTCCCTGCCGAAAATAGTACCATCTAATCTTTATCCATTTCTTATTTTAAGTAATTCTTTCATAATATGTTATAGACGTACATGTTGACTAAATAATAGTATTCAATTATTATTTTCTTTTTTTTCTTTACTTTTTTTTATTGTTAATGTTAATCCTTGATCGATATCTATTTTAGGCTTCCAATCAAACTCTTTAGATATTTTGGTTATATCCGCAACCATTTCATTTATATCTTGTTTTCGTATTGACCCGTCATAGCAGATGCTTATTTTTTTATTTAATAAATTTGCAATTTTCCTAGCTATTTCTGTAATAGTATAGCTAGTGCCAGATCCAACATTGTAGATATTACAACCAGAGGGAAACTGATTTAGTATTTTATTTAATAAGTCAATGAAGTCACTAATGTACAGGAAATCTCTACTAGTTTTTTCACTACTAAGTTTTACTATTTCAGTAGTATTAATTTGATCCAAAATAGATCTAATTAATGTATTTTTTTTCCTATCATATCCATATAAATAAAATGGTCTCAAAATAACAATATTGATCCCAAATATTTTCGAATAATCTTCGCATAAACTTTCACCTATTATTTTACTTTTATTATAAGGTGAATGAGGATTAACAGGATGATTTTCGTCTATAGGAAGATATTGTGGTTCTCCATATACATATGTACTTAAAAAAATAAAATTGGAAATATTTTTTCTTTTAGCAAATTCAAGTACATTTAAAGTACCTACAATATTTTTATAATAAGTTTCATAAGGGTCTGTTAACGAATCATTTATTGAGGTTTTTGCAGCTAGGTGAATTATTAAGTCTATTTTGTCATCAAAATTCTCGAAATATTCCATTTTTGTTATATCATTTCTTTGATTATGGGTAGGATTATCTGTTATTAGATGATATTTATTTTTAAAGTAACTTTTACAAATATGATCTCCTACAAAACCCCTGCTACCTGTAATTAATATAGTATGTAAGTTTTTCAATCCTATTTTATTGTTAATCCATATTCTGATTTATAACTTGTGCATACATCTACTACAGATAGAGCCTATGGTTAAATTTCAACAAATTAAATTGCGTATCTATGCTTTGCTACCTTCATCTAAATAAATCTGGAAAATTTTATTATAGCTGATGCAAGAACATAAATATTCAATAAAAATTTTAATATTGAAGTTAATGGAACCGATTTACCAAGTTTAATAAATCAATAATCTCTTTTAGGATACAATAACCAACATTGTTGCCATGCTAAAAGATTCTTAAAGACTGAAGTATATTTAGGCAATATTGTTGTAAACGATTTTATTTTTATGTTTAAAAGTTTACACCAAATTTCAAAATCTTTAATTGACCAAAAATGTAGATGCGTATAAGATTGTCTAGGTGAATAGCCTCTTAATAATTGAATTCTCCATTTAATATATCCGCTATTTGGTATTGTTACAATAACACCTTTTTTTGCATGTCTTACAGCATCCATCACTACTTTCTCTGGTTGAACTGTATGTTCTATTACTTCCATCAATAATATATAGTCATAAATTTCGTCATCTCTTAAGGTTAATCCATAATTGATATTACGAACATCTGCGCTGATTCCCTTTTCTTTTGCTTTTTTACATGCGTTTTCTGAAATATCTAGACCCTGAATTTTAACATTTAATTCATTCATAAGATATTCTGCTATTACGCCATCTCCAATACCAACATCTAATACGGTTGAATTTTTTTCAATCCAACCTTTAATTAATTCGGCGCGGAATTTCTTTCCTGTATTAATTTCTTTATGATATTCTTCATAATCTTGAAACATTTCAAGAAAATTCATTTTTTTATCATTTGAAGAAGTTAAAATATCCCGACAAATTAGCTTGAAATAGTATAAGAGACCTGCTCTTTTAATTTCATATTTTATTTGTGTTGACATCAGTATGGTGTTTATTATTTCAGTATTTATTAGATCTATTGCATAATTAGAAAGCTTACAGCTATATTCCTCATTTCTATACTAATTTCTCATAAATTTGCTCAATTATGATAGTTTATCTAAAAAACCGTTATTGTTTAGATCCTTTACAGGATTGGAATTATCTGAGTTTGATTCTATTTGTAAGCAAGTAGAATCAAAATATCCAAAATATGAGATAAAACGTCTATCAAAAAGAAAGAGAAAAAGAAATTTAGGAGCTGGAAGACATTTCAAACATACAACAAGAGATAGATTTGTTATGCTTCTTGTGTACTATAAACTATACATAACCAATGCATTAACAGGATTTTTGTTTGATCTGGATCAGAGCAATGTACATAGAGATGTAAGATATATGGAACCTATAGTAAAAAGTTGTATTCCACTACCTCAAAAAATATACAACGTAACAAGAAGATTAAGAACAGTAGATGAAGTAGAACTGTATTTTCCAGGATTTAAAGCATTTATAGATTCAACAGAACAGGAAATTCCAGTACCTACAGACAAAACAAGAAGAAAAGAGTACTATTCTGGAAAAAAGAAAAAACATACTGTAAAGACACAGTATATGGTAAACAAAAAAGGAGAAATATTACATAAATCAAACCATGAAGAAGGAAGAGAGCATGACTATACAGTATACAAAGATGTTCATCCGACAACACCAAAAGATGTAAAAAACTATTTTGATCTTGGTTATATTGGAGTAGAAAAAGATTTTCCAGATATCAAAGCAGTATTACCTGTAAAGAAGAAACGTAATATTGACCTTACAGAAAAAGAGAAAATGTACAACAAAAGACATCGTAGACAGAGAGTAATAGTAGAACATACTATATGTAGAATAAAGAAATTTAGTATTATGGGAAACAAATACAGAAACAGATTGAAAAGATACGATACAATGTCAGATATTGTTTCTGGTTTAGTAAATTATCGAATAATACACAACAGAAGATGATAGCAATATAAGGCATCATCAAGATATATAATAGATTTTATCTAATTACGCAAACGATCTATTTTATATCTTCAATTCTTGCTGTTGAATATATTTTATTTCTCTAATATGTATTATCCCATACATCGGTTATACTCTTTTATTTTACAAAGACAAGGAGTGTTGTCTTGGATAAGTATTTCCCAGTAAATTAAACCCTTCATATACTAGAAATCCCTGGTTCGAATGTTGGATATTTAATATGCATGACTAAGAAATTTAAATATCATGTCCATTCATTGGATTATTCAAAAATTGGCAATGAGCAGACAATAAAGAATATGAATGCATCAGGCATTCCAATAAAAGTTTATGAGAGAATTTTATTTTGAGAATTTCAATAAAGACATGCAATTGTTTGATATAGTATATTCACTAGGTTTTGTAGAACATTTTGAGGAACTGAATAAGTCTAATTTATAAGAAAAATAAAATGGATTAAAGTTAAAAAATGATATAATTAAAAAATTAAAGAATGATCAATGAATAAATTACTATAAGCATTGATTGATTATTTCTAAATGTTTTTTTGCAACAATATCTGGAGAATGTGTCTTCATTATCCATTCTCTACTCCTTCTTCCCAATAAAATTCTGAAGTCAGGATCCTTTGCCAATTTTACAAGATTCGAGAAAATATCTTGCTCGTTAAAGGAGTTTAAAATAGGAGGATTTTCCCCGAATGCTCGTTTAATATATTCCTCTTTATAAAACATAAGGACAGGTTTTTGACAAGACATTGCCTCAGGAGTAGTGGTTCCCCAACTACCAAGAATAAACTGATCCAAAATAATATCTGCTGCATTATAATATCCTATTAGTTGTTTTTTTGCAACTGGTTTTATCCAGTTAACTTTTTTAGAAATATTTAGCGAATCTACTAAATCTTTGCTCTTTTGTGCATCAGTACTCCAGTCAACCATGACCAATTTAGAATTAGGAAATACTTTTACGAATCTTGCAAATGCCTTGATCATTTTATCATTTCCCTTCTCAAACCAATGCTGTCGAGAAGGTGAAAATAGAAGAATACCATCATTAGTGGCAATGTTCTTGGAACGTAAATCTTCCATATCAGTAGGAACATATTTTTGAGGATCAATAGCAAACGGACTGAAATAGATTCGTTTCTCATTTAAATATGGTAGAGTATCTGAAATTGCATATGTGTCTGGATTGGTAATAATTAATCCTTTAGCTTTTGAATATCCTCTTCTGGCAAGTTTAGCTCTAATACCATGATCGTAAGGAAAATATCTAATCCATCCAGCATCATAAACCACATTTGGAACGCCAGTAAATTGAGAATAGATCACATAGGGAACATGTGCCTCTATAATATCATATTCACGAATCATTCTCATAAGGTTAATTCTGGAAATCAGTTTGGGAACCATGTTTTTTTTTCTCGGAGCTTTATTGAGGAAGTCAAAATAACGTATTCGATCTCCAAGATTGGTATTTTTTATCTCATTTCTATGTATAGTATAAGGATCAATAGTGTCAGATACATCTCCATCTTCCCATTCAGGTAAAGCCATTCCAAAATCGGAAGAATTTACTGCCAGGTCTACGTCTACATTCATTTTCCAGAGAGCTTTTGCTACAGAATAACCGTCATTTGCCAAATTTCCTAAAATAAGTATTCGCAATGAGATACTAATCCACCTAATACAAAATTCTATACGGTTATCTGAGAATTCTTCTGCATATGTTCTATAAGACGTCCTACCCCTTGTTCCAGAGAATATGCAGGGTTAAACCCAAGAATTCTTCTTGCCTTGGTATAACTGTACTTCATCCTCATTATATCACCCTTGAGAAAATCAGAATGAACTACCTTTGCCTTAACTCGAACTAAGTCTTCTATCACGCCCAAAACCTTATTGACAGAAGTTTCCGTATTTGTAGATAAAAGAAAAACATCAGCAGAATTAGTAGACCCTTCCATTGCCTTAATAACTCCTTGAACTGCATCTTTTACATAAAGGAGATCTCTTGTTTGTTGGCCGTCTCCATTAATTATTACATTTTCCTTCCTTAACACGTTTTTTACAAATGTAGCTACAAGCGGTTTCCAATTTAGTGATTCATTAACCCTTTGTCGCTCACCATAAACAGTGGCGAATCTAACTATAGCACTATTAATATTATAGATATTATGATATATTTTGCAATAATATTCTGATACAAGTTTGTTAGCATCATATGGAGTTGTTGGATTATTAGGCGAATTTTCATCGATAGAATCTTTGTTATTGCTTGAACCATAAATTCCAGAATTACTAGTGAAAACAATCTTTGCATTGTCTTTTTTTGCCAATTCTAATACTGAAATCATACCTTTGCAATTAGTCTCAATATCCTGCAAAGGATTGGTAAGACTAGAAGATCGTGGTGCAGTAGCTAAATGAAAAATCCCATCAAATTTATTGCTAAATATAGTAGATTTAATTTGTTCTACGTTCGATATATATAATGTAATCTTATTTTTCAAATGAGATAAGTTATTCAGATGTCCATTACTAAGATTATCAAGCACTGTTACATCGTGTCCAGCATTATACAATTCTTCTGTAAGATGTGAACCCACAAAACCTAATCCTCCCGTTACCAAAAAATTTGTCATTTACAAATATCAGTAAGAATGACAAAAAATAATGCATTTAAAGGTTAGTGTAAAATCTAATATATTTATTAAATATATGATTACTATATTAATTTGGAATTAGGAAAAAAATTCAAAATTATTGACAACTTAGTTATATAATTTAGTTAATGTAATTTATCTAAATTAATGTATAAATAAGTGCTACATATTATCAAATATCTTATAAGATAGATATACTCGATTAAATCATTCAATAAATCGTACTAGATACTGTAAGCTAATTAAAACTCAAACGTATAATTATACCAATTAATATAATTATGCTAACATTAATTTAACATAAGGCTCATACACTTTAGACAATAATAGATTTAGCTAAGAAAGGAAGCATACAGTTTATCCATTTGATTGAGAGAGACAATAATCTTTCTAGAACAAGATTTGAACAACTGTATAAACGACAATCGGATGCAGGTGTAAAGGAAAGAATGTTGCTTGTGTTAAACGTAGTATATGACAAAAGGATCTATGCACAGGTGGCAAGAGATCTGCACAGAAGTAGGCCATGGGCTTCTGATTGGTTAAAGAGGTACAGGAAAGAAGGTATAGAAGGATTAAAAAACAGACCAAAAAGTGGTAGACATCCAGATATACCAGAAGAGATAGTATACAAGATAAAAACCCAACTATCATCAAGCAAACAGGGATGGACCACAAAACAGGTTAACGATATAATAATACGAGAAAGCGGTGTACAATATCATCAGATTTACATCTACACATTACTTCGAAGATGGGGATTCAAACAGAAGGTACCAAGAAAAGTACATGTAAATACTGCATCTAAGGAGAAAAAAGAACGTTTTAAAAAAGAGCAAGAAAGATACTGGATACTCTCGACGACGAAGGATTCACGGTAGTATCTACAGATGAATCATTTTTCTTCTATGATTCTCTTGTAAGAAGAGTATGGATAAAGAATGATGAACGACCTGTAGTAAGAATTACTGGATCCCATCAGGAGTCAGTCTTATTTGGTGCCACAAGCCTTGAAGGAAAACAACAGTTATTCAGACAGTATGACTGGTTTGATGAAAATACCTTTTTAGATTACCTAAAACAGATTCATAGAAAGTTTCCAAAATGTTACCTGTTTCTGGATAAAGCAAAACAGCATTACAGATCAAAAAAGGTACTGCAGTATTTTGCTGACAATAAAGAAGATAGTTTGATTCCAGTATATCTTCCAACAGCATCTCCTGAATTTATGGTACTGGAAGAAATATGGAATATATCTAAAAACGATCTTCTGGTCCTGCAATACTATCCATCAATTACAGATTTCCTAATTAAAATATCTACATATTTCAGAACAAAAAGATTCAATCTGGATATGAGGAACTATCTAGTTGGAGGTGAGTAAGAATATTTATCTTAATTGGTATAAATCCTATATTTTGTTTGTTGATAAAAACAATAATAAGCAACTAACAAAATCTTTTTATCATTCTACTTAGTTTTATCGGTGAATGTAGTAAGGGAAGACATAATCAGTCTTTAATATTTTTCAATTGATATTTATCTTCAATTTTTAATTTTAATAGGTCATCTTTTTTTGTTCGTTTTAGGATATTAGTTAAATATTCGAGTACTACATCATCCTCATGAGGTGTTGTATTACCTTTGATTAGTCTTATTTCATATTGCATTATCCATGCCCATATCCAATTCTCTTGCAATAAAGCCTCATTTTCAACAGCATATTGATTTCGTCTATGCCAATGTCCAATTATGATTGCAATTGGTACATAGATTAAGAAAGAAATTAATACAAATAATGGGAGATTCAAAAAAGTTGAGACAAGTGGGATCTTTAATATAGCAAAGTTGTAGACAATTAAGATAAAATTGACAAGATTCAAAAGAAATGCCAGATAGATCGTATGACCATTCCGAAAGTCAAGCCAACGTCTTTTAATATAGCTATTTTTTGTAAAAATCATATATAATTGTCATCTGCTTCCTTAATTTAGTTATCTTTAAAAACTTCTAGTATATTATACTAGTAAAAATAGGATTTTTATTTATACTGATATCACAATTGATAGTAATAATATAATAAAAATTAAATACTAAAACAATGAGCTTAATTTAGAGAAATATTGAATTAAATGAAAAAGTATATGTTTACTGAGAATATCAATTTAATAATTTTTTCAATAATTAATAATTAAATAAAAATTTAAGTAATTATTTTCTAATACAAATAAGCTGAACCAATTTGGAGTAATATGTACGATAAATATATACTATACAATACAAATGCTTAATATTTAATCTAATATCCTCAAATATTTAATAATAGGATTATTTTAAAGTACATAATATCACAAAATGTTTAAATTACTATGACGAAATCCCTTCATGGGAGATTTTAATGTTATATTTACTTGTAGAAACTCAGAAAAAATCATTGAACCATCTCTAACATCTTTAATTGAACAGAGCATCAAACCTAAACACATTATAGTCGTAGATGATGGATTTAGCGATAGTACTCCTAATATTTTAAAACAGATTCAAACAAGAAATAGCAATATACATATCATCACCAATCCTGATATGGGCTACAATATTGCCAGAGTACTTCAAAATTGGAATAAAGCTTTACGTCTTGCAAAAGAATTGAAGCTCGAAACAACAGAATATCATATGATTGCTCCCGATGATGCACAATATGAACATAATTATTGTGAAAAGATAATTAGATATATGGATTCAGATTCCTCAATTGCTATTGCTTCTGGCAACTACGATAAGATGAATTATCATATTCCTCGTGGCGCAGGTCGTTTTGTACGTAACTCATTCTTTACTTCTGTTCATGGTTATTATCCAGAAAGAATGGGATCTGAGAGTGTACTATTTTATTCTGCCATACAAAATAATTATAAATGTATGGTTGTACCTCAAGCCCGATATATTCATTCACGAGAATTAGGTACAAATTATAATTTTTTTGAATTTGGAGCTAGTATGAAAACGTTAGGATACCATCCACTGTATGTATTTGGTAGATTTGCCAAATATTTTTGTTCAGGAAGGCCGATTGGAAGATTAGGGTCACTTTATATGCTATATCATTACTTATCATTCAAGCCCAAAGAAGAAGGATATAACAGCATGTTCGATAATGCAACCAGAAAAGTCATCAGAAGAATTCAAACAAAGAGAATGATGGGCTACATTGGTTTAAACAAAAGTTGATAACTGTAATACATAAATTAATCTAAATAGTACTTAAAACTTTTAAAGATAACTAACAATAGCATAGTATAATCTTCATAGATTAAAAAAGATTAGCTAACCTTGTAATAATCTTGTTGATTTTATTTATTGACTAACGAAAGAGTAAATATTATCACGAAAATTTAAAAAAAAGATAATTAATAGATGATTTTGACGTAAAAAAATGATAATGAAGATTACACATTTATAAATATACCGTTATAAAAAATCCAAACTATATCTATAGCCTATTTTTAGGACTGATTTCCAAAGTCACAAACATTTTGTACCATACTTCTAGACTGAGAAGTTGTAATAGTTTGCTAATGTATCTTACATCTAAAGTATCTTCAATCCGTTTCAATGACCTGATGTAGAAGTCTCTTCTGATTATGTTGGTTTCGAAGATTTGACCTCTATCCAGGGTTGAAGTCACTATTTCCTTTCCCCATCTAGTCCAAAGATTCTTAAGATCCATTGAAAAGCCCATCTTATTTTTAGAAATGCTCTCTTCCTCTTTTATCTCAAGTATTTTTCTTAATGGGATTTTACCTGTATTTGTAAAGTAGTTATACTTTAAAGAGGGAGGCATTGTGATAGACATATCTATAATAGACGGATCAAGCAGGGGTGCCATTCCTACCAAATTAAAATGTTCAAGAAACTTCTGGTGAGTAGGAACAAAGTCATATATAAGCTTCCCATGATAGTCAGCCAGAAAGACCTTATCTAAAGGTGCAAGATCATTATCGAAGTATGGTCTAAATAAAGAATATATCTTTTCCCAGTCAAATTGCAATGTTGAATCAAATAATAGGTTTTGATCTGGAACCCAATCCCTTTCATGACATTCAAGATACAGGCGAACGTTATCTTTCCAATCTGATCTGTAGTCGTAATGGTCTAAAAATTTTTTATACCTAAACGAATATCCGCCAAATACCTCATCTCCACCATCTCCAGTAAAGAGAATATTTGAAAATTCTTTTGATTTTTCTATAAAATAATAATTATACAAATTCCATCGAGGTTCCTTAATAATGCTAATTAAATATGGTAATTCTCGTAGAGGGTTCTCAACGATTACCTCATGAAAATTTGATGAATAGCTTTCTGCGATTTTTTTAGCATCTTTTGCTTCAGTGAATTCATCAAAAGTGACGGTTATACAATTTAATTTAATATTTGGAAATTCATCTCTTAGCAAGAACAATATCAAATTTGAGTCAACTCCAGAGCTTAGAGCTAAGGAAACACTATTAGGATTTAGTTCTGAAAGATTTTTTTTAATGATCTTTCTAAGTTGTATTTCAATATCCTTAAAGGATGGGTATGGCTTTCTTCTGTTTTTCATTGAATCATAGCTAATATCTTTAACTAGTTTAGTTTGTGGCTTGGATGGATCGTACCTTAATGTCAATATGTTACAAATGTTAGGAAATGATTCTTCTATCTTTTGCATGCAAATTGAAGAAATTTATAGTTAATATAATTTCTGATTTATTGTCCATTAAAAATATTTATTAAAATTATACTTGAATATTTTTACTTATAATTATATAAATATAATTTTATAGTAATCAAATAAAGTTAAGGAATCACCGCAATATCAAAATCGCTATAACATGAAGAATAAATATCAACCATTAAAAAATTTATAATATATAGATACTTATTTTAAATCAAATGAATATCGGATTAACAATATTAAATTACTAATTAAATTAAATTAATTTAAGTAAATATATATCAATGATAATTAACTAATTTTAGTGAATAAGATTAAAAGGTAATTATTGGAATATTTTGCAGGTATACCAATTAGCCTATATTTTCTAATCAGATTTTATTATTATCATATTCGATAGAGTAAAAGCTATCTGCAATAGTGTTTATTTTGTAGCGTAACTACTTGCATTCCAAAACTGAATTGATTAGATTATACAAGAAGGAAATCAATCAAGTAAAGGAAAGAATGCTACTTGTAATAAAAGTAAAATATGAAAAATATGAAAATGTAATTCCTGCTTATGCTGCTGATGAATTACATAGAAGTAGGCCCTGGGGGATTATACTGGTTGGATAGATTTTCCCAAGAAGGAGTAGAGGGATTAAAGAATAGACCAAAAAGCGGTAGACATCCAGATATACCAGAACAGACAATATACGAGAAAAAAATGAATTAGCACCAACAAACAAGGTTGGACTACTAAACAGGTACAAGATCTGATTTTCAGAAAAAGCGGAATCAAATATCACTATACACATATTTACAGACTCATGCACAAGTGGGGATTCAAACAGAAGGTACCTCAAAAAGTACATGTAAATACTGCATCTTTGGAGGAAAAAGAGCGTTTTAAAAAAGAGCCAGAAAGATACTGGACAATAATCTCCACCAGCAGCAGGAAGGATTCACGGTAGTATCACTTGATGAATCATTCTTCTTCTATGATTCTCTTGTAAGAAGAGTATGGATAAAGAATGATGAACGACCTGTAGTAAGAATTACTGGATCCCATCAGGAGTCAGTCTTATTTGGTGTCACAAGTCTGGAAGGAAAACAGTTATTCAGACAGTATGACTGGTTTGATGAAAATACATTTCTGGATTATTTAAAACAGATTCATAGAAAGTTTCCAAAATGTTACCTGTTTCTGGATAAAGCAAAACAGCATTACAGATCAAAAAAGGTACTGCAGTATTTTGCTGACAATAAAGAAGATAGTTTGATTCCAGTATATCTTCCAACAGCATCTCCTGAATTTATGGTACTGGAAGAAATATGGAATATATCTAAAAACGATCTTCTGGTCCTGCAATACTATCCATCAATTACAGATTTCCTAATTAAAATATCTACATATTTTAGAACAAAAAGATTCAATCTGAATATGAGAAACTATTTGCTTGCTAAAATTGATAATTAGAAAATATATGCTAATTGGTATAGTTAAAATCATTAACCTAAAAATATTAAAATACAATGATTTTAGATAATACCGAATTATATCGTACTAATTTTTAATAAATATTAGGTTATAAATTGATCTATTTTTTATTAAGGTAATACCTACTTAGTTGGACCAGATTTTATCATTAATTTTGATAATTCATAGAAATATCCATTCCCTGTTATTGAATCTGAATTCTATTTCTTTCAGATATAGATGAAAATACTGTTTAGGTACTCTCCCCTGTAATGATACAACCATGTCTTATTAGCATAACTCCAGAATCCTTCAAGTGCATTAATATGGGTATCTTCTCTGTTACATATTCATCTCTTCCATGTGTACCTATTTGATGTTTTCCAATCATATTCAATATTGCATATACAGTATGGTCATCAGAATAGTACAACGATCCTTTTTTAGTATATTGTTTTATCAAGGGAATGAGTGTCTCGTGTTTCCTATCAGATACTGGAAATGTAATAACAATTCCATTTCTCTTGTAGATACCAAATACCAGATTTTTGTGCTCAATTGAACCCCATCCACGTTTGCATCCTTTATGATGTGCACCAAACAATGCTTCATCAATTTCAATTTGACCCGATAGTTTTAGATTCCGTATCTCTTCAAATAGAGAATCATAAATTGCCTGTCTGAATATTCTAAACGTTCTTTCTATTGTTTTCGGATTGATAGGTACATAAAATCTAATTCTGTATGCAGGTACACCTAATGTAAAGAGGTAAACAAGATGAGATATTATATCTGGAGAGTAATTAAATTCTCCTATATAAGTACCAGTAAAATCACTAAATTTGTACCTACAACGTTTGCATCCATAGCGTTCATACTTCTCAAAATAAAATAACGATCTATAGTTACATTTTGTACATGTTCTTCTTCCTTTCCATCTTGCATGATAAAAATATACCCTACTTTTTGTCACACTTCCAATAAGTTTTACAGGACTAATCTCACGCATGAATCAAGCGTGATATTATAACGATAACTTTCTAATTTCTGTTCCAAACTATGGGGTATTACCTAATGTTTTAATTCAATTATCTTGCAAGCGTCATCATACCATGTCCCTCCATCTGTGTATACAATATGTTGTCCATAGTTTGATACAAGAGATCTAAAAGACTGTCAGCAATCAGCACATTTCTTTCTTCAGGGATGTAATTTCAAGACGCAAATTATAACAAAAGCTAAATTTCAAAATAATCTCTACTTTTTTATAATAATTTTATAATATATCAAAATATATCGATTTAATATAAATAAGTATTTATAGATGCTGACTATTTTTATGATCAATTTTGAGGAACAAAATATCAATAGGAATTGTAGTTATGTTTGCTTTTTTTTGCGTAACGTTAACTACAGCTAGTTCATTACAAAACAATACATTATTGAATAGTAGTTTAGATTTTTCATCCAGTTCTACTTTCGAATATGTTTATGCTACAACTGATGATGATGATGGCGGTGGAGGAGATGATGATGATGGCGGTGGAGGAGATGATGATGATGGCGGTGGAGGAGATGATGAAGGAAGTGAAGAAAGTGGTGATCAAGGAAGTGAAGAAAGTGGTGATCAAGGAAGTGATGATGCTAATGATGAAAGCGAAGCTAGTGATACCACTAGCAGTAGTTCAACAGGAGACTCATCTTCATTCTTTGGTGGTGAAGGTAGTGATGAAGGTACACCAGAATCAGCTTCAGCAGATGCAAGTGAATCAACAGAAGGTACAACTGGCACTAGCCCAATAGAAGGTACAACTGGCACTAGCCCAATAGAAGGTACAACTGGCACTAGCCCAATAGAAGGTACAACTGGCACTAGCCCAATAGAAGGTACAACTGGCACTAGCCCAATAGAAGGTACAACTGGCACTAGCCCAATAGAAGGTACAACTGGCACTAGCCCAATAGAAGGTACAACTGGCACTAGCCCAATAGAAGGTACAACTGGCACTAGCCCAATAGAAGAGGATGCATCTGCATTCTTTGGTGCTGAAAATACTGGTGGGGCTGAAGGTACATCAACACCACCAGAACAAACTGAGGGAACTGGTACAACCGAGGCAGCTAGCACCACTGGCGGCTCAACAGAAGCTGTGACTTCATTACCAGCTGGAGCACAAGGTATCTATGGCACTCCTGGTGGTGGAGGAGCTACAACAACAACGCCAGCAACAACAACACCAGCAGGTGGAGTAGAAGATAAGGTGAAGGCAGCTGAGGATGCCAAGGCTGTTGTAACCGGTCTGGACGCTGCACTGAAAAATGCCCAGATTGCACAAGCCCAGAATACAGATCCAGTAGCCAAAGCTGTATTACAGGGCCAGATAGCAGGGCTGCAGGCTCAGCTGGATGCAGCCAAACAGGATGCTGCTAATAAGGATGCCTTGACAAAAAGTACAACAACAACGCCAGCAACAACAACAACAGGTGGTGGCGGTGGAGGTAAAACAACAACGCCAGCAACAACAACAACAGGTGGTGGTGGAGGAGCTACAACAACAACGCCAGCAACAACAACACCAGCAGGTGGAGTAGAAGATAAGGTGAAGGCAGCTGAGGATGCCAAGGCTGTTGTAACCAATCTGGACGCTGCACTGAAAAATGCCCAGATTGCACAAGCCCAGAATACAGATCCAGTAGCCAAAGCTGTATTACAGGGCCAGATAGCAGGGCTGCAGGCTCAGCTGGATGCAGCCAAACAGGATGCTGCTAATAAGGATGCCTTGACAAAAAGTACAACAACAACGCCGCAACAACAACAACAGGTGGTGGCGGTGGAGGTAAAACAACAACGCCAGCAACAACAACAACAGGTGGTGGTGGTGGAGGTAAAACAACAACGCCAGCAACAACAACAACAGGTGGTGGCGGTGGAGGTAAAACAACAACGCCAGCAACAACAACGCCAGCAGGTGGAGTAGAAGATAAGGTGAAGGCAGCTGAGGATGCCAAGGCTGTTGTAACCGGTCTGGACGCTGCACTGAAAAATGCCCAGATTGCACAAGCCCAGAATACAGATCCAGTAGCCAAAGCTGTATTACAGGGCCAGATAGCAGGGCTGCAGGCCCAGCTGGATGCAGCCAAACAGGATGCTGCTAATAAGGATGCCTTGGCAAAAAGTGTAACAACAACTCCAGCAAAAACAACAGGCACCGAAGCGGGTAAGGCAACTCCAGCAAAAACAACAGGCACCGAAGCGGGTAAGGCAACTCCAGCAAAAACAACAGGCACCGAAGCGGGTAAGGCAACTCCAGCAAAAACAACAGGCACCGAAGCGGGTAAGGCAACTCCAGCAAAAACAACAGGCACCGAAGCGGGTAAGGTAACTCCAGCAAAAACAACAGGAGGACCACCACAACAATCAAAGAAGCATTTCAACGACAATAATGATAGAAAGGTCAAAGTCATACATAAAACTAAGGTAATTTACAGAGATAATGATGATGATACAGACAAAGAATACGTTATAATTGGCAATAAAAATACATGTCCTACTCAAACAGAAACTGTACCATTAAATGGAAAAATAAATCCCAAAGGAATTAGAATACTTGCTGATTTTGATCCCTGTAGAATTAGTGATGGAAGTGTCACACTTAACATGCCAAATAGTGGTAGTATAAAACTTGCATTACTGTTTATTGATAAAGCTGGTAATAATAATGATGGAGTATTAGTCAAACCGGTAAAAATACAAGACTTGAGCACGAATCAGGCATTATTCAATGTAGAGCTAGATGGTAACATGAATGGAATAAATCCTATATCTGGACAAAGTACTAGTATATCAAGAATCAATGGACTTGCAATCTATAATGACGGGAATGGACCTGTTCAATTTAACTCTGGTAATATGGCTGCATTAACTGCAACATTTACCAAATAATTTTTTTTGAAAAGAATTTTTTTATTGTAATAAGGAAAATATTTAATAAGTAATCATCTAATTTTTATCAGTTAATTTGCCATTTTACAAAATCAAATTTTTAAAAGCAAAAAAAGATAATTTAATCGAAAATATCATTACTTTTTAATCGCAAAATAGATTTGTTTTTAATAAATTCTTTCATGAATGAATAAAACATAGATATTTTAGTATTATAATTAATTTAATAGTTTCTATATTTTATTTGTACTTTCAGATATCTTAGAGCCAGTTACGAAAAGATCTCTGCTATTACGAGCCCATTGTGGAGTGTATCTTTTATATTTTAAATTATATTCTTCAAACCATCTCTTCAATACTGATTCTTCTATTTCATGATTTATTTGTGTCGATAAGGAATCATATAATTCATGTACGCTGCCATGTAGAATTCCAGTTTTAATCAAAAATTGAATTATTGCTTCTCGGTTTTTCAAAGAGAAGAACTTTAATGATTTACGCAAACTTTTTACTTTTATACCTCTCTTAAAACTATAGACATACAAATGTATAATACTATTTTGGTGCATCAATTTTGTCAGAGCTTCAAAAGCTCTATGTGGATTAGAAGTATGATGGATCACTCCCCAGCACCAAACTATGTCAAATTTTCTGTTGCTCAATGCTTTTTCTAATTCGAATAAGTCTGATATGATCACATCAGCTTGAGGAACATTTCGTTTAGCTAGTTCGCAAGGTCCTTCAGAAATATCTACAGATGTGACTTTACAACCAAGCTTTGCAAAACCATAACTCCAGCGACCGCCTCCGCACCCAACATCAATGACAGTTTTATTCATAATCCATTTCCTACTAACGGACAATTCGTCAAGTATGTATTGATCAACATTGGATTTCCAGGACTCTTCAGTAAGTAGATATTTAGAATCAGATAAATGAGTCCATTGATAATTGAAACTGTTAATGGTATCTAATTCTTCCTTACTTTTTGATAACAAAGCATTCTTCACTTTAGTTAATTTGTTACTTTAGGTTATAATATTTGAGATATTCTAAAAATATTTTAATAACTTTCATCGATATAATTAAAAGTAATATTTTTTCTATTTCTTTTTTATAATAACAAAAGTACAATTTCCATAAATCGTAAAGTTTTTTATTTTTTCTACTGCAATAAGAAAAAATATCTATCATTATATTTACCAATGTAATACTTGACTCAAACCCTACTAAAGGCTAAGGATATTACGTGTATAACAACACAGGGAACCAAAGATGCGAGTATACCCAAAATATAGTATATGAGTAAGGTTTGCTATGAAAAGATGATATTATACAGTCTCTTCAACTTCCTATAATCCTTCAAAGATAGTACACGCATTAGTCCCCAATATTAGATGTCGAAAATTTGTTCTAGAATTATAAAAAGATCAAACGTATTACTGTATATATAGACGAGCCAACTGTTCCACATAATATACCGATGGAATGTCACATCCTTAATCTAATTGACAATTTCAAAAACATGCAATCAATAATATAATAATATAAGAATGAAGAATGATAGAGCCAACTATTTTTTTGCCTGACGTGTATCACACTTCGTGTACAGACATAGCTCTTCGCGTTGTTTAATGTACATTTTTCCCAATAAACTATACATAGTTTTGTCAATTTTGTACGTTTCCTTTTGTGGCGTTACAGATCAGTCCAATACTTCTTCCTATATCTAAAAGAAAATTTTTGTACTCTTGGCGATTCTAGTAATATTGTAGAAAGGGTCAGTTTAACACTTGTAAACAACAAAAAAGGCAGGTTCTCGCTTATATCTTCGTTACTCATTACATAAAATCTTTAATAAGAATTAAAATTCATAAACGAAATCAAAAATTATTTTCTAATAAAGAAATATTTCTATAAGTTTTTAAAGTTCTGATAAATGTTCAGTATACTATGTGGATTTTAGTCATCTATCAAAATCATATGACTCTATTTCAGCTTCCAATAATCCCCTTTCGATGACTAATGAGTAATTTTCAGTACAGTTTTTTTGGATAAAATCAAAATCAGAGAAATTGCCCATAGTCGCTGTACACCCTCTTTTTACGACTCTTTTGGATACGAGAGATGAAGGCAGATATATGATACAATTCATCATCATTGAGTTTTCTTATATTTTTCTTTGTTTCTACAAAAGGGGAGGATCCTTTATCATCAGGTGCTCTTCGTGTTCTTATAATCGCCTCATAGAGACCAGGCCTAAAGCCTAGAGAATCAAAGTGGTTAAACATAGCAACATGTTTTCTCTGTACGTGTTTTTCTATATTCCATCTTCTACTGGAAGTCTGATCACAAAATTTACACCGATAATCGAACCTCAAGTTGCAGTTACTGCAGTAACTGCAGCGTACCCACATTTTAATTCTTATTTTTTCAACTATGAAAAAAGAAAGTCTTCAAAACTCTTTTTTTTAGCATAGTTCCCGGTTAAAGACAAGTTTATTTCTCCATTTAATACAAGCAAGAAAATTATATATGGACTAGAAGAAAATTATATATGGACTAGAAGAAAATCAATAGTAAAATTACAATGACATGGATAAAAGTAGCTCAGACTAGCGATATTTTGGAGAATAAGGGAAAAGAAGTCAATGTCAACGGAAACAGAATTGCGATCTTTCATGCTAATGACAAGTTTTTTGCTTTGGAGGCTTTATGCAGACATCAGGATGGATCCCTAGCACCAGGAAAAATCGATGGGGAAGTGGTTGAATGTCCACTTCACTCTTGGCATTACAATATTAGAACAGGGGAACTTTTAGATTATCTGCAAGGCGTTAAACTAGAAACTTTCCCATTGGAAGTAAGGGGAAATGATATCTATCTAGACTTGAAAGAGTCAAAAACAAGCGAGTCCTAAAATCTTTATAAATTGATTATTTTTAACTTATTTAGAAATGTATTTTGAAGCTTTATAATACCTTATCTAGGGCATACGATGAATTAATTGTAAAGGATAACACTGCCAAGATATATGTATGCGGAGTAACAGTTTACGACGATTCTCATATTGGACATGCAAGAACCATAGTCATTTTTGACGTACTCCACAGATATCTAAAATCTAAAGGATATGATGTAGAGTTTATTCAAAATTTTACAGATGTTGATGACAAGATTATAAAAAAAGCAAAAGATCTTGGTGTCTCGCCAAAAGATGTTTCAGAGAAATACATTGAAAAATATTTCGATGATTTTTCAAGGTTAAATCTATTACCTGATATCAAATACCCAAAGGCTACAGAACATATCAAAGAGATGATAGATCTCATCCGATTTTTGATAGAAAAGGGGTATGCCTATGTCACTTTAAACGGTGTATACTATCATGTTAAAAAGTTTCCAGTATATGGAAAACTATCCAAAAAGAGCGGAGAGGCTCTTGAAGCGGGTGCAAGGATAGAGATAGATCCAACAAAAAAAGATCCGCTTGATTTTGCGCTCTGGAAGTTTTTCAAAGAGGAACCAATCTGGGAAAGTCCCTGGGGCAAAGGCCGTCCCGGATGGCATATTGAATGTTCTGCAATGGCATTGAAGCACCTTGGAAAGACCATTGATATTCATGGAGGTGGAAATGATCTTATTTTTCCACATCATGAAAACGAGATAGCACAATCTGAAGCGACCACAAACACGGACTTTGCAAAAATTTGGATGCATTGTGGGATGGTAAATATCAATTCGGAAAAGATGTCCAAATCTCTTGGCAACATCGTATCTATAGGTAATGCCATTGACAGGTGGGGCTCAAATACGATTAGGGTTTTATGTTTATCTACACAGTATTCAAAACCACTAGATTACTCTGAGGCAAATCTTTTGGAAGCTTTAACAAAGTGGAGATTGATAGAAAATAGCTACTATGAATTGAAATTTCCCTTAGATAAAGAAGAAGAGGAAGAAAAAGAAAAACAGGGTCAAGATACAGAACAAGACATGATATCTGAGGCTATAGAACTTTCAAAAAAGACTATTGATAGTATCAAAAATTATCTTGATAACGATTTGAATACCTCTAAAGCACTTGGAGAATTTATGAAATTTGTTTCAGAGATAAATAATAGCGCTTCAAAAGAAACGGTAACTACCAAAGTTTCAGATGTTATTTTACCGGTATTCAATCAAATAATGAATATTTTTGGGTTAAAGATCTTGGAACCATCTGACGATGATATAAAAAAAATAGATGAGATGATTAGCCAGAGAAACAGGTTTAGATCGGAAAAAGATTTTAAAAATGCAGATAATATTCGTAAGAAACTGAAGGAAGAATTTAATGTTGAACTCGTAGATCATAAAGATAACAGAACAATATGGAAAAAGATTGAAAAATAAAATAATCTAAATTATTATATAGGTTGTAGTGATTGAAGTTCTATCTAGATGATGTCAACAGAGATTTATGACAGAGACAGTATCATTAGCTAAATTAGTCACATACATTCTCTCGTGAACTAGAATCATATACTATATTAAAAGGAATATCGCCTAATCCAGTTATAGTATCAACTGTTACTTCACAAGATGGTAGTTGTTCTTGTGATGCACCATATACTACTGGACTATCCTCGTTGCCAAAGTTAGCACATACATTTACAATATTTTTTTCCAAGTTTAGTAAGGATTTGCTGTTACCATTGCCATTGGCATTGCCAGTTAATACATCCAATGATTCTTCTTCCTTTTCTGGTATCAATTGTTGACCATCCGCTGATGTTTGAGAGTCTTCTTGATTTTGTTGTTGAATTTGTTTTTGACCTATATCATTGATATTGAGATTTATATTATCACATTTAGCACTTTGGTAAGTCTCTCCATAGGCATCAAATGGAGAAGATATTCCAATAACTCCTGCGACTAGTATAACTGCTAAAAAGATTGCACTTTTTTTGTTTGATACTATTTTAATCAATATTTAAGTATATTATACTTGATAATATCTGAAATGCGTCGCATGAATAAAGATTTTTTCATGATAAAGCCGTGATAGTAAATTTTTAAAAATAGATTTAGTAACATGACTATACGGTTTCTATATGACAGTTATTTGTTATCATTATATATCATTATATGGACGTAATTCAAGTAAACTATCAACTGTGAAGGGATTTGGACCCTTACTTCTGGTCATGGGATTATATGACTGATGAATGAATCAGAGCTCAATTGTTTATATGAAATTCAAATTACAGAAAGTATGAATCTTGACTTTTTATAAAATGTATGATATAGATGCAAATCCTTGTAAGACTTTTTATCAATAAATATATGTCAACTGTAAAATGTTTGAAATAGATAGAACTTGTATTATATATCAATTAAAAAAATAAAGGAAGATGGTTTTGGTTGAGATGCCTAATTAAAGTCACCGACTGCTACAGAGACTGGTTGATCTCCTACCGCAAAGTCATTTGCTGCACCAAACGTACCATCACCGTTTCCAAGCAGGATGGAGACATCATCTTGAATAAAGTTCAGCTACAGCCAGATCCAGGTCAGAATCGTCGTCAAAGTCACCTACTGCTATAGAGATAGATGCACTCCCTACCGCAAAGTATAAAATGAATTAAAATATTATTTATCTATTACCTATTCAACATGTTTATATATTTACAAGAGAATTCGTTACTGTTTTACCTGTCTGCAGTAAAAGAGAATGCCATCATCTCTGTTGAATATGCTCTTGTAACACACAAGACATAATACCACAATATCTTTATCAGACAGACAACGTTCACAGTACACAGCAATCATTTAAAAATCTATATCTGTACTGATTAAACTGAACATATCTACTACAACACACCAGAACAGAATACACATCAATCATTCCACAATACACTAAAAATATACATCTGATCAAATATTTTCAGAACTACCAGAAGCAGAATCAGCAATAATAAATCATTTTTAACTACAACCAGAATAAATACATTCCTCACTACATATCTACTCCCTATTAATTCATTTCAAAATTGAAAATGAAAGAGGCAAAGGAGGAGAAGGTGATAAATATTGGTAATGAAAAATAGTATCTATAAAATAATGGGAAAAGTATTCCCAAAAATAGGGGTCCACTCCAAAAGATCATTGTAAAAGACCACATACAATTCATAGAACAGATAAAAAGATAGAACAGAAGGTAGTACAGTTAAGAAAGAATACCATTACTGTCCACACAAGATACAGGGAACTCTTGCAAATCAATACAACATAAAGGTAGGGCATATGACAGTATACAGAATTTTATGCAAAAGCGCATTGAACAACAATCCTATCAACAAACCCACAGAAAGAAGAGAAAATACATACGGTTTGAGCGTAAATTCCCAAATGAATTGTGGCAGATTGACCTAAAAGTTATAGAAAATGAAGGAAAATGGTTGATATCTATTTTTGATTATCACAGCAGATATGTATTATCATCTATCAAATGTATAGAAGGTACATCAGATAGGATCATTTATCTATTGAAACGAACAATCAGAAAGTATGAAAAACCATTACAGATACTGACAGACCATGGTTCACAATTTTATAATTCACGTTCTAAATTACAGTCAGATTTTGATTCTTTCTGCAAAGAACATGACATACAACATATTATGCGTAGTATAGGAAAACCTACTACATTGGAAAGATAGAGAGATGGCATCGTATATATGATGTGGAAAGACCTAGATTCAAAAGACATGAACAATTCATTAAATACTATAATAACAAAAGAGTACATATGTCATTGAACTACATGACACCAGTACAAGTGTATAATAAGAGTGTAACACATGTGGTGATAATACATTAGTCTTCAGAGAGAGAATAATATAATAGTTAGAAAGAATACAAATCATAAAATACAATTATAACAGAAAGTTAACATTGCACAACAAAAAATACACTAGATGACAAAATCATAAGATGATATATTTTGTAATTAACATAATAGAAAGAGTTCGAGAATATAAAATTGCATATATTATTCATATTTATAGACATATTAAAAAAAGAAAAAATATCTAAGAATAACTATTGTATTTTTGAATCTTTTTCATTGTATGTTGTCTGCCATAAATGTATGCAGCAATTCACAAACAATTGCTGGCTTTTCAGCAAAAGGGGCATGTCCCGTGTCTTGTATTATTTCTAACTGAACATTATTGAAACAACCATTAAAAATTTGTGAATGTTCAACTGGAATCAACTTGTCTTCACTTCCCCAGATTATCAATGTTGGAATGTCCTGAATAATTTTAAATCTAGATAATTCTATTTGTGTTGTAGTGCTGTTATGATATGCAGACTCAAAAGCGTATTTTGCACCAGGAACATTTATTCTGTTTATAAATATATCCACTATCACAGGCAAAAGCCTCCATGGGTGCGCAGCCATCTTTTCAAAGACACCTTTTACTTTTGCATGTGTTGGATTCATGGCTGCGTCCAGATACTGTTCTAACAAGGGTGTAGGAGCCTTAAGTAAACCTGAAGAATCTATTAATACTAATTTTTCAATTAATTCTTTTTGATTTCCATTTTCTGCCACTGATAATGCAGTTTCTAGAGCGATATAGCCTCCCAGTGAATGGCCAATGAGAGATATTCTTTTATCGTTTAGACCTATACTGGTGATAAAATCAAGAATAAATTTTTTAAATGTTTCAATTGTGTAGTTGATGTTTTGTGGTTTGTCACTCATACCGAAACCTACCAAGTCCACGGCTATAGTATGAAAATATTTTGATAATGCTTCTGGAATATCCAGCCATCTATCGGAGGAAGATCCTAGTCCATGTATAAATAACAGATTTTTTTCCTTATCTTTTACCTTGGATTCAAAATATCTTATTTTATAATCTCCTACCTTCGTAAAAATTTCTTCCAACATTCATATCTGGTTTATTTTGTAAATAAAATCATTTCATTATAATAATAATAAAAAGTTTGTAGGAGATGAAATATATCAAAAATAAGATTAAATATCTATCTATTATTTGATTGACAAGATATCGTAAGGAAGGCATCCAAAAGATATCTTTTCGATCTTGAATTTACCCATTGCCAATTTTTGTCTTCCTTTCTATTAAAATTGTCTAAATTTTAATCTTTAATGTTCTTGATCCGATATATGCGTTGATCATTTTAGAAATTGAATCTCATTTATTTAAAATACCAAGAACACAAACAAAGATGTTTATTGAATGCTTAAATAATCTTGTATTAAAATTTCTATTCTTGAAAGAGAAAAAATCATCTAAAAAGCATTTTTTTATTTTTCCCATCGTTAGTGCAATTGTTCTTTCAGTTATTTCAATATCAATAGCAGAAAATATGGTACAAGTTTATCCCTCTTCCAGCCTCCTCTTCTTCCTCTTCTTTTACTATAAATAACACCTCACAATATGTAGACGAATTTGGTTATCTTTACATCCTGGGTGAAATTAGCAACGATTCAGAAGAATCTTTGTCCAACATTACGTTGAAAGCAACATTTTTCGATTCTAATGGACTTGTGCTTGGCGAATATTATAGACATCCTGAGATTAGTGTTATAAATCCTAATGAAATCTCGCCATTTGAAATTATCTACCTGGACCCTTCTACATCTGAGAATGTAAAAAATTTTACAATAAAGACAAACTTTCAAACTGGAAACAAACAAGAAAGTAAACCCGAAAGCCTTTTTATTGAATCTGTTAATAGTCGTCTGGACCTCACAGGGTTTTATTATATAAATGGAAAAATAAAGAATGAAGGATTGCAAAATGCAAGTAATGTTACTGTTGTGGCAACCGTATATGACAAGAAAGGAGATGTAATAGGGATAACCAAATCAGTAACAGAACCGTTCGTTATTCCATCAGAACAAACAGCTGCATTTGGACTTGCTGTAACTTCAAAATCCAACACTTTTAAAATACGTGATTTTTCGCTTAAAGCCTATTCCAATGAATATTTGTCACATACTGTTACCACAAAAAAATAAATTAATAAAGAAGAAATAAATCAATGAATAAAATAATTTCTCGACTCGATAATTTGAAGAAGAAATATCAATGAAATAGATAGAGGAAATTGAAAGAAAAATCTATTTCACTTTCTTCTTCTTGTTGTTGTCGTTGTTGTTATTGTTTACCTTTAACTTTATTAATCAGCTGCGCCGCCACTACACGCACAGAATCCAAATTCGTCTATTCTTGTGTTACAAAAATCACAATAACCGAACAGGTTATAATCTACATCAATTGCTTTTTTACCAAAAATTTTGAAATGATCATCGTTATTATCATCCCGAAAGTTCAAATCTGAATAATCCATAGGATTATTTATCATTATATCACATATACACAAACTTACTTAAAAAGGTATAAATAAATTTTACAAAATCTTTTAAAAGCCATTGTTTTTATTAATTAAATTTAGATTTTATCGATTTATTATATTAAATAGACAATTTCATATAATTTTTTAGGAATTGTTTTTTATCTTATTTTATTTAATTTAATTTGCCGTAAAAATTAACTCTTGGTGTTTAAAAAAAATAAAAAATTTGATAGATTTAGTATTTTTCAACTAACTCTATTTTGTAGGATTGAACTGAGGTAAAATTTGAATTGGAAGGATGCTGGGTACTTTTGGGTTTGACTCTTTTTGCAATTTTGTTGTCTGTTTTATTATCTGCTCTTTATCGCTTTTCTCAACTTGGTTTAGTGGTTGTTGCTTTTGTTGATTTTCTTGTATTTGTCCCTTGTTTACTGTATTGTCATTATTCAACTGAATTATCTTCATACCATTCTTTTGACTTTTCTCAATTTGGCTTAAGATTTGTTGGTTTTGTTGCGCATTCTTTATTTCTTTTGTATTCTTTATTTTGTTGGTCGTTGTTCATCTGGGTTAATTTGCTATCTTCACCTGCTTGGTTATCATTACTGCTACTCTGTTTTTCGAATACTCTTTGGTCGTTGTTCATCTGGGTTAATTTGCTATCTTCACCTGCTTGGTTATCATTACTGCTACTCTGTTTTTTGAATACTCTTTGGTCGTTGTTCATCTGGGTTAATTTGCTATCTTCACCTGCTTGGTTATCATTACTGCTACTCTGTTTTTTAAGAGCGCTTGATGAGAATAAGCTTTGAGTTTGTTTGCCGTCTATTAACAACCTGTCTATTATACACTCAATTATAGAATTAGCTACTGGTTTCTCCTCATCAGATACCTCATTTAATACAGCTGCCTGTAAAGTTTCTAGAAAAGACAGTCTTTGCTGGTTATCCTTCAATTGAGAAAGGTTTGATTCAAATTTTTCAGCCAAATCCCATAAGTCAACGACTGAAACTATTTCTTTATCTACAGGCGTTTGCACACTATTTTGGGGAATCTGTACTCCAAGCAGATCTGCAAATACATTGACCAATTCTTTATCGTTACCATCTTTCTTTGATGTCAAGAAATTCAGGTAATAAAGAAAACATTGTTCACATTCACCTGTTGAACCTTGACCCGCTACGAGACTTGTCAGACCTGGTGAACCTTGATCTCCCTTATCGCCCTTAAGTCCTTGCAAACCTGGTGAACCTTGATCTCCCTTATCGCCCTTAAGTCCTTGCAAACCTGGTGAACCTGTTAGACCTGGTGGACCTTGATCTCCCTTATCGCCCTTAAGTCCTTGCAAACCTGGTGGACCTTGTTTGCCTGGGTAACCTGTTAGACCTGGTGGACCTGGTGGACCTGGTGGACCTGGTTTGCCTGGATAACCTATCGGGCCTGGTGGACCTGCAGGACCCGGATACCCGATTTCACCTATCGGACCTGGTGGACCTTCAGGACCTGGTTCGCCGTCAGGGCCCATTGGACCTATCGGCCCTGCTGGACCTATTGGACCTATCGGACCTGCGGGACCTTCAGGACCTGGGTATCCTGTTGGTCCTGGTGGACCTTGTGGACCAGGGGGACCTTCAGGAATAGGAATAAGTACTTGTTTTGAGGATGGATAATCCTTCTTCTTGTCATAGTTGTATTTTGGTGATTTTTCTTTGTCATATTGTTGATCATATTGTTGATCATATTTTTTTTCATATTGTTCATCATACCCATAGAAATTTTGCGTCGGAACATATTCTTGTGCATTGATTGCGTGAGGAACCATCATGCTTGTAGTTCCAAGCATCAAGCTACTCATAAGAAAAATGCCAAGTATAAGCGAGTTTTTCATTGATGGTTAAATTAATACCATATTTATTTAGAAAGCTAAGAATTTCTTAGTTGCTATTCTAGTGTAATTTGTAGGTAAAAATCTTTATTTTTATTTTCACAGTTAAAATATTATATTGTAATTCATTATTGTTTTTAATGTAATTTTTATGATACAATTTTCTTGAAAACTTGCAGAATTTTTTCTTATCTTAGATAGTATTATATATTTTAATTTTGAAAATACCTATTTCTTAATTGAAAACGATATGCGAAAATAAATTCCAACCTTCTTCATCTTAATGATAAAAAATATTCTAGTTAGAGTTCGGTTTTTAACAAGTGTCTTCTCTCAAAGGTTGTTCATGCAATTTTATCTATTTATTTATCTAAATTGCTATATCACAGATAATAACATTAATAAATTTAAAAATATCACCAAGCGATCTAAAATCACCATAAACTTATATAACTAATTAATATATTTTGTAAAGTCGAGATCTATTGGTAAAAGCTTCTAAAAGAGGTAGAGTCCGGGATAAATGGAAGGATAAAAAATGGATTATAGTTAATGCTCCAGTCGCCTTTGGTGGCAATCCCATTAATTATTTACCCGTTACAGATGTAGATGCAAGTAACGGTCGTATCATAGAGAATACTCTATTTGACATCTATAAACAAGATCCAACACAACATCAGATTAAAGTTTTTCTTCAATTGGATAAAGTAACTACTGCTTCATCCAGCACAAAATTTGTGGGTCATGAATACGCAAAAGAGTACCTAAGGAGTCTAATAAGAAGAGGAAGTTCTATGATTAACTTTATTAAAAATTATACTACTATAGATGGACATACCTTTAGATTGTCTATCGTAACTTTGTCACAAAGAAGAATGAACACCTCGTCAAAGCATGAAATAAGACTATTGATAGACAAGTTTTTGACAGAAAAAGTGTCCCAACTCACAGTTGATCAATTTATCCAGGAAATTACTATTGGAAGTTTAAGTAAAGATCTCTTGGCTGAGGCAAAAAAAATAGGTTTCATACGTCATATTGGTTTCAAAAAATCTAGATTGGTATCTACACCAGAATCAAGGTCAATTCACGATGCAAAACCAATAGAGAGAACTGTTATGTCTACTACCACTACTACCACTACTACTACTAGTACTAGTAGTAGTGAGTCTACCAATTCTGTTATTGCTGCCAATGATAATGCTGATCAATCTCCTGTAATCGAATCGGTAGCAGCAGCTTGATAATAAGCAGGTCAACCTTATTTTTTATTTTGATTTTATCATTGTGTTAAAAAATCTTTAAAGATTCTTAGGTTCTATTTATTTCTCAATATTATTGCACATGAAAATCCAGATAAACACAAATCAAAATGAAAATAACGGAAAAACAAAAAATAGTTATGGCAAGATCTACACCGATATAGAGTTTTTAAATTCACAAATCGATTTGGTTTGTCATGCGACAGAGGACAAGTCAAAAATTTTGGATTCAATATTCAAAATTCTCCTGATACCGCAGGAAAAATTTCAAGAAACAGAATATGAAGGACATTGGGGTAACAAAATACTAAAACTTACAGCCATCATAAACAAAAAAGAAAGTTTATCTTTGATTAAAAAAATCCTGGGAGCCATTTCTTTTGTAGAAAGAGATGCTTTACTGAACAATCTTGAAAACCATATAGATGAAAAAGGAAATCTATTTTTGAGAGTAGATAAACAAAAAACATGTAAATACAAGATTTCTCTGACAGAAAACGAAGGTATAAAAATTAAATTCAAACCCAATAAAAATAAAATAATTGAACTGAAAAGGAGTAACAGGGTAGAAAATGAGATTTACCTTTTGTATAGGAGGTTGATACAATTTTCAGAAAAGTAGATTTATGTTTAAATTTACCTGCAGAAAAAATAGTTCAATTTAAAAAGATACACAATTTAGACATAATTGGAATAGACTGTAATACAGATAACAGTTATGATGTCATTGATGTAGAGAAAGCTATCGATAATGGTACTTACCCACCTGAGAACCAAGAACATAGAAAATCAAATAAAAATAAAATAAATTCTCAAGTAAGTATTATTTATAGACTAAAGGAAAAACCAGATAAACCTATTTCTGTCAATTACTTGATTATACTTGAAGAAGTTGATAAATTATTAAGTTCCAAACCAGTACAGTTTGACATTTTTTGTTTAAAAGAATATAGGGATTACATTGATGTAATAAAACAGTTAAAAAGATTAAACAGAAAAAATATCGGTATAGAGATAAAAATAAAGGATATTCGCGATTCAATTTATGCAAACGATATTGGGAGATGGATAAGGTGTATAAAAGACGTATACAAATTCTGCGAATTAACCAACAATCAATTAATTATTTCCAGTGGGGCTAATTCAAAATTTGAAATGATAGGGGAAAATTCTTTTGAAGCCACTTTAAAAGTATGTGATATAGAACCTCAAAAATATTGGAAGGTTCTAAATGGGTGGCTATTTTTGAAAAACAAGGTGTATTATGATGCTGCGCCGTAGGGAAAAACGAAGATATCTGACTATTCTAATCAAAAGGGAGGAGCTCATAAAACTGTCTCTATTTTCCAAAAATTCCTTAAATTCTCAAGAATTAAAGACGCCCTCTACCAACGGGTCAAAGACAGTTGAAACCAAATCTTTAGCCCTGACGAAACAACTACAACGACAACAACAATCAGTTTCCTCAATTCAAAGAAATAATAGTAGTAAATTGAAATATAATAAACAGAATAATTTCAATTTAAAAAAAGAGGAACAACAAGCAATTGATCCTTCAAAAATATTGCTAAAGATAATAAAAAAACGCTTTTCGGAACTGTTTGGATTTATAGAATTAGAAAAATCAAATATTCAGATAATTCGAGTAAAAAAAATAAAAATTAACGATATCTTTGTTGTAAAATGTAATCTAAATGCTATCGACAAACTTTTATTTACACTCTCCATGTGTAAACCCCTCATAACTACCCTTAAAACATCAGGGACGTTACGAAAACTCAGTTCAGAAATTGATTCAACTATAATCATTTTTAACGAAGATAAGACAGGTTAAATTACTCAATCTATATTTTATCTCTGAAATTTCTTTTCTGGGATTGGATCTTGACTAAATATTTATTTTTTAATCTATATATATTAAAATTTTTATAGTATCTATCTATAAAAACCGTCAGGCACAGTATTACTATGAACAAATTTAGAGAAAAATCCATCATATTATCCACCCTGTATTTTTCATTTTTTTTGGTTGCTCTTGTATCTTCTAATTTATATGTGTCTAATAGTTATGCATTTTTTCATTCAAATGATAGCAAGGAAGAAAACAAAGTTAACACCATCAAGATGGATACACCAAAGGGCATATGGTATAATCTTGGAAGATTTTATGCTGACCATGGAAACTATACAGGTGCAATAGCAGCTTTTGATAGAGCCATTTCAATAGATCCTAATTTTATCGAGGCTTTGAACAGTAAAGCATATGTTCTTAGGGATATAGGCAACTACTCACAGGCAATTGAGGTTTTTAATAATGTCATAGAAAAGGATCCTGAACACAAATGGGCATGGAACAACATAGGTTATTCTTTACTTCAATTGGGGAACTTTTCTGAATCTACTAAGTTATATAGATAAAGCTCTTGAAATAGACCCTGAGTATCAATCTGCGCTTGACAACAAGGCAACTGCGATGATGAAGCTGGGTAAGTTGGAAGAAGCTATCAAGATATTCAAAGATATTTTGAATAAATATCCAGATGATGAATATGCGTTAACGAGTTTTAAATCACTCTCTGGGGGAAATATATCAGATAATTTTTCGTAATGTCTTTTCTGTGAATCGTAGAAGCATTGATTTCATTTTCATTTTTTGTAATAGTTCATAGTGATAGCAAGTAATCACTTTATCATCGTTAGTAGTAAGCTAGTTCGCTAGATTAATGGTTTTTTACAATATGTTTGGTCTTCGCTATATAATTGTAAATATCATTAATTACATTTAATGACTATAAATTATTTAAATTTTATTTATCTTCCAATCCTAAATTGAAATAAGCAGCGCAGATCTACTAATTGTATGAAATATTTGTCTTAATGCGTACTGAGTATATTTAAAAACCTGTATTCTCTATTATTTACTTTAACAGCCTATCCCAAAATTATCCTCCTGTAAACAATTATACTATTTGCTAACTTTACAAGACCAAGATAGTTCTCATCCCTCTTTTCATACCTTGTAAATAATTTCCTAAATCTGTTATGCCATGAATTTGTCCGTTCTACCCATCTTCTTGCTGCAGGATGTTTTCTACAAAATATTTGTTCTTGGAATGATGTGCTTTATCAAGATAGAGATTTTGCTTCTTCTTCTTCTTTCTATGAATTAGTTTCTAAGACTGTCTTCTTTTGATATCCATGCTATCAACTGTATCAATTGCAACAGTAACATCATGAGTATTTTGCAGATGTTATTACTGCAGACAATGGAAAACCATCTTTATCTGTTAGAATATGTCTTTTGGTTCCTAATTTACTCCTATCTTTTGTAGTAGGATTATGACCAGTCATCGCCCCCTAAAGGTGATTTTACTGATATGCTGTCAAGAAAGAGACTGCCAGTTCCATTTGATTCCTATATTGTTATCGTATATTTTTAATAATCTTGCCCATAATTTTTCAAATATACCATGACTGTCTCCATTCCTGAAATCTTCCATGGCAAGTTGAACCAGAACGATATTCTTTGGGTAACATTTTCCACTAACATCCAGCCTCAAGACAAACATGATACCATCAAGTACTTTTCTGCATGGAACATTTGGACGGCCTATTGTATTCACTGGTTTCTCATTAGGTCAAATATTTTTAATTTCATTCCATAAATCATCTGGAATACGTATAATTGTTCTAACATATTTTTTAATCTTAAACATTATCAGATATGATAAGAAACCAATGAGCTATATTCCTATCTATTTTGGGATAGGGTCTAAGTTAACTGAACCTTTTTACTAAGACCTGAATATAATACTAATTGAATATAAATAAATTTATAAGTTAGACACGTATTGCGTAAAGATATTTAATATAAAGCGTCAATTTAGAAAACTGTTACATATCCTTTTATTAAAGATTATGAATAAAAGAATAGTCTTTTAATTTAAAATAAAGTAATACAAATAAAAAAAGAAAAGGTTATTGGTTATTTTAGGGCCCTAGTGATAACATTGAGGGTACGTTTATCGAAGATGATCCTGGAGTTTCCACATTGTTTTTGACAATATGCTTCGGTGAATTGTTGCTACTTTTCTTTAAAGATGAGTTTTTCACGATGTTATTTTTGTCTACTGACATTTTTGTATTTTTCACGATGTTATTTTTGTCTACTGACATTTTTGTAGGTTGAGATTTAGAACCATCGCCCTTTAGATAATCACTCAAGCTGGTCGACAATGTTTTGTCGGTCTTTTTTGTAGTGCTATCCCCCATTGAATAGATTGATGTTTTTTGATGATTGTCAGAGGTATTACTTCCGTCATATGGTTTCTTGTATGGATCATCATGTGGTTTCATATAGTCATCTCTTGGATATGGATTATTTTTGTATTGATCTCTTCCGTCATATGGTTTCTTGTATGGATCATCATGTGGTTTCATATAGTCATCTCTTGGATATGGATTATTTTTGTATTGATCTCTTCCGTCATATGGTTTCTTGTATGGATCATCATGTGGTTTCATATAGTCATCTCTTGGATATGGATTATTTTTGTATTGATCTCTTCCGTCATATGGTTTCTTGTATGGATCATCATGTGGTTTCATATAGTCATCTCTTGGATATGGATTATTTTTGTATTGATCTCTTCCGTCATATGGTTTCTTGTATGGATCATCATGTGGTTTCATATAGTCATCTCTTGGATATGGATTATTTTTGTATTGATCTCTTCCGTCATATGGTTTCTTGTATGGATCATCATGTGGTTTCATATAGTCATCTCTTGGATATGGATTATTTTTGTATTGATCTCTTCCGTCATATGGTTTCTTGTATTGGTCATAATATGATTTCATATGAGTCATCTCTTGGCATATGGATCTATTTTTGTATTGATCTCTTCCGTCATATGGTCTTTAGCATATGGGTCTTTAGCATATGGGTCTTTTTTGTATTGATCACTTCCATAAGATTGGTCTTTAGCATATGGGTCTTTAGCATATGGGTCTTTTTTGTATTGATCACTTCCATAAGATTGGTCTTTAGCATATGGGTCTTTAGTATATGGGTCATCTATGCATAGATGGGTCTTTAGCATATGGGTCTTTTTGGTATGATTCTTTCAGCATATCGGTCTTTAGCATATGGTCTTTAGCATATGGGTCTTTTTGGTATTGATCACTTCCATAAGATGGTCTTTAGCATATGGGTCTTTAGCATATGGGTCTTTAGCATATGGGTCTTTTTGGTATGATTTGCTGTCATCATATGATTTCTTGTATGGGTCTTCGTATGATTTCTTGTATGGGTCTTCGTATGATTTCTTGTATGGGTCTTCGTATGATTTCTTGTATGGGTCTTCGTATGATTTCTTGTATGGGTCTTCGTATGATTTCTTGTATGGGTCTTCGTATGATTTCTTGTATGGGTCTTCGTATGATTTCTTGTATGGGTCTTCGTATGATTTCTTGTATGGGTCTTCGTATGATTTCTTGTATGGGTCTTCGTATGATTTCTTGTATGGGTCTTCGTATGATTTCTTGTATGGGTCTTTAGCATATGGGTCTTTTTGGTATGATTTTTGGTCATCATATCGTTTCATAGAATCATCTTTAGCATATGGGTCTTCGTATGATTTCTTGTATGGGTCTTCATAGAATATGGGTCTTTAGCATATGGGTCTTTTTTGTATTGATCTCCACTAGAATATGGGTCTTCATATGGTTTTTTGTATGGGTCTTCATATGATTTCTTGTATGGGTCTTCGTATGATTTCATATAGTCATCTTTTGGATATGGGTCTTTTTTGTATTGATCTCCACTAGAATATGGGTCTTTAGCATATGGGTCTTTTTTGTATGATTTTTGGTCATCATATCGTTTCATAGAATATGGGTCTTTAGCATATGGGTCTTTTTGGTATGATTTTTGGTCATCATATGTTTCATGAATCATCTTTAGCATATGGGTCTTTAGCATATGGGTCTTCGTATGATTTCTTGTATGGGTCTTCGTATGATTTCATATAGTCATCTTTTGGATATGGGTCTTTTTTGTATTGATCTCCACTAGAATATGGGTCTTTAGCATATGGGTCTTTTTTGTATTGATCTCCACTAGAATATGGGTCTTTAGCATATGGGTCTTTTTGGTATGATTTGCTGTCATCATATGATTTCTTGTAGGGATCTTGGGCATATTGATCTTTCATGTACGGATCTCTGTCATTATATGACTTCTTATAAGGATCATATGGATTCTTTTTATCTTTTCTATCATGAGAATCTCTTTGTTTATCATCTCTATCATGAGAATCTCGTTTCTTATCCTTTTTGTCGCTGGAAGCTTGAACATCATCTATTAGGCTCGGTGATGCGATAGTAATTGTACCAGCGATCAAAATGGCTGCCAAGAATACTACCTTTATTACTGACTTGTGCATGATCAGATTTGTAATGTTTTAATATTTCAGAAGTTTGCAGGATTATAATATACATATTATAGTCTGATTTTTTATTATAGTTATTTAGTAAAGTTTCTATTAAGTAAAAAAAATAATAATTATTTTGTATTAACTATGGTACTTATATAACATCTCGATATATTATATATTTCAATATATCTTATTTTTGTTATATAATATAATTCTCTATTAATTCTCTCTTCTTAATTTTATGAATTGATTACCATTATTAGAAAAATATTATTTTTGTATCCAAAAAATGAAAATAAAAAAAAGTACTATCCTTGTAAAGCACTTAAAGCAGTTAAAGTACTTTCAAAGACCGGGTATGGAATTGCTCCAGGCAGGATGGTCTGAAGTTTATCACCTTTGAGGACTGCAAAGGAAGGAGTCCCAGTCAGACCGAGACTTGCTGCAAGTATTTTGTTTGTTTGTATAATATCATTGTATTTGTTAGACTCTACACAACTTTTGAATTTCTCAATATCCTGAATCTGTATATTCTTTGCAAATTGTGTTAGAGAGTCTATAGTAATCCAATGCTGTGGTTCTGGTTTAAAATTTTTAAATATCTCATTTGAAAGTTCCCAATATTTGCCCTGTTCAGCAGCACAATAAGTTGCTATTGATCCCTGCGCTGATCCTTTATATTCTCCCCTGTCGTTTACAACAAAATCTTTAAACACAAATTTCACCTTTCCAGTATCTAAAAAGTTTGTCTTTATTTTATCAAAAGATTCTTTATGAAACTTATCACAGAAAGGACACCTATAATCTGCAAATTCAACTAAGGTGACATCGGCATTTGGATCTCCAAGAGGTTTTACCATATCAGAGACTGGATTTAATAGTTGCGGTATATATTTAGATAAAGCTGCTTGTTTTGTATAATCACTTAGAGAAGCCATCATTGCTATCTGCTACATGAACATAATCATAGAATTTTTTTGTATCTGCAATAAAGGACAAAAGATACAATTTGTTGTCTTTAATAGTTCCATAATCTAGTTGAACAATCTTTGAATTATCTGGTCCAGTATAAGAATAGATTAGTTTTTGTGTTACTTTATCTTTAGAATCCGGAATAATGGCAGAATCAAGTAATAAGAAATTTTCAAGTGTTTTGCTTTTATCCTTTAAAGTTTCATCTACGATGGAATTTATTGAAACAGGATTTGAGTTAAGAGGTGTTACAGTCAGTTTTATGGTTGCGTCTGATTGTCCAGTTGTAGAGCCTCCTGTTGTTGTTGCAGCGCCTGCAGTTGCTGGTGTCGTTCCAGATGCTGCTGCCGCTGTCGATGGATAGAACTCTATATCTGAACCTGATTTTTCAAGATAGTACCAATCAGAGGGATAATCTATCTTGATGCTTGAATCACTATTTTCATAGGTAGAAGTCTTTACGTTTTGGTTTTGGCTCAGGTCCTGGGAAGGTATTGTCCATTGGGCATTCGCACCTGTTGTAAATAAAGGGAATACAGATACGATTATTGCTATTGATAAAACGAATAATATAGCATTCACGTAACGGATCGCTTATTGTGCTCTTAAAAATGTACAGGTCTTCATAAGATAACTATTCAGTAAAGAGAACTTTACTATTATATATGATATTATCTTTATAAGAATGTAAAATTTACCCTATCTATCTATTTATAGAGTAATTTTTATGGTTTATCTATATCAATTGGTATAGGTTTGATGACGTTATCCAAAATATAGTTACCCATCGCCAGGTTAGATCTTTCTGTTCTTAAATATGTGTACAATTTATTTCTGAATTCTGTAAGTGATGAATAATATTATCGGAATAGTAGATGGTTGTTAGATATATTCTATATTTCTTTCAGTACCACAAATTTAGGAAATTTTGCTGGAAGAAATATCGGTATCAAATTATTTTTATGTCTATCAAAAAAATCAAAGACTTTTTTTACACTTGTATTTCTGTTCTGCTTTATCAAGGAAGAGCTATCATCCTGGAAATTCTCTGTATTTGTTTTGGATAAGCCAGAACGGAGTCGGATGAAACCAGTTATTTTTATGTCTGCATAGATGTTTTCCTTACAGGCTAATGTACGAAATTGAGGCTAAAATATTCAATAAGACTTTCCGAAAAAAATTGCGAGTACAAGAATTAAGAGATTCAGAAAATTATTAACATGGGATGAAATGAAAAAAAGAGAATTATCTTAGTTTTTCGTGATTATGTATTTGTATAATTGTTTAAAGAAAATGATTTTGAAATAGACTTTAAATTTTTGATGATATAAAAAAATAAAATAAAATAAAATAAAATAAAAAAAATTGTTGGTGTAAAAAAACACCCATTCTAATTTCTTGTTACATTTCACTATTTTATCTAGGGTCCTCGTTTACAACACCCAAACCGTTGAAGCTAAATGGAAGGTTCGGAAGTCGAAACTCATGCTGAGGTTTTATAGGGGATTCATCTGATGTCGTTGTTGTTGTTTGTTCAGCAATACCTGTATTGATTGTAGGGGATTCCTGGGATCTCATTGTTGTTGTTTGTTCAGCAATACCAATATTCATATTAGAAAGATATGTTGTTGAGTCTTGCAGTTCAAAGACAGAGACCAATGCAGACATCAAAGATTGTGTTTGGAGTGGATCTGATAAACAATCGAAGATTTCCATAATTACCACATCTGCATTATTATTGCCGGCGGCTAACATTGCATTTTCTATCTGCGTCTGTGTGTAACCCCCAGGTGGTACAGGTGGTGCATTTGAATTGAATAGATCCAGTATAAGGTCCGTTAATTGGAGGTCTGAAGGACATCCCGCTTGATTTATCGCATTGCACACAAACTCGCTCGTACTTAGAACATCATTATTGTTCGTATCGTAGCTATTCAAAAGTGGATAGTTATCGAGATCATCCACAGGATTGCCAGGCGCTTCTACAAGCTGTGCTGAACCATTAACTATTGCGGTAATTGCTGCGGTTCGATTAGTTACAGATAAACCAGATAGCGAATCTGTGACACAATTTTCGATTATTACCGTTCCTATACAGTTGAATATTCCTTCAATTATTGTATCTTCTTGATTGCCTCCAGCAGCTTTGAAGGCATCTTCCAACTGCTCTAATGTGTATCCTGCGTTCAGTAGCTCTACGATAAGATCTACAAGTTGAAACTCCTGGGGACATCCTAATGAATTTGATGTAGTGCACTCAAATTCGTTCGCATCGAGAATGTTATTATTATTGAGATCGTAGCTATTCAAAAGTGTATAGTCATTGAGCGTATCAGGTAGGGTGCCTCCTTGTACAAGAGCTGCTGCGCCTTCAACTATTGCAGTGACAGTACCAACTCTTGTAGCTCCGTCAGCCAGAGATAGCCAGTAGGATATACAGCCTTCAAGAGCTGCAGCAATATTTTCCTGTTCACATACGTTTAGATTTCCAGGAGTTACCAATGCGCCCTCAAGAATTGTACCAGCTGGACATATCTCGAATGGATTGCATGCTGGTTCTACCATCATCGGATTTGTATTATTGACGAGTACGCCTGCCAGTTGTGTATCCATAGGACATATCTCTGCCTGATTATCGGTAGCGTTACAGACTGCTGCAAGCATCGAATCGAAATTAAGTCCAGGAGTAACACTGTTTGTGGCAAGATTGCCATCTCCCATTACAAAGTGTCCTACTTGTGGTGTTCCCATCGGACATTTTTCAAGGCCCTGGATAGTACAGATATCAGGTATATCATCTGGTACTCCCAGTGGACCAGTATCATCTGTATTGAATTGGGTAAAGTTAAGCACTACACCTGCAAGTGCCGTTCCGGCTGGACAGGAGTTCAATACACAGTCTTCAGGTGCATTCTCTACTAGTACTCCTTCTAGATCTGTGGTAGCGGAACATATCTCTGCTTCTGTAGCCGTACAGATGTTAAAGAGCATTTCATCAAAAGTAGGTAGGTCCATATTAGTAACTTGGTTTGTGGTAAGGTCACCATCTCCCATTACAAAGTGTCCTACTTGTGGTGTTCCCATCGGACATTTTTCAAGGCCCTGGATAGTACAGATATCAGGTATATCATCTGGTACTCCCAGTGGACCAGTATCATCTGTATTGAATTGGGTAAAGTTAAGCACTACACCTGCAAGTGCCGTTCCGGCTGGACAGGAGTTCAATACACAGTCTTCAGGTGCATTCTCTACTAGTACTCCTTCTAGATCTGTGGTAGCGGAACATATCTCTGCTTCTGTAGCCGTACAGATGTTAAAGAGCATTTCATCAAAAGTAGGTAGGTCCATATTAGTAACTTGGTTTGTGGTAAGGTCACCATCTCCCATTACAAAGTGTCCTACTTGTGGTGTTCCCATCGGACATTTTTCAAGGCCCTGGATAGTACAGATATCAGGTATATCATCTGGTACTCCCAGTGGACCAGTATCATCTGTATTGAATTGGGTAAAGTTAAGCACTACACCTGCAAGTGCCGTTCCGGCTGGACAGGAGTTCAATACACAGTCTTCAGGTGCATTCTCTACTAGTACTCCTTCTAGATCTGTGGTAGCGGAACATATCTCTGCTTCTGTAGCCGTACAGATGTTAAAGAGCATTTCATCAAAAGTAGGTAGGTCCATATTAGTAACTTGGTTTGTGGTAAGGTCACCATCTCCCATTACAAAGTGTCCTACTTGTGGTGTTCCCATCGGACATTTTTCAAGGCCCTGGATAGTACAGATATCAGGTATATCATCTGGTACTCCCAGTGGACCAGTATCATCTGTATTGAATTGGGTAAAGTTAAGCACTACACCTGCAAGTGCCGTTCCGGCTGGACAGGAGTTCAATACACAGTCTTCAGGTGCATTCTCTACTAGTACTCCTTCTAGATCTGTGGTAGCGGAACATATCTCTGCTTCTGTAGCCGTACAGATGTTAAAGAGCATTTCATCAAAAGTAGGTAGGTCCATATTAGTAACTTGGTTTGTGGTAAGGTCACCATCTCCCATTACAAAGTGTCCTACTTGTGGTGTTCCCATCGGACATTTTTCAAGGCCCTGGATAGTACAGATATCAGGTATATCATCTGGTACTCCCAGTGGACCAGTATCATCTGTATTGAATTGGGTAAAGTTAAGCACTACACCTGCAAGTGCCGTTCCGGCTGGACAGGAGTTCAATACACAGTCTTCAGGTGCATTCTCTACTAGTACTCCTTCTAGATCTGTGGTAGCGGAACATATCTCTGCTTCTGTAGCCGTACAGATGTTAAAGAGCATTTCATCAAAAGTAGGTAGGTCCATATTAGTAACTTGGTTTGTGGTAAGGTCACCATCTCCCATTACAAAGTGTCCTACTTGTGGTGTTCCCATCGGACATTTTTCAAGGCCCTGGATAGTACAGATATCAGGTATATCATCTGGTACTCCCAGTGGACCAGTATCATCTGTATTGAATTGGGTAAAGTTAAGCACTACACCTGCAAGTGCCGTTCCGGCTGGACAGGAGTTCAATACACAGTCTTCAGGTGCATTCTCTACTAGTACTCCTTCTAGATCTGTGGTAGCGGAACATATCTCTGCTTCTGTAGCCGTACAGATGTTAAAGAGCATTTCATCAAAAGTAGGTAGGTCCATATTAGTAACTTGGTTTGTGGTAAGGTCACCATCTCCCATTACAAAGTGTCCTACTTGTGGTGTTCCCATCGGACATTTTTCAAGGCCCTGGATAGTACAGATATCAGGTATATCATCTGGTACTCCCAGTGGACCAGTATCATCTGTATTGAATTGGGTAAAGTTAAGCACTACACCTGCAAGTGCCGTTCCGGCTGGACAGGAGTTCAATACACAGTCTTCAGGTGCATTCTCTACTAGTACTCCTTCTAGATCTGTGGTAGCGGAACATATCTCTGCTTCTGTAGCCGTACAGATGTTAAAGAGCATTTCATCAAAAGTAGGTAGGTCCATATTAGTAACTTGGTTTGTGGTAAGGTCACCATCTCCCATTACAAAGTGTCCTACTTGTGGTGTTCCCATCGGACATTTTTCAAGGCCCTGGATAGTACAGATATCAGGTATATCATCTGGTACTCCCAGTGGACCAGTATCATCTGTATTGAATTGGGTAAAGTTAAGCACTACACCTGCAAGTGCCGTTCCGGCTGGACAGGAGTTCAATACACAGTCTTCAGGTGCATTCTCTACTAGTACTCCTTCTAGATCTGTGGTAGCGGAACATATCTCTGCTTCTGTAGCCGTACAGATGTTAAAGAGCATTTCATCAAAAGTAGGTAGGTCCATATTAGTAACTTGGTTTGTGGTAAGGTCACCATCTCCCATTACAAAGTGTCCTACTTGTGGTGTTCCCATCGGACATTTTTCAAGGCCCTGGATAGTACAGATATCAGGTATATCATCTGGTACTCCCAGTGGACCAGTATCATCTGTATTGAATTGGGTAAAGTTAAGCACTACACCTGCAAGTGCCGTTCCGGCTGGACAGGAGTTCAATACACAGTCTGTAGCAATATTCCGTACTACTACTCCGGGTAGGTCCGTACTAGGGCCACATACCATTCCACCTGGTACACGACATAATGGTAATAGTTCCTCGGTTGTTAAAAGGTTACCGTCACCCATTACAAAGTGTCCCATTAGTGGTGTATCCATCGGACATTTCTCTAGTCCCTGGACAGTACAGATATCAGGTATACCATCTGGTCCCATTCCTGGACCCGCTGGGCTATCGTTATCTGTTTCAAATTGAGATAAACTAAGTGCTACACCTTCAAGTGCCGTTCCATCTGGACAGACGTTCAATGAACAGTCTTGAGGTGCATTCTCTACTAGTACTCCTTCTAGATCTGTGGTATCGTCACATATCTCCCCCTCTGTAGCCGTACAGATGTTAAAGAGCATTTGATCAAAAGCAGATCCAGGAGTAACACTATTTGTGGCAAGGTTGCCATCGCCCATTACAAAGTGTCCTGCTTGTGGTGTTCCTGTTGGACATTTTTCAAGTCCGTTAAGGTCACAAAACTCTGTGTTAGATACTGAAACTCCTTCCAATGCAGTTCCTGGAGGACATGTTTCTGGAAGTACCAGGTTACATGTTGCTAATTCATCAGGATGTACCCATACCCCTGCTAGCGTTGAATCTTCTGGACACTGTTCTGCTGGAGTGGCTGCATTACAGAGTTGTGGGTCTGTTACTAATGCACCGTCACCTAGGTTAGAGAGGGGATCACATTCAAACAGTTCAATTTCCTCAGGTATTTCAAGGTTACATATCTGGTCGTCAACTACTTCGAATGTAGATGAACCTGCTGGTAATGCTGAGAAGATTGGATCGTCTGGTTCACACTCTTCAAATATGTCACAAGCACCATCAAGATCAGGGTTCATTACATAGACGTTTTCAAGGTCTGAACCTGGCGGACACTTGTTTTGATCGTTTGGTGCTTGACACAGCCTTTCATCTGTTACTAGTGCGCCTGCATTGTTGGTACCTGCAGCACATGGAATCAGATCTATGTTATCGAGGTCACATATTCGAATGTCGGTTACTTGAGCTCCTGCAATATCAGATGTAGTTGGACATGTAACTAACGTTGGTATGTTTAGGTTACATATTACATTTGCTTGTCCTTCCAAGACTACAACTCCTTCCAGATCAGAACCGGCTGGACATGTTGTTGTACCAGAAGTTATCGCTAATTCACAGAGTTTTACATCTGTAACCTGTACTGTTCCCTGACCTACTGCCTCACCTAACGGAGAGTCTGAATCACATGTAACTACTTGTGGTATTTCTAGATTGCATATTACATCTGCTTGTCCTGCTGTGACTACAACTCCTGCCAAATCAGAACCGGCTGGACATGTTGTTGTACCCGAAGTAACTTCTAATTCACAGAGCTGTTCATCTGCAACTACAATTGGACCTGTAAGACCTAACGCTCTTGCTAATCCAGAATCTGAATCACATACTGCAAATTGCAACTGACAGATATCGGCATCTACTACTTCAACATTTGTTCCTAATGATGCACCTAATGGTGTGTTAAGATCACATGTTTCAAAGATGTTACATGTTGCTGGGTCTGTTGTAAATACACCTGGCAAGTCTGAAGTTAGAGAACATATCTGTACGTTGTCTAAAGTATCACAAGCATCTTGGTCGTTAACTGCAAATCCTTCAAATGGACCATCTTCACATATCTGTAAATTGGGTACGTTTGATAATTGACATAATGCAGAATCTGCAACTTTGACGTCCTGTCCTAGAGCAACACCAAGTGGAGTCGATGATGCATCACAGGTACCAAAGATGTTACAGTTTGCCTCGTCTGTTACAACTACACCCGGTAAATCGGTATCAAGTGGACATGTTACACCAACACCTGGTTGAGTGTTACATACATCTAGGTCCATGACATAGACGCCTTCAAGTGGCGTGTTGAACGGACATTTTTGAGGACAGTTTATTCTGTCATCTACTACTATACCTGTATCAGGACAGATGAATATTTTGTTATCTTCTTTCTCTATCTCTGCAACAACTTTTTTTTCCTCAGGATAGTAATAATCGTTACTATATTCATTCGATGCATAATTGTTGTAACTAGAATATTCATTTTGCCCATAACTATTCTGATCAATAACGTTATATGAAAGTCCGGATCCATCCATACGTATTTCTTTTCCATATTCCTGTGCATTTGTAACCGAAATAAGAGAATTATTAAAACCTGAAATGGTAGACATTGCTGAAATGGTAGACATTGCTACTAGTACCACTAAAAAGATGCTTTTTAGCTTCAATTCAATACCAAATTACTTGACATGTTTATCTACATTGAGAATCACTCTTAGATTCAATAAATATTCAATAATCGCTCATAAAATAAACCATTTTTATTGGTATATATCAATCTGTTATAATGATTTGAATGCAAAATATTTCAATAGTAGGTTAGTTCAATAATAATATAGAATTATTCTACCTTCATATCGACTTTTAATTTCTTTAATAAAAATGTTGGTTACAAATTAGCTATGTCTTTTATTATGATTTTCTAAAATGTGACTTCTTTATTATTATTTGCCTGTGCTGAGTCAAATATAAAAAGAGAGGTCTATTACTATTTAGAAAATCTGATAGAACAGAATATTGCTTGTATTTATAAATACTATATTATCTATATTATCATCCATTAAACTAATAGCCTTATCATCCCGCCGGACTGTGCAATATTTAAGAACATCTATAATAATTAACATAATTTCCTAAATCACTATACCAGCTCAGCTTATGTTTTCTACTTATTTCACCAAGCAGATAGTTTCTGATGTTAAGATTGAATCTTTTTGTTCCAAACTATGTGGATATCTTCCTTTCGAAATCTTTAAGGATGAATAGTACCGTAAAACAGGCAAATAATTTTTGGCTATATTCCATGTTTCCTCCAGTACAAAAAATTTTATTCTAACGATTCGTATCTAAACAACTACTATCATGTAATGCATACAGTAAAGAAGAAATTTTATTAATCGTTCCTAAATAAATTGATCTTTTTAAAAATAAAATACTTTATTTTAATTTACTCTTTATCATATTCGTCAACTATTTTTTGAAATCCAGTTATCCGAATATTTTGTGATAGAATCTGGTCTACGAGTTCTTGAGAGATCGTTAATCTCACTTTCATTCACATCATTCCTTACTGAATCGTCTGTATGATCTGTAGTATTATCACAAATGGCAAAACAAAATCTTGAGGATTTCTCCCAATTACGGCATAACCATATATATTTCTGAATATTATTTTTCGTATCGGTAGCAATCTCATCATTGACAGTAATCGTTACCCACCCCTCGTTTTTATAATCATGAAAGAAGACCGTTGGTGGCAAATGAAGTATCCTATCTGTTATATCGTTTTTTTTATTGCAGTAGATTTTGATGTTAGTGTCTCTTTCTCATTTTTTTTGGCAAAAAAATTGATCAAATTTCTTTAGTTCATAAACCTCTTCAGATGATAGACCGTTACTTATTATTTTTAAAACTAAATCTGTCATTGCATCAAGAGTAGAATTATTAAAAAGTAAATAGGGTGGGATAAATATACAGAAGCGTTTTGTTTAAATAATTCATTTATTTTTGCAATAGATTTCAACAGTGCTTCTTTCTGTTCTTGTTCGTTTAGAGTAGTATAATCTATATGTTCCCATCCATGCAAAGATAATTCAAGCACGCCTACATCTAACCCTTCATTAATTAATTAATTTTGTCTATTAACTTTGAATGAATCATTTCCTGTTTGGCCAGATATTATTCCAAGTGATAGACTCTTGTTTTTCAAAACGAATATATCCAAAACCTTAGTTTGGATGGAGTTTAACCAATAATCTGCTCTGTTGCACAACTCGTTTTAAACAATCTTTCTTATTCTAGTTTACATGATGTTTATCTGACAGTTATGCTCTGAAACCAGTTATACAACGATACTTTCAGCATTATCTCCTTTATCATGTTGTCAAATCTGATAGCAGTAACATATTCTCCGAACATCCTCTTGATACAGGAAAAGACAGTTTCTGCAATCCATCTCTTGCCATAGCTCACGCTATCTTTCCATTTATCAAAGTGATCTTTCTGCATCTTTACAGTCTTGTTTCTGAGATAGTGATTGGTCTTTCTCCACTTGGAATTCTTTCTTACCTTGATTGCAGGTTCAATTCCCTTAAATGATAGAAATCGAAAATTATTGTTATTGTCATAGGCTCCGTCTGCGATAGTCATATCGATTTCCTTGTTCTGTTTTATTGTTATATCATCTACCAGATCAGGCAGTACTTTTCCATCATGTACTTGTTCACTGGTTAGATGTAATGATAAAATTCTCTTCTTTTTTATGTCGACTGCTAAATGTATCTTTAGATAGCCTTTCTTCACATTCCACTTATGTCTAATCCATTCTCCTGTGTTTGATACTTTGATTCCAGTAGCATCAATTGCAATTACAAAATTATCATCATGCAAGTTAGATTTGGTTATATCATCATCAATAATCTTGATATCTAGTCTGTTTATTCTTCTACTAATGTTACTATAATCTGGAATAGATGGTAGTGTGTTTGAAGCATGTTCCCTAACTACGCCTTCTGTTTGTCTGTAAGGTAAGTGAAAATATGCTCTCATGTATCCCAATAACTTGACAAATGAATCTGGATATACGAATTTCCTACCTTCCTTTTCCTTATTCATCTTCTCTAGTTCAGTATTCCAGTTATCTATAACATCAAAATCCAGTAATACCTCGCCACGTTTAACAAGAGACTCGTTGTAATTTCTCCAGTTCACATAATATGACTAGAATTGGTTAGCTAAATGTGTTGGGAAGAACGAGTTGTGCAACAAGGCACAATAATCTTGTATATCATTCATTTGAAATACTATACAGTTCCTATCATCAACAGAAATACCAGACGAAGAATTGTAACTAATTAATATCTTTACCAGGTGGTGAGAAATGCAAAGAAATGAAAATATTATTCGAAATAAAATATGCTGAACAAGAGGAAAGTAAATAAAACTAGAAAACAGATTAACATACATAAATGAATATGAATTCATGTTTTTCATTTTTATCATCGTGTTAACCACTCATGTTTTTTATAATTAAATATCGCGTAGAAAACCAGCCATGAGACTACAAATGAAAGTATTAAATTTATTAAAGGTCTGTATTTCCAATTTACTGCATTTGAATCTCCCATTTTATAATCTAGACCTTCTAAATATCCCACTATGATGAATCTACCAATCAATGACAGTGGTGCAAAAATTACATGTAATACAAACATTCCATATAATAAAGCTGTCATTATTGTAATAGGTGAAATAATAGTTAAAATAAAACCAATATAGAATAACAGAGAAATTATTAGATTCTTCTTAGACCAAAGAAGTGTACTTGCAGAAACATTTGCATTTGCCCTCAAATAGCCTTATTCCATCTTTTTTGTTGTTTAAATAACTCCGTGTTTCAGTTACGTCAGTATAAACTAATGCTGTGGAAACATAAACTGACTTCCATTCATCAAACAAAAAGTTGTCTTTTCATGTATTAAATTAAATTTTATTTGAAATTTTATTTTTTATATGCTCACTAATAGCAGATTAGCAAGTGTTACCTTTGTATTCAAACGAATTTACAATTGATCCGCGTAAGTACAATAATTGGATGTTCCCTAAAAAAAGAACAATTTATTCTTTTAATTAAAAAGAAAAGAACAAATAACATATAACAAATTGGTATCTATCGAGTTCTAAAATGATTATTTATTCTCAGTAAAATAAAAGATACTAATACAGAATAAAAAAAATTAAGGGGTTGAAAAAAAATTAGTGGAGGTTGAAGTTGAACAAAGGAATTGAAGTTTTCTTTGGTTGTTCTATTTGTGTGTTTACCTCTACGTTTTGACTGGCTGTTTTTGGTTCTGGGCTAGAATCGGTACTGCTCGCTTTAACTGGACTGCTGTTGACTGAGAGTGCATTTGAGACTCCTGCTGCATCTAAACAGGCTGCGAAATTAGCCTTGGCTGTGGTGTATTGCTCACCTTGTAAACCAGGCAATCCATTATATGTCGCGCTTGGATCGTCAGTCGTACATATGTCTACTAGACCACCTGTATGGGCGTTAATTGCTTCAAATATCATCATTGCTATCTCTTGAGGCACTACAGTGTTTACAAGGGCTGCACATATTTGACATTCCTTAAGGTCTTCATCAACAAGGTCACACAATTCGAGAGAGGTTACCATTGCGCCTGCTAGTAGCGTACCAGCTGGACACGGCATGGTTGGGATTCCTTCTAAATCACATGCTCCTTCAGCACCTGCGTCTACTACCCATACACCTTCCAAGTCGGTTTCTGGTGGACACTGCTCTGCTGGAGTAGCTGCGGTACACAAAGCTTCATCTGTTACCAATGCACCTGGGGGTAGATTGTTGCCTGGTACACCATCACAGGGGATTAATTCTACTCCTGCTCCTGGTGGTATTGTCAGCTCACATATCTGGTCGTCAACTACTTCGAATGTAGATGAACCGTCTGGTAATGCTGAAAAGATTGGATCGTCTGGTTCACACTCTTCAAATATGTCACAAGCACCATCAAGATCAGGGTTCATTACATAGACGTTTTCAAGGTCTGAACCTGGCGGACACTTGTTTTGATCGTTTGGTGCTTGACACAGCCTTTCATCTGTTACTAGTGCGCCTGCATTGTTGGTACCTGCAGCACATGGAATCAGATCTATGTTATCGAGGTCACATATTCGAATGTCGGTTACTTGAGCTCCTGCAATATCAGATGTAGTTGGACATGTAACTAACGTTGGTATGTTTAGGTTACATATTACATTTGCTTGTCCTTCCAAGACTACAACTCCTTCCAGATCAGAACCGGCTGGACATGTTGTTGTACCAGAAGTTATCGCTAATTCACAGAGTTTTACATCTGTAACCTGTACTGTTCCCTGACCTACTGCCTCACCTAACGGAGAGTCTGAATCACATGTAACTACTTGTGGTATTTCTAGATTGCATATTACATCTGCTTGTCCTGCTGTGACTACAACTCCTGCCAAATCAGAACCGGCTGGACATGTTGTTGTACCCGAAGTAACTTCTAATTCACAGAGCTGTTCATCTGCAACTACAATTGGACCTGTAAGACCTAACGCTCTTGCTAATCCAGAATCTGAATCACATACTGCAAATTGCAACTGACAGATATCGGCATCTACTACTTCAACATTTGTTCCTAATGATGCACCTAATGGTGTGTTAAGATCACATGTTTCAAAGATGTTACATGTTGCTGGGTCTGTTGTAAGTACACCTGGCAAGTCTGAAGTTAGAGAACATATCTGTACGTTGTCTAAAGTATCACAAGCATCTTGGTCGTTAACTGCAAATCCTTCAAATGGACCATCTTCACATATCTGTAAATTGGGTACGTTTGATAATTGACATAATGCAGAATCTGCAACTTTGACGTCCTGTCCTAGAGCAACACCAAGTGGAGTCGATGATGCATCACAGGTAGCAAAGATGTTACAGTTTGCCTCGTCTGTTACAACTACACCCGGTAAATCGGTATCAAGTGGACATGTTACACCAACACCTGGTTGAGTGTTACATACATCTAGGTCCATGACATAGACGCCTTCAAGTGGCGTGTTGAACGGACATTTTTGAGGACAGTTTATTCTGTCATCTACTACTATACCGTTATCACAGATGAATAGTTTGTTATCATCTTTCTCTATCTCTGCCAAATTCCTTTTCTTTTTATCGTGAGAGTCATAGCTGTTGTAGCTGCTACTACTATCATATTTGCTGCTGTCGTAAGAGTTACTATAATAATCTCCTCCTCCTCCGCCGCCGTCTCCGTACGATTTGTCGTCATAGCCCATTTGTGATGGGTAATATTCCTGTGCACCTGCATCCTGAAGTTCCAGTGATACTGGTTGTGTTTTAAAACTTGATGGGATGCCTAGCATTGTGCCAGACAAGAATATGAATCCAAAAAGAGAGACATAAAATAATGAAAAAAGATTGCCTCTTTTTGTATCTTTCTTGCCGCTACTATCTTTATTAGCTAGCATGATTATTACTGTTCGAAAGAGAATATCTGAGGTTCGACAGTTCATTCTCTTAATAGATTAACTAAAGTTAGTATTATCAATTCGAATAAAACTATGTTATCATCTATTTCATCTTAAAATTGGTATAAAAAATTATATCATATGATATATCATCGATTTAAATATACTATGTTACCAAACCTTACCTACTAAAATTGATCTAAAAAAATTTGCTAGAGGGTAATTAGTAAACAAACTTCTCATCAAATTTCAAGTTTTATTTTTAACCTGTTGCAAATTTTATTCTTGATTCGTACCTATATCGTAAAAACACAAGAATTTGAATTAGACAGTCAGCAATATTGGGTCTTATAATACTAAAATGTGTAAATTGAGATAGAAAACTTTATGGTAATTTCTAAAACAGGAAAGATGCAAGTCTGATATTAAAGGGCGGCCAACTGAACAAAAGGAATAAAGAATTAAGAGATCACAATCCGGGAAGTATTTTATGGTTAAATTCCACCTTTTAAACCTGATAGACATCATTTAATCGTCAAGATAATAATTATTACAACTGTCTATATCCAAATTATAGAATAGCTTGGTGCGAAAATTATTCAGATATCCTTACTTACAATGAAATTGGGAAAAATTAAACTATCAAAGTGCTTTGTAGATAAAAGATAGAGACAAAAGAAAGAAATAACCATCAGAGTCAATATTCCTTAAGAGTATGCGACCGAGTTAAAAAATTATTTTTATTTGAACTTTCTTTAAATCTTATTTTGGCAATTAAAAACTGGAAATGCACTAAACGTATCTAAATTTTAAAGAAATAACTTGAGTTTCTTTAATTTGTTGTTGTTTTTATATTTACTATATATAATTTTGGCACAGATATTGAGATAAAGTCTTACTTGTATAGCTTTACTATAGTGAAAAATATGCCTAGTAGTCTGGAGGGGACGAGATTTGAACCAATTACTTGTATTAACAGGTTAATACAATTTAAAAATAATTAAGAAAATAAAGGTTATTGATGTTTCTAAATGTTCCACAATTGTAAAGACAGGGTGCAGACTTTCAGAGAAAAAAATAGAAGAATTACAGACAATAAACCAGTCATTGAGAGAAAACTGAAACCAGATCAACGATAGCCAACCAAATTGTAAACTAAACAAAATTTGTATGGATATAATGATTAAGATTTGATGTGATGAGTTATTTTACGAATGAATTCGCTAGACAAAAAATAGGAAAAGGTTGTTGTAGTAATTTAGGCAAAAAAAAAGGTTGTTGTAGTGTTCATGCCATAGTGATTTTCTATCTCTAGATGGGGCAGATATTTATGACAGATACACTATTACTATCTCGATTGCCCACATACATTCTCTGATTTTCTGGGTCATAGGCTATACCAATTGGCGCATTTTGTACTGCAATTGTATCGATTACAGTGTTTGTTATTGTATCGATTACAGAGACTGTAGTACCTTGTTGATTGGTCACATACATATTCAGATTGATGGGGTCAAAGGTTACATATACTGGAGCGTCTCCCAATCCTGCAATTGGACCGTCTATTACTGTGTTTGTTTCTGTATCAATTACGGAGACTGAATCACTACCAAAATTGGTTACATACATTCTCTCATGTATCGCATCATATGTTATATCAGTTGGTCCAGTTCCTACTGCAATTGGACCGCCTACTACTGTGTTTGTTTCTGTATCAATTACAGAGACAGTACCATTGCCAAAATTGGTCACATACATTGTTTCATGGAATGGGTCATACGCTACACCCCATGGTTGATTAAATCCTCCAATTGTATCGGTTGTAACTGGTGGGTTTTGTGTTGTATCAATTACAGAGACTGTAGTACCACCAAAATTGGTGACATACATTGTTTGATGTCCTGGGTCATAGGCTAAATTAAGTGGTGAAGTTCCTACTGTAATTGGACCGGGGATTAAGGCTGGTGGGGTTGATGTAGTATTAATTCTAGAAACAGTAGTACAACCCGTATTCTCACAATCGGTCACATACATCTCCAGATTAATAGGGTCATAGGCTACACCAAATGGGTTAGTTCCGACATTTAGAATTGGACTTCCTGGAATTTGTAGGTTGTTAGTGGTATTAATTACAGATACAGAACCACTAGTGGGAGCTCCATCTCGAGTGACTACATACATTCTGTCAAAGACCGGGTCAAATGCTATATCTCTTGGCTGAGCGAAGGGTCCATCTATAGTTGCATCAACTGTTGGGAGACCACATGTTTGTTCTATGCCTTCACAGTTTGCGAACTCGTTTTTGAGAAATAGTTGAAGACCTGGATCGGCGGGTGGATTGGGTATCTGATCTACAAATGTATTATAGGCGGCGGTGATTGGATCATCAGACGTACATATAGCTTCTAAGCCAGTCTCTCCATCTGGTGGGCTAGGGTCATATGCATTAATAGCATCAAATACTATATTTGCTGCACTCGGTGCTAATATGGTGTTTACAAGGGTTGCACATATTTGACATTCCTTATTTTCTACATCAACAAGGTCACACAGATCCTCATCGGTTACGGTTGCTCCTGCTAGTAACGTACCAGGTGGACACTCGACTGTCAGTTCTATATCACATGCTCCTTCAGCACCTGCGTCTACTACCCATACACCTTCCAAGTCGGTTTCTGGTGGACACTGCTCTGCTGGAGTAGCTGCGGTACACAAAGCTTCATCTGTTACCAATGCACCTGGGGGTAGATTGTTGCCTGGTACACCATCACAGGGAATTAAGTCTACTTCTGATCCTGGTGGTATTGTCAGCTCACATATCTGGTCGTCAACTACTTCGAATGTAGATGAACCTTCTGGTAATGCTGAAAAGATTGGATCGTCTGGTTCACACTCTTCAAATATGTCACAAGCACCATCAAGATCAGGGTTCATTACATAGACGTTTTCAAGGTCTGAACCTGGCGGACACTTGTTTTGATCGTTTGGTGCTTGACACAGCCTTTCATCTGTTACTAGTGCGCCTGCATTGTTGGTACCTGCAGCACATGGAATCAGATCTATGTTATCGAGGTCACATATTCGAATGTCGGTTACTTGAGCTCCTGCAATATCAGATGTAGTTGGACATGTAACTAACGTTGGTATGTTTAGGTTACATATTACATTTGCTTGTCCTTCCAAGACTACAACTCCTTCCAGATCAGAACCGGCTGGACATGTTGTTGTACCAGAAGTTATCGCTAATTCACAGAGTTTTACATCTGTAACCTGTACTGTTCCCTGACCTACTGCCTCACCTAACGGAGAGTCTGAATCACATGTAACTACTTGTGGTATTTCTAGATTGCATATTACATCTGCTTGTCCTGCTGTGACTACAACTCCTGCCAAATCAGAACCGGCTGGACATGTTGTTGTACCCGAAGTAACTTCTAATTCACAGAGCTGTTCATCTGCAACTACAATTGGACCTGTAAGACCTAACGCTCTTGCTAATCCAGAATCTGAATCACATACTGCAAATTGCAACTGACAGATATCGGCATCTACTACTTCAACATTTGTTCCTAATGATGCACCTAATGGTGTGTTAAGATCACATGTTTCAAAGATGTTACATGTTGCTGGGTCTGTTGTAAGTACACCTGGCAAGTCTGAAGTTAGAGAACATATCTGTACGTTGTCTAAAGTATCACAAGCATCTTGGTCGTTAACTGCAAATCCTTCAAATGGACCATCTTCACATATCTGTAAATTGGGTACGTTTGATAATTGACATAATGCAGAATCTGCAACTTTAACATCTTGGTTTAATGCTTGACCAAGTGGAGTCGATGATGCATCACATACCTCAAAGATGTTACAGTTTGCCTCGTCTGTTACAACTACACCCGGTAAATCGGTATCAAGTGGACATGTTACACCAACACCTGGTTGAGTGTTACATACATCTAGGTCCATGACATAGACGCCTTCAAGTGGCGTGTTGAACGGACATTTTTGAGGACAGTTTATTCTGTCATCTACTACTATACCGTTATCACAGATGAATAGTTTGTTATCATCTTTCTCTATCTCTGCCAAATTCCTTTCCTTTTTATCGTGAGAGTCATAGCTCTTGTAGCTATTGCTGTCGTAAGAGTTACTATAATAATCTTCCTCCTCCTCCTGTACGATTTGTCGTCATAAGCCTTTTGTGGTGGTGGGTAATACTGCTGCTGTGCATATACATCCTGCGAACCCATGGATACGGGTTGTGTTTGTAAACTTGATGGGATGATGCCTAGCATTGTGCCTGACAAGAATATGAATCCGAAAAGAGAGACATAAAACAATGAAAAAAAATAGCCTCTTTTTGAATCTTTCTTCTTGCTGCTACTATCTTTATTAGTTAGCATACAACTTTATTAATATTCAAAAGAGAATATCTGAGGTTCGACAGTTCATTCTCTTAATAGATTAACTAAAGTTAGTATTATCAATTCGAATAAAACTATGTTATCATCTATTTCATCTTAAAATTGGTATAAAAAATTATATCATATGATATATCATCGATTTAAATATACTATGTTACCAAGGATTTGATATTAAAATTACTATAAAAAAATCTTCTTATGATTACTTAGTAATAAAACCTACTTTACAAACCTAAGTTTTAATTTTGTAGAACCATTGTAATTTTATACTTCTTGCCACATTTCAAATTTTAAAATCGATGTAACTCATGCACGATCATTTAATAAATATTTTAAAATTCAACTTATTTCTTTATTATACTACTATGTTTATCAACCTAGTTATAAACACTTTAAGAAACATCAAGTGCTAATAATCATATGAATGTTTGGTATTTGCTAATAATCATATGAATGTTTGGTATTTCAAACATTTGCCACTAGAATATATATATGGATATTAGTAGTAATAGACGTGCATTATGTTTCCCCTTCTCTGATAAAATATTAATACTAAAGGTCATTTTGCTATCTATACATAGAAAATTATGAATATCTCTATTTTTGTTAGACGCTTACCCTATTTTTAAGTGTAGGAACAGACACAAAGACGATTAGCCGGGTCACTTAATAAACTATTATGATCGTTAATCTTTTTCTCTTTGTGTAAAACCTATCTCTGCAAAATCATATGTTTACGTTTATGAATCAGTGACCAGCAATCTGAATCATTACATTCATGTTTCATTATCTTTTATAAGTATAACATTAACACTCATCTTGTATAAAGAAAAGCAAATTTAATAGAATATTTAAAAAAGAGAATAAACAGGTTCAGGTTTTTTACTTTACAGAACCATTGCAGAAATTTAAAGATAAATCAATTTCATATGGAAACACATTTAGACACAGAAAATATCACAATCTATTTAGGACCTTAACATGAAACAAAAAATCTGTTCAACAAGACTATGATTGTTTGCTCAATAAGACTATCATTCTTTAAAGTATTAGATTAATAATGATATCATCTTTTTTTTTGACCTCTCTCTATAATAAGATGGAAAATAGCAAAATATTTCAAATTATACTTATTTTACTGTTGTTTAAAATAAGAATAAAAAGTTTTAGTAGCAAAAAAAATGAGTGGTTGGAATGATTATCGATTGTTGAACTTCTTGAACAACGGAAGTGCCGTAGTCTTCTGTTGTTCTTGATTCTGGTTGGATGTTTTCTTTTGGCTCTTCAGTAGATTGCACAGCGTTTGCTTCAATTTGACTGTTGGTAGATGTTGATTTTTCGCTAGAAGCAGACAGCAGATTTACCCTCCACCCTCAGGAAGATTGCATATTTGTTGTATTTGTGCTGGTGTTGTTCCAGGTGCTAAGAGATGACCTACGAGATTGGTGCCTCCGGGACATTCTACGAAATTACATACTACACCTTGTTGTCCTTCTAACACTACAACCCCTGCAAGGTCAGTACCGCGTGGACATGTTGTTGTACCAGAGGTTACCTCTAATTCACAGAGTTTTACATCTGTAACTTCAACTGTTCCCTGACCTACTGCCTCACCTAACGGAGAGTCTGAATCACATGTAACTACTTGTGGTATTTGTAGACTGCATATTTGTCTTGCTTGTGTTTCTAACACTACAACACCTGCCAAATCAGAACCGGCTGGACATGTTGTTGTACCAGAGGTTACCTCTAATTCACAGAGCTGTTCATCTGCAACTATAATTTCTCCAGTAAGACCTAACGCTTTTGCTAATCCAGAATCTGAATCACATACTGCAAATTGCAACTGACAGATATCGGCATCTACTACTTCAACATTTTGACCTATGGATGCACCTAATGGTGTGTTAAGATCACATGTTTCAAAGATGTTACATGTTTCTTGGTTGGTAGTAAGTACACCTGGTAAGTCTGAAGTTTCAAGACAGATCTGAACGCTATCAAGAGTATCACAGACATCTTGGTCGTTAACTGCAAATCCTTCAAATGGACCATCATCACATATCTGTAGGTTTGGTATGTTTGAGAGCTGACATAATGCAGAATCTGCAACTTTAACATCTTGGTTTAATGCTTGACCAAGTGGAGTCGATGATGCATCACATTCTTCAAATATGTTACAATTTGCTTCATTTATTACAACTACACCCGGTAAATCGGTATCAAGTGGACATGTAATACCAACACCTGGTTGAGTGTTACAAACGTCTAGATCTGTTACATAGACACCTTCAAGTGGTGTGTTGAACGGACATATTTTTGGACAGTTGATCCTGTCATCTACCACTATACCGTTGTCACAAACGAAGAGCTTGTTATCAAACTTCTCTATCTCTGCAAAATTCCTTTTCTTTTTATCATGTGATTTGTAGTCGTTGTTGTTGTTGTCGTAACTTTTATCATTTCGTTTGTTGTCGTAGGAATTACTATAATATTGATCTGCTCCTCCGTACGATCTGTCGTCGTAACTTTTATCATTTCGTTTGTTGTCGTAGGAATTACTATAATATTGATCTCCTCCTCCGTACGATCTGTCGTCATAGCCCATTTGTGGTGGGTAATACTGTTGTGCATCTGCATCCTGAACTCCCAGTGATACTGGTTGTGTTTTAAAACTTGATGGGATGCCTAGCATTGTTCCTGACAAGAATATGAATCCGAAAAGAGAGACATAAAACAATGAAAAAAAATGACCTCTTTTTGAATCTTTCTTCTTGCTGCTACTATCTTTATTAGCTAGCATGATTATTAGTGTCCGAAAGAGAATATCTAAGGTTCGATAGTTCATTCTCCTAATACATTCTCTTAATACATTCTCTTAATACATTCTCTTAATACATTCTCTTAATACATTCTCCTAACAGCTTGAGTAAGCACAGTATAGTGAATTTGAATAATACTATGTTACCAATATTGATTCTCTAAAAATGCTATAAAAAAATCATAGTATTCTGTGTACTATCTGTTAAAATGCGTTATGTTACAGAACAAATATCTTAAATGTTAAAGAGGGAAAGAAAAGTATAACGATTTTTCTTTCTGACCCCATAAAGAGAAATTCACTATCCAATAAATTAACTATATCCTGTGATTGGTTTTAGGCTTATGAACCGAAATGATAACCATTTGGTACATTTACGTTATGGATGGACTGCACAAGTCGAGGTCGGATAGCGATTTGAACGCTTTGAACTCTTAAACCAATCTCAGAGATTTACGCCAGTATTTCTGGGGCAAATAGAGGTATAGGTGAGTTTAATTTTGCATACAAAATTAGCAAAAATTAATAAATACATTCTCAAACCATAATCATACCCATATTTTTAGACGTCCACAAACTTTCTTCTATGGCAGGCAGTAAAATAGAAGACTTGATAGATTTAGCCAAAGACGAGTTTGATGTTATTCACATCAACATTTTCTATAACAGAGAAGGTGATTTATGTTACTGTCTCCTGGATGCACCCAGCAAGGAAGCAGTAGAAAAACATCATGCTAAAATAAATGTAAAGTGTGATTGGAATACTGAAGTGACTATGGCCAAAAAATAAAATAAATAAATCAAAATATCATATCATTTTTAAATTTCTCTAGGATAATATAAAAAATAATTAATTTAGATATCCCAAATAAAAAAATAAAAAAATTATGTTTATGGTAACGTGCTTGTGAAATCTCCTAATATCGGTATTCTTTCTTGGTTGTTAAAGTTGAGATTGACACATATATTTACGAGGTTCCTGTCGAAGTTTATTCTATCTCCAAGTCCATCACCATTTTGTGTGTTTGCTGCGTTTGTTCCGTCAACTCCTGCTTCATTTGCTGCTGACCAGGTAGTAGGGTCTTGAGGTATTTCGGTAATATCTAGACCATTTAAGTTAAGGTTCTTATTGAGACATTTTATTTCCTGCTCATTTCCAATTTTTTTATCTTTTTTTGGTTCCGGATAATAACTATTGTCATAGCTATCATATCCGTGCCTATTATTATCGTCGTATCTGTTGTTATCATACTGTTCCCCGTATTGACCGCCATAGGAATATCTACTGTCATAATCTGCGCCGTATAATACCGCTTGCGCATTTGTAATTGACGATGGGTTTAGAGCCAGTAGACCTGTCGCTAGTATTGCTGCCAGTATAGAAGCAAAAACTATCTTTTGACTGTTGTTGTTGCTCATTACATTGTTAATTATGAATTTAATATATCTATGGTTGGAAGGAACATTATCTGATCTTGTAATATTTTATCATTCTGAATTATTGACTATAAGAAGAATAGAAAAGATGTTTAGGTAAAATATGAAATCGGTAGGGTTAAAACATTCATAGATACAATCTGGAAAGAGAACAAATATGGCTAGAATATTATGGCATAAAAAATTAATGAAATAAAAGAATAAGGATTTGGGTTCCTACTCTTATTATGATCGGCCTAAAATTAATGCTAACTTATCCAAACACCTACCTGAGCATAACATCTTTATCGACGAGAAGTACCAGTATTACCTGGTATAAGATCAATAAATGATCCCAATTCCATGTTTGGCTGTGTTGAGGTTGCTAAAAAGTTTGACATGTCTTCAATTGATTGTGTTGGTCGTTAGAGAAATAGCCTGGTCAAGCTTGTCAATTACAGTTTGAATTTCTTGTGAGCTTTATATCTAAAGTATTATCCAGATTTATCTGGTAGGGGTACTGCAAACATTTTTTGATAAAATATAATTCGTATCATTGCTGTTCATCATATTCTTTTATTTTAGGTTCAGAACATATTGCTTATATTTGTCAAATTGAAACCTGACAAGTAACTATATAGTATCTACGACATGCATTCTTAAAAGCTAAATAACAACAACAAAAGCAAGAGACCCCGTATACATATACAAGCAGGGGCTTAATTGTAGCATTTATGTTTCAATCAATCATTAATCTATCGAGCAAAATTTCAGTAAATTTTTCTCTGTTTTTCAAATCGAGGTTGATCAAAAGACTAGATTTATTTTTGAACTCGTCGATTAGAAGATGTGGTAGCTTTTGGTGTACAACAACAATTACTTTCTTGTCTACATTAAGTAAATTCTTTACGACGTCTATAAACTCTCTTGATTTGAGCTCCATAGGCCCAATCTCGTCACAAATGATAATATCAGAATTCTTTATTGCATTGGTCAGTGTTTCAGCTGCAAAGCGGCACCCTTCAAAGTTAACGAAATATTTTCCAACCTTAGGACCATTTCCATTTATAGATGCCAAAATGTTTCTATCATTTGTGGTAAGATCGATGACCTCAAATCCAATCCTTATATTATTGGTTCTTACCTCTCTGGAAACTATACCTCCTACTTTGAGTCCTCTTTCCTTTAATGCTCCCGCAACACGTATCACGAGTGTGGTCTTCCCCACTCCCGGAGCTCCGGTTAGAACTATAATTGTCATTATTCTTGAATAAACAAAGCCGTTAAAGTCCTTTTAAGATGCTAGAATGGAGGATTCACATTTTGCAAACCAATTCTGTCTTTAGTTAATATTACATGACTCGCAGAGCAGCAGTAGGTTACTAGTCACATATTATTGGAGTGGTACAAAAGGCATTAGAGGAATAGCATATATTAATTTTATAAAGTAGTTTAGGAAATTGAACAGATTTCAAATCTATACAATCTATAGAATAATCTTTCTTTTCCCGCATCTTGTTCGAAAACAGAATATATTCAAGTACTGTACCAGTAGATGTACTCAAATCAGACAGGAACAAAAAATGAAGAAAAAGCATTCATTTAACACATCTAAAAAGTTCAATAAACATCACCATAGTGAAGAATTCTTACTTTACAAAAGCATAAATGAAAAGGAAGCACTATGTCCTAGTTGTAACCATCTATTAGGCAGACACAAGATTAGAATTCCTCATCATTGCACTGAGAAATTGTGTAATTGTAAACTTTCACGAGTTGAAGCAAAAACAGAATATTTCAAGTGGTTTTTGAAAGAAAGAAGAAATAAAAAAACTGAAGAATCGTTTCCTGATTTTACTGATGATGCTTAATTGTTAAGAGGAATGTCTTTATAGAGTTCGTCAATATTCACCGGTTTTTTTTCCAACAAACTACCGAATTTGGGAATTTTTATCCTAGCATTTATTCTATTCAGTAGTCTTAAATTTATTGAAAATTATTGAAGATTTATAGTAATACATCTATAATATAGAAGAGGTAATAGGAGTAGGTTCTATATTAACAGAACGAATCAAAAATATAAGATAAATATTGTACTTTCGAATTGATATTGATTGTTTTACATAGAAGATATTTAGAGCCTATCCCAAAAATAGATAGGAATATAGCTCATTGGTTTCTTATCATATCTGATAATGCTTAATAAAAAGTATGTTAGAACAATCATACGCATTCCAGATGATCTTTGGAATGAAATTGAAGATATTTTACCAGATGAGAAACCGGAGAACACCATAGGTCGTCCAATTGTTCCATACAGAAAAGTCCTTGATGGAATAATGTTTATACTAAGAACTGGATGTCAGTGGAAAATGTTACCCAAAGAATATGGTTCTGGTTCAACATGTCATAGAAGATTTCAAGAATGGGTACAATCAGATATATTTGATAGAATCTGGACAAGATTGCTACAAATATATGATTTAACGAAGGGAATCAAATGGAACTGGCAATCACTTAACAGCATCTCTATAAAGTCACCTTTAGGGGGGCGAGGACAGGCCTTAATCCTACTGACAGAAGCAAATTAGGCAGTAAAAGACATATTCTTACAGATAAAGATGGTATTCCCCTTTCAACTGTTATAACATCTGCCAATACTCACGATGTTACTGTTGCAATTGATACAATTGATAATATTTTAATCAAAAGACCATCATCATCTCCCAAAGTAAAGCATAACCAGAAGAAACAAAATCTGTGTCTTGATAAAGCATATCATTCCAACGAAGTAGAACAAGAAATGGTCAAAAGGGGATACATACCGCATATACGACACAGAAGAAGAGAAAAAGAAAGAATATTTTCTACAAAACATCCCTCAAGAAGATGGGTTGTAGAGAGAACAAATTCATGGCACAATAGATTGAGGAAGTTATTTACAAGATATGAAAAGAAGGATGAGAACTATCTAGGTCTTGTGCAACTAGCAAATAGCATTATTATCTACAGGAGGATAATTTTGGATAGGCTCTTAACATAAAGAGATTTTTCTATGGTATACGATATTATCCATAAAAAATTATTTATCAATTTATTAGTATAGAATTTAAAGGTGTAAACAATACACAAATAATTAACATTTGCCAAGTTCCATTGAATACAACAATTTGAGAGATGTTAAAAAGGAACTAATAAGATTCCTAAATTCAGTGTCAAACTTGCTAAAAAAATTAGTAGATAACTTAACTATATTCCTGCCATTAGCAATATTTTTGATAAAAGAACGTTAAGAGATTTAATTAATAATGCTTTGAAAGAGATTGGATTTAATAAAACCAATAATAATACTAGAATTAAAAGAATAGGGGAAGAAATAGGCAGAATCAAAGATAAAAAGAAATTAATGCAGTTTGGCCTATTTGGTGCAAGCCTTAAATTCAAACTTTATGTATTTGATAAACTATCTGATGAATTAAATAACATAATTGGAGATAAGCTTAAGGATTCAAAATTTGAAAGTAAGTCTGGTTCTGACTTTCAATTCCATTCTGTGGATAATATTGTGCTATAAGACTCATTAGTCTACCATTATTCATATCTATTTTATTCAACTATTAAAATAAAACAAATCCATGTTCCACCTCAAAGCTGCGTTCCTCCTCTAAACTTCTTTTCTCAGGAGGGGATAGAAGAGGCGATTTCTTAAGTAAATAGATTATCATATTTAGCTTTAGATACTTGAATTTGACGAAAATGCTGACGATTTGACGGGTTATTTGACGGAAATTTTGATTAAATGACGGTGGTAGAGGGTTGGTGATTATAACCTTAATACGATGAATTGATCTCTTTATTTCTTAGAATTAGAAATATACATATTTGTCCTATTTTAGGAATCATAAATGTATAAATAAGTCTTTTTTTAACCACTTTTATGTAATGCGGTTACCAACACAAGAACATATCAAATCAGCGGTTATAGATGCATGGATGATGGGCAAGACACGAGATAGAATAGCCCTAGAACTTAATATTAGCACAGGTTCAGTTTCGAATATTATAGAGCAATGGCAGAATAGGATCGGTCTCTTTGATGCAACCAATCTTAGAGAATTGGCATTAGCATTAAAAAAGGCAGAAATATCGCCACTCCAATGCGTTGATGGTGCAAGAATCAATAACCTAATTAAACAACTATGTATAGATGAGGACCACCTCTTGGACTTTTTACAAAACTTATATAATGAAAGTAAAAAAGAAAGATTACTAGCTGCTGATATTGCAAGACTGGTGAAAGTCATAAATGCCTTTCCAGAGATAAATTCATTAAATGAAATACCAAAATATATCAACAAAAGACGACAAGAACAGATTAAACTAGATATAGACATCTATAACAAAAAAGGTGAAATCCAAAAATTGGATCGGGAAAAGGAAAGAAAGGGAAAAGAGATCCAGGATTTACAAGATGATTTAGATTCTGTTAGAAAAGGGATGCAAAATGAGAGAAAAGACTTTTCGTTATTCAAGGATGCAAAGGATGAACTAGAGAAAAATGATATAGATATTTATGTATTGGAATCTTTAATAGATGTTATAAAGATTTTTCAAGAGATGCATTTCAAACCTCTTAAAATCCTTAGCGAATTTTCAGATATAGCTGAATACCGAGATCTAGTCGAAAATAAAGCCAGAAAAATAAAGGGGCTTGAATCTCATATCCAAGATTTAAAGACTATAAGTGATAATTATGAAACGAAGATTGACTCAAATGAACATATGGTTCTATCCCTAAAACAGTTGGAACGGCTCGGGTTTAATTCTTCTGATATTAAAAATCTAGAGAGGGCATTTTCAGACATCTCTAAAAGATATGGTCTGAATAAAAACGAGATCAAAAGTCTGTTCTTTAGATATATAGATCGCTTGTATTCTCTTCTAACTCTTGAAAAAGAGATTTTAGAAAAGGCAGATAAACTTTCTCTATTAAATAGTGAAATATCTTCTGGAAGAAAGATAATGGAATCTCAACCCATCGTATCCTCTATTTTAGAAAACTTGATAAGTGCAGGATTAAATGAACATGATATTCTAATGGCTTTCAATATTTTTAAAACAGATCTGTGTAATAATATGCCGTATGGTGACAGAACTTATCTTGAACGTCTTTCAATAGATCTAACCAAATATCCAACAGTAAGAGATACAATGCAAGGTTTGGATAATAAAATATTGATAAAGAGATCTTATATAGATAAATTGGCAATAGTTAAATCTAATCTCGAAGTTTTTCTTTTTTCATTAGTTACGACTCTTTATTTTTACTCTAGGCTTTTTAATGCAGAAAAGGTACAGATACAAAAAAATTTAATAAAAAGAATTCTTATAATCTGTGTTTTTAATTATTTCTTACCGCTTATTCCTCTCTTTATCGTAATTAAAGAACCTAAAAAGTCAGTTAGGTCACAATTCAAAATAGAAGAGAAGAACAATAAAATCAACAATAACATCAACAAAAAGAGAAGAAAGAAAAAAATAGTAAAAAAAAGAGAAAACATGAAAGACAAAAAGATAAAAGTAATAAAAGAAGGATAGATCTCAAGATCTATAAACATAAAAAAATTTTAATTATTGCAATTTATGTTATATATGGTAAAAGCAGCTTTATAAAAAAAATAAGATAATAATAGATAAATAAATCATTTTCTATATTATAATATTTCTAAAACACTGAAGATATTATTAACAGGATACTTTTATATTTTTTATCCACTTACTATTAGCAGATTAAAAATTGTTACCTATCTGTGAAAACGAAATTACAATCTATATGTGTAAGTACAACAAATAGGTATTACCTAAAAAATAGCGTTTTATTCTTCCAATTAAAAAGAAAACAAATAATATATTATAAAATGTTATCTATAGAGTTCTAAAATAGTTTTATTTATTATCAGTAAAAGATACTAATACAGAATAAAAAAAATAGAGGGTTAAAAAAATTATTGGTGGTTGAACTTGAACCAAGGAAGTATTGAAGTTTTCTTTGGTTGTTCCATGTTTTTGTTTACTTCTACGTTTTGATTGAATTTCTGTGACTCTAGGTTATTGGGCTGCATGTTGCTACTGCTGGTTTGAAGTGCAGAGTCGCTGGCGCTAGATTGACTTTCAACATTGCCGGCTGTCAAACCTGTAATGCATTCACCTTCAGTGGGGAAATCTCCTCCAAATCCTGCTGCGTCTAGACAATCGTTGAATATTTCATTTGAATCGTCGAAGTTATCATTAGTATCGTTAGCAACACTATCACACCATTCGTCTCTTAAATCTTGGCCCTCCAATTCGCACAATGCAGTTAAACCGAGCGCGTCGGTAGTTTGACTAGTAATGGCGTCAAGTCTGACATTAACTTCCGATAAGGGATTTCCGGTAAAGGGCATTAATGCCCTAGTAGCACATATTTGACATTCTTTATCTTGTTCTGTAACGAAGTTTATGGTACAGATATCAGGTATCATATCTGGCATACCGTCTGGACCCGTCATCATCTGTATTAAATTGAGTAAAGTTAAGCACTACACCTGCAAGTGCCGTTCCTTCTGGACAGGAGTTCAATACACAGTCTTCAGGTGCATTCTCTACTAGTACTCCGGCTAGATCGGTTCTCTCGGGACATACCTCGGCCTGGTCACCATCAGCGTTACAGATTCTTGTAAGCATCGGGTCATCGGGTACATTTGTACTCAAATCACCATCACCCATTACAAAGTGTCCTGACTGTGGCGTTCCTGGTGGACACTTTTCAAGGCCGTTTATGGTACAGATATCAGGTATCCTATCTGGCATACCGTCTGGACCCGTATCATCTGTATTAAATTGAGTAAAGTTAAGCACTACACCTGCAAGTGCCGTTCCTTCTGGACAGGAGTTCAATACACAGTCTTCAGGTGCATTCTCTACTAGTACTCCGGCTAGATCGGTTCTCTCGGGACATACCTCGGCCTGGTCACCATCAGCGTTACAGATTCTTGTAAGCATCGGGTCATCGGGTACAGTTGTACTCAAATCACCATCACCCATTACAAAGTGTCCTGACTGTGGCGTTCCTGGTGGACACTTTTCAAGGCCGTTTATGGTACAGATATCAGGTATCCTATCTGGCATACCGTCTGGACCCGTAGCATCTGTATTAAATTGAGTAAAGTTAAGCACTACACCTGCAAGTGCCGTTCCTTCTGGACAGGAGTTCAATACACAGTCTTCAGGTGCATTCTCTACTAGTACTCCGGCTAGATCGGTTCTCTCGGGACATACCTCGGCCTGGTCACCATCAGCGTTACAGATTCTTGTAAGCATCGGGTCATCGGGTACAGTTGTTGCTCAAATCACCATCACCCATTACAAAGTGTCCTGACTGTGGCGTTCCTGGTGGACACTTTTCAAGGCCGTTTATGGTACAGATATCAGGTATCCTATCTGGCATACCGTCTGGACCCGTATGATCTGTATTAAATTGAGTAAAGTTAAGCACTACACCTGCAAGTGCCGTTCCTTCTGGACAGGAGTTCAATACACAGTCTTCAGGTGCATTCTCTACTAGTACTCCGGCTAGATCGGTTCTCTCGGGACATACCTCGGCCTGGTCACCATCAGCGTTACAGATTCTTGTAAGCATCGTGTCATCGGGTACAGTTGTTGTCAAGTCACCGTCACCCATTACAAAGTGTCCTGACTGTGGCGTTCCTGGTGGACACTTTTCAAGGCCGTTTATGGCAGATATCAGAATATCCTATCTGGCAACCGGGTCGTTGGATCGCGTGTCATCTGTATTAAATTGAGTAAAGTTAAGCACTAAACCCTTCAAGTGCCGTCCCCTCTGGACATGAGTTCGAATGACACAGGCTTCTTCCAGACCATCATTATTACCATCTGTATCTGCAACTAAAAGTCCTGCCAAGTCTGTTTCTTCAGCACATATTTCTACGTCTGGAAAGTTACATATTTGCTCCAGATCAGATCCTGGAACTGCCAGCTGGCCCTCCAGCAACGATCCCGGTGGACAGACAACAGGACAATTTTCTTCCTTGTCAACTATTATTCCAGTATCCGGACAAGTAAACTTATTTTTCTTGTCTGGTTTTTCTGGTGGATAATAAGTTCCATAATCAGAATAAGTATTACTATCGTCATAACCCATGTTGTTATAACTCTTTCCATAAGATCCATCTTCACTTGATCCATAATCATTGTAACTGGAATACCCTTCATGGTCCTGTCCGTAGTTATCTGGATAACCAACCTCGTCCGTATCGTAATCATTTTCCTGTTCTTGATAGGACTCGTCTTGTAATCCCATTTCTAATGACACTGCGTGTTCTGCTGCATTTGCACCTGAAATAATACCATTATTGAATCCTGAAATTGCTGACATTACTACAAGCACTACTAAAATACCAAGTTTTAGTTTCAATCCAAAATAGAATAACCATATATATATTATTCTGAATTTTGATGGATCTTTATGTTAAATAAATAGCTCATAATCAGTTATAAAATGAATCCATTTCTTGGTATATACTAATATAATCATATGAAATAATTATACACTGTTTTATAACAATCTAATTCTATATAAGATAGAATTATTTTAGTTTACTATCTAACCCTAGTTTTTATAATAAAAATTTACTTTGCGATATATGTAGAGTAATGCGTCAATTGACTAGGGTCTGTTGGCTGTAATACCGATTTCAGTAGAATAATAAGAGTACAATACACTGGAATAAAACATATATTATATTTAAAAAAGTTTGCCAGAAATGTAACTTATTTAATTGCGTATCTGTATGCTTTTTAACTATGGTAGTGGATTCTTATAATATTAGCATCAAGCTAAAAAAAGGAAATAGAATTTGACGTGATGCCAAAATAAAGAAAGAAAAAATATATTAAACCTGAGGAGAAAAAGGAATAACTCCTATTAGTTTTAAAGATTCATGATTCTATGAAAATCTTCATAGTCACTTATACATAGTCATATAAAATAAAAAATAAATCCTTTAATTTTATTTTCATTTGACATTGTTGGATTGTAAAAGAATTTAGGCAAATCTTTTACATTTTAGACCGTTGGAAAACCAGAGTGAGTCTTTGTATTAGAAATATCATGTAATATAAATAACATCAAGTTGTATTATTGCTAGGAATTTTCTTTGGGCTTCGGCGGAAAGGGGCAGAGATTCAACATGGGTTAAGCATTTCTATAATATTAGATTTGTAAAATATTGGTAGAGTAATAAAAAAAAGAAAGAAAAAAAATTATGGTTATTGTAACGTGCTTGTGAAATCTCCTAAAATTGGTGATCTTTCTTGATTATTAAAATCGAGATTGACGCATACATTTACAAGGTTCCTGTCAAAGTTTATTCTATCTCCAGGTCCGTTACCATTTTGTGTATTTTCTGCATCTGTTGCTGTTCCTTCACCGCCTGCTTCTTCATTTGCTGCAAGTCCACCAATATCGTCTCGAGGTATCTGAGTAATATCTACACCGTTTACATTGATGTTACTGTTCACACATTTTATTTTCTGGATATCTATATGAGAACTCTTTTTTGGATGGTTATCATATCCGTACTGGTCTCCGTACAATTGTGCACCCGCATTTCCTACTATTGAAGGGTTTAAAGCTACTAGACTTGTCGCTAATATTGCTCAGATTATGGAAGCAAAAACTATCATTTTATTGCTCATTACATTGTTAAATACGAATTTAATATATCTATAGTTGGAAGGAACATTATCTAATGTTCTAATATTCGATCATTCTGAATTATTAACAATAAAAAGAATAGCAACTGATCTTTAGGTACAATATGAAATCTGTTCTATAAAAAAGTATAGAATATCTCTGAAGCAATAGATTTACAATGTATATGAATCTTGAAAACGTGGAATGCTGTAAAAAAATGAAAATTTTTGTGCTTATCTTCTTTTTTATTTAGTTTGATTCATTTTCTGGTTAGTAGTTTAGTAAGGACTATATGATCTTCTGTTCGTTGTCATATCCTCCGTAATAATTGTTATCTTTTTGCGTTGTCATGTCCACGATGATTATTGCCTACGAATAGGTCATATCCACCATCGTTGTCGTGTGGTCTTTGCTTGTGATCGAAGAAATCCTTCTCTCCTATGATTACCGTACTCTGTTCCTGTGGGTCTAATGGTCTAACATCAACAACACAGATTGCGAAATCCGTTGGGTTCATTGGATTTTCACGATATTCTAATTGAAATGATGCTGCTACTTGATAATTTGTTCCAGGAATAAAGACTAGGCTCGGGATCAGGAAATTGCCTCCAGTTACTGATTTTGGTAGGTTTTTCAATATCGCTTCATTTTGTTTTACAAATATCTTGCCAGGTGATTGAAAGGTTAGATCCTGTACAAATGGATTATCTTCACACAGTCCTTGTGCATCTACTCCTAATATTACGTAGTGATTATGTATAACATCATTTGCTGGATTGCCGTTTTGTAATATACTATCTGCAATTGGAAGGTCAGGATGTGACGTTGTTGCTATGACATTTGTATTATCTGATTCATCTAATGTTATTATTCCATATCCCCAATTAATTCCAGGATGTTCAGGAATATTTGCTTGTGCTTTAAAGATGATATCTGTTATTACTTCATCATTTATGTCTAGTACTGCTTTTTTTAGATCCAAAAAATCACCTTGGTTTGGGAACGCAGATACAGCCATAGGTGAAAAAATAGTTGCTACTGCAGTTAAGAAAGTCATTGTTACAAATATAGTCGTATTCGACATGTGTACTAATTCTCTATAATTCTTTTATAAGTAACGAAAGATCAATCTCACATACGATTATTGTATATCATACCCTAAGAAGAATATTAAGTGTTAATCTTGATAAATATTTGTAAATAAAATGTTTAACTAAATTTTCAAAAATAGCTAATAAACTTGTACTATAACAATAATATTATCAATCTAG
>CAVOHZ010000009.1:0-12248 GCA_963695855.1 uncultured Nitrososphaerales archaeon | reverse complement strand
ATGTAGTAGGGTTCTACTACATTGTATATAGCTTTTTAAGAATACATTTACACATTATTTTGATTAGAGATTTGAATTAATTAATTAAATCTCTATTTATACAAAAGGTCTAACAGTATCATTAAAGCAATCTTACAATTGCAAAACCAATTATAAAGCCCAAGATTGCACCAAAAGTAGGAAGCCACTTCCTGTCTTTATGTGCTTTAGGTATCATATCATAAAAGAGCATATAAAAAATACCTCCAGCAGATAATGCGAATATCAGTCCTATCATATAATGTAATCCTTGTAAAAAAAATAATCCTATTAATCCAAGAATAACAGGAATTATAGATATAACACCAATCGCATAAAGAGCTCTTCTTGAATCCTTGAATGCTGTTTTTCCAGTTCTCATCTCTTTATACGCAGCAATACCCTCAGGAATATTTTGTATCCCAATAAGTAATGCTATTGCTAAAGCTGGACCAGCTGCTATTGAAGCTCCTATAGCTAAAGATTCAGGTAGTGTATCTAAACCAATACCAATTAGTATATCCGCTCCTCCACCTTTACGTGTAGCTATCACATCAGCAATTGTAAATATGATAGAGCCAAAAATGAAAAATAAAAATGTTTGAATTACTCCAATTGATTTTTCTGCCTGAATTACCATTCCAAATATAGCAGCAGATATTAAAATGCCTGCTCCAAATGCAGTTAAAAATAAAATAACGGATGTGGAAAAATGTACATACTTTCCAATTATTGCACCAATAAATGAAGTTCCACCAGCAATTAATGTGATACCAATGACCATGAAAATATCAGTAAATGAAATAGCAGGCATCTTATTCTAATAATTCAAATTAATATCATATTATAAATTTAATTGGAAATAGTTTTCAAGTTAAAATTTACAAATCTATACTTGCGTACGATTTTATATAACCCAATTAAAATACTATTATTCATATATTTAGCTAATCTGAATGACTTTAGTAATACTATGTGAGGTATAAACCGACCTTGGCGAAGAATGGTAATCAGGCATTAATACAACACAAAAAAGTTCTCCGTTCTTGAACACTTAAATAGCTGTAATGGTATATTATAGTACCACTAAAATCTCTATAGCGTATTTTTGCGGCACTAATCTTAATCAATCTGATGCGGAGAGAAAAAAAGAAGTATATAACATTAACCTATGGAGAATCTTCATGCCCATTTGGTGGATTACTTAATACATTTGTCTCCTAGATGACTAGATGTTATCTCCTTTTTTTAATATATTTGAACGGATTTAAAGAAACATTAAATGGACCAACACCTACTGCGCCTCCAATATTAATTTCTCTTGATGTACTTTCAGTTGATGCAACTTCGCCAATTATTAAATCATACCCACAAAAACGACAAAAGGATACTAAATTCACCTGAAGATGTATAACAGTAAATCTAAAAAAATTTAAGTTTATTAATTTTTGTGATAATACATACCGAACTTAAGGAAGCATTAGTTGAATAATTCAATTATTGTTTGAAGATCCAAAGAGGTGGGCCCTAGAATACTGCGGGCCAGACAGGAGTGATACAGATAGTGGCACAAAAACAAGAGTTTATTGTAGGTATACTACTATCTTGTATTTAGCTTTTATTATTAGAAACTTATTTTTAAATGGATACCAATGTGGAGTTACTATAAAAATTAATATTATATATTTTGATATATAAAAAAATATTAAATTAATTAGTCATTTTTGATGGTAGTAGCTTGTAATAATTCGCCCATTTCATTATGCATTTTAAGATAGTTTAGTCCTTTTTCTGTAATCTTGAATTTGTGAACCTCATCAAGCTATTCTATTAGATTGTTTTCTATCAAAATAGAAAAGTATTCCTTTAATTGTGTATAACTTAGAAAAGCCTTATACATAATTTTTGTCTTGGTTGCTCCTCCATTTGCAGCATCAAGTATATTAGCCACTATTTCCGTTCTACTTCTATATTTCATATTATTATCCAAGTGATTTATATTAATATGATGTGAAAGGATAGGTTAAGACTGCTAAATATTGGATGTTCTAATACTAATCCTTGCTCTACAAAATAATACTTTAGCGATTTGTTTTAGTACCTGTAAACAGCTCTAGTACTTCAAGCTTATCATCATCCAACATTATTGGATGATTCAGAAAAATTTCATCTTCAACTATATTTTGCTCTCAATGAATGTATGTAATACTTGTTCTTTGCCACAGCCGTAGTGTTATCAGGGCGTGACCCTTCTAGTTGTGTTTGTTGTGTAACGTTGTATGTTTTTCCCATTTTCATTCTGCACTAACCATCCTATCTCTTTTAGAATTCTATTATCGATATAACAAACTTTTTATTGTGATTACATTTGTTTGGGATATAGCTTATACCAAGACTTTGATTATTACTTAAGGTATGTATAGCTATATAGTTCTAGTTCTTTAATTCTTTCAGAATAGCTACCATTTGGGGATGATTTTAGCGTAGCTATTCATCTTACCTAATATTCACATGACTTACAATAGTTATACATTATGGAGACGATAAAAACTTTAATCCATTTAAACGATTATAAAGTGATTAATATTTGAAGTAACTTCGATACTATTAGTTACTATCAGACAACAAAAATTCTTATCTACTTATGGCTAAAGTTTGTTCAAATACTAGTAATCTTATAATAGATAAGAGGTTATTTCCCAAAAATTACTTTGAGTATCCTACTTTATCAGCTAATCCTATTACTTCTCTACCCTTATTTGTTAAAGAATTATAAATCCTTGGTTTCCCTCGCCCAGGAGATTTTTCTTTCTTTACTTTTCTTTCAATCAATCCTAAATAGGTTGCTCTTTTCATTAAGGATTGTCCATATCCCCAACTTCCCATAGTGCTAAGTAATTCTCTTGTGTGCAACTCTTTGTTCTTTTTTAGTATTCTCAATAATGGAATAAGAGGACGGTCATTTAGCAGAACTTTAAGTATGTTTAATTGTACGGTTATAGGAACTGATTTTGTTTCTTTTACTTCCTTCGCTGTTGTGATATTTTTAGTAGACTGTTTAGAACTTTTTGGACTAGTACCATTAGACATACTATTTAGTATCACTTTTAAGAATAATAAATGCTTTGTTGCCTAACTTACTATTCCTAACACATTTAGCTAGCCTATTCTAGTCATAATACACATCTAAACTGGAAGAAGTACAATGAATCTCTTGTTAAACGTGGCGAGGTATTACTGGATTTTGATGTTATAGATAACTGGGATACTGAATTCGAAAAGATGAATGAATGTAAAAAGGTAGGAAATTTGTATATCCAGATTCATTTATCAAGGTATTGGGATACATGAGAGCATACTTTCATTTACCATATATACAGACTGAAGGAGTAGTACGAGAACATGCTGCAAATACGTTACCATCAATTGCTGATTATAGCAGAATTTGAAGAAGAATAAACAAATTAAATATAACGCTATTGTTGTTCAATGTCTTAATTTTTTAATTTATTAAACAAACTAAATTATACTCTTTTTATTTCTATTTCTATCGTAGAAACATTTCTTGTTCTACCATCTTCTGATTGAACGGTCTCGGAACCTATTTTTACATCACCAATAGCGTAGCCTATCTTCTCCATCCGTCTCAAAATTATTTGTGAAACATCAACTGCTGTGCCAATACTTAATCCTCTTGCCTTAATGGTGACTGTTGGCTGATTTGCTAATTGAATTAATGTTGAAGTAACATATACCATCAAAGGTTTTTTTCCAATAAATATTTCATTATTATGTTCGTGCCATCCTCCTTTACCTTTATCTTTCCCAGAATCTGTAGACAAATTGATATAAAAAATTAAGACAGACGCGTATAAAAGGCTGTATTATTATATATGTTTTAGATTTATAGTAAATTTAATACCAAGTACCTGCTTGAATACTAAATTTGATATGAAAATAGCACTATATATTTTTTATAAACTAATTATTCTGTCTGATGTTATTAGACGCAGTCAAAAAAAATTCAAACAATAATAATAAAAATTATTAATTACTTAATATAGATATGTCCACAAATGATGATTATAACAAATTCCTTTATACTTTTACTAAAAATGTATTGAATTCAGACAAATCTATAAGATGGGTTGGTATAATAGATAGAAACGGGATTATTATAAATGAACATTATAGAGAAGAACTGAAGCCATTACTAACTAAAGAAGAGAACCAGGAATCTGCAATCAATACAATAGCTAGACATAAAACAAGAAAAAAATATGAAGCAAAAATAGGAAAAATAACCTATACTTTTGGAAGATATGAAAACTTGAGTAGGTCTACAATTCCAATCAATGAAAATTATTATTTACTATTAACTATGGATTTTGAGGAAAAAAATTTTGATAAAATAATAAAGGAAAAAATCATTCCTTTAGTTAAGAAAAAGAGAAATTCTCATTGTAGTTGATTGATATGATTATTATTAATATATTAATTAACAGTAATATAGTAAAAAGGCCTAACAATTTATAAGATTATTAAATTTCAAAAGGTAAAGTGGAAATTATATTATTAAACTAATTTCTTTTTTTAGCTGCAGTAATAACGACTAAAGTACTCATATATAAAATTTCAGATAACGACTTTCATGGGTTATGATAGAATATCGGCTCTGCTTTCAATTATGATATAACAAATGTAGAAGATGAACTATAAATTATTGCAATAGGGAAGAATGATACCAAAATATAGAGCAAGAAGATGGGTAGTTGAGAGAACACACTCATGGATGAATAGATTCAGGCGATTATTGATTAGATGGGAAAAGAAGGAAGATAACTATATTGCAATATTACATTTTGTCTGTGCTTGGATAACATATAAGAGAGGAGGTGTTTTCGGATAGGCTCTTACCATAATCTGTCTTTCTCTAAGTGTTTTCATTTAATCATCATCGGATATCTTTTTTATTGAGAAATCTATATTGGTTATTTCTGGTTCTATTATTTCTTTACTTTAATAACCTCTTAATTTTGCAAGCATATTTCTCAACTTCTTCATCATATTCTGATTGTTTAACCAATAAATCTATTCTTTTGTCAATCAGTTTAAGAATATCTAGACTACATGCTTCAAAAGTATATCTAGAAGAAGTAAAAAAATTGGTATTTTCAGACCAAAATAATTCTAATCTATCTTCTATTTCTTCTCTAAGAGTTGTCATTTCTAATCATCATTCTCCTCACTATAATAGTCTTGTGGATATGGTTCATCATATACTTCTACTTCATTTCTCCAGTCTTCATTATTGGTAACACATGATGCATAATCATCCTCTTCAATCCATCTTCCACTACCTGCTTCACAATTTTCTACAGTATCTTTATCTTGTTTATCTATATTGACTAACTAAACTTCGTAGATATACTTTTAGCTAACTGTTATCTATAGACATTCAATAATTGAGAACGTCTAAACTAGATGTAGTATATAATAGAGAAAAAGATGCAGATGTAAAGGAAAGAATACTTCTTGTTAGACGTATAGTAGAAGACAATCAACATATCGTAAATGTAGCAAAAGAATTGCATAGATGCAGAGCATGGGCTTACAAGTGGTACAAAAGGTATAACGAAGATGGATTAGATGGATTGAAAGACAGGGAAAGAAGTGGTAGACCTCCAGATGTACCAAAAGAGATAATGGTAAAGATACAAAAAGAACTAACAGATAGTATACGGGATGGGATTTCAGACAGGTAATGGATTTAATATACAATAAAACTGGAGTCAGATATCATGAGGTACATATTTATCGTCTATTACACAAATGGGGCTTCCAACCTAAGGTACCACAAAAAAGATTTGTAAATACTGCTTCAATAAAGGACAAAAAGAAATTCAAAAAAGAGTAAAACAGATTCTAGCCAATCCATGTCTATAAAATTATTTATTTTATATGGTAGTAATTCAGATTTTATTGTGAGCAGATAATTTATACACTGAGCATACTCTTCGGCAGTAATATAATTATTTTTGAAAAATGATTCAGGAAGATTTTTTTTTCAAGTTCAGAAAAGTTAACACTTTTTTTGTTTTACCATTCCATATGCAAAATTTATCAGGATATATCATACATAGAATTTCACTTATAGCGGATATTCCAAATCCTTTTATCTTGCTTCTAAATGAACTATAGCGTTTTTCAAATGACTCTTTACCATATAACAATATATTTAATTCTCTCTTTATGACCTCTAAGCCATTTTTTTCAATTATAAGTCAAGTGTCATCATGAATGTCGTTACACCATCTTCCAAATCTCTTATCCAGATATTCTGATATTGCATCTTTTTGTTCTTCTATATTGGTATAGAATCTATTTGCACACACATCTGATTTTATCTTCTGGTTTACTTTTCTCTCATTTGGATTAAGGTATGGCGCCCTCTTTGGAAGGTGTATTATACTGAGCCAGTCTTTTTTCTGTCCATTGATATATTTTTTTGTCATCTTGCTTAGGTGAAATGAAGCGTTATCCCATACCAGTACAATTCTTTTCCAACCATTATTTTTCATTACATGTATCTTGAGATTCTCTAAATGGTTTATAGCATTGGTGGAATTTGATCTGTCATAGAAATCATACAACAGATTCTGTTCAGGCCATAGCATGGATATGTACATTGAGAATTTCTTTCTACTACCGTTATGCCTAATTTTTTGTTGTTCACCTTCAAAACTCATTGACTTTCTTATACATGGCTTCTGTGTTACTATAGTTTCATCTTCAAAGACCAACATCACTTTCTTTTTTTGAGAGCTGATGCTACTTGTTTGTAGTTCTTTATCTGTTTCTTTCCCTCTTCATAATCAGCTCCATGTTCAAGTTCAAGCTTGGGTCTCTTACATCTGATACCCATGTCCTTCAGTATCCTTTGAAGGTGTTTGAAACTGATTGGAATGTCAAGTTCTTCTGTAAGACACTTTGCCAGTGACCTCAGACTCCAGGTGTTTCTGATGTAACCAAAAATATTGGGATCGTTAAAAAGTACAGAAAGTATAGTCTCTCTATCCTCATCTGTTATACGGAATTTTGTACCACCTGGTTTCCTTATCTCCAATCCTTTTGTTCCTATCTGGAGATATGCCGATATCCATCTTTGAACTGACCTGATACTGACACCATGTTTCCTTTGCTATATCTGCAAAAGTTCTACCGTTGCTCTTCTGAAGTATTGCCATTAATCTGCGATAATGCTTCTTGTCGGTACTATATTTCATCAACGACTTTAGACTGTTCTTCTGTCCTGTGGTGAGGTTGAGTTTGGTAGTAGAACCATGGTACATAGAATTATGATATTCAGGATACCTTAAGCTTTACCTATTCAATAATTTAGACCTGTTAGTTAAAAGGATATGACATTAACCAAGCCACTTGACTTATTATTAATTTTCCAATCTTTATTCTCCCAAAATCCGCTTGCCCATAAATGCTTATAAATTTCTATTAGTTCTGGTTTGGTTATTTTAGGGAGATTTTGTGGTGCTAGCCTTAATTTGAAATAGCTTGCGTGCTCTATATGTTCTTTAATTTTTTCTATCCCAGCTTCAGTTTCTCTCCATTTTTGGAATTCTTCTGCATGCTTTTTCAATATGGTTATTTCTTCGTTCGAGAGTGCATATTGTTCCACAAAAAAAATTACTGAATACTACTTTAAATCATATTCTAATTATAGTAATTACTAACAACAAAGGAATTTGGAAGAAATAATGACATTGATATTCTGATTTAAAAATGCAAAAAAATGTAGTAGTAAAAGGGATGATATTACTTTATTATAATGAATTTAAGACAATATAGTAGGTATTAATAGGTATCAAATGGTAATAAAAGATAGGTAAATCAAAATATACTACCATACTGTTTATTAACCACTTTTTTAATTGAATCTCGAAATGGAAGTTCCAGCTTTAAATAAATTTGAAAAAGAGAAACGGGTTGTTGATTTACATAAAGAGGGAAAGACAATGAAACAGATAGCTATGGAAGTTCATATGTCATTTAGAGATATAAATTGGGTAATAAAGAAATACGAGAGAAGTTTAAAATCAAAAATAAAAAGAAGGGATAATCAAGCTAAACCCATTAATAAAATCTCTAAAAGCAGCAGAGCTTATCAACTATTGTTAGAAGGAAAGACGCTAGTACAAGTTGCAATCGAATTGAATTTAGGTTTTGAAGAGGCAAGAAAATATTGGACTGAATTTTTGAAATTGCAACGTATGAAAAAATTGTATAATCTGTATGTTGATAATGAATGCCATCTAGATTATGTACTTAAAATATATTATTTTCTATTACGGAATAAAATAGATTTTAAGAATTTTGAAAATGTTTTGAGAGTTGCATATGATGTCACTAAATTATATCAAACCCGTTCAACTCTTCTGGCAGAAGTGGAAAAACTGAAAAAACATAAGAATTACTGGCTAAATTATGATAATTTGAGGATTCCGCCAATGAGACCTCTACCACCAATGAAAACTCTACCTTGGATTAGAAGAAATATCTACTATTAAGTCATCTTTGTACTGTAATTTTGATAAAGTCAAACTAATATACAATTTAATAGTTAGAAAAAATTTCCAATTTATTAGAGCTAATTATTTTAAAAAAATTGAAAAATTTATGACTGTTTTGGCAAACCAATTAAAAAAGTACTACTTTGACAATTTTTTAATAGTACTTAATAATACCTTTTTCTCAACTGGTTTTATCAATATTTGTTCCTTGGATAAACCTGGAACTATAGTTAATATTTCATCTGATATATCTAAAACAGTTATAAAAAGAATCTTAATTGTTGGGTCTATAGCTTTTATTTGTTGGTGTAATTGAAATCCATTCAATTCTATCATTTTGATATCGAGTGTTACTAGTAAATCATCAAAATTTGAAAGGGCTTTAATAAAATTCAATGCCTTGCAGGGGTCTGTGAAAGAAATTGTTTCATAACCATTTTCCTTTAAAAATGATTCATAAGTAAAAAGTATATCTGGGTCATCATCGACTAAAATTATTCTTTTGTTATTGCTTCTTTGAGTAAAAAATAAATCTTTTTCTCTTTTAGTTTCTGTAAAATCGTCAGTAGAGGTAGTACTACTATTATCAAGATACAATTCATTAATTTTTTTTATACTATATGTAGGGTATCCAATTGTTTCGGTTATCATACATTCACCGTTATTTATAAAATTATAATTGTTAGCAATATTACAAAACGATTTTAAAATTCTATAAAAATTATCTCCAATAATTATTTGATTTACAATAGACAGTGATGAATTTATCTTTGAACAGCGGTTTACTGTTGCCCCGAATAAATCTATCTGGCTATACTCACCAACTAAAGCTAAATCCAAAACACCAAAATCCATGCTAATTCTATAGCTGAATGGGGGAAGATGCTGCTTGGATAATTCTTGATTAAGAGTAAAGCGGGAATCTAAGATTTTCAACCCGCATTCAATCACTTCTCTAAAAGCCTTTTCGTTTTTAGTATCAGATGCCTTTGGAAAATATAATAATAAACAATCACCAATATTTTTAATAACTTTCCCACCATAATTTTTAACTATTTCTGATATTGAATTCATAAATTTAGAATAATAGATTCTAATATGTTCTAATTTGTCCATTGTAATGGTATTTTGAGTAGAATCTACCAAATCAATAAAAACTACACAACTCTTTATTGAATCACCAGAAAATCTAATTTCTTGTGAAGAAAAATTTTTCATAGTATTTCACACAAGTCTTGAACTGAATCGTTATAGTATTTTTGTGCAATTTCCATAGATTTGTTAACGGTTTCTGTATATCCAAATACACAGTCATTTATTCTTCGTGTAGCATTTATTGCATCATCTTTAATATTTTGGTTGGTATTACTATAAACATCTGTATATTCTTGTGGATAAATAAATTTATTCCAATAAGATTTGCTGTTATATATATTATCTATAAATTTGGAAAATACTGATTGATAAGTATTAAGAATATTTTTTTGTAAATCGCCATAGTTGTTAGAGATTGATTGGATTGTGTTAATATTTTGTTCTTGATATTTGGGTTTATTTACAGTTATATTTTCATTTCGTTTTATTTCTTCTTTTGTTGTCATAATTATATATCCGCTACTAAGGTATATAAACGTAGGTCATGATGTCCAGTGCATAGTCATATGTGTTTTTGTAGGACCTACATATTTGTATAATTGAAGGTAATATATTTACAATTACCATAATTACAAGTAAAGGAGATGATATAAGTACTGAACTATGCGTAATGCAATTTATCAATTCTTGTTTTCTAGTATATTGATTCAGGAATTTCTGTAACTTGACTATATTAAAAGTAAAAATTAGATAAAACTATAAAAAATATATATAAAATAGATATTCTTTACAAAGTTTTATATTACTAGCAATTTAATCATACGTTTTATCAAAAAAATTGAAATCGTCTTTAACATTCATTAACTATGAGGGGCGTTTTTAGATGACAACTTTATATCTGCGATAATTCGGTACAAAATAGAATTTAGTTAAATATAGCATTTTGTGGTATAATAAAACAAGTGGTAAATGACTGATTTATCTTTCCAACAATTATCTGGTGAGCTAATCAATTTAAGAGAACCTTCGATGGATGATGCTACAAATATAATAAATCTTATGAGTTATGATATAGCTAAATATCTTTATGAAGTTCCATATCCTTATAAGATAGATGATGCTTTAAAATTTATTAAATCTAGTTGTGATGATTTTAGGCTATATAAATCAATAACTTTTGCTATAGACTATAAAAATAAATCTCAATCAGTTCATCTACTAGTTGGAATTGTAGTTATTAAAGATATCGATTATGTTAATAAAAAAGCAAATATAGGATACTGGATTGGTCAACAATACCAGGGCAAAGGCATAACAACAGAATGCGTTGAACTAGTTGTTAAGTATGCATTTGACCTATTGGAATTAAAAGAGATTTCAGCTTATGTTTTTCCAGAAAATAAAACTTCGATAAGAGTTTTGGAAAAAAATGGTTTTGTAAAGACAAAGGAAGTAAATGAATACCATCCTATCTCAAATAGCTATAGAAATTCTTTAGTTTATATAATAAAAAAATACTAAATAGTAAATTGTAAAGAACATAATTTTAGCACTTATATCAGCACGGGCCCGTCGGGAGTAATACCGATAGCGGTTCTAAAAAGGGAGTCCAATGGAGAGATAGTAGTATCTTGTATTTAGCTTTTATTGTTAGAAACTTATTTACTATTAAATCAAATCAGTATATAATAATAGGCTCATTTTCATTCGGGTTCGGTGGACTGATGTAGAATTTTAAATACAGTGCTATCATTTATTTTTTTTAAAAAGCCATAACCTTCCCTGAAGCCAAGGATGCATATAGAAGGCTATGGTATGCCACAAGTTCTTTGGACGACTTTTTTGGTTGAAATGTAAATAAATCTTTGTTAGCTATAATATTTAACGATTTGAGATAAATTAATTGTCATAGCCTGAACTGCTAGAAGATAATCTCCCTGATGATTCAGATTCTGACGATTTGCCTATCTATCTGTCTGTCTGGGAGAAGATTGGATAGAGTATATTGTAATAATTATAGAAAAAAATAATATTTATCAGTTTTACAAATTCTCTTTTATTTTCTGAAATTAATACTTATAATAAATGTCTGTTATTACGATAAAAAGTAAAAAAAATAGGGTTTAAGGTCTCAATGGTGGATTGTCAAAACATTCTACATCGTGTTTTGATAAATCATTATCTTTTTCAGCATAGCCTGTTGGATAAAGTATCATTATCCCCATCATTAGTGTTATTATAGAGATTATGCTATCTTCATCATTGTATTCCACGATAACCACCCCATTAAAAAAGGTTTATCCTAATACAATTAATTTAAATCATCAATAGAGAATATTGGATAAAACTTTTGGCGCCGAAAAAAATATGATTTATTTTTTATTTATCAAAATACTATTTAGCCAAAAAATTCTTTAAAATATCATTCAAAGGTTTTGAATTTGATTCATATCTTTGCTCAGAATTAGATGAACTACCACTACCACCGCAGCCAACGGCTGGCCCCATTGATAACAATTCGGGATGGCCAGTAATTATAGTTAGAGC
>CAVOHZ010000008.1:0-601342 GCA_963695855.1 uncultured Nitrososphaerales archaeon | reverse complement strand
TCCCGACGGGCCCGTTGCAAATATGCCTCTATTTATATGACTTATAAGAAAATATATACGATAATAACACATTGATAACGGTGCTGTTAAGTTAAGACTATTTCACCTCTCCTTTGATAAATAGAATTTTATTTCTAGTTATTGTATTATACAAATAGGTGAATAACTTTATCCAATTGTATACATGTTCTAGATCACAATTATTCTTCCTCTTAGTAATACATGGATAATAATCATCAAAACATTCAGTTCTATCCTTAAAATACTGCATTACTCTTTCTATCAAACTCTTCTCTAAAGAAGAATGCAATCTATGTTTTAGATGTAAGAACCGACACGCTTGAGGATACCATGTACCACCATCAGTGTAAATTGTATGTATGCCATATTTGTCAACCAAGGAGCTAAGGAAATTTTCTGCTACAAACATGTTTCTTTCTTCTGAAATGTGAATACCAAGTACAGATTTGTGAATTGGTTCAATCGGTATCCATAACCAATAATTATGGTTTCCAATCTGAATAACAGTTTCATCTATGATGAATGCTGAAATTCTTTTCCTTTTGTAGATTTGAGAAGAACCAAACCTTTGAATCCAATTCCATACAGAAACATAACTTCGTTTCTCATCATCAAATATATCTAATGCTTTAGAAGTATTCCGTAAACTCAAACCAAGAAAATACATATACAAAGAGTACATAACTACAATAGTGGATGTTCTGTTTCTGAAAAATCTTAGTAACATACAAGTTAAGAATAGGAAATTCACAGCTAAATCTGTTCTCTTAAATTAACAGGTCCTAAATTGTGTATAAAAGTTAAAAATTTGTACACACTTAATTGACAATATACGAACTCTGAGGATAGTCAACTGATTTTGACATTATTTTGAAGTTCTATGATTATGACTTTTCAAACAAGGATATAATAAATAGAAGAAATTTATAAAAACAGGTTATAAATTGCTTCTATAAATTCTTATTCTTATTCTATTTCCTTTCCACAATGTGGACATAACCTTTTTTGTAAATATGTTCTACCACTAGATTCTGTCAAATTCTCTGAAAGCAAGATGAGACATATGTCCCAAGGTGTAACTATTGAATCTTGATACAATATACAAGGATGATCCATTTTATCCATTATTAAACAAATTTGGCTTAGAGTTAGGTCAGTAGTAATATCTTTTGTGTACTCGAATTTAAATTTATTAATAGGAATATCTAGAAGATTATCTAAGTCTTGATATTTCAAGATCATAGAAAGTTCACCCAGAATTATTCGATCACTAATAAATTGATTAGAGTTTTCCAACAAGACCCTTCTAATGTGATTTTTTAACATTATGTCGAGAATATCGCCTAAAGATTCGTCTCCCTTAAAAGTAACTATGTTCTTTTTTGGTATGGATGAAACAGAAATACCTGATTTATATCGCTTACCAATTTCAAGCATTTTCCTTGCAGAGATTGAAAAATAATCTCCATTCTCGTTAGGAATGACAGAAAATGCTCTTGCTGTACTTTTCCATTTGTCCATTAAATCACCAAGTTGCACCTTTCCATCGACTTCAGGAAAGTGGTTAAAAAAAATATCATCTATCTTAGTTCGAAAATAAGAATCAGGTATGGTATTTTTTCTCAAATGAGATAAAATCTCACGTCCACCAATCATCCCGACAGGATTATTATCACTTTTAACAATAATTGCATCTACAGCTGATTCTAAATATTGAGCGCATATTTCTATAGCAATCCAAATATCTCTGTTTTTATCTACAAAAATGCATGGTGTTTCGAATAATGTTTGGGAAAACAATTCTTCTAAAGTTAATTCTGAAAGTTTTCTGTTGAGAATTATCTTTACACCTTCTCTTTATTTTAAAACTATCTTATTTATATAGTTCGTGTCTTGTAGTGTATCTCGCTATTGCTAGCACATTTCGGTAACCTGTTCCAATTAATCTATATTTTCTAATCAAATTTACTAATTATCAGATTCTATAAAGAATAAAAGCGATCTGTCATCATGTATCCGCACATTTTAGAACTAAAAGATTTTATCTGAATGAGACTCTATTTCCTTACTAGAAATCCATAATTATAAAACATACGAAAGTCGAAATATATCTTAATGAGCAAGATATAACAATAGATCCTTTAACGATAGATTTGTTTGTTTTTTAAAAATAAATTCAAAAAATGAATATAAAGTGTTCAATCTTATTTCCCGAAAACTTTTTAGTATAAAAGTATAAAAAACAGTATATTGCTTTATTCTAATAATCGCCATTTTATATGCTACTATTTTGTTTTTACGCCTCTGATACTGATCTCATCAATTTTTCTTTTCTATAACTTGCATTTCACCTTTGATGTTATAACTACCATAGATGCACAGGAAAATAAGAAAATAAACATTAGCAAAATATACGAGGTAACTATTCCCAAAGGATCTGCAAATCCTTCAGTGGATATAACCAATCTAGAAGAGAGAAAGTGGTATATCCCTCCAAAACTTGATATTAGTTCTGGAAACACAGTCAAATGGACTAACAATGACGTTGAATCCCATACCGTCACTAGCGGAGTAGGTTCAGGTATTATGAGTCTTTTGAGTAATGAATTAGGAAAGACAAATGGTATATTTGATAGCGGGCTTTTTGGCCCTGGTGAATCTTGGTCATACAATTTTACTAACAAAAGGGGATTATTTACCTATTTTTGTACTATTCATCCTTGGATGACGGGATCAGTCCAAGTTAGTGAGCAGCCATTTAAACACGATGGTATGTTGAAAAATATACCAGACTATCCTGTTGATGGGTTGGGAAATAAACTATCAAGGTTTCCAGTTCATACACTTACTAATGACGAGAAATATGACATAGACATGGGATGGAGTCCTAGAGTTTTAAAAATTCATGATCCTTCAACTTTTTTAATTGATTTTTTTGAAATGCCATCAAATAGAAAATCTCATTTACTGCCTTTTGACTTCGTGATTATTCAAAATAACAAAACTTTAGAACGAACCTCTGGAATATCTCAAGTGGGGGCTGCTACACTTCAATATACATTTTCTGAGCCAGGTCCAGTAACAATTCGAATAGAGAATGTTGGAAATAATCCCTCTCATACAATATTTGATACTATAGTGTATCAAAATCCAGATATACCATCATCGTCCTTAGCATCTGATGATGCTGAAATGCAGCATGGAGGGATCACTTCACCAGTTGCAGAATACAGCACTGGTCTGATATCTACTATTTTTCTTGTTCAGCTCACATATGCAATAATATTTGCTATTCCCGCAGCGTTAGTAGTAATATTTTTGTTGTATAAAAAAGGAATAATATGATATGAAATAATACTAGTGATGAGATGAAAAATTTTATTTCCGTTTTTTGAATTTTTCTGTTATCGATCACTTTATTACATGATATTTCCTTTCAAGTTGTTTTGTTGCGCAACTATGAAATCCAATAATTACATACAATAATTCAAAAACTATTATCGAATCCTTATTAGATATGTAATTTATTTATTTATCTAGCGTGCTGGCAGGGAATTTACTTTATCAAATTGGTGTACTACTCTCTTCTCACATTCTGTTCCTTCTGGTGGGCGTAAATCATCACTTGAAACACAGGCATGGTATCTATCTCCAATTTGTATTTTGCCTATGTCAGTATCTCTGTCAAAAGTAAATATTCTTTTTATTGTACTATGTTTGCTTTTATCAAGTTCAGCTTGAACATCTTCTATAACTTCTGATTTTATTTGACCTTTTATCATCACAGCAATTTTTAACTTTTCTGTATCTTTTCTATCTGCCAAAGGAGCAAGAATTTTTAGTTTAACTGTATCACTTTTGTCATTTGTTGATTTATTTAGAGTAGCATCATAAACTGCTTTACTTTGAGCGTACACTTGGGAACCTAAACTAAAAAGCCTAGTTATTGTAGGTTTATCTACACTTAGTAGATCTCCTTCATTACAATCAAATTTTGTAATGGAATTATATTCATGTTGTACATCTCCAACTTGATATGCGCATACAAAGAATTCATCTGGTGTATCTGCTGTGACTATCTCATTTTTAACATTTGATTTTAAATCAACATTAAGAGTTTTCTTGGTCTTATCTATAGAAGAGATTGGAATATCTTCTTTAAATTCCTCACCATTTATAAAACCTATAACTCTTATGAATTTTGCTATTTCAAAATCTATATTTTGTAAATTAATTTTAGCTCTAACTACTAGTTTATCATTATCATCATCTTTTTGTGCAAAAGATAACTGGCGAACAGATAAAAACAATATGCTACTACTAACAAAGCAAATAATAAAAATATAAGATAGAATTATGATATGATTTTTTTCTAACTCCACAAATTAAAGATTTGTGAGAACTATTTAAGGATTTCATATAAATCACCTAGTATCTGTATTCTGATTATACAAATTATCATTGATATTGCCTATTAGTACGATACTGTAGATATACTTATCTTGTTCAGAATAATTAATCTCATAATAAGAATTATAATAAACAAATAACAAAATTTTTAATGTATCAAAAAATAAATTAAGTTAAAATAATTTAATGTATTATTTAACGGTTATATTTAAAATTGAAAATTACAATAAAAAATTAAAAATTGTTTAAAAATTTGGAAATTCTATTTATTTTTATGAGTTACCGAAAATCATTCCACCTTCATCTTGTGCAAACACGTTAGAGCAAAACCTTCTTTTGAATCAAATAATTTTTGTCAGATTGATGATTCAAAATCTCATCAGTCATTACAGACTATATAATTCAACAGGATAGTTATTGATAATTATTGTTATTTTATATTATTTTTCCATTTATCATATATATAGCTCTAACGGTTGTTAGCTTAACATATGCTAACAAACTTACATGGATGTTATCTTCATTCTTTTCTCATCGAATCACCAATCGCCTGAATCTGTTCATCCAAGAATGTCTCCTTTCAAAAACCCATCTTCTTGCTCTATATTTTGGTATCCATGCATGATTGTGCATTCTTCCCCTTGAAATGTTTACTATATAAGCATTCAAAAAAATCAATCCTTAAGTGAAAAAAAGTTTGAGACATTTTTTGGCGGCTGATACATTATTGGAACTCGATGTATTAGCTAAAGGTTTCAAAATATATACATGACCAGTACAAGTAATTTTAAGGAAGATTATGTTTAATCTTCGAAGAAAGGTCTAAACTGAACATCAAAATTAGGAGAGTTATTTGCAAATTGCTTTATTGTAATCATTTTGCATATTTTGTCCTGCAACTCTGAATGTTCGATCAATTTCTTTTTACAAATAGGACACATGGATTTATCCTTCACACTGCCATCACAGATGATATGGTTAACAATTATAAAAAGACATTTCTACCCTTGTAAGGAAAAACTGATAATTTCAGGTGATCCTATAGTTGGATAGGTAAGTACCTGTTGGCATTCTGATATCACAATTTTTATTCCTCGAAAATTGGAAATCTTTAAAAAATAGTTATGTAGATATATTTTGATGCCTAATTATATAATTTTATACAACTGGACAGATCAAGGAATACGAAACGTAAAAGATGTACCGAAAAGAATTGAGAACTTCAAATCTGAATTGGAAAAGGTGGGTGCAAAATTAATCAATGAATACTTTACATTTGGAGAATATGACGGGATAGTAATAGTTGAGGCTCCTGATGACAAGGCAATAATGAAAGTAATGCTGTCAACTGGAAGTCTAGGCAATGTTAGAACTAAAACGCTCAAAGCATTCACTTATAATGAAGAAAACAGAGAAATATTTCAGAAATTATAAGATAATTTTTTTGAATATCACTATTTCTGCAAATGATCTAATTTTACATGAAGTATTATGCTAAACGATGACATAGATCATAAACTTACTCAGTGCATAGTCAATTAATCTTGACGGATTTTGTAGATCGAAATAAGTACTTTTTGCATTAAAAAAATTTTTTTATAATTATTTATTTTCTGACCAACCCAACTTGAAATTAATAGAATGACAATTTATGATGTATTTAATACTAATATTATCTTGATTGTTATTATTGCGTATAATCAAGATTGAAATAAACGCTAATTGGTTGTCCAGCAGAATCATAAATTAAAGGGATTTTTTTGTACAAGTAAAATATCAATTACATATGTATAGAAATACAACAATAGTAATATACCAAACAACAGTTATGAGATTTAATATAAAATTAGCTATAAATTAATAAATTTGTTCCCGAAATATAGTTATGCCGATTTTTCTGGATGTGCACAAAATTCCATCCTTGGACAAGAACATACAAGAGCTTATTGATTTACCCAAGGATGAATTAGGTGTTACCCACATTAACATTTTCTACAACAGGGAAGCAGATCTATGTTACTGTGTGCTGGAAGCACCCAGCAAGGAAGCAGTTGAAAAACATCACTCCAAGATTAACGTAAAATGTGATTGGATTAATGAAGTAACGATGGCTAAAAAATAGATTAAAATTCATAAGAATTAAAAAAAAGATAAAATTTATAGTTTTGGTGCTGGCAGTTCAATTATTCCCAAAAAAACCAAACATTGTAGTATAGATTATTTGTCTTCAGGAGAAATTCCCGCATCATCTAGTATTTCGTACATTGCTCATTCTTAGACAGTTTTTATCTACAATTATAATATATCTACGGTTGAAAGGAACATTATCCGACGTTGTAATATTTTAACACTCTCAATTATCAATAATTAAAATAATTTCAATTCATTTTTAGGTATAATAGGAAATCGACAGAGAGGAAGCAACAGCAGAAAATAGCGATTTGGTATAGACAGAAATATCAATTATAACGCCATGTGATAAAATTATAATTATAACTATACTTTTATATTTTTATATTTTTATATTTTTGTTTTTTATGGAGAATCGCTGTTGAAGTCTCCCTTTACAGTATAAGTATGTTTTATTACATCATAAATTCCATTAGAATCATAATACCAAGATTTAGAATCAGAATTTCGCTTGAGAACGTCCATTCCATTATTACAGAAATAAATCTCACGTTCTTCATCTTTAATTATATTATGAATTATGCATCCATCCATACTTTCGCTAAATTTCTCAAATATATTTTGATTAAGACCTTCTTTCATATCCGTGTTATTGTACTTTACATTAAAATCTATAGCATGTGCGATCATCATCGTCTTGTTATCAGGATTTGGAGGAGTAAATGAACTATTAATAACCTCTATTTTACAGATAACATATGGACATATCTGCATGTAACTTTCTCCATCTACTTCGAACTTTGTAACAATAGGTATAGTATCTACATCCTTTAATTCAAGTGTATAATCTGAATCTCCAAAAGCAAAATTTACCATCATTGGAAATAAAAAACCGATTGCCAATATCATGGTAACAAATGGAATTTGAATTTTCACAGTATATTATATTGATAAGAAATAATTAAGGATTTTTCTTTTTAATCATCTCTGATCTTGTTTTTTCGAAATTTATAGCTTGTCAAATAATGTGTTGTTATCAGATCCAGAAATGTATTGAGGGTATTATAAAAAACGTTATAAAATTATCTGCGCTAAATATTTCTAATGATAAACAGCAGTATAACGATGAATGTTATATTATACGATGAATTTTGTGACATTCTCAATAAAAAATATATCCAAAGATTTTGAAGAAATGGAAAGGCATTTAATTTATAAAAGAAACATACCTGAACTCCAGGATAAATATAACACCATCTTAGCAAACTTTTCCAATTGCAAGTGATTTTTATTTTAGAAAGGATTTTTGCATCCAGGATATAATATAAAATATTGCAAATTTATTTAGGATGTTCAGGATGGAGTTATGCAGACCCTCCAGAGAAAGGGGGATGGACCAAAGTCTTTTATCCTAGTAGTCAAACAAAAAGACTTTCCTATTATTCTCGTTTCTTTGATAGCGTTGAAATGGATTCAACATTCTATGAAAAATTTTACATATACATGACAAAACAAACATTCATTGGCATGGATAAGGCAACTCCAGAAAATTTTGAATTTTCAATAAAAGTGCCTGAAACTGTTACACATATAAAAAGATTGGATGTAAGGAAAGGAGCAATATCATCGCTTGAAGAATTTCTAGACAAGATCTCACCCTTGAAGATAGCAAATAAGTTGGGTGCCATACTTGTACAATTACCTCCTAGCTTTACCGTTAGTGATTTTAAAGATACTGAGAATTTTCTTGATAGATTACCATCAGGATATCAATACGCATTGGAATTCAGACATCCATCATGGAATACAGAGGGTCCGTGGGAAATGCTAAAACATTATGATATTGCAGCGGTAATGACCGATTCACCATTATCAGACAATCTTCAATATCTGGCAGAGGTTACGATCACTTCAAACAACCACTCATTTATACGATTTCACGGAAGAAGTTCAAGACACAGATACAATTACCTTTATTTAAAGGAAGAACTGAAACCATGGATCGGAAAGATAAAAGAGATCACTAGTAAAACCAATACTTTAAGAATTTATTTTAACAATCATTATGGTGCTAAAGCCGTTATTAATGCATTTGAATTCAAAGACATGTTAGGAATATCACTATCTAATAGACAGAAAAATGCATTGGAATTTGCCAGGAGTTATTATTCAAGAACCACTTTGGATGACATTATTAAAGATCAATAATACTGTAATAAATTGCATAATTAACGATAATTTAAAAATCATTAAAATTAAAATTATTTAGAGAAATAAATAAACAGTGAAAAGTGGTTATAACTTTTTAATAGAATTCAGGTAACTCTCGATTACATCTTTGTAGAATTTATGTGTAAGTTCAATTGATTTGATAAACGTATCCAAGTTTTTATTTATAATATTGTCTAGCAATTGTAATGACTCTTCTGTCGTATCAGTAGAACTAGTATAGATATTCTTGTTAATGTCAATTGAAGAATTCACAAGTCTTACAGGGATAGAGATACCATTCCAAGATAAATTCAAGTTATTTTGTAAAGTCTGGAAATATATTGAGCTATAGGTATTTATTATATCTTTATGAATACCTAGATAATCGTTTGTGATCTTCATAGCAACTCTAGCAGTTTGCACTTTATCTTTGGAAATAGTATCCTCTGCTATTGCTAATGGTATATTTCTTTGATTGCTGTCTGGGTCGTAAATTATAGGGTCTGGGAATTTCTTTTTCATTTGTAATTGTTGTTCTTCTTGTGCTTGCTTACTCTTCTTTCCTTTATTTGGGTATTTTTTATAACTCTTTTTTATTTTCTTAGAGATGGATTTTTTCTGATTTAAGGTTTGTTCAGATGACAACACGAAAAATACAGACGTTCTTACTTAAAAAAATTGATATAAAAAATATATACTGACTACTAAAATTAAATTGGCTGCAAAATTGGTAAATTTGTAATATCTGAACATGATTTTGCATTAATTAAAGAAATGCTTCCATCGTCATTAAACTGCTGTTCACCAAATAATATTTATCTACTGTACGATTCAATAGTACAGAATGAAACCAATCCATTAAATAATGCGGATACTACAAAAAGCTCCAATGAGTAATAATTTTAACGATATCGATGGTCATTACGATGTACTTCCGCAACATTTTGTCAATTATATAAATTATGAATTAAGGCTGTTTGAAGAAATCACGAATAAGAAATTTTTCTTTGATACTTTCAGAAAAGATGGATTTGAGTTAAATGTATATGAATCAGAAGAAGGTGACAAGCATATAATCTACAGGGCAAACAATCTCTATCAATTTATCGAAAGATTATTTATGATTAGAGAGTATTTAATTAAGAATTTTGATAAGATAAAGACGTCAGAAACATTTCATGATTGATTAAAAAGAAAATGAAAAAAAATAATCTATTTTTTGATTATTTTTGATTATCTATTATATGATCTTTCCAATTTTTGCATGTAATTAAAGTTGTTTTTAACAATATCATTGTAATAGCTTTGTGTGAAGTCGAATGATTTCTTTAGATTCTCAATACTACCTACAAAAATTTCATTTAGGAAATTTGATGTATTTACCGTACTATCTTGTATGTTTTTGTTCAATGTATTATATGTTTCAGAATATCTTCCTGGAATCATGAAATTTTGCCAGTAGGATTTGGATATATTGTCCAAGAATTGAGAATATGATGATTGACATATGTTAAGGATATTTTTTTGTAATTCTATAATGTTGTAGGATATCTCTTGTGTAGTTTTGTTGATTTGTTCTTGGAATTTTCCAAAAGTATCGGCATTCTTTTCAATAATTCTTCTGTTATCATCTTGAAATTTATTTACTCTTTCATTAATCTTTTCTGTAGTTTGAGATAGATTGGATGCTGTATCCTTATATTGTTGTATTTGCTGTTCCATATATCTCTCTGTGGATTCTTTAGTTCGGTTTGTATTTTCTTTTACATCATCTTTTTTAGTTGAAGACATAAAGTTTCTACTTCTTTAAATGATATTAATGTTAATACTGTTGAGCATGTATTTTTCATTTATATTATATTATATAGGATTGTCTAAAAGTGCTACCTTTTTCAGAAAATAAAATTAACCTGTATACAAGTACAACAGTTAGGATTGATAAAGATGTGTACAAGTACAACAGTTAGATTAGGTTACTTTGATAAAGATCGCTTTTGAAATTGAGATAGAATCGTCTTCAGCTCCTACCATGAGTATATAGTCTCCAATAGGTACATCATTTGAAACTGTCAGGACGTAAGAGAGTTCTTTTGAGTCTCCTGACTTCAGATTAATTTTGTTCTCACTGAAAATTCCGTAAGACGTTCCTAGATCACCTGTGGGCGTAAAGGTAGAAGACGATATTGGATTTAAAGTTATATCTTTATGTGCATTGATATCCATCTTTATTTCAATGCTGTTACCCTGTGTGACCGTAAAATCGTCAGATAGAGCAGAAACTGAAAATGGAAGTGGAAGAGCAGTATTTAGCTTTCCGATCTTATTCTCTGACCACTCTGTAAACCAGATTGTTTCGTTATTATTATATTCTGGAGTAAATTGTAAAACATTTCCTATTCCACACGTATCAGGAGGAGAATCGATCGGACATCTTGAAAAGTATTTATTTTGACTTGGAATCCAATATTCAATCAAGGTTAGAGAATCGGGAAAGAATTTTGCGATTTTGTTTCCAGTATGTTCGTTAAAAATGAGTGAATTGTTAGAGCCTGCTTTTATCCAATAAGGCAAAGTATAAATGTTTCCTTTCATTTTTACCCCTCCTGTGATTTTCATAGAAGAGGGAGATGTCACAAACTTGGTCAGGGAGGCGTTAACGGGATCAAGTTTAAAAAATATGCTGGTTCCATGGTCTGTTCCCCAGATATTGCCCTCCTCATCGAATGCCATTGCAACAGGCGACGGAAGATCTCCGATATCGTATTTTTTAATTGTTTTATCATCAATATTATATTTTAAAATTTGACCTTTGTAACCAAAAGCTAGCATAGAAATCCAGACGTCATTTTTCTCTTTATCCACAAGAAGCGAACCCGTACTGATAAGTACTTTATCAATATCACCAAAAATCTCTGTAGGAAGTGGAACACTACTAATTCCATTTGAAGTGCCTCCTTTCATCTCATTTATGTTACCAATCCAGAGAGTCGGAGATCTGATTCCAACGAAATAGATATGACCTTTATTATCGAAATCTAGAGAAACTGGATAAATTGTTCCAAAAACCACATCCTTTGCTGGAATCTTAAAATTTTCAAAGGTTTTACTATCTTTGTTGAATTTCCAGATAAGGTTCTGTTTTTCATCTGTAAACCAAAGGGTCGCCCCGCTAGGGTCATTTTTGATATCCCATACATTGGAATTATCTATTGGCTTATCTCTTGATCCCCAAGTGGGGATATCATATTTGACAAAGGAATTGTCATTATTGTTATACAATATTAAAGATCCCAATTTCGTAGAAACATACCAGATTCCATCTTCGTCAGCAGTAATGGCCAGTGGCATTTCACATTTGTTATTTAATTTAATTTCTTGTACATATTGGTTTGAATTGGGAACAGTACTCAATCCACAAAACTGGGTTTGGTATGTTTCAATTGCCTGTTGTTTTGAAAGTTCCATCGGTTGTGCCAAGACAGGTTGATATATGATAGATGAAATAGAGGAGGAATCAAGGATTTTGGAAAAATCTGAATTATCATCTAATAATGAGGACAGTGCTATTGCAAAGAAAAACAGTATCAATGGAATAGAACCGAGATAAAATGCATCGGCATCGGAGAAATAACGATTATAGAGTCTCATCAGATTTTAGATGTTAACAAGTCATTTATATCTTATCAATATGAACCGACGACACAGATAATAGGAAGATAAGTTATTGTTCCAAAATAAACAAAAAAGAATGGAAGAAATTAACGTGATGTTAGAATGTTTAGTGTCTGTTTGAATATTTCATAAGGTAAGGCTCCTGGTACTATTGACTGAATTTCATTATTCTTTAATAATACGAAGGAAGGAGTTCCGGTTAATCCCAAGTTCCTAGCGATATTATCGTTTAACTGTACTAGATTTGTGTATTTGTGAGAATTAAGGCATTCTGAAAACTGTTCAATGCTTGGCAGTTTAACATTTATTGCAAATTTCTTTAAACTCTCTGGGGTTATCCAACCTGTACGTTCTCCTGCCCAATTATCATAAAGTTCAGAATGGTAGTCCCAGTATTTTCCCTGTTCTGCTGCACAATACGATGCCTCTGCAGCAAAGGAAGAACTTGTCTCGTTTGTGCTATCATTCACTATAAAATCCTTGAACAAGAATTTTATCTTTCCTGTATCTACAAAATCAGACAAAACCTGATTTCTAGTCTCGTTATGAAATTTAGCGCAAAATGTACACTGATAATCTCCAAATTCTACTATAGTAACATTAGAGCTAGAATTTCCAAGAATTGGTACAAAGTTGGCAATGGGAGAAACCAACTGGGAGGAATACTGATTTAACATCCTTTGCTCATTGTAATAGTTAAATGATGCAATCATTCTTTCAAAATCTGGCAAATAGCTATAGTAATTATTAGGACTTGAAATTAAAGAAAGTACAAATAATTTATCTCCTTGAACTATACCTATATCTGCCTGTTTTATTTTTGCATTGTTGTTATCTAGATATGAATAGACAAGTTTATGGTTGTCACTTTTGATATTGGGAAAATTGTTTGATTCAAGTAAATTAAATTCAGTTAGGTTCTTTGCAAATTGGTCCAGTGTTGAATCAACAATCGATTTGAGCGTAACTAATCTGCTTGGAAAGCTAATTGCGGTTATTTTTAAATGATCAGAAGAATCTTTCTTTGGATGAAGGATTATCGAATCTTTTTCTTCAGTAATATTCCAATTAACAGGATAATCAATTTTTAATAATTCATTTTCGAAGGTGGTAAATTGTTTTGTTTTTATTTCTATAGGGATTTTCCATTCTCCGTAAACTAGTGAAACATTTCCTACGATCGTGAACGTGATCGCCAAGATGACTGACGTTATTACAACACTTAATTTCAAATTGGAAAATAAAATAAAGATAGTATTTTAAATGAATAAAATAGTTTTTCTTTAGTTTTTAGTCATCAAAACTTCATAGGAAAAAAAATACTTACAGTGTTGTTACATGATAAACTGTTGTATATCATTGTCAGCAGGACAATCAGAGATCTAAGTTATAAAGAATACTTGTGTCAGTACGATTGATTAATTCTTTTCTTGTTTTATTTTATTTTGTTTTATTTTTTTTTTTGATGATCAAGGAACTAGTCTAAATAGGGATATGGCATGATCATCGAGCATGCTGGCGACGCCAATATCTGTATCCTTTATAGATATAGATAATTCAGCAAGATCCGATTCAGTTAGGTTATATTTAGATGCCACAAGAGATTTGATTTTTAAACTTTCATCAGATATTGTATTTAATTCTGATCTTGTAGAAATTGCTAGGTCGGTTTTTAAAAGAGATTCAGGTATTTTACCAGATGGATCTTCTAAAACCTGAAAAACGATTTGATCAATTAATATCTCGTGAGGAAGAGAGTCTAGAGCATTAGCGGTGTAAAATACTTGGATGGAAACTGGTTCTGTCTTGTCGTCTTTTTGGAAATCAGACCTTGAAATAACCTTTCCCAAAGGGTCGAAAGTATCACTGATACCCTCTACCCCAATTATCACGAAACCCTCTAGGAAATCAGTATCATATGAGTTAGAATTGCTCAATTCTTTGATATCTTTGCAAACAAAGGCTAGAGAACTTTCAGGTCCTAATTTCTTTAAAAGAGAATTGGTAGAATCACCGTTATTGAATACAACGTTCCAGGAAATGTTGATAGGATATTTCTGTTTATTATAAATACTAATATCAGTGTCATAGTGACCTGGTCTTAGTGGACCTTCATCGCCTCTAATTGACCCACATACAAATTTAGCATTGTATGTATAGCCGGAACTGTAATTTTCATATTGATATTTTTCATCTGTTTCTTGAACTATATTTACAAATGATGTGGTAGAAATTTGGCTGGTTTTATTATCGATTGTCACTATTTTGGGAATAGTATTGGGGAGAAAACCACTTGCAGTTCCGCCCTGAGTGACAGTATAATTACCATTTGGAAGATTTGTTATTGAAATAGTACCTTGAGATTTATCTACATCTCTAAGATCGTTATCTGCTATCAGAAACGGTTGATTTTTCAGAATAGGATCTGGAGCAATCAGAAATGTTCCGTTTGATAGAAGGGAGCCGTTAATAGAAGATAACGTTATAGTTAAGATTCCCTGATTTTCATTATCCTGTAAGCTGTAGATTGGTAGAAAACTCCAATGAAATAGTATGGAAAATGATATAGAAATTGAGAAAATTACAAATATGATAGTAACATAATTTTTTCTGCAGTTCATAATATCGAAAGTTTTAATATAATTTATAAATCTAATTTTTTAAATTGAATAACTGGAAATTAACACAATTTTCATGAAGGGAAACAGATATTTATGATACAGATTTAGGTTTCTCAGCTTTATTATAAAAGTTGAAAGGGCAATGCCATCTTTATCTGTTAAAATATGTCTTTTACTACCTAATTTACTTCTATTAGCAGTAGGATTATGACCTGTCATCGCCTCCCTAAAGGTGATTTTATAGAGATGTTATCAAGTGACTGCTAGTTCCATTTTATTCTATTCTTTAAATCATATAATTTTAATAATCTGCTCCATAATTTATCAAATATATCTGATTGTACCCATTCTTGAAATCTTCTATGACATGTTGAACCAGAACCATATTCTTTGGGTAACATTTTCCATTGACATCCAGTTCTTAGTATAAACATGATACCATCAAATACTTTTCTGTATGGAACAATTGGACGACCTATTGTATATTTGGTTTGGCATCAGTTAAAATATTTTTAATTTCATTCCATAGATCATCTGGAATACATGTAATAGTTCTAATATATTTTTCACTCTTAAACATTATCAGATATGATAAGAAACAAAGGAGCTATATTCCTATCTATTTTTGGGATAGGCTCTTAGTATATTTATTATAAATCAAAAAAATTATTTGTTCTGTTGCAACTAGAGAAAATTTTATTTTTTATTAAAAAATGACAAAATTTAAACGCGTTTGCTATTCTGATACATTAATAATGTTAAAAGACAAGATAGCCTTAATTACAGGAGCTAGTAGTGGAATAGGTTATGCAACTGCCTTGGCATTATCTAAAGCCGGTGCGAAAGTAGCATTGGGAGCTAGAAGAATTGATAGACTAGAATCATTAAAAAAACAGATTACGTCAAATGGTGGAGAGGTTTTGATTCACAAGTTAGATGTTACAAAAAAAGAACAGTGCGATTCATTTGTTGATGCAGTTATAAAATCTTGGAAAACAGTAGATATCCTAATCAACAACGCTGGTATTATGCCGCTTAGTTTCTTTAAAAATCTAAAAGTTAGTGAGTGGGATCAAATGATTGATGTTAACATCAGGGGTGTCTTATATTGTACTGCTGCAGTAATTCAAGAAATGATAAATAAAAAATCCGGCCATATAGTGAATATTTCTTCTGTGGCAGGAAGAATAGTTTTTCCATCAGCAAGTGTTTATTGTGCAACAAAGCATGCTGTCGCTGCATTTAGCGAAGGATTGAGACAAGAGTTTAGTCCTAGATATAACATAAGGGTAACATCAATAGAGCCAGGGGTAGTTTCAACTGAATTGACAAACACAATCACCGATAAGTCATTAGAAGGATTTGTTGAAAAATCAAAAAAGATGGAATCTCTCAAAGCTGAAGACATAGCTAACGCTATTCTATTTGCATTAGAATCTCCATCATATGTAAACGTAAATGAGATCCTCATAAGACCTACAATTCAAGAAGTATAGGTATCAGTATTTAGTAGATATATGTAATTAGACTATATCTACATTTTCTTTAAGAAATTTCATAGTATTTGATTACGCCGAAATATTACCATTGGTTAGATAATTTCCAATATCGGATACAATATCAGCTATAAAGCGATATAATTTGATTATATTTGTACCTTCTTTACAAGTCAAATTGTATTCCAAAAAAATATTCATCATATAAAAAAATGAAATGGATGCTATTCATTACAAATGACTGAACTATATGTTGACTGTTGACGAAATTCTTTAAGGAAATTGATATTCTGATTGATGATAAATTAAAGGTTTTAAGATAATGAAAAACAATATTAATTTCTATACTCAAAATAAAGATAAGTAAAATTATTTAAAGTAGGAAAATGTAAAATAAATATTCACTCGGCAAGAACAAACTTTTTTTTATTTGACATCTTTGGCAGTACTAATAATTCTGTTTATATATGTTCAATGGTTATTATGAGAGATTTTTTTTGACTTAAGGTTTGATGATTACTTTGATTTAAAACAGGAACATTTTTAAAAAAACCGATGTTTTTTCATACGTCTAAAAGGGTAAATTACCTTTTTTCACTTCTTGTTTCAAACCTATTTTAGTCAATTTCTAAGCCGTCGTAGTAATTGTTCCGGTCTGATTTGTTCCAGCAATGTTTCAAACCTATTTTAGTCAATTTCTAAGTTATTGCACCCTTTAACGATAAACAAGAAACGAGAAAACGTTTCAAACCTATTTTAGTCAATTTCTAAGCCGTCGTAGTAATTGTTCCGGTCTGATTTGTTCCAGCAATGTTTCAAACCTATTTTAGTCAATTTCTATGTTATTGCACCCTTTAACGATAAACAAGAAACGAGAAAACGTTTCAAACCTAATTTAGTCAATTTCTATGTTATTGCACCCTTTAACGATAAACAAGAAACGAGAAAACGTTTCAAACCTAATTTAGTCAATTTCTAAGGTAGCAAAAACAATAATGCAACAACTAGAACAAAGCTTGTTTCAAACCTATTTTAGTCAATTTCTAAGCTAAGAATCCCGATGTTCTCGTTTCGCGGGGACGTCTCTAGTTTCAAACCTATTTTAGTCAATTTCTAAGCACATCTTTTTGCGTCAATTGTGGCACGAAATTACAGTTTCAAACCTATTTTAGTCACTTTCTAAGGTCGACGACATCGCCTCTATTACCGTGCCGGTATCAAGTTTCAATTCTTGTTATGATGAATTTTGTTTGTTGACAAGAGTTATTCAAGACTGAGGATCCATTCAAAGGGTTGTTTCAATCCTTGTTATGATGGATTTTGTTTTTTGTTGACTTTTCAAACTTACAAGATATTTTGGTAGATTTAACGTTTCAATTCTTGTTATGATGGATTTTGTTTTTTTGACTTTGCCTTTTGGATGCACAAAAAATTACACTTATAATGGATAATAAAACTCTATTTTAAGACAAAGATAACAACATACAATACAATTTATATTTTCAAAAAACTTGATACATATTCAATATTAGGACATATTCTTAACCAAAATTATTAATATTGTTATTTCGATCATTGCTACAACCTATTGTGGTTCTATGGTTGCTGGTGGTTTGCTGGATATTGTATACGTGACCCAAGAAACACCTTCAACTTCATTTGTAATCCTGTTACTCATTTTTTCAAGCAGGTCGTATGATAATTTTGTCCAATCTGCAGTCATAGCATCAACCGAATTCACAACACGAATAATAACAATGTGTCCATAAAGCCTTTCGTCCCCTACTACACCTACTGCCCTATCGTCACCAACTGCTGCATATGCTTGCCAGACTGAATCATAAATCCTAGCATTTTTTAATTCCCGTTCGACAATATCACTAGCATGTTTTGAAATTCTAATCTTATCTGCAGTTACCTCTCCAATGATCCTAACTGCAAGTCCAGGTCCTGGAAAAGGATGTCTGTTAAGGAGCTCTTCCGGAACATTTAGCATTTTGGCTACCCTCTTTACCTCATCTTTGTAGAGATATCTCAGAGGTTCAAGAACTTTGAGATGAAGCATATCAGGCAGACCGCCGACATTATGATGCGTTTTTATGACAGAGGCCGGACCTAAAGAAATCCCACTTTCTATTACATCAGGATAAAGCGTTCCCTGTGCCAACCATTGAAAGGATTCGGTCTCTTTCTTTACCTCATCAAGAAAGACATTAACAAATTCGTACCCTATTATTCTTCTTTTTTCTTCAGGATCTGTTACACCCTTTAATTTTTCCAGAAATCTCTCAGATGCATCTACAAATTTAATATTAAGATCAAGTTTATTTAATAGATCCATCACCAATTTTTCCTCCCCCAATCTCAATAGACCGTGATCAACAAAAATACATTGTAAATTGTCAGGTATTGCTTGATTTAGAAGGACTGCTACAGTCGTAGAGTCTATTCCTCCACTGACTGCACACAGAACTTTTTCGTTACCAACTTGTCTCTTTATTTCTGCAATAGTCATATCAATAAAATTTTGAATCGTCCAATTGGCTTCAGCCTTACTAATATCAACTGAGAAATTTTTCAAGATATCTAAACCATGTTCGGTATGATTTACTTCAGGATGAAATTGTAATCCATAGAATCTCTTTTCGTGATTTCCAATTGCTGCAGAGAAAGAATTATCGGTGTGTGCCAAGACTTTAAAGTCAGATGGAATTTGCTCTGCTACATCACCATGACTCATCCAACATTGAATTTTATCATCAAAATTTTTAAACAGATCGGATTTATCATCTATTTGCAATGTTGATTTTCCATATTCTCGCGTTTCAGACCTTTTTACTCTGCCTCTGAAATTATCCACAATCAATTGATGTCCATAACATATCCCCAAAATTGGTATACCCAGATCAAATACTTTGTTATCTGGTTTTGGAGAATTAGGATCATATACACTAGCAGGACCACCTGAAAAAATTATTCCTTTTGGCGATATCTTTTTTATTTGATCCGATGATATATTATATGGATATATTTCACAAAAAACATTTGCTTCTCTAATTCGCCTACAAATAAGATGGCTGTATTGTGAACCAAAATCCAATATAATTATTTTATCCAACCGATTTATACTCCAGCACTGGTACTGCTGCTGCTACTACCGCTGATACCGCTAGTACCACTACTCTTTTCTAACATTCTTGTAAATACCCATGCCGAAGTATTGAAAATGTCGGTCAACCTCTCTTTTTCCCTATAATTATTTATTATTATTTTTTTAATAATTCCATCTGCCTCATCAATCTGATAGGTGAGAATTTCGTCATCACCTATCTGTTTTTTCCGTAATTGTTCTTTATCCTGGTTTACCATTCCATCTAGAATTCTTTTAATAAAAAACGTCTTAAATGGAGGAGTATTTATATCAAATGATAAACTCTTTTCTGGAATTATTTCAACTGAGCTGGTTGAAACCTTGACAGTTGCCAATAAGAAATTATCTTTAAGTCTTTTTAGCTCCTTTGTTTCATATTTATTTTTTGAATCAAGATCTTGCTCTTTTTCTTTTTTTATAGCAATTTTTTGATCCTCATTATTGACCTGAGATTTTTTATTTCCAGAAGTATAACCTTTTTCTATTTGTGTACTCTCATCCGTAATTGGAACAGAAGAAGGTAGACTGGCAGCATTGGTATCAATAGTATAAATTTCAGGACGTCCAAGAGTAGATGCGGGTTTAAAACTTTCTTGCTTTAATAAACTATCAATTAAGAGAAGTAGATTTCTAAGTCTATCTACCTCTTCTTGTTTATCAGAAATTTGTTTAAGCAGCCATTCACGCAAGTCTGCTGCTTTTTTAACATCATCTTCAGAATAATGCAACATTCCATTCTTAATATAATAAAGAGTATAAAGTTGTTTATTTGTCAAAAATTTACTATTGAGTATGCTTTCTAAGAGACAAAGGGGAGATAAACAGACAGGTAGGAAAAAATGTACTAACTCTATCTATTTGTATTTAAAATAAAAAATCTGAATATGTATAAGCAGATACTAGATTGGCTAGATGAATATACAAAATCTGAAATTTCAAGGTACAAAATATAATAGTAGACTGTCCATACAAGATTTCTCAGTGTAAAGAATGAAATTTTTTGATGGTAAATGGAAGAGGTCGTCCGGCCACATCAGAATAACAAATAAAGATAATCCAAGATAGAGAGTTTTTTATACCTTATTTTAAAGGAAATACCTTGAAACCAGGAACAGGTTTCTGGGATGTATCATACAGGTCAGATCTGGAATCCTTTGCAAGTAGCTGCAAAAGTTTTTTAGCTATTTTGAGCTTTTCTTTTTTTATTTCTATATTTTGTACACTTTTAGAATATTCTCCGACATCGCCATCAAATGCCATCCCTACTAGGATGATTTCCTTTGCACCAAATTCCTCTGCAAGGAAGACACACCTGTCACCATCTGTAAATCCACCATAATTATGAACATTTTCCACAGGCATCACCTGAGTCGTACCGAATACCTTTTTAAATTTAGGTACTAATTTTTCAATAATAGCGGTATTATCTCCATGAGCATGTACTACCATAATTGATCCAAGTTTTTCTGCTTGAAGAAGAGATTTAGGGTCGCCATCAAGGTCTGTAACTACAATATCAGGTTTCATACCATTTTCTATCAAGAACTTCACAGTACCGTCAGCTACTATCTTTACAAAAGATCTGTTTCTTTTTAAAAAGGGTAGATAATTCTCCAGATCAGGACCTGAACCAATTACAATTACACTCTTGCTTTGAATTTTTTTTCTTAAAACAGCAGGATCCAATGCTTTATTTTTTATTTTCTGGGAAAGAAGATAAGCAGAATTTTGATCTTGTTCAGTGCTATAACCGAATTTACTCCTAATATCTTGATAGTGGGGAAACCAAGTTACAAATTGCACATAATGATTAGGTTAACACTTGTTAATAGACTATTTGCTGTATAATATCAAGATTTGCTATACAATATCATTAAATCAATAACTAATACGAATTACAGGCTAATAAAATAATAAAATAACTTTTAAATGATATAAATAAATTATAAATGATTCTGATTAATGGAGCTAACAAGAGAAGAAGAAAAGGCCATAAAGGGTGAATATGGACCGGGCTTGGAACAAGCCTACAAAATCCTAGTGGCTATAGGAATTGCCAATAACGCAACCAAATTTATTCCTGTAAAGTGGGCCCATATTTCGGGAGTCAATTATAATACTATTGGAGATGCAGGACTTGAATTTCTTCAAAGTATTGATAAGGGTACCAAAGTCTCAGTTACGAGTACATTAAATCCCATGGGATTTGACTCGAAAATAGACAATAATCTTAGTGACGAGTTTAAAGAAAAACAGATAAAGATAGTTAACGCTTACATAGATTTAGGTGTAAAACCATCATTTACTTGTATTCCTTATGAAATTTTTGATCTTCCTAAAAGAGGCGATTATGTAAGTTTTGCTGAAAGTAATGCGGCAGTTTTTGTCAACTCTATTTTGGGAGCAAAAACAAACAAGGAGAGTGCACTAAGTGCTTTAGCAAGTGCGTTAACAGGAAAAACGCCCTATTCAGACTTATTAATTGATGAAATGAGAACTCCAAAAATAGCAATTAGACCGGAGATAAAGATTGAATCCGAATTAGATTATGGACTATTAGGTTATTTTGCAGGTAAAAACATCAACGAAAGCTGCGTGGGTATAGAGGAGATAGAGAAAATAGACATGTTCAGAGCTAAAGCTCTCTCAGCTGGAATGGGTACTTCGGGAATTTGCGGGATGTTTAGCAACAAAATAAAAGAAAACGTGGAAAGAATACCTTTTGGAAGAGAAGAACTTGAAAAAACTAAGGAAGAACTTGATACCGCAGAGAAAGGCGAAATAATAGTTTTTGGTAGCCCACAGCTAGGGGACCAGGACTTACATATCTTGTCCAATATGATTGATGGAAAAAAATTCAAGAAAAGATGTATGATATTTTGCCCACGCACTGTTTCCGAATCCAACAAAAATAAGGAGCTAGTGAATGGATTAAAAAATGCTGGGGCTGAAATAATATGTGATGCATGTACCTGTTTAACGCCACTTATTACTAGAGACAGCTGCGATTCAATTGTAACAAATAGTATTAAAGGTGCGTACTACATGAAAAAAGCCAATAAAATAGATGTTGCGCTACGCGATATGAAATCCATAGTTAAAGAATATTGTGAGTGAAAAAAGGTGATCGAAATAAAATGTAGGAGAATTGTGGGAGGCAAGGCTAATGGTCAAGCATTATTGACCAATCAACCACTGAATATGCTTTCTATGATTGATACCAAATCGGGTGAGATTAAAGACGAAAACCATGAATTGTTTAAAAGAACCTTAAAGAACAAAATACTAATTTTCCCAAACGCTATAGGAAGCAGTGTTGGTGCTTATGTTTTTTATTCCTTAAAAACAAATCAAGTCAATCCATTGGCAATCATATGTCTTAAAAAATGCGATACTATGACAGCATCAGGGTGTGCTATCTCTGATATTCCTTTGGTTGACCATCTTGATCTGGAAATAAGACCACTGATAGATGAAAAAACTGAGATCTTTTTAGATGCAGATAATCAGAAGATAACGATCAAAAAAGTTTAATTTACAAAATTATTATCAATAAATATCAGGTACGTGGCATTCGATGGGCGAACTGACTATTGAAATAAATAGAATGAAGACCAAAGTCCACGTACCATATATATATAAAAAGTCAAGGATTAGACAATATTATTTTTCTCTTTTTTTCTTATGCAGTAATTGATAAGATAATATGTTTTTAGGTTTTTAGAATCGGGCACCGATGAGTGTATCAAGAAAAACTTAACAAAATATGTCTGGCAGGCATTTGCATACGCGGCTCGAAAGGTGACTGAGTCGATCATATCTCTGCAAGATTGTCAAAAGTATTTTTGTCTTGCCATTATAATGTAATTTCTCAAATCAGGTTTAAGATAGTCATCAATTAATTATCTGTTATTTATCTTTAAATTTTAAGTAAAGAAACATTTACATAAATTAGAAACTAAAAAAGCAGATGTAGAACTTGTATTTATTTTTCTTCCAATAACTTTGAAATGTTCTTAAAATGAGTTTTGTATACTTTGTCAATTATTACTTTCGGTATTTCAGCGGGATTAATTTTTCTAAAATCAATGCCATATCTCCTACACATTAAGTTAACTTCTTCTTCAAAAAAACTTTTGGCTAAAATACTGGCAACAGCAACAGGTATTTCTGATTCACCCCTTGATTTTTGTATAATTTTTATTTTATTTTTGTCTAGTTTTGCTAATCTTCTACAAGTCTTTTCAACATCAAATTTATCGATAACCACCTTAACTGAGTTATAATTTAACGTGTCAAGTGTATTTTGAATTACCCGAGAATGAGTCCAAGCCAGCAATTCATTTAGATTCTTATTTTCTTTTTTCAACTCTTCAATTTTGCTATTATATACCTCTGGTTGAAGTATTATTTTTCTATAAACAATTCTCCTTTTTTTTATTTCTTCAGCGATTCTAACAATTTCTCTTGGTGAAAGTTGTTTGCTGTCCTTCACTCCTATTGTTCTTAATTCAGTTATCTGTTCTGGTTTTAAAGCAACACAAACTGTTACCAATGGTCCAAAAGATTCTCCCTTTCCTGTCTCGTCTGACCCCAATTCATAGTCATATTCTGAATCTGTCACCAATATTTGTCGTATTATCTCCATAGTTTGTGGATTATTCTCGTATACTATTTTGCCAGATTTATAGCAAACTAAATTTATTTTGTCATCCCTAATACGTAATAATTCATAACTATTAGTAGTATTGGTTTCCTTTAATTTTTTGCTAATTATTATTTCTTTTAATTTATTTAACTCATTTATTCCCAAATGAGTTGAAATAATCATACTATATTATTGGTACTATAATAAATTATTATATAAAACGTTTCTGAATAGCAGGGTTGGTAACGATTACAGGAGATTTGATCTCTGTTTTGTTTTCCTTTTTTACTTGAGTAGAGGATCGGTTCACTTGTTCTGGATGGATTTCATTTTTTCCATAGCCAGCATTATGAAATACGTTAGAAATTTTTTCTATATTTCTCGTAGGCAGATCCTTCCTGTTTTTTCGATCAATCTATGAAGATAAAGATTTAATATTTTATTTCCTTCAAAAAATAAATGGCTAATACATTGCATTCTGATAAATATGTGGGTTGTTATACCTTATACAGTCAGATATAACCTTTATCTTTTGTTTGACATTCTATGCAAATGATAAGATTAGGTTCCTCAATACAATTAAATGAAAAAAATATCGATAGCAAGTGGCATTCACTTTAATTTGTGTGTAAATTTAGGTCAAGTCAAAAACAACAGTGAATATGTAAAAATGGGATAAAAGTACGAGAGTCGTTAGAACATTATAAAACAATAATCTTATTATCAACGTATACAAAGCATACGGTAAAAAAGAAAAAAATTATATGGTAACAGACGTTCCATCAAACTTTGTAATTGAAAAATCAAATTTTTCATAAAAAATATCCTTCTGTTCAATGAGGAAACGAATAGCTAATTCTTCCCCTAACTTCATACCTTCAATGGCATCGGACCTCCAATGAATACCAGCAAAATCACGTCCTATTGCAATATTTGATGCCAATTTATTTAATTCCCCTCCCACGGTTAGCACATCCGGCCCTTTATATGGAAGGAGGTCCAGACCATCATGGGTTGGTACAACTGGATCATCTATGATAGCCTCCTCGTCAAAAAATGCCTTTACTACAGTTGCGCATGCACCTGCCCATGTTGCATGTCCTCTTGGATATGCAGGATGAGCTGGACAACCTTCTGGGAACGATATTGGTAACAAATAACTTTTGTTTCTTGAGTAAATGATTGAAAGTACTTGAGAATCCATGATATCTTTGTGAATTGGATAGTTTGTATTTCCCATTAGCGTATTATGGATACATCCGCCAAACGCCTCTGGCCTTAATCTTCTATGGACAAGCCATTTTTGAAACCAAGCGGCCTTTAAAGCTAAATTTGCAACAGAAGATAATAGAAATAAAACATGTGGACCACCAAAAGTCGGAAATCCAGATTGTGTTATTGATGAAAGATATGGATTTCCGGAATCAAATTTTGCACCAGATCCCAACAGTATCAGGCATGCATTCAAAAAACCCTGGCATGGATAATCTTTGTGGACACACTCAGCCAGATCCCTTCCATTTCTTATGTATCGAGGTGTATTAGTATCAATATGTTCTATCTCTGTTACAATACCATTTTGTGAAGAAAGCCACGAATGATATGAGATCAGATAGTCTATGTCAGGTAAACCAGCATTATACTTCTGTTTCATAGCGAGTGATCCGTGCGGAACATCTTTTAACAAGAATTGTGAAATATATGGACCAGATAGATCGCCACTAGTCTTACCTCTAAAGATAGTTTCAGGTAAAACTTTGCCATATATTTTCGGACCATCAAAAATAAAATTAGAAAGATCACTACAAGCATCCCTTATCAAAAAATCATTCGTATAATCTGTAAATGCAATATCTCTCACAACAGCCTGCCAATATAATTCCAGCCATCTCTCCGGCTTCTTCAGGACTGTCAAAAGTTGGTGGGGGTCTTATAAAGAGATGATGAGAATCAGGAGCGATTAATTCAAATGAAAAAGCTGCTAGTGGGTTAACTAGTTTAAGATAATCGCTCTGTTTTTCATATATTAATTCAAAAGAATAGGTATGTGGATGGCGAGGATATTTTGACTGTGTTCCAGCCAGAAAATATCCGCCCATAGGTATCAGTTCAAATAACCTTGGATCTCCAGACTTTAATGCAAATAAGAGTTTAGAATAGGCTCGCGGATCGACTTCTCCCCATCTATTATGGGGTAGTACCTTGGAAAAACTTCCAATCCTATTTTCATAACGATTATCGTCACCGTTATCGGGATGTTCTGGAATTGGCAAATCCCTTTCAAATTTAGCTGCATCAACACGGATATCAAATGCTTTCTTTGCCCTTTTGTCAGACATAATGGTCGTATCATAATTGTTATTCTCACTGTAACTGTTTTTCTCTTTTTGTGTTGCAAAAGCACTATTGGATATCAGTTTATCTATACCAATGAAATTAGCTAGACCCAAAGAAAGTGCCCCAGCACCAATTAACTTGATAAAATCTTTGCGAGATACTTTACCATTATTTATGCCAGAATCAGATTGCTCCATATGTTTTTAATGTTGCAAAATAAATATATTGGGGTTTTTAAGCACTTTTCTATACTTTTATTATTAGCTAAACTTATAAAAAATTTAAGTATTAAATCGAGTAGAAATTTTTAATAATAGAACATAATTGTCTAAATTTAGGGTAAAATATGAGTTTTTAATAAATTTCGTTATTAATTTTTAGACAGTAATAAAAGACACGAATTCAATCTAGAAATAAACTTGTGTCTAGACCATATTGATATTTATTATTTTCCTCACGTAAATACGCTCCCAAATCCATCAAGGTGCTAACTGTAATTTTCCCTTTTTGTTGAATTAGTGAATTAGAAAACCGAGTACGTCCGATACCTAGTGGTTCTTTGTTTTTGTTAAAAATGATAACTAGTAAATTTTCCTTGAGATTGGGAGAAAATTCAATGATAGAACCTCCCAGAATATCACGACCATAAAGAACCAGTTTTTCAGCCTCATCGGTTACTACGACGAATGGATAATTGTTTCCAAACTTACTTGTAAGAAATAGAAATGAAATTGAAGGGTAAAATTTCTTATTATTCAAGGATCCCAAAAAAATACCTGATGCATATATTGATGGATAAAAAATGAATTTTTTTAAATTTTCTGTTATTAAAAATAATAATTTATTATTCTCTTTATTGCCATCTAGATTTTCATCCTTGATTACAATTAATTTGTTTTTAAAAAAAGGATATAGACCCCATTTATTGGATTCTCTCTTAAATAAAGTTAGTTCCTCTCTGGTAAGTTCACGAAACATATTCTTATTTCACCAATCTATCTAAAAGTCTGGTCGTTTTCATGAAACCCGTCGTAATTTAGCTATAAAAAAACCAGTAGTATTATGCATGTGTGGATAAAATCTCTTTGTCAGGCTAAGGGAACCATCCAGGTTGATAGTTTCAAACTGCGTAAGTCCATCCACTCCAAATGAAATATCTTCCAGGCGAATATCATATTTGCCCAAAACAGAATTTACTATGAATTCATTTTCTTCTGGTGCAAGAGAACATGTAGAATATACTACTAAACCTCCAGGTTTAGTAATCTCCACAGCAGCTTCTAACAGCCTGTTTTGTTTTAGACTACAATGAGTAATACTTTCCTTAGAATATGTTGTTTTTCTACTCTTTTCCTTTTGAATAATGCCATCGCAACTACATGGGGCGTCAAGTAAAACTCGATCAAAATTCAAATCATAATCTAAAATACTTGTTCCGTCTATATTCCAAATTAATGTATTAGCTACCCCACAACGTTCTACATTATAAAACAATCTTTTTAATCTACGCGGATTCGGTTCTAGAGCAAGAATACAACCAGTATTATTCATTCTCTGCGCAATAAATGTGGTTTTTCCTCCGGGGGATGAAGCCATATCTAAAACCAAAAGATTGTTGGATAGATCTAGTGCATCCACTGTAAAACAAGAACTCAAATCCTGGATGTAATAATATCCTAACAGGTATTCCGTTGTAGCTCCAATTGGATACGGGTCATTCTTTATCAAGAAAACTTCTGGGAGATCGGTTGTTTCCAAAATGAATCCTTTTGATGAGAGTCTTTCCTTGAGACTATGTGGAGAAATTTTAATAGAGTTTGTACGTATGTACCTACGTGGTTCTTCTCTTGTCATGCATTCTAGAAATTGCCTTAAATTAGGAACATATTTTGAATATCTAGATACCAACCAGATCGGATAACCATATTTTGATGATAAATCCTCTAGTTCTTTCGAAGAAAGCTTGTTTATTGAACTCAATCATTAAATAATTTCTTTAGAGATAATTATTTGTTTATAAAAAATGTTCCAGAGTATTTAGGTCCATCACATCATTGCCAACACTGTAAAAATCAACCCGTTTGAATATGTTTTTGTGTTATAAAGTAAGTGAAATTTATAAAAATTTTATGTATTGTTACTAAGCGCTATATCTAATCTATTTTTCTAGAGTACGATAGAACTAACGATTTAATATTATCTAGGTAGAACTCTGGAAATTGGTTTGCACAAAGCCATAAAACATAAATCAAAAACTACATATGACAAATTATAAAAATATAAGAATTCTCTTATGAATACACTAATGCTCTAGATGGTATAAAAATGTGATTCGAGCGCATCATATGATTAGAATTTTAAAAAATTCTTATAATCAAATAATTCTGAGAAATAAAATATAAGGAATAAAGAGAACAAAATACTAATAGATAATTGCAGACATTCTACGAATACTCCACAAACTTTAATGATGTCAAAATAGTTAACGTCTATTGACTATGTACAAAGCTATGATCTTAATTTCAGCGGTACAAATATTATCTTTATTTCTTGCCAATGTCAATTTTTCTCCAACTGAGGCTCATATACCTGAAAATGCTCCAAACGTTGTTATAAAAAAAATGGAAAACTATAAAGTACTTTTTTTGCCCTATCCAAAAGAACCTATTAAAGGTGACAATACTACATTACTAAATTTAAACATTGTAGATGAAAATGGCGATCTTGAAAATATTTATTCCTCTGTTATAATATCAAACAAGAAGAATAGTTCCATCGTATTTCAAACTCCCTTTAAATTTTACACAAGAGGAGACATTAGTCTTCCATTTTCATTTCCAGATAACGGAGACTACAGAGTATCGTTGTTAACCAAGATAAACGGCGATAAAAATTATGAAATGGTACCGATAATAGCAAATTTTGACCTGAAAGTTAGAAGTGGCAATAACGACAATTTCTTTGATGGTATCTTGCGTATGTTTGATAAATTAGCATAAAGAAAACTAAATTCACAATAATTTAAGATCTTTTATTATTATTACATTTGGATCTCAGAAGGAGCTGTATGTAACAGGTAAACAATAAGGCTGCTTTGAATTTTGCAAGGTTGTATAATTGTTATTAGCACTACATTTTACCTATTAGACAAGTTAAAAAAACTTTTCAATTGTACACGTTATGTTAGAAAAAAATCATTCATTTCATCATTAAACTAATATTATATTTTTCACCTAGAATTCATTCTTAACTAAAAAAACAAATTGTAATCTTTAGTCTACCATAATTTTATTTGATAGATACTTTAATTTTTATTTATCAGGATTTATTTATTGGAGCTAGCTGCATTTATTTTAGAGCTATCGAGGATGAAAAGATCGATAATGACTATCAGTATAAAATGATATATAATTGAATTTATACTTTTTATATTATTTTATTTTATTTCCTTTTTAAACGAATTTGCCTCTATCGAGAAGACCATATTATATGTTTGATTATATGGGATATGAGAAAGTATACCTGATCCCACAAAATCCACTGTTCCAGATGTGACATTTTTCATCAGTGTTGTAGGTACTAGCTCTTTACCATCCACAATCCAGGTTTTAATACCGGTTATATTCTTTTTAGCAATATTAGTTATATCATGAAGGGAAATAATATCTACAGGAATGGAAGAGGTAAAGGTAATCATGCCACTATACAACACGTTATCCCGAGGTTCTATAAAATGGACTACTTGATGAGATTCATGATTAACTGCGTTATGAGGAACAGAATTTTTAATGTCCGTGTATGTATTCAAAGTTAAATTTCCTTCTGCAAAAACTAGACCCAAAGATGTATTTGTGATCAGTGACGTAATCAGAAATAATGCAAGTAGAATTATTGTTATATTTATTTTCGTATCCATATAAAAAAAGGATATCATTATTTATAATATATTTTTTTAGTTTAACAATTTGGTTGGTGCTGTTAACTTAAGGAAAGAGCTATAGCTGTGAAGGTTCTATTCGAACAACTTTTAATTTGGCAATATTTGTTCTCAAATCATACTTTCCTTCAAACAAAATTTTCTCATAATAAGTTTCAGTTAGCAAATTGCATGCAGAAGGTGCAGGTAAAGTCTTATCTATAGTATAAGTAAGATTCCCCTTGCCACTTCCTATGATTGGTTTATAAAAGTGGTCAGTGGTAGGTTCTTCTTCAAGAATATCAAATGAGAAATTGTTTGTATGTTTTTCCTGATAGAACTGTCTAGTATCCAGATTAAGTTCTCCTTTCCATCTCTCATTACAATTACCAACTACTTTTTTTGCTGATGCGATAGCATCATCCATTATTTTATCCAATACCTTGTCCACACTATCACCCATGGGAGTAGTTGCAAATACTGCTGCAGTACCCAGTGGACCAACAGTACTCTCACCTTTTTTAAGAATATTTAACTTTAAGTTAAAATCTATCTTATTTTCCTTTGCAAATTTTGAAAATTTATTCCTAATTGTTCCATGTTTTGCTTCTGTGAAGATCTCTTGCTACCTATGCAGGAATATGTTTGGCATATACTACATTTAGAACAAGTAGCATTCTTTCCTTAACATTAACATCATCTTCAGATCTGTATAGTTTTTCAAATCTAGTCTTGATACTGTATTAATCAATAGAAATTATATATGATATTAATTATACTAGCTAATAGCTATTGCGATCTAAAATGTACAACAGATAGTAAAATAATGTCAGTATACTTATGCTATTGATATAATTTAAGAGATTAAAATAATTAGTGTAGTATACATGTCAAATACATATATACATATAGATGATATATAGTAGTTTTTTCTATCGGAATTTACCCGTTATAAAACCACCATGTGGATGGTGAAATCCTGCATTTTCGTTATTATAGACCTGTATGACTTCGTCTATTGCAGTATCTATCTTAACTAAGTGAGCTGAGTGCCAGGATTCAACATAGACAAATTTATTGTCAGGTGTTGAATAAATTGTATGTCCTAATTCGAAATTCTCTGGCAAACCTTTTCCAGGACTAAGTCTATTAATTAATTGTGGATTTGTTATATCGCTTATATCCCAAATTGATACATGTCCATCATTATTTATTTCTTCATCCATTGAATCTTCTTCAGCAACATATAATTTTGTGTTAATTATTGTGGTATCTGAAGCAGGTTTATAAATTCCATTACCATCTGGACTTTGAGTTGCAGCTATAATCATAGTTGCAGCAGCTTCTGTTGGATTTTCAGTATTGGATCCTATGTTATAGTTAGGTCTGTAGTCGGAATAACTGTCATATGTGTCTGAATCATATCTTTTATCCATTCTTGGATCTTCGTTATAGATAGGTCTGTAGTCGGAATAACTGTCATATGTGTCTGAATCATATCTTTTATCCATTCTTGGATCTTCGTTATAGATAGGTCTGTAGTCGGAATAACTGTCATATGTGTCTGAATCATAGCTTTTATCATCTCCTATTTTATTAGTATTAATCAACCATACACTTGGACCTATAATCTCGGCATTATCTGGAGTAAGAGATGTTGGACCTAATTGCTGAGTAGATGTTATTGCAGTTGTATCATCTATCCATGTGACAAAGTGTGGAAATGCTGCATATTGTGAATCTGATCCTAATATTACTTTTACAGGATTACTGAGTTGACCTGTCTCTTTATCAACATCAAAAAAAACTAAATAGTTTCCCTCAAAGTGGTATTTAGGTGCTAATGCCTTATCTCCAGAAGGATTAAAGAATACTCCATGTAACCATGTAGTTGTATCTCCATATTGAATTGGGTCAGACTCTGCTAGAGTTCCTTTATCAACATCTAATACTCTTATTTTACCATTGCCTGTCCATTCTGTAAAGTATGCAAATTTACAGGTTGGATGTAATGAAGGACCATGAATTTGGACATTCTGTGGAAACCACAAGCTAGCTATTATTGGTTGAGTATCATCATCTGTACGATTTTGTACAATTGGAGTTGGTGGTATGGTATTGGGTTCAGCTATTTCAATAACATTAGTAATCTCAACATCAGCCCAGCCTGCTTGCCAATCAATATAATTTATATCAAGTGCAAGTATTGTAGCAGGAGCAGTATCAGAACTCATTGTACTAAGAAATGCCTTCTTTCCATCTGGTGTAATGAGAGTATGAAGTGGAAAACTGCCAGTTGGATATTTAGGATCTGTAGAAAGATCTACAGTTATAATAGTATCGCTAATAGGATCTATCAAGTACAAGACTGGTCTCATCATATCCGTGTTTATACTAAATGGATGTGATGTTAAGGTATTTTGACATTCTGAGCCTGAGCTGTAGTCGAAGTAGCTGTCATATGTTTCTGAATCATAGCTTTTATCCATTCTTGGATCTTTGTAATAGCTAGGTCTGTAGTCGGAATAACTGTCATATGTGTCTGAATCATATCTTTTATCCATTCTTGGATCTTCGTTATAGATAGGTCTGTAGTCGGAATAGCTGTCATATGAATGGTCATTGTATCCAAAATTTTGAGCTAGGACCGATTGACCTACAATAGCAAAACCTGATCCCAATATTAGGCTCGTCAAAAAAGCCATTGAAATATATAACTTGTACATCGTTTATTATTAAATTTCTTAATTATAATTGAAGTTCGAAGAATAACACGTTAAAATTTATCCGATAATAAATTACCGAATCGTTATACAGATCTTGATAACGTACATTCATCGAATGTACCACAAGATTAATAACATTCAATTAATAAAAAGATTGAGACAAAAGGCGGAATAAGTTACAAACCGGTTGTCTAGCAGTAGTTTCATATGATTGATTTGGTGATCTTAGAAAGGTTACTATTTCTGCTTTATTATTATTAATTATTAAATTAAAATATACAATAATAAGAAAAACTGAGTTTAAAGATTTTTATTAGAATTCATTAATCATATCTACATAATCATCGACAATTTTTTCTGTAATAAAACTACTTTTATATTTATTTAATAGATTGTAAAGTTTAAGGTTGTCTATTTTAATATCATAATAATTAAGTTCATTTTGTCTACGTACCTTGATAATGTCTGCATCTTTTAATCTTAACAAATGCCACGAGACATTGGACAGTACCTTCTTGTACAAGTAACGATATCATTAAATCCACAAAGTCCAGATTCTAACATATAAAGAATAATCTTTCTAGCAGTACTTTGACGTAAAAGTCCTAATTAATTTAATTAGATTCCTCAGTGGAAACATCATGAGAAAAATATCTGGTTATTCTATTTTTAACTCTATGTACTCTAACTCTTTCAGAATAATCCAAAAGATTTAAGTGATAAGACAAAACACCGTTAGACATTTCTGTAATTCTTATTCGTCATCATCATACAAAAACTTTAATATAAAGAAACAAAAATAATACAATCTATAATATACTATTATGAAGTCAACTACTCTTGTAATTTTGTCAACACTTGCTGCAATTATTTTTGTTATTTTGCTCTTTTTCCTTCCATACTAACGCACTAACTAAAATTAAGAAAAATTAACAATTTTTTATAGAATTGATAAGATATACTAACAATATATACAAGGTTTAATTTTATGTAAGTATTGCTAAAACAAGAACATTTATCAGATCAAAATGAAATATTATATCTAAATTTTATTAATGCATTAAAATCAAAAATTACAAAGAAAATTATACCAGACGAATAAAATATTTTTTAGAATTTCTTGGTGCTGCAGACTCAAAACAATATTCTATAATGGTTTAAAAAGATAAGAAAATGATTGAAAATGATATTAAATCCTTTTTAGTGTATCTAAGAGAAAAAATACCTTATGACTTTGTAAATAAAAAAAAAACAAAAAAATCCAACAATGCTAACTCACGCTTTTAGTAAATTTTTTGATACCGAAGCACGAACAGCAGGTGTATATCCCGACTTTGTTGAAATGCTAATGAGTCATAAACTACCTGGTGTTTGTTCTCATTATTTCAATCCTGATTCTAATGTATTGCTAGAAGGAACAAATGACTGTAAAGGATATTTACATGGAATTGACGCATTGACAATCAATGATGAGAATAGACTCTCCAAACAAGTTCAAGAATTACTTGCTAAGAATCAAGATAAAGATTATGTAATAAAAGACCAACTCCAGGAAAAAGATGAGGAAATAAAAGGAATGAAAGTACAAATTAATGAAATGAATAAAAAGTTTGAACAAGTTTTTTTATTAATACAACAAAATCCATATTTGGTACAAGTAAAGCCAGAAGTACTTTATAAAAAAAGTAAATGGCCAGGTTAAACAAATCTCAAATATTGATTCATAATAATAATAAAACAAATGGTAATTGTTAACAACATTACCAAAGATAGTCTCATTAACTTGTAATTGTCCAATGTGGCTACTAAAAGAGTATTAAAATATTTGAAACTTCAGTACCTTTAAAAGCATTCTATAACTACGTTATATAACAATATATCATTATTATATAAGAAAAATTTGATATATAAATAAATTATATAGATGTATTAGATGAATCTAGACCAAAAATCTTTTAGGGTAAAATCTAAGCTCCGTTTAATTCCCTATGCAATAACAATATCTTCACTGTTGTTTATTGGGTATATAGCAGTTGAAGTAGCTATCCGTTACTTAACAAAATAATTTTTCCCCAGAAAAATAGTTGAAACCTCTAGATCAAAAACGAATTGACTAGAACAGTGGTAATATGATATTGGTAAACTTTGTTTAAAAAGATTAATTTTATATTCCTTAGAAAATCCGAAATATCATAAATTTTAATTGATAGTAATTTCAAACAATATATCGCTAGATTACTAGATCTATTAATTTAAATATCTGAAAAGAATAAAAAATTTTATTGTAATAGTTTTTCTATTTCATTTAATTTAGTGTTTATATTATCTACCATTTTTTGTATATCTTCTAGACTGGCTTTTTCTTGTATGAGGTTACGTAGTTGTTCTCTTAATAGAACTTCAGTATCCTTCATAAGTGATTCATCGTGTTTTGCTATTTCGCCTTCTAAAAATTCAAAGTTATCTAAATACGCTTCTATTACTAAAGTTTCGGCATTCTGATAATCGCTATTCTTTATCTTTTCAATAGATTGATCTAATAGATTACGAATATTATCTATTAATTCGGTTGATTCTTTCTCTGTTGAAACAAGAATTGCAAGATCCTTTGCCTGTACATTTAGTATAGTTGGTATAAGATTTGTTACCTTATTGACTATTGTGGAAATCTGTTTTGCATCTTCTTTATTACTCATAGATGTATTTAATTGATAAAGTGAATCTTTAATTTCTCTAAATTTATTAGTCATTGATTCATTTAAATTGTTAATTGTTTTATTGAACAGTTCATTGGCAGATGAAACGAACCCTTGAGCATCTTGATATTCTGCTATATTTATAATTGTACCGTTGTCTATTCCAATACCATATTCTGATTCAGCAGTTTTAAGTAAATTAATCAAAGTACTCATGTTAAACTTAATATCAGCAATCTCATTTTCTGGTACAGCCTTAATTATTGCTTTATCTAATAAACTCTTGACAGAAGACGCCAAATCAGTAAATTCAGCAGATGTGGATGTAAAAACTATGGATGTTAGATTGTTTAATGAATTAATTAACGTATTATTTAATTCAGTATCTGAAGATGATATTTGATCTCTAATCAACGTATATATTTCATGTATTGGATGAAAAGTATGTGTCTGTGCAAGTTCATTATTTCCTATTTCTTTATTTGAAATTGCAGCAGATAAATGCCCCTTTATAAATTCTATATTTGTAGCAAAATCAACATTTGTTCTGTTTAATGAAATTGAAGATGATGGGGCTAAAGAAGAATTATTGATATTAGTTTTTTCTTCTGTCCATGCCGTATATGTAGGAAATATCACAATAATTAATAGTACAATATAATAAACATTTGTTATTTTCACAAAAAGCCAGACATGTCAAACTATATTTAAATATATTGTTTATTCTACAACATGAAATTCTCATTTAACTTATTATTTATCTTAACAAAATAACTGGAAAAGCGATGATATTGAGCACGATCCGTCAAATTATATAATACCCGTCAGATATATATCAATACAATTACAGACACAATTGGAGACAAGTCCTAAATCTTTCATTATAGATTTAGCGTCTATGAATGAGAAAATCTTGAATAACCAGAGTCCAAAACCTGCCAAGGAAAACAAAATAAAAATAATTCACTTACTATCCAAAGATAACATATAATATATTCATGAATGAGTTAAAAAAATAAAAACAGACACGAACAATTCATATAATAAATTATTGAATTATTTTGGTTGTTTTATTTTTAAAGAATAAATTTTTTGCATTATAGGGTGAATATCAAGATGAACTAGTTTCATAAGTTCAGCAGGTGGATCTTTATTTTTAACCATCTCATCTAAAGTTTGTAAATTATTTTCTAAGCTTATAACATTGTGAATATTTTCCCTATTTAAGCCATCAAAGGATTTAAGATAAAAATAAAATATTGAATTTATTTCTTTTGATAACTCCCTTGCAACAAAATAATCTGAATGATCGATAATTGGATTAGTATTTGAAAACAGCAATTTGTAATCATGTTCACTGATATCGATATTTGTATTCGATGGTTTATAACTAGTTTCAAAAGTATTATTTTGGACAGTATCACTTAATTCAGATGAATTAACAAATACTAGTAAATTAGACATATTTGTGAGGTCAAAATTTAGATTCATGGATGAGGCATATTTACTTAACAAAATATCAACTAGTGTACCTACTACTAAAGCCTGAGTAGTACTGTTTGTGGAATATACATCTTTATTGTATCTATCTACAAAATCTTGGTCAGTTACGAATGCATCATTAAAGTAATAGAGATCGGTAATTTTAGGAACGAGTTCATCAAGATGGTCTAATGATAACGTAATATTGGTTGGAAAATATTCTGTTGCAAATTTTAATTCCAATTCTGTCTGCTTTACTAGAGAAATAAAATAAATAGAGTCATCCATGGTAAAACTATGTGAATAAGAGTTTTCAATTTGAAAATTGATAAATAATAAAAAAATGAAAAATGAAGGTAGAAAAGCTTTATGCAATTTCTAATGCACCTTCACATGAGACACATGGTCATTTGTACCATTACCAAGTTTATTTGGTAGAGATTGTGCCAATTTGAGGTTAAATTCTTCCTTTAATGTGGGTTGAATTATACCATGAATTATTTTAATAGCTTCTTCATAAGGTCTTTTATCATTTATTATGGATGTTAAATTTTCAAGTCCCTTATTTATTATGTCCGAATAATTAACTTCATTTTTTAAATCAACCTGTTTTAATTTTGATTCAAAAACAGATTTCAATGTAATCAATAATTTTTTTGCGGTATCGTATGCTGTTGAATCAGTGATTGAAGATTGATTATGCTTCGAATTCATAGACATAAGCGAGCTATTATCCTTCTTCATTTCGTTCATCTGTGACATATTCATTGATTCTTTATGAAAGGCCTTTACATAATATTTATCTATAGAATTAATGAGTCCAGCAAATCGTAGTGCTTGAACAGTAGAATTATTTTCAGCACCTGGAAGTATCCTTATCGATATTGATTCATCTAACAGATGGTTCAGGTCTAGCATTTTAGACTTGATATTTGGGTAACCATAATTTGTGGAATTAAGTGAATTTATGATTGAATAGATTTCAGTAGAAATTCTCTTATTCTTTTCCGATATCTCTTTGTTTATGTATTCACTATAGAGGCCTTTTAATTTGTTCATGTGGGATATAATGGATTTTGTATCTTTGCTATTTATTGCCATTTGAATTAAATCTCCCTGGGTTTTAATCTCATCGATGGTCACAAGAAATGAAGCACTTTCGTCGCTAGAAAACGTATGTGCATAAGCATTGATATAAAATAAAACAAGGATCATGGTTAAAGATAGAGATATCGAACTGATTATCTTGAATCCCACACTTTGCATAAAAGGAATTTGAATACCAGTCTTAAGAAACTTATGGTACATCCATGAAATCATAAAGTGCGGTAACTATGAAGATTTATAAATACTAAAATTTATCATCCCGTTAAAAACCATAAAAGCTTGAAAAGATTAATTAATTAAAACTTATTATTCAAACATTATCATTTTATTTTGATAATTTAATTAGAATAAAAGTTTGAAAAACCTAATAATGTAAAGAATATTAAGATAATTCTGAGTCCCATATATATTTGCAATTAATTGTCTAGGTAGTACATTCGATGTATGTACGTCAATATTTATATCTTAAACCTTCAGGAATACGTTTACGGCAAAAAGAAGCTCGATATCCCAGCCAGATAAGATCTAACCGTTGTCGGGCTATCATTACGGCCCGACAATGCAACTTGTATTTATATTTGCTACCAATATTTTCTATCATTAATAAAATATCACAATAAATTGTATTCTATCTTAACAAATATGATTTAAATGTTAAATACAAGTTCTTGCATAGTAATAATTAAGAATGGAAAAAAGAAACATTTTAATTGGGCTTGTGTTCGTAGTTATCCTCACAACTTTTACATCCTCAGTAAATTTTCTTAGTGCACAACCAGCAACAGATTCAGAAAGTATTCTAACAAGAGATTCCGTTACATTGTTATTAGAAGGAAAGTCAATCTTGCCAAATGGCCAGATACATCTTTATGATACGGGGAAATTCCATATAATGAATGGTCATGTGGCAGTAAAAGTTCCATGTAATGATAAATCAGAACCATTAATCGAACTTCTTGGCGGAGTAGCTTCAGGTGAAACTTTTATGAAAAAACTTGAACTCCATGCTGTAGCAAATATGTCCCTAGCTGGAAAGATATGTATGTATCATACCGATCTTGGGTCTGTCATGGCAGAAGATGGATGGTTACTTACCGATATTGCATTACATAATCCGTCCGATCAAAAGATTACATTCCCTGAAGAAAGTGTAGCAATCGTTAGTGTCAATGAAATAATGAAAAATCCCAATGTTCTACCGGCAAGTGAAGGGAATATTCCAGGTTAAAAAGTGAATTCATATAGAAGAGAAAAAAACTTATAAAAATAAACTACCTTTTTTTTCTTAATTGCGTAATAGAACTCTAGGTGCAGCCACTTAGTGTTTAGCTTAATTCAAGAATGTGATAGTTAATTACGAATTATTGACAATTAAGTGACACGAATCTTCTTTACAGAATTATCTTTATGTTAGTTTCTACCTTTTGTATGATGAATTTCTTTGATATTAGATGTTCTCTCAATACAAGGTTTAATGATTAAAAGATACTTCGGCAATCCATCTTTGCCTAGTATCTTGTAGTTTCTTATATATGTCACTTCCAATATCTTAAATCAGATGGACCTGTTCATCTCAAGACTTTTCTATTTTTACCGTTAGTATTTCTTCTAATTGATATTACTGGTTCAATAAGCAATTTATCTGACAGATTGAAATTAGGTTTATTGTCATATGCTTTGTTTGTATATATTTTTGCAATATTTTCATGTTTGTAAATTTTTTTTATCATTATTACAAGTTTCTTCTTATTATGAACTGTACCTTTGGTTATTATTAATGATACTATCCGTTTTGACTTTACATTAACTGAAATGTATGGTTTTAGATATTCTTTTCGTTCTTTATTCTATATGTCTCCAATGTAGTTACCTCTTTTTGATATGAGAAGACCATGAGCATTAATCACCATGAGCATTAATCACCATGGCTATTGATTCAAGTCATATTTATTTGCTCACGGTGATACCTTTTTTTGCTCACGGTGATAGCTTATTTCCAAAATAGTTTTACTTGATTTGCATACAGATGGTTAAATTACTACGACATAAATTATTACTGTGACGATATGAACTAGATCTTTCTCAACAAAAAAAATAATGGCATCTATTATTGTTATTATGCTTAGTAGCAAAGTGACCGTTCTCGCCCAGCGTTTTCCTTTCAAAATCTCCTATGCTATGCTCAAACTTGCAATTCCAAGAACCAGTAACGATAAACCAACTACTGTAGAAAGCTGTGCTAATTTGAGGGTTTGGAAATCTACGGTATTAATGGTATTAATGGACCTAGAAAAAGAGGAGTAATTCCAGTAAAGACTGGTACTAATCCCCCAATTATCAGAAGAACTGTTAGATGTTCTATTTCGTTCAGAAGTAATTTGTATATAATAAATGGAACCTTGTTAGTTATAGCTTTTGTTGCTTAAGAGCCTATCCCAAAAATAGATAGGAATATAGCTCATTGGTTTCTTATCATATCTGATAATGCTTAAGAATAAAAAGTATGTTAGAACAATCATACGCATTCCAGATGATCTTTGGAATGAAATTGAAGATATTTTACCACATGAGAAACCGGAGAATACCATATGTCGTCCAATTGTTCCATACAGAAAAGTATTTGATGGTATAATGTTTATCCTGAGCACTGAATCTCAGTGGAAAATGTTACCAGGAGAATATGGTTCTGGTTCAACATACCATAGAAGATTTCATGAATGGAGGCAGTCTGGTATTTTTGATAGACTAACTATGGACCAGATTTGTTAAAAATATATGATCATAAAAAAAGAGGAATCAAATGGTCATGGCAATCACTTCTTGATAGCATATCAGTAAAATCACCTTTAGGGGGGCGATGACTGCTGGTCATAATCCCACTGCTAATAGAAGTAAATTAGGTAGTAAAAGACACATTTTTACAGATAAAGATGGTATTCCACTATCTGCCATTATAACATCTGCAAATACTCACAATGATGTCACTGTTGCAATTGAAACAGTTGACAGCATGGTTATCAAAAGATCATCATCATCCAAACCATAGCAATAAACAGAAGAAACAGAACCTGTGCGTTGATAAAGCATATCATTCCAAAGAAATAGAACAAGAAATTATCAAGAGAGAGGATATATTCTATTCCACATATGCTACACAGAAGAGGAGAAGAAAGAGTATTTCATAGAAAACATCCAGCAGTAAGAAGATGGGTTGTAGAGAGAACAAATTCATGGCATAACAGATTCAGGAAGTTATTTACAAGATATGAAAAGAAGGAAGAGGAGAACTATCTGGGTCTTGTAAAATTGGCAAGTAGCATTATTATGTACAGGAGGATAATTTTGGGATAGGCTCTAAGTTAATACCTAAAACTAACTCCCCTTATTTTTTAAACTATATTCATAGGAAATTACTTAATTTGGCCAATTAAATTAAAGTAGCATATAATTGAATATTAAATACAATCTATATCTATATTGTATGCATTTGATCCAATAGGTCCAAAGTTTTTCTAAGTTGTTGTTTACTTTTTTTGTAAAAGTAAGAACTAGCAAGTCCAATAATTATTGCTAGAGTAATTGTAAGCAATGTGAAGGAGTCAAACGCAGGCATAATAACTTGTGAACTGGAACTAGTCATATTCATAGACTTGGTTGTTTCTATATTTGTAACAATACTAGCATTCTCAGTACCAATATTGCTGCTACTACTACCAGTTTGTATCATGTTAGAAGAAGATGACGATGATGAATTATTTACTATAGAAGTGAATTTATAATTAAGATCATAATCTGATGGCCTCTGAGCTGCTATTGCCACATTCCATTCACCAGGTTGGCTTATATATCCTCCAGTAATTGCATATACTCCAGGAGAGATTTGGTTGAGTTTAGTTGTTATAGGTCCAATATCTGCTTGATCATTTTTAAAAATCATTCTTACAGTTAATATTTTAGAATACGGTTGTCCATTTGAATCAGTAAAAGTAATCTTAAATGTATTAAAGCCAGAATAAAATGGATTTATTTCGATTTTTGTAGTTACATTTAATATTTTTACTTCCTTGATATAGCTACTGTTCTTTAAATTGCTCATTGACATATCATTCATTGACATACTACCGCCACTACCACTACCACCACCGCCATCAGACATTACCATAGTATGAGAACCTTCACCCATAGAAGAAGGCATATTCATTGAAGCAGAAGGAGGAGAAGTTGTACTAAGCAGAGATGCTACTAGTAATACGCCAATTGCAAACAAGGATTCAATTTTAATTGTCTTACTAAATTTGCCAAATATGTCTATTTTATTTGCTTTTATTTTTTCTGACTTGTCCTCTCCTATTGTATTTTTTTCCGGATTATCTGTAAGATCAATCCTATTTTTTCTGAATATATTATCATTTCTACTGCTACCAATATTTTCACCATTCTCACCTAAACTTGCTACCTTAACAATAGTATTGTGAAGTTTTAGTTGATGATATCCTCCTAAAAGAATTAAAGGTATCACACTGATTAATTTGATTATCAGAATACTTCCATATTCGCTATTAAAAAGAAAATTGAAATTATGGATATTAATCCAAGCCATATAAATTCCACTAATTCCGATTATTGCCAACGAAAGGCTAGCAACAAGGGAAAATCGTGGAAGTAATAATGCCAAATAGTAATGAAAGACAAATCTCTTTTTTACATTTAAGGAAGAAATCGCATTTGGCATTCCTCTTGGTTTTTGAGAATTAATTATGGTTTCATAATTTTCTGTTTTATCTCTTATTGTTGCTAATAAAATTGTAGATATATAGAATAGTCCACCTACCCATACAGAAATTGCCATAAAATGAAGCCAATCTAAAAAAACTGCAATTGATGGAAAAAAATTCACTGCTGCATTATGACTTGTAAGGCTATTTGCGAATATGCTGATAGAGCCAGCTGTAAAAGCTATGGAGAGTAATGTCATAGAAAATAAATTATCATTTTTCTTCTTTATCTTGATATCAATGTGATCTTTATTATTATCTTTTACATTGTGCTTTTTCTTTAAATAATAATAAATGACTGCAGATACAATAATTACTACAAAAGATGTTGTTATCCTTATTAACCATGAAAATCCAGAAGGTCCTTGGAGAACTAATAAAAAAATTGATGTGTAACTAGAAATACCATTATTAGTAGGAACTAATTCGGTAATTTGCAAAAACAATAGTGCATTTGCTGAAATTATTATTGTAACCGATACAGCTACAAGTATTAATGTAAATCTTTTATTATATCTTAAATTCATCATCGTATTGTTTGCAGTAGTAGTATTAGTGTTAGCAGTAGAATTGGTGGCTGATGATGTCTGATTTGTATTGACTATTATTTTTTTACCAAATAATTCCCATAAAAATAAATGAGAAAAAATTACGCCTACAACTGTTACTTGAGAGATTATGAGTGGCCATTTTATTAATCCATCTAAGCTAGATGTAATAGCCTGTACTTTATAATTTTGCTCATTATTTGCTAATCCAATTGATGATGCTGAGGATGATGATGATGTTATTGAGGATGCCCTTGAACCTACATTGCCGATTCCAAAGACATATGAGCCTTTTGCTATATGTCCATCATCAGCAGATTGTGTCATCCATGAAACTGTATATACTCCATCAGTAAGTTTTTTGGTATCAAGTGTAGTCATTGCTTCTCTATCATGATCCCCGATAATTACGAAATTTCCATTATCTACTCTTTTATTTTTTTCATTAAGAACTTGAATAGTACTTATGCCAGGTACAGGTCTTTCTGAAAAATCAATAATAACTTTTGATGGTAACTCTTCTTTTTTAAGTATGGAATCATGAGCAGGAGTTTCGCTCACAGGGAGAGAATGAGCATAAGCCTTGTTCCATAAAAATGTTGAATCTGAAATTGATGTGAGAAGAAAAAGAAGAGAACAACTTAGTATGAATATAAATATAATACAAGTATAATTAATGTTCTTGGGATTATGTTTCTGCAAAATTTTCCATCATCCTAAGTTGTGAGTAATATATAAGATTCGCTCTATACTTTAATAAAAAAATATAATATAATGATGTCATTTGGTCTTGCTTATATTGCAAATCGTCGATGTTAAATCCATAGCCTAAGGGATGGTTACTTCATCTCTAGGAACTGGACAAGGAAAGCTTCCAGCTACTTGCTCACTGACTACAGCTTGTGAAAGGACAGTCTTTGTATTGCTTGTAACCTCTTCTTCTTCTGCACCACCACCAGGAACACATGAATAACTTATATGAATAGGTGTATTATCTATTGTACCAGTTAGTGTATACGTATAGGTAGTCTCTGCACTCGGGAAGAATCTAGCTGTATAATGTGCTGGATTATCTTCATCGGGCTCAAAATCTAGCGTTTTATTCTTTGGTCCTGCAGATACCTCCACTTTTAAAGTTTTTTCTAACCCCGTGATTGGTTTTGTCCCATCAGGCTCCTCAGATAATGGATCATTTGGATCTGGAGTATAAGCATAGAATTCAACTCCTGATTTGTCATTTATATAAACTGGTTCATCGATTGAACCAACTACAAATAAGTATGGTTTTCCATTAATTGAGAGTAGCTGTTTTTCATGAGCAAAAGCAAACTGTGAACCCATTGAAAGAACTAGACTGAAAGTAACAACAAAAATCATTACTGACAGCACAAAATATCGTATATTTGTTTTAGTTACCATTTATATTTTAAATCGTGAAAGTAGAATAAAAAGTTATTAGTACAAATGACGAATTATGATGGAATTTATAGAAACAAGAAGAACGCGAACCCTTATTCCTGTTGTTTATTTACGAAAAAATGAGAAACTTTTAGTAATTCTTTTTGTAGTGAAACAAAACAATTAATTTAGGAAAATGGAAACAATAAGGTATATCATGTGATTATTATATACTATAATAATATCTTAACTTCGTTTACTATTTAATAATATCTTAACTTCGTTTACTATTATTTATATAGCAGTGTATCTTTCCAAGAATATTTCATAAAAATGAATGATGAAAATTTGACTTTAAATAATAAATTAATAAAGATCAGCAGTAATTTCTTTATTATATTCTCTATAATTGATTTGGTATGGTCAGAAAAAGAGAATCTATTAATAGATCGAGTTTTACCACTCGCAGTATAATGAATAAAGGAGACGTAACGTCAGTTAGCTGTATTTTGGTATTTGTCGTAGTAATAGGAAGCCTCCTTTTCGTGAATAATTCATTGCAAGGAGCAATCCAAATTTGATACAAGCTCTTTCTCTAAAGACCAAATTTCTAGTTCTACTCCTGGGTATTTGCCTCATCATTATGCTTTTCAATATGGATGATTTTAATAATTTACTGGTATATGGACATCTTTTTACACCAAACGAAACTGCTACCTTTGTAGGGATTCTAGACCAAATCCAAGCAGAATTGGAGCTCGTTGTAGCAAACCTAGAAAATAATAACGTGTCACTAGCTCAGAGTCATGCGATTAAGGCCTCATCCCTTCTAACTCCGAAGGTAATGATTGAAATAACAGAGGATAATCCACGATTAACAGGTGATCTTAGAAGAGCTGTGAGTCAGCTGCAAAACATGTCATCATCTTCAGAAAGCCAACTAAAAAGTGTAAGTCAACTCGTAAATGATCTTAATAAAAGGCTGGATGAAGACGCAATTGTTAGAATTGCTCAGCTGCAACCAACCTCTTTAAACTTTTTGGAGGGAGCTCTAAAGTCTCTAGAAAGCATATTTGGCGGTAGCAATACCAATCAGGAACTAGATCCGAATACAAAGCTTCAGGCCTTAGTTCTTGTCAATGTGATAGATGAGGTGCTAATAGACTATGGAAAGGCATACCATGTTGGATTTGACATGACCAATATGTCAAACATGGTTATGATCGGGAACAACAGTAGTCCAAGTTCCATGGTTATGAGCAATCCTGTAACCGGGAATAATTCTGGCACTAGCAATATGAAAATGAATATGCCATCTATGAATACCTCGTCCAATACGATGATGATGACGGAACAAGGCGGTGAAATGAATATGGGCTACTCACTATCTAATATTTCAGATTACCAGAGTGCTCAAGGACTAGCTGCAAAGGCATTCGAAATCTTTGACACTAAACTTAAGCATATGACACCAAGCGACAACAAAAAAGTAACGGCCTTTGTTACTAATCTGGAAAATGGTCTCACCCATCTTAATGACTCAATTGCAAAAAAAGGTTTACCTCTAGATGTTATGATGATAGTTCACACACAAATTCATCCAAACCTATTAGAAGCCTTTGACTTGCAGTTACGTAAATAATAAGTAATTTGTGACTGTCTATGTAATTTATAGTACCCTTTGCAACATTAATTCTACACAAATGATTTTATCAATGAACCAAAGGAATGGTTGTCTGTTTTCATTTAATTTAAATATAATTTCGTAGCCCAAAGCCTTGCTGTGCTATTCTCAGATGTTTTAGCGCTTTAATTGAAAAGTAGGTAGAGAATGCAACTACCACCAGAGACAGTAAAATTACCATCAGATTCATACTAGCTGTCTTGTTTGTTTTATCTTCAATTTTCACAGTATCGACGTCGTGTTGGTGATGCAAACTAGCAGCGCTATTATTTAGCATAACACTGCAGCGCTATTATTTAGCATAACACTGAGACGATAATTTAGATCATATAAATTGGATCACTGAACCGTTACCTTTAGATTCCACTCTCCCGATTGACTTAGGTAACCGCCATATGTAGAATATATCGTGTCATTGTTCTTAACCGATTTAGCGAATATAGGGCTTAAACTTAGATCACGTTTCCTGAGTTAAATTGAAATGTTAGAAATTTGACTAATACTTTATTACCTAGAATGTAAGATGATTGCATCGTTTGCATGTTGTATTTTCGTCACTCAGAGTTTCTTATTCTATAATCAATAAAAAGTTAACTTTAATATCTGATTTAAATAATTGATTTGTGAAATAACCGATAACAGTTTATTATTTTAGGTTATTGAATAGATAACAGTCATTTGAAGCTAATGTTCTGTTAACAATAACAATTGATAAAATCCTTTCTTATAGATTTGAATTTAACTAACCAAAAAATAATATAACATTTGGGGTTCATTATATGTTTATAACATCTAAAGATTGAAATTGACATAGCAGTTTTTACGAACAAAATTTAGTAAGAACCCACTAGAAATTAAAACTTAAGACATTAAGTTCGAAAACCATTCATTTAACAGATTTACTTTTACTAATATTGGGCCGTATAATAGAATTGTTAACAAAATAAGATCACAAAATAATAGACAATAAAACAAAGATATATTAAAAATTATTTAGAATTTTGTTGTTCAGACAAATATATTTTATTATTCTTTCCACACTCATCGAATTTATGCAATATTTCGATATCATCTCTTTTAATTCTATTTTTATTTGGTTTTGTATGTATATCATCTGGTTTTACAACAATAAATTCTGCTCCACAATAATTACAATTAAAATATTTAACTGTATTATACCAATTAATATAATTATGCTAACAATAATTTAACATAAGGCTCATACACTTTAGACAATAATAGATTTAGCTGAAGAAAGGAAGCATACAGTTTATCCATTTGATTGAGAGAGACAATAATCTTTCTAGGAAAAGATTTGAACAACTGTATAAACGAGAATCGGATGCAGGTGTAAAGGAAAGAATGTTGCTTGTGTTAAACGTAGTATATGACAAAGGATTGTCTGCACAGGTGGCAAGAGATCTGCACAGAAGTAGGGCATGGGCTTCTGATTGGTTAAAGAGGTACAGGAAAGAAGGTATATAGAAGGATTAAAAAACAGACCAAAAAGTGGTAGACCTCCAGATAAGTCAAGTGGCTTGGTTAATGTCATATCCTTTTAACTAACAGGTCTAAATTATTGAATAGGTAAAGTCTAAGGTATCCTGAATATCATAATTCTATGTACCATGGTTCTACTACCAAACTCAACCTCACCACAGGACAGAAGAACAGTCTAAAGTCGTTGATGAAATATAGTACCGACAAGAAGCATTATCGCAGATTAATGGCAATACTTCAGAAGAGCAACGGTAGAACTTTTGCAGATATAGCAAAGGAAGGAACATGGTGTCAGTATCAGGTCAGTTCAAAGATGGATATCGGCATATCTCCAGATAGGAACAAAAGGATTGGAGATAAGGAAACCAGGTGGTACAAAATTCCGTATAACAGATGAGGATAGAGAGACTATACTTTCTGTACTTTTTAACGATCCCAATATTTTTGGTTTCATCAGAAACACCTGGAGTCTGAGGTCACTGGCAAAGTGTCTTACAGAAGAACTTGACATTCCAATCAGTTTCAAACACCTTCAAAGGATACTGAAGGACATGGGTATCAGATGTGAGAGAACCAGACTTGAACTTGAACATGGGACTGATTATGAAGAGGGAAAGAAACAGGTAAAGAACTACAAACAAGTAGCATCCGCTCTCAAAAAAAGAAAGTGATGTTGGTCTTTGAAGATGAAACTATAGTAACACAGAAGCCATGTATAAGAAAGTCAATGAGTTTTGAAGGTGAACAACAAAAAATTAGGCATAACGGTAGTAGAAAGAAATTCTCAATGTACATATCCATGCTATGGCCTGAACAGAATCTGTTGTATGATTTCTATGACAGATCAAATTCCACCAATGCTATAAACCATTTAGAGAATCTCAGGATACATGTAATGAAAAATAATGGTTGGAAAAGAATTGTACTGGTATGGGATAACGCTTCATTTCACCTAAGCAAGATGACAAAAAAATATATCAATGCACAGAAAAAAGACTGGCTCAGTATAATACACCTTCCAAAGAGGGCGCCATACCTTAATCCAAATGAGAGAAAAGTAAATCAGAAGATAAAATCAGATGTGTGTGCAAATAGATTCTATACCAGTATAGAAGAACAAAAAGATGCAATATCAGAATATCTGGATAAGAGATTTGGAAGATGGTGTAACGACATTCATGATGACACTTGACTTATTATTAGAAATTGACTAAAATAGGTTTGAAACTCATAGACATAGCTGGAATTACCCATTTGCTTACTTCCACTTAGAAATTGACTAAAATAGGTTTGAAACTCTATGATTCTGCAGGCGTTTTCAACGTTTGCATTATCCTTAGAAATTGACTAAAATAGGTTTGAAACTAATAGACGATTCTTGAACGATTACACTGAATGATAACTTAGAAATTGACTAAAATAGGTTTGAAACTTACGATCGCAAATATAAGTCGTTGCCAATAATACTTAGAAATTGACTAAAATAGGTTTGAAACTCAGCTATCGTAACCTATGTCAAATAGCTGTGATATCTTAGAAATTGACTAAAATAGGTTTGAAACCAGGATTCCTAATTCATATAACGCCTTAGATTTATTTGCTTAGAAATTGACTAAAATAGGTTTGAAACAGGCGATAGTTATTTGCTAGTTGAAATGGTCTGTGCTTAGAAATTGACTAAAATAGGTTTGAAACTGGATTCAATCGAACATACAAGCCAGATCCAGCAAGCTTAGAAATTGACTAAAATAGGTTTGAAACTATATACATCTATATGATAAGCAGCAGTACTGTGCTTAGAAATTGACTAAAATAGGTTTGAAACCCTAGTCCGCGATGATTCTCTGAAAGGCTTTCAGAAACACTTAGAAATTGACTAAAATAGGTTTGAAACCTGTGTAAGTAAATGCATTCTTCTCGTCGTCTCGCTTAGAAATTGACTAAAATAGGTTTGAAACTAGAAAAATGTGATAATTGTAATTTTAAGTGTATCTCTTGTAGCAGGAATGTTTAACCATATTCCTTCCTATGCTCAAGACAGTTCAAATCTTGATAATTCAACCATGGCTAACGCAACATTCGCTTATGCCCAAAACGACACTATGGGAATGGACAATTCTACAATGATGAATGTTACCTTAGCATATGCAGTACATGCTACTGAGAAGAATACCCATCAGAAAAAAAAGATTATTATAAAACAAACGTAGTCAGAGATTCAGTTACAATATTATTACAAGATAAAAGTATTCCCGGAGGAGATTTTATCCATCTTTATGATTCTACGCCATATCACATCTCAAAGGGCATGTTGCCTTAAAAGCCCCATGTGATGATAACAGTACTTCTTCAATTCAAGTACTGATTGGTTCTGCACCCAATTTGGCAGCTGTTAGTCTTGAAAATCTTCGAGTTCGACCGACCCCAACATGACATTAACAGCCCGTGAAAATTTTCCTACTTTATTTCAACTCCAGGTGAGCTATGTCTCTATCATGTTGATGTAATACCTGAGGGAAATGTAACAACTATAACAGATATTGCACTATCTAATCCTACTGATGAGGATATTGATGTCCCACCAACTGCAACAGTTGTTATCGGTGTGGAACTGAAATAACTAGAGGAAGACATGGTCACTCTCGAAGTGAAAAACTTACTACTGGAGCCACACATACAGAATAAAATGCAATAACAACATCAAAAATCATTATTTTTTTTATCATTTCATCTCGATAAACCCTTCTTTGTATTACCTTGTGAATCAATGACATTCGTTCAATCTATTTCACTTAAAGGTTCATATCTGCTTTGTCTCATGTAATATAAACAATCATTATGCCGTTTTAACTGCTAATAGAATATTGAAAAATCCTTATTATTGCTGACTATCTTTTCTGATATGGTATTATTTTTTCCGTTGTTGTCTGTGATTGTTTGGTATCGTTACTTATTATCAATTACATCTTTAGTTTCATAAGAATCAAGATACTTAAGATTGGTGTTATACGAGATCTAGAACATTCGACGAATAAACCACAATGTATTTATTCGATACGAAAGCGTAAGAAATATGTCAAGATATATTATGACAATTTATATCATTGCTCTATTTTTGGGGATGTTTGCTATGGTTTATCCTCAGTCTGTAATTGCTCAAGAGAGTATAGGTTCAACCTTTACAAGCAAAGGATGGATTGATTCAACAGTCGTTTCTAATGAGACAAAGCCATATTTGGCAGGAGGATGGTGGAATTTATTATCTGTCAATGGTGAAATTCAAGATTTTAACGCTGATTTTACTATGGTAGGATTAAATGGTTCTGATAGACACGAGATGGGATTTACAAATTTCAAACAAAGCAATGATACAAAAGTTATCCTTGAACAAAATGGATTTACTAGCATAGATGGAATTGTAGATGTTTCAGGTCACGGTAAAATAAAATGGACTGAAGTCCCAACTAGAATATTAATTAACGGATATAATACGATTGATATAGCCTTAAATAATGTAAAAACAGAAAATCATTTTCCAAATGGGCTACAAGGAATTGTTGAAAAGCTTGTCTATGGCTTAGACAAACATTCATCTAAAGAAACTCATTAACCTTCCTTCTAACTGAAAGAATTTGACAACGGAAATGAACTAGAAAGTTAAAACCATAATTTTAGTTTTTATATCTCTGGATATTGTAGCAAAAAGTCTATCAAACGTTCTTCTGCTTGGTGGTACTCTGCGACTTGAGAGTCCACATCCCTTCATTACTTTTTTATTATATGGCATATCCATTGCAAGGCATTCATGCAACGCTCTGTTAGAATCTAATCGAAACCTTTATAGCGACAATTGTAGATTATATTATGAATCCATTTTTAGTATCAATATCACAATGGAAACCACTGGCCCCATTTATAAGTGGGTTCATATACCTTGGGTTTGCTATAAGATTTTGTAAAAGCAAGAAGGAGGATAATAGAAGGATAAATATCATTGAAATTATTTACAACGATAGGAAAAATTCAAAATATCCCTAATTCCAAAAATATAGAACTAATAAATGAATTTCTAGAATATATGAGAAATAATAGTTCTTCAGAACATCATCAAAATAAGAATATAAAAGTTTATAATAACATTTGGTAATTTTATAGGTAAAACATTTGATTTTTAGGCTATAACCAAAAAAGAACAAATTTTAGAATTTCTTAATACTATTATGAAATCCTGATAAAAGAATGATATCAACATGGAACAATTACCTCAATTGGTTAAGACTATTTCATTTTTATAGATGGTTATACAATCATGCTAATGACACTGATCATGAAAATTGGCGAACTCCAGAATTTGTCAGGATAAAGAACAAAAAAAGTAAAAGAATATCTCCATATTTAGAAAGTGAAATTTGGGAAAAAGATGAATTATTGTCTATAATCAAAAATCAACCATATAAAGAGAAGAAGGCAGCTCTAACATTGTTTTGGGATCTAAATGGAGAAATCATAAAATTACTAAAATTAAAACATATTAGATTCAGGGAAAAATACGCAGAAGGTGAGGTCCCTCTGAAGGTATTAATTAAAGAATGATAGACATTTTATATTGACATTAGTCTTCAGTGTCAGACCAAAAAGTGTTTAGGAAAAGGTGACAACCTTTAGAGCCTCGCTAATCCCATATCTTTTTTTATCTAATGATATGGATTATCGTTACACTTTGTGGATCACGTTGGCTGGCTGACTATTTCATGTCTTTATATTCTAAAAGAGAAGTCTGTGCTCTGCCATCATACACCTATTGTAAACAACATCCATGCCATTTTCCTTTGCTTTCTTCTCCGCCTCCTCATTGTAGATGCCTTCCTGCATCCAAATCACCTTAATGTCATTTTTTCTGTTAAGTGCATCATCTATTACAGGAAGTACATCTTCTGATTTTCTAAATATGTCTACTACATCTACCCTTTCTGGAATGTCTGCTATTGTTGGATATGATTTTCTTCCCAATACTTCAGAAATTGTTGGATTGACTGGAATAACATTATATCCATGTTCAATAAGGTATTTAGGTACAAAATTTCCTGCCTTTTCTTCGTTTTTTGACATACCAACTACTGCAATATTTTTCAACTGGTAGATTTTCTTTAACTCTGAATCTGAATGAGAATCCTGCTTTGTCATACTATTATTATTATAGTTTTATACAATAATATTATTGCTATTATTTGGACTGTGCGAAAAATTTTTGTTCATTTGTTCTTCTCTAATCACGTACTAAAAATGCAATGGTTTGAAGATAATGAACTTGTATTATATAGTAATAAAGAGCGCAATGAATTTGCTTTTAAGACTGATAGTGAATCAGGTTGTGTTAATTTAAGATAATATTCTCACCTCCTCTAACTCAAAATCATTATTATTATTTGCTATTGTATCATTATACATAGATACAAAGAATTGTATCCAGTTATACACATGAAATAGATTGCAATTTTTCTTCTGCATACATCGATAATAATCATCAAAACTCTCGATTCTGTCTTTCAAATACTAGTTGACCCGTTCCATTAGACTTTTCTCTATTGAAGAATGTACATAATGTTTCAATCCAATTACATTACATGCTTCATCATACCATGTAACACCATTATCTGTATACACGGCATGTTTTCCATATTTCTCGACTAGTGAATGAATAAATTTTTCAGCAACAAGCATATTTCTTTCCTCAGATATGTATATTCCAAGTACTGAACGAGGAATTGGTTCTATACAGAACCATAACCAGAAATGTTGACTACCAATCTGAATAACTGTTTCATCTATTATGAAGGCTGATATTCTTTTACGTTTATAGATCTGACAGGATCCAAATCTCTGAATCCAGTTCCATACAGACACATAACTTCTCTTATTCTCATCTTTAAATAATACTGATGTCTTGGAAGTATGTCTTAAAACTTAGACCAAGAAAGTATAGATAAAGAGAATACATAACTATACTGTGGATGTTATGTTTCTTTCAAATCTAACTTTCATATCATAAAGAGAACATGCCTAGCTATAACTTTTACTGCTTAACAGTTATGTAAATACATAGATTGACAATTATAGTAAACTAACATTTACCATTTTGAAAGCAATATTTGAGGGCCGCATTTACACCAAAATGTGAGAACTGAATCTTGTCCAATTTCTCCAGGCTAAAAAATTGTACTGTAAGAAATGATAAGAGTTAGACTACGAATTTGGCAATATGAACTGGTCACCCACCGGCGGTGATATTTCGTTATTATCTTTTGCAGTTATTTGTACATCTACAGTATAGGGTGAATTTTCAATTAATACCGGCCCTTTAATGTGAAATGTACCATCGTTATTGACTGCTTCCTGACCTATAAAGTCTGGACCCCATGTAATAAAGTGTGAAGCGTTCATACCTGCATGAGATGGAACTAGTTCCAAGTCTAGTATTCCATCACTATCATCATACTTGTGGCTGAATAATACTTTACCAGTTGATGCATTTAAGATAGAAACATTATAGGTCAATGCAATAGTAGGTGGAAAAGTAATAGTTTTTGGAATAAAAGATAGCACGAATCTCTGAGGTTGGCTTGAGTTGAATGGTAATGCATTACCTCCTATCATCATGTTCAAGTACTTGCCCTCCTTTACAGTACTATCCACAATAATCGTCCCTTGGACTGATGGATAAAAGGTATCGTAGTAATGGTAGACTCCTGGCTTGTCGAAAGTATGTATGAAAGAACCTCCGTCTGTGACTATGGGTCCTGAATCAAAACTCTCAGGAGCATTATATGTTGAGTTAGAGGCCGTTGTAGTTACAGTGTGTTCTATATCATCATCATTGAACCATATAACTGTCATACCCGTAGGTATAGAGATCTGCGAAGGTTCATAGGTTGAAAGTCCTGTAGCACTAAATGGAATGTCAATTAGATATGAAGGCTCGTTTCTTAATTTATAAAATATAGACGGTGGGAAGTTAGTCTCCGGTTGAGCATAAGCCTTTCCGATATTCTGGTTGACAAGAATTATACTGCTCGCTGCTATCATTAGAATAATTAACAGTGGTACAGCTGTACACCTAGATCTAAAAATATTGAACCACCGGCCTTCCCCCTGCTTACTATTATTCATATCATAATCGAAACTGCTCATTTGCACATACCCAGTTAACTATACCTAATCCGAATTAATAAAGTTGAGTGAACTATGTTATCAGTCATGTAAATGCATAGATTGACAGTTCTATACTGCCTAACATAATTTAGTATATCTTTTAAAACCCAGAAAATGGATTTTTTAAGTGTAGTAAACCTCACATATTAAGAAAAATATGTAAACGAACTTTTGTTGGTTAGTATAATATGTTAACTAGGTTTACTATAACTTATATAATTATTTGGAACATAAAAAGTATATAATTGGAACAAAGTAGAAATAAAAAAGATAAAGGAACAGTACTCTTTCTATTTCCTACTAGAAATATCAATATACTCTTATTTGTATTATTAAGTTTTATTAGATTATTTAAAATGTTTTTTAATCTTAAAGGAAACTTAATTATCGATATATTAGAAAAAAATATAACAAATGCACAACTTGCATCTTCTATAACAGATTCAAATATAATAGATTTGAAAGCATCAGAACGACACAACAATTATGTATGGACGTCTGGTAATAGTCAAGTCAATCGCCAACTCGATCTAAAATCGAGAAACGATTATACTTTTCAAATAGACAATAGGGATAACAACAATTCTTATCAACTAATTATTCAAGATGAAAATGGGAAGCAATTAGCAAAATCAACAACAATTTCAAATGGTGGAACTGATGATATTCATTTTAAATTTACTAATAATGGAAAATATCAATATCATTGTAAGTATCATCCAACAACAATGCATGGAGGTATAGTTGTATAATGATGTTCTATTTTTGTATTCTATTTTATGAATATCTTTATTGATAGGTTTGGTGTATAGATTTTGAAAAATATGATAGAAAAGATTTTTAATAATAATAATCTAATCTTAGTAACATCTCTTATTATTGTATACATTATAGGAAATAATATTGCTTATGTGTCAGTATATTCAGATTTTCCAGGTGATATAAATGAAATCCAAAATTGTAAAAATGGGAAGATAGTAAAGAATGCAATTTCAAATTCTAACTTTCAAAATGATCCTTTATCAATAGAAAATTTTCATCATATTAAAAAATTCAATTCTAATGGTGTTCTAATTAGTAATTGGGGGCTCAAAGGAACAGGCAAAGGAGAATTTTTACATCCTCATGGAATTGGATCTAATTCTCATGGAAACATCTATGTAAGTGATGCTGTATTGTGTAATATCCAAAAGTTTGATAGTAAAGGAAATTTTTTGCTAGCATTTGGTAAAATGGGCAATGGTCCAGGTGAATTTATACAACCAGAAAGTATTGCCATAGATAAAAATGATAATGTGTTTGTGGTTGATTACGGTACTTCGCATGTTCAAAAATTCGATAGTAATGGTAACTTTATTACAATGTGGGGATCTAAAGGAAATGGAACAAATCAATTCATGAAACCATGGGGAATAGGGGTCGATTTTAAAGGCTATGTTTATGTTGGAGATCAAGCAAATCCTGTAATACAAAAGTTTGAAAACAATGGCAAATTCATAAAAAAATGGGGTTCATATGGATCGCAACCAGGGCAATTTGTTCATATTCATGATATTGCCTTAGATTCAAAAGATAACGTATATGTAACTGATGGTAGGGACAATTCAAGAGTAGAAAAATTTGATAGTAATGGTAATTTTATAACAATGTGGGGTTCTAGAGGGAGTGACAAAGGGCAATTTATTGAAGATCATGGTATTGCAGTGGATAAACAGGGAAAGGTTTACGTCGTTGATACAAGAAATGTAAGGATACAGAAATTTGACAGTAATGGTAATTTTATAACAATGTGGGGCTCGCTTGGATGTAAGGATGATCAATTTCTGATACCTCATGATATAACAATTGATCCAAATGGTAATATTTACATAAGTGATAGCGGAAATGTTCACTTTAGAGCAAATTATGCATGTAGTTAAATAGCAAATGCTAATATTAGAATAGACAGATAGAAATATAACTAAATCTAATGCCATCTTTAAAAATAATTAGATGATTGTGAAGATGTGATATAGCTTGATAAGTTTATAATTCTATATGTTAGAAACATTAATATTTTCAAATATGGAAAATTAAGTTTATCGCTTGAGACCTCTCACCTATTCAGGATTAAAATTTGTAAATTTTAAACTAAGAAGATAATTTTAGGTATCAATTTGATGGATATCAATGTATCAACGATTATCTTATTATTTTTATTAATAGCAAGATAAATAAATACATATATATTCTATTGTACTATACTATGACACAAAAATATTCAAAATGTTTTGTAATATTGGAATTATTTTTAACAATTACCTTCATAGGAGGTACATCTTTTGTAGATTCTTTTGCAATTACAGATCCGAAATCGTTTCAATCTACTAATGGTGGATCCTTAGATGTGAATATTTCTCCTTCTCAAGCTATTGATATCAATGAAGTTAAATTTAAGATTAATTATCTTGAACCAGGTACAGATAATATTCAAGTTCATGTTGATTATGATTTTCAAATATTAAATAATGGAGAAGAAATATTTTCTGCTGCAAAACAAATTAGCCAACCACTTCTTCATACAGCTGAAGGTTCTGTTACTATCCATTTACCTTTTCCTCACCAGGATAATATTCAATCAATATACCTGTGCTTGGAATAAACTTTATTCCTATAAATCCAGAATATGTTAAATTTGAATTTACTGTAAAATAATTAAAATAACTTTTTATCAATTTTTTGTAGATCATAAGAAGGAAAAAAAGATACTGCAATACAATCAATACTAAAAACTTATATCAATAACATCTAAGAAATTTTTTAAAACAGAAGTAAATTTTTTCTAAAAATAGTATTTCCATAAAAAATTTAGAGATATTCAAATAAATTTACTTGCATGAGTTGCTAAATCCTCTCTCTAGATCAAATTTGTTTCACATCATACTGAGAAGAATACAAAAATGTTGTTAAACTTAATTTCTTTTTCACACCAATTTAACCATTATAAAGAATAAGCTTTTAACATATTTAAATTTCAAAAATATTGATGATCTTTCCTAAATTAGTAAGTAGTAGTTATATTCATTAAAATTTTATCCTGATCTTTTAAAACTAAATTTCTATAATCATTTACAACTGAAGTATTACTATGATTATAGTTAAAATATATCCTAATAATTCCATTAATTTTATTATCAGCAATATCATGAACAATATCTGATTTATCAAATAACTTCCATATCTGTAAGAATTGTCCCAAAGTAAAGTTTCTTTCGATAGGAGATTCTATATGTATTAACCCGCTATTATCATGTGTATGTATCCAATAAATACATTTTTCTGGAATAATTCCTATATTAGCAGGTATAGGATAAAGTTGATTATCAATCATTATAGTAAGTTTTGTATGTATGTGAAAGTCAAAATGTTCTTTGCTCTGACATTCTATCTCTTTCATAGTTAATTTGTTATCTATATTAGTAAAATTCTGAGCATCTGACAATGATGATGGAATAACAGTATTTAGTAAAATGGCCATAGTAAAAATTGTTATGATTGTAAAACTTAATTTCATAAATCCGATTTCCATATAATATTAATAAATATTTTGATCATACAGAGATGAAAAATATTATAAATTTATTTAACATGTTTATAAATTTAATTTGAAATAATTATCTATTGACAACAGAGATAATTGATGGAATGTACATTTTTTAAGACTTCTTTATCATAGGATTTACTAAAATATCTTCTTTTGGATGTTATAAAAGTAATTAATTCCTTTTAGAGTTCAAATCCCACACAATTTAGTTATAAAGAGTACTGAATCCTTGTAACTTTTGCCTGCCCCATTTATTCCTTATTACACAATAGAATTAGTAACATATTTATTAATATTATTTGAAAAATATTGAAGCTATTTAATAAATAGCACCAAGCCGAGATGAACCCTATTAAATTAAGTATATTTTCAAAAGAAATCTACTTTTGTAATTAATACATATGTGACACAAAACTATGACCCTCAATATCAATATGTAATTAAGAGTCTATCCCAAAAATAGATAGGAATATAGCTCATTGGTTTCTTATCATATCTGATAATGCTTAAGAATAAAAAGTATGTTCGAACAATCATACGCATTCCAGATGATCTTTGGAATGAAATTGAAGATATTTTACCAGATGAGAAACCGGAGAACACTATAGGTCGTCCAATTGTTCCATACAGAAAAGTATTTGATGGTATAATGTTTATCCTGAGCACTGAATCTCAGTGGAAAATGTTACCAGGAGAATATGGTTCTGGTTCAACATGCCATAGAAGATTTCATGAACGGAGGCAGTCTGGTATTTTTGATAGACTAACTATGGACCAGATTTGTTAAAAATATACGATCATAAAAAAAGAGGAATCAAATGGTCATGGCAATCACTTCTTGATAGGATATCAGTAAAATCACCTTTAGGGGGGCGATGACTGCTGGTCATAATCCCACTGCTAATAGAAGTAAATTAGGTAGTAAAAGACACATTTTTACAGATAAAGAAAGATGGTATTCCACTATCTGCTATTATAACATCTGCAAATACTCACAATGATGTCACTGTTGCAATTGAAACAGTTGACAGCATGGTTATCAAAAGATCATCATCATCCAAACCAAAGCAATAAACAGAAACAGAACCTGTGCGTTGATAAAGCATATCATTCCAAAGAAATAGAACAAGAAATCATCAAGAGAGAGAGGATATATTCTATTCCACATATGCGACACAGAAGAGGAGAAGAAAGGGTATTTCATAGAAAACATCCAGCAGTAAGAAGATGGGTTGTAGAGAGAACAAATTCATGGCATAATAGATTCAGGAAGTTATTTACAAGATATGAAAAGAAGGAAGAGGAGAACTATCTGGGTCTTGTAAAATTGGCAAGTAGCATTATTATCTACAGGAGGATAATTTTGGGATAGGTTCTAAGTTAACATAATCATCTATATGATCTTCCAAGGTATCAGTTGTCTCAAACAACTTTCTCCTTATTATAGTTCTAATATTGGCGATGCAAAAATCAAATCAATCCAATCTCTGGAAATGAATTGTTTTATTGTTACAAATTCTTAGGTCTATTCCATCTTTGGTATTTATTGGTTATATTGATATTAGTTCACTTTTTCAAATTCAAAAAAAGAAAATAGATGTCTTCAACTTAGATTTTTATTGTGTTATGTGTCTTTTATAGGCTAGGTATGTCCTGCTTCTGTAGCTTCATCAGATTCATGTTCTCCCTTGGCTATTTCATTAACGCCGATTACGACTGTTGATGTAGGTGGAAATTCTATGTCCTCGTCAGTTGGATTCTTCAAGGCAATATCTGTTATCTTAGAAACATTTCCACCGGGCATCAAATCAACATGATATAAACATAAATCTCCCGGTTTAGATAGATTTGCTATATTTTCTAATTCAGCTGGAGCAAATTGTGGTGCAGATCCTATCAAGACTTGAATTGGAGAAACAGAGTTGTCTTCACATGGTATTTTAACTGCAACATGACCTTTTAATATCGTATCAGGCGTACTATCATAGAGATGGATAAAATCTTGAGCTGGTAATGTTAGGTCCTGCAGCAAAACAGTAACGGTATCCCTGACTGAAATTCCTTCAGTGTACTCTTCACCATGCTCTTCCGTAGTAGTAGTTGTGTTGGTCATAGTACCATTGCCTCCTTGTGCAAAGATAGGTACTGTATTTAAAAGTCCTATCGCAAATGCTACCATGACAAATATTAAAATATTATTTGTGAAATATTTTCCCATTAAATCTTCTTGACAATTAATGCTTTTAAACTTTATACTAAAACATTCGAAGATTAATATCGTTAAATTTACCTTTACCTTTTCTTATAGTAAGATCTTGACACATTTTATTAGATAGATAAATACAATCTACTCTTTTCAAGTTTGTACCATAATATATTTAAATTCTTGATGATTATTTATAATGTTGCTAAGGAATTTTAATGATCCAGATAAATTTTATAATAAGCCTAAACTACTTGCATTGATCGCAAGTGTTGTATTGTCAATTTTAACTGTCCCAGCTATCTTACCACACCTCTACCACACACATATGATCTACCACATCACTATGCACTTGGCATCATTGATAATATCACAATTTCTCGCTATAGTTTCTATCCTCGCATATGCTAGAACCAAAAGTATCAAGATCTTATTTATGACTCTGGGATTTGTAACTCTAGTAGCAGTTGAATATTTGTACCTACTGAGTTCCACTGAAAATATTTATGGAATGTTTATACCGACTGTTAATATAGAGCTTTCTCACGTTATCCTCTTGATTATGGTCATCTTTTTTGGGGTAAGTTTTATGAAAGGTGCTAATAAATGATTATAGAATCTACTCTAACAAAGAAAGAAAAAAATTCAGTTCAACATAAGATATTTCATTATATTATTAAATTTCCAGGCGTCAGATATAGGGAATTAATGAGACTGACTGGACTTTCTAACGGTGTTCTAACTTATCATTTAAATAAATTGGATCATTCTGGCAAAGTTAAAATTGACAGAATTAACAATAGAGTAACTAGATATTATTCTATTGACATATCTGATGAGGAGTCCAAAATTTTAGCAATATTGAGACAGAAAAGTACAAGAAGCGTGCTGCTATTTATATCGGATCATGATCAGTGTAGCTTCAATGAAATAGTAGATTACACTAATAAGGTTCCCTCAACCGTCTCATGGCATTTGATGAGACTAAAAGAATCTAATATGATAAGGATACGAAGACAAAAAGATTACAATATTTATGAACTCTCGATTGATAAATCTTTTTTACTGGATACTTTACAAAAATACAATTACAGTTTCAATTCGGACATTGTAGAAGATTATGTTGAGATGATGGAAGAATTTTAATTTTTCATGAATTTACTATCTACTATCTAGAGTCAACCAAACAGTTTTATCCATGATTGTGATTTTCTACTGAATGGGTTAAGTTTTTTACTAATCAACCTTTTTTTCCGGTATTGACTCTATATATAATTAAGATTTTTCTGAAAAAACACTTTTTATATAGATATTCTCAAAAAAGGAAACCAAATAGATCACAAATAGAAAAACTGGGGAGAACCTTACATCCATTCTGTTAATTAACCATGCAAGTGAGGTTCAGATTGGAGATCATTTTGATGGTTATTGATTGCTGTAGATCTCGCTCATAAATCCATTCTTGGTATAAATAAATATTTAAGAAGAAATATGCCTGTAAGAGAGAATGTTATCTGAACTTGACCTCAAATATTGAAGATATTTATTTACAATCTCGAATTTGTATTGTTACGCCAATAGTATACCTTCTGAATCCAAAAGACACAATATATTACCTATCTTAAAGAATCTGATCCAAATGTAGTTTTGATGATAATTTTCCTGCCAAGAAAAAGAACATGAAACATGGTCTGTCATTTGTAGAATTGGATAAATTTTTTATTAGTGTATATAACCAACAAATAAGAATAGGATTTCAGATAAATTCCAATTCAAGTTTATCTCAATATGTGTGTTTTAACAAACAAAATGAAGATACAGGTGACCAAAACCGGTCACCTGAATTGAAACTACTCGAAACCTTGTTAAAGGTATTCAATTAATAGACAGGGATAAGTGTTAATAACGTTGTGGTACATTCGATGAATGTACTTCAATAGATTAATCTTCGCGTGTATAAATTTAAATAAATACATTTAGCTATGAATATTCTATCTTTGACCTACAGTGTAGCCTCAATACCAATATCTATCAGTACCAATAATATTTAAAAATACAGATAAATTGAGAAGTAATAATAATATTTTAAATGGTAAAAATACAATTAGTATCTTTATTTTTCCCATTATTTTTTTTGTCTCCTTTAGTCCCAATTCATTTCATAGATCTTGAAAGTATCAAATGGCTTGATTATAACGATCCTGATGGTCTATTTACCTTAGAATTTCCTAATGAAACTGACTGGAAAATTGAAAAGTTGGAAAATAAAAACCCTCCTTTCTATAATGAAGTCTTGATATCGCACCTAAATGTTTCTGAAAATGTACGAATATCGTTTAACGTTATACCGCTTGATGATATTAATGGCAAGTATGGTTTTCCATTATTCAAGTCTTATTCTTCTTATGCTGATGCCTTGATAGATCACTTGGAGGTTGAAATGCAAAAGAACGATCCAACTTTTCAACTCGTAGAAAAACATTCCGACAAATATTTGATAGACGGACATCAAGCATCAGGAATTTTGTCTAGACATTCACATTCATTGGGGAATACTACAGGTATGTTAAACTTGTACGCAATCGATAAGACAAATGATCTTGTATTAATATATAAGTATAATTTTGAGGCAAATTCATATATTCCTTCTTTACCCATAGCAGAAAAAATACTGGACTCTATTAAAATTACTAAATTGAATAAAACTTAGTAACTTTATGAATTTTATAAAATTATAATAATTAGCATAAATATACTAACTTTATTTTACTATCAGGTAATACATTTTGGATAGTAATAGATATTATACTGACAAAAATCAGAAAAAAAAATCTAGGAATAAGAAATAAAACCCGTGAGAGTTAGAGCGATATTTTTCACGGATCATCCAACAATGATTACATGTATGCATAAGACCCAAAGTACTCAGACAATTTGGTGTTCCAGCGTGACAGCGATTTTTTGATATTATCTGTCATAACCTAAAATATGTTTTACTGTTTTTGACCACGAATAGGCAGAATAGTATGAGCTTGAGGGACATGATTTCATATAAAGATGCGTAACTCATTCATAAAAGGAAAGAGTATGTAAACGGCACCATTCGTGTAAATAACTGTAAATGGTCAAGTAATTTGTATCAAATCTGGATAAGAGAATACAGCGTAATAAGCAAATACAATTTACAACTATTTCAAAGGCATTCCAGTTTATTCATACCAAGAAAACAAAGAGAGAAAAAGAAAGAATTACGGAGATTATTTGTTGGAAGTAGATGAAACATTTAGGAATAAGAGCGAATAGATTCAAAAATTATCAATTATTTCTTCTCAATTTTTTCCAAGATGATAATATAATAGCAGCTGATCCTATCGCAACCCCAACAAAGGAGAACAATCCTATTTTATTTAAATCAATCTTCATTTCATTAACTGTATTTGTCAATTCTCCAATCAATTGACGAGTCTCATTGTTAGAATTTTTATTTGCTTCTACCTGTCTGTTTATGTCGGTAATTATAGGTTTAATTTGACTGCCTATATTTTGAGATATATCAGCACTTTCTACTGGTGGGAAAGACAATTTTCCTGTATCTTCTACATCCTCTACGTTAATTTTAGTTTTAATATTCTGGTCCTTTATTTTTCCTTCTATAGATAGTTCATAAATACCCAATTGTGTGGGAATTATTTGTGACAAATATGTTCCTACAGCTTCCTGTGAAGGTAAGAAATTAACCTCTTTTGTAACTCCTCCAAAATGTACATTAACAGTTAAGTCTTTCATAGCATTTCTTACTGGAATATCATTATCATGAAACATTAATAATAAACTGTCCAAGTTGTTGAGTAATGGTGGCTCAACATCCCAACCTGCAGTTATAGTTATATTGCCAACATGAACATCCGTATGTGCAAAACTAGTTTGAAGGTTGAATAATATACCAAATACCAGTATTGTCAAAATAACTAAAGGAAATTTCATATAGATATTCTATTAGATCCCTGTTATAATCTTACATTTATTATCTAATAAAATTAATTATTAATATTAATGCTAATTTAATTTAAATATTATTCTCTTATAGTTTAATCTTATTAGTCTGGTATGTTTTTGATAAAATTATTTACCTGATACATCCACTACTACTATAACGACGTCATAATAATGATTGATCAATACTTGGATCTAACTGTATATTTTTTACCTTTTCTTGTTTTTAGTTTGGTCCTTAGATTTGATTTGAAATAATCCTAGATTATTCAAGTTTGAATATAATTTCTCATAGCTATTTATATATAGCAAAGTAGAGGCAATGACCACCACTATCATTAATGGTCCAATTATTTTATAAAACTCTAATTTTTTAATATTTATTGGTAATATATTGTTATCACTTTGGTTTGTTGTATTGTTGCTTGTAGGAGGATACTCGGTCCTTGATGGTTGAATATTTGATGGAATAAATTTAATTGTAGCCTTACCCAAACCTCCTCCCCTTTGTTCTGCAAACCATATATCGCCCTGTGAATCAGTTGTAAGGTGTTGTACAAAGGATCCTTCTTTTGGTATTTTTATATTTGTAGTTTTTCCTGAATCAGGATCAAGTATAGCTAAAACGTCAGACACATGTTCTGCAACCCAAATATTTCCATAAATATCAAAAACCATTCCAAAGGCAAGTCCATCGTTATGCGGCAACGGATATCTTTTAAATGATTCAATAATAGGATTGAAAAGTACTATAGAGTTATCTTCATGGTCACTTATGTAAATATTGGAGGTCTTTGGATCCAGTAGCAATGCGGTAGGTTCAGAAAGTGAAAAATCTTCTGAAATTAAAGTTGTATTCTTAGGATATTCAGTAATATAGCCTGTCTTTACATCAATTTTTGCTAGTTTTCCTAATGCCTCGGCGAACCATATATAATTATTTTTTTTATCAAATATCAGACCTGTTGGTTTTGAATTTTCAGTAGGTACTTCATACTTAGTAAACTTTTTCGTCTTGGAATCAAATTCTGTAATAGAATTGTCTTGCATAGTACTTAGCCATAAATTTTGTTCACCGTCTATAGCCAATCCAGAAATAATTCCTATATCTGGTAATTCGTGCTGTTCATCAGTATTGTTTGTTGTCACATCATATCGTCCTATTATATCTTTAGTTGGATCAACATACCATAATATGTTACTTTCTATCGGATCAAATACAGAGAAGGTAATAAGGTTTGTACCCTCTATCTTATGGATCTTATAGGTTTTATCACTAATGCTAAATTCTAGGACTCTTCCGCTTCCAGGAGAAGTATCTCCTGCCCAGATAGAATTAGTTGCTTGATGATAGATAGGGTATAATAATAAGCTTTTATCGGGCGTTGGATATTCCGTCAGATTTATTTCTAGATCTGACAGGGAAGGCTTTATGTCTAGATTGAAAGTTCCAATAGTGTTAGGAGTATTTGGCTTCAAAGTCTTTCCTTGAATTTCAAAACTCCACACACCTAAAGTACTGATAGGTAATGTAGTTGAAAATACCCCATTTGAGATGTGTTTCATTTCCAATTGGATTGGACCAATTTTTTTTTCTATCTGGTTGAGTTTTAATGTGGTATTTTGAATATCAACATCATTTTGACCACTGCTTAAATCTATGAATGATACTGTTATTGTGTTTTCACCTAGGGATGCTGGCTCTAATTTTACTTGAATCTTTTGATTGTTTGAATAGATGTCTGTTAAATATTCATTATTTGCAGAAATTGAGTTGACTTGATTGCCGATAAGATTTGTTTCTTGAGAAGTAGCGAAATTATTACCTGAACTTTGAAATTGTCCTGATGGTAATACCATATTAGTCATTAAAGATACTACAAATAATAAGGCAATCCCTACCAATGATTCAATTCTTAATAGTATGTAAAATCTTCTTAGACTAGAGGATAAACTAACAGTAGTCATTAATTCCTCCTCGCCTCCAATTTTTTTTATCAATATGTTTCTAACTTTGCTGCTGGTAATAAATTCATGATATCCACCAAATATTATCATTACGACTGCTAAACTTAATTTTAAAATTAGTATTTTACCATACAATGAAGAAAATGTTGTAAAAAGATTATTTTCTATAAACCATAATAAGGTAGGGCCAGTAAAAATTATACTGCCCAAAATAGGTAAAACTATAATAGAAAATCTAGGTACTACTATAGAAATAATTCTAAATTTCAGTTCGTTTTCTTTTACTTGTAGTATTTTTGGTATTAAAATAAAAGCAAGAAATACTAAACCTCCTATCCATATAGATGCTGCTATTCCGTGAAAATAATCCAAGAAAATTGGCAAACTATTTTTCAGAGCTGCAGAATGAGAAATTAAACTGTTAGTAAACAGTATTGCTAAGCCTAATATTATTATCAGTAATAGTGCTTTGGTATTTAAGATATCGTATGATCTTTTGTATTTATTGTAAAATATGAGAGTTACAATTAGAAGTATAATAGAAATGGTCAATCTGATTACTAATATTTGTCCAAATTCAGTACTAAACACATCTATTATATTTCCACCTATAGATGAGGCTTGAAGTAATGCCATAATAAAAACTGAAGATATAACAAGTAAATCAGAAATTATGATTAATTTCATCAAGTTTTTTCTTACGCCAACAAAAACTTTATTCATTTGTGTCCTAATATGATTAAATTGTGATAGAGGTTTTTGTATCCATAAAAATATCAATGGTGCACCTATAATCATGATCTGACCCACATATCCTGGTACCCTGCTTAATGAATCATCAAGAGAGATAAGTTCAAATATACCCTTGGGCTTGATTGTTTCTTCACCTATACCGGTAAGACCTTCTCCTACACTAAAAACTATCGAGCCATCAACTACATGACCATCGACAGCAGATAAGACTTTTGTATTAGCAGTGTATGTACCTTCAGGAAGATCTTTCTTAATATTAGTAGAAATTGTAGAGGTATCACCCTTATAGAATTCCGCTTTGCCATCATCTACTCGATTTCCTTCAGAGTCAATTACAGATATTTGACTATATTGTAATTCTATTGCTTCGCTGAAAAAAAGAATCACTTTATCTGGTGATTCCTCTAAAGATTGAAATTGTTTTGGAGAAGAATCTATAATTATAGGATGTGCATATGCATCCTTAAAATAATGTATGGCGTTTAAACTAAGAAAACAATAAAGGATTACGAAGGCAATCGATGATAATTTAAGATATTGTATTATCAAAATATTTGTTATAGAAAATTATTTTTCTTCTTCTTCTTCTGCTAGTTTTATCTTAAAAATAGACTGTAATTGTGGTGTTACTTCATCATCTACAATGCCATCTATTGTATCAAATGGTTCTTTATTATCTACTGCATTATTTAGTTTAACCAGTGATGATTCCAAGCTACTGGACAAGTCCGACATATTAGAGCTAATAGATGGTTTTAGTTCATTAAATTTTTCAATGGATTTTTTAAATAATGACTGTGCAATTTGATATTCAACCTGGTCTACTATCTCAGCATTGCTTATATTTTTATTAGATGCATCTTCACTTTTCGGTGAATCTGTTAATGCAATATTGACAATAGAGTTTGAAAATGAAGAGATGCTCACTTGGCCGTGATCGTCTGTTTTTTGTCCAGCTTTTTCTTCTGCATGTTCAGCTTCGTGTTCCTCAGAATGTTCCTCTTCTTTAATACCTAACGCTTCGCCATAACTTTCAAGACCTTTTCCTACTAAATCATTAAGTACAAGCGCCTTCACAGTATTATTTGCTAATTGTTCGTTCTGAATTCTTACACTTACTACCTCCCCTAAAATATCGTCAAGATTGTTTAGCTTGTCTTTTATATCAGAGGGTACTACCTTGTTGGCTAAAATTAAATGAATTTTCAAGATCAGATAATGACTCGTTAAGTGAATTGGATACTAACTTATTTTTCTCAGAAATCTCTTGGAAAGTTTCAGGAGGGACAAGATGGGAAATATGTACTGCAATTTCTTGTGCTAATGTTGAATTATTTGGCAGCAACTTTTCTATAAGTTGTGATCCAGTACTGATTTCTTCGACCATTGTCAAAAATGAGGCACTCTCGTCTCCAGAAAAAGTATGAGCGTAAGCAATATTTTTTGAACCAGAAAATATCATTAAAGAAATCACTACACTGATCGAAACAAGCAAAATAAGAGATATTGGTTTCATATACATCCAAAGTATATTCTTAATGCTGAATATAATACTTTATGGTACATCATTCGAACTGTTTATTCATACTACCGTTTCTTTATTTTTCAATAAGATTCAATTATTTTACTATATTTTCACATTTGATATAGCTCTGCATTAACTTAATAATTCAATATACAGAAATTTTAAAACAGATTTATTAAGATACATACCGCTTAGCTTATATTAAGTGACCTCTTGCAGTCTATATTCGTGGATGTTCTATTTTTTCAAATCTAATTATTACTTCACATAGGAAATAAAATAACCAAATCTAAACATTTACTTCGCAACTGGGGCTAAAAAACTATTAATCTTTGATTGATTGCCCATCAAAAAAAATAGAAAAATTAAAGAAGATTGTTGTTTATTCAGTTCTATATCCACTGTTATACGTTTGATATTCGTTTTCGTTACCGTATCCAGATCCGTAATTATATCCCCCTTTGTAATCACCGTATTCACCAGGTTTAGGATATTCAGGTTCAGGGTAGTCAGATTTAGGGTATTTAGGAGGATATTGATCAGAATATTTTGCAGCTTCTGGGAAGAAGATACTTTTCAGATTCTGTGTACAACCGAAGCTTCCAGACCAAGCCCCTTTATTAAATTTGGATGTGTCCTTACCTTCTATATTACAAAATATGGTTGGTTCTGGGTCATTAGGTATATTCACTCTACCAACCCCATAATAATCAATAGAACCTCTTAGAGTGTATCCATATATTCCCGGATCCTGAACTTGTCTATTATAAAAAAGTCCAGGGGAACCAAATACAGAGCTAATTGGTACATTTAATTCAATATCATCTGCATCCTGTAGACTTTGCGCGTTTTCAAAACTCTTTATATCTTTAAAATAGTATTTATCTGCAAAGAGTGTAGCAGTACTAATTGGGAGAGTAGTTGCACTGTCAGATACCTCAACTTCGAGAAAATGTTTTCCATCATGTAGACCAGGTAACTTGCCAAATGATGGCTCGTTAGTATGACCCAACACTACTCTAATAAGATTTACGTCATCTTGTGTGGACTCTAATGTAAGACTTGCATGTGGTTTTGCTAAGGCTTCATTTATGGAAAAAGAACTTGGGGAGATTATGGCTATCCCTGCAAGTATTACCAATATATTCACTGAAGATATAAATATTTTCTTCATAGAAAAAACAATTCAATACAGAAATAAAAATACATTGGTACATTCGTCGAATAAATCTAATATAAATCAATAATATGGAAATATAATTATTATAGATATTATTTTATAACATAATTATACTATATGTATCTCAATAATATGGAAATATAATTATTATAGATATTATTTTATAACAAAATTCATTACAAAATACTATAATGAAAAACTTCACATTATTCGACGAATGTACCAAATATTTTTTATACTGTATTGACATTTTGAAATCAATGTTTATACAAAAAACTAAAATATTAGTAGTTATTATGGCAACATTTCTAAGTCTAGGATCATTATCCTCGACGCCATTAGATGTATTCGCCAGTCATAGTTTCGAAGCAGGAGTCCAAGGGGATAGTATTCCAGACAATACCCATGTAAATTTAAATGGTGTAAGACTACCGCCTGGGGGTGTTCTTCCCGTATATGATTCAAGCCCAAACTTTGTTTCAGGACACTTTTTATTCAGAGGACCATGTAATGATGCTGGAGAACCATTTGTTTCAGTAATTGCAGGACATATCGATGAACATAATCCAAATACACACGTTGACTTTGTTCCGTTATATGTCATAGACGACGCTTCTACACCTGCCACGAGTGATAACCCTCGCAGTTGTGTATGGCATTCACATATTCCGGATCCTCTTAATGGCGGGTCACCAAGAATCACAGATATTGACTTGGTAAACTATGGCAGTCAAGGTCTAGTAGAATTTAATCCAGGAGACGTAGTAGACATAAACGTTCAGAGATCATTAGGAAGCATAGCTAATTATTATGACGATAATAATGCTCAACAATTACCAGGTGATTTAACGGGCAATAATGAAGTCTTCAACTTGAATGATGACGATCCTAACAATGATGGCTTAGGAGGTCCAGAATAATTCCTTACTTTTTTTAGTAATAAGTCAATTTATTTACCAATCCCAAAAGAAATATTCCCGAGAGGGTTAATAGTTGAAATTTGAAACTCAAATTCTGTTTCATAAATTATAGGATATTCTAATGTTTATATCTTTATTTAATTAATGTCAGCAATTATTATAACCATCTGCACGAAATTCTCTATTAAGAACTACATTAATTATGGAGTTGGATATAACTATGACTATGATGACTGTAATGCTTATCTTTTAATTGCATATAAAGATCATCTCCACATATCCATGGAAAAATCAATTGTATACCAACTACCTTTATATTCCATCTATTAGAGTTGTTGGAGCATCCTTCACATCATATTTCATTTTTAACTTTAGATTGTGTCATTTCATTTACATTATAAATAATCTGATTACAATCTTTACGTTTTCATATTTCCAAATGATAAGTAAATATGTTGCATAATCGACAATTGATGAAAAAATCTCCATTGTATGATGAACTTTTCTTGTTCATTTTATATGCTATACATGTTCTAATAAAAAAATGTCAGAAAATATCAAAACAGCATAGTTCAGAACAAAAATATTTATTTTATATTTATTAATTCTCACCATCCTCATTAAAAGTAGTAAAGTTATTGTTCACAAATAGGAGACATAGATCTATATTTTATATTTTCAAGTTTTCTGGAGAAAATTGTGGGGAGGAAATCTTTTTTATGTTCATCTTTTAAACTTTCTTTTTTTTATGACCTTCTCAGTATATTTTGTAAATATTTATAGACAAATTTAAAAGAAACTAATGAGTATTGTATATATGGACTTTAAAACTACGCAGGCAATCATGTATTGTACGAAATGCGATGAATATGTAGTTGTAGAGACCGATGAAACGAGATCTGAATACTTCAGATGTTCGAAATGTTCTACCGAATTGATTCCAGTACTTGACAATTAGGAAAAATGAACGGTATTTTAATGCCATAAACTTTTTTCTTCGTAAAAAAATTTCCTTTTATTAAAACTAGAAATAAAATGTCTAGGATTGTTTTTCATAAAACGACTTGAAATCTGCTGAAATAGTGTATGCAAGATTCTGAACTTTTTGAATTTCTATATTTGTTTTATTTTTGGCCATCACTCTCATCAGATTCCTACATTTAAATACTTCATCATCTCCAACGTCTTCTTTTGATAAGTCAAGAAAACATTTGTCTATATCAAGACAGAATAATAAAATCTTCTCCTGCCAATGATTTCCTGAAGTAGGATAGCCTATATCTCCTGCAATTTGCTTTAGCTCACTTTCTCTATGACGCAATAATAGTTTGAAAGCAGATTCAGCTCTTTTTCTATCGTAAGAGATTGGAAAAGCCTTGATCAACATTTCTTGATTTATTCAAACATGTTAATATTATTTTTGGTAAATCATAAGGTATAAAAGACTATATTAATAGAGCCATGCAAATCGATTATCTATCAAAAGAAGATGGATTCTGCAGAATAGATGATTAAATTTCTCCTTCTTGGTATTACAAGCTTGGATGAAACAAGTTCTCAAAACACTATACTAAGAGAAATACACTTTTAGAACAATTTCATATTAAGATGAAAGAATAAAATCTAAAAATGCAATAACCAAAAACAGCAGATCTAATAAGATAAATTAAACCCTAAAATTTACTGTATAATTAACAGAAAATAAATCTCGATGCTAACCATATGAAATTATAAAGAGAATTGACGCAGAAATTATTGCACATATCCAGACAATTTTATTCCAATTAAAAATCTTTTGTCCATCTAGAACACCAAAGGGAATTAAATTAAAAATAGAAATCCAAGCATTAAAACTGGCTCCTACACTAAAATATGGATGAGATGGAAATAAATAGGATAACATTAGAAAGGAAAAACCCATAATCAAATTTGTTAAAGGACCTATTAATGCAACTCTTCCAAACTTATTTCGTGTTAAATCACCAATAACAACAGCGCCTGGTGCAATGAACTTGAATGGGAAAAAAGGAATCGCAGAGAGTGCAGTTATCAACAAACCAGAAATTTCAGCCCTAAATTCTGCCCAGCTTCCATACAATTGCGCTAGTAATTTATGTGCCAATTCGTGTATGAGAAATGCACTTATAAAAATAAGAATAAATTCGTACGATATGTGTCTATAACCCGTTAGAGATAAACCTACTAATAGCACTAGTATAGTTGCTATGCCCAAATGATACAATTCTGTTCTTGAAGATCTGAAGTTCAGCATCTTTCTTAGAAAGTTTGAATGATTATAACCTTGTTGTTCATTATAATTCATCTGTTTCCTTTTTTCGATGTATTGTTTAAGAAATCGACAGGTATGATTCATTGGGAGTCGATGATCCGCACAAAATGTTTCTTTACAATAATTGCATGTAAATGAAATTTCATTATCAACTCCACAAATAGAACACTTCATAATAATAATATTGATATAAATGATCTATCTATTGCTATTAAATACTTTTGGTAACTGCAATAATAGTTAACGAACTGAAATGATAAAGAAGAATAAATTATGAGTTGAATATATTACGTGTTTAAGAATATTAGTTATTTATTTATTTAGTATATTAGACAATATATTATTATATGGAGACAACTAATTTGCAGAAATTTGAAAATAGAAAAGAAAATACAATAAGGTTACTAGCATTTCTTGAAGCAAAAAAGGGAAAAGGAGATGAATTATGGAAAATTTTATATGGATTAATAGAACCAACAATTAAAGAACCTGGAAATATAGCTTATGTACCACACAGGTCTATAGACAATCCGGAATTTTTTATGTTTGACGAAATTTGGGAAGACCAAAATGCTATTGAAGAACATTTCAAACAACCTCATATGCATAATTTAGAAGAAAGAATTAATCCAATGCTAGAAAAACCTCTAGAATTAAGAACATATTATGAAATAAAGTTGTAGAATCCCCGAATGTTTTGATTAATTATTTAAAGTTTGTATTGAGTTTCAATATTGTGGCTAGTGTCAGCTTCGTAATGGCCGTTAAATATTCAATATCAAGAGTATCTGGACTATCAGATGATTTATGGTAATGTGGGTTGTATTTTTCACCTCCATCATGTAAACCTATTACTGTATATCCAAGTGCTTCAAATGGATTAAAATCACTATTACTAAGATTTTGTAATCTGGGGATAAGATTTGTGTAATGTAAAGCTATTTGTTGCATAAACTCTGCTGTTCTTTTAGAATCTATATTATTCGTAGGAACTTTGTTCCACTCGTCATATTCAATTATCACATATTCTTTATTTAGTTCACTTGGAGGTGGGTATCCAACCATATCTAAGTTGACTAGTAGATCAATCTTTGTATTATTGTTATGGAGAGCCTTTACATAGTTTTTTGATCCCCATTGTCCTTGTTCTTCACCTGAGAAAAATACAATTTGAATGTTGTTTTGTAAATTAATATTAGAAAGTATTCGAGCTACTTCTAGCAGGGCAGAGACACCGCTAGCATTATCATCAGCACCAGGAGCTCTAGCCTTAGTATTGTTTAGTGCCTCCATTCTATCGTCATAATGTGCCGAAATTATAATAGTACCATTTTTAACAGTTGATTTCGAACTCGAAATATCACAAATTATGTTTTTTAATTGATAATTTTTTTCTTGATCCAGTTGATTGAAATTATAAAAATAGACTTTACCATTACATGTCTGTTGGAGTTCATTTTTTATCCAATATGCAGCCTGGTCAATATACTCCGTTTTCGTATGTCGATTATGAAAAGACGATAAAAAATATAGCCAATTTTTAAGTTTGCCAGAATCAACTTTCTCTAAAGTTGCATTTATTAACTTTTCGTCATTAATTTGATTTTTTTTTATCAGTGTTGAAATATCATGCACACAAGAAAAGTTAGAAAAAGGACATAACGAATAGCCGATAAGTATCATTTTATTAAGGTTATTCGAAGCGGTAGTGACAATTATCGGATTTAAAAAAACAGAAAGAAAAGAGACTATGAATATTATAATTGATAACACTTTTAGATTTATCTCAACCTATAATTATAGTTATATTCCTCATTTTTCATATTGAATTTTATTCTTAGGCACTTACTGCTCGGTCTTAACTACACATGATGAAAAATTTATAGACAATGGATGGTTTATCGAATTTGGTGTAAGATTATTCCCAAATGACTGACTATACAATCATAGTTTTCAATTTTTGTTAAAGATATGACTAGTTTCGCACATGATTCTCTTGTTCATGGACCTCCGTGGATTGGAAATGATACTTTGGTGGATATGGAATCGATCATCCTGAGAATAAAAAGTACTTTATATTTAGAATAAGTGATTTTTTCATGATTGTCACCTGATTTTGGTGATTTGCGTTTAAATGTAAATATGAAATATTATTAAACCCATTATTTTATTTAAGAAAATTTAATTAGGGAGATTTAATATCAAATTTCTAACTTCAATTAATTTTTATATTGTAAATCGAGTGATACATATTTAGATTTGTTGTAATTTCCTTAAACTTTAATAGTTTTAAGTAGAAAAAAATCACGTAATATAAACATTCCTTAGTAAGATTTAAAAAGAGTTATTTACTATAGTGAAGTATATAATTTATTATGTGTGGAATTGCAGGTGTAATAAGCAAGGAATCAGCGGATGTGGTTCCTTTTATGAAATCTATGATGATGTGTATGAAAAATAGAGGTCCAGATGGAGCGGGTCTCTCTATAGATAAAGAAATTTACCAGTCAAACTCACTCGAAAAATTATCTTTTGATAATACATCATCAAACATGGTTTTAGGTCATGTCAGGCTAGCTATAGTCGGTGGTACTTGTGGTTCACAGCCTTTTAAAAGCTGTGACAATAAATTATTGTTGGAACACAATGGTGAAATATATAACTACAAAGAACTTAGACAAGAATTAATAAAGCGCCATAAATTTTCCTCAGCGACTGACAGTGAAGTAGTAATACATTTGCTGGAAGAAAATTATAATAAAAATAATTGTACAGATCTTTTAAAGGCAATAAAAGATACGATGGAGCAGCTAGATGGAGTATATGTCTTTGCGATTAAGGATCAGCATACTGGTAATGTATATTTGGTCAGAGATAGACTTGGAATAAGACAGATTTACTATGGAGAGAGCAAAGAGATCATAGGATTTGCTTCTGAAAGAAAGGCGTTATGGGAGATAGGAATAAAAGAACCTACCTACTCGTTATTGCCAGGCCATTGTATTATCATTTCCAAAAACATATCAAAGCCATTCAAAATGCTCGATCCTCCTGTCAGTAAGAGCCAGTTATACAATACAATGGAGGACTCGATTGACATTTACAAAAAAGTTTTATTAAATTCCATTAAAAAAAGAACGCAGGACCAGAAAAAGATTGGTGTTATTTTCTCTGGAGGAATTGATAGTGTTTTAATAGCACACATAATAAGAGATTTTGTTCCAGATGTTACATGTTATACTACTGGAGTAAAAGGATCTTTAGACCTTGAATTTGTCAAATCAATCGGAAAAGAATTAGACCTGAATTTGCGTACAAGAGAATTAGATTACGATTATGTTGAAAAACATCTTCCAGATATAATCAACATCATAGAAACAAATAATCCTACACAGGTAGAAACCGCAATACCTATTTTTGCTGCAGTGCAGATGGCAGCTGGTGATAATCAACGAATATTATTTTCAGGTCAAGGAGCAGATGAACTATTTGGTGGCTATCCATGGTATAGAAATGTCGTTGCTAAAGAAGGTTACGATAGATTGCGAGAACATATGACTCAAGACCTACTTTTACTTTACAAAGAAACCTTAGAGAGAGAAGATAAAATTTCGATGGCGTTTAGCATTGAGAGCCGAGTACCTTTTCTAGATCCAAAGGTTGTAAGAGCATCTACTTCAATAGATATGAAACTAAATATTAACGATGATAACGACATTTTTGGAAAACGTGTTCATAGAGAATTGGCATTAAGACTAGGAATACCACACCATATTGCCTACAGAGAAAAACTAGCTGCACAACATGGATCTGGGATTCACGATTTCTTGAAAAAAATCGCGAATAAAAATTTTTATACCAAAGATATGGTTACCAAAACCTATATAGATAAACTGGAATTAAGAGAAAAACTTGGAAGTTCTGACAGATATGGTTATTTATATGGTAGTCAAGAATTATGGAAAACAGACCCGACAGTTCAGATGTATCTAGACAATATTATTTGTAGTTATAACAAAAAATATCTAAACCAGATTATTTGTAGTTATAACAAAAAAAAATGATTTGAAATAGTGAATAAATGATGTCCTAGCAATAAATCTATCATATTTATAATTTTTAAATTACAATTAAATATCAATACCGTACGTTGATACAAGATAAAAAATAATGTCTCAAATGGATCTCTACCCCGGTGCAAATATAGCATTGCTAGTAATAGATGTTCAAAATGGATTTGTTAGCGAGGGCGGTTCTTATGATTTACTTGGTATGAATGTATCTAATTACCAAAAAGTAGTACCGAAGATAAAAGAGTTGATTGACTTGTGTCGACAATTTAAAATTCCAATTTTTTATACTCAAGCTGTTAGAGAAGCTTCAGGGATAGATCTTTTGACAAAAACTCATCGTATTTTACCAGTATCCAGGGAAGAAAGAATCAAAAAAAGGCCTATATGCGTACGCGGTACATGGGATTCAAAGATATTGGAAGAAATAAAACCCAGCGCAAAAGATCATATAATAATTAAGAGGAGAGACTCAGCATTTCAGGATACTGAAACTGAAGTATGGCTAAGGAGTATTGGCATCGACACATTGATTTTTTGCGGAATAGATACCTCAATATGTGTTGAGACATCCTTAAGAGATGGATTCAACAGAGGATATGATGTTATACTAATTTCGGATGCTACAGCCTCATCGAACGTTCAACATTACAAAACAACAATTGAACATGTCAAGGAATATTATGGTATGATTATGAGTATTGACGAATTGAGACAGATATTTGCGACACGGATAATGATCAAGTCAACAATAAAATAGAACGTATCTAAATTATCTAATGATTATAAGTAACGATGTTTCTAATAAAATAGATCATGTTAATCGAATGAGAAACCACCTCGATAAATAAACCGAATTTAATTTATAATTGTGTTATGATATTTAAAGATAAATAACTTCTCAATTGTATAAATAGTACGATCGATAATTACTATCAGAAATTTAGAAACGATTTGACCTACACATAGTAACAAATCCATAAATAAAATAAGAGTATCAAAAAAATTTTAAAAAATTCAAATTTATGGAAAAATATCAAGATCAACATTTTTATCAAAATAAATAAGAATATACAAAATGTCATAACTCTGTTATGGCCTAAAAACGATTTGATTATTCTTTATGTTTTGTTTTGCAGGTATGAAAATTGACAATATGGTATATAATTTTGACACGAACGTAAGAATATGTCTATATAGATGGGGATTTTCATGGATGTAAACTTACCAATTTTTTAAGCAAAAATCGAATTTGGCTAAAATGAAATGTAGAACATATTTAAAATATTTGTTATCTATTGTTTCATTCCTAAAATAACAGAGCCTCTACGGCTATTACATGTTGAATATATTTTATTCATTATATACTATTTTTCCTTCTGCAATTACAGTTTTAGGGTAACTAGACATTAAAAATGGATCGCCGTTCCATAAAGTTAGAGATGCAGTATAACCGGGTGAGATATGACCTAATTTTCTTGCTTCAATTATTTCCGCTGGTTCTTTAGTGATCTTTGAAATAGCCTCTGACCTGGATAAACCAAAGCGAAGTAAATGTCTCAAGCCATAGAACAGATTTCTTTGTAATATTACAGGATGATCGCTCATTAAAGCGAATTTTGCTTTAGACTTGATTAACTTCTCAACATTCCTCCAACTTTCGTGTTTCAGTTCTACTTTATAAGGAAAAGAATCTAATGGTCCATAAATTATTGGGATTGAAAAGGATCGAAGCATTGAAAATACGCTTTCATTATATACATCACATAAATGATTTGCAATCGCTTTTATTTTAAACTCATTAACTAAATTCAACAAGATCATGATATCATCCTCTTTATGTACATGTACCATCAACTTATTTTTACCAGAAAGAATATCTATGAAAATTTCTGTTGATGGCTCTAACTCTTCTGGAACCTTTTTTTTCATCTTTACAAGTTTGGTAGCTTTTTGGGCTTTTAACAGGTAATCTCTAAGTAATGCTATAGAACCCATCCTAGTTGATGGTCTGTTGCCTTTCCATTTTTCGGTACTCCTTGGATTATACCCTAAGGCGGTTTTCACTCCAACGTCAGAAATAAATGCGTCTTTAATATTGGATACATAATTTTTTAGGAGGACTGCTTTTCCTCCTATTATATTTCCACTTCCAGGTAAAACTACTGAATAAAGGATTCCGGATTCAACTGATTCTTTGAAGGATGGATCATCCATATACACACTATTTAAAGCATTGACAAGCGGAAATACGGAATCCAAATGTTCATTAGATTCTTCCTCATCCGCTGGCTCTCCGGATCTGACCATTCCAATATGACTATGTGCATCTATAAATGAAGGAGTAACAGCTCCACATTCATAGCTGGTTTCATGTCTTCCAGGGGGCTTTTCTTTACCAACGTACTTTATGTTATTCTTTTCTATTCCAACAAAACAATCTTTTTGTTCGCTTACACCGTCAAAAAGGATCTTGGTTTTAATTAATTCCATTCTATTATATTCTTTAAGAATAGAGATATTTAATTATAAGATAAATTATGAGATCTGAAATGCATAAATTTAGTGAAAATTCAGAACAATATTTCAATTAGTTAGTGTGTCCTATCCAAAGATATTAAAGTATCACTATTGAAATGAGAGATGGAGAATTTTATGAATTAACCTTTGTAGGGTATTTATTGTTGCAGTGACACCTTTGATAACACGGATATGTCGGCTTTAAGAATAGATTCTCTTTCTATGAGATTTCATACAGCTACTGGCACAATACTGTCAATTGACAATGCAATAATAAACACACTATGAGACTTTAGGTTAAGTTATTTTATTCAGAGAGTATTTAGCCAATAATGAAAATTTTAAAATAATACAATTTCAACACAAATGTTCAGATAATATTAATCAGCTTCCATATCAAAAAAAATCTGCCTTTCCAGAGAAAACAAATCTAAACCTAAATTCAACATTTAAGAGTTCATTGGGACCAATTGAAGATGATATAGATATGCGAATCTATTATGTGACAAATTATATGTGTTAGCTCCACAGTACCAATAATCAAAAATTTTTTTTTGGTACGGTTCTCAATCAAATAGAGCATCAGTTCTTGGCGGTGTTTTCTGTTCTTGCCAGTGTTTTAAATTATCTCCAATCTCAGAAAATCGTTTTGATTTGATTAACGATAAGTTAGAAGGGTTTGGAAATGCTAACGACATTAGTAAGGTGCCGCATGATATTTCTATATCACTTGGTTTTAATGAAGTACTAATTAATTTTTGAAATGCTTTTAAAAAAATATCAAACGCAAAATATTAGACACCTTCATTACTTGATATGAATATTACATTTACGTTTCGATCCTTGTCAAGACCGTTTTTGTTCTTTGACAACGTATAGAACAAAAAATTATTTTATACTGATAAAAAAGGATAAAGAGTTAACTACAAGATATACGTATAATAAATATCTGAAATGAGTGATTTTGCATTTTTTAGATTTATGAGTTATAACTTGCTGACACAGGAAGAAAAAGAAAACAAAGAAGAAATATTAAATTTAACTGAAGAGGTTTTAGATTCTAAAGGACTAGAATGTGATTCAAGGATCAGTAAACTATCTAAAGAGGAAATTGAGGAAATCCTCAAAGAAGTTAGAAAAAAACGCATGAAGAGAAAGCAATCTAAAGATACTGAAGAGATAGAAACTGGAACATACCAGGAAGTTACTACATATAAATAAGATATAAAAATACATCAATACTATAACAATGAGTAACAACTCCCAAACTCCATTGTGGCCTTTACTAACTGGCGTAGCTACTTTAGCAACTAGTGCCATACTAGTTATACTAAAATCGGGAATATTGGTATCTGTACTCTTTCTTTTACTTGGTTCATCTCTCATGTTATCATGGTATTATTTCTACAATAAAAATAAATATACTTCAACAAAAAAAAAAGGTTCTGAATGTGTATGTCCAATTTGTGCCCATAATGACTCCGAAATCTGTCTACACAATAAATGTGCTTGTTGTATTATTATGAAAAATGACAGAATTATTGGTCATACAAACAACCCTCTACAATGAAGAATTGAAAGTATCCTGTATAATTATTTCGTTGGTCTGAAAGGAAAGAAACTTCCAGTTTAGTAAAATAAGAGATTTAAAAAGATAGTCAAATACGTCTTTAAATTAGTAATAAATAGAATAAAAAAGTGAAACCCGTCAAATATAGATTACAGAGAACTTTTTTGCAAGGTGGACAAATTCCTTATAACAGATATAATAAATTTTGTTTACACTACATTATCCACTTTAGTTTTTTAGTTAGAACACATAAAAATTGTGTCAAGTTGGATATAACTTATATCCTCAAAAATATTATTTCGTTATTTTTTTAAAGATTTTTTCTGTTTCTATCAAGAAAATGCTAATGATGCAGCTAACTATTGTAATACACATACATGATATATACCCCAATCTCTTTGATTTTAGAACCAGTTCTCTTATTTTTGATATATTGTTTTTATTCTACTTTTTTTTATTGCAAAAGTAATTTAAAAAAATACTGAAATCATCAGAGAATCATGATAATGCATTTATGGTAACAAAAAAATAGATATAACTATGAGGAACAACATAGATCATCTGTATTTTCGTGACGTAGTTTGATTAATTTTTCTATCATATGCTTCTATTATTTTTTCTAATGCAGTTTCTTCCTCTCTTACTGCTTCTAGAAACTCATTATGATAATCAAGTTGACCCATCATCTGCGATATTCTTATAAAATCTTGATTATGTTGACATTCCAAGTCTGAAACAGATTGTATAGAGGATTTATCTAGCGCTGATCGAACTAATGCGATCTGAATTAGTAATCTATTATAGCGACTAGTCGCAAAATATCTACGAAAAACATCAATTCTATTTTTCCTACCCATATCTCCTAATTCGGCTGAAGATGGAAAATCAAATTCCAATAGTTTCTGACTCATTAATAACAAAGTATCATGTAAATGTATCAAAGTTTTTCCAATTAATTTTGGTATAGAATTTTGAAAAAGGATTTTAATAATTAAAAGATACACCAAAGAATTTATATTCATTGTAATGGACGATCTGAGGTAAAATTAAATAGATTTGACATGTTTAATAATTCTCTTTTTAATCAAAAATATTAACATTAGTGGTATCAAAGACAGCATAACAGCTGTAAAAAATATTAGATCATATGCTTGTAAAGATGGATATATCCCAATTTCTCCTATCTGAACCAAAAAATTTTGTAGAAAAGATGCAGAGATTGCTGGACCTATTGACATACCTACAATAAAAAGCAATGAAGTCACTCCAACAGAAATATCAGAGAATTTCTTTGGAGTATATGTAGTAATTATATTAAATCCACCCACCTGCATCAAAGAGATTCCAACCCCTACAATAACTAAACTTGACCCTATCGATATTTCTGAATCATGAAATAGCAAAATAGCTAAGAATCCTATAAATCCAATAATACTACCTAGAATAGAAGATTTTATGTTTCCCCATCTAGAAACTATAAATCCAGATAAAGTGGATATAATAAAAAGAGAAATCATAAAAGGAAGTTGTATCTGCACGACTGTAATTGCATTACCGTGAAAGCCAACTGGGTCTGGATTCTGAACTAGAATTGGTAACATTTGATAGATCATAAATGTTGTCAATCCAGAGATCATCAAAAAAATATTAGTATAGACAAGTGTCTTGTCTTTAAAAATTTTTAATGGGATAGTAGGATAATTCGTCTTCCTTTCAAACCAAATAAATAAAATAAAACAGGAAATTGCTAGCAAGATAAATGTAGGTACAATAAAAGAGTCAGAACTGAAACTTGCTTTTTCCAGACTTGTTAAAATAATCAAAAACGAGGAAATCAAAATAGCAAGTGAAATAGTTCCCCTCAAGTCTAAAAGTTGTAGATATGAATCTTTAATCTTACGAATACGATTAAATTCATTTTTCGTTTTGTCATTATTATTAATGGCATCATTTTGGTCTACTATTAATATTGGTTTGGGTAGCGTGTCTTTTACATCTATTTTTTTGTAAATAAAAAGAACGATAAAAACAACAAAAGGTAGAATCGTAAAGAATATTGTCTGCCAGCCAAAAATCTCTATGATATACCCTCCAATGACTAAACCTATCACTGATCCTGATGAAAAAAGAGCAATGATTATTCCTTGACCAATAGCAAGTTTATCTTTAGGAAAGACGTTTTGAATGATGCTAAAGGCTATGGGAAATATCGCCAGACTCAATCCTTGAATAATTCTTGAAATTATCAGGAATACCATATTTGGTGAAGATCCAGCAGAAAGTGTTCCAATAATGTATAACATAATAAGTAACAAGAGAACTTTTTTCCTTCCATAAATAATTGATAATTTTGCTGCGATAGGAATCATTACAGCACCAGATATTAGAAAGGAGCTCAATATCCATGAAGAATTTGAATAGGTTAAACCGAAATCCTCGATAATATCAGGGATTGCAGGTATAATCATAGTTTCACTAGCTGTAGAGATTAAATCAATTGAACCTAGAATGAATAAGGTTATCCAAGCTGACCTTGGAATCACGTTATTAGAGCTATTTTTTTTAAAATTTGATATACCATAATTATCAGGGTTATCATCTTCCAATATTGTAGAGTGATAAATCAAATATTTAAATGATGGAACTCTTTTTCTCACATCATGATGGTTCCCACATTATTTATGAAAGTCAGATAATATTTATAATAATAGTTAGCAATTACCGTGTAAACAAAATTTGAAGTTTTTGTTCCAAATTTTTACGGTTAATCTATTTTAAAAAAAATAGGTTGATCCTTATTATTTTGTTATATAAAAATATTGTGATAACATGAATTTAAAAAATAAATCATGGAAGTTTCATTGAAATAACATAATTAAAGAATAAAAACTGCAGCACTTAATACTGTAGTCCATAGTCCATCCTTATGACCTTCTGCAGATTGGGTATAATTTTGTGTCTTGTAAATTCTTCCGGACAACCGCCACTGTTCTTCTTTTTCATCCCATTTTAGAGATTCATCATTTGGAAGACCCATAGTTGTAGCTAACATTTCCATTGCCATATCTTCTGCATAATCACTAGCTTTTTGACCTGTTTCTCCTGTAGAATGGTGTTCTGATAAATATCCGTATTTTCCCTCGTCTTTTGGATTTGCAAGGGCAACTGAAGCTGCGATAAGTCTGTTTGGTTCGTTAGTAGAAGATCGAGCCATGACAGCAAAAGTAATTTGTCCTGACAAAAGATATTTTCTTCCTTCCTGAATACTAAGAATCTTACATTTAGGAGGTTTAATACTTGAAACTGTAACAAGATTAAGATCAGAAATTTTTGCATCACGTAATGCGAGCTCGAAACTGGTTAATTGATCTTTATGAATTCCCTTTCCTTTTGTGAAGAACATTGCTTTTGGAAGGTAATTAAATGGATTGGAAACTTGATTAGAAATGGAGGAGGCTTTTTTAGTCATTTTTGTGTAATGTTAAAATATGTTATATTAAGATTATTAATTCTTAGTGATTTAGATTAATAACGCAGATTTAGTTATATAACAAAAATATAGAACATGTATAAGATATACCAATGATTCTTAAAAAATCTCTGAATAATTGAATATATAGTTGTTGTATGATTTTATGTAAAGATTTAGAAAAATTTCTAATTCAACAATATGGTTTTTCGATTATTTTTCAATTTCCTTTTGATGGCCTATCCGTTTTTGGAATAAAGTATCTTTAATTTCGTTCTTTAAATTTCTAGTTTTGTTCAGAGCATTTCTTTTTTTATATACTACAATTTAAGTATTTAATGCAAAAAAAGTACTTCTTTATTTTTTGTAATTCAATATTCTAGTTATCTGAGGCTGGGTCATAATTATTCCATTTTCATAACGAATAAAGCTAGTTTATTGGTGTATGATGTTTTGGTGTAACTATCATCCAAACCAACAAACTAGCACAGCAGAAAAGATCAACATCTATTCTAATTAGTATTTTGTATTTGATTGGTTTGATTCGTTGGCCACATAAAAATAATAGAGGAGGAGGAGGAGGAGGGGGACGTGGTAGACCATATGTCTATTCTCCTACTGTTATCTTGAGATGTTTTATAGTACGTATTTGGTTTAGATTGGATTCTAACAGAGCATTGCATGAATACCTTGCAATGGATCTATCGTATAACAAAAAGGTAATGAAAGTATGTGGGCTATACAGAGTACCTAGCAGAAGAACATTTGATAGACGCCTTGTCACAATATCCAATGATATTAAAAACAGAATAACTATAATGAGTGATATTTTTGTTCACGATAAAATAATCGATCCATCTGTTCTTTCAACAGACAGTACACTTGTAAAGGCTAAAGGTCATGTCTGGCATAAATCATCTATAAAGAAAAAAGTAGTACCACGTTCCGGTATTGATACTGATGCAGTGTGGGGATTCAGTCATACAAAAGGTTGGATATTTGGATACAAATTACATATGATATCTTCTAGTACTGGTTCTATCATTGTACCTTTGGCAGCAGATTTTACAACTGCCAACATACCTGACAATCAAATATACAGTATGTTGACAGCAAGTATTCCTTTTAGGATTATAAAAAGAACATTATTCATGTCTGCAGATCCTGGATACGATGATCATAAATTATATGATCTCAGTACAGATATGGGATTTCAATTGGTGTGTCCAGTAAAAAGATATGAAAATACATCTGCTGACCGGATAAAATTAGTTGAATTTTATGAATCGAATATTGGACAGGCTATCTATTCCTTGAGAAGTATATCAATTGAGCCGTTGATACAACATATCAAATCCGCGTTCAGGATAGATCCATTACCTGTACGAGGATACACCAAGGGCTGTGTTATAGTACTACTATCTGTTTTGCTATACCAGATTCTTGTATACTACAACTGTAAAACCAACAAGGATAATCCCAGAGCAATCAAATACATGTTAGGAACATAAGGATTGAGTATATACTATTGTTAACATTACAATATTCGTTTAATGAATTATGACCCACTCTCAGTTATCTATAAGGCCAATATGAAATAATCTCTCCTTCTTTAGAAGAGATTTCTGCAGTAAATCTCGATTTATGTCTATAATACGTTAGCTAAAGGTGTGGGGAATAGCTAGCTGTGTAACAAGACATATTTTTAAGATAAAGCAGTCAATTTAATGATTCAGCATCTAAACTAGTTGTGCATTACCAAATAGAACAGAAAATGCCTTGCACCAAATTAGAACATTATTATATTTTGACAGATCAGTGTCATCAGGAACTTGATAATTTTGTTTGCCAATATTTCCTTTTAGTCTACCTAAATCCATAAAATTGGAAGCCATCTTATCAGTTGACAAATATACGTGTAGATCAGGACCGTTAGTTGATTTGAAATTTTCCAACCTTAATACTTTTGATCCATCAACAAGTGTAAGAATTTTTGCTATCCCATCCACATTATGAATACCATCACCAACCCCACTAAAGGTTCCTTCTAGATTTCTGGTAAACGATAAATTGTCCATAAATTTAGACATTTCTTCATTGATTTCTTTGTTGGTTTCCTTAGCTCCAATCATAAGAATATTTTTTTCTCTGTCTGTCATCTCCGAAGCGATATTACTACGTTCAACATCATCTAGTGATTGAAATTTATAATAAGCATCAATCGCAAGGTTATCTGGTATCTGTTCTTCAACTTCCTTGTTTATAAAAAGTGGAGATAACGTGTAAAAGCCAATAGCTATACCAACAATTACGATCAATCCTATAATCCATTTTATTCGCATAGGTAATTCATATATTCAGAATTGAATATATAAAATGATAAAATTTGAATTATAAAATACTTTTAATCTATAATTGTGTCAGAGAAAATTTTACTAGCTAAAATTGTAGAATTATAAAAATTAGAAATGCTCATATACTATTTATAGCATATCATGCCTATGACAGGTACACAAGAGATAAGGAGAGCTTATCTAGGATTACAAACATTGTTCGAGACCTATTTACCTAAAGTTGATCCAAGACTAATTAACGATTTGTTACATAGAGAACAAAAAGGGCAAGAATATGCACCTTTTTACATGGTAGAGATATTTACAAAATCTGGAATTGATGAAGATGCTAAAAGAGAATATATAATAAGAAAGACAGGGATGGCTCCATCAATACAAGATAGGGGAACACATTATGTGACAAACCACCGTCTAACCCTAGAGTTGCTTGCCGAGTTGTCTGAACCAGAAGATGTTTTAGAAATTATCGGTAATTATAGTGGTGGTATGGGTGGAATTGGATCAACATCTTCAAAAGAAAAAGATAGTGAAGTTTATGGGAGGTTAACAGGGCCTTATGGGAAGTATTAACTAATACCTAAAAAAAACTAAAAAAAATATTTAAGATAGATTTTATTATTTTTTGATTAAAGATAATATGTCATTTATTACCTTATCATGATTAGAGTCTGTTTCCATTGTTACCAGGAGAAGATGATCGTTCTCTAATGGGATCGTTATACGCTTAATCTTTTCATAAACTGCCATGGCATATTGTCCTTTTCCAATTTTTCCGCTCAACGAATTACGTAATGACCACCTAGCGAGTGCTTGTAGATTTGATCTTTTTGTCTCTTCAGTGGATAGCAGATTAATCACCCCTTCTCTTTGACCACCATATTTTATGTCACCAGAATCATCGCAAACGGCAGCAAACCGAACCTTTGAATCCAGATTCAAAATATCCTTGGTAAGCGAATTAAAATCCATTTGATCATTAATAGATAGGTTAATCATATAAATATTGTTTTAATTTATAATTTTTAATGATTTTATTCGATGTTAAGAATAGGTCGTATTTTCACAACAAACTATCTATAATATAAAGATGTGATTGATAATACTATAAACTAATGTATTATATATTAGCCCTATCATATACACGAATTAAGTGTTACTAGAAAATGACATGATCAAACAGTATCAGGTTGAAAATGTAAATATCCAATAGATTAGCAGGAAATGCGAAAATATATTAGCTAATCAATGTGATATAGCAAAATAGTTTTTTCATCAATTTAATAATGAAGCTTAAGTAGTAATCTTTTCTCCAACGTTATTACTAATTACGACCGAGAAATACAATATCTCAAAGTACTGAAACACACGAATTATATCTAGTTTTTATTGGTAGATTGTAGAAATATAGCTTCATAGTAAATAAATTTTATTATATTATTATATGTCGTCATAAGATTGAATAAACTCGAATCAAACACAAAAATTATTAGTAGATTTTAAGAGCCAAATAGATTTGCAACATTATAACATCCAAAATTCGTGATCTAAAACTCACATCACGAGTAAAAGTTATGGAGAACCATCCAATAAATAATTTTGAATTCCAATTTTTAGAAACATTTATTTTTAGTTCAAAAATATGTCATATTACTGGTTAAAAAGAAACGTCGATATTATATTCATACGATGAAATCGGATATTGAATTAAGTTATTTAATTTAATCAGATTGAAAAATTATCTAATTCCAGCATTGAAGAAAAGTATAACGGGATTAGGCAATTATCATGATCGGTGGAGGTTCGATCTTTATGAATAATTTCCTATGTGACCAATGATAGACAAAACAAAACAATTATACGTGTACAAGCTATGATATAATAAAAAAATTCTAAAATCAAAAAGTATTGTTCTAGAAATCGAATGTTTACTTGCAGTCAATTGACAGTTACCAATGAATAGAGCATTATTTACATTTGAAGGATTTCTCAGCGGAGGAATGAGAATTATTATTTTCGAATTTCCATTCATTGGCATTCTTTACAGCATCAATTTCACACTTTGATATTTTTGTAGTAACCTCATTAACAACAGGAGACATCAGAGTATTTTTGAAATTAGCATGTCCTAATCCCAGAGAATGACCGATCTCATGTTTAGTAATATGTTCTAAAATAGTTTTATCTAATTTGACTCCGTAGGATTTTTTTGATAGTGATATTTCCACATGATCAATAAACCCTTTGTTATCAAAATATGTAACTGTTTTACCTACTTTTTTTCCTTTTCCTTTCTTAAAATCTATGGAAATATCATGATTTACACTATCATCTACCTCTTGGAAGTGTAAAACTGATACCGCATTTTCCCAGTCATTTAAAGATGATTTTACGATTTTATGGAGAGCATTGTCACCATTTTTAATAACATAAGTGAGCGTTCCATCTTCCAATGTATGTCCCCATGTACAGCAAATGGATATTTTTTTCTTTGATTTATCATTTGACTTCTTAGCGTCTATTTCATCGAAGATCAGATTGGAGAATACTAAAAATCCGATAAAAACCAGGATGAAAATAGAATATTTTAAATTTAGTTTTACTAACATATGAATCAATACCTTGCTAGATTCAGGAGAGTTAAAGAGATCGTAAGTTTGATAGAATCTAAGATGAAAATGTGATGAAATTTAAATGATAAATATGACAATAACATTGTATCATCACAGATAGACATTATAATCTATTTTTATATTTAACTATATATAGGATCTACAATTCAATTCTCTATAAATATTACCTATAAATGTTTGATTAAAATTATATGAAGTTTTAATTATATTTAATTCAAGGGATATATTTCATTGATTTTGGTAGGTAATATATTCAACTACAGAAGATCTACTCAAAAACCACCTAGATATAAAATATAAATAATAATGGGTGAAAAGAAAAATTCTTAAAATTGGCTATTATTTTCTGATGCGAGTTTGTTTAAATTAGGAATTCGTTCATCGACAGGCGAGCACACACCGGTAATTGAATCTCCTTCTTGTGAATTAAAATCCTTAAATGTGTCTTCAGTATTACACATAAATGCGTCTGCACCTTTGCCTCCCTCCAGTTTATCTTTACCCTTTACTCCGTCAACAGTATACATACGTTCTCCACCTTGTATTTTATCAGCTCCTGCACTTCCCTTTATCTTGTCATTACCTGATCCACCTTTGATCTTGTCGTTACCTCCTTTTCCTTGTAAGAGATCATTTCCCGCACCTCCAGCTAATTTATCATTTCCAAAATCTCCATTTATCTTATCAGCTCCAGCATAGCCTTTCAGAACATCATTTCCTAAGACACCGTTTAATTTATCACCTCCATCTTTCCCAGAAATTTTATCATTACTTTCTCCACCTTTAATCTTGTCATCATTTTCAGTACCTTCAATAGACACATCCACATTTGGCTTTACCGTTGTACGATTTGGAATTCATTCCGCAGAATTTGAATTTCCCATTTGTGCTAGTATATTTTGTTGTCGACTAGAAAATTGGATTGTCAGTATTATCAAGAATAAAAAACCCAAAATCATACTATAATTATTTTTATTCAATTTTTCTATTGCCTTCTTTTATAACATAAAATAACTGCGTTTTAAAAGAATTTTACAGCTTTTTTCAGAAAAAGATCACATAATATAATTATATTAAATTCTAGAGTAATTATGTAATCAATTTACTAATTTACTAATAAAATAAATCTAGTTTAACAATTAGAAATATATTGTAAAAACTTCATTTATAGATGACTAATTAAACAAATCGAAATTTGTACAAGTTATAGCTAAAAGATTTCTTTGTTAATCAATCAAAAATTGGTAATTGAATGAATTCGACTTGTATATTAAAATAATATCTACTATGGTCAACGTGCAATCGAACTCAATATCCTGAGTATCTGCAAAACTATAACTGAACCGGTATTTGATTTGATAAATAATATAATCGTAGAATATGATGAATAGAAATATCTTTATCCATAGCTCTAAAAAGAATTGAATTAAATGCAATTTGTAAGAATTTTAGAAACTATGGAAGACAAAAAAAAAGGGCCTAAAAAAGTGTTTCAGTCTCTGACAAATATAATACCAAGCTATTAATTAAGAGTATTAAATCCTGGTTACCTTTTTCTTTTCTTCTTTCCTTCATCCATCTGATATCTTGATCTTCCCATAAAGCTATAACTATATGCAAGATAAATGAAAAGTCCAGTAATAATAATAAGTAATCCATAATATGAAAAAGACTCACTCATCATTGTTGTCCCGACTGCCAAAACTCCAACACCACCTAGGAGGATTATAACGCCGATCTTTGCCGGCCTTGGTAAAGTATTAAACAACAAAATTAATAGAATATTCGGATTATTTATTTTATAGGAAATTTAAAAAAGATAAGACATATAGGATTTCAGATTGCTTTATAAATTAGTAGTATAGCTTTAAAGTTTTTTAATAAAAATTGGAAGTATTTAAGTGCTAAAATATCAAGTTCATTTCAATATTTAAGTCAAAATCAGAATAAGACATAATCTTAGAGTATATTATATATAAAAACATTGAACGAGATTAAATTTATAGAATTTCTTATGATTATTTAATTTGTTGATTCGACTTGTGTAAAGTGTCTAAGTACCTATTAATATAGAATAATTCAATGTTCACCTAAAAAGTTAGAAATTATGTTTCGAGATATTAAAAATAATATATCTTTAATATTTGGATGTTTTGCGTAATGGACTTACAACACATTCCTATACGTCGACTTGATTTCGAGTAATTTAATCTCTTATGAAAGAAGGAATATAAAAGAGATTTATGATCGGATTCTATTTTAAGCATGTATTAATACATAATTTGCAATTAAGGTATCGATCCAGGTAATGGACTTCCGAAGTTTGGACGAGAACTTGACTCATACACTTACATTCAAATAAGTGACTGTTGCCCTTGCAATTCCAATAAACAGTAGAATCGTATTTATCATTTTTCGATTTTTATTCATAGTCGAATTGTATTATTCAATTATATTGTATAAAACGTACACATATAGCTTATAAAACGATAGTCATTAATTATAATCTAAATAATTATATTAATAATAAAGATGAATTAATTTCCTAAAACAATTCTGAAAAATCATATCAACAATATAAATAAAATAATACAAGTAACTTCCTATACAGCTTAGCGTGTCAGGCGACACCTTCCAACAAGCAATTTCTCATATGAAGACAAAATCTTTTTTGTTCTAAAAAGTTAAATTTTTTATTATCAATAATACATTAATGCACAAACACAGTTCTTGAAAAATATTTCAGTATTTCTACAGTATGAATCTTGGTGGTATAGTGGCGAGAATTAAATAAAAGAAAATAAGAAAAGATACTAGAATAAAGCAAAGCAGAATTAATTAAAAATCATGACTATTATTATTTCATCTCCATGACAAGAAAAAAACAAATCTGTAAAAATATAGTATATATATTTGTACAGAGATATTAACAAAATCATTCATGGAGTGAATCCAACTTAGCAAATTATTTAAAAAGATATTAAAGAACTATCGTGTCTTGATTTATCTTGTATGATTAGTTTATAGAACAATTTTTTCAAGATGATACTTTTAAAATAACTTGAACAAAAAATAAAAGGTTTTATTCTTGAGGAGAAATTATTATTATATTATCTCCCTTTAACAACATGTTTCCGAGAGTTGTTGCTTGATTATTTTTATATTCTGTTGCATCACTCAAAATTAGATTCATATGCTGATCAAATTTTTCCAATACACCCTTAACAATTTTATCTCCTTTTAATTTGATCATTATTCTTTTTCCAACATTTTCCTTCAAAACTTGGATGGTTACATCAATTGACAATGACCTGTATAAAATAAAAACAGTATATAATTTAATAGATTCTTTTCAAGAATGAACTTATTCCAAATACCTTTAGAAGATTGAAATATATTCTAATAATCTTATTTGCTTTAATAATTCTAACAGATAACACAATAATAAACAGAAAGTATTAAAACGATTTTTTTAAAACTGGCCAAGTCTCTTTTATGTCCTTAAACTAACACAAAGAAAGTTAAAAATTACATTAAAGAAACATCGTGGGGTTGACTCTCAATATATCCCGCTGATGTAATTCTAATAAATTCAGCATTTTTCTGCATTTCAGATATGTTCTTTGCACCACAATAGCTTAATCCAGATCTCAATCCTCCGACCAATTGACGTACTATTTCAACCACACTGCCTTTGTATGGAACCATGGCTTCTACTCCTTCTGGAACATAATCGTTTAGATCATCAGAATCGACCACTTGTGCTCCTTCCTCTCTGTATCTCCTACCTAATGAGGCGTAAAAGGAAGCCATACCTCTATAAATTTTATATTTTTTCCCATTTTTAACGAGAGTTTTTCCTGGGCTTTCATCTGTTCCTCCCAGTAGACTGCCAATCATTATTGACGATGAACCCGCAGCAAGAGCCTTGGTTACATCTCCAGAATTTCTTATTCCGCCATCAGAAATTACAGGGACATCATAATTGTTGGCGGTTTGAACACTATCAACAATTGCCGTCAATTGTGGAACACCTGAACCTGTTATTACCCTAGTTATACATATGGACCCTGACCCCACTCCAACTTTAACTGCATCAACTCCAGCCTTTATCAGATCTTCTGCTCCATTACCAGTAGCAACATTCCCTGCTATCAATTCACAATTTTTAAAGGCCTTTTTTATTTGACGAACACAGTTAATGGCGTTCTCACTATGACCATGAGCTATATCAACAACAATAACGTCTGCACCTGCTTCCAATAATGCTTCAGTTCTTTCTAGATAATCACCCTTTACACCAACCGCGGCACCAGCCATTAAGTGACCTTTTTTATCTTTAGATGCATTTGGATATTGTTCCATTTTTAGGATATCCTTACTTGTAATCAGTCCAACTATCTGTTTATCTTTGTCTATAATAGGTAATTTTTCAATCTTATTTTTATGGAGTATTTCTTTTGCCTCATCGATGGTAGTACCCGACTCCGCAAAAACCACATCTTTGCTCATTACCTCAGATACGTTATTTTCAAAATTCTTTTCAAATAAAATATCTCTCTCTGTAACAATTCCAACGAGTTTTTTATCTTTTTCTACCAGTAAACCCGATACACCGTAACCCTGCATCATTTTTTTTGCTTGTTTTATAGTTGAATCTATCGGGATTGTATAAGGTTGTTCTATCATCACTGATTCCGATCTTTTAACCCGTAATACCTCGTCCACCTGATCTTGAATGGTCATAAATCTGTGAATTATACCTATTCCACCTTCTCTTGCAAGGGCTATAGCCATAGATGATTCAGTTACTGTATCCATATTTGCACTAATGATTGGAATATTCAACTTAATATTTCTCGATAACCGAGTTTTCAAGCTGGTTTGGGATCGTGACACAATTGAAGAATGTTTGGGTACTAATAATACGTCATCAAAAGTAAGTCCTTCTTTGATATTCAATACTTCTTTATATTATAAATTCAAAGAAGGATTATAAGCGTTTTGAACTTCGAAAATCTTTGACAATCTATAATTGATGAGTATAAAAGTGTTATTCACATACTGATAGCTGACGATTAAAAACCTTAAATTCAGATTCGATCAAAACGGTTTAGAGTCAAAAGCATCTGAAATGTATCCCTGACATTATGAGTTCTAATAATACTTGCACCCTTCAAAACGCTAATCGCTTCTAGAATCAAAGAAGGAGCAAGCCTTTCTCCAGATTTCAATTTCAACAATTCACCTAAGAATGACTTCCTAGATATAGAGATGCACAGAGGATTGCCTATTTTAGTTAAATTGTGTAAATTAGAAATGATATTAAGATCTCTCAGGTACCATGGAATTTTGATTTTGGTAAAAAAAGGATTATTGCCTTGTTGGCGGAAAAAACCGATAGAAGGATCTATTATAATATTTTCGTTGTTTACCCCTGATTCTTTGGCTGTCCTGATACTGTCATATAACAATCGCTTCGTGTAAGAAATACCCCCATTTTGAGAAATTCTACGGTGGTTTTTCTCATAAGCTCCCAAAATTATCTTGACGCCATATTTTGCAACAGTTTCACCCATCTTATCATCATATTTTAGACCGCAAACATCGTTTACCATATCAGCTCCAAAATGAATTGCCTCTTCTGCTACGTCTGCCCTTGGTGTATCAACTGAGACTGGAATACTGGTTGCTCTTTTTATAGCTTTGATAGCTATTCTTAATCTCTGGATTTCCTTTTCTGGAGAAATGAATGTATCTAGATAAGGAGCAGTAGACATCCCTCCTACATCTAGCAAATCTGCCCCTTCTGCTTCTATTTTTTTTGCAAAGGAGGAGACATCAATGCTTTTAGTCCTGATTGAAGCTTTATAAAATGACTCTGGACTGGAATTTATTATTCCCATGATTTTCACTTTCTTTTCTTCTTTAATTCCCAAACAACAATAGCAATTACATAACGATATACAATATTATTCTTTAAATCTACATTAAAATATAACAACATTTCAGAACTAATTCTTCCGATCCAGAGATGAAAAGTAATATTTGAGGCAATATCCAAGTTTAATTGAATAAACAAGATGATTCTAATAGACGAAGACAAGATTTTAGAGGTAATTAGCAAAAGGAAACCTTCTTCAGTAGCTCTAAATGGTCCTGAAGCTCTTTTCCCGAAAATTCAAGAAACAGCAAAAAAAATTATGGAAATTTATTCAATCCCCGCATACGTAATAGGCGATGCGTGTTGGGGATCTTGTGATCTAAACACTCATGCGGCAGATATGCTGGGAGCAGATTTATTATTTAACATTGGACACACTGTTTCGCTCGAAATGTTTGGTAACAAGGTAATAATGATTAATGCGTTCGACGATATAGAATTCGACGCGGTTGCGAAAAAATTTGCTAGTGAAGTCGATAATCAAAAGATTAGATCGATAGGATTGGTTACTGATAGTCAACACCTAGAGCAAATCGAATCTGTTAGGAAGATATTGGAACAATCTGGCTTGAACGTGATTATTGGTCAAGGAAAAGGGCAGCTTAATAATGCGCAAGTTTTTGGATGTGAATTTTATCCGGCATATGATGTAAAAAACCAGATAGATGCGTATGTATTTCTAGGTCAAAGTATGTTTCATGCTGCAAGTATAGCGATGTCAACTGAAAAACCAACAATAATGCTAGATCCCTATTTTAATGAATATAAAGAGGTCAATGATTATGCAAGAAAATTAGAAAAAAAAGCAATATTGTCGGTATACAAAGCACAGGATGCGGAGAAAATAGGAATAATCATTGGTTTGAAAGAGGGACAATTTGCAAAAATCAAAGCATTGAAACTAAAAAAAGTTTTTGAAGATCTCGGGAAAGAAATCCACCTCATTGCTATTACTGAAATAACTGAAGAAAGATTAAGAAATTTCAAAGGTATAGATGCATATATTCAAGTAGCATGTCCTAGAATCGCTACTGATAACCATTTCAGCAAACCTGTACTTTCAGTTCCTCAAGCAGAGGCTTTGATAAAAATTTTAAAACATGAACCAATGGATGATTTTTTGCAAATTCGTCACTGGTTATGAATAGTCCTAAAATAAACACATAGTTATTTGCGAAGTTATTTGCGAAGTTATTTGCGAAGGCAGCCCATTGGTACCACCTTAGGAAATAATCCCAATCTCACACCTTGTATGATCTACCACGTAGACGAACCAGCACGGATACGTCACCTTAGGGTTGCTCCCTCCCGGACCTCACCCATTTCGAGGATTAACAGTCAAAGCCATGCCTTCGTATAGCTTGCTGCTCATACCCATCCGATTCGGCGTAATTTCATTTCAACCCGATATGCAGGAAACTACTCCCCAAGGATTTACCCAACAGTTACTGACCCTAGCATAAAGCCGATTTCCAGAGAAGGGTACGGCTAACACCCTAGTCCTCCCTGCCTCCGCACCATCTATTTGAAGATATTATATTATATTTGTTTATTAATCAGATCTCAAAATCATAAGATTCTTACAAACAGAGCAAATACCATTTGTAGATTCATGTCCACAAGTACTACATTTATTACTAAGAGAATCGTTAGAGGAATTTAACGTCTTGGATATTTTCAGGAGAGATTTATAGGTATTATATTTGATGCCAGGTCTTTGTTCTTCAAGTGAATTAAAGAAATTTCTCATATCACTTCTAATACTTTCGTTCATGTATGGACATTGCTCAGATTGGAATGGAATGTTTTGTTGAAGTGCATAGAAAACGATTTCTCTTTCATAGATTTCTATGAATGGTTTTATTTTCTTGAGATGATGAAATCCATACTGAATTGGTTCAGGATATATCCATCCTATTCTATTCACATCTCCTGAAATAATATTAATTAAGAACGATTGAAGTTGATCGTCTAAATTATGTCCCGTAGCTATAACATTCATCCCTAAATTTTGAGCTGCAATATCAATAGCTCTTCGTCTAAAGGTACCACAAATAGAACAAGAGGTCATCTTTTCAGAAGGACGTGATGAGATAGCATTATCCATATTCATGCCAAATAAATCCTTATAACCAAAAATTTCATTTTTTATATTTAACTTTGCACAAAAATCCTTGACCAAGGTTAAAGATTCCTCCCTGTATCCGGATATTCCTTCGTCTATTGTTATAGCAACCAAGTCCTTGATGTTTTTTCTTTCAGTGATCTTTTTCATTATAGATAAAAGAGATAGACTATCTTTTCCACCCGAAACACCAACGGCAATTCTATCACCATACCGCATCATAGAAAATTTCGATATTGTTCTCGATGTTTTTTCTTCTATTGAGAAAATAAAACATGACTTGCATAAATATTCACCAGAATATGGTCTAAAGTAGATACTATTTTTATTATAACATTTTGAACAAACAGGCTGTGACATTATATCACTGAAATTAGTGAATAATAGTCATTATTATTGTTATGTAACTGCTTAATACATGTCTTCTCCTCATCTATTATCATCCCAATAACAGACCAGCATATGCTAGGGATTTCGGCTCTACTAAAATCTTTACTGAACCGGTGTATAATAAGCAGCATGCCATATCAGTCTCATTTCCTTATAGTTGCTATGGATATGTTTGCAGTATTATCTCCCATTTATTGATAGAATTGTTCATTGATTATGTTAATAAAAATAAAAAGGAGAGAAGAATAAAAGGAAATAATATGAGATGAGTGGAGATGAGATGATAACATTTCATCATTTCAAAACCTTTGAAAGAAACTAGGGAAAATGTAATTTATCATATAAATAATATTAATCAATTTTTTTAAGGTTGTATCCACATATTTATGAAAGAAGCAGATAAAGTCCTTTGAATATTCAAAGAATAATCATTTTTAGCAAGAAATTTGATATTTTCTGAAAAATATGAAAGTAATTAATTGTATGTAGTATCGAAATATGCAAAAAAAATAATTAAGTTCCTATAAATTAGAAATATTAGACATATTAAAACTAATATAATATAAGATTAGATCTAGCTTATGAGTTTTAAACAAAATATTCTAGATTATATTAATTATAAAATAATAGACGTACTAAGTAATAATTCTTCGCTGCCATTCGTCGAATTGGCAAAACAGATCGGGATTTCTGATGCGACCGTACATACGAGGGTTAAAAAGATGATATCTACTGGAATAATAAAGAAATTTTCTGTCATCATCGACAATAATTTGATAGGATATGATCATTTGGCTTTTATAATGGTAAAATTGGAAAATGGAAAAACTGATCAAGCCGTTGCAATATTAGAAGAAATCGAACAGATTTTAGAAATACATGAGATTTATGATAAATTCGACTTACTAGTAAAAATTCGTTCAAAAAGTTTAGAGAATATGAGAGATATTATAGTGAATAAAATTTTATCGATAACGGAAGTTAAAGAAATTGAATTAATGACAGTCTTGAGAACCAGAAAGGAAGAACAAATGGTCTCCTTACGAACTGAAATATCTGAAAAATCCAAAGATTTTTTTTGAAAAAAATATTAATTTTTTTGCTTTTCTTTTTTTGAAGATTGCCACCAATCAAGATAATCATCATGGATTCTTTTTTTAGGGTCTTGATAGTTGATTTCAGATTTGTCTCGTAATTCATCCATTTTTTCACGAGAGGCATAGAGTCCACAACTTCTACAAATAAAATTCTTTGTAGATGGTTCCAATTTCAATTCTCCACCACACTCAGGACAAAATTTCGTCAATCGAACAATATTTACTCATAACCTAATAAAAGGATTATGAGGAAGGTATGAGGTATGACTCAAATGCTAAAAATTAAAAATATGATTATCTAATTTAGTATCTTTATTGAATTGCTTCTGAAAAGGAAATATCATCATAGTTGAATTTTCAAATATATTATTGTAAAAGGAATTTTCAAAAATTTGTATGGATCAAACAAATATATAACATTAGAGACACTACAATAAAAAATATTTTGGGATCGAATTGAAGTCGCTAGACAAAATAATACTTGGTTCTCTATACGTAAGCAATTTAGACAAGGGGATGGAATTTTTACAGCGTCTGCAAGATAGATATCAATTAGATAAAAAATTTTTTTATCCACGAATATTGGAGTTGACTAAAATTGGATTAATTGAAAAATATAAAGACAATAATTTTAGATTGAGCACGTTAGGAAGAGAAACCTTAACGGTAGTGCTAGTAGGAGGGGTATTTGACATATTACATCCTGGTCACATATCGACACTGAAGTCAGCTAAATCATATGGAGATGTCCTGGTAGTAATAATTGCAACAACATCTACTGCAACTAAAATAAAAAAAAATCGTGTAATATACCATAATGAGGAATTAAGAAAAGAAATGGTCTCAGCCTTAAGTTTTGTAGATCTAGCATTGATAGGAAGGAAAGGCACTTTATTTGATAGTGTTGAATATGTAAGACCCGATATTATTGCTTTAGGTTATGATCAGACACATACAGAAAAATATATTTCTGAAAATTGCAAAAAAAGAAATATTGACGCAAGAGTCATAAGATTGAATACACCAATCCCAAAAACTAAGAGTTCCGAAATAAAAAAAGAGCTAGGGGATGCAGTTTATGATCTATGATGAGAATTAAGATATCAAGATAAATTATCAGTTTTTACTTTAAATTTAATTAGATCACCGTTTTTTAAATTAAATTCTTCTTTGATTGAAAATGGAGCTATTATTTCTATAATAGTATCATCATAGTGAGTTCTTTCCAAAATTAGTACTGCACAATTTGGTTTTTCGCTCTCATTTAGATAAGCTGGGTAACATTTTACCCATCCATACGTTCGAGTTTCATCACTAAATCCATCTACAGCTACAGATGGAAATTTCAATATCTCTTTTTTTCTATCAACATAAAATTTTGAATTCAACTTTATGTTAAGTGTACCAGGATACGGTTCGTAACCTAGTTTTTCTTTAAATCTTTGTTTATAACCAGATAATGACATGTAATACGATCCTTCACCCATTCCTGAAACCACTTCTCCTTCAAAATTGAGAGTATTTTTAAAAGTTTCAACCGCTGTCTTCAAAAAAAGAAATAGCTCATAAACTTCTTGAAATCCTTTTTCAGTTATCTTCACACTAAATTTTTTCCCATGTTGATTTCTTTCTAATAATCCCATCAATTCAAGACAAAGTAACTCTTTTGAGGCTAACTGTTGAGAACGATTAATTTTTTTTGCTAATTCATTTGTAGTAATTTCCACAAAATTATTCTTAGCCCCACATAATAGGAGCTGTGAAAGTATTACAACATGTTGTAGCTTAGTATCTTTCATAAATAGGTTTATGGTAATCCTATTTCACTGAATGTGTTAATTTTGAGTGATGAGTTCCGTTTTATATCTGCCAATCTGTGACCTACTATTTGTTCTATTCCAGCTTTGTCAGAGGCATCAATCAATCTCTGAGTCACTATTCCATCAAGAATTAGGATCTTCCCTCCCGAAATGTCATCTAGTTTTTTTACAATTTCAGAAACAGGAACTTTGATTATTGTGTTCATCGTTCCATCAAGAACAATGGCCTCAAGTGTTTCGTTAATTTGCGAGTAAATGTCACGTATTATGGAATTTGGACCTGTATCAGATTTAATAGCATTATTACTTTGGACCAATATAGATTCAACGTTATTGCTTTGTGGGATTTTTTGTGGAGATTGTTGAAATACAGGTTTCTCTTTCTCGGTTTTGTGATATTTCTTTTGGGGAAAAGGTGTTTGTTTATGTGGGAAAGTATCTTCTTTTGATTCTTCAAAGATATTACCCAATATTTCTGATATCTCTAGAGGCGTACATTCTTCTACTTCTCTTCCTTGTGGAGCTCTGTAAACTTTATCGACACTAACCAATCCCTGTAACTCCTTCAATATTAGATCACCGGCCCGGTCTCCATCAAGGAATGCAATTACTTTTTTACCTTCAGTAAGATGGGTTATAGTTTCATCAATTTTTGCCCCTTCAATTGCAATAGCATTATCAAATCCCGCACGAAGAAGGTTAATCACATCTGCCCTTCCTTCTACAAGTATAATCCATTCGGAATTAAAAACTCCAGTACCGCATGCAAGTTGAGCCTTACCAAAGGCAGTAAGTTTTCCAGGCTTGCTGGCGTCATAAACATCTTTTAACATTTCTTCGCCCTCGCTGATAGTCTTAGTAGCCCACTCTTGTACAATTTTTTTTGCACGATCGACAATAACTTTTTTCTTTATCGCTCGAATATCATCGATCCCTGACAAAATAAAATGAGCTTGAAAAGGACCAACTTTATCGATACTTTCAATCGCTGCTGCGATGAGAGCTGCGGTAGAAATGTCCGTACTCATTGGGATTAATGCATCTCCATTTGCAATGTTTGACTTTGTATCTACATTTACTTCTATTCTACCAACTTTAGAGACCTTTTGTAATTCATTCAGGTTCATTTCTGGACCAAGCAAACCCTCGGTCTGACCAAAAATAGCTCCAATAATGTCTGCTTTTTCTACGAGTCCATCAACCTCGAAACTTAATTTAACGTGATATTTTACTATACCGGTACTAGGCAATTCCATAACCTCATGTTTATTATAAAGTAAAAATAAGGTTGACAGGCACGAATATAAGTGCTTTGACTAATATTTCTAAATAAATTTTAAATAATTATAATAAATTTTAATTTTTTTATTAAAAAAAGAATTAGACAATAAGAAATATTATTAATTATACATTTTTTACGTACATAAATACAAGACGAACGAAATAAAGGTATTTTTAGGTAATTAACGAATATAATTTAAATATATGGCTATTGGGGGATCAGAATGGATTATTATTATTTTGATCAGCATTTTTTTGATCTTCGGTTCCAAAAAATTACCAGAAATATCTAGACAGATGGGCAAGGCAATAGGCGAATATAATAGAACTAGAGAAACGTTATCGAAAGAGATTAGGGAATTTTCAAACGTTGATTCACAGAAGATTAAGCTAGATAACTCTAAGAATTTTACAATCGGTAAAATTATTGAAGGCCCAGTCTCTTCTGAAAGAGAAAAATTGGAAAGGATAGCCAAATCATTGAATATTGAATTCGCGGACAAAACTGACGAAGAACTTCGTTTGGTAATTAATGAACGAATGAAAAAAGATAATTAATAGGTATTTTTCTACGATAATCACTAGATATAGTTGTAAGCTAAGAGACATGCGTGACCCCTCCTTGACAATAAACAAAGTGAAAATCAATGATCATTGTACAACGAGAGGTGTATCTAGAGAAATGGCATATCAACATATTAAAGAAAGAGTCAGAAATAGTTAGAAAGCGTTGTCATGCAGGAGTCAGAACACTCGTTAGTGACCTGATCACGATAACAAGACAAGAAGCCCCAGACATGATTAGCAGGAGAAACGTCAGCTGCAGCAAGTGGTAAAAAGGTTCAGAGAAGAAGGTATTACACACCTGAGCTTCAGATCAAAAAGACCACATAACAGTCCAAACAACTCCTAACGATATATATAGAGAAAATGATACTTGAGGTAAGAAATGCTACCGGTTTTGGTTCAGAACAGCTGGTAAATATTGTAAACGAGAGTCTGAATGTAGAAGGTAGAGGAGAAGAGCAATACATTAGCAAGACTATAGCCTACAACATATTGACAAGACATCAACTTGTTGACGCTGAGAGAAGACAGGTCAGAAGAGAATACCAGTTTTTTTGAATTGGACAATCCTGATGATCTGATACTACTGCTCTTTCGTATACCAATGGCGAACTTATAAGATCCTTAAACTTTTCTAAAGACGCCTTCTTTAGCCCTTTAGGGAGATCTATTCTATATTTTTCATATAACATAAAATTGAGTCGTTTAAATTGTTCATCTGGATTTGATGTCTTGGACCTTAGAGTCCGCAATGGATCTTATTTCATCAATATCTAGAATATACAATTTATTTTATCTCGAATATTTAGCAAGGTTACTTACTGATATATCTTTTATTCTATTAACACAAATTGATAAAGTCGTATATGCACACATTTTTAAAAAGTGTAGAAAATTGATATGATATATATTTTTTATTCACCATAATAAATAAATCAAAACAGATAATTAAATAAATCAAAACGGACAGATTTTAAAAGAGCACAAGACAAGTAGTAGTTTATTAATAATTTAATTAAAAATTTCATATAATTAAAAATTTCAAAAATAAATTATTTTATTGATTGATTGATTATTTAATTAGCAATAGATTGTCTGATTTTCATCTGGTTGTAAAATATTTTTGGTTTTCCAGGTTGCGGAGTTTCTACGTAATATGTTGCTCCCACAGAATCCAAAGCAGATAAATCAGTAGCTATCGCCCAGAAAGATGGATAGTCTTTACTGCCTGGATTATATCCGAAAATAGCTTTTCTTGCTCCAAATTTGTCTCTAACCAAGGCGAGAGAGTCGGGTGTAGCAACTATATATGTAAAAGGGCCATCTGCTTTATTTATAAATTCATAATTTGCCTTTTCTATATCGCCATGTCTCAAAATTTGATCTGCAATGAATACAGCAATGACCTCTGAGTCACATCTAGTAAAGAAACGATATCCTTTAAGCTCAAGTGAAGACCTTAACTTGGAATAGTTTGTTATTTCGCCATTATGTACCACAGCAATATCTGGAATCGCTGTAGTACTGAATGGATGTGAATGGTCTGGAGTGACTCTACTGCTTGTGGCTATCCTCAAGTGACCTATCCCATGTGTTCCCTGAATTGACTTGATGTTATATTTTGCATCAAGGTCCCTTACAAGTCCTAAATCTTTTATAAGGATCATTTCTTTTGCAAAACTTGCTATTACGGCTTTGGGATCTTGATTTATTTCATACAAAGTTTCAGCTAATCTCTCGCTAGGTACTTTTTGTGTAAAGATATTGCATATACTGTCATTATGTCTCACAGGTAATTTTGTCCCTGTAATTTTTCTATAGTAATCTATTCTGTAAAACTCTTTGTTTGTTTCTTTATTGAAGATGGCCACACCTGTACTATCCTGAGCTCTTATCTGCTGGCTCTCCATCATTTTATATAGTAGAGAACCAATAGGAAAATCCTTTTTGCAATTTTCCAACATAATGGCACATATTCCACACATATTTTATTCTCCTACCATCGACTTTATAACCTCTTGAGTTTCTGACGAATTCATGTGTATTCCGTTCTCACTAACATACTCATTAACTATTTCCTCTATAATCTCCATATAAGTTCTGTCGATTCCCTCAAGCAGTATATTTCCTTGCAAACTTGCATCTATACTGGATGTACGCAAATCGGATGGAGATAGATTATGAAAATCACTATATCCCAAGGCAGCAGGGATTCCCCTAATTTCTCCCTTTGTTCCTATCATATGACGGTAAACATTTTCTGCAGTCGATATTACGTCCAAAGGCTTTTCCGAGTAAATGTGAGAATTTGCTATCAACATGCTTGTAGAATATCCTACAACATCTGCACCAAGTGCTGCTGCCTTCACGATCTTGCCGACACTGTTTACATCACCTGCAATCACTAATATTGCATTATCACCACTTTCCTCTTTCCCTTTATAATAATGATTTATAGCATTCCTTGCATCACAAATTACTGCTATTGCATGTTTTCCCTTGTATCTTTCAATATTTTTCGTTACCTTTTCTGTATCCACTATAATTCCATCCGCTTTTGAATCCAATATTGAATTAAAAGACAATGGAAAAACATCACTGACATCTACCAATATAGGACCGTCAAATTCCTCTCGTAGACTCTGGAGTATGTTCAAAGAAGATTCATCTTTATATTCTAACACCAGTCCTTCTGCAGAGGAGATTTGTTTATAATCCTCTAAACTATCTTGCAAAGAAGATTCTGGATAGAACGATATTTTTTTGAATAAGGGATATTTTCTTTTATCTTGCTCTGTATTTATTTCTGTTTCTAAAATTAACCCCAATACATTTCCTTCTTCAGCTAGCCGGTTTAAGGCAAGATGTACAGATTCGAGGGAATGAGAATCCATAGTAATGTTTCCATAAATTATCAAAGGTATGTTCAAAACAACTTTTCTAGACTTGCCTCTTCCTATAGATATGTCTAGGTTTACAGTTTCTCTGTAAGGATCATATGGCGGTCTTGAAAGTTGTGCTCCTAATGCTGTCACATAATTCCATAGATTTGTTCCCTTGGAATTGACATCATGAAGTTTTCTTATATCATCATCTATCGAAGTAGAACGTGGTTTACCTGTCTTTGCAAGCTGCAACACAGCTTTTCTAATGATAAATTTATCTGCATCATTCAAGACGACTTATCATCCAACATTCACCGTAGTCTTCAAAACCTCTCAATTACTCTCTCTCCTTCCTTCCTTCTACTATCAATAACAGTTTTTACCCTTGCCTTTACCAAATCTTTAAAAGTTTCGCCGCCCGCTAATGGCAATCCGCTAATCATGCTGGACAACTCGTCTGTTCCAACAAGGTCCTCTTTCCTAAGATCATGAATACTTTTTCTTCCTAGCGAACCAGCAATATTCTTTAGTTCAAATAATGTTCCTTTAACATAATTTACTATTCCAGTTACACTTGTCTCTATGTCCAATTTTTCATATGATCCCGTTATGCCTGCTGGGCATGAATTTGTATAACAATCTTGCACAAGAGTACATCCCATTGCAAGCATAAAACCTGTTCCTATACCTACACCATCAGCACCTAATGCAATACATTTAGCAATTCTTTCTGAATCCCATACACCACCATGAACGAGTAATCTAAATTCATCCCTTTCATCAGGTAAATAATAATCTTCAATCGCTTCTCTCGAAGGAATAAGAGATGGTATTATATTTATTCCAACGGTATCTCGTAGTTCCCACGGAGCGGCACCAGTTCCGCCTACAAAACCATCAATGGAAGCTGCATCTGCATATGATTTGAGAATGATTTCAATATCATCATATACGCGAGAACATCCAACCTTTACAATTATAGGAGTCCGCCAATCCGTAATTTCTCGCAGCTCCAGAACCTTTGCCACCAAGTCTTCAGGTCCCAAAATATCAAGGTGTCTTGATGGTGAATGTGCTGCCTTGTAAGGTGGAATTCCCCTATTCTCTGCAACCAGATCTGTTACCTTTGGACCCGGTAATAATCCACCATGACCTATCTTTGCACCCTGACCAATCTTTATTTCTATGGCGTCAGCGCTCAATAGATAACTAGGATCTTTCCAGAATCTTCCCGAAGCATACTGAGTAACCAATGGATAGAAACGAGAAAAAAGGAGATCCCTGTCTATTGACTCTAGATTGTGCTCTTTCAATAATCGTTCAGCATAGTCTAGGATAATCTCACGTCTTTTTTTGGAAACGTTTGACCAAGATTCTTCCGAGCCGTACAGTTCCCACGGTAACGCTCCACCCTCTCCAGTATTCATTATCATGTTTATCCCTTCTTTAGCAAGCCTGTTTAACGCAAGATGCAGTGCTATTTTAGCAGGAAGTTTTAATGAGCCATAGCTCATCCCAGAAACAAAAAATGGCACATTAGTAGTTATAACATTGCTAGAATATCTTCCTCCCAATGTGAAGGTAGTATCGATGTCATTGTATCTGACATCATCTTCTTCGGGTCTTATCTCTGCCCCAATTATCTTGATAGAATGAAAATAATCGTTCGGAGGACGAGCTCCTAGGCCAGAATATGGAATTTCTGAATTATCTACTTTTCTTACGTCAACGATAAGTCTATTTAGATCAAAATAGCCAGAGGATGATTCAGCTGCTTTTAAAATATGTCTTTTTAAATCTAGAACATCTTTTGAATATGGCATGATAATTATCCAACTCTAAATGAAATATAATAGCAACTGACCATCAGACGTTACCATACATATAGAATTCTCTTGGCGATGGAATCGATGCAACTTGTACATGTTCATCTTTTTTAATATCACAATACATTTCTAGAAAATCACTTGTAAATGCCGGCTTTAGAAATTCCATATCACTCTCTAACGATTCTATGGCATCCTGCAAAGATGTTGGCAATTTTTTAATTCCATATTCTGTTTTTTTCTCTTCGGATAGCTTGTAGATATCTGCATCTACTGGTTCTGGAACTGAAGATTTTTTGTTGATTCCATCCAGACCTGCAAGTAACAATGCAGCCTCAACAAGATAGATATTGGAACTAGGATCTGGTGTTCTTAACTCTATCCTCTTTCTTTTTTCCATTTTTCTAAAGTGAGCAGGAATCCTTATACTTGCTGACCTGTTCATCTTGCTCCATGCAACATTTATTGGAGCCTCGAATCCTGGCACTAACCTTCTATAAGAATTCGTTGTCGGATTAGTAATGGCACATAGTGCCTCAGCATGTTCTATCAGCCCTCCTATATAGTAAAATGCAGTTTGACTCAACTCTGCATATTCATCAGCAGGATCATAAAACAAATTTACTTCATCATTTTTTTTCTTTCCCCACAGACTCTGGCTAACATGCATTCCAGATCCGTTATCTAGTGCAACCGGTTTTGGCATAAAATTTGCTACCATTCCACGTTTTGCAGCAGTTTCCTTTACTGTTTTCTTGTATGTGACTACCTGATCAGCCATAGAAACAAGACTAGCAAACGACATTTGTATTTCACATTGTCCCGCCGTAGCTACCTCATGATGATGGGCTTCAACCGTGATTCCAAAATATTGGCGTAGCATGTCGGATACTTCATCCCTAAAGTCCGTCAAACTATCTGCAGGTGGCGCTGGAAAATACCCACTTCTGAAAGGAATTGTGTATCCTGCTGCACCTTCATTACCATTCCCCCACGGAGCCTCAGTAGATTCAATAGAATATCCAGTACCTCCTGAGCAATTAACTGCTGACATGGCATTTGGCAACAGTCTTATATTGTTGAATACAAAAAATTCCAATTCTGGACCCCAATAGCTGTTTTCAAAACCTTTATCCTTTGCAACTTGAGCAGCTTTCTGTGCAATAAATCTAGGATCTCGAGTGTAACGGGTACCCTTAAAGCCCTCATATATATCCACAAACATACGGGCAGCTGTTGATCTGTAAGTGTTATTATAATTGTGATGATCTTTATCAAAATAATTTGGTAAAACAGCAAAAGTAGTTGGATCTGGCTTTAGCAGCATATCAGATTCCTGAATCTCTCTGAACCCTCTTATCGAACTTCCATCTAGCCTAGGAATACCGTTTTTAAACGCATCTTCTGTTATCTCTTCACTTTGGACACTTATTTGTTGTAAAAAACCAAAAGGATCGCAAAAATTCAATCGAACCCATTTTATATTCGATTGTTCTATTTCATTCACTATCTCCATGCATTTCTTGCTTAGATCTAAATCTGTTTGAGCTAATTGCATATACTAAGTACTGTCGACATACTAAAATATAAAGCATATTATACTTACTTCTGTAAACTCTTAATCAGTTTTCTAACGCTGTCAAAAGTCGTCGGATAAGTTAAGAAGGAGGTTTATGAGAAAAAGCCCTACAATCAGCATTGTTACAATGTAATTTAACATCCATCTTGCTACTACAAAAATTACATTTTGTATTTTTTATACACTTAATTTTATCTTCTTTTTTTGAAATTGATTTGATAGAGAAAAGTAGTATTGCCATAATCCAAAAAATAAAAAATGAAATAAAACCATCAGGAATCAAATCTAGACATAGATTTTAATTATTTTATTTTCCATTACTATCAGTAGTTTTACTATCAAACTGTAAACTACATTTTTTATCTTCTTTTGAAATTATATCGGTTTCAGAATTAAAATAAATCTTTAATTTTGGTTCACTAAAAAACGTGTTAGATGTCCCCTTCCAAATAGAAATGTTAAATCATTTATTATCGTGCCGATTATTACTTTTATACCAATTAATATAAGTATTCTTACTCTTTCCTAGGCTCTGACGATATGAAAATCTTCTGGGTTATACCATTGTTGTATGTTGGCTAGGTTCAAACTTAACATACTGCGGAGGAGAGTGAGGCTCTGACTGAACCTTATTTATCTAAAGTGGCTATCATAGTACTCTTAGAGAGTGTATGGATGTTTGCCGCCTGTTGTTAGCCAACAAATAAAAAAAATCGTGAATGAAAAAAATTGAATCATCTTGGAATAGATGTTGGAAAGAGAAAGTGCATGGCAGCTCTAAAAGATGATAGGGGAAGGATACTGAATGAATTCTTCTTTGGTAACGGTTATCAGGGAATATTAGAATTGATTAAAAGGATACATAATCATAGAACAAAAAAATGTAATGCAGTACTGGAATCTACAGGAAACATGTGGATGAGAATACATGATACGTTAGAAGATAATGGAATAGATACAGTACTAGCAAATCCATACAAGACAAAGATAATAGCACAAGCAAAGATAAAATCAGATAAACTTGATGCACGTATATTATCTGATCTGCTGAGAACTGGATTGATTGGTATGCGAGTAATATGTACCTGTAAAGGAATTTAGGGAAAAAAGGAGTCTGGTCAGACATAGAATAGTCTTGTCTAGAACATAAACAAAATTAGCAAACAAGATTCATGCTATTTTGGACAAGTATGAATACAGAACAGAACTGACAGACATATTTGGAAAATCTGGAGTTAACTGGCTAAAATCACTCTCAGTTTCACCGATAGACAAAATAATACTGAATACAACACTAGCATCAATAGAATCAATAGAATCAATAGATAACCAGATAGAAATAGTATTAAAAGAGATAGCAACATATGCCTGGCAAGACAGTCAAGATATAAAGATACTTGTCAGTATAACAGGAATAGACATTTTTTCTGCCATGCTGATATCAACAGAAATAGGGATATCAATAGATTCTCTACACCATGTAAACTTGTTCGTTATGCAGGATTATCACCATCAACAAGAGAATCATCCGGAAAAATAAAAACAGGTAGAATAACAAAACAAGGTTCTCCTTTGCTGAGATGAATGCTAGTACAGTGTTCATTATCTGCAATAAGACATGACCATCACATGAGAATATTCTATGAAAGAATAAAACAAAGAAAAGGACACGGCAAAGCAATAGTTGCAACAGCAAAGGAGATGCTTGTTATAATATGGTACATGCTAACAAGACACCAATTATATAGAAACATAAACAGGAGTAGATATGAACAGAAACTGGAAAATCTGAAGAAGATTGGATCTCAATAAAGATAATTCGTTAGACAATAACAATACGATGACTTGAGAGAACAACGATGCCACATATAGCGGAGGCTATTGTCGACAATGTTTGATAGATAGAAAGATATAACAAAATGAGGCTAAACAGGATAGAAAAGATAATCAGCATACAGGTATATTTTCATGGATGTTAAGTTTACCAGTCAACGCTATAGCTAAGAATATCCTATCTATTATATGAAAATTAAATTTGAAAGAAATAGAACGTCTACTTTTCCTGTTACGTATTCTTTGTATTTGTATTTTCTTGGTTTAAGTTTTAGAAATACGTCTAAAACATTCGTTATCTTTAGAGATAAGAAAAGAAGTTATGTTTCTGTTTGGAATTGGATCCAGAGATTTGGTTCATGTCATATTCACAAAAGAAAAAAAGTATAAGCATTTAATAATAGATGAAACCATTATTCAAATTGGTACCTAGCATTTCTGGTTATAGTTTTGTATAGGACCAGTATAGTTCTGTGCTTGGAATCTATATATCAGAGGAGAGAAACATGCCTATTGCTGAAAAATTCATTAGATCATTAGCTGACAAATATGGAAAACATGTACTATGTATAGAGATGGTAGAACATAACATCATCCTCAAGCCTGTATTTTTCCTAAAAAATACCGAATGTTTTGATGATTATTATCCAGGTATTAACAATAACAATAAATAAAATTGTGATCTATGACATGTATACAATTGGAATAGATTATTTTATATTTCTATAATTCAGAAATAAAATTCATTTTATTAAAGAAAGAGAAATTAACTTAACAGCACCAAATTTTCTAATGTATGATATTACTGAATTAACTGATATGATAATAAATATTCTCTTTGGTATAGATAGAGACATTAACCAAACACTTATTACAATCTATATTATTATAGGAGTCTGAAAGACTTGCTTAACATTTGACAAGCCTATTTCTTATTCTATATATAGTAATTAAAATGTGTAAGGTTTTAGAAGCTATTACTTTTCAATTGATTAGTTTTTTGAAGGAGAGCTTTATATTCATCAATATATAATACTATTGTCAGTGATATTAGAAAATCTAAAACAAATCATATACTCAATTCTTGGATTTACAATTAGTAGCTACATTTCTCTTGGATCAGCATTGGGCTTTAAAGTATGGAGACTTGATGATGGTATCCCAATAAAGCCATGTATATGTGTTCAAGCAGATAAAAATAATAATTGTAAACAACAAGCTTTTAGAGATAGAGAAAAAAATGATGTTTCTGCAATAATATATGATTTTCAGTATAAAAATAAAAAGAAAAATGACGGAGTTATCCAGAAGAGAGCTACTAAAAGAATTATACTCCAAACTGAATAAATTGGTCACTAAAAGAAGAATAGAAGAAGGAGGAGAGGAAGGAGGAATTAGATCATCTAACATAGAGATTATTCAAAATCCTAGGGAATCAATAAAGCTAGCTTATGACCTAATAAAATCAGCAGAACAAGAAGTACTAAGAATATTTCCCTCAATTCATGCGTTTCGACGTCAAACACGTATGGGTATAATGCATCTATTTAAGGAAGTACTAGAAAATGATATAAAAGTTAGAGTATTAATCCATGCTGATGAGAAGCAAATTAGACAGATAGTAAATGAAGTAATGTTGGTATTTCCTGAGATAGATATTAGGGCTATTGAGATGAGCTTGGATACTAGGATTGGAATTGTAGTAGTTGATAAAAACGAATCTCTAATTATAGAAACAAAAGATGATACAAAGGATAGTTCTTATGATGCATCAGGATTGGCTGCCTACTCTAATAGCAAGTGTATTGCTTCATCATATGCTTCTATATTTGAAAGTCTTTGGATACAAGCAGAATTGTATGAGCAACTTAAAGAAGCAAACAACCAATTAAAAGTTCACAGCAAATTGCAAAAATTTAACAAATCTATAGCTATAGTTGACGATGATGCCTATCTAGTAAACTTATTCAGTGAGACATTAAAAATGAATGGCTATGATGTTTGTTCTTTTACTGATCCACTATTAGCATATAAGCACATCAAGAAAAATTTGAGTAAATACTCATTACTAATTACCAACGATAGAATGTCACGAATGAATGGATTATTTTTGGCTACTAGACTGTTAGAAATAAATCCTAAAATGAATGTAATTATAATGAGCACTTCTGATGACCTAGAATGTAATTATAAATTTAACATTCTAAAGAAGCCTATATCGATATATAAATTGATTAAAGTTGTTAATGAAAGTATATCAATCTCTATCTCGAATGATGACAAACTATAAACCTAAATTATAATTTTTTGGTAATAGTCATTATAGCAAAATCGATATTGTTAACAGTTTTGTAAAGATATTCATAAGTTATTTATGTAAACTAAAACTAATTACTTTGTTTTATTATTTATGAACAACTTGATTCAGAAGCAACAATCTAAAATAATCACTTTTACTTTACATTATATACTACCAAGTTAATTGCAAGACTGTTAACTTTGAACCTATTCCGAATACAAAAGGGATTGTATATTCTGGGTTGAGAGATTTACAATTGCTCACTTATGAATATAACAAAATAGCAAGTTTACTAATTAGAACAATTCTTACTATTATCGGGTGGAAAGGAAAGAATTTTTTTGATAGAGGTAAATTTTTTCAGTATATTAAATTAGATTAGAAAATTTTCTTTATTTGATGGTGATTTGTTGCTCAACTACTGTTTTCGTTATTATTTAGTTAAAAAGAATCGCTCATATCTCTAAATGTTTCATCTACTAACGACAAAGAATCTCCATGAATCTTTGATTTCTTGTCTTCGTTCTGTTATTATCAATAAACTGGAATACCTTGGAATATACCTCTAAATTGTATTTTGTTTACACCCATGAACTTGCTTATCATATCTGGTAGAGATTACTTCTTTTGCATTCACAGTTATTTACATGGACTGGACCATTTGCATACTTTTTCTTTCTGTGAATGGCTTATTTGTGTATGGAACCATGTTCCTCGAGCTGGTCATATGTTCTATATTTATCTGTAAATATAGTTGAACCATATTCCACTCTGCTGCAGATAATTTCAAGAAGTGACTGTAGTACAGGAACATCGAAATATGTTATCCCGTTCCTTTGATGAATACAGGTTATCATTGGATGAGATGATCTTTGTAAAATGTTCCTCTTGCCTCAAAGGTTTTAGCCCTCTTTTCCTGGGTTTTCTTCCTGCTGATTTTACTATCTCATAATTTTACTATCTCATCATGATATGATCTACCTTTCAATCCTGCCTTGATATAGAATTCATCACCTTCAACATTACCACCGAGTTTAGTCGAGGAAGAGAAAGAAGGTGATGATGATATTTTTTCCATAACTGTTCTGATGAATCTATAGCACTTATGATATGGTACAACTGATTCAAGTGATACATCTCTTATAGAACATTCAGGCCAGAGTACAAAGTATAGATATATTGCCAAAAACGACACCTTCAATGGTGTATGTGTGTGAATAATGAAATACGGTACCTTTTTTTGTCATTGAACCGTCTTTCACATTGCTTGCAAAAGTACTTTTGGTACGACTTGTAGAAACCGTCTTTCTTTATGTTATAGGACTGACAACATGGACATACTACATTATTCTTCTTCCACCTAACCTCTCGCAGTACGCTTGTACACCAACTTTCATCAGAAAGACATGTGGTTAAAGTAAACACATCTTTAATGTGTGTTATATAGCTTTAAGCTTGGCTGAAACATTTGTCAATACGAGCGAATAGATTTTACTCATTGATTACTTTTGTTAATGTTATTATAGTTGTATAGTCATCAATCCAAAAAAAATAAAAGATCGATTTAATAGTAATATTTAATTAATAAGAATGGCAAATGTTGGACCTATTATATATTGAAAATTGTATTATTGAATTTATTCGAAATGAAGTTACAACATCCAATTCTCAAGGAGCCGTATTGGGATTAAGTGGTGGAATTGACTCCTCTGTTGCCTTATATTTAGCTACTAAAGCATTGGGCAATAATAAAGTATTAGGCTTAATTCTTCCAGATAAAAAAGTCTCACAGCAGAGTGATATAGATGATGCTATTGAATTATCTCAAAAAGTAGGTATAAACTACCATATCATAGACATTACTGAAATAAAACAAAAGTATATAGATATATTGCCTCTAGAAAAAATATCCATAGCTAATCTTACTGCCAGAATTCGCATGAATTTTATTTATTACTATGCAAATATTGACCATAAATTAGTTTTAGGTACGTCGGATAAAACTGAATTGATGATTGGATATTTTACTAAATTTGGAGATGGTGCAGCGGATATTCTTCCATTAGCAGACCTTTACAAAACCGAAGTAAGAGAATTAGCTAAATATCTAAATCTTGCAAAAAAAATATTGCTAAAAAAAGCAGTCCTTCTTTATGGAAAGACCAAACTGCAGAAGATGAAATTGGAATGGAATATGAAAAGATTGATACTATTTTGAAAAATTTAGCTGAAAACATTTCAGAAGATGCAAATAAGGATCTACTAAAAAAAGGAATTGATAAAAATGATATACTATTTGTAAAACATCTCTCATCTAAGAATAAACATAAAATAACATTGCCAAAAATTTGTATAATATCTTAGTATAGTTTATAATTCACAAATTATACTGCCTAACATAATTTCGCTAATCTATTGTTCTCATTAGGTACATTACAATATCCAGTTTGAATCTTGTAGTTCTGTAATAATATGAAATTGTATCTTTTAGATTATCAAACAATGGATAATAGGTAGAAAGTATATGATACTTACCCTGTCTCCAGCATTCTTCTACTGCATTAAACTCTGGTGAACCAACAGGAAGATATTCCAGTCTGATGTTATCGGTATTAGAATTAAGAAATCTTCTTGTAATCTTTGAACAATGTGGTGTTGCTCTATCAACAAATACTATCATTTACCAAATCTTTTCTGTACATGTTTTAAGTAGTCAACAAATGTATTGCTGTTAAATTTATCATATTGTTTGAATAACTGTTTACTATCTAAAGATAGAGAGCCAAATACAATATTCTTTTTACGAGAACCAGTAACTGTTACTACAGGTCTTTTACCTGCAGATATCCATTTTTTTCTTTTTATCGGATAATCGTATACAAATATGGATTCATCCTGTACAAGTACAGTCCAGTCTGATTTTAAATTGTCAAGAATCTGTTTTACTCTTTTTTAAATTTCTTCTTTTCCTTTGTAGAAGCATTATTTACAAATCTTTTCTGTGGTACCTTTGACTTGAAACCCCATTTGTGTAATAGACAGTAGATATGTACCTCATGATATCTTACTCCTGTCTTTCTGTATATCAGATCCATTACCTGTCTAAAATCTCATCCTGTATTGCTTTCTGCTAGTTCTTTTCTAATCCTTACCATTACATCCTTTGGTACTGATGGAGGTCTGCGAGTTTTTGTTTTGTCTTTTAATCCTTTTAATCCCTCCTCAGTATATCTCTTGTACCATTTGTAAGCACATGCTCTACATCTATGCAATTCTTTTGCTACATTTACGATATGTTGTTTATCTTCTAATACGCGTCTGACAAGAAGTATTCTTTCTCTTACATCTGGATTGGATTCTCGCCTGTATGCCTTATCTAATTGAGAATGCAAATGTAATATGTAACAAACGATAGTTAGCTAAAAAATGTATCTACGATATTTAGTTAGTCAGTATAGGATGTGACATAAAAACGTCTCTCTTATCATGAATCGAAGATAATAATGATGATTTCGATTTTTTTTGATAAAAGAAACAAGTAAATTGCTAATAATATGATACTTGATAAAAAATATCTATTTTATACATATTTTAGTATAATTTTATCTAATTTTTACTTTTTATTATAGGTTATAAGATATAGAAATCTAAGATAAAATTGTTTATTATATGACAAACCTGAAAGACGAAAATAAAAATCAAAGTGATTTTATAAAAGAAGGTAAAGTGAATTTTATAGACAATCAAAGACAACTGATAGAAAATATCATGTCAAATATTGTAGATACAACAAATAGTATTACTAATACTATCAATGAATATCAAAAGAAAAATAATTACAGTCTTGAAAAAAGTATAGATTTAGCAAACAAATATCAACAACAAAATATTAACACAATCCAATCAATCTCTGATAACTATGTAGAATTACAAAAGAATTTTGTTATTCAATCAGTATTTTCCAAATTTATAGATGATATATACAAGGACAAATCGTATAAAAAGCATATATATTTAACATAGTCTAACAGCTTTTGTAATTTTTTCTGTTTGACTTATTTATAAAATACAGTAAAAGATTTCTTTCGTATAAGCAGTTCTTATGTAGATAACTTAATCAGGGAAAAATTTTAAGTACAAAAGTAAATTTACATGTTTTAATAACGGATGACAACCAAAAGTATTTAAATACTTTATATTTGTAAAGTATTAAAAGCACAAAAGAGGAATGAATAATAATGACCACTATTTCTTTTGATGATTTAGACATAAAGATACTTAAAAAATTGATCTCTGATGCCAGATTATCATATCGTGCGATTGCTTACCAAATTGGAGTTTCTCCTCCTACTGTACTCTCTAGAGTAGAAAAGTTAGAAAAAAATAGCATTATCAAATCATATTCAGCAATACTCGATCACGAAAAATTAGGGTATGATTTAACAGCAATAATTGAAGTTACCGCAGTTAAAAATAAGGTGGTTGAAGTAGAAAGGATCATATCGAAATACCAAAACGTATGTGCAATCTATGATATTACTGGTTTGACCGACATGTTAATTGTCGCAAAGTTTAGAAATAGAGATGAACTCAGTAATTTTGTAAAAAAAGATTTATCATTGCCATATGTAGAACGCACAAATACACATATTGTATTTATAATAGTAAAGGAAGATTTTAGGATACTATAGATATCTATTTAGGTACCAATTAGCATATATTTTCTAATGATATTTTATTATTATAACCGCTCGTATTGACAAATGTTTCAGCCAAGCTTAAAGCTATATAACACACATTAAAGATGTGTTTACTTTAACCACATGTCTTTCTGATGAAAGTTGGTGTACAAGCGTACTGCGAGAGGTTAGGTGGAAGAAGAATAATGTAGTATGTCCATGTTGTCAGTCCTATAACATAAAGAAAGACGGTTTCTACAAGTCGTACCAAAAGTACTTTTGCAAGCAATGTGAAAGACGGTTCAATGACAAAAAAAGGTACCGTATTTCATTATTCACACACATACACCATTGAAGGTGTCGTTTTTGGCAATATATCTATACTTTGTACTCTGGCCTGAATGTTCTATAAGAGATGTATCACTTGAATCAGTTGTACCATATCATAAGTGCTATAGATTCATCAGAACAGTTATGGAAAAAATATCATCATCACCTTCTTTCTCTTCCTCGACTAAACTCGGTGGTAATGTTGAAGGTGATGAATTCTATATCAAGGCAGGATTGAAAGGTAGATCATATCATGATGAGATAGTAAAATTATGAGATAGTAAAATCAGCAGGAAGAAAACCCAGGAAAAGAGGGCTAAAACCTTTGAGGCAAGAGGAACATTTTACAAAGATCATCTCATCCAATGATAACCTGTATTCATCAAAGGAACGGGATAACATATTTCGATGTTCCTGTACTACAGTCACTTCTTGAAATTATCTGCAGCAGAGTGGAATATGGTTCAACTATATTTACAGATAAATATAGAACATATGACCAGCTCGAGGAACATGGTTCCATACACAAATAAGCCATTCACAGAAAGAAAAAGTATGCAAATGGTCCAGTCCATGTAAATAACTGTGAATGCAAAAGAAGTAATCTCTACCAGATATGATAAGCAAGTTCATGGGTGTAAACAAAATACAATTTAGAGGTATATTCCAAGGTATTCCAGTTTATTGATAATAACAGAACGAAGACAAGAAATCAAAGATTCATGGAGATTCTTTGTCGTTAGTAGATGAAACATTTAGAGATATGAGCGAATATATTTATTATTCAATATTTAAATAGAACGTACAGAAATATGTCTTCAAATGTTAGTGAAAAAATTAATATATTTCAAGTTGCGTTAAAACAACTGGAAGAAGCCGCGAAAATTCTTAATCTTGATAAGGGAATGTTTGATGTATTAGCTCATCCTAAAAGAGTACTTACTGTATCCATCCCTGTAAAGATGGATGACGGATCCATGAAAGTATTTACAGGATATAGATCTCAACATAACGATGCAAGGGGTCCATATAAGGGAGGAATGAGATACCATCCAGATGTTACAATAGATGAAGTTATGGCTTTATCAATGTGGATGACCTGGAAATGTGCGATTGCTGATATTCCTTATGGTGGTGGCAAAGGGGGAATAAATTGCAATCCGAAAGAAATGTCAGAAAATGAACTAGAGAGAATGACAAGAAGATATGCATACATGATAGCTGATATAATTGGTCCTTATACAGATATTCCGGCGCCTGATGTCTATACTGGAGGTAAAGAAATGTCATGGATGATGGATACGTACTCTGCACTTAAAGGTAATTTTGTACAACCAGAACTAATAACAGGCAAACCTATTCCTATCGGCGGTTCTTTGGGAAGAACTGAAGCCACTGGAAGGGGAATTGCTTATACCGTAAGAGAGGCTGCTAAAGAACTTGGTATAAACATGAAGGAATCTACAATAGTTGTCCAAGGTTTTGGCAATGCGGGACAGTATTCTTCAAAATTAGTACATGATCAAGGTGGAAAAGTGATTGCTGCATCAGATTCTCGGGGAGCTATTGCCAACAGTGAAGGAATCAGCGTAGACGCATTGACGAAACATAAAAATGAAACTGGTTCAGTAGTAGGATTTGATGGATCGAGATCAATTTCAAATGAAGAACTATTGGAAACAGAATGTACTATATTAATACCTGCAGCTTTAGAAAGCCAGATAACAAAGAATAATGCAGAAAAAATAAAGGCAAAAATAGTTGCTGAAGCTGCAAACGGTCCAACAACCCCAGAGGCTGATGAAATACTATTCAAGAATGGAATTCTTGTAATACCAGATACTCTTGCGAGTGCTGGAGGAGTAATAGTATCTTATTTTGAATGGTTACAAAATTTGAGAAGAGATTATTGGACTGAAGAGGAAGTAAATAACAGACTAGACAAGAACATCACTAAATCATTCCATGACGTTTATGATGCACTAAACAAATATAACGTGGATATGAGAAAGGCTGCCACTTTACTTGCTATAAATAGAGTTGTAGAGGCAACAAAAATTAGAGGAATTTGGCCATAAGATATCTTTTCTTTTCTTTTTGCTAAAGCATAATTAATTTATTCAATCTCCTTGGTTTATTTTTTGAAAATCCGTTTATCATTAAACTGATTTTATATGTAATTAAAAAAATTTAAAAAATAATTAAATAGATAGATCCTAAACGTATGAAAAAATATAATGTTTAAAAAAAGTTGTTATTCTGTTGAGAATGAGTGTCCGCAAGAACAGCTTTTAGTTACGTTGGGATTATTAATCTTGAATCCAGATCCCATTAGACTATCTATATAATCTATGCTTGCTCCATTTAGATATCTCTGACTATAATTATCGATTATGATTTTTACCCCATTTTGTTCAATCATATAATCATCTTCTTCTGCATTTTCTTCAAACCCCATTCCATATGATAATCCGGAGCATCCTCCACCGGTTACGTAGACTCGTAAGAAAAGACTTTCCTTTTCTTCTTGCTTCATAAATTCAATAACCTTTTCTGCAGCTTTTGGGGTTACAGTTACTATTTGTGATTGCTGAGAGCTTTCCATTTTATTATTAATATCTTTTTAAAACAATATAAATTTTGCCTGATCTAAAAAAATTAAGAATTATTGTTAGTTAGTTTTGACCATTGTGCCAAACTTCCAGCGGCTGTTACCCAGGAGAGGACAGAATGATAAACAGGTACGTTATTTTCTTCTATTCGTTTTGAGATTTCTTGAGTAAATGGTCCTCCGAGTGCACCTATCAAGATAGGTTTTTTCTTCTCTTTCTGAAAATCAGCAAGGATATTTACTATTGTCTCTTCCAATGGGTCGTCTTGAAAAACAAACCAGGGCATAATAATATCGACTTCGGGATCATCTAAGAATGTCTGTATAGCAAATTTATAATCATCTGCATTAGCGGATCCAGTAACATCCAATGGATTTCCTATAACATATGTTGAAGGATAGTGTTCATGAAATTTCTTTTTACTCTCTTCACTCATCTCTGCTATCTTTAAAGATAACCTTTCAAAATGATCTATTGCGGCTATTACAGGTCCTGCTCCATTTGTTACTAATGCTACTCTATTTCCTTGCGGAATTGGTTGCCAAGTCAATGCTTTTAATGTACCAGTTAGTTCTTCATAGCTATCAACAGAAATAATTCCGGCTTGATCAAAAGCACCCTTTACTACCGCATATGAACCACCCAGCGATCCTGTATGAGACTCTGCTTGTTTAGCCCCTCGTTGTGACCTGCCGTTTTTAAAAACTACTATTGGTTTTTTCTTATTCTTTATTACGTTCTTGGCAGTATTCATAAATTTTCTGCCATCACCAAGCCCCTCTACATATAACCCGATGACAGAGGTTTTAGGGTCTTCAGAAAGATACCAGATCATATCTGCCTCATCAACATCGGAACGGTTTCCATATGAGATCATCTTACTCATTCCAAAGGAGTCAGAGGTTTCCATAAATGCTATTCCAATAGTACCACTCTGAGACAAAAATGCGACGTCACCTTTTTTGGGTCGTATCATTCTTTCGTGTCCTTGGAATGCACAATCAAGTCTATTTTCTCCATTAAACATCCCGATACAATTTGGTCCTATTATCCTTACATGTAATTTAGAAGACAAATCTTTGATTTTTTGCTCTATTTCAGCTCTTTCACCACCAAGTTCCTTACCACCACCAGAAATTATGACCATGTTATGGATTCCTTTTTTGCCGCATGTTTCCAATATATCTGGAACAAATTTAAGATCAACTGTAACTATCACCAAATCAACTGGTTCGTCAATGGCGTCTAAACTTTTATACGCCTTTAGATCAAGTATATGGTCATAGCCTTTTGCATTCACGGGAAAAATTTTTCCTTTATAATCATATTTTGAAAGGCTTTTGAGAACAGAATTTCCTACTTTGTTTTCCTCAGGAGAAGCCCCTATTAATGCAATTGATTTAGCATTAAAAAAGATATCCATATAGCTTGAATCTGGAACAGAATTAGAAATTGTATCTTCATTCACGCTTGTCTTTAATAGAATCTTGGCATCTACAACATAGTAATTTTGAGGATATACAATAATAGGATTAAAGTCTACGCTATCAATATATTTTGCCATATCAGTACCGAGATTGCCAATTTTAACAATAGCATCACATAAAATATCCAAGTCAACAGGTTCCGATCCTCTAAATCCTTTAAGAATTTTGTTTCCTTTCAAATCATTAATCATATCCAATGCATCTTCTTTTGTAATTGGAAGTACTCTAAAGCAAATGTCCTTAAATAATTCAGTATAAATTCCTCCTAGACCTAGCATGATCACTGGTCCGAATTGAGGATCATTTTGTAATCCTACTATTAATTCGATTCCTTTAGGAACCATCTTTTCTAATAATACCCCCTTAACATCATATTCTTTTGACAGACGACCATGCATGTCTAAAAATGCTTCTTTTGTTTCCTCTTCATTTTGTAACCCAACCTTGACTCCTTGTACATCTGTTTTGTGTAAAATTTGATCAGATACTATTTTGGCCACTAGAGGAAAACCTATTTCTCTTGACTTTACTAGAGCTTCAGAATCACTAGTAACTATAGAATATTCTGGCACCTTTATACCATATTCAGATAAAATGGATTTTGCTGATTCTTCTGTAATTATTTTGCTACCTTTTTGAACATTATCATCAAATATTCTTCGTACTTTTTCACTATCCACCATATAAATACGAAAAAGCTTTAGTGTAGTTTCTAATTAACTTTACTTTTTATTAAATATTATTTCACTCTGGACGAATAGATTTTTACTCATTCATTATCGTTTAACTTGTCAAGAGACTGAATAAGTATAGACCTTCTTGATTCTTCAGTCATCAATTCCCGTGTATTTTCAATCAATATTCTACATACATCCAATTTCTTTCTAATTCCAGAAACAAAGTTATCGTAAACTGCAAATGGATAAATGGCATTAAAAATCTCCTGCATCTGAATGAATAAAATTTCAGCCTCATTATAGTTTCCCAATCTAACCTTATCATAAATCATTCGCTTTATCTCTCCAATGCTATCTAAAAACCCCAAAAGATATGACTGACTTGAAACATTCATCTCACCCAAACTAGGAAAAGATTTATTTTTTGCAATTCCTAACACTATACTGGCTTCTACCAGTTCTTGTTCTGAAATAGAGAGGTATCTTGATAGATCTTGTTTGGCATAATCTTTTAATGAAAAGTATAATGCTTTTGCTTTCTCTAATTTAGATTGACTCGCTTCTAGATTATTTTGATGTACTTCTATTATTGTTTGGCTACACAGGATTATTAATTCTCGAGATTCTTTGATAAGGTGTTCTCGTCTATTTTCTATATTTTTCAACTCTTCATATACAATATCTAATGAATTTTTAATATTCAGAGGCAGCACGTTAACAAGTTCTATTTTTCATAATAATATCTTTTGTAAATAATCTGATTTCTTTCTTTAATTAAATTCGTAAACAAGGTTTTAACATGGCAATAAGAGATTAAGATTAGTTTGGGAAACATTCGAAGAAGTAGAGGATATAGCTACGAGTATCTTATTGTCAATAGACTCAACAATAGGTATTGGACAGCAAAACGACTTGGAGGTTCAAGTGTTGGCTTACCAGATATTGTTGCAGTGAATAACAACAAGGGAATTTTCTTAGCAATTGAAGCCAAATCTGGAACAGGCGATGCATTATATGTTCCAAGTGACCAAATCGAAAGATGCTTTTCAATCGCAAATATGTTTAGATATTATAAAAATAAACATGTAATTCTAGCTTTTAAATTCATGCGTAAGAAAAGAATTAAAAAAAATCATGAAAACACATATGCAAGTAGAAAACTTGTCGAATACTACAAAGTTGCAGATATTTTGAGAGGTAAGAGAAAGTTTCCACAAATTAAATGTAATTATACTGGTGAAACATTTGTAGTTTCAGAAAGTGCTTCAAAAAAATTTGAATTACCAGAATTTAAAATGCCCTTCCCCAAAAATATCAATAAATATTAACAAAAAAGAGATAGATTATAAAAATGATAATACGAGTTAATAGTCTGAAAAAAATCCAGAAAAGGGTGAAGGATGAGAAATTCCGAGAAATACCGATAACTTCAGACCAGATGTACAAAATTGAAGACGCGGGTCACAACAAGTTCGGTATGAAAAAGATCTTGATGATGGAAAATGCAGGTTATGGAATAGCAGAATTGATATTAAAGAAATTTAAAAAAATAGACGATTTAAAAATTACAGTTGTTTGTGGGACAGGTAATAATGGTGGCGATGCCATGGTTGCATCAAGACATTTATCCATTCACTCCAGGAAACCTATAAAAATAATTGTACTTGGAGATTTAAATAAAATAAAAACAGAAGAAGCATTAACAAATTTTGAGATAATCAAGAAAATGCATAAAACCATAAAAATATATTATAAATTAGACACACAAATAAAGAATGAAATATTAGCATCTGACATAATAATTGATGGTATTTTTGGAACTGGGATAAAAGGAGATATCAAAGAACCTCAGGCACTTATAATTGATTTAATAAATAAATCTAAAGCTCATGTCATCGCTGTAGATATACCTTCAGGTTTAGACCCTGATACTGGTAACATAAATTCTCATTGCGTCAAAGCTGATAGTACTATAACTTTTCACAGAATTAAAAATGGACTTTTAGATAATAAAAAATATACAGGTACAATCTATTTGAAAAAAATAGGCATTCCAATGGAAGTTGAGGGTGGAATAATATAGCATGACCTTGAAAATAGAACAAATTCAAGTTGGTCAAATGGCAAATTTTACATATCTTGTTATAGATGAAGAAGAAAAGGAAACAGCAATTATTGATCCGTCGTGGGATCTTGATAAGATATTTGATATTATTAAAAGAAATTCATACAGGGTAAAATTCATTATCAATACTCATTCACATTTTGATCATATTTTAGGAAATGAACAAGTTTTAGCCATTACTAATTGTCAAATTGTTCAACACGAAAATTCTATGGATAGACACGATATTGCAGTTAAAGATGGAGATAGAATAAGAGTTGGAAACATCGTTATAGATATATTGCATACACCTGGACACTCAAAAGATAGTATTTGTTTAATCGTAGACTCGAAAATAATTTTCACTGGAGACACATTGTTTGTTGGAAATTGTGGTCGTATAGATCTTCCAGGAGGCAATGTGAACGAAATGTATGACAGTCTGTTGAGAAAGATAATTAAATTAAACGACGAATTAAGAGTTTACCCTGGTCATAACTATGGAATGAAGACTGTATCAACTATAGGAGAAGAAAAGAATACGAATTATGTTCTAGCTCCAAGAACTCTACAGGAGTTTATTCAATTTATGACCGGAGAAGAATAGTATTTGGTAAAACTATTTGAAGATATAACGTTAGTCAATAATAAATTCAATCTAAATGATTTAAAGATTATTAATCCAATCTTCGTTTGTGTAATATCACACACGGAAACTAGTAAAATTCAGGGATTAACTGTTGCAGGAGCTAACCCAAACCTGATTAAATTTACACCACCTGCAGATGCCGAATTCCTGTATTATGGTAAATGTATTTGTATTAAAGGAGTTCCAGCAACTCCAGATGGAAAACCCACACCAGCAATTATTACTAGAACTTCGTTAAACATTGCTGGCATTCCCTTCATTGTAGTAGACGCAGGGGTAAAAATTAAACCAGCTATACCATTTTTTTCCTTTGATCTTAAACATGGAAACAATATAATTGAAGAAATAGCTATGAGCCTTGAAGATGTAAAGAAAGCATATTTGTATGGCAAATTACTTGGAGAACAACTTGCTAAAAATAATGACCTAGTGATCCTTGGGGAGAGTATTCCTTCTGGTACCACAACAGCATTAGGTGTAATGTTGTCTTTGGGAATTGATGCCACCTATAAAATAAGCAGCAGTATGCCAAATAATCCACATGAATTGAAAAATAAAATAATTGCATCAAGCATGGAAAGAAATAAGATTAAATTCGGAGAATTTAAAGAACAACCATTTAACGCCGTTTCTTATTTAGGTGACCCCATGATTCCATCTATTGCGGGTATAGCCACAGGAGCATTGGAAAATGGATGTAGAGTGATGTTAGCAGGAGGTACTCAGATGTGTGCGATTTTAACATTCCTAAAACGTTTAGAAATAAAAACAAATAAAATCATTATTGGAACGACAAACTATATTTTGGATGATTTACAGTCAGATTTTGAAAATTTGGTCTATTCTATAGATAGAGAAATAGGAATTCTGGCTGTCGATCTACACATGAAGGAATCAAATAAACAAGGACTAAGAGCCTTTGCTGAAGGTTTTGTAAAGGAAGGAGTAGGTGCTGGAGGAACATCGATCGTAGCAATAATCAGAACAAAAGGACGTGTCAATAGTCGGACTCTCTTAAGAAATATAGAAAAAGAATATGAATCAAAAATAGAAGAGAATATAGTTATTTGAACTGTATACAATAAGTTTTACTTTATACTAAGATAAAACTATTGCCCATCAATATTTACCTGTTCTTAGAAAATATTCATCTCACAGTCACTGATTTTGCAAGATTTCTCGGATAATCAGGATTAGCATCTTTCTTTAAGGCTAAGTAATAAGAGAGTAATTGTAATGGAATAATTTCAAGAATTGGATACATCAATTCATCAATTGTAGGAAGTCTTATAAAATAATCGTAATTGTCATTGTTTTGATTCGATATACCAATAATTTTTGCCCCTCTAGATTTCATTTCATAAACACTATTTAATGTATCATTAAATGTATCATCACATGGATTAATAACAATGACAATAGTGTTAGTTTCAATCAATGCTAACGGTCCATGTTTAATCTCGCCTGCAGCTATTCCCTCTGCATGAATATATGCTAGCTCTTTAATCTTAAGTGACCCCTCCAAAGCTATAGGATAATGTAAAGATTTACCCAAGATATAAATGTCCTGGGAAGATTTAATTTTTTCTGCAATTGTTTCAATATGTGACTCTAATGACATTATCTTTTGCATGCTATCATTAAATGTATTCATAAATTCATTAATATCTATTTTATCAGGACATAATTTTTCGACTATAGAATAAAGTATTGCTAGTTGACCTGTAAAACTTTTGGTTGCAGCTACACCTATTTCAGGACCGCAATTAATGGCAATAAAATGATCACTAAGCCTTGCAAGAGAAGATGTAGAAACATTCACAATTGAAAGGATTTTTGCATGTTTTTGTCTTGCCATTTTGACTGAATGTAAAACATCAGCAGTCTCACCACTTTGAGAGATTGCAAACAGAACTGAATTTTCATCTAAAGGACCCAACATGTATTCAAATTCACTGGACATAACTATTTCTGTTCTAAGATTAGAGAACTTATTTAACAAGTATTTTGCCAATAATGCAGAATGAAAACTTGTACCACTCCCAGTAATAAAAACATTCTTCGATTCCGACATTATATCAACAAACGTAGTTATTATCTCTTTTTTAGTGCCAAATGCTGTTAGGATTGAATTTTGCTGTTCATGTATTTCTTTTATGGTATAATGAGCATATTTACCTTTATCAAGATCACCTAATTCCCATGCAACCTGTGTAACATGACGAGAGACTGCATTTCCATTAAAATCAAAAAAATTTACATTCTGTCCATCTAGAATGACAATATCTTGATTATCAAGAAATATAGATTTGTCAGTGTATTCAAGAAACCCCAAAACATCACTCGAAATGAAGTTACCATCTTTTCCCAACCCTACAATCAAAGGCTCATCCAGTCTTGTTCCTGCAACTAAGCCTGATCTAAAAATAGCGACAAATGCATAAGATCCTTTTAATCTCTTACATGTTTCAATAATTGCTTGTTTCACGTCATGTTTTTTTTTATAATGAAGTTCCATAAGATGTGCAATTACTTCGCTATCCGTTTGACTTTGAAATATATGTCCATTTGCAAGTAACTCTTCTTTTATTTGTTTATAATTTTCTATTATCCCATTATGAACAACCACAATCTCATTTTCACAATCTGTATGAGGATGTGCATTTATTTGGGTAATACCTCCATGAGTTGCCCATCTAGTATGTCCGATACCTACCTGCCCTGGCATATTTCCTAATCGAAGGGATTTTTCAACTTCAATAACTTTACCAATATCTTTACGGACAAAGATTTTACTACTTTCTATAGTCGCAATTCCAACACTATCATATCCTCTATATTCCATTCTTTTTAAGCTATCAACTAATACTGATGCCGCAGATGACTTACCAGCATATCCAATAATCGAACACATTTGTAAACAATAACCTTGTCGTGTAATGCTTTAAATAGTTCTTTAATGAAAAATCAATACCGTTATAAAATATTTTGTTATGGTTGACCATTATTTTTTTACAAAAAAATACAATGTATACATATATTATTATTACCGGTATAAAATAATTTATAACTGATAAAAAATAAGATTGAAAAAGAAAACAATCATCTATGAACGTAATGGTAATACAATAAGTAAAAAAATTTTACTATTTGAGAACACAAAGGATATGCGAATACTCTCTAATCATATTGCTTGGAAAATAATAGAATTATTATCTAAGAGATCCATGTACCCTGCACAAATAGCCAAGGAATTAAAATTATATGAACAAACAACCTATTACTATGTAAGAAAGCTTGTTGAAATAGGTGCCATTGAACAAACTGGAACTAGTCACATACGGGGAGGAACTGCAAGATTATACAGTATTACAAGTCCATCTTTTGGTATTGAGATCGATTCAGTTGAAGAGATAGAACAAACAGATATTCATCGATTCACAAAAAAGATGACTCAAAATATTCCATTTTGGTTAGAAGATTACTATAAAGACAATGCATTTTGTGGTTTAATTGTCGTAGGTGCACCTGATCCACACGGTCCTTATAAATCCTCGGCTAGAGATGGGCATTACGCTATTCATTTGAGTTTTTATCTAGGTACTCTGTGTGACCTTTCTACAAACTTTATAGCAAAACTTGATGTAGATGCAAAAGCTGAAAAGGACATAGACAATAGAAATCTTATTTTGATAGGTGGTCCAGGTACAAATATAGTAACTTCTGAGTTTAATGATCATCTGCCAATTAAATTCAATGAAACTAATTATTGGTCTGGATTAACTGACAATGCAGGACGAATTTATAATATGGACAACCACGGTTTAATTGCAAAAATAAAGAATCCCTATAATCAGGATAGGAGTATTATAGTACTTGCAGGTGTCCGATCCATAGGTACTAAGGCAGCTGTAATTGCTTTAACAGATCACGGAGATAAATTGATAAAAAAATATTTACACGACGATGACTGGGCAGTAGTAGTTCAAGGTTTTGACATGAACGCAGATGGAAAAATAGACCACGTTGATATAGTTTCTTGATATATAGTTATCCTGGAGGTTGAGATGTAGCAGGTACAATATTCATAAATTCGTTATGTAGAACAATTTTGGATTCTTCTTCCTTTTTGACAGGATATCCAGGAATATTTATGGTTCTGTCACCTATGGAAACATGGCCGTGAACCACTAATTGTCTAGCTTGATGAGGAGATTTAGCTACGGCCTTTTTCATAACAATAGTTTGTAACCTTCTTTCTAGAATATCCTCTATCTTTATATTTAATATATCATCTAACGTTGCAGATTCTCCTACAAGTCCCAATCTTTGAAGGTATGTTAAAAGTTTATTTTCTTTTTCATGTCGGCTTTCAGTGGTCAGAGCCAACAGAGCGCGTGCCTGATTTCGAATTCCAGCTATTTTGGTCTGCGCCTTCCATAGCTCACGCTTACTCCTAAGACCGTACGTCCCTAACAAATATAATTCTGAACTTAATTGATCTTTTGTCCAAATCTGTCGTGGTCTTTTAAAGGTTTTTCTAGATTTCTTCGGATCTCCCATTATTCACCACTCTTCTGTACTCTTTGAGCAGCCTGAGCACTCTTACGAACACCTACTGCAGTTCCTCTCCGACCTGTCGTTCTTGTATGTTGTCCCCTTACTCTCAAACCAAACATATGTCTGTATCCCCTCCAACTCATTATTGTTTTCTCACGTTCAATATCATTGGATACTATAAAATCTAAATCTGATGTAATTATATGCACATTAGAACCGGTTTCCATATCCTTTCTCCTATTGAAATAAAAATGTGGTATTCCAGTTTTATTGGGATCCTTTAGCGCCATTTCAATATCCCCTAGTTCTTTATCGGTAAGAAACCCAACTCGAATATATGGATTAATATTTAATTTTTGAAGCAATACTTGGGCAAAATTATAACCTATTCCCTTTACCCTGCTCAGGGCAACAATTATTTTTTTATCTCCTTCTATATCTTTTCCTGCAATTCTAACAATATGTTTATAGTCTGCTGATGACAATTCTAACTAAAAGGTAAATTTAGGATCCTAAATAAAAATCATACTAGACAAGAACCGGAAAAAATAAAATATAAAAATTACATTTAATAGGTCACTTTAAACAACCAAAATAGATATATTTCAAAATATTATTATAGGATATAAAATAATTATAAAATTACAAGCGGATCTAGTTATAATAACCATTATATTACATTTTTTTAAAGATATCATTTAAAATGGCTGAAAACAATTGTGGAAAAAGTGAATACTATCTGTATGATGAGAAAACAAACTACGAGAGTTATCTTGAATTACTTGAATTGGCAATCGAGAATCATTGATTATCAAATTCAAAATTTTGCTAATAAATAATATTATGATGCGCAAGATACCAGATAATGTTTAAATTTTGTCTTTAATAGAAAGAAATCTGTTGGATTTTAAAGAAATAAAGAAATTAGTATCTGACTCTTATTCGTCTCAACCAGAATATAATCAAATAATGCCAGGAGTTCCAGAAGAATATAACAAGATAAAAACCCTGAGGGAACTGCTATTAATAAACTACAAACATGCAACAGTAGATAAACAGATTAGAGGCAATTTAATTAGATTTCTCAGGAAAGAAGAAAATCCGTTCAAGGGAATAATCGGTTATGAAGACGACGTAATCCCGGCAATAAACAGAGCGATCCTTTCAGGTCATGACATATTACTTATAGGACAAATCGGACAAGCAAAAACTAAACTAGCTGAAGCAATATCAAAAAATTTACTTTCACATATTCCAATAGTTAGAGGTTCAATAACAAATGATATTCCCACGACGATTCCGCAACCAGATCTTATGTCCTTGTTGGAGGATAAAGAAGTATCTCATTATGTGCCTAAATTTACTGTTTCAAAGGAAACTGAAGAAATTATTCGTAATAATGGACTTGCCACTAAAATCGAGTGGATTAGTGGAAGGGATAGATATAGGTATATTTTAGCTACACCTGACATATCTGTAAAAGATTTAGTAGGACAAATTGATGCTATCAAAATTGCTAAAAAAGGTGTAGAAATATACAATATCGAGTCATATTCCCCAGGACAATTATTACAAGCAAGACATGGTATTTTATGCATCGACGAATTACCTGTATTAGATCCGAGAAAACAAGTTGCTTTACTAAGTATTCTTCAAGAAGGAAAGTTTACGACTGGTTCATACCCCGTATTTTTTGAACCCGACTTGAAAATAATAGCAACATCCAATCCAATTGATTATACCCACTCTGGAAAAATAATTGAACCCTTATTTGATAGATTACGTAGTCACATCGAGACACGATATCCACAAAAAATCATTGATGAAATGTTAATAATTGTTCAAGAGATAAGACCAGATAACCCAGAAAACATCATATTACCTATTTTCATACTTAAGACGATAGCATTAATCACTAGCATGGCTAGAAAACATGGAGATATTAATCAGGATAAAGGAGTAAGTGTGAGGATGTCAGTACATTCTACCGAAGTTATTATCGCAGAAGCAGAAAGAATTAGGTCTGTAATATTCGGAGTTAAAGCTGTGCCAAGATTTTCGGATATCCACGGTATCTATCAGACCTCAAAATTTGAGTTATCTGAACTGGAAGATAACAATCAAAACAGAATAGATACATTAAATAAAATTATTTCAAATTCAATCAACATGATTTCAAAAGAATACATAGACAGTATAAGTTCAGAACAGATAAAATTAATAAAAGAGGAATTTCAAAAGAATAAGAAATTTGTTGTATCGCAAAAATTTATTGGAACCAGAGGTTCTGATGTAATAGAAAATAGCTATGAGAATCAATTAAGAAATTTTCCAATGTTAGCTGAGGCGCTAGACAAAATATCAAATAGTTTGGAAAAAGAAAAAGATGATTTTGTTAACCGGATAAAGAAGAATGAAATTGTATTAAATGGATTATTATTTTCCGATTATAAAGATTTGGAATATAAATCGTCAATGATTGAACTTGTTCTGGAAGGTTTAAGAAATTTGGATAATCCTATATTAGATAGAAAAGAAAAAGATATCTATGAATATAAAACATAATATCTCCAGAGATTTTGTTTACATTCCATATGATCACAAATTACGAGATACGAAAACAAATGAGGAAAAAGAAGATAACCAAAATATCGGCAATGAGCTTAACAACGAAATACTTAAAACAATAGCGAGAGAAATCATAAAAGAAAGGACCCCTACGTTAGAGGAAGTAGAATCAACATTACAGGAATTAATAAGAAGGAAAAAATTGGAAAATAATATTCCTGACGTAGATCAATACAATACTAACAGGTACGAATCCAAGGTAAAAAAGGCAGAGGAAAAAAAACAAGTTCCTATAATTACTCTTCTTATTAAAAAGGGATATTTGAAGGATTCAAAAAAATGGTTGAGCAGTAAAGGATTTACAATTATAGGAGGAAAAATATTGCAAGACGTTTTGAATGAATTAAAAAATGCAGATATTGGATTACATGAAACTAAGAATCTTGGAAACGGTACAATCATTTTGGATACTACAAAAAGATATGAAATTGGCGATGACATTAGACTTATTGATGTTCCAAAATCCTTATTGAACTCTATTCAAAGACTTGCAAAAGATAACAACAGTATAAAAATTCCTCTAGAATTGAAGATTGAAGATTTTGAAGAATATGAAACAATGAGGGATGTAAGAGTAGCTGTTGTTTACTGTATTGATCTTAGTTCAACTATGAGATATTCTACTTTATATGGAAATTTGAGTAGAATCGAAGCTGCCAAGAAAGCTTTATGGACACTATATCTGCTTAACAGAAAATATTTTCCATCAGATATTATTGACATTATAGGTTTTGGAGCTCTCGCTTCCAAAATTAAACCGTTAGATATTCCCTACCTCAAGACATTTGAACCTGGAACTGATTTTCTTCACTATACCAATTATCAGGCAGCTTTAAGACTAGCAAAAAAAATTTTAGATAAAAAGCCAGTTGAAAACAAGAGAATAGTACTGATTACTGATGGTCACCCCAGTGCATGCTTTATTGATACTGAAAGTGAGCAAGAAAAAATATTATCTCTAAGACCATATTCACATTTTTACGTGCCAGATAAGGATCTAATAAATTCTATAAAACAAACTCACGACATGAGTCTGGACGTAAATGCTAGAGAATTAGTTTATTTGTGTTATAGATATAGACAAGTTGACCAATTTATAGGCGAACGAACGATCATGGAAGCAAGAAGATGTAAAAAATTAGGAATACAGATAGATACAATAATGATAAGTGAGGAAGATTCATTATTAAATTATGTAAATGAAATGGAAAAGTATGTTAATGGCAGATCTTATTACATAAATCCAGACTCAATAGACAAAATATTACTAACAGATTACATAAGTAATAAAAAAATGATTCTACGTTCAGGAAGAAATTGATTTTATAAATCACAGTTTAATTTATAAATTAAACGACATCTAGTAAAATGAGATGAGTGAGCTGACAGAAGTAGTCAAATATCTAGATTGGAATGGATCGACCGATATTTTACATAGAGCTAGTCAACTGAAGCTATTCGCTTTAATAATTGGTCCAAAAGGAACGGGAAAAACTTCTCTAGTAAGAAAATTTGCAGAAGAGACAGGAAAAAAGGTTTTTTCTGTGAATTTTAGCTTAAGAACAAGAGAATCTCATCTCATTGGAACTAAAACCATCGAAAAAGGAGAAATCAGCTTTATTGAAGGGGTTTTGGTAAAATCAATGAGGGAAGGAGGAATACTTTATCTTGATGAGTTAAATGCAGCTGAACCGGATATGCTTTTAAGATTGGATGAGGCACTCGATGATAGAAGACAGTTAATATTAAAAGAGGCAGAAGGACAAATAATTCATGCTAATGAAGATTGGTTCGTGATCTCCACCATTAATCCGTTGTCTCATATTGGAACAAAAGAGCTCCCTCCACAATTATTAAGTAGATTTCCTATTAGGATAAACATGGATTATCCACCTGAAGATATAGAACTCGAGATTATAAAACAGCATATACAGATAGATAATGAACATATCGTGCCAGTTCAACGTGCAGTTAAATTAGCTAGAATACTAAGGGAAGCAGCGGCTGTTGAAGAATTGTATTATGGTCCGAGTCTTAGAGAAACAATAGCATTCACTAAATTAATTAACATAGGAACCGAACCAAAATTATCTGCAGAGATAGTTTTTGCCAATGCATATAATCAATGGGGAGAAGTAGAATTTAGGAAAGTCATGGACATGATAACATCGATATTTGGGTGATATAGACTGGACTAAAATACTATTTTTTATTATTACTGATTTAAATTTACTTTTTAGTATCTAAAACCATCATGAATTTGGTATAAGTAACATATTCTCTATTTACATTTCTACACTTATATCTATTTTTAGAAACAAAAACAATTTATTTTCAAATATCTTTCTAATAATCCTTTAAACTCTAAATAATTTGTTGATAATTGATAAATAATTACTCATAATAAAACTGGGGTTATTTTATATGCTGGATCATTCGCGGGGATTTGGATTTATCATCTCCGTCTTTTACTATTTGTGAACATGCACAACCCTATGAAGATGACTTTGTTTATGACAGTCATCAAGAAACACTAAAGTATAAATTTCCATGAAATGAGAACGAACGGTAATGGATGGGCTTATTTTCTGAATACCGATAAGATTCTTGCAAATGTCCGTGTAAACATAAATCTGGACCCATAGATAGATGTCGAAGCAGAGGACCAGACATTTGAGAATGCTTTACAGTTCTAAGCCAAATACAAATTAAATCCATAGCTCTTGTTGACGCACAATGACTTGAAGTATTATACAATTGCCTAGTCTCAACTGAGAACAGTAAAGAAACTATAGATGTAAGAAGTGTACTACAAACTAGTTCCGTTATAACCCAAAGACGGTTTGTATTCATATTCAATGTTTGATAGACATGAAATAATTGATCTGCTCTCCTCACCACCAGTCTAAAATTTTATTTCTCTTTTATTTTTTTTATGAACTGTTAATAAAAGAATATTCAAAATCAACAAAATTTTTATAATCAATCCTATATTTTTCTAGTTGATACGGTTAAAAATATCAAAAATAATCATTATATATTAATGAATTCAGCTTCGGCGAATTCTATATTGTTAGATATATCAACTTTCTTAGCAAGAAGATGGTCTGATAATCCAAAGGTTATTGTTTCTTTATCAGATGATAAACAACCATATACGGATATAGACCGACAACAGATCTTTCTTCCTACACTAAAATATTTTCATGGTGAAGAATTTGATAGGTATAGGCAATGGAGAGTAACTCTTTGGTACGAGGCGATGAGGATAAAATATTGTACAAAAGTTAAGGCATCAAGTAAAGAGCATGCCTATGGTTTTATTCTTAATTGTCTAGAAACAAAAAGAGTTGAAATAGTGGGACTTGAAATTTGGCAAGGGATGACTAATGAAATAATTTTCTACGAAGCCATGTCATGGTTAACAAAACCCTTATTAAATACTATTTATGGCACACACAAATTAATTGAAGCTTTTTCACAATATTTTCTGACAGGATATATGAAGGGCGAGTTATTTGGTAATGAATTTGAGAGAGTAAAAAATGCTGCAGACTATGCAAATAAATGCATCAAGGATGCTATTGAGGGAAGAAGGGGAACGGAGTGGATATATGACCAAGTAAAAGAAATTATTAAAAGATTACAAATAGATCCGTTATTGTCCATTCCAATAACCTCCCCAAGATCAAAAATAGGTTTGGGTATGACAAAATCAGAACTTATAAAACAGATAGAAAAAATCGTGAAATCAAAGCTAATGAATAAGGAATTTGATAAAGCGGTTAAAGAAATAATACAAGCAAGTGATGTAATAAAAGAATATGAAACGCTCATAAAGGAAAGTAAAAAATCAGAAACTAAAGGATATGATAGTTTAGAAAACTTTGACATAAGCATACCAAATAAAACAGATGTAAATGAATCAGAAATATATGATATAGAATTAATTCAGAGAATAAAATCTGCGTTTAGGGACTGGAAATCTGGTTGGATAGAAGTTCACGAAGATAAAGGAGAAGAATTAGATGTAGAAACATATTTAGATTCTCACGATAAACCTTTCCTTACAGATCATAAAATTTCAATTCGAACAAGAGTTGTAATTTTACTTGATCATTCAAGCAGTATTGAGGATGTCGAATTAAAATACAAACAAGCCACAGTTGCATTATGTGAAGCATTGGACTACTTAGGTATTGAATTTTCTGTATTTGCATTTAGTACCGAATCGAAAAGGGTAAAATGTTGGCTTATAAAACCTCCAAGGGTTCCATGGTCTATATCTAACGCAAGAAGATTAGTTCAAATTAGAGCAAGTGGTGGTACACCGTTAGCTGAGATCTATTCAATTTTATTGCGTTTTATTAGATCGTTCAAACCAAACATAATGATCACGCTAACAGACGGTGAACCTTCAAACTATGAAGCAGTCAAGGAGATGGTATTGAAATACAGAAGCATGTCTATCCATATGGCTGCTCTAGGGGTTGGCAAAGATATGAACGATTTAATAAATATTGGTCACAATTTAAAATATTTGAATTATAATAAGACATTAGCCACTAGAGTTGAGGATATTCCGAAGAAAGTGATTAATTTACTTAAGATATAAATAAAATGAGATAATTTTCACCTAATAATCTTTTTCTGCAAATTTTCCCAATCAGAAAGAAAAAGCTTAAGACCTTTATCGGTTAGAGGATGTGAAAGCATTTTCCCTAAGATTTCAGGTGGCAAAGTAACTACATCAGCTCCAATTTTTGCAGATTCAATCACATGAATTGGATGTCGTATACTTGCAACAAGAATTTTGGATTTGTATTGGTAATTTTTAAAAATTTGATGTATTTCTTTAATGATAGCCATGCCTTCTTGACCAGAATCATCTATTCTACCAATAAAAGGACTGACATAAGATGCGCCGGCCTTGGCGGCTAAAATAGCTTGATTAGCTGAAAAAACCAAAGTGACATTGGTCTTTATACCGATGTCAGTTAATTGCTTTACAGCCTTCAAGCCTGCAGGAATCATTGGAATTTTCACTATGACGTTAGAGCCATATTTTTTCAGATTGTGAGCCTCTTGAATCATTTGTTCCGTTTCTGTTGCTATCACTTCGAGATTAACTGGACCTTTAACAATATTTACTATCTCATGCATTATATCTTCTGGATTACCATCTTCTTTAGAAAGTAGAGTAGGATTGGTTGTAATGCCGTCCACCATGCCCATTTCATTATAATGACGTATAGATTTTAAATTAGCAGTATCAAGAAAGATTTCCATTTTTAATTCTATATAGAGTAGATAGAACATGCCGTTCTATTTCTTTTTCGGTTAATCCATACTTTTCCAGCAAGAGATTTAATTCTGAATCTCGTGCAGATTCTCCAAATATATCTTTTATCCCAAGACGTTTAACATAACAAGGATATTCTTCAGAACATATTTCAGTAATTGCACTGCCAAGTCCTCCAATGTAATTATGTTCTTCAATGGTGATGATATATCCAGTCTCCTTAGCAGCTGCAATTACAAGATCACGATCAATAGGTTTTATTGAATAGCAATCTATAACTCTACAAGAAATACCATGATTCTTTTTCAGATTGTCTGCTGCTTGTAATGATTTGTATACCATTAATCCGCAACTAATTATAGTCATATCGGAACCCTCACGTAGAATATTTCCTTTTCCTATCTTGAAGTCAGAATCATTTTCTCCATAAAGAATTTCACTAGAAGGTCTTGCAAGTCTTATATAAAAAGGTCCTGGAATGTCAACAATGTTTTTAATTAGTCTTGTAACAGATACTGCATCTGAAGGTGTTATTACTTTCATGTTAGGTATAGATCTCATAATTGCAATATCTTCTATCTGTTGATGCGAAGCTCCATCTGGACCTACAGTTAAACCTGCATGAGATACAACTAACTTTACATTTAGGTCAGGATAGCATATAGCATTTCTTATTTGATCTAGACATCTTCCAGGTAAGAAGGCAGCGTAGGTACTTGCGAATGCAATTTTTCCAGTCATTGCCAAGCCTGCAGCAATAGAAACTAGATTAGCTTCTGCTATTCCGATGTTGAAAAATCTTTCTGGGAATTTATCTCCAAATTTTTTGGTTTTAAGTGAATCAGTAGTATCAGCGCCAACACATACAATGTTTTTGTTAATCATACCTAATTCAACTAATGTGTTCCCATAAGCTGACCTCATATCTGCAAACTTTACACTAGAATTCATTTATTTCATCCTCTATACCAAGTTCATTTGCAAGTGGTATCAAGATATGTTTACGTGCAACTAACCAATCTTTTCTTATATTATTTTCATCCGCTTTGCGCAAAAGATTTCTTTCTAAGGTAACATTAGTTTTATGTCTCAATTGTATTATAGCTGAATTAATATCACTATTAGAAAATACTGCACTTCCGGCTACCATGATTCTAGCTCCTGCATCATAAACTTGCTGAACAGTAGATGCATCTATTCCTCCATCAGCCTCGATATATCCCTTAAATCCATGATTTTTTAAGATTTTATTTAAATTGAAAATCTTTGATGTAGTTTCTGGAATAAATTTTTGTCCTGAAAACCCAGGATGAACTGACATTATTATTATTACATCAATGGAATTTAGATTAGAAAACACCCATTTTGGAAGGTTAGTTTCTGGATTTATAGCAATACCCAAGCTAATTCCATGAGACAATACTTTGTCTCTTATGCAGATAAACTGTTCTTCATCGCATGTTTCCGCGTGAACTGTAATAATATCACATGACGCATCGATATATTCATGTATGTATTCGTAAGGATTTTCAATCATAAGATGGGTGTCAAATGGGAGATTGGTTATAGGTCTTAATTTTTTTATGGTATCGGCTAAGAAGGTGGTGTTTGGAACGAATTTACCGTCCATTACGTCCAGATGAATCATATCAGCCCCGGCACGTTCGGCTTTCCTTATCTTTTCTTCATAATTTTCCTTTTCACCAGCGATTATTGATGGAGATATCATATAATCGCCTTCCAATTCTTGTAGTAATAGTGGACTTTGTTTATGATGTGGTGCTCTGCCATGCCATTGAGGGTTATTTGCCATATGTTTAATTCCATTACCTTTTATCGTGTTTGCAATTATAATAGTAGGTTTGTCCTTGATTTGACCAGCTTTATTTAACGCATCCATTATTTGTTCTATCTTATGACCATTGATTTCTATGACATTCCAGTTAAATGCTAGCCATTTATCACGCACAGGATCTATTGGCATAATATCTTCAGTAAATCCATCTTGCTGGATCCTATTTCGATCTAGGAACACAACTAGATTATCAAGTTTAAATTTAGGCGCAGTCATTGCAGCTTCCCATATCTGACCCTCATTGGTCTCTCCATCTCCCAATAGAACATAGACACGGTTTTTTTTGTTATCTATAATATTAGATAGAGCAATTCCTATTGATACAGAAAGTCCTATACCTTCAGAACCTGCAGAATATTCTACACCAGGTAGAGAATGATTCTCGAGGTATTTAGAGTATCTAACTGGATGACCTTGCAGTCTTGAACCGAATTTTCTAAGATCTTTCATTTCGTCAGTTGGAAAATATCCAGCAACTGCCAATGTTGCATAGAAACCAGGTGCAGAATGACCTTTGGAATTGATAAAATAATCTCGTCCTGACCATTCAGGATTTGAAGGATCGTGTTTTAATATTCTGAAATACAACACGCCCATTATCTCGGCTGCAGAAAATGATGCACCTGGGTGACCCGACCCTGCTTCCGCTATTCCTTTGATAGCATTTATCCTGATTTCACGGATTTTTGCTTTCATATCCAAATAACGCATGCTAAATCCCATAAGCTATACCTTCAAACCACTTTAGTGGAATATTGGAACAAAATAACACGATAGATAAAAATCTAGCTGGTTCATTAGTAATAAATTTGGTCCTATTTTACAAAGAGGAAAAACAATTCAATAGTTTAAAATATTCTAATTAGGAATTCAAAAGGGATGTTAAGAATAAGAGCAGATGAAACAAAAGTAGGAAAAAAAAATTCTCAAGTATTGGTTATAGGTTATTTTGAAGATGAAGATTATTCCCAGTTATTTCATAGTCTAAATAAGGAACTAGTAAAGGCAGCAAGGCACTTTCATGATAAATATAGTTCAAAATTTGGGTGTATGTTCGAATTAAATACATTATCAAGGATGCCAGCACAAAATATTTTATTTGTTGGATTAGCAAAAAAAACCGATTTTAATGCAGAAAAAGCAAGAATAATTTCAGGAAAAATAGTACAATATTTAAAGGAATTTGATATAGAAGAATTTTCAATTGTTCCTTTTGATTTATCCGAAGAAATAATAGAGGCAATTACTGAGGGAATAATTCTGTCTTCGTATTCCTTTGATAAATATAAAACAAAGAGCGAAAAAAATCATCTTCAAACGGTAGCAATACTTTGTAATTCGAAGTCCAAACAATTTCAAACGATTATTGATAGAGCTTCGATAATTTCAGAAACAGTGAATTTTGCTAGAGATATAAGTAATTTACCACCTAACGAATGTACACCTGAGTATCTAGCAAAAATTGCAATAAATATTAACAAAAAAGCAATTGAAACAAAAATTATTGACTTCAAGAAAATGAAATTACTTGGATTGAATGGAATAGCATCTGTAGGGAGAGGAAGTAAAAATCAACCAAAACTAATCATAATGGAGTATCATGGAAACAAAAATGATGAAAATCCAATTTTACTTGTAGGCAAGGCTGTAACATTCGATTCTGGAGGGATATCCATTAAACCTAGCGAACGGATGGAGGAGATGAAATTTGACAAATGCGGTGGAGTGAATATTATTGCCATTATGAAAGCATTATCAATACTAAAACCCAAGATCTATGTAATAGGAATAGTTCCCTCCGTAGAAAATATGCCATCAGATTCTTCATACAAACCGAGTGACATTATTGAAATGCATAATAGAAAGAAAGTAGAAGTATTAAATACCGACGCCGAAGGCAGATTGATTCTTGCTGATGCGTTATCTTATGGAATAAGCATATACAAACCAAAATTGGCAATTGATATGGCTACACTGACCGGAGCATGTGTAATCGCACTAGGATCAAATGTTGCTGGAATAATAGGTACTAATTCCGAATTAATTAAAAAGATTATCGACCATTCCAATAGTACTTATGAGAAATTGTGGGAATTACCTTTATTTGAGGAATATCATGAACAGATAAAAAGTAATTCTGCAGATATAAAAAATATAGGCGGAAGATCTGGCGGTGCAATAACCGCAGCTGCATTTTTATCGAATTTTGTAGGTGATGTGCCATGGGCACATATTGATATTGCAGGAACTGCATGGAATCAAGAAGGAACATTGTCTAAATCATATAATCCAAAAGGAGCCACAGGTTTCGGAATAAGAACTATTATTAAATTCCTCCTAGTGAATCTGATATAATAGTATCTGAAAAATCCAAAATATCATCTAGTACGAAATATTGACACTTATATATCTAGAACGCCAGCACTGCCTTTTCCCAACCACTCACGTAGGTCAGTATTAGGCAGCGACGACAGGTTTGACTTCCGGGTTCGGTATGGGACCGGGTCGCGCCCTGCCACTATGACCGGCTACAAATAGCAACTATCATGTTTAATTTAATCTTTTTTAATATTCTTGGACCATTAAAAATTAGAAAACAACCAACGTAAACCTAGCAAGAGATATAATACATATTGTAAAAAATAAAAGTGAAGAAAGTTGAATGATGCATCTTCTAGAGTAGCCGTATTGGATGAAGAATTATGCAAACCCAGGAAATGTGGATTAGAATGCATAATCTATTGTCCTATTAATAAAACAGGAGGAGAATGTATTATTCAGAGACCACATGATGGCAAGGCGGTAATTTCAGAAGATCTATGTACTGGATGTGGAATATGTGTAAAGAAATGTCCGTTCGAAGCAATAGTTATAGTAAATTTACCAAAAGAACTAGGAGAACATAAGATCCATCAATATGGAATTAATTCATTCAGATTATATCATTTACCAACTCCGAAAAAGGGATCTGTAGTAGGTTTGCTTGGAAGAAACGGAATGGGTAAATCTACCATAATAAACATATTATCGGGTAACTTGAAACCCAATTTTGGAGAATATAATGAAAAGATTGAGTGGAATGACGTGATTAAAAATTTTCACGGAACTGAATTGAAGGCATATTTTCAAAATTTAGCAAATGGAAATCTAAAACTATCTATAAAACCTCAACTAGTGTATAAAATACCTAAATTTTTCAATGGAACCGCAAAAGAAATGCTAAAAAAATTTGACGAGTTAGATATGTTTGATCTAATATCCGAAGAATTAGGATTGAAGAATTCATTGAATAAAAATGTTAGCGAATTAAGTGGTGGAGAATTACAGAGGTTAGCTGTGGCAGTTACCACAATAAAAGACGCAGATTATTATTTTTTTGATGAGCCTTCGTCTTATAATGATATATATCAGAGATTGGCGGTAGCTAAAGTAATTCAAAGTTTAGCAAAAAAAGGAAAAAGTGTTATGATCATTGAACACGATCTTACATTATTGGATTATTTGTCTGACTATATTCATATATTATATGGGGAACCTGGAGCTTATGGAATTGTGTCTAGTGTGCAGTCTACTAAAGTTGGAATAAACAATTTTCTTGATGGATTTATTCCTTCTGAAAATGTACGATTTAGAGAAAAAAAATTTAGGTTTGATTCTTTTAGTCCAACGGAAGATTTACTGCAAAATACCATTGTTACTCAATATTCTAATTTAAAAAAAAGATTTGATTCCTTTATAGTTAAAATCAGATCTGGACGGATAAGAAAGGGAGAGGTAATTGGAGTAACAGGTGCTAATGCTCTAGGAAAAACAACATTTATGAAGATAATTGCAGGTATAGAAAAAACTGATGAGGGAGTGGTAGAGATTAATCCTAAAATATCATATAAACCACAATATATAAGTCAGGATTATGACGGGGACGTTAAGTCATTATTATATTCTCGTTATCAAAATGTGATCGAGGGAAGTTCTGTTGAAGAACAGATAATTATTCCTATGGGTATAAAAAAATTATATGAGAAAAATTTTAAAAATTTAAGTGGAGGAGAACTACAGAAAGTAGCGATCACAGCTACTTTAATGCAAGATGCTGAAATTTACGCATTTGATGAACCATCTGCTTTCATAGATATAGAAGAAAGAATAGCGTTGGCAAAATTTATTCAAAGATTTGTAAGGGCACAAAATAAATCAGCTATAATTATTGACCATGATATGCAATTGATAGATATTGTTTCCGATACATTAATAATCTTTGAAGGGAATTCAGGAATAGAAGGTTACGCCTCTGAACCGATGTCTAAAGTAAAAGGGATGAATCAATTCCTAAAAAATCTATCAATTACTTATAGAAGAGATGATAGTACAGGAAGACCTAGGGTAAACAAGGATATGAGTAGACTCGATAAAGTACAAAAAGGATCAGGAGAGTATTACTATTTAAACAGATAAAAAATATGCCACGTATGCTTAAAGAAACATTAAAAGATATTTTGACAATTGACGAAATTACTAAAGTATATTCATCTTTTGATATTATTGGAGATATTATTATTATTAAAATTCCAGACAGTCTTCTTTCCAAGAAAGAAATAATCGCAAATACGTTATTGAAAAAGATCAAATCCGTAAACACGGTATTTCAACAAATATCACCAGTACAAGGTGACCATCGAATAAGGCAATTAGAATTTTTGGCAGGAGAAGAGAAAACCATTACAGAATACAAGGAACACGGATGTATTTTCAAGGTTGATGTTTCAAAAACATATTTTTCACCACGTTTATCAACAGAAAGACTGAGAATTTCTAGATTAATAAAAGATAAAGAAGTGATAGTAAATATGTTTGGAGGTATTGGCACATATTCGATAATACTGGCTAAAAAAACAAATTGCACAGTACATAGTATTGATTCGAATCCTACTGCTACAGAACTTTGTTTAGCTAATACTAAATTGAATAGGGTTGAAAATAGAGTTATTCCGATTCTTGGAAACGTAACTGAAGTAATACCAAATAAACTAGCAGGTATCGCTACAAGAGTTCTAATGCCTCTTCCAGAGAGAGCTTTTGAATTTATTGATTTAGCAATTTTAGCACTTAAAAATAAGAAGGGAATAATTCACTTTTTTGCTCATATAAAATCCCATAATAAATTATGCTCACTTGAAGAAGGTAAAAACTATAGTAATAATGTGTTTGGATCTTATAACAGTAGAATTGTTTCGTGCAGAGTAGTAAGAGAAGTGGGTCCTAGAATTTACCAAATTGTGACTGATATAGAGTTATTTTAAATTTTTTGGATCTAGTTATCAGGTAATTCGGTATTATGAGTTGAGGATACCATAGTATAACCTATCCAAACAAATACAGTAATAACTACACCAACTGTAGCTGTAATGGTAAGTTTAATTATGAATAGATCCAGATGAGAGGAAAATAACAAATAAACATATAGAAAAAATAACAACGAAGGAACAGTTAAAAGAAAGATTCCGGTAGTTTTATTACCTTTCATTCTTATAAAAGAACCACATTGAGATATTATATATCTCTAACTAAGGTCTCGTGACATCAAATAAGCATCTTCACCATCTCGATAATATGAACTAAGTCTAGATTTAATAATAAAGCCAATATCTTGATATAATTTAACTGCGATTTTGTTACTCACTCTTACTTCCAAATAAATTTCATCACTTTTTCTCCTAAGAATTCCGTTAATTCCTTCGAACATTAACGCTTTTCCTATTCCTTTTCCCCTATGTTCCTCCAATACAGCAATTGATACCACATGTCCTTTTTTTACAAAACCAAGCTTACGAAAATTCGAAAAACCAAATTCAATTTTGCACATTATATAGCCCACAATCTGATTTTTAAATTCTGCAACAATGAAAGCTTCAGGTAATTCTGTCAAAATTGAGCTAAAAAAATAATCAGAATAATGTTCTGGCAGTGTCCTGAGATTTATGTTTATCACAAATTCAAGGTCTTTCTCTTCACACTGACGAATAATATAATCACCAATATTCCTGAGTACAGATTGCAAATGTATTATGAGTAATTTTGATAAAGTATATAACTTTATATAGGCAGTAAATTAAAAAATGAATCGATAAATCGACATCTTACACATATTACATGTTTCTATGCTCTGCACATAAAAGAATTCTTTAATATCAATTTATCATCTATTTTCGAAGCAATGTACTATCTGGATCGGGACATACTATGACTTTACTATTCTTGCCATATTTTGACAAGAAATTCTCCAGAATTTCCTTCACATTGTTAAAGGGTGTAAGACCAAGTTTTTTACGTGTATAATAGAAGGGCAGTGACGAAACAATTCCAAGATTATACTCATCCCGTAAACATTTAAGAAAAATTAGATGTTCCAGTCCACTAATATAATTACCGTTCTTGATTTCATTCATGGATAGTCTTCCCTCGATATACATTTTTAATGCTCCTTCCCCAATACCGCCGCTACTTTCAGATAACAGTACAGCAGATCCATTTTTTCTAAGTAAGGGTACAATATTCCAGAGAAAATTCAATGAATTGCTTAGAGTGAGATGATTCTCATATTCATATCCTGAGCTAGCAATGATTGCCCTATTTTCTCCATCATATAATGTGACTATGGAATTTAAGCTTGAAATAGATTCTTGAAAACTAGAGATAGTATTACCATAATGTATACCCACGATATCTGAATTATAGGAAACCAGATCTATTGAGTATATATTTAATTTATTACAAAATTCTAAAGCCATTTTAAGTGGTTCACCTACTGTACCTGGTTTTGGAAATTCCATTGAAGAAGATGAAAAAAGTTGATTCATCAAATTATTGCCTGAATTTCTCATTAGAATAGAAGGAGTTCCATGGAATCCAAACAAAGGATCGTGATATACTCTGGAAATAAAAACAACCTGATTATATTTTTTAATTTTGTCAAGGAGATCCTGTTTTTCTATTTGTGTAATTGGTTTTCTGTAATTAGAAAAATAAGTCCTAATTAGCTGAAATATTATTGGATAAGTGCCAATTTCTATCTCAAAATCTGGATTAGAATTAGAGATGTCAATCAATAATGAGATTATTTTTATTACCGCTTTAGAACCCGATAAGGGAAAGAATAGAGTTTTTTTTAAAAAATTGATATTTGATAGAAAATTATATAAATATTCTTTGGAGAAAATCTGTGGTGTAGGTACAAAGTGACTTAAATTTTCTTGTTTGATATCAAGAACTACGTTCGAAGTTCCGTAGCCAAGCCATATTTCGGGCATGAAGAATTATCTAAAAGAGTTAAAATAAATCTCTTTCACATTAAGATTGAAATGGAAGATTTTCTAGTTAATTTTGCAACCTACTTAATCCAGTCTAATTCGCTCAAAGTCGGTAAATTTAGACTTTCTAGCGGATTAGATAGTAGTTATTACGTAGACCTCAGAAATATACAGAGTCATCCAGCAATCTTTCATCAAACGATAATTTCCTTAAGAGATAAGATAATAGACGATGGATTGGAATTTGACTGTTTAGCTACAGTTCCGACATCAGGTTTAGTATTTACGTCTGCATTAGCGTATGAAATCTTCAGACCTCTGATATACATAAGAAAGGAGTCAAAAGGTTACGGAGGTAACAATTTAATTGAAGGAAAATTGCAAGAGAATCAAAATGTCTTACTAATAGACGATGTAATTACAACAGGACAGTCCTTAAAACATGCAATAAAGGTAATCAGAAATCATGGTGCAAAAGTCAATAATGTATTATCAATACTTTTTAGGGGAAATAATGAAATAATCGAGAAATACACGCAAATAGATATTGACCTAAAGTTTTTAATAACGATGACAGAAATTTCTGATATCCTTTATGCTAGAAATTTAATAGACAGAGAAAAAAGAGAAGAGCTTAAAGAATAAAAACGGCTTAAAAGATTATCCCTCATAAATCATCAAGTTCTTCTCTTCAAGTAACGTATGCAAATTATGAACAGCTCGATAAACTTCGGCTTCTTTTTTAGCCCCAGTGCACACTAATTTACCACTGGCAAACAGGAGTATAACCGTCTTTGGATCCAACATTCTATGAATTAGTCCAGGAAATTGTTCAGGTTCATACATACTTCGTGGAAGTACACGGGCAGCTAGTTCTAAGTGGATTTTACCTCCTAGACTAGCTGATGCTACGATATTTTGAATCTCTATAATAGGCTCATTCTCTATGTTAATACTTCCTTTTTTTAATTTTTGTACAACACTCTTTACTGCTTTGATAGCTTGATCTTCAGATTTAGCCCCAGTACAAACCATCTTTCCAGAGCTAAAGATCAAAGTAGCCGTTTTCGGTGATTTTAATCTAAAAACTAGTCCTGGAAATTGGTCAGGATGATATTCTACATCTGGAAATATCTGAGTTATTTGGTTTAAATTCACAGTTTGATTAATGGTAGCAGACGCAACAACATTTTCGATACTTACAATGGGTTTCGTTTGCGGCATATTGATATGCTTTCTGTAGACTATATAAATATATTATATAAACTTATACTAAACAACGGAGTCTACTTATCATAAAAAGCAATTAATATATTTAGATATTGGAATCAACATTATAAAATGTCGTTTAGAATTGATAGAGATTCTTTAGGAGAAATTCAAGTTCCTATAGATTCATACTATGGCCCTTTTACTTCTAGAGCACTAAAACAATACAAAGTTAGCGGACAAAAATCGCATGTTAACTTGGTAAAGGCTTTCGCCATGATTAAGCGGTCTGCAGCAATAGCCAATATGGAATTGAATATTCTGGATAGAGAGATAGGACTAGCAATAATTCAGGCCTGTGACGAGATTTTATCAGGAAGGTATATGGAGGAATTTGTGATAGAATCGATTAATTCTGGAGCTGGAACAGCTTTTAATATGAATTCAAATGAGGTAATAGCTAACAGGGCATTGGAAATTCTTGGCAAAAAGAAAGGAGAATACAACGTTGTGAGTCCTAATGATCATGTTAACATGTCTCAATCCAGCAATGATACTTTTCCAACAGCCATGAATATTGCTATATTAATAAATATCAAATTTACAATTGATTCGTTAGACAAGTTAATAGAATCATTAAGAAAAAAAGGAATAGAATTTGCAGAAATTATCAAAATAGGAAGAACACATTTAATGGATGCCATACCGGTGACACTAGGTGCGGAGTTCGATGAATATGTTTTTTCACTAGAAAAGGCAAAGGAAATGATAATAATAGCAAAACAAAAATTAGAATTTATTGGCTTAGGTGGAACGGCAGTCGGTACAGGGGCTAATTCACCAAGAGGATATAAAAATAAAGCCGTGAAAAATCTTTCAGAGATATCAGGTTTTAACTTAAAATCTTCGGACAATCTGTTTTATTCATTACAAAGCAAATATGATGTAGCAAATTGTTCATCTTCTTTAAGGAATCTGGCATTAGAAATTATTAAACTTGCCAATGATTTAAGACTGATGGCTTCTGGACCTACAGCTGGTTTAGCTGAAATATTAATTCCAGCAGTTCATGCAGGTTCTTCGATAATGCCCGGGAAGGTAAATCCTTCGCTTGCAGAGTGCTTAAACATGATATGTTTTGATATAATTGGAAGAGACGTTTCAATTGCAATGGCTGCTCAGGCGGGACAATTTGAATTAAATGTAATGTTACCAGGAATGCTAAAAAACATTTTAGATGCTTCCGATATGTTAATCAACTTTCTTCCAATATTTGCTTCCAATTTCATCGACGGAATACATGCAAATACTAAAAAATTAAGGGATCAGATGGAAAATAGTCCAATACTTATAACTCTTTTAAATCCATACATTGGATATTTAAGGGCGGCTGAGATCTACAAAGAAGCTTTAGAAACTAGACGAAGTATTCGAGAGTTAGTATTGGAAAGAAAGCTGATGAATGAACAAGAATTGAATAAGGCATTATCAGATGAAAAAATACTTGGCTTAGAATGATCGTTTATGAAATAAACATAGAACTTTAAGTTGAGATTGCTTTTTCTTTCGAAAAGATATTCATAATGTTTAAGTCATAATCCCAACAAAAATAGAGTAATAAAAATTTGGACAGTGCGTATATCGTACTTAATAATGAACAAAACAATCAAGAAATCGATGAAGAACGGATACACAATCTGAGAACATATCTAGGATTTGATGATGAAGACGATTTGAGGAGATATTTAAAACACTATTTTGTGGAGTATCTCTAGGTAGATGAGCTTTTTTTATATGATGAATTGCTTTTTGAGATCATCTTTCTGGTAAAATAGAATATAACAATTATTGTATAAAATAGTAATATTTTTTTTATACTAATCAGATCTAGAAGAAAAATATATAAGTTTTCAACAATAGATAGTTTCTATTATTTTCACATTAGATAATTACTAATTTCTTATATTCGATTAAACATAACATTATTTATGCATCCAGATGATTTGAATAGTATTTGGTATTGCGAGGATTGTCATGATAGTTTCTTTTTTAATTCAGATGTGGATGATCATAAAACAAAAACTGGTCACAGTAAAATACGAAAAATCAATTCCATTCAAGGTAGAATGATACAAGAATAAAAGGATATTGAATAAAAGTATCAATTTTCTCTGACAAATCTTGTTTGTGGTAATTACATGGATTTGTGCTTTCTTAGTTAATCTTTTTTAATGGATGTTAGAGGATCGATGATTATAAAATCAATGACAAAAGTGATAAACTAAAGAAATATAGATTTATTCTCGTGGTGGAAAAAGAAACCCAATGATCTAATAACACCAATGTCAATAAAAGTATTCTTCAATCCCAAAAATCTTGATTGGTAAGAAAAATTCTTTCATAATATTTAAATCATTTATTCCTTTATTATATTAAGGATTTTTTTACATCATATCTGTGGGAAGTCACCTAAGTAATATTTAATATTGTTTAGACCTCAATTTTCACGACATATTAATTCCGAAATAGATAGTTATGTAGTACGATTTTTACAAAAGGTTTAAACTCTTTTTAATGGCAATATCATTCGAAATTTTATTGGAATACTATATCGTTAAAATCAATTGAGATTGAAAATCGATTTTATTTTTTCAACACACTGGTAACATTGATAATTTGAACAATTGGTTTAGATTGTCATAGCATATCTAATTTAGATATATAACAGTTTTTCATTCAACAAGTAATGAACAGATACTTCAAACATCACTCTATTTACTATATTTTCAAATTGAATAGATGCAAAATATTTTTCAGTTGACTTCTGATAAATGAAAATATAAGTCAGATATATCAATAAGTTCTTGATCTAATAAAATATATTTTCTGTTCATGTACACTTTATTTTACATTCTATCAAATAATATTACTTAAATAACTTTGTTAAAGATGGTGGAAAGGATAAAAAAACGCAACAAATACTTAATGGAGTTATTTTATATATATTTTATTATATTTGCAAGATTATTTCCTATAATATTGGAACAAGTATCATGTTATTATAAACATATTTAAGTACACCATATTGACAGAAGTTATTTATATATGTTCTAACCACGTTATATATAAATTATAATAAATTACTAAATTATATTTTTTAACAAATATTCCTTGGACAATAAATTCACAAGAGTTCTTCTAATTGTGTTATTTTTTCTGCTACTAGGTCAAAACCTTGTTGCCAAAAGCTTCTACTTGAAATATTAATTCCAATTTCATTTAGTAAATGTTCCGGCTTCTTTGACCCACCAGCTGAAAGTATTTTCAGATATTTTGGAATAAAAGATTTTCCTTCCTTTTTATATAGATTAAATAATGAAAGTACTAATAAGTTGCCAAATGAATAGGCGTAACAATAGAACGGAGTATGATAAAAGTGAGGAATATAAAGCCATTCCCACTGAAATTCTTCAGAAATGTCCATAGAAGTTCCAAATTGTTTAGTCAGATTTTGATGATATATATTTGAAAGCTCGTCTATAGTTGAATTATTTTTGGTTACACTGTTATGCGCTTCTATTTCAAAAATTGTAAAAAATGATTGACGCATAATGGTGGCATACATGTCATCTATTTGTTCTGCTAACAAGATGCTTTTTTCGGAATATTCCGCCTCTGCTACTAATTTTTCATTCAAAAGCATTTCAGCAAATACAGAAGCAGTTTCAGCTAATGGTAATGGGGCATGAGATACAGTTATGGGCAAATTTTTAGAGCAAATACTGTGTATAGCATGACCGAATTCATGAGCCATTGTTGAAACGTCACGTGAACGACCATCAAAATTCAACAATACATAAGGAGTTATGTTTGGCGTGATAGTAGAACAAAATGCGCCTCCCATTTTTCCTTTTCTTATTTCTGAATCTACATGGTTATTAGTAAGCAGCAGTGTAGCATACTCACGAAATCTAGCATCGAATGATTCGAATACATTTAGAACTAGATTAATAGCCTGTTCATATGTATATTTTTTGACCTTTGTATTTATAACAAGCGGAGCGTAAAGATGATATCTGGTTAATTTATTCATTCCCAACATTCTTGCTTTTAATTTGAAATATTTGTGAAATATGAGTGTATTTTGTTTACATGTATTTAGTAAAGTATTTATGATCTTGTCACCAATATCGTTATACATATTCCTGACCGAGATCGCTGAATCAAATCCCCTCATTTTGATGTTTTCATCATGCCATTGAATTATCAGATTGGTATAAATTTCTCCGAGAATTCCACTATATTTTTTGTATACTGCAAATAATGCCTTATATGCTGCTTCTCTTTCCTCAGATTTTTCACTTCTAACAAGAGACATTAGTTTTTCTTTATTATCATATTTTTTTTTTTGAATTCTATCATTTTTCTTAATTATAGTTACAAATTCAAAATCATTTGTCATTCTATCATAGATTTTTACAAGAGCACCCGGTCCCGTAACGTCAAAAATATTTATGAGTTTTTCTTCTTTTTCAGATAAAGTATATTTGCCCATTAGTCTTTTATGTTGAAGAAATTCTCTATAAACAGGATCAATATTTTGGATCAATTTTTTAGCCACATTTTCATTCAATATATTTTTAAACCAGATATCAAAAATGAGCAATTTATTAGAGACATCTGTTCCCAATAATTCCATTTCGGTAACTAAAGCAGAATATTTATTTGAGTTAGTATCAGTACAATATTGTAAATGTGCGTGCCCCATTACTCTATTAAGTTTTTCTGAAATATTTTCTACTTGATTTATGATTTCTGAAAATTTTTGTATTGTAATTGAATTGTTTAGAAATTTCTTGGATTTTTCAAATTTCTTAACATCATTATTTATCTGTTCTAAATAAATTTGTGATGTATTTTTTTTATTATCAATAAGGTCGTTTAACCTCCACCTACCTAGACGACGTTCTTCTGGTAATACCATAAATTAAACATATTTTCAAGTTTTAAACTTATATTAATAGTTATCAATTAAGTAGATGAAAGATTAATATTAAGAAAAAATATTGTTTAAACAATTTATAGCCATATAATATATTGTCTAGTATTCAGTTTTTATATAAAATATATCCAAAAGCATTAGTGTTTGAGGAAACTTCTTATTCAGTCTTTCCTCCTACAACTAATTCCAATTCTGATATATAACTCATTTTTTTCTTTTTCAAAATCAAAACAAAATCGAGATATTATCATTGTGGAAAGATTTGTCCGTAAATCTAGCCAATAGGTTTAAGAAAGTTGAAAACATATAAAAATAACGTAGGAGAATTTTTATGTGTTATTTTTTAGAATTCTCAGAGTTTAATTTGATCATTGAATATCAAATACGCAATCAACTAAGATTACATTAATATTCCAAAGAATGGTTTTGAGAGTAAAATTTTTTTGTTAATCTAGTATACAATTCTACAACTCCAAAGATAACATTATGTCAAATGTTTGATGGATAATAAAAATAATAGCAAAAAACATCAAATACAAAATCATAAAAAATTGAATAACATTATCCATAAACAAATTCTTGAAATGCAAGATATTTTTTGAACTGAACAATTTAAACTGTAATTTCTGTTTTTTTAATGAAAGTGAATTATATAATAAATCAAGTTTTTTCTCCTGGGTATATTTGTTGAATAGAGTTATCTACAACTAGAATTCAAAAATTATGATAAACACTAGACAACACATTCTTAAGTTTTGGAACAGAATCAAAAAAATCTATATCCTGTGGCCGTATCCACATGTATTCTGAATTTTCCCAATTAAGTTTTATGACGTTTGTCATGGATAAAAAAAGAAAAGGATGGATAATTAGTTTTATCTGGTTATCAGATAAAAATAGAGACAATGTTTCTCCTTGTTGTAATGGTGTGAGGAATTTTTTTTCTATACCTGTTTCCTCGAAAATTTCTCGATATGCGCAAGATAGGGGGTCCTCGTTTTCTATAAACCCACTTATTCCGGCCCATTTATTCTTCATAGTTTTTACGATGTTACTTCTCTTCAATAACAGGATCTTTTTTTCATGATATAAAAAAACGGTGACTACATCATGTGCTGAAGATATCTCTGAACACCAATACAGTGATAAAAAAAGCTATTTATTAATTCACAAGTTTTTAAACTATATTTTTAGAATATCTAGACCAGTATCTTTGATTAAATCAAAAATTCTTTGTTTTTCATTGCCTAATCCTTTATTATCTAATATTATATGAGTTATTTTTTCATGACATTTTGTAATCATCTGATTCAGCAAGTATTCATTAACATTGCATAGGTTATATTTTGAGGAAATATGACCCATTGCTATATCAGAATTTATTATTATATTATTAAATTTTGATCCATAGTGAGTTCCTCCAATACCAATTCCTATTTTTTTTTGATGATTTATTGGATTTGAAATAACGGATAATATACAATCACAAACTAAAGATGCAATAGTGACGTTACCCCATTCTTTTTCTGTAGAACCGATCTCTACAAACATTATTGGTTTTTTTATCGAAGTAGGACCGTGATGTGTTGCCTCGATTGTGATTGCAAATGGGTGTAATTTTTCTTTAATTTCATCAAGATGTTGTAAATAGATTTTTTGCAAAGATGGATATGAAATCCCCAATTCATACGAATTACCACCATATGGATTATTTTCAAAGTTACCTGTAAAATGACATGTCAATGATGGAAATTTACTATTTGATTGATGTTTAGAGAGAAAAATAAAGACATCAGAATTCGGAAATTTGTTGTCAAGATTATTAGTAAAAAGCAATGAATTCTTTGATTTATACAATAAAATGTTCTTGTACAAATTTGAAAAAAGTATATCATTTTGTTGTGTTGGCACGAATTTTTTCTCCTTTTCTAAATATATACTCATTGATTTACTGGCAGGATCAGATTCGGAAACTACTAAAGTAATAGACATCATAATAACAATTTTTTTTGGATAATAATATTGTTAATATTGTTTGAAATCTAATCTTTTATTTGTGTAATATATTATTATTAACAAAAAATAAAATGGTACCATAACGTTTAACATTAACAATAAATAATTTTAAATATGAATAAGCGGGTAGAAAGTGGATCTGAAGATTCTGAAAATTCTGAAATTCTTACCTTGCCCAACATCAAATACTTAGTTGAAGGATTGGAAACTTTACTTCAAACAAATCTAGACGGAGAAAAACGATCTGGTGTCATAAATCTAAGAGATAGATTGATCAACATAACTAGCTCTATAATAAATGATTTTAATTGATTCATACACATTAATGAAAACGCTAAAAGAATGGAAAATCTATGTTATCGTTTATTGTTGTGATTTAATTTCTCTTATATTTTCTCGTAGGTGAGATAAGGACCTTATCTGACCACCATTTACTTTTTTGTATAATGACCAGAATATGTTACGATTAATATCGTTTCTACTTTTGAGTATTTTCAAATGATATCTCATAGTTCGCATTTTCTTCACATAACTTTCTTTCTTACCAATTCTAGCACCTTTCTTTCCTTTTTTAGATCCAGGCCCGGTACCACGTTTTTTCTTCACTTGTAATTTCGCTTTTGCTCCTGCCCTTGATGTACCTTTTGTTTTTGCTGTCCAAATCACACCGTTCTTAATTAAAGATCGTATATCTTCTCTAGTGATAGAATCTGCAATATCATCTAACTTGTCAGGTTCAAATCGAACACGATTTGATCCTACATTAAGCATTCTAGCCACCAATTCTCTTTTCTTTTTGAGATTTACAACCATTTTTTAGCTCTCCTTCTTCTTCGGTTCAGGTGATTTTTTTAATCTAGTATGAGGCTTTCCTGGATTTAAAATCTTGATATCCAATTGTATTGATCTCGATATGATTTCTTTTCTTTTCAGTTTTCCCACTGTACTAGAAATGCGAGCAGCGTCATTTTTTGGATTTAATTTTTCAAGATCATGAATATTATATACTAATTTATCTAAATACCCAGAAGGATGAAGTCCCCGAGAAATTTTAGGTCCTCTATAACCAACCTTTACTAAAGGTGGTACACCTGAAACTTGTCTCCTCATCTTGTTATCCTTACCTTTTGGTTTTCTCCAATTCTCCGCAAGTCTATCATACCTCCAACTTTCTTGTCTAACGAATTTTGGTCTATGTTCTGATACTTTTCTTCTCTTTTCCAGCAGTTCTTTATTGATTACCATGAGTAAGCAGTTTAGATTAATTTACAATTTTCAATAAATATCTTTCCCCACTCTAAATACGACAGACATTTAAATTAAATTTATGGTAAAAATTTCGGGGTGTATCACAAAGAATAATAATGTATTGCGAGAAATAGTTGATATGAAAAAATATGAATTACCGTCATTACCATATAATTATGATTCACTAGAACCGCATATTGATGCACGTACTATGGAAATACATTATACAAAACACCATCAGACATACACAGATAAGTTCAATGCAGCATTGGAAAGCTGTTCTACTGAAATTCAAGAAAAGGATATTGTTGAAATACTATCAAATCTTGATTTAGTCCCGGATAATCAAAAGAGCGCGATAAACTTTAATGGAGGAGGATATGACAACCATCGAATATTTTGGAATAACATGAAACCAAATGGTGGAGGTGAACCAGGAGGTTCATTAGCTGATGCGATAAATTCTTCATTTGGAGGTTTTTCTGAATTTAAAGAAAAATTTTCGTCCACTACGGTATTGATTCAAGGTAGCGGGTGGGGCTGGCTTGTATATAATCCAGTAAATAAAAAAGTGGAGTACAAATCAATGCCGAATCAAACAAGCCCAAGAACAGAAGGTTTGATACCTCTCTTAGGATGCGATGTTTGGGAACATGCATATTACCTGAAGTATCAGAACAGAAGACCAGAATATGTATCTAACTGGTGGAACGTAATAAATTGGGATGATGTCGCTCAGCGATTTAACGGAGTATCTTAAAAGTTCTGTCAAGACTGATTAGAGAAATAACCATTTTATTTTTTGACGATACTGAAATCTGATAATAATTTGTGGCAGAGTCATTTAGTTATGTAGTTATGTGAATATACTATTAGATCCAATTGTATTCTTTAAAAAATGATAAAAGATTTTAAGAAAATATAATTAATACAATTATTTTTAGATTTAAAAGTCACTTAAATGAATAAAGAATTTCTTTAATCATTGGAGTAAATGAATTTGCGGTATCATTTGTTAAAGTAAATTCAATATGAAAAATCCTGTCGTTCTTTAAAAATATAGCCTCTTTCTTGTTCAAAATTAATCCCGGTTGTGGAGTGAAAGTATAATCAAGAGTTTTTATCGATGAATTTGTGTAAATATTCACCTTGCTACTTCCTACCGATTTAGACTCTTGAATTTTATAGAAATAATCATTAAAATAATCCCAGACAACAAGATCTTTATTATCAGTATCATTTATTGACTTTGTCTTTATAGTAAAAAATTCTTGGAATCCATCAATAGAATTGTCCAAAGGAGAAATAAAACTAGAGATTATTTGGAGACCTTCATCTGTAATATCATCAGAAAATTCTACTATCTTCCAATCAATTGGATATAAAATATTAAAATTAAGATCTTGATTTTTATAGAGTTTGAATTTTTGAGTTTCTGCGTAAGATCCCATATAACTCATTTCAATGCATACAAAGAGAAGAATTGCAACAATTATTGTGTACAATAAAAAAACGTTAACTTTCATTAGAGTATCATTGATTTGTTTTGGAAAATATATCTTTTCTCTAAAATATAAATAACAAAATCATCATTACAGTCATAAATGACAAAATGAAATAGCAAGTGATTTAGAGTTTGTTAGAATTCTTCTATGTACTATATTATCGAAATCAAAGTAATAAAATCATGTCAGAGATACTTCGATATATACGTCATCAGGAATTCGCAAGCGCATTAATTGTCTAATTGCCTTATCATCTGCTCCCATGTCTATTACTCTGCGATGAATTCTCAATTCATATTTGTCCCAAGTGTTAGTGCCTTGTCCACATGGAGATTTCCTAGTAACAATCTTCATTTTTTTTGTTGGAAGAGGATATGGACCTTTCAAATTAATCCCACTTTTCTCTCCTATACCTTTGATTTCCGAGCAGACACCATCCAATGTCGAAAGATTAGTACTTGTCAGTTTAATTCGTGCTTCCTGAGGCATTGCATAGTTTCACTTATTTTTTATCTTGTTTTTCAGTGATAGTTTTCACTACACCAGCTGCTATTGTAGTACCCATGTCTCTAAGTGCAAATCTACCGATTTCTGGAAATTCCTTAAATGTTTCGATTGCGAGAGGTCTAACTGGTCTAATTTTGACAATTGCTGCATCTCCGGTCTTTAAAAATTTAGGTTTGTCTTCTAATACGCCACCTGTCTTTGGATCAATTTTTGCAACAAACTCGGAAAGAGTAGCAGCAACCTGTGCAGTATGGGCATGTAAAACTGGAGTATATCCAGGAGCCATAGCTGTAGGATGATGAATTACTATAATTTGTGCTTCAAATTCTTTAGCAACGTTTGGAGGACTATCAGCGCTTCCTATTACATCTCCCCGGTGAATCGATTTCTTGTCAATTCCTCTTAAGTTAAAACCTATATTATCACCAGCTTCTGCAGATTCCATTTGTGTGTGATGGGTTTCTATAGACTTTACCTCACCTGTAACTCCTGCTGGCATTACTATAACTTTATCATTAGCTCTTACTACTCCTGTTTCAACTCTGCCAACTGGTACTGTTCCAACACCTGTTATAGTATATACGTCTTGTATAGGAATTCTCAATGATTTACCAATTGGTTTTTCTGGTGGATCAAAGGAGTCTAAAGCTTCAAGAAGAGATGGCCCTTTGTACCAAGCCATATTATCAGATTTTTTAACCAAGTTATCACCTTTCCAGCCTGAAACTGGGACAAAATTTACTTTGGCTGTATTATATCCTACCATTTTTAACATTTTTTCTACTACCCCTTTAACTTCATTATAGCGAGCTTCTGAATATTTAGAGTCATCCATTTTATTCAATGCCACAACTACCTGTCCTACACCTAATGTCCTACATAAAAATGCGTGTTCTCTAGCCTGTCCCCCCGGCTCCGTAGCAGCTTCAGTCTCTCCTGGTTTTGTGGAAACTACAAGTATGGCTACATCTGCTTCGGAAGCACCGGTTATCATATTTTTTATAAAATCCCTATGTCCGGGTGCATCAATCAAAGTAAAGAAGAATTTTTGAGTTTCAAATTTTTGAAATGCTAAATCAATAGTAATGCCCCGATCTCGTTCATCCTTAATACTATCTAAAACCCAGGCATACTTGAAAGTATCCCCTTTACCAGTAGCTTCTGATTCTTTTGCAAATTGGTCTATAGTTCTTTGATCAATAACCCCTAGATCAACCATTAAATGACCAACTATAGTAGATTTACCATTATCTACATGTCCTGTAACCACTAGATTCATGTGTGGTTTTTTGCTTGAGCTCATACACGGAAGAGTATTTATCAGCTTTATTTATATTTCGTTATCATTTGTGAATAATAATGAGAAATTAATAAAACAAATCTAATACAAATTTCTAGGTATTTAGTTTCCGCTTAGAAATAATAGATATAACAATATATGGGAAGAACAAAAATTATTAATAATTGAATAAACATCCAATACTTTCCACAGAGGAGATAAACCATAGGTTAGACGAGATGGATGGTTGGAGTATAAAAGACGGCAAACTAAACAAAATGTTTGAATTTCAGAATTTTACTCAGGCTTTTGGATTTATATCAAAGATAGCAATCGAAGCAGAAAAAATAAACCACCATCCAGAATTATATAATGTCTATAACAAAGTGAGAATATTGCTTTTTACACATGACATCAATGGAATTAGTGATCAGGATTTCAAGTTGGCTGAAATTATCGACAAATTAAGATGAGAATTGTTCAAACTCATTTGATGATATACTTATTGTAAAAATTATACATCAGCATAAAGTGAAAATTCATGTAGATGCGGTCTCAGAGTAACTTCTCAGTATTCTTTTAAACCATGTTCAATTATTTTATATATAATTTCATCATCGAAAATTGGCTTCAAAAATTCTCGATCACTTTCAAGAGCCTCTGCAGCCTCAAGCAAACTGGATGGCAATTGCTTAATCTTTAATTCCGTTCTTCTTTTAGAACTCATCTTGAAAATATCCTCATTAATCGGATCCATCTGACGACCATGGTGCTTCCCTAGAAATTATTTCGTAGCTTTGGCTACGATATGGTGTTAATGTATCTACCATTAGTTTATCAAATACAAAAAATTCAATTTCTGGGCCCCAGTACGATAACTCGTATCCGTTATCATGTACCTGCTGTTCGGCTTTCTTTGCGATACCTCGTGGATCTCTTGGAAATTGGTTTCGTTTTGAACCACCACTTAATATATCACAAATTAATCTGGCAGTAGGATATTCTGAAATCCAAGGGATCGTAGCATATGTAGAAGGATCAGGACGAACGATTAGATCAGATTCATGTATTTCTGTAAATCCATGAATAGAAGATCCATCAATCTTTGGCAACCCGCTTTCAAAATCTCCTTTCTTGAACATATTAGAAGGGATTGTAATGTGATGAAACCTTCCAAAGAGACTAGTAAATTGCAAACCAATGAACTTTATATTATCATTTCTTATCTTGTCCATTACATCTTCGGTCGTAAAAGTTAGGGGTTCTATATTACCCTCAAAAATCTTATACGGCAATTTAGTTCAATATTGGTGAAGATCTAATAATAAAGCTTTTAGAAAAACGAGTATTAAAGAAAAAAAGAATTATTTATAAATTATCATAATTACCTGAATATGATAATTTAATGTCCAATAATACTACAGATAATTTAAGTCTAGAAATAGCTTACAATATCCTATTAAAAGAGTTTCAAAATGCTACTTTGCAGGAAATTCCTTATGACATTTATCAAAAAATAGCAGGAAGTATAAACAACCTAAAAATAAATGAATATGAAACACAAGAAAAAATAATAGTAATAAAGATGAGTGAAATGTTTTCAGATATTTCTAGTCTTCTTTTACAAATAAGATTGGAAAAAATTCATGAGTTGGAGAAGACTCAAAAAGTTTTTGAGATAGATTACTCTAAAATATCCGATGAAGAAAAATACATTCTAGATGGAGAACATCAATCAAGAAAGAGATTGGATGAGATATTTTCTTTAATAAATAATGGACAGCCGAAGGTTTTGGAAAAGATTTGTGAAAGAATTAAAAGGAAAAAAGTACTCATTAGATTTATGAAACCTATGGAACAATTTGTTGGTGTTGACATGGCAAAATATGGACCTTTTAATTGCGAGGACGTTGCGAATTTACCTCTCGAAAATGCAATTTCCTTAATAAACAATAAAATAGCTACTGAGATTTTTGCCAGTTTTGATTAAAATAACAATACATAGTGACATAAAAATGAATGAAGAAAGAAAGATATTATGAAAAGATATTAGATTAAAAGTTGACACATAACGGTATAGAAATTGATCAATTTATTTTGTTAACGATATATCCAGCTATCGCAATATTTGGAACCGCATTTATTTCGAAGAAAAAATGTATTAAAAAATCTTTGCAATATCTAACACAGGCCATAACATGTATTGTGTTTGCAATCATATACTATTTTTATATTCCAAATGGCGGTGCCCAGGGTCTTGCAATAGCATTGGCCTTATTTAGTTTGATTTTACTTTTGATGGTAAGAAAATATAGGATTGAGCCAGAAGAGAATGATCAATCACAGGCTTTTAGAGAAAGTCCTCAATGATGAGAGTGAATCATTAACAAATAAATAATTTTTCAATTTTCTTCAATGTTAATTATTTCGATTGAAATGTCATTATCGTGATGTGGGATCAAAGAATGCTCTACCTCTAATTTTTCCATCCCTAAATAAATTAAAGACATGGTTTGCTTCATCCAATCTATACTTGGTATTTGAAGCAGATTTTAGAATATTTTTCTAGGCAAGGCCTATAAGAAGCTTCAATTCACTCTTAGTGCCTACATTAGAACCTATAATACAGTTTTCCTTAAAGGTAAGTCTTTTGGGATTGACTGAAATTGGTTCACTGCCTATTCCAACCAAGATTGTCTTGCCATTATTAGAGATAATTTTAGAAGATTTGTTTAAACTCACCAGATACAACGATATCGAACACGTATTCGACACCCAAACCATCGGTTATTTCTTTGATTCTGTCTGAAAGATTTTCATTGAGATTTACTGTTTCATCTGCAAAAGAGCATCTTCTAGCAAGCTGTAATTTTTTTTCCGATCTTCCAATAGCTATTGCAGTTTTTTGCTCCAGATAACTTCGCTAGTTGTAAAACATACATTCCAACTGCCCCTGTTCCATAGACAGCAATTGTGTCACCCAAATTTACCTGACTAAGAAAATTTACTGCATGAAGAGCAGTTATTCCAGCACAGCCTAAATTTGCAAGAAATTCTGGAGGAATGTTACCAGTAACCTTAACGAGATTTTTTGCATTGACTTTCATGTATTCTGCAAACCCACCGATTGTTGAAAAACCATACATTGATGATTCGTAAATATGATTACAAGTGCTCAAATTACCAACTACACATTGATCACATTCACCACAAGAAGATATAAAGTAAACAACAGTTTTGTCGCCTTTTTTAAAATCGATTATATTATCTCCAAGTTGCTCGATTTTCCAAGTTGCTCGATTTCTCCACATATTTGGTGACCAAGAGTAATAGGTCTTTCACAGGAATAACTCAAGTAGTAACGTGTACATCACTGTAGCATAACGACGAGGCCTGAATTTTTAGGACTACATTGGAACCTATTTTATGAAAATCTACTTCTATTTTAAGTGGTTTATCAACTTTATGGAAGCGAACAGCTTTTGGCATGAACATAATTCAAGAACATAGTGAAATAAATTTTTTTAAAAGTTAAGAAAAACTATATTATACTGGAAAAAATGTAAATTTACTAATGTTTTGTAGATGTAGATGTATTAAATGCAAGAGTTCAGATTTGAATTATTTTGAATTCATAGCAAACGATGGATTCGATGAGGTTCATCATACTTGCAAGACTTGTGGAACTCATTTTAACCACCTTGATGGTGATGTTTATGATTCATGCAGACATTGTAATTTCAAAAAATAATCAGTGAAACAAATCTATTATGTTTTGAAACTATCCACTAATTTTTTATGATATATTCCCTTACACTGTTTTTTTTCAACAACGGTTATTTTGATTTTGTCTTTATTTCCAATAGTTTTCATAAAATCATAGCATATTTCACAGAGCTCAATCATTTTAATAAAATTTTATTAGGTTAAAATGTTTTATTAAGTTTGATTATTGTCTTATGAAAGAATAATTTGTTATAAAGTCTTCGTTCAGACTTATACACACCAACACTTAAAAGGCGGAAAAATATTTATTTATGAGAATGGCTGCCCGAAAAAATACATCCAGAAAAAAAAGATTAATCAAAAAAATGAGGCAAAATAGGCCGGTGCCAGCCTGGGTCATTATAAGAACCCACAGACAAGTCAGAACAAACCCAAAAAGAAGATCTTGGAGAAGATCTGATGTAAATATAGGATAGAAATGCGAGGTATGAGTGATGTCAAAATCTGATGAAGGTGCAACTCATGTTTATACTATAAATCTTAGCAAGGCATGGTTAACCCCACGATATAGAAGAACTGATAGAGTAATTAACATGATAAAAGAATTTACTAAACGACATATGAAAAATGAGAATGTAAAAATAGATCAGGAATTGAACGAAGAAATATGGAGACGAGGAAAAACGAATCCACCGAGAAAGATTCGTGTAAAAATGACAACAGAAGATAATTCCATATTAGTATCGTCATATCAGGATATCTTAAAAGATTCTAAAACAGAAAAAAAAGTATCAGATGAAGAAATAACCAAAGAAAACTAATTTGTAACTTTCATATTTTTGAATATTATAAGGCTCAACAATGACTTTAAATTTATTGTGTTATCCAATGTTGCCAAGGAGAGGAAGTAGTCTTAGAATAAAAAAACTGAATTTGTAAATTCATATCAATTTGCAGAATAGAGAATAAGTAGAATAGTTCGAGATTTTTACTGTGACTGTGTCTCCAATAGCTAACTTCAATCTATCGCCTTGTATGATTACAGATTTGTATGCATAATTTCTGCCTTGAATAATATTATTATTTATTTCATCAAGAAAAATGTCACCTTGCCAATTTTTCCACAGAGAATTTCTTTCTTTAGATATAGAACGACAGAGTGTATGCAAGACAGTGGTGCGATTTTTAACAATGTCTGACCTTATTTTTTTTAATTTTGAAGATTGCGTACCATATCTGGAACTGTATTTTGAGATATTTACAATATCTGGTTTTGTCTCGCGAATCAAATCTTTTGTTGAATTGAAATCAGCATCCGATTCTCCAGGAAACCCTACTATAATATCAGTAGCAATTGTTACCTCTGGAATTTCTTTCCTAAATTTAGATATAATGTTTTTGAAGGAATTAATATCATCACTGCGAAACATTTTCTTTAAAATTCTTTGACTTCCACTTTGAACAGGGATATGTATAAATTTGAAAATTTTGTCAGACTCTTTATAAATTCTTATTAACCCATCTAGTAGATCAGTCAGATGCATGGGATTCATCATCCCTACTCTTATTTTATAATTTCCAGAAATTGAAGCACATGATTCCAATAATTCAACGAGAGTTGAATTAATATCTTTTCCATAACATCCGTTATCAGTAGAGGTTAGCCATATTTCCTTATATCCTTCTGAAATATCATTTTGTACCTGCCTAATGATTGATCCGAGACGATAACTTTTGAGCCCGCCCTTCGCAATTTTTGTCTGACAAAAAGAACATTGACTCAAACAGCCAGTAGCTATTTGTACCATGCTAATAGCTTTATTTATTCTAATTCTCGGTAAATTGATCTTTTCGATATCAGAATCAGCAAGAAATACACCCTTTTTATTATATTTTGTTAATTCGACTAATTCCAGGGTTTTATCTAATGAATTTGGGCCTAGTAGACTAGCGTTAGGGTTAATTTCTTCTATTTTTTTTCTTTCAGTTTTTGGAAGACATCCTGCTACCAATAATGGTTTCTTTGACTTTGTCAAATTGCCTATCTGATGAAGAATTTTGTGTTCAGTAGAATCTTTAACTGAGCAAGTTACTATAATATTAAGATCGGATTTACATTCTTCACTTACAATTTTATATCCATGTTTTTGTAACAATCCACTTATTATTTCAGAATCTGCAAAATTTGCAGAACATCCATAAGCCTGAATCCATATATTTTTTGAATTGCCGTGTGCGATCTGATTGTTGCAAATAAATTTTCTTGTATATAGACTGTTAGAATAAAGATTTGTTTTTTGATCTATAACTGATTCATTCTTCTTAATAAGCGATATAGATTCAATAAGATTTGTTTTAATTATATTCAAACTATACTACATTGGTAACAATATTAGGTATTATATAATTATTAATTCATATAACTTTGAAATAGAATTATAAAAATGAAAAATTATTACGAATATTTTTTTTCTAACTGATTATATTTAGGAAGATTTACAAAATCATTAAATTCTTTAAAGGTAATCATTTTCTTTTTTAAGTTTTTTGTCATCCCTGTCTTGTGGAGAGAAAGAAAGACATTCTTAATTGCATATGTAGACGAATATAATCCAGATAGTGGAAAAACTACCATACTGAAGCCAAGTTTTTCCAAATCCTTTGCAGGAAGATTCGGTGTTACACCTTCTTCAATCATATTGGCTAAAAGAGGTGCATCAATTTCAGCAGTAATTTTTTTCATTTCTTCTAGAGTTTTTGGAGCTTCAATAAATATAACATCTGCGCCTATTTTTTGAAATTCCTTTCCTCTTTCTATGGCTTCATCTATGCCGTATTGAGCCAAAGAATCCGTTCTTGCAACAATGATGAAATCTTTGCTTTTCCTTGCATCTATTGCTGCTTTCAACTTTTGAACGTAATCCTCCTTTGATATAACTGATTTACCCTTCATATGACCACATCTTTTAGGCCAAACTTGATCTTCAAGAAAAATACCACCTGCACCCAATTTCTCAATGTCGGTTACCGTTCTCCATACATTTAGAGGATTCCCGTATCCGGTATCTATGTCAACCAGAATTGGAATATCTACAGAATTAATAATCCTTCTAGCATTATCTACTGTTTCTCCTGCATTCAGAAACCCAAAATCTGGCATCCCGAGTAGTGTTGCTGATGTACCATAACCGGTTTGAAAAGCAGCATTAAATCCCACATTTTGAGCTATCCTTGCACTTAATGCATCATAGACTCCTGGAAGAACAATGATTTCATCTTTTTTTTCAAGGCGTTCTTTTAGAGAAATTACTTCGAATTTTTTCATAGAATTTTACTGATTAAACAAGCTTATTAATTTTAGATTATTTATTATAAAAATCGAAAAAATTTGGATTTAATTTAGATATTTAGTTTAAGGTAATCAATTTTTTTCTGTTTCGTACACATCGTAGCTAGTTTCCGAATATCTTGAAACTCCAATTTTACAACCTCTACATGTATAATACTTTATTGGAGGATCATGACTGATAGATCCATTTAACCAAATCATAAGCGACCCACAGATAGGACATTTCATTGTCATTAAACATTTAGAATAAAAACTAGATATATGTTTTTAAAGAAAAGAATTCAAATCATGATAATTTGCATGTCAATTAAAAAAATTATAGTGTTTTTAGTAACAAAGAAATCTTAATAAATCGCTAGCGATATACCAAGTTTGATGATATCTCATTGGTTTTCTAGAGTAAATAGTGTGATTCCTAGAGGATTTTCAAGGCACTACATTTTAAACTTATTAAAGGAAAAACCAATGACTGGGAAAGAAATCATTGATTATGCAATATATCAAAGTGAAGGCAAATGGAAACCTTCTCCTGGTTTAATTTATCCCATGCTAGGTAGATTGCTAGAAGAAGGTTTAATTACTGAGATAGAAAATGGAAAATATAAAATAACCCATAAAGGCCTGGGTATTGCAGATGATATTCAATCGGTTCAAAAAACTCTACAAAAACAATTGGATGTAATGTTTAGATTAGGAAATATTGGTAAGTTTGTGGCTATGGATTTGATAGATAGAGTATCGTCTGTAGGATCAACTTTAAGTGCAAATCTTGACAAGATGACAGAACAAGAACGAGAAAAATATAAGGAATTTCTCAAAACAGAACTCAAAAAAATTGAGGATCAAGAACAAGAAACGAAGTAATTCGCCTAAAATGCTCTTACTCTTAATTTAAGATAGTATTCAGCTCCTTAGTCGAAATTATTATTATTTCTCATTGTGTAATTATACCCTGAAATAACGAATTGTATCCAGCTACGTAAATGAATAAATTTAAAGGTTCTCCTGTCTTTCTCCTTTTCACACATGCATAATAGTGATCAAACTCTCCATTCCATCCAAGAAATACCGATCGATACTTGCCATTAGTTTTTTCTCAAGCACAATGCAAATGGTGTTTCAGTCCAATTATGTTTTATGCTTCATCATACCATATACCAGCATCTGTATATACCAAATGTTTTGCTTCTCTTTGTACCAAAGATCTAATGATTTTTTTCAGCAACAAACATGTTCCTCTTCTAAAATGTTAATTTCAAGTGCAGACTTTTCAACTGGTTCTATACAAAACCATAGCCAAAATCGTTGACCGCCAATTTGAATAACAGTTTCGTCTTTAATTAAAGGCTGTTACTATTTTTCTTTCTTTTATAGATGAAATAGGACTCAACGTTTGTATTCAATTGCAAACAGACATGTTACTTTTCTTTTTCATTCATTTTTATTTTTTCGGCTTGCAGGCGGCAAACATTCTTACAACTTCTAGCCTGTCAGAAGGGCTGTCAGAACCTTACTGCTATAGAGTATGTTAATTTTGAACCTAGTCTGAATACAAATGGAACTAGTATAGTAGCCAATAAAGACTTTCATGTCGTAAGAACCGGTAAGAATCACAACTTCATAAATTCCAAATACTTAAAAAGATAAATATCTAACTAAAATTGTGATCTCGGATTTTTTTGATTGTATTAATAGTTTAAATTTAAAAATAGACGAAATTGAAAAAGAAATACAAATTCAGGCCGAAAAAATAATAACAGAATACAAGAAATACAGTACGCGTTTAAGGCAAAATGAAACATATTTTTTGTCTGGGATTCAATATGGAGTTCCACTAAAATCATATTTAATAACTGTAAAGGGTGTTGAAGTCCTTGGAGAAGAGGTAATTGATATTGGTGAATTTATTAAAGAGGTAATTAATTTTGCAAACAATCCTAAACGAAAAATAGAAGTATTAAAAGACCTGGTAACACATCTACAAAAATTCCAAGAGATAACAACTACAAAAAATGAATAGAAATAGAGTATCTTATGATTCCTATTTTTCTAGTTCAATTCGATTATTATATAGGGATTTTATCAATACCAAATACAACTCTAATATGTTTATCAATATACTGAATGTCTACAATACTACTGAGCAATGCTCTTAAAGAAAAACGAAATTTACTCGATTCTAATAATATTTTATATGACCAGTCTATTAGTTATAACTTACAGATAAAAAGTTGACTTCCATATTTTTAGTTCATCTAATTCTCTACACATAGGTCTAAGCAAATTCCAAATTTTAACTTACTATTGTATAAAGACATTTTGAACAAATTAAATCAATAAAAAATAGAAATTATTATGATAAAATTTTTCAATTAATTAACTTGAAAAGTAAAGTCTGCCGATTCAGGATTTATTGGAACAAAGTTTATGCCCAACACTGAAATTTTCACCATGTACAAACCAGAAGACAGAAATGAATACGGTATAGTAACCGTTCCCTCAGATGTATGTAAGAGAGGTTGTCCTGTTTGCTTGGATGCAGAGAATATTTCATCACCGTCATGGAGTACGTTGAAATCATAATCTACGTGAACCTGTACTTTATCGCTATTTGGTTGAAGAAAGGTTATCTTAAATTTTATTTCATCTTGTGATTTGATTGGACTAACTGATGGTGAAATTTTAATATCCAGAGATTTTCCATTAGTTTCGGATACTATGGTTGAATCTATTTCCGAAATAGAATAAACTTTTTCGTAATTTATCACAACGGAATAACTTGTTATGGATATGACGATAAAGAGTAGGAAACAGTATTTTAAACGTTGCAACATAAAAATGGTGAATATAAGAGTATATTTATTTATTGTTTCAAGTTATTCCTTTTAAGTATACAAAACGAATAATCAATTAAGGATCGATCCTGGTATTCTTTTGCTTGGGTTGGAAAAAGGACGAGAATTTTAGTAGCTAAGTAAATACATTAAATATAACGTGATTTTTGGATTTATGTTTAACCATATTCATTCAAATTGCTGAACTGTTAAAATAATATTAATCGTAAATTAATATATAATGATTAATAGAGTTTTACAAAACGGATAAATGAATAATAACCTTTTCAAACCAACATTGCTTAGTGACAATATAAAATTATATTGAAATTCAGTTAAAATACAATAACCTGTAAGTTGTTGAATAGCTGTTTTAGTTCAGAACAGGAACCAAAAATATCCATATTTATATTGGATTGAATAGTTATCTTGGCAGTTCTGAATATTAAGCCTTTTTCACAATATTTTATTTCATGTAATTTATCCAGACGTTCGCTTATAATATCATCTGATTTTAAAAAGCGTCCCCTTTTTGCATAAAGAATTATTCTCATATCTGTAATTAAGAAATTATATTTTTTTTCTGCATACTTGACCTCTGTTTTGCTTTGAAATTTAATATTTTCATCTGGAAGTAAGAATTCATGAATGGCCATTATATCAAATGTTTTAGAAAATGTATATTTATTGACTCTAGTCATAACTAATTCTCAAATTTGATAATTAAATTAAATAATTTTCAAGGGGAAAAAGATTTGCCAATTTGCATTGAAAAAATTGTCCTATGACCAGGTGACCAATATTATAGAATTAAATAATTAAAAAATTAGGCCCTTCCTAGATGCGATTATTTATTTATACCTTTTCAAACTGCGGATAAGATGATCTCTAAGATTAACGTAGCTCATATGAACATGCATGGGGTTAAAGCAAGACCCGAAGCTGTTGTACCAGGACAACTAGAAAATGTGTAAAGTTTGTTCCTTGCAAGTTTAAAAATAAAAAATAAAGAAAAACAAAAAGTTATCTAGATTTGGTGATTTAGGTAATTTATAACATAGTCAAATGTCCTGCTTGAAGGCAAATAAATATAACACAATATGTAAAAGATTTTCTGATGGTAAAGACCACCAATTATATATCATGATTATAAAATACAAACAGCAATAGAATTGTCTTCAGGAATGTCTGTTAAAGAACATTTTTATGAATTGAGGTCTAGAATATTAAGAGTTTCTATTTCTATCATTATAGTTATCATTTTTTGTGTAACATTTGGAATACAATATTATTCATTTAATTTGAATAATTCCCCAAACGGATTGGACAATATTATTAAATTTCCATTCATTTATCCTGACCCGTTTAACAACTTAGCCATACAAATTACTACATTTATGAAAGATATGTTGCTTCCAGCTGAAGTAGACCTTATTCAAACAGCACCAGGACAAGCATTTGTAGCCCAAATTTATGTCGCGGCATTAATAGGAATAATATTTTCGGTTCCACTAATAATAAAGGAGGCTTATGAATTCTTAAGTCCTGCAATTGAAGAGAAGGCAAAAAAGAAAATAAAGTTATTAAAAATACTGATTCCCACTATTGGTTTATTTATTTCAGGAATCGTTTTTTCATTTTTAGTTGTAATTCCGTTCACCCTTGATTTTTTGTATAAATACGGAGAATCTATTGGTGTAGAAACTTTTCTCAACATAAATGATTTTATTTCATTTGTGCTTCAATTTCTTCTTGGATTTGGTGTAACTTTTGAACTTCCCGTAATTATGTATATTATTTCATTAACTGGTATAATAGAATATGATTTTTGGAAAAGAAATTTCAGATATTCAGTAATAATTTTAGTTATTTTTGGTGCCATAATCACACCTGATGGTAGTGGAGTTACTATGTGGTTTATTTCAGGCCCAATGATATTATTATATATTTCAGGAGTATTTATTGTAAGAATAACGTCTAGAAAGAAGTAATTTCAAATGAGTGTATGTTATGAATTTCTTGGATTAAATTGAAAGCATAGAATTTAATCAAAGGATAATCAGTAAATCCCTTTAATTGGATAAATAAAATATAATAACAATATTAACAATACATATCGGATACTTTGTTTAATTTACAAATATATTGCATTTATTCTATACACAAATCATAATTTTAGTCCTTATTATTGATGGATGAAAAATACAAATATGAAGTTTCTTGCATGACTGTTGTTTTTAAACGTTCATATTCATTTCATAGCTAAAAAAAGAATACGGAAAAGATTAAAATTTGATAATTATATTTTATTCAAATCAATATTGAATCCAGAATATTCTAAGATATTGGGAAAAAAAACGTTTGATAATACGTTGGATTTACCTGAAAATAAAAAAGTAATTTTACTCTCTTCAATTTATTCTGGTGAAGAACACAAAGTTTTATTAAAATTTTATGATCCTGAGTTAGAGGTAATATATTTCTGGAAGGATCAAACTAACCATAAGCCGTATTGTTACACCAAGTCTCAGTTCAGAGAAAAAGCAAAAGAAATTGCGAAAAAGGAACCGAAATACGAATTACGATATGATAAAAAAATTGATTTAATAGCAGATAAAGAAATAGATGTAGTAAAAATTCTTGCACCAGACCCTTTATCAATAGGGGGTACTGATGAAAGTGTAAGAGAAAAAATAACGTCATGGGAAGCAGATATTAAGTATCATGAGAACTATTTATATGATAATTCTCTTATCCCAGGTACATATTATTACAGAGTAGGCAACCAAATTCTTGAATATAAATACGAGTTGACTAAACAAACAGAAGGAAAATTGTATGGATTATTATGGGACAAAGCTGGCGACTTAGAAAACAACACAGATGAATATAACAAGTATATTTCGCAATGGATAAACCTCTTAAATCAACCAATTCCCGAATTGAAAAGAATTGCAATAGATATAGAGGTAGAAGCTGAAGAGGGAAGGATTCCAAATCCAAGGGATCATGATAAAAAAATTATTGCTATTGGAATGGTTGGAAATGACGGATTTAAAAAAGTATATGTTCTTAATTATGACTACCAAAATGGATCTAAAAATGACAAGAAAAAAATGATCCCAGAAGCTGAGATTTTTGAAAATGAGAAGGATTTGATTTCTGCAGCTTTCAAAGTTCTTAAATCATATCCCATAATTCTTACTTTTAATGGAGATGATTTTGATCTACCATATTTATACACAAGATCACAAGATTCGCGAATAGATCGAGATAAAAAAAAAGGAATAGAGAAGAATGAAATTCCAATAATATTAAAAAAGGAATCTTTCATAAAAAGAGGAATGCAAGCAGAACCAGTACAAATTAAACACGGAATACATCTGGATTTATTTCGAACATTTCAAAATCGATCTATTCAAATTTATGCATTTAATCACAAATATTCCGAATTCACTCTAAATGCAATATCGGAGGCATTATTAAATGACCATAAATTAGAAATTGATGTAGATATAACCCGCTTGCCTGTAGATAAGTTAGCTGAATATTGTTTGAAAGATGCAGATCTAACTTTAAGATTGACTACTTTTAATGAGAATCTTCTAATAAAATTACTTATGATTATTTCAAGGATAGGACATCTTCCGGTAGATGACGTTTCTAGATTTGGTGTAAATCAATGGATAAGAGGGATGTTATATTATGAACACAGGCAAAAAAATGCATTGATACCAAGACGAGACGAATTAATATCGAAAGGCTCTTCTTCAACTACTGCCATAATAAAAGAAAAAAAATATAGGGGAGGTCTGGTGGTCGAACCAAAATTAGGAATCCACTTTAATGTAGTCGTTGTAGATTTTGCTTCATTGTATCCTAGTATAATCAAAGTTCATAATTTATCATACGAAACTGTAAATTGTTCACACCCATCATGCAAAAATGATCCAAAACAACAGATTACGGAAACTAGCCATTGGATTTGTAAAAGAAAGAGAGGACTCACGTCGCTTCTGATTGGATCACTGAGAGATCTAAGGGTTAATTATTATAAACTTCTTTCAAAGAATAAATCGATAGAAACGGAAGAACGTCAAACGTATGAAGTTATAAGTCAAGCTATCAAGGTCATCCTCAATGCGAGTTACGGAGTAATGGGTGCAGAAATATTTCCATTATATTGTTTGCCAGTAGCTGATGCAACCGCTGCAATTGGGAGAGATACGACAACAAAAACAATTGAAAAGTGCAAGAATATAGGAATAGAAGTCATATATGGGGATACAGATTCATTATTTTTAAAAAATCCTTCATCAATAAATGTAGAGAAGATCTCAACATGGGCTAAAACAAATCTAGGGATAGATCTAGAAATAGATAAAACCTATAGATATGTAGTTTTTAGTGACTTGAAGAAGAACTATCTTGGAGTATTACACGATGGTACAGTTGATGTTAAGGGTCTAACTGGAAAAAAATCGCATACACCTCCGTTTATACGCAAAGCATTCCACAAAATATTAGATATTTTGAGAGAGGTACGTTCCGAAAATGAGTTTGAAAATGCCAAGGAAAAGATTAAAAAAATAATTAAAGAGTACGCAACTAATCTTGAAACTGGAAATATAAATCCTCGAGATTTAAGTTTTAATGTAATGGTAAATAAATCCCCTGATAGATACGGGGAAAAAACAAATAATTCTAAAGTTAGGTCAATTGATGGCAAAAACATAGACTATATAACATATAAAGGATTACCTCAACACATCAAAGCAGCAATGTTATTACATCAGTCGGGTAAAGAGGTAAGAGCCGGAGATATAATTTCATATGTCAAAACGAAAACTAGTGATGGTGTTAAACCTATAGAATTGGTTAACAATTTTAATGAAATTGATGTCGAAAAATATCTTGAAGCTATGGAATCAACGTTCGATCAAATATTAGCTTCTTTAAAATTCAATTTTAAATCCATATTAGGTAAAGACAGACAAGCAAATTTGGATGAACTCTTTTGGTAAGAAAAAAATAATTAGATTTCATATTAATTGAATATGCTAGACTCCCTGGAGAATTTATTTATCCCGCCGGAACAGACCTCTGCAGAATACAGTTTTATGGATGCACCAATCATAATTTCTTTTCATGATGCAAACGCAATACTATATGGAATTCCGTTAGATATAACAACCAGTTTCGGGAAGGGAACCAGATTTGGCCCCCATTCAATTCGAAGAACATCTGCTAAACAAATCGAATCATTCATTTTTGAGAAGAATACAGAAATTTATGAAAAAATAAAAATTTTTGATATAGGCGATTTGATTTTACCTAATAGAAAAACAAAAAAGAAAGAGATAGAAGACGTATTTAAGAAGATTTCTTCAGACATTCACAAAATAAATTCATGTATTAGAAAAGAGAATAAAATTCCCATTATATTAGGTGGAGAACATACCATTTCTTATTTTAGCGTCAAATCCATAGCAAATGAAGATCCTATCATATTACATTTTGACGCCCACAGAGACATGAAACCGAGTTACGAAGGCATTAAACTTTGTCATACGACTCCATTTTACCATCTAATTAATGACGGCTTTATTAAAGGATCGAATTTGATTCAGATTGGAATAAGACAAACAGATAAAGAAGAAAATGACATAGCTAAAAGGAACGGGGTTATAACCTTTGATGCGTGGCAAATTCATAACGATTTGAAATCTATTCAAAAAAAAATCGAAAAAATTACCAAAAGGAAAAAGATCTACATTTCATTTGATATCGATGTATATGACATATGCTATGTACCTTGTACCGGAACACCTGAACCATTTGGTTTGAATCCATTCCAGATATTGGAAATAATAAATTCGATAAACAAGTCCTCAAAATTGATAGGCTTGGATATTGTAGAAGTTGCAATGAAAAATGGTGATTATAGAGAAGGAACATTGGCAACGCAGACCATCTATAGGATACTTTCTAAATTCTGGAATTAAGAGATCGATTTAAAAAATTAAAGAAAAAAAATTCGTCAAACATAGGATCAAATCAAAAAGTCACAAAACCTAACCTATACGTATACTAACCAGAAAAAGTTTCAAATTATCAGGTGCCTTAGGCTGTTGGTAATGGCAGGCTAAACATCTCGCCTAAGCTTGATGCGTACACCTCCATCCCATCAAAGCTATCTTCTATAGCCGCCCTATTCCTTACGGAAGGCTGTCTTTTCTCGAGAAAGGCTTCCTCCTTAGATGCTTTCAGGAGTTATCCTAGACAGCTTAGCTGCTCAGCTTGCCCTGTCGGACAACTGATAAACCAGAGGCTGCGCTGCCCTGTTCCTCTCGTACTAGGGACAACTTCCCCTCAGACAACCACGCCCCTGTCAGGCAGAGACCGACCTGTCTCACGACGGTCTAAACCCAGCTCACGTTCCCCTTTAATGGGCGAGCAGCCCCACCCTTGGCTCCTGCTGCAGAACCAGGATGGGAAGAGCCGACATCGAGGTACCAAACCGCGGGGTCGATAGGAGCTCTCGCCCGCGACGAGCCTGTTATCCCTAGGGTAACTTTTCTGTCACCATCAGCCTCCAATAGTAAGGACATGATGGATCGCTAAGCCCGGCTTTCGCCTCTGAATCCCGTATCATTGGGGATCCAGTCAGACTGGCTTTTGGCTTTGCCCTCACCGGCGGAGTTCTGTCCCGCCTGAGCCAATCTTTGGGCCCCCTCGATATCTTTTCAAGGGGGTGCCGCCCCAGCCAAACTGCCCACCTGCCGATGTTCCCGTAAGAACGGGTTAGCGATACAATAACAAATGGCTGGTGTTACATTGTCGCCTCAGTCAATCCCAGAGAACTGACTTCGAAGGCTCCCAGCTACTCTCTGCATAAGCCATCATACCGCAACAACAGGCTGCAGTAAAGCTCCACAGGGTCTTCTCTCCCCGACAGAGGTTTGTGGACTGTTCGTCCACGTTATGTGGCTTCACCGGGTTGTAGGCGGGGACAGCGGGGCCCTCGTTGTTCCATTCATGCACGTCGGAACTTACCCGACAAGGCATTTGGCTACCTTAAGAGAGTCAGAGTTACTCCCGGCGTTAAACGGCCCTTAGCCCAGTTGGACCCAGGTTTTAGGTACCGTCACTGGCCAGGATACATAGGCCATACAAATCCTTTCGGACTAGCGGCCAACTGTGTTTTTATTAAACAGTCGGGACCCCCTTGTCACTGCGACCTGCAGTCCCTATTCTTCATAAAAACTGCAGGCACTCCTTATACCATAGATACGGAGCTATTTTGCCGAGTTCCCTCGCCATACGGTATACCCGATAGACCTTAGATTACTAATCCAGGGCACCTGTGTCGGTTCTCGGTACGAACAAGAAAGAATCTCCCCATACTTGCTTTCATTGTCTCCTGGATTCAGATGAACCCTCCTTGCGAAAGGCCATTCTCACCTCATCACGGTTCTCACCATTACAGTACTCCCCATGATTTGAATAATTAGACAGAACGACGGTTCTGTTCATCCTATCCTGAAGCGACAAGATAGGTACAAACGATCTTCCAAGGCACTGGAATATTAACCAGTTTCCCTTTCGAGCAACTCTGTTGAGGTTGTTCTTAGGATCGGCTAACTCCCGGCTGATGACGCATTGCCGGGAAACCCTTGCCCTTACGGTCACCGAGATTCCCACTCGGTTATGCTGTTACTACCACCAGGATCTGCAATAGTAGATCAGTCCACTGGACTTCACAGCCCAGCTTCGACCCAATCACTACGCCCACCTACTACACACCAATATTATTGGTGATCTAAAGTATCGGTAGTCTACTTTAGCCCCGTGCATTTTCGGGGCCCCCAAGCTCGGCAGGTGAGCTGTTACGCACTCTTTGAAGGATGGCTGCTTCTGAGCCTACCTTCCTGCTGTCTGTGCTCAAAGACACCCTTTGGTTTGACACTTAGCAGACATTTCGGGACCTTAACTTTAGTCTGGGTTGTCCCCCTCTCGGTTATGAGGCTTACCCCACATAAACCCGCCTCCTGAGCTTCTACGACGCTTGTACATTCGGAGTTCGAATGGACAGCGAGCCCTTTCGAGCCCTTACTGTCCGATCGGTGCTCTACAGAACAAGCAATCTCCACTAAGGTAGGACTGCGATCCAATTCGGTGGGAACTAGCGATCACCGGACTAGATTGGTTTTTGACCCCTAATCCCAGATCAGAGGACCGATTTGCACGTCAGGACCCCTTCAGACCTCCAGCAGGCTTTCGCCCACCTTCATCTTGTCCAGGACTAGATCGTCCGGTTTCTAGCCTTATTGCTATGACTATGGACCCTTTCAGATCTTCCGTCTCACAAATGTTGCACGAAATTGGTTTCCCTTCGCCTTCCCTTTTTAGGTTAAGCTCGCCATAACAGTAATCTCCCTGGCCCGTGTTTCTAGACGGAACGTATAACTCTAGAAGGTTTCAGATCCTTGCGAATCCTCTACCTAATTCCTTTCGAGCCATACACGTCTGTAACCGGTTGGTTTCAGGCACTTTTAACCCCCCTTCCGGGGTACTTTTCAACTTTCCCTCACGGTACTAGTACGCTATTGGTCTTAGATAATATTTAGCCTTGGATGCTACTTTCACCCATATTCACTGGCCACTGCCAAGGCCAACTACTCTTATTATAGAACAATCCCTCCTTTTTTTATCTACGGGGGTATCACCCTTTTTTCCAGTTCGTTCCAGAACACTTCGATTCAAAAATTGGGATCTAAAATCTATAACTCACCACATCTCCATAATGTTACCAATATGGATTCAGTTTGGGCTGTTCCGTTTTCGCTCGCCGCTACTTACGGAATCTCGATTGATTTCTCTTCCTCATCCTACTCAGATGCTTCACTTCGGATGGTTCGTTCTCCCAGGCATAAAGCATGGGAGTATAAAGAGAGACCTCATTCGGAAATCCTGAGATCTACGGTCGCATGCACCTACCCCAGGCTTATCGCAGCTTGCCACGTCCTTCATCACTTTCTAAGCCTAGTCATCCACCAACCGGCGTCATTGCACCAGCATATTTGTTAATCTAGTTAGTAATTCTACGCGATCAGATATAACCATGACATCTTGAAGCCAACTAACCATCTGTCGATCTTGCGTATATTTAGATACGCAAAAAAGTGGTTAATTGTTGATCCTATGCTTGACGATCATTGTAAACTCACGTTTACTACATCCTTCATTCCTAAGATTGTTCTTGGGAATTGCATTTAGTTGGTTACAAACCCTTTACACAGGTTGTCCGACCTCATACTAAGGAGGTGATCCGGCCGCAGGTTCCCCTACGGCCACCTTGTTACGACTTCTCCCTCGTTGCTGACCCCAGGTTCGATAGTGCCAATTAGACACCACCTCGCCAAGAACCAACTTCGATGAAGCGACGGGCGGTGTGTGCAAGGAGCAGGGACGTATTCACCGCGCGATAGTGACACGCGGTTACTAGGGATTCCATATTCATGAGGACGAGTTTCAGCCCTCAATCATAACTGAGGTAAGGTTTGAAGATTGCCTTCTCCTTTCGGAATTGGAACTTATTGTCCTTACCATTGCAGCCCGCGTGTGGCCCGAGGGTTTCGGGGCATACTGACCTGCCGTAGCCCCCTCCTTCCTCCGTCTCAGCGACGGCAGTCCCTCTAATTAGCCCCAATACTCCTGAGAGTACTGGTAGCAACTAGAGGCAGGGATCTCGCTCGTTACCTGACTTAACAGGACACCTCACGGCACGAGCTGGCGACGGCCATGCACCTCCTCTCAGCTTGTCTGGTAAAGTCTTCAGCTTGACCTTCATTCTGCTGTCGCCCCCGGTAAGATTCCCGGCGTTGACTCCAATTGAACCGCAGGCTTCACCCCTTGTGGTGCTCCCCCGCCAATTCCTTTAAGTTTCAGTCTTGCGACCGTACTCCCCAGGCGGCAGACTTAACGGCTTCCCTGCGGCACTGAACAGGCACGAAGCCTGTTCATCACCGAGTCTGCATCGTTTACAGCTGGGACTACCCGGGTATCTAATCCGGTTTGCTCCCCCAGCTTTCATCCCTCACCGTCGAGCGCGTTCTGGCAAGCCGCCTTCGCCACTGGTGGTCTTCAATGGATCAACGGATTTTACCCCTACCCACTGAGTACCGCTTGCCTCTCCCGCCTCCTAGCTCTATAGTATCCTCCGCAGCCCATCTGTTAAGCAGGTGGATTTAACGGAGGACTTAAGGAACCGGCTACGGATGCTTTAGGCCCAATAATCGTCCCGACCACTCGGGGTGCTGGTATTACCGCGGCGGCTGACACCAGGCTTGCCCACCCCTTATTCTACACCATTTTTAGAGGTGTCAAAAGATTTCCTTAGCGGAGATCACTCAGAGTAACCTTGTCAGGCTTTCGCCTATTGCAAAGATTTCGCGCCTGCTGCGCCCCATAGGGCCTGGGCCCTTGTCTCAGTGCCCATCTCCGGGCTTCTCCTCTCAGAGCCCGTACCGGTTTCAGGTTTGGTGGGCCATTACCTCACCAACAGCCTGATCGGCCGCAGTCCAATCCAGAGGCCATGTAGATTTGAACCATAAATCATTCCAGACATTATGGTCTATCGCGGTTTATCCTCAGTTTCCCGAGGTTATCCACGTCCTCTGGGTATGTTGACCACGTGTTACTGAGCCGTGTGCCACGTATTGCTACGTTAACTCGCATGGCTTAGTCCCACTCTGATAGCAGTCGGGTCCGGCAGGATCAACCGGAGTCAATCCTTTTTTTAATAATAAATATAAGAGTACGGTCGGACAACTATGAATTGTGCAGGTTTGTAACCATATCAGATTTAATCAGATTTATTAAATCCTCATAATATGAGCGCAAATGGAGATCAATAAGTCACTTTTTGGTCCATGACCAACATCATTATTGATGCCGCCTAAGCCTTGCGTTCTAAATTCCATCTTCCACTATATCATATAAATCTTCGGTCTATAAATTTGATATTTTTTTGTATGGATTTTAAAAAAATTTAAGGATTTTTTCCGATAACATATAAATTAGTTCTTTATTTCTTTTCATCATCTCAATAATGCAATTACCTGAATATCAGCGAATATATCAAAGAAATACTATAAAGTCAGATTATCTTTATAAAAAATCTGATAAAATTTTTCCTGGGGGAATTAGTCATAATATTAGGTTTTTCGCTCCCTATCCTTTTTTTGTAAAAAAAGCTAAGGGAAAAATTCTCACAGATGTAGACAATAATATCTATGTAGATTATTGGATGGGCCATTGGGCGTTAATATTGGGGCATTCACATGATGCCGTCTCAAGGTCAGTGATAAATCAAGTGAAGAATGGAACGTTATTTGGAACCGTAAATAATGTAAGTGTTGAATTAGCTGAAATGATTCAAAAATTAATGCCAAGAGCAGAAAAGATGAGATTTGCTTCAACTGGCTCTGAGGCTACAATGTATGCTGTCCGGTTGGCTCGTGCAAAGACTATGAAGAAATTTGTAGCAAAAATTATTGGTGGATGGCATGGTTTTAATTCAACTCTTTTAAAAAGTGTAAATTATCCATTTGGCTCAAAAGAAGGAATTGGATTTAATCCTGAAGAAAAATACATCAAATCGATACCATTTAATGATCTTGAAAATTCCTTAAAAATTTTAACTCCTCTAAAGAATGATCTCAGCTTGTATTATCGTGGAACCAATTCTTGCAGGAGCTGGATGTATAATGCCAGAACATGACTATTTGCTAGGCCTGCAGGAATTCGCTAAGAAGAATGATATTATTTTCATATTAGATGAAATTGTTACTGGCTTCAGAGTATCAATCCATGGAGCCTATAAGATGTTTAAATTGGAACCAAATTTGTTCACATTAGGAAAAATAGCTGGAGGAGGTATGCCTATTGGAATAGTTTGTGGTGAAAGTGAAATCTTATCAATGGCTAGCCCTACAAGGAAATTGAATAGAGAACCTTATTGTTCAATTGGGGGAGGAACCTTTTCTTCAAATCCTGTTACCATGGTTTCAGGTTTACAGACATTAAAATTTCTAAAGAGAAATGAAATAAATGTTTATAGAAAAATAAATGAGTTAGGCAATTATATACGAACTGAAATTCAGAAGGTTTTCTATGAGAATAAGGTAAAAGCGATTGTTACTGGAATGGGATCATTATTTCATATACATTTTTTGGGTGACAAGGATATAAAGATAAGAAACGCCAGTGATGTTGCTTTATGTAATAGAGAGATGCTTGAAAATTTTCATTTTGCCTTAATGGCAAAATACAAAATATTCTTTTTACCTAATAAAATGGGAGCGATATCATACGTACATAATAAAACTGATGCAACAAATTTAGTTGATGCTACCAGATCAATTGTTGAATCTAGAATATTATAAAATTGCGTATAGCGAAAAATATTATTATAATCATTCAAGTGAATTCTATTAATTTTCTCCAAATCATAAAGAGAGACCAGATTATTTTTTACATATTTTTTATTGGAGTTGTAACTAGAATTGTCCCTGAATTCATTTCATATCCTTTTCCTATAGGATATGATACAATAAATTACTATATTCCTTCGATTTATGACATTGAAAATAATTTGTATATCCAAAAATTGCAAATTTATCCAATTCTACTCCACTTTATTCATACTACTTTCGGTTTAAACCCCCATAATTCTGTTATTCTTTTATCGGTTATATGTTATGGTATTTTCTCTATAGTTATTTACTTATGGTCTCAAAAATATCAACTTTCCCAAACTAAAGGACTTTGTATGACTTTATTTATTATATTCCAAATATCAGTATTGAGAACAGGATGGGATTTACATAAGGACGTACTTGGTTTAATCTTATTTTTTGTTATATTTTATATAGTTGATGGTAAAAAAGGATATAGAAAGTTTCAAATATTTTTAATTTTTTCTTTATTAACCCTTATTTTTTTTGTTGATATAATGTTATCTTTCCTGGCTTTTCTCTCTTTAATATTATATTTTGCGATAAAGAGAAACTGGAAATACTTATACTCGCTAATAGCAACTGGAATAATAATATTAATTACATTCTCTACTATTAATACAATCGATAATTATCCAATAGTAAGTAATATTATTAAATTACTTGAAGGTAATATTACAATTGACCAGAGGTACAGTCAAATTAATATGCTATTGTTATTTTTAAAGGTTAACATATTAATTCTTCCAACCTTTATGTTCGGATTAAGATATCTTAAAACAAATATCCTATATATTCCCACAATATTGGTACTGATCGGATCTTTTAGTTGGATTGTTTTACCTAATACCAACCTATTACTTCCGGATAGATGGATTATACTTTCTGGTATTTTTATTTCGATCTTTTCTTTTGCCGGTATGAACTATTTAGTATATCAATATAGACATATAAATAGAAATAATTTGATTTTTGGTATTGTGCTTTCATTCTTTGTGATAATAGGATTAGGATATATGATACTACCTTATGACCAACCACTTCCCATATATGGCATATTCAGAGAGCATACTGACTTCTTTATACCTCCCTCAATGCAATTTAATTCGATTGATATAAAAGACAACAAAGACTTGATAGTCACAACGGAATGGATAAATAAAAACACACATCCAGACGCCAAAATATATGGGAATGTTTACTTGACTGGCTGGATGAAAATTTTATTAAAAGACAACAGGACTTTTGATTTTAAAAACCACATGTGGATGAAAAAAGGTATTTACATTGGTAATCATGATGAGATTATGGATATTAATCAATCCTTTACAATCTTATTCTCAAAAGGAAATTTCGCCATTATATTGAATCAATAGTTTGAAACAACGTAAACAATTTAACTAAAATGAAATAATAACAACAGTATTGAAATATAAAAAAGGTAATAGTTGGTTTAGAAGACGTTGGTTAGATTTTAGGCAAGGACACAGTATATATTTAATTTTTATTATGACTTTCGCAAATTTTATAACGATCCAATACAAATTACTGTTGGATAAAATTCCTTCTGTAGACGTAATTACAGGGGGTAACATTATTGGATTCGCAATAGTGTTCGTTGCTTTGTATGTACCAATAGGAATACTAATAGGCTATTGGCATAGAAAAAGTCAATGGAAGATAGAAGCTGAGGCATTATTCAAAGAAAATAAAATCGGAGCTACTATGTGGTTATTTGTAATTGATCTAATTGATGGTAAAGTTACAGACCAAGAAAAAAAGGAAATGAGAGAAATGTTACTAAAAATAACCAAAGGAAAAGAAAGGAAAAAAGATGAAAAAAAAGATAATGATGACAATTAAAAAGGAAAGATAATTTATGCAAGAAGATTTAATATATTAATCTAATCTAACGTGGAAAATTGATTGTCTGGTATCGTGGATCCGAATATTTTTTTTCGTCTAATAGGAATCCGTTGAACCGATGACACCTCAGAATATTTCTTATACAGTAGTTCATAAGGATGAATAAAATTATGTGGAGCAATTTTTTGTGGTAGTGTTTCCTCGAACCAATCAATATTGATTATGTGTTTATTTGAAAGGTACGAATTTTCCTATTACCGACTCTATTTCAGAAGGTAATATATGCATCAATAATTCAGAAAGAATTACTCAATCATATTTCTTTTCAGATTTAAATGACTGTATATTAGATACTTGAAATTCAAGTCCTTTGTGCAAGAAAATTATTGAATCTAAATAAGTTTTCGCATTTTCTATTTGATGGGCAGATAGATCTACTGCCAAATATTCTTGAATTTCAGAATACCTAGTTAACAATAATTTGGTGATTCGACCAAATCCACATCCCAACTCCAATACAGAATGAAAGTTATCGAGGACGTCAAGGTGATCTAGAAGAAATTCTTGTAAAATTTTATATTTATCGTAACTAAAATTTTTTATATATCTTTCCACGGTCTTTCCAATAGTCGAAGGGATTGTAAGAAACTTATTAACATTCAGTATTTAAGTATAAATATATTCCCGTTGAGTAAAGTGTAGTAAATAAAATAATACCTTAAGAATTAGATTTTATTATGAACATAAGTTTTGCTGTTATTCCATATCCGTCATGTGTCTGAGGAAAATTATTAATTATTTTTAAATCATAGGTTAAAACTTTGAGGTTTCAAGCAAGACATTCCAATGCTGTTTTCCTCAAATTTTCAAGCAAACGATTATTAATAAAACGAATATCCACATAGGTATCAAATTTATTAAGAAAATATGGCATGTCATTGTAGAAAATGGGATTAGCTGTTCTATCATGAATTTAAAATAAATTCAAGATTATTTGATTTTAAATAATTTTTTAATAAACCAATATCCAGGTTATCTGTTTTCATGATAAGATAGATATTATTACTTTCTATATCTAACAGGTTTGAAGTGTTCACGATCAATTGGATTGTTTAAATAAATTGCCCTCGGAGAATATTTTAATAGATCAGGAGTAGAAACAAGTATCAGATTTGAATTATTCTCAGATCTTAATATTACTTTTTAAGACATGTTAGAAGCCCCATTATGTAATTCTGACCCATGATAATGTAAAATAATAAATTTGTTTTTATTTTTTTTCCCTATTAGAGGCACAATTTTATATAAGGAATGAAAGTGAATTATATCATATTGGGTGCATTCCTCAAGAACAAAATCAATAAATTTCTTACCATCTAGATCCATCAATGGTTCATCATTAAATGAAAAAATTTTGAATGGATCATAACCTGTCCTTTTTTAATATTGAAATATTATGACCCCTATCCTTCTTTGGAACTTCGATAATATACAAGCTACACCAGCTTGATCCCACACATGTAATATATTCATACGTAAATCCCTAAAATGTTAAAAAATATTAAATATATCCATGATTGAATATTGAAAAATGATCCATTCAATTATTTCTAATCATTAGTTTTAGGTATCTCTTTATTCTTTTATGTTGTAATGTCTTTAGAAATTCCCTAAAATCATCTTCATACAAGTTTAAATCTTTGCTTCCATAACCTTGAACCATATAGAAGGCGCCTTTGGGGTTTTTTAATGATATCAAACCTATCCTAGCCAATGAATATAATGTGCTATATCCTAAGGCTTTAAGTGATTTTCCATAGGAAATATAATTTTCTTTTTTATAAGATGTTCTAGTTGGTCTATTAGTAGAGCTTATTAAATTGTTTAATATTTGAATTTTGTACCCTAGTTGTTGAGCTTTTATTAACAAATAAGTTTCAAAACCATAATTGGTCGGATATTGTAATCCTATTTTACTCCAGAAATCAAGACGTACTATTTCTTCCCGACCCCCGTGGAACAACACTATTTTCACTTCTAATTTGTCCAGAGCAAATAGCTAATTCATTATCTTTATCCATGTATTTCAGTATTATAGATATATAATTGGGAGGCAAAATATGGTCTGCTCCCAAAATCATAACATATTCACTGGTGTCGCCTCGTAATTTATCTAATCCAGTATTAATTACTTTTGCAAGAATTGGTGTTCCCTGGGCGTTAAATCCTCTGTTTTTAATATCTACAATTTCAACTTGATTGAAGCTTGAAACAATTTTTTTGGTGTTATCTTCAGACCCATCATTAACTACTATGATTCTATTTTCTATTATATCCTGTTTAAGTAAAGATGAAAGAGTCTCACCAATGAATTTTTCTTCATTTCTAGCAGGAATTATGGTTGAGATTTTATATCGGGTTCCATTTGTCAATAGTTACATACAATATTCTAAGAAAGCATTAAAAAATTTTTTGTTTTCAAAAAATAAAATACAAATTTATTTCTTCCTAATAAATTTGTAATAATTTTTTATTTATAATACCAATTATTTGAACATATTTAAAAAAATAAAATCTAGCCTTAATTTATATTTTGCTCCCTTAATATCTTTATGTTTAAACTATCATACTTTTTTTAGCACATAGAAAATACTTATACTAAACATTATAAATTTGCTAGTCTATAGTTGTCAGGAATTATTTTGCTATATCCAGATTGAATCTTTTAGTTCTGTAATAGATAGAAATAGCAATTTTGCTATTATCATATACAGGATAATAAGTAGAAGAGGTGTATTCTATTTTCCTTTCGTTCACCATCCTTCTACACCATTAAACTGCAGTGATCCTACTGGAAAGTAATCCAGTTTAATAACATGTTTATTTTCATCAAGGAACTTTCTAATGATTTTAGAGCAGTGGGAAGTTACTCTATCAACAAACATTACAAATTTACTAAATCCTTCTGTTTGTATCTGTTTTAGATGATCTATAAATGTAATACTATTGAATTCGTCGCATTGTTTGAATAGCCCCTACCATCTATTGATAGATAACCAAACATAATTGTTATTTTGCATGAGCTTGTTATCGTTAGTATAGGTATTTTTTGGAATTCCATTTCTTCATTCTTTTACCCACACAATCTTATAGAAATATTAATTCATCCTATACATGGATAGTGCAGTGCGATTTTAAATTCAGAATCTTTTTACTCCTTTTTGAATTTCATTTTGTTCTTCTTTGATGCAATATTGACAAATTTTTCTGTTGTACTTTTGGACTAAAACCTCATTGTTTAATAGTCGATATATGTGTTCTTTTTGGATATTTGATCCATTAGCTGTCTGAAATCCATTCTGATGTTACTCTCGTCTAATTCTTTTTTTATCTTCAATTACATTCTTTGGTAATGATGGAGGTTTACCACTCCTTGGATAATCTCTCAATCAACCTGGTCCATCTTCATCAAATCTAAGGAACCACTTTCAAGCTCGTCATCTTCACTTGTTTAATTCATTTTCTGCCACCTAAAACGCTTTTCCTTCTTTTATAACACTTCTTTTATAACACTTGTTGCGAACAAGATTCTTCCTTTACACTTGGATCTTTTTCTTTTATATACTCGTCGTTTAAGAGAGGTTAGGGACACAATAAAACAGACTGTAAATTACCCAGCTTAATTAGTTGTAGTAAAAACAATTAGATAACATTATGAATTTATGTTAGCCAGTATCTGTATTAGAAATATTCTTGGAAGAGTTCAAATTTTTGGAAATATCTATCTTTTCAGAACTTAATATTGACCAATATATTAGTAACCAATTCAATATAAAACTTTAAAACTATAATAATAAAAAGTATATTTATTCAAAGATAATTTAAGCAAAGCTAAATTGCATGAACCTAAAGGGCGTTGACTAGTTTATTCATTTTATCAAGATTTATCTCGAATCCAAATCTTTTCTCATCCTTTTTCATATGTTTATACATTTTCATCATTAAATGAAAATGTTTAATTGTACTTAATTTATTATCCATTTTTAGTCTGACAATCCTGTATACGCTATCATAGTAGTCAAATTTCTTTAAGACTAGATGCCTGTAGGAATTATAATTGAATTTAACTGGGTCCTTATTAAAAACATCAAGAAATATTTCGCAACAAAACAACGATGGAATAATCCCTTCGCCCAACATTGGAAAAACACATCCAATTGATTCACCTATTCCAATCACATTGCTTTGAAAAAAAGGTTCCATTCGTTTTGGTGGAGACAAACGAATTGGTCTTCCTATCTTTTTCAATATTCTTGCCGAAGGGTTACGTTGAAAAAATTCCTTTATTCCATAATATTTTCTATCAATGTCTCCGGCTCCAACAAAACCTTTACCCTTCTCTAGAGGAAAATACCAAAAGTAACCTCTAGCTCCCTCATAACCTATAACATAGAACTCATCATCGCTCTCGATATTTTCCACTAGATATTCATATGCAGGTATAATAAAGTCTTCTTTAGATTTTGGCAACAAGGATCGATGTATTCCTGTACAGTCTAGAACATAATCATAACTTGATAAAGGAAAAGATGATAGTATACATTTATGATCATATATTACATTCATTCTTTTTAAAATATCTTGTTCCCATTTTTGTTTATTGTAAGTAACAAGTCCATCAAGTTCTAAAAATTCTGTTTTGTTATTAGGCAAATCCATACGTAATTTTTTTCCTATATGAAAAATATAGTCGTCAAAGTTTAACCCAACTTTCTCTGAAAAAATTCCGAGAACGTTTTTTGATGCGCCCCAGGCACATACTGCCCAATGATTTTCTTTTTTTGATGATTCGAAAATAGTAACATCATGTCCTTTTTTCTGCAATGAGAACCCCACATAGCTTCCAGCTACACCTGCACCAGCAATGGCTATTTTCATATGATATCGGTAGCCTTATTTTTGCTTATAATTCTTTGAATTGCATTAAGTTCTAAAGAGGAAATAAAAATATTCAGATTCTGATCTACAAGATAATTATCTAAGATATCAAAAAGAATTGACTTCACAATCTTTAAAGGTTTTTTATTATGGTTTACTAAAAAATAATGCATTATAATTTTTATTTTAAAAATGTAAATATATACGTATATATCATATCTCAATGTAATTTTGTTATATAATAAGTAACAATTGTACTAATAAATAGTTACATTAAATATCGTACTTACTTAGTTATAATATAAATAATAGATTAACATAAATATCTCAATACCAAACCATCTACTAAATGAATAGAACACTAATGGCATATATGTTGGCAGCGATAGTCTCTTTTTCTGCAGTAGCAGGAATAACAATGCAGCCAATACCTTTGAGTGCTCAGACCCAATCAGTTACCCCACAACAAACAGCACCCTTAGCAACAAGTCCTTCATGTGGTCAGGTAGTTACAACAAATGTAGTTTTAACATCAAACTTGATTTGTACTGAAACCGATGGTATTATAGTAGGAGCTGATTCTATTAAAATAGACCTTAATGGACATACAATTACAGGACCAGACGTAACACCAGAGGATGCAACAACACCAGCAGTAAAGGATTCTAGTAAAGTCGGTATTATGGTTCCTAATCACAACAATGTACAGATTGCAGATGGTACAATCCAAGGATTCCAAGCAGGTGTGTTATGTACAGGATGTCAGAATCTCGAAATATCTGAAATAACTTCAAAGGACAATCAAATAGGAATATTCAGTACTGGTGCCTCAGTAATTAAAACAAAACTGTCAACAATAATGAATAACCAAATAGGTTTTGCAGGACACTCTACGCAACAAAGCGAAATTGCTAACAACATCGTGTTCAACAATGATTTAGCAGGAATAACATTAGTGAACTCAGATAATGCGCGCATATCATTGAATTCTATAACGGAATCACAAAATGGAATCTACGTAGATAATCAAAGTAACGATAACTTCGTATTCTTTAACAACGTCCTAATGAACACCATCGATGTAAACAATGCTAATGGCTTACCAGTCAACACTAATAACAACCAATACGATCAAAACAATTGTATGACATCTAACCCAAGTGGTATATGCATCGGAAAATAAAATAAAATACATCCAATCCTTTTTTTTGAGTTAGTTTAAAAATTATTCGCTTAAAAGTTAGAATTTACAGTGAATTTGCAAACAAACCTACCAAACAAACATTAAAAATAAATTGGAAAATATTTATCCATTATTACTTCTAATAATTTGTCAAGAAAACATTGATAGTTTATTAAAAAAAATAAGAAAATCAAGGTTTAGATAGAATCAATTTTCTGAATGATAAGATGAAACTCTGTATTTTAAATATTTATCATCTGGAGAGAACTTTGGTGGATTTGGATCAATTGTAGGATTTGAGCATAAAGGACATTGAATTTTTAGAGAATAACGATTACACGCTATACATTTCCTAAGAATATGTTTCATCTTAATGTATTAATTGTTGTTGAGTTTTTTTAGACTCTTGTCTAGTAAAATTAAAGTGACCGTCATCAATTTCCACAGCTGATTTTATTTTTTCTATACAGGTATTAAGAGCTTTTTCAGCCAACTTGAAATTATCCGCAGCTACAACAAGTCTATACTTTGGGGCAGCAATATAACTGATCAATATCTTGACACTTCCTTTAGTAGTTTCCACGCTACTCAAGATCGATTTGACGATTTCCACTCCGTTCGGTTTCTGAGAGGAAATTTCTACTATACCTCTAATTTCAACGTGCGGGATGGAGATTTTATTGCTTTCTTCCTCGATCGTTTTAATAATTTCTTCAGATAATTCAAATGGTGTAAGTATTTCTATTCCTTTTTTTGCGACTGTTTCAAAAAGGTCGTAAACATAATCGTATTTAGTCAATATTTTGTCTTCAATTTGTCTTATTTGCTCCTCTGATAGATTGGCCTTATCTTGGATTATTTTCATGAAAGCATTTGCTTTCTCATTTTTCTTCACTTCAATAATCTTGGACTTCTTTTCCTCCCCCGAAACTTGTTTTAGGGACAAGTCAACTTCAGATCTTGTCTTGTTTACTCGAATTACCTTTAAAACGATCTTTTGGTTAGGTCTAACGTATCTTTCGATATTTCTAATCCATCCTGTTGCGATCTCAGAAATATGTAAAAATCCGGTCATATTGCCGTATTCTTCTAAGGAAACATAGGCACCATGGTTAGTAACTTGTTTAACGTTAGCAAAAACTATATCGCCCTCTTCTGGGATATTTTTTAATTCTTCCATCTTTTATTAACCCTAACAAACGACATATTAATTATGTACTTACTTTGGGCCGGGTCATAAGTCAGTGAATGAATACTACTATTATAATGCAATTCAAAATCTAACATATATTTGAATTTCATTAGTCGAATTATTCTGTTAGTTTTGTACTTATAATATAGATATCAAATAGGGCAACTCGTGGTACTTCAAATATAAACCTCATATTCTCAAAAAAAACTGCTAAAAAGTCCGTTTACATATTAAAAGCAATGACAGTCTATTTAATAGAAATTTAAACAATAATTATTTTAATATCATATTTGTATACTCTACACTTCTTCTAGAATCCTGCAAAATAAAGATATTTGTTACAAAAAAATTATGATTTGAGATAATCAAACTTTTTATACTAGCACAGTCTTGATTTTCTTGTATTTGGTTTAATTTGTTTTATTTTGTCATCAAATTAGCAAAAAAAGTTAGAAAACTCTTATTTTGCTGTATATTCATATAAAATAGATAATTTTGCCATATATGCTGTCTTGCTTAATATATGATTCTACGATAATCTGGTTGAACTTAATTTTTGATCTTTCTTTTTGAAAATACATAAACAAACAAATTTTGATCCTATAGTTATTGACTAAAACATGAATAAAGCTAACTTCTACTCAATGAATATAGTAAAATTTAAATTTATTATTTAGTTAAAAAGTCAAACTAAATGAAACACAGTATTTTTACGGTATTTGAAAGTATTTTGTCATTCTAGAGAGTAGAGCAGATATTTGCAAATCATCATTTTTTTAAGAAAAAGTGATGATTATAATAGGTAGCGAGGAATTCTTATTAAAATTTGAGATAAAATGTGATAAGTCAGAACTGCTTTTTTCTTCAGTTTTGATTGATCGATTGACATGATATTTTTTAAAAACGGCGATAAAACATATTGTTTTGGATACAAACGACGACAACTACGACGACAAAAATAATGCAATTGTGATGATGAATTCATTTATCTCCTTTTTCTTGGAGAAAACCAGTTGGATAATGCAGATTCATGTATGACCGAAAGTATTACTATCCTTGGTGTCGCTCTGTCATACAGTTATTTACTACAAAAGCAGTAAATCATAATTCTTGAAAAACATTTCCAGCTAAACAGTCATTTTTTTATATTGTCAATTTCTGATGACAGGAATAAAACCAATTTTTTCTAGTAGTTTCAAACTAGATCAAGTACAAATTGACTAGTTCCATTAAACAAGAATAAACATTAATGCTAATTACAAAACTAGACTTAAATTCCACTTTTAATTACAGTATATGTTACTAATTATCATAAATATAGGTAAAATTACTTTCATCATCAAACTAGGGATGTTCTTGTTTTGCAGTTGAACGCATAGTGAGTTATATTTTGTGCTAATCAGTTTACTAATAAGTTTTCACAAATATTATACTCCAATAGACGATCTCTATGAAAATACAAAAATTATGATAGAACTTGACATTTTAAAAATGACGGATTAATAATATTTAGTAATCTATCCCTTCCTTAGCCTTTACACCTAATCTATATGGATGTTTTATTTCTTTCATTTCAGTAACCAAATCTGCTACTTGTATAATTTCCTTGGGAGCATAATTACCTGTCAAAACTAGTGAAGTCTCTTTGGGTTTTACATCGATGAGTTCCAGAACCTCATCAATTGTTATGAGATTCAGTTTAATGGCATAATTGATTTCATCAAGGATAACTATATCGAATGCTCTCGACAATATCTTTTCCTTGGCTAGACGGATTGCGTCTGTCGCAGCCCTTTTGTGCTCTTCAAATTCATGATCATCATCCAATATGCCTATAAATCCTCGCCCAGCTGCTATTAGCTCGAATTCTGGTTCCAGTCTTTTAGAACTAGAAAGCTCGCCATAATACCACTCTCCTTTAATAAATTGAACCATTAATACTTTCAAACCATGTCCTAGAGCTCTTAATACTATTCCTAATGCAGCAGTAGTTTTTCCTTTGCCTTTTCCAGTATAAATCAATACAAGTCCATCTGTTTTCATTTTGAGGATATCGTATGATCTATCGAAATATTAGTATATAATTATGGTGTTGATTCAGATTAATACTTTTTTTCTAGATTATCTCAAAATTTCCAATAGGTTTTTAAAGAAATCTTTAGTATAAAAAGGTAGATCTTAAGGATTATTATGAACAGTGATTCTCTACCAATGCAGAATAAACATGTAATTTTACAAAATTGGAATGACGAAAAGGTCTTGATGACTGATATAATTACCAATATATTTAACTTGCTCAATTTTCACGATAATAATATTAAAAGCGAAATTACAGAAATACTAAGAAATAATCAAAAGTCTAATCCATCTGACAAATGGTTTGATGCTCTAAAGATAATATCAATATATTCTGTTAATAATAATTTCACTTTTTCGCAATCACAAATTTATGACTTGTTAACAATATTCTCAAGGATAAGTGATGAGAAGAAGAAGGATGTTGTAAATACTGTAACTTTTAATGTTTATAGAGATGTTATGGAGAATCATTATAAACTTGATGAAAATCTAAAACTAATTTTCCCTGTAATTATTGTAAATCTTATGCACATTATTAAATATGGAAAAGATATAGAAGGAAATTCTGTCAATTTATTTTCAATAAATAACTATTATCAAAATTCAAAGTTTAACTTGGAACAACAACTCCTGAAAATAAGGTCGTTTGATTTACAAGGTGCCCGTGGTGTTTCTATTGAGAATCAAATAATCAAAATATTAGAACTAGTAACTGGAAGAAATGAAAAGGATTTACAGAATTTATATTCAAATTTACAAGAATCTGACCAGAAAAAAGTAGTGGAGTTATGCAATAACTATCAAAAGATTCAGGAGTTCAGTAAATTAATTGAAACAGAGAAATTTAGTGATGCTATTGAAAGAGAAGCAGGAAGAAAACTGTCCGAAAGTCAATTACAACACGCTGCCAATTCTATAAAGAAAACAAAATTATACTTGGAAAATGTATTAGATGGAGGTTTTGCCCCTAAAGGAAAACATGGTATAAATCATGTTAAACATAACATAGAATATGGTTTTCAGTTGATGGGAATAATTCAATCAAAAAGAAGAAAGCAGGAAATCAAGAACAATTAATAATTTCATGCGACACAAACTCTGAAAATATGAATAAAAAAAGAATCCTCAATAAGATCTGAATTCGACAAAATACTTGGAATTTGTTGTTATTATTTAATTCCAATTAAAAAACAGTATTTTCTTGGAGACGGGAGTCACATTGCAATTTGTACTTTATCTAGTTTGAAACTACTAGAAAAAATTGGAAAAGATCGCGAAATTATGAATAAAATATCGATAGTCGGTAGACTACTTTCGGAGAATAGAGGAATAGATCAGATCATAAAATTTACAGAAGAAAATAAAAAAATACACACTATTTTAATGTGTGGTAAAGATGTTAGAGGACATTTCTCAGGTCAGGCTCTGATTTCTCTGAAAAAAAATGGAATTAGTAGAGAAAAGAGAATAATTGGTGCTAAAGGTCCATATCCTATTTTATCCTGCACAGAAGAACAGATCGAAAATTTCAGAAATAAAATAGAATTAGTAGACAAAATCGGATTAACAGACTTAAGAAAAATAAAATCGATAGTAGCTAGTAGTTAGTTTTTTGTCTGTTCATATTTACAGAATGTTTATTTGAAAATTCTTGTAATATTTCGGAAGGACTCATTCCTAGTTCTATTGAAACTTGTATAATGAAATGTAGGATATCTATCAATTCCTCTTTTGCAAGTTTAAGATCAAAATCTACTGGTGTTTTCCACCACTTCCAATTTGTTAATCTTTGGAGCTCTACTGCTTCATGAATTATTGCTACAGACAAAGCTGAAATTCTATCCTCTAGCTTTTCGGGATATCGAGAAGTAGTAACATATTTTTCTAAATCCTTTTGCATTTGAAAAATATAATCTAATTTATCCATATTGTAAATGTAAATTTCAGATATTTAATTTAATTTAAAAGCATAAAGGATTTTTAGAAGATTTAATTTTTATAACGGCGTTTTAATTATATTACTAATGGAGTACTCTAATCCTAATGTACTTGTAGATACAAAGTGGGTAGAAGAACACCTTAATGATGACAAAGTACGTATAGCTGAGGTGGATTATGATCCAAAGACAAATTATTTTCTTGGCCACATACCAAATTCTGTAATATTCGATTGGAAGAATGATATCAATGATCCGGTTACAAGAAATATTATTTCAAAGGATGATTGTTTGAACTTGCTACAAAAAGCTGGAATAAATGACGATACCACTTTAGTTTTATACGGTGATTTTAACAATTGGTTCGCTGCTTTCGCTTTTTGGGTGTTTGAATATTATGGTTTGAAAAACATTAAAATAATGAATGGAGGCAGGAAAAAATGGCTAGAAGAAGACCGACCAATTTCAAAAGAGATACCTGCATTTACTACTGGAAATATACTCCCTGGTGAACCAGACTTAAATTTAAGGTCTTTTTTAAATCAGGTTAGAGACTCTTTACAATCTGAAAAGACTGTAAGAATTGATGTAAGGAGTCCAGCAGAATTTACTGGTCAGATCACTGCACCTCCCGAATACCCAACTGAACATGCACAAAGAGGAGGTCATATCCCCGGTGCTGTAAATATTCCATGGTCTAAGGCAGTAAACGAGGATGGAACATTCAAATCTGCCGATGATCTTTTAAATCTATATGAATCAGCTGGAATTACGCCGGACAAAGAGGTAATTACATACTGCAGAATAGGAGAACGTTCATCTCATACATGGTTTGTTTTAAGACATTTGTTAGGTTATAAAGATGTAAAGAATTATGACGGGTCTTGGACAGAATGGGGAAATATGATAGCAAATCCAATAGAAAAATAAATACAATAGAAGTTTTAAATATCTTTTTCTTTTCGTATCAAAAAATGAAAAAGATTTTTCTCTTTTCTGATGTCAACAACGGATTGTGAATTCTCCAATGACCATCTTTCAAGCTCAATATCTGCTGTCACATCATCTGAAACTAAATATACTATTTCACCAACCTTAATTGTTGATAACAAATCATCTAATTTCATCAGTGTCGCAACGCATTCTGATCCGATTTCATATAATTCGTAGTCTGGAAAATACTTGAAACAACGAACATTCAGATCTTTTATTATTATTTTCAATTGTTCACGACAATCGTTTGCGTTCTTTAGATATTTTAATTCATTTTCTAAATTTGTAGGATAAATTATTACAAACCAACCTTGTTCGTAAGGACTATCATTTACCAAATTCGGTTTTTCAATGATTCTGTTATTCTCAGTTTCTATTTTGCCAGAAATTGGAGATCTTATTATTCCAAAATATTTTAAACTTTCAATTGATCCGACACTTTTTCCCTTTGCAATAATGATATTTTTTTCTTTTAATTTAACAGAGAACACTCTGCCAGATATAGACGACATTATTGGTGTTATACCTAACTTAATGGAGTTTTTATTAGAAATATCAACCCAGACAAAATTTTCCATATCATAGAGAAGATTATCTGGAAAAAAACAATTATCTATATTCACATTTCGATGTAACTCTCGAACCAATTTGAGTCTTTATATCCATTGCGAAAGATTCTGAAATTGGTATATGCAAATAAGAATAATATTTATGTAACATTCACGTGACTGTGTACAAAACATTCTATTTATTGACGTGGTTTAAATATGATTATGATCGATTTATCTATTACACATCTAATAATAAATCTTAATAATACATTACAAAAATATCTGTGCTAAAATAATCCCATATTATCAAGATCGACATTTGTCCAGGTTCTGTAACATAAGGAATTACATGTCTAATGGTTTTCGATTTTCATATAAATTTAAAAGATAGTAAAAAAGAATATTTAATATAACATTAAAGAGATATTCTAATTTCTAAAAGATAAAATGGATTATGTTAATACGGAGACAATGGATAAAATAGCAAATGAGATTAGAATATGTACCTTATGTGCACTTTCAGATACTAGAAAGAATGCAGTACCTGGCGAAGGAGAATTTAGAAAAAAGTTAATGATCATAGGGGAAGCTCCGGGATTTAATGAAGATCAAAGTGGAAGACCATTTGTGGGTACGGCAGGAATGATCTTGAGAAAAACATTAATTAAATGTGGTATTGATATTGAAGATGTATTTATTACAAATATTGTAAAATGTAAACCTCCAAACAACAGACAACCTAAGAATCATGAGAAAGATACATGTTCAAATTATCTTGCTAGACAAATCAACCTTTTAAAACCAAAAATAATATGTATATTGGGAAACGTTGCGGGCTCTTATATTCTAGATATCAAATCAATAAGTCAACATAGAGGAAAGATTTTAAGAAAGAATGGGATAGATTATTTTATAACATACCATCCTGCAGCTACAATTTACAATAGAAATCTGATTTTGGATTTTGAAAGTGATATTAAGCATTTAGCCGAAATTGTAAACAAGAATTAAGAATCAGCAAAAGATAATATGCGTTTGTTCAAGGAAGTTTTTAAAAATGAAATATTTATTTATCATTGAAAACTATCGTTGAAAATTTTCCATGTGTTGTTCTATGGATCTGATCGAGTCTTTTGTAGACGATTTTGATGGGAGGTGCAATCCTTATATCTCCGAACAGACATATTGGTATGGTTTTATAATGCTAAAAAATGATAAAAATTTTCTATTGTTTATGAGACAGTGCACATTGCTTACGAATATATTTCAAAGGCTTCAATAATGTTGAAGAGTATACACGAGTGGTAAAATTAGTACACTTATGCTAAAGAAAAAATGGGAAAAAACATTCACATGAATCCGATGAGACTCTCAACTAATCAGTAATCAGTTGATTGGAAAATATGAAGCTGGATCTGAAAAATTTAGAATCTTCTATGAAAAATGTAGTAAATTAGAGGAATTTGAAAATCTGAATTTAAAATGAATTTACAGAGAAATAAATAGATGGTCAGATGATTTCGCACCAATAACATAAGTGAATTTCTTAGACAAGAATTATGATATATTTATGAAAAAAATTGAACCATATTTCGCGACTAAAAGGCAATTATTTTTATTAGACAAGATCAAGATTAAATTTAGATATATTAGCAAAATATAAGAAAATAGGCTATTAGAAAAATATTCTAAGATTGACGCTCTAGAAACTTGATTATGATATGGAAAACTTTTATCTAGTTAAATATTCTAATAATAAATAAAATGCCGAGAACCAAAAGCTCAAGCAAAACATCAGAAAGAGAAGGAATTCCTCAATGGGTGGAGGATGAAATAAGATCTATCGAATTAGCTGAATCTGAAATACTAAATAGGACTGGATATATACTAGAAACATATTACAATGATAATAAATTAGACATACAATTATATGAATCAATACCTGATGGTCGAACCATTATAGAGGGAATTGAGATTCCAAAATCTCAAGATATTTCCAATTGTATGAAGGGATTTGTTTATGAATTTAAGATAAAAATGTCAAAGGGAAAACTTAGTGAAAAAACTAGAGAATTTCTCAAGATGCAATACATGTTAGAAATGGATCACATTTATCAATTTGAATTAATTGAATTACAACTGATGGATGTTGAATCTGAAGAAGCAATTAAAGGGCCTACAGATGTTGATGTTGATGATGAAGCGTAGGGAACATAATAGTTCCATACAAATATATAAAATTCAATACTTAAAATTATTTGGTATTTCAAATTTTGTTTTTTTCATTTTCTTTTACTTGAAACTAGAAACTATTTTCCTAGTTTAATACTTATTCAGATAATTTCTTCTTTTTAGAAGTAATCCCTTTATCGACTGTTATTCTCATCAAGACAATCCACATTATAATCAATGGAATATGATAAGAGGCAATCCTCCAAGATATTATTACTTTTAAATGCGAATCTCCTAAAACATCATTTAATGATGGTATATGATTGAGACCAGAAACATACGCCCAAAGACCCAGTTCTGTTATCCCTGAACCTCCAATAGTTATTGGTAAACTGCCTAGCTGGGTCGAAGCAGCAGTCGCTAGTATTGAATCAAATAATCCCAAATTGGATTCTACCAATTCCCCTAAAATTAAAAAGGACGCTCCATGGCATACAAATGCTAAAAATGTAAGAAAAATACCAACAAAGAAAATCTTGAATGTTTTTGAGGAGTTAAAATTTTCTTTGCTCATAGTACAGAGGTCGCCGATAGCAGAATTTGTGTAATTGATAATTTTATATGATCTTTCCTTAGACAAAAACCTTTTAATTAATTTTGTAACAAAATTAGGCAATTGAATGTTATATTTGGCTGAAAAAATAATTACCAGTAACCAAAAACCTAAAACCAAAAGAGAGACCAAAATTGTGATAATACCTATCAACGTTGCCCCATGATAAAGGGCGATGATTCCTGCAATCAATGCAAGAGTCGTTCCAACAAATACATCAGCAATTATTTCCATTGTAGCAATCCATGCAGATATACCAGCAGGAACATTATTTCGAGTCAACCAAGCAATTCTAATAATTTCTCCACCAACATATGAAGGAGTTGTGTTGGTAACGAATTCACTGCCTACTCTTATTGACATGAGTTTGGAGGTAGAAGAGATTTTATATCCTAAAAAATTGTCTACAAAATATTTAAACCTATATGATTGTAAAAATATCTTCCCTAAGCTAAAGATGACCGAAAGGATAAAAGGAAACAATCCAACACTAAAGATATCACTTATTGATATCGGAGAGAAAATGAACAATAAAAGGATAGGAAGAAGACTAACAATAATCGCTATGAACCGCCAGTTCAATATCTCTAATCAGTAAACTAATTTAGGTATATAATAATCAATCAATTTAATAATATAATTTTTTGATTAATTGATTTTACGATGACATCATACATATAGCCTATAGGAAGATATTAATTAAAATCCTAATATTTGAAAATTAAAGAATAATTTCATATGAATACGATTTTTATTACTGGAACTGCTGGCTCTGGAAAGTCATTATTAACTTCTAGACTTGACCAATGGTATAAAGATCGTGACAATTTATCGATTACACTGAATTTGGATCCAGCAGTAGAAAATTTACCATACAATCCAGATATAGACATTCGAGATTACATAGATATCAATGAGCTAAAAGAGACATATAGTTTGGGACCAAATGGTTCGATAATCATGGCATATGATTTGATTGCGACAAAGATCGGAGAGATACAAACAGAGATAGACAGATTAAGTCCAGATTACGTATTAGTCGATACTCCTGGTCAAATCGAACTTTTTTCCTATCGATCCAGTGGACCTTATATTGTTGCTAATATTAATTCAGAAAATAAGGCAACAATATTTTTGATGGATGGGGTTTTGGTTTCCTCACCAATAAATTTTGTATCGCTATCACTTTTATCTGCATCAATTAATCTAAGATTAAGAACACCTCAGATTAACGTATTATCAAAAAAAGATTTGATTTTGAATGATTTAGAGAATATTTTAGAATGGTCGTCTTCTGATTCAGCTCTAAGGGAAGCATTAGATAAAGAAAATGATTATGAGTTTTCATTACTTAGCAAGGATATTATTAGAAATCTTTCTGAAAATGCTCTAGGCAATGAATTGATTGGAGTCTCAAATTTAACCATGAATGGATTTATAGATCTATCTGCCACATTATCAAGAATACTTAATCAAGGGGAAGAAATTCAATATTGATCATGACAGAAAGTTTCTGTATTGCTACTGCACCTTCTTCCACAGCTAATCTTGGTCCTGGATTTGATACTTTTGGATTGGCCCTAAACCTATTTGAAGATGAGGTTAAAGTGATAAAGAAACAATCAAAGAATCAGAAAATTATAATAAATAAAATTATACAATCAGAACCAAAAATTCCCATAGAAATAGAACATAATTCTTCTAGCATTGTAGTTAAAAAAATGGCAGAAGATTTTAGGATACAAAATGATATAGAAATAGAGATTAAAAAATGTGTGCCAGCAGGTTATGGAATTGGTAGTAGTGCTGCTTCTTCAGTTGCCGCGGCGTATGCATTTAATGAATTATTTGCGCTACAACTTGACAAGAAGAGGTTGGTGGAGTATGCAGCCGAAGGAGAGATCGCTTCTGCAGGTACCAAGCATTATGACAATGTTGCATGCTCATTGCTAGGGGGATTTGTAATAGTAAGAACTTTTCCAAAAATTGATTTAATAAAAATCGAACCACCGAATGATCTCAATATTATAGTAGGAATACCAAAGATACCAGTACCAAAAAAAAAGACAGAAGCTGCAAGAAATATACTTCCACATAGTGTGCCATTAGAAAATGTTATTAAAAACATAGCTAATGCTAGCACCATAGTTGCGGGATTTGCTTTAAAAGATGTAGAAATGATTTCTAGAGGTATGGAAGATATGATAGTAGAGCCTGTGAGAAAGAAAATGATTCCAGGATATGATGTTGTGAAAAAATATGCTCTTAATGCAGGTGCATTAGCTTTCACCATTAGTGGTGCAGGTCCATCAATTGTAGCAATACTAAAAACGGACAAATATTCAGATAAGATCATTAATGCGATTGAAAAAGGATTTAATGATTCAAATATAAACAACGAGGTTTACCTATGTAAACCAAGTGATGGTGCAAAGGTTATACAAACAAATGAATATTGATAGTGATTATTTTGTATTTAGAATCTTTTATTAGTGATTATTATCGCCAATCATTCATTAGTTCTAATTTTACTTCTTTTTACTTTTATTTAAAAATTCTGACATAAGTTTTTGTCTATCTTCATGCGCAAAACATAGCGCCCATGCATATATTTCCATTCTTAGGCCCGAATCAATATCCATGTCCATACCCTTGTTAATTAGCAACTTGCTAGCTTTGACAGCATTATAACTGTTCTTTGTGATTTCCTTTGTTAGAGAAATAGCTTGGTTAAGTAACTTGGTATTTAGAACTTTTGCGATTTCTTTTTCTCTTTCCTTTACCTTAACTACATCATCTTGAGATACTTCATCTGGGATAGTGTCTTCATGAGTTAATTTGACTAAAATGTTTACTAATCCTATTTCATAAGCCTCTTCTGCACTAATCATTTTTCCAGTAAAAATCAATTCTTTCGCTTTGGATGGTCCCACTATTCTTAGTAATCTTTGCGTACCACCCCAGCCAGGGGGTATGCCTATTGATACTTCTGGTTGTCCTATTTTTGCGTTAGATGACGCGATTCGAATATCACAAACGAGAGCTAACTCACATCCGCCACCCAAAGCAAAACCATTTACAGCAGCAATTACTGGTTTTTCTAATTTTTCAATCTTGTTCAACACTGATTGAGCAGAAGATGCGTACTTTTCTGCCTCTACAGGATTGATATTAACCATATAAGCGATATCGGCTCCAGCACAAAATGATCTTTCGCCAGAGCCTGTTATAATAACTGCCTTAATAGATTCATCTGCCCCAACAATATCAATAGTTTTAGATAATTCCCATAATACATCAAAATTCATGGCATTTAATGCATCAGGTCTGTTGATCTTTATAACTGCAATTTCACCCATAGGTTCCAGAAGAACATATTTCATGGTAGACATAATATTATTCGATTATCATACATAAATTAAAGGTATTGAATAAAAAATGATTAAATTAAATAAATTAGAGAATCAAGCGTACAAAATCAATAGCTGTGAAATAATCTTCAAAAAAATGATTAAAATGATATTATGCTCCGGCCATACCGCTTCTTAATTCTACCGCCTTATGATCTTCTATTTCACTTTCTGCAGCGGCCTTGTGCATTTCAGATAATGCGCAACCCATTTGTGCCTCTGGTTTACCACGTCGCATTAATCCTCGATACAGTCCAGCTTCTAACGTTTGACCGTGAGCTTTTTCCCACTCTTCAACTGGAATACTATATTTCTTTTGAATTCTATCTCTATACCACTCTGGAATAACATTGAATGCACAGAAAGGTACTATTCTAAGATCTGGTGTCAAATAATGAATATCGCATCTTTGTAATCTTTCTAAATCTTCATTATATTTATCTTGGAAATGCATCATTCCAAGGAAAAGCGATCTAACATGCCATGAACCCACTGCATCAAAATTACGTTTTAATAATATGCTAGAAAACATCTTCGCTAAATCCAATCCATGAGGTTGCTTTGTTTTATCTACAAATTGATTTAATTTACGTACAACTTCTAGCGTTTGCCAGTATCTATTAGCACCGGAACGTATTTCGTCTGCCTTTTCTTCAAAGTATTCCAGTAAGCCCTTAATATCTACAAAAGAGGTTAGTGGAGTTAATTTTTTAGTTTGGACATCTTCGAATACATATGTACCTGCACCACAAGCAAAGTGAATAGATAACTCGTATTTTGGTTTTTTACTGAATGCTTCAATTACATCAGTCATTGGCATACAAGATGGAACTGGGAACCAAGAATCTGTTGAAATTTCACCATTGGTTTGTTCTTCGATTCGTTCAATACAATCAGGGATTGTTATCCTATATTTTTCTCGTTCCTTTTTGCCCATTCTACCAGTCAGTGATACAGGTTGGAAGTTGACTGCATGAACAACATCCATGTTCTTCTGAGCATACCTAATTATTCCTCCTAATTCGTGATCGTTTATAGATTTTATTACAGTTGGGACAAAAACTACGGTCATTCCACACTTTCGTGCAGATTCAAGAGTATATGGTATCTCCCAATGGTTTTTAGGATTAGTTCGAGGAGTAACACCATCAAAAGAAAGATAAAGATTGCTTACACCAGCTGTTCTTACTTGACGCATTGTTTCTGGAGACATTGCTAACTTGATACCATTAGTATTTAATTGAACATGATCTACTCCTTCTTCCTTCATAATTTTTATTACTTCGGTTAGATCATCGCGTAACATTGGTTCACCACCAGTGATTTGAATTGAATTTCCTGCTATTGGTCTTTCTGCTTTAAGGGTTTTCATCATGGCTCTAATTTGTTCATAGTTAGGTTCATAGAGATATGCACCTTCAAGGCCCTTTTTTACATAAAAGAAACAATACCAACATGTCAAATCACATCTGTTGGTGACTATCATGTTAGATAATCCAGAATGTGATAAATGATTGGTACATAATCCACAATTTGTTGGACATGCACATTTATCTACCATAACATTGGGAGCATGTGCACCTTTACCATCTTTCCAATAAGTACTAAACTTTTTGTACATATCGACAGAACCAAAGTACAATTCTTCGCATTCACCATGTGATGCACACGTCTTTGTCATGAAGACTTTACCATCCCTTTCAAATACTTCTGCATCTAAGATCATATTACAATCTGGACATATACTTTGGGTATATCTGATGGTTTTTTTAGTTGTTGAAACCTTTTTCGTAACATTAGATATCTGTATTAATTCCATAATCTATCTATCTTCCTATAAATCGATTGATCTAAATTCTCTTAATATATAAAGATAATTATATAAATAATAAGGTGATTAGGTAAGTAATAAAAAAACTCAAATATATTAGAATTTAACTTGAAATATACTCAAATATATTAGAATTTAACTTGAAATATACTCAAATATATTAGAATTTAACTTGAAATATAAAAAAAATCATTTAAAATAAAAAATATCGATAATTATTTGCTTTGATTTAGACGTGTTATCCGTATTGTACATGTCCACTCTTTGTTCCAGGTTTCATCTCTCTTTGATTCTTTACCTTTCTTACTGCGTCTTCAAAGTGACGCATTGTGACCTTGGCTTCCATGGTGTGTTTTGATGCTTCTTCAGGTGTAGGATATTTTGCTATGTATTCATGCAATACAAGAGATATTGCAGTATTCACAACGGCGGCAACATCTGCTCCACTAAAGCTGTCTGTTATCTCTGCTATGCGTACTAGGTCCAGATCGTTGCCGACAGGTTTTCCCTGTATATTGAGATCCAGTATTCTTTGTCTTGTCTTGACGTCGGGATTTGGCACATAGACTATCTTGTCAAATCTACCTGGTCTTAGTAATGCAGGGTCAATCATATCAGCACGGTTGGTGGCAGCAAGAACCACTACACCAGAAAGAGCTTGAATACCATCCATTTCTGTTAGTAATTGGGACACCATCCTTTCTGTACTGGCATGACCAGACCCTTCCATCCCTCTGATAGGAGCTATAGAATCTATTTCATCAAAAAATATCACACATGGTGAGGCCTGTCGTGCGCGTCTAAAGATTTCACGAATGCCTTTTTCAGATTCACCAACCCATTTTGATAGCAGTTCAGGTCCTTTAACACTGATAAAATTGGCTTCAGATTCTGTTGCAACGGCCTTAGCTAGCATGGTCTTGCCTGTTCCAGATGGACCATATAACAGTACACCTTTTGGTATGGTATGTCCTAGTTTATTGTACATATCTGGAAAACGCATTGGCCATTCTACTGCCTCTTGCAGTTCATGTTTAACTTCTTCCAGTCCACCTATATCAGGCCAATGTACTTCTGGTGGTTCCAGATAGACTTCTCTCATTGCTGATGGCGTTACATCTTTTATAGCATGATTAAAATCGCTCATGGTTATGATTAATTTGTTCAATACTTCTGGTGCTAGTTTTTCATCTTCTAGATTTAGTTCTGGCAGAAGACGTCTAAGACATTTCATTGCTGCTTCTTTACATAGATATTCCAGATCAGCTCCAACAAATCCATGAGTAATTGCTGCTATCTTGTCTTGATCTACATCTGTATCAAGTGGCATGTTACGGGTATGAATCTGTAAAATCTCCAATCTCCCACGTTTATCAGGGACTTTGATCTCTATTTCTCTATCAAAACGACCCGGTCTTCGTAGTGCTTGATCTAGTGCATTTGGTCTGTTTGTTGCGGCTATTACTATAACTTTACCTCTTGCTTCAAGACCATCCATTAACGATAATAATTGTGATACAACTCTTCTTTCCACCTCGCCTGTTACTTCCTCTCTTTTTGGAGCGATTGAATCTATCTCGTCAACAAACATTATGGAGGGAGCCTTTTCTTTTGCTTCTTTGAATATTTCCCTAAGACGGGCTTCAGACTCTCCATAAAACTTGCTCATGATTTCTGGACCAGAAATGCTTATGAAATGAGAATTACTTTCATTGGCAACTGCTTTGGCAAGCAGAGTTTTACCTGTTCCAGGTGGTCCATGTAAAAGAACACCTTTTGGAGCCTCTATTCCCAATTTCTCAAATATTTCTGGATGTCTTAATGGGAGTTCAATCATTTCTCGTACTTTTTGTATCTCTTCTCGTAATCCACCTATATCTTCATATGTAACTTGTGGCACTCCACGTAGAGTCTCGCCTTTTTCTGCTATGTGGAATATGGTTTTCTGCGTTACAAGTACAGCATCTGCATTGGCAGGTGTAACACCAATAACTTGAAATGTTAGACGTCCTCCAAAGTATGGAACCATGACGTTATCTCCCTTGATAATTGGGACACTTTCCAGTGCATCTGCAAGATAACGTTCATCTATTGGAGGAATGGCTTCAAGAGGAGCCACTATTGCTTTTTCAGCTGGAACTGCTTTTATCTTTCTTACTATAACACTATCACCTATCGCAATTCCAGAATTATTTCTTACAAGACCATCAATTCTGATGATACCTTTTCCTTCATCTGAAGGATAAAGTGGTAGACATTTTGCAGTGGTTCTTCGCTTTCCTCTGATTTCTACAACATCACCAGTAGAAACAGCTAAAGAATCCATAGTGTCATAATCAATTCGAGCAATTCCGCGACCTACATCACGTGTGTATGCCTCTAGTACTTTAAGAGAAGCGTTGTGATCAGATATTCCTGCACCTGGACCACTTGTGCTATTATTATTATTATTATTATTATTGTTATTACCACCTATACTGCCAGTACCGGAACCACCACTACCACTACTAACACTACTACCCGGCAAATTATTATTCACGTCAAGTATTTTGAAACGACTACATATACACCTTTGTTTGCGAAAATAAAAAAAAACAACTAAAAATATATGAAGATAAAAACTACTTACTTTATTGTCAAATGAAAATTCTTATTTGGAAGGATTTGCTTCAACTGAAGGAACAAAAAGATTCAAGGAAAATTCACTAAAAAAAGGTAATGCAGAATCTCATTTCAAAAAATTTGACGATTTATATCTATCAAGTATTGGAATGGGTACTTATTTAGGAAATCTATCTGCACATGAAGATAAAGAGATAGAAGATGCACTTTATGAATCTGTAAAAGCCGGCGCAATTAATGTTATAGATACTGCAATTAACTACAGGGCAATGAAATCGGAAAAAAGCATAGGAAGAGCATTGCAAAGATTAGTAAAAGATGGAATAATCACACGAGATGAGATATTTATTAGTACAAAGAATGGATATATTACAAATGATGGAGATTTTCCTCAAATTGATGTGTTACAATATATGCAAAAAATGTACATAGCCACTGGAGTTATTAAAGCAGCAGACATAAGTTCAGGATATAATGTTCTCAACCCAAATTACATATCAAAATGTATTGAAAGATCTATATGCAATCTAAAATTGAAAACAGTGGATCTTCTTTATATCCATAATCCTTTTGAAAGTTGGAATCAAGATGTTAGCAAAAAAGAATTTTTAGAAATGTTATATAAAGTATTTGAAGTTTATGAGAAATTCCGAAACGAGAAGAGAATAAGGTATTATGGAATGGCTACTTGGACATGTTTTCGTGTAAATGAAGATAATAAAGATTATTTATCACTTGAGGAGATACATAATTTAGCTCGGAATGTTGGTGGAAAAGAACATGGGTTTCGTTTCATTCAACTTCCATATAATTTAGCATACAGTGAAGCTCTTTTTCTGAAGAACCAAGCTATTGACCAAGAGAAAAATCTAACAATACTAGATGCTGCCATGAAATTACAGATTGGAGTATTCTCTAGTGTTCCACTTTTTCAGGGAAGATTATTAAATACCAATATTCCCGATTATGCAGAAAATATCACCAACCAAATTTTGAAATTAGTTCAGATAATAAGATCGACTCCAGGGATAATAGCTCCACTTTTAGGTCAGAAAAAAATGGAACATGTTAAGGAAAATATCAAAATAGCAGAAATTCCACTGCTATCAAATGATGAATTTAAATCAGCATTGAGAATGCTGATTGATGAAAAATAAATACATTAAAAATTAGAGTATATCGGTTTGAGTCATTTTCCTTATTTTTTCTTTCCAAGATTGTGTAATCTCATTCTTCTCAAAATAGTCTAGTGGTTTTTTCTTTACATTGTCATCAGTTTTAAAAGGTCGCAACCAACGAGAACCAAGTTTATTTTCCTCATCTGTCGTATTTTCGTCTTCTAAAATTAGACTGTTCAAGTCAAAGGTTTTATTTTTGGGTTCGGTGTTAGATGATTTGGACTCCGTAGGTTGAACAGTTTCGTAATATTGTGGTGGAGGAGATTCCGTATTGGAAGTATTATCTTGTAAACTATCATTTAAAACAGAATTCTCTTGTTGTATATTTACAACTTCATTATTTATTTGGTTTTCATTAAGAAATTCTTGTAATAGGAACATTTGACCTATAATTTGACCACGCCCACAATCAGAAAATCCATTTTTTTGTAAAAAAGGCATATATTTTAACAATATACGAAATTCCTCCAGCCTTAGTTTATTATTTTCCTTTGATAGTATAACCATCTCAAAAATAATAGTTGATTTCTTTTTAAATCAAAGGGTGTTCAATATTTTTGGTAATTAACATTCTAAAAGCTAGCTAACCATTATCCAATGTCTGTCAAATGTAAACCACACAATAAAGGAGATAAATGAATAAATGTTTCGCAACAAGAGAATAAATCTTAATTACGCTAGATGAAATACAAATATGAATTAATTGGGGAAAAAGTTTGTCTTAGACACAAGTATAGTAATCGATAAAGAAATAACCAAAATGTTGTATTCAGGTAAAATAAACGAAAATGATGAAATAATAATTCCTCATGCAGTTTTGGATGAACTACAAGCACAGGCATCAACAAATAGAGAACATGGTTTTGTGGGTTTACAAGAAATTAAAGAGATAAGGGAAGAATGTCGAAAAAGAACAATTAAATTAAGTTTTTCGGGAAAAAGACCAGATTATGATGACATACTATTAGCAAAACATGGAAGGATTGATGCCATTATCAATCAAATTGCATTAGAAGAAGAGGGAATTATCATTACTGCGGATTACGTTCAACATATTGCAGCTTTAGCACAAGGAATTGAATCCATTCTCATAAAACCAAATAATAAAATTAAAGAATTCAAATTTGAAAAATTCTTTTCCGAACAAACGATGAGTGTTCACTTAAAAGATGGGGTTTGTCCGTATGCTAAGATTGGACGTCCAGGAAATTTTCAGCTAGTAAGATTAGATGAAAAAGCGATAAACAGCGACTTTCTGAAGGAGTTAATCAAAGAGATCTATGAATTTAATCCACCTAACGCTAACAAATTATATGAAATAAATCGAGAAGGAGCTAATGTTATTCAATTTGGTACATATAGAATAACCATAACTCGACCTCCATTTTCAGATGCCATCGAAATTACCATTGTTAGACCAATAGTTCATCTTTCATTGGATGACTACAAATTAAGTGAAAAACTTTTGAAACGTTTAGATGAAAAAGCAGAAGGAATCGTTATAGCTGGACCCCCGGGTTCAGGAAAGAGTACATTAGCCAGTAGTCTCGCAGAATATTATACAAAAAAAGGTAAAATAGTAAAAACGTTTGAATCACCAAGAGATTTGCAGGTACCAAAAGAAGTTACACAATATAGCCCACTAGAAGGAAGTTTTGAAAAATCGGTTGATATATTACTACTGGTTAGACCAGATTACACTATTTTTGATGAGATCAGAAGGATTAGAGATTTTAACGTATTCGCAGACATGAGACTTTCAGGAGTTGGAATGATTGGAATTATTCATGCTAATAGTCCTATAGATGCGGTTCAGAGATTTATTGGTAAAATAGAGATGGGAATGATTCCCCATATTTTGGATACAATAATATTTTTAAAAGACGGTTTAATAAACAAGGTCTATGATCTTAGATTAACCGTTAAGGTTCCTTCAGGAATGGTTGAAGAAGATCTTGCTAGACCTTTAGTTGAAATTTTTGACTATGAAACAGGTCAATTAGAATATGAGATTTATACCTACGGTGAGGAAAATATTGTAGTGCCTGTAAGAGAAATATCATCAAACAAAGAGTCAAATAATAAACTTAAGAAAATAGCAGAATCCAAAATCAAAGATGTGGTAAGAAGATTCGATCCTAATGCTGAAATAGAAATAGTATCCAATAACAAAGTAAGAATAAAGGTAGACAAGGAATTCATTCCGAGAATAATAGGAAAAGGTGGAGCTACTGTTACAGAATTAGAAGAAATAATAGGAATGAAAATTGATATTGAAGCAAAGACTCCTGTCCTTGGAAATAATGTAGATTATCAAATTAATGAATCTGGTTCATCAATATTATTCATAATTAACAACAAAGAAATAGGTGCAAATGTTGGGATTTATGTCGATAATGAATTTTTGTTTAGTTCTCAAATTGGGAAAAAAGCTAGGATAAAAATTGACAAGAGATCAGAATATGGAAAAAAACTTTTAAACGCTATTTTGACATCAACAGAAATCAAGCTATTTAAAACAAATTAGATGTCTCAAGTTAATTTAAATCTAGAAAATATTGAAATGTTTCAATATAATATAATATAATTTAAAATAAACTAAAATAAAAAAATGATGCATCAAACATAAAAGATCCGTTTCTGTTATAATATTAAAATTGGAAATTAAACATAAAGTCGCTTTTCAAGGAGAAAATGGAGCTTATAGTGAAATGGCAGTTTTGACACTTTTTCCAGACTCTATTACAGTACCCATGAGATCTTTTCAACAAGTCTTTGATTCGGTCGTAAGAAGCGAAAATGATCTTGCAGTCGTCCCAATAGAAAACTCTATAGAGGGTAGTGTGAATGAAAATTATGATTTACTATTAAAAAATAGAATACAAATAGTTGGCGAAATTTTCCAAAGGATTCATCATTGTTTAATCGTTAATCAGCGACATGATGAAAAAATATTAAGAGTATTTTCACATCCTCAGGCTCTTGCTCAATGCAGAGAATATATCTACCAAAAAAAACTAGAACCTATTCCTTCATACGATACTGCAGGAGCGGTAAAAATGGTCAAAGAAGACAATATGACAGATTCAGCAGCAATTGCAAGTAAATGGGCTGCAGAATTATATGAGATGAAAATCATTGATGAAGGAATAGAGGATAGAAAGAATAATTTTACTAGGTTTTTTGTAATTTCAAAAAAAATAACAACAAAGTCAACAGGTAATGATAGAACATCAATAATATTTGGCTTAGAACATAGTCCGGGATCATTATTTAAGGTATTAAATGAATTTGCCAAAGAGAGTATCAATCTAACTAAAATTGAATCCCGTCCAACCAAGGAGACTCCGTGGGAATATTATTTTTATGTTGATTTGGAAGGACATTATATGGATCAAAAGATAAAAAGAACTTTAGAGAATATAAAAAAGAAATCAAAATTTTATAAATTATTAGGTTCCTATAAAAAAGGAATATTTTAATTTCTTCTTCTAATTCTTATACCCATCCACAGAATTACTATCCCTGTAGCCAGTAACATTAATTGACCAACTAGAGCAATTTGATTTCCCTTAGTATAAGCATATCCGTCAATAAGAACTTCAGAATTTCCAAAATTAAAGATTTTTATTATATGCTCTCCATTTTGTTTAGCTTCAATATCATATTCAAAGTTAGAAGCATTATTTATCAGTAGGTAGGATGTTTTATTAGGAAATGTTATAGATACATTAAAGAGCGATCCTGATACCTCTAATACAGTATTTCTTCCAATTTCCATATTTGGAGTAAGTATATCTTGTGAACCAGGCTTAATAACTCCATCGAGATCGACTTTCACAGAAGTGTTAGAATATATTACTGAATATATTGCTACAGCAATAAAAACTGATCCAGCGATCATTAGACCATAGGAATAAACTGAATTTGGAACGGGCATTTGTGATCTATTGATATGATGGGTTACTAATAAATTATATTTTTGAGTTTAGGGAAAATTTTATAAATGACTAGAGCAATAACACATTTGTTGATTCTACTTGGAATATGAATATCAACTTTTGCGCAACATATTAGCTATATTTTGAATTTAATTTAATTTAATTAAGTTTATAAAAAGTATTTTTTCAATTTAAATAAATCGATTTCATGGACACTTGATATGACATTCTTTTCAAGTTCCTATAAAAATATAAAGAATCTTAAAATTCTTTGGAAATTGATATTATAAGTAACGTCAAATTAGAATTATAAGTGTATATTCATATAAACAACATTGCTCTAATATAATTCAATCATTTTTTGGATTTATTTGATTCTCCTGTAGTTTTAGCATCTTCATAAATAAGAAATTCAATGTACATGATAAATAAAATATATAGATTAGTAGTAAATACTCTTTCTATTTAAATCATTATCATACAGGTTTATTTGAGTAACATGAAATTAAGGTTACATAATTATAAAGCTAGCTATATTAAATAATATGAAGATCGTCAGAAACAAATTGTTATTCTGACACATGAATAGATATGTATTATTTTAACAATTTTTTTAATTTTTACTAACAGTCTAGATTAGTTTTTGACTATAGAATTATTGCGATACATTGAAGGTAATTGGCTTTCAATATTATAAAAAATAAAAATAGAATGAACGTCATGTTAAAGCTATTACGCATTAATTTAACTGTCTCGATTTAGCTATGAATGTTCTATTTCTATTCTAATGTCCATACTTCTGTTTCAAAGAAATCGAACATAGCACGGTCGCTACCTATGCGTTACATTTAGTTTCTTGGTCAGAGTTTATAAAATATATTAATTTTATTGTGATAAGAATAATCGCAGTTTTTTGGATCTTATTTAATTTAGTTAGAAAAATATGTAGATAACAATTGATTATAACATATATACAACATCCGATGAGTTAGTCGGATAGGTATACAATAAAGGATCCTTAAGATCCTTCGCAGATAGTCCTAATCGAATAGCTAAAGAGAAAATGTTAATGACTTCTTCAGCATGTGGACCCAGTATGTGAGCGCCTAAAATTCGATCAGTATCTTTCTCAATTAATACCTTAAATCCTGAACAAGTCTCGCCTACTCTTTTTGATGATGCCCAGCTGTCAGTTTTTTCGTATTTGGTTCTAAATTGTAATCCACTTTGTTTGGCTTCTTTTTCTTGCATACCTACTGACGTTAGAGGAGGAATAGTAAATACAACACTTGGCAAGCCAGTATAGTTTGATTTAAGAGTATTTCCATTGATTAAATTATTTGCTACAATAACACCTTCATAACTTGCTACCGGAGTTAATGGTAGACCTCCACTGTCTGCAACATCGCCTGCTGCATATACAGATGGATTTGAAACACTTTGGAGATATTCATTTACTTTTATACCTCTACCGTCAGTATGTTCTATATTGCCTGCAATTAGATTTAGTCCTTCAATATTTGGTATCCTGCCTGCTCCATGTACTACCAAGTCAGCTTCGTCTATTTGCTCGTCTGAAATCATTTTCTCCTCTGTAGTAGTTATAGAAGTGTCTGAAACATTACTACTTGAATGTATAACTAGTAATTTATCGTCAGACAGCTTTTCGATTTTCTTGACAGTTCTTCCAACCTGCACGTTTATCCCGATATCTCGAGACCGTAGGACCAATTGATTCACAAGGTCTGGATCGAAGTGCTCTAATGGTTGTTTGCCTCGATGTAGAATAGTAATCTTCTTTACTCCTGCACGAGCAGCAATATGCGCAAATTCAAATGAGATATATCCACCTCCTACAAATACAATTCTATCAGGTAAACGATCTTCACTAAACTCTAGGAAATCATCGCTCGTAATAATATTCTCTGACCCAAGAATATTCAGATTCATAGGTTTTGCCCCGGTTGCTATTAGAATATATCTACTATTAAGAACAGTGGTTTTCTTTTTATTATCATTATTATTATTATTATTATTTTCTTCAACTTGAATGTTATTTCTGTCAATGAATTTAGCATGACCATGAAATACGTTGATTCCAGCTTTGATGTAGCCATTTTCTCTATGTTCAGGAAAAGGTTCAGTAAAAGTGCGTTTGAAACGTATCAAATCTGACCATTTTATATTTATTCCCTGTGAACCAGTTATACCTTTATTCTGATGTCTCTGGTTTGAGTCGATAATCTTGGCTGCTTCCACTAACACCTTCTTTGGATCGCATCCACGTAATGTACATGTGCCTCCAAAGGGTAATGAATCTATTATAGATACACTCCATCCTTTTGAACGACATTCATGAGCAGCTGCTGATGCAGCTGATCCTGTTCCTATAACTATTAAATCGAATACACTTTCACTATTCATGATGCTTAACTTGAAATCTTGTATTGTTGTATCATATTTTTACTTTTTTGTCCATTTTATAGGAAATATGTAAATTACTATCTAGATTAGATATTTCGATAAAAAAATTTATTTAGTGATTTTATTGAAACGTTGTGAAACGTTTTCCCAGTCTATAACATTCTACCAAGGAAAAATGTAATCAAGTCACTTATTTTGATATTTGAGATAGTATGCATGTTCCCATACATTGCATCCCAAGAGTGGTATTAAACTAAACAAATACAGCCAATGAAATCTACTCGCAGAATCAATTTTAATTAATAATGTTCCATACTTTATTCAAATAATTGGCAGCATATCCAATTTTTAAGATACTTAAATGTATAATCAATATTTACCTTCCCTATAGACCTAAGTATAATTCGATTTATTATATTTTTAATAAATTTATTAGTATACCATTTTCTAATTAAATCTAAAGATATTTTTTGAAGGCTAATCTTGTCCTCTATATCAATATATTTATCAGTAAGTTTATACGAAAATATAATTAAAACTAAATTTATGGCATCAACTGCTTCTGTTTTACGACATGAAAATATTATATATGTCTTTGATATATCTGCTTTTTTAGCAGGTAATAAGGTAATCTGATTTATACAGAGTTTAAAGTATCTATTGAAATATAAAAGATAAAATAAAAAAATATTCTAAAACTATGGAGATCTATCGATTTAATTGGTCCCACTTTATAGAAGGGTTCACATCCCACTGGCCCCATTGAACTCTGGGTTCCAATCTTACTTTTAGAAGAATTCATGAAGCAATGATATAGAGAACTAGAGAATAACCTTTACTTTTTGTAATCATTTTATTTAAAAGACATTAAGACAAATAAGAATAGAAAAATCTAATAACAATTTAAACTTCTATTACTTCAAATTGATTTGTAAAATAGTATTCTGAGTTAGATAATCGATTATAGTTAATTGTGAAGTTTCAATTATCTTGATTGAGTATAAGTAAAATTCAATTACTCTATCTAATATCACTCTAATATGAGCACAAAATGGGCCATTCGAAAGGTATTTGAAAGGTATTTGAAAACAATTAGAAAGCAATTTGAAAACAATCTGAATACCATTAAATAATGATTTGAAAGGTATTTGAAAGAATTTAACGAGTTTAAAATTGAGTAGAATGAGCTCCCAGTATTACAAATAATGATAATCCATTCGTTTTATCATTCTTAAATCAAATCAATCGATAAAATCTAATCATAAGTAATCATCAAAAAAAAGATTCAGTTCTATCTTTTAAAATACTGCATTACCATTTAAATAAATTAGACTCCTCTTATTCTGTAGAAAGATAAAAGAATAACCTAATAGTTTTAACTCAGATTCATCTTTTGAATCAAAAATTTTTTTTATTTCTTCATTTTGTTGTTTTACAATAGGATCATCATCTTCCTCCTCAAATAAAAAAGGAAACGATCTCATCTCCTCTTGGGTTATAAATTTCTTAAATCTTCTTACTCGTTTTAAGTCTTCTAAATAATCACTTCTACAGATAGGATCTCCTGGATCTCGTATATGCATTTCACAGTACTCCAAAATCTGGAGTTATGGTAGATAGTAAAGATAATCTGTATGTGCCTGATACATATAATCAACGTACACAACAATTTAAGTTATCACAACATTGGCAATTCAAAATCTGAAAATGATATTGAATGAGTCAGAATAATAGCTAAAATGATATTTATAAAAACAAGTTAATTTAATAAAATTTTATTGTGGGTCCAAAATAAAGGACATATTTGTTTCACATCCCATTGGCCCTATTCGAGGATATTGCACAGCGATAATAAACATAAGAAACATTATTTACAAAATATTTGATATTTTAGAGTTCCTACAAATGAATCTATATCTTTTAATTAAATAGCACCGGCCTAAAATTACTCCCATTGCAACAATTTGATAAATAAAATATTTTCATAGAAACTCCCTTGTAATATATTGTTAGTAGAACTGATAAAAGACAAGTAAATCTATCTGATAATTTACATAGATATATTTTCTCACACATTATTTATTCTTGCATCTAAAACTATCTTTATCTAGAGTACTGGAAGATTTATCATCATCATCAGTAGACTTCCAATTATTAACATATTTGACAGATTCCAATTCACATGCAGATATTTTTTTTACATCTTGATTTACATGGGCAGACATAAGAGATTCTTTGAAATTTGCATGTCCTAAACCAAGAGCATGACCAAACTCATGTTTTGCAACATGCTCTAAAAGGGAGGGACCTAAACTTTGACCATATGATTTTTTAGAGATTGAAATATCCACATGATCAATTTTTCCATTATGATCAAAGAATGTTACAGCTTTTCCGACTTTTTGCCCTTTTCCCTTTTTGAATACAATTTCAATATCTGCGTCAGACTCTTGATCCTTGACATATTTGAATTGTACTGAATCCCCTAATGCTTTCTCCCAATCTTTAATAGCTAGCTTTACAATTTTAGCCAATTCTGATCCACCATTCTTGATAGAAATTGTTAATACTCCGTCGCTTATTGAATTCCCCCAACTACAACACAGATCAATCGTTTTTCTTTTTGAATCTTTTTTTGCAAAAGCCGTATCGATCTCTGATATCATCATTGTGCTGAAAAGAATAAAAAATAGTAGAGTTACTAAAATGTAAGGTTTAAAGTTAATAAATATCTTATTTACGTCGTAATTTAAGCTACTGTAAAGTATTTTAGATCTAATTCTTTCTTTGATAACATTCTTGTTTATAATAAAAACAGAAATAAGAAATAAAAAAAATTTAGGTAAAACTATCTTTATACAATGTTGCATACGATAATATGATATTGATATGTTATATTTATTCAATCCAATTAAATATTCTGTATATTTATTCTAGATTTTCCTGTTCTAACAATCCTCTGAATCTCTTTACTGTAAGGTTTTTCAAAAAGTCGTCGTTAAGTTTCACTATCATTATAGCAACTTCTAAATAAAAAATTTAATTCTATTTGTTTTATATATACAATCACTTTTTTAGGCCAACTTTGTGCGTTCTATATTCCATCCTTATAATAAGAAGATATGCAATTTTGAATAAAAATTATAACATTGGCAAAGTCAGTCCAAATTCTGCACCTTTTACGTCTTTATTATTCGTGTCCCATATTCTTCCGGCATGAGCTTCGACAGTATTTTTTGTGATATACAAGCCAAGTCCAGTACCAGAAATGGATTTTGTATGGTTCGATTATTTTTTCATGAACAAAAACTTCACCCATTGTAGTATTCCTATTTTTAATATCATTAGATAGATAGTGTAGCAAGACGTCTATCAAATGTTCTTCTGCTAGGTACTCTTGACATTCCACATCCTTTCATTACCTTTCTGTTATATGCTATCTCCATTGCCAGATATTCATGCAATGCTCTGTTATAATACAATCTGAACCATACACATACTATAAAACATCGTAGTATAACAGTAGGAGGATAGACATATGGTCTACCATGCCCTCCTCCTACTCCTCTATTATTATTATGTGGCCAACGGATCAAACCAATCAAATACAAAATCCTAATTAGAATAGACGTGGATCTTTTCTGTGCTAGTTTGTTTGTTTGTATAGTGTTTCACCAAAACATCATACACCAATAAACTAGCTTTATTCGTTATGAAAATGGAAAAATAATTATGACCCAGCCTCAATTAATTAATATTTAATATTTAATATGCCTGTAATTTTTATTAAAAAAATACTATAATTGATCGTAAAAAAAGTAGAAGCAGATGTAAGAAATTGAAATCTTGGATTTGAAAACATGTATTCACAAATCTTATTTAAATAAATTTGACTTTGATATATTTTCTTAAATTTTGGGTCTAATAATTTTATAAATACGATTGGAGAATTACATAGACAGATGCAATATTTTGATGCTCACATCCATTTAACTGATCCTGAATATTCAAATTATTTAGAAAATATTTTATTCGCATTAAAATCAATGCAAATGAAGGCATGTTCTGTTACCGTCAATATAGAGACTACTAAAAGAAGTTTTGATATTTTTTCAGATTCTGGAGAGATAGTTTCACAATTTGTAGGTATTCATCCACAATATGTGTTAACAGATGATCTTGATATCTTCAAAGAATTAGTTGAATCTAATCTTGATAGAGTAGATGGAATTGGCGAGATAGGATTGGATCCTACTTATTCCGTAGGAAATGAAAAAGATTATGAAATACAAAAGAAGAAATTTCATTATCTTCTAGAAATTGCAGAAAAATATGATAAACCTATTTCAATTCATTCAAGAAAATCCCTTGATGATATTTTACATGTGTTACCATCTTATAGCATCAAAAATAGACTGCTACACTGGTTTGCGGGAAGCAGAAAACAATTGAAAAAAGTAATGGAAATGGAATTTTATGTGTCATATGGTCCAGTTCTCTTGTATTCTCCAGACAAAAAAGTTTTGTTATCAAATACAGATCAAGAAAAAATTTTGGTTGAAACGGATGGTCCAGTCAGATATTCGAATTGTTTCAATTACCTTCCATCATCTTCCATATCATGTCTTGTAAGTGTTATTAATTATGTAGGGGAAATCCTCGACCTGAATTTTGAAGAAGTGAAGAAAATATTGAAAAGTAATTCAGAGAATTTTCTTGGAAAGAAAATCTAATGTAATTAAAATCTAAAAATATTAAAAATTGGTCTTGAGGATGGGGTGGATTAAAATATTTATATTTATGTTTATATTTATTTGCTGACTTCTCTATTAACACTAACTTGAAACTTCATCGTTACAATCTTAACTCTATTTCTTTTATTCAACGATTAATTTAATTACCAACTAAGATATATTAAGTAACCAACAAGCCAAAGCATAACATATATGTACTTTGATTATGGCAATTATTGTTAATCTTCTAGATCCCCTGTAAAATTTGAACAGATTATTATAGGGGATAGTAATAGTTTATAAAAAATATTTTACTTGCGATCGCTTTGATTTGAAATGTAAATGCTAAATGATCATAACAAAAAATTTGTAAATTAGGAAATAAAGCTTATAGTACCTATTCTTATATCTTTGATTGGTAAATGTCCCGATCCATTTGCTCTAGTCCAAATATGATGTTTTTTAATAAATGATGGACCCTTTTCTATTTCTGTTGTATCGTCTCCATTTGGAATACCATCTGGATTCCATCCAGACATACCCCACTTCCTATCTTTCATAACTAGGACCCATCCTTTACCATCGCCGAAATCTAACCACACATTGAGTACTACCTCATTATTTGTCCTATCAGTTCTCATAGTTGAGAAGAATTTGTACTCTTTGTCGTCTTGTAGTATGATACCGTTTGGATATTGGGAAGCGACTTCCTGACCCTGCAGGTTATGCCAGTATTCTACCTTCGATTGAACTTCAGTCCTATGAATTGAGAATCCGAATCCACCAAACACCAATTTACCATCCAAAATCCATCCATCTGTACCATGATTCCCGTCTTTTATTGATAAATTCTCTATTCCAGGTTTTAGCTTAAATGTTCCTGTCATTACAGTGTTGAAACCAGCTGTATCTAATTGTGAAAATTGTGGTAATTCATGATAATCCCAATATACCCTACCATTTCCACCACCCGATTGCACTTCTAGCCAACCATTCTTAATAATATGTGCGTTTACACCACTAGCTCCACTAGACAATAACACTTTATCGATGGGATGTGTCTCTCCTGATGGCAGTGAGATGTCATTGATTAATGTTTGTTTTGAATCATACATCCAGATGACACCTTGTACTGGAAATGCCCCTCCTGTAGGGGGTGGATTTGGAACACATTGACCATTCTCAAGGTGTTGTCCTTGTGGACAGGGTTCTGGTGGATTTGGAACACATTGACCATTCTCAAGGTGTTGTCCTTGTGGACAGGGTTCTGGTGGATTTGGAACACATTGACCATTCTCAAGGTGTTGTCCTTGTGGACAGGGTTCTGGTGGATTTGGAACACATTGACCATTCTCAAGGTGTTGTCCTTGTGGACAAGGTATAGGCGATGAAATATCATTTAATGTAATTAAACAAGTTTTTATCTCGTTTGGATTAATCTGACCTTGACATTCAAATTGCAGGAATGATTGATATCCAGCTACACTATTAGCGACTGACACAGAGTATTGTCCCTCCGAAACAGCAACTACTTGGATCATCTTCGATGAAGCAGCTTTAAATGAAGAAGGAAATGCTGGGGTACCATGAATGTTTATTGTAAAATCGGAGGGTTGTTTATTACCTCCATTATCATTAATAACATTTGTTGATATTAACAGAAATCCTACTTTAGACGGATCTGCTGGTTTTGGTATCGCTGCAATTTTAGGTTTAATATCCTGATCTTTTCCTGCAAGGTCAGGGAGAAGTAAGTCAGATAGGGACAGCGGTAATATCGGTAATTTTGAAGTAGAAGAAATATTACCATCATCATCTGCAATAATAAGACAAGATCTCACTTCACCATAATTTATAACACCTTCGCATTGGTTTTCAAGAGATATATTATATCCATTAACATTATTTACAGAAATTGAGTATTTACCTTCATTAACAGAAATAATTTGAACTTGTGGTGATGGTACAGCTTCCAATGAAGAAGGAAATGCTGAGGTGTCATGAATGTTTATTGTAAAATCGGAGGGTTGTTTATTACCTCCATTATCATTAATAACATTTGTTGTTAATATTATGTAACCTATTTTATTTTTTTCATCTGGTGAAGGTAATTGCGCGATAGCCGGCTGATCCATAGCAGGTTGTTCAAAATTTTGTTGTGTAAAGGAAAAACTCTTAATAGGAAAAGTCATTGACAATAATATTAAGAATGAAACTGATAATAATGAAAATAATTTTAAAAATATAATATTAATCATGATGTTCATTATTAATTTCAAATTCAAATGTGGATTAAATCTATATTAGTATTGGGATACAAACCTAAATAACATTTAATCTAGAATTATTCAGATTAATTATTTAGTTATAAATTTTGTAATTTATTACTCAGGTAGAATTTTCTACTAAAAAAGACGAATCAATAAATGTAACAGACATTATCCAAGACTGCCATATATCGAGCTATTAAATTGTCAATTCTAAAAATTTCTTTTATGCTTTTCTTTATAAATTTTTTTTGTAAAATCAGTATTTGTTACTATTTCACTTAATTTAAAAAGATATTGATTTTGAATTTATTAAAAATATTTTACTAGACAAAAAATTTTTGTCAGATTGATAGGGTAGGTCAGATAACAAAGTACTTAGAGCCTACCCCAAAATTAACCTCCTATGAACAATTATGCTATTTGCTAACTGTACAAGACCAAGATAGTTCTCATCCTTCTTTTCATATCTTGTAAATAATTTTCTGAATCTGTTATGCCAAGAATTTGTTCTCTCTACCACCCATCTTCTTACTGCAGGATGTCTATTGCTGTATTTCTTTTCTTCTCTTCTGTGTCGTATATGTGGAATATATCCTCTTTTGATAACTTCTTGTTCTATTTCCTTGGAATGATATGCTTTATCAAGACATAGATTCTGCTTTTTCTTATTCTTCTTCTTGTTTCTATATTTTGCTATTGATGATGAAGGTGGTGGTCTTTTGATAACAATATTATCAATTGTATTTGTTGCAACAGTAACATCATGAGTATATGCAGATGTTATAACAGTTGAAAGGGGAATACCATCTTTATCTGTTAAAATATGTCTTTTACTACCTAATTTACTTCTATCTGTAGTAGGATTATGACCTGTCATCGCCCCCCTAAAGGCGATTTTATAGAGATGCTATCAAGTGACTGCCAGTTCCATTTTATTCCTTTCTTTAAATCATATAATTTTAATAATCTGCTCCATAATTTATCAAATATACCTGATTCTCTCCATTCTCGAAATCTTCTATGACATGTAGAACCAGAACCATATTCTTTGGGTAACATTTTCCATTGACATCCAGTTCTCAAGACAAACAGGATACCATCAAATACTTCTCTGTAAGGAATAATGGGACGCCCTATTGTATTCTATGGTTTTTCAAAAGGGAAAATATTTGTAATTTCATTCCAAAGATCATCTGGAATACATGTAATACTTCTAACATATTTTTCACTCTTAAACATTATCAGATATGATAAGAAACAAAGGAGCTATATTCCTATCTATTTTTGGGATAGGCTCTTAAATTAACATCCATGAAAATCTACCTGTATGCTGGTTATCTTTTCTATCCTGTTTAGCCTCATTTTGTTATGTTTTTCTATCTATTAAGCATTATTAGCAATAGCCTCCGCTATATATGACATCCTTGTTCTCTGAGGTCGTTGTCTTTTTTGTTTAATTGTTACCTTTCTTGCGATCCACTCTTCTTCAGACTTTCCAGTTTCTGTTCATACCTTGTTCTATTCATGTATCTATACAATTGGTGTCTTGTTAGCATGTACCATATTATAATAAGCACCTCCTTTGCTGTTGCAACTATTGCTTTCCCATGTCCCTTTCTCTGTTTGATTCTTTCATAGAAGGTTCTCATGTGACGGTCATGTCTTACTGCAGATAATGAACACTGTACTAGTATCCATCTTAATAATGGTGATCCTTGTTTGGTTATTCTACCTGTTTTTGTTTTTCCAGATGATTCTCTTGTTGATGGAGATAATCCTGCATAACTAACAAGTTTCCATGGTGTAGAGAATCTGGTGATATCCACTATTTCCGTTGATATCAGCATTGCAGAAAATACGTCTATTCCTGTCATGCTGAGAAGTATCTTTACATCTTGACTATCCTTCCATGCGTATTTTGCTATCTCTTTTGATACTATTTCTATCTGGTTATCTATCGATTCTATGGATGTTAGTGTTGTATTCAGTATTATCCTGTCTATTGGTGAAACTGAGAGTGATTTTAGCCACTCAATTCCCGATCTACCGAATATGTCTGTCAGCTCTGTTCTGTACTCATATTTGTCTAAAATAGCATGTACCTTGTTTGCAAGTTTTGTCTTGGTTCTAGACAAGACTATTCTATGTCTGACCAGACTTCTTTTTTCTCTGAATTCCTTTCTTTACAGGTACATATGACTCGTATACCAATCCAGTTCTCAGCAGATCAGATAATATACGTGCATCAAGTTTATCTGATTTTATCTTTGCTTGTGCTATTATCTTTGTTCTGTATGGATTTGCTAGTACTGTATCTATTCCATTATCTTCCAATATATCATGTATTCTCATCCACATGTTTCCTGTAGATTCCAGTACTGCATTACATTTTTTTGTTCCATGATTGTGTATCCTTTCAATCAGTTCTAATATTCCATCAGAATTGTTACCAAAGAAGAATTCATCCAGTGTCTTGCCTCTATCATCTTTTAGTGCTGCGCTGCATTTTTTCTTTCCAACATCTATTCCAAGATGATTCAATTATTTTTATTCACCTTCTTTTTTTATTTGTTGGCTAACAGGTGGCAAACATCCATCCACCCTCGAAGGGTACTATGATAGCCACTTCACAGATACGGTTCAGTCAGAGCCTCACTCTCATACGGAGTATGTTAATTTTGAACCTAGCCAACATACAGTAATGAAACAGACTAAAAGATTTTCATATCGTCAGAGCCTGATTTTCTGATTGTTTAAATCTAATAATATTAATAAAATATGTTTGTTATAAAAAATTGTAGAATAATATAATATGTTATAGTTTAATGGAAAAACATCAAGTATCATCAATGATAATGACAAGGAAGAGATCTATCCTTATTACCATGGAGAATGGGATGATGGTAATTGCACTCCTGAAAATACAAATCTTCAAGATGAATATGAGTATAACATAACTTATGCGGAAGATAGTTATGAAATAGAAAAACATGATAAAATAAATGAAACATGGGAAGATAATGGTGGAAGATGGGAGAAACAATTATAAATCTTGAAAACTCATGAGGAAGTATATTACCACTTCTGTCTTCAAATTTCTAAAATGTTAAAAATATTGCAAGAAATATAATAGATTTAGAATTGAATATTTTTCCATCCAAACCCCTTGATTTTAAATTATAAATAGTTTAGAAGATAAAATAATTATTAGTATGCGTTCACATAAATATAGAAGATATTATCCTGGATATCTTTATAAATATGGATTTAATCCTGGTAGATATTATAGAGAAGGTAGTAGATATCATAAAATTTTAAATTCATCATATTACGACAGTCAAACGTGGGGCGCTCTACACAAATGCTGGGTAGGTTATTCTATTGCTCTTAACAAAGGTGAATTTGATAATGAAATCAAGTATGCTAATAGAATACAAAACCTAAAAAAAGAATTAGGTTTGGATGTTGAGGATTTTAAATGCCTTGAAGGTGTAGATGAAAAAGATATAAAATTGATTGAAGACATGACTAAATACTAAGAGTAAATGGGTTTGATTAATGAAATAAATTATAATTTAATTTAATTTAATTTGTTAATGAAGGTAATGTCAAGACCTGTTATTCATCTACTAACCTTTTAGATTTGGAGAAAATTAATCAAAAACGATCCAACCAAAGCAGAGTTCATTTTGAAAGTTACATGATCAAATATTAATTCATATTTACTAAATGCTTTTACTAAATTATTTCCTTTTTTATTAGAACAATGTTATTATATTAACTGTATTAGGATAAATTTTATTATTATAAAAGGATTTATGAAGTGTATAAATTCATGAAATTCTTTTCTGACCCTAATGAGATTATAAAGTTTAGTAGGAAGTTTGTAGGAAATCGAATCGACTCATTAGAAAAAGATGTAAGATATTGTCTCAGGGAAAATAATAATCTAATTAAATACGCACCCTTTCCTGCTTTACTTTAGAGCCTATCCCAAAAATAGATAAGAATATAGCTCTTTGGTTTTATATCGTATCCGATCATGTTTGTTTGTGTAGGAGTAGAAAGTATGTTGGAACAATTACACTTATTCCAGATGATCTTTGGAATGAAATTACAAATATTTTCCCTTTTGAAAAACCATAGAATACAATAGGTCGTCCCATTATTCCTTACAGAGAAGTATTTGATGGTATCCTGTTTGTCTTGAGAACTGGATGTCAATGGAAAATGTTACCCAAAGAATATGGTTCTGGTTCTACATGTCATAGAAGATTTCAAGAATGGAGGCAGTCAGGTATTTTTGAGAGACTACGGTTTAGATTGCTAAAAATATATGAAAACAAAAGAGGAATCAGATGGAACTGGCAGTCACTTGATAGCATCTCTATAAAATCGCCTTTAGGGGGGCGATGACAGGTCATAATCCTACTACAGATAGAAGTAAATTAGGTAGTAAAAGACATATTTTAACAGATAAAGATGGTATTCCCCTTTCAACTGTTATAACATCTGCATATACTCATGATGTTACTGTTGCAACAAATACAATTGATAATATTGTTATCAAAAGACCACCACCTTCATCATCAATAGCAAAATATAGAAACAAGAAGAAGAATAAGAAAAAGCAGAATCTATGTCTTGACAAAGCAAAGCATATCATTCCAAGGAAGTAGAACAAGAAATTACCAAAAGAGGATATATTCCACATATACGACACAGAAGAGAAGAAAAGAAACTCAACAAGAGACATCCTGCAAGAAGATGGGTGGTAGAGAGAACAAATTCTTGGCATAATCGATTCATGATGAAATTATTTACAAGATATGAAAAGAAGGATGAGAACTATCTCTGTCTCGTACAATTGGCTAATAGCTAATAGCATAATTGTTCATAGGAGGTTAATTTTGGGATAGGCTCTTAATATAGAATTTAAAAATCCTTCAATTTCTGTGTATGACTTTTCCAGAGGGATTTAAGATCCTCGAATTATTAATTCAACATTATAGAATTGAAGGAACAGATCTCTGGTCATGTGGAAATTGTCTTATCATATGAAAAATGATAAAAAGTTTATGAGGCAACATTCTTGTAAAACGTATAATGTAAAAATAAATCAAATTCAGTATATTTTTACAAATTTTTTGAAATAAATATCAATATCATTTTATGCTGTGTTGTGCCTTGTTGTGCCTTGTTGTGCTTTGTTGCATAACTCGCTATTCCTAACACATTTAGCTAACCTATTCTAGTCATAATACATGTGAACTGGAAGAGGTACAATGAATCTCTTGTTAAACGTGGTGAGGTATTACTTGATTTTGATGTTATAGATAACTGGGATTCTGAACTAGAGAAGATGAATAAGGACAAGGAAGGTAGAAAATTTGTATATCCAGATTCATTCATCAAACTACTTGGATATGTGAGAGCATATTTTCATTTACCATACAGACAAACTGAGGGTATTGTACGAGCTCATGCTGCAAATACGTTACCATCAATTCCAGATTATAGCGGGATTTGCAGAAGAATAAACAGATTAGATATCAAAATAGATGATGATGATCAGGATAAATCCATTTTACAACATGATAATAATTTTGTAATTGTAATTGATTCTACTGGTGTTAAAGTTACAAACAGAGGAGAATGGATTAGACATAAATGGAATGTGAAGAGAGGTTATCTAAAGATACATGTAGCAGTTGACATAAAAAACAAGAGAATCTTATCACTGCAGGTAACCAGTGAAGAAGTACATGATGGAAAAGTATTACCTAAATTAGTGGGTGATATAACTATAAAACAGAACAAAGTAGTTGAAACTGCCATTATGGATGGTGCCTATGACAGTAACAAGAATTTTCAATTTCTATCATTTAAAGGAATTCAACCAGCAATTAAGGTAAGAAAGAATGCCAAGTATAGAAAGACAAACCATTATTTGAGAAACAAGAACGTACAATCACAGAAAACCAATCTACAACAATGGAAGGATAGTGTAGACTATGGACAGAGATGGATAGTAGAAACAGTCTTTTCCTGTATCAAGAGAATGTTTGGAGAATATGTTACTGCTATAAGATTTGAGAACATGATAAAGGAGATAATACTGAAAGCGTCTTTGTATAACTGGTTTCAAAGTATAAGTGTTACATAATTTACCTTAGTAACAAAAAATAGATGATTATCTAGACGAGTTACGCAACAGAGCACCTTGTTGAATACATGTAAAAGTGTTTTCTTGTTATCTATTCTCTTATCCAACTGACTAACCCCTTGTTGTGCGTGATCTATCTTTCTGTGATAAGATCTTGCTTGTTGAATGGGGATGTATGTTAGCTGCTGTATAAATGAGCCATCAAAAGAGCTCTGATAGATGTTTGCAGCTTTGCTGGTTAGTTGGTATACTGATAATAGTGTCATAATAAAAAAAGGAGGTGAGAAAGAGAATAAAAATAGAAAAAATAATAGAATCAAAAAATAGTAATGATGATGATTACTATATTGCAGTAGATATTGGAAAGAGAAATTGCGTCGTATGTATTACAGATAAAGATGGTTCCATAATAGAGGAAACAAAATATGAAAATACACTAGAAGAAGCAAAAAGATTTGCTTCTAATTTGGGTAAAAAGTATATTAACAGAAAATGTCAGGCTGTTTGCGAATCAACAGCCAACATGTGGCTCAAGACATACGAGGCATTTGAGAAACATGGAATAGATGTTAAGTTGGCAAATCCAATGAAGACCAAGGCAATAGCAGAAGCAAGGATAAAGACAGATAAACTCGATGCACGAACATTAGCACATCTACTACGATCTAACTTGATTGCAGAATCATATATTGCTCCAGATAAGGTAAGAGAAGATAGATCTCTACTACGACTGAGAATAAACCTAGTATCTGATAGAACCAGAGTTATGAATAGAGTACATTCCTTACTTGATAAATATGATCTAACATGTAATTATGGACATATATTCGGTTTAAAAGGTATACAATGACTAAAGAATATCGAATTAAAAGGTAATGACCAGATTCAACTTGTAAACTACATTCACAGTATTGAATTTCTAAATTCTGAAATCAAACAGATTGAAAAACAGATATCCACTGAGGCATCTCAAAATGAAAACGTAAAGATACTAATGAGTATGACAGGAATAGACTATTTTTCTGCAATGCTCATTAGTTCTGAGATAGGAGACATATCCAGATTCAGAACAGCATGTAGTAGTTGCAACGAACATTTTTGAATATGATAACAAAAAAAAAATGGTTAATAATTCATCATCATGGATCACCAGTTTCAAATTACTTGGTACCACCAAAAACAGAATAAAGAATTCTTTGTAGTCAGTATTCGGCATAAAATCTGAGTATTTACTGTTTTAAATCAATAAATTGTTTATAAGAGTATCATGAATAAGATTATAATTGTCATATCAAAAATGGATGGATTATGGTTATCGATATCAATAATTATTGTTTTATCTGTTTCTATCTTATCAAATACTCTTATCATAAATTCTGAAAATATAACTGAAACAAGAGACAATAATGATAATAACAATTATAATTTTACCTTATTATGCAGAATTTCTTTGTTCGCATGTCTTGATGATATAACATTTATAGATAAAAATAGAAAGAATACTAAAATACAAACAGATTTAATATTAGATAAGGTTAATTCAACTAAACTCAAAGAATGGATAGATATTTTATCATCTTTTCATACTAGACACAGTAAATCAGATTATATTGAGAATGTCGCATATTGGCTTAAAAATGAACTTCAAAACTTGTGCGAAGGAAGAGTATTTTTTCACAATTATACTCAAAGTGATCAAAATCAAACTTTTAATTTAAAAAATATTATTTGTAGTAGTAAACAAGGTTTAGCATCTTCTCCTCTATATAATAATACTATCATAATTGGAGCACATTATGATAGTAGAGCAAAAAATATCAACAATACGCATGCTAGAGCACCAGGAGCTGATGATAATGCAAGTGGAGTTTCGGCAATACTAGAACTATCACGAATTCTATCTCATTTAAATTTAAAATATAATCTTGAATTTGTATTATTTTCAGGAGAAGAACAAGGTCTATGGGGATCAAAGAATTATGTAAAGTATTTAGATGATAATAATAGAACCAAGACTGTAGATCTCTACATTAACTTTGATATGATCGGTTATACACCTTCTAATGAAACAAATAAAGTTATTTTAGAATATGATATTGGCAATAAATATTTGCAAAATGACAAATATTCAAAAACAATAGCCTTGTTGATAAAGCAAATAGCTTCTAATTATACAAATTTAGAAGCAGAATTAGCTAAACTTGAAAATAGTGATTTTATATCTTTCGAAGCATTTAATCATACAGTTCTAGGGATACATGATGGAGGAGTAAAAAAAAATCCACATTATGATAAATCTTCTGATACACCAGATACCTTGAATATAAAATATTTAACTTCAATAACAAAGATGATACTTGCTACAATTTTAGAACTAGACAGATTAATTCAATATTTAAAGTAATATTGAATGGATAATACTAATTACATTTCAAGCCTTGCCTTAGATTTTCCAAATTCATATGCATCTTGCCAATGTATCCTGCATTTTTGCTCTGCTGTTCTTCTTGAGTTATTCCTTCAATAGGCGATAATAATAAGACCTTTCCATTTGGAATTTCCGATGCAAGGATTTGAGATAACCTTGGATCTACTAATTCTTCTGAATAAATAGTATCAATATTGAGATCTTTTGCCAATTGAATAATTTTAGTGATTTGTTGAGGAAGTATCTCACTTTCTGGCGATATTCCTTGAGATACAGTATGTTGAGTTAAACCATATCGATTTGCAAAATAATGAAATGCTTGATGAAATGTTATGAAATCGTTTAGTTCACAGTTTGCAAGAGACTTTTTTATTAAAGAGTCTAATGTATCAAGTTTTTCAATGAAATTTTTAGTATTTTCTCTATAATGATCTGTATTGGTTGGATCTAATTTAACAAGTACATTACTAATGGTTTTAGAAATATTTTTTACCAAAACAGGATCTAACCAAATATGAGGATCATATGTAAATTTATGTTCCTCATGCTCTTTTTCATCTTGCCCTATATTTTTTGATTCTTGGTTATTACCTATTTTGATTAGTTGTAAATCTTTGCTAACGTCAACAAGTAGTGAATTTCTAAATTGTTCTTTCTGACCAAACCATTTATCAAAACCAATTCCATTGTATATAATCATGTCAGCTTTCATAATTTCAGGTATCTGTTGGGGAGTTATTTCCCAATCATGGGGTTCAGCACCAAAAGGTATGACTGATGTTACTATAGTATTATTCCCACCTATTTCTTTAGCAATTTCATAAAAGGGATAAAATGATGTAACTACTTTCACCTTTTCTGGATTGTGAATTTGTATTTGTATTTGATCATTATTTTCATTTTGTTGGGCGTTTATTTCTGATAAATTTACAGATATAAAAAGAGCAGCTAGAAATAAGAGTATTTTCATACTTTTAATCAAAGTTATTATATATTTAAGTGTTTATTAATAACAATTAAGATTATTTAACAAAACCTTAATAATTTAAGTAGAGAAAGAATAAGATACCTCACCATTAATTATCAGGTAAGTTAACCTCATGAATGTAAAATGCTTCAATTTTTTCCTTTTGCTTGGTATGAATGACCAATTTATTGAATAGCTTATGATGATTATTCTCAATAGTATACTCTGATAGGTGAGGCTCAAATGAGAATTCTGAAGAATTAACAAACATTATTTTTTCATCCTTTAAAACTTTATTCTCAAGGATTTTTTTGTCAGAAATATTGTTATGTGTCGTGTATACATCTATAATTTTTTCTGGAGGTCTACATCCTAGATTATGACATTCAGAAAAATCAAGATGAATATATTGATTATTATTGAATCTAATATTTCCTTCAGGATGATTGATATTATTAATATTGGAACTTATTATATGTCTGGATGATGGAATATTAAGTAACTGATTTATTAGATTACTATCCGGCTTTACTATGGATAGATAGTCTAGGTTAATACCTACCCCTTGCTCATCCGTTTCTACTACGGCTACATCTGGTGCAGAAAAAAATGTCTCATTTTTAGAATTTATTAAATGAGTATGATAATTAGAGTTCGTAGTGAGGTCATAGTGATTATATCCGCCACTAATAACAAATAATATTATCAGAAGAGCATTGATAGATAAAGCTATAGGTACAACTTTAAAGTGGAATCTTGTCTTTTTATTAGTTGCTTTATATTTATTTTTACATGAAATATGAATTTTGTTTAGTTTCTTTATTTCTTCGGCTTGTTGAATAGAAATAACCAAACTTCCTGTTATTAATGCCAGTGGAAATGAAAGAAATACCGAGTAATTATATAATAAGAAATCAATAGTTTGAGCAGTAATTACACAAATACTTTCCGCAGTTAAAACTAAATATAATATTTTTTTTAGTAATTGGTTCTTATTAGGGTTATGGAATATTATTGTTAGATTAAACCATCCCTTTTTAAAATGCCTAAAAGTAGTTATAAAATTAGACTTAAAACCAAGTTGAAATTGATGATTATCATGACATCCTAAGGCAAGACTTTGATATTCTCTATATCTACCCAATATTATCATAGAAATAGTAAATCCTGCAGTCATGAATCCAAGAGAATAAGCACATATAATTCCAACAACATTGAAACCAAACAAGTAAAAGCCAATACTCTCACCTGTAATTGATGATAGTATACAAATAATCTCTATTCCTAGTGCACTAGGAAACAGTAAAATACTATTTCTAACTAATGATGAAGGATTAGTCAGAAGAGAATGAAGAAATTTATTTAGTACGGGAATCTTCTTTTTCTCTATATTGGAATCATCACAATGCAATCTTTCTTTAAAAAATGACTAAAATGATTATATAAAATTTTTAACAAAATATACAGAAACTTTCTTTAGTGAAAAATGACAATAATTTAGAATCAGATATCTTCGTATATACTCATTATCTTCTGAAAAATAAGGATATTGAATATCTCATAATTGTTTAGAGTATTTCTTTATTAATTAATATACCTGTTTCATTATTGATAACAGTTATTGTTTTATTATCCAGAGAATATATTCACAGACATCCAAATCATAGCCATTAATTTTTTTTAAATGAATAAGATTGTCAATATTGTATACATTTAATAATAATTGATAATTAAGATAAGAAAATTAATATTAATAATCAAATAATAATAGATGATCTAAATTTTTCTGATTTTATATGGTAGAAATAAAAGAAATAGAAAATTTATAAAAACTGTTAACCAATAATGCTCTATCTTCATTGTTATCATAATAAGAAATTGTACATTAAAAGGTCTTTAATAGTGTTTTTTTATCTATTATAAAAAATAAGATAGAGAAAATCACAAATATAAAAATTATGGTTGTTTCTGTATTAAATCATTATAGACTAAACTTAAAAAGTCTTTCGAATTAGTAAAATTGTCAGAATACGTGGTATCATATTTATCTGTTATATTTCTTTCAATTATTTCTTATCTATTAGATCCATTATTTATCATTTTCCGTACTTGCTCTCTTATGTCTTTTAACATCAATATATAACCTTGTAGCTCAGCTCGGTTTGATAATAATCCATGACTAGGAATAATCTTCGTTTCGTCATTAGTTAACGAAATTATTTTCTCTATTCCAAGAATAATACCATCTATTGGACCACCACTAGACTGATCTATGAAAAAATATCTTCCACTGCCATAAATATCTCCTGTGTGATTTATATTGTTTTTATTAAAATGAACAATAGAATGACCATGAGTATGTGCGTTTTGAATATGATAGACATCGATTTTGTGATCGTTATCATGAAAAGTAAGACAGTTATTGTACGTAATAATAGATAATGAATAAAGCGGAGATGGTCCATAGGATTTATATAAAAAATTCACAAATTGTTCTGTACCTAACCGTTTGAGAACATTAACATGAGCAATTACCATGGATCCATTCTTTACTAAATAAGTCATTACCACCAGTATGATCTTGATGCCACCGAGTGTTAATGAATAATTTAGTAGGTTTATCTGTTATGCTATCAATTGCAGACAAAATTTTGTCAGTTAATTCTTTAAACTGTGAATCAATCAATAGTACCCCATCATCACCAACCGATAAGCCTATATTTTCTTCCTTTGCCAATCAACCTGAAATTACCGTTATTCAATTGATTTACAATTATTTCAACATCTTTGAATTTCTGAGCATGAATTGATCCTTTTAGATCCACAAAAATTAAAACATGCATAACTAAAATAAAAATAAAAACAAAAATTCATAATTTAATAATTAAGATTTTTATGATTAATTTTAGACCCAAGAACTATGTTCATTAGTAAAGTATTGGTCCACTTCGATAAATAGTTCATACCCAGTAAAAGAATATCTATCCTAGATATCATTTAATTTACTTAAATAGCCATTTATAGAATTATTTTATATGAAATTGTTAAGAAAAATGTTTTTATAAAGAATAAATATATGATAAGAAATAAGTTACAATATAAGGTAATAGTATATTTGAATAAAATAAACTATAATACGAATTTTAAGTCAATTATTTATATTAGATTTACCAATATCTATAAAAGGTTTCAAAAGCTTACCTATGGATATATTCAAATTATTCAATTTAAATTCAGGATGATAATAGATGGTTCTAATCCTAATTCCTTTGAAAATAAAAATGGGATATCCATATAGTGAGCTATTCAACAAAATTGAATGCGAAATTTTTTAACTTAATTTTAATTACTTCTCTTGTTATAATTTCATTTTACTTTTTAAATTATAATGAAATCGAAGGTAAAGAATCTAATAAGCAAAAGATAGATCTGTGTTGTGGTTGGGGGTCAGAATTAAATGATGGAGTATTGGTATATGAAATAAAAAAAACAGGTAAAACATTAGAAGAGATTGTTGGCTTGGCATTTTCTGATTGGGAAAAACAATTGGATAATATCCAATTCGAAAAAGTAAAAGAAGATGAGCTTATCCCAGATATTTCCATAGATTTCGAGAAAGGAAAAGGAAAAAAAGTTGGTAAAACAGTTACATATTTTGATAACAAAGGGTTTATAGATCATGTAGAAATATCAATTTCAAAAACATCTCATGGAGAAGAATTAGATGAAAACATTATGTTACATATTACTAAACATGAAATAGGTCATGCTCTTGGATTAGGTCATTCGCAATTTCCCAACAGTTTAATGTCTCCCAGCATAGATGAAGTGGTTACAGAAATTTCAAAATGTGAGATAGATGCTGTAAAAAATGCCAACAAGTGGAAATTTATAAATAATGAAAAGGAACCTAAAATGTTGGAACAATCTGTATATAAATGTAAGAAATAGATTCAGTTATCAATTGTACTTAAATTCGTTTATTTTATGATCATATGATTTTCATTCCTGTTCTTGCAATATACTTGATATTGTACATGATGATACTTACCTAAGAAAATCAAAAACTTCTGCGTCAAAGAAAAATAAAATATTCGGTCTGACTATATTTATTAACCTATTTACCTAAGTCTGTAATATCATATTATTTTATATTTTTATTTAATTTCCTCATCTAACTTATCAGTTAATTAGTTGAGACTGGTCATAATTCATATAATAAATATGGTAATGTTAACAATAGTATATAGTCAATAGTTATGTTCCTAGTATGTATTTGATTGCCATAGGATTATCTTTATTGATCTTATGGTTATAATAGACAAGTATCTGGTATAACAGTACTGACAATAATACTGATGCACAACTCTTGACATATCCCCTGACAGGTAATGGATCTATCCTGAACAACGATTTGATATGACCTATCAATAGTTCAATTGATATACTTCTTAAGGAATAGATAGCCTGTCCAACATTAGATTCATAAAATTCTATCAGTTTTATCCTGTCAGCATGTGTATTTTTATATCTCTTTACTGGAAATACCAATCTAAATCCCATATCTGTACTGAGATCATATAATTCATGATCATCGTATCCAGGATCTGCAGACATGAATAATGTTCTTTTAATTATTGTAACAGGTAGACTTGCTGTCAATATACTGTACATTTGATTGTCAGGTATGTTAGCAGTTGTAAAATCTGCTGCCGAAGGTACAATTATAGAACCAGTACTGGATATCAAATGTAATTTGTATCCAAATATCCAACCCTTTGTATGACTGAATCCCTACATTGCATCTGTATCAATACCAGAACGTGGTACTACTCCTTCAGTCATAGATGATTTATGCCAGACATAGCCTTTAGTCTTGATAAGTGTACTGTCTGTTGAAAGAATATGCGGATCAACTATTTTATCACGTACAAAAAGTTTGCCCATTGTAGTTATTCTGTTTTTAATATCTTTAGATATTGTTACAAGACGCCTATCAAATGTTCTTCTACTAGGTACTCTTGACAATCCACATACTTTCGTTATCTTTTTGTTGTATATGGCATCTCCATAGCAAGGTATTCATACAATGCTCTATTAGAATCTAATCTGAACCATATACGCACTATAAAGCATCTCAAAATAACAGTAGGAGAATAGACATATGGTCTCCCACGTCCTCCTCCCCATCTATTATTATGTGGCCAATGAATCAAGCCAATCAAATACAAAATACTAATTAGAATAGATGTTGATCTCTTCTGCTGTGCTAGTTTGTTGGTTTAGATGGTTTTTCACCAAAACATCATACACCAATAAACTAGCTTTGTTCGTTATGAAAATGGAATAATTATGACCCAGCCTCAATTAGATAATAAATAGAAATATACCATTAGAAAAAAATATTACTGAAATGAATGATCTTTACACTCTACTGGTGGACTATCTGAAAATGGAAAAATATATTTTCGCAATATACGTACGATGCGATATACGTACGGTAATTTAGTGGATTAACGAAGCAATTCATGCGTATGAGAAGAATCGTTAATAGAAATGCAGGTTTTAGACATAATTATCAAGTTAAAAAATAGAAAAAGAATTTAGTCAAAAATTCCGACGACATGCTAACTATAACAAGATCATTCTTTTGGAGGTACTATTTCACGTACGGAAAGATTCTTAAACTCGACATCAGCCTGATTCCATTTAAATGTGACCTTAGGAGAACCCCATGTATATCTCTGGTCCCATTCTCCTCCACATTTTTCAGGTCCTGCTTCGCCGGTAACACCAAATCCGCCTTTATCGGTAAATTCATAGACCTTTTCCCATTTTCCATTGTTTTCTTTGTCCATCCAAAACTCCTGCTTTACATCGTTGTTGGGAAGGTTATAGATAACTGCCTTCATTCCTATCCATTTACCGACAATTGACGGTGATAGTTCTCCAATTTTTTCCGCTGCAGAATTTATCAAACTTGAAAACCACATCTCTTTTTTAGCCGTCAATACACCGTTGAAGCCAAAAGTGAATACCGGAGTTGCGCCTCCACATCCACCATGATCATTACTATGGTCTATTGATCTTGGGATGAAACTATATCCAAGTGAAAGATCATCAGTAGAATTCAATTTAAAATATCCACCCATTTCGATATTCAACCAATCATTTTCTTTAAACCAATGACCTTTTTTGGCTAGTTCTTTTAGATTGAAAGTAGTCACATTTTCTTTGTTGAATTCTCCAACAGATGATGTGTATACATTAAGTATAACCTTATCTTGAGACACAGGAGACCAAGACCCGTCTTGGTTCTTTATGATATCTCCTGTACTTGCACCAACCTTTAATCTTGAATCAGATTTCAGATTTTCCATGTTCATGGACCATTCTTCTCCTCCAAGTTTGGTGGGATAGATTTTATTCACTCCAAACACATCAACCCCTTTACTTCCAGATTGTTGTGAATTTATTGCCAAAGAAGACACAGAAGATGGTCCAATGGATTTTGTAATAGTGAATTGATCTAATTGATTACCATCATTATCAACAAATGTGCCAACTAACTTTTCACCATTATTTCCTGTCACATCTATATTGAGAAGTCCAAATTTTCCAAATTGTTTTACATTAAAGTCTGGCTGGGCACCCAATGCATACAACGAAACTCCACCCGTTCCAGATATTATAAAAATTGGGGCTCCAACGTTGTTATATGTATTCTGGTCAGTATTAACTATAATCGGTTTAGATGAATCATCTGGATTGAAGTGAATTGGGAAAGTTCTCTGATAATTGTGATTATGACCTGAAAGAACCAGATCTACTTTGTATTGGTCAAATAATGGGTGATAGGTATCACGTAAACTCACTAACCCTTCATGTTTACTGGGTGCAGTGTATGCAGGTTTGTGGAAGTATACTACTTTCCAAAGGATTCTATTATCCTTTGCAGCTTTTTCTAGTTCACTTTTTACAAAATTAAATTGTTCCGAATTTTCAGAAAATGATACCTGAGTAGACATCGATATAAATAAAGTATTTCCCTGAATAAATGAATAATACTGTTTGTCTAGATTGAAATGATCGAGGAATTGTTCAGTAATTTCAGGACCTTCATCTTCGTCACTATCATGATTTCCTATTGTAATTTTCATTTTATCATTGAGAGGAGTAATAACATCTAACCAACAATCAGCAGTCGAGGTATAGGAGAAATCCCCAAGTCCTAGTACAATTTCTGGATCTTTAGAAAGCATCGATTGTACTGTTTTTTTAGAATTTGAGTTGCAATTCCAATCACCCGCTGCCGCAAAGTTGAAAGGAACAAATGTACCTTGTGGTGGAGGAGGTAACTCTGGGACGCAAGTTTGTGTTGTTTGGTCAAAGTGTTGTCCTGCTGGACATCCTTGTGGTGGAGGAGGTAAGTCTGGGACGCATGTTTGTGTTGTTTGGTCAAAGTGTTGTCCTGCTGGACATCCCTGTGGTGGAGGAGGTAACTCTGGGACACATGCATTTGTGGTAGCATCAAAGTGTTGGCCTGCTGGACATCCCTGTGCTGTTCCTGAAGTAACGGTTGTGATCGGATCATCCAGATTTATAACACAAACATGGGTTTCTTGAGCTTTGACAGTACCGGCACAATCATATAGGAATTTTGTTTGATATCCAAAATTATTATTGACAGTTAGAGAGAATCCCCCCTCAGTCAGCGCAATAATTTTCCCTAATGGTGTTTGAGATCCCTTGAAATTAGATGGAACAGGATTGTTACCATTAACAGTAATATCAATATCGGAAGCTGTTTTTGTACCACCATTATTGTTAACAACATCTGTAATTACTAAAAGAAATCCAGTTCCTGGTGGAGGAGGTAAATCTGGGACGCACTGCCCATTCTCATCAAGATGCTCTCCGCCTGGACATCCTTGTGGTGGAGGTGGTGGCGTTGGATCATCTATATTGATAACACAAACACGTGTTTCTTCAACGTGTATAGTACCAGCACAATTGTATAGGAAATCTGTTTCATATCCTAAGTTATCCTTAAGGCTTACAGAGTAGTCTCCTTGATTAATGGCAACACTTGTTGCTGTTGGAGATTGAATACCGCTGAATGTTTTTGGCAAGGGTCCATTCCCATTAACATTAACAGTAAAGTCAGAAGCCTGTTTTGTACCACTATCATCATTCATAACGTTAGTAACTACCAAAAGAAAGCCTATTCCGGTTAGTTGAGGTGGTAAATCTGGGACGCACTGACCATTCTCAAGGTGTAGTCCTGCTGGACACTCTTGTTGTGGTGGTGGAGTTGGTAGGTCTGGGACACATGCGTTTGTGGTAGTATCAAAGTGTTCACCTGCTGGACATTCTTCTTGTTGTGGTGGTGGAGTTGGTAGGTCTGGGACACATGCGTTTGTGGTAGTATCAAAGTGTTCACCTGCTGGACACTCTTGTTGTTGTGGTGGTGGAGTTGGTAGGTCTGGGACACATGCGTTTGTGGTAGTATCAAAGTGTTCACCTGCTGGACACTCTTGTTGTTGTGGTGGTGGAGTTGGTAAGTCTGGGACACATGCGTTTGTGGTAGTATCAAAGTGTTCACCTGCTGGACATTCTTCTTGTTGTTGTGGTGGTGGAGTTGGTAGGTCTGGGACACATGCGTTTGTGGTAGTATCAAAGTGTTCACCTGCTGGACATTCTTGTTGTTGTGGTGGTGGAGTTGGTAAGTCTGGGACACATGCGTTTGTGGTAGTATCAAAGTGTTCACCTGCTGGACATTCTTCTTGTTGTGGTGGTGGAGTTGGTAAGTCTGGGACACATGCGTTTGTGGTAGTATCAAAGTGTTCACCTGCTGGACATTCTTCTTGTTGTGGTGGTGGAGGTGGACCTTCACCTGAGTACGATTCATAGAATATTTGTCCATCAATATTAAATATATTATTTTTAAATCCACTTAAAACTTCATCCGAAGATATAGCTCTATTCCATACTCGAATCTCATCAAGATCACCCTTAAAGAATTTATCATCTGCGACAGAGTCACCAGCAATAACAAATTTTGTATCGCCTGCCAAATCTGGCAGTATTCCTGATGTTATTTTATCATCTACAAGAACACCATCAACATATAATTTTAACGTCTTGCCGTCGTACGTTAATACAGCGTAATGCCAAAGCCCGTCATTAAATTTATCTAATGTGGTCACAAAAACATTTGTACCGGAAGAAGTTTCAAAACCAGCTTCAATAGTCTCTGATGGATTTAACCATATACCATAATTTAGATTTTCATTTTGTAGTTCAGATCCAAATCCACCCCTGTTTAATAATATTCCCACCTTATCATGGTCAATTCTATCGCTTCTAAACCAACTTGCTGCCGAAAAATTACTTAGATGGAATAATTGCTCATCTTCATCAATTTCATCCTTTTCACTTCCGTCAAAAGTTTTGTATGGGGCATAATTATAGGTAGATTGTATTGGAGAGACTGATGAAAATGACAGATAAAGAATTCTTCCATTTAATGGGAATTCGTCAAAGTTATCGGAATTAGATATTTCTTCTAACGATAATGCTCTATCCCAAAGCATAACTTCATCCACCTTTCCAGTGAAAAATTTGTCATCTGCAAATGAATTCGCACCTATTCTTATCGGTTGAGTACCTGTGTTGTCAGGGACTGCTTTCACTGAGAGCTGACCCTCTTCGTTACCATCTACGTACAGTTTCAAAACAGAACCATCATAGGTAAGAAATGCATGATGCCAATTACCATCGTTAAATTTATTTTTAGATGTTATAAAGAGATTAGTACCTGACTTTGTCTCAAAACCACCCTCTAAAAGTTCGGTTGGTGTTATCCAAAAACCGTAATTCATGTTGTTACCAGGAGCATCATCATTCATACCTCCCTTGTTTACAATCATCCCTGGATCTATGAAATCTTGTTTATCTGTAGAAAACCATGTAGAAAGAGTAAATTTGTCTAATTGCAATCGTTCACTATTTTTTACATCAAGAAAATCCGATCCTGAAAGGGTAAGAAAAGTGCTTTGGGATTGAGCATTAACTGATAAATATGTAAAAGAGTTTAACACAAGAAAAGAGATAAATATTAATATTCCAGCAAATAAAACCTTAAATTTCTTATCGGAATTTTTCATCTAACTTACTCCCAGAATCCTTTTACATTTAGTCTACTATTTAAAAATACTCCTATGACTTTTTTACAGTTATTCTACTTAATACGATTACCACAACCAAGTTAGAAATTCCCAATACGCCATGCATAACAGAATTTATTCCGATATTAATTATGTAATTTAGTTTTTTTAAAAAATTCCCTTTCATTTATATGAAAAAGGATTCTGAATATTTATGGCGAACTCTATTTTGTACAATAATTATTGATAATTATTTTTAACTCTAGATTTTTTTTCGTATTTTTTGTAGTAATATTATATTATAACAATAATAACGTATAAAAAGATAGGAAGAAAATCAACTTGAATAAATAATTGGAATTACTTTTACGAATGTACTAAAAAAATATAATGCAAAAAATGAAATAAACCATTTTATTAAGAGAAAGATTATTGATGATAATACATAAAAGGGACATAAAAATTGCTGAAATTTATTAAATCAAATAAGGGTCTTATTCACATAATAGTTGGAAATATTCTTGGTGCTCTGATTACAGGCGGCTTCTGGCTTTTATTGGCTTCTCTACAAAGTGTTGAAGAATACGGGGAGACTAGTTATATGATTTCAATGGCATCACTTGCATCTAGTATTGCTCTATTAGGACTCAATACTACTGTTACGACTTACATTCCCAAAGGCTTTGATAAGATACATGTTGCCGCTAATCAAGTTATCTTAATATCAAGCATCGTTTTAGGTATAATTGTCGCACAAAAAGACATATTATTAGGATTTTTTGTTATCGGCATGACTTTTTGGATGATGAGTATTTATGAATATCTCGGTAGAAAATCCTATAAACAATATGCAATTGCAAATGTAGGTGCAAGAGCAATTCAACTAGTCCTCTCCATCGCCTTATATTACATTATAGGTATCCCAGGAATAATAATTGGATTTACAATTTCATTCTTTATCTTTAGTTATAAATATTTTTTATCAATAAAACATTTCAAAAAAGATATCACGGAAATTAGAAGTAAAATAAAATTTTCTTTACACAGTTATTCTTTTAATATGTCAAACGCGTTGTTAATGTACTTCGATAAGATTCTTATCGGTCCTATTTTTGGATACGTTATATTAGGATATTATCAATTAGGCTTTCAATTTTTAATGTTTCTTGGGATGATTCCTATCAGTTTCTTTCAGTATTTGGTTCCAGAAGAAGCGAGCGGTAATAAAAAAACAAAGTTAAGGATTTTAGGATTTGGAATATCAATTGCACTCGCGCTCTTACTATATATTTCAAGTCCTATCATAATAGACTTGTTTTTCCCTGGTTACAAGAATTCGCTTGATGCAATAAGAATATTGAGTATAGGAATTATTCCCATGATGGTTACTTATATCATTAATTCTAGATTCCTTAGTGAAGGAAATACTAGAGGTGTTGTAATTGGTGCCATAATCTACCAAATTTTACAAATATCATTGATGTTAATATTAGGAAAATCTATGCAAGTAACAGGGCTTGCATTAGCTGTCATTATAGCATTAACGATTCAAGCAGTATTCCTTCTAATTTATAGGAAGATTTCATCTAAATAGGCATGAAAAAATTTTGGATAAGGAGCACACAAAATATAGATATTTAATAACCTTGAAATTAGAACTTAATAGTTTTAATAATTTCAAATGCTTCAGCATATTTAGTATGTATTTGATATCCTCTGTAACTAGATCTTCCTAGTATCGCATCTAACCAGTATTGACCGCACCTAACAAATTGTGATTTAAAACAAGTTAATGCATTTTTTTTTGTATCTATATCCGTGGTGATATCAACATAAAGTTGTGGTTTGAATGATATTTCAGTTAGACCACCAGGAATAGTCGTTTCATACATATACAAGTTATCAATATCACGAGAAGCAGACATTACCGACTTTGTCAGAATTTGATGATCCTGGTGTGAATCACCTATCCATTGGGTGAACACGCTTTCTGGCTGATATTTTTTTATTAAATTGTCAATCAAGGATACTAATTTTCTATTGAATATCATTTGAGTAGGTGAAAGATCAAGAAATTCTGGAGAGATACATCCTAATATTTTACTCGATTTTACCGATTCCGATCTACGTTCGTCCTTTGTATCATTTTCAGTAAAATTTGGAAGGGTAGCTATTATTGGAATTACTTCAAAACCCATTCTTGAAAGTTTGGAAATCGTTCCTCCCATTCCAATTTCCAAGTCATCAGGATGTGCGCCAAAAACCAGAACTGAGTTAGATTTCTTCATACGAATTTGATGTAAACAGAGAAGACTATTAAATTATTTTCCGATACAAGAAGAAAAAATCAATTTTGAACAAAAGTCAAAAGATATAAAACGAATTTAATTAAAATTATTAGTTAAATATCTTTGTTAAATAAATTTAGGAAAAATCTAGGGCCGAGTCTTGAAAAAATAGCTTCAATCTTTGCGTCCTCTGGATTATCTCCAAATACTCTAACTATTATTGGCTTCATACTAGCGATTACATCGTCTATTGCATATGGGTTAAATTCCATACAAAAGGATATTTTTTTTAATGCTGCATTAGTAGCCAGTATCCTTTTGTTAATTTCAGGATTTTTTGATGTAATAGATGGAAGTGTTGCGAAGATTACTAAGAAAACATCTAGGAAAGGAGCGTTTCTTGATTCCACATTGGATAAGATTTCTGAAGTAATAATATTTACTGGGATAGCCATAGGAGGTTTATCTAATCCTATATTGTGTATGACGGCTCTCTCCTCCTCTTTGCTGGTAAGTTACACTCGATCTAGAGCAGAATCACTTGGAATAGATTTAAGTGGAGTAGGATTTGGAGAGAGGGCAGAAAGATTATTGATATTAGCTATAATGGGAATAATACCAATTCAAAATTTTTTGGAATATGGAATCATAATAATAATAATAATATCCATTCTGACTACAATTCAGAGGATTTTTAAGACAATAAAAAAACTAGATTGAATTATCGTAGTCTTGTACTTACCCGTCTTTCAAGTTCAGATCTTACTTTAACAATTCCTCTATGAACGGCACATGAAACACAATAGAATTTAACATCCGTTGCAGGAGATATATAAGCGCCCTGAGCTCTTAATTCTTTTGCAAGAGTTGGTTCTACTAGAGTTATTCGGCCTGTTATTTTTTTAGCTTTATCTCTTGGAACCATAGCTCCACATTGACTGCAATGTACTGTTCCGGAACTACCTTTTCCTCCCTTTGTACGACCCCTACTCGTACGTTTCTTTGGCATGTAAATATCATCATAATTCCATACTTTAAAGGTTCTGGTAAAAATTATTCCCAAATTTCTTTACATCGAATAAAAGTACAAATAAAAAGTTAATTGATAGGATCAGACATAAGATACACTTTTAATGTTTTCATAATTGTGTATAGCGAACATTATGATGTAATAGAATTTAACTTTAAATGAGAGATAGGTTTAGATAAATAAAACTAATGAAAATTGCACTTGTAGGTGCCTATTCACAAGATTTAGCCTTAACAATAAAGATCAAAAAAGTGCTTGATGATCTTAATATTGAAACTTTCGATATGAACGAAAAAAATTATGACTTGGCTAATAAAGTTGACTTGGTATTAATTGCTGGAGGAGATCGTGCCATGTTAGATTATTTTCATAAGGTAACAACGGACTCATCTCCTGCTATAGGTGTATACGAAGCAGAATCAACTGATTTTTTGGCACAAATAGATGTCCAAGATTTAGAGACAATTACAAATAGATTAAAGAAAGGAGATTATGGCATAGATGAGGTAATAAGACTAGCAGTTAAAGTTGATGGAAAGGAAATTGAACCTGTATTAAATGATGTCGTTGTTTTTCCAAGCAAAAGTGCAACTTTAATGGAACATGTACTTAGAATAGACAACAAAGATGTATGGCATGATAATAGCGATGGTGTTATTGTATCTACCCCAACTGGATCAACAGCATATTCTATGTCAGCTGGTGGTCCAATGGTATTACAAAAATCACAAGTATTTGTAATCGTTTCGGTAAACTCGGTAGATAATACTCGCAGACCACTAATTGTACCTAATGAAAGTCGAATTGAAATTTCAGACATTTTAAGTAGATTTCATTGTGAAGTAGTTTTGGATGGAGGGCGGCGAGTTGGAATTAAAAAAACATTGGAATGTAATAAACATAGTTATCCAGCCAAGTTGGTGAGATTGATAGGAGAAGATTCTGCTACATCAGTTATCGCCAAAAAAGTTAAACTCGCAGAAGATTTATTAGATATGCCTCCCAGTGCCAAACTAATACTAAAGATATTGGAATATGAAGGTGCAATGGGACAAAAAGACCTTTCCTCTAAAACGTTACTTCCTGAAAGAACAATTAGGCTTTCCTTGGGGCATTTATTGAATAGGGGTTATGTTAAAAAGAAAACATCGTTAAGGGATGCAAGACAGAGAATATATGAGCTTAAGATTTAGAACAGGCCTTTATGAATGATGCAAATGCAGGTTCTGGTTTTCCTGGTCTACTATCAAATTCTGCGTGATACTGTACTGCAAAATAAAACCTATGATCTGGAATCTCCAATATTTCCGTTCTTTTTTCCCCGTCAGAGTATCCAGATAACAGCATCCCATTCTTTTGTATAATGGATAGATAGTTCTTATTAAATTCGTATCTATGTCTATGTCTCTTATATATTATATTCCTAGAATAAATTTTGGATGCTAAAGTATTAGCAACTATTTTTATTTTATGACCGCCTAATCTCATAGAGCCACCCATATTATTTATTGTCCTTTGTTCCGGCATAAATTCGATGACTGGATGTCTAGTTTCTGGATCAAGTTCAGTAGAATTAGATCCCTTTAATCCACACATACTCCTAGCAAATGAAACAATAGATAATTGAAATCCAAAACAAATACCCAAAAATGGAATATTTTCTTTTCTAGAGTAGTTGATAGCATCAATAATTCCTTCTGAACCTCGTCTTCCAAATCCACCAGGAATTAGTATTCCATCAAATTTTTTCAACGAACCCAATTTTTTAGGATCTCTCTCAAATTGTTCTGAATCAATCAATGAAATTTCAGCTTTTTTTCCTATGGCTGTTGCAGCGTGGGATAAAGCTTGATAAACACTAACATAACTATCAGAGAGAGAAACATATTTTCCTACCACTGCAATATTTATATTTCCTTTAGCCTCTGCAAATGATTGAGATATCCGTTTCCAATTTGCCCATCTAATAGCAGATCGATCCAGTTGTAATTTTTTATTTATAATTCTCATCATCCCTTGTTCAGCAAGAACTTCCGGTACTAGATAAATCGATTTGACATCATGACACGAAATGACGCAATCTGTGTCTATATTAGCAAAAAGAGATATTTTTTTTCTTGTATCATTTAAAAGAGGAGTTTTACATCTAACTGCAATAATATCAGGATTTATTCCTATTCTACGTAATTCTTGAACACTGTGCTGTGTTGGTTTGGTTTTTTGTTCTCCTACTACATCAAGAACTGGGGCCAAAGTAACATGAATAAATAAAGTGCTATTATGTCCTTCTTCGAGTGTCATTTGACGAAACGCCTCAAGAAATGGTAAGCTCTCGATGTCTCCCACGGTTCCACCACATTCCACCACTAGAATATCCAATGATTCTGTTTTGGCTATATGCCTTAATTGATTCTTAATTACATCCGTAACGTGAGGAATTATTTGGACACATTGTCCAAGGTATTTTCCTTCACGTTCTGCATTTATAACTTCTGAATATATTCTCCCAGTTGTCAAATTATGATCCTTGGATAATCTTTTGTCTAAGAATCTCTCATAATTTCCGATATCCATATCACACTCTCCACCATCAAATGTTACAAAAACCTCACCGTGGGCAACAGGATTCATGGTACCTGCATCGTAATTTACGTATGGATCAATTTTTAAGCAAGAAACATTTAACCCAGTTAATTGTAATATTTTTGAAGTTGAGGATGTAATTATTCCTTTTCCAAGGCCAGAAAGAACACCACCAGTAACAAAAATATATTTGATTTGCTTTCTGGCTATTCCCTTATTTATTAAGTGCACATCAAAGTTTAGATAATCTTATTTTTATTCCTTTTTCTAGCACAATCAGGATAATTGTGTTTTCTTATCTTGTAACTGATTTACGAGTCATATAGTATACTAGGTAAATATTTTAAATTTACCCACCTTTTTATTTATATTTTTCAAGAGTATGAATAGTCAATTCAGAAGTTTGGTGTTTTTAACAAAGGGTTACAAAAATTTAGGTATCATTGGAATTAATTTCTGGCAAGACCATCTTTAACACTTTTTCACAGGATGTTAGACAAATCAATTATGTGAGATAATAGTTAAAATATTTAATATTCATTTCTAATTTTAATTATTATAAAAAATTACCTTATTTCAGCTTAAACATAGTATACGTGATATATAACATGGAAATCGTTATATTAAAATACTTTTAAATCAAATTTCTAATAAAGATAAGGTAAACCACTCCTAATATTGTTTTTTTAATATCCACGTTAGAAGGAAGAAGATGAATTTCTAAAGATAAACATCATATATACGGTAACACGTTCTTGTAAAAGAACAATTGTTTTTGGTAATTAAGCGATGGATGGTAGACAGTTATTCAAACAATAAGATAGATTTGACAACAATACGTCTGCCGCCTACCTACTAAAGATACACAAAAGATTTGGTAAATTTGTAATGTTTGTTGGTAGAGTAACATCACATTGTTGCAGGATTACCAGAAAATTTCTTGATGCAAATAAGGATACCATCAAACTAGAACATTTGCCTGTTGGTTCACCAAATTTAATCCAGCACAAACAAGATTGCTGGAGGCCCGGAAAATACATCATATTTTCTTGTTATTATCCTATCCTTGATAATCTGAAAGATACAATCTGTACCTATTAAACAAGTACAAGATGCAAACTGGATATTGTAAAATATCTAATGAGAACATAGACTGTATCTATATTAGATACATCGTTATTGCAATTCTCATTATACCACAGAACTGCCCTGAATTGTTCTTAAAGATTTATCTTAAAAAATAGATCTAGTTTCATATATATTGAAATAGATTCAAAACCGATAGTAATAATTATATGATTATTCTTAAGTCAAATTCAAAAAATCTTTCTATATTAATCCGATTCCACCTGAAATTCATCTTATTCGCCGTTATCCTAAGTTCTTTATTTTATTTGTGTGAGATTTTCGCAATAAATGAAATAGCTGAAAAGTCATCTTTCGATGGTTCCTTGCAGATTCAAAATGGTCATAATAGTACTTTTATCCCCGACTTGAACTTTTCAAATATAATTAATATTACAAACAATAAACTCGACTCTGTGTATGCTCAGATAGCGGCAATTGATAATAGTGTATATCTGATATGGCAAGAATCTGTTAATGATAACTCTAATGAAAATAATTATGACATTTATTTTAAAAAAAGTTTAGACAATGGGAATACTTTCAGTAAAGCAATCAATTTGAGCAATAATACTGGATTTTCAGAACATCCTCAGATTGCCGTATCTAAAAATGGAATTTTTATAGTTTGGGCAGACAATACTAATTCGAATAACATTAACATATTCTTTACCAAAAGTTTGGATAATGGTACAACATTTAGTGAAGCAATAAACTTAAGTAATAATTCAAAGAATTCAAATAATCAAGAAATTTCTGCTTCTGATGGAAATGTGTATGTTGTATGGCAAGAAACAAATCCAGCTTCTTCCAACAATAATAAAAAAACTTTGTCTAGTATTATGTTTAAAAGCAGTTCAGATAATGGAAGAACATTCAATAATACAAACCAACTAACAAATAATACTAAAGATTCTTATCCCAAGGTTAACGCCTATTTTGATTATGTATATGTTGTATGGAATAATGAAAATAATGATAGCAGTTCCATAGATTTTAAAAACAACGGACTATTTTTTGTTAGAAGTTATGATAAAGGAAATAGTTTTGAAAATATCTATAAGATAGCTCATGATAATTTTGGAGAAGGGCAAATAGCGATTTCTAAAAATGAAATATTTGTAATTTGGGGAGGACTACATTCAAAAAATATAAATAATATCTATTTCGTCAAAAGCTATGATAATGGTACTACTTTTACGGATCCACATACAATTTTAGAAAACGTTACTAAAGGTAAAGATCAAAATTATTCGAATAAAATCAATCATCCTACGAACGTTGAAATAACCTCCTCTAATGATCATTCAAATATAACATGGCAGGACGTAATTTCAAAAAAAAACCAAGACATATTTATGACAAATATTAAAAACAATTTTCAGGCAACTAAAATATTAAATTTAAGTAATAATACAGGAGTTTCAGAGTGTCCTCAGGTTACAGCATCTGAAAATTATATTTATGTTGTATGGGAAGATTTTACACCAGGTAATCATGAAATATTCTTTACTAAAGGAACAAGCAAACAAAATAAGTAAGAAAAAGATCATATTTCTTTGCGGATTCGTAATAAAAATCCATCCATATATTTTAAGAGGTTACATACCATTTTTAGTAAATAAAGAATTATTTTGATTTTATATTTTTGTATGTCTATTTTATTATAATAGAATTTATTTAATATGTATAAAAGTTCTACCTATCCTATAAATAGCAAACCTTATACCATACTTTTTATTAATCTCATAATACATTGATGATTTACAAATATCAACGACAAAATTGAATGCTAGAGAAGTATTGAGGTCTGAATTTATGTCGAATTTCTTTCAGAATCTACTGAAAAGATGCAAAAATGTATTGGAGTTCAACTGTTAAATAGCTGTCTTATAGCCACAAGAAAATAAATAATCGAGATATCGAATAATAAAAATTTTGTTAATTAATTAGGAATAAATTATAAGATGAGAAACAGGAATATAAGCAAGATCAAAAAATACCTAATGACGTTTTATAGGAAAAAATATTTTAAAATAAAATATAATAATGAAGCTTTTCTCAATTTTTTGTTTCAATATAGGTATGAAAAAATAAAAAATAGAATTAATTTTCCTGTAGGCATCGACAGATATGATGACTATAAAGTATACGAAACATGATTTAATATTGAATTTAAAATCACCTGTTTATAAACAAAATTTTTTAAGTAATGGTAGAGTTATCTAAGAACAAATTGTTATATTCATTGAATATAATTATGAAATATCTAGCTCAGTTTATTGGCGTTTTTGTTGATGACTGATCTAACATTCTTAAAATTGCTAACTATTCCATTAGTAAAAGATATTCCTTCCTTTTCAAGCAACTCCCTCTTTTTGTCACTGCCATAAAAATAACCTCCCACTTTACCATCAGACATCACTACCCTGTGACATGGCACTTTAATTGGGTTTGGATTCTTGCCAAGTATTCGTCCAATTACTCTTGAAGATGAAGGATTTCCAAGAGCTTTTGCAAGATCCCCATAAGTAGATACCTTCCCTGCAGGTATTTGTAACAGTAGGTCATAAACATCACTATCTTTTATCGATTTTTTGATTACATTCTTGCTATCATTAGTTGTTCGCATAACCAGTAATGGTATCGATCTATATTTAAAATTACATAATATTTTTCACATAACAAGGAAGTTTAAACTATCCTGTCTATTATGACAATTATCATACTTGGTCCGAGACCATCTCCCCAAAGATTATTCTTAGAACTTAAGATAAGTATTCTAATTCTAAATATCAAAGAACTTTAATAGTAATAATAATCGTTGTTAGGACATTGTAGATTTATAGTTTTGATATGTTGTTATTATGTAGAATTCTTTTAAAGTGACATTATTGCAAGGGAAATTACTGGTTTCATCTTATCGTATGTATTTATTTAATACCGCGGTCTATCTAATATGGTTACAAATATGTTTAATTATCCATTCTGTTCATTTTAAAATGAAAGTAGAATTAATAAGTTAGAAACAGAACATAACAATCTTCAAAATCCACAATTTTAGTAATAGTAATACAATAAACTATCTAATCTAATTCATATAATTGTAGGTACTTTTAAAATTAAATGATATATATTTAATAAATCTCATGCATGTTTACAAACTTAATTATGAAGTGCAGTTAACGGATTTTAACATCGAATATTAGATAATTTAAGATAAGGTGAAATATTCAAGGATTACCGTAATGAATCAAAACAGTTAAACTATGGTAATTAGTTTAAAACTAAAATAAAGTTAAAAAAATTCTCATATTATTTCATCATCTAGGATATTAATATGCTGCTACTAGTGATCACTCTCTATTACTGTTATTAACTATTGATCTGTTACTCTTTTCAATAGTTTTACCCAAAGAACTCTAAGTTTTACCTTGTTATTTTTAGTCCTTTATTTTTAAACTTAAGAAAATAAAGAATTATTCAACTTTAACGTATGTTGACTTTGGTTTGGGTTGCTCCTTTGTTTTTATCTTAATCTCCAATATCCCGTTTGTGTATCTTAGCTTTGCAGAATTTGCATTTAATTCAAGGTCCAATGGAAATTCACTATAATATTTTTTATCTGCACGTTCAGCACTTATGACTACAGTCATTTCGGAGATTTTTACCTTGATATCTTCCTTTGTTACTCCTGGCATTTCAGCAGTTACAACATATGTACTATCTTTTTCATTGAACGTTGCATCAACTAAAGGTTCTCTTTTATCACTTTCCACTAATGCTTTTTTACTTGGTTTTACGTTTCCAAATTCACTGATGTGAGGTTTCCCATCTGGACCTACAATAATTTGATAGCCATAAAAATATGGAACTTTTTGTTTCACAGATGTCTCACTTTCTCCTGTTGTTATAAAGATTTGATTCAACATATTTTCTGCTGTCGCAAATTCTTTATCAAGATCTTCAAAGATCTTTTTAAAATTCCATGATTCTTTCACTTTATTAATCACCCTACATTATGTAATGATTATTACATTATATAATATTTACCTACAATTATGATATAATATTACAATACACAATAAAAATATAACAAAATGTGAAAAACTATTGTTTGGAAGGATTTTACAACAATTACCAATCAAAAGAGTTGCAAATTAATGATTTTTCAATTAGATTGAATAGAGAAGGAGTCCAATACGTTGTTATCTGGTATATCAAGAAAAGTTCCATAAATTTTATCGGAAAAATCAATATTTAAAAATCCATGAATTCCTGCAAATCTGATGAAAATATTCTTCGGTTTTTCATCAGCTGTAAAAAAATGATGTTGGGGTGCACCGCCAGTACCTATGGTTATGTATTGTATTCCATCCAAAGGAATCATGCGATAATAGACGTGATGATGAGCTGAAAGGACAAGATCAACACCCCTGGATTTGAATAAAGGATGAAGAGACTGAAACGAGGATGATTTAACTTCCCCTAAGTCTTGTTTGACATCCTTTGCGCCATATATTGGTCTATGAGTGGCAACCAATGTATAATTATAAAGCTCCTTTCCGTTATTCCATACTTTATCAAGATCATTTTCAATCCATTTGTATTGTTCGGTATTCTTCGAAATCTCTTCTTCTGTATTAATGACTATCAAATGTATATTTAAATTATTTTTATAATGCTCTATTTTATAATTAAAATCCATAGAATAATATGGCTTCGTTAGATTAAAAGTGTCAAGATAATCTTTTTCATTCAAAAGGTCATGATTTCCTAGAACAATATAAGATTTATCTAGTATTTCTTTGTTTTTTAACATATCTATAAAACATTCATCACCTTCAGGGGTTTCTGTATATGAGAGATCTCCTAACCATAAATAAAAATCCGCTCCTTTTTTTACAATATCGTTTACTAATTCTATTGCAGTAGATTTACAATCAACGTCTCCTACCGTAATAATATTGAAACCGTAAACATAATTTGTAGTAGAAAGCAGAATAAAAAGTAAGATAGCAAAAGAAAAGATGGAAAGTTTAATGCTCATTTCAATAATCAATTTTGTATCGATAAACATTTTATTGTTTTGTAAATCGACTGTTTTTGTCTTTTTTTATATAGTTCAAAATTTATGAACTATTACTTAAATATAGGATAATCTCCTGATTAAATAAAAGATAAAAAGCAGAGTAATGACGGTATTGATTTGAATTTATCAATAATGCTTTTGATCTTGATCTAAATTTTATTTGGAATAATTTTTCTGGGGTGGTAGATATATCTGCAAAATTGAAATTGAAATAGAAAAAACCATGTGATCTCTTTCATATAAAAATTCATATCAAATAACCAAATTGCTAATGCATATTTCATAACAAATAATACAATATATTGATAAGGTAGAATACGGTTTTCAGATTGATGCAACAGCAGGAGAAGAAGAAGGGAGAAAGAACCAATATCTAAGAAAAAACAATTGAAACAGAACAGCAGAAAACTGTAGAACACTATGGTTTGTTGCATAACTCGTTTAACCAATCGTTCTCATTATTATATAATTGATAATTATGTAACAGTTATACTTTGAAACCAGTTATACAACGATGCTTTCAACATTATCTCTCTTATCATGTTCTCTAACCTGATAGCAGTAACATATTCACCAAACATTCTCTTCATAGAGGAAAAAACAGATTCTACCATCCATCTTTGTCCATAGCGTACACTATCTTTCCATTCTTGCAAATCATTCTTCTGCATTTTCACCATCTTGTTTCTAAGGTAATGATTGGTCTTGTTTCTGCATCTAGAATTCTTTCTTACCTTTATTGCTGGTTGTATGCCTTTAAATGATAGAAACTGAAAGATCTTGTTGCTATCATAGGAACCATCCATGATAGCAGTATCTATTACCTTATTCTGTTTTATTGCTATATAATCAACCAATTTTGGAAGTACTTTTACATCATGTACTTCTTCACTAGTAACATCTAATGATAGAATTCTCTTCTTTTTTATATCGACTGCTAAATGTATCTTTAGATATCCTCTTTTTACATTCCACTTGTGTCTAATCCATTCACCCCTCTTAGATACCTTTATACCGGTAGAATCAATTGCAATAACAAAATTATCATCATGCAAGTTAGATTTGGTTATATCATCAGAAATCTTGATATCCAGTCTATTTATTCTTCTGCTAATGTTACTATAATCTGGAATTGATGGCAAAGTGTTTGAAGCATGTTCTCTTACTACTCCTTCAGTTTGTCTGTAGGGTAAGTGAAAGTATGCTCTCATGTATCCCAATAACTTGACAAATGAATCTGGATATACGAATTTCCTACCTTCCTTTTCCTTATTCATCTTCTCTAGTTCAGTATTCCAGTTATCTATAACATCAAAATCCAGTAATACCTCACCACGTTTAACAAGAGATTCGTTGTAATTTCTCCAGTTCACATAATATGACTAGAATTGGTTAGCTAAATGTGTTGAGAAGAACAAGTTGTGCAACAAGGCAGAACACTACATTAAAAATATCAGTATTATGAATACACGGACAGCAAATGAATATCATGTTCGTTGACAGAATTTTGAAAAGTTTCTAACTTCATGTTATGGTCATAGCATTAGTATTGATAAATTCGTTGATGGGCTAAAGAAAGGGGAATTTGATGTCTATGAGGCATTAGGTGATTATTGTGTCTATTTACAGAAATCAAACATTTATACCACGACTTTAAAACAAAGAATTGTCACTACAAAGAATTTCCTTGAATTCAATGATATCGATATTAGTCCAAGAAAATTCAAGATAAAAATTAGACTGCCAAAAGATATCAAGAGGAATAAGGAAGCAATTGATAAACATGAAATCATCAATATTTTGAATGGCTGTTCTGATATCAAGTTAAAGACCTACGTTATGTTTTTGGCTTCTACCGGAATGAGAGCAGTAGAGGCCCTATCTATTTGTGTCAAAGATTTGGACTTTGAATCTATCCCTGCAAAAGTTACCATAAGGGATGAGTACACAAATACCAAAGTAGACAGATATGTCTTTTTGACTAAAGAAATGACTGAACAGATCAAAAAGTGGTTAGATTACAAGTATAGAACCCGTCGTGTATGCAGTAGAGATAAAAACACTGGCAAATTAATTGATGAATATAGGACACCAGAAAAGAATGGCAATGATCTTTTATTTTCAGTCCGCAATTATACGATTAACAACGAAACTAAAAAATCAACCAGAACACCAAGATCAAAACCTCAAAATCAGTATTACTACATCATAACTTTATTTCAAAAAACTTTGGATAGAATTGGTGCAGGATCCAGGGAGGAATATAATGAAAATAGAAGAAAGATTACCTTTCATAGTTTTAGAAGGTTTGTGAAAACCACAATTTCAGATCTTGGCTATTCCGACTACTCTGAGTGGTTTATCGGTCATGCAGGTTCTACCTATTGGCAAAAGAAAGATAGCGAAAAAGCAGAACTTTACAAGAAGATTGAACCCTATCTGACATTTCTGGATATGCAACAACTAGAGAGAAAGGGCGCGGACCTACAGACAAAGATCGAGGAATTACAGTATGTAAATCAGGTATTAAGGACCAAGGAAAATGAACGGGAACAGGAATTAGACCAGATCAAAGAACAAATGTTAAAACATCATTCTGTTATGGTAGACATTCTAGACAAATTCGAGATATTGGAGAAAGGACAAAAGAAAGATGTTGCAAGAAAACTAATTGATAGTGGAATGTATATTCCAAAATAATTAATTAATTAATTTATATTTAAAAAAAATAAAAAAGGTAGGATAGATTGTCGGTTAGGGAGATTCTGTTATCAATTCTAAGTCTAGTAGACAATTAATTACCTGCGTGACTTGACCAGGAGGTGCATTTGGATTTGTTAAGGCGGCCTCAAGAAGATCTCTTATCTCATCTTCCGTTACTGGAGTCGAGGTATCAGAAGCTGCATCAATTGCATCACATAACTCTTCTATACTGTTTACATCTGCATCCGCACCTATTGGTACTATATTATCAGGATCAGCTAGGTAATTTTCTAAATCCTCAACTCTAGGAGGTGGAAGTGTTCCGCCTTCATTTTCGGGTTTAAAGCAGTCGTCACAAGTTCCTTGGTCTGGGTTATTCACTACTTGAAATGTGTTTACTATGTTACAAGTCTCTGATTCCCCTGCTGCAATTGATCCTGTTGCCTCAAAATCATCGCTTTGAGTACAATCTGGTGAAAACGTTGCGACTGGACCAGTTATTTGAAATCCATCTAGACCTTCAATATCATCTATAATAGCCTCAATGGCTGCTTCATTTGGTGTCTCTTCCACTACATAATTGCCTGGCCCCAATGTAACAGATGTTCCGGCTACTGAACCTGGAAATTGAGTTGGCACTGGATCTGTATCTGTCACGTCGATAATGAACAGACTTTCTTGTATAGCTGTTGTAACTAAAGTACACAGGTTCAATTCTTGTTGAGCCGAAAGACCGCTATCTCTATTGTCCTCGCAGGCAACAGTTTTGGTCACAAGCAAAGTCGCTGTTTCTTCTTCTGGTGGTGTTCCTGGTGGAGTAACTTTTGTCTGTTCGTTGTCATTGACATTTACACATACGTTTACAAGGTTCCTGTCGAAGTTAATTTTATCTCCAAGTCCGTTACCGTTTTGTGTATTTGCTCCATCTGGACCTTCTCCTGCTTCATTTGCCGCCGCTAAGCCAGCAATATCGTCTCGAGGTATCTTGGTAATATCTACACCGTTTACGTTTATGTTACTGTTTACACACTTTATTTTCTGGACATTTACATTCTTTTTTTCTGGATGGTTATTATCATATCCGTATCTATTGTCGTCTTGGTAATAGTTCCTATCATATCCGTACTGGTCTCCGTACATTTGTGCACCTACATTTGTAATTGTTGATGGGTTTAGAGCCAGTATACTTGTCGCTAGTATTGCTCCTAGTATATACCAATTAAGATAAATATGCTTACTCACCTCCAACCAGGTAATTTCTCATATTCAGATTGAATCTTTTTGTTCTAAAATATGTAGATATTTTAATTATGAAATCTGTAAATGACCGATAGTATTGTAGGACAAGCAGATGGTTTTTGGCTATATTCCAGCATTCTTCCAGTACCATAAATTCTGGAGATGCTGTTGGAAGATATACTGGAATCAGATCCTTTTTGTGTTTGTCAAAATATTGCAGTACCTTTTTTGATTTATAGTGTTGTTTTGCTTTATCCAGAAATATATAACATTTTGGAAATTTCCTGTGTATCTGTTTTAGATAATTAAGAAATGTATTTTCATCAAACCAGTCATATTGCCTGAACAGTTGTTTTCCTTCTAAACTTGTGGCACCAAATAGAACTGACGCCTGATGAGATCCATTAATTCTCACTACTGGTCTTTCATCTTTTCTTATCCAGACTCTTCTTACAAGAGAGTCAAAGAAAAAGAATGATTCATCAGTAGATACTACTGTAAATCCTTCTTGGAGATTATCCAGTATCTTTCTTGCTCTTTTTTAAAACCTTCTTTCTCTTCTTTTGGTGCAGTGTTTACATGTACTTTTCTAGGTACTTTCTGTTTGAATCCCCATCTGCGAAGTAAGGTGTAGATGTAAATATGATGGTAGTGTATACCGCTATCTCTGACTATGATATCATAAACCTGTTTTGTAGTCCATCCCTGTTTGCTAGACGACAGTTTATTTTTTATCTTGTATACTGTCTCTTCTGGTATATCTGGTGGTCTACCACTTTTTGATCTGTTTTTTAATCCTTCTATACCTTCTTCCCTGTACCTCTTTAACCAATCAGAAGCCCATGTTCTGCTTCTGTGGAGATCTCTTGCAACCTGTGCAGGAATATGTTTGTCATATACTACGTTTAACACAAGCAACATTCTTTCCTTTACACCTGCATCAGATTCTCGTTTATACAGTTGCTCAAATCTTGTTCTAGAAAGATTGTTGCTCTCAATCAAATGATAAACTGTATGCTTCCTTTCTTAGCTAAATCTATTATTGTCTAAAGTGTATGACCATGATGTTAAATTAATGTCAGCATAATTATATTAATTGGTATAGAAGCAAAAACTATGATTCTATTGTTGTTATTGCTCATTACATTGTTAAATGCGAATTTATTATATCTAAGGTTGGAAGGAACATTATCTAATCTTGTAATATTTTATCATGCTGAATTATTGACTATAAGAAGAATAGCAATTGATCTACAAGTACAATATGAAATATTGTAATAATATCATACATTAGACTATAGTCAGTTAGTTTAGTTAGTTAATCAATTACTAAGAATTGAAAAATAAATAAAAATAATGGTTATGGTACCTGCTGATATTTCTTAAAATTCTCCTGTCTTTGCTTAACATCGTGCTCCCACATTTTAGGACCGCCATTAATTCGTGACATTTCTTCCATTAACTCCCATGATGAATTTACAAATTGTTCATAAGAATATCCTCCAGTTCTAAATTGTGGACCTTTAAACACATATTCGATACTATTTTAATCTGTGTTATCTGAAGTTGCCATGGCGTCATCAACTGCTTTTTTTGCTAAATGGAATATAGTGGCGTTTTCGTGTACATGTCATACGTTGACCCTTTGACCCCGATAATCACCATGTTTATCGATAACGTCCTCCAAAATAATTTCGTCATATACACCTTGTAAATGCGACCTTACACCACTGATTGGACGACCTAGATAGTCTTTACAATTCTCCCAATCTTCATAATAAACAAGATATTATTGTTCGTTATTATGTTTGTCATCAAAATCAATTGCTTTCAATCGTACAATTTTTTTAACCGATCTGGTGACCAAAAATTTGCCTTTTGGATCTACTTTTGCAAGAAAATTCTTTATTTGAAAATCAAGATTATCCGGAGTCACAAGACCGTATTTCTTGTATTCTAGTTCTGTCCTGTTGTTGTAATTCCACTTGAGTCTATTACGTTCCTTGTATAAATCTAGAAATTCAATATTTGAAGTCGAAACTTTCAAATATCTTTATTATCCTGTAATTTTTTTGCTGTACATGCCAGTGAAATTAGAGTTGCTCGATCAAAATGGGTCAGCCAATTTCCCAGTCAATTCATAACTAATTTTAAAGCCAATTATATGAAAATATTTTATTATTTCTGATTTTGTTTTGTTATTTGATTTGTTATTTTTTTATAAGAGTCAATGAAGCTTTTTGCATACATGTTGGCATACTTCTCCGAACCTCTGTGAATACCGCTTATTGTTCGTATATGATGATAAAACTCATGTAACACTATAAATGGATTATAAAACACATCGGAGTTTATACAATAAATCGTGCTTTCTCTTTGGACATACACTGCATATACGGTCTTTCTCTTCCCTTTTATAGTTCCAACAGTTATTGCAGGTGGTGTAACTTTATAGAATCGGCTCAGATTTTGTAACGCTTCTTCTGTTTTTTTACCAAGAATCATATTTACTATTCTAGCTTTCGTCAAATCATCCGGTCCAACAATAATAGACGTAGTATATTCAGCCTTCTAATTTTTATAAATACAAATATATAAAATAATTACTATTTTTTATCTTTTCCTTATTTTTGATTTTCAAATTCGTTTTATAAGATCAATGGATTTAACACATTTTTGTATTGGTATTAGCTGCTTCTAAAGCAAATTGTACTTAAAAAGCAGATTTACGGAGATGCCAGTAATCTCAAGTACAATCAAGTAATAGATACTTTGTTTATATCTTTGAAGATATTTTGGTTGAGTTAAGTAGGCCAAAATATAGAAAAACCAGGTATTTTTAATTTTTTATCACCGTAAATAATATTAAATAAACTAAAATAATTTTAAGAAATGTAAAATACGGCATTTTTTGGCTAAAATGTAATATCTGGGAAATATTGTAAAAAAGTTAGAGTAATAGACATGGTATGTTTGACAAAGGCTTGGTAACTATGGCAATGTGATAGAGGGGTAGGCCTTTTGGCATATATACGGTTTTTAATTGGGTGTTTTGTGCCAGATACCACTAAAAATGGAGTAGATATAAACAAAAATGGCAAGAGTGGAGACAGTAGTAGACCTAGAATTGATTCTCGTAATGAAGGTAATCTCACGATATCCTTCTAGAAGTCAGAGAATGACTATTTCAAAAATGTATTCAGGCTATTGAGCAAACTGAAAATAAATGGAAGACCAGTTATCCCAAATAACAACTTTAGTATAAACACACGATAACGATATCCCTTCATTGTCTATGCATACCTATAAAGACAATCTTTTCTCTTTTACTAGAATGACTGTATTTCTTTAACAGTTAACTGTATAGTATGACACAGTATTCTAATTGTTTTAGGAATACTGAGTCATGCAAAAAGGAATTGCGAATATCTTCGATTTTGTTTTGGTTATTGTTCTCTTTTGTTTGATAATTTATTCATTTAATTGATTAAAGTATTAGGATTTAAATTACTAGTTGCTTTTTTAGTCTCATCATATATTATTTTTCCAATATACACATCTATTCCTAGCATTTCTGCAATTTGTGAGGGACCATATTCTAATATCATTTCAACTGTAAAACCATTGATCTGTAAAATTTCAATTAATCCTTTAGAAATTTTTATAAGATCTAATCTTTCGTCTTTTGTATTTGCTATATTTGTAGATGATGATTGTGAAGATGAAGATAGTTGCAGATTGGAATCTTTTACAATTATTAGAGGTTTACTACTTTTATTATCAATTAATAAGAAATTGTAATGATTATTATTATTATTTTTTATTCTCTTCATATAGTAATATATAGGTACCAAAGTATATAAGTTAGTTAGTTTTGTTATCTATAGATCTATGTCATTCTCTATCTTTCTAGGGATAAATACATCTATCATATTTGAAATGATAATATTACAATTTTCAAGATCTTACAAGATAGTTGACTTAGCTAGATGATTAGATGTAATTCTTTATATTTGACGTAGAAAGAATATTTAATTTGATAAATTATACAATATTTTTTTGAATGGTGGAATGTTCTTCCGACCAATTAAAAGGTAATTTTCTCAAAGATCATTCTAATAATAGGAAAAAAATATGAGAAAACATTCCAATTATTCTAATCCTAGCAAAAATCGAAGTTCAAAAAATATATGACAGGAATATGTGCTTAAAGAATTAAAAAATTGGATATATTATAAGTAACTATATTTTTATTTGTTTTAAATTGTATTATCAATTCCGGTAAATTCAATAACATTTCCGTGAATAAATCATTAAATAATATTATAATATTTAGTACAAATCTTTTTAGACATAACACTATCTTATATTTTAAGAGCAACAAAAAAAATAGAATACTGATGAATGTTCTTCATTGGCTACATCTCATTAGATCACATGAGAAGAGTCAAACCATGCTGTTGGGTTGGTAATGGAAACAGTAAAGGATTAAAACCTATATGTGGTCCTGGATGCCATGCAATCTTGTTGTACAGGGAATCAAAGGAAACTAATAACGAATTAATTTGTAAAAATAAAATCCTTTTAAAATGTATCTTTCTAAATAATAATAATTCTAAATGAAATAGAATAAAATTAGATATATTGATTACACATGATATAGAAACAGTTATCTCCAATTATAGATAATGTCTAGAAAAATAAATAGAGAATTTATTGTATTATCAAAACAGGTTTACTAATATGATTAATTATTTTTCTGACATCACTAAATAAGGATCTAAACCACGAATCTATATGAGCAGTTAACATAACTACCAAATCATAGTTATTATTGTTAATTTCATTCACTATTTCATCAACTATATTTCCGGTCAGAAATTTATAAGAAACTTTATTTTGACATCCAGCTTTTTGGCATTTATTTATTTTTTCTTCCATGACATCTATTACATCAGCTTTGACTTTTCTATGGAAGTCTTGATTATCCAATTGCGATATCTCGTAAGAACCTTCTACAGAAATATTTCCAAATTTTTCAACATCTTTTAATATACGAAGAATAAGTAATTCTGCTCCAGTCGAATTAGATAAAGAAACAGCATAATTAAGTGCTTTATTTGATATATCTCTTCCATCGTCAGTAACTAGTATTCTTTTAAAAGAAGGAAGATTATCTTTTGAAATATGATAGTTTCCTGTTTCCTCAGATTCGCGTTTTTCTGGATTGACTTCTGATATATTGCTTATATCAGAACTTATTTCTTTAATATCATCAGATGTAGGTGAATAGTTATCATTACTCATAATATATTCATTAATTACTAATATATAACTATCAACTTAATATAAGACAAATTTGTAATTGATATAGTCATCAATATTTATTTAAAGCATATATTCGATTATATTCTGATCATGGTTTTTGTAATGTATGAGATTGGAACACTATTTACATACGTCGTTAGAGAAAAGTCTAACGAAACCAGTTAATTAATGTTTCAAGGATAAAATCGGAAGTTTTGATGATTGCTATCTTACGTATGCAAAAGGAATAAGACCTAATTGATGTTTATGACTATATACAATTCGTTGCTGCTACATACAATTATACTATAAAAAATAATAATTTCAATTTTGAATTTGATGGTGGTGAACTTATATTATAATAGAGTCCAATACAGTATAAAGTTTCGTTTGCCTTCACCGTGTGATAGCATGATAGCATTTATGGGTAACGTTTATATAATGCTATCATGATAGCATAGCTATGAATCAAATAAACATACAAAAAACAAAAAAAGAAAAAGAAGAACAGATTGTAAATGGAGTTAATGTAAGCAAACTCTGAAACAGTAGGAGTAATTAAGGAAAAACCTGAAATTGCAAAATTTAATTTTAAAGCAAAAGGTAAATGGATTGATGGAGCACATGGTCGTACAACTATTAACGACTTTTATGGTGCATGTCAAACATTCAAAAGAAGTCAAGCCTTTGTCTTTGAAAAAGATGAGCCACCGGTATTATTAGGAGAAGATCATGGTGCAAACCCCGTTGAATATGTAATTGCAGCGCTTGACGGTCGCTTAACAACAAGTCTTATTTATCATGCTGCAGCACAAGGAATAAAAATAGATGAAGTGGAAACATCATTTTCTGGAGACCTCGACTTACATGGTTTCCTTGGATTGGATGAAAATGTAAGAAACGGCTACGAAAAGATAAAGGTTGTATTTAAGATCAAGGCAGATGCGCCAAAAGAAAAATTACAGGAACTGGTACTACTCGCACAAAAGAGATCACCAGTATTTGATATCGTTTCTCGTCCAACTCCAGTAGAAGTTAGTTTGGAAGAAAATAAAAATTAATATTGAATATATGTGGAATAAATTGTTCAATACATTGGATCCGCAAGTTTTTTTAACTGATCCAATACCTTTGTTTTTTACAGTAGGATTAATCTAAAAAAGTTTCATGAACTATTTTTATAGTTGTATTTTTTATATCTTTTAGAAGTATCATAAAACAAGCTATTAGCATTTACTAATCTACATATAATATTTGTTATCTTACAGGAAATATAACAGAAAACTATCTCGATTTTCTAGGAATAGAGAGCAGACCACTACGGAATATTTATATCAATAATCTATATTAGCATCTTAATGATCCAACAAATAAAAAATAATATCAATGAATCCAAGATACAGGAATTTATGAATAAAGCTATACAGGATATTGCTGGAAGCTCTACTGCCGTGCTAGTGATACTTGGAGAAAGACTTGGTTTATATAAAGCGATGGCAAATGAAAACAGATATATCACTTTTCAAGAACTTGCGAAAAAAACTGAAACGAATGAAAGACTAGTTAAAGAATGGTTAGGAAATCAAGTTTCTAGTGGTTATATAGAATATGATCCTTCAACAGAAAAATATTTTTTACCTCCTGAACATGCACTTGCATTAGCTGACCCTAATAGTCCCATCTATATCCATGGCGCATTTAAAGCAATAAAATCTTACTTTAAAGATGAAGAAGAATTTATAAAAATGTTTAAAAATGAAAGAACTTTTTCATGGTTAGATCATCATCCATGTATGGCAGAGGGTTGGGCCGAATTCTTTAAAGCTGGATATTTAGGTAACTTATTAAATTTATGGATACCATCGATAGAAAATGGAAAAATTCATGAAAAACTTAAACAAGGGATCAAAGTGGCAGACGTAGGATGTGGTTATGGAATAAGTACAATACTGATGGCAAAAGCTTTTCCAAATTCCGAATTTATGGGATTTGATTTCCACAAAGAATCAATTGAAAAAGCAAATAATCTTGCAAAACAAGAAAATTTAAACAATGTAAAATTTGAGATATCTTCAGCATCAGGATTTCCAGGTACCAATTACGATTTTATAACATTATTTGATTGTCTTCATGATATGGGAGACCCTCAAGGTGCATTGACTCATGTATTAAATACAATCAATAAAGAGGAAGGAGTTTGTATGATAGTTGAACCTTATTCACAAAATAAACTTGAAGATAATATAAATCCAATATCTAAAACATATTATGCTGCCTCTACACTAATATGCGTACCAAATTCGCTAGCTTTTAATGGACCAGCCCTAGGTGCACAGGCCGGAGAAGAAAGGATCAGAGAGATAGTAAGGAAGAGTGGTTTTTCACATTTTAAAAGAGCTATAGACACACCAATAAATATTGTATACGAAATTAAACCATAATTTTATAAACTATTTCTAAGCTATGTACTTTTTTTATTAAATAATTTCAAATAAATAATTACCCATAATATTATGTTATTATATAATCGCATATAATTATTATATCAAAGACAAATTGCATATTGAACCTGCATATCTATCAGAAGGAATGTTGTAGAACATGTAATGAATAGGTACATCTAAATTCGAAAAATTGTACATGATGGATACAAGCAATTAAAAAAATACAGGACAGAGATGAAGTGTTGAATTCTTTTTCTCATTAAAACGAGTAATGGGAAAACATTTACTATCAAGCAAATTCAGTATACAAAAGGCATAGACTGCAATAAGGTAATGATGTATAACAGTTTATTTCGCTGTCGCATAATTTGTTTATAAATAAAGATATCATTGTCGAATTAAGCTTAACATTCATGTATACAATCTTCATAGGATGTAAAATCTGATTATTATTATATTGACTCTAGAGAACACTTTTTGCTATTTGTATTTAAATATATTTTTCGGATCAATATAGTAAACAAAATGTAATAGGAAAACTAGTCAAAATCTTAAGGAACACAAATAGGAATATAATCAATAAAAAAATAAAGACATATACAATATAATAACGATTTTTTTAATGATTAAAATCATGATGGGCATATTTTATAAAAAAGTTAACGTAATCTTTACAGTTCGTAATTAATCTTGTGAAATTTATTAAGTTAAAGTTTTATACAATTTATTAATTTTAATAGAGTCTAGTATTTTTTCTGCTATGGGTAAATAAAGAATATATGAATTCGCATCAAAATTATACTTATATATTAATACAAGATCATTTGTCTTATCGATTGCATACAAGTTTAACATACCTGTAGTATTTCCCAGAGAATGTGAATGTCTAGACAAAATTCCTGATGCTTGATATCCGTCTATCAAATATTTGTCGGAATGCTTTTCTACGAGTTGAAAAGTTGGATCACTATTTTGCATTTCAACCTCCAAGTGATCTATCAAGGAATCAGCATAAGAAGAATAAGACTTGAATAATGGAAAACCATACTTGCCATTAATATATATCATCAAGAGGGATAACGTTAAACGATATTCGTACATTTGCAGAAATATCTAGGTGCGATATTAAAACTTCATTATAGAAAGGAGGGTTTTTATTTTCTATCTTTTCAATTTTCCAGTCAGTTTCATTAGGAAATTCTAAAGTAAATAGACCATCAGGATCATTATAATCGAGCCATTTGATATTTTCAGAAACGATAAAATGAATGGCTACTAAAGGATACAAAAAAAGTAATGGAAAAAATAAAGGCACTAATTGTATTTTTTACCATTTAAAATATTGTTAGTGCTTTTCAATTAATCTGTCAGGATTGAAGCCCAGAGTTTTATTGGGCTAATAGCTTGTGAACCACGTTTGACCTAAAAGGAATTTCAATTGAAAACTTAAAATTTTATATAAAATGATACTTATAAATAATTGAAAACTAAATGACAGTACTAAAAATTTCGCAAATAGAAGTTGATGAAGAAAAGCAGCAATGGTGGTTTGTGGAACCATATGACGAAATTTTCAAAGAATATGATAATATCGATGGTTACCCCGCTCATATAATAGATAAAGTAGAAGAAATAATTTCAAATAAAATTGGAAATAAAAAAGTAGAAGTTACTGTATTTTCGTATAAAGATATTATAGGCAATTATGATATATTAGATTAAAAATTAACAACTTGAAATATTTTAGGAATTATTCTCGATTCAAGATTTCTTTATAGTCAGAAAATTTTTACATATATTGGTAGTAAATTACCATAATTAACCGAATCGAATGGATAATCAATGAATTGGATATCAAGGAAACTTAAAAGTATAGTAAGTGAATTATCAGTAAGAAATTAATTTTGATCAAATTTTTCACTTGTAAAACTAATTAGGGAACTAATACCACAATTGAGCCAGTGATTTGTGAACCAAATTTGATCTAAATTTCGAGATTTTTTTCGCTTTTAGCTCTTGTCAAACTTTTAAGATTGTATTCTACCTGCTCCAAAAATACTCATAAGACTGCTTATAATAGCACCAATTGCAAAAGATTGTCCATATTCATGTAATTGTGGTATTAAAGAGGCAACTAATAAAATACCTACTGCGACTAATGAACCATATTGAGTTACTTTTTTTAGAATTGTTTTCTCTTTATTAAATGGCGCTAAAAGCATACCAAGAATCCAAATGCCAAATAACCATACCATTATGATAGTAGACATTGTTGCTGGAGCCAGAAATCCCATACTAAAATACATTGTAGTAATAATATAATCAGATTTCATCATGTTGGCAAAAATATCATCAAAGGTTTTCATATTTATGATGTAATATCCAAATATCGTTCCCATGACTATTATAGCGCCTGTACTTAATCCTACATATACAATATTCATAGAACAATGGAGAAATAGTATATTAGGATCTATACTTTTACAAAAGATGTTACTAGATATTGTTGCCATAAGAAATGATTTAACTGCAATACTTGCAGCAAACAATAATGCTTTATGTTTTTTTTCCAATATCCACTTATCATTCAAAATAAAAATTCACTTATTATTTGCACTACTTTATTAATACAGAATGTTGTATTAAGAAGTTGTGATAATTAATTAAAATAGATACTTTCATTATTAATTAATTGTTATTGTATACACTAACTTTTATCGATAGAAAAGATTGTCAAAATGAGTAGAAATAAAGAACATAACAATCTACCAGCGGTTTTCAAATTTGTTATTGCTTTGATATTTTCTATTTATTGTTGATCAAATTTGAATTTATTCGATATAATGTATATTTTTTGCAAATATGATCGAAAATAATCTGTGGTTCGTTATACCTTTATCTTTAGTGATGATTGTTAGATGCTAATGTGACTAATAACACACCTTGATTAAAAATGATCAATTCTCTAAATAAGGAAAATGCCATTTACGTTCACTACGGATACCTGCATTATATGATTGTCTTGGTACCATAGTTTTCCTGGATAGAAAAATAGTAGAACTAGATGAAGAGATAAAGAAACTAGCAATAGAAGATAGATAGATAGATAGAAAGTTATTAATATATTCAATTTAATATCCATCAAGATCTTTATTTATTGACCAAAAAACACCAAGCTGCTTAATTTTAAACTAGATCCAATATCTTATTCCATATTTACAATGTTTCTCTATAATATGCTACTAAGAATAAATCTCATGATAGATAGATAGAGAGAAGAATGTTGCAAGTGGGACCAGATCATCTTAAACGGGTTCAGCACTACTTTTCAGCTAAATGTGTGAGATTGGAACTCTTCGATAAAATTGTACCAGTTAACTTTTAAATTAAATATTCATACTAAATTTTATTAACATCATTATATAGAATGACTTCCATATTCACAAATATTATTAACGAAAAAATAAATATCGGAGTCTTGAGTTTATAGCAAATAACATATTCACAATGGGTAAAATATCACTCAATTTCTACCTTTTTTCTAGAATTTACAACGTTGAATTGGCTCATCATTTTTTTCCCAACTAGTTTCCATTAATTGCAGATTTATTTTTTTGATTCCCATTTCTCACACCATCTACTAAGACTTTGCAAAATTGCTTCAAGGTCTTTTGCTTTTGTTGTTAATCTATATTCAACTTTAAGCGGTATTTCTGGATAAATTTTTTTAGTAATTAGGCCCTCTCGTTCAAGTTCTGATAATCTATCAGATAAAACAGTATTGCTAATATCTTTCAAACTTCTTTTTAACTCATTGAATCGAATAACATTTTTGGTACTTACGTTCTTTAATATTAGTAATGACCATCTTCTGCTTAATACATCCCAAATATCTAGTATTTCACATTTTTCTTCCAAAATTTTAGTTTCATGTTTAGAATTTAAAGATACACTATCAGACACTTTCACCATATTATAGTAGGTTATATTATACTACCAAGTAATAAAGATTTAAGATATTATAATCAATAAATTATTATCTATGACTATATTCAAGAAAGTAACACATTTTTAATTTTAACCTTTGAATAACCAAGATTTTAATAATTTTGTTAAAAGAGGCATTATCACATAAGTCATTAGCAGAACTGTTATCGTAATAGCAATAACGAGTCTTATTGGAAATGGTATTGATAACAATTCTGTTAAAATATATATTTGAGGAACCAAAGTCAATAGCAGAATTGATATTACAGGAATAGTAACAATTACCATTTTGTAACGTGGTGGAGGGTTTAGAGGAATCATAGGTGAAGATTCATCTTTAAAATTCGGAGTAAACCAGAATTCGAACCCTGTCAATTTTTGTACATCAGGATCGGCTTCTACTAGTTTCCTGCCCTTTTGTATCCATTCATTTCTCACTGGTGATTTCTCCCATTTTGTAAGATTATCATAATTATTAAACCTAAATATGACAACATATTCAAGTTTAGCTTTATTATTATTAGTTGGTCTAATTATATCAATACCCATACTACCCTCTTGTCTAGAGACTTCCTTAGAAATTCCTGAAAGCCATTGTTCAAATTCTCTAATTTTATCTTTTTTAGCAATGCGTTTAACAATCACGGTAACTGGGTTTGAATGCTTATACGGATTGTTATCATCATTATTATCGTTCTTTGTCATCTTTTTATTTTTAAAGCTAGTCGAAAAATAAATAGTCTTTCGTGTGCAATAAATCCTCAAAGGAAAATGCTATTATTAATTTTGTGAAATAAAGATTATGGTAAAAAGTTAATATCAAATTTTTTTTGTTGTTTGCATTCCGAAAGAAATTGAGAAGATATTTATCCTAATTTTCCACTTCTATAATCTTCTATGGCTTGATAGATTTCTTGTTGAGTATTCATCACAAACGGCCCATACCTTGCTATTGGTTCTCTCAAAGGAATTCCTCCAATTAGCAATAATTCAAGTGGCGTTTGTGAATCATCAATAGCTTTGATATATACTGCTTTACCGTCCTTTTCAAATATTATCAAGTTACCTTTTTCAACTATTTTATTATTATTCTGTTCAAACGCTCCTTTTCCTTTAATTACATAAGCAAAGATATTGTATTTTTCTGGAACTGACTGTATTATTCTGCAACCAGGTTCTAATTTAAAATGCAAATACATAATTGGTGTTATTGTATCAATTACTGCTTTTGCACCTAAGGATTCACCTGCTATAACTTTAACAGTAACATTACCATTTTCTCTAGTTCCCGTTGGAATTTTTGATTGAGACATTTCTTGGTACCTTGGTTTCATCATTTTATTACGTTTAGGAAGGTTTACCCATAATTGAAAACCATGTAATCTTCCCCCATTTTTACTAAATTCTTTTTCAGGCATCTCTGAATGAATAACTCCAGAACCAGCAGTCATCCATTGTACATCGCCAGCACTAATAGTTCCAACATGACCTTGTGAATCTTTATGTTCAAATTTTCCGTCTAGCAAGTAAGTAACAGTTTCAAATCCTCTATGTGGATGATTAGGAAATCCTTTTTGCTTTCCTGGTTTTATATCAGTAGGGCCTATCTCATCTAATAGCAGAAATGGATCAAACTCTGAAATGAAGCTATTTGGAAAGGATCTTTTTAATATTACACCTTCGCCATCTTGAGTTGTTTCACTCTTTATTATTCGTAATACTGAACGAATGGATTTGTTATTGACAGAATAATCAGGATATGATGTAACTGCTCGATGTTTCATATCTTTTATTATATTTTGATTGTTGATTTTTGACATACTATAATATACAGTTCAAAATATTTAAGTTAAGTAGTAATTTAATACTAAGTAGGTATTTAAAATCTTACTTGAACGAGATAATTATTTGAAACTAGTGAAAAAATAGATACATGGTATACTGCCATTATTTAAATAAATCAAATACGTATAATAAATGTGGATAATTAATAGATGTTTACACGTTAATCAAGTTAATGATAATATAAAGGGAAATACCACGGGGGCTGTGAAGGATGTGAAAAAATTGGCTCAGGCTAGATCCATTTGCGTCTTTGTCTTTCATGTGTAGATGTTGGTTGATGTGATTCTTCAGTCAATAAACATGGTACAAAACACTTTCAAGAAACGACTCATCCCATTATAAAATCATATGAACCTCGCGAAAATTGGAAACGGTGTTATGAAGACAAGATCTTTATAAAATAAAATTAGTCATTTTGGGTTGAGCAATAGCCAGTTGTAATTTCAAGATAATAGAAGAAATAATAATTAAAGGACTGTGTTAATTTAATGCTTTGTTGCGTAACTCGCTATTCCTAACACATTTAGCTAGCCTATTCTAGTCATAATACATGTGAACTGGAAGAGGTACAATGAATCTCTTGTTAAACGTGGTGAGGTATTACTTGATTTTGATGTTATAGATAACTGGGATTATGAACTAGAGAAGATGAATGAATACAAAGAAGGTAGAAAATTTGTATATCCAGAGTCATTCATCAAACTACTTGGATATGTGAGAGCATATTTTCATTTACCATACAGACAAACTGAGGGTATTGTACGAGCTCATGCTGCAAATACGTTACCATCAATTCCAGATTATAGCGGGATTTGCAGAAGAATAAACAGATTGGATATCAAAATAGATGATGATGATGATGATCAGGATAAATCCACTTTACAACATGATGATAATTTTGTAATTGTAATTGATTCTACTGGTGTTAAAGTTACAAACAGAGGAGAATGGATTAGGCACAAATGGAAAGTAAAAAGAGGTTATCTCAAAATACATATAGCAGTTGACATAAAAAAGAAGAGAATTCTATCATTACATGTAACCAGTGAAGAAGTGCATGATGGAAAAGTATTACCTAAATTAGTGGGTGATATAACTATAAAACAGAACAAAGTAGTTGAAACTGCCATTATGGATGGTGCCTATGACAGTAACAAGAATTTTCAATTTTTATCATTTAAAGGAATTCAACCAGCAATTAAAGTAAGAAAGAATGCCAAGTATAGAAAGACAAACCATTATTTGAGAAACAAGAACGTACAATCACAGAAAACCAATCTACAACAATGGAAGGATAGTGTAGACTATGGACAAAGATGGATTGTAGAAACTGTCTTTTCCTGTATTAAGAGAATGTTTGGCGAATATGTTACTGCTATAAGATTTGAGAACATGATAAAGGAGATAATACTGAAAGCGTCTTTGTATAACTGGTTTCAAAGTATAAGGGTTACATAATTTACCTTAGTAACAAAAAATAGATGATTATCTAGACGAGTTACGCAACAGAGCATAATTTAAGATAGATTAACACCTCTGTCTTACAACTCAATTATAAAATAATTATTATTGTATAACGTATCGTTATAGAGAGACAAAGAATTGTAACCACTTATTTACATTAAAGAAGTTGCATTCATTTTCTTTTTCGATACATGTTTAATAATCATCGAATCCTTCCATTCTATCTTTGAAATACTGCATAACATTTCAATCATCTTCTTTTCCAGTCGGCAATACAGTGATGGTTCAATCTCATTGTCTTGCAGGCCTCCTCCGACTACAAAATACCATCAGTTGAACATATTGTACGCTTACCATATTTTTCAACCAAATATCAAAACATAAAAGTACTAACATATTTCCGTACTTAGATAGAGTTCCAAGCCTGTTTTGTGTATTGGCTCAATACAAACCTGTAACCAGTAATGTTTGCTTCCAATCTGTATGATAGTCTCATCTATTATGACAGAAACAAGTTTATGCCCGTACAAATTATACTATCCAAATTTTTGTATTTACTTCCGCACAGACGTAACTTCTTTTCTCGTCTTTAAAGATGAATAATGCCGTACTAGTATTTCTAAAAAACTCGATTCCAAAATATATAGATATCCGAGAAATACTAACATTGTTACAATGAGAATTTCATCACAAATGGAAAAAGCAATTAATGATCAAATTTCTTTTGAAGCATCAGCTACCAATGCATATGTTGCTATTGGATCTTGGTGTGAAAGAACTGGATATGAGGGAAGTGCAGCATTCTTTTTCGAACAAGCTAATGAAGAAAATACACACATGCTAAAGTTCCTTCACTATCTTAATAATACTGGAGCCGAAGCGATAATTCCAGCGATAGAAAAGCCTCAAAGTAAATTCGATTCACTAGAATCTACTTTCCAAGCTGGTCTAAATAGTGAACAAACTGTTACAAAGCTCATTAACAATTTAGTAGAAATTGCTGAAAAAGAAAAAGACCGTGCTACATACTCGTTCTTGCAATGGTTTGTAAGTGAACAAGTAGAAGAAGAGACTTTATTTCAAGCAATTCTTCAAAAGTTCGAGATAATTGGAAGAGACAAACTAGCAGTATATCAAATTGATCAATCCTTGGCTTCGATTAGATCTCAGATTATGACTAAACAAACAGATCAAGAACAACCTCCAGGTAACTAGGTTCACAATCTATACTATGGAATTTATTGATCCGCTAACCTTCAATAATACGATTTAAGTTTATAATATTGAAATTTAACAAACTATTTGTTAAATATAATATTTTAATATCCCAAACATAGATATACAAATAATGAATTACTTGAAAATTTGTTGATTGGTTAACGCTACCCCCTCCGATAATAAAAGAAGTCGTTTATGGCTTTCCTACAAATGGATAGCGTTAGGGAATACCACGCTTGGCACACTTATTGCATCGCTTGATGCGAATATTATCTTTATAGCATTACCTACTATTGCGTCAGAACTTGGTACTTCTCTATTTACTATGGTATGGATAATTATTGGATATTCTGTTGTTACAGCATCTATTCTCTTGAATTTTGGTCGTCTCGCAGATATTTTTGGCAGAGTAAAGCTTTACACCTTAGGATTTATCATATTCACATTTGGCTCAGGATTATGTAGTATATCTCAGTCAGGAGAAGAATTAGTAGTTTTTAGAATTGTTCAAGCGGTAGGTGCTGCTTTTCTTTTTTCAAATAGTGTAGCAATACTTACTGATTCATTTCCATCAAATGAAAGGGGAAAAGCATTAGGTATAAATCAAATTGCAATTGTGTTAGGTTCAATACTGGGTTTGGTTTTAGGTGGCTTTTTAACTTCATACCTAGGTTGGAGATCTATCTTTTGGATCAATATTCCAATAGGAATAATTGGAGTAGTATTGTCCTACAAATATCTAAAAGAACTAGGTTCAATAAGAAAAGAGAAAATTGATTGGCTTGGAAATATCTCTTTTGCAGGAGGATTATTTTTTATATTAGCAGGAATGACATTAAGCTCATTTGGTATCATATCTAACATTTTTATAATATTTTTACTCATTTTTGGTGGAATAGCTCTTATCATAATATTTACCTTTATAGAGAAATTTATTTCCAAGCAATATCCTATGTTTCACTTTTCACTATTTAAAATTAAATCATTCTTAGGAGGTAATATTGCCATTCTTCTCAATTCAATAGCAAGAGGTAATTTCATCTTTCTGATATCAATTTATCTGCAAGGAGCATTTCTGAATTTGACTCCTGTTGAAACTGGAATCTATCTGATTCCGGTCTCTGCTGCTTTAGCAATATTCGGACCTTTAAGTGGATGGTTATCTGATAGATATGGTTCTCGATTTTTTTCAGCACTTGGCTTATTCATAAGTGGCATCGGGTTTCTATCCCTTACTCAGTTGCAAATTAAAACTAATTTTCTCGAATTACTATTACCTTTTATTTTACTTGGAGCAGGAATGGGTATATTTACATCACCCAATAGAGCATCAATAATGAATAGTGTGCCTCCAAGTAGGAGAGGGGTGTCAGGAAGTACAGGTACTACTTTATTTTATGTAGGCAGATCGTTGAGTGTAGGAATCTCATTTTTAATAATGACGAGTATCTTGCCATCAGAATATGTAAAAGATATTATAATAGATTTTAGAAATACTGATACAACAATAGCCACAGATACTGTTAATACTTCTAACCAAACTCTAAACTTTACGATATCGAATAATAATAAAACAATTGAAAATAAGTTTATGTCTTCACTTCATATAATATTTTTTGTATCTTCTATATTGGTATTTATTGCCATAATACCTGCCATAATCAAAGAAAAGCCTACTATAAAATAAATCCTAAAAATATAATTCTATATTATTTTAATTTTATTTCATTTATCTAAGCAAAAAATCTTTTAAAAAATTGAGGAAATATGAAGATTTAGGCTGTTATGGCGCCAGTGGTTTGTGAAACAAATATAACCTAAATTTTGGTCCCATGATAATCCTATGGATTTGAACCTGTTGGAAGACATGGTCAATTATTTGTGGATAATGTAAAATATTGTAACATTAAATCATTTTTCATTCATTTGATTTGTAAGATGGTGATTTAAGAAATACTTAAAAGATATCATATTTATTGAAAATTGCTTGACATTTAAATCGATTGAGGTTGGTAATTTCTGTTCATCTTCTCTCAAGTCTCCGAGTCCTTTTCAGAAATTCTATGGTCTCTAACTTGACAGAATCACCTAACACAATATTTATAATTGATAGTAGGATACTTAACTCAAATGAGGGAGCAACGAATTTTAAGAAAATTTATAATGACAATATTACTTTCCTTTGCTGTATTTGCTCTAACTACTGTTATCACGACCACAACAAATGATAATATCAATGTAGATGCACAGACCGGAGAAAATTCCTTCGATGTAATTCTTACTTTATTTGGTGTGAATAAGAATACTGGTGATGTAATAACCTTTAGTAGCTCTGAAAATATTACACACTTTAAAATATTTCATCCCTATGATGAACTATTATATGGAGATACCTCCGAAGTCTCATTCAATTTTAATGGAACTGAGGTTAATGCAGGAGATACCTTTACAACTTGTATATTGACTATAAAAGATATAACTGTCATATGCAAAAACGGAGAAAACTCTCCTGCACAAAGACCTGAGATAGTTGACATTAATCTAGTTTCCGATAAGGCAACCAAAATAGAAGTTCAAAACGTCATGAGCAAAAATGGGTCAGAAGAAAAAGATGGAGATGGAGATGAAGAAAACAGCGACGAGGAGCAAGATGCCACAGATAAACAAGATAAAGGTGAGGATGACACGGAAGATAAAAATCCTGTTGTTGACTCAGAAATTATTCAATTTCAACCAGGTCTATAAAAATAGTTATTAACAAAATTACTAGATAATTTATCTATTTTTACGGTGCTGTTAACTTAAGGAAAGAGCTATAGCTGTGAACGTTCTATTCTAACAATATAGATGTTGTTAAGATTTGTCAGAAATAGAACATGTACTTTTATTGTAATGTATTCTCTTTATTTGTACTTTCTTGGTCTCAGTCTATGAAATACATCCAAAGCGTTAGTCATATTTCGAAATGAAAAAAGAAGTAATGTTACTGTTTGGAAATGGATTCAACTATTTGGTTCATTGTAGATCTATAACAAGCATAGAAGAGTTTCCGCATTCATAATCGATGAGACAATGATTCAGATTGGTAATCAACACTTTTGGTTCTGGATTTGTATTGAACCTGTTCATGAATCTGTACTTGGAATCTAATTTCAGAAGAGAGAAACATGCTTGTAGCAGAAAATTTTATCAGATCCCTTGTATCAAGGTATGGAAAACATACAGTATACACAGATGATGGTGGTACGTGGTATCCACAAGCATGCAACTTTTTAAATCTAAAACACATACCGCATTCACCATTTGAGAAAAGTCTGATTGAAAGAGGGATGCAGTATTTCAAGGATAGGACGGAATGTTTTGATGAGTACTATCCTTGTAATAATATTATACAAAATTGTCATCTACAACATGTATACAATTGGATAAGATTATTCGTTTATCTATATAATTCAAAAATCAGAAACAAAATTCTATTCAAAATTGGAGGTAAAATAGTCCTATGTTAACAGCCATTTTTACCGATAGAATATTGTATTTATTTTTTCATCATCGATCATTCGTAGTCCAGCTCATTTTTTGTTAAGAAAATATTTAGGATTGTAGATGAAATATCTGCACTATTTAGTATATAGAAAGAAGTACAAAACGTTTTGAAAATTAGTTTAAAAGAAGAAACGAGAAATATTGAATGATATATTTTTGTGTATTGTACTCAGAGATTTAAATCTTATAAATTAAATTCGTCATCATCTATTATAATTTACACCTTACCCTTAGGAATTACCTTTAAATTTGCCAGTGATGGTAAATGTATCTTATTTACTATCATATACTCCATTGGAATGATAATTCTATTCTATACAATCGAAAACCCATTGTTCATTTCTTATAATGATAGAGTTAGTTTTAGTTTTCATATTTTTCATATTGACAATTTCTGAATATTTAGCAAATTCATTATCATCGTGAAAATAATATGTAATTTTTGTGTTTATTGAAAATGTTAATATAATTTACTGTCTCCTTATACAATATGTAGCCAGTGGTTTCCATTGTATTATTGATTCTAAAATTAGATTCAAGTATCTTTAAGTAAGAAGACATCATTAAACTTTATTGTTATGAAATTATCTTTGAACATTATGAAAACATGTAAATTCCCTACAATAATAACAAAAACCACAATACGGACATATCGGTTTTAATAAGGTTGGAGAAAATTCAAGATAACAATTCAAACACTTCATCATTTTCTTGTCGATATTAGCTATTCGTATTTAGATAATCTATTTAATTATATGAACATTATTATTATTTATGTGAATTCTTCCAATTTTGAGTTTATTCATTAACAACATTCCAATGTATTCAATTATTTGTCTTTTAGATCGAGATATTCCTAACGATTGAATCAATAAAATAGATGAGATGTGGTGTCTTATTCATTGATTAATTTTAATTTTTTTAACTAATTTAAATGTGTCAAAAGTTTCTGGATGATTAACTAACTTTTATTTTTATCTCTAAAAGATAATTATATTTTTTGCATTATAAACAATTTTTAATCAAATAATTTTTATTTTTGGGAGCCTCATTTAAACGCATTTATAAATAATAAAAAATTTTACTATAAAATTTATTTAATTCTTAGACATTTATAATTTTATTATAACCATTTTAATTGCTATTTTCATTAAAAACAATCTTTATGTCTCCAACGTGATTGACAATCCTTGTATTGAATATTTTTCGTATATTTTCTTTTAATATATTGCGATAATTTTCAATTTTATCTTCTTCTATTTCTACAAAATCTACATTTTCTATCTCTATATTGATTGAATAACTTTTATCACTCATTATTCATAATTATAAAAGGCAGTATAAGCTTTTAAAAATATTTAATATCCTTGAATATTCTGCATATATATAAAAACAAATTATGTTAATAATATACTTCTTTATTGTCATATGAATTCTTAACTTAATCAGTAGAAGATATAGCTAATGGCTCTTAATTTAACAAATATTTTGCGATTAATAATCATAGAAATAAATTTGTTTAACACCAAATATGAAACATCATGAGTCATCGATTTATTATTTTGTCAAATAAAACCGTTACAACATAAAAATATTATTAAAGTTGAGACGAAATATTCGGAATATTGCTATAAATATTTTGCTTAATCAAATTTTAGTTAATTTATTTATCAATTATGTATTATTTATTTATTAAGTTATTACCATATATAAATAGTTATTATATTTAGTCATAATTTGAATAGAATGGTTAATATTAAATATTTTTGTATTTGTTCGATTGTTGTACTAGAGAAATTGACCATAATTTTCCTATACAATCTTAATAAATATACAGAGCTACTTAAGATTGTGAAGAATACACTCAACTTACTCATTATTATATTTAGTTTGATGGCTTCATATTTTTTTCTGATAGATTTCAAATCCTCAATATATGGACAGGAATTTCAAGTTAACCCGAATGATTATTTCTATTCAAAACAAAATCCAACGAATTCTCAGACATCGACCACCCAAAATTCGGAGGAGGGGACTAAAGAGAATTGTATCAATAACCAAATTGAATCTGTTTTGTATTCCGGTAATGATGCAAGTTCTGATTCCTATTTTTCAGATTTTCACTTTGTAAAAAAATTTGATCAAGATGGAAATTTAATAGATAGTTGGGGTACAGTAGGATCCGATGATGGACAGTTTCTGCATGCTCATGGTATAACCATCGATTCTGAAGATAATGTGTATGTTAGCGATGCAGAGAACTGTAATATTCAGAAATTTGATGCCAGTGGAAAATTTATCACCAAATGGGGTACTAAAGGAAAAGGTCCTGGTAAATTCCTGCAACCTGAAAGTATGGATGTAGATTTTATGAATAACATATATGTTGCTGAATATTCGCATCAAAATATTCAAAAATTTGATAGTGAAGGTAAATTTATAAGTCAAGTGTCATCATGAATGTCGTTACACCATCTTCCAAATCTCTTATCCAGATATTCTGATATTGCATCTTTTTGTTCTTCTATATTGGTATAGAATCTATTTGCACACACATCTGATTTTATCTTCTGGTTTACTTTTCTCTCATTTGGATTAAGGTATGGCGCCCTCTTTGGAAGGTGTATTATACTGAGCCAGTCTTTTTTCTGTCCATTGATATATTTTTTTGTCATCTTGCTTAGGTGAAATGAAGCGTTATCCCATACCAGTACAATTCTTTTCCAACCATTATTTTTCATTACATGTATCTTGAGATTCTCTAAATGGTTTATAGCATTGGTGGAATTTGATCTGTCATAGAAATCATACAACAGATTCTGTTCAGGCCATAGCATGGATATGTACATTGAGAATTTCTTTCTACTACCGTTATGCCTAATTTTTTGTTGTTCACCTTCAAAACTCATTGACTTTCTTATACATGGCTTCTGTGTTACTATAGTTTCATCTTCAAAGACCAACATCACTTTCTTTTTTTGAGAGCTGATGCTACTTGTTTGTAGTTCTTTATCTGTTTCTTTCCCTCTTCATAATCAGCTCCATGTTCAAGTTCAAGCTTGGGTCTCTTACATCTGATACCCATGTCCTTCAGTATCCTTTGAAGGTGTTTGAAACTGATTGGAATGTCAAGTTCTTCTGTAAGACACTTTGCCAGTGACCTCAGACTCCAGGTGTTTCTGATGTAACCAAAAATATTGGGATCGTTAAAAAGTACAGAAAGTATAGTCTCTCTATCCTCATCTGTTATACGGAATTTTGTACCACCTGGTTTCCTTATCTCCAATCCTTTTGTTCCTATCTGGAGATATGCCGATATCCATCTTTGAACTGACCTGATACTGACACCATGTTCCTTTGCTATATCTGCAAAAGTTCTACCGTTGCTCTTCTGAAGTATTGCCATTAATCTGCGATAATGCTTCTTGTCGGTACTATATTTCATCAACGACTTTAGACTGTTCTTCTGTCCTGTGGTGAGGTTGAGTTTGGTAGTAGAACCATGGTACATAGAATTATGATATTCAGGATACCTTAAGCTTTACCTATTCAATAATTTAGACCTGTTAGTTAAAAGGATATGACATTAACCAAGCCACTTGACTGATATGCATTGAAGGCAATAGATGAAGGTAAGACAGGAGACAGTCAGGGTCTTTCAGGTGGGGTTAATTCTTATTTCTATTTTCAGAAGAATGAGTTTATAAAATAATTGTCTATACTCTGTCATTTTCTTTATTTTTAATAATTTTTTCTAAATTTCTAGTTTTAGACTATGCTATATAATCAGTATATCGTTTATTTTCAATATCTTTAAAAGATATAATTATCTGAAAATTTTAGATGAAAGTAACTAAACTGGTAGCAATCAGTATTTTCTTTAGTATTTTTTTTATAATTGCTGTTACAACCATTAATGCTTACGCACAAGAAAAGCAAGACAATCTAACAACCTCAACAAATCTTAATTTTATAATTAACGTTAGAGAAATATCATCAATTACTGAAAAAAATCTGATTGTACTTTTGAGTCCCACTATGGTTCCTATGAAAACATAAAATATGAACAATGTCAGAAATGTGGGGTTATCAAAGAAACACCAAAATAGAAAGATATTAATTAATTTCTTGTAATTATATTTTAATGCGTTTATCTCTAGTTTCATAATATTAATTTATAATGATTAATGCGCTATCAATTTTCATATTTTATACATCAGGTTAATCAATGCATATGACTTAATTTTAGGATCTTTCAAAATATATTATCAGCACATTTTAAATTAATACAAATTTACATTTTTTAAAAATTTTAAACTTAAAAAAAATACAAAATATAAACCTAGTTCTTTATAAATTTAGATAAAAAACGATAAATGTTTAATTAATTGTGAAGTAACTCAATTATCCAAATGCTTGAGGATCAATCTTTAGCGATTCGATAATACTATCAGCAATGGGACTGTTATTATAATAAGATTCATCCAAGCCAGCATAATAAAGGGTAATCATTAATGGACTATTATGCATCATATATCCTTTTTCATAATGCAAAAGTTTCGAATTATTTTCCTCTTGAATAGAGCCAGCTTGTATGATATATTGAGATTGAATAGTCTTAAATTCCAATGGATTTGAGTTAACTTCTATATTATAAAATTCAATTCCTGGTAAATATTTTACAAATTCATTCACTCTTTTTGTTAAAACTTCATTTATGGGTCCTGAATCATACCTATTGATAGTAATAAAAGAATTTCCATCAGAAGATGAAATTCTAATTAGCTGATTTTCATTTTCAGTAGCTAATTCTTTCCAATCAGATGGAACATGAAGAGAAATTCCCTCTCTTTCTATTGATTTATAGAGAGAAAGATCACCTGTTATCTGTTCTTGTGAATTATCAAGAAAATTAGCTGAAATCAAAACAGCAAATACTAAAGCTAAAATACTTACAAGTATTGTACCTGTCATTAATTTTTAATAAATAAATGATATAAATAAACATATTCATCGGTAATCTGTTATTATACCAAGGAGAGTTCTTTGACCATCTGAGGCTGCTATACGCAGTAAAGATAATCTATATGTAGATGAGGCTTACAATGTCTGTGTTAAGAAAATAGATTTATATATATATCTGTACGGAATTGGATTCAAAAATTTGGAGTATCACATTTACAAAAGAAAAATAAGCAATTTTATTAGGAAATAATTTAGCTAATAAATCTAGGATACTTTATTTGATCATATTTTATACTAAATATAATTACATCCTTGATAATTCAAGTTAATGAAATTTATTTGATGTTAATTATTATAAGAGTAACAAAATAGAGGCAAAAATACCTCTTCGTCCAACTGAGTCTATTGAATTTTCTTCATAGAAGAACTATGGCTTTTCCAAATATGTCTTATGTTTTTGAATAAGGCATTTTTTAGTACAAAAATATTCTATGAACATATGACCCAATATTGGACTTTTCTTAATACTTTTTCCACAAGTATTGCAATATAAAAATGTCTTAGTAACAAATAATTTTTTATTAATTCTATTATGTAGATTTAATGTTATTTTTGATTTAACTTTTGTTCTTTTTAAATCGTTCATAATAACTATTATTAATATTATTTTTACCAAACTATACAAATTTATTATAACTAATTTCAGTATTATGTACTAAAATTAAGAAATAATTTACTATTACATAATACTTTTTATTCTCTTATACTTTCTTGGAGTTCACAATATTTTCAGAATGTAAAAGTGATATCGCTGTCACAGATTTAAACTCATATTCTCTAACCCTCCATATTTTTATCATAAATAACTTTATGTGCTAAATGTCAATTATTCCATTATTTTATCTCATTTTTACATTAAATAATAAGTTCAATAATATTAAAAATTTTCGGAAAATTTATCTATAACAATGACTATTATATATAGTAAAATATGCAAAACATGATAGGAATGCTGGCACAATCATTTGGTATAGATCCAAACATAGCGAGTATGGCAGTTAATGGTGCAACCAAAATGTTTCTTAAGAAATCTACTCCCAAGGCTGCATCAGGTCTTTTATCTGCTTTACCAAAAGATGTGACTGACCAATTTGATGAGAATGAGAAACAAAAATTTAAAACAACACAAGATAATGTAAACCGTTATGATTTGATAAAACAATTGTCAGAAATAACGGCTATAAAAGATATCGACAAATTAGACAATTTTGCTGATGTTATTTTGGATAATATAAAGCAAAACGCTAGAATTGATTTAAGTGATGGTCTTGACAAAGAAGAATTGTTTCAAGGACTAACAGATCTATCAAGACAACAACAACAATCTCATCGATTTTAATTTTTTCATTTTTTTAGTCTCATTTAATCATTATTATTCATGTATAACTATTTATTTATAATTTTTCGACGTTGACAATTTGATGCTCAATGTTTTTATAGATCTCAGTTTTTCCCTTATTATTCTTACAATCTCATTCTGTTATAAAGTAACTTTCCATCTGATTCCTTTCTTTAAATCGTATAATTTTAGTAGTCTGGTTCATCATGTATCAAAAATACCTGATTGTGTCCATTCTTGAAATCTTCTATGAGATGTATAACCATAACCAAATTCTTTGTGTAACAATTTCCATTGACATCCGGTTCTCAATACAAATCTGATACCATGAAATCCTTTTCGATAAATAACAATTGGACGACCTATGTATGTCTGATTTTTCAACAGGTAAAATATTTAATTTCGTTCCAAAGATTATCTGGAATGCATATAATTGTTCTAATGTGACGTTTAGTCTTGCTGCTGTTATTCAATTATCATTGTAATATAGGAACCAAAGAACCTGTTATTCAATTATCATTGTAATATAGGAACCAAAGAACTATATTCTTATCTATTTTTGTGATAGCCTCTAAGTAAAAAAAAACTAATAAATATAACAAAATACAAATAAACAATTAATCTAAAAAATAGAACTAAAAATATAATGAAAGTAAATAATAATTTTTTTCGCAGAAGATGGTTGGATTTTAGACAAGGAAATGGGATATATCTTATTTTTTTGATAACATTTTCAGAGTTTATCGTTATTCAATATAAATTGTTGATTGATAAGGTTCCTTTCATAAATTCGTTCATAGGAGGAAATATAATCGGATTTGCTTTGATATTCTTCGCTATATATATACCTCTTTCAATCATTATAGGCTACTGGCATAGAAAGAATCAATTGAAGGTAGATTCTGAAGCATTATTTAAAGAGAATAAAATTGGAGCAACGCTGTGGCTTTTTGTCATAGATCTAATAGATGAGAAACTAACTGATAGAGAAAAGCAGGAAATGAGAGAAATGCTTTTAAGAATAACAAAAGGAAAAATAACAAAAGGAAAAGGAAAATCCAACAGGAAAGATAGTACTGAAAATGCATCTGTGTCAAAAAGTGCTTAAAATATTATATTAATAAGTAGTAAAATTCAACTTTGTTATCAATATTAAGATGTAAAGAAAATCTTAAATAATATCTCTTTTACCATACATTAGACTCTTATTTTTGCACCGCTATCGGTATTACTCCCGACGTGCCCGCACTTTCCTTGGGTTCACCTCATTTAGATATATTTAGTTAAGGTAATTAGACGATTCATTAAGAGATCCGTTGAAATTCTTAAGTTAGCATTTGAATTAATGACTTATAAAATTCGGTCTAAACATATGTCTGTTGCTTTGGCCCAATCAAATAATAGGGTATTATACCCCAAATTCTTCAAACATGAAAAATGCTTTTGCTTCCGTCTGATGTATAGAAGATTTTGTATTCTTTAACCACGTAGTGTTCTTAAATCTTTAATTGAATTTTCAGGATATTTGAGGATGCAGAAACAGAATCTATGTCTTGACAGGGCATATCATTCCAGAGAAGTAGAACAAGAAATTGTCAAGAGAGGATACATTCCACATATACGCCATAGACGAGAAGAAAAGAAACTGAACAAGAAATATCCTGCAGGAAGACGGGTACTTGAGAGAACAAACTCATGGCATAACAGATACAGGAAATTGTTTACAAGATATGAAAAGAAGGTAGAAAAGTATCTTGGTCTTGTGCAATTAGGAAATAGCATAATTGTTTATAGGATGATAATTTTGAGATAGCTCTAAGGCAATTACTTATTAACAACATCACTACCATTCTGCTACTTCGTAGTATGTCTATCCTAAGATGTAAGCATGAATTCTACTTTATATCTCGTACAGATCCTATGCAAATTTATAAAAAATAAAAAAGATGATGTTAAAGAAAACTAATCAAATATAGATTAGATAGTTATACTATATAATATGGTAACTGTAGATAATAAATGGCTCGTAGCACATCTAGATGATCCTGAATTGGTAGTTATAGATGGCCGGGGAAATCTGTCATATAGGTTTGGACACATTAAAAATGCAAGAGTCCTTGGAGTTGAGCGTATAATTTCACTTGCTAATAACGGGGCAAACTTGGTAGTAGATAGTCCAACTGCCGAAAAGATTTTTGGTGATCTTGGTATTGATGACACTAAAACAGTTGTAGTTTATGGTGAATATATGGATCCTTCAGCAGCAAGAATAGTCTGGACTTTGATGTATCATGGTCATACAAATACAAAGCTCTTAGATATTGGATTCAATACATGGCAGAAAGCAGGGTTGCCAATTACTCGTGCTGTTCCACCTATTAATCATACTCAATTTATATCTAAACCAAATTCTACAATCAGAGCAGATGAAGAGATGATTAAAACGAAACAAAATGATACCAAGACCGTAATTGTTGATTCAAGAACTCCTCAGGAACATATGCAGGCTAGAATTCCAGGTTCTATATTACATAGTTGGGAAGAAGGACTAGATAGTAATGGTATTACTATACTCAAAAGTAAAGAAGAATTACAAAAGGATTTTGAGCATAATGGAATTACTAATGACAAGGAGGTTATATGCTATTGTCACTCTGGTGCTAGAGCTTCTCATAAATACTTGCAATTAAAGCAGGCTGGCTTCCATAATGTAAGAGTATATGATGGTTCAATAATTGACTGGGCGCAGCGTCATAACCCTCTCAGATAATCTCTTTGAATCTTATAAATTAATATATTGCAATTAGTTATAAAAAAATATCTTACTCTTAATCACATTTTTATGCTATAACGAATAATTTGATATTAATAAATTTTTTTAATTCTTGTTACTATTAATAATAACGTTGGAAATTAAAATAATTCTAGTAATTTAAGATACGATAATTCGTATTATTAAAGGAACAAATTAGATACAGTACACCTTCAACCAAAAGGTAATAGCAGAAGTGTATAAGTTATTATAATGCTTCCTCTTTGTATTTTGAATTATAAACTTTTTTGTTTATGTGAATGAGATGAGCAAATATTATTTGATATTATATAATTGATACTTAATAGTAGTTATTTTAATTCTAAAATTGGATTTGAAATTAAGTAATTTTAAGTAATCAAAAACTAATTTTATTATATTATTGACTACTGCTATAATAAGAATTAAGCCAAGCCCAAATATAGCCGATAATTTCGTTCATTTGAATTTCAAAAACAATTTTAAAATAAGTTTATGATAATAAAAGCAATATGCAAGGTGGCTCTGTAAGTTAAGGAAAATTTATGAAATAAATTGAAAAATTCTTCTGAAATTGAGCACAGAACATAATATAAAAGTGTAGAACATACCTATTACTTTATCAAGTTAACAGCGCCCTTTAATCATCATTATCATCAACCTCTTCTTCTTTCCACTTTTTTCAATCATAGAGAAAGGACATTTAGTTTATAATATAAATTTGTAATCGAGCACTAAAACTATGTCTGGTCAACTCCCGACGAAGGGAATATCCATACAAATAATATTGTTAATACAATATAATAGAACCGTAGTATTTAGAATATTTTAGTTCACAGAAACTTGCTGAATATACAGATGAACCTTCATCTTAAGTTACAAAAAATAGTACCTTATAACTCTATTGGTCTTCTTTTTCAAGTTCAGAATTATGTTTCTTCTCTACAGCCATCTCTGTTTTCAGACGTGGAAAATCTTTTTCTATTCTAAGAAGAATAAAGGAACATATTTGAGCTAACAAAATTCAACATGTGCATCATAGGAATGATTGTAGGAGCAACTCTAATTGCAACACAGCCTTTTATTGGACTGACATGTAGATGGTATTAGAACCGTACTAAGAAAACTCAAGTTCATATCATGTATATCCGAATAAACAAGAGTAATAAGTCTACGAATATCGATTGATTCTACGTGATAAATTATAACATGATGAAAAAGTATTTTTTATTACCAAATATCATAAATAATACAAATACGAAGTAATCATATCATTACACCAAAAATGGGTAACTGACAACAGCGTGGCATCTATCTGAGCCAGTCCAGCCATCCTGCTGATTATTGTATGAAAGTAATTTTTTCATATTTTTAATATTATTTTTTCGGCGCCGAAAAATTTGATATGGTAATTTATTTTTTATTTTGGACATTTATCGAGAGCTACGATTCATTTACCAACATCAACAAATTCCTATAATGAAGTACAAATATAGGTTTGCAGAATTACCTCCCTAACGAGAGTGAATAAATATTCGTTAAATACTAGTTTTGAACTGCCATTTTTGCTATCTGACTAACTTAAATCATACCGTATATAATAAAATAATGTTATTAAGTGTCGAACTATTTTCTACAATAGCACTGGTAATTGAATTGATCAGTATCGAAATCGTTTAGATGCCATGAAACTCATGATTATGTGTACATATCACCATATGCCAGTTTCCTACATGCATTATAGGTAGAAGAGACAAAAAGACAGATCATCTATACTCATCACCACAATCTCCAATTATCTCAAACAAGTTATTTGCCTTTGCACATACTGCATCTATAGCATCACGATCTGACTTGTCCAAATTAAAGTTGAATACCTGAGTGTTATCATTTATGTGATCAACTATTCCAAGTCTAACGCCGATAATAACTCCTGCTACTACAGGCTTGGCAAGAATATAGCTGGTTGCTACATTTGCGATACTTACATTGTACTTTTTCGCAATTCTCTTCAAAGTCAATAAAAGGTCTTGGAACAAATTCCATCCGCCCCATGCATCTATCATCTTCTTGTATTTTCGTAAGCTTAATGTATCTAACTCAACATTAGATGGTTCTATTCTTCCTACATAACGTTCTGATAAAAGCCCTCCACAAATGCATCCATAACCAAGAAGGCTGATGTTATGCTCCATACAAAATGGTATCATCTTTACTTCTGGCCTTCTATCTATGATCGAATATTGAACCTGGTTCGATACAATTTGTAAACCCGAATCTGTCATGATCTGCATACGGTCAGTATCAAAATTTGTAAGACCTAAATGCTTAATTCGTCCTTCATTCGTAAGGTCTGAAAGGTAATTTAGAGCATCCATGTAATACGGATTATTATAATCCCACCAATGGAATTGAAGTAAATCCAACGAGCTAACATTCATTCTGTGAAGTGATCTTTCTATATTTTCATTAACAATAGAACGTGTAATTTTCCCTGGCTCTGGTACCCATTTTGTTAATGACTGAATTCTGCCGAGTTCTTCTTTTCCTTTTAGCGTTAATAATCTACGCCTGAACTCCCCAATAAAATCCTCTGCCGGGCCATAAATATCTGCGAGGTCCCAAGTAGTAAAGCCAGCATCATGGTATCTCACCATACCTGCAATTGCTAATTCAGGATTGACATATCCATGTCCACCTGCGACCTGCCACATGCCGTTGAGTATTCGACATATTGTCAAATCAGGAGCCAGTTGGTAGCATTTCTTACTCATGTTGCTCATTATAATCTTCTCTATATTTCTAACAAACGAATATCGAGTACAAAAATCTGACGATCATAATAATAAAGCGTAAAGTGCAATGTCATCAATATATCAGATAAAGAAGGTAAAGAAAAAGTTATAAAAAAGGCTATAAATATCTCAATAATGTCATCACTTGAGCCTTTAAGAGAAGTTGTGAGAAAATTGGCAGACACATTTAACAATCCGCAGAAAAGAGAATCATCTTATTTTGATTTTTATGATGACTCCTTGATAATTCATGGTTTCCCTCCAAATCTTCTGGCGAACAAGGAAGGTTTTAAACAGTTCATTTATCTCCTATGGAAAGCATTTCCTGATATAGGAATTATGTTTGATGATATCATTATCGAAGGAAATAAGGTTGCATGTAGATACAACCTAACTGGCACACACAAAGGTGAATTTATGGATCTTAAGCCAACCGATAAACAATTCAAAGTCAATGGGATGACAGTATTTTCTTTTCATGATACAAAATGCATAGAGCGTTGGAATCTGGTAGATATGATTTCATTGACCGAACAGTTAAGAACCCAATCCTAAACATGTCTGTCCTTCAAATCAAACTGGTAGAATAATATTTAAAGGAGGACTCATTGCTTAAAACTCAGTTTCAACCGCGTTATTATGTTGTTGACTATTGTTTTCCAGAGACAAGGGTTAGGACCACAAATCAGTGAGGTTTTTTAGACTTTTATAAAGTAGGAGTCACATCCTGCAGAAGAACCTGTTAGACCTACCTAAAAACGGTCCTGTAAAGTTAAAATTATTTTACGCCCAATATTGAAAGGAATTCCTATCTAATCTTTGTATTATACAGATAAATGAATAACTTGATTCAATTATATACATGTAATATATTGCATTCTTCTCCTTCTGTTTTTCCAGATTGTTTACATGGATAATAATCATCAAAACATTCTGTCCTATCCTTGAAATACTGCATCACTCTTTCTATCAGACTTTCCTCTAAAGGTGAATGTAGATGATGTTTTAATCCAATTATATTGCATACTTCTGGATATCATGTTCCACGATCAGTATAAACTGGACGTCTTCCGTATTTCTCAACTAATGATCTAATAAATTTCTCAGCAACATGCATATTTCTCTCTTGTAAAATATAGATTCCAAGCACAAATTTGTCAATTGGTTCAATAGAAATCCATAACCAAAAAGTAATGATTTCCTATCTGAACAATAGTTTCCTCTATGATGAACGCTTATATTCTTTTTTTCTTGTAAATCTGCAATGAACCAAATCATTGAATCCAGTTTCATACAACAACATAACTCCTTTTTTCATCTCTAAATATGACTAACGTTTTGGAAGTATTACGTAGACTGAGACCAAGAAAGAATAGATAAAGAGAATAATTTACCATAACTGTGGATGTTCTATTTCTAATGAATTTAACAAGCATTTATTAGAGATAGGATGTTCACAGCTAAAACTATTTGCTTAAATTAACACAGCCCAAAATTTACATCATTCATAATGGCAATATCAAAGTTTGTAATCCTTACCTTTCCTTTTTCATATTGAATTATCTATTTTTTTCTTTTCCAATACTCCATTAATATATCCTGTCTCAAGCATCAAAAGTGAATATAAAATATTAGCTACATGTGTCTGTACTATTGATTCTAATATTATATTGTTCTCTTCTATTGTTTTTATCTCTGTAATATATTCTACAACTGTTTCATTATTGTTAGAAATTTTAAATTTGAATGTTTCAATAATTTCAATCTGTTTTCCTTGAGTTATTGTATTATAACTAACTTCCTTATTTATTTTATCAGTTATAACTTTTCTTTCTAACCCTATAAAAAATTCAGGAAAAAGATTTTCTAATCTTGTATCCTTTAAAGCGCGGTAAATAATATTAGAAGGAATTCGTAGTCTAAGAGTTTTTGAAAGTATAGACATATATCTATTTTAGTTCTCCTACTATTATAAGCATAATATCAAAATGTAAAATTTTAAATTAAGATAGATGTCTTATAACTACCATACTAGATCAATAATAGTTTGAATGCATATAATAAATTTCTATACCATAAAAATAATCAATGTTTTTATGTAGATAGGCATAAGCATTATCTTTCTTAGTAATTTCTGCAAGCATTACCAGAATTTTGGTACAGTTTCTTTGATAACTTGCACTCGAGTCTTTTGCTACAAGATATTTGAAAATTTCTCTATCCGAATTTTACTTTACATTAGTATCATGTTCAGAGTCGTATATTTTTTTCAAATCCTGTCTTTGATACTTTTGTGGCAACAAATATGATATATCAAGTTATTAGCACTAGCTATACTATCTTTATGTAAAATGTGCAAGCAGGCGATAGAATTGAGCCAGCATATTCATGCTAATTGATATATGATAGTGCTTTCAACGAGATGAAAACTAGTTCAAATACGAACTTTTTTAAAATTTTTTTGAAATACAGTAGCATTTTACACGTTTTTCACGAATGACTTGAAACTACAAAAGACAATAGAAATCAGATGGTATTAATTGAAAACATCGTATCAATATGTGAAATCAAGTTAGAACAAGGTGAAAACAGGGCTCCATTCAAAACTAACTATACTGTAGTTAGATGGTAATACACATATGCAATTAAATAAATTTCAAAAAAGGGATCTAGTTATTAAATTACAGAAGTAGGAAAAAGCAATTAAATCAGATAAGAAAACGAGCTCATGTATCATTTAGAGATATTGGAAATTTATAAATGACTTTGATCATTCCTTCATGTCTTTTATAGCTCTGACTATGTCGGTTTTTGTTATTATTCCGGGAGTAACACCGATAGCGGTGCAATAATAAGAGAATAAACCCTATGGAGCATAGGCAGACACGTCAACTCATTACTTCACCATGTCCGATGCTGGTAGGATAGATCCTACTGTCCTAGCATTGCTGCAAAATAGTACTTTTGTGTACAAATAACATACATTATTTTTTAAACTTCATTATAATCTTTGACAATATGATAAAATATATTGTTTGTTCTTAGTATTGTTAGTAGTCTTCTAATAACATAATTAGTTTATCTGCTAAGTCACCATTAACATCTTCATTCACTTTATCCATTTTCTTATTTGATCCTCTTCAGTAGACTAGAATTAATATAATAACTAATTGTTGTACTTACCAACATAGGTTACAATTTCATTTACCGAGATAGGTAACACTTCCTAATCTGCTAGGAAGTGTATACAAAAATAGAATTACAAACAAAATTTAATTTAATTCATGAGAAAGAGTCGACTGGAGATACTGTAACTAATATCTGTAATAGATATCATACATCTAGAAAGTCATACTACAAATGGAAGAACAGGTACCTTGAGAATGGAATAGACGGTTTACGGGATAAAAGTAGGAAACCATATAATATACAACCTGGAAAAGTAACAAATGAGATAGAACAGGAAATATTGGATTTACGTGTAACAAAAAGATTTGGTTGCAATCGCATAAGGTTCAGGTTAAGACGACTGAATGATATCTCCTTCAGTACAAAAACCATCTACAAGATACTGAAAAGACATGGACTGAACATACTAAGATGCAAGATCAGAAATAGAAAATACAAAAGATTTGCAATGGAAAAACCCAATCAAATGGTACAGATGGACATTTTAGGACCATTTTACCTTGAGAATTCTACTCAAAAGAACTATTTTATCAGTTGTGAAGATGACTGTTCAAGAAAGGTAACAAGTGACTGGTCTGAAAGAAAACGAAGTGTAGATGTACTACAGGTACTGGAAGACTACATAGTAGAGAATGGTAAACCTCACAAAATAATGCATGATAATGGTAAACAGCTTACATCCAAAATCTTCAGACGTTTTCTACAACGTAACAACATTAAAGATAAATCCATACCTGCTAGATATCCACAACTACAGGGTAAAATTGAAGCATATAACAAGATAGTCAAAAATGAATTTTTGGCAATAGAAAATATTTCCAACAGAGAAGAAGGAAAGAGAAGATATTCCATGTTTGTCAAAGCATACAATGAAACAAGAGAACATGGTGGAATCAATGGTCACACACCATCTGAAATGTTTCTTATGAAAGGAAGATTAAATAGTTGTAAGAATATCAAAACAAATAAGCAGATAAAAAGTGTTACCCATGTTGGTAAGTGAATCTGTTACCTATCTGTGTAAGTACAACAACTAATATTAGAAAATATCTATCCCCACTTTATAGAAGCATTCAAATCCCACAAATCTAGCTGATCAACAGTAGTGAACCCATTTAAGTTATCTGGTCCCATTTAATCTTTATAATATAAAGTACTTTAGTAACATATTAAATATACCTATTTGGAAGTATGGACTCCATTTAGTTAATGGGAGCAAGTGGAAAACATCTATTATGTTTTTATATTATTTGTTGTTCTATCTAAATTATAGATAAAAGATTTTATCATATAAAAAATCACAAGTATAAAAATTTAAGTTATAGATCTTTTCTATAGCAGTAGATTGATGCAAAACAGAAAAACATTAGAAAATTTGAATAATTCAAAAATAGCCAGATTAGCAACAGTAGATCCTGAGATTAATCAACCTTACCTAATACCCGTGGTATTTGCATTTGATGGTAATAATATCTTCATTCCAATAGATGACAAACCTAAAAGGGTAAATTCAAACCAGTTAAAAAGAGTAAAAAATATACAAAAAAATCCTAATATTTCTTTTCTAATTGATACATATGACGATAAAGACTGGAGTAATCTTTCTTATTTAATAATCCAAGGTAAAGCAAAAATAGTAAATAGGTTAAAAGATAGAGATACGATAGAAAAAGCTCATTCACTATTGTCAGAAAAATATCTTCAGTATAAAAAAATGGTAGGAATTGGAGACATTTGCATTATAATTGATATTCAAAAGACTATAAGTTGGAAATATTCTAATTAAGAAAAATAGATACTAATATTGATTACATTATGTCTTTATAGTATAAAAATTAATAATAGATATGAAAGTAGGATTAGCTGTTCCTCAATTTGGCATAAATGCTACTAAAGAAAATCTAATTAGATTTGTTCAACTTGCAGAACAAGAAGGATTTGAATCACTTTGGGTATATGATAGAATGCTATATGCTCTCAATCCCCAACAGCCGTATCCCGGGACTCCAGATAAAAGAGAATGGCCTGAATTTTTTAAGAATGTTTTAGATCCATTAACAACATTAGCATTTATTGCGGCTAATACAACAAAGGTAAATTTAGGAACTTGTATTATTGATATGATTTTTCATAATCCTATAACACTTGCTAAAGAGTTTACTACAATAGACATTTTATCTGAAGGTAGGACAATCTGTGGTTTTGGTATTGGATGGTCAAAAGATGAGTATCTTGCCGCTAATATTCCTTATGAGAAAAGAGGAGAAAGAGCAAACGAAATTCTCAAAGCTATGAAAAAGGTATGGACAGAAGACATTGTAGAATTTAATGAAGACTTTTACAAAATTCCGAAGTCAATAATTGATCCAAAGCCTATTCAAAAACCTCACCCTAAAATTTTTCTTGGGGGTTTCTCGCCAAAGACGTTTGAGCGTATGATAAAATATGGAGATGGTTATATAGGAACCTTAGCAGGATCATTTGAATATTTTGAAAATTCCATTAAAATGTTCAATGATTCGATTAAAAAAAGTACAAGAGAAAGGAAGGATTTTGATCTAACTATTTTAACATTTCCTTATCTTGTGGGAAGTAGCTCTGAAAAAAAAAGTAATCGGTCTCCTATGACTGGAGAAACAATTGATGAAATTGGTTCTGATTTATCTATGCTCGAAAGATCTGGCGTAGATAGAGTAATTCTTGCCATGAATGCAGAAAAAAATTATGATGTAAACAAAACTATTGAATTTGTTAAAGAACTAAGAAAATTCTGTCAATAATTATCAAACAAACAAATTATTTTTATCAATTATGTAAAAAGATATTCTCTATGTATTAGAATTTTGGAATTATTTATAGAATCAAAATTTTTTGTTTCATAATCCATAAGTGTTTTTATCAGTCTTAAAATAACATATTGATCGTATGAAGCTTGACAATTAATGATTACTATAATAACGTTTAACATATTTGCTCTAACTTGAATCAAAATTTACATCATTCGTAATTACAATATCAAAGTTTGTAATCCTTACCTTTTCTTTTTCATATCGAATTATCTGTTTCTTTCTTTCCTATTGTTGTTTTTTTGATGGAACAGATGCTATCCTTATTTTTAACCGGATAAAAAAATTTAGCATAAAACTAGTTAAAATAATTGAATGAAATGCATAAAACAAAAATGATACTGACACTGTAGATGAAATGTTAGACAGATGTAAACTTAGAATAAAAAGAGTGTAATGGGAGTAACATATTTCCAAATATTCTTGATATAGAAAAGACAGTTTCTACACCAACTAGCTTATGTTTTTTAATTGTCAATTCTAGCAGACAAATCCTTTCTCCTATTCATAATAATTTTTTTTATTGTGGAGTGTTTTTATAAAATAATATATTGCAGTATTATAAATCTCCATTTATTATATGAATTTTGTGTATCTTATCGGTTTTAAACTCTAAAAACATATTAGTCTCTAAAGCAGATGATGCATAAATAATATTTATCGTATATAGTGGGCCGTAGAAAACTACGGGCCAGTCGGGAGTTGAACAGTTACCTTATCCATGTTCGGTAACAAAATATCACTAGAGTAATAAATTAGTTAATTAATTAAAATAATCTTTGACTATATGACCGCAATCACGGCACTCTAGCCAATCAAAAGAATCATGTGGTAGGTCACCATCAATTAATTCCTCTTTCTTGTAAAGGCGTGGACCCAATTGAACAGAAATTCCTTCTTCCAGGCAACTAGGACACCAACTCGTATTAGGGATATTTTCTGTATTGGTTTTATCTAACATTCGCAAGGCATATTACTAGACTAATAAAATTATATATGTATAATGATATAATCTTCAATTTCATTATACTATAACAACATTAGATAGATAGATAGAAACTCAAGGGGGTCTAAAACAAAGTAGTGCCCGAGGAAACGTTGGGCCCGTTGGGAGTAATACCGATAGCGGTGCAAAAATAAGAGTTTATTGTAGAGATACTACTATCTTGTATTTAGATTTTATTATCAGTTATCAGTCACTTCTTGTTTTCTATGTTCCTTTTTTATTTGAAAAGATAATGAATGATGAAAAATTACATGTTTTATTAGAAAGGAAACAAGAAGGATAATAACTTTTCTTAGGTAAAGTCTAATATAAAGGACGGTAAGAAGTATAATAGAAATTTACATCTTTAGTTTACCATATAATAAGCTAATTATTTTAGATATTTATAATAGAATTAAGAATAACGATAATAATGTTTACAACAAGAGTATTGTCGTCATCATCATTCAATACTATAACTAAAGTTATAACGACAATATTCCTTGTGCTATCATTATCTATAGTTACATTTGCCATGATTAGAAACAATTATGGTGATTATGAATCATCATTTATTGTATTTGCTCAAATGGAAAAAGATAAAGATACAAATCAAAAAATGAATCTAAATACTCAATCTGTAATAAATAGTAGTAGTAATAGCAATAGGAGCACAACTTTTTCTGCTATAGGAACAATAAGCTCTTTAGTTATAACAGTTCCTGAAGATAAATTCAATATAACAAATGCATTCAAAGTAATATTAACTGGAGACTGGATTTTAAATGTCCATAATGGAAATGTAACAAACTTTGAAGCAAGTTTTTTGGCATCGCCTATGGATGGTTCAATGGGACATATTCATCAAATAACAAACTTTAGTGCAAATGAAGATGATGGAGGCGTGATAATTCTATCTACATCAGATAATAATAGTAATAACAGTTTATCAATAAATGGAACCGCTGATATTAAAATAAATGGCATAACTAGATGGAGTCATGCAGAAGTATCAATAACCATTTCTAAAGGCAATACAATAACTATTGACCCAGATGATAAAGATACAGGAAATCATTTTGGAAATCAGCAAGTATATGGAATTGTTAATCGCTTAATTGTTATGTGATAAATATCGTCATATTCTTCTTTTGTTTATCTATATAAAATATTAAATTATTTTTAAAAATAGTATAGTCATAATTAGAACTTGATAAGATTGATTTTGGATACTTTAAAAGTATAGACAGGTGAAATATCTGCAGGAGACAGTAACACCGATAGCGGTGCGAAAATAAGAGTCTAATGTAGCGATTCATAAGTTTTAGACAATAATAGAACTAGAAGTCTTCATCTTTGTTTTTTCTTCTTGTATTCAAAAATGCTATAATATCATCAAAAGAATTTACTACTGTTAAGTTGCTTACCTATTTTCTTGACTGTAAAAAATCTGCAAACATCAACATAACTTTGATACAGTTTCTCTGATAATTTGCACTTGTATCTTTTGAGACTAGATATTTTGAAAATTCCTATCAAATTTTTATTTAAATTACTTTCAGCGGTTTCAATTTGCTCATACATTTTTTAAACTATGAGAGTAACTCATTATTACAAATATTATAAAAATACACATGTATACGAACACTGATAAAAACGGGCCATTCGGATCGAGTGGCATTTCTGCCTCTTATGTAGTGCATTACAACCGAAGGTAATTTCATATTGTGTATCTAAGAAGGTTGAAAAATAGGATACGATATTTAGAATTATTATTAAATAACATATAAAGTCATTTACATATGAAATGGTTATTTAATTTCACGTTCTCTATTTGATATATGATATATTTAGTAGCGAGGTGAGTATATATCATGAGTCATAACATTTACATAAAATGCGTCAAAAAAGACAAAAAAGGACACGTACATAGTGTGATTATGAATGATCATGATACAAGTCCTAAAAGGCACGAAACGGATATCGAATTTACCATTGAAGAGATTAGAATGAAACTCCGAAATAGTACAATAGACGACGTAGTCAATATTTTTACCGATAGATTAGGCAAGATTATTCGTCTTAAAGTAGATACTATAACGTATGGAAGGTGGACATTAGTCGATCAAGAGGATTCTAAATTTCATTTAGATTTACTTCCTACATGTAGTAGATAAATTGAGAAAATTATATAATCTCTTTTCATCGTTAAAACGTGTATTGGTCGAACATTTACTATCAAAAAAATTTAGTATGCAAAGGATGGCGACTACTGTAAAGATAATGTTATATAACAAGTTCATATTGTTGTAGCATAATTTGTTTATGAATAAAATTTATTATTGTTGAATTAAGCTACACACTAATTGTACCTGTTAATTTAAGGAAATAGATTTAGATGCTAATGTATTATTTCTAATCTATGCTTATTAAATTCATTAGAAATAGAACATCCACAGTTATGGTAATGTATTCTCTTTATCTATACTTTCTTGGCCTCAGTCTACGAAATACGTCTAATGCATTGGAACCATTTAAGGAACAAAAAAAGAAGTTATGTTGCTGTGTGCGAGTAGATTCAACGATTTGGTTCATGCCAAATATATAACAAACACAGAAGAATATCTGTATTCATCATAGATGAAACTATAATTCAGATTGGTGGTCAACATTTTTTGTTATGGATTGTAATCGAACCGATTCATAGATCTGTACTTGGAATCTATATTTCAGAAGAGAGAAACATGATTGTAGCAAATAATTTTATCAATTCTTTGGTTGACAAATATGGAAGACATATAGTTTATACAGATGGTGGTACTTGGTATCCACAAGCATGTCATTTCTTACATTTGAAACATCGCTTGCATTCACCATAGAAAAGAGTTTGATTGAAAGGGTAAAGCAATATTTCAAGGACAGAATTGAATCTTCTGATGATTACTATCCTTGTAAGAACAATAACAATAAAGAAAAATTGTGGTCTATCACATATTTACAATTGCATGAAATTATTTGTATATTTCTATAATTCAGGAATGAGAAATGAAACTCTATCCCTCAAATTAGGAGACGAACCAACTTAAGTTAACAGCACCCTGTTAACTATCTACAAAGATTAATAATATTGAAATTAATGACCAAAACAAGAAAATATGCAATTAATATTACATTCCACCTCTTCTTTTCAAGAGTTTAAAAGCAATGTTTGGTCCCATTTTCTGTCTAATGACCAATTCAATCCACAATAACGCCAATTGTTCCAGCAGTCTTGCATTAATAAGAGGACCAACATCTACAACATCAAAACCTACTTCTTTTGCTAATTTCGTTACTACGGATTTTGCTTTAAAATCGTCTCCGCAAATAAAAGTATCTGCTCTATAAGAATCAAATTGGAGGTCATTCATAGTCTTCGCACCTATGGCATTAAATGCTTTCACCACCTTAGAACCTTTACACCATCTTGCAATCTCTTCAGCAGCTGATGTTGAAGGTTCGACTACTAAACTTTTTAGATCTTTACTAATTGGATTAGTAAGATCCACCAAGATCTTTTCAGATAAATCTCCAGCATTTTCGATAGTTTCTTTTGCTGCCTCCCAAGGTACGCACAGTACTACTACATCTCCAAACGAGGTCTTCTTTTCAAGAGTTTAAAAGCAATGTTTGGTCCCATTTTCTGTCTAATGACCAATTCAATCCACAATAACGCCAATTGTTCCAGCAGTCTTGCATTAATAAGAGGACCAACATCTACAACATCAAAACCTACTTCTTTTGCTAATTTCGTTACTACGGATTTTGCTTTAAAATCGTCTCCGCAAATAAAAGTATCTGCTCTATAAGAATCAAATTGGAGGTCATTCATAGTCTTCGCACCTATGGCATTAAATGCTTTCACCACCTTAGAACCTTTACACCATCTTGCAATCTCTTCAGCAGCTGATGTTGAAGGTTCGACTACTAAACTTTTTAGATCTTTACTAATTGGATTAGTAAGATCCACCAAGATCTTTTCAGATAAATCTCCAGCATTTTCGATAGTTTCTTTTGCTGCCTCCCAAGGTACGCACAGTACTACTACATCTCCAAACGAAGCTGCTTCGCTAATGGTTCCAACTTTAATATCGGAGCCTAGAGATTTTAACATATTTTGAACTTTAGAACTATTGATGTTTCTAACTCCAAAGAAAATCTGATTTCCTTTTCTTATCCACCTATTTCCTAGAGTGCTGCCAACATCACCTGCTCCAATAATTCCAATTTTCATATCAATTATCTTGTAGATGATCTCTTCCAGTATTTTAGTCAGTCGTTTCCTTTCATTTAAAGTAAAATTTTACTTCTGTAATAAAACTATATACCAATTTTAGATAAATCATTTTTCCAGTTTCGATTGACTAGATTTATTTAACTATAATATTGAATCTAAAAAGAAAACTTTGTAAGTAAGAAATACAATACATCGTATGATAATAAAATTTGGATATGGCTACCACGTGTGCGAGCTGCTATAAGAAGATTCAAGACTATCCAATATATTGTAACATATGTGATGATTATTTTTGTTCTGACCAATGCCACATTAAAAATCATAATAAACAAGGGGAAAGTTTTTGACTATAATTAGAATCTACCCAAATTATCATCCTATAAACAATTATGCAATTTGCTAATTGCACAAGACCAAGATAGTTTTCTACCTTCTTTTCATATCTTGTAAACAATTTCCTGTATCTGTTATGCCATGAGTTTGTTCTCTCAAGTACCCGTCTTCCTGCAGGATATTTCTTGTTCAGTTTCTTTTCTTCTCTTCTATGTCGTATATGTGGAATGTATCCTCTCTTGACAATTTCTTGTTCTACTTCTCTGGAATGATATGCCCTGTCAAGACATAGATTCTGTTTCTGCATCCTCAAATATCCTGAAAATTCAATTAAAGATTTAAGAACACTACGTGGTTAAAGAATACAAAATCTTCTATACATCAGACGGAAGCAAAAGCATTTTTCATGTTTGAAGAATTTGGGGTATAATACCCTATTATTTGATTGGGCCAAAGCAACAGACATATGTTTAAACCTTATTTTATAAGCCATTAATTCAAATGGTAACTTAAGAATTTCAACGGATCTCTTAATGAATCGTCTAATTACCTTTAACTAAATATATCTAAATGAGGTGAACCCTAGAAAAGTACGGGCCAGTCGGGAGTAATACCGATAGCGGTGCAAAAATAACAGTATAATGTTATAGTAATAAGGAAATAATATTTAGGGCCACTCATTATCATTAATTTTATTTACAGTGATCCTGTTTTTATTGATCTGGACTATTTAGTTGAACGTAAATGATGGTTCTGTTAAGTTAACGAAGGAACTATATCTGTGAATGTTCTACTACAAAATATGTTGTTAAGATTTTAAAGAAATAGAACATCTGCATTCACTGTAATGTACTCTTTGTATTTGTATTTGATCTCAGTCTACGAAATACGTCAAAAGAACTGTAACCTTTTAACGATTAAAAAAGGAGTTATGTTGTTGTATGAAACTGGATTCAATGATTTGGTTCATTGCAGATTTACAAGAAAAAAAGAATATAAGCGTTCATCATAGAGGAAACTATTGTTCAGATAGGAAATCATTACTTTTTGGTTATGGATTTCTATTGAACCAATTGACAAATTTGTACTTGGAATCTATATTTTACAAGAGAGAAATATGCTTGTTGCTGAGAAATTTATTAGATCATTAGTTGAGAAATACGGAAGACGTCCAGTTTATACTGATCGTGGAACATGATATCCAGAAGTATGCAATATAATTGGATTAAAACATCATCTACATTCACCTTTAGAGAAAGGTCTGATAGAAAGAGTGATGCAGTATCTCAAGGATAGGACAGAATGTTTTGATGATTATTATCCATGTAAACAATCTGGAAAAACAGAAGGAGAAGAATGCAATATATTACATGTATATAATTGAATCAAGTTATTCATTTATCTGTATAATACAAAGATTAGATAGGAATTCCTTTCAATATTGGGCGTAAAATAATTTTAACTTTACAGGACCCTCATTTCACAATAAACTAAATTTTAGAATATTATAAATTAAATAGAATATTATACCATATTTAATTCTGATTTTTTTTATAGATATATATCTTTAAAGATTTTTATATAATAATAATAAATAACTAATATGGATAATATAATAAAGGAAAAAAATTGTCTACGAATTAACGTGACATTTATTATATCTTTATCAATGATAGCAACTTTATTTGTTTCTCCTTCCCTGATCTCTCAAAAATCTTTTGCAGAAGATTATAAGCTTGATATATCCATCAAGAATGAAGAAAATGTTGATACTACAGCAGATCTCTCTATCAAAACAGAAGATGATAAGGTAGAAACAACGGTAGACTTAAAAGATGACACAGAAAAAATAAAAGAAACGATATCAGGCCAACCAGGTGATGAAGTTGAAGTATGTTTAGACGAATCAGATGATAATTCAAAATACTGTCAGACTAAAGAATTACCAAAAGATGAGGACAGCACTCTCAAATTCGAATTAGAATATAAGAATTAGAAGAATATAACATCTACAATGATATAACAACCTATAACAAGTTTTCTAATTGTTACTATGATTAGTTAGTAAGAAAAATTCATACAGTCTAATCTTTTTTTAAAATTGGAGGAAAATCTAATAGAATTGAGATTATCCAATTCTGCATTTTTAGATATGAAAAATAACAAAATAAAATAAAATTAAGATGTTAACATAATAAATACCGATTAAATAAATCCTAAATATTATCTTCTTTAGTACCATACATTAGACTCTTATTTTCGCACCGCTATCGATATTATTCTGTATATTCATCATGGTAGAAGATTTTGTTTGTATTTATCTAATTTTCTATATTCTTGCCTTTCTTACTACTTAATATTATTGGAAAACCAAACAATAAAAATAGTAAACCAATCATTGGAACAAATATTCGAATGGAATTCTCTGTTATAGTTATAATTAACGGAATTGCCAACATGACAGCGCCTAACACCATAAAAATTATTCCTATTCTTCTCTGTTCCAATAAAATGCTTTATTTCACATGTTGTATAAAACAGTATTTCATATTTGATAGAAAAGAAAAACAATTGTATTGAAATTTATAGATGATTCTATCGAACCAAATGAAGATTAGTCTGTTATTGTACAATTATTTTACTTAAGTTCCTAATGATAAAAGCTATATACAAGTTGGGTGAACCCTACTACATGGAAGGATCCACTCTCGACGGGCCCGTACTTTTCTCAGGTCCACTATGTGCGACAAATATTATTTATGCGGAATCTGCTTTAGAGACTAATAGAACTACTATAAATTCTTCCTATCTAGATAATTTTAGTTTTCTGTATTATATTTATTTATCTTTCCTTATTATTTGTAATATCTCTTTTTTCCATTTGTCCTCTTCTTTTTCTTGTTGAGATAAATCTTTCCATTTATCATATGCCTTATTAAATCTGTTAGACCATTCTTGACAATTAAGATATTGCTCAGCATTTGGTGTATTCAATAACTTTTTTTTAGAATTAGCTGTAGTTATTTTTTCATCATTAATCTGCAATTCTTCAATCTTTGATATTTTTGCTAGATATTTTTTATCATCTTGATTATCCAAATACTCTTGTATTACTGGCTTATCTATATCGCGCCAAATAATTAGTCCATCAGCAGAATTGGATGCTATGGATAAAGTAGCCTGTATAAGGCGGTCTGTCGGAGGATTATATCCTTGTCTAGAATAATTATATGTTATAATAGGATAGACAACATATCTAATAGGCTTTTCAAAAATTTCTTTAAATATGGTAAATTCTTTTTTTAAGGTAGAAACATTGTAATAGCATCCACTGGCTACAATTAATCCATCTGTAAAATCATCATATTTATTGGCTACTTTGTCAGTTCGCTTACCTTGAAAATATATTGTTGGATAAAATTTAACATCTTTGTCTTTATCTTTAAGGGCTTTAATAAGCTTAGAGTATTCCATAAAATCAATATTTAATTTGAATTTTGTTTCCTCTCTAGTACTTTTCCAATTAAAATCGTCTATAGTAAATCCTTCAAATGATTTTGGATATTTCTTTTCAAGAGAATTAAAATATTTTATCCATCCTTTCCAGTCATAATTTGTATTAGAATCACCTTCTGAAGGCGGACGGAGAATTACTATTATTTTTAGATTAGTATTCTCTGCAGATTTTAGTAATTCTTCTGTTAATTTTGCATATTCATGATCAAAGTTATTCATGGCAAAGTAGTATTCATAAAAGCCTTGGTTAAGAAGAGTGTATATTGCATTTTTTTGCTCTTCTCCTTTCAAATTTTGAAGAATAAGACTATTATTTATAGGGGTCCAGGCACCAAGAATAACAACATTACTATTATCAGTGATATTTTTATTTATTGAAATAATTTGATTGGTACTACTATAATTTCTATCTTCAATATTATTTTCTGCATTTACATTTTGTAACAAATCATGGTCATCTGTATTAGTTGATAACAATAACTTTGAATTGTTTACTATAAAATCCAATACAGAGAAAGAATAGAAATGTATTATATTGAGAAGACAATTGAAAGAATAAAAAAAACTTATGGTAAATAAAGATATGAACAATATTAAAAAATTAATAAAAAACACGAGATTTTTGTCATTCCGAAATATATATACTTTAATTGTTTAAATTGCTAAAATAATTACTAATTCAATCAAAACAATTTTCTAATAATAAAAGCTAACATTAGTAGTAGAACCCTACTACATGGAAGATTCCACTCCCGACGGGTCAGTACTTTTCTAGAGTTCACTATAACCTGGAAAATTTTCGCTTTATTGCATGAATACGTCTATTGGGATCAAGCTTCTTTATTAGCCCAGATAGGATTATTGGTTGATAAAGAATTACCAGTAATAGGAATTGAACAATCAAAAAAGCTTCAAGAATTAAAAGGATATGAAGAATACCTCAATAAAATGGAAACATATCAACTCGACAAATCTGAAAAAAATCTACTGTCAATAATTGGACAAATATAATTTTGTAAGATGAGTTTGGTTCAATTAAGAGATTTAGCCGAGCGAGATATTCAAATATCTGCCCCGTATCTTTCTAATCCATGGAATGAAGGAAAATTTCTTGATGCGATTTCTGTATATAGTTTTCTAATGTTTCCTGCAGAACAAGATATCGATACCATAAATTTGATACCTAGAGTAACATAATAATTTATTCTATATTTCATACGGTTGACGGCTTATTCATTGTAATTTAAATTTTCTGCTCAATATTGATGTAGAAAAAGTAACTATAATTCTTTTTTAATTCTTTTTTATTTATTATCTTTAATAATCTGAAACTGGTCATATACACCCTCCTCGTCATTATTCTCTATAAATGAACCTGATAATGTAATTCCGTTATTCTCTACAGAGATATTTAGTATTCCAAATTCCCCGTCTAATCCAAAAGCAGAAAAGGGTTTAGTTTCTGAGATCTTCATACCATGTGCTCCTCCTGTGCCCGCAGTTATAAAAATTGTTCCTTTTGGATTTATGTAATATGAGGGATCATAATCCTCAACTATAGGTTCATTGCCATAATCATGATTAAAACTAATTGGATATGATCTCTCATAGGCATGAAAATGGCCTTGCAGAGCTAGATCTACTCTATATTTATCAAACAATGGATGATAAGTCTCCCTAAAATCATCATCGTCCTCAGGGCCACCTCCAGAACTGTATACTTGTCTATGATAAAATGCAACAATCCAGTCAATTGATCGATCTTTAGAATACTTTTCAAGATCCTGAACTACAAATTCATATTGCTGTGATCCTTCTTCATATGGAATTTCTGTAGATAATGCTATAAAGTGAACAGTTTTATAATTAAAAGAATAGTACTGTTTTTCCAATCCAAAATAATGTATATAATCCCTCAAAATTTTTGATGAATCAGTTTCGTGATTACCTATTGCAATTTCAGTTTTGTCTGATATTGGTTCAATTATATCCAGCCAACATTCTGCTCTACCATTATATGAAAGATCTCCTAGTGCCAGCACCACTTCTGGGTCATGGTCAAAAATGTTTTCCACAGTATCTTCAGTTTCAGAGTTACAGTCCCAATCTCCTACAGCTACGAAATTGAAATCTGATTTATGGTCAGATTCTTCTTTCTCCGTTGATTTTGATGTAAATGTAGATCTATCCTCATCTTCTTTATTATCATGGGAAAGTCTAGTTTCTTCATTTTCTGCTATTGACTGGATATCATCTTCTCCATTATTGTTAGTATTCGTATCTAATTGTTTTTCAGAATCAGCATCTTCTATATAATCAAAGTGATCAAATATGTACTCAAACGATTTCTCTTCGTCATCTTCAACATCCATCCCAACTGCAAAGGCATTTCTATTCTGAGCAAAAATTGAGTTGATTAAATTGTCTTCTTCATTGTACACATTTGTTTTTAGAAGTGAGTTATTACTAAATAGCAATATTGAAAACAAAGCTATAACTGTCAGTAAATTAATTATACGATAATTAATGATAATCTTCAACGTACGTCAAATTTAGTACATATCATTTTTAATATTTTGTAGGTTATCGCATGGTAGAAGGTATATAAAATATTTAATTACTATTGTTACCTATAAAAAGATATAAAGAAATTTTATAGTAAAATCTTATAATGAATTGTGAATAGTCTCGTCTTCATCAAATCCATATAAACAATATTTGTTTTGATAGTAAAGAGATTTTGTTCTTAATAGTTAAATTTATACTAGAAATTTAGTGACTACTTATTAGTTAAAAAGTTATCAATTTTTAATAACTAAATTTAGCATTCAATAAAGTAGCATGAAAATAGTGGAAAAAATGATAGGGAATAAAATAACATTGAATGCATTAATTATAGCTTCATTTTGCGTAAGTGGGCATATGACTACAATCAATTTCTAATTTTGTGGAAGCACAGAAAACAGAGCAGATCAGAACGTTGGGAGCAGAACTGAGGGAAAAAATCAAATCATGTTTTTAATATTTAAAATTTACTTTTTATTAATTAATTATTTTACAAGTACACAAATTTTATTTTTTATTCTGTATTTAAATAAAATAAGTTTATTAGTGTCTACAATTATCCATATTTTAGGTTCTATATAGTAATACGCCTACTCTGGAGTAAGAGTCTTGAGTTTCTATCTATATATAATAATATAATTATTTTCTTTGTAAAAAATAGACTAATTAATTGAGACTAGGTCATAATTCATATACTCTTATTTTTGCACCGCTATCGGTATTACTCCCGACGGGCCCGTTATGTATTCGGGTTCATATACAAGTATCGACAGTATAGTAGACATACAAAAAAGGAGGTTCAAGAAATGACAGTTAAACTCTCTACAACAGTAAGCAATATTGAAAGGGATGTTCACAATGTAGAAAATAAGCAATTAATATTGCAGTTCTATGATTTTATGAAAAGAATTGGCACATCAGAAAGATATCAGAATAACAATTTGAAAGCAATCATAGCATATAGTAAATTCCTTGAATCACCTGTTTCCTTTTATCAAATCAGAGAGAAAAGTCAAATATTTCCCTTTTTGGACACACAAATAAAAAGTATAGAGACAGATCAAGACAAACGCTGGATTACAACATGGAACGACTATCTTGGCAGGATCAAATATTTTTTCAGATGGATGTACAACTGTAAGGATAAAACTCTGGATGATGTTCCATTTTCCGATTGGCGAACACCTGAATTTGTAAGAATAAAGAGGAAAGGAAGTAAAAGGATTAGCCCTTATCTTGAAAATGAGTTGTGGGAAAAAGAAGATCTATTAACCATAATCAAGTATGAATCATACAAAAGAAATAAAGCAATTCTTGCGTTACTTTGGGACCTAGATGCAAGACCACATGAAATTACACTTTTGAAGATAAAACATGTAAGATTAAAAGAAAATTATGGTGAAGGTGAAATACCCTATGAAGCTAAAACAGGAACAGGTCCTATCTTGCTTACTATATCGTTTCCTTATGTTCGTGATTGGTTAAATGAACACCCATTTAGAAATGAACTAGATGCAAGACTGATTTGTAATCTTATCAATGGTTCACCTATAACTCCAGACAATATTGACAAAATGATGAAACAGTTACGTGAAAGAATAATTCGTTTGTTGAAGAATGGAGAAGTTAATGATACAGCAGAAAACGAAAAACTGGAATATCTGTTAAAAACAAAGAAATGGAACCCCTACTGTATTAGACACAGTGCTATAACAGCTGATAGCGATTATTTGCCAGAATATGCACTGAAGAAAAAAGTAAGATGGTCAATGAATTCAAGGCAGGGTACAAGATACATAAAGAGAAGAATGGGAAACGATCTTAAAGAGAAAATTCTAACACATAATGGAATAATTTCTGCAAGTGAAATAACAAAGAGGTCATCAACCATAAACTGTCCACGGTGTGATTTAGTTAATGCTATAGAGAACAAATACTGTTCCAAATGTAGCTATCCTTTAACGCCGCAAGCATTTGATGAAATTAAAGGTCAAGAAGATATAAAGTTAATAGTATTAGAAGAAAAACATTCTCAAGAAATTCTACAAATAAGAGAAGAAATGAATAACAAATTCAATCATCTCCTTTAGGGGGGCGATGACTGGTCATAATCCTACAGATAGGAGTAAATTAGGAACCAAAAGGCAGATTCTTACAGATAAAGATGGTGGTATTCCACTATCTGCTAGTATATCATCTGCAAAAACTCACTATGATGTCACTGTTGCAATTAATACAGTTGACAGCATGGTTATCAAAAGACCATCATTATCCAAACCAAAGCATAAACACAAACAGAACCTGTGCCTTGACAAAGCATATCATTCCAAAGAAATAGAACAAGAAATTGTCAAGCGATGATATATTTCCCATATAAGAGACAGAAGAGAAGAACAAATATCTCGTAGAAAACATCCAGCAAGAAGATGGGTTGTAGAGAGAGAACAAATTCATGGCATAACAGATTGAGGAAGTTATTTACAAGATATGAAAAGAAGGATGAGAACTATCTGGGTCTTGTAAAATTAGCAAGTAGCATTATTATCTACAGGAGAATAATTTTGGGATAGGCTATAAATAAAAGAAATTAAAGAATATAAGTATAATAATTGCAATTCTCGTTTTATAGTCAAAATTCGAATACAACACAAAAAAGTTCTCCATTCTTGAACACTTAAATACGAACACTTAAATACCTGTAATGGTATATTATAATTACCACTAAAATCTCTATAATGTATATTTGCGGCACTAACCTTAATCAATCTAATGCAGAGAGAAAAAAAGAAGTATATATCATAACCTATGGAGAATCTTCACGCCCATTTGGTGGATTACTTTCACATACAAAATAATGATAAGTGTTTAACGATAATAAATAAATAAAAAGTTGGTTTTTAGAGAATTCAAATTTACTGAAGATAGAATACCTATGATCTCTTAAATATTATCCATTATACTATCACATTAGACTCTTATTTTTGCAGCTCTATTGGTGTTACTTCCGACGGGCTCGTGCTGATATTCATTATCAATATATATCTGATACAACTCATTCATTTTTCGCAGTCTCAAATATTCTCTCTAATGTTTTCTTATTTCGTGATAACATAAATTTATTTCAATTGCAACTTCTACTGGCGTCTTTCCTTGTAACAATAATTCATAGGATCTACTACATTTTGAAATTCTTTTTATTTGATTAATGATGCCATTCGATAGACCATTTTGTGTTTCTAATCTTATTTTTCTGTCATATTCTTTATTTTTTTGAAATATCTCCAAATGACAATATGAACCTCTATAGCAATATCAGGAATAGTTTTACCTTGTAAATGTAATTTATAACTTTTTTCTCTTTTCCAAATTTATTTATGATTTCAGTCATTGTTGATTGCAATAAAAAAGCAGTTAATGAATGATATCATCATTGCTATCATTTGTTATTTTATGTTATCAATTGGTTGTCACTGTTATCATATATTTTTGCTAAGCATATAAAATATCTAATCAAACTATTTAAGAATAATATATAAAATAAATTTTTTTTGTAAAAATAAATTATAACAATTTAAAAACTAAAATGACTTCCAATCTTAAAATCAATAACTTCATTTCTCATATTAAACAATAGGAACAACAAATTATATTATATTTCCTATTCTTTTAGATGAAATGATATTAAGAAATTTAGCTATTTCAATTTTTCATTAAGATATGCTTTACAACAGTTATCTGAACAAAATGATATAATACCCATGACTGAGCTGGAATATTTTACTCCTTCAACAAAATCATTAAACTCCTTCTTACACGAGCTACAATTCAAATACATTTGAAATATTCGTACATGTCGCATTATAAATTCATTGTTTTATGAAAAAGGATTTTTTGAAAATTTGTTTTATTAGATACCCAGACTAAGTATCTCATATCTCATCAATATTGTACCAGTGTTATCAAGATACTTTGATAGAACGAGCTTTAGCTCAGGTACTCTTACGTTAACAGTTATGTGAATAAATAGATGAGTTCATTATGTAAACTATCTCTAGTTATATTTCTATGATTAGTGTTATAGTTACATGTCCAATTAGATACTGCTTTTCCAATATCAGATTCATTTCTAAATATAGAATTGTTTATGGCCTGTCTCTGTAACCACATCCATCTTACCTCTATCAGGTTCAGTTCTGGAGATCTGGTTGGCAGGAATACAGGAACTATTCTGGGATGATAACGTGTTATTGCATTTCTTGTCTTTTTTGACCTGTGTATAGATGCATTATCTAATACAACAAATATTGTGACTGGAATCATATCTGGAATCAACTCTTTTTATAAAATCTATAAACTGGTCACTGGTCTTAGTTTTATAACAGTGAGTAAACATTGTATCGTTGGTATGATCATAGATACCAAATACATTCAGAATACCTTTTATCTTCTGTGCCTTTTCTACCTTGGCTTGTGTGGAACACCATGATGGACCGCCATATGTCTTTGCTGCAATAGAACCTTTCTCATCCTCATATAGCAAGATGGAATCAGAAGGTGTACTGTACCTTAGTTCTTCAATTCTCTTTTTTTCAATTCATACTCAGGGTCTCTGCTTTTACCCATTACTGTCTTTGAATTCCTCCATTCAATACCATGTTTTACCAGCACATTCTTTACTTCAGTATGACTGATACTCTCTACCAACTTCTTTTCTTTCATTATGTATCCTGCAAGTACACGTAATGACCATGTAGAGAATTTCAGTTTGTACTTTCTCCGAGGATCGTTAGATGCTATCTCTACAATCTTGTTTTCTATATCCTCTGTAATCTTTTGAGCATTACGTACATGTTTTCTAGATATAATACCATCAATACCTTTTCCATTGAATCTGTGGATCCATTTACGTATGTTGTTATCATGATGGTTTGTAATTCTTCGTATCTCAGGTACTGTGTATCCTTCATCTCTAAGCAAGATCATTTTGGCTTGATAGCCTGATTCTGGATCGTTATCGAGCAACCAGTGAAGGTGATCCATTTCCTTTGTACTTATTTCTCTAAGATAGGTATTCCTCACAATATGTACGACGTGATGGTTAGCTAAAGCTGTTGTTATAAAATTGATTTGTCAAACTATACCAATTAAGATAAATATTCTTACTCACCTCCAACTAGATAGTTCCTCATATCCAGATTGAATCTTTTTGTTCTAAAATATTTAGATATCTTATTTCTGAAATTGGTAAAGGATGAATAGTATTGTAGAACAAGCAGATCGTTTTTGGCTATATGCCATATCTCTTCCAGTACCATGAATTCAGGAGATGCTGTTGGAAGATATACTGGAATTAAACTATCTTTATTGTCAGCAAAATATCTCAGTACCTTTTTTGATCTGTAATGCTGTTTTGCCTTATCAAGAAACAGATAACATTTTGGAAACTTTCTATGTATTTTTTTGGATAGTCTAAAAAGCTATCTTCATCAAACCAGTAGTACTGTCTGAATAACTGTTTTCCTTCAAGGCTTGTGGCACCAAATAAGACTGACTCCTGATGGGATCCAGTAATTCTTACTACAGGTCGTTCATCATTCTTTATCCATACTCTTCTTACAAGAGAGTCAAAGAAAAAGAATGATTCATCAGTAGATACTACCGTGAATCCTTCTTGGAGATTATCCAGTATCTTTCTTGCTCTTTTTTAAAACGTTCTTTTTCCTCGTTAGATGCAGTATTTACATGTACTTTTCTTGGTACCTTCTGTTTGAATCCCCATCTTCGAAGTAATGTGTAGATGTAAATCTGATGATATTGTACACCACTTTCTCGTATTATGATATCATAAACCTGTTTTGTAGTCCATCCTTGTTTGCTTGATGATAGTTGGGTTTTTATCTTGTATACTATCTCTTCTGGTATATCTGGAGGTCTACCACTTTTTGGTCTGTTTTTTAATCCTTCTATACCTTCTTTCCTGTACCTCATTAACCAATCAGAAGCCCATGGCCTACTTCTGTGCAGATCTCTTGCCACCTGTGCAGAGATCCTTTTGTCATATACTACGTTTAACACAAGCAACATTCTTTCCTTTACACCTGCATCCGATTCTCGTTTATACACTTGTTCAAATCTTTTCCTAGAAAGATTATTGTCTCAATCAAATGGATAAACTGTATGCTTCCTTTCTTAGCTAAATCTATTATTGTCTAAAGTGTATGAGCCTTATGTTAAATTAATGTTAGCATAATTATATTAATTGGTATAATCATTATCATTTTACAAGAATAACTAGATGGAATATTACAATGCTGTTAACATGTGCCCAAGTCTTACATCCTGAAATTATCTGATATTCAGAAAAAGCAACTGCTGAATTCATGAATTCAGAATGATATAAAAAATTTATGATCGATCATCGTTTCAGAGACAAAGGGTGGAAATAGATATCCTCTCAACAATTTGTTTTTCTTGCTTTGGTTTTATCTTCTTTTTTACCATATTTAGATTCCCGTTTTTTTTATGAATTCTAAATTCTTGCCCCCTGCTAATTTCTCCTTATAAATTTGCTATTTCAGCATTTATTTAAATTCGATATAGACAAAGTAAAATACTATTAATATAATCTTTGTTGCTGTTGGCAGGACAAAGTAGTAATATTGATTCAATAAAATATTTGAGAGCAAATATTCACAGCCTCCAATTTAAAACCAAAGGAAAATATATATCCTGCTCTTAACACTTCGAAAATTCCACTGTTAAGTGGAATTGGCAAATAATCACTCATAATATACGTATTCTGACATTAACTTGATATTATAGTCATACAGTTTAGATAATTGCATATGTAGATAAGATAGCAAGCATACAACCTATTTACTTGGCTAGAACGAATCAAAGACAAGATTTGAAAATGAAGGAAGGCAGGTTTAAGGCGGAAATCGTTAAATGATAAGGGAAGTATCTCTTCAAAAGCCAAAAAGGTGTCTAAAAGTAGGGTCATTTTCATCATCCTATATGAATTGGTAGACATAGCAAGGAATTCTGCTTTCTTGTAGGGACCTGTTATTTTTAGGTTGGGATTTGGTTGAACAAAGTTAAGGCTCGTTTATTACAAATGATGTTTTTCTATGTCTATGCTGATCAATGGTAACATTTGATACGTGGTATTCGAGTAGGCAGAGAGGATTAGGAAAGAAAATAAAATATAGAGCCCACATAACCAGAAAATAAGGTTCAAAATGTGTCCGAATTCCGATGAAGGAGATGCCAACGATGAAAACTATGAAAAAGAAGCTAGTTACATCAGAAAAGTTTCTGAACTTGACGCTTCACTAAAGCGTATGAGCAAACTTGAAGACACTTACCTCACCCAGCTTAAATATGCTAGGGCTGATCTTGAAAACCTTCAAAAGAACACGGAGAGACGAATCGATGATGCTGTGACAAAGGAAAAGAAGCGGCTCATCATGCAAATCCTACTCGTCGCAGAAGAAATCGATCTCGCCGTAGAAGAGGCTAGAAAAATGGCTAATACTAACATCTTAGAGGCGATAGAAATGGTTAGGAGAAAACTCTGGAATGTGCTGACTAACGAAGGATTGTGTCCTATAGAATCTGTGGGAAAACCTTTCGACCCACATTTACATGAAGCTGTACTGGAAATTGAGACGTCAGATCATCCCGAAGGGACAGTTATAGAGGAGGTCAGAAAGGGCTACCTTTTTAGAGGGAATCTGCTAAAACCAAGCATGGTAAAAGTATCTTCAATTCCGAGCTCTAATGTTCCAAGGAGGGGGAGGCTAAATGAGTAGCGAAAAAAGAGAAAGAGTATTAGGCATAGACCTAGGAACTACAAATTCTGCTGCGGCCGTAACTATCGGGGGAAAACCGACCATAATTCCAAGCGCTGAAGGACCCACCGCGGCAGGAAAAATGTTCCCCTCTGTTGTAGCTCTTACTAAAGGCGGACAACTGCTTGTCGGTGAGCCAGCAAGAAGACAAGCCATAGTTAACCCAGAGGGTACGATACGTGAAATAAAGCGCAAGATGGGGACAAACAATAAGGTAAATATCTTTGGCAAAGAGTACACACCACAGCAAATCTCAGGTTTCATCCTACAGAAGATTCTGCGCGATGCTGAAACCTTTCTCGGTGAGAAGGTTACTAAAGCCGTAATCACTGTTCCAGCACATTTTAATGATAATGAGCGCCAAGCAACGATAGATGCGGGCGAGATTGCAGGCCTAAAAATAACAAGGGTTGTCAATGAGCCGACGGCAGCAGCACTGGCTTATGGTCTAGACAAAGCAGGACAAGAATTAAAAATTCTGGTCTTCAGTTTCGGTGGTGGAACAAACGATACCACGGTGATGGAATTTGGGGGAGGCGTTTTCGAGGTTTTAGCCACAAGTGGAGACACGAAAACAGGGGGAACGGACCTGGACCAAGCGGTGATGGATTATATAATCTCTGAATTCAAGCGAGAAACTGGAATCGACCTCAGTGGTGATATGAAAGCCATAGCTCGCTTGAAAGAGGCAGCCGAACAAGCGAAGATAGCGTTGTCAACCTTAATTACCACAGACATAGAGCTCCCGTACATTACCTCTGATGCTACAGGCCCGAAGAACCTCCATGTGACTCTAACTAGATCCAAACTAGAACAACTAACTAGACCCATAGTGGAAAGGATTAGGGATCCTGTTTTGAAAACTTTATCAGACGCAAAGTTGACGCCGGTGCAGATAGACAAGATAATCCTTATAGGCGGACAGACGAAGATGCCACTTGTTCAACAATTTATCGAAGACATAATTGGAAAAAAGCCTGAGAGAAGTATCGACCCAATGGAGTGCGTCGCCATTGGTGCTGCCATTCAGGGAGCTGTAATTTCAGGGGAGATTACAGATATAGTGCTCCTTGATGTAACACCTCTTTCCCTGGGGGTTGAAACCCTTGGTGGCGTCTTTACCAAGATCATCGAGCGGAACACGACGATACCAACTAAGCAGAGTCAGACATTCACGACTGCTGCTGACTCTCAAACGGCTGTCACAATACACGTGCTTCAAGGTGAACGCACTATGGCGAAGGACGATATCAGCTTGGGAAGATTTGATCTGACAGGCATTCCGCCTGCACCTCGAGGCGTCCCTCAGGTAGACGTTACATTTGACATTAATGCAGATGGTGTTCTCAACGTTTCAGCTAAAGACTTGGCAACCGGCAAGCAGATGGGTATCAAGATTGCAGCTTCAACCAAGCTTGGTCAAACTGAGAAGAATCGAATGATAAGAGAGGCAGAACAATTCAACGAGCAAGACAAACGTGCTAAAGAAGAGGCAGAGATTCGAAACACGGCCGACTCTGTGATCTACACGTCAGAAAAGACGCTGAGAGAGATCGGTGACAAGCTCACACAAGAGCAAAAGGCCAAGTTAGAGGAGGCCATTCAGTCGCTAAAAGGTTCCCTGAAGACCGGAGGTCTGGCCGAAATCAGCTCCAAGGTTGAGGAGCTTAGAAGAGTAGTGCAAGAGGCAGGAGCGACAATCTACGAACAGGCAGCATCTCAAAGAGCACAGGAAAAAGCAAGTCAGGAAGCTCCACCACCACCTCAAGAAGAACAGCAACAAGGAAAGAAAACAGTCGAGGCAGAGTACAGGGTCGTAGACGAGGATAAGAAATAGCATATTCTTCTCTTTTTTACTCTGTTTTGATTTGTTCCTGATGATTTAGTTTGGCCAACAAACTGGATTTTTATGATGTCTTGGGGGTTGGACGGGATGCGTCTAAAGACGAAATCAAGCGTGCATTCCGCAAGCTCGCATTCAAATATCACCCCGATAGAAATAAGATGTCCGACGCTGAAGAAAGATTCAAGGAAGTATCTGAAGCGTATGCCATTCTGTCAGATCCGGACAAGAGGAAACAATATGATGCACAAGGCTTTGAAGGGATAAAGCAACAATACAAGCAGGAAGACATCTTCAACCGAGGAACATTCCGAGATATCTTTTCAGAGTTTGGATTTAATGCAGATGATCTCTTTAATCGAATCTTCCGAGGAGGTGGTTTCACCTTTCAACAGGATCAACAACAACAGTCCCATCATGGCCGTGACCTAGAAGCCAAGACGGTAATCACGCTAGAACAGGCGGCTTTTGGCACTGAATTTGAAGTTACTCTACCTAGGCTAAAGAGATGCAGTAAGTGTAAAGGATCAGGTGTTGAGTTAAATAGCAAGTCGATGATCTGCCCCGAATGCAGGGGATCGGGGAGAATTGAACACAAAGTCGTGTCAGGATTTGGGCAGGTGATAGTTTCATGTAGCCGCTGCAATGGCAGAGGAGAGGTAGCCGAGAAGCCTTGCAAGATATGCGGAGGTAATGGACTTGAGGAAAATAGAACACGGATCAAAGTTAAAGTACCTCCTGGCATTGATAATGGTGACCATTTGGTCCTGCGAGGACAGGGTGAAGACGGTCCTTACGGTGGCTCTCCTGGAGACTTTTACTTGACGATAGAAATCAAACCTCATCCATATCTGACGAGGAAAGGGTTTAACCTTGTATATGAAGCCAATATCAATTTTGCTCAGGCTGCTCTGGGAGCTCGGATAAAAATTCCGACGCTAACAAGTGAGAGGACAATCGAAGTGTTTCCCGGAACTCAAAACGGCACGATGCTCCGGCTGAGGGGAGAAGGAATAAACTATGGCCAAGGCCGAGGAGATGAGCTCGTCCACATTAACGTAAGAGTTCCTGATAAGCTAAATCCAAGGGAACGAGAATTAATTGAAGCGTTATCAAAGGAATTCGCGGCAGAGAGGCGATGATCTGATGTCCGAATTATAAGAACGGACAACAGTTCAAAGAAAATGAACAGCTTAGAAAATCTTTATATGCACACGTATTGAACCAGGAACATATTTACTACAATACATGATCAGAACTAAACCGATACATTGGATCGTCCCACAAGACGTATAGAGAAAAAACAAGGTCATGTAATTTTCAGAACCAACAGGAAAAGGAACGGACAATAAGAACACATTGTTAGATTATAACCAGAATAGAATATGTTCTGTACAATGAATTCATACACCATGTGAATTTATTTAAAATTGGAGAATGTAACAAGAGAAGGAAAAGAGGGTTGTGAAAGACGCTGCTAATAAAAAACAGTATCTATAAAATAAAGGGAGGTGCTGTTAACTTAAGATTATTTCACCTCCAATTTCGAATAGAAATTTCTTTCTGATTTTTGCATTATACAGATATATGAATAACTTGATCCAATTGTATACATGTTGTAGATCACAATTTTTCTTTTGGTTGTTGATACATGGATAGTAATCATCAAAAGATTCTGTCCTATCCTTGAAATACTGCATCATTCTTTCAATCAGACTTTTCTCTAAGGGTGAATGTAATCGATGTTTCAGATTTAAAAAGTTACATGCTTGTGGATACCACGTACCACCATCTGTGTATACTGTATGTCTACCATATTTGGATACAAGAGATCGGATAAAATTCTCTGCTACAAACATGTTTCTCTCTTCTGAGATGTAGATCCCAAGCACAGATCTGTGAACAGGTTCAATACAGATCCACAACCAGAAATGTTGATTACCAATCTGAATTATAGTTTCATCTATGATGAATGCTGATACTCTTTTTCTCTTGTAAATCTGTAATGAACCAAATCGTTGAATCCATTTCCAAACAGCAACATAACTTCTTTTTTGGTCCTTAAACAGTTCCAATGCTTTGGATGAATTACGTAGACTGAGACCAAGAAAGTACAAATACAAAGAATACATTACTATACATGTGGATGTTCTATTTCTGACAAATCTTAACAGCATATATTGTTAGAATAGAACCTTCACAGCTATAGCTCTTTCCTTAAGTTAACAGCACCAGTTTTACATATCACTCAAAACATTAGTGGAATTCCCTCCTACAAAATCAAATTTTATAGGGAGATATTTCTTCCACTGATAGGCTCTAAAAATAAAAAAGACGAAAAGGATGGGAAAGAAGAGAAGATAATTGCAGTAACTACAAAAGAGTTAGCATTTTATTATAAGGAGAATACAGACAAGGCTATATCTACAGATAATCTAAGAAAAACAATTCTCGTAGAACTGTTAAATAATGATTATATGGGTGAATTAAAATCTGAACTGGATTCTAGACAATTCATATATTATCCATTAATGGAGTTTGAGGATTCAGAAATAATGCAAATCAATCTTAGAAAAATAGAAAAAGACGATAGGGATATATCGAAAATATCGAATTCATACCAATTTGATAATTTTGAATGATATTCATATGATGTTAGGTATAAACAAAAACAAGGAAGTTTAGAAACTCTTTTTCATCTTTTGTAATTTTGGCATAAATGATCTTCAATCTAGTGTTTATCTTTGTTTATACTTAACTATTGGGAGTATTAATTATTATTTCCAAATTAATATTCTTTATAGAGAATTTCAAGGTTATTATTGGAAATAATATAATTTATTTATATTTCTGTCTCATTAATTAAAAGATTTCTTTTTTTGGTAATAGTAAATGTTTATTCCTTCATTCTTAAAGTTAAAAATAAAGAAGAGATGTCACAATGCCGAGGACAGGTAAATGTAAATTTATTTTAACCGAAAAGAAATTTTTATAATTGATGAAGCTACTAAAAGTGAATCATATATCATACCATTAACTTTTATTTAAAAATAACCAATTTGGATAGAATCGAATCAAGGTATAAACAAAGGACAGAAATGGTACAATAATCTTATTACAGATAAAGAAATTGCTCATTTATTATAACCTATTATAATGAAATAGTTAGATTGCTGCAGAGCAACAATTGATTTTGGACAAGTAGATTCAAGGTGTTGTGATAATAGTCTTGGATGGGAAAAACTAGGTAATACATATGGAAGTGAAAATCTGGTAAATTAGGTACACCAGATATTAACTGGTGATATAAATGGAAATAGTCATACTGAAATATTGGCCTTTTCATTTGTAACTGGAAAATGGTTTCTCGCCACTTTTGATAGACTAAGTAGCAGTAATGACTCATTTTCGGAACTTCAACAATTTAGTTAAATAACAACATCATAAATTCGGATAATTTTACACAAATTTTTTATTAATAATAAAAGCTAAATACAAGATAGTAGTAGGACTTGGATATTAGACTCTTATTTTTGCACCGCTATCGGTATTACTCCCGACTGACCCACAGTTTCCTCGGGCACTACTTTGTTTTAGACCCTCCTGAGTTTCTATCTATCTAATGTGTTATAGTATAATGAAATTGAAGATTATATCATTATACATATATAATTTTATTAGTCTAGTGATCTGCCTTGCGAATGTTAGATAAAACCAATACAGAAAATATCCCTAATACGAGTTGGTGTCCTAGTTGCCTGGAAGAAGGAATTTCTGTTCAATTGGGTCCACGCCTCACAAGAAAGGAGGAATTAATTGATGGTGACCTACCACACGACTCTTTTGATTGGCTAGAGTGCCGTGATTGCGGTCATGTAGTCAAAGATTATTTTTTTTAATTAATTTATTACTCTAGTGATATTTTGTTACCGAACATGGATAAGGTAACTGTTCAACTCCCCACGGGCCCACAGTTTCCTAGCGCCCATCTATTTTCTTACATTTATTATTTTCAACATCTTTTTAAAGTTGAAGGTATTATGCATTTTATCTTTTCTTCTCTTTTGTTTGTTTATGTCTATCAAATCTGAATGCTGATTGTCTCCATTTAATGTAACGCAAAGCATTAGTCTTTACTGAAGCAGACTTCTCACAATTAGAAGATGAATGGGGTATAATAGATATTTTTTCAAGAGATGGAATTTTAGAGCGAATTGCCATTTCAATTCCTAGTGATAACATTTCTATATCAGACAAAGGTTCATCACCACTAAATTCTATATGGATCTCTGCTTGGTCAATCATACCTGAAGATCGCAGTAATACGTTTTTAACTTCGAACATTTCATTTCCGAACTGTTCTGAAATTATCTTTTTAATCAATTCTGTCAACTCAGGATTTTGCCATGAATCTACAAGGATAAGAGATGATCTTTTCAACGATATATAGGATACAGAGAATATGTATCCCGCGATTATCATTCCTCCAATGGCATCCATTTGTAAAAATCCGAACTGAGTTGCTATTAGTATACTAAAGAAACCTATTACCGAAGCCGACCCATCTTTTATAGAGTTTCGGGCATCGGTTTTAAGTGAAAGAAGATTATATTTATTAGCAATCTTTCGCATTTGAAATGCTCTGTGTAATGATAAAGCACTAGCACCAGCTAACACAATCATTACCAAGACTGGCTCTTTTATCTCATGAGGATGTATTAACGATTGATATGAATTATAGAAGATTATTATTCCTATTACTATCATTCCTATTGCAGCAATTAATGCAGCAAAACTCTCTACCTTATGGTATCCAAAATGGAATTTCTTGTCCGCGGGTCTGTGGGCTATTCTAAGCCCTAGTAATACAATAAACGATATCATGGAATCAGATATAGAGTCGATTCCGTCAGCAGTAGCTACCACACTACCACTCAGATATCCTGTTATTATCTCAACAATCCCAATGGCTAGAAGAGTTACTACAGATATTTTTGCTATCTTTTTACCCACAATAATTCCTTCCTGAACAAGGTTAGCTGAAGATGACAAAGTATTTGTAGAATCTATTAATGAGTTTTCAATTTCATTTGAAGAATGCTGTGAGGATGGAATATTGATATCGTCATCAGCGGCATCATAAGAAGGATCTTTAGATGATTCTTGCAATTTTAGAATTTAGTATTTAATGATGACTAATAATATTTAAAGATTCAATTCTTTATCTCGCCATAAATCTTAATCTATAAGAACATTTTAAAAAAGAGCTACAAAGATACTGGATAATCTCCAAGACGGATTCACGGTAGTATGTACTGATGAATCATTTTTCTTCTTTGATTCTCTTGTAAGAGTATGGATAAAGAAAGATGAAGACCAATTGTAAGGATTACTGGATATCATCAGGGGACAGTTCTATTTGGCTACAAGTCTGGAAGGAAAACAATTATAGAGACAGTATGACTGGTTTAATGAAGATAGCTTTTTAGACTATCCAAAAAAATACATAGAAAATTTCTAAAATGTCACCTAGACTGGATAAGACAAAACAACATTGCAGATCAAGATATGTACTGAAATATTTTGCTGACAATAAAGAAAGTTTAATTCCAGTTTATCTTCCATCTGCATTTAAAGACAGAGATAGATGAAGATATTTTAAAAACAGCCAAAGAGTTACCTAGAGATGAATATGGTATAAAAGTTGACAAAATTTTATACAATGTTGAAGCAGGGATAATTTTTTGTATGGTAGATGCACCCAATGAAGAAGCAATAATTAAACATCATGAAAAATATAATGTAAAATGTGGTAATATCTGGCAAATAAAAGAGATTTAAAAGATAGATTACAGTAAGAAGTATATTTTTTTCTTTTAGTTAGTTAGTTAGTTAGTTACTATTTTATTTGTCAATTAACAAGTTATATTATATCTATACCAAGTAGTTTTAAAGCATTTTTAAATGTTTTAAAATTTGCCCTCTTTCTTAATTAAAAGAATAATTTTTTCCATTATTATATTATCAAAATTACTTTCCTCAAAATCCATAGTAAAAAATAGGTAATAACTTTTATTGATTGGAATTAGGCATCTACTCATGTTTTCATATCTCCTAAATGCATAGATTAATTTACCCATTTTTGATTCAAATTTTAATCTTGCTTTATGTCTAATTATTGAATTTTTTGCAAATTCGTTATTTTCTTCTTCGGTAAGAAAGAGTTTTAGTCCTTTTCTAGTTCTTTGATTTAGAATAGTACCATTATGATTAGTTATTCCTACCCATCTTATAGACTTGTGGGAATTCAATATAATTTTGGTAAAATTGTAAAGGGAATTTTTATTATCGTTAACATTTGACGACGACATATATGTATAAGTATATTTTTATTTAATAAATTCTAATAGTACAATCTAATAGTACGAAGATTAATAATTTAGTTTCTGTAAAAAAACGACTTTCTTTTAACTCCCTCTATCTTATCCTCAGTAGTAACCCAATAGTATTTCTGTCCTCGTCGTAAAAAAGAAATCGTTTATTCCCTTTGTAACTACTATATTGTAATGCTATGGTAAAATTTATTGAAATGGACGAGAGAGCAAAATTTAAGGATCAGATTGAAGAAAAAGAAATAGAAGGCTCTGTAATTCTGATAAACAGATTCAATGTAGAACCAGATAAGGTTAAACAGTTTTTAAAGGATTGGGCAGAAGATGCTACTAACTTTAAACAGCAACCAGGATTTATTTTCACACAATTGTACAAAGGGATTGGAAAAAGTAGTGTATTCATTAATTATGCATTTTGGGAATCGATAGAGCATTATAAGGAAGCGGTTAACAAAATATTGTTTAGTTCTGAAACACAGTCGTCACTTTTAAAATATAATGACGATAGTTTAGTAGTTTCACTACATTTATTCAAGAAGGTCCATGTTCCAGGAATATGTGTAGAGTAATAATCATAAATATTATCCATTATACTACATGATTAGACTCTTATTTTCGCACCGCTATCGGTATTACTCCCTCATTCAAATTTCTAACGAATTCACATACCTTAATCTTTCAAAATAAACTTAAAATAAGTTTTCAATAATAAAAGCTAAATACAAGGTAATAGAACCATACTATATGCAGGACTCTACCTCCTATTATTTTATATACATCTAAAATTATATTTAAAAATAAACAATCCATATAATGAATTGTTGACAAATTTAAATAGGATAACTATTCCATAATACAATTTTGAGCAAAGTCATGAATATTTCTTATATTTTTTTATTGCAAATAATATGTGGAATGTTTTTCTGTAATTAGCTTACCTCTTCATGTGACGTTATACTAAAATAAGTAAATTCCTTATCAATAATATGGCAAATAGAAGCAGAACAGAAATAGTTTGTAATATACTTGATGCGGCAAATGGAGGGGCAACCAAGACAAAAATTATGTACATAGCTTTTGTAAGTTATATTCAATTAAAAGAGTATCTTTCTATTTTGATAGAATACAAGCTAATAGATTATATTGATGGAACTCACACATTCAAGACCACAGAAAAAGGATTAAACTTTCTTAAAATGCATAACGAAATGGGAGAATTATTACAAAATACCATCAAAAATAACTAATTAATTTTAAAATCTAAGGTATGGTAACAACTGAAGAATCTTCAATAGTTGGTGACTAATCAGTAACTAAATATGACACAGATTATATAGCAATTGTTAATATGATACTATAGTTTCAGAACCATTGATTTGTTGTTCTTCAATACGGAATAGCAAATTGGATTAATTCACTTTGACTTTTAAAAATGGGTTTTGAATTAAGAGAATCCTTCTGATATTTTAAAGGATTTTACCAAATCTGAACACAAGTCACGATATAAAGTCACATAGTAATATATAAGTATGAAACATATTAAAGAATTTAGCAATTCTTCAGTATCTGTAAACAATTCTTAGTATTCTCATTCCATTAATGTATCTATTACGTAATATCAATCCCTATAAAAATGAAAGAAAAAGACCTTATCTTATTCTTTCACTGTCATCGAAATAGTTAAATTAAATAATTACCTGATTTAATTAAGGTCTTTGGGAGAAGATAAAGATAAAGAAAATGAAAGTCATGAAAAAGATGTTAGTATTAATCCCAAACGTAAAAGTGACAACATAAAAGAAGAAAAATCAATAGATATAGAGAATAATCAAGATGATGAGCACATTAAAGAAAAAATAATAGAAAGAATGATTGATAGAAATAATAGCAATACAGACACGTATACTAATAGAAATACATTATCATCTATTGAAAATAGAATCATCTATGATTTACAAACATTACTATCACAAAGACAAGAAAGGCTTTGGAGTGTTTTACATGAGCGTTATCAATACAATACATCAATAAAGAGAGGACAAGACTTTCTTCTCAATCACGTTGATTCTAAACTTTCTCTTGTTGTAATGTACGCTGATTTAGTAGGTTCAACAAAGATGAGTATGGTTTTACCAGTCGAAAGAATGGCAAAGATAATCAAAGCCTTTTCTCATGAACTTTCTTCCGTTGTTGAAAGTTATAATGGATTTGTGTTAAAGTACGTAGGAGATGCAGTTATTGCGTTCTTTCCAAGTGGATTTAATAAGTATCTATCTTGTGATACCGCATTCCAATGTGCTAAATCAATGATTAACGTAATAGAAAATGGTATTAATCCAATTTTAGAAAAAGATAAAGATAATTATCCAAAATTAGCTGTTAAAATAGCAATAGATGAGGGAGAGAATTTAGCTATACAATATGGATATGATAAAAGCGCACCTATTGATCTGATAGGATATCCTATGAATGTAGCAGCAGAGATGGAGGAATCCTTGACAGGACCAAACAAAATTTCTGTTGGAAATAATGTATATAAATTGCTACATCCTACAATACTATCAGAATTTCAAGAAATACAGATAAAAGAAACCGAATGGAAATATATTGATCTGGAAACTAATTCGCTATACAAAGTTTATACAACGAAATAACATTTGTTTGTATGGGAACTTGATAGTAAAATTACAGGCAGGATATTCTCTTAGAGGATTTTACTACAATTTCAATTATACTGTTATTACTTAAAATAAAAAGTCAGTTTGTCTTTAAATTAGGAGACTAATATTTAGTAATATATTATATTTAAAAGTTTTGAAAATACTCAAATTTGTATTGGATTACTATTATTCATAATAATATATATAAGATTATAAAAAACGTCTAAACAAAACAGTGATTGTGAAATTCAAATAAAAAATTTGGTAGAAGATGAATTGAAGGATAGAAATCAACAAGATCATAGCCCATCATTTTCTGGCAATACTACTACCAGTACTATTATAGATGAAGAATCATCCATGAAAATAATACTTAATTATAGAGAACCAGTAACGGATAAAGTTGCAGTAAATAACAAAGTTCTCTATGATCCCAGTAAACAAAAAGGAAGTTATTGATAACCTTCTTGTCTTTCTATATCTTTCATAATTTTTTTAATCCAAAATTTCATTCCTTATTATATTGTAACAAATAAGTTTGAATTATTCATAGTAGTACGACGTTAGACACTTATTTTCGCACAGTTATCGGTATTAATTTTGATGGCGAATACTCATGTTTGTAGTTATTTCATTCGAACGTATAAGGTACATTAGCTATAGATTAAATACATAAAAAAAATACTAATAAATATTTTTACAGGTATAGTTATTTAATTTATGATCATTACTCTATTTTACATTTCTTAAAGCATTCGAAATATGGAATTTATTATACCAAAATAAAGCCCCTGACATTATAATAAAATCTGTTATATAGAATAGTTCCCAAAACCAAAGATTTTCTGAATTGCTTGCTACAAAATCATTAACATATCCATCATCCGCTATTGCATTTACTAATAATGACAATGAAGAAAGAAACCAAGGGATATTGTACTCATAATCTTTACGTAAGATTAAAAGGATTATTAAAGAAGGTATAATTAATATAAAATCTAAAATAGGATACAAAAGGGTTACGATGAGAGCTATAAAATCATTTTCAATGTTAGAATCATAAGAAAGAAGATTAACTAAATTATAACTAATAAAGAGCATTGTAATAATTGATACTATAATAACAATTTTGGATTTTATTTTAATACGTAAAGAGTGTAATATTATAAACAAATGTAGAGCAAGAAATCCATATCCAGCAAACCATAAAGCATCCGTAATAGTTACAAATCTTTGTTCTTCTATTCCCAATGCATAATAATCATATAAAAGTGTAAAATCAGCCGAAAACCACACTATAAGACCAAGTGTAAGAAACAAATATGATTTACCATGAAGTCCATGAAATCCGTATCTACAGATAGCGATAATACCTAAAATCGAAGCAGTAGCCGCAGTTATATTTAATATCAAAAGAGAAACAAAATGCTTACTATATGCTTCTGAAAATATTACATTAGCATTTGCAATTATTATAACTATTATCATTGAGAAAACAAAATATTTTAGTGTTAATCTATGTGCAGTCTTTTCTTTTGAAGGCAAATGTTATTGACAATAACATAACGTCTTTAAGATTTTAAGGATTCGTTTCAATTAAATTGATAATTATGTAGTTACAAGTAAACAATCTTAATATGGGATTATTAATTTAGTATATTATAAATTTTCAAAATAATTGAAAAATAATTTTCTATAATAAAAGGTAAATACACGGTAGTATAATAGAACCCTACAACATGGAGCATTCCAGTCCCGACGGGCCAGTAGTTTTCTAGGGCGCATCTAATTTATGAATTTATATGTAGTTGAAATCAATCATTGTATTTCATTTAAAAGTTGATTCAAGGGCACTTAAGATAGAGGGAATAAACATATGACAACAGTTAGAGAAAATAATACAATGAGTAGAAGAACAAAAACAACAATATCCAAAAAACTATAATGAATGTTATTCCAAGTTCTATACTAAAAAATGAGGTCCCAAAAATTAATAATCCCGCATCCAAATAATATAGGTCAATCAGGTACGTCAGATAGACCAGATAATATTCTCGTTCGAATACTTGGGTTTGTAATAATTGTGCTTGGTACAAAGATATCCATTTTAAGAAAAATCATTCTTACGAGTTTAACAAGAAATAAATAATTTTCTGAATCTGTTATGCCAAGAATTTGTTCTCTCTACCACCCATCTTCTTACTGCAGGATGTCTATTGCTGTATTTCTTTTCTTCTCTTCTGTGTTGTATATGTGGAATATATACTCTTTTGATAACTTCTTGTTCTTTTTCCTTGGAATGATATACACTGTCAAGATATAGATTCTGTTTCTTCTTCTTGTTTCTGTATTTTGTTATTGATGACGATCTCTTGATAACAATATTATCAATTGTATTTGTTGCAACAGTAGTAACATCGTGAGTATTTGCAGATGTTATAACAGTTGAAAGGGGAATGCCATCTTTATCTGTTAAAATATGTCTTTTACTACCTAATTTACTTCCATTAGCAGTAGGATTATGACCTGTCATCGCCCCCCTAAAGGTGATTTTATAGAGATGCTATCAAGTGACTGCTAGTTCCATTTTATTCCTTTCTTTAAATCATATATTTTTAACAATCTGCTCCATAATTTATCAAATATACCTGATTCTCTCCATTCTTGACATCTTCTATGACAGGTAGAACCAGATCCATATTCTTTGGGTAACATTTTCCATTGACATCCAGTTCTCAGGATAAACATGATACCATCAAATACTTTTCTGTATGGAACAATTGGACGACCTATTGTATATTTGGTTTGGCATCAGGTAAAATATTTTTAATTTCATTCCATAGAACGTCTGGAATAGATATATAATTGTTCTAAGATACTTTTTATTCTTAAAAATTATTAGATATGATGAGCGACCAATAATCTATATTCTTATCTATTTTTGGGATATACTTGGGGTAAATTATGCTCTGTTGCACAACTCGTTTTAAACAATCTTTCTTATTCTAGTTTACATGATGTTTATCTGACAGTTATGCTCTGAAACCAGTTATACAACGATACTTTCAGCATTATCTCCTTTATCATGTTGTCGAATCTGATAGCAGTAACATATTCTCCGAACATCCTCTTGATACAGGAAAAGACAGTTTCTGCAATCCATCTCTTGCCATAGCTCACGCTATCTTTCCATTTATCAAAGTGATCTTTCTGCATCTTTACAGTCTTGTTTCTGAGATAGTGATTGGTCTTTCTCCACTTGGAATTCTTTCTTACCTTGATTGCAGGTTCAATTCCCTTAAATGATAGAAATCGAAAATTATTGTTATTGTCATAGGCTCCGTCTGCGATAGTCATATCGATTTCCTTGTTCTGTTTTATTGTTATATCATCTACCAGATCAGGCAGTACTTTTCCATCATGTACTTGTTCACTGGTTACATGTAATGATAAAATTCTCTTCTTTTTTATGTCGACTGCTAAATGTATCTTTAGATAGCCTTTCTTCACATTCCACTTATGTCTAATCCATTCTCCTGTGTTTGATACTTTGATTCCAGTAGCATCAATTGCAATTACAAAATTATCATCATGCAAGTTAGATTTGGTTATATCATCATCAATAATCTTGATATCTAGTCTGTTTATTCTTCTACTAATGTTACTATAATCTGGAATAGATGGTAGTGTGTTTGAAGCATGTTCCCTAACTACGCCTTCTGTTTGTCTGTAAGGTAAGTGAAAATATGCTCTCATGTATCCCAATAACTTGATCAATGAATCTGGATATACGAATTTTCTACCTTCCTTGTCCTTATTCATCTCCTCTAATTCTGTATTCCAGTTATCAATAATATCAAAATCCAGTAATACCTCGCCACGTTTAACAAGAGACTCGTTGTAATTTCTCCAGTTCACATAATATGACTAGAATTGGTTAGCTAAATGTGTTGGGAAGAACGAGTTGTGCAACAAGGCAGTAAATTATAATAATTAAATTGATTATTTATAGATAAGACAAAATCAATAAAAATAAACATGAGAAGAGGTAACGTATTAAAACGAATATTCATATAACAATAAGAATTTTAAATCTAATAAATCTTAAATAGTTGATTTACGTAATATATGTTGACATGTCGTCTGAACCAGCAGTATACAATTGGGATAAAATAATACTCAAACCTGTACGTTCAAAAGATAATCAAGATGTTGGAAATGTCATTTGTGTAGAAGGAGATATTGTTACAATACATGATGGTCGCTATGAATATAAAGTGTCAAAAAACGATGTTGAAGGATTTAATGGAGGAGAAGTATTTTTGCTCAAAGATTATGGAGATTTACAGAAAAATAAAATTAAACCCTAATTTTTTATTTTGAACAATTATAATTCCAAATATTTAGAGAAATTTATTTGATAAAATGTTTCCCAAAAGATAAACCTTAATTGTATTTGATTTAAAAATGCATTAAAATAAGATTTTTACAATTATTTCCAAAAATATTGAATTTTAGAAGGTTCTAACTCCAAAAAAAGATAACCAAGATAGATTAGAACTGAGTTAGAAATATAAATCTATAAAACGGGTACCGTAAACTAGTCATAAATTAATGATGGTTTTACCTAAAACGGTTGAAACCATAGTAATGTTTACTCATTTAGCCACCTTTAGTAAAATAATAGGAACTACAGTAGAAAAAGTTTTAGCAGAAGTTCAAAAAAAATATAGTTTACTGAAATAAATTCTGTTTTCAATAAAAAATACTTTTTACTTCACTAATTTTAATTTTAAAATTCAGATAAACTTAAATCATTTCGCTTTTACTATAAACTTGGACTCTTATTTTAGAACCGCTATCAGTATTACTTCCTGTATATCACGCCTAGGATTAACTAATTGTCAAGACTTCAAAACAAGAAATTCAAAACAAGAAATACCTGAAATTTTAATTTCTTATTTTAATTTTAATATTTTCTTCTTTCTTCTTATTTCTAAATTTAGAGAATTCAAACTTTTATAATTGTTCAAAAGTAATTGTTAAATATTATCTTATTTATTACCATACAGTAGACTCTTATTTTTGTACCTCTATCGGTATTATCAATGATAGACTGGTCTTGATATAGGTATAAAGTTACGTTCAATGGAATTTATCATTTCTTATTTTTTATTGTATAAACTAAAGATTTTCTGTTCCTATTTGACAGAGGATGATATTCCTTTACCCCTTCTGTCTTTACAAACTTATTTTTTTACCGAAACTCTTATGCAAGCTTTATTTTGAGTAAAGAAATAAACTGAAATTGCTATCAATTTTAATATGTCAAATCCATAGTTAACAACTAGCTTTACACATCTTGTTGTCAAGCGTTTACCTTGATATTGTTTACCAATCCAATATCCTATATTTGCTTTTTTTGTAAACATAGCCAATATCTTTATTACCTATAGTTTTCGCTAGTAACTGAATTGGTTCTGATTTGTTTTTATAGTTTATACCAAAGATTATTGATTTATGTAACCTAAAATCATCATAATTATATTTAATAAATTTTAATACATTATCTATTTTATAGGGATGTGAAACTTCATAAAGATATTTAGATATGTCATGACTCATAAGATACTATAATTCTAGCATCTTCCATTGAAAGTTCTCCTAAATTTACTAATTTACATAATAAGTTTGGGAAAGATAAATGAGTCATTTGTTAATTATTATATTTCATGTTAAAATGTTATATTTAATTTAACTAAATTCTACCTTATACCGCAGTATGGATATGTATGTTGTCATCTAAAAACCCCACCCTCTTATCGTGAATAAAGAAAAAAGATGATTTCAATTTTTTTGATAAAAAAAAAAGTAAATTGTTAGTAATATGAAATCTAATAAAGAATATCTATTTTATATATATTTTAGTATAATTTTACCTAATTTTTACTTTTAACTATAGTTTATAAGTTGCAGAAACTATAATAAATTTAGTTACTAATATGGCAAACTTAAAAGACGTAAATAAAAAACAAAATGACAATATAAAAGAAGATACAGATAATTTTTTATACAATCAAAGAGAATTGATAGAAAATATAACATTAAATATTCAAAAATTCTTTAGCTTTTTAAATAATTTTTTACCCCTTTTATTCTACTCTAAAAAATTATTAGTTGTTTAGTTTCGTGTGAAATAATATGAAAAATTTTTCCTCAGAAGAAATAAGATTTTCTGGCGATTCAATGAAGAGTTGTGTAGTTTTTATTAATTTGGTAGATTCGACTAAAAATACTATTACAATGGACAATTTAGAACATATTAGAATGTATTATTCTAAATTTATGAATTCAGTATCTAAAATAGTTAAAAATTATGGTGGGAAAGTTATTAAAAATATTGGTGATTGTTTATTATTATATTTTCCAAAAGCATCTGATAATAAAAACGAAAACGCTTTTAGAGAAGTTATTGAATGTGGCTTGAAAATCTTAGATTCCCGTCATACTGTTAATCAAGAATTGTCCAAGCAGCATCTTCCCCCATTCAGCTATAAAATTAGTATGGATTTTGGTGTTTTAGATTTAGCTTTAGTTGGTGATTATAGCCAGATAGATTTATTCGGGTCAACTGTAAACCGCTGTTCAAAGATAAATTCATCACTGTCTATTTCAAATCAAATAATTATTGGAGATAATTTTTATAGAATTTTAAAATCGTTTTCTAATATTGCTAACAATTATAATTTTATAAATAATGGTGAATGTATGATAACCGAAACAATTGCATACCCTACATATAGTATAAAAAAAGTTAATAATTTGTCTCTTGATGATGATAGTAGTACTACATACTTTCTCAGGAAGCAAATGTCAGGTTCCTCTACTGACGACTTTATACAAACTAAAAGTAAATACAATTCGTTTCTTCTTCAAAGAAACAATAACAAAAGAATAATTTTAGTCGATGATGACCCAGATATACTTTTTACTTATGAATCATTTTTAAAGGATGATGGTTATGAAATAATTTCTTTTACAAATTCCTCAAATGCATTGAATTTTATTAAAGATCTTCCAAATTTTAATGATCTACTAGTAACACTCGATATCAAAATGAAAGATTTGAATGGATTTCAATTAGAACAACAAATAAAATCAATAGACCCAACAATCAAAATTCTTTTTATAACTGTTTTAGATATATCAGATGAAATATTAACTATAGTTCCTGGTTTATCCAAGGAACAAATATTGATAAAACCCGTTGATAGAAAGATATTAATAAACACCATTAAAAAATTGTTGAAGTAGCAAAATTCAACTTTATTTTTATTAAGATTTAAAGTAAATCTTAAATAATATCTCTTTGTACTATAACATTAGACCTATTGATAATATTTTCAGTTTATGTTTTAAACGAAAATTTATAGTTTTCAATATATTTAAACATATTTATGTAACTCAAGTTACTACCAAATGGTCCCTTATAACTCTATTGGTCTTTACTCTCTTATGTTCAAAATTATGTTTCTTTCTTACAGCCATCTCCATTTTCAGACGAGGAAAATCTTTTTCTATTCTAAGAAGAATAAAGGAACATGTTCAAGCTAACAAAATTCAACATCTGCATAATAGGAATGATTGTAGGGATAACTGTAATTGCAACAATTCCTTTTATTGGCCTGACATGTAGATGGTGTTAGACTCTAACTAAGAAACAAATTATATTATGTATACTCTTATAAACTAAAGTGCAACTCGTCTACCAATATACAAATAGATTGTATACGCGCTAAATTATTATCGACAATCAATATGAAATGCGATGAAAAAATATTTTTTATTTTTACTACCAAATATCATAAATAATACAAATACGAAGTAATGATATCATTACACCAAAGATGGGTAACTGACAACAGGATGGCATATATCTGAGCCATTCCAGCCATCCTGCTGATAATTGTATGAAAATAATTTTTTTATATTTGTAATAATATTTTTTCGGCGCCGAAAAAATATTTATATCTCAAAATGAAAGATAAATTTCAATCTATTGTTCCATTCGAAAATAGGGATAATTACTTTGTACAACATAAAAAATCATCTAATATATTGAATTAAGTTATAATTGAATCCAGATCATATCTATGATTTAATCCTACTTTATTACGGAGGGTCTAACATATTTAATTCCCTTAAAATTTATTGTAATGACTCAACTAATTAAAAGCACAATTTTGATATAAATCCTTCAGAGGAAAAAATACCATTTTATAAACAAATGGGAAAGAAAAAGATAAAAAAATATTATGGTAAATTAAAATGCTTAAATGATAATAGTTCTAATAGAAACAACAATTAATTACTTTATATACTTAACAAAATGCAAAAAAAGTTAGAATGGTAACTTGCAGTCTATGTCATCAAGTAGTCTTTCTATGTCATTATCAAGATTATTGCATTCATCGTCAGCTTCATCTAATAAATCTTCAAGGTGTTTGTCAATTATATCTTCGTATAAATCTGGTTCTACACCTTCCTCATTTAATATATGCTCATTCTCTGCTATGTCATCGGGATCTCCTATACTTAATAATTGGTCCCAGGTTATAAGAGCAAGAGCAAGGTCTTTACAACCTACTTTTACTTTGTTATGACTTGCATATACAGAATCAATAACACCACTGCTAATCATAGTAATAATAACAATATTCCCAATGGCAACCCAAACGATTTGTAATCTATTTTAATGGTATTATTCATTGTGACTGTTATAAAGATACCAAAATATTTAAATTTATTTGTTATTTATAATTAGGTCCCAAGCAAATAAGAGTTTTAAGCAGAAAATACAACAAATAAAATCATGCGGCCAGAATATTTATCTACCATGCTATGGAATCAAAATAATGGGAAAAAAACATATAATGCCATTATAGTATTGTATACAATAGCATTACTTTTTTCTATAAGTCTTATTAGTTTACCGTCACTACAAGCATATGCAGATAGATTTGATGATATTGATCCAATAAAAATAAAAAAAAGAAAATGGAAAAGAATATGAGATTGATGCAGACTATATTCAAGATTTTAATGATCCTAAGGTTTTAACAAATGATCATGCAAAATTAAAGAAAATAAAGTTTAATCCAAAAGAGGAAATTGAAATATCGTATAAATACCCATGTGGATTTATGGATTTTGTCAAAGCATTATTTCTGAACGGACAAGTCACTTAACCAGGTAGTGAAGAGGACGAAAGCGTTGAACTCGAAGGCAAACAGATAGAGTTTTATGATGACAATTCTCCACCACATGGACATGATACAGTCCGTGCAAATATTCCTGATAACGACTACATAAAGAAAGGGAAGTACAAACTTGTAGTAATACTATCATGTGATGATGATCTCTATCACATAACCAAAGCTAAAATCAAATAAATACACTAAAATGTATTTTTATTATTATCAATTTATTTTTTATGTTAATTATCAATCAAATTCAAAGATGTGGTAAAAGATATAAGAATATCTTTAAGAATGTAAATACAAGGTGTTAGAACCCTACTACATAAGTTCTATTTGGAAAATGATTAACTTAATAACTCATCATAATAAACAAAATTTTACAATACCATATATTAAAAATAGAATATTATAGTGTATTTAATTCTGTCTAATCATTTAGTATGGGAAAAATCTATGATTAAAGTAAATTGTCCAAATTCACTTGGTAAATCTATCGATATCATGATAAAAACTTTTATAGTATTATCTTATTTTTCAATTAAAATGAAAATTCTATCAATAATATGTTTGATTGTAACATTCTCTTTGTCTTTATTCATTGATATGAGTAATACCATTACAGTATTACAACGTGTTAACGGACAAGATCTTGAAAATACTGATGAAAAATTGTATGTTTTACTGTTTGAACAAAACAAGATAGGGAACATAGATAACTCTACTAAAATTGTATCTGCTATCGTAGGTAATAATTTAATTAAAATTGAGGAAGAACTATTAGAGGAAATAAGTTTAGCACCATCTCAACAATTAAAAGAACAGATGAGTGAGATAATTAAAAACGGTACAAGTGGATTATCTTGTAATGCTTCTCTGGCTACAGAGGATGGAGATAATGTTGGAATAGATTGTATCTCGTCTGGAAAGCATATAATATGGCATATCTATCCAAAATAATATGCTATTTTTTTAATTATAAAGATTTACATTCTAAGAAGAGGATGAGGATTAATTGATACAGATATGACATTTAGTCAAATAGACGACTATTACAGGATCATTTGAATAGAATATATGAATTATCGATTATTCAACTGGTGTATTTTATAAACAAATAATGGATGAAAAACAAAGTGATTTTTATCTAAATTTCCGAGATATGTATATTTTCCTTTTTGAGGTGGAATCAGATTGTGCATTGAAAAAACATTGGCTACTAATAGAATTCACGCTCTATCAACATTATTTCAAAGGTGAAAGATATTCCCTGCAGCACGAGCCCAATAAGTTTTTATCCAATACACTTAGGTGGTTTTACTAACCCAAAGTATTCTAATAAATTAATAGTTAAAAGAAGATAAGAAATTTAGAGAATAATCTAAACTGGGTTCTTGACCAATAGCAAATCGTTCTGATAGAATTGACATACTGGATTAAGATGGTTTAATAGCGTAATATAACAGCATAGAAAATGCTGCGACCAACAACATAATCATATTTTTATCATTTTCCTTCATAAAATTATTAAAAAACGAAAAATTTTGTCTCTCTTTCTCTAATTGTAACTAGTATCTACAATGATTCTATTATAACTTTCCTTTGTTTTCTTTTACCAGAATATTAAAATAAGTAAATCGCTTATATAACAACTATGAAATACAGAAGTAGAACCGAAATAGTGAGTAATATACTTAACGCTGCAAATGGAGGCACAACAAAGACAAAAATTATGTATAAAGCTTTTCTAAGTTATACCCAATTAAAAGAATATCTTTCTGTTTTGATAGAAAACAACCTAATAGAATACATTGAGGGGACTCACACATTCAAGACCACCGAAAAAGGATTAAACTTTCTTAAAATGCATAACGAAATGGGAGAATTATTACAAACTACCATCGAAAACAACTAATTAATATTATAGTCTAATGCATGGTAACAACTGAAGACTCTAAGAGTCTTGGGCTCCGTTCAGATAAGCAGCAAAAGCTATTGCTGAGAATGTTCTAAATATTCTATGAAAATCAAATTTGAAAGAAATAAAACATGTGCCTGTATAGTAATATATTCTTTTTATCTATATTTTCTTGGTCTCAGTCTACGAAATACGTCTAAGGCATTAACTATATTTAGAGATCAGAAGAGAAGTTATGTTTCTATTTGGAATTAGATTCAGAGATTTGGATCCTGTCTGATCTATAAACGAAAAAGAGTAACTGCTTTTATTATTATAGATGAGACCATTATTCAGATTGGTAACCAGCATTTCTGCCTATGGTTTTGTATTGAACCAGTACACAGTTCCGTGCTTGGAATCTATATATCAGAAGATAGGAATATGATTGTTGCTGAAAAATTCATAAGGTCTCTTGTATCAAAATATGGAAAACATACTGTATATACAGATAATGGTGGTACATGGTATGATAAACCATGCAACATAATTGGATTAAAACATTATCTACACTCACCATCATTATTTAATAATCTTTTTGCTATTGATTATATTGTTTTTTAATTAATATAAATATCATATGATAAAATGATATTCCTAATTTTGATGCTAGTACATCGATATTTTTTAGAGCATATCTTAAGGATTCATTACCTGATGAAGATAAGATAAATTCATCTATAATTTTTTTAAACCTATCATCATCATGGTGATAAAACATCATCATGTTACCTTGAACAACATAGTTATTAAGAGATTGTCAAAAATTTTATCATTACAATATGAAGATACAATAATTGAGGTCTATGTAATTTTCTCTTGTTTAATAATTACATATAATCTATAATACTTTATTTGATAGCCTCTGTTAATTTAAGATAACATTCACCTCATTTAACTGAAAATTATAAGTATTATTTGCTATTGTATCATTATACATTGATACAAAGAATTGTATCCAATTATAAACATGAAATAAATTACATTCCATTTGTCTACATGGATAATAGTCATCAAAAGATTCAGTTCTATCCTTGAAATACTGGTTAACTCTTTCCATCAAACTTTTCTGAAATGGTGAATGCAAATAGTGTTTTAATCCAATTATGTTGCATGGTTTATCATACCATGTACCACCATTATCTGTATATACAGTATGTTTTCCATATTTTGATACAAGAGACCTTATGAATTTTTCAGCAACAAGCATATTTCTCTCTTCAGAGATATGAATTCCAAGCACTGAACTGTGTACTGGTTCAATACAAAACCATAGCCAGAAATGCCGACCACCAATCTGAATAATAGTTTCATCTATTATGAATGCAGATACTCTTTTCCTTTTGTATATCTGCAATGAACCAAACCTTTGTATCCAATTCCAAACAGAAAGATGACTTCTTTTATCGTCCTTGAAAATTATTAGTGCTTTAGAAGTATTACGTAAACTGAGACCAAGAAAGTATAGATAAAGAGAATACATTACTACAATTGTGGATGTTCTATTTCGTTCAAATCTAATATTCATACTATATAGATTAGAAATAGAATGTTCACAGCTAAATCTAGATCGTTAACTTAACAGTTGTGTAATCATATTCATTAGTCCTATCTGTAAGATATCACTTATCCTTCTCCCATGTTTCTCATAGTATTATATACTCAGCTAAAGCTCTATCTATCAGGAAATAATTATCAAAGAGGCAAATAGTAGTTTACTATAATTGTGAATCTCTGCATTTACATGACTCTTGATACAGCCCTATTTTAGGATTGAAGGCAACCCAAACAAATATCTAAGAATGCATTTTCTTTTGATTTTAATCATGCTAGTGTGTCAAAAGTGGTAGTTTCAAACCTATTTTAGTCAAATTCAAACGGTGTCAAAAAATTACACTATTTTAGTCAAATTCAAACGGGGAGTGAAACATGATCCAAATTAAGTATAAATTGCTTTGTTTCAAACCTATTTTAGTCAAATTCAAACCTTGCTTTTACCAACGGAGATTATATACAATCCCTGGTGGTTCAACCCCTATTTTAGTCAAGTCAAACTTTTCCGCTTTTTAATCCCCAATATGTGAACTTCTAATATCCTTAGAACCTAACATTCAATGGAGAGGATGGGATTTGAACCCGTTACTGCTAGTCATGGGATTGCTCTGATGAAACAAGATATTATATTAACTCTTACGAACTAACTAGCTGAAGTCATAAAGAGAATATTCTCAGCTATAGCTTTTACTGCTTAACTTGACAGAGACATTTGATATATTGAAGAAGCAATTATTCAACTCAACTCATTTTATAATATGGTCATGAAGATTGTGTTGTTTATATTGATAAGATCGATCATAAATATTAAAAATCATAAGATGTTCTTTAGATATAGAAATTCGATGCTATCCTCGTTGGTTCTAATCCTGTATTAGATACTTTTAATACTACTTTGCTGTTGCAGTATCGATTGGATAATGTTACTACAGTTTTTTTGGGATGATGGAGTTAATGAATAAATGCAAAATATAGCTCATTATAATTTTTTTATTTAATATTTTAAAAAGAGGATAATCATTTTAAATTATTGTTAGTTTTTTTATGTTTTACTTTATAATTATCCTTAATTATAACATACGTTTCAACTTGACCATCATGAGTTCTTTTCTTGTAATTCTTCATTATTTGCACCACAAATTTGACATGTCCCTTGCATTAGGATTTACTCTTGCCTTTAAAATATATAACTTAGAAATATGAATTTTTCATGTTTTAAAAAAAACAAAAACCTAAACTGAATTAGAATAGGCAACATATATATTCATAGATTTACTTTGGATAAAATCTTCCAGGTACATTTGATACTTCAGAGAAATTTTATGTTATATAATTTATTTCTTTATAAAGATAAAGAATCAGTTTATCCTAACTTAAAGGACTTATTTTTTGTAATAGATTAGATGAATTTAATTAAAGTTTTGAAAATATTTAAATTTGTATTTATTCTTATTATTCTAGAAATAATACAATATGATAAAAAAATCTAAACAAAATAGTAAAGGAAGAAAAATTAAAAATGATATCAAAAAAGAAAAGAAAAAAGTATTAAAAAAAACTAAATCTAATTTATTAAACTCAAATATTTCAAATAAACCAAAATCTAAAAGAACCAGTAAGTCGAATTTGAAAAGTAAAAAAGATATAGTTTTAAAAAGGTCAAGTGGAAGAGAGGAGAAATTCAATACAGATAGATTAGCTCAAACTGTAAGTAGGTCAGGTGTTTCTTTTCCAGTAGCAAGAGACGTAGCAAAATCAATAACAAAGAAAATAAAAAAATCAGTTCAAAATAAATCGACTGGAAAAACAAAGAAAAAAGAACAACAACAATCTTCTTCAATAGCAACTAAACAAAAAGCGAAAACTACAAAAAAAGAACCAGAAACAGTTGGTGTTACTGCAGGCCAAATCAAAAATTTGGTAGAGAACGAATTAAAAGATAGAAATCAACATGATCATAGCCCATTTTCTGACAATACTACTAGCACTAAAGTAGGTAAAGAATCGTCGATGGAAATAACACTTGATGACAGAGAACCAGTAATGGATAAAGTTGCAGCAAATAAGAATAAAGTTCTCTTTGATCGCAGTAAATAAAAGAAAGTTCTTGAAAACCTTCTTGTATTTCTGTATCTTATAATTTTTAAATGCCATAATTTCATTACTTTTTATTTCAACAGATCCTTACATTCTTTATTATATAGACAATTTATAATAAAATAAGTAATTCCTAAATATTATCCATTATACTAAAACATTAGACTCTTATTTTTGTACCGCGATCGGTATTACTCCCGACTTCATAGCACTTAACTATAATGTAACTAAATATTCATCATTTACATTAACTACATTAATTTCATCATATAGTTAACTATCTAAAATTACTACATATTTTTGAATTGATATCTGCAATCCTTAAAGGCTCTGGAATAAATTCCGATTTTTTGGTCAGTTTTTTAATAATGTCAATTGCCGTTTCTAAACTAATTTTATGTCCTACACTGACATAGATGTTTTTTTTATTATTTTTCCTAATTCTATATCCAAGAATTGTCTGATTATATTCGACATAATTGTTTTCTATTATTGATCCACATAATAGTTTCTTTGCAACGCCTATTGTTGGTTTGTCAATCATAAGACCTATGTAGGAAGCTAATCCACATTTTCTTGGATGCAGAATTCCATGACCGTCAATTAATATTAGATCATATGTATTTTTTAATAATCTCAAAGTCTTTAGTAAAGGTTTTGCTTCTCTCAACATAAAAAGTCCTGGAATGTATGAAGATTTAACAATACTTTTTTCATTTACTATTTCAGTTATTTCTAAAGTATTTTTATTAACTATCACAGCAGAACAAAAAGCATTTAAATCCTTATAAGAAACATCTATACCGCAAACATTACGAATGTTATTATTATTCAGATAATCACTAGTTATAACCTTCTTGGCAAATTTATTCTGCAATTCAATAATTTTTGTATAATCTTCGTTCATTCTTTAAATTTGTAATATATCCCTATCTACTAATTTATTTAATGATATTTCATAAAAAACTAAATACAATGTATTAAAATCCTACCATATGTAAGACTTTATTCCTAAAGATAGCATTACCAAAAAATCACATATAATTATTCTAATTTTCATAGTCCCTCTTAATTCTTAATTTGGTTATAAAATAAAATAAATATATCTAATAGTACGATTTAAAAAATACCTAAGATTATTAGACTATGTTAGATATTTAACATGGTCCATTTTTACTTACTGGTATGATTTCTAAATCATTGTGGTTTAACTGATTGTCCTACTGATTTTATGTAACTAGTATTTGTTCTTACCAACGTCTTTAGATTGTCACGTGTTTGTTCTAATGCTGTATTGTATATGCTCATATTTGATGCTAGAGCGCTGTTTATTAGATTACTCGTATTTAACAGATAACTAGTAAAGTTATTAACCAGTACTGCGTGGTTTTCAACAATTTTCTGTGGATTATACCAGTCCCATATTCCGGTGAAGTTCACACCACTGTTTTTATCTACTTGTGAATGAAAAGAGTTTATTACTTCTTTTTCTGCTTCAATAAAGTCAGAGGCAATATCTTTTATAGTTTGAATAGTTTGTTCTTGATATTCAGCAATACGTTGTGTATATTTTGGAATTTCTCGTGTAGCTTCATCAGCTGTTCTCTTTATATTATGTAATGTGTTGTCGAGTGTCTTGTTTATTATATCTTGTTGTTGATTTAAGGTCTTATTAAAGTCTCTATTTGCTCTTTCATTGAAATTACTGTTGTCTGGACTAAATTTAGTTATATTTTTTTCATTTATCTTTTCTTCTTTTGCTGTCATAACTTCTTTTGCTGTCATAACTTCTTTTGCTGTCATAACTTCTTTTGCTGTCATAATAATGCATAAGTTACCTATATATATAAACTAATGTAATAGTATCTAGTGCATAATCACATTCTTTAAGTACAGTTTTTTTATTGTTTAAGTTTTCCAACAATTGGAAACTTTTTATTTCTAATTCTAAGATATCTTTGGCATTAATTTCATTTTTGAGTATTCTTCTTTAATGATGAGAAGATTTTGATACGTTTTGAGATTATATTTATTGCTAAATAGGATATAGAAGAAGCAGTTATAGAAGATATTATAGCTACTTCAAAAGGTCTGGATCCTGTTAATAATAATTCAAATAATATTATTATTACAACATCCATTAAAATACACGAATATTAAATATCTATAATCTTAGCAGTTTAGGATATAGGATAAACAAACTCTTAATAGTTTGTTATTTTATCAAAAAATATTGGTCGAACGCCTATCGTCAGGTATAAGTAATCTTGATACACTCATTGAGGGTGGAATACCAAAAGGGTTTACGGTTTTATTAGCAGGTAATCCAGGTACAGGTAAAACTATACTTGGATCTCACTTTCTTTATGAAGGGTTAACACGTAGGGAAAGTAGTGTATACGTTTCATTCAGTGAGTCTAAAACTCAATACTACGATAATTTTGAGCGATTTGGAATGAATTTTAGAGATTTTGAGAAAGATAATAAATTTGCATTCTTAGACTTTTCTGCTGTAACAAAGGAAGGTATAGCAGATGCACTAGAACAAATTATTGAAACTTGTAGAAGTATCGATTGTAAAAGATTAGTAATTGATTCCTTTTCTGTAATACAACTTGCTTTTGAAAATATTATCGAGTCTAGAATTGCCTTGCAGGTTGTTTTAGGAAAGATGTTACGAGCTGAAGGTGTAACAAATATACTGATAGTAGAGATTCCTTTTGGAAGCAAGGGCATAGGTTCAGGAATGGAGGAATTTGTGGCTGATGGTATTATACAACTTGAACATGGTTTTACGCAGACAGTTCCTATTATTTTGAGGGTAATTAAAATGAGGTCTACATCGATAATTAGGGAAGCTCATGTATGTGTTATTAAAGAAAAAGGTATGGTACTATATCCAAAACAACCACTAAATATTACTCTCCCAGTTTCAACCGATAGAATTAGAACTGGTATTTCAGGTTTAGATGAAAGAACTGACGGAGGACTTTTCAAGTATTCTACAACAGCATTGGTTGGCGCGTCCGGTACAGGTAAAACTACTTTTGGATTTCAGTTTGTTGCGGAGGGAGTTCTTGATGGTCAGATTGGCTTATTTTGTTCTCTTGAAGAATCATGTAATGACATTAGAACTAGTGGTCAATCCATTGGTTACGATGTGAAGAACCTCGAAAAAAAAGGACTGCATATACTATCTTGGATCCCAGAAAATCAGAGTCAAGATGCATTTATTTCAGAATTAGCATCTAATATAGATACTATAAAACCTTCACGTATAGTGGTAGATGGATTGTCGGGATTCAAATATTCATCTAATGAAGAAATCTATTTAATCGCAAAAAGACTATCTAATCTATTTCGGAGAAAAGAAATCACTTCTATAATAACCATTCTACAACCCCAGCAGCCAGGTATTAATGTAACTTCACTTGGTTTATCGTCTATTTTTCAAAATATCATTGTTCTTAGATATTTCGAGTTAGAATCACAAATAAAGCGCTCGTTATTGATATTGAAAATGAGAGGTTCCAATCACGACCAGTCAATCATAGCATTTATGATTGTGGGTGATAGAGGAATAAAAATAATAGGTCCAATGAAAAAATATACAGGTATTATGAGTGGTATTGCTCAGAAAACCTATCAACCTTCTGCTGATGAGGAACAAAAGATAAAATTTGAGGAGAATATGAAGAGGCGAAAAAAGACAGCAAAAACTTCCAATAGATCTGAAAGAAATAGGAAAGAAAGAAAAAATATGAAAAATAAAGGTAGGAAAGCAATTTACAAATGATAATATTAACAAGAACAAAAAATAAAGTTTCAATATTCTCAGTAACTTTGACTGCTAATGAATCTAACTTAAAATAAGTGATTTATGATTCATGTCTAAAAATATTTCCTTTGAAGAAGTTTATGCAGAATCTGTAGGTAATGCGATAAAAATATTGGGTGATATTGTCTCAAAAATAGTAACAGATTATTTAGCACATAAATACTCTGTTGATATTACCAAAACAGCTGATAAACCATATCTACTTGACGAAGCATTAAATCATGTAATAGATGGTGGCAAATTAATCATTGAAAGAAGGATAATAACTATTCTTTATAAAAAAATGGGATTGTTAGAGAATCTTTCAAGTACAGGTATTGTCCCATTCGAAGAACGTGTAAATGAAGCTCGAGAGAGATATAACAAACTTCTAAAGAGGAACTTATAATTTTTGGTCAGTTACATTTATCTTATTTATACATACTAACTGTGTGCAAAATAGCGAAATTATTATTTTTTACTCAATTGGTTAGACCAATGGCAATAAAAAGCCAAATTCTGCACCTTGACCCATACCGTTAGGGTTATTTCTACCCCATATTTTGCCACCATGTTCTTCAATAATCTTCTTTGATATGTATAAACCAAGTCCAGTTCCACCCTCATATTTAGAAGTACTCGTAAATTTTGTAAATAGTCTTGGCAATATTTCAGGATCGATTCCCTTACCGTTATCCTGTATACTTACTGATATTTCATCATTATCTGATTCTTGTTTTCTTATTTTGATAATAATGTTACCATTTTCTGTAAATCTATTTGAATTATTTAATAAATTATATAAAACTTGTTGTATTCTGTCTCTATCAGCATTTACAAATAATTGTTTTCCTTTTTTATCTAATTTATTGTTATCATTTATTTTGTCCTTATTATGGATATGATAATCATAATCATTGTAACATAGTAATAATTTAAAATCGTTATTATTATTTTTACTGTCGGGCTCACTGATGAAATCTGTCAGTGTTTCATTTACTAATTGAATAATATCAAAATTTCTCTTATATAAATTTAGATTATCGCTTTCTATTTTTGCTATATAAAAAAGGTCTTCTGTCAATCTGTAAAGTCTGTTTAAATTTCTATCTAATGGTTCAAGATATTTTGGAAGGTTATGTGGAAAATTCTTTATCATTTCAATATATCCTATAATTGACTGAGTAGGGGTTCTAAGTTCGTGAGCTGCCATGTTGAAGAACTCTATTTGTTTGTTCTTTTGTATTTCAATCTCTTTATAGGCTGATTGGAGATTCTTATTTGTTTTAGCAAGAGCCTCAAATGACATATGCAAGTCAGAATAAAGATCAATTAATTCTTCATTTTTTCTTTCTAGTTGCAAATTCTTTTCTTGTATGTGTTGATGTAAATCTGTTTGATGCCAGAGTAAATCAAATATATAATGATAAGAAGCAACGATATAGCTTCTAGTAGTAAGAATCGCAGAATCAATATTTTCAGAAAAGTTATTACTAATATTATTTTTTAATATGACTATGAATACTAAACTTCTATCAACCACAAAGAATGAAGCAGCAGAAGAAGTTGGAATTCCCTCTATTACTCTAACTTCTATACTCTTGTTATATTTATTGTCTATTTCTGGATTAATTGATTTATTAGACTCAGTTTTTTGGATTAACATTTGAACTCTAATGCTCTTTTTAAGAGATCTTAATATTTCGAATATTCCGCTTCTCCGATAAGAAATTGTATTACTATTGTGATAGGTCCAATGTATTTCACTGGCAGCTGACTTTAGAATTTCTATATATTTTTTCATAATAACATTAGAATCATGTATGACTTTTAGATCTTCAACTCCTAGATGATCTGATCCACCATCATACATTGATATCTCATACAATCAATATCCAATCTAAATATATATATATAGTATTTCCTATGATTTTTGTATCTGAATTTATGGTTTATTTTATGATTCATCTTTAAACTTGGATCCAGTATTCATATATTTTATAATATATATGATAACGATTTTGTAATTTAATAAATCTACACCATAATTACTAAAAATAGCATATCGCTATGATCTTTGTAATTAAATTAATTAAGATATTTAGTAAAATTAAATTCATGTTTAAACTCGATATCTTTTCTTTTTTCTTTTTCAGAAAATTCGATTCCTTCATAACATCAAGCCCAGGCAGTAACCCAGATAATTTTCGGATAATTTTATCTTATATTTTGGTTGCAAAAATCATGGAAACGAGATGATGTCGTAGATACTAATGAACACAAGAATAGCCGTGTTTTCAGAATAACAATCTAAAAAAGTACTCGCTTTTGTCTGTCAATAAATATCAGTCACAGAAAAAATTATAACTATAATCACGTTATCAAATGCAGCAACAACGGTAGACAGCTATTTCGTTATATTCATAGTACATTTCCCTTCTGTTTATGAATATCGATGTTACCCTACCGGGTCAATAATTTTCTTGGGTTCGGGTATTTTGAGTTCGGAAAAAAAAACTTATTGAATTTGTAATTCCAATACAATGATCTACATTTTGATTACAAAGCCTTTTCTAAATAAGCAAACGATCCAGGTTAATGGAAAAACTCGTTATAATATGGTCTTTCAAGATATTGGAATACAGGTCCAGTATTGATAGGGAGTAGCCGCCTAATTATTTTGGGTGATCTACTTTTTTATTATTTAAGGCTTTATCCATTGCTTCATCGTCATCGTTGTTGTACAAGTATTGCAGATTTCTCATTCTTCATGATTTGTATATATTAAATACTTTTTTTAATATTTTTAATTTTTTTAGAAACTGATCGATTTATAATATTATAGAAATTTAACTAGAAATAATCCGTATTTATTACCATAAGTTTCGATACCAAAAATTCTAGTATTGATTCATAATATTGATTTGGAACCATTATTCATGAATATCTGTTATAATAGGTACATTGAAAATTATGGTACATGTTCTCTCTTTGCATTTTAACTTTAATAGTAAAATCTTGGGGCTAGGGTGAATGAGTATAACTATTAATTTAATCCTCAAAGAATCAACATAAAAATATTTCGTAATATTTCTAACAAAAACATTTTAAATAACCATTTTTTGAACTTTCTCTTTATACCAATCGAACCTTCTATAAGAATAAGGTCATTCAAACATTCATTTATTCCTTCTTTGGGTATGATCATTGTAGTTATCATATGTATTAACCTACTACAGCATTTTTATTTTCTTACTTTGTATTATCCTTTATTTTTTATATTTTTATTTTATTAATATGTTTTTCATTCCAATGGTTTATAAAATATTCAATTAAAGGTTCAAAATCGCTTCTTGTTACATCTTCTTTTATATTTTTATTCTTTGAAATCTTTGCAAATTTACGTGCGTACTGTATACACGTCCAGCATCCAACAAGCGGAATTAAAAATGCTAAATAATATCCGGTATATTTTCCTGAAAATTTCCACGCTTCACCTACAACACAATACTTTGAATCCCGCTCAATCATGAATTTATCCACTCTATCCAATCCTGAAGATAGTTTTTTAGACCAAATGGGGCATAAATCATTAAATATAATGTTTTTAGTCACAGTGTCTTTTGATGACTCCAAGTGCTTATTTTCTTCAAAGTCAGCATTATTCTTATCATTACTGCTACAACGAGAAAAATGAATATTAGATAAACTAACCCTGATCATCATAGTGTATGTACGAAAACATACATATAATGATTTATTATACTGAGAGTTTAACTTTTTTTCCTTGTTCTTCTTATTAGTTCTTAAGCATCACTAGATGTGAACAAACAAACAAAAACTATGAATCAATTAACTACCCCATTGTAATCACAGAATTAAACACACTGTAATACACAAAAAAGAAATAGAAATAATAATGATGTCTAAATCACGTTAAAACAGATAGAGTAATGTTAATGAGTATAATAGACAAAATAAGAAACTAAAATTTCTTCTTATTTGTTATACATGATTAAATATAAAAATACTTTTTAAATATTATTTTCTTAATTACTAAAACATTACACTGTTATTTTGCATCGCTATAGGCATTAATCTATAATTGCTACACAACAGTAACAGATTAAAAGGATATTTTGTGATATTTGATATTGTATCCGATTTGGAATTTTACGTAATAATGAATTGTGTTTCAGCATAAACCTATATGACATCATCTATAAAAATAAATGCCGATCTGTTTTAATTATTTGAGAAATTTTATCTATTACAATTGGTTTGCCATATCTTCTCTTGGAAACCATATAATCTAGTTTAATATGCTAGGACATATTTCTATTTATATTGACAATCTTAATAAAGCACAATAATTCTTTTCAATTTAATTCGCAAAAAAATAATTTGAAAATTCAGGGCTTTTCTTATGGACTCAAAAATGCAATTGATATCAGTACTAGGATGTGATTTCTAAATTTTTTTTATCAATTGACTAAATTATTATTATTATTTTTTTGATTTGGAATGATGGGACTTTCTTCTGTTTATTAAAATTTTGTATAATGCATATGAACCTACAGCAACAATAACAGTTGTTTTTACAAGTATGATCAAACCGGGAAAGTCATTATTAAAAATTTGAGAATCGTTCTCAGCATGTATTCTAGCACGTTTTCCTTCTTGTACTCCAAACCATTTAACAGCCTATTCATCAGCTACAGGTTTCAGAAATAAAATATGTAAATATCTTAGAAGAAAATATTTGATCTAGATATAAAAAACTATCTGTTAGGAGATGTAAGCTAACATATGATTCGTGGTATGATAGATTAAAATATGTCTAAAAAGTTATCAAAAATAATATCAAATTTCACTTTGAGTTATATTATTTTAAATTTAAATACAACTAGAGGAACTTAATTATACTTACACCCGTCTATATTTTTGTATTTTACTTGTTAGTAATACTTAAAAATATCGACTTTGGTTAAAAGAAAAAAAGCTTTGATTATTTAGGATGATTATGAACATGTTGTTTATTTTGCGATATGCGAGATGCGGGATTTGAACCCGCGACCCCGAGCTTGGGAAGCTCGTACCCTAACCGGCCTAGGCTAACCTCGCAATATCAAAAAAAATACAATTCAGATATATATTCTTAATAGTTATATTCAATTTGTTTCTATTTTTAACTGCCCTAAAATATATTAGGGAAAGGGTACTGGAAGAATAAATGGTGCACTATTAGTACTAAGAGACGTTAATTCTTGAGATGGATCTTCAAAGATCATTTTATTATTATCGTCCAACGATTCAATTGAGATGAATTGTTCTTTAAATGTTTCATGGGATTCACTATTAGAAACGTATGAAGCTGAACCACCCAATGCATTATTTATCATGAATGAGAGATGTGATTGGCTGTATTTCGATGGAAGATACTGTTCTTTAAATGTTTCATGGGATTCACTATTAGAAACGTATGAAGCTGAACCACCCAATGCATTATTTATCATGAATGAGAGATGTGATTGGCTGTATTTCGATGGAAGATACTGTTCTACATATGCGAAAATAACGGGAAAATCCTCAGCAAATGCAAATTTTGTAAATGATGATAGAAAAATGAATGTACAAACAAGCCCACTTATAAATAAAATCTGTAAATTCATTTTTGCTTGCAATATCTAGTTCTAAATAAATATATTTGATTATGGATAGTTCAATCCATAGCAATCTGTGATTATATTTGAATGGAAAATAATATGAAAAATAATATTAGAAGATTAATGCAGATAAGAGTATAATTGAAATTTGATATATCTTGTTATTGAAAGATTTTTAAAGATAAAAATATTATATTGTTTTTAAATCAAAGTATAAAAATGAAAACCTAAAAATTTCTTAAACATTAACCAGTTTTATCATCTAGTGGAAGCTTGAAGAAAAAAGTAGCTCCTCTGCCGTTAGGATTGTTCTGAGCCCATATTTTACCGTGATGTGCATCAACTATATTTTTAGAAATATACAGACCCAATCCAGTACCTTTATCAGACTTTGTAGCAAATTTACAAAATAGACGAGGATAAATCTCCGCATCTATTCCAGTGCCCGTATCTTCAACACTAATAAGTACATCCTGATCTTTCTTAGTAACACTGATTTTAATAAAACCTTTTTCTGTAAATTTCAATGCGTTACTCAATAAATTACTAATTACTTGGTTTATCCTCTCCTTATCTCCAAAAATCTTCACATTAATTGGCTGATAGATAGCTTTAATATTTTTGGCAATACCATCTCCGGAAGATATACGCTTCTGGATATCTTTGATGGAATCAGAAAGAATATCATTAAGATCAAAGTAATCTTTTTGAAGGACTAAAGAATTGCTTTCGATCCTAGTTACGTCGAGGATGTCAGAAGCTAATCTATCTAACCGTTTTGCATTCCTAATGATTAATTTAATTTGTTCTTCTTGAACTGTTACAGTCTTGTCCTCAGGATCAAGGTCTTCTTCTATTAACTCGACCTCTCCTAGAATAGGCATTATAGGGGTTCGTAATTCATGAGCTGCAATGTTAATGAATTCTTTTTGCATTTTATCGTGTACCTTTAGCTGTTCATTAGCTTCTTCCAAAAGCCTATTTGACTCCACCAAAGACAGATTGATATTTTCTAATTGTGACGTTCTAGTACTAACTTCTCCCTCTAATCGCCTGTTCCAGGAAAGAATTAGATATATTATTCCAACGGTGACTGACCCAGTGATTACAACTATCAGAGTACTGAAATTATTTTGTTGAGCTATCAGAGATCCTACGTTACTGGCAAGCTGATGTGGAAAACTAACATATAATGTCCACAGGTATTTATCACTAATTACTATTGGTTCGTATGATAAGGTTACTGTAGTTCCATTATACACTAAATCTTCCGCAAGGGATTTTCCTTCAAGACCTTTCTTAAGAATACTATTATAATCTCCCCTGAGATTCTCTGGAATTAAAGATTGAAATTCAGTGGAAAGATAATTGTTGCCTATTAGAGCCTGATTTCTAGCATAGATTATCACACCATTTCTATCCATTAAACCAACATTACCGATAATAGAAGACACCATTTCATTTTGTAAAAATATACCTAAGGATTTTACACTTATTGCGGCAACAATTACCCCATCAAATGTCTGTCTTATGCTATAGGTTTCATTTTGATGTTTTAATATTTGTTGTTTTAATAAAGGGTATGAAATGTATAAAAAAGAGGAAGGACTATCTTCTGACTTGATTGAAGTACTGTAGTAAGGAGATAGTGTCTTCTTTGGGTATAGAAAAAAAGGTTGATTTTGAAGGTTTAGATTTGTATTGAGGTCTTCTCCTTGATATATTTTGCTAGAGCTAACTATCCTACCATTAATATCCATCCAATAATACGCATCAGTTATTTTCAAGGTTGATAGCTGTGCAGTATAAAGAAGGTTTTGAATCTGGTCAAGATCGTTTTGCAAAATCAAGGGGGAAGAAGTTAAGAGTTCTAGATTTGAAATAATCGAGTCTAAACTATGAACAAGAATCCTTGAAAGGTCATAAGTCTGTATTCTTGCATTAGAACGGATATCGTCCTGAGCAATCTTTTTTATCTCATCTGCAGTAAATGAAGCCGACTGATAGGATATTATGGAAAGAAAACCAATACCGATTATTATAATTATCAAAAGAAAAGAAAAATTGTTTTTTATTATAGAGAAACTTACCAACTGCAGACAAATAAGAAGATTATATTCTAATAAATAAATCAACTAGAAAAAATATTATAGAAAAATCGTATGCTAATATTTTCTTCTTATCCGCTCCCATGGAAGTCATAACAATGCCTTAAAAACAAGAAACTTTAATTCAAGTTCTAGAATATTTAAAATATCAAATTACCTATTTTTATATCTTCTTCTAGTTTTGTTACCACAAATTGTACATTCAGTTATTTTAGGTGAATAACCTTTACCACAAGTTTTACAAAAATTAATCCATTTCCGGATTTTTGAGATTTCAGATATACCTAGAGAAATGATCTTAATACCCATGATCTTCGATACATTTTGAACACAATAATCATCTGAAACTAATGGATAGCCTAATTGATAAGATAGAGAAATAATTGAAATATCCGCATCAGAAAGTCTATCAATGTCTCCAGAACTAAAGGCAGTAGTTCTCGTCATTGAAACGGATTTAACATTTGGTTCCAGTTCGAACAATGATTCTGAAATAATTAACGCATCATAACTCGAAGTCAAATTCGTTAAATGACGAACTTCATCAAGGATCAATGGAGTAGTGTAATATTTTTTAACATTTGAAAGATGAAATCCAGAATAAAAAGCACTAGAATCCAATACAAATGCTTCAGAATCCGAGTTTTTCAAGTTGCCTTAACCCTTTTTTTCTTAATCGAATAAATCTAGCATTAATTTCATATCTTTTTATGGTAATTGGTTCTTCTGCGTCTACTAAATATCTGTCTTGCCCATCCACTATCAAGTCTACATTGTTATTACAAATGATTTCTATATCATCTGGAGGGATTATGAATTGTGGTAACTTGTTGATAGAGGCTATAGGATTGATAATTAAACAATATAGTTCCTCGTGCACGATTGGACCACCCAAAGATACACAATGTCCTGTAGAGCCTGTCGGAGTAGATATCAAGATTCCGTCCATACGTTGAACTATCTTGTCTCCACGATATTTTATAGTAAATGTCGGTGTTCGTGTAAGATTTGACCTGAGTAATAATACATCATTTAATGCAGGAGGGAATAATTGGTTTTCAGAAGAAACTTGAATTCTTAACCTTTCATCATAGAAATAATCACCTTTTATAAGTGCATCAATTGCACTGCTAATTAAATCAACTTTAATTTCTGATAAGATACCTTTAGTACCGCCAACATTAATACTAAATACGGGAATATTGCTTGGATAAAATCTAAATGCACGTAAAGTAGTTCCATCGCCACCAAGACAAATAATAAGATCAACGTCTTCAACAGATTTAAAATTTAAAGGTATTGTAGGAGTACCAGATATTTCGAAAGGAGGAAATGAATATACTTTGATATTTTTTTCCAACAAAACTTTTGTGATGCGTTTCTCGAATTCAGCTGCAAGATCATTTCGATTTTTTGTAATTATAGCGATGTTACGGATCTTATCTTTCATTAATAATATCATATTACAATTTTATAGTCTTAAATGCATTATTATTCATATAAATTTTAGTAATTTTATCTGCAAGAGAGACTATATTTTAGAAAATCACAAGATAAAAATCACAAGATAAATATTTAAATTGTCTCGGAAATAAAGCACCAACAAAATAATAATCTGTATAGAGGGCCGATAGCTCAGCTTGGTGGAGCGTTCGACTGATAATCGAAAGGTCGAGGGTTCAACTCCCTTTCGGCCCATTTTTAAAGGCTAAGTTACAAATAAAGAAGCTTTGTGTCAAAGATTTACATAATTTTTGGTAACTCTATCTAAACATCAAGAAATAATAATTACTTATATTAATAGTCTTGAATTATTTAATTTAGATAAGGTTATATCTAAATATTTATTGGAACGATATCTTGAGATATCTTTGTAGTTGATATTAATGATACATAGTTATAGAATAAAACAATTCAATGATCTGATAAGTACAATAGGAATTCATTTTCTTAGAATTATCGATTTATTAAAAAGGTCAAAAACATATTATAAGGTAGATAGATATCCTTAGTCCATAGTTATAAAAATATACGAAGGAATAAATTTTATACTGTTTTAATAGACAATTCATGTCTGGCAATTTTAAAAAAATTGCCAATAATTACAAGATTTAAGATCATTAAATTCATTCATAAAATCTATTCCTAACTGAGAGCAAGTCTTCCATTAATCAATAAGATACAACCAAGAGGATTGTTTTATTAAAAATCTATAACTATTTGACATCCATCTTTAGAAAGAACTAAAAAATTAAAGATCTAAAATCGGTCCACATATTAAATTTAATAAAAAGACTTATCTGTATCGCAGCACTCATCAAATCTCAATTAACTTTACATTATTTTTTTCTTTGTTTACCTCCAGCACATACATTTTTGATAAAGGATGAAGTAAATTAACACAAAGTACATCATTAATTAAGACAAGTTGAAAATGGAAATCAGGAAATATTAGACCAGAATATTTATTTGAAACATCAAACGTTTTTATCATAAATACAATATTCATATGATTCTTTAGACTTTCTAATGCTGCAAGGTCTATTTTTTGATCCCCGTCTATATCTATAATACTAAATGCAGGAGATTGTGATTTAAATTTCCCTATCTCATCAATAAAATCATACGACTGCATATTTTCTGCAGCATACTGATCATTTTCAGAATTATTTCTAGATTTTTTATAGAAATTAATATATCTGATCAAATCATCATCATGATTTTTAATTATCTGATTTAATAATAAACTATATGAATTTTTCAAACTATAGTCTAAAAATATGGAGTATAATTTTTTCATCGATTCACTAATAAATTGTGATAAAAAAATAATAGCGGCATTAATTCCAATTCTAGGATCATATTCAATCAGGACTACAGACTTATCTAAAAAACCACCATTAAAATCTCTGTCGATAATGTCATATCCAGAACTAAATTTCTTAGCAATAGACAAATTTGAGGACTTATCTAAATCAGATTCAGAAATTTGGATCGACGGTGAATAGGGATCTCTATAAGATTCAAATGTCTTAAAAATACCTTCATGTAGCGTGAATAAATAAGAATTTTTTATTACATTTACTCCTCTTAACTTATTTAAAGATATTTCTCTGAGATCTCGTCCGTAATAATTTTTGTTCCTTAATATCACGACCCCATCAACTAAATAATCCAATGTGGATGTAGCTGTTCCTTCTCCGACTAATATTAGGCGACCCCCCGCTCTTTCTAACCAAGTCTGTAATACTCGTTCGTTGTTTAATCTGGATTCTCTATCCATAAAAGATGCCACACCATCCCAACTGTCGACAATAATTAAGGGAGCACGTACGTCCATAAGTTGATTTGTAATTCGTTCAAATAGAGATTCTGGTTCATCCAGTCGAGCATCTTCGAAAAATGGTCCAAACGTAGTTTCAGTTTTAGAAGATTTATTATGTAGATTGGAAGATTTGATTTTAAGGTATTTATTTACCCATTTAAAGTAATAAAATAATTTATTTGGAGAAACTCTAGTAGATATGTAAAAGAAATTATTTTTAATATTCAATTCCCTTAAAATAGCAAGACATAATGCTGTTTTACCGATACCAGGTTCACCTTTTATTAATAACGAATAAGTTTCATTTTTAAGAAAAAGTAATAGTTCATCTGGTATTTTAAAAGCTTGATTATTTTTGCTCAATAATAATAGTCACCCAGAGAAATAAACATCTCCTATTATAATAATAGTTCTTATCATCAGAATATAAAAAAAATCTTTAAAAAAATGAGGTATAAAATTAAGGTAACCATGGATTGATATCTTTCTGAAATCGTAATGAATCTATTAATCCTTCTGCATAACCAATGCTTAAGACGGCTAATTCATACTTATTCTGATTAAGAAATCTCTCTGAATCAAGCAAGTAATATTCAGCGTTTTCTAGTACATTGTACATACCCTTATTATCAGGTTTATTGTTATTATTAGAGAAACTATTTTCTTTATCTAGAAATGACTTCATTGTTTTTAGCGCTTCTTTAGCTTTTGGGAGATATCTGTTAACCATTGATACGGCAAGGTGTTGGAATAGTTTTGTATTATCAGATGGATTGTCAAAATTTTCATAAAGGGATGTTATAGAATCAATTTCAGTAAAGTGAAGTTGTCCGGGAATGATTATAGAATGAGGTCCTTCACCAAAATCCATATTCTCAAAAGAATGAATCTTTCCTGATTGAATTTTTTGAGAATTCGTTCCAATTCTTGATCCAACTATAATAAAAGTTTCTTCTGATATAATTCCATATTTTAGATCTTTTTCAACTTCCACTAACATTTCAAGAGCTAATTGGGGATTTAGAAAGAAAAAATCTTTGTCATCCTTATTATTATATTCAGTTAATATCAAGGTATGATTTCCTACTTTTAGATTTTCAAAAATAATATTATAGACACTTATTGCAGATTGAGGATCTGACATTATTGTAGTGGTACGACCGAATTTATAGTTATGAAGGCCACTTTCCCCCATGAAAGAAAAAAGTCCAGAAGAGCCGTGAACAATACGTGTTTCAATTAAATTCCTTTTAGCTCTAATCAGTAATTCATTCATTGTTGTTGCCATAAATGGGTCACCATAAGTTAGTATTGCAACAATTGCATTTTTAGATTTGGAAAGTATCTCTTTTCCATCCTCAATAAACCAACGTTGCACTAAATTAATTTTTTTTTTCTTTTTGGGGTCTATAAGTTGAGCGAGTTTTTCTATTTCTTTTTTACTTATGTAACTTGTAAATCTTTCAATATAAATTATCTGACAATCTTTCATAATTTCTATAGCATTTAAACTTATACTGTTACAACCGTCTATTCCTATTCCAACAAAGTATAACATGTTATTAAAAATAGATAAGATCACCCTATTATCTTTGGCGTATAGTAAGTTTGGATTATTTTCTTTGATAATTGTGTAACCTAGACATATGAAAAAGCGATCTTTTAAAGACCTCTATTCCGGTAATATATTCCTGGATATCAACATGCTCGTCTACACTATGAGAGGAATGAGGATCTCCCGGCCCATAAGTAACTACTGGTATTTTAAGCGCATTACCAATAATATTCATGTCACCAGTACCAGTTTTTCGTAATAAATTCGGTCGTTTTTTACAGACATCCAGTATTGCAAGAAATAGAGACCTTACCAATGGAGATGAATGATCTGCTTCAAATGGATCTGTAAAATCTTCGATTATATAATTGGATTTTATTCCTTTTTGACTAGATATATTAGAAATTACTTTATCGATCATGTCTAATACTTGTTGGCATGTATTTGTAGTAGGAATTCGTATGTCCATGGTAAGCTTACATTTTTGAGGAGTAACATTATGACTCGACCCTCCAGTTATTTCCGTCAGACTGCAACTTATTGAACTAGTTTTTTTTTCACTATTGTTTGTTTTGTTAATTTCCTTTTTTATGGCCTGCCAGAACTCGTAAGATTCTTCAATCGAATTTTTTGCGAGCCAAGGGGCACTTGCATGAGCACTTTGGAGGACATCGCAAATTAGTTTAATTGCTAATCTACCTTTATACGATATCGTTATGTTCTCGATGCCACTCGGCTCACCAAAAATGGCATAATCAACCTCTATATTATTTTTAACAAGTTGTTTGCTACCAGTAGCGCTTCCTTCTTCATCTACTACACCTGCGAAAATAATAGTTCCGTTTTGTTTAGGAAATTCCGAAGCTGCTAAGAGCATGGCGATTAAAGATGCTTTAGCATCTGAGGCACCACGACCATACAATAAACCATCTTCTATTCTGATAGGCACTTTATTTGGAACTGTATCCATATGTCCACAAAGAAGAATCCTAGGATATCCTAATCCCTTTGTAGCTATAACATTTCCTACACTATCTATCTGAGCTTGTTCAAATCCCAGATCCTCAATACATTTTTCCTTAAGCATATTAGCTAATTGAGATTCAGATCTTGAGGGTGTATAGAACTCTATTGATCTTTTTAAGAGCTCCACAGCATAATTAGGTGAGACCAATTTTAATAATAATATTAGTTGTATTGCAAAGAGTAATCGACTATCATATCTTGAATTGGTACTCCTGTTACTCTGACAGTATTTTTAAACTCTGTTGTATTATTAACTTCGTGAACCAATAAACCTTCTCGTGAACTTTCCATAAGATCTACTCCAACTATTTTTCCACCTACTGCTTGTGTAGATTTTATACATATATCTTCGAGCTCTTTTGTAATTGGACATGATTCTGCTCTGCCTCCTAAAGCCATATTGGTTTTCCATTCGCTATTTTCCGAATAACGATATATAGCAGCTACTACTGTATCGCCTATTACTATTGCTCTTATATCTCTAGGCGGTCTATCAACAAATTCCTCAAAATAATATATTTGATAAAGTGGAAACATATGTTGTCTATCTTCAATTACGGCCTTCGCTGCATCTTTGTCTTTTAGTAACGCAATTAATCTTCCCCAACTTCCAATTGTAGGTTTAATTATGGTCGGATATCCAAAAATATCAAGAGCAGAAAGTGCTGCATCATATGAAAAAGTTGTTATAACTTTGGGAGTTTTTATTCCAGCGTCTTTCAATTTCATATGTGTAAATAATTTATTACCACAAACAATAGAAGTATTAAGTGGATTAATAACACGAGCTCCCAAACCTTCCAGTGCAGCAGTAGAATGAAGGCTTTTGAAATAACTAACACATCTTTGTATAATTATTTTATCAGAATAGCTAGGACCGTCTAGTTCCAAAATTAGATCTTTACAATTAACATTCGTTATCTCAATTCCTCTTTTTCTAGCAGATTCGTAGATAGCTTTTTCTTCCCAACGTATATTATCATAAAGAAGAGTGAGGGAGGTTGTGTTCTTTCTCTCAGTCACTGTCCCCAGTCCTCGCCAACTACTTGAGATGGCTTAATACTGAATCCATCTGCTCCCTTGACTAGTTCATAGCTTGAACCACAATCTGGACAGGCAACTATTTCGCCTTCAATTGAATCGTCGGGGATTCTTATTTCTGCATCACATTCTTTACATTTGACCATATTCTTTTACTCCTTTATCACATTTGGCGATCCTTCATTAAGAATTTTTCTTTCTAGACGTTCATCCAGAAACAATTCTAAAACGTCACCCATCCTAAGTTCCTTTAATCCACGGGCGAGAGTTTCAGCCTCATGTTTGCTCGTTTCCAGACCCAATAACGATAAAAGGTAAGCTGCTCCGTTTTTACCTGCTAGCTCGCCAAAAACGATTTTTCTTCTATTTCCTACAAGTTTTGGTTCAATTATCTCATAAGCAGAAGGATTTCGAAGAATGGCGGCAAGATGTGTTCCTGCTTTGTGCTTATAAGCACTATCACCTACGATCGGTGTAGATTCTGGAATGTCGAGACCTGTATATTGAGATATTGTTTTTGATAAATCTTTCAACATATGTAACCTAAAATTATTGCTAGATTTGTAAATGAGATTTAAAGCTATAGAAGTTTCAGCAAGAGAAGGTATTCCGGTTCTTTCTCCGAATCCATCTATTGTTGTGTGAATCTGATCTGCACCAGCTTCACATCCAGCCAATGCATTTGCTAGTGCCAATCCAACATCATTGTGACAATGAACATCAAGTGAGCTCTTGGATTTATCGATATTATCATAAACCATTTTCACCAAATTATACATACCATTTGGTCTCATAATTCCAACAGTATCAGGGATACTTATTCTTTCAACGCCCAGTCCATTAATTTCTTTGCACATTTCTAATAGAAATGATGGTTCAGTTCTACTCGCATCCTCCATTGTAAATCGAGATTTTAATCCATGGGATTTTATATATTCGACTACTTCTATTGCTCTCATTTTTGCTTCTTCTCTAGAAATTTTTAATTTAGCACTTAAATGAATATCAGAAATTCCCATATATGTCGCTACCCAAGTAGCATTAGTTTTAATTGCTGTATCCACATCAGATTTTATTGCCCTAACATGCGCAACAATATCTGCTTTTAACCCTTGTTTAATTATGATTTTTGTTGCTTCAAAATGATCTGGAGAAACAACAGGGCTGATTTCTACTTGATCAACTCCAAAAGAATCTAACATCCACGCAATTTGAATCCGCTGTTTGCTAGTAAAAGATACTCCAGGATGTTGTTCTCCTTCTCGTAGAGTCGAATCTAGAACCTTTATTTTTTTTTGTCCCTCATCTATTTTATTATAGTAGTGCGCATAATAGTTAGGATCGTCCGATTTTAGTGTCATTGTAATGCACCTAAAACATCTTTCGTATATGATATAAATGTTTATGACGAAATGATTTAAAAAAAAGCGAAATCATTCTACGTTGATGAGACTAAATTTCGGTGTATAAATAAAATTACTTCATAGTTTTTAGGATAATCACTGTATTGGTATCAGAAACACCTACAATTTTTCTTACATCATCAATGTATGAATTTATTTCGGAAATAGTAGAAGCACTTATTATTGCTGCAATATCATATTGTCCAGTTATCTCGTATACTACTTTTACTCCTCCCAGATTCAACAATCTAGAGGTGACGGTAGAAGTATCTGATGAAGAAGCGACTGAAATTAGGGTTATTGCGCTTGTCTCTTCCTTTTGATTTACTTCAATAGTAAATTTTTTTATTTTTTTATTTTCTATTAAATTTTTAACTCTTCTTCTTACTGCAGATTCTGAAAGTCCGACAGAAGTAGCTATTTCTACAAATGATTTACGTGAATCATTTTGTAGGATCCGAATAATTTGTTCATCAAAAGAATCAATATTATTTAACATTTCTTCTAACCTCTTCTTTGGTCAATATATTATCCATGATTTCCAAGGTTTTTAATACCTTTACTTCATCTAAGACTAAAGGAGGAAGTAACCGAATTATATTTCTGCCTGAATATAACATAAGAAGTCCTTCTTTTATTCCATCCATCAAGACATCTCTAACGTCAAAGCGTAATTCTACTGCAAGCATCAATCCTAATCCTCTTACCTCTCGAATTATTTTATGTTTTTTTTGTAGTTCTAATAATCCATTTTTAAATAAACTTCCTATGTGAAGAGCATTTTCTACGAGCTTATCTTCTACGATGGAATCAATTGTAGCTATTCCTGCAGAGCAAGCAAGTGGATTACCAGCAAAGGTTGATGAATGCTCGCCGATTTTTATGGAATCAAGAATCTCAGGTTTACAAAGAGTTAAGCCCATAGGCAATCCACCAGCAATACCTTTGGCCAGACACATAATATCAGGAGTAGTTTTCCAATTTTGTCCAGCCCACATTTCCCCTGTCCTACCTAATCCAGTTTGGATCTCATCAAAAATTAATACTAGATTATTATGGTCACAGATTTCTCTAATTTCTTGTAAAATTCCATCTTCCGGGACTATGATACCAGTTTCTCCCTGGATTGGTTCAACTATTACGGTTCCGATACTTTCATCCAATACCTCCTCGATCACTGATGGAGTATGAGGTGGAACAAATTTTACTCCTTCAAGTAAGGGCTGGAATGATTTTCTATATTTCTCATTGAATGTTACAGATAAAGCCCCGAAAGTTTTTCCATGATATCCACCATTCATAGAAATTATTCCACTTTTTCCAGTATACTTTCTAGAAAATTTAATTGCTGCTTCTACGGATTCTGCTCCACTATTACTGAAGAAAAACTTTGAAAGTTGTTTCGGAGAAATTTCGGATATTTTTTGCAGAAATTTTAATCGTGTATCATTATAAATCGACATGTGACAAGTTATTAAATTTTCTACTTGGTCCTTAATTGCCTGTACCACCCTGTCATTACAATGCCCGACCAAGGCCACTCCATATCCTCCCATACAATCAATATATTCTCTGCCAGATGTATCCCAGACTATTGCGCCTTTCCCCTTCGATATATTGATAGGAAATCTCTGGTAGATGTTTCCTACATAAAGATCCTCGCCGTTCATTTGCTAATCACCGTACAATTTGCATGAGAAAGAGCTGCAGATATAGGATTTTCTACATTGCCCGATGCAATAATCGCTTCTTTTACACCCATTTCTATAGCTTCCGTACAAGCAAGAACTTTCTTTTCCATTCCATGACCAATTTTGGGCAGTGATGCCTTAGCTTCAGTATAATTCATGTTTTTCACTAACTCATCATCTAAAATTAAACCATTTACATTGGTAATAAAAATAACTTTATCTGCCCTCAGACTCCCCGCAACATATGCCGCAGCCCTATCACCATCTACATTTAGAAATTCAGTTTCCTCACTCAAAGCGATCGGAGAAATGATAGGAACAAACCCATTTGACAACAATATCTTTATCAAAGCAGGATCTACATTTTTTATTTTTCCGGTATATCCTCCGTCGATTGCCATCTTCCTTCCCATTTCATTAAGAATAACCAATTTTTTCTTTCTTTCTGCTTTTATGGTTGCACCATCAATTCCAGAAATACCTACTGCACAGATATTGCTATTCAATAACATTTGGACAATGGCTTTGTTTATTTTACCGGACATCACCATCGTATAAATCTCTGCAGTCTCTTTGTCTGTATATCTACTCCTCACACCTCCTGGAGAGACTATGAACTTTTGTTCCTTGCCTAATTTGTTTCCAATATTTGTGACTTCTTTTCCGCCGCCATGTACAAGAACAATTTTTTCCTTTTCCAGCAGACTTTTGATGTCAGAAATAGTAGAAGGATGTAATTCATCTACTATACTTCCACCTATTTTGATAACTATCATACTGGAGTCAGAGGAGTGTATTTAAGACCATCCATTTCATCAAATCCATACATGACATTCATATTTTGGATTGCAGATCCTGCGGCACCTTTCATTAAATTATCAGAAGCGGACAGTGCAACAACACGTTGATTATCTTCATCTATATCAAATCCAATATCACAAAAGTTTGAACCTATCAAAAATTTCGGATCGGGGAACTTGTAAAGTCCTTTCTTATCTTTTATGAGACGTATAAATGGTTCATGACTGTAGAACTCTCGATAAACTTTCCAAAGCTCTAACTCACCAATGGGCTTATTGAGAAATGTATGATTTGTAGTTAGTATTCCTCGAACAAGATTTACCGCATGAGGACTCATACTAATCTTGATCTCTTTTTTTGCTAGAAGACTTAATTCTTGTATTATTTCACCAGTATGCCTATGTTTTGCTGGTTTATATGGTCGAATCACTCCGTATCTCATGGCATGGTGAGTACCTGCGTTAGCTTGAGCTCCTGCCCCAGAAGATCCAATTTTACTATCAACAACGATATGTTTCGTGTCAATAAGATCATGTTCTATTAAGGGTTTAAGTGCTAGTAAAGAAGTGACTGCCATACATCCTGGACACGAAACCAATTTTGCAGTTTTTATCTCGTCGCGATGAAATTCTGGGACACCGTATACAGACTTAGAAAGAAGTTCTGGATATGGGTGCTCCCATCCATACCACTTTACATAATCTTTAGGATTTTTTAATCTAAAATCAGCAGAAAGGTCTATAATTTTAACATCGCTATCGTAGAGATCTTTCACTATTTGATTTGCACTTCCATGTGGAACTGATACAAAGACCAAATCACATGAGTCTAAAACTTTTTTAATATCCATTGGTGAAAAAGTGAGATCAATGAATCCTTTAAGACTTGGATGAATTCTATGTACGTATTCTCCTGCTTGTTGTCGAGAAGTCACCATATTAAGCTCGACTTTTGGATGACTTACAAGTAGTCTAATTAACTCGCCACCAACATATCCTGATGCTCCTATGACTCCTACCTTCATAATGTTAAACTATAGATCAGAATATTGCTGTATCTTATGAATTTTATTATATGTGTAAAAGAATAATCCTTATCATTATTACATTTGGATATCTTCTAGTAAGAATTATTTTTTTGAAAACTGAAGAACATAATCAATCATGTAACCTGCTATATTAGATTGTGATACCTGAGAGGCACCACGAAATTCGACATTGCTATTAATTTCATGAACTACAAATCCTCGAGTTTTATCTTCCATTACATCAACACCAAGTATTCCCCCGCCAACTGCTTTCGATGCATTTAGAACAATATCCTCAAGCTCATTCGTTACAGGAGCTAGCGCAGTATGACCTCCTCTGGCTACATTTGTTCTCCATTCATTCTCTGCAGAATAACGATATATTGCAGTTACGATTTGATCTCCTACTACGATACATCGAATATCACGTGGCGGTCTCTTTATCATTTCTTGAACATAATATATTCTTGAAAATGGCGAATCGTTTTCTTCCCGTGTTTCTATCAACATATTTGCAATCTCTTCATTTCTTACCGGAAAAACACCACGTCCCCAAGATCCCACTATTGGCTTTAAGACGATTGGATAACCTATCTTATCGATCAGAACTTTAAATGAATCTGAGTTAAAGCAAAAATATGTTTTTGGACCAGCTACTTTGGATTTTGATAAAATTAGGGATGTTCTTAATTTATTTCCACATATTTCGCTTACTTCATACTTGTTTATTACCGGATATCCCAAGAACTCTAAACAAGAAGTGATATAAAGTCCTCTAAAATGACTGATACATCTTTGTAGAAAAATATCTCCAAAATAAGGGTTATCATTAAATTCAGTACTTATTGAAACGGATTTTGCATCGAGTAATCTAGTATTAACTCCTTTCTTTACTGCATCATCGTAGAGAGCTTTTTCTTCAAATCGTAGTTTATCATAAATAATAGATAGTTCCATTTTTTTTCAAGTTTATTCTCCCCAGTCTTCTCCTACCGATTCTGCATTTTTTAATTCAATGTTATCATTTGACTTTGAAGATATTTCAAAGTCGCCTCCGCAATCAGGACAAGAAACAATTTCCCCAACCACGGCATCGTCTGGAATATTTATTTCTCCTCCACAATCACTACATTCTTTCTTCATTCTATTGTTCTTCTCCTTTATTCTCTTTTTTATTTAAATTAATTGCTATAGAATTTGCAGTAACCGATTGTAATCCCCATAATTCAACAAAACCCTTCGCTAACGTTTGATCAAAAATAGAACCAGAAGAATAAGTTGCCAATTCGTTTTTGTATAAAGAGAATTCTGATCTTCTTCCTACAACCCTCATAGAACCGTTTTGCAATCTCATCTTTACTGTTCCTGTAACTCTGTTTTGCGTTGCATCTATAAATCTATCCAAATCGTTTACCAATGGATCTTGCCATAGTCCTGAGTAGGTCATCCAACTCCATTGTTGGTCCACAAAATGTTTAAATCGTAATTCATGGGAAGTTAAAACCAATTTTTCAAGATCTTGGTGTGATTCGATCAAGACACAAGCAGCTGGACATTCATAAATTTCTCTAGATTTGATACCTATTACTCTATCTTCCACATGGTCAATTATGCCTACCCCATAAGACCCCGCCTTGATATTTACATAATTTATCAAATCTGTCAAATTCATTCTTTGTCCTTCTACACAGACAGGAATACCAGCTTCAAAATCAATTTCTAAATATCCGGCCTTCGGATTATCAAACTTGACATATTTGAACCACTCGTCTGGTGGTTCATTTAATAGATCCTCTAGATCGCCACCTTCAATCGATCTGCCCCATAAATTTTCGTCAATGCTATATTTCTTTACCTCAGTATTTACAGGGATTTTATGTTCGTTGGCAAAATGTATTTCTTTATCTCTTGTCAGATTCAAATCACGTATCGGAGCAATAATTTTTAGATCAGGATTTAGGCATTTAATAGTAATATCGAATCTTATTTGATCGTTCCCTTTTCCAGTACATCCGTGAGCAATATATTTTGCATTTTCCTTTGTTGCTATATCTACAGCTTTTTTAGCTATTAAGGGCCTTGCTAAGGCTGTAGCTAACGGATATCGATTTTCATACAATCCATTTGCTTTTATAGATGGAATGATGTAATTTTCGGTGAATTCTGAGGAAGCATCAATGTTATAATGTTTTATCGCACCTACTAGTTTAGATCTATTTGCTATCTCCTCGAAATCATCATTCTGTCCAATGTTTACGGTAACAGTAACTACATCTAGATCATGCAATAACTGTAAATACTTTATACATACTGAAGTATCGAGACCACCCGAATAGGCAAGTACACATTTCTCTTTAATCATAGTCAGGCGATGCCAATAATTACATTAAATTTAAACTTTTTGGTGATACTAGAATCAGATGCTAGAATCAGATACTAAAGAATATGATGTACTGTTTGTAAAATTGAGTGAACATGCTAAATGTTTTTGTATTCTATCAATAATCTTAGATTATTGTATAGAAGATATACAATTGATGAAATTAAACATAAAGTTATTGAAAGTCTGAAAATGAATGATGCAGGCATGTCTAGTGTTGAATTAGCTAATGCCATTCATGTAAATCGAATGACCATAACGAAATATCTTAACATTTTGGCAGTAATAGGATTAATTAAAAGAAAGAAAATTGGTTCGGTAAATATTTGGACATTGGAACCGGGCGTGATGGAATTAGAACTTCCTTTAAATTATTTGCAGATACAACAAAATTTTATTACTGCACTATTAGGTAATAATAAGAACGAAACAGGTAAAATATTATTAAGTACTATTTATTCAGATAGGGATATTATTAGAATAATCAAAGAGATTTTTATTCCTTCTTTTAATACTTTGAATGAGATTTACAATCGAGGAAGATTAGGAGAAACAGAATTAATTTCGTTAAATAACCAATTATTTGACTTGATGATTTTACTCTCGCAGCATTATCATAGAGAAACAGCTAATTATAGTGTATATAATATATTCATAGCTGGAAATGAAGATCAAACATATAATTCTAAAATTGCTTCAATAGCATCTGAAATAATAGGACTTCATACTATTTATATAGGAAATATAGAACAACATATAGATCCTTTTTTTGATATAGACATTCAAAGATATATGACCAAATTATGGGATCGTAAAAAAGGATTAAAGAATATTTTTATCTTTTCCTCAGAAGAAACTTCTCTTCGATTTCTATTTACAACTGCGAAATTTTTAAAAAATAAATTGACTGAAGAAATCAAGATAATCCTATTTGTTAAACGAGAAATTCTGTCGATTGCAAAAGACCTCAATCCGGATTATGTAACCTCGGATATGAACAGTTTAATTGCTTGGCAGGAAGATTTGAAAAAACATTTCTAGGATCAATAAATTTGGAAGTAAAGTATTGTATTGAAATCTTTAGGGGAATCGTTTAAACGATTGTTTGTCATAAATCGTATTTTTTTGAGATTTTTTTTATATAATTAAGGCCATATTTAAGATCTGGTATATAGTTTTTACGAGGGAGAATAATTTCAAAACTGATTTTATTTTTGTAATTAATATTCTTTAATGATTTTATTATCAAGTCAAAATCTATATGGCCTCGTCCTGGCATTAGTCTATTGTTATCTGATAAGTGAATGTGTTTTAGAAATTTTTTACTGTGATTGATTGCTTCAGAAAATTTTTTTTCCTCAATATTCATGTGATATGTATCTAATAACAAGAGCAAGTGGTCATGATTGATCTTTGAAGAAAGTTCTATAGCATCATTTGCTTGAACAAAATAAGGTGTCGAATATCTATTCAAGGGTTCTAATAAGAGATATACGCCATATTGTTGGGCGAATTTTGATAGATCTGATAAAATTGACGTTATTTGTTGCAAAGATTTCTTTTTTTCTCGGGTAGAAATATATGTATGATTGAAATCTTGTGATTCTGAATAATCAGATAACAAACAGATATTAAATAAGTTTCCACCTAGATAGTTACACATTTTAATACAATTTTGGATATATGTTATTGAATATGATAATTTATTATAATCATTTGTGAGAAGAACGGGATTATGTCCATTCTCCATATCTCTTTTTGTCCACGCTCCGGTTACCCCGATTACTGGTAAATTATAGGACTTTATGTTATCCAGATATTGTTTCCAAGAAAATTGATTTGGGGTTCCCTCAATTTCTATTCCATCATAATTACATCTCACTAGATTTTCCAGAATTTTCTCGAGTGATTGACTATCATGGAATGAATTGAGTGTTATGCAATAATTTATCAAATATAGCACCATATAATTTGTTTAGATAGAACCAATCAAATATTTTCCAATATCTACCACGTTGATGGCATTTTCAGAGTCCTTTTGAATACCAGATTTAACGTTAGAAACATAAAGTGAATAACCTTCCAAAGTTTGGGGATTGAACGGTCGTCCATGTGAACCTTTAATCAAATTGGTTTCAAATGGAATAGATTTGGTTTGAGGATTAATAAATAATTCGAGTGGATCATAACCTGGTTTTCTATGGATATCCACATGTTTAGCAAAATCTGGTGCACGTTCCTTGTCATACCACCAGTAGTAACTAAACCATTTATTACGTTTTGAAACTGCTATGATATCCCCTGTCCGTTCATGGTTAATATTATAAAATTTTTTCTCTTCATTAGTTATTATTATTTCTATATCAGGAATATTTTGAAGTATTTTTAATACGTTGCTGAATTCTTGACTAGATTTAATATAAATATTAGCAACTTGATGATCAACTACCGCAAATGCTTTACTGAATTCAAAATCTACGTATTCTTTCCCATTTATCTCTCTAACATTTAGCATAGAACTATCCCTAAGAACTAAATTGATAGGGATAGCATTGTTAACATCATTAAAAGAATATTCTGAAAAAATTACAAATTGAGTATTATCGTAGATTCCAACGTTTTTTGTAGATTCGATAATCCTTTCAACAAGCCTATCAGCCTTTACTAGATCGTTATGAACTTCACTACTATCTTTTCCAAATCTTTGAGCTGAATAATCAACATGAGGAATATATGTAAACAGCAGATTGGGTTTATATTTTTCGATGGTATATTGAGTTGCATTACAAATCCATTCACTAGATAAGTGTGATGCGAATGGTCCCCAGTATTTTGATAAATCGAAATTACCAATTTTTTTCGCAATCTCTTCATAATAACCAACAGGTTTTGAATAACACCACATGATCATCTCATCTTCTAAATGGATGGGTTTTGGAGTTATTATAACATCTGAATTTGCATATAGGGTATTCTGCCAAAAAAGTACTGAGGTATTTAAGTTAGGATCTCTTTTCTTTATAAAGTCCCATATCCTCGGAGCTTGAACTAATGAAGAATATTGTTCCCAAAATAACACATTATATGTATTACGATCCATAAAACCGTTTGATACAATTCCATGGCTGTTTGGATATTCACCAGTTAAGAAGCTAGTCTGTACGGAACTGGTAACTGCTGGAAATACAGGTTTTAGTTTGCAATATTCTCCAAGGCTTGCAAAATTGTTTATTGCGGGAAGATAGTTCGAAGCAAGATGTTTTTCTTCTAATCCAACTATATCAATAACTATGGTATGTCTTTTCATGAATTTGTATTAGTATCTGGGTGTTACTAGATTTAAAGAATATGGTTTAAAAATGAATATTTTCTATAAAATGTGTCCTGTATTGGATACTAAAAATAAAAAAAGCTATGTCATATACATCTTTTTCCCAAGAAATATAATAAGAGGTATTAAAAGAAGTACGGTGGATCCATATAAATATCCTATGCTTTCGGCGATAAAAATTGAATCGTATATAACCATAAAAATTATGAGAAATGATATTAATTTTTGTATTGAGATTTTATTTTTATAGAAATATAGATGTGAATAAACTATAGCAACTGTAAATATTATGGTATTTATTATTGAATCAAAGTTAAAGATGTCAATAAAAATTAAAAACAATATTGAAAATATTATTAAATAAATTATAGAAAATGATAACAGAAAGTGATTCTCTGTAGAATCTATTTTGACTTCGTTTCTGCTTGTGAATGTAATTACAAAAACATATAAAAATTCAAAAAAGAGGATAATAATAAACTTGAGGCTAGTAAATTGTAAATCAAACAAGGAAAAAGAAATGCTAGAACCTAATAGAACGTTCAAACTTCGTATCAATCCCATATTTACAGGTCCCAGTGATCTTTCTTTTGAGTATAAATTATAGATAAAAATTAGAACAATTATTATAACTGTTATCAAAAAGCCAGTGACACCTGTAAATATAGATAAAATTAACGAAGATGAAATAGATATAATGTAAATATAGAGAGCATTTTTCTTTGGAATTTTGTTTGAAGGAAGAGGTCGTGATGGTCTTTCTTTTTTATCTTTTTTTAAGTCTACATAATCATTTAAAACTATTCCTCCAATATACAATAAAATAGAAATAGATATCAATAAAAACAGATCAATATAATTTGTATCCTTTATATTAGTAAATAGAAAATATCCAACAAGGATATTTGGTATAGTGGTAAAAATATTTGGCAACCTTATGAAAGTCAAGTAATTTGTTATAGTATCAGACCTAATCACATTTACACACCAGAGAAATGCATGTCATTAACAGAGGAAATATAGCATTGCATGGTTTGTATATATTTACAACAGCAATATAAGAAATTCCAAATTCGTACTAGTAGCTTTATCACTTTACTATCACAAACTGAAATTAATTTATTGTGGACACCAGTATACTCTAGAGATTTTTTGAAAAAATATGATAAATAAGATAAAAGAAGGATTACTAATATCATTTAACAAGGTAATACCTGTACATTTGGAGCAAAAAATAAACACATGATATGTTATTTTATACATATTTGTGCGTAAATATGATCCAATAGACCTAGCATCAAGCGATAAGAAAAGTAGTATATATTTTCGTAATCTTAGATGGAATGGAAAAAGAATATGTCCTAGATGTAGGTATAGACTTCTATATTATCTGAAATCAAATAGGTATGGCTGTAAACGTTGCAGATATAATTTTAGTGAATTTACAGGTACATATCTCGGACAGATACGAACATCGCTTAGCAATATCATACACTTACTTTATCTATTTACATTAGGAGTACCTGCATATAGAATTAGATTTTATGTATCATGTGATCTATCAACAATAGAAAGAACATTTCGATTATTTAGACAAACGATATATGATAAATCGCTACAACAACTACATGAATTAAAGTTATCTGGTGAGATTGAAATTGATGAAGCGTTATTTGGTGGTTATAGAAAAGGTGGCAAGAGAGGATGGGGTGTAATTGAGCACAAAAATCTGGTATTTGGTATCTACAAGAGAAATGGAATTGTTATTACATTTCCAGTATCTGATAGAAAACATGAGACACTTATTCCCTTGATAAAACAATATACCAAGAAAGGATCGTTGTACTATTCTGATGACCATACTGCATATGCAATGTTGAATATGATTGGAAAACATCAAGTCGTTGCACATGGAAGAGATGAATATGTAAGAGAAGATACCCATATTAATAGAATTGAAGGATTCTGGAGTTATGCCAAGACATGGTTGTATCATTACAGGGGAGTACCTAAACAGTATTTTCATGTATATCTAAAAGAGATAGAATTCAGATTCAATAACAGGGAGAAGGATATTTTCTATGAATTATCAAAATTAATGATAAAATCTGCTCCAACTATGTAGGTATTACCTTATTTTATCCTAAAGTTAACAGGGCCGAAATCTATATTTGGTTTTTTAATAATTATTTCCCGAAAGATAATTATAAAGCCTATCCATTTAACATTTGAGTTCGTAATAAATACAAGAAGTCTCTCTGCATTAAACTCTTATTATAGAATTGTTATTGGTATTTATTGAGACTACAAATTTTCCTACTGATTTATATTCAATAAATGTCTATAATAGTTCACTATATTTATCTTATTGTAGATATATTTAAAAAATCAACTATTAGAACTTTGTATTCAAAGAATCTTTATTCATCTATCGTACGTCAAATATAATAAAGACAATATATTTGAATAGTGAATAATAGAATAGTATCAGTAAAAAGAACTAGTGCAATATTTTTAGCTAGTATTTTATTAGCAGGAATTATTGTCATAGCATCTCCTTCATTGATTGTAGGAGCAAACGCAGCAGAAGATGGATATGATGACTACAAGCGACATAATGATTACATGAAAGAGAGATCATATGATGGATATGATGACTACAAGCGACATAATGATTACATGAAAGAGAGATCATATGATGGATATGATGACTACAAGCGACATAATGATTACATGAAAGAGAGATCATATGATGGATATGATGACTACAAGCGACATAATGATTACATGAAAGAGAGATCATATGATGGATATGATAATTGGCCTAATATTCATCAAAATGTCCTTACAGATTTTAATCCAACTGTTGCTTTTCCTGAAATTGAAGATACTGCATTCATTCATCCATTTGCTGTAGTAATTGGAGCATGTTCTATTGGTGAACAAGTAATGGTAGCTCCCACTGCTGTTTGCAGAGGAGATGAAGGCACACCTATCCATATCTCTGCTTTCTCAAATGTACAAGATGATGTAGTTATTCATGCCTTAGAAACAACCAAAAATGGAATAAATCTAGATGATAGACGTTTTAGTGCAGAAGGTGAATTATTAAAAGGTAATGATCCAGGATTTGAAGAAGGTTATGCAGTATTTGTAGGTGAAAGAACTAGTTTAGCACATGGAACACTTGTTCATGGGCCTGCATATGTAGGACATGATACATTTGTTGGAATGGAGAGTTTAATATTTAATGCAAAAGTAGGAAATCATGTTTCTGTTGGAGTTGGTAGTACTATAACCGGTGGAGTAGAAATCCCAGATAATAAATTTGTTCCACCAGGAAGCTTAATTACTACTGAAGAAGACGTAAAGTATTTACCTAATAGAATTGGAATTGGACCTCCTTACGAAAATGTCAATGTGGAAGTAGTTACTGTCAATAATGAATTAGCTGAAGGATATGATGAACTTGATATTGAAAAAATAGTTAAACAAAGAGAAAAAGCAATGGAAGAATATATGTTGGAAACAAGTATGCCTTATCCCAACCAATAACTTTTTTTTATCTTGTATATTCAGTGATAAACAGATGAGAAGATAATTATTATAATAATTTATCAATTTTATGACTATTAGTATGTGTTAAAAGGAAAATAAGTTCTCTTTAATGAAGCTATGAAATTAGGTAGGGAACATTTATAAATCTTGAAAACTCATGAGGAAGTATATTACCACTTCTGTCTTCAAATTTCTAAAATGTTATAAATATTGCAAGAAATATAATAGATTTAGAATTGAATATTTTTCCTTACAAAACTTTTAAATTATAAATAGTTTAAAGAGACTAAAATATTATGTGAGATCTCACAAATACCGATTCACTTTTGACAAGTTTGTAAAATTAAAAAGATGGGACCCCTATAAAGGCTACAAATATGGCCGCAGATATTCTAGAATGCTATCTTCAGGATATTATGAAAACCAAGCATGGGGGGCAATACATAAGGCTTGGGTAGGATATTGGATAGCTAGAGCTAAAGGAGAATATTATAAAGAAATCAAATACGCTAAAATTATACAGAAACTACAAAAGGAATTAGATTTGCCAATTGACGAATTTGAATGTTTATGGCATTGAAACTCCAAATATTACTGATAGGTGAATAGCATTAAAATTAACTAATGAATTATCAGATCATTTTCCTTTTAATACTGTATCTTTTTCCTTTTTCTGGTCTAAAACATTTTTAATTAATATCTTATAACTCATGGATATTAAAGGAAAAATATGTAATCTCAATAAACAATTAAATAGGCTAGACCTAGAAATTTTAAAAATGCATGAGGAAGTATATTAGCAAAATCTGCCAGCCTTTCTAAATCATGAATAACGCTTTTCCAAAAATTAAAGATCAATATCATGGTATTGAAGTATTATTTAACATATGTTGAGTATATTCCAGTAAATAAGTTTTGTTATAATCCAACATTGTCTCTGCTTTTGATTTTACCCTTGACAAATTTTTATCAGTTGTTTCATCAATACACTTTTCAATTAAATTTAGGAGCTTATAATGATCATCGTTAAAATGTATTAAATTTTTTACAACATGATAAGTGAAATATACTATCGTTCTTTTCCTAATTTCAAAATTCGATATGATACCCAATTTGAATTCATTTTCATCTCCATCGTTAAACATTTTCTTTAGATCATTTTCAGTAGATTTAGTTATATTTCCCTTGAATTTTCCTATTTAACACAGACTAAAAATCATCCAATTTTTTTAGGCTAATTTTTTCGAAATCAAATTCATGAATCTCCTCTCCAATAGACATATTTTCAGGATCATTCCAGGCATTGTGATGTCTCAAAATTCTAAATTGTATAATCGATTTATTTCTTGTAAAACCATAAGTTCTTGTTGCAATTCTGTAAGAAGATAATATAGGATTATTATATTTTATGAGTTTATCCTCATAATCCAATTGATCAATACATTTTCCAAGATAATATGTCAACATGTTCGTTTGACAGCACTCACATAAAGGAGCATGTTCGGAGTCATGATGATTGAATTTTTTACATGTATGTTCGATGGAATGATCTTCGGTTAATACTGGATTTTCGACATTAACACATACACAGAATTTTACAGATTTAAAGAGATCATAGGAAATTTTAATCAGTGTATCAGAATTTAGGTCTCCTACATCCCCGATATTTTTTATAATAGTTCTTAATTTAAGAGCGTTATTTTTCAAATATTATACACACATAATTATATAATTTAAAATTATTCATGGATCTGCAAATTCTATTAAACTACTAATTTTATACTGATACCAAAGGTATTATCTATAATTCAGGACATAAATTTTCAAAACTTGTTGTAAATAATGGATCAATAGAGAAATATAATGTTATACGGGTAATAATTTCTACATTAATAAAAAATAAAAATGATGAAGAACCAATGGATGAATCAGCTACATTACAACTCTTTGAAAAGATACTTCATAAGATATGGATTTAGTAAAGTGAAAAAAATTCCTGTAAAAATAGTACAAGTCCAAGATATACATGGAACAAAGCGGAGTGTAATGTTAGATGCCATCTATTATTTTGAATTTGAATCTAAAGATAACAGTAATAAAAAAGTAGAAGATTTCAAAAAGTTATATTTTAAGGTTGTTGAACAAATAAAAGATCTTTTTTATGGAAAGAATGATCAAAGAAAATATCGTAACTTACCCAGCTCTTTATATTATGAGTTAGCTACTATTATATACAAATTTAATCAACAAATCGAACATGACTTTTTTATTACAAATTATGATGAAGCACTTCATCGTGATTTCAATTTAAGTAAGGACTATATCTATGATCTACGAATAATTGCTAAAATTTTTAACGAAAATGTACTTGTTGATATGATTATCGATATAGTAACTGACCAGCCTTACAACTGGTATATTAGTCCTGATGAACGCACCAAGTTATATGATATGGTTATGAAATTAAAGATGGAAATATATATCTGATGATATATGTATGTTCATGTATATATATTAAAATGGCTAATACAAATACAAATACAAGTATGAATACCAACAAAAGTAATAATAGCAATAAAACGCATACAACGGTAGCAATAGATGTAGAACTCTATAAAAAATTCTGTATGAAAGTAATTGAAAAATTTGGTACAAGACGTAACAATGATGTAATAGTCCGTCTGATAGAGGACTGGGTTTTTGATAAGAAAAAATAATAAATTGCCAGGTAGAGAAAATTACAAAAAGGATCTCAATAAAACATTAAAGAATTTGTCACAAAATAACAACTAAAAAATTGTGTACCCAATTAGTATTTCAATGGTATTAAAAAAATATCAATGGGACTTTATATGGTAATGACATTCTTATATATGGTATATTAATTTGACAATGTAGTACAATAGATTAATTATCTCAAAATATTTTTTATTAGAAATTGTCATTACAATAAAAATATATTATATTTCTCTATATTTTTCTGTAGTAAGAGTACAAAAGTTGTGAATTTATCTTATGTCTATTATTAACAAGAAAATAAAGATCTTTTCAGGGTATTAAATCCAAAATACATTAATTATTTTAACAGTATTATTTGTTGGGAAATATTTAAAAATAAATTTTCTCCATGAGGAACTATACCGGTAAATTTTTCTACAAAAAATATTTTTTAAAAATAATCTTAGATCATATGCTAATAGACGTCATGCATAGATTTTAACTTAGGATAAAAAGAAGTAAATATTATTAATTTTACAGAAAAGATAACTATCTAAATTTTATTTTTATATACTTTTCAGGATCAAAAATTAATAGATTAAATGAAACCTCATAAATACAGGAGAAATTATAACACATTTTTCAAAAAGCATGGATTTGATCCTTACAAATATTATAAAGTGGAAAATATCATGAACTATTACCATCAGGATTCTATGTAAATCAGACATGGGGAGCTTTAAACAAATGTTGGGTAGTATATTGTATAGCCAGAAACAAATGGGAATTTGATAAAGAAATCAAGTATGCTAATAGAATACAAAATCTACAAGAAGAATTAGACTTGGATGTTGAGGATTTTAAATGCCTTGAAGGTGTAGATGAAAAAGATATAAAATTGATTGAAGACATGACTAAATACTAAGAATAAATGAGGTTTGATTAATGACGTAAATTAAAATTTAATTTAATAATTTATGATAAAATATTTTAGTATTTATTTCAAGCTATTTGATTTCTTGCAGGATATATCGTATGAATTAAATGTGGAATAGGACTTTTCTCTCTTCATTTGTAATTTACCAACAATGTCTTTAAGGATATGAAAGAATTGCTAAAAACAGGTAATGAGTAAAAATCAGTTAATTAATCTTGATAAATAAAGGACCTGTTAATTTAAGGAAATAGATTTAGTTGTGAATGTATTATTTCTAATCTATGCTTATTAAATTCAATAGAAATAGAACATCCACTATTGTTATGTATTCTCTTTATTTGTACTTTCTTGGTCTCAGTCTACGAAATAAATCCAAAGCATTGGAACCTTTTAAGGAGCAAAAAAGAAGTTATGTTGCTGTTTGGAAATGGATTCAACGATTTAGTTCATTGTTGCAGATCTATAACAAGCATAGAAGAGTTTCCGTATTCATAATCGATGAGACAATGATTCAGATTGGTAGTAATCATTTTTGGTTATGGATTTGTATTGAATCTGTTCATAAATCTATACTTAGAATCTATATTTCAGAAGAGAGAAACATGTTTGTAGCAGATAATTTTATCAGATCGCTTGTATCAAGGTATGGAAAACATACTATATACACAGATGGTGGTACGTAGTATATACAAGCATGTAATTTTTTGACTCTGAAACATCGATTTCATTCTCCTTTAGAGAAAAGTCTGATAGAAAGAGTGATGCAGTATTTCAAGGATAGGACAGAATGTTTTGATGATTACTATCGTCGTAATAATATTATACAAAATTGTCATCTACAACATGTACACAATTGGATAAGATTATTCGTTTATTTATATAATGCAAAAATCAGAAACAAAATTCTATTCAAAATTGGAGGTAAAATAGTCTTAAGTTAACACAGCCTTTAGATATGTATAATAACTATGTTAAAATCCTTATCCATTAGTAAAATGAAACCACATATCAAAATCAAGATATGAACAGAGGAATAACTATTGCGGGAGACGCATTCAACAATAAGAGGTGTCTGGAATAAGTATGGAGACAAAGTATTACTGAGATACGAAATACCTTGTGTACATTTAGCTCTGAATTGCATATTAATCTGGATAAAGACATTTTTAATGGGTTTCAGAGCATATGTATTGATCTTAGGAAATTAAATATTGTTGGAAAATATGGATTTAACAATATTCCTCCATGTTATAGATTGCAGATTTAGAAGATGATTTTGATCAAAAGCTTATTTTCGATTAGATCAAAATTGAGTTTATTTTTGAAAATCACATAATAAATTTATAATTTTGACATAGGTTCTTAGTTAAGCCAAATTTTGAACGTTAAATTGACAAAATCCATTAAAATTCAGAACATAAGATAGCAGCAAAATAGAATATACTAATACCTTGTATGTCGGGTTAATAAAACCGATATTTATCTAAGTCTTTTTCTATAACTCCTAAACTATCATAGAAAGATTTAATGCATTTTTGATAAAAAGAATAATGGAATTTTCTTCCGTCGAAACATTCACCTGGATTTTGACTTCCATGCTTATGATCTATGTTATTACAATGTCCTTCTTTAACTTTATTTGTTAGGTTCATTAGTGTCCAAGACATACATATTAGACTAAAAATCCACATTTTTATCTCCAAATTATTACTATCATAACGAATACGGCATGTGTCGGATTCATAAGTTTCAGAAGATATAAGATAGTCTAAATTTGTCATTATATCCTTTGAAAGAATATTAATATCTAATCCTTCCTTTGTAATTATTTTGCTAATTCGATCTTGAACTATATTATAAAATTCATTTATTTTTGTTTGACTAATTTCCATATTTTTATTATGTTAATGAATTATATTAATAAGCCTAAAGATGATTATCAAATATGAATATATTCATAAATCCAAAATTATTTTAAAAAACCTAATCATTGTTCACAATAAAATTTTACAGATTTTAGTTTCTAAAAAAAACTAAATACAAGGTAGCAGAACCCCGCTACATGGAAGATTCTACTCCCGACGGGTCAGTACGTTTCTCAGGTTCACCATAGCCTTAAAAATTTTCGTTTTATTGCATGAAGACATCTATTGGGATCAAGCTTCTTTATTAGCTCAGAAGGGTTACTGGATGATAAAAAATTAGCAGTAATAGCATTTGAACAATCAAAAAAACTCAATTGGCTTCATCACATATAAGAAGATACTGAAAAAATGATTGCAATTATTACTAATAGTAAAAGATAATTTAATCACAAAATAATGCTATTGGATCATGTACGTAATAACAGAAATTTGGAGAAGTGAGTCAAGCGAATGTACTATAGAATATATTGATTCTGTCTATTTAACCAAAACTTTCCATGCTGGATGAATTTCATTCCATCCCTTTGGTTTATCTATGACCCAAGCTCCCCATACTTCTACATCGTCTCCTTTATCAGGTAATTCAACATATTTAGAATCTTGATCTTTAGGAACAATCTCTATAACAAGATTTCCTCCTGTCTTTTTCTTATTATCTTTATTTAAAAGAGATTTGTATTCTTTTTCTAACTTTAGCAAGAATTTATAATCCCCATCAGGCATTTCTTGAATATGTTTTACCTTTCCTACGGCCTTTTCACATTCTGAAAGTATTTTTAAATCCTTTTTATTTGATGCGCCCTTAAGGATCTTATTCGTTTTACAATTATTATCATCCAAGTCTGACTCAGTTTTGTCTTTTTTTGCATATTCCACATTGATTTTATTATGATTCTTTGTGGATGATTCTTGTGTCTGTTGTGATACATTTTTCATATTATCAAAGTTTTCATCTTCTGCCAAAGCAGGATTTATTATTGATAACATCTGTGTAGATGGGCTAAAAGTTATTAACGAAACTGTAATTGAAATTACTAACATACAATATATTATTTTAACATATTTCTGCACAAGTGTTGAAGGTTAAATTCTCATATAATCTTTATCTTAATATCTATAATAACAAAGTTATATACCAGTTATCATAAGTATGCTGACAATATTTTACTATCTTGTATTATCTTTTAGATCAGAATAGCTATTAGCTGATACTATAAACATGATATCTTATTGACTAGTACAATATCTAAAGCAAGATTTGAAAAACTATACAGATCTGAACATGATACTAATGTAAAGGAAAGAATGCTAATTGTGTTGAACGTAGTATATGATAAACAGATTCCTGCACAGGTAGCAAGAGATCTTCATAGAAGCAGAACATGGGCTTCTGACTGGTTAAAGAGGTACAGGAAAGAAGGTATAGAAGGATTAAAAAACAGGACAAAGAGTGGCAGACCACCAGATATACCAGAAGAGACTGTATATGAGATAAAAAACGAATTAGCATCCAGTAAACAAGGATGGACTACGAAACAGGTAGAAGATCTAATAGTAAGGAAGAGTGGTGGAATCAGATACCATTATACACATATTTACAGACTAATGCACAAGTGGGGATTCAAACAGAAGGTACCAAGAAAAGTGCATGTGAACACAGCATCAAAAGAAGAGAAAGAGGATTTTAAAAAAGAGCAAGAAAGGTACTGGATACTCTCCAGCAGCAGCATCAGCAAGAAGGATTTACAGTAGTATCTACAGATGAATCATTTTTCTTCTATGATTCACTTGTCAGGAAAGTATGGATAAACAAGGATGAAAGACCAGTTGTAAGGATTACGGGGTCACATCAGGAGTCAGTTCTATTTGGTACCACAAGTCTGGAAGGAAAACAGATGTTCAGGCAATATGACTGGTTTGATGAAAACACATTTTTAGATTATCTAAAACAGATACACAGAAAGTTTCCAAAATGTTATCTGTTTCTGGATAAAGCAAAACAGCACTACAGATCATATAAGGTACTACGATATTTTGATGAACACAAACAGAATCTAATTCCAATATATCTTCCAACAGCATCTCCGGAATTTATGGTACTGGAAGAGATATGGCATATAGCCAAAAACGATCTGCTTGTACTACAATACTATTCATCCTTTACAGATTTCAAAAATAAAATATCCTCGTATTTTAAGACAAAAAGATTCTGTCTTGATATGAGACACTATCTGTTGGGAGGTGTCAGCTAACATATGCTAGATGGTATAGTTTGATATTATGATACCAAAATAGCGAATATTTTTTTTAAAGAAACCGTTTTGGTCTTCTAAAACATTATTCATTTACAATAACAAATAGTAGAAAAACTCTGGAATGAATCTGACAAAAGAATTGGGAAAAAGCTGTGAAAAGAGATAATGTTAAGTTTATTAAAAAAATTCAGAAAAGGAAATTAAAAAGATTATAAAAAATATTATAATGACAGATAAAATAACTGAGAAAAAATGCTCAACTTGAGAAATTTAAATATCAAATCGGTATTTAATTATATTTTTACATTTAGAGCCTATCCCAAAATTATCCTCCTATAAACAATTATACTATTAGCCAATTATACAAGACCGAGATAGTTCTCATCTTTCTTTTCATATCTTGTAAATAACTTCCTGAATCTGTTATGCCATGAATTTGTTTCCTCTACAACTCTACCCAATCAGCCACGACGTAACGGACCACTACCATCCATACAAAGAAAATAAAAGAAGATTAGGATAAAAGTATATTTAAAAAATTATATTGCATATAAAAAAAATATTAAATATTTAATAAAATTGAAATTTTATTTAAGATCTGATAGGTCATTTTTGATTTTGATCATATCAATACACTTTCTAACCACAATATCAGAGAAGTAATCTTCTTCTATCGCTTTATCATTAAAATGACCTGTTTTATCTAATTCGGCGAAAACTTCCAACAATAATTTTCTGCCTAAATCAGTATATTTATAGATCGCTTTATCATTAAAATGACCTGTTTTATCTAATTCGGCGAAAACTTCCAACAATAATTTTCTGCCTAAATCAGTATATTTATAGAATTTACCCCTACCTTCTTTCGCATCCTTCAGAGAAGCCGCTATACAATACCAACGACATTTTTCATCAATGTATATTCTTCTACTACCTTCCTTACCGCCCTGTTCGAATACAAATTCAATTACCTTATTACGCTTAGGGTCCAGAATTATTACCTGACCTTCTTCATCCAGAATTACCAGACCTTCTTCATCCAGAATTACCTTACCTTCTTCATCGTTATTGTTATTATTGTCGTCGTCTCTAGTAGTCATTTCTGTGATTTCTCCTTACTATCATAAAAATCTAGTAGTTTTCTGATAGTATCGTCAAGGTTCCTACATTAGAGAAACCAGACAATAAAAACTACAAAATTTATACATTATAATCTTATTTTTTATTTATTTACTACTGTTATAACACTTACAATTATTTTGTTCTTGAAATTTATCCACCAAATGGGCGTGAAGATTCTCCATAGGTTATGTCATATCCTTCTTTTTTTCTCTCTGCATTAGATTTAATAAGGTTAGTGCCGCAAAAATACATTATAGAGATTTCGGTGTTAACTATAATATACCATCACAGTTATTTAAGTGTTAGTATTTAAGTGTTCAAGAATAGAGAACTTTTTTTGGTAACTAATAATAAGACTTGATTCCTTTCTTCGTAAAAGTCTAATATTTTGATAATATTTTGATAATTATGTCGTCATACGTAGTAACTTTATTATTGCATAAATCTTCGGGTCCACAGTGAAACTCATTAAAATGATTTCTCAATCTCTGATATATCTGTTCATTTAACTGGATAACTCTAACCTGGTCCACTTTATGAAGACTGTTTAGTTTTCTGGTTCCCAACACAATAATAACAATGAAAATAAGAAAGGATTAGGATAAAAATTTTTAGTTAGTTATTTCTTCTTATCTCTACTGCACTATCAATTATATCTCTCACATTTCTAGATATTATTATCCTGTCAGGGGTATCGAATTCTTTTCTGAACGCTTCGTCAAATTCTACGTTATCTTTTATATAGGGATTACGTGCCATGAATTCCCTATACACTTTCTGGAATTCTTCAGGACTGCCAAACCTATCAAGAAAATACTTCAAACTCAATGCCACTATTCTGGGAAGTGCAAGCATATTATCATAATTCTTTGTCCTTCTTTGTGGAATCTTATTCCAGTATTTTGATTTACACCTGGCACATGACGTAGGAGGAGTCATATTTAGAATGGGATTATCAAGCCCATAATCATAATCTTTAGGAAACCAGAGATAATTACAACGGTAACAATGATAAGCCCATACCTTCCACAAACTTAATTCTGTGGCCCTATTTTCCTCATCGCTGGGACGAAGGAGGTCAGCAAGCGTATCCGTTAACTGTTCAACCTTCGCTTTGTCTGATAATGCCTTCATGCGTATTACACTACTACTAGGAGTTTAAGTATATATATAGATTAGGCTGCTACACTACTACCACTTGGAATATAGGTACTAGCAGCATTAGTAGAGGAAGAAGGCTTGTTTTTGATAAACTCAAACTTCCTTTTTACTTCGTCTCTCTTACCTTCTGGAACCACATAGTAAACCAATAAGTCAAGTAATTCGGTTCTTCTGTCTCTATTCCTCTGCGAACCATGAACTTTACATTATTTGAAATAACAATATCCGATAATATCTCATATTGTTTTTGTACTTCTGTAATGGAACCCTGCAGTAACTCGAAGGAATTATTAGGCATTTTTGGTTTAATATTCCAGGGTTTTCTAGTGTAATTTTATGAATTACCTGTAGTTGCTGCAGTAGTAGTTCTTTTAATACTATTAGGACAGATATGCTTTTTCTGTGATAAAACTTTCCAATATTCATTTACTGCAGTATTCCAGTAAATCCTTATTCCGCAACCATAACCACAGATTTTAGGATAGATATTACTTTGACTCATTTCTGTTTATTCATCTCCCTGCCTGCCATCATCATGATATTATTTTGTCTGTTTCCATTCTGGAGGACAATAATCTTGTATAAATCTCGGATTTATTACTCCTTTGAAACTTTGTTTCAATTGTGTGCAGATTTGGTTTTTTGATTCCCTCATTAGGTATTTCTCCAGTAACATACCTGCTTTCAGAATACTTTCCCTCTTAGTCTTATCAAGATCCGCCTTCAACGCCCTGACCTCCCTGACTTTCGCAATTAAAGCATTATCTTCCGCAGTAAAACGGGGGTCCTCATTCCCCGACTCAATGGCTCTAAGAACTTTTTTGCTTTTTTCTAACAGTGCCTCATATTCTGCTGTACCTTGCTCAAATTTTAACGCTCTCTGCTCAAGTCGTATTTTGATAATGATTTTATATTTTTAATAGGTTTAATCATTAAATACATCTCTTCTGGTTGTCCACCAATTTGCGATGGAGCTAAATAGTTAATACCATGAAGAAATTTACAACCCAAATTTATATAAAATTTAATTCTGTTTTTTTGAATATTATTTTCTTCAATGTTTTGGACATTATCTTTTTGGATTTCCATCAAAAGTCCAATCCCATCAGAAATTCTTGAACTAAATATGTCAAATGTAAAATTAAAAAGTTTTCTTCCTATTCGTTTACCTTGAAATTCCTTTATAATTGTCATAGAATCCAATAATCCAAATTTTAATGCTGGAAATATATATAATAAAGAAATGCCTATTACTGTTTCATGTTGTAATGCTACAAGAATACGATAATTGTTATCTTTTTGTATCATTGAAATAGTTTTTTCCAAGGGTCTTGTTTCTTGAAGAGGAAAATAAGTCAAACAAATATCTAAACTTTGTTTCAATAATTTATTGTCATCATAGTAATTAAGCTCCCTGAAAACTACCAAATTCAATATTTGTTTGATTCTCCGGTTTATTTATAATTTAGCTGTAAAATCAACAGAAATAAATTTCTAACAATAAAAGCTAAATACAAGGTAGTAGAACCCCACTACATGGAGGATTCTACTCCCGACCATCTTGCGGAATATGTAGTTGAATCCTATTGATAAAAGGTGAACCCGAATAATAGAATTTTTACCATAAATTTAGTAAAATACTAATAACAATTCTAACATATTTAAATATATTGATGAATTGAAATCACGACACCAAAATACAGTATCTTATAACTCTATTGGTCTTCTTACTTGTAAGTTCTGAATTACGTTACTTCTTTACAGACAACTCTGTTTTCAGATGTGGAAAATCTTTTTTTATTCTAAAGAGAATAAAGAGTTATGTTCAAATTAACAAAATTCAACATCTGCATCATAGGGATGATTGCAGGGATAGTCCTAATAGGAGCGCTTTCTTTTATTGGACTAACATGTAGATGGTGTTAGAACCGTACTAAGAAAACTCAAGTTCATATCATGTATATCCGAATAAACAAGAGTAATAAGTCTACGAATATCGATTGATTCTACGTGATAAATTATAACATGATGAAAAAGTATTTTTTATTACCAAATATCATAAATAATACAAATACCAAGTTATTATAACATTACATAAAAGATGGGTAACTGACAACAGGATGGCATATATCTGAGCCATTCCAGCCATCCTGTTGACTATTGTATGAAAATATTTTTTCATATTTTTAATGTTATTTTTTCGGCGCCGAAAAATTCAAGTTCATAGTAACAAAAATATTATTAAAAAAAATTTCAATATTTCAGTAGGATTAGTTAACCATTATATAGTTACTTATCCTTAAAGATAAATTGTAGTAAGTATTTAAAGGTTAATACATATATAACTTTAAAATAAATACAAATGTTTATTATACACAACGATTTTAATAAGAACATTTTTATACTACTTTTTTTTGATGTGATTAGTGTCTGTCTTATCCCTCAAAGAACTAACAAAGCACCAAAAAGTTATAATTATTGGATCCTGGCTTGGCTGGACTCTTGATGGTTATGATCTTGTTTTAATGCTTTTTGTAATTGCATCAATCAATCAATTATTTTTTCCTTCTACAGATCCATCCTTGAGTCTTTTAGCTACCTTTGGGACATATGTAGTAACCTTAATTATGAGACCCCTTGGTGGAGCATTCTTTGGAAACTTCGGTGATAAACATGGAAGAAAGAATGCCATGATAATAACAATCACAGGTGTTTCTATAGTAACTTTCTGCACAGGTTTATTGCCAACCTGGCAATCTGTAGGACTTTTGGCACCAATTTTATTGATAATAATTAGATTCGCACTAGGCTTTTTCGCTGGTGGCGAATGGGGTAGTGGAGCGGTAATCAGTATGGAATCTTCACCAAAACCTATGCGAGGACTTCTTTCAGGATTTGTACAAAGCGGATTTACAGTTGGTTTCCTACTTGCATCAATTTCTTTTCAACTCACTCAATCTGCCTTTCCTGATGATAAATTTATGGAGATAGGTTGGAGAGTACTATTCTTTACAGGTATAATACCAGGACTAGTGGCATTGTTTGTAAGATTAAAAATGGATGAATCACAGATATGGATCAAGAAAGTAAAAGAAAAGAAGATTGCTAGACTTCCTTTAAAAAATGTTTTATCTAATAAAGATAATAGAAGACGCTTTTTTTTATCTTTGATAGTCATGACTGGCCTTTTATTTTCCTATTATAGCTCTACAGGTTTTATGCCTACCTTGTTGGAAAAGTATGTAAAATTAGAAAGACAGGAAGTGGCAACTATCATGATTGTTACTATAATATTTTCCTTAATAGGCCATTTATTTGCAGGTTTTATTAGTCAATACATTGGGCGATTAAAAATATTAACAATATTTGGAATCGTAGCAATACTAATTGCTATACCTTCTTTGAATGGGATCTTTACTGCATCAAATAGTTTTGAGATTGCTATGTACACTTCTTTGTTAGTTTTCTTTGTAGCTAGTGGATTTGGAGCAATGCCTGCATTTTTAGCTGAGAGATTTCCTACTGAGGTTAGAAATAGTGCAGCAGGTTTCGTTTATAACGGTGGACTGTTAGTCGGTTCTTGGGCTCCGTTAATAGCTATTACTTTGTTATCTTATTTTGATAAGTATAGTATTAGTCTATATTATGCTGTTGCTATAAATATTATAATAGGTGCTATTATTGTTATAATAGGTTCTAGGGTTAATCCAGATACCAGGAATGTAGATCTTGGATGATTAAGTGTTGTACTTACTGACATAGGTTACAATTTCGTTTACTGACATAGGTTACAATTTCGTTTACTGACATAGGTTACAATTTCGTTTACTGACATAGGTAACACTTTCTAGTTCTGCTAGGAAGTGTATACGAAATAGAATTACAAACAAGATTTAATTTAATTCATAAGAAAGAATGGACAGGAGATATACAATAACTGACATCTGTAAATGGTATAAGATATCCAGAAAGACATACTACAAGTGGAAGAACAGGTACCTAAAGTATGGAATACATGATCTGCAGAATAAAAGTAGAAAACCACATAATATACACCCAGGGAAAAGTAACAAATGAGATAGAACGACAAATCCTGGATTTACGTATAACAAAAAGATTTGGATGTAATCGCATTAGGTTCAGATTAAAAAGACTAAATAAAATATCACTCAGTACAAGGACCACGATAAATGTAATAAAAATTCTTCTTTTATTTCTTAACCAAAATAAAAAAACAATTGATATTATTCAAACCAAAGAAGATAAAGATCAATACAAGATCAAAATAAATTAGTAAATAATAATAATTACCACGTCATAGGAATTTTGATGGTAGACAAAGTCATTTGTCCAACATGTAAACAATTTAACTTAAGAAGTAAAGTTTTTGTAGTTGATATGAAGCCATTCTTTCAAACTTCTGGTGGATACTATAATGAAGACGGTAATTGGGTAGAATGGGATTCCTCACTACGAATGATGAGATCGTTTAATTGTAGTTTTGGTCATTACTGGATAAGGTATATTTAATTTAATATACTGTAATTTTTTGCCATAAAGTAATACTTTTGCGATCTATACAATACTAACAGTATAGTCTTGTGTAACGACTTATACAAAATGTCTAATCATTACTCTTGTTTATAGACTATTAGAGTATATTGAATTCTCTTATGTAAAAACATGAGAATAATACTCATTTTCATGAAGAAATATCAAACAAAAAACGCACAAAATGAAATAAAATTATAAGCAAATTAAACAACGGGTTATTCATTTTTGCAGTTAGATATTTTGATTTGAGGCGAAAATTTTTAGGACAATTTACCGGAACAAGAAGACTGCTCAATAGTGTTTCTTATGTAGTTATTGTTTCTTTTCCCATCTAACAAATTTCAATTAGTTCAACATTTTTACAAAATAGAAAAAAGATTTTTTCTCACACGTCATATTTGAATAAAATTGACAAAGAATGATACCCAACTTTTGGCAAGATAGAAACAAGGTTCTATTAACTTTACGGCTGATGGTCATTATTTTGTGAGAAATTCTAATGAATAACTAATAATTTAAGTTCCTGAAACAATATCTTTTTATTTTCCAATGCAGATTTGATCGAAATAACCAAATTATTGTTATTGTGCATCAACTCAAAAGGTATATTTTTCTTTACATGATATTTTGAAATGATTCTTATGTAAAATGGATCATGAGAAATACGTATACATGAAGACAATATACACTATAATTGAAAATCTTGTGTAAAAGAAGTGAGTAATTTCATTTGAAAATTCATTAGAATTTTTTTACCTCTTGTTAAAATCTTTTTTGAAAAAATAATTGCAAATAATATGTTTTTTGCTTTATCGCATCCATCTTTCTAAACTTGATCTTTTTTGTTCTAAAATACGAGGATATTTTATTTTTGAAATCTGTAAAGGATGAATGATACTGTAGAACAAGTAGATCGGTTTTGGCTATATTCCAGCATTCCTCAAGTACCATAAACTCTGGAGATGCTGTTGGAAGATATACTGGAATTAGATCTTTTTTGTATTCATCAAAATATTTCAGTACCTTTTTTGATCTGTGATGCTGTTTTGCTTTATCTAGGAACAAATAACATTTTGGAAATTTTTTATGTATCTGTTTTAGATAATCAAGAAAGGTGTTTTCATCAAATCAGTTACACTGTCTAAATAACTGTTTTCCTTCTAAACTTGTGGCACCAAATAGAACTGACTCGATGAGATCCAGTAATCCTTACAACTGGTCTTTCATCTTTCTTTATCCAGACTCTTCTTACAAGTATCATAGAAGAAGAATGATTCGTCTGTAGATACTACTGTGCATTCATTTTTTAGATTGTCCATTATCTTTCTTGCTCTTTTTTAAAATCTTTTTTATCTTCTTTTGATGCTGTGCTCACATGTACTTTTCTTGGTACCTTATGCTTGAATCCCCACTTATGCATAAATCTGTATATGTGAGTATAATGAAATCTGATTAGAAAATATAGGCTAATTGGTATAAATACTAATAAAAAAATCCATAAATATGTAGATATCTGTTTATATTCCTGGATAAATGACGTTTACTATGGTTGATAGTAACAAATTGGATATATACGATCTTCTTATTTTAATACTTGCTGCTTCAGAGCATTGTACTTATATAAAAGGAAGAACTATTCTTCAAAAGTTGGGATACTTTGTTGTTAATAAATTAGATATTGATAATGATTATATCCACCACTATTATGGTCCATTCAGTCCTATGTTAACAATGTGTCTAGGTCGCTTGGTTTCATTAAAATTGATTAATGAAGACTATTTCTTAACAGAAAATGATAGAGGCTTATATACATACTCACTCACAGAAAGGGGAAAAAAATACTGTGAAGAATTAATTAATAATAATAAAGAATCATTTAATACAATAAAAAAAATTGTTGAAAATCTAAAAGAAATAAAAGGAGATATAATAGAAGCATTATCTTTTGCTGCAAAAATTCATTATATTGAAAATAAAACAAAAACAAATCTGAACGAATATTATTTACCTCAAATGGCCAAAAAATATGGTTGGAATATTAATGATAAAGATTTAATAAAATCTAGTAGAGAGTTACTTAACTTAATCTAGGTTTAGTTGAATTTCGTTGAGTTATGATCTATCATATTGGGATCATAAGGTAATACGAGATCCATTATATGGATTTGTTCATCTTTCAGAACGTGAGGCTCTTCTAATTGCTACTCCTTTTATGCATAGACTCAACAGAATAAAACAACTTGCACATACTTATCTAGTCTATCCAAGTGCTGTTCATACTAGATTTGAGCATTCATTAGGCATACTTCACATTGCAGATAGAATGTGTTCATGTTTTAAAATAACAGATAAAAGAAGAGAAATTGCAAGGATTTCAGCATTATTACATGACGTTGGTCATGGACCTTTTTCCCATCTTTTTGAGGAGATTTTAATTAGAATAAACGATCGTAAATTTTCTCATGAGGAGGTAACCAAGGCAATAATAAAATATGACGAAAATATTTCTTCTATATTAAAAGGAAAAGTTAATTCAAAAAATATACTTTCAGATATCTATAATGATGTTTTGAATTTATTTGAAAACAACAATGAAGAAGAACCTGATCGTATTATTAAATCAATTATTTCTGGTCAATTAGATGCAGATAAGTTAGATTATCTTAGGCGTGATTCTTATCATACAGGCTCAACATATGGTATTTTTGATTTAGAAAGAATACTCTCAACTCTAACAATTGCCGAAGATGGAGGAATTCAATATCCTGTTAGTAAAGAAAAGGGAATACCTGCAGTAGACAGTTTTAGATCAGCACGTTTTTCACTATATGTACAAGTTATTCAACATCATACCAGAGTAATAGCCGATCAGATGTTTTTACGATCATTAGAATTGGCAATATTTTCAGAAAGAGGATTATCAGAAGAAATTTTTAGATTCAAAGGACGTGAACAGGATTTTCTTAAAAACTTTTTTGAATTTGATGACTGTTCAATTTATGAACTAGTTTTGAAAACTGATGATATCAATAGTTACTCATTTACAATAATGAACGATTTAAAAAATAGGCGTCTTTTTAAACGTGCTTATGAAAAAAATATGGAAGAAATTCAGATTGGAAAACGAATGGAAATGATAAAAAATCCCAAAGTTTTAGAAAAATATGAAGAAGAATTATCAGAGAAATCAGGAATTCCAAAAGAATTAGTTATAGTTTACATTGAAAATAATGAATTAGGTATGAAAAGTTACAAGTCTTCAAGAGAATCATTATTATCAGATGAAATGCCATTTTTGTATATTGATAAGAATGGGAAAATAAAGGAAATGGATGATAAATTTCCTGTCATACCTAAAGAAAAATTACCTCTGAAATTATATGTCTTTACAAAAAAAGAATATGTAACTAAAATTAACTATATATGTAAAAAAATATTTGATTAATAAAAACAGTTATTCATGATAATACTATTGCTAAAATTGTAAAAGTTCATTATACATAAGCATCGAATTTAATATATTTTAAATTATCTAAAAACTCCTCATCTGATAGTTATACTTTGAAACCAGTTATACAACGATGCTTTCAACATTATCTCTCTTATCATGTTCGCTAACCTGATAGCAGTAACATATTCTCCAAACATTCTCTTGATACATAAAAAAACAGTCTCTACCATCCATCTTTGTCCATAACGTACGCCATCTTTCCATTCTTGCAAATAATTCTTCTGGATCTTTACAGTCTTGTTTCTAAGGTAATGATTGATCTTTCTGCATCTAGAATTCTTTCTTACCTTTATTGCTGGTTGTATGCCTTTAAATGATAGAAACTGAAAGATCTTGTTACTATCATAGGAACCATCCATGATAGCAGTATCTATTACCTTATTCTGTTTTATTGCTATATAATCAACCAATTTTGGAAGTACTTTTACATCATGTACTTCTTCACTAGTAACATCTAATGATAGAATTCTCTTCTTTTTTATGTCACCTGCTGCATGTATCTTTAGATATCCTCTCTTTACATTCCACTTGTGTCTAATCCATTCACCCCTGTTTGTAACTTTAAGACCGGTAGAATCAATTGCAATTACAAAATTATCATCATGTACACTAGATTTAGCTATATCATCAGAAATCTTGATATCCAGTCTATTTATTCTTCTGCTAATGTTACTATAATCTGGAATAGATGGTAGTGTGTTTAAAGCATGTTCCCTAACTACGCCTTCTGTTTGTCTGTAGGGTAAGTGAAAGTATGCTCTCATATATCCCAATAACTTGACAAATGAATCTGGATATACGAATTTCCTACCTTCCTTTTCCTTATTCATCTTCTCTAGTTCAGTATTCCAGTTATCTATAATATCAAAATCCAGTAATACCTCACCACGTTTAACAAGAGATTCGTTGTAATTTCTCCAGTTCACATAATATGACTAGAATTGGTTAGCTAAATGTGTTGGGAAGAACAAGTTGTGCAACAATGCACATCATTACAATACTAATCTTAATATCCCAAAGATTATATATTATATAATATGTCTACTACCAAAAAAGATGATATAAAAGAAAGTACTAAGAAATCTAAGGAATCTACAGAAGAATACATAGATGAGCAGAATCAACAAATTAATAATACAGTGTCTAACATATCTGAAGCTACAAAAAAGATTAGCGAAAGCGCAAATAAATTCCAAGCGGATACTAAAAGGATCTTAGAAAAGAGTACAGATACTTTTGGGAAAAATCAAGACCAGATAGTCAAAACTTCCCAAGAAATAACAGATAACTTTGTGGAGTTACAAAAAAATGTCCTTAATACCTATCAATCCTCATATCTTAAATTTCTGGATAACGCCTTCAAGTCATGGGTCGATTTCAATATTCGAGAAAGATATTCTGAGACATACAACATATTAAACAAAAACATACAAGAAGGTACTGTAAATGCAACAAATTTCATAAATGAAATTGCTGTTGGTGGCGTCGAACATTTTAATAAATTAGTAGAACTTACACAAAAATATTACAACGATATTGTTCAAAATAACCTCAATTATGCAAGAAAGATAGAAAGATCATACAATAAATAAATTTTTCTCTTTTTTCTCATTTTCTTAGATTAATTATGATATTTTTTTTAATTTTATTTTGTTATTCTACTAACGCTCACTAGACTTTTAGAATAAAAATCAAAAATATAAATAAATAAAGAAGGATTTTAAGCGTTTCCTACATGCTCTTGGTTAATATGCCTATTAAGTTCCTGCTCAGAATTGAATGATTCACCACATTCTTCGCATTTATTGACTTTGGTTGCTGATGACATCATGGTTATAATACATTTGCATACATTTAAGGTTTTTATTATTCATTTTTACATGCCAGTAAAATATAAATTGACTAAGAAAGGTCAAGAATAAGTCGAATCGATTCTAAATTTAATACAAGAACTGATAAAATGGTATTGATATAACAGATCTTCAAAAATTGAGTTATAGATTTTAATCAAGATCATATCAAAAATTAAATAAAATCTGGTGAAATAGAAAAGTTTATAGCTCGTAATTAACTATAATATTTTAAATCCGTTTTTAGTACCAATATCACAACGGAAACTACTGGCCGCATTATATAAGCGGGTTCATGTACTTGGAATTGATATTATATCTTGTATATAAGAGGAGAAAGATCTCATAAATGCCAATGAAACTATCTACAACAGTAGGAAGGATTCAGTTTATCCCTAATTCCAGGAATATAGAGATAGTAAATGAATTTCTTACGTACATGAGAAATAATAGTTCCTCTAAACATCATCAAAATAATAATTTAAAGGTTGTAATAGCATTTGGCAGTTTTTTGGAAAAAGATAATTCATGTGTGTTATTATTGTCATCTATGCCACTATTAAAATTCTCAATCACCCAGACATCCTAAATAAATATATTGTTTTGATTTATAACTATTTTTAAGTAATTGATTCAAATTATAATTCCTGCATTTTGATTCTATAGTAATATATTGTTTCAATGAATATTATAACAAGTAACTGTTGATTTTAGGAGATAATCTATTACCATACATATCCTATATAATCGAAAAATATGACCTTGTATATTCAATGTAATGTTTTTTAATATCAAATAATTTTTCTTTATTATTGCATTTTATCCAGTGATTGCCAAACTCCAGGTTGAATTCTTTCATCTATATATTTCCATATTCTAGGAGATATCTCCAATTCTGAGAATCTCTTTCTTAGTGATGGATGCATGCTAATATATATTCCATGACTGGTAATAATCTGGTTAGGCTTTGCTAGTTTAGTGAATTTTGCTGCCATACTAATACCGTAACCTAAAATATCGGTATAGGATTTCTCACCTAAAATATAGTGAATAATTGAATGTTCACTAGCATCTATCCCTATCCTTACTTTCAAGGGGTCATAATTATATCGTCTTAAAATAGGATTTATCGCTTGGTCAATAATAGTAATCATATGAAATGCACAATTTATTGCGGAACTATAGGAAACAGAATCATTTGCTTCTATAGGAAAATATACTATCACGGCATCTCCTACATATTTTAATATCTGTCCATTAAAACTGGAGGCGGCAACCGACATTTCTTGTGTAAACATCTGTATTATTGTAGCTAACTTTTCGACTGAAAAATCTCTAGTCATTAAAGTAGAATCAACCAAATCAACATAAAGTGCTACAAGTTTCAATTTAGAACCCACATGCTGATGCAAAAACTGTTCAGCCATTTCTATTTTTGGCTTAAATCTAGAACCCTTTTCAAATGCTTCCAAGATTCTTGTTTCAGTTTCGGCAATGTAAGTTTGAATATCTGTTATTTGTGGAAAAGTATTATTGTCATCCAAAATTGTTTTGTCTTTATCTGACATGTATCTCGACAATTTACTTTCTCTTTTGCAAAAGATTATTTCATTCGTAATTGTAGATAACAAATCGACAAAATCCAATTCTTTTTCTTTAAAAAATGAATTATCAGAATTCAACATGGGAAACTTCAAGTTTCTCTAATCTAGAAGAAATCAATACTTACATAAAAAGCCAACCTATTATCTAAAAAAACCACTATCACAGAAAACCTGATGTAAAGATGATAATTAAAGAATAAGACAATCTATTGGTTACTGCTCTGATTTAATAACTGTTCTAATGAATAAATAAATTATATCCTATTTTATTTAAGAAACAATTAAAGAGTTGAACATAGTAGAATGTACAAGGAAATTAGTGTGTTATAATGGATTATGCTTGCCCTAACGTCTTAGTCAGTACACAATGGATAAATGATCATTTAAACGACCCAAAAGTACGAATTGTTGAAGTTGACTATACTCCTGCTACAAGCTATATGCTTGGGCATATTCCCGGAGCTGTCCTCTTTGATTGGAAAAGAGACATAATTGATTCATGGAAGAGAGATATAATCTCAAAAGAAGATCTAGAGCATTTATTACAACGGATAGGTGTAAACAATGAGACAACACTAATTGTTTATGGTGATTTGAAGAACTGGTTTGCAACATTTGCTTTCTGGATTTTCAAGTATTATGGATTTCAAGATGTTAGATTAATGAATGGTTCACGGAAGAAATGGTTTGACGAAAACCGACCACTTAGTTTAGATATTCCATCTTATCCAAGAGGGAACTTCAAAGCCTCTGACCCAGATAAAAGTATAAGAGTCTATATGAATTATGTAAAAGAGGCATTACGCTCTCAAGACAAGGTACTGGTTGATGTAAGAACTAATGAGGAATATAATGGAAAAACACTTGCTCCAACAGAATATTCTACTGAATATGGTCAAATGGGAGGACACATCCCCGGTGCAGTAAATGTACCTTGGGCTAAAATGGTTAATGAAGATGGAAGTCTCAAATCGGCAGATGAGTTGAAAAAACTTTATGAATCGCTAAATGTTACACCCGATAAAGAAGTAATAACATATTGTGGGATTGGGGAAAGAGCAGCTTATACTTGGTTTGTTTTGAAATATCTTCTTGGTTATCCTAATGTAAAAAGTTATGATGGTTCATGGCTAGAATGGGGTAATACTCTTGGGAATCCTATTGAAAAATAAATGATATTTTTAGCAACTATTTCCATTTAATGGATATAGATTAAAAATAAGCTTTTCTTGCAATCAAAAATTAATTACCAAAAATATTGCTTTTCAAAATGTGAGTTAAATAAAATATTTTGTGATTTTAACAATAAAATGAAAAAGATGTATGTATTATTATTTTAAAAATAATATTAATAGTAATTGTTTAGAAAAATTACTATCAATTTGGTTAACATTTTTATAAAAATATACTGTTTATATAGAAGTACAAAAAATTAAGTAAATTTGTTTCACAAACCACTGAGATAAATACAAAAATGTAGCTAATCCTTGTATATTTTGTAAGCCGCATTTAGAGCCTATCCCAAAAATAGATAGGAATATAGCTTGTTGGTTTCTTATCATATATAATAATGTTTGAGTAAGAATAAAAAGTATATTAGAACAATTACATGTATTCCAGATGATCTTTGGAATGAAATTACAAATATTTTACCGGATGAGAAACCAGACAATACAATAGGTCGTCCAATTGTTCCATATAGAAAAGTATTTGATGGTATCATCTTTATCCTGAGGACTGGATGTCAATGGAAAATGTTACCCAAAGAATATGGTTCAGGTTCAACATGTCATAGAAGATTTCAAGAATGCAGAGAATCAGGTATATTTGATATACTATGGAGTAGATTGTTAAAAATATACGATAACAAGAGAGGAATCAAATGTACATTGCAATCACTTGATAGCATATCCGTAAAATCACCTTTAGGGGGGCGATGACTGGACATAATCCTACTGACAGAAGTAAATTAGGCACCAAAAGACATATTTTAACGGATAAAGATGGTATTCCCCTTTCAACTGTTATAACATCTTCAAATACTCACGATGTTACTACTGTTGCAACAAATACAATTGATAATATTGTTATCAAAAGACCACCATCTTCATCATCAATAGCAAAATATAGAAACAAGAAGAAGAATAAGAAAAAGCAGAATCTATGTCTTGATAAAGCATATCATTCCAAGGAAATAGAACAAGAAGTTATCAAAAGAGGATATATTCCACATATACGACACAGAAGAGAAGAAAAGAAACTTAACAAGAGACATCCTGCAGCAAAAAGATGGGTGGTAGAGAGAACAAATTCATGGCACAATAGATTCAGAAAGTTATTTACAAGATATGAAAAAAAGGATGAGAACTATCTCGGTCTTGTACAATTGGCTAATAGTATTATTGTTTACAGGAGGTTAATTTTGGGATAGGCTCTAAATAAAAAACTTCAGATAAAGTGGTAAGAGGAATGTAATGATATTTTTCATTATCAAACCAGTTTTCTAATTTTCTATATATAGATTCATTATTTTTTGTATCTATTTTTTTAGTTAAAATCGGTTTTTGAATATTCTCCTTTCAACATTGAGAATAAATTGTCTTCCTACGTCGGGAGTAATACCGATAGCTGTGCAAAAATAAGAGTCTAATGTTATAGTAATAAAGAGATAATATTTATATTAACTGAATAGCACAATAATGATAATAATAAAATATAATTTTTTTATTACTTCAACATTTTTTTTACAGTATTTCCAAATAGCTCTTTATCAACTGGCTTTCTCATAATTTGGTCTTTTGATATTCCAGGAACTATACTTAATAATTCGTCTAATATATCTAAAGCGGTTACAAAAAGAATCTTAATTGTTGGATCTATAGCTTTTATTTGTTGATGTAATTGAATTCCATTCATATTTTTCATTCTGATATCAAGTATTACTAATAAATCATCAAAATTAGGAATTTCTCGAATATAATTCAGTGCCTCGGCGGGGTCTGTAAAAGAAATTATTTCATAACCATTATCCTTTAAAAATGAGTCATAGATAAGAAGTAGATCCTCATCATCATCTACTAAAATTATTCTATTTTTTTTATTGTTTTTTTGTTTATGAAAAAATAAATCTTTTTTACTTTTAGTTTCTATAAAATCCTTAGCCGTAGAAGAACCTACCTTCATTTTCTTCCTAAGAAAGTTTCTAATACTACTATCATTAAGTGACGATGATATGTTAACTTTTTTTATACTATATGTAGAGTATCCAAAAGTTTCGGTTATCTTACATTCACCATTATTAATAAAATTATAATTGTTATTAATATTAGAAAAAGATTTTAATATCCTATAACAATTGTCTCCAATAATTATCTTATTAGGAATAGACAAAGAAGAAGAGTTTATCTTTGAACAAAGATTTATAGTTGAACCAAATAAATCTATCTGGCTATACTCACCAACTAAAGCTATATTTAGTACACCGTAATCCATACTAATTCTATAGCTAAATGGGGGAAGATACTGCTTTGACAATTCTTGATTAACAGCATAGCGGGAATCTAGGATTTTCAAACCACATTCAATAGCCTCTCTAAAAGCTTGTTCGTTTTTACTATCGGATGTTTTTGGAAAGTATACTAAGAGACTATCCCCAATATTCTTAATAACTTTACCACCATAACTTTTAAGTATTTTTGATACTGAATTTATAAATTTAGAATAATAGATTTTAATATATTCTAAATTGTCCATTGTAATAGTATTTTTAGTCGAATCTACCAAGTCGATAAAAACTATACAACACTTTATTGAATTACCCGAAAATCTTATTTCTTTTGGAGTAAAATTTTTCATTTAACAGTCTTCTCCAGAAATATTAATTAAAAATGGAAATTTATTATTAACATAATCAAATAGATTTGATAAATTCATTTTTTTTCCCTTCTTAAAAGATTAAGATAGGTTCATTTTATAAAAGTTATTTGGTGAACTAATATTTCAATACTATTATAATAGATGTAGAATAATGATTGATATAATTATATTATATTTGTAAACAATTTTACAAATTTAATTGACATACGTTAAGAAAATAATGTTTTTTATAAATTTTATTTATTAGTATTAAATATAACATTTATATAAGACTAAAATTTTTCGGCGTCGCAAAATAATAATTTTAAAATATAAAAATTCTGTCTAAATGATCCTTCTTTTTAAGCAATAAATAATTCTTGTAAACATTCTGAATGTTCGAATAGTTTAAAACTCATAGAGATCATAATATTCCCATAATCGTGCCGGCCTAGAAAAAAATGAATGAAAATATAGACTTCTCCAATTCCAACAAAGAAACTGAATTAAAATGTTTCTTGTGTAAAGAACCCCTGCTTACTGAAAACGATGAGGAAATCATTCAAGAAGTAATAGATGGTTCTCTATACTTTTTTCATACTCATAAATGTTTTAACGTGTACAAGAGATTGGAGGACTTTTATGGTAAAAATATTAAAAATTTTATTGGAAATAAACAATTTGTTTTTGATACTTTCTGGGATAAAGCCATTCCAACTTCAAAAGAAATTCAAGAAATAAAAACTAATAATAAATCCAGTAAACCATGGCTCAAAGTAATCAACAACCCTGAAGAAGCAATAAGAACTGCTATTAATCTTGTTCAATCTGCAGAGGATGAAGAATTATTACTTTTTTCTTCAGCAAACGGGTTTTATAGGAGAATGGTATTGGGAGACAGTTTTCTTACTTTGCAAAGATTGCAAGACACTACCAAAGGTAACATAAAATTTAGAATTCTAACTCCTTTTGATAAAAAGATTGTTGATCCAGTCAACAGATTAAAGACTCAAGGAGTACATATTAAGTATTTACCAGAAGCACTCTATTTAACGGTCACATTTTTGATAGTAGACAGGAAATTCTCTATGGCCGCGGAACTAGTAAACGATTATACAGAAATTCCTGCTGAATCTATAGGGCTCTCAACCTTCTCTAATAGTAAGTCAACGGTATTATATTATATTTCTCTGTTTGAGTACTTGTGGGAACAGTCAGACCTTTATGAAAAGGCGGAAGATCTTTATGAGCAATTAAAAAAAACAAATGAATTACAAATACAATTTATTAAAGAAACAGCACACGAGATTCGAAATCCAATCCAGTCTATTTTAGGCCTCACAGAAATTATGCTTTCTAACAAGAACCTTGATGTTCCTCATATAGAGGATTTAGTCAAAATAATTAGAAAGAATACTAAAAAAATTGAGTTACTTACAGATAATATATTGGAGACTGCCCGTATTGACAGTCAACTTTTAAATCTTAATATGGAAGAATTTGATCTTGTAGAGTTAGTAAAAGATTTACTAAAAGATCTGAAAAACCAAATTCGAAATAAAAAGATTAGTTTAATTTTAAAATACAAAGAAGATTCAATTTTGCTAGTTGCAGATAAATTGCGTTTCAACCAAGTTTTTTTAAACATTATCAATAATGCTATAAATATTGTACAAGAAGGAGAAATTATTGTATTTTTAGAAAGACAAGACAACAATACTGTATTGGTAAGAATAATAGATAACGGCCCAGGCATTCCATCAAATATAAAGGATAAACTCTTTACTAAATTTGTAACAGGCTCAAAATCAGGAACTGGTCTAGGTCTGTACATTTGCAAAAATATTATCGAAAAACATGGGGGAAAAATATGGGCTGAGAACAATAAGAAGAAAGGTGCAAATTTTAATTTTACGATACCTATGACAGCTCAGTTAAGTAAGCAATAAAAGTTATTTCAAATACTGAATACGATCCTTATTGACTACCTGTCTGATCTATACTCTATCCTCTTATAAGATGGATTTGGCGTACAGTCATTACTAGAGTCATAATGCATCTTTTAGATAGATAGATCCTAAATATAATAGAAAGATGAAAAAAATAAATTGGTGTCAAAAAACAAAATCCATCATAACAAGGATTGAAACTTTTACATACTTTAATGTTCTATTTTTGAAGATAGTCAAAAAACAAAATCCATCATAACAAGGATTGAAACTCTGCAAAATCTTCATCATATTTGAACATTGCTGGTGTCAAAAAACAAAATCCATCATAACAAGGATTGAAACCATGATAATGGAGTTTACTTTAACAATGGTATATCCAGTGTCAAAAAACAAAATCCATCATAACAAGGATTGAAACTTACATCTCTTTTACGAATATAGTATTTTTCTATGGTTCTTAATTTAAGTAGTAAAAGCTATAGCTAAGAACATTCTATTTATAATATGAAAATCAAATTTGAAAGAAATAAGACACCCCATTTTATAGTAATGTATTCTTTGTATCTGTATTTTCTTGGTCTCAGTCTAAGAAATACATCTAAAGCGTTAATACTCTTTAAAGATAGGAAAAGAACTTACGTGTCTGTATGGAATTGGATACAAAGGTTTGGCTCATCTCAAATTTACAAAAGGAAACGAGCATCTACTTTTATTATTGATGAAACAGTTATTCAGATTGGTAACCAGCATTTCTGGCTATGGTTTTGTATTGAACCGGTCCACAGTTCCATGCTTGGAATCTATATCTCAGAAGAGAGAAACATGCTTGTTGCTGAAAAATTCATTCTATCTCTTGTATCAAACTATGGAAAACATGCCGTGTATACAGATAATGGAGGTAGATGGTATGAGGAAGCATGTAACATAATTGGATTAAAACACTATTTACACTCACCATTTCAGAAAAGTTTGATGGAAAGAGTCAACCAGTATTTGAAAGATAGAACTTAATCTTTTGATGACTATTATCTATGCAGACAAATGGAATGTAATTTATTTCATGTTTATAATTGGATACAATTCTTTGTATCTATATATAATGATAGAATAGCAAATAATACTTATATTTTCAGTTAAAGGAGGTGAATATTATCTTAAATTAACAGAGCCCATTTTTCATTTATCCAATTTATTAGTCAATTAACTAACTATCATTTCATATGGAACTGGTAGATGATTTTCAATGTATTTCTTTTTCAATTTTTTTAAAGTTTGGTCCCACGAGTACGCATGAATCCGAAATGAATTACATGTATTGATTCAATTCTTTGTTTCTGTCAAAAGATACAACAACAAATCAAAATAATTTCAGGTAAATGAGGATGAATTTTATATTGAATTAAACTAGATTTTTATAAAGTCTATTTTGAAAATATATCAAATACCAAAATAAAAATAAGGGTTGTTTGTTGGATGAGTTCGGTATTACCTGCTCATCCTGCTATATTGGTGTTTTAACTTTGGGCTGCGCTTGCTGTTGGTGAATCATAAACCTGGGAATTCAAGAGGTCTGTCATTTGTCCGGTAACACCAGGATCAGATAGATCGAATGAAGCAATGACATAGTTTGTGACTGTACATGTCTTGTATTCATAATCATAACTATTGTCACCATATGACATTGCGAAGTCTCTACCTATGCTGTCGTCCTCGTTAACATTGCAGTCTCCTTCAAAGGAAGCACACACGAATAAGGCTTTGTCTAATTGAGTTTCAATAAAACCACCTTTGTCTAAGTCGGTTTTAAAGTTGTCTCTAGCAATGAAGAAACATCCAATATCTCCAAGCCCTTCAAGTTTGAATTCTTCGGTTACTCTAAATGCAGTTTTGTCTATGTCGAATTTAGTTGGGAATTTACTTCCAGGAATACTTGGAATTACATCTATCTGAAAGTCAGAGTATTTTATTCCCTGTTCTTCACATACATCTGGTTGATACTTACAGTTTACAAGATTGAAGTCTTCTTCTAAACCAACGTTAAAGTCTCTGACGATTTGCTCATTTTCAGTCTCTCGGAACTGCGTCGGATCTATACAGAAGTGAAAATCTTCGTTATTTTGAATTACACCTACACTATTTGGATCTGGTTCTGTATCTTCACAGAGAATGATTTTCTTCTTGATTATTAATTCTTCTTTCTTTTTGTCGTCATACCTGTCACTATATTTCTTGTAGTCCTCTTTCTCATATCCATACCTGTCACTATATTCGGATTGCGTTCCATAGGCTATACTGAAGATGCCTCCAGGAATCAACAAGCTGATGCTGAAAAGTCCTGCTAGAATAATTGATACGTTTTTATTCATTGATTAATAAAGTCAAATATTATATTTATAAATACAGTCACATTTTGCATAATAAATCCATAGTGATATCAATCTAGCAATTTCAACTATATCAACCTTCTATTTTTTATTTGAGTGATATCAATCTAGCAATTTCAACTATATCAACCTTCTATTTTTTATTTGAGTGATATCCATCTAGCAATTTCAACTATATCAACCTTCTATTTTTTGAGTTCTGGAGTTGATTTTCGAGCATAGCTTTAGTAATCTCATATATTAGGAACAATTAGTAAATGTCAATTAATTAATCTATTTCTCTACCGATATTGGTACTACGACAATTTCATTTTTCTACTCTAACATAATTTTCTATTCTTCTTATAGTCAATAATTCAGAATCTTGAAATATTACAAGATCAGATAATGTTCCTTCTAACCATAGATATATTAAATTCGTATTCAACAATGTAATGAGCGATAGTAACATTATGAATGTAGGAAAAGAAACTAAATGTCCTATTTGTAAAAAGAAATTCATTGAACATTCAGAGTTACAGGACAAAATATGCAAAATGATCACAATAATGCAATTTGCAAATATCTCTCCAGGTTTCGATGTTCAACATAGACCTTTCTTTGAAGATTAAATATCTATAATTCTTCAATTTTAGTTTCTATCTGTTTCTTTAGTATTAACTGCACAAACCAGGGAATGCACGTAACGGGTTCAAATCCCATCCCCTCCATGCTAGTCATGCTGATATTATTTCTTATCTTGGGTCTTTCTTCATAGACATGTGTCGGTTGCTGTAGTGCTAGGATTTCTCTTTCTACCTAAACATCATTTTCTATCTTTTTTATAGTCAGTAATTTAGAATCTTGAAATATTATAATCGCAGATAATGTTCTTTCTATATAACCTTAGATATTTCTTCTATAAGCTCTTTAATTGATTACAAATACCATGATATTGATCTTTAATTTTTGGAAAAGCGTTATTCATGATTTAGAAAGGCTGGCAGATTTTGCTAATATACTTCCTCATGCATTTTAAAATTTTTAGGTCTTGCCTATTTAATTGTTTATTGAGGTTACATATTTTTCCTTTAATATCCATGAGTTATAAGATATTAATTAAAAATGTTTTAGACCAGAAAAAGGAAAAAGATATAGTATTAAAAGGAAAATGATCTGATAGTTCATTAGTTAATTTTAATGCTATTCAGCTATCAGTAATATTTGCACTTTTATTGCCATGAACATTCAAATTCTTCAATTGGCAAATCTAATTCCTTTTGTAGTTTCTGTATAATTTTAGCGTATTTGATTTCTTTATCAGATTCTCTTTTATTGATAGCAATAGAATATCCTACCCATGTTTTATGTAAAGCTCCCCATCCTTGATTTTCATAATATCCTGAAGGAAGCATCCTGGAATATCTGTGACCATATTTGTAGCCTTTATAGGGGTCCCATCTTTTTAATTTTACAAACTTGTCAAAAGTGAATCTGCACTAAAAAAATAGTGAAATTTAATTTAAATACTTAATTTAGGATTACTCTGTATATATTTCAGGTACTTTTTATGCTACTAAAGTTATTATCCTTTTTCATAAACAATTTTTTTATATTGATCGCATTTACTTGATTAGTTTTGATTATTATTATTATTTCAGAAATCTAAGTGCAAAAATGTTTATCCAAGAACCGATGACAAAAACATAAAGATATACATTCCAAGAAGAGGATGGGGACTAATTGATTATTATCTGTTGTATTAACCGATTCTATTTTTATCTTTTAAATAAAAAAATAGAACTATTTTAAAATAAATTTCTAATGATAAAAGCTAAATATAACGTAGTAGAACCCTACTACATGGAAGATTCTACTCCCGACCAGCTTGCTGAAAATGCAGGCGAACCCTATTGTTAAAAAGAACTAAAATTCAAACAACTTGCTAGTTCAAATTTACTAATATACTGAGTTTCAGAACATCTTTAACATTTTTAGTAAATTCTGAAGTAGTTTTTGTTGTTGCTGTAATAACTATTGTATCTCTCAGAATTTAACATAATCTAAATAATCTTTCATTTCGTTTTCATGTATCAAAACATTATCTGCAACTATTACTATTGATTTTTATTGAGTGCTGAGGCATTACCTTTTCTTATATATTTTCTTTGTTTGCGAATAATATTTACAATGTTTGTACTATAATTATCTTACCTTTGACTGTGATATTAAACTAAAATAATTAAATAACCTTATAATAATATGAAATATAGAAGTAGAACGGAAATAGTGGGTAATATACTGGACGCTGCAAATGGAAGAGCAACAAAGACAAAAATTATGTACAAAGCTTTTCTAAGTTATGCACAATTAAAGGAATATCTTTCTGTTTTGACAGAAAACAATCTAATAGAATATCTTGATGTGACTCAAACATTCAAGACTACAGAAAAAGGACTAAACTATCTCAAAATGCATAATGAAATGGGCGAATTATTACAAGCTACTACCATCAAAAATGACTAATTAATTTAATATTTTTTTATATATCAAAATATATAATATTAATTTTTATAGTAACTCTACATTGGTATTCATTTAAAAATAAGTTTCTAATAATAAAAGCTAAATACAAGATAGTAGTATCTCTACAATAGACTCTTATTTTCGCACCGCTATCGGTGTTACTCCCTTTTATAATTATAACATATTATAACGAATTCAAAATAAAATAAAAAAGGTTTGTAATAATGAAATCTAAATATGATTTAATAAGAACCTACTACATAAATGATTCCATTCCATTAGGTGAGTATTTTTCTTGAGTTCATCTATTTTTTTGTATTATATTTAACAGTACAATACAATATTTTATTATTCAATTAAAAGATAGAGAAGTCAAATTAATATAAATGCAAACAAACCAAACAACATTTATAAACTTTAATCCTAATTAATAACTATGGGCTTATATGGAATATACGGTAGTCATACTACAGAAGCATGTCCATTGAATAACGCTGAAACTCGAAAAGCTGTATTAGAAAATGGTCCCAAAATAGTTGAGGAAGCAAGTAAACTAAATATAAAAATAATTAACCAATATCACTCAGGTTTAGAACACACTTTTTTATGGGTCGTTGAAGCTAATGATGCTCATTTAATACAATCATTCTTTGCAACAAATGTAGGTAAATTTAATGCATTGAAAATAGTCCCTCTAATCACATTTTCAGATGTTATCGAACAGTGTAAAAAATTATAACATTTATAAATATTTGTAGTTTCTTTTGAATTGAATTAAAATCTTTCATTTATTCAAATGTCAATTTTTTCTAATACATTCTGGTTTTATTTGATATATTAACTTAATAATATTACTTTTAGAACATTTTATTAATTAACTCTAAAAATAAAAATATGTAATTCACTATGAATAAAGATTCAAAGAACAGTATACTCTTTTAAAAATTATAAAAAACATAGCTTGTGACCACTTATTATTTATTTAAAAAATGTTAAAGTTTTTAGTTAGGTACAATTATTAATTAATTTCCTTTCTTTATTTTAAGTATTGAAAGAAAGTGATTGAATCTAATTCCAAGTTTTATTATCTTATAATATGGGCCAAAAATATTGTGTCAAAAACAATTCACATACCTCCGAGCCAGTCAACCAATTGGGCTCATATACTATAGATAGTAGATAGAAATGAACAGGAGACCTCAGTAAGATGCCAACGAAGTTAGCGAATATTCTGAAAAAAGTAAATGCTCTTACCTAACAGAAAAAATGCTACTTTGCTGATTGAATTTCATGAATATTTGAAATGCATGCGAACTTCTGAAAGATATCAAAATGCATGCGAACTTCTGAAAGATATCAAAATGACGTGTTGAAGGTTAGTATCCGAATTCTCGAAGCCTGATACATAAATTACTAATAAACTTAATTTATAATATCTTTAAATAAGTATGTGCTACTACAACGCTCATGTCCACCGAAGATGGAATTAAACAAAAGATAAGTGATTTGGATCGGAAAATTACTGAAATTAAAAGAAACAATGAAGCTGAAGTTAGACAAAAATTCTTGGACGAGATTAGCAGACTGCTTGATGAAGCTAATACACAGGCTGATAATAAAGACATAATCAATGCGAAAATTACTAAAGAAAGGGCGGAAACTGCCTACAAATATTATCAAGATCCTAATTTTTGGCAAGTCCTTTAAGCTTGGGACACTTGTAGGGAAATATACTAACGTCGTAAGCTCCAAACTTTTTATCTGTCTTTTCTTGTTTTAAATTATCATCAACTCAGACATCGAACCATTTAATGTTACGATTTGGAATACAATAAATAAATTTAATATTGCTAAAAGCTAACTCATGTTGAATTCGAGATTTTACGTATATTTGGTGACCAACTATCAAAAGAATTAACGAGTTTTTTTGATGTAAAAAACGACAAAAAAATAAATTTCAGGTTTAATAATTTATTTAAGATACTTTTCTGTTTATCAAAGTGATAGCTCATAGAATGCCAACTTCTACCCAAGGACCCATATCTTGCTTTTGAGCCCAAAAACATCGTTTCATTAGATAATCATACAAGGTCTAGTATAATACTATTTAGTTCGAAGAATATGTACACATTCAAGATCCTTGAATTTTTTAGATGACACAATTCATGAATAATAATATTATCAATAATGTCATGATGAGCTTTTATTATATTTCTATTCAGGTTGATAGTATCTTCTTTAGTGATACTTCCCCATCGATTTTTTAAATTCTTTAGAATTATTCTATGTGGTGGATGAACTCCAATGGAGACAATGAGGATTATTTGACAAATTATGGACCAGATTACTAAAAATATACGATAACACGAGAGGAATAAAATGGAACTGGCAACCACTTGAGAGCATATCAGTAAAATCTCCTTTAGGGGGGGCGATGACTGGTCATAATATTACAGATAGGAGTAAATTAGGAACCAAAAGACATATTCTAACAGATAAAGAAGGTTTTCCACTATCCGCTATTCTAACATCTGCAAATACTCATGATATCACTGTTGCAATTGAAACAGTTGACAGTATGGTTATCAAGAGACCATCATTATTCAAACCAAAGCATAAACAGAAACAGAACCTGTGCCTTGCCAAAGCATATCATTCCAAAGAAATAGAACAAGAAATTATCAACAGAGGATATATTTCCCATATGCGACACAGAAGAGAAGAAAAGATATTTTGTAGAAAACATCCTGCAAGAAGATGGGTAGTTGAGAGAACAAATTCTTGGCATAACAGATTCAGAAAATTATTTACAAGATATGGAAAGAAGGATGAGAACTATCTGGGTCTTGTAAAATTAGCAAGTAGCATTACTGTATCTAGGAGGATAATTTTGGGATACGTTCTTAATTCAAAATATTTATGGATTACAGATTATAATCCAATTATAGTGGAAAAATAAATTTCTTATTTGTTATCATAAGACCTTTCTAACTCTTTTATGTAGTTGAAATAATTTTGATAGTTGAAATAATTTTGATAGTTGAAATAATTTTGAGCCGTATCGTTGAAATATCTTTGCGCAAATTCAATATTTCTACTAAATTTATCTATATTTCCTATTGTCATTTCATTTATAAAATTTGTTCTGTTAGTGATATTATCCACTACATTTTTGCTGATTGAATTGTATGCTTCAGCAGCTTCTTCTGGAATCTTGCAATTATTCCTATATGACTTGGATAGATTTTCAAGAACCTGACCATATACTGACTGATAGGAAGAGATTATATTTTTTTGTATTTCAATATTATTTTCATATATCTTGCTGGTTTCATCTTGAAATTTACTTACTGTGTTTGTAATTTTGTTTGTATTAGTAGACATAGTCATTATTTAGAATACTAGGGATATTAAGATTCATACTATTGACTGTTTACTTTTCGTTTCTATAGATAGGACAAAAGACAAATCATAGAAGTTTTAGAAATTGAAGTTATTGTAGATAGACATACTTCTTAAAAGGCAATAAGAAATACGTCAACAATGTCATAACAACCACAGAAAACACCATTACTATACCTTAGATACTTTCTAGTTGTTACGATATTAAAATAATTCTAAAACCACCCATTTATGGTGTACATTTTAAAACACCTATTAATTAAAACAAAATTAACAATTACTTGTAATAATAATAAAAATGCATTTGTAATTATATAATATTTTTAACAAATTTTAAAGAATTTGTAAAATCTTGTTAAGATTAATATATAACTACAAAAGCTCAGCTTAAATCTGTATATGAGACTTAATACAAAAAAATCTAAATTTATATCAACAGCAACAACAAAAACCAGTGGACAATCCAGCAGAAGACAAAGGCCCTATTCCAGTTGTATCAATTCAACAAGAAGATAAAGATGAAACAGAAGAAGAGGATAACAACGAACGAGAACAACAAGAAGAACAACAAGGACGGGATTAAAAAGAATGAGCTGTAAAAAATGCAATAAAGGAAACATGCGAGAGTTGTCTTACGCTACAAATTACGGTAGACTTTTAAAATGTACTTATTGCGGTAAACGTTTGAGTGAATACTACTAACATGACAATAATCAAGGTAGACGCCTTTCAGTATAACATCTGCGGCCATATCTGGATATCACAAAAGTTCAACGCTTCAAACCCTCCAATCTTTCTAGCCACACTATAAATAAAATCAATTGTCTTTATTGAAAATATTTTCCAGTAGAAGGGTTGTGGATAATTGTAAGATTCTTTCCTATTTCTATCAGTTCTGTGGTATTCATTGGAACGGGTTGTTCAGTGTCCAAGATTTCGTCCTCAATATTGTTGTAAAATATGTTTCCATATATATCCATGCTTGAATAGTCTTCTTCTTGTTCAAATTCCCCGTGGACTAACAATAAAAACATAGAGTAAAAAAGAAAGAAAACAGCAACACAATATGGCAAATAATGATAACTGAATTCTGTCGTCATTATTTACTCTATATTAGTCTTCATAGTATATGAAGAACTCGTTTTTTATGCTGTTATTTGTTTTTTCCATTTAATAAATAATTCAAAGATTGTCTTAACTTCGTTCTTTTTACCTTCAGGTACTTCGTAGTAGACAATCAAGTTGAATAAGCCGACATACCAATTGACAAGCTTGTTTTTCTTTTTTTAAAATAAATAATTGACTAATCTATTACTCTAGCGATATTATTACTGTAATGGCCTGTGTTAATTTAAGCAGTAAAAGCTATAGCTAAGAACATTCTATTTATAATATGAAAATCAAATTTGAAAGAAATAAGACACTCCATTTTATAGTAATGTATTCTTTGTATCTGTATTTTCTTGGTCTCAGTCTAAGAAATACATCTAAAGCGTTAATACTCTTTAAAGATAGGAAAAGAACTTACGTGTCTGTATGGAATTGGATACAAAGGTTTGGTTCATCTCAAATTTACAAAAGGAAACGAGCATCTACTTTTATTATTGATGAAACAGTTATTCAGATTGGTAACCAGCATTTCTGGCTATGGTTTTGTATTGAACCGGTCCACAGTTCCGTGCTTGGAATCTATATATCAGAAGAGAGAAACATGCTTGTTGCTGAAAAATTCATTAGATCGCTTGTATCCCAATATGTAAAACATACCGTATATTCGGATAGTGGTACATGGTATCCAGAGGCCTGCAATGTATTGGGATTAAAACACTATTTGCATTCACCATTTCAGAAAAGATTGATAGAAAGAGTGATGCAGTATTTCAAGGATAGAACAGAATGTTTTGATGATTACTATCCCTGTACCGAGATTAGTATAAAATGTGGTCTACAGCATGTATACAATTGGATAAGATTATTTGTTTATCTGTATAATGCAAAAATATGAAACAATATTGTATTCAAAATTGGAGGTAAAATAGTCTTAAGTTAACATCCATGAAAATCTTCATCTGTATCAGGTCATCCTTATGTTCCTGTTAACCGTAATATTCTATTATAATTCATCATATTAAAAATTATCGAAAATAGTATATGCTATACATGTCACTTTCCATTCATTTTTATTTTTTTCATTCTTTTTTATTTCGGCTTACAGGCGGCAAACATCCATTCGCCTTCTTTATGAGGCAGTATTATAGCCGCTCGTATATTGGTTCAGTCAGGACCTCACTCTCATACGGAGTACGTTAACTTTGAACCTAGCCTGTATACAAAAGAAATTGGTATCCAATAAAGATTTTCATTTAGTCAGGACCATGCATTACTAACTTATAATAATTGCATGTTAATTATTAAAATAAGATAATTTTATGGGTACATAGAGGTTATCTAAATAAATGAAAATTGAGTCAACCAAAAAAGAATATAATCCAATGAAAATATGTTCAATCAAGGGAAAAATTTAACAACTACCTTTTCTTTGGGAAATCATGCAATTCACTTGATAAACATCTCAAGCAATTTCTAGGTTCATTACTATTTAGATAGGAAATGTAAAAACATTTAGAGCACTGTAAACGAGAAAATCTGCTTGCCAATTCCAATGAATTATTCTCGGTCTTTTTTATTACTTGACGGGAAATTAGATTTTCAACTACGGCAGTTATCATATCATTCATATCCTGCAAATTAGAATTCCTATATCTTAAATACAAACTAATCATTTCGTCTGCAAGTGACTCTTTTTTGAAATGCTCTCTGCCTTGATTAAACTGCCTGAAAAAATGATCACGTAAATACCATGCAACTTCATTAGCTTGTATATCTCGCATTACTATTAATAATAAACAAATCTTGTTTGATAAAAATATACAGTCTTTCTATAGAAGTATATCTCAATAATACGTAAACAAACATGCTATAGCGCTACCTATTTAAGAATAAAGAAAACCTTAATTGTCTACCATTACTTGCTAATGTAGACATCTGCTAGGAAATAATCTGTGCCTTCCGGCAAAATGAGATAAAAGAAATTCAATACCATTTTTTACTTTTCTATGATGTTCCATTGTTATTGAGACATTAACTTTCTTTCTTTTTTTATCTTTCAAGAAACTCTCAAGTAATTTTAAAAAAATGTAATATAATAATTAAAAAATAAATCTTGACTATTATTAATGATACCTTAACATTAGACTCTTATTTTTGCACCGCTATAGGTATTACTCCCGACGGGCCAGTACTTTTCTCGGGTTCGCCTACTTTACTTTTAGAGATTTATCATCTCTCTGACTCTTTTTATGAATTACTCGAATCAACCATTATGATTTATCTATTGAAACGATACTAATAACAAATTTTCATATTGCTAATGTATAAATCGTAAGAAATACAATAAACTAATAACATAGAACAGGTTTTTATTCTTAGATTAGGAAGGAGGGACGGAATAGAGTTAACTGATAAGAATGAAAAAACAGAACAGAAAACGCTACAACGATATATTAAAAATGTCAGTATAATGAATACACAAACAGCAAATGAGTAGATACTCAAAATGGTAATTATAATGATAATGATTATGGACTATCTGATGATGGCTTTAGTGGTGACGCATGTCTCTTAGCTTACCATTAAGATTTATCGATAGCAATCCAAATGCATATATGAATACTGCTACTGTTAATGATGATTGAAGTAGATAATGGAGATTAGAAGGTAGTAGAAGTTCCAATACTACAAGGTGTATTAAAGAGAATCCTTGTGTCTATTCATAACGGTGATACATTAGATATATCGAGAGAAAACTAAAGTCAGTACATTAAATGCTTCATTGGAAAAACTTCTTTTTGATAGGGAGTAGCACAAAATAATAGAATTTCATTTGAATTTCCTGAAAATATACAAGCTCTAATCGAAAAAGTATGATTGTTCTATATAGATATATAATTGAACTAAAAAGTTCAATCTAAATATCATAATAAACTATCTCTTTAGATATATGACCTAATATTAGTTATTATAGACTTAATGGTGGATTAAGATATTTATTAAATCTATCTGCATATTCTTTTAGTATCGGTTCGCCGCTAATATCATACAGCTTTTTTAGCTGACCTATAATTTGTTTATGATATACATCCCAAGCAAGGTTTTCCGACTGATTAATAAGTGTCAGATCATAAAGCGACCAGAATCCAGTATCATACATCCATAAATTCTGTTTTAGGTAATTTATCCCTTTATCAAATATTGACTTTGCTTGAGGATCATTAGTTAGCTCATAATATTGCCATATACGTAATAATGAACCTGTATGACCATTTAAAACATATGTCTTTGGAAAGCCAGGTTTAGCCAATAGATGAAGAAAGATTGAATCGCCATTATCATCTTCTATAGTCGTTACACCACCATCATCATAATCAACAAGGAGTGCCTGAAATGCCTTGTGTGCTTCACGTAAGTAAATTTCATTACCAGTGAAATCATAAGCATGAACCAAAACAACCATTCCTGTTGCTTGTGCATAGGCAGAATAGTACGGAGGGGGTATTCCTCCATACCACGGCCATGTAAAATCATATTCCCAAATAGAGTATCTTCCTCCTTCTTTATATTTTGCATTATCAACAAGCCAGTTGGCAGTATTAATAAAAAATTCGCCGGCTTCCATATCTCCAGTCTTTTCGTATTCTGTTAAATATGATAAACCCCCACTAGATAAGGTCAATGGATTGTACACACTACGCTGAAATCCAGGGTAAATGTACTTTATTACGCCATTATCATCTAAAACTTTCTCTGCAGATACTGTTGATAATGTTACTAAAAAATTGTAGGAATCATAGTAGTCTACTATGGAAAATATACTTATTACAATTATAGTAGTAATTGTAGTATAAGCTATAGACATGTGATAATTGTATAATCTTTTAGTTTTTATTGGTTATGTAATATCCAATAATAGTTTTTTTCTCTAATATCCAATAATAGTTTTTTTCTCTAATATCCAATAATAGTTTTTTTCTCTAATATCCAATAATAGTTTTTTTCTCTAATATCCAATAATAGTTTTTTTCTCTAATATCCAATAATAGTTTTTTTCTCTAATATCCAATAATAGTTTTTTTCTCTAATCTTTAGAACTTGTCATAAAAATATGTGATATAGAATTAGTTACTAATAGCTTAACTATTCTCTATATAATTTTAAGTATATTTTAAAATCCAATATAAACAAATTACTTTTTATGGCGTCCTACGAAAAATATTAAGGATACAATTTAAGAAAGAGAGATTTAATTTTATTCGTTCATCTTGCAATTTAAATAATTTAAAAACAATTTATCGCAACCTTAGAGAATATGATGATTATTTAAAAAAATTAATAAAAAAATACAATATCAAACAATCAGGAAATACTAAAAAAAGATTAGCTTTCAGTTTCAAAAGTGAGAGTGATAATGATACTACTACTACTAAGGCAAAGCTTAACTCTCCTTATATTACTGCAGTAGTGGATTACAAATATTTTTCATGAATATCTTATTATCATATCCATTAGTTCAAATATATCTTGACATTAGTTTTTTGATCTTACAAATAATGGATCAACTAGTAGTAGGGACTTACAACATCTCCAACAAGAACCAAAAAAGAATATCTGGAAATATCTAAATGAAGATATTGGTTGCTCTACAATAGATTCATTTACTTTTTTATTGTAAATGCACTTTATTCAATTTCAATAATACTTCCTTTTAAACATCGGATCTATTTCATTCTATTTAAAATATAGTCACTTTTCCATAGATACTTTCCAGACGTTAATGAACCAAGACAAAAAAAATTCATTGTATAATTTTGTAACTATAATGAATAACAGTTTTATCTATTATGAAGGCAAGGCACCCTTTTTCTTTTATAGATCTGACAGCAGGAACCAAATCTTTGAATCCAGTTCCATACAGTGCCATGATTTTTTTTATCTCAATATCACTAATGCCTTGGAAGTATTTCTTAAACTCAAACCAAGAAAATATAGATAAAGAGAATATATTACTATAACTTTGGATGTTCTACTTCTTTCAAATCTAATTTGCATGTTAGATTAAGGATAGGACATTCATCGCTAAAACTATTTGGTTAAATCAACACAGTCAATAATAATTACCAACTATTAATACTCATGTTACTAAAAAGTCCTAAATAAGATATTTTGATGATAACTATTTCAAAAGAAGGATCTAAATATAGCGTTAGTAAAAAATATGGAAATGGATTAATAATAATAATAGTTATAGTTATTATTATAACCATTATTATTATAACTTCCATAGTTGTTGTCATAATAATTATGATCGTTGTTGTTCGATGGTTCTATTGTTATATGGTATGTTGTTTGTGTTTCAAAGAAGTCTCGAATCCCTCCTTTAAATACTATGGTATGTTCTCCTGGCTTAAGTCCCTTAACTAAGACCCAGTATCCATCAGAAACAGCCTTTTGTGGGATACCAATAAAATCTGTTACACCAAAAGCGTTATCTTCTATAAAAGTAATTGTAAATATCGGACTCAATACCCTTAAATCTTCCCAATTAGTTATTGCTTTACCATCTATAGAAGCCACATGTATGGTAGCTAAATCAACAATATTTTTAGCACATAGGCCTAACCCTTCTTCTAATTGTGATGGAGGAATAGGTTGATCTCGTGGAATACCTAATGCATCTTTTATTGCGTCTGCATCGTTTAATTCTGAACAGAATGTATTAAATGCTGGAAACAATATCTTTTTTCCTTCTGATATGGTACAATCTCGTTCTGTAGAACCAGTAATCGGAGGAGGTTGATCAGTATTACCAGGTGTTCCTACTAAGAACCAAACAGGTCCTCGTTGATCTACATTACAGTTTTCTCCAGTTTCGTCAAGCTACGGACTAATTTCACTAGGTATATCCAAGATCCATTGCCACCATTTTACTGTTAGGATTCCAGATTTAGGAAATATTTTTGCTTTATAATCATTGTAATCATTGTAATCTTGTTTGTCCTTTCTGTCATCTTCCATACAGAATTCTGGAGAAGCTACATAGAACCCTTCAAATTTACCTTTTTGACTTTCATATTTTTTATCATTTTTTGGGTATTTGCTATAACTATAGTCAGATCTATAATCTGGTTGACTCATTCCGTCTGAGTAGTCATCATCGTATCCATAGTTTTGAGCAAAGATAGATTGTCCAGCAATACCAAAACCGGATCCAAATACTAGACTCATCATAAGAGCCGTTGAGAACAATAATAATTTGTTCATAGTTTATAGATTCATATATTCTTTATTTGGGGTGCTAATGATCACTAGCTAATTTAATAGAAGAATCTAATTATTAATTTAATAATATAGTTATTTACTTGTAAATTATTACGTTCTATTAACTAGGGAATTCATCTATTTTATTTTTATATATCAAAAATAAATTACTATCGTATAGTAATATCATTAAAAGTAGGTAAAAATATCTATTCGACAAATAACCCACAGAATTATATTTTATAAGATAATTATAAGATAATTATAAAAGGATTATTCTCTTATTAAATGATATAATAAATATTGTGTAACAATTTCACAGAATCTATAAATGATAAAAAATATTAGGTCTAATAAACTAATTAGTAACCCGATAATTATAATAGTTGATAACTATTATATTATTTACAATCTTCTTGCATTTGCATCTCATAATATTACTTGATTGATTTCGTTCTATATACTTAACTTTAGAAAAAATATAAAAGTTTAAACATCATATATAAAAGCAAAATTTGACCATAGATCTGCAAAATTCAAGTTTTAATTATGATTATGATACTAACAACAATAGCAAATCAAAATTCGTTATTGAAGAACGAAGACGTCAAGTTACTAAGTTATGGGCACAATCCAAAACAGAAACAGAGATTGCCCTGCCCGAGATCTACATTATAATGTTTCAACCATTTGTAGGGATATCAAATTTCTAAAATGTTGTAAAAATTACTTTATAAAAAAATATAATATGTTATAGTTTATGGAAAAACATCAGCTATCATGAATGATAGGTGGATCATCCCTATTTGTTGCAATAATGTCATTAATAATCCCTGCATATATTTATCCCGACATTGAAGACAACAAGGAAGAGATTTGTTCTTATTATCATGGAGAATGGGAGGACTGTAACTGTAAACTTGAAAATGAAAATCTGAGAGATGAATATAAAGATGACGTAGCGTATGCGGAAGACAGTTATGAAATAGAAAAACATGAAAAATAAATGAATCATGTGCAAATAACCGTGCAAGCTGGGAGACTCATGTGTATGATTTTGCTGATGATAATGAAGATAAAGCAGACAAATACTTTGATGATATTGATAAATATAGAAATAATAAGATGGTCATTAGGGATTATCTGATAATAAAGGTTGTAAACTTGTTAAAGATGGTGAAAGTAAATTTAGATAATGATAAATCTTCAACCAAATAAGTTGTGAAGGTGAATGTGAAAGCAGGAATAATTTTAGAGATGAATATCCTTACTTTTGTGAAGAAAAAGAATAAGCCTCAAAATTAACTCTCATCTCTTAGTTTCAATTTGGTTTTGGTATAGCATTATACTAAATTCATTTTTCAAATATTGTATATTAATAACCATATATGAAGATAAATATTATAATAATCTGATTAATTACATGACTATTAGGAAGTATTAAAAGGAAAATAAGTTCTCTTTAATGAAGCTATTAAATTAGGTAGGGAACATTTATAAATCTTGAAATGTCATGAGGAAGTATATTACCACTTCTGTCTTCAAATTTCTAAAATGTTGTAAATATTGAAAGAAATATAATAGATTTAGAATTAAATATTTTTTTCATCCAAGCTCCTTGATTTTAAATTATAAATAGTTTAGAAGATAAAATATTATTAGTATGCGTTCACATAAATATAGAAGATATTATCCTGCATTTCTTTATAAACATGGATTTAATCCTGGTAGATATTATAGGGAAGGGAGCAGATATCATAAAATTTTAGAATCATTATATTATGACAGTCAAACATGGGGCGCTCTACATAAATGCTGGGTAGGTTATTCTATTGCTCATAATAAAGGTGAATTTGATAATGAAATCAAATACGCTAATAGAATACAAAACCTACAAAAAGAATTAGACTTAGAAGTTTCAGATTTTAAATGCCTTGAAGGTGTAGATGAAAAAGATATAAAATTGATCGAAGACATGACTAAATACTAAGAGTAAATGGGTTTGATTAATGAAATAATTATAATTTAATTTAATAATTTATAAATTGAACGGTTGATTATCCACCTTCTTAAATGATATCACGCCGCCCAAAGCATCTTCCCATTCCTGCATCGATAAATCTACAAGTGCGTTAAACAGTTTGTCATTTGTATTTATACTGTAAGTTAATTCATCATCTTCAAGTTTATAGTTCCAATGATATAACATGTCTACATATAGAATGAGAGTATAGTTATAAAAAATTTCATTACTTTATAAAAGTAGTAGGCTTATCTGGGAGTAGAGTCTTGCACGTAGTAGTGTTCTACTACATAGTAAATTCAGGGACATTCTCATCATTTTTGGAGTTTTTTGAAACAAATTGTACCTGACTATCAGAAAAAAATTGACTGCCTACAGAGAAATAGCGAAAGTTTGATATCCGAAAATATTAACTCTTGATTAAGACTAACAAATTTAGAAAAAAATTATATTAATTTATTAAAAAAGAGATTCATTTAGGATATCATAATAAAATAGGGGATGAGTTTTTTTAGTCATCGTCATCGTCATCGTGATCTTTTGCATCATAATCTACTTTCTTTCCTTCATCTCTTAGTTCATCGTATAACTTGTCACACTGTTTCTTGTGAGCCTCATAATCCTCTGTTGCATCACACAATACTGCTACGTCATAAGATGAAAGATCATTGTCGTCATCATCGTCTGCAAAACCTATACCTAGAGAAGTACCAGCAAGAAGAATAGACATTGTGAAAAGAATTAGATAAGATGTGCGGCCATAAATAAACATAAATTTGTTTACCATATTATAAATTATCCATCAACAAGTAATTAACTTTTTATAATAAGAAATTACTTGTGTAAAGGAAAAGATGGTTAAATATGAAATAATTCTATTGAATCTTTTTCATTGATTGTATAAGATTATACTTTGATTATCTTTTTTCTTCAACAATATATGGAGCGATAACATAAATAAATGTCCTAAATAATATGGTTTGAATAATAGGCTGAATTAGCCTAATAATCATTGGAATTCCCTCTATAGGTATTAAATTTAATTTAACAGAAGTTTTAGAAATTGAAGTTATTGTAGATAGACATACTTTAAAATGCAATAAGAAATTCATCAACAATGTCATAACAACCACTGAAAACACCTTTACTATACCTTAGATACTTTCTAGTTGCTACGATATTAAAATAATTCTAAAACCACCCATTTATGGTGTACATTTTAAAATACCTATTAATTAAAACAAAATTAACAATTATCTGTAATAATAATATTAAAAATGCATTTGTAATTATATGAGGCTGGGTCATAATTATTTTATTTTCATAACAAATAAAGCTAGTTTATTGGTATATGATGTTTTGGTGTAACAATCATCCAAACCAACAAACTAGCACAGCAAAAAAGATCAACATCTATTCTAATTAGTATTTTGTATTTGATTGGTTTGATTCATTGGCCACATAACAGTAGAGGAGGAGGAGGAGGAGGACGTGGTAGACCATATGTCTATTCACCTACTGTTATTTTGAGATGCTTTATAGTACGTATATGGTTTAGATTGGATTCTAACAGAGCATTACACGAATACCTTGCAATGGACCTATCATATAACAAAAAGGTAATGAGGGAATGTGGACTATCCAGAATACCTAGCAGACGAACATTTGATAGACGTCTTGCTGCGATATCTAATGATATCAAAAACAGAATTACTACAATGGGTAAACTTTTTGTGCATGATAAAATAATCGATCCATCTATTCTTTCAGCAGACAGTACTCTTGTAAAGGCTAAAGGTCATGTATGGCACAAATCCTCTATAAAGAAGAAAGTAGTACCTCGTTCCGGTATCGATACAGATGCAATGTGGGGAATTAGCCATACAAAGGGCTGGATATTTGGATACAAATTACATTTGATATCAAGTACCGGTGGTTCTATTATTGTACCTTTGGCAGCAGACTTTACAACTGCCAACATACCAGACAATCAGATGTACAGTATATTGACAGCAAGTCTTCCGTTTACAATGATTAAAAGAACATTATACATGTCTGCAGATCCTGGATACGATGATCATGAACTGTACGATCTTAGTACAGATATGGGATTTCAACTAGTGTGTCCAGTAAAGAGATATAGAAATACACCCTCTGACAGAATAAAACTGATAGAATTTTATGAATCTGAAGTTGGACAGACTATCTATTCTCTCAGAAGTATATCAATTGAACCATTGATAGAACATATCAAATCTGTCTTTAGAATAGATCCATTACCTGTGAGAGGATATGCCAAGGCTTCTTCAGTAGTACTACTATCAGTACTGCTCTATCAGATACTTGTGTATTATAACTGTAAAACTAGAAAAGATAATCCAAGAGCAATCAAATACATGCTAGGAACATAATGACTGAAAACATCCTACTATTGTTAGCATCATAAAATTTGTTAATTGAATTATGACCCACTCTCAATTATATAATATTTTTAACAAATTTTAAAGAATTTGTAAAATCTTGTTAAGATTAATATATAACTACAAAAGCTCAGCTTAAATCTGTATATGAGAATTAATACAGAGAAATCTAAATTTATATCAACAACAACAATTTTTGCCATGGCGATGTTAATGATTGTTGTTGTTCTATCTACAATCTCTACTGAATTGGACGCAGCAACAGAACAACACATGAAAGGTATAGGTCTATTTACTATTCCTTTAGCATATGGCGATTACAATGATGACTACAACTCAAATAACGGCATAAATTGGATGAAACTTTGTGAAATGGCACCAGATTTCTTAGTATCCGAACCTTGTAATGAGTTAGTTGATGATAATAATGAGTTAACAAGTGAAGGGGAACGTGTTTTGTTGTGTCTAGGTGGAGGCACATTAGCGATTATTATGGGTCATCCAGAACTTCTTATGTTGAGATCCCAAGTAGGATGTGGTGGTAGTGGAAGTTCGTCAGGCAATGGAGTAATTAACTTATTATCAAGCATATTCAATTGAGGGATGTTAGAGCTTGAATTCATTTCTGTCAGAATGTACACCGTATTTAGAAAAATATGCTGTACATACTGCTATGAATCTTGGAAAGGAAAGATCGCTAATATGTACGGCTATCAATAAATATAAAATCAAGGCAATTGAGTAAATAAATGGGTAGAGCATCACAAGTATTTGGATATCTTTTTGGTTTCATAATCCTATTAACAGGACTTGGATTAATTATTGCGGCATTAGCTCAGCCCTTGCTTTTTTTGGGCGGTATTCCTATAATTGGTTTGTTAGTAACAATCTTTGGATTTGTCATTATGTATCTGGCACATAGATCAAGACCAACAAAAGAAAAGAAGATGTTAAAGATGCAGGCGGAGGAGTATTTTAGAGAACAGAAGTTGAAGGAGGAGATGGAAAAGAGACAGATAAAGCAAAGGGAAAAAGAGGAAAAGGAGATGGAAAAAGCTGAAAAGGAGATACAAAAGGCCCAGAAGGAAAGGGAAAAAGCTAGAAGGGAAGCTGAAAAGGAGATACAAAAGGCCCAGAAGGAAAGGGAAAAAGCTGAAAGGGAAAAGGAAGAAGAATTGACATGAAATTAAATTTTTTAAATTCGTATCATAATTGAGGTGAGGTCTTAACTCCTTTTTTTCAGTTTGTTAACGTTACGATAAAACAAAGTTTTCTTTATAGGTAAATAATATATTTCATAAGTTAGAAAGGAAATCTTAAATATTCTCTCTTTTTACTATAGCATTAGACTCTTATTTTTGCACCGCTATCGGTATTACTCCCGACGGGCCCGTTATGTATTCGGGTTCATATACATGTCTTAAATATAACAAGCAAATACAAAATAACGATGAATATTTTTTGTTATAGTACATCACTAAAACACCTAATTTCAATCATCAGAGCATTAAAGATTATTGTTTTTGCTTATTGTTTTTGAGATATATTTAATAATATTTTTAGTATAATTATTTTTATTGTATTTCTCCAAGGTGAATCTTAATGCAAAGAATTCATTATGATGATGGTGTAATTGAAAATACTCTTGAAAGCATAGATTTGTTATATCTTCATAAATATTTCTATGGAGGGGTTACTACTTTTACTGCACATCTATTTTATAAGATGGGACTTGATAAAATGAATGAACCAATTTTACATTTCTCTCTAAAAAATGAGAAAAAACTGCGTGATTTTGGTTACGATATTAAATATAAGAATATTACTTTAGATCATTTACTAGAAAAGAAGGATCTTTTAATAACTGTTATTAAAGATAATTTTTTCCAAGTAATTTCTGAACTAGAAGAGAAAACATCTAGCAAAAAAAATAAATTCTTGGTCATCCATGATCCAAGAGATATATCCAATCGTATGATTCCATATTTAAAAAAATGGAATTTGATAACTATTAGAAAAACCATGCAAGATTATCTAAAACTAAGATATGATCTACACTCTACATTCATCTATCATCCTTTTTATCCATATCCTACATTTAAGCAATCAAATCTAGATAAAAATGGTGCAGTATCAATCTCAAGAATCGGTTACGGAAAAAATATTGATATTCTAATTAATGCGAATAAAAAACTAGATAAAAAATTTATCGACATATATGGCTGTATTACACCAAAATATGTTTATTTAACATTTGGTAAAAATAATCCAGATTTCAAGAATAGTTACCATGGTAAATTTAAAAAATCATTTTTTACAATTTCAAAACTTCTCTCAAAATACAAATTTGTAGTAGATTTATCGGTAATAAGATATGATGGTGGTGGTACCCAATATACATTCTTAGAAGCAATACATGATGGATGTGCATTAATTTTACATAGAAAATGGATTGAAAATGTATATAGATATTATAAAAAAGATTATTGTGACTTTAAAGAGGGTTATAATTGTTTTGCTGTTGATAATTCTGATGAGTTGGTAGACTTGATAAAAAAAGATCCTGATACTACAAAAATAGTTCAAAATTCAAAAAGTTTGTTAGAAAGACATACCAAAGTTGATTGGCTATCCTCAATATTAAATATAACGTAATAGAATTAATTATTATAATATAATTTTCAACAATAAATACAGGAATCTTTACATGTAGAAAAATAATTTTGAATATCTATTGAAAAGTTCTTTTCATATATTACGGAATAAGCGGATCATTTTACTCAAAAATCTTAATTATTGGCATGATTTATTTTTGATAATGACAAAAGCTTGTTATGTTTGCAAAAAGGAGTTAGGGACATTCAGTTTAAAATTTCCATATAAGGATTTTCTTGTAAGAAGAATTCAAAGACCTAGTGGAATGTCAGAAGATGATGTACTTTGTAAACCATGCTTTGAGGAAGCGGAAAAATCCAACAAGGAGGAAATAAAAGAGGCAAAAAATGAGCAAAGCATACATACAAAACAACTTCTCGAAAGAACTCCCGAATACAAAAAGCAATGGGATAAAAATGGCGTAATTCAATTCAAAAATGAAAGAATTGCAATACTACAGAGACATTATGGAGCACAAGTTGAATTTATCATAGCATTTGATGATCTAACTGCCGAAGGAAGTCAAGTGTCATCATGAATGTCGTTACACCATCTTCCAAATCTCTTATCCAGATATTCTGATATTGCATCTTTTTGTTCTTCTATATTGGTATAGAATCTATTTGCACACACATCTGATTTTATCTTCTGGTTTACTTTTCTCTCATTTGGATTAAGGTATGGCGCCCTCTTTGGAAGGTGTATTATACTGAGCCAGTCTTTTTTCTGTCCATTGATATATTTTTTTGTCATCTTGCTTAGGTGAAATGAAGCGTTATCCCATACCAGTACAATTCTTTTCCAACCATTATTTTTCATTACATGTATCTTGAGATTCTCTAAATGGTTTATAGCATTGGTGGAATTTGATCTGTCATAGAAATCATACAACAGATTCTGTTCAGGCCATAGCATGGATATGTACATTGAGAATTTCTTTCTACTACCGTTATGCCTAATTTTTTGTTGTTCACCTTCAAAACTCATTGACTTTCTTATACATGGCTTCTGTGTTACTATAGTTTCATCTTCAAAGACCAACATCACTTTCTTTTTTTGAGAGCTGATGCTACTTGTTTGTAGTTCTTTATCTGTTTCTTTCCCTCTTCATAATCAGCTCCATGTTCAAGTTCAAGCTTGGGTCTCTTACATCTGATACCCATGTCCTTCAGTATCCTTTGAAGGTGTTTGAAACTGATTGGAATGTCAAGTTCTTCTGTAAGACACTTTGCCAGTGACCTCAGACTCCAGGTGTTTCTGATGTAACCAAAAATATTGGGATCGTTAAAAAGTACAGAAAGTATAGTCTCTCTATCCTCATCTGTTATACGGAATTTTGTACCACCTGGTTTCCTTATCTCCAATCCTTTTGTTCCTATCTGGAGATATGCCGATATCCATCTTTGAACTGACCTGATACTGACACCATGTTCCTTCTTGCTATATCTGCAAAAGTTCTACCGTTGCTCTTCTGAAGTATTGCCATTAATCTGCGATAATGCTTCTTGTCGGTACTATATTTCATCAACGACTTTAGACTGTTCTTCTGTCCTGTGGTGAGGTTGAGTTTGGTAGTAGAACCATGGTACATAGAATTATGATATTCAGGATACCTTAAGCTTTACCTATTCAATAATTTAGACCTGTTAGTTAAAAGGATATGACATTAACCAAGCCACTTGACTTAGACATGTGGGGACAAGAAGGTGAAAAGAAAGGTCAATTTAAAAAGCCTTGGGGTGTAGCCGTAGATTCAGGCGGTAATGTGTATGTTTCTGATCAAACACTTCCCAGAATACAAAAATTTGACAGCAATGGTAAATTTATAGACATGTGGGGAAAAGAGGGTAAAAAGAAAGGTCAATTTGTACATCTACACGATATAACAGTAGACTCTAAAGATAATGTTTATGTTACTGATGGTAGAGAAAATTCCAGAGTGTCAGTATTTGATAGCAACGGTAAATTTATAAAAATGTGGGGTAGTGAAGGAAAAGGTAAAAGTCAATTTATCGAAAATCATGGTATTGTTGTTGATTCAGAAGGCAATGTCTATGTAGTGGATACCCGAAATGTTAGAGTTCAAAAATTTGACAGCAATGGTAACTTCCTAACTATGTGGGGATCACTTGGATGTAAAGATGACCAATTTCTAATTCCTCATGACATCGCGATGGACTCTAAAGGCTATATTTATGTTACAGATAGCGGAAAATCACACTTTAGAGCGAACTATGATTGTAAACAAGGTGGTTAGTAGAAAACACCAATTTTAATACTCTTTTTTAAAATGTACCTTAATTTAGCGACAAAATCATTTTGGTGATATAAAAATTTCTTGGGTTAAGAATATTGAAACAGATAAAAAATATAAAATTATTTTTACAAATAATATATTGATACCAATAAATAATAAGCAGTATAACTACTTCAAAAACAAAACAGAATTTGCATATCAATACAAATCATAGACGATTTTCGTATATGTTAATCTAAGATAAGTTCTCTCCTTCTTTCAATTCAATGAAATAATTTTTTGAAATGCAATCTTTTGAAATGTATTCTTATATCGTTATTAGTTGAGTTTCTATCCATTGACCATGACTGATCATTCGTTGATGCAGCTATCAGGTTAATATGAAAAGTACTGGTCTCACTTTATAGAAGGGTTCAAATCCTACAGAATCCTTTGTTGTTACAAAATTATTTTGAATATAATTATTGGATTTCAAAATTCTTTGTCTTAATGGATTCATAAATAAATAATTAAAAAAAGTAAAGATTAATTCCTAGTTTGTAACATTGCTGTTTCATGAATTCTCCTAGAAATAGGATTAGAACCCAGAGTTCAATGGAGCCAGTGGTTTGTAAAACAAATTTAACACAGATTCTGGTCTCATTCTAGAATTTTGTACCTATCTTGGATCTTATGCGTTAATTCTAAAATCTTTATTTATGTAACTTATTTTTTATTAAAGATCTAAACGATAACCCTTATCAAAGAATAGCTCTAACACGTTTTCATATTCAATCATTTTCAAAAATATAAGTATTTTTTTCTTAAATATTTATGAATCTATAAAATCTTCAACTATTAATGTGTCAAAATCTGTCCAAATATTAGGACCATCAAATATCGAGATTTGAAAATGTAGATGCGGAATATATGTATAACCAGTCATACCTACTTCCGCAATTTTCTGTCCTTGTTTAACCTTTTGTCCTTCTTTTACAGTAGAACTATTAAATCTGAGATGATCATATCTTGACCATTCTTTATTCTTATGCATAATTAAAATAAAATTAGAAAAGTTCCAATAAGCAGCGCTTGGACCACCTATTATTGAGTCATCATTAACAAGTGTTACTGTTCCATCGCTTGCTGCTAATACAGGGGTATTTTCTGGAACTAGAAAGTCTATTGCATTTCTTAACTTTCCTATATGAGCAGGTGATGTGTTTCTATCAATTCTTTGAATGGAATTCTTTGGTACTGGAAGATGATATTTATTTAAAGCAGTTCTATTATCTAAGTTATTCTTATCCTTCACTAAACTTATCAGATAAAGATATTATTTAATAATTCATAAGCAAAGTAATTGATCATATTCAAATAATGAATATACATTAGATTCTTCATAACTCTGTTCTATTTTCATTTTATTTTTTGATTCACCTATTTTCTTTCTAGTGAATCCAATTTTAGAACTATTATCACAACGGGGCCAGTGGGATTTGAACCCTTCTATAAAGTGGGACCAGTTATTTTTTTACAAAATATAACAAACACCTTGATTTTTATATAATCCAATTCATTAGAGAACGTTGTTAAATAATATTTATATGAAAATTGACATACTAGTTTTCTTAGTATTATGACTGAAATGTTGAATCCAGAAGTTGAAGAAGTATGATGACTGATATGTTGAATCCAGAAGTTGAAGAGCTAAACCGGAAAGCCGAACAATATTGCCAACTTCTTTCTAATGTACACAATGAGATCAGTAAAGTAATTGTAGGTCAAGATAAAATCATTGTCAAATTAATATTGGCGTTGATGTCAAAGGGTCATGTATTATTAGAGGGAGTTCCAGGTCTTGCCAAAACTTTATTGATTAAGACATTATCAGAATGCATTGATTCCAATTTTGTGAGATTACAATTCACTCCTGATTTATTGCCTGCAGATATCATTGGAACCAAAATTTACGATCATAATTCTACCTCATTTAGGACAGTAAAAGGACCAATCTTTTCTAATTTTGTTTTAGCAGATGAAATAAACAGAGCACCTCCAAAAGTCCAATCAGCATTGTTAGAAGCAATGCAAGAAAAACAAGTAACCATACAAGGCGAGACGTTTCCACTTAAGGAACCATTTTTTGTTATGGCTACCCAAAATCCTATTGAATCAGAAGGTACCTACAAACTACCTGAAGCACAAATTGATCGATTCATGTTTAAACTATTGATTTCGTATCCTCGAAAAGATGAAGAATCAAAAATTATTCATAGATTCACAGAAGGCATTGATGTTAAAATACAAAAAACAATCTCTGCTGATAAATTAATAGAAATTCAAAAATTCAATCACCGAATTTATACCGATCAAAAAATTCGTGAATATGTTGCACAGATTGTTGACGCGACAAGACATCCAGAAGATTATGATCTTGATATTGACAACAAGATAGAGTATGGTGCATCACCCCGGGCTTCTCTCTGGCTCACGGTGGGTGCAAAATCCAATGCAATTCTTAATGGAAGGGGATATGTAATTCCACAAGATATTCAAGATATTGCCTATGATGTACTACGACATAGAATTATTCTTACCTATGAGGCAGAAGCTGAATACATTACTAGTGATCAAATAATTAAAACTATTCTCGAGAAAATTCCTCTCCCTTAGGTGTTGTTATAATCATCTAAAAGTGATCCAATGAACCAAACACAAGAAATTCTAAAACAAATCAAAAAACTAGAAATTTCTACAAAATATTTAGTGAATGAATTACTAACTGGAAATTATCACTCCACGTTTAAAGGACAAGGCATTGAGTTTTCAGAAATTCGAGAATATAGGTCAGGAGACGATATACGTTCTATAGATTGGAATGTTACTGCTAGATACAATCAACCTTACGTTAAAGAATATGTTGAAGAACGAGATCTGCAAGTATATTTTCTTTTAGATATCTCCGGTTCTGGAAGTTTTGGAAATAAAATTCCTAAAAAAAGAAAAGCTTTAGAAATTGTAGCAAGCTTGATGTTTGCAGCACTGAGAAATAATGATAATATTGGTATTTTTTTATTTACTGATAAAATTGAAAGATTTATTCCTGCAAGAAAGGGGAAAAAACATGTTCTACAAATTCTAAGCTCAATCATTTCTTTCCAACCAAAATCAAAGACTACTAACTTGAAAACAGCACTAGTTCAAGTCTCACAAATTCTAAAAAAACGCTGTATTTTGTTTATACTTTCGGATTTTTTTGATTCCAATGATTATCTAAAACCATTAAAAATATTGAGGAAAAAGCATGATGTTATTATATTAAAAATCTCTGATGTACGTGAACAAGAAATTCCAAAAATAGGATTAATCCAGCTTGAAGATGAAGAAACAGGAGAACAGATTCTTGTTGATACATCTGATCCCCTATTTCAAACAAAATATACAGAGATTGTATCAAATAACGAGTCACAATTGATTTTAAATCTAATAAAATTGAAAGTAGATTTTATAAAGATTTTATCTGATGAAAATTACGAGACCCCCTTAAGAAAATTCTTTAAAAAAAGAATTAGGAGATAATAATTTTGGCCGGATTCGATTCTCAGATTGTTTTAATTGCGCTTCTTGTTATTCCTGGATTGTATTTTCTATATTATAAAATAATATCTAAAAAGAGAAAGGAAGCGATAAAATTCAGTAATTTAGAATTTATTAAATCTGCGATAGGAAATAAAAGAAAATCTCGGAGAGATTTATGGCTATTTTATCTATCTTTGGTAACAATTGGATTGATGATTATAGGATTTGCTAATCCACACATACCGCTGGAACAAAGTAAAGAAGGAGTAAATGTAGTGCTTGTGATTGATGTTTCAGGCAGTATGCAAGCTACAGATTATAAACCTGACAGGCTTGAGGCTGCAAAAAATTCTGCAAAAATTCTTGTGGAGTCATTACCTCCTAAAGATAATGCTGGAATTGTAATATTTGGGACAGGTGCAACTACTGCAGCATATTTGAGTCCAAATAAGGACAAGGTTATAGAAAAACTCTCTAATATTGCTCAAACAAACGGTGAAACGGCTATTGGTGATGGATTAAGTCTGGGAATTGATATGGCAACCTCTATTCAAAATAAGAAAAAAGTTGTGATTTTACTCAGCGATGGAGTAAGTAATGCAGGAGTAATCTCTCCATCAGAAGCCGTATCTTTTGCAAAATCAAACAATATTCAAGTTTACACAATTGGTCTTGGTTCAGGAGGAAAAACTCTTCTTGGTTATGATTTTTTTGGTAGACCGCAATATGCAGAACTAGACGAAGATACACTCAGATCTATTGCAGAGCAGACAGGTGGCAAATATTTCAAGTCTGTTGATATTAAGACATTAAATGAGATTTATCAAAATATCAGTACTGATATAAAACGAGAAAAAGAAGAAACCAACATTAAAGATTGGTTTTTTGTATTTGCACTTGGTATTTTCTTTTTACAGATCTATTTGAGATATGGTAGAGGTAGAATAATACAATGAAAGTATTTGTTTTATTATCCCTATTTATTTTTCTAGCTTCCCTTCAAGCTGTTTATGCACAGGATATTTTGTTCTCAACTGAACAAACTGAATATTATTTTAAGATTGGCGCACAGGCTATAATTCCAATTGAAATAAACAGCACTTATGGAAAACAGATTTCTGGCATGTTACAATACACTATAACACAGCAAATCAGCCAGGGAAATGTTCAATTCTCAAATTCTAATACAGAAGCAAAATCTCTTGTAATAAATGAAGAAAACCAAAAAATTTACTTGAATTTAGGTACTTCTGATGCTCCTTCTAATTTAGTCATGAATCTAAATTTTAATTATAATGAAAATGGAGATCGAACTGTTTCTCTAGGTCCTATAATAATTCACTTTGTATCTGATGCTTCTCAAAAAAATAATCAACAAAATAAAATACAAAGCTCTTCTCGACCAAACACGCAATCTCAGCAACCAAACACGCAATCTCAAAAACAAGATTTATTTTCTCAACAAGAACAACAGATGGAACAAAGACTAAATGAACTACTTGGAAATCAACAAGATTTATTTTCTCAACAAGAACAACAGATGGAACAAAGACTAAATGAACTACTTGGAAATCAACAAAATCCATCACAAAATCAGCAACAACGTCTTCAAAACAACCAATTATCTCAAGACAGCAATGCATTAAAACAACAAATACAAAAACAGGTACAACAACAAGAACAAATAAAAAAAGAGTTTGAAAAGCAATTATTATCTAATAATAATTTTCTAAATAGACACCAAAAACTCTTAGAAAATGGTTATAACATTACAAACAGTATTTTGAAACCTTTGTCTAATGATACTGGCAGTTTTGATATGAAATACAAAAATACAGATGGGAAATGGGCTACATTACAAGGAAATATGAAAAACGGAACAATAACTGAGCTCAAACAACAAACACAAGATCAACAAGAAAAACTTTTAGAAAAATTAAAACAAAATACGCTATTTCAACAATTTCATAATCAGTTAGTCACAGAAGGATATTCTCAAAATGATATCAATTTTCAAGATAATGAAAATGAAACTAATATAATACTTCAATATGAGAATCAAAAACACGATAATGCAAAAATCACAGCAAATTTTGAAAATGATGAGATAAAGCGCGTTACATTAGAAGATAACAGTTCTAACTCATCTAATCTAACTTTGTTCATACTATTGGCTGTGGCTATCATATCTATTGTATCTATTTATTTTGTAATCAAAAAATTCTTAAAAAAGAAAAAAACATTTACTATTAATGATTCATCTCCAATTCCAAAATTAAAATCCTTTGAGCATATTATTGAATCAAAAAAACTAATATCACAAGCTCAACAGTATTATGATAAAGGAGAATACAAGGAAGCTTTTGGAACTGCCGGCAAAGCAATTAGATTATTTTTGAGCCATGATGCAGGTCTTAAAAGAGAAATAACTAGTGAAGAATTAATAAGATTACTACAAAAACATAATTATTATCCTATTGATGATATTAGAGAATCTTTGAAAATTACTGATCTAGTAGAATTTGCTAAATCTAATGCTACCAAAGACGATTTTAAAAAAATTATATCATCATTTAATAAGTTATTAAATAAAGAAAAAATCAATAAAAATTAGATTAAAAAAAATCAACTTTCCCAAAATAGTATAAAGCCTTTAATAAAATCAAATTCTACACTACAACAAAATATACATTTGTTAAGATAAGAAATCGCTGAAAATTTTGAATTGTCTTCATAAATTTTGAATTGTCTTCATATTTGTAATTGATAGACTCCACGAGTTGAGCGCCGGGAGTGGGATTCTAACCCTTGTTCATCAAATGTGGGTTCTACTATCAAATATTAAAATATTATTAGACTTCCAAATCTTAAGATAATTAGTGACCTGGAATCCATCTTTATTATTACTATATTTTGTCAATAATTGTAGAGGGAATGGATATTTTTCTAGCTATTACATGTACAATCTCGCTCCATATCACGTCAGCAACTCCATCCATTCCTTTTATCTTTTCAAGCAGATCTAGAAGTACAATGTTATCTTTAACTATAGTTTCTATTCTCAAATCAATTGTATGTTCTCCAATACTTTTGCCTACATATGTTACTTCATCTATTTCCATCAGCTTATTAGCGACAGTATTTACCTTTCCATTTCTCACTGAAATAAAGAAATCAACACGTCTCCATCCAAATTTCTCTATATCCAAGACATGGTATGTTTTTAAAAATTCGTTTTCTAACCGCTTACGTCTCCTTCTAACTGTAGTAATTGGAATTCCTAAATTTTTTGCTATCGTGTTGGATTGTATATTTCCATTCGGTACAAGAAGAATCTTTAATATTTTTCTATCAATGTCTGATAAAAGAGGAATAGGTTTACCTACACTTGCAGACATTTTTGATATAAATAAAGGAACTCTAATATATATAATAATTTCGTCAAAAATATAATAAATAAATATAAGATGTAATTTATCAATCAAGAGTAAGAATAACAATAAATCCTTCATTTAGCTACCAAACTAAGCATTCACACATATGTATCCGTTACACAAAGTTTTGTTCTAGTACTTCATAGATACACAGCTAGATGATATAGCCCTATTTTCATCCTAGCCATCATCATCTTCTTCTCAATCGGTTAAAATTTGTGTCCAACAGATATTCTATCTCATGTTGATTTATAATTAATGAAATTTATTGTGAACAGAACTAATTATGGAGTAGACGACGACAACGGTAAGAATTCTTCTTACTACTCATCCTATAATTCCTCTTCCCGTATTGGAGATAACCTCGGCACTTTTCTCGCTACATTACAAAGATAATGGTAAAAACTATAGTTAAAAATATTATTGATAATTTAGCTGTCCAGAAAAGATAGGGACTAAACAGGGTGTAACAGCGATAGTTGGGATAGAAACAAGTACAGGTATTAAAAAAAACATCCATACCTGATAATATCATAGAAAAAGTGAAATGTGATTGTTACTTCTTTTAGAATAGTATTTTTATAAATTAAAAATGAAAATACGTATACTCAAATACAAAACAATGATAAATTATTTTTACAACTATTTCAGAGAATTTGGTTTTTATTTGAAGCAATCAAGAAGATTTATGATTTATAGAGCAAGAAACACTAAATCTTTGAATTATAGTCATTTATACTAGAGGTCGCCAAAATATTATAAGTGAAGATCTATTATATGATAGATATTATTTTATGTATATATCTTTTTCTAGTGGCCAAAAATTTGAATTCTCGTAATTATGTTACAAATTTAATTATATTTTATTCAAATGGACAAAATATTGGAGGATGTTCTGATATCAGTTGTATAGTTTGATTGACCGCGATATTGCGACAATGAAAGTTGATGATTATTCAATTAGATACCTAGACACCGGTAAAAAGAATAGCAATCCAAAAAAATCAACACTGCTTCTGCTCCATGGCTTGGGAGGATCATTAGACCGCTGGTCAGAAATAATACCATTTTTATCTAAATTTTATCGACTATTAGTACCAGATATAATTGGTTTTGGGTACAGTGATAAACCTCATGCAGAATACAATATGGATTTTTTTATAAAATTTATTCAAAGAGTCCTTCAAATTATGGAGATTGATAATTTACATCTTATGGGTTCCTCGTTTGGGGGACTTTTAGCGTTAGAATATACTATTAGATTTCCCAAAGATATAAACAAACTGGTTTTAATATCGCCAGCTGGAATGATGAATCATATAACACCAGCTTTGAACCAATATATTTCTGCTGCACTCTATCCCACGTTCTATAATGTGGCAACAGCATACTATGAGATGGTGTATGATCCGCGTATGATTACAGAAGATTCAATCCAAGATTTTATTAAGAGGATGAATCTGAGTAATTCAAAGTTTGCTTTCATGTCTACTTTAATATCACTTAAAAATCATCCTCAGCTCGCTGATAGACTAAATATTAATACACCTACATTGATAATTTGGGGAAGAAATGATAAACTAATGCCTCTAAGATATGCAGAAAAATTTAAAACTCCCAATTCCAGACTTGTAATATTTGATGAGTGTGGTCATTATCCTCATGTAGAGAAAGTAGAGGAATTTAATAGAACCGTATCAAGATTTCTAAATGGCAGACTATTTCAAATAGAATGTGGCGCGCGCCGGGAGTGGGACTCGAACCCAGAAGCAGTACACCTGGGTTTACACGAAATATCGCCAAAGGAAGAGGTTAATTATGGATAAATAGTGGAATTAGACTTTGCATTCCGATGTCTTTTACTTGCCTGTATCACCTAGCATTAACCTTGATTAGAGTTGTTGCATAGTTATAGTTAGTGAGATATATGCCAGTATTTCTTGATGTCCATAAAGTCTCGCAGATAGAATGTTTGGTAAAAACGCATACAAGAGGTGAGATTAGGAATATTAACACTTACTTCAATCGAGATGCAGACCTATGTTATTACATGTTAGATGCTTCAAGCAAGGAAGCAATAGAAAAATATCATTCCAAGTTGAACGTAAAATGTGAATTAATTATTGAAATCAAATAAAAGATAAAAAACAAATATGTGGTTAGATTTGTATTCGAATATTCTAATGCTAATACCTTCTTGACTGCTTTACCAAACTCTCCTCTATTGATTGAATATCGTTAGCGTAATAGATTAATTAATTAATTAAAAGAAGAGATATGACTGTTGCAAACTATTTTAAATGAATATTGAAATGCCAAGAATGGCAGAAAAATTGAATCTGATAATACTTACAACTAAAATATTTGAAAATGACATAATCTTAGTAGACTCCGCGAGTTGAGCGCCGGGAGTGGGACTCGACTACCATACGAATATATCTATTTAAATGTAAATTGAAAATAAAAGATAGTTTGTTGTTGTTCTGTCTGGTATAATCTTCTTATACTTTAACTGTCCCCTTACGCTATATGGGGCCAGTGGGATGTGAAACAAATTTGACTTAAATTTCGGTTCCATTCTATAAAGTGAAACCAATTACTTTTGAATACCTAGAGATTTAAGTGATTATTGCTTTAAAATTTGCCTTACGATGCTTGTATTATTATTGAAAAAATATTATATGTAATTATTTATAATATATAATGTTTCTTCTGATATATTTAATAAACTGCCTATTTTTATTTTATATCTTTTAATAATTCCTATGTAATTTTATTAATAAAAAAGTTCGTATTGTATTTACATAAAGATCTCTTTGCTAGTGCTACACAAATCTTTTTCTTTATATTATCTTTAATATCAAAATAATATCCTTCTTTTATGTAACATCATATATTATTAATAATCTTTTCTTTACCTTTCTACTAAAAAATATATTAATAGATATATTTATGGAGGAAACTAAAATATTCATTGAAACTAATCTAAATCATTGGATATTATCAATCAAATTTAAAGAAAAATAAAAAAATATTATCCTAGAATTTAGTCATCAGAAGGTTCAATTAGACCTAACTGTAATAAATTGATGATTAGATCGTTTGTTACAAGCTGATTCTGTTTTTCTTGTAAAGCGGCATTGAGGATATTTCTTATTTGTTCCGCATTAGCTATTCTTTCCTCATTACCTTGTGATTTTACTAAGTTAATAAGTATACATAATCCATCAACATTTTTTACTTTTGTTAGGGGCTCATCACCTATTGCTATGGGATTTTGAGATAAATACCTGTTGAGATCTGAGACTATATCTTGGGATAATGGTCCTCCTTTATTTTGTGACAAAAATGAATCTCCACAGGTTTTCTGTATCGTGTATTTATTGCCTAGACTCAATTTCTCATAGTATTTAAAATTATCTTCATAGTTCCCAATTATCTTTTGTGCATTTGCAGTTAGTGGGGAGAAAAGAGTTATTAAAAAAAGAAAACTTATTGTCAGGAATACTGAAGCGAAAACAATTGATATGTTCAAGTTCTTCAATATATATTCAGATCTGACTTAAATATATTTAGGTTCTGACAGATTCTTAAATATATTATATATATTCAATTTGTAGAATTAAATATGTTTATTATTATATATATTCAATTTGTAGAATTAAATATGTTTATCAATTAGGTATATACTACTAATTTCAATTCATATATATATTTGAAAATTATAAACAGTAATGGAAAACAGTCTGGAATTGTAAGATCGATTTTTTGTATAGATTTTATATCAACTTATACAATAATATTTTTAGTATATTAAACAATAAGAGGATGTTTCATAACATATTACGCTTAGGTATTTAAAATAATTTGAAATTGATAGTCATAAGAAGCATATGCATGCATGTACAAATAATTTATTACTCCCTAATTTTTACTCAATGATGTATGCAACGTCACAGCAATCTGCTACGTTGTTTTTTATTGTATTCTATTGTGTTTACAGGTTTAGAAAATTATTGATCCTATTTTTACTTGTCAGTCTTTATAATAAAATGAAAGCTTCTAAGAATAGACTATTCAATCTGATGATGATAATGCCATCAAAAAGCACAAGTGAATAAACACAATGATAAATAAAATTTTTAATATGAATTTTATAATTTCTTTATGTTGTATTTTTCTTTTAACGTTGCTTTCTATTATGATTTTCACTGTTACATATGAAAATTATGCTTTTGCGGCCACTTATAATTATGCACCATCCTTTACTGCAACTAGTTCAAATAAACTAGATGTTCCTGATGCTTCCAACCTTAGACTTTCATCGTTTACAGTTGCTACTTGGTTCAAAACAACAGGCGGCTGGGATGATGAAGGAGTTATGGTGAACAAAGGAGGTCTTGGGTCAGAAAGTGCAGGTTTGAACCAAAACTATGGAATATGGTTTACTCCTTCTGAAACATTGCAGGGAGGATTTGAGACCACTGGTGGTTCCAACAAATATGTAACTTCTACAAAGACCTACAATGATGGCCAATGGCATCATGGTGTCGTCACGTTTGATAATAATAACAATATTGTTAGATTCTTTGTTGATGGTGTACAGATAGGTTCACTAAGTACTACCTCTAATCCTGATAATACTGGAAATAAGCCCTTAAGAATAGCAGGTAACTCTCAGTCTTTGACAGAGGACTTTTTCATAGGTCAGCTTGATGAAGTAGGTGTCTGGAACAGAGCTCTTAATAACACAGAGATTACCAATTTGATGAATACTGGTCAATTTCCATCAAGTGGATTGGTATACAGCAATTCTTTTGTTACTCCAACCCCTGAAATATGTAATGACAATATAGATAATGATCGTGATGGAAAGATAGATGCTGAAGATCTAGATTGTCTATCTGTACTTGAGATATGCGATAATGGACTTGATGATGATCGTGATGGAAAGATAGATGCTGAAGATCTAGATTGTCTATCTGTACTTGAGATATGCGATAATGGACTTGATGATGATCGTGATGGAAAGATAGATGCTGAAGATCTAGATTGTCTATCTGTACCTGAGATATGTGATAATGGACTAGATGATGATCGTGATGGATTAAAAGATGTAGCAGACCCAAATTGTCAGACTACTACTGGCTACCATTATGCACCATCCTTTACTGCAACTAGTTCAAATAAACTAGATGTTCCTGATGCTTCCAACCTTAGACTTTCATCGTTTACAGTTGCTACTTGGTTCAAAACAACAGGCGGCTGGGATGATGAAGGAGTTATGGTGAACAAAGGAGGTCTTGGGTCAGAAAGTGCAGGTTTGAACCAAAACTATGGAATATGGTTTACTCCTTCTGAAACATTGCAGGGAGGATTTGAGACCACTGGTGGTTCCAACAAATATGTAACTTCTACAAAGACCTACAATGATGGCCAATGGCATCATGGTGTCGTCACGTTTGATAATAATAACAATATTGTTAGACTCTTTGTTGATGGTGTACAGATAGGTTCACTAAGTACTACCTCTAATCCTGATAATACTGGAAATAAGCCCTTAAGAATAGCAGGTAACTCTCAGTCTTTGACAGAGGACTTTTTCATAGGTCAGCTTGATGAAGTAGGTGTCTGGAACAGAGCTCTTAATAACACAGAGATTACCAATTTGATGAATGATGACTTCTTTGCAACTAGCGGATTGGTATTTAGTAACTCCTTTGATAACCTACCTACTCCAGAGATATGTGGAGACGGAATTGATAATGATGGTGACATTTTAATAGATGAAGGGTGTCCTCAACCACCACCTCCACTCAACTTTAAATTTGCCTATAAATTTGGAACAAAAGGTAACGGAAATGGTCAGTTTCAGGACCCTCATGATGTTTCTTTTGACTCCTCTGGAAATGTCTTTGTACCTGATAGAGTTAGAAGTGATATACAAAAGTTCACACATGAAGGTGTGTTCTTATCGAAATTTGGTGGTCCTGGTTCAGGTCCAGGACAATTCAACGTTCCATATAGCATTGCCCATGATAGCAACAATAACATATATGTCTCTGATAGAGAGAACAATAGAATTCAAAAACTAACCAACGATGGAGTCTTTATTACCGAATTGAAAAGTATAAACGGTAAGAACTTTGTTATGCCTGAAGATTTGGCATTCGACTTTACAAACGGCGATCTGTATATCACAGATACCGGAAATAATAGAATTGTAAAGTTAGACAAGAACCTTAATTTTATACTACAATGGGGAAGTAAAGGTACAGGAGATGGTCAATTTGACCATCCTCACGCTATTGATGTAGGTCCAGATAGAAATGTTTACGTCAGTTCTGGCTTCCAGCCATATATACAAAAGTTCGACCCAAATGGAAAATTCATAAAGAAATGGGGAAAAGAAGGTTCAGGAGATGGTGAAATGCTAATGTTCTTAGAACACTTAGATGTTGATAGTGAAGGTAGGGTATTTCTCATAAATAACAATATTAGACCAGTTGTACAGGTATGGGATTCTGAAGGTAATTATCTGACAAAATTTGGTTCAGAAAAAGAAGGTTCAGCAGATGGTCAACTTGCAGAACCAGAACACGTAACAGTAGACAATGATGGTAAACCTTTTATTGTTGACTCTGGCAATTTCAGAATTCAGGTATTTACTCCAGAAGTTGTGAGTACTGCCGAACTCAATCCAATTAAGAAGACTCAACCATCCAATGATATGATACCTAAGGATCTACTTTCTCGCCTACCTTCCATGGTGAATCCATTTAATCTACAATAATGAGAAATATTTTTTCCATAATAAACTTTTTTTCTTACTAAAGATCTTTTTCTCTATATTTCTTATCAATGTGAAGTTTGTCTTCATTGATAAATTTGAATAGAAATGTTACTTTTTAATGTGTATATATTCTATATGTTTTATCTATTAGATTTCATTTGTTTAAGATATATAATGACAATTGATAGAAATTTTAAATTGCATTCTAATAATATACATTTTTTACATATGAAAGCTAAATTGTAATTCTGAATTTTTTTCAATATAATATCTTATTTTTTATATAAACTATTTATTTTGTTTAATAATTAGGGATTTTATCCTTTTTGTTTATTATTTGATTATTTATTAATTTTTATTACTTCTTGAATTCTATTAAATATAGAATTGGAACTGAGAGTTCAATGGGGCCAGTGGGATGTGAAACGAATATGTCCTTTATTTTGGACCCACAATAAAATTTTATTAAATTAATTTGTTTTTATAAATATCATTTTAGCTATTATTCTGACTCATTCAATATCATTTTCAGATTTTGAATTGCCAATGTTGTGATAACTTAAATTGTTGTGTACGTTGATTATATGTATCAGGCAAATACAGATTATCTTTACTATCTACCATAACTCCAGATTTTGGAGTACTGTGAAATGCATATACGAGATCCAGGAGATCCTATCTGTAGAAGTGATTATTTAGAAGACTTAAAACGAGTAAGAAGATTTAAGAAATTTATAACCCAAGAGGAGAGGAGATCGTTTCCTTTTTTATTTGAGGAGGAAGATGATGATCATATTGTAAAACAACAAAATGAAGAAATAAAAAAAATTTTTGATTCAAAAGATGAATGAGTTACAACTATTAGGTTATTCTTTTATCTTTCTACAGAATAATAGAAGAGTCTAATTTAAATGGTAATGCAGTATTTTAAAAGATAGAACTGAATCTTTTTTTTGATGATTACTTATGATTAGATTTTATCGATTGATTTGATTTAAGAATGATAAAACGGAATGGATTATCATTATTTATAATACTGGGAGCTCATTCTACTCAATTTTAAACCCGTTAAATTCTTTCAAATACCTTTCAAATCATTATTTAATGGTATTCAGATTGTTTTCAGATTGTTTTCAAATTGTTTTCAAATTGTTTTCTAATTGTTTTCAAATACCTTTCAAATAGCTTTCAAATGGCCCGTTTTGTGCTCATATTAGAGTGATACTAGATAGAGTAATTGAATTTTACTTATATTCAATGAAGATAATTGAAACTTCACAATTAACCATAATCGATTATCTAACTCAGAATACTATCCGACAAATCAATTAATTTGAAGTAATAGAAGTTTAAATTGTTATAGATTTTTCATATATTTGTCAAATTTTTTGTAACGGTATAAATGATAATGAATCTATATCGCATTCTACAAGGGAAGTCTCTAATATGAGAAAATTAGCTAAATAGAGCAAACCTTTTAAGCCAATTTTTTAAGCTCTTTTAAATGCGGGCCATTCCTCCTGTAATAAAATCTGATAGTATTAGAAAATATTTGGAAGGATATTCAATCCCGGAAATTAGCAAGATGCTGGGTGTTAGTGTGGGAACAATATCGACAATAACATCAGAGGCATCAAGAAATGATGAAATTTTTTCATACATACGAGAGATTGCAAAAAAATTTAAGAGTTACAATTTAGGATTTTCTGATGTAATTTCCGGAGTTCGACTATATAATAAAATAAATAAATTGAGTTTAACTTGTCCATTCTTTGAGAATTTTCTAGAATCTACCGATAAAGAAAGTTTTAGATTAGTAATAGAGCACGATAAGTTTCTTACTGAAATTAATAAAATATTACAATTTGAAAAGAAATATCAGTTAAACATAGAAGATATCCCTACTTATATTAAAAAAGCAAGGGAAGAACTTGATGCAACTAATAAGAAAATTTCTCGGATAAACGAATCACTTTATTCTCACTATGGTGTCAAGGAGGCTGAAATTCAGGAATATTTAAGGGAAAAACCAAAGTTAATATCATTCGCTAATTTAGCGAAAACAAGTCTTCCAACCCATTATGATTGGATTGTTATTTCTGATCGGTCATTTAAGAGAGCATCACGAAAGAGTGGGATAAAAATTGATCCAAACATGTTGTATAAAAAACTAAATTCGATTTATAAAAATCCTGATAAACATATTGAGATTATTAAAGAAATATTGGATCTTCCGATTATTAAAGAAAAAAACGATTTCCTCTCTTCTATGCGAAAATAATTTATGTGTTTATTATAAAGTAGAAAAATTTTTGCGCATCCTAGGCATAGTAAATCAAGAACATTTTGTATCTGGGATAGTGTTTGAGATTGTTAGTCCTTGTAAACGGTATAGTAATTCTATCTTCGTTTCTTGTTGAGAATTAATTTATACAATATGTTTTTTTTTTATTTAGTAGAAAATTTCATTAGATCCTTTGAAAATTATGGTAGAGATATAATTCATTATCATTGGGGTACAACATGTGTTAATAAACAAAAACGTATATTTTGTATTTCACTTTACTTGTTCTAATAGTGAAGATCGAATATATGTCTTCGTCAAATCTTTGTTTTAAGGGTGTTTAAAAATCAACTGGTCTCACTTTATAGAAGGGTTCAAATCCCACACAACCCACTTTTAATCCTGATCTATTTTGATTGTTTTCTCTCCAACTCTTGAATTCTTTCAGTTAATATCATCAACTGATCCGATACATGAGCTAATGCATCTTCTTTAACTTTATCGCTTTTCTTAAGTTCCTTAATTTGTACATCTTTCTCACATAATTTGACTTTTATAATATATTCATCATCTTGACTCTTTTCTTTTAACTTATTAATTTCTTTCTCTAGAACTTTTTGATTATTATTTAAAGTAAGTAAATCTATTACTTTAAGATAATCTTCTAAAATTAATTTCTCAGTTGGTTTGTAATATGACCCAGAAAGTCCGACATTGTGACCAAGTGTTATCTCTACATTCAGTGGACGCATAACTTGTTCTGTTCTAGTTTTGTAGAATTTTCTAAATCCATGAGCTGCTTTGTATTCGTGTCTCTTTTCTCCTTTTTCAAGTGTTTTTCGTAAGCCTTCTGACCATAATCCCTCTCTAATATTCTCTTAATAGCATAACTATTCAATTTTTTAGGATATGTTGCTAATCCCCATTTAGCCCCGTAGTTTACATTAGTTGTTTGCCAGATGTCTCTCATCAACCAAGATTCTCCAGTAATCTTTTCACCATATTCTTCTCTGGATTTTATCCAGTCTAGTAGTGAGTTATAAGCTTCTTCAGTAATGAATCAATAATATTAATCAACTTCACCAGCATAAACAATTATCTTGGCTGCTACTATCTCCCCTTCTTTATTCTTAATTGGAATAATATGTTTCCATTTTAGATAATCCCAAGCTCCTAACCTTATCCCAGATGATATCATTGTGTAGACAATGGGTTTTATTCTTCTATCGGGATATCCTAACAGTCTATGTATCTCATCTATAGTAGGAGCTCTATCGTTTGCTGATTGTCTTGCATTTGGTAACCCTCTTGTAATTTTCTTCCAGGGAATTGAGAGATCAGACATTTCACAGAATACCTTTATTGACTTAACAAAATTCTTTAGAGTCCCAGCAGTGATCTCTTTCTTTTCTACTCTCTCTTTTTGAAATTGTAAAAATCTAATTATCTGACTTAATGTCCAATTTGAATTATCTTTTGCTTTTTCTACAAATTTATTAGATCTGTATTCAATGTCTTTATCTATCATTTCAAATTCAATAAAGTCAAAGAATTTTTTCAATCTTCTTTCATAATACTTTCTTGTTATCTCTGTTTTAATTGCATATTTGAACATCAGATAGGGAGTCAGTTGTTTGTGTCCTTCCTCTAAAATAATTTCTGTGAATGTATTAGGGATTGACATTATTTGCATGATATATAGCAAATGGGTCTAAATGAAGACACAGGTTTGTAATGGGGCCAGTGGGATTTGAACCCTTTTATAAAGTGGGACCAGTTACATTTTTTACTTTAAAATAGATCCTTTTAATTTTTCTGGGTTAAAAATTTTCGAGAATATGTCCAACCTTATAGTTAGCTAAAACAGTTGTTATAAAATTCATTTGTCAGATTAATTAATTATTAATATTTTACAAGATCCACTATATAAAATATTACACTACCGATAAGTTCGAACCTAGACAACACACATGAAGACATAGACTAGAAGATTTTCATATTGTCAGGTTCCGTTAATAACATATAATTAATAAATAACAAAAAATAGCTAAAAAAATAAATTATGAAGGTAAAGGTGTATTTCTTTAAAGAACCTGAAATCGAAATGATAATTAAAAATAATAGAATTAGTAGCCAAGCACTCTTTACTGTATATGATTTAGTATGGGAATCAGAATTCAAAAATATCTTAAACCCAGGTAGAATTTGGCTTAAATTTAAAGAAGAGGATAAGCCTTTTGGAATACCTCTCAGGGAAAAGAAATCTCATAATAAAATAGATCTTGGAGATATTATTCAAATAGCTGATGATTACTATATTGTTGATACTGTTGGAGTAAAGAAAATAAAAATAATTAAGAATTGATTTCATTAACTCGATGATGAAATATTGTAAATAAGTCTTCTATTATGTTAAGGTGTATATTTAAAATAAAGTCTAATTTAATTATAAATTTTCTATTAACAGGTCAATTATTGATAGAGTACAAAATATTTCAAATCTACATTATCATTAATTAATGATTCACTAAATTTGAAATCTTTACAATACTAAGAATTTAATTAATCGATCTCATGGGCAGGCTCTGTTCAGATAAGCAGTAAAAGCTATAGCTGAGAATGTTCTAAATATACTATGAAAATCAAATTTGATAGAAATAAAACATCTTCTTTTATTGTAATGTATTATCTTTATCTATACTTTCTTGGTTTAAGTTTAAGAAAAACATCCAAGGCACTAACTATATTTAGAGATCAGAAGAGAAGTTATGTTTCTGTTTGGAATTGGATTCAGAGATTTGGATCCTGCCAAATCTATAACAGAAAAAGAGTAACTGCTTTTATTATAGATGGATGGTTTGTTGCATAACTCGTTTAACCAATCGTTCTCATTATTATATAATTGATAATTATGTAACAGTTATACTTTGAAACCAGTTATACAACGATGCTTTCAACATTATCTCTCTTATCATGTTCTCTAACCTGATAGCAGTAACATATTCACCAAACATTCTCTTCATAGAGGAAAAAACAGATTCTACCATCCATCTTTGTCCATAGCGTACACTATCTTTCCATTCTTGCAAATCATTCTTCTGCATTTTCACCATCTTGTTTCTAAGGTAATGATTGGTCTTGTTTCTGCATCTAGAATTCTTTCTTACCTTTATTGCTGGTTGTATGCCTTTAAATGATAGAAACTGAAAGATCTTGTTGCTATCATAGGAACCATCCATGATAGCAGTATCTATTACCTTATTCTGTTTTATTGCTATATAATCAACCAATTTTGGAAGTACTTTTACATCATGTACTTCTTCACTAGTAACATCTAATGATAGAATTCTCTTCTTTTTTATATCGACTGCTAAATGTATCTTTAGATATCCTCTTTTTACATTCCACTTGTGTCTAATCCATTCACCCCTCTTAGATACCTTTATACCGGTAGAATCAATTGCAATAACAAAATTATCATCATGCAAGTTAGATTTGGTTATATCATCAGAAATCTTGATATCCAGTCTATTTATTCTTCTGCTAATGTTACTATAATCTGGAATTGATGGCAAAGTGTTTGAAGCATGTTCTCTTACTACTCCTTCAGTTTGTCTGTAGGGTAAGTGAAAGTATGCTCTCATGTATCCCAATAACTTGACAAATGAATCTGGATATACGAATTTCCTACCTTCCTTTTCCTTATTCATCTTCTCTAGTTCAGTATTCCAGTTATCTATAATATCAAAATCCAGTAATACCTCACCACGTTTAACAAGAGATTCGTTGTAATTTCTCCAGTTCACATAATATGACTAGAATTGGTTAGCTAAATGTGTTGAGAAGAACAAGTTGTGCAACAAGGCAATAGATGAAACTATTATTCAGATTGGTAACCAGCACTTCTGGTTATGGTTTTGTATTGAACCTGTTCATAAATCTATACTTGGAATCTATCTCTCAGAGGAGAGAAACATGATAATTGCTGAAAAATTTATTTGATCTGATCTCTTGTATCAAAATATGGAAAACATGCCGCGTATACAGATGGTGGTACATGGTATGATGAAGCAAGTAACGTAATTGGATTAAAACACTACCTACACTCACCATTTCAGAAAAGTTTGATGGAAAGAGTCAACCAGTATTTGAAAGACAGAAGAGAAAATTTTGATGACTACTCTCCTTGTATGCAAAAAGAGGAATGTAATCTATTTCATGTACATAACTGGATACAATTCTTTGTTTCGATGTATAATGATACTAAAGCAAATAATAAGAATTATTTTTGGTTAAAGGAGGTGGATATTAACGTAAATTAACACAGCCAGTTATTCTATATTATTCTCTACGGTTTTGTGGTCTGTACGTGACCTTACTCCTTATCTGATATCTTGGCTATATCCACAGTTGTATGCCCCAGGTTTAACATGTTAACATTTATGTACTCATGCAAATATTTACAAAGTAAATAATTCTAGGTAACATATTAAATATACCTATGTTATATAAAATAGAATTTTTTTACATTATATTATATATTAAATGGATTTTTATTCCTTTCCAATTTTGAAAAGCAAGCATTTATTGATTAAATAGCGGAACTTAAAAAAAGAAGGTGTTAGGACTAAATAAGTCATATTATTATCACATCAACCATTCGTTTAATCTGCTTCTTTCAAAATCAAGTTTCTTTTGATAGAACTCGCCTGACGGTGAATCAAGCCTAGTAGTAGGACCGCTTTCATTATAAAAGTCTGCATAAATGTATCCAGCTTTTTTATCTCCTATTTCCATAAAGCAAAACCCTTTTCCATCAAACTTTGTAAGTGCTTTATTGCTATTGTTATTTTTAATTTCATTGATAATTTGCTGGCTGACTACCTTTGCTTCGCCCTCTGCAAATATTCCAGCTTTGGGAATGGTTGTGGTTTTATCAAGTCTAATCTCGGTTACGTCGCCTATTGCAAAGACATTCTTGTATTTTGTTCTAAGGGTAAATTTGTCAACATTGATCCAACGTTGATCGCCGTCTCCAGATAGATCAGAATTCTTGATGATTTGAGGAACTTGATGAGGAGGAATTAGTACTAATACGTCATAGCTTGTCTTACTGCCATTTTCAAATTCTATTGTTTTTTTATCTAATACTTTTTTTATTTTATGTAGAGGATGGAAATTGATGTGGTTATCATTAAGCAAGTTGACAACATCTTGACTCATATTTGCTCCAGCTACAGGTAATGAAATTGGTGTTGGTACGTATATATCCAAATCAATAGAATCTCTTCTTTCATTTTTAATCAACATATCATTGATCAATAATGACACCTCATAAGGTGCTGGCGGGCATTTATATGGAATATCCGCTATACAGATTACTATACGACCACTTGTTAGAGAAAGTATTTTTTCTCGCAGACTTGGGACTTGCTGAGCATCATATATGTTAAAACAACTTCCATTATCCTCAAATCCATAGATTCGTTCTGGTGCAAGTTCTGCACCTAGTGCTATTATCAAATAATCGTATTGTAATTTATTATGGTTGGTTTTAGTAGTAACGCTATTTTCAGATGGATCTATCCTTATTATTTCATCATTCAAAAATTTAATTCCTTTAGCTTCTAGCTTTTTCAGAGCAACTTGGGAATTCTCCAATCTTCTAGTTCCATTTAGTACCCATAAGTTCACAAGGCCCATCATAAAATACTGGTTTTTGTCAATGACAGTAATTTGACATTCTTCCTTTTGAAGACTCTTTCGTAATAGGTTGGCTGACGTCAATCCTCCAAAACCTGCTCCTAAAATTAAGATTTGTTTTGTATTAGCCACTTAATAGTAATAATTGCATAGTATGTAATATTTGTATATGGACCATTGGATTGAATGACCTAAGTATTTCGTGAAATTACTAGATGCAGAGGAGTTCAGTTATGTTGCTTATTTGATAGTTATTTAACTGATGCACTAGATTGGGTACATGTCAGAACAGATTAATCTTGAGAATATGATATAACTGATTTATTATTGATAATCTAATAAATTAGCAAAGCAATAAAAAATATTAACTGGTCCCACTTTATAGAATGGTTCAAATCCCACACATTTAGCTAAATAATATTACTGAACCCGTTTGTGATTAGGTGGTCCCGTATCCAATATTTATTAATTGATTTGGTAACATATTTAATATTGTTATTTGAAATGTAATACCATTTAGTTAATAGCACCAAGCAGATATGAATCTATTATATTGCTCATAAAATCTTGAAGTTTGCAATCTTTACACTTTTTCCTTTTTCATATTGAATTATTTATTTTTTTCCTTATTTTCTAATATGCCATTAATATACCCTGTCTCAAGCATCAAAAGTGAATATAAAATATTAGCTACATGTGTATGTACTATAGATTCTAATATTATATTGTTTTCTTCTATACTTTTTGTTTCAGTATTATATTCGACAATTGTTCTGTTATTATTAGATATTTTAAATTTGAATGTTTCAATAATTTCAATCTGTTTTCCTTCAGTTATTGTACTAAAATTAATCTCCTTATTTATTTTATCAGATATAATTTTTCTTTTTATGTCTATGAAAAATTCAGAAAAAAGGATTTCTAATCTTGTATTCTTTAAAGCATGTTAAATTATATTGGGGGGAATTCGTAATGTAAGAGTTTTTGAAAGTGTAGACATATTTCTATTCTTTTTTCCTGCTATTATATGCATAATATCAAAATTTATATTTGTAGTTCATGTTTTAAGTGTAATAACTATCACAATAGAAGAATAATAGTTTGAATTCATTGAATGCATTCCCAAACAGCAACATGACTTCGATTCTGATCTTTAAATGGCCTCAATGCTTTACAGGTATTTATTACTTAAACAACCAAGAATGTATAGATAAAGAGAATACATTACAATAAAAGAAGATGTTTTATTTTTTTCAAATTTGATTTCATATAATAAACAGAATGTTCTTAGCTATCGCTTTTGCTGCTTAAATTAACAGAGGCTGTTGTGATGATATATATATATATTAACTTGGTTTACTCATATATATAAACAATCAAGACACAATACTATTAATGCTAAATAAAACCTACAAATCAACGATAGTCTATGCAAGTGTCGCAGTAGCGTTTATTTTAATATTCGCAGCGCCATCACTAAATAAAATGACCTTTGCCTATCCTATTGGATATAATAAAGGAATGAACGAAAAAGGACTCGGTTATGGACAAATTATTGGAATGGTTCAAGATAAAGCTGGAAAAACAGAATGGTTAATATCAGGACATTTTAAAACCAACGTTATAAACAGTACACAATTTAGCGAAACTAATAAAGCTTTGTTCGATGCCACATTACATATGGTGAAACCTGATGGTATAGAAAAACATATGCACGAGATTTCAAACTTTGTATTAAAGGAGTCAACTAAAGAAGCCAATATGCCAGTATACAAAGGAACAGTCACAGTTACTATGAAAAATAGTCCAGTTAATGAAGTTCCTATCACAATAAAAGTCGATAATCATGAAGTTGTTAACATCATGTTAGATCAGTCAAAATTACAAAATCATTTTGGTGACAAACCATTATTTGGGATCGTTTTTGAACCAATGAAATTGCAAGGGCAGTCAATGACAACTGCAGGTACAACAATACCAGAAAATAAAAGCAGCAAATAATCATATCTCAAATTTTCTTTTTTTATTGTTAAGATTTTAAGAAGTATTTTGTATATAGGCAATTATTTTGAAAGCTTATCTAGAAGGATGTAATTTAAAAAGGAAAATGAAGAATTAAAATTCAATGGCTTTGAAACGAAAAATATTAACTTCTCTCACTGAAGTTAGTTAATATGACATTCAATGATAATCAAATGCTTATATTATCTTTTGAGGCACTTAATGCTACAATAGCAGAATTTAAAGCTGGCAGAGACCAACTTGAGGACACGTTTGAAAGAATTGGAGAAGATAGACTGGTGAGGCGTAATACAGATTTTTACATAGGATATGTAATTGGTGGTATAAGAGCAAATTTCAGATGTATTGCTAGGCAACAAGGTTTTTCAACTAATGACATCAACGCAGCTCTGCCATATGTATCAAATTACATAGTTAGTAATATAGGTATGATAATAGAGGCGGTTGATAGTAAATAGGTTGTAATTAATTAGTAGAATTGTAATATTAATCTCAAAAAGACAATCATGGAAGTGAATGATGAAATAAGGATTACATATTCTTTCTGTTTCTAAAAAAGTTTTTATTTATTTCTAGACTGGGATATTTTGATTGCAATTAGAAAAATCAATTGTTCTTAATATCTATAAATGAATCCAATTTTAGAACTATTGTCACAACGGGGGGCAGTGGTTTGTAAAACAAATTTGACCTAAATTTTGGCCCTAGGATATATTAATATTGTTGTAAAATCATTTACAAAATTGAAATTTATTTCATAATTACAATTCTTTATTTCAGAAAAATTTTTTTTGTATTTTTATAATCATTTTACACATAATTTCGTAAGTCTCAACAACATAATGACTTTGAGCCTAGTCATTATATAGAGAAATTAAATATACTAAAAGATTTGAGTCATTAAAACGATTTTATCTATAACCTGCTTCATATATAAAAAGACCAGATTCTATAGCATCCACACTATTAAAAATAATTTACAAGAAATTTCCTTTTACGTACTATTTCTTTTCTTCACTCTGTTCATGTCTTTGAAAGATTTTTTTTACCTTTTCCTTTAACTTTTTTTTTCCGGCTTCTACATTAACAGTTCCAGTTGTAATCATCTGTATTCCTATAATTATCAAATCTATTGCTATTAATTTACTAATAAATAATTTACCCCAGAAAGGAATGATATTAATACCAACAGAAATTATGATGCCTAATATTCCTACTGCGATAGTAAATCCTCTAACTAGTCTCTTGTCAGATTTATTGGTCAATCCATCAGCTATTCGTGAAAACCCATCTACCATCAATGAAAATCCCAAAATTAATAGAAGTACTCTAGCAGCTGCTATAGGATATGTCAATGCCAATCCTGCTAGAATAATAGTTAATACTCCTAATCCTATGGTGAAGAATCGTAAGTTATGAGCAATAAACAATCCAGTAATAGTTTTTTCAAATCCTGTAATAACTAAAACTATAGCTATTAAAATGAGCAAAATCTTTAGACCTGAATTTGTTAGTGCAACAATTGCAAGTATGATAGCTAAAACACCAAGTATGATTTGGGCTGCTCTCACCCATTTTGGAGATTTTTTCATAGTTACCGTTATTACAGACCCTTATTTGCTAGAGTTGTATATTTCCAATAATTAATACATTCTGTTCAATTAACTAATGAAAAATTTTCTTAAATCCCGATTTAATGGAACAAGACATTTGGGGTACTCGTTCCATTCTGGTAGCTTGTTTAATGCGTGCTGTGCATGGAATCGCTTATTTTCAACAACCCTCGAAGAGTGGATAATGTCAAATGATTCCAAGACTTTGGGGGAGAAACTTTCACACTAAGAAATAGAAGCTTGGAATATGTGGTATAACAAACAACATGGAATTATGCCTTTTCAATATCATTATTTCTATGAATAAAGAGACACAATATTATATCCCGAACATTTAGCTGATTTACTCGTAATAGATCAAATGTGGGTTAACAAGATAAATAAAGCAGAACATAAAGCAAAAGCAAATGATCCTAATAACAATCCGTTAAGAAATCCTAGCCGGAATAGCGGGGGAAAATATAATACTACAAGAAATTCAAGAAATCAGGGGTTCTTTGGTACGACTTTTAGATATGATAAATAAATAAAAAAAAAGAAGCTTATTCTTCTCCTCCGCCGTCGTCTCCGCCTCCGTCGTCTCCACCGTCGTCTCCGCCTCCATCGTCACTATCGTCACTACTATCATCACTTTCCTCACTACTATCATCATCGCCACTATCATCACTTTCCTCATCTGAACTCTCTTCCTCTTCATATGAACTTGGTTCACTATTATCATCACTTTCCTCCTCTTCATATGAACTTCCTTCAGTATCATCTGAACTTAGTTCCTCTTCGTATGAACCTTGTGAATAGTGTATTTGTGGTTGTTGTTCTTGTACTTGTTGTTGTTGGACAAGGTCAACTTGAGGGCTAACATTATTAACTTCTGTTGGTTCAGGTTGTTTTTCAGTTTCATCATCATTTAGACCAAACTTTTCTTTAGCTTGCTTTATTTGACTCTGTATCTTTTCTTTTTGTTCTGGTGTATTTGCATCTTGTAAATCATCTTCCAGCTCTGCTACAAATTCTGCTTCTTCAGCTCTTTTTTGTGCATCTGTTTTTTTGTAGCCCGGTTCATATTCTCCAGGAAATCCAATACTTTTCTCTACATTTGCTTCACTAAGAAAATTTTGTGCTTGTTGTGCTACAGTATATTCAGGCCACAGTCCTTCATCTGCTAGTTCATGTTCAAATTCTATCTGGTCATCTGGATTTTTGATATCACATTTTCCATTGTTCATTTTACCGGTATTTTGCTTACATTCCTGTTCGATTGTATTTGTAGCTTTAGTTTTAGTTATTGGATGAAATTGCTTACTTGGGTAATTACTCTTTTTTCCATCTCCGTGTCCATCGTGCTTCTTCCAGTTTTCATATTCGTTCTTGTATTTGTATTTGTACTTGTATTTGTAATCATTATCATCATTATCATCGTCATCATGATAATGCTTTATGATATAATCTTTCTGGCCATACAGGTTGTCGTAATATTGTAAATATTGCATGAATGTCAGAAAGTCGTAATAATTCGAGCCTTGTTGTTGTGGTGTTGGTTGTTGTGGTTGAGGAGGATATAACTCATTGTACATATCCATGTATTTAGTGAATGTTTGAAAGTCTTGGGTATTGTATTGGAATTGGGATTGCTGTCCTTGCTGTTGCTGTTGTGGTAGTTGTTGTGGTAGTTGCATTGGATTTACGTCGTTAGGAATAACTTTTTGTGCGTCTATTGTTGGAATAATAGAAGTAATCATTCCTAAAGTAGTTAAAAAAAGTACGAGAAAACTAGAAGATTTCGTTACCATAACTTGGAATCACCTATTTTATATTATATACTATTGCTATCAAAATCTTTTATACTTTTTAATATTTCTTAGAAAATTTAGAAAATTGCAAATAAATCTATAACATTCTTGTTATAAACATATTAAGTTTTCTTATAATCTATTATACTTTAAAAAAGCATACCATAAATGGGTGGTTTTAGATATTTTTTAATGCACTAGAAACTATATTTAGAAATCATATTACGTCCCTCTTTAGAACATTTAGAGTTAAGAAATTAGTATACCCATTGCTTATTGAAGAAACAGAATGTTTTGTCAGTGGAAATATATTATTTCAATTATTTTCCAAACCTTCAGTATTTTTTTTGGTGTGTATCATCTTCGTGTGTTGTATGAATTGAAGATGTTGGAGAAGGTAGTTTTCATATATATTTTTATTATGATATTGTTGATGATGTACTTTTTATTACCTTTCTCAAAAGTAAGTAATCTACCGACAAAAGATAACACAAATTCCTAAACTTTCTCTCAATGGGACTTATCTTGTTTAATGTTCCAGATATTGGCTATGGCCTTTTTGAGAATTTACTACTGTCTATATTGTCTTATCTGCATGCTTTCTTAAACTATTCTTTAGATTCAAATATTTTTAAAACTGTATCATTTATTTTTTTGATAAACTGATCACCATCACAAGGCTTTTCTATAATATCCTCTTTTTTGATTTTGTATAGACTTCTCAATTCAGCTACTGCATCAAGAGCAGTTACGAAAAGCACTTTCATAGTAGGATTGATTATTGTGAGAATTTGATACAGCTGAATTCCATTTATAACTGGCATTCTTATATCAATTATAGCCAATTCATAATAGTCTGTTTTTTTCAATTGAACAAAACGCTTTACGGCCTTTTTTGAGTCTGAAAATATTTGAACATTCTGATAACCTTCAGAGTTTAAGAAAAATTCAAACGTTTCTAATATTACTTCATCATCATCGACAATAAGAATATTGATATCATGTAAAGTGTCCTTTTTCTTTACATATTGATTGGAAATGCTTTCTTCTTCTTGATTTTTCTTTATTGTCTTAGTATTATGAAATGCATGAGTACTGCTGGTGCTTTTAGTTTTAATAATGAATCGATCTGTTGTATTTGATTCATGATGTTGTATTACAAAGATTAAATCCTTGTTATATCTATCCTGGTATACAGTTATGGTATCTTTAGGCTTTATAGGTACTACTTTCTTTAGCTTCCTTGTTATGGTTAAACGAGAATGATCATCTACAGTAATTGTATCTACTGTAATTAGACGATTACTATCAAAAGAACTAGAATATATCATTACCACCTCCTCCTATTATGGTATCTGGAGATGAAGTTCCATGCTGAATATCAGGTTCAAGTGTTCCATGAGGTACAGATTGACCATATCTCTTATCTATTTCGATATATTTCTCATAGCAATCTAAGGATTTATTGACTTTTCCTAGGATAAAATTAGTGCAACCTTTTATGTTCCATGCGTACTTATTCTCGGAATTTATTTCGGTAACTTTTTCAGTAGTTTCTATAAGATCGGCGACTTTTCCAAGGATAAAATTAGTCCATAATTTTCCACTCCATCCATATAGATTCACAGGATCTAACTCTATAGACTTGTCATAACACTTTCTAGCTTCCTCAACTTTACCTAATATAAAGAGGAACCAACCTTTCCAAGTCCATGCAAAAGAAGCAGCAGCATTCTTTTGATTTTGTTCTAAAGACTCGCTCACTTTTTGTCCATCTATTGTTTTTCTTGTCTCTTCTTTAAGCTTATTGTAATTTGTCCTTTCTTCATTTTTCAATATTTTGAATGATCGTAGGGACCTGTTAACTTCGTGATATACCTTTAGCTGTGAATATTTTATTTCTAATCTAATGAAAACTAGATTATTTCAAAGAAATAGAACTTCCAGTATTCTTGTTATGTATTCTGTCTTTATTTTCTTGGTTTGTTTACGTAATAAATCAAGAGCATTACTTCAAGGATGGTAAAATAGGTTACGTTCCTATCTATAACCGTATCTGGAATTGGATTCAAATGTTTGCAGAGTATCCCATTCACAAGATGAAAAGAGTTACAGCATTCATAGTAAATGAAACTGTTGTTCAAATTGGTAGTCAACATTTTTGTTATGGTTTTGTATAGCACCTGTACACAATTCTATGCTTGGAATCTACATTTCAGAGGGGAGAAACCTGTTTGTCGCTGAAAAGTTCATTAGATCATTAGTTGAAAAATATGGAAGACATCCAGTTTATACTGATGGTGATACATGATATGATGAAGCATGTGAAGTAATTGGATTAAAGCATAGCATCTACATTCTTCAATAGAGAAAAGTTTGTAATGGAATTTAACTTATTATCATTCCTATCATTATAAGAATTTGCAATATTATGAGTTAACAAATATCTATAATTATAACCTAAGAACTTGTTGTTTGATCATCATCTGAATCGATAAATATGTTAATAAAAAGATTCTGTGGAACAGTACTATTATTTAATAATACATTTTTAAGTTTGGTTAAAAAATCATTAAATAATAATTTTATTTCAAGATGAGTACCATTACTTGTTACATATACTCTATCTATATTGATATTTTTTTCTAAATCTTTTTGAGTGTTATTATTGTAACCGTCATTTATACCATAATATATGTAATTTTCTATTTCATTGCTGAATCATTCAGTTTTCAATTTAGGCGAAAATCCATATACAGAAAATAAAAAAGAAATACCATAAAAGAAAGAAAAAGAATAGCAGAAATTGCAGTTTCCAATAATGAACGTTCAAATATCTTCCAATTTAATTTTTTCATCTTTCAATTAGATCTAGGATCTATCTATCTGAAAGATACATTATGACTCTAGTAATGACTGTACGCCAAATCCATCTTATAAGAGTATAGAGTATAGATCAGACAGGTAGTCAATAAGGATCATATTCAGTATTTGAAATAACTTTTATTGTTTACTTAACTGAGCTGTCATAGGTATCGTAAGATTAAAATTTGCACCTTTGTTCTTATTGTTCTCCCCCCATATCTTTCCACCATGTTTTTCGATAATATTTTTACAAATGTAGAGACCTAGGCCAGTTCCTGATTTTGAGCCTGTTACAAATTTAGTAAAGAGTTTATCCTTTATATTTGATGGAATGCCTGGGCCTTTATCTATTATTCTTACCAATACAGTGTTGTTGTTTTGTCTTTCTAAAAATACAATAATTTGTCCTTTTTGTGACACATTTATAGCATTATTGATAATGTTTAAAAAAACTTGATTTAAACGCAATTTATCTGCAACTAGCAAAATTGAATCTTCTTTGCATTTTAAAATTAAACTAATCTTTTTATTTCGAATTTGGTTTTTCAAATCTTTTAGTAAATCTTCTACTAACTCCACAAGATCAAATTCTTCCATATTAAGAGTTAAAAGGTGACTGTCAATACGTGCAGCCTCCAATATATTATCTGTAAGAAATTTAATTTTTTTAGCATTCTTTATAATTATTTTGACTAAATCCTCTATATGACCAACATCAAGGTTCTGCTTAGAAAGCATAACTTCTGCGAGGCCTAAAATAGACTGGATTGGATTTCGAATCTCGTGTGCTGTTTCTTTAATAAATTGTATTTGTGTTTCATTTGTTTTTTTTAATTGCTCATAAAGATTTTCCGCCTTTTTATAAAGGTCTGACTGTTTCCACAAGTTCTCAAACATAGAAATATAATATAATACCGTTGATTTACTATTAGAGAAGGTTGAGAGCCCTAGCGATTCAGCAGGAATTTCTGTATAATCGTTTACTAGTTCAGCAGTCATAGAGAATTTTCTGTCTACTATCAAAAATGTGACTGTTAAATAGAGTGCTTCTGGTAAATACCTAATATGTACTCCTTGAGTCTTTAATCTATTAACTGCATCAACAATCTTTTTATCAAAAGGTGTTAGAATTCTTAATTTTATATTACCTTTGGTAGTGTCTTGTAATCTTTGCAAAGCAAGGAAACCATCTCCCAATACCATTCTCCTATAAAATCCGTTTGCTGAAGAAAAAAGTAGTAATACTTCATCCTCTGCAGATTGAACAAGATTAATAGCAGTTCTTATTACTTCTTTAGGGTTCTTGATTACTTTGAGACTTGGTTTACTGGATTTATTATTATTTTTTTTTATTTCTTGAATTTCATCTGAAGTAGGAATGGCTTTATCCCAGAAAGAATCAAAAACAAATTGTTTATTTCCAATAAAATTTTTAATATTTTTACCATAAAAGTTATCCAATCCCTTGTACACGTTAAAACATTTATGAGTATGAAAAAAGTATAGAGAACCATCTATTACTTGAATGATTTCCTCATTTTTTTCAGTAAGCAGTGGTTCTTTATACAAGGAACATTTTAATTCAGTTTCTTTGTTGGAATTGGAGAAGTCTATATTTTCATTCATTTTTTTCTAGACCTGCATGATTATGGTAATATAATGATCCCTATGAGTTTTAAACTATTTGAATATTCCGAATGTTCACACGAATTATTGATATCTAATTATTAATTTCTACATAATATGATAAAAAATACAGAAAAATTTTTGATTTTTCACATGGAAAAAGATATTTTATCTAAGATATTTAATACCTATCTTTTCTTTTAATTTAGTGTGTAGTTTAATTCAACAATAATATTAGTCTATTCATAAACAAAATGTGTTATAATGAGATAAACTTGTTATACAACATTATTTTAAGAACAGTCTCTGTTTTTTGCTTACTGAATTTCTTTGACATCAAATGTTCTCCCAGTACTCGTTTTAATGATGAGAAGACTACTTCAGCAATCCATATTTGTCCTGTGTTTTTTAGTTGTTTGTATTTTTCATATCCAATATTTTGAATCAGATGTACCTGTTCATTTCTAGATTTGCATTTTCTAGTTTTACCACTTGCATTCTTTCTGACAGATATTATAGGTTCAATATGCAAATTTGAAATTTTTGAATTTCCCAAGTTCATTTAATAGTAACTAAAAAGTTTAAAATCAAATATTAAGATGATTAACTCTAATAAAATTTTAATAACTTTATTTCTCTTTTTCCTTGCAGGTCTTTTTGAAATAGGAGGCGGTTATCTAGTTTGGCTTTGGTTTAGGGAAGGTATGAGTTGGATGCTTGGAGCATTAGGAGGATTTGTTTTATTTTTGTATGGAATTGTGCCTACTTTTCAACCATCCCACTTTCATAGGATTTATGCAGCCTATGGAGGAATTTTCATTATAATGTCTATATTATGGGGATGGTCTTTTGAAGGAATTGCCCCTGATAGATATGATATTATAGGCACTATTATTGCTCTGATTGGTGTTATCATAATTTATTACATACCTCGTAAGGGGGAAGAAAAGACATTATGGCAATCGAAGAAATAACAACACTAAATCCAATTGTTTCAGGGTTGTTATTTTTTGTGGCAGCCATGATGGAAATAGGTGGTGGATATTTAGTTTGGTTGTGGATACGACAGAAGAGAACAATTGCATTAGGTTTACTTGGTGGTATTATTCTGTTTGTATATGGTATAATTCCTACACTTCAACCAGCCCATTTTGGAAGAGTATATGCAGCCTATGGAGGAATTTTTATAATCTCTTCTATTCTATGGGGAATGCTTGTAGATAAAAAAAGACCGGATAGATATGAGATGATTGGTTCATTAGTTGCAGTTTTTGGAGCAATTATAATATTCTATGCCCCAAGATAAAATAGGAAATTATTTGGATTCCTACTTTCTCGGTTTATCATAATTCTTAAATTTTATATCCTAGAAAAATTTTATAATTTAGTATGAAATGTGCCGATTGTTTTTGTGATATCGATGACTGTAGGGTTAGTCCGTCTCCTTATGGTTGCCAGGGTTGTATTCTTAGTAAATGTTGTTGTTGGAAAAGTTTCCATAAATAAAAATTAATTTTAACATAAGTCTTACCTCATCGTTAATTTTTTACCATCCTGACAGATTCTAATAGTCTTAGAGGTCATTCTTAAAATGAGAAGAGCATTTGATTGTAGATTTTTGTTTTGTATGTAATTTTTGTTTTGTATGGATTATGTTTATTATAATTGAATTTGATTGTAAATAGCATCTTATTTTATATGTTAGCCATCTTACAAAATCAAGATAATTACAATAAATTCTATATGTAACTCGTGATATTGTTTCATTGAATCAATAGAGAGGATAAACATAGAATACACTTTAAGAAAAAGAGATTTTCATCAGAGTTTACAAGCCTCTCGATTTTAGAATACCTATATCTAAATTCTTACAATATACCAGTATCAAAATATAATATTATTAATAATACTCCACTTATAAAGAAACAAAGACCAGATAGAGTAAATCTTATAATTTCACTGCTAGAAAGTAATGGATATATAAAAAAATTGACTATATCTTCAGCCTCAACGTTTTACCAAATAACTGAAAAAGGAAAAGAGGCTTATTCAAGTTGGATAAAACATTATCTAGAATATGCAAGAAATATTTCAGATTTGGACGATAATAATCAGTAATACCAATAGATTAGGTAAAATTAGTTGTAAATTGTTCTTGTGGATTTAAAGACGGTTTACTCATTAGGATGATTTGGTCTATTTTGATTCTTTTATTATTGTTAATTTGATTTACAAATAGTTGCGCTTCCTCTGATATTTCTTCTCCAATTAAAATTACTAATCCAATATTGTAACTTGTATTAGATACATATGAACCTAAAGATTTTATAAGATTTTCGACGGTTTTTTTATCTACAGTTCCATCAATTACTTTGATTAATATCATTCCAAATTCATCTAAGATCTTTTTAAGCCTAGTTGTAGAAGGAAGATTGTCAGCAATCATAGCAACATCAAATATGGTATTTTTGTCAACTGATACATTTAGGAATTCTGTTAAATCCGATTTAGTTGATTCCTTGTATTCCTTATAAGGTTCAGTTATTTGTCCAATTGATAATACTACTGCCTTCAAGGCTTCTTCTTTACTTCTGTTTGCCATTATGATTTTCATAGACGTAGTTATAGTATTTTTCTCAAACATATCATTCCACTTATCAATCGCTTTTCTTGATTTTATAACCAAACTAATCAATGGTGCTAATACTAATACAAGTATAATTGAGAGAATGACATCAACATGATAATCAACATCCTCTGAATAAAAAAATCCAAAATGCTCTAATATTAGGTATTGACAAGACTGTAATTGAGACAATTATAGCCATAACTACATATAGATTCTTTTCAACCGAATGAACTAATTTTGCAGATGCAATACCAAATCTAGTAGTAAGTATCAAGGACTGGTGAGGATTATAAATATCATTAAAATTTTCAAAATTTTCTTTTTCACTAGACATCTGATGTGAATAATAATTCTACCAAGATATAAAACTGCAATCATAACAAAGTTAAGATCAATCATAACTGATTTAATAAAGAATTAATATAGTTTTAAAATTTAAGTATGACTAATGATAATGAGATTTTTTACCTTATACATAGTGACTACATCAATCCTGATATTTTCATTAGTTTATTTCTACTATCCTCATTTAGAAAAAAGATGGACAAGTTTTTTAGCATTCGGTATTGAAACTGGACACGAGACAGAAGAAGAAGAACATGCAATGGAAGAGAATATGAATATGAAGAATGGTTTTTCACCTGCTTCCTCACATTCAGATATAAAAGTAATCAACGAGTCACAAGTCAGGGATCTTTCGCTATCAGCAGTTAAAAGCATGGGCTCTCCAGTTTATGGAAATCTGTCTGCTCCTATTACGATAGTAGAATTTGGCGATTTTCAATGTCATTTTTGTGGTAGATTTGCAAAACAAACTGAACCATTGCTTAACACAAAATACTTTCAAACAGGCAAAGTAAACTTTGTGTTTAAGCATTTTGTGACTCATGGTTCTGACTCCTTTAATGCTGCCCTTGCTTCTCAATGTGCAAATGATCAAGGAAAGTTTTGGAACTATTATAATAAACTCTACTTGAATCAAGGTGAAGAAAATTCTGGTTGGGTTAGTGTTGAAAATTTGAAAAAATTTGCTAGTGAAATACCTAGAATAGATAAACAAAAATTTAATTCTTGTCTTGACACCCAAAAATACAAATCTTTAATTGAAAGTGATACAAATTTTGCGTTCGGATCAGGCTATCAGGGAACACCTACTTTAATAATTGAAAATCGTGATGGAACCAACAAAGAGGTATTAGTAGGAGCATATCCTTTCCCATCACTTCAAGTAATAATTAATAAGAAATTAGCGGGAAGTTAACATATAAATGAGAGATAAAAAGATAAAGCCATCATCAATAATTAATAGACAGAATTCCCTCATTCTTTCCTTCAACATGGTCTTTTCAAGATGGTTTTACGTATTAGTAGCGGTAATAGTAGCATCTGTATTCTGGATTCTCTTTAATATATTTGACCAATTGTTATTCTTTTCACCAATAGTAATATTTTATCTTCCAGATGATGCAATTGTAAGTTTTGTTATTTCAAATACAACGGCTATTCTTCTAGGCATAATAATTACTATGAACGTATATGTTTTCAAACACTCAAAATTGAGAATAAATCTTACTTCAATTTTTTCATGGTCAAGTATAAGCATAATTTCTAGTGTTTGTGCTAGTTGTTCTTCAATTGGTCTACTTCTTGTTTCGACATTGGGTGGAATAGGTATAACTGCATTAACTTTCCTATCAAATTATCAGACACCTCTTCGACTCTTATCTATAGCAATTTTAATATGGGCTTATTATTCAATTAGTAACAAATTAACTAAAAATTGTATTATTAATTATAATAAGGATGAATATTAGTTTTTATTAATTCTATCATTTATTTCCTATTTTTAGTATTAAATAATAGTTAGGTAATCTCTTAAAGTATTCATTCTATATTTGTTAAATGTAACTTCATTCAACATCTACAAATTAGTTTCCGATGCTAATTTAAATATATTAGAATCACAAACAGATAAGTCATGAATATTAGATCTTTTTTATTATTAGGATTATCGAAATTAATACAGCGATTGGAATTACAATTATAATAATAATACTAATCCACTGTCCAATTTCATATGACTTACGTTGGATGTTTGGGAATGGGTTTAATAGAGATGGAGGAGAGTGATGAGGAACAAATACACTAAATGATGCTAATAGGATTAAATGGTCCTGATAACTTAAGGAAAGAGTTATAGCTGTGAAGGTTCTATTCTGACAATATATGTTGTTAAGATTTGTCAGAAATAGAACATCCACATGTATAGTAATGTACTCTTTGTATTTGTACTTTCTTGACCTCAGTCTGCGAAATACATCCAAAGCATTGGAACCTTTTAAGGACCAAAAGAGAAGTCATGTTGCTGTATGGGATTGGATTCAACGGTTTGGTTCATTGCAGATTTACAAGAGAAAAAGAGTATCAGCGTTCATGATAGATGAAACTATAATTCAGATTGGTAATCAACATTTTTGGTTGGGGATCTGTATTGAACCAATTGACAAATCTGCGCCTGGAATCTACATTTCAGAAGTGAGAAACATGTTTGTAGCAGAGAATTTTATTCATTCTTTGATAGATAAATATGGAAAACACGCAGTGTACACAGATGGTGGTGGTACATGGTATCCACAAGCATGCAACTTTTTAAATCTGAAACTTAGATTGCATTCACCTTTAGAGAAGAGCTTTATAGAAAGAGTAATACAGTATTTCAAGGATAGAACAGAATGTTTTGATGATTACTATCCTTGTAATAATATACAAAATTGTGATCTACAGCATGTATACAATTGGATCAAATTATTTGTTTATCTGTATAATGCAAAAATCAGAAACAATATTGTATTCAAAATTGGAGGCGAAATAGTCTTAAGTTAACACAGCCTCAAAATAATATATATCAAAATAATAAATGATAAGGAAATACCTCCATTTATAAAGTGATAAATAATATTATTAAATCAAATATAAATTTAAGAAATTGTATAACGATTGAAAATCCAATGGAGTTTTAGAATTTTCCAGAAGCGTTCAAAGACTTTTTTTATGATTTAGAATCCAATGTAATACGGTATTTGAAAATATAACATCTACTTTTTCTCCAAGTTCTAATTGAGAAACATCCATTTTGATAAATTCAATATTAGAAGATTTTAAGTTTTCAAGTCTTATCATAGCTGAATCAAGATCTACTGCAATAAGTTTTCGTTGTGGAACTTTAAATGATGCTATCTTGGTTAATCTTCCAGAACCGCAACCAGCATCAAGAACTAATTCATTTTCTTTCCATTTTCGATATTCTATTATCCCATGTCCCCATGATTCTTGTGCATCTGGGATACAATCATACGTCGTTACACCCCAGTCATATTTCACTAATGGATATTGATCTCAATATTTACATAAAGTTATTAGCAGGAATTTATTATTAAATAATTTTAAATGTAATTTAATAATTATGAAAAAAATAATAATAATGAATTTAAAGATATTATATAATGAGTTATGAAATAAAAGAAGCAAGCCCACCAAGACATAAAAGAACAAGATCTTTAGAAAATGTTCTTATTATGCAAGGAGGTGGCTCTTTCGGATCTTTTGCCTGCGGTGTGTTTAAGGCACTAGTAAAACAAAAAATAAAAATAGATATAGTTGCTGGTACTTCTATAGGTGCTGTAAATGCTGCCATCATTGCAGGTAGTAAAAGCGATCAACCAGAAAAAGATTTAGAGGATTTTTGGCTTGAAGTAAGTGAAAGTAATATACAGCTTATTCCGGATTTATGGATGTATGAGTGGGACTCTTATAATAAAGAATATTTGGTCAAAAAAATAGCGTCAGCTTCTGTAAACGCTGCAATTTTTGGAGTACCAAAAATGTTTGTTCCTAGGTGGCAATTGGGAAATAGTTCTAGTCTAATAAGAAAAACGGATGAGCGTAGTTATTTTGATCCAAAGAATTGGACTTATATATATGATCATTCTCCGCTTGAAAAAACACTTGAAAAGTATATTGATTATAAAAAATTAAATCTAGCTGCCACGCAAGAAGAAAAACCAAATGTTTACCGACTTATTATGACTGCTGTAAATGTTATGACTGGAAAACCTCTTGTTTTTGATAATACTCTAACAGAAATTAAGGCAAAACATATCCTAGCTTGTTCTGGTTATCCAATTTATGGATTTCCTTGGGTTAAGGTAGAAGACAATGTATATGGTTGGGATGGAAGCCTACTTAGTAATACACCAATTAGAGAGGTTCTTTTTGTATCTCCAAGAAATGATAAAAATATTTTTATTGTAGAGAACTATCCCCAACAGATAGATCGTCTTCCCACAAATATGGTTGAAGTCATTAATCGTTATAAAGAGATTTTATTCTGCGACAAAGATATGTACAATATACAATTGTCAAAGTTAATAACTAGACATATAAACCTAGTAGAAAAATTATATGATATACTCGAAAAATATACAGATAAAACCAAAATAAAAGAAGAGGAATTAAAAAAAATAAAAGAAGAGTATACTAATCTAATTGAAAACTATGGTGCAGAAATAAAATCTGTTACAAGAATTACAAGAAGTGAATCAGAGTCGCCTACAATGTTCCAGAATGCAGATTTCTCAACTAAAACAACAAAAAAATTAATAGAACAAGGTGAAAGAAAAACCCTGGAAAAGTTGGCATATACTGAGCCTTTGAAATTCGATTTTAATTTCTAAAGGATTGTTATCAATTAGTTAGACTCTGTTAAGTTTTTTAAAATTCTTTGTTTAGGTTTGTATTACTCGAGTTTTTTGCTCTTGCTATTAGTAATTAAACTTCTTTAACATTTTGGGTTCTGTTAAGCTAAGGAGAAATCATAAATTAAATCGAAAAAAGTTGGAAAAAATGAGCACAGAACATAATAGATAAGTAGAAAATATCTATGGCTTTATCCTTATCTTAAGAGAGCCCGTAATTGTAATGAAGATTATATATTGAATATGCTATATTATCAAATTTATTACTAACGTGTAATGATAAAATTGGTTGTAATTATCATTTTTATTTATCATAATTTATTTATCATTTAATTTAGATAGATTAGATAGATTAAAATTTTTCAAATAAATTTAATTTGATGGGTTTAATTTGGTTCCTTATGTTTTAATATTCCTAATTGGTCTACACAGAGCAGTTAAAAATATTTCTTTATTATTGTCAAATTTTTGTGAAAATGAGGGATTCAAAAACCACATAGGATTTGATATTCCCATTACAGGAAGTACAACAGCAAACCAAACTATACTATGAATAAATTGTTTTGTATTCTTCTTGGGAATATCTTTTGCCATTAGTCTAATTAATGGTGTCTATGTAAAATTAGGTTTTGATAGATTACACTGGCAAAAAATCTTATGAAAAATTTATACTGAATTCTAACATAAAATAATAAATTTACAATATCTTTTGATTTTAGTTTTTTTCCACCTACATTTTTATAGTTTAGTAAGAAGTATTTATAAAATTTATAGTATATTATCCAGTTGAAGAATATAGGTAGATAGTAGATGAATACAGCTCCAACAAATATTGCAATATATTCGGAGGGAATTTCATCAAAATTAATTAACCGATTCCTTTCATTAAGAAGGTTAAGATTCAAGTAAAGTATTTTATTGTATATGTTTTCGTGGTTAGTGAATTATTAAGACCAGATTCGATAAAATCATTTTCACCTATAACACTATAAGATAGATAAAGGGAATAACAAGATTTTTTTGGTTATTATTAGAATTAGCAATAATGTCCATTGGAAGTACACCTTTTCCGTTTAATAGATTAAATTGATTTCCCTGACTAAAATTAATTGATAAATTATCATCATCATTAGAAAGATCTTTTTTAATAGTTCAGCTTTCACATTTAAATTGTATAAACCAGTGTTATTAAATTCTAGAACAATCGAGTTTTTGCCATTGTTGATATTTATTGATTTATCTTCTAAAATCAAATCCGGACGTGGACAATGAATTTTTCCAAAAACATGAGAAAACTTGTAGTCTTCTGATTTCTTCCAACTTCAACTAGGAGGATGGCGTAATTTGTAGGATAGCCTATTTATGCAAGGTCCAAAGTAAGCGTAAACCCATCTGCGATAATAGATAAATAATGTTTGGTAAGATTGTAAGAAAAGAATAGCGGTTCGCTTAATGCCAGATCCATCTAATAAGTCAGACAGGTAGGCAATAAAGATGCTTATTTAACATTTGAAATATATTTTACTGCTTAGATGTAATAGGTATAATAAAATTAAAATTTGCTCCTTTGTTCTGATTATTCTCAGCCCATATTTTTCCACCATGTTTTTCTATAATATTTTTGCAAATGTAGAGACCTAGACCAGATCCTGATTTTGAGCCTGTTACAAATTTAGTAAAGAGTGTATCCTTTATATTTGATGAAATTCCTGGCCCTTTATCTGTTATTCTTACCAATACCGTGTTTTTGTATTGTCTTTCTAAAAATACAATAATTTCTCCTGCTTGTGAAACATTTACAGCATTATTGATAATGTTTAAAAAAACTTGGTTTAAACGCAATTTATCTGCAACTAGCAAAATTGAATCTTCTTTGCATTTTAAAATTAAACTAATCTTTTTATTTTGAATTTGGTTATTCAGATCTTTTAGTAAATCTTTTACTAACTCTACAAGATCAAATTCTTCCATCTCAAGAGATAAAAGGTGACTTTCAATACGGGCAGCCTCTAATATATTATCTGTAAGTAACTTAATTTTTTTTGCATTCTTTATAATTATTTTGATTAAATCATCTATATGACCAACGTCAAGGTTTTTGTTAGAAAGTATAACTTCTGCTAGGCCTAAAATAGACTGGGTTGGATTTCCAATCTCATGTGCTGTTTCTTTAATAAATTGTATTTGTATTTCGTTTGTTTTTTTTAATTTCTCATAGAGATTTTCCGCCTTTTCATAAAGGTCTGACTGTTTCCACAAGTTCTCAAACATAGAAATATAGTATAATACTGTTGCTTTACTATTAGAGAAGGTTGAGAGCCCTAGCGATTCAGCAGGAATTTCTGTATAATCGTTTGCTAGTTCGGCTGTCATAGAGAATTTCCTGTCCACTATCAAAAATGTGACTGTTAAATACAGTGTTTCTGGTAAATACTTAATATGTACTCCTTTAGCCATTAATTTGCTAGCTGCATCAACAATCTTTTTATCAAAAGGTGTTAGAATTCTTAATTTTATGTTACCTTTGGTCATATCTTGTAATCTTTGTAAAGTAAGAAAACCATCTCCCAATACCATTCTCCTATAAAATCCGTTTGCTGAAGAAAAAAGTAGTAATACTTCATCCTCTGCAGATTGAACAAGATTAATAGCAGTTCTTATTGCTTCTTCAGGGTTCTCAATTACTTTGAGGGATGGTTTAATGGATTCATTATTATTTTTTTTTATTTCTTGAATTTCATCTGAAGTAGGAATGGCTTTATCCCAGAAAGTATCAAAAACAAATTGTGTATTTCCAATAAAATTTTTAATATTAAAATTTTTAATATTTTTACCATAAAAGTCCTCCAATCTCTTGTATACGTTAAAACATTTATGAGTATGAAAAAAGTATGTAGAACCATCTATTACTTCTTTAGTCATTTCCCAATCTTTTTCATTACGCAGGGGTTCTTTACACAATGAACATTTTAATTCTGTTCCATTATCGGAATTGGAGAAACCATTATTTTCATTCATTTTCTAGGCCTGCATGATAATGGTAATATATGGTCTCTAAGGATTTTAAACTATTCTAACATTCCAATTATTTACAAGAAGAATTAATTTCTTTACTATACTGACTAACATAATCTCGCTAATCTATTATTCTCATCAGATATTTCACAATATCCAGATTAAATCCTCTAGTCCTATAATAATACTAAATTGTATCTATTAGAAAATCAAATGTAGAATAATAAGTAGAAAGTATATGATACTTACCCTCCTGTCTCCAACATTCTTCTACTGCATCAAATTCTGGAGATCCAACAGGAAAATATTCTAATCTGATAGTATCTTTATTCGCATCAAGAAACTCTCTTTCTTGTTATCTTTGAACAGTGTGGTGTTGCTCTATCAACAAAAATTGCAATTTTACCAAATCTTTCTTTCTTTCTGTACCTGTTTTATTTAGATAATCAACAAACGTCTTGCTGTTAAATTTATCATATTGTTTGAATAGTTGTTTACGTCTAAAGAATAGACAGCGAAATACAATTGTTCTTTTTCTGGAACCTGTTACAGTTATTTTGGGACGTTTGCATTTAGAAATCCATTTCTTTCTTCTTATCAGATAATCATATACAAAGATGGATTCATCCTGTACAAGTACAGTCCACCAGTCTGATTTTAAATTGGCTAGAATCTGTTTTACTCTTTTTTGAATTTCATTTTGTCATTTGCTGAGGCAGTATTTACAAACCTTTTTTGCGGTACTTTAGATTTGAAACCCCATTTGTGTAATAGACGGTGAATTTCTAAAACACATTGTATTGGTTGATATGTGTTAATTGCTTTCTTCTTTGTCTTATGTTCTATCAATGTGTATTCTGTTTTTTTTCTTATGTAATTTTCTACAATTATTGTTAAATTTTTATATCAACATTATACGTTAGATGGTCCCACTTTATTGAAGGGTTCAAATCCTACAGAATCCATTTTTCAAATGAAATTTGTCTTATTTGGATTGTTTTGTTCTATATCTGTAATTGACAATATTCTATTTCATGTAAATGTTATAATGTAAAACTTCTGTTATTGTAATAATATCTTTCAATTACCATTCTGTCTACTGTAATAAAACTTTAATAATTCAACTGACCCCTTATACTGTATGGGGCCAGTGGGATTTGAAACAAATGTGACCTAAATTATGGTCCTACTATGAAACTTATAGACAGCAACTGCATACAACAATATTTTAGATAAGGTTGATTCTCTTATGAAACTAATACTTACCTTTTCTATTTATTTTAATATTACTTAGGTAAATAATTAAAAATATTCTTAGTAACTTCTATTTTGGTATTGAACTTTCATCCGTGTAAACTATTTCCCAGATGTGTCCATTGATGTCTTCAAAACTACGATGATACATCCAGCCATAATCTTGTGATTTCATATATTCTTTGCCTCCAGCTTCAATTACCTTTGTTATCATATTATCAACTTGTTCTCTGCTTTTTGCAGATAATGCCAATATTACCTCAGTATCTTGTGTAGCATCACAAATCTCTTTATTGGTAAAATTTTTAAAAAATTTTTCAACTAAAAGCATAACAAAAGAATCGGTCCCAATAATCATACACGTAGCATTTTCGTCAGTAAATTGAGGATTAAAAAAAGGAATTATGGAAGATACTCAAAGTCTACTTCTTGAAGTACTCGTTTTACATTTTCATCAAGATTATTACATTTATTTTTAGCCTCTACTAATAGTCTTTCAAGATGTGAATCAATTATATCATCTATTAAAGCAGGTGATACATTCTCATCACCTAATATATCTTCAATATTTGTCCTTGTCGGTTCATCTGTTCCACCTATTAGCAGATCCCATGTTATGAGATCGATAACAAGATCACCACATCTAACTTCCACATTGTTGTTTGCTATAGATGTTGAATCTACTATTTCAACAGAATTTATAAATATCCATTCTGCTTCATCAAAAGACATCTCTACTACAATTTTATATTCTTGAAGAACTATATTTCTAGGAATAGTAAAATCAAAGTTTGCACAATCCTCTATAGAAAGATTACCACAATCATTACTTCCAAGTTCCAGTGTTGGGATAGAATTTTCTGCAATATTATTATCAGATATAGAAATAGATGTTAAATATACTTTAACATTATCAGGGGCTAAACTTGCATCACATCTGTCGTCAGGATCACATTGTAATTCAAGAGCTAAGTTAGTATCATCTTTATCTAATCGCATATTAGGAACAGCTGTAGCACTGATATCATGGTCTATTACTGGGAGACCTCCAAAATCAAGAGAAAAATCGGCTCCAAATTTGTATTGGCCATTTGTATGATTTATTACAACTAATGGTATCTGGTTAAATGGAACTGGATTAAATTGATTCAGTCCTCCAGCTATAGTAGTAGTATTAGTTTGATTTTGTCGTGCGATAGTATTAGTAGTATTAGTTTGATCTTGTGCAGCTATACCATTAGTACTTATTAGTAAAAACAATACACTAATTGCAATACCTATTATGTATCCATAATTAAATTTTTTAGTCATAAATACACTCTTCAAATAATAATATAAAAATATATTGCTCTTAATAAATCGTGAAAATTTTTATTATCAAATTTGAAAGCAAATAAAATTAAATAAAAATAACAATGTTCATTTAATAAAAAATTTCTTTTATATATGTAATTAAAATATATCTTATTTAAATTTAACCACCAAATACAATAAGTAATACAAATACCAAATTATCACACTAATATAAAAACATGGATAAATCACAATATGATGATATAAGTTATATCTTACATCTTAAAATATTTTTCAAATTCTAAGAATTTTTTCGGCGCCGAAAAAATTACAATATTAAGAATTTTTTTATTGTAATGAGACATTATTATCCTATTATACGATTATTAAGATTTTAAAAGAAGTATTCTAAAATTACAATCCTGTTATTATAATATGTGATAATATGTCCTGTAAAAATAAATATTCAATTTATTCAATTATCATTATATAATATCTATTAATAAGGAAAATATTTGTCGAATTTATTAAATGCGAATACCGATAATCTTAATAAATATGTGTGCAAATTAAAGATATGAATATACCTGACTTTGCATTAAGAACAAAAAATATGGAAGCACAGCATCGACATTCACATTTGTCTATGTTTTTTTTTACACCACATGATGATGAAGAAATTAGAAGATTAACTGCAGAACCATTAGTTAGAAAAAATCAATCTCAAATGGCAAGAGAAGAAAAAGAATTGTTTTTAGAAGGAATAGAAATTTTAATAAACCTTGGAGAATATGGTAATCTTGCATCCTATCATGCAAACATGGATCACAATATGCATGGACACCCACAAATGCCAAGACCTCAGGTTGGAGCACAAAGATTTTTGCCTTGGCATAGAGCGTATGTATTTGAATTAGAACAAGGGTTAAGGGCATGGAATCCTTCTCTATATATTCCATATTGGGATTGGACTGTAGACACAGATATTCCCGATTGGCTAAAAAATTTTACTCCGACCGTAGTTGTTGAAGGCATACCAAGAAACGTTCAAAGAAGACCAGGTTTAGATCCGAATGCTAATAGATTACCCCCTTCAAGTGATATAAATATAGTAAAACAACAACAAACTTTCACAAAATTTACTGATGCACTAGAAGGCTGGAAATATAGAACATTTGGATTAGAAACCGATACACATAATAGACTTCACCGCTGGGTAGGAGGCATCATGGCTACTAGCTTATCTCCTGTTGATATTTTATTTTGGTTACATCATGCCAATATTGATCGTATATGGAGTCAGTGGCAAGAAGACCATCTGAATTTACATCCTTCTCTCAATGGTAATGATGCAATAATGGATCCTTGGACTTACAATGAATCTGAATTACGTAAAACAATAGATTTGGGATATGTCTATGATTAATTCCCAAAATATACTGACTAACCAAAGATCGTAGATACATTTTTAGCTATCTATTATTTGATGTTTTATGACATTTGTATTCTAAATTTCCAAGCGACCTCATTCCTAGTATAAGGCTCGTATTAGATTATTGATAATAATTGATTTTTTCCCAAATTTCCCTTTCTAGGTATGAGGATATTCTTTTACTTTTTTTATTCTTTATTTTAATTCAGGAGTTTGCCAATTTTCATGATCAATATCTTTCTCATGATTATACAACCATCTATAAAATAGTCTAAACCTATTTAGATAGTTATTTCAAGTAGTTATCTATCTTTTATCAGAAGCTTCCTCATAGTTTTTAATTTTAGTATTAAGAAATTCTAATTTGTTCTTTTTTATTGATGCCATAAAAAGATTTATCTTTACCTATAAAATTACTAAATGATATTTCGACCTTTAAATTGTTATTTTGATGATGTTCTGAAGAATTATTACTTCTCATATACTCAAGGAATTCATTTATAATCTCTATATTTTTTGTATTAAGAATATTCTTAATCTTTCCTATTGTTGTAGATAGTTTTAGTGACATTTTCTTTCTTTACTCTTACTCTTATCCTTCTTTACAAATTCTAATATCAAATTCAAAGTATATGACCCCACTTATATAATGGGGCCAGTGGGATGTGAAACAAATTTGACCTAAAAAATGGATTTTTAATTAGCATTATATATTTCATTATAAAAGTGGGTTCAATGGCTTCGTAGTCAAACCAGTAGGATGTGAACCCTTCTATAAAGTGCGACCAGTTACTTCTTTAGATTAAAGATTTTTTAATAACAGTTAATCCCGTACTTATTTCAATATTATAAAGCAAATGGATTTTTCGTTATTGGATCAAATAACAAACAGAACTTATCTTTCTTTTAGTCGTTGATAAATTTCCTTAAAATATTGCTTCAGGATGATCTATTTAAGTCTGATCTTGATTGCCTCTTGAATTAGAATCTAATAACGTCTTTTGTAATTTGTATTTTCGATTGTTATTTAGTTTTTTTGTGATTATCACATTCGATATTTTAGCTTCTAATTCAGCAATATATGCTTCTAGAGAGGTAACGAGTGGAAAACTCATTTCCAACTGACATAATACTTGTTATTCTCTCTAATTAAATTTGATAACTTTCCTGCCTTGTTGCATGGTTCATGGATTTATGGACCATGATAAATTGATAAGATATGTTATTGATGTATGTAGATTATATAACGATCCGATTTTTAAAAGTTACCGTTTGTAGATTTGTTACTAAGAATATAAGGATATAATTTTATTTTATATTGTCACTATATAAGAAAAAATAAGATACTAACTGTAAGAAAGCATTAACAAATGTATAGAGAGAGTCCTACATTCCCTATTTAAATAATTTTTGGAATAAGTAATTGTGCTTATTACTTTTAATTTGGCACTGTCTGTTATTCTGATCTTTTCTTCATCTATACTCTCCGTTGGTAATACTTTTTCGCAAAGTGAGAAGACTTATTATGATTTTGAAGATGAATATGCAAGCGAAATGGATGAAAAAAATTTAGATAACACAATTATCCAAAATTACTATTTAAAAGAAATTATAAAAGATTTTCGTTCATATAAAAGTGGCCCAACACTTGAAGAGGATAGAAAATCTATCGTTACTCCTTTTAGCCAAGAAAAGGATAACAAAATAGCCTTTGTATTGCCTACCTTCACTATGGCAGCCTATGACAACTCATTTTATATTTTTTTTAAAAAATATGGCAAAGTTACTCAAAATGAATTCGTAACTACAGATCTTCAGTTATTATCATCTCAGGTTCCTACCAAGGAACTAGCATTTTTAAATAAGAAGTCTAGTGGTTTAAAACATTTAGCTGATCGCATCTCATTCCTGTCCCCGAATATGGAAGTATCATTTTTAACGGACATAGATATACATAATGGTTTATTGTTTAGTGAGAAAGCCGAAAATCTCTATAAATTTATTATTCTAGGACACCAAGAATATGTAACTCAAGAAGAATACTATAGCTTCAAAAAATTTGTAGAAAACGGCGGTATCCTTATTTTACTTGATTCAAATGTATTCTATACTGAAGTTATTTATGATCCAATGGATCAGCAGATCACACTCGTTCAAGGACATCGTTGGGCTTTCGATGGAGAAAAGGCTTGGAGAGATATTAAAGAAAGATGGGCTGATGAAACTACTGAATGGGTGGGTAGTAATTTCGGTTGTGGTAGTTCATGTTCTATTGATTTTAATAACAATCCATTTTCATACGTTCATCACGAAGAGCAATATATAACCAATCCAAATGTAAATATTTTAATAGATTATAAAGCTCAATCTATGTACAATTATCTTATAGCTGCTTATGAATTGGAATATGGAAATGGCAAAGTAATAAGCTTTGGGATATTTGGAGATGATGTTATTAATAATAAGGATTTTATTCAATTTTTTGACGACTTGTTCCTTTCACATGTTTCTTTCGTATAATAGAACCTATTATAGAATTCTACGATCCTGTATTTCGCTATTCAGCGATTTTCGATGAATCTTATGATTGCTAACATGTAGCCAGGTGATTGTTCCATGTTGTAATCCATCTCTTATCTGGGTCATCTTCTTGATTCTTTATTTTTATGTTTAGAAATGATAGTATTTGTTCTTTTTTATTGATATTATAGAATGTAGTAATGGATCCAAATAAATGGCAAATGGAATAACAACTTTTAGATTATTATTTTGATGATAGTAAGAAGAACCATTACCTTTCATATATCCAAGAAATTTATTTAATATTTATTTAGTAGTAGAATTTGGAACCGTTTGAATTTTTCCAATGGTATTAATTAGTTTCATAAGCATTCACCGGTTTATTCCTCCTTTTTTTCTACAAATGGTATGATACACAAAAAGTATATGAATCCATTTATAAATGGGGTCAGTGGGATGTGAAACAAATCTGACCTAAATTTTTGCCCCAAATTTTACGTTCATGTGCTTCTATAATATTCTCGGAAATGTACAGTCAAACTTATTATTATAATAATATTTATTATTATTAATTCAAAATAAGTTTCTAATAATAAAAGCTAAATACAAGTCGAACCCTACTCATTGACGAGTCCACTCCAGACTAGCTTACTGAATATTTAGGCGAACTCGATTCTTAAAAGATATTTTTATAATTAATCTTATAACACTATAGAATCATCTTCTTTTTGACAAAATGAATTTACTAACGCATATTTATAATATCATTATGCAATGTAATCATTCCAAAAATAGTCAGGGTTCCTACAATAGCAAAAGCAATTCCTGAAAACCTGGATATCCATATTCCCTTTGACCATATTTTTTCTCCAAATATTATTCCAGCAAATAGACCCATCCATGCTATATTCATCCATCCTAATGCTACCATTAATAGAAAATAAGGCCAACAACACCCTAAGCAATATAGTCCATGATATGTTCCCATTTTTATTGCACCTCTTATCCCATTTCCTTTCCATCTCCTCGTAAAGAAGGCTAAAGGAGATTCACAATATCCCAGACACTTTCCTTTTAATGAACTAAATTGGTATAGCCCAGTAATAACAAGTAGCAATCCATACACAATATCTAATTCTTTTGCTCCATAAGTTATGAAGAAGTTATTCATTAAGAAAGACCAAGACAACAAGAGTAAAATTCCAGTTAATGACCACACTAAAAGATAAGATGTAACAAAAACTATCGTCATTACAGAATAATTAATGGAAAAGATTAATGGAAATTGTCGCTTATTTTTTTGTTTAGAAATATCAAAAAGATAATCACTCTTATTCTCTGCAATTATCAATCGATTATACAATAACACCATAGGAACAATAGCTGGAAACATCATGGCAACCATTCCTACTGTCCAGACTAAAGTAAATAGCAATACTGTAATAGGATTTAGTGTTATCATGGTATCCATCATTATGGCAGGTTGCCTGATAGAGAACATCCATGCTATCAAAGAAGCAAAGATTAGAGATACAAGAATTATTTTTTGTACTTTATACACTATAAAATATTTTACCTTAATTACTTTAAAATACTTAACCTTAATTACTTACTAAAATTATGATCCACTCCAATCAAATTTGAAATCCGAAGATAGAGAATTTATTATTATTACTACAGTTATGGTCCTCTATACTCTACAACTGAATAAAATGAACTCTTGCCAGAATCATCAAAATTTAAACTTGGAGTAGTAATACGCATTATCTTTGTTTTTGCTGCTTCTGCAAGTTTCCAAATAAACCCTTTTGGTAGTTGTATCTTTGTATCTTGTTCTTCCCCAGTTACAGGATTTATAAAACTTTCTAATTGTACATCCATGATATCGGGAACAGAGAAACTACTTTTCTTTCCATCTATCTTGACATTGATATCTACAAATTGAGGTTCAAGAAAATATTTTATTGTCCCTGCAAAGATAGCAAAAGGATCTTCTCCTTTAGCTTTACCTGAAAATATATCAATTAATGCATGTTTTGCATTATTATCTTCCAATGATTTTTTAGTAATATAGAGTTGCATTGTGCCATTTCCTTCAGGTATTGCCTTGCCAAGAACATGCACTAAATACATCTAAACCATCTAATTTTATAACTCTATAATTTCCTTCTCTTATATGATATAATAGTAAATCTCTACAAAAACCATACGTAGGAACCCCGTTGAAATTACATGGACAGCCATAATCACAATTACATGTTTCAACATAATCAGCTTTTAAATGTCAAGCGGGAATCTGCGTGGTATATGATGGTACGATAAAGCATGTAACGTAATTGAATTAAAACATTATCTACATTCACCATTTCAGAAAAATGTGATGGAAAGAGTTAACCAGTATTTCAAGGATCGGACTGAATCTTTTGATGATTACTATCCATGATTACTATTCATGTATCACAAATGAATGCAATCTATTTCACGTTTATAGCTGGTTACAATTCTTCCTTTCTATGTATAATGATACAATATTGGAGAATTATTTTATTAACGAATTGAATGGAAGAAGTGAATATAGCTTAAATTAACAGAGCTTAAATATATCTTATTAATATATAATATCATGCCCAGAGATTTGAAGCATGTGTTTGAAGATTTAGAAGGGATAAAAAATAAAGCTGCAGAAGTAGTTCTTAGAAGAAAAGATGAAGATAATATGGTTGATGTCGATACAGGCAAAGTAACCATTCCCAATATTAAACATTTTTATACATTACAATGAGTCATAACAAGTTAATCATAACAGAGAATACAATTGATGATATCATCGAAGAAAGTAATAGTCACAAAAACGTTGAAACAGGTGGATTACTTTTTGGTAGGATCATAGGAGAATATCTAATAATCTTAAAAATAATTCAGTTACCATCAGCTAATGCAAAAAGAACACCTGTCTATTTTGAAATGGATGAAGATTTTGCAATAAATATAACCAAACAAATGGAAAGAAATAATCTGACTTATCTAGGAAATTGGCATAAGCATTTAGGATATGGCGGTCCCAGTAATGGTGATGATAAACAAGCTGAGTTGTTTCTCTTACAGAATAGCCATAAACGAAACTATTTATCATTAATAATAGATTTTTATGATTATGATTATAATCTCATAGCCACTAATTATTATTTTGATAAAAATGAATTTGTTAAAAAAGATCTTCAAATAAAGAGGATAACTAATATACAACAGTCAAATAAATTTTTTAATGGTAAAACAATAAACGTTCGAAATTTCGTTGACAATCTATCGAAAAATTTGAAAGACTATACTGGCAAAACATTTCTCCATTCACAATCTAATAAGTCTCGGAATTATAAATTATTTTATGAAGAAATTTACAGTTCAAATGATAATTGGTATACTTCAAAGGATAAAATTGTCTATTCTGTATTTATTAAATTTCCACATCTCAATATATCTATGAATGATAGAATTAGTATCGGCGTTACATTAGATCGTAAATTTACTAAAATAGTTGAAGAAATTCTATTTTCAGATATTTTTTTTAATAGAGTAGAATTATTGCCTAAAATAAAAAATATGGTGGATAGATCACAATATTATATTGATAAGACTTCTCATCTAAGTGATAAGACTTCTCATCTAAGTGATAAGACAAGAATTAGTGTCTTGAAAAGGAGGTTAAAAAATGTATTTACAGGTTTAAAAGCTTTTTCTTTATCCAATATTTATTTAAAGGAGAAAGCTAAAAATGTCAATGAGAGATCATAAATTAATATTATATAATAAGGATAAAACAAATACAAACACAAAAACTATATTTCTAGTTATATTTCCTCCTGTTAAAGAAATATTATTAGACAAAAAATTCCAAAATAATGAAAAGTTTCTATTTTCCGTTAATGGTTTTATCATTGATGAATCAACATATCAAATACAAAGAATTGATCAAATCGTCAACAACACACGACCGTATCAGTTACCCAATCTAGGTAATATTATATTAGCCAACTCTCATTTAACTTTTAATATATCAGATCTTCCTCAATTTAAAATATCTTTGAAAGAATTAATAGAGGAAAGTTCTTTAAAAATTTTTATCAAAGATAGTGAGACTAATAATTTATACGAAATACTTGTTATTATACAGGATTATTCAAATTTATATCTCAGGATTGCTACTCCTGAATATCCGTTATCAATAATTAATAAAAAAAACGTTGCAATAATAGGGCTAGGTTCTGGTGGTTCATTAATAGCATTGCATCTAGCTAAGAGTGGAGTAGGAAATTTAACTTTAATAGATGGTGATGTTATAATGGATCATAATATAGTTAGGCATATTTGTTCTTTGAAGGATGTTGGACGATACAAAACATTAGCCGTTAAAGATTATATTCTAGACAGAGTTCCTATAATTAACATTACTACAATCGAAAAACCTTTTTCTAGAGAAAATAGAAATATAGAAGATTTTTTTGATCATTTATTGTCTAAGGCTGACCTTATAGTTTCTGCTACAGGAGACAATATCATGAATGAATCGATTAATGAATTTGGTTACAGAAGAAATATACCAATTATATTTGCAGGTGCATTTGAAAAAATCACTGGAGGAATAATGATAAGGATAGACCCACGTAAAAAATCCATATGTTATAGATGTATATATAAAAAATATGGTGATGACACAATATTTCAAAAGCCACAAATTATAGATAAAAATTATATTAAAAATTATGGAAGAGATATAAAGGACATGTTGACACAACCAGGGCTAGGAATAGATATTGATCTTATAACCCTGCCAACGGTAAAATTTATTTTGAGTACTTTATTAGAAGAAAAAGACATGGATGGATCATTCAAGTCCGATATTTATTATTGGTTTAATAAGAACCTACCTGATCATAAAGTAGAAACATTTGTCTTATATCAGGAAGACCGTATATTAGAACGGATACCCGACTGCCAAATATGTTCCAAAGGCATTCCAACAAGTGATTAACTTGAACAACTCAATTAATGTAGTAGGAAATGGTGATAGAAGTATACAATACGAAGCAAACGAGATAGCCGGAGCATTTGAATTGAATACCAGATGGAAGTTTCACATTATGGACAATGGGAATATTGGGTTAGTAATTGAATTACCTGTAACACAACTTCAAATTGAAGGAAGCTTTGAAAAAACATGCTTTATTTTTCTAATAGAATATGTTCAAGACTATCCTTTGTTTCCTCCTAAAGTACGTATAATAGAACCTGATCTTGATCCAACACAAACTCCCCATATGTTCATAGACAATACTATCTGTTATCTAAAACCTGATGAAGATTGGTCAAGTGACTATAGCTCATATGATGTAGGGTTAATGATCAAGACTTGGATTTTTGCTTATATAAGATGGAAAAAGAAGGGGATATGGGGCTGGAGAGAAGAACAAGAACCGTAACCTGAACTCTTCTAGCCATACATCAAACCCAAATATGATATGATAAGATTTATCGATAAAAGACCTTTTAAGGAGAGATTACGAATTGGTTCTGGAAAATAGGTCATTATACTGCCAATTCGGTTTCAGTCTAATAATGTTAATCGAATATAGTGCATATATATTCAAATCACAAAGTACTGTTCCCACTTTATAGAAGGGTTCAAATCCCAGAGAACCCTTTTAATAGATAAATTTACATATTATTTTGATTGTTTTCTTTCTATTTCTTGTATTCTTTCTGTTAAAAATAAGAGTTGATCTGATAAGTACCGACAAAGAAATTCAAATGAAAAAAGTTGATCTAAGGCTGTTATTCAACCAGGTCAAGAAGATTCATTTTCTCCTCAAAATGGTAGATGTTCCCATAGCCATGGATAATCTGGTGAAAACAGGTTCTGTAGTTTATGGTTGTCTCATTCAATTAGGAGTTGATACGGTTAGTCAATCTTTTGAATGTAATATAGCTTATGCAAGTCCAACAGCATCAGGTGAACCACAGAGGATAATTATAGTGCTATAAAGTATCTTTGAATCAATCAACTACTATACATTAGACAAGATATCTTTATTTTTTCTAAATCCATTAATATTATATCTATCATAATAATAAATAAATTTACGACTAGGCAAAATGACCACACAACAAAACTCCGTATTTGTAGTAAAATTGCGAATGTTATAACTTCTTATATTATGTTAGAGGCCTAATGCATAATTCATAAACATTTTATGTAACCCTAAAATTCTTACAAAAGAAAATAGACGAAATTTAAAAAGTTTTATAAAATAATACATTTAAACGGTTTTTGAACTTAATTTTTCCCAAAAATTTACATTACTAAGTGATTTGTTATTTTTTAAATTTTAATCCATTTAAGTTACATTAATGTCCCTTCTTCTGTAAATACTCCAAAAGTTTTCTTAGCCTCTATTATTGCAGAACTATTAATTTTTTCATTAGCATTTATAGATTTTTTTATAATAAAGCTGTATATGTTTGCTCCCTTTGTTATCGATCTTTTAAAATCAGAATTTTCATGGTCAATATATAATAAACCAAATTTGCCTTCTTCCCTGTAACCTTCCTGCCATTCATAGTTATCTAATAAAGACCAATGTAGGTAACCAATAATATTTATTCCATCATTAATTGCTCTTCTTACTTGTTCAAGATGTGCTATAATAAACGGACCACGATTTTTATCATTTTTATCTGCTATACCATTTTCAGTTATAATAATTGGAATATTTGCGCATTTATTATTAATTTTTTTACTCATATTGTAAAGTCCAATAGGATAAATTTCCCATCCTAAATCATTTAAAATAGTATTATCATCTATTCTTCTTTTACGTTGAGTATGAAGATTAGTTATAACAGCTCCTCCTACGAATTTTGCTGAAGATAAAGAAACTATTTTATTCTCATAAACAACCATTTTGCGATAATAGTTTAAACCTATAAAATCTAATTTATTAATCCAATTTTTATGAATTAAAAAATTTTTGCTATATTTGTTTCCTATTTCTAAGCTATTTAAGTAGTTTACATCTTCTTCTCCTTTTATTATTGCATTTAGAAAATAATCATTAACGAAATAGTCGAATTTCTTGGCTGCATTAATATTATTCTCGTTATCTTTAATAGTTATTCCTAAAGATTTTTTTGATGTAGCAGGACATACATTAATCATCATATGTGAACATCCTACAATACTTGTGTTTCCATCATTATCTGCATCAACATCATCAAATTCTTTTATTATATTATAGGCTTGTATATGTGCTTCTATAAGGTTATGTAATACTTTTTTACTTCGATTTCCATCTAGAAAAAAGCCTGGAGACCAAATTCCAGATATATAACCTCCACCTATTAAAGAAATAGGTTCAGATAGTGTTATCCAATAATCAACTAAATTTTTGAATTCTTGAACTATTCTTGATACATATTTAGTGAATTCTTCAATAGTTTTATCATTTTCCCATCCCCTAAAAGATCTCCAATATGGATCAGAAGAAGGAGGTTCTGATAAAGGAATATCTGAATAAGGTGATGGCAAAAAGAATTGAAATATTCTCTTTTTAAATTCTGTTGGTGGTGTTAGTATCCATATTGGCAAAGTTATATGATTTAATGTTACAACAGGTCTTAGGCCTTTTTCTACTATATATTTTAACATTGTCTTGTAATGATCAATTGCATTTTCATTCCACTCATCTCTTTCAGGTTCTACTCTCGACCATTCTATGCTTAATTTAATAGCATTCATTCCTAGTTTTTTGGCTATATCAAAATCCTCTTTATAATAAAGCGGATCCCATACTCGACACGCATCACCGGCTGGTTGTAAAAAAACCTGATTAGTTCCGTTATAGAATAAATTGGGTTTAGTTAAATTTGATATTCTTTTCTTTATTTTTTCAGAGGTTGTAAAGATATGCCAATCATTTTTTGTTATTGCTCCTTCTACTTGATAAGAAGAAGTTGATGCACCCCACAGAAATTTATTTTTATTTATCAATTATAATTACTTGTAAATGGATATAATATTTTATACATATGACTAATAGTATGATAAATTTTAAAATATTGTTCAAAGATATGTATATTTACATACTAGATGTTAATTCTGTTGGTTGAACGAATTTCATAGTCAAGATAATATCAAAACACGAGCTTTATTAGAAGAGTATAAAGAATTAAGGTCTGATATCAGAACTATTACAGTGCTTGAACTTATTTTTCTCATTCTATCAATCTTAATTTTTATATCTATGTTTATAATATCTACATTATCTGGTCAACTTATTAATCTATTTATCTTCCGCTAATAGGTTTTAACTTTCTAGGGAATTCATTCCTTGATATGTAGTCATATATTCTTGCTTGTTTTCAAGATCCTTCCTGCTTTCGGTAGTTTTACATATTTTAGTTATTACATTAGATAAATAACCTGCCACTTGCACCATAATATCTCTGGGGACAAGCATCAGACATGAAAAATACGGGTACCGAAAACTCTTATTCTTCTTGTATTCAACATTGCAGATTTTAGGCAATAAAATGGTGTTCTTAAACAACCCACGAGTTGAGCGCCGGGAGTGGGACTCGACTACCATACAAGTATGTCTATTTAAATGTAAAATAAAAATAAAGGAATACATTTCTTGATCTATTGTTTTACATAATATTCTTATACTTCAACAGTCCCCTTATACTATATGGGGCCAGTGGGATTTGAAACAAATTTGACATGAATTTCGGCCCCATGATAGTTCTATGGATTTGAACCCTTCTATAAAGTGGGACCAGTAATTTAATCATCATACATTTCTAAAATTATTAAACATAGAAATTACTAGGACTAATAATACTACTACATGCGATAATACATACGATTAGATTCTTCTAAATACAAATATAAAAATAACCAAGGCATTAATTATACAAAATCGAATCTTTCCAAATAGTTGAGGAATTTAGAGAACGATCTTTATAAGATAATAAATGGATACTTATCCAAACATGGCAAAAGTGCCTATCAAGGTGTTAGTCAATAGAGATAATGCTCCATCGAGTAACAGAAAACCCATTACTATACTGACTAACAAAAATTCATTTACAAATTCTTTGGATAAAAAATGTTTATTACACTTGAAATTGATATTTTCCAATATCACAGAATACACGCAATTAAGTTAGCCAGTATATAATCAATGCAGCAACAATATGTATAAGAGATGAATAAGGAAGTTGATGGGTGTAAAAAAGTACAATTTACAGGTATATTGCAAAAGATTCCAGTTTCATGATTATCCATAATATTTTGATTCCAGAAATATTTTTCATTTAACAATATCGAATTATTTAATATTATCTCATTACAGAATGATGTCATAAAACTATTAAATTCGAAGACTAAGGATAAAATCATTAATTGATATGCCACACAATGGTAATAATAATAGTTTTTTTTATTCTCAAATTAGAATCTTTAATAATAATATAAAAATTGCAGTAATATCTTTTTTATTATTATTTTTTTCTTTTTATATGAATAATGTAATAGTGTATGGCCAACAATCCGATTTTTCTCAATTAACAATAAACGATGATCAAAACAATGATATCAATATAGTTGCTGTTGGCGATTTTTACTGTAATGATGAAACACAAAATACTATTGAAAATATAATTTCTATTAATCCTGAACTGATAATTACTACTGGAGATCATGTGAAAGATGTACAATCTATCAAATGCTGGGCTGAAATGTCAGAGCCTATAAAGAACAAGATGGAAATTGCTATAGGAAACCATGATGTTGAATTTAAAAAAATATATACACAACTTGTTAAATACCATAATTTAACAAATCCATATTATTCACATGACTTTCGAAATATTCATTTCATAAGTTTGTCTACCGAACATCCTTTTGAAGAAGGAAGTAAGCAATACGAATTTATCAAAAATGATCTAGAAAAAACATCCAAGAACCAAACTATTGATTGGATAATAGTTCATAGTCATAAACCATTATATTCTACTAGAAATGATCTGGATATTGCACAAGAACTTAGAGATACCTATCATCCTCTCTTTGAAAAATATAATGTAGATTTGGTAATTTCAAGTCATAACCAATATTATGAAAGGACATATCCACTAACTAATGACTATGTAACTTATAAACCAAATAAAGTTAAAATTGTAACAATATATGATGAGGAAACTGACCTAGAATATATCTATACTAGAACTCTAGAAAATAATTCTATATCTCAAGATTATCCTAACCCTAACTATTATCATAATCCGAATGGTATCATATTTCTAACTGTCGGTACTGCAGGAGATAAACTAAAAGAGATTGTGGATAGAGAAGATTATTATGTAATACAGGACGAAGACGATTTTGGATTTCTTAATTTAGAATTGGAAAATAATGGTACAAAAATAGTAGGAGAATTTCACTCAAATGATAATGATAAAATAATAGATCACTTTGAATTAACCAAATAGTCTTAATGGCTACGTTAAGTTAAGAGTTATGTAAATGCATAGATTGACAATTATAGTAAACTACCATTTACCTTTTTGACAAATTATTTCTGATAGGTAGTACTTTAGCTGAGTGTATTTTACTCAGTGGTGTGGTAAGATAACTCCCATCAGAGAAATTACAGATAAAGAGATAAACAAACTGTATACTCTTTTGCATGGGATACAAATCCAGAAATAAAATATAGAATAAAAATTATACTTGCTAATGACGGGTACACAGTACCAGAGATAAGAGAGATGACCAACACTTACGACAAAACAATTAGGAAGTGGATTCATAAATTCAATGATAATAATGGAATAGAAGGTCTGTTTACAAAGATAGACTATTCTCCTATGCTAAAAATGGCTCTGACTATATGAAAATCTTTATTGGGTACCAATCCCTTCTGTATTCAGGCTAGGTTCAAAGTTAACATACTCCGTACGAGAGTGAGGCTCTGACTGAACCAATATCCGAGCGGCTATACTACTACCTCATAAAGAAGGTGAATAGATGTTTGCCGCCTGTTAGCCGACATAAAAAAAAGAAAATAAAATAAAAAAAGAATGAAAAAAAGCAAAATCAAGGGAAAGTAACAAGTATAGCATATGCTATTTTAGATAATTTTTAATATGATGAATTATAATAGAATATTACGCTTAACAGGAACATAAGGATGACCTGATACAGATAGAGATTTTCATAGATGTTAAGTTAAGGAAAATTTATGAAATAAATTGAAAAATTCTTTTGAAATTGAGCATAGAACATAATATAAAAGTAGAATATACACATTACTTTATCCTTAAGTTAACAGGGCCGTAATACGTATCTTGTTTTATTCTCTTACATAATATTCTTATATTTTAACTGTCCCCTTATACTATATGGAGCCGGTGGGATGTGAAACAAATTTGACATGAATTTTGGTCCCATGATAATTCTATGGATTGAACCCTTCTATAAAGTGAGATCAGTAATTTTCCTGCAAACTAAAGATGTATCAGAGAAATATTAGTGAAGTGACACTCATTGAACAGAAAATCAACTAATAATGACATATGAAGCCATTTCAAAAATTTTCATTTCAAAAAATTATTTTATTAATGGATTGAAAGAGGGAGATAAACTTTTCTTAGAGTAACAGAGACGAAAATCGTCTATAATTTGTATTGATATGCAAATTCTGTTTTTGTTTTTGAAGATTTCAGATCTACTACTTTTGTGTCCTGTAATGAACTGTACAATTCGTATGTATTTCTTACAACAAATAAAGGAAATTCCTCAATTGATATTTTCACTTTATTGCTTTTATTTTTTTCTTCTTCCTCCTTTTTATTTATTGCAGAATAATCATAAGTAAATTCCACAATTAATGGCATCTTTTCCTTCTTTGGTTTTGGTAAATACCAGAAATTTAGAAATGTTTTAATTTCATTATCATAACCTTCCCCATTCTTATCGCTATATGAAATCTTTCCAAGCTCAACTGAAATTTCTTTAGCCTCAAATTTATTTACCTTCTCCAGTCTTCCTTCACCAAGATCATATTTACGTAATCCTGGAAAGATTTTTATCAGGTCTTCCAGATTGTTGATTTCTGGTTCTTCATCATCATTAAACTCAGCTGAAATAGAAAATTTACTTACATGTGGAGCAATTATATCTTCTTCGAATTTAATTTTATGATTCGGACCTGAAAGATCATATGCTGCTGATATGTACCTGTCAGGATGTCTGCATTTTAATGTAATAGTATATTTTTTTGATTCTTTATCTTCTCTTACTCTCAAAAAGAAATTTTTGGATCTTAATTTGTAATTGACTGTATCCAAGTAATATGTTCTTCTATATTTTGGTTTTATATCAATATCAGGTTTAAATTTGCCATTTAAGTTATCAACTTTTGAGTCAATTATTTTTTGGATCTTTTTAACACCTTCATTTAAGTTTCGAAATATTTCTGGCTTTAATATTAACTTAAATTCTCTAGAATCTAAAGAACGATGCATTATTAAAAACTATTATATGAATACTGCTATTAAAATAAATTGTTGTTATTGTTGTTATATACTTAAACTGATTATCTGACTAACTTAGATTTTCATAATTATTTTACTATTTATTTATAAAACAAAAAAGATAGTAACTTGAACTATAAAGGTAACCTTATAAAATGCAATACCTCCCCTTGTGAATTAGTATAAAAGAAATCTAGATTTTCCGAGGGCAAAAAACTCTGTCACATAAAGAGGCCCATATCTCCTCGGCCCATCAATTTTTTTGACCTATCTCATGAATATTAGTAAAAAACGGCTCACTAAAAAGAATTTCCTGTAGCATATTCAATGAATAAAAAAGGGACATTATTATCTATAATATTTTTCGGCGCCGAAAAAAATTATTAGATTTATTATATTAGTTATTTAGCAATAAAATTTTCAGAAGAGAAAAAATTTTCTCTTACTTTGGTTTATCCTGTAATTCTATCTTTGTTTCTTAATCTGCGCTTGTTTTTTTAACTAGTGTGAATTTAAAAACGTCGAATACAGTTCTATCTTTTTGAATCTGCTTTTAATATTCTCTTCTTTTAATAATAATAAACCAGGAGTTTACTGGAGAAAAAAATTGACTGTAGGTTTATCTTTAGTGACAAAAAAGTAAAATTATAGATGGGTCTAGGAACAAAAGCCAATGAAAAAATAACCCCTAAAAATATATATCATTTTTATAAGAAAAACAAAGCAAGATAGAAGCACATAATAAGACAGACAGACAGACAGACAATTAAATGGAATAAGTGGACGGATTTATTGAAGATTAGAAAAGTATCCTGAGGAGAATGAGTAGGTAAAGAGAAATTTATTCATATGTTGTGCAATAGGAACTGGACAGCGAGTCAACTCGAAGACTTCACTATGATTCGACCGCATCGGGTTAGCCCGATTTCATTCTTGTGATACTTGACCAGTTTGACTGTTCCAAATTAAACTTCCTCTTTGGAATTTTTGTATTTTGCGGGGAATAGGTTGAGTTCCTGGTGGTGGATGAGCAGGTATTACTTTCATTTCATGATCGAGCGGAAATCCTATACCTTTTTCCGACCCCATTGAAATCCATTTATCTCTTATTGCTCCAAATATTTCCCAAGCGCCTGTTTCTGGATCCCAATAAATTGAACTTTCAGGTGTCTTACCATCTTTAAACGCTCTAAAATGATTAAATCTACCGACTCCGTCTGATGTAGCTGTTTCATCAGTAATAGGATAACCAAATTTTTCTGCACCTAACGCCTGCCATCTCTGACCTATTAAACCCCAAACAACATGAGCACCAATCTTAGCATCTGGATGATGATAGATCGTGCCTCCTTCAAATGCTTGAAATCTGCCTACATTATCGGACGTAGGTTTTTCCGCTGTAGTAGGAAATCCTAATAGAGATGATTCCCATCCTATCTGACTATATTTCCCTCTTATTGCGCCTATAATAGGATGGGGATACTGTAGTAATGTATAGCGCATTTCAGCCTTCTGATCTCCAGCGCCCGTTGTAGCGATTGCCCTATAAAGTCCGTCGTTTCCAGACGTAACTGCGCTAGACTCATTACCACCGATAAAAGGATTATCCCATGAAATTCTAAAATTTAGGCCGTTTGCGTTACCAAAAGTCGCGTTCCCTTCAGTCCCAGTGCCAATGCTATTCGCCTTATTGACAGAACCAAATACACCAGGCTTACCAGGCTCAATAGTGGCTTCAGGACTTGTTGCAAAATTGCCGTGGTCATGATGAGTATTGACTAATCTTAAAGGTAAACCTGTAGCATTGGCAACGATCAAAACAACGGAACGACTAGAATTAAGACTTGTCAATACATCTATCGTATCCTTACTCATTTCCTTGCTAAGGTCATAAATAGCTTTTATTACTGCTACTACTGCTGCTACATTTGCTACTGCCATATGTGGCTCACGATCGTAATATTTAGAAGTTTATCATATTTTCTTGATTTCGCAAACTGGATAACCATAACAGTTATGCTTATACAATATATATAAGATTTATGTACAGAAATTCATAAATAAAAACTATGAATATACTATCGACAAAGACTATAATCCAAATACGAAATTTTAGTTCTGTCCAATTATCGGTATGAATATATCTAACAGAAAATCATTTACTAATTAAAATACTAAAGACTAAAAAATTAAAAAAATTCATATTAACACGTTCCTAAATTGTTCTTTATATTGTTTTATTATTCAATTAAGATTTTCATAGATTCGATGAGGTTCTGCTGTAATTTCTTCTACATTGTAGACTAATCCAATTGTTTCTGGTGCCATTGCAAAAGTAGAATCCTCTTCGCCAGGTTCGACTAGTTTTACCTTTCTTTTGTCGAAATTCTTCTAATGCGCTAGGGGTTTGAGGAACTGATTCTTCAAATTTCTTTTTTTGTCTAACAGCATGCGCCATTTGTTTTGCTTCGATTGGGAGCACTTCACGAATATATCCCTTAGAAAACTAGACGTTCTTTGAGAACATCGTGTGCTTTTAGCGGCTAGTAGAAGAAGTATATGTAAGCATTACCTAAACAGTTATTATTTCTACTTATTATTCTCTTTTTTTCTGGCAGCAATAAGAAAAAGTAATTTGTGAGAAATCACATTTGTAATATATATTTGTATCTGTTTTTTGTTTAGGTCATGCTTACCTATCTAACTAAATACAACAGACACAAATAAATATATATCTCATCAATTAAACTTTACAAAATTTACTTCTTTTTCTTATTATTGCTTCTGCTGCTTCTGCTGTTGGAATCAACAATGATTTTGATTAGGATTTTAGTACAGCAGATATAGCGAGACTGTTACCTGAGTTAAAATCTATTGTCTGTTGAGATTTATTGAATAATGCAATTGCATTAATATCCTTAAGTGTCTTTATTTTACCTGTTATAGGATCTTTTCCTTGCATTTTACCATTGAAATCTACTATAAATAAGGCATTGTTTCTATTTAGGTTTTGTATTTTATCCGTTTCTACTATTAGCTCTTCATTGTCATTACCTTTCTTATCTAAATGCATAAGGTACACATAAAACTTCTTTTAATGCATCGCCGAGAGCCCCTCTACTAATTTGATATCTATTTCGTTTACTACTATAAAATTTGTTAAAATTAAATATTTTCCTAACGAGATCTTCAGAAAAAACATCTATTTCTGCATTCGAATTAATAACTCTAATTTTTGTTATTGAGTCTATTTGATCTATTATTATCTCTATTGTCTGCTTTTCATCTTTTTCTAAAAATGTTGATACGTGATCTTCAATAAAATCTGATGCATTGTCAATTAATTCCTTTAGAATAAATATTCCAAAATTTTTTTCCTCTACGCCAGTTCTAGCTTGGATCCCTTTAGATTTTACATACTCCATAATTTGAGCATCAGAAGAAAAAATTTGCTTTTCCTCAGACAAATTAGAGTTTTGGAGTATATCAGAGGGGGTACTATTTTTTATATGAGAGTAGTCATGGTCACTATTTGATCTCAAATATATATCCTTACCCATATTTACATAAAAAAGTTATGGTGCGCTATAGGGGGAGTGGGGGAAGTTCAAGCAATTTATCGACTTCTTTTTAATCGTTCAATTTCTAATACCAATTCATCAATTTTATCTGCTAATGCTGCAATAGCATCAGATTTATTTTGGTCATTACGATTTAATACTTCTATTTCGTTCTCTTTTTCAAATAATTTGCCTTCTATAAATTTAAAGTCATTTTGATTTTGTATTTGTATCTTGTTATATTGTTTTTGTATTTGATTTTCATTGCTTATCATCAAATAATCTGATGCTTTCAAATATTCCATTAATAGTTCATCTTGTGTTATTTTATAATAGGAATCAGAAATTCCTATTGAATGACCCATCAAAATCTCTATGTTAATGCTTTTCATTCCAGAGATTTCGCATCTAGTTTTAAACCATTTTCTAAATCCATGGTCTGATTCAAATTCATATCTATTTCTTTTTAAGTTAGATTTTTTTCTAATACCTTGCGTCCATAGATCATCTTCCATCAATCGCTTAAGGCCTGAAGATTTGAGTTTTTCTGGATTTTTTATAGTTCCATGATGATAATAACCTTTTTTTGTATCCCATAACTGTCTCATTACCCAACTATTTTCATGAATTTCCTCACCACTGTCTTGCCTATACTGCATCCATTTTTGGAGTTCATAGTATGCTTCTGGAGTAATAAATGAAAAATATTCTTTATCGTCTCCAGCATAAACAATAATTTTTGCTGCTACTATCTTGCCCTGACGTTTATTGGTTGAATATCTTTCCAGAGTAGATAATCCCATGCTCCTAATCTTATTCCTGAAGATGCCATTGTATACACAATTCCTTTGATTCGTCGGTCAGGATATTCACAAAGTTGTTGTATCTCTTCTATCGTTGGTACTCTATCATCTGCATATCTTCTGATTTTTGGCAGTCCTCTTGTAATTTTCTTCCAAGGAATGGGAATATCAGACATTTCGCAAAATAATTTGATTGCTTTTATGAAATTTCTTAATGTCGCTCCTGTTATCTCTTCTTTTTCTACTCGATCTTTTTGGAATTGTAAAAATCTTAAGATGGAATTAAATGCCCAAGTAGGATCATTGGTTCCCTTATCTGCAAAACAGTTACATCTTTCTTCAATTGTTTTATCAAGTTCTAAATTAATATAATTAAAGAAAATTCTCAATCTTCTAAGATAGTAATCTCTTGTAACTTGTGATCTAATTGCATATACAAATAAGGAATATGCATTAGATTCTTCTAAACTTTGTTCTGTTATTTTCATTTATTTTTTGATTCGCCTATTTTTTTATTTTTATGAGTGAATCCAATTAGAGAACTAATATCACAATGGGGCCAGTGGGATGTGAAACAAATATGTCCTTTATTTTGGACCCACAATAAAATTTTATTAAATTAATTTGTTTTTATAAATATCATTTTAGCTATTATTCTAACTCATTCAATATCATTTTCAGATTTTGAATTGCCAATGTTGTGATAACTTAAATTGTTGTGTACGTTGATTATATGTATCAGGCACATACAGATTATCTTTACTATGTACCATAACTCCAGACTTTGGAGTACTGTGAAATGCATATACGAGATCCAGGAGATCCTATCTGTAGAAGTGATTATTTAGAAGACTTAAAACGAGTTGTGAAGATTTCTTTTTCCATCATTTACCAAGGTAAAATATTAGAACAAGGAAAGATAATAGAACAATGAAACTAGAACCTTTGATGCAATCAGAGATTCTATTCATTTCTAATTTTATTATTTTAGCAATATAAATAATTTTGTCAATTCTTTCCTTTCTCTTCCATAACTTGTAGAATCCTTGGTAACTTAACACAGAGATAAACATATGAACAAACATCTGAGTCAAGTATTATAAACCTAAATGTCAATTGAGGTAGGTATTAATATCAATCTTAGCTAGAACTAATAACTTTTTGTTTTTCTTGAAACCAATGACAAAGTATCAAATTGAAGGAAACATCAAACTCACTCATATCATAACTTTCATCTTGTTACTGTTTCACAATCTACTGTTTTTTTATCTCCTTCCAAAGTGTTAAACTGTACTGCTATATCATTTCCTGGTCCACATATATAAAAATCAGCACCTGAATTACCTATCAAGGTATCATCACCATTTCCTCCTATCAATTTATCATCACCTTTATTTCCTTTAAGTATATCATTTCCATCTCCACCGTCAAGTAGATCATCTCCTGAATTACCAACTAAATCATCATCTCCTGCTCCCCCATACAATTTATCGTTTCCAGAATCGCCTATTAGTTCATCATCCCCTTCGTTTCCGTTTAATATATCATAACCCAATCCTCCAAACAAAATGTCATTACCATTCGTTCCGTTTATACAGTCGTTAGTTATACTTCCATGTGTCATCCCTCTTGAAGAAGTAGCATTTATTACTTGATCACATTGGGAAATATCAAAACTCGACAAAGAAGAGGTTTGACCATCTACTGATAAAGTATTAAAAATACTAGGAATGGATACACTAGCTATCACAATTAGAATCGGTATTATTATAGTAAAAACATAGTTTTCACTGTAGAAATTTGGTATTATTTTTAAATTCAATTATAAATATATATAATGATTCTATCTTTTTAAGATATTTGTTATTTTTGATTTGATTGACTATTAGACTAAGTATAGTAACAAACATTAGCCTCATAGACTTGAGATAGTTTGTGATATTTAGGTTAAACTTTTTGATTTTATAATATTATATAAATTGTATTTTTAAGGTGATCATGCATAGCTCAATAATAAGAAAGTGTATTACATTTACCCTGTCTCCAACAGTTCTCTACTACATTGTTCCTTCAACTGTACAGTTAGTATTATTGATTATATATATACCAATTCGATTATGATTTTGGATAATACTTGAAACAGATGGATGGATATTGTTATGGTATATCTATTTCTATAAAGAAAAGAAATTCAACAACTATTGTCCTTTCTTGCGCATATTGCATTAAATCCATTTAGATTTTTCAGGATTCTTTTTTCACAATCTGAATTTTGGTTAGGAAATTCATCAGAGCTTGCACATCCAAAGAACATGTCTCCTGGTTGTATTGGTCCGGCTTCTGTCTGTCTATCAAATATAAACGGTACTAAAATTCTTCCATCCTTGTTGCCGCTTTCTTTGTTCTTTAATTCATCCTGTACATCAATTGTTTTTATCTGATACTCACCTTTTATCATCGCTACCACATTCATGTCCTCAATATCTTTAGCATCATATACTGGAACATTTATTGTAATTTTTCTTTTCTCTGGAATTTGATCATCTACTGAATTTAGTTTTGTTTTCATTTTATAAAACGTATTGGATTCATTATATTTTATCATTTTAATGTTAACGACGTTAACCAATGCTTAAATAAAATAAATATAACTAATATTCTAGACATGAATAAGAAAAAAATCAGCTCACAACAAATGTGGCTGATAGCAATGACCTTCATGGCTGTTATATCAACAACCGCTGTATTAACTGAAATTAGCGGGCAAACACTGCAGAAGACATTCGCAGAAAATTATCCCTCTAAGACAACTACTATGCCATCGGCATCAAATGTTACTACATTCAAGACAGTAGTTCCAAATCAAACAACCAACAAAGAATTCTGGATAAATACAGTACATTTTGATGGAATGACAAACATAAACGCTGCCGTAAAATGTGATACTTGTCCCCAGAATACTCCACTACATCCAGCAGAGCAGCCTCCTGTAAATTCGACTATACCAACTGGAGGAGGATTCAAGATAACAGAACCAAATAAAGCAGGAGCTTGGGACTTTAGATCATTTACATTCACTCCAGATCAAATAGTTGTTAACCAAGGCGATAAAGTCACTCTTCATTTTATAGGAGTACAAGGAGCACATCATGTAATTACTGTAGATGGAATAGGAACCTTTGAACTTAAGAGAGGACAAATCAATACTGTTTCATTCGTAGCAAACAATCCCGGAATCATAAATTACGTCTGCCATGTGCACTTGCCTAATATGGCTGGTCAAATATTGGTACTACCTAAACCAAATGTATGAATATGATAAGAACAGAAACAGCAAAAACAATAACTGATACTTATTATGTGCAAAAGATAATACATAACAAATATCATCCTCAATTTTTCTACAACAACAGTCATTCTCATTTACAAATCATATTTTTATTTTATCTATATACTACCAATATTCCTTTGTCAGGAGAGATTATATCTAATGAATAGTTTAACTAGAAACATAAATAACAATCAGATGTTTCTTAGTAATTCTTGCATTCAAATATAAAGACATTTTCGTGGAAATTAATAAACGATTTGTAGAGCGTGTGATATTTTATAATGAGCAACTACAATAAACCATAATAATGAACAATCACAATAAAGTAAAAATAGATTTTTCTCTAAAGAGAGAAATATTTTTTGTAATAGTTGGAGCTATTGTAGGTGCAATTGTATTTGTTATTCCAAAAACAATTTTTGAAGTGGTTATGGGAATGCCTTATTACTTATCATGGATAGTATTTGGACATGTTATTGGAGTGTATTCTTCAGATGCTGTAATTATAGCAGGAATAGGAATACACATGGTGACTGCTATTTCAATCGGGGTGGTTATAGGCATCTTCTTATATAAAACTGGAATATTAAATATTAGTAAACCATCCAATGGAATTATATATGGAATTTTTGCGGGTATCGTAGTATTCATAATTTTCTTTATACCAGTATATCAATTTGTTATTGCACCCGAAACAATAAATACAATATATAAATTGACTCAGAATGAACAAGAATTAATCGAATATGAACTTTCATCACGATTGTCAACTGTTTTCATAAGTTCACTAATTACCCACCTCATTTTTGGTATTACTGTAGGTCTTGTTTCCTCTAGCCTTTCTACAAAATTTGGTACTCGATATAGGTGTGCAAAATGCCATATATCTTTCGGTAGAATTGATTCATATCAAAAACATATTGAACTAATACATGGCACCAAACCAATAACACTAAAAAAGATTGTGATTCTGGGTGGCGGATTTGCAGGAATAGAAGTGTTACAACAGTTACAAAAAGAATTTCAAGATAACATTGATGTAGATATAACCATTGTAAGTAGAGATAATTTTTTTCTCTTTACTCCTATGCTCCCAGAAGTAGCCGCAAGTGCAATAGAAACAAGACATATAATTACACCCATCAGATCATTTTGTAAAAGAGCTAGATTTTATGAAGCAAATATTGATTCTATAAATCTTGAAGCAAAGGAAGTATCTTTAAGATATAAAATAGGGAAATATTCCAATATATTAAATGATAAAATCAAAGTTCTAAAATATGATTATCTAGTTTTAGCGCTTGGAGGAGAGACCAATTTTTTTGACTTAGAAAGAGAATCTAAAAATGCGTTCACCATAAAGACTATTGGTGATGCATTGTTATTGAGAGATCATGTTATAAATATGCTGGAGCAAGCTGATATGGAATATGGAAATATAGAATTACAAAAAAATTTAATGACATTGGTAGTGGTAGGAGGCGGTTTTTCGGGTATAGAAACTGTTGGAGAATTAAATGATTTTGTTCGTGATTCTGTAAAACAGTATTATCACAACATTGATCTAAAATGTATTAAAATAATCTTGATAAATTCAGGTTCGCGAATTTTACCAGAAGTTTCAAATGATTTATCAGAATTTGCCTTAAACAAACTAGAAAAAAATGGAGTTCAAATTATCTTAAATACAAGAGTCAAAGAAATAGGTGAGAATTATGTGAAATTAAATGAAGAAAAAATATGGAGTTATACAGTAGTTTGGGCTGGGGGTGTTAAACCGAGTAACATTATAAGGACTCTAAATTGCGAACATAATAAATCAGGAAAAATAATTACTAATGAAAACCTGAAAATAAATGGATATACTAATATTTTTGCATTAGGAGATTGTGCTTTTATAATAGATCCTAATACTGGACAACCATATCCACCTACAGCTCAACATGCATTAAGGGAAGCAAGAATAGCATCTAACAATATAATCAATGAAATATATTCAAAGAAATGCAATAAGAAAGAAGAATTAGTTCTTAATTACAGAACTAAAGGTATGATGGCGCTTATAGGAAAAAGAAATGGTGTAGGCTTAGTATTTGGATATAAAATTCAAGGTTTTATTGGGTGGATATTCTGGAGGCTATATTATTGGGGAAATCTTCCAACTACTGAAAAAAAATTGAGAGTTATGTTTGACTGGTTTTTAGACCTATTCTTCAAAAGAGATATAACAAGATTAAAAACTCTGACAGAACATGCAGAAAAATAATTCTTAGAAAAAGGATATGATAATAGTTAAGAAATTAGACATTTGGATTCTTATTCTATTTCAAATAATAATTTTTCGATAAATTTCCAAATCTGGATATACGAATTTTCTACCTTTCTTGTCCTTGTTCATCACATCTAGTTCAGTATTCCAGTTATCAATAACATCAAAATCAAATAATATTTCTCCTCTTCTCACTAGAGATTCATTGTATTTCTTCCAGGTAACATAATATGACTAAAATAGGTTAGCTAAATGTGTTAGGAAGAACGAGTTAGGCAACAAAGCAAAATAAATGATAAAAAAAGTAAAGATTAATTCCTAGTTTATATAATTATTGCTTTATGAATTCTGATAAAGATAGGATTGGAACCCAGAGTTCAATGGGGCCAGTGGTTTGTGAAACAAATTTGACCTAAAAAATGTATTTTTAATTAGCATTATATATTCCATATTTCATTATAAAAATGGGTCCATATGCCTTCGTAGTCAAATCAGTGGGATTTGAAGCCCTCCATAAAGTGAGACCATTCAATACTTTAAACATCGTTTAGACATAGATTTGAGATAAAAACATATATTCAGTCCTTACCAATACGAATAGTAATAGTGATATGCAGAATCTAGAATCTAGCTTATTAACAATATCCTTCAATTCCAGAGAGGAAGAAGTAGAAGGATTCTATATATTATTGTCAAAAAAAATTCCTATAAAGAGTACAGGACAACATAAATATACTATAAATAGGAACTACAGTAAAATTTTAGATACTATGGGTATAAATTATACAATTCAAAAGAATCCATAAAATTCAATGTAAGTTGTCATCAGCCTCAATCAGAGTAGATATTTATTTACCGTTATATTATAACAATAAACAACCAGTAGAAAAATCAAAATTTGTTGACACTTTTAATGAATTAGTTGAAATGTTTGGCGGATGTTCTGCTGATGAACATACTATACTTGGAAGTTGGAAGGATCCAGATTCAGACATTTTGTATAATGATGAAAATACTATATACCATGTTATATGTGAAGATCGAAAAGAAAATAACAATCTTTTAAGTGGATACAAAGAGAAGTTAAAAGAGAGGTTTCGACAAAAAGAGATAATGATGTATTATATTAGTGTGAATAGATTTTGAAAAAAGAAAATAGTAATGGTAATAACAAATAATAGCATATAATTATTCGATTTTCATAGTTCTTCTTAGTAAAATAATACTTGTTAATTTGTTTAGAAAATAAAATAAATATTAATAAAGGTATAATTTAAAAAAATACCAAAGATTATTAGGCTAGGTTAAATATTTAACCTAGTCGATTTTTAGTTACTGGTAAATCACTGTCTATTGACTGATTGTCCTACTGATTTTATGTAACTGGTATTTGTTCTTACCAAATCCTTTAGATTGTCGCGTGTTTGTTCTAATGCTGTATTGTATACCCTCATGTTTGATGCTAGAGCATTGTTTATGAGACTACTCGTATTTAACAGGTAACTTGTAAAGTTATTCACCAGTACTGCATGACCTTCAACAATTTTCTGTGGATTATACAAGTCCCATAGTCCGGTGAAGTTTACACCACTTTTTTTATCTACTTGTTGTGAGTGAAAAGAGTTTACTACTTCTTTTTCTGCTTCAATAAAGTCAGAGGCAATGTCTTTTATAGTCTGAATGGTTTGTTCTTGATATTCAGCAATACGTTGTGTGTATTTTGGAATTTCTCGTGTAGCTTCATCAGTAGCTCTCTTTATATTGTGTAAGGTGTTGTCGAGTGTCTTGTTTATTATATCTTGTTGTTGATTTAAGGTGTTATTGTAGTCTTTATTTGTTCTTTCATTGAAATTACTGTGGTCTTTATTAAATTTAGTTGCATTTCTTTCATTAAATTCTGGTTCATTTACAGCTATATTTTCGGTTCTTCTTATTTCTTCTTTTGTTGTCATAATTATATATACGTTACTAAGGTATATAAACGTAGATAATGTTGTCCAGTGAAGAGTCATATTTATGTTTGTATGATGTATTTATTTGTATAATTGAAGGTAATATATTTGCAATTACAATAATAACAAGGTAAAGGAGACTAAGGAAAGCTAGAAGAAGAAGTGAAGTGGATATACCCGAGAAAATTACTGGCTCGTCGGGCTGCCAGGATTTTTTTACCCTATTTTTAGGATAGATAAAACTAAATTTTAGATTTAAAGCCTATCCCAAAATTATCCTCATGTAAGCAATTATACTTGATTAAGAAGATAGAATATTAAAATTAATATCTAGAAATTATGAAGTTATCTTTATGAATATTAACTGTCCCCTTATACTATATGGGGCCAGTGGTTTCCGTTTTGATATTGGTACTAAAAATGGACTCAAAATATTATAGATTGTAAGCTATAAGCAATTTCTATTTCCGAAAGCTATTAACTTATAGGTTATAATTAGATTTTCACTCCTCCAATAATGACCATCAACCGGTCAGTACTCGATCAGTTATAATATTTTCAATACTATTATTATAGTTTATTTTAAGAGATTTTTTTCTTATAAGAATTATATATCCTAGATACGGTAATAATATTATGATTTTGCCGATCTTCACAATAACAATAATTTAATTAAAAATAAGACGTCATAGCCAATAGGTCAATCGAGATAGAGTTTACCATAAAAAAATTAAAACGAAATTTTATATATCTGTCTAATTTTTAGTGAATTTCAAAAATGCATCTCATTATCTGCGACGAATTTTGTAGATTATCGTTCCTGTTAATATCTTGATGCTGATACCCCCGAAGAAGACATTTTGTCCCTTGAATCACATACTTGTCGGTTATTTTGAAACTAACAACGCATATACCATTGAAATAAATGCCATTAATCATAGAAATCCTAATGTTAAAATTTGTTGTCCTATCTAGATCTTATAGGTTCGTCTTCTATAATATCTAACCCATAGACAGAAGCAATTATTGCCTTAGCCCTATTATAGGATTCAGATGTACTATTTAGCTTTTGCCTTTCTTTGCTCTGATCCTTTTTTATCTTAGGACGATGAGTTATTCTCATAATAATAATATGACATTATCATTAATATGTGTTATACAACATACTTCTAAAATAATGGTATTAATATATTTATTATTGATTGCTAAAAGGTTACTATTAGGCATATATGTCGGTTTACTATAACTTTTATATATTTTTAAGTACTCGTCACTTACCTTAATATATTGAGGTAAATAATATTTTATTTTTTCGATTAATAAAAGTTGGCCAAAAATTACCTATAATAGTAGGAATCTAATTCAGGCACTTCGTAAAAGAGAAATCATGTCCCTCGAGTAATTCATTCAGTATTGTAATTATGATAATGCGTATGGATATTATGAATGCCTCTAGAGAGATGACACCTTTTCTACCCTTTCTTTTTGAAATTGCAAGAATTTTATTATACAGCTCAGAACCCAATTAGGATCTTTTGTTCCTTTTTTAGCAAGATAATTACATCGTTCTTCCATTGGTTTATCTGGTTCTAAGTTAATAAAATTGAAAAAAATTCTTAACCTTCTCAGGTAATAGTTTCTTGTTACCTGTGTTCTAACTGCAAACAGAAATAATGAATAAGCACTAGATTCTTCAAAACTTTGTTCAAATTTCATTTTTTTCTTGGTTCACCTTATTTTTGTTTCGAGTGAATCCAATTAGAGAACTAATATCACTATGGGGCCAGTGGGATGTGAAACAAATTTGACCTATTTTTTGGTCCCTCGAGAAGGAGTTAAAATATTTTTAATAGTTATTGAAATTTAATCAATTTAAGTGGTATCAATAATATAAGTTAAACAATAAAAAAGGAAATAAATGTTCTACTTATTATAATTTTATTACTCTAATAATTAGCTTTTTGAATATATCATTGCTAATTATATCTTAATGTACCATCTCTAAAACCAATAATATTCAAAATGTTACTTCCTATTTAAGATTAGATGTCTATAGAAATTTCTATTTTATATCGAATATAAAATAACAATAACTGTTATATTTTATAATCTATTGTACTTTTATTATCAAGTATTTTTTTCCAACTTAATTATTCTTTATTTATATCCAATAGCACTCTTCCTTCTCTTTTCCTCTCATTAAGAGCCTCAAAGGCTTGTTCTATATTTTCAAGGTTAAATCTTTTCCAAACTTTAATTTTTAAGGGATCATTAATTGTACTAGAATATGATATAAATTCTATCAATTCTCTAAATTCTTCTATATTTCCTCTATTAGATCCAATTAATTTTACTGCTTTGAATATAATTCCTGTATGTTTAATTCTACATTACTTCCAGTCAATGTACCAAAAGAAATACATCTGCCATTAACTCCAATTGAAGAAAAACTATCTTTCCAGGTATCGCTGCCAAGAGAATTTATTACAACATCTGTCATTATTCCATTAGTTATCTCTTTAACTTTATCTATTACATTATCATAATCTGTAATTAGATAATCTGCACCATATTCATCTTTAATCCACTTTTTTGTTGAAACTGCAATAACTCTAGATCCCATTCTCTTACCTAATTGTACTGCCATCATACCTGTATTTCCCGATGCACCAAAAATGAGTAATGAATCATTAATCTTTAATTGTGACTCATTCAAGGCATCAAATGCAGTTAATCCTGATACTGACAAGCTTACAGCTGAATACCAATCAATATTATCAGGAATTTTAAATACATTTCTTTCAGGAACTGAAATATAATCAGAAAAACCTCCATTATTAAGAACACTCATTATGCCACCGTTTCTACACAGCATTTCATTACCACTAATACACATATCACAAGTATTATCAAAAACTCTGGTATAGATAGCAACTCTATCGCCTTTCTTTATTGTTCTAACATGAGATCCTACCTTTTCAACTACTCCCACAAACTCCTCTCCTGGGATATGGGGAAGAGGATTTACTGGTAGTTCTGTTGTTTGAGGAGCTTTTTGTTTTCGTAGTTGGTCTGTTTCCTTTTGTTGTTGTATTGTTTTATAACCAGAAATCACATAATAATCAATAGGATTTACTGCTGCTACTATAACTTTAATTAAAACATCACAGTCTAAAACTTTAGGGTTTTCCACATCACCTTTGATTTTGAGATTCTCAAATCCTTGTTTCTCGAAAATGGCTGCTCTCACAATCTGAAATATTGATTATACAATTTAAAGATTATAAAAAATCCATTGCCGTTTTTACATTCAAAAAAATAAGTATATTATTAAAACATTATTATTAAATTAAATAGTTAATTATGAATCACAAAGTATTCGGCAGATTAGCTACATTTTTGTATCTTTTTCAGTGGGATGTGAAACAAATTTGACCTAAATGTTGGTCCCATCCCAAGTTTTATGGATGTGAAATTAATTCGTAATATGTAGTTTAAAACCAAACAGAACAAATTCTCCTTACAATGAGAGTATAGTCTAATATACTAAACCTAAATTATTAGAATTCTTTTAAAATATTTTCTATTTAGTCTCTTTAGGATATTTTTAAATAAAGTAATAATAATTATGACAAATATGACAGCTAATGTAAAACCAGTACCAGATGGCTACCATACCATTACACCTTTTATAATCATAAAAGATGCAGAACGTGCAATAGAATTTTATAAAAAATCATTCAATGCGGAAGAACGTCATCGCATGTATGGACCTGATAATAAGACTATCATGCACGCAGAAATTATAATAGGAGATTCTGCTATTATGTTATCTGAGGAATCCCAAGAAATGAAATCTTTTTCACCTCAATCTGTTGGAGGAAATCCAGTTTGGCTTTATCTATATGTCAATGATGTAGATTCAACTTTTAATCAGGCTGTATCTGCAGGTGCCACTGTAGTACACCCAGTCAACGATGCATTCTGGGGAGACCGTGTTGGATTGATAAAAGATCCATTTGGATATCAATGGTCAATAGCAACTCATAAGAAAGACCTTTCTCTAGATGAGATTAAAAAAGCAGCCGAAGGTTTCTGCGCAGAAATGTCAAAGAAAAAGGCTACATAATAAAAGCAGTCAAATAATATCAGCAGAATGTGAATTTTCCTGCAAATTTTATTTGAAATAATTATAAAATTTTGATTATAAAATAGGAATATAAACATGAAATTAAAACAGAAGTCAGTAATTTACAAATTGTTTGTTAGTTTTGTATTATTTTAAATGTTTTTATAGTTCTTTTTTCTCAAGAAATATTTTAGAAATTCTTATTCCAATAAAAAGTCCTTGGCCTCAAAAAAACCAGCCAATTCTTTTGATAGTTGGTCACAAAATATACCTAAAACCTCGAATTCAACATGGGTTAGCCTTTTTTTACTAAACATTGCTAAAACTGCAACTGATTTTCCTCTGTATATCAGTGGGTATGCAGCAAAAGACTTTAGATTTTCTCTTTTTGCCCAATCAGGATGCTTTATTCTTGGATCATTTGCAACATCATTTGTGACAACCGGTTTTTTTGTTTTTACTGCAGGACCAATTTTTAATGAATTAATGGATACTTTTGAAAATTCTCCCTTTATTCCAGTATACATTCCTGCGCTAAACTTTAAAATCAGATATTTTTGATTTTTATCAACAAACCAAACCCTGGCAAATGCAGCATCAAAATATTTTACCAAACCTTCTACAATTAGCTGTAATCTATCATTAAGAGTATTGTACTTTCTAACAGAACTTAAAATTTGAAATACCTTTTCTTTTTTCTCCTTAATTCCTTCCTCATCGTAAACTGAATATGGTGAAGATTTAATCATTTTAGATTCATAAGATCTAAAATCTGAAATCAATGAAGAAAATCTATTTAAAAAATTATCAGATTCCAATTCATATTGTTCGATTGAATCAAATATAAAATTACAAATCCAGTCATAATCGCCACTTAATCGGTTAGAATATAAACAAAATGATGATTGGTTCACATAGTCAGTTAATTGTTTGATTTTTTCCTGTGACGACCTTCCATACTTGAATTTCAATAGAACGGTACGATTAATTTTTTCTGAGATTATGTTAGGATTTAAAATTGTCGAATATCCTAAAATTACGTTATTTTTTTCTAATTTTTGTATTCTGTGTCTTACTCCTCTGTCTGTAATAGTATGTCCAGTAGCTTGAAGAATTTTTCGTAGTTCTTGTGATGATAATCTGGCATTTTTTCCCAGTTGAGCTAGAATAATTTTGTCTACTTTATCAAGCATAATTTTTCTATAAATAACTAGATAATAACTTTTCCATATTGGACATTATTGCTATCTAATAATGATTTATACCTAAAATCTTGTCCATATCGGACTAGTTTTGGAAAAAAAATTTCCGGCTTACTCATATTTCTTTTGTTATATAATATACTTATGAATAAATACCAAACCAAATACATCATAGAATACAAAACTGTCAAAATAAATGGTCTCGATATTTTTTACAGAGAAGCAGGTCCAAGGAATGCCCCAACAATTTTGTTGTTGCATGGCTTTCCGACATCATCACACATGTTTCGGAATCTAATACAAAAACTGTCTGATGATTTCCATCTTGTAGCACCAGATTATCCAGGATATGGAAACAGCTCTATGCCAACAGTCGATGAGTTTGATTATACTTTTGAAAATATGGCCAAAATTATTTTTGAATTTGCAGAAACAATTGGATTGGAAAAATATAGTCTTTACATGATGGATTATGGTGCACCAATTGGTTTCAGACTATTTTCAATACAGCCAGAAAAAGTACAGGTATTTATTATACAAAATGGAAATGCATATGATGAAGGTCTAGGAGAATTTTGGAATCCCATTAAAGATTGGTGGAATAATAAAACTCTCGAAAATGAAAAGAAACTTCATTACTTGGTAACAGAAGAGACAACAAAGTGGCAATATATTAACGGAACAAGAAATCCTCAATCAATCAGTCCTGACAATTGGATAATCGATCAGACCAGATTGAACCGTCCTGCAAATGCTGCAATTCAACTAGCAATGCTTTATGATTATAAAACTAATCCACCACTATATTCACAATGGCAAAAGAATTTTAGAAAGTATCAGCCTCCTACATTAGTTGTGTGGGGTAAAAACGACTATATCTTCCCAGAATCGGGAGCACATCCATACAAAAGAGACCTAAAAGATATAGAGACATACATTCTTGATACCGGTCACTTTGCTTTAGAAGAAGATTGTGACGTAATTGCTGAAAAGATTTCTGAATTCTTTTCTTCCAGACCAGAAATAAAAGCGGAAGTTAAGGCTATTGAAGCATAATACACAATTCTATGTCAAAGGTCACATCCCAGAGCACTCATTGAACTCAATTTCAATCTTTATTTTCAGTAGAAGAATTTATGAAGTAATAACATGATATAAACTAGGAAATTAACCTTTACTTGTATTATTCATTTATTTACAAATTTATTAAGATAAATAAGAATTTTAAAATCTAATACAATAGTATTCATAATATTTGTAAAAGATTTCTAATCATTATATTATACCAGTATATGAACAATCATATACAATTGTATGCATGCGGTAGATCACAATTCTTCTTTTTCTTTTTGTTGTTGTTACAATTGTCGTTGTATATTTTGAATTAATAAATCACTACTAACATTATTGAGTCGATCCAATTTGAGGACTGATATTACAATGGGGCCAGTAGGATGTGAAACAAATTTGACCTAATTTTTGGTCCCTTGCTCAATTTACTATTTGTGCTAAACTTCACAATCAATAATTCGCGTAAAATATTCTTTTATTACAAGTTAATATCATGTATTATCTTTTTTCTCATCGACTTTTTTCTGGCTAAAGAACCATTTACTAACACCCACAATACTTCCCACAATTACTCCTAGCGTTGTCATTATAGTCCCTAAAGGAGACGCAATTTTTTCAGAAATGGAATTGAGATAATCTATACAATTGAATTCCGGAGGTATTCTGTGACAGTCCTTACAATAATAGTGTTTACAGAATAAATAGGCCCACTAACCGTATTTTTCCAGCATAATCAGTCCTCCTGAATCCGATCCCAGCCTCGTGGAAGTACATTTAAGAAATATAAGAAGATACAGGGAAAGGTGGTGCTATTGATAGGTCTCATTACCTTACATTTATCACAGAAACAGTTCCTCCGAACAAGCTAGCAACATACATCCTCTTATTTACTGGATCATATTCTATTCTCGCTCCTCTATCTATTACATCAATCGGACTGCCTATTACTGTGTTTGTAGTAGTATCAATTACGGTGACAGTACCATTAGAAAAATTAGTCACATACATCCTCTTATTTACTGGATCATATTCTATACCATATGTACCATTTCCTACTGAAATTGGACTGCCTATTACTGTGTTTGTAGTAGTATCAATTACTGTGACAGTACCATCAAAAAAATTAGTCACATACATCCTCTTATTTACTGGATCATATTCTATGTTTGTTGTTGAATTACCTCCTACTGGAATATGACTCTCTACTGTGTTTGTAGTAGTATCAATTACGGTGACAGTACCATTAGAAAAATTAGTCACATACATCCTCTTATTTACTGGATCATATTCTATGTCTCTAGGTCCATCTCTTACTGAAATTGGACTACCTATTACTGTGTTTGTAGTAGTATCAATTACAGAAACAGTACCAATTACAGGAACGCTATCTAGATTAGAATGAGTAACATACATCCTCTTATTTACTGGATCATATTCTATGAAGCTAGACGTTGTGTTTACTGGTTTATCTCCTCCTGAAATTGGACTGTCTATTACTGTGTTTGTAGTAGTATCAATTACGGAGACATTATACGGAAAATGAGTAACATACATCCTCTTATTTACTGGATCATATTCTATGTCTCCCATTCCAGTATTTTCTGATACATTAATCGGGCTGCCTGTTACTGTGTTTGTAGTAGTATCAATTACGGCGACACTAGGAGTTAAAAAAACAGTCACATACATCCTCTTATTTACTGGATCATATGCCAGATAAAGTGGTCCATCTTCTACTGGAATATTTATCACTTTATTGTCGGGTTGTGCTTCCACTCCGATAGTAAATAACGAAAATAAAGCGATAGATATCCCAACAATTAATCCATTTCTTAAAAGTATTTTATTGGCTTTTCTTGATTCTTTCATGGAACCTATTAATTAAAACTCGTTAATAAGAATATTTATTTGAAAAATGGCTGATGGACAAACATTTACCTAATTTTTCCACTATTCATTTAATGTTATATCCTTTTAGACTTACCTTAACAGTTATGTAAATGCCTAGATTGACAATTATTTCTGATAGGTAGAGCTTTACTTATATGAATTTCCTTTAATGTCCTATTTTTTGTATCATTTTTTTATTCTTTCTTATCTGTACATCTTGTTTATGACTATGGTACAATTCGTTCCTTATTAATACATGATATATACTGACGAGCATCTTTCTTGCTACTGCAACCCTTGCTTTCTGATTTCCTTTCTTTTTTTGCAATTCTCTGATAGATCGGTTTTATCTTGGGGTCGTAGCTTGCAGTCTTTTATTCTGCTTCTACAAGGTTAATCTCTGTTTTAATCGCATATTAGAACATTAGATATGGAGTCAGTTCTTGTTTATTGTGTCCTTCATTTGAAATTATTTCAGCGAGAACATTATTGATTGACATTATTTCCATATCCTATATAACAATGGGTCTAAATAAAGAGACAGGTTGGTAATGGGGCCAGTGGGATTTGAACCCACGACCGCCAGCGCCCCAGGCTTATACCCTCAAGTTGAAGATGGTATCCTGATCCAAGCTAGACGATAGCCCCTCAAATTATTCAAATAAATGAATGCTATTATTAAATGTACACTGAAATTATTAACCAAATGAAATTCATTTTTTCTTCCATAAATCGATTTATTACTTGATTTTCATGATATTTTTATTTGATTTTATATATGTGGAATTTATTTTTCTTTTTGTTACTTACATTATGATCAATTAAATGTTTCCGATTAAGGATAAACATATACTTATGTTATTGGACCAATAATTTCATTATTTAATAAAAATATGATTTAATTATAGAACCTCTTTTTTTATCAAACCGCCTTCATCCTCTTAAACGATAACATTCCGAATAGACCAAATCCTAAAGTAAAACCAAATAATATCAAAACATCATACTCAAAGATAAAATTTCCTGTTCCTAGCATTGAAATTCTTAGGGCGTCTACTGCATATGTTGCCGGATCAACAGATGTTAATACATATAACCATTGTGGCAAATTTTTTAGAGGAAATAAAGCACCACTCAAAAAAAATAGGGGAAAAACTACAAAACTTACGATCATTTGAAATCCTTCCAAGCTGTACATATAACTTCCTAAACCAAGACCAAGCGAAGTCAACAGGAAAGATAGTAATAGGCTAATAAAAATAATTTGTATTAGCGACAGAGCAGAATAGTCAACTCCTATTAAGAATCCAATAAACAGTAACACAATAACCTGTATCATTGAATTTGTCATTCCTCCTATGGTTTTCCCTAAAAATATGACCTCTCTCCTTACAGGTGTCACCATTACACTCTTTAGAAAGTCAAATTTTCTATCCCAGATTATGTAGGCTCCATAAAAAACTGATGTAAATATTATAGACATACTAACTATGCCTGGAAAAATAAACAATTGATAACTAAATTCACTACCAGTAGAAGTATTAGTAGATGATCCTAGGCCTGAACCAACAATAAATAACCATAATAAAGGTGTAAATAATGAAGCTATTAACCTGCTCTTCTCTCTTAAGAAAACCTTGATCTCCCTTAACCAAATAGCATAAATATTTTTGATAACAGAATAACTTGTGTTTGCTATGGTACTTTTCAAATCAGCTTTATCTCCATTTAAATAATTCTAGTCATATTGGGCAAACTTTTCCATGAATCCCCCTTCTGGTTGTTCATTGATATTTTCATTTGTAAATTTATAAAAGACGTCATTCAATGTGGTCTCAGAAAATTCCACTGATTCTACATTATCTAATACTTTCAATAAAACCGGTAAATTAAACCTTGCATTCTTAACAGTCAACGTCAATAGATTATTGTCTAATCTAAAGTCATGTACAAAATCAAATCCTTTTATAGTTTTTAAAATGAATTTGTTACTATTATCTCCATCAACTTTGATATTAGCATTGTCTCTGTCTGCATTTTTAAATCTTAGTTTTACAATATCTCCTCCAACTTTTCTATTTATCATACTTTTTAACTTCGAAGGAGTATCAATAGCGATGATTTTTCCCTTATTAATGAAGCCTATTCTGTCACAAAGAAGATCCGCCTCCTCCATATAATGTGTTGTTAGTATGACAGTTATCTTTTCTTCTCTTACTAGTTCTTGGATATATTTCCACATAAGTTTCCTGCTATTAGGATCTAATCCAAGGGTAGGCTCATCCAAGAAAATAACTTTGGGCCTGTGTATTAACCCCCTTGCAATTTCCAATCTTCTTCTCATACCCCCAGAATATTTCTTGACGAGATCATTTTTTCTCTCACTTAGCCCCACCAATTCTAACAACTCTAAAATTCTTTTTTCCCTATCTTTGTTTGAGACATTATAAAGATATGAATAAATCTTCAAATTTTCATAGCCAGTTAGCATATCATCGCTGCTGGGAGCTTGAAAAACGATCCCAATGTTGTCTCTTACCTTTGATGGATGTTTGACTATATCATAGTCATTAATAGTGGCAGTACCACTGGTAGGCTTCAATAACGTAGCTAGCATATGTATAGTTGTAGTTTTGCCAGCACCATTCTGGCCTAACAGTCCAAAAACCTCATTCTCTTGGATAGTCAGGGAGATGTTATCAACAGCAGTAAAATTATCAAATTTTTTGGTAAGCTCTTTTAGTATAATCAAAATATAATTCCAAATAATAGAGTATTACGTATTAACCTTATCAAATGCTCATTAAAAGTCTACCCACCCACCCAGGCCTCCATCTAATAATCTGCTTTGTCAATTCTTCTTTTACTAGCTTCTTTTCTTCAAACGAAATAATTTTCATGTATTTGATAGTGAGACTGACAGAGGTTAAATAAATTTATGATACAACTAATATAATATAAAAACAATATTTTGTCAAGTAAAACAGGTGGTATCTTACGAAGATATTAAAAAACGGTTGGAAAAATATTGGATAGACTATCTTAATAAAAATATAAAAAATTTTTCTTCCAGTATTTCTGGTGCTAGCCCGCCATCTGTTTTTGTAGGACAATATGGATATCCTAGAGTGAATTTAGGTCCTATGGTCCCTCCATTGCATGGAGATACGAAGGTTTTGGATTCTCCAGAAATGTGGATTGGAAAAAATCTACAGGAAATTCTAGATTATCGTTTATCTCTTGTACGTGGTGTAAATTCCTTTAAGGTGACAGACGTTAATCAAAGATTCATCACGTCCTTACAGGAATTAATAATGTCTTCCAAATCCGCAGAAAGCGAAATGAATTTCCACTCCAAACCTCAGCAGTTATATTCAAATATTTTCAGTCAAAATTCCAGTTTCAACTTTGAATCCCCTCCTTTCGGACCCAAAGTTGAACTAAAATCTTTTAAAGTATCATCTATAACTACAAACAAAAAAATTGAATATTATTTTTCTGATGGTGATATTAAAGCCGCTAAAGCAGTAGTAGAACTTTACAAAAAAGGGATTGAGATTAGTCAAATAAATAAGATATTGAGCCTGGGCATGCTAGGAAAAAAGAAGAATAGAAAACTAGTTCCAACTAGATGGAGCATCTCTGCAACAGATGACATAGTATCTTCGTATTTAATCAAAGAATTGGAACAAAATCCTTCAATAGATTCATTTACTGTTCTTAAGTATAACCACTTTTCAAATTATTACTCTGTAATTTTACTTCCAAATGAAGTCTGGAATTTTGAAATGGTTGAAGCTTGGTACGATGATGCGAATAAAAAATTTGTATTAGAATCAGATTTTGAGGATGCAAATGGTTTAGATCATTATCCAAAGATTGCAGGAGCCTACTTTGCAGCTAGATTGGCAGTTGCAGAATATTTGTCAAGAATGAAAAGAAATGCTGCTGTATTGATCTTTAGAGAGATACATCCAGATTATATTATTCCTCTTGGAGTGTGGCAAATTAGAGAAGGGATAAGAGAAGTTCTACGAAGTGGATCGGCTGAGATCTTTGATCATTTTCAATCTGCGTTAATGTACTCATGCAAAGATTTCAAAGTTTCTATTTCAGATTGGATAAATAAAAGTAAACTTTACAAAAATTATGGACAACAGTTAAGAATATCTCAGTTTTTTGGGTAAGTGCAGGGAACATTTAAAAATTCTAATTAAACTAAAAACTCAAATATCATTATTTTTGTTTCTATTACTTTATAGATCTTTTACAAATCTTCTTCTAAAAGTAACTATCAGCAACCTTTAACCATAGATAGTTCCTCCCATTATCTTCTTTCTTCTACAATCTTGTTGTTTCTATACTATATCTCTTTATCATAAAGAATAAGTTTTGTAAAATATCCTTTCTTTTGGTCACTTAGAACTGAGAAATTAAAATCGGTATCTGGACAGAATATTTGAACTCTATCATTTCTATTATCCTTAGTTTCATATTTATCTTTTTGCTCTTTTTTATCCTTTTGGGAATAATAATTGTTATAATTGTAAAAAACATATATACAATATTCTAACATGCTACTAATTATCTCTTTGGAATCTCCATCCAAATAACAAATTCTATAATTGTCTTGGCCATTCCACAAATCTGTTATATCTATAATCACAATACCCCTGATATTCTGATCATCGAAAAAATATATTTGACCTTTATTTATCATCCTAAATAAATCGTAATTTGTTAGTATGTACCACCTCCATGACTTAACATATCTTGTATATTTTGATCCTGTTAAATAATTGTATATTCTTTCCTGATCTTTAATCTCTGCTCTTTTTATTATATGACAATACTCATAGATATTCTTGAGACCTTTGATGCTTGCGAATATCCATCTAGAAACTGGATTGAAATCCAATTTTTCCATTAGCTTTCTCGATTCAATGTTATCTATAGATACTATCAACGAGGCTAGAGTTGTTCCTTTATCTTTTCCATATGTAAGAATATTTTTAATTAAACTAGATGCAATGCCTTTCTCTCTATATTCAGGATGAACCCGTATTCCCTCAACCCAAATCATATTTTTATGACATAATTTTCCATGTATCATTGCAACAATTTTTTTAGCATATGATATCGTATCCATTGTTTGTGCTACCAGTAACAAACTATCTTTTTCATTAATCCAGCAATCCCAGACTTCTTGGATATAATCACCCCATTCAAAAGTATTATTACAAAAATCAAATATTTGCTCTTTGTCTGAATCAATTGCAGGCCTATAAATCAAATTTATACTTACAAATATTGATTGTCTGAAATATTTAATATTGTCTTATTAGAAATATACTAATTACATTTGCAATATTGGATGCTATTATATTTTTATATTTTTAGATTGGTACTGTACTGTCAACATCATTACATTAGAAATCAACCTATAAAATATATGAATTAACAATATAAATCCTAGGCATATTTGAATATATAATTTACCATAATGAACACTATTGAACAAAAATTTAAAGAAAATCTAAATCATCTGTACGAAAAGAATAAACTTACTTTGGAACAATTGGAACATCTTCGTAAACGTGGTATTCAGGTCATTGACACTCAGGATGATTTAAAACTAAAATTCTTATCTTCTATCTTACCAAAGATTGTCATAGGGGCATCTAAACAGTACATATCTCGACTAAAAATCCCATATCAGGCAACTAGCTTTCTTGCTGCGGAATTTGCTCCTAAAAGTCGAAGGTACATCTACAAGGTACCTGGATATCCTGGAGGCGGGGTAATAAAATTGACAGGAAATAAAAGAAATATCGGTGACAATGTATTTGCATCGACACACAGAATCTTGTTAGGTTATAGGGCAATTCTCTTCAGTATCAACAACCTTATGGCAAGTAAAAGTCAGATCTGGGATTGGACTTTTTTTGGCAATCATATAAGGAGCAGTCATTCTGGTGTTTACGATGATTTGTGTAAACTTTATCAACAATACAAACAGAAACGCGATTCAACTTATTTTATTATCGTTTCCCGAACAGCAAATTCTTTTAAAAAATCTGGAATAATCGAATCATATTTAAAAAAAGAAATTGCAATTCTGAACCAAGATATCAGAAAAGTCATTTTTTTGACCAGCCAAGAAGGATACGATTATGGCTCAAAATATATACCCGAATCTGATTTTATAAAATACATTAACACTGGTTCAACATTTAACCTGTTCAAAGCATTATTATCCTTAAGAAAGGATCATAAAATAGATCTAATTTTGAATGATGGAGGTAGAATTATGTGTAATGGATTTAAAATTGCAGGTGTGCTTGGTGAAGAGAGAATAACCCTGGAACCTTATCCCGGTAAAACCCTGATTGATCCACACAATTCTCAAATGTTGGAAGAATGTACTCTTGGTATTGGTGGCTCAGGTCTTGATGGCAGCGAATTACGTGACTCTATATTACTGCATTCGTCTCCAATTGGAGATGAACGGGCTAATACATACGTCTATCCTCTTGATGATTCAAAATTATTATCTTTTTAGTGGTAAACAATAGTCATAATTATTATCTTATAGATTAATAATAAATAAATAAATTTTTAACATTTTTATTTATTTTCAATTTTCATAACATAAACAGTATTATTTATTATTTGGGGTATTAAAGAAAAAAAATCTTATATGCTATTATGAGCTCTTTTTATTATGAAAATTTTTAACGCTAGTCCGGGATTTAGTGATCCATTAACGGAAGACGAAATTGTATCTTTTCTTGTTAATCAAACACATAACATTCATCTTGGTACAATAGATGAAAAAAAGGATCCAAATATTCATCCAACCTGGTACTATTATGATCCAAATAAGAATACAATATATGTTGAAACTAATAGAAACTCAAAAAAAATTCAAAATATCTCAAATAACCAAACCATTTATTTCTGTATTGATGATCCCAAACCTCCATATAAAGGAGTAAGAGGAAAAGGCAAAACAGCAATTTCTCGATCATTTGATTTCAATTTAATGATATCTAAAAAAATCATGATCAAATATCTAGGAAGTCTAGATAACGATATGGCAAAAATTCTACTAGAAAATGTTGAACAAGGAAATTCGGTTATTTTAGAAATTACACCCCTGTATTTTTCCACATGGGATTATGGTAAAAATAAAAAAATCTAACCGGAAAAAGTGAATCTGTCGATTTATCAACAGAATATAATAAATTGAACTTTATTCTATCCGATTATGTTTCACATGAATGAATCTTTTTCTGAGGAGCTAAAAAAACGAATACTGCTTTTTGATGGTGCAATGGGTACAGAAATACAGAAATTAAACCCAGAACCTCAGGATTTTCCAAACAATAAAGATGGTTTTAATGATGGTTTGATATTGAGTAGACCAGAATGGATAAAACAAATCCATAGAAATTACTTAAATGCAGGTGCAGATTGTATAGAGACCAATACGTTTGGCGGCAACAAATTCAAATTAGATGAATATGGATTTGGGGATCAGACAGTTCAATTCAATAAAAGAGCAGCGGAATTAGCACGAGAAGTATGTAATGAATTTCGCGATAAACCGCGATATGTTATAGGCTCAATGGGTCCGTCTGGATTTCTTCCAAGCTCAAATGATCCAGATTTGGGTCAAATACCATTGGAACAGATAATAGAATCTTTTGCATTACAGGCTGAAGGTCTGATTCTTGGAGGTGTTGATGCGTTGCTAATTGAAACGAGTCAGGATATTCTCGAGGTAAAGTTAGTAATAGAGGCATGTAGGAATACCATGTCTAAACTAGGAAAGAAGATTCCACTTATTGCCAATGTCACTTTGGACCAATACGGAAAGATGCTTCTTGGAACCAATGTACAAGCAGCATTTACTACTGTTAGCGATATGGGAATTGATGTCTTTGGGTTAAACTGTTCCACAGGTCCAGATGAGATGACTCCTAGCGTGATATGGTTAAATGAACAAAATGAACTTCCTCTCTTGATAGTTCCCAATGCAGGAATGCCACTCAATGATGGAGGTAAAGCACTCTATAAGATGACACCAGAACAATTGGGAAAGAAATTAGAGGAATTTATATTAAAATTTCAGAAAGTCAGAATTATAGGAGGCTGTTGTGGTACAACACCTGAGCACATTTCACAATTACACAAAATGCTTGATAAATATAATAAAAATGATAATAAACACATCTAACTAAACCTTCAGAATGATTCGTTGTTATCAATACTTTATATGATTATTAAAACGAATATTACTCTGTATACCCAATTAAAGAGGAAATAGATATTAGCGAGGATAGAAAATTTGATGATCCCAAGAATTAGTTCTGCATTAAATGCAGTTGATATACAACAAAATCCTCCTCCACTTATTATTGGAGAGCGTGTAAACAGTCAAGGCTCAAGAAAAGCCAAGGATATGGTATTACGTGATGATTTTGATGGGTTAGTAAATTTAGCAAGAACACAGGTAGAGGAAGGAGCTCATTGTTTAGATGTATGTGTTGCTACTACTGAACGATCCGACGAACTGGATTTCATGTGTAAACTAGTCAAAAAGCTAAGTCTAGAGATCGAAGCACCGTTGGTAATAGATTCTACAGACCCTATTGTAGTAGAAGCAGCAATTAAACAGATTCCAGGAAGACCAATAATAAATTCAATAAATTTGGAAGGAGATGGAAGCAGATATCATCTTTTAGCACCTCTTATGGCAAAATATGGATTACCAGCAATTGCAATGTGTATTGGTCCAAAGGGAATGGCCAAGACCCCACAAGAGAAACTAGAAACTGCCCAGCTCTTATTTGAAACAGGAAAGAAATATGGTTTAAAATCCTGGCAATTCGTTTTTGATGTATTAACATTTACTTTGGCTACTGGACAGGAAGAATTTCTTGATTCTGCAAAAAACACATTAGAAGGTATCCGCCTTGTAAAACAAAATCTTCCCGGCTGCTTTACCACATTAGGCTTAAGCAATGTTAGTTTTGGACTTCCAGTTCAAGCAAGGAAAATAGTTAATTCAGTCTTTTTATATCATGCAATAAAAGCCGGATTGGATTCGGTGATAATAAATCCTAAAGACATAGTAGCATATACTGATATTGTACCTAAGGAAAGGGAACTCGTTGAAAATCTGATATTTAATCTGAATAATAACGCGTTAGCTGAATTGATATCTTATTTTGAAAACAAAAATGAATCAGATCAGAAAATAGGAAAGGTTACAAAATTAGATTTAGATCCTAAATGGAGTTATGATAAAAAATGTTACTATAGAATTGTTAACAGATTGCCCGATGGTATTGAGCGAGATGTAATTGGCGCAATAAAGGACAATATAACAAATAAGAAAAAAGAAGAACAAGGAGGAACAAAGATAGATTCTCTTGAGATACTTTTTGACGTTGTCTCTAAACAAGATATTCATGATGCTGCAGTCCAGACTCTAAATGATACTCTTCTTCCAGCAATGAAAGAAGTCGGAGATAAATTTGGAGCCGGAGAAATAATTTTACCATTTGTTCTTAAATCGGCAGAATGTATGAAGGCAGCTGTTGCTGAGCTCGAAAAATATCTCATTAAACAGAAAGATGTATCAAAAGGTAAGATTGTATTATGTACTGTTTATGGTGATGTTCATGATATTGGAAAGAATCTAGTTAAAACTATCTTGACAAATAACGGATATTCAGTATATGACCTTGGTAAACAGGTTCCATTACAAAATATTCTTGACAAAATTGAAGAAGTAAAAGCAGATGCAGTTGGACTTTCTGCGCTTTTGGTGTCAACATCAAAACAGATGCAGATATTTGTAGATTACGCAAGAGAACATAATTTAAGGATACCCGTATTGTGTGGAGGAGCCGCAATAAACAGTAATTATATTAACAGAATTGCTAAAGGAAAAAAAATTTATGAACCAGGAGTCTTCTATTGCAAGACAGCCTTTGAAGGATTAAATGTTGTCAATAATATAATGTCTGATACAAGAGAGGAATATGTACTAAATTGGAGACAAAGATTACAGCAATGGAAAGAATCAAAAATTGCGATAGGGACAACTGAAAAAATACTTCCACATAGCGGCATCAAACCAGTTGAACCTCCAATACCCCCTAACATGAATATCCCTATTAGACTTGAATCAGAGAGTATCGATCTCAACGAAGTGTGGAAATTCATAAATAAAAAATCGCTTTTTGTTCTTTCCTGGAGTTTTCGGGGAAAGGCAGCAAAGGGATTATCTGATGAATCAGAAAAGTTATTCATAGAATGGAAAAAAAAAGTTATAGATGAAGATCTATTTTCACCCAAAGTAGTGTATGGCTACTTTAGATGTCATAACAACGGAAATAAACTTGTTGTTGATTCTGCCGATGGTAGTCAGGTCGTATTTGACTTTCCGCGATCTACAAAGAGAAAAAACCTGTGCATAACTGACTATTTTGGAAAGGACGACATCGTGGCATTTCAAGCAGTTACTGTTGGAGTGAAGGTTTCTGAGATTATCGAAAAATGGAATTTAGAAAATCTATATACTGATGCATATTTTTTACATGGTCTTGCAGTTGAAACTGCTGAAGCATTAGCTGATTGGACTAACAATTTAATCCGTAAAGATCTAAAACTGGAATCTAATCGTGGTCTTAGATATAGCTGGGGATACCCAAGCTGCCCAGACATTTCTCAACATAAGTTAGTATGGACTCTTTTAGATCCGTCAAAATCAGGAATGACATTAACAGAATCTGGACAGATAATACCAGACCAGTCTACTGCCGCTATAGTAGTCCATCATCCTGAGGCAGAATATTTCATTCTATAGCAATTTTATTTGTGATTTTTATTTCATGTATTTTTTGTAATAAAAGCAATTTCATGTATTTCCGATAAATACAGTTAATTAAAATACATTCTGATATACTTCTGATGTCTATTAGGGATTTTATTTTCGCATGTTCTATTGATGATTCGCCAGCATATTTTACATATGACAATGAAGATAGCATGATTATCATTCAATCCAGATCCGGTGCGATGTCTTCCAATAATGATTTTCAATATATTGAACCTTTCATGGAATCCCTGATATCCCATGAAACTATTCATGTTGTAATTAAAAAATATGAAGGTGGATTGGTTTCAGAAAGATTAGATGATATCGAATTAATAGTTGATAGACATGGAAGATCGTATCATATTACTATTAATAATATGTTGTTTGCAAAAGATATCTCGGGATTAGTCCTTTGTTGATTATTTATATTAGAGTATTTTAACTCTATATTCCTCTAATTTCATGACAAGTAGTTTTCATGTCCACTGTAAAATTTCTTAATATACTTGGTAAGTTTTTCTTATTTTCAGTTTCTTTTATTTTTCTTATAATAGCGCTTCCAACAATCACTGCATCTGCACCCGCTTGAAGCATATCCCTCACATGTTCAGGTTTGCTTATTCCAAATCCTGCTGCAATAGGTATCTTGTTCTTAGTTATCTTTTTGACTTTCTTTATTACATCATATGTATATCTGTCAAACTTTTTACGTTCGCCAGTTATTCCAAATACCGAAACAACATATAGAAATCCAGAGCAAATGTCATTAATATCTTTCAGCCTCTTTTCTTCAGTATTAGGGGCTGTCAAGAAAATTGTAGCAATACCTGTCTTTCTTGCTGCAGTAACATATTCTTCTGATTCCTCAAAGGGAATATCTGGTAATATACATCCATCGATACCTTTTTCCTTTGCCAAGCTCAGGAACTCTTCATAACCTTTCCTGAATAAAATATTAGAATATGTCATTATAATTAATGGTACGTCTGGAAATTTGTTCCTAATCCTTTGTGATAATTCCAAACACTGCTCTGGTGTAATTCCTGATAGTAAGGATTGATGTATAGCTTCCTGTATGGTATTACCATCCGCAATGGGGTCTGAAAAAGGAATTCCAATCTCTATCATATCTGCACCCCCTTCAATCAGAGCCACAATAATATCTTCAGAAGTTTTTATGTCTGGATATCCGGCCACAACATAACATATTAAAGCATTATCTTTTTTTTCTTTTAACTCTTTAAATTTTTTATCTATTCTGTTTGATACAATTTTCGTCAAAAATGCCATCTCCAATTATTTCTCAATATATTTTTGAACTATTTCTACGTCTTTATCTCCTCTTCCCGACAAAGTGATGACAATCTTTTCTGTTGACCGCATCTTTTCCGCTAATTTCATTCCATAGCTGATAGCATGAGCTGATTCGAGTGCAGGAATTATTCCCTCACGTTTCGATAGTGTCATGAAGGCTTGTATGGCTTGTTCGTCTGTACAGGATTTGTAAATTACTCGCCTTATCTCCTTCAAATAGGAATGTTCTGGACCTACACCTGGATAGTCAAGGCCCGCAGATACACTATGTGTTTCAGAAACCTGTCCTGTGCTGTCCTGTAGTAGATAGGTCTTCATCCCGTGAAGGATTCCTATAGATCCTGATACTAAAGTTGCAGCATGTTTTCCAGATTTTGTACCACGTCCTCCTGCTTCGATTCCATACAAAGATACTTCCTTATCGTCAATAAAGGGATAGAATGAACCTATTGCATTACTGCCGCCACCCACACAGGCAACTATTGCGTTGGGTAATCCACCAAATTTCTCATTACATTGTTGTTTTATTTCTTTGCCAATAACACTCTGGAAATCTCTAACTATCATTGGATAAGGATGAGGACCAACTACTGAACCAATTACATAATAGGTAGTTTTGACATTGGTTATCCAATCCCGTAGTGCTTCGTTAATTGCATCTTTTAGTGTTTGTGAACCAGACAGTACAGGATGAACCTTGGATCCTAATAATTTCATTCTAAAGACATTAAGTTTCTGTCTCTCAGTATCTTTTAAACCCATATAAACTTCACAGTCAAGTCCAAGAACCGCCGATGCTAAAGCGGTACCAACACCATGTTGTCCAGCCCCTGTTTCTGCGATTATTCTCTTCTTGCCCATTCTTTTTGCTAGAATGCACTGTCCAATGGTATTATTTGTCTTATGAGCTCCTCCGTGAAGCAAATCTTCTCTTTTAATGTAAATCTTTGCGCCTCCAACATATTTTGTTAGATTTTTAGCAAAATACAAGGGTGTTGGTCTTCCTGCATAGTCTTTCAAATATTCTGATAGTTCTCTTTTAAAATCCGGATCATTACTATATTTTTTATATGAATATTCTAATTCTTCTATAGCAGGAATCAAGGTTTCTGGAATATATTTCCCACCAAATTTTCCATATCTGCCATCTTTTGGAAAATTATATTTCATCTTGTAATGCTGTTAATGAATTCAATTTATAGACAATATGAATTGATATACTTAATTTTGGTATAAAAATAAAAGATAAATTAATTGTATACCAAATAAATTCCTATCATCGTTATTAAAATATTGAAAGAGCTGCTACCAATATATTAAAATTTATTTTTTTCACCTGATACTAACATTTTAAAAAAAATTCGAGCATAATAGGAATGCATGGTAGGAATTTCTGGAATGCAGTACTGTCGATACTGGTTTGATGAATATCAACTACCTCAATTACCTAAAAGTTTCTTCACAAAACGGCAATTTACTAGAAATTCTCTAACTTTCGAATTTTTTCCAGAGTATTAGATAGCCATTAATAATACAACTAAATTTTATCAAATCCAAGTGATAGACCTCCATAACTTTTGAGGTATACACTTCATTTAATAGCCAATTTTAATTGATTGAAATCATCGAGGTTTGCAGATATAAACAAAAATGTGTGTAATATTTACAATAAAGTAATATATTTTTTGTTAAAAATTCAATTTAATATTATGTAGCAGCGTCTTTACAAATAACTATCCGAATGCTATCGAAGATATAAACAAAAAGAAAAAGTATAGACAAAAGAAGGCATTAATATGAAACGTTTTTCCTCCTTTTCTGTAAAGGTTTCGCAATTATTATTGGTAGTATATTTCCAGAACCAATACAGAAAGATATTACAGATATAAACAAAAATTCATTAAATTATCGGCAGGAAATTCCTATATTTCTGATTATGGAGATCGAATATTTTAAAATTGCAATTATTCTAAAATCTCTAAAACTTTATCACATTACTGGTGTGGCGATATGAAATGAGGCTATATCATATACCAATTTTGTAACAACAAGCAATTAACGAAGGTAATCTAATATTGGCTAGAGTTGCGATATTACTCAAGGAATCCGATTATTTCTGGGGGGGTCTTGGCTGGTTAGTAGCTACTCGTACCATTAACGAGTTCTTTTACTTTGGACGAGATATTTTCAGCTTTTTCCATTATGCTCGTCCCTATTAAAAATGCATCTGCCCCTGCCTTTTTCAGATATCTTATTTGTTCTGTACTCTCAATGCCACTTTCGCTTACAATCAAGTTCCTTCCTTTGTCATATTTTTTCAACAGATTTTCAGTAGTTTTTAAATCAATTTTCAGATTATTGAGATTGCGATTATTGATTCCAATTAAATCATTTCTTCTGACTTTAAAATCAAGGATCTCTTTGAATTCATCGTCTAAATGAACCTCATACAAAATATTCAATCCTTTTCTGTATGAATACTCTGAAAATTTTTCTATGCTTGCTTCAGCTAAATTTTTATCAAATACTGTCTTTATTAACAATACATAGTCAGCGCCAATTTTTTTAGCACAATCAATTTGGTTTTCACTCACGATAATATCTTTCATCAACATTGGAACACTAGTATTTTTCCTAATAACGATAAAGTTATTTATCGACCCGTTAAAAAAATACTTTTGTGTTAAAACAGAGAGTCCTATGGCTCCACCTCTTATCATTTGATTAGCTATATTTACTGGATTTACCTTTTGACTATCAACAATATTTCCCTTTGATGGAGAAGAAAATTTTACTTCTGTTATGATCGGTACTTTTCTTATATTGATCATGGAACGAATGTTGTTTGGAAGACTCATTGCATCATGTGTACGATCGAAATTTGCTACCTCATACAACCCTTCATCTATTGACCTGAAAGAATTTTTAACTAATTTTTCTATTAGATTCGATTCACTATCAGGGGAGAAAAAGCGACTCATTTGTACATAACTTCCAGCAGATATTAATCGATTAATTTATGTTATATTTATTTATGTCAATTTATTGTTTAACAACTTATTTTTTCTCACCTATTTAAAAAAAGGTAAAGATTTAATTAATTTTAAGCACAATTAATATTGATGGCTAAGGTGATAACTGAGGGCATTTCGTCGCTTATTTCTGAATTTGGGGACGTCAGAAAATTAACTGATAACCTTTTCAAGTCCCTCAAGACAGAGGATGCGGTTATCCAATCCGACCCGTTTGGAAGCCCGCCAAATTGGCATATATCTCATGTAACATGGTTCTTTCATAAGATATTGACAAAATATGGAATTAAGGTATCTTTTGAAAATCTAAATTTAGATTATTTAAATTCTTATTATCAAAAATTTGAAACGATTTTACCAAAAAATGAAAGAGGAAGATTTCCACGACCTACTGTATCAGAGAGTCTTATCTACAGAAAGCAAATTGAAAAGAATGTCATTTCCTTTTTAGAAGCAGTAGGCAATGAAAACCACCTCTTGCCAAACATCCTGTATGATATACGATTAGGGAATCAACATGAAATGCAACATCAAGAATTGATGATTTATGATTTTCAAAACTATTTTGAGAGATTTCCCGATCCACATGATAACTACAAACCTTTTAAAGTTAACAAGGACCCAGAAAAAACTATTTCAGAAGAACAACGTAAAGAGATGATATCTATCCCGGGTGGAATATATGAACTTGGGTTTTCTGGAAAAGGTTTCTCTTATGATAATGAACTACCAGAACACAATGTGTTTTTGTATCCCTTTAAAATAGATACTACACCCGTATCCAACGAAGATTTCATGAGATTTATTGACGAAGGTGGATACCAAAAATACAGGTATTGGCTTTCTGATGGGTGGGATCTTGTTCAAGAATTTGATTGGCAATGTCCTCTTTACTGGTTTAAAAGGCAGGGTGTTTGGATGAAAAAGGATTTTTTTGGAATAAATCCAGTAGATCCCGATGAACCTGTAATAAATATCAGTTACTATGAAGCTGATGCTTACGCAAGATGGGCAGGAAAAAGACTACCTACTGAAGCAGAATGGGAAAAGGCATCTAGTTGGAATGAAGATCTAAATAGAAAAACAATTTATCCTTGGGGGGATGATTCTCCAAAGCCTGAAAACGCCAATCTGTTAGAATCATTTCTTTGGAAAACATCAAAATGTGGTTGTTATGAAAAGGGAAAGAGCTTCTACGGATGTTATCAAATGATTGGTGATATTTGGGAATGGACAAGCTCTGAATACTCCCTTTATCCAGGATTTCAACCAAAATTTCCGGATACACCGATAAATGGGCTATAAACCAAAAAGTTTTACGCGGCGGATCTTTTGCAACACCACGACGTCAAATTCGAACCAGCTATAGAAACTACTTCAAACCCCACGAACGGATCCTCTTTGCAGGATTTCGTTGTGCAAAATAATCTTAATTTGGAACCAACAGAGATAAACTAAACCAGTGGTTGTCATCTAAAAAGTTTTTTTCCACCTTCATACTACTTTTTTTAGCGAAATTTTTAATATCTTCTATCTTGTACTTGTAAGAATTTTCAGTGTGGATTGATTCATTTTTTAAAAAATTAAATGATTTGTTAATTTTTCCTATCTTAACATTTTGTTTGATTTTTGAAACAAGATGCATTTCAATTCTACTTTTTTTTTCGTTAAAGTAAGCAAAGTGCTTAAATGATTCTAAATCAAATTCTCCATCTAATTCATTATTTATTCTCCTTAAAATGTTTAAATTGAATTGAGCTGTTATTCCGTTTCCGTCGTTATAAGCTGCTTCCAAAACCTCCTTTTTCTTTACAAGATCAAATCCTATCAAAAAAGAATCATCTGGGGCTAATCCTTTTCTAATGGATCTTAAAAAGCTTATCGCATATTTTGGTTGAAAGTTTCCCAAACTTGAACCAAAGAATAGTATCAATTTTTTATCTGGAATGTTACCATTAGAATGAATATATTCATTAGCTTGTCTTATTCCATCAAAATAATCAGAGGATATTGGATAACTCGTAATTTTTGGAAAATCCTTTAGCAGTTTTTTATTACTATTGAACAACATTTCATAAGATACATCTATTGGAAAATAATGCAATTTGTTCTCTTGTTTTTCTAGAAAATATTTGAGGATTATTTTGGTTTTCTTAGAGCTACCACTACCTAATTCAATAATGGACACATTTTGATTGTGAAAATAATTAACTAAATCTCCCATATTTTTTAGTATTATTTTATATTCCGTTCTAGTTAAATAATATTCAGGTTGAGTACAAATTGATTCAAAAAGTTCTGAGCCTGTCTTATCATAAAAGTATTTTGGGTCAAGTCTCTTTCTTTTTCGGCCTAATCCATATTTTACATCTCTGGCAAATTCATCAATAGTTGTATTACTCTTATTATTTTGATCCGACAAATGCTATATCAATTTGCACCTGATATTTATTAAATTCTTTGCAATTAGTGGAAAAGTTGGTATAATTTTCATTTGACGGCATACTCACAGCGTAGTCTTATTCTAAAGAAAATGTTTGCAATTATATGACCCATTAAACACATTATAGTTGAATCAAAATTAACTCATGAGTTTGATGCTATAATTTTTATATTTTTTAATAATGAAAAAAGGCTCATATTTAAAAACAAATAACGTATTAATAAAAAATTATCACCAATTTAAAAGTTAATGAAAATATATGTATTCTTGTTGCCTATTGGTATTGCAAATAAAATGAAAATCTTCCATTATATTTCATTTTGTGTTTAATGATGATCATTGTTTTTCAAGAAGAAAAAAATTATTGTATATAGGTATTTTAAATTCAAAACAGAGTACAAAAATCATCAGAATTTTGGTATCAAAATTAGTCAGGATCAAATTCAAATTAAAAATACCGGATCTATTGTCAGTTGATTTGAGATGATAACTCTAAATATCTAAGCTAAAATTGTATTATTGTCAGGCAAAATTGTTAAACTCTAGTTTTGAGTTGGAGGAGTCGCGAAGCCTGGTCAAACGCGCAGGACTCAAGATCAAATCCTGAATAATGGGTGATCCCGTCCTTTAGGGGTTCGTGGGTTCAAATCCCACCTCCTCCATTGATTCCTCGGTTCGAATTACTAACAAATATAAATTAAATAGCGTTATTAACGAGGTGAAAAGTACTTTCTAGATTGTGTATACATAAATAGTCGTCTTATATTTTATGATTCTAACAATAATTAATTATTCTTAATACCATTCTTAGGTACTAAAATTGGTATTATCATTACTAAAAAAACAGGAGTGAAAATAGTATATATTTCGTACTTTATTACAGCTATTCATCAGTAAATATTTTGTCCATATGTAATATAACATAACAATAAACAAAAACTATTCTTTATATTAGCAATTTCTTGAATATTCAGATTTTCTATTATAAATTGTATTTCGTCTTAGTATTAAAATCACTTGAATTATAATCCCTTCCCGGATAATCTGTAATATTTTAGCGAATCTACAAAAAATTCGTAAGATCATAGGTTCAGGATGGTTTATTGTTGCATAATCGATTTAATCGTCATAGTCAAGTAGTTTAAATTTCCGATTTTTCTTTTAGTCCCATTTTGGGGTTTAAGTCCTATTTTATTTTAAGTTTTTTTCTTGGAGCGTTGCTATTATTTTTTACGTTTGAAAATCTTGCCCTTCTCTCTTCAACTCGAACATTTAAAAAAGTCAAATACAGCACACCTTATATTTTTGGAAATTATATAAACTTGTGAATACACGTATTTAGTTTATAAAATTAATATAATTTTTGATCTTCAACCTACCGTCGTGGGGTTTAAAATAATATTTTATCTATAGATCAAATTTAAGGTTCAAATCTACTGAACTCAATATCTTCTATCTCGGAAATTTAGGTTATTCACTCCAAAACATAAGAAATGGTTTTAATATATTTATTATAAATTATACAATAGGAATTGTTAGATTCATGGAGTATAACTACAAAATATTTAATAGGACTATTGGTAATCTGGTCTTGTTCTGGTTATATAATCGAGACAGCAGTTCAGCCAGTACTCCCAGAATCAACAGTACCTACAATAGATCTTTCTCTTCATACTGAAATTTTATTGTCTAAATTTATTTCTATGACAATGGTTAAATTGATTGATGCTGAACCATCAGTCAACCACATTATAAAAGAATTTCCCATTCCAGCAGGCTCACGTCCACATGATGTTGCTCCTGCCCCTGATGGAAATGTATGGTATACTGCACAAGGATCTGGTGAATTGGGTCAATTAGATCCAGTTACTGGTAAGACCCATCACATTAAACTCGGTTACGGCTCAGCACCTCACGGTGTCATTGTAGGCCCGGATGGTGCACCTTGGATAACAGATGGTGGTCTGAATGCAATTGTACGTGTTGATCCCGAAACTGAAGAGATCAGACTCTTTCCGTTACCTGCAAATAGTAGTTATGCTAATCTGAATACTGCTACATTCGACAATGATGGTGTTCTATGGTTTACTGGACAGAGTGGCATTTATGGTCGCCTAGATCCATCAATTGGGCATGTTGAAATCTTCAATGCACCTGAAGGAAGAGGACCTTATGGGATTACCACCACACCAAATGGTAGCATCTACTATGCCTCATTGGCTGGAAGCCATATAGTAAATATTGATTTAGAAACGGGAGCTGGTACTGTGTTAGAACCACCTACACCTGACCAAGGGGCTAGACGTATTTGGTCCGACTCTCATGGAAATTTATGGGTTAGTGAGTGGAATGCAGGACAACTGGCCGTCTATAATTCTACTATAGACAAATGGACGGAGTGGAGACTTCCAGGAGTGAATCCGCAACCTTATGCTATATATGTAGATACGAATGATTTTGTATGGTTAAGCGATTTCGGAGCTAATGCCTTAGTTAGATTTGATCCGATTCAACAAAGTTTTAAGATATATTCCTTGCCTAGCGAAGATGCCGAAGTACGTCAGATTCTCGGACGGTCAGGAGAAGTATGGGGTGCAGAATCGGCAACTGATAAACTCGTAATGATTCAATCAGACCTTAAATGATTATATAATAGTCACTAAAATAAGAGATTCAATTACATTATAAATACGTGTAGAGAAAGCTTTTATTTCAATTTCTTTGACACATCCAACTTGTTTATCTTCTAGGTATTATCATTTAAAGAAAACTCCAATTAATATATTTTCATATTTTTAAAACAATAATCTCGTTGTATATAGACAGATCAATTAGATAGTGTAATTCTCAAATTTTCAACTTTCTTTCCCAAGTTCACCAAAATATTTCTGAAATGATCTAAAATTTCTTTTCTACTATCATCCATATTTATAGAGTGGAGTCATTTTGAGCCATAGAAATAAAGAAGTCTTTCCCTTCATTAAGAGTTGTCGCTCTTATTTCTAAATAAGACTAGTTGTTTCATCAATACCTAATTCCCTGATGATCAAGGGCGGTTAAGAAAGCTGCAATTCCATATTGAGATTTCTATTTGCAACATCTTTCATTATTTCAAAAATCTCCTTGAAATTTAATCTATTTTTTTCAATTTATTTTGTATAAAATATACTGATTGAGGAGAAACTATTTAATATTTATATTTTTATGTGTTCACAGATTTTTAAAAAAATGAATTGGATAAAATATAAAAACAGATCCATAGGATCTTTAAAAGCTTGAAAAACCAAAAATAAACTGTGACAAAAAAACGAAAAAGTTAATCATGTAAGAAGGATAAGAAGAGATAAAAGTTTCTTTTCTCCAGCTAATGCTAACACTTTCGAAAAATTTTTTATAACAACTGTTATCACTGGATTTGCAACAGGCATGGGAATTGTCAGGGAACTTGTTTCGTTAAGGTATTCATGCAAACAGTCGATGAAAAAACAGGTATTCTTCCAAGTTCATTAAGAAATGTAGTGCGTAAAGAAAAGTGAAAAATGAAACCACGGAGATACGCATAACAATTTAACAAAAGAGAGATTCAGGGATTACGACATGAAATTGATCAGAATGATCAAATTTGCTATCAATAGTCCTTTGTATAATATAATTCATCTTGAAATGTGTCTTTTTAACTAATGAGTCAGAAGACTATATCTTCTGCTTCTACCAAGATTTTCAAAAAGGTCCAATAAAATGAATTGGTATACTAAAAACAATCCGTATTCTGATGCGTTTACTAGCAATACAAAGGGTAGTTATAAGCCCTTAAGAATCTATATTTCTCTATCCATATAGTCAGTTAAATATTGTCACCGACAATTTTATAATTTTACGATGCATCATATACCAACTTGCGTTCAATCTGCCATCAATCCTCAGTTTATAATTTTCATGTACAACTTGATAACCTGCATGTACCTTACTCTTGTGGAATCTCCATATTTCTCATAGTATTTCTTTGTCTCCTTTTACTTCTCTGGCCAACTTTTTTCTTCATAGCATTACTTATTTGATCAAAAATATTTTTAAGGTCCCAGCCAATGTCAGAGTAGTGGTAACTAGAATGTGTTGCCATAATGTTTATCGTAACTTCATATCGTTTTCTCGGAGAAGGAGTATCTCTCATTTTGATACGACACTTTGCTTGTTCTATGTCTGGATAAATCTTTTTCATATATTGAACTATATTTTTGAATTTCGATTTTGCCAGCTCCGCTTCAAAAGGATCATCTGGCAGCCCCATAAGAAAAATAGGAATAGTTTCAAACTTTTCTTCTTCTTGAAGTAAGGAAATAACATCACTATAAGTAATGATGCCTTGAACTTCATCAGAGACTTTCATAATACAATAAGTAGAATTCATGTTCGTCATTAAATCTGTTCAGTTACCGACAGCAAAGAATCTCCATAAGTCTTTGTTCTCTTGTCTTTTCTATGGTTATGAATAAACTAGAATGTTTTGGAATATGTCGGGAAATAAGTCGTAGTTGTTTAGACATATTAACTTTCTTATCCATAATTGGTACACCAACTTTCATCAATCAGGAAGTGAGGTAGTTAATTTAAACACATCTATGATGCTTGTTTTATAGCTTTAAGCTTGGCTGTAATATTTCTCGAAAAGGCGAATAAAATTTATGTGGTGGTTATTTTATAAAATTATTTATCTAATGAATCAGAAATTTTTAATATTACTTATCGGCAGTTTTACTTTGGCAGGTCTCTTCCTATCTATATCATCAACAACTCCATTTTTCAAGGAAGTGTTTGCACAATCTTCACCCGCAAACGTGCAAAACGGTACTGCTGCAGGAAGTGGACTGAAAGCCATAGAAAATGCCACTACTAGTGTGTTAAAAACCGATCTTGGTAAACTAAAACAGCTACTGTCAACACCATTTACTGTCATAACAGGGATAAGTGAAATTCCAGGGATACAGGTAAGCGGAGTGAATTTTGGAGATACTGAAATATCCGTAACTTTGAAACAGGTAGATGGTGGGAATACCAATGCCAACATCACTACACCAGTAACTGTTACGGCCGTTAGAGTTCCAGTCAGCGACCTAGAGGATATACTATCTTTGGTAAAGGATTCAGGATTAATGCGTAATAAAGCCAACACTAGTGGTCTGGGAACTAGCAATCCCGGTCCTCTGAGCAGTCTAATAGGACAAACTGGAGGACTCTTAGGAGGTCAGACTGGTTCAGATCCGTTGAGTTCTATTAGGCCATTCCAATTGTTAAAAGATATTCAATTTGGAACAGGGAGTATTGTTGCAGGGAACTGGCAGTATCCGCGTACTATTACAATGGGGTTGCTTGATATCGGTTCTCTCTTTGGTATAGAGAATAATACCAGTGGACCTGCCTCTGCACATCTTATAACTATATTTGTTGTTCCCTATGTGGCAGTAACTAATCTAGGTAGTGTTCCACTGCACTAAGAAAAACATACAAATATGAAATTGTAGATCCTTTTCCTATTTCATTTCATTTCATTTCATCAAGATTTATTCTTGATATTTTATTTTATTTCATTTCCCTATCTCTTTCCTATTTATTATTTTTTTACCAATTTTTAATTTTTAAGAAGTTCTTATTAGATCTTATTTTAAAAGATAAACCTGTAAAATCTCTTAAAAATTCCAAAGAAATTTCGGAAATTTTTTCCTTATATTTTTTTAAATTAAATATATAGAATTAGTTTGTGAAATATTAAATAAGTGGAACTAATTATCTTTGTTGTGTGTCAAAGAGATCCTATATTATTTATAAATAGGAAATCAATAGTATTTATTTTAGGTTTATCATTTATTTTTATAGGTTTATTAGTCGTTGTAAATATACCAGAAATTTTTGGTGAAACTGGAGGGGTCACCAAATTAACAAAATTGAATGACAAAATTGGCGACCTTGATTTTAATTCAGGTGTTTTCTTTGGAAACGTAATGACATGTTCGGATCTTGCTACATGTATTGGATCAAATAAAGATGACATTATATATGGAGGGATTCACGAACAGGTATTTGCTCTAGATGGAGATGATATGATTTATGGGGGTGCTGATAATCAATTGTATGGAGGAAAAGACGACGATCTGATCCTTGGTGGTCCTGGAAAGGCACTAATTGATGGTGGTAATGGTGATGATGTGATGTTAGGTGGCCTTGGGAACCAGTTGATTGTAGGAGGAAAAGGAAATGACAAGTTGTTTGGTGGTACTGGAGATAGTGTTATGGATGGAGGTTCTGGTGCCAACCATTTTGATTGTCCTATATCTTTGTTAGGATTAGCCAGAGCAGTAGTACTTGACTACAACCCTGACAATGGAGATACCATAGCAGGACAATGCAAGATAGTAAATACTGAAGGTCAAGCACGTTCTAATGACATACCTGACATCGATATCGAGCCAAATTAGATTTAATTAAAAATTATATTATTACTCTACTAGATCTCTATTATTACAAATTTTTATGTTAACTTTAACACACTTTTTATTCTAATCCACTTCATCTTATTTCTTATTAATAATAGATTAGATTAGATTATATCTCAATATATGATCTGTATAGAGTTTGTAAGAATCATTGGAATAATGATGGTGATGATGATGATTACAACTAGTATTATTATTATTATCATATTCTTCTTTCCTTTTTCTGGAAATATTATCATCTCATATGCACAACCATCGGATTTAGTAGAAGAGTCGGATTTACTTGACCTATCAAATCCAAGTATAATTAAAGATCTCATTCTTTCGTTATTGAATTCTAAACCTATACAATCTATTCAAGATTCAAAGTGTATTTTAAGTGCCCTCTCAGGAGGAACTTCTGATATTACCCAAAAAGGGGATTTAATAACCGGAACCAATTGCGATGACTTTATCGAAGGAGGTAAAAGTGATGAAATAATATATACATTAGCAGGAATAGATGAAGTCTATGCTAAAGGTGGAAACGACATAATTTATGGAGGATCAGGAGATAATAAGCTATACGGTGGAAATGACGATGACATTATAATTTCAGGTGCTGGAAGCAACTTACTAGATGGAGGTCCTGGAAATGATGTACTTGTCAGCGGTATTGGAAACAACCTTCTAGTAGGAGGTTCGGATAATGATGTTCTTATTGGTGGTGGATCGGGTTCTACTATTATGTATGGAGGAGGAGGAAGTAATTCTTTTGATTGTGGTGGAATTGGAAAGGGAATAATTCTAGATTATAATCCTTCGAAGGGGGATACGGTAGCAGGACAATGCAAGATTCTCAATAATATTGGAGTAGATTTTCCCAAAGATATTGAAATAACACCTCCAGAATAGTTTGTATATACACGTTAAAGTTATTATCCATGAGACAAAAAATCCCAATGCTTTACAATAATAATATTTTCTATTTTTGGACATTCCATCTATATATAACAAAATTTCATTCATATTGATATTGACTGATCGGCTATGATGAGAAGATAATAATTGTCATGTGTGACTATTTTCCAAATTCAAATGAATCTATCATCTTTTTCACTACTGGCATGTAATTTGAGAACAATGAGTCTTGTGCAGTAAACGTTATCAAATATACTTTACTTTTAAAAATTGTATATACTTGAATCTTTTTGAATAATTCATCCTTTCCCGTTGTAATGGAATAAACCAACATATAAGCAGATTGATTTCCTTTTAACATAAAGGGTTCTGATTTGCTAACTAGATAGTATGTACTGTTTTGTATTCTGTTAATTATTCCATCAATTATTTCATCCAATGTTTTATTCTTTGAGGAAAATACGAATATGTCTAGATATGGAACGAAAAGACCAGATACACCAGATATGTTTCCAAGTTCAGATGCGGTTTTTGAAGGAGAATAGAATCCTACAATGGTATTATTTAATGCAAGATTATATGTATATGTTCTAACCGACCAATTATCAGGATACTTGATTTTTATTTCAAAAAGAGGATTTTGATATGATAGATAATTTTTGCTATCTATGGTATTTGCATTTGTGGCAGTAGGATAGGTACCATTGTTAGTTGGTTGAGCTCCAAGTTGTTCACTTACAAGTTCCATATACACAGATGCTTTAGAGTTATCTTTATTGTTTACAGCTTGAATGGCATCATTTAGAAGTAATTTTGTTGCTTCTATTGATGATGAATTTTCATTGGACTCTTTTAATGCTTGTAAGACTATATTTAAATTTAAAAGTGTTTTTGTCGTATTCGTTTTCTTCAATGCTTCACCTGCATTATCAACCAGTGTTTTCAGTATAGATTGAGGTGTTGTTAAAGACTCCGATGATGATGATGGTAGTGGAGGTTCTATCGTATTCGTTTTCTCCAATGCTTTAACTGCATTTTCATCCAGTGTTTTCAATATAGATTGAGCTGTTGTTAAAAGGTCAGATGATGGTGATGATGGTAGTGAAGGTTCAACTTGTGCATATATTATATTGTTTTGCATTATTAAGTCGTTTGTAAAGATAGAAAATGAAAATACTGAAAGAAGCATTATTATTATCAATATCCATTTCATTCTATCATTAACATTAACAAATGCTTTTTATTATTTTATATTATTGGATAAAGAAATTTTCTAATGGATTTAATACAAAATATGGAGATATTATTTTACATGAAGTTAAAACAAGATGATGTTTATATTTTAAGTAATCCTGATCATATAGAGCAAATTTTTACATGAGATTACAAATTATTTTCTAAAACAAGAGCAGCAGAATTAAGACAGTTTTTAGGTAATGGTTTATCATTAAATGAAGGAGATTCTCATAGACAATATAGGAAAATTATTCAACCGTTATTTTTACCTAAATACATCAAATTTTATAGCAATATCATGGTGAATAATATAAAACACATTTCTGATAATTGGCAAGATAACACTACAATTGATGCTTGAAACGAATTTATTTATTTTTTAGAAACAAAAATAAAAATGTCTTATTGGATTAGAATTGCTTTATTCCATTGATTTAGAAAGATGTCATATGTAATTTTAAAGATATTTTCTGTATCTGTGTTTTTTGACCTTTTTAAGATTCTGAAATGCTTCTGTATTCTTTTTCCTTTGTTGGGAAAAATATATGCTCAAAGTATATCTGTCCGTATTCTATTGACAATGGATCTATAATTATCATGGATTGAAACAAAGGGAAATTTAGCATTCTTATCTCAATTGTTTTATTTTTTTCTGTTTTAAAGTCTTTTATTACCTGTAATAATGATTGAAATAGTAAATTCTCATTGGTATCTATATTTGAAGTTTGTTGCTTGTTTTCTCTAGTTCCATTGTAATCTACCACAGACGAGCCTATTAATATTCGAGTTTTACTTATCGTATTAGTATTTATACATCTTTTTAATATGTCACTACCATGTTTGAAATATTTACTAGAGTCTAGTACAATATCCACTTCTTCTTTTGCAAATCCTATTTTTGAATCAATATCAATTTTTTCCTTAATTACTTCTATAATATCATCATCATCTACTTTTTCTTTATCTTTTGGTTGATCCTCCTTTATCTTACCTGTATGCATGAGAATAAGTATTATGGCAAATATAGTTGCTCCAATTATAGCCAAAAGGCCAGTAACTCCTTCCAAATATGTTCCAGGTTCCCAACGATTATTAGCTACATCAATTGAGAATCCAATAGCTTTATCAATAAATCTTGTAGCTATTATTGTCAAAATTATTTGAAATAGCCAAAACCATCCCACCTTTGATGATTTTATTCCAGATTTTTTTAATACTAATTTAGCTGTTATAAAGGACAGTAACTTACTCAATATAATATTAAAAGAAATAGTACATTATGTTTTCTTCGGTTTGGTAAGATATTTTGGTATTATTTTACAATAATTTAATGACATATAGATGTCTTATAATGATCCAACCATTTAGTTAATGTCTAATTCTAAAGTTATCATTGTTTATCATGAGAAAAAATGCTTATAGCAGAGACTTTGGTAGATATATATAAAAAACATGTAGTTTATAGATGTTGGAAGTTGGAAGTAGAACGATGTTTTTAGAAGTATGTTCAAATAGATGAACCCGAGAAAAATATGGGTCCATCGGTTTAATGTATTTTAAAAAGAATTACTCGCTGTCTTATTTGTTTCCAGATATGAGCCTCATTTCTTTTGATAATGACCAACTAAGGATTATCCTTATTGCTACTATTACAGCAAGTACTAAAAGCTCTTGTACTGTTGGGATTAGTATTGTTTTAATAATATCACTTCCTATCATTAAGTCCAGTGCAAGAATTAGTCCATTCCCTACATAATGCTTAATGCCTTCCTCTTCCTTTGTTTGCTCTAGTGCGGATTTGCGTAATATTTTTAAATACATGATAAATCCACGTGTCACTGATATTGCAATAACTATTCCCGCAGCTACATCAATTATCAATGTAAGATATTCTAAAAAAGGTCGAATCAAGTCTTCTGGGTTCAATATAGGATATTCCATCTTATCTAATTAAGTATCAAAATGAGTACATAATAAAGCTGTAGATATTTTTTAAATATGCTTATATTTTAAATAATATCTTCTCAGTAATTCTCATCCTTTAAAATAATTGATTTAATGTAATTTTTTATAATCTTTCGAGTCATTATATATTAGCGATGGTATTTTTACAATAAAAATAAGTAATGGTATTTATCGTAGTTATAAGGAGAATCTTACAAATAATAGGAAACCTGATTCTATAAAAATAGAAACTAACATCCAGATGTAAATATTATTCCATCTTTCTATTAATGATATTTCAAACATAATTTTAAGTCTAATTGATAGTAAAGAAGCAAGTAATGCTCCGAGTGTTCCCACAATAGATGTCACGGATGGCGGATGAAAAAAAGTTAAGAGTGGAATAAATGTTATTATGAAACACCAACTATAGAAACCAAAACGGATCCAATTTAAACTTATTTTGTTTATAATAATTTTCCACATTAGGATGGTAAAATCTGTTTTACGATTTTGTGTTGATTGAATGATCACATGTTTAGGGTCTTTTAAGATAAAGTTAAATGGAATAGTCTTATTGTTAACATTAGCTGATTCTAACGTATTTAACTTTAAGGTTTTAACATCAATATTATAATGTTCAGGAACTTTAATTTCAGTAATTAAATTAAATCCATTTCCAATTAAGAATTCTTGGTATTCTATTGAATCTTTAAAGAATCCCTTAAATTGAGAATTATTGTAAAGAGTATACGAGATGTTTATTTCATAATTTTCATAACCATATTCAGAATGTTGGTCAGAAGGAAATAATAAAATTGTTATTGATTTGGGTTGGTTTTTTTCACGTACACTATCTTTTCGTTGTAATTTAATGTTTTCATTTTTATCATTAGATTGGAATTTTCTTTTAGTTTTTTCATTATCAACTATGGTCAATTCAACACCTTTATGGTCAGTAACTTTCAGACCATATACCATATTGTTAATACTATGATTATATCTGTCTATATTTGGAGGTACATTCATAATAATTTTAGTTATTGTTTTGCATTCTCTTTCGCTAATAAATTCATAAATATAATTTACATCTATTATTTCGATTTCTTTTACTTGCACATTCAACTTGTAATCATCTTATTATCATGTAAAGAAAACTTTAGTTAATATTTTTTTTCAAAATGGCATAGCCTGATTGTACAGATATAGCTGTGTGTCAATTAGAGAGTTGAATTCTTAAATTTATAATTTTCTTTCCAATATTTATTGAAATATTATCAAAATTATCTAAAATCTCTCCTGTACTGTAATTTGTATATGTAGTATTATTTTTAGCAATAGAAATAAAATCACTTCCTATTCTCATAATTGTCATACTAGAATTCTTCTATTCTTCATTTGCAGATTTCAATTCAGATAACCCTTCCAATATTCTCCCATTTATGAAATTATGAGAGACTAATAAAAGATGTGAATCAACAGAACTAAAATTTTATTGTGATTTAATCTCATTAATTAATTGATTAAAATTTTCCTGAATGTCTTTTTGAATAGTGTCTTTTCTGTTTTGTATTAAAATGCTTATGAGGGATATGTGAAAAAACTTCTATATATGAAGTATTTTTCCAATGGCAGTTACATATGAAACCGGCTGTATGAATTATGGTTCCCAAATTTGCTGTAACCCCAGACAATTAACCAATTTGGTAATCTTAGGTAATCTTAAGTAATAGAATTGGTAATTGTAAAAGGAAAAGAAAATTGGAAAAAGGAAAACAAAAACAACCTAATATTCTTGTCATCTGGGGTGACGATATTGGGATAACCAATCTCAGTTGTTATTCGCACGGATTGATGGGTTACCAAACACCCAATATTGACCGTATTGCGAAAGAAGGCATGATGTTTACAGACGCCTATGGCGAACAGTCCTGTACAGCGGGTCGCTCATCCTTTATTACAGGTCAAAGCGTTTACCGCACCGGCTTGTCCAAAGTAGGCATGCCTGGCGCACCGGTAGGGATGAGTGAAAAGATCGTGACTATCGCCGCATTGTTAAATGAAGAAGGTTATGCTACAGGACAATTCGGTAAGAACCATTTGGGCGATCTCAACCATATGTTGCCCACCAATCATGGATTCGACGAGTTCTTTGGCAATCTTTATCATCTCAACGCAGAGGAGGAGCCTGAAATGGACAACTATCCTTCAAAAAAAGAATTTCCCCAATTCTTTGAAACATTTGGTCCTCGTGGTGTGATCCATTCCTGGGCCACAGACACCGATGATCCCACAGAAATGCCGCGTTGGGGAAAAGTTGGAAAGCAAAAAATTGAGGATACAGGACCTCTGACCTCAAAACGGATGGAAAACTGTGATGATGAATTTGTTTCTGCAGCCAAAGATTTTATCCAGCGCCAGCATAAAGATGGAAAACCCTTTTTTGTATGGCTAAATACTACACATATGCATTTTATTACGCATACCAAAGATTCAAGCAAAGGTCAGGCAGGTCGCTGGCAGTCTACATATCATGACACGATGATCGACCATGATAAAAATGTTGGACAAATGCTTGATCTGCTCGACGAGCTTGGAATTGCCCAAGATACCTTCGTCGTATATTCCACTGATAACGGGCCTCACAGCAATACCTGGCCTGATGGAGCCACGACCCCATTCCGTAGTGAAAAGAATACCAACTGGGAAGGGGCATTCCGTATTCCGTTGCTGGTGCGCTGGCCTGGCAAGATCGAGGCCGGTTCAATTTCAAATGGTATCGTTCAGCACCACGACTGGCTGCCAACCTTCCTAGCCCTGGCAGGCGATATAGAAGTAGTGGAGAAACTCAAGAAGGGATACAGAGCCATCGGGCGAACCTATAAGAATCATATCGACGGTTTTAACCTGCTGCCCTACCTTACTGGTGAAGTAACACAAAGTCCCCGCAATATCTATTTCTATTTCAGTGACGATGGTGATGTACTTGGCATACGTTTCGATAATTGGAAGTTCGTATTTATGGAACAGCGCTGCCCGGGAACCCTCCAAGTATGGGCTGAGCCTTTCATCCGCCTTCGTATTCCAAAGATTTTCAACCTTCGCACCGATCCATACGAATTCGCAGATACCACTTCGAATTCGTACTGGGAATGGATGATTCACAATGCTTATTTTGTATACTTGGCTCAGTATGCAGCAGGAAAGTTTGCAGAAACCTTTAAGGAGTTCCCAGCCATCCAGAAGCCAAACTCGTTCACGATAGATGATGCAATGGCGAAAATGTCCGAAGCTACTGCCAGCCATTAATAACAACAAAAAAAACCTATTCAACATGTTAGACAGAACAGAAGAAATTAATAAAGAAAGAAGAGCGCTTCACCAGGAAAATATGGTGTTTATAGCTGGTGGAAGTTTTATGATGGGTTCAGATAAATTTTACCCGGAAGAAAAACCTGAGCATAAAGTTACAGTGGACGGTTTATGGATCGATAAATACCCGGTGACTAATAAAGAATTTAGTGATTTTGTATCGGCAACTAATTATATAACTATAGCAGAAAGACCATTGAATCTGGCTGATTTTCCCACTGTTCCTGAAGAAAATCTTGTTCCAGGATCCATGGTTTTTAAAAAAAGGAATGAACCTGTCGATCTGAAAAACTATGAAAACTGGTGGCAATGGATGAAGGGCGCCAGCTGGAAGCATCCGCAGGGACCTAGCAGTACCATTATTGGATTGGATGATCATCCTGTTGTTCATATCGCTTATGAAGATGCAGAAGCCTATGCTAAATGGACAGCAAAAGAATTGCCCACGGAAGCAGAATGGGAGTTTGCAGCAAGGGGTGGATTAGATGGAATGGATTTTACCTGGGGAAATGAAGATACACAGCTTATTAAACCCATGGCCAATACCTGGCAGGGAGAATTCCCTTACCAGAATTTATTAATAGATAAATATGAAGGCACTTCTCCTGTTGGTTCATTTGATCCAAACGGTTACGGTTTGTTTGATATGGCAGGTAATGTTTGGGAATGGACATCGGACTGGTATGTCCCACATTTAGATGAATCTGCTAATAAGGTCAAAACTTGCTGCACAACTTCTGTCAATCCACGAGTAACGTCACCCGAATACAGTTATGATCCAAGACAACTACAGTTTAAGATCCCAAGAAAAGTAGTGAAAGGTGGTTCGCATATCTGCGCTCCGAATTATTGTTTACGATACCGGCCTGCTGCTCGACAACCTCAGATGATCGATACGGGGATGACCCATATCGGGTTCAGGTGTATTATCAGGACCACATAACATAATAATACATAAGGTTATTTTTTTTAAATCTCATCTATTTGTAGGAGCTATCTCATCAGCATATCGTTTCGCTTTTGGAAGACCTCTCTAAATTTTCCTCCATAGAATAGTGACAATTCTTCACTATGTGAATTGCTTTTGAAAGATTCTTCTATTAATAAAAAAGCCAAAGCAGCAATCAATACTCCACTACCTAATGCCATTATTGAAGCAATTACATTTTTTGGTAAATTAACATATAATGCAACTATTGAGCCTATAAGTAGAGGAACACTAGCAACAAAGCCTCAAATCAAAGAATCTAAAATTGTACATGTAGTCATTTTTTTGATTGTTATTATCTTATTAAATTATATAACTAATAAAGAGTAACAGAAGAAATAGAATAAATCTAGAAAGATCCTATTTTTTGTTGTTCTTAATACCAATAGAAGTTCTATCTATTATTTCTATCAAATCTTTGAAGAGATTGATTAATCGCAATTCTAACGGCAAGAATCATTATAAAAATTAAAAAATTATTAAATAAATTTTCTGATGTAATTGCTGCTGCTGCTGTTGATGATGCTGACTGATTTACTGCCACTGTTAGAAAAAGACCCATTTTTAATACTGCATTTGCTATTTCAAATTCTAATGCTAAAACCAGACCAGAAATAAAATTTCTTTTAACAATTTTTAAATTTGTATTTGGTTATTATGATGATAATAGGGATAATAATTTAAGATTGTATTTTAAAAGATAAATTATTGTCTGAATTAAGGTAACAGCAATTACTGTTATTGCAATAATATCAATTAATGAAGTAATTATATAAATAATATTTTCTATATTTATTGATGTAGGAAAAAGAGAAAAGGACAAGAAATTATTGAAGGACATAAAAATATAAATTAGAGGTCATTTAAATCTTGAGACTTTATTTTGTTTAGTAGTAGTATTTTTCTGTTGTTGATTTTCTTCTATAACTGTTGAATGCCTATCTATCTCCTTAGAGAGAGACCAATTCAATGCAATTCTCACTCCTACAATGACTGCCAATATTGTAAGTTCTCTAACTGAAGGTACAAGAATAGTTTTTAAAATATCACTTCCTACTTCAAAATCTAATGCAAGTAATAGACCTCTAGCCCGACGAAGTCTTATTGTCTCTAAATAGTCAACCAATATTTTAAATATAGAATTGGGAGTTTTGATAGATAATAAAATAATTGAGAATGTATTTTGTTTTATTTGCTTGCATCAGAAGTTTTATTTCCAACAGAAGGAAATATTGTTGTAAAATCATCCTTCATACTTGCTATATTCCAGTTGCGTTTCTTAGCTTCTTCCAATACCTTTTCTGCACCTTTGTCATACGAGAACTCTCGTATAGGATCATCGTGATGAATCAATATTTTCAAAGATTTTCCTGTGGGATTATTGTCATCACCATATTCAAGCATCTGCAGATCTCCATCAGAATTTCCTGCTACAATTACAGGTACTTTGCCTATGTGCAGTGCAATGTTGGCTGGTTTTTCATAGGTGTTATCAAAGGAAACAAGAACAGGTTCTCTGAAAATAAATGATTTGTTGTTGTTAATATCATTATTTGTATTGTTGATTTTGTCTACAAACTTGTATTTTAGACTGCTTCCAATTATTTGATCTTTGGGAATTTCATATACTGAGGAAAGCGCTTCTCTCATAAAGTCTACTCCTCCACCAGAAACAATAAATTCTTTAAATTGTTTTGTTTTTAGAAAATGCAAGAGTTCCAGCATAGGCTGATATACCATATCTACAAAGAGTCTTTTTGTTTCTGGATGAGTGGCATTTTGAGCCCATTTCTTAACAAGATTATCAAACTCAATTTCTGATATATTTGCAAGCGTTGTAACAATCAGGTTCATTACCTCTTTTTCTGTCATGTCTTTTAGTGCAGTCATGTTCTTTGCCAGAATTTCTTTGAAAGGTGATTTATCCTTTAATTCTGGATTTTTGGCAACTACAGTAGGAACTCTGTCAATAGAAAAATAACCTTGAAATGGTATTGGTTTTTCTGACCATAAAGTTCCATCATTATCAAAAACTGCAATTCTGTCTTCAGGAGGGATATAATAATTGGTTTTTTCAGAATCTGTCACATTTTGTACGAATTCTATTATATTGTGTTTTACTTTGGCATCGTTCCAAGAAGGTAAAGGGTCTAAAATGTCCTGGGTTTGTTGGTCAGCAGATAAAGAAGACGAGCTTAAATTTGTCTGAGCTGAAATTGGCGGTACTATAATAAGTATATTGTTAATGGACAGAGTAAAAATGAGAGATACGATTGAGAACAGAAAAGTGTATGGCTTTAATCGATATCGAGTATACAGTTTAGTCTTTTGTTTTTTTTTTGATTGTAATATCAAAAAAAAATTAGGTTGAAAAAAATTGAGCTTTTTTAATCCTTTCAAATGCATACTTTTTTTCCATCCATTAATTAATGATGGCTTGAGGATTAGTTGCATTTGCACTCAAAGGATAGCCTGGTACAAGCATGTTAGCCAAGTCAATAGTCTGGATGTCTTTTTCAGTTATTGGTGGGAAATTATTCTTTGCAGTTTGTGAAAATTTCTCTCCCCTTGGAATTACTACTCCTACGTCTTGAGCATACTTGTCATAAGCAGTAATTAATTTTTCCAGGATATCTGGATGCTCATTTGCAAGGTCAGTACTCTCTCCCAAGTCGGTTGCTAGATTGTATAGTTTCCATTGTGGAGGGTACCCATACGAGGTGGCTTTCCAATCACCCATTCGTACGCTCGTATTGTTGAACATTTCGCCGGAGATGGCCTCGTCATCAGGATGGATTTTATCCATGGTTCCATCCAGAAGTGGCTTTAGTGATTTTCCCATCACTGCATGAACATCATGTCCTTGATAAGTTGAAGGATGTGATACACCTGCCAATTCTAAAATTGTTGGCGTTATGTCTGTCACGTATACAAAACTCTTGACAAGGTTGGAACTTGAACTAGTACTTGCTGGTGCTGGAGAAACCGATTCTGCTTCCTTAATTATAGCTGGCGGTCTTACGCCCCCTTCATAAAGGCTTGTCTTGAAACCAGAGAATGGAGAAGTCGCCACGTACGTTCCCCATGAACCATAATTAAAATCTGAAGTAGGATTTCCAAGATTTGACAAGGTATTATTTATTCCAGCCACAAATTGCTTTGCATGTGTAAGATCTACACCGCTAGCATATCGGAAGAGAGCGATTTCAAATGGTTCGCTGCTGCCATTGTCAGAAGTAAACAAAATGAATGTGTTATCATACTGTCCTGTATCTTTGAGATATTGTATAACCCTGCCAATATCCTTATCCATCTGTTCTATCCCGCCAGCGTGTACTGCCAATACTCTTGCTGCATAACTTTTCTGGTCAGTGGTAAGGCCCTCCCACACAGCATTTGGAGGGATTCTTCCAGGGTCTGTCATATTTGCAGGCCAGAATCCTAACTCCTTTTGTTTCTCAAATCTCTGATCTCTTATCTTGTCCCATCCCACACTGTAGATTTTATCATATTTGTCTACTAGTTCAGGAGGAGACATGAATGGACTGTGGGCTACTTGAAATGCTAGATATGCAAAGAAGGGTTTCTTTTCTGACTCGGTTTTCTTAAAGAACCCTAATAGTTGGTCAGTATACATAGTGCTATCAAATGTTCCGTTCTGAGGTCTAGGAGCATCTGTTGCATTTTGCGTGAATGTTACTGACCAGCCAGGTACGTATGGTAGATTGTTAAAATGGTTAGACCCATCTTCTAAAAGAGTAAGTGCATTAGTAAATCCTCTATCCCAAGGAGTTGTGCCAGGTTGATGTCCATGTCCGGAAAGATGCCACTTACCTGATTGCATTGTGTTGTATCCTGCATCCCTTAATAATTCTGCAACAGTTACCACCCTATCGTTTATGTAAGTCTCATATCCTGGTTTACCTACCTGATTTGGAGCAATCAGTTCATACATGGTTCCTATTCCACCGACATGCCAATCAACACCAGTCATCACCGCGACCCTTGCAGGCGAACAAGTGGGTGCTGTGTGGTAATTAGTTAAAACCTTTCCATCTTTTGCAAGGGCATCTAAATTAGGTGTAGAAATTTCGCTTCCAAAAGGACCGATATCAGAATACCCAAAATCATCTCCCATAATTACCAAAAAATTTGGTTTCTTTTCTGGATTTTGAGCATAAACATTTAAAACAAATCCGCCTATCATGACAGCAATTAAAAGTGCTATCAAGGTAAACGAGAACTTCGGCATATTTTCATAAAAAAAAATCATTACTGATGTATTTTCATTATCGTACTTAAGTTTTTTCTATAAGAATACATTAGAACTATAACATAATTAGCAACCATGCAAAAATTTAAAAGATTGAATATGTATTCATGGTAAATACTAATATGGAAATTTATAATATTCTCAGTATTTAGTCCAGACATAAATTTTATCCACGGTTAATTACGTAATGGATCTTGAATATTTTGTCATACATAGATACAAATTTTATCCATACTCAACAATATTTCTCAACAATATTTCAAGAAAAGATTCAAAATAGTTATTCCAAAATATCTGACAATATCTATTGGAAACCATTACTTACTTTTTTAAGTCTGTTTATGTAATAACATTCCAGACACCTTGTGATATTTATTTAGTATCTATAAGAAAAGAGGGAAAAAATACAAGAAAATTATGTTTTGTAGCTATTTTCCCAATTCAAAGGAATCAATCATCTTTTTCACTACTAGTATGTAATTTGAAAATAGTGCATCTTGTGATGTGAATGTGATCAAATATACTTTACCTTTAAATATTGTATATACTTGCATCTTTTTGAACAATTCATCCTTTCCTGCTGTAGTAGAATAAACCAATGTATAGGCAGATTGATTTCCTTTTAACATAGAAGGAACTGATTCACTTATTAGAAAGTACGTGCTATTCTGTATCCTGTTGATTCTCCCATCAATTATCTGATCTAAAGTCTTATTCTTTGATGAAAATACGAATATGTCTAGATATGGAACGAAATGTCCAGATACACCAGATATGTTTCCAAGTTCTGATGCAGTTTTTGAAGGCGAATAGAATCCAGCAACGGTATTATTTAAAGCAAGATTGTATGCATATGTTCTCAATGACCAATTATCTGGATACTTGATTTTTATTTCAAAAACAGGATTTTCGTATGATAGAAAATTTTTGCTAGCTACTGTATTAGCGTTTGCAGTAGATGGTGTACCATAATAAGTTGCTCCCGCCTCAAGTTGCTGACTTGCTAAACCCATATATGCAGATGCTCTAGAAGTATCTTTGTTGTTTACGGCTTGAATGGCATCATTTAGAAGTAATTTCGTTGCTTCTATTGATGATGAATTTTCGTTGGATTCTTTTAGTGCCTGCAAGACTATATTTAGATTTAAAAGTGTTTTTGTTGTGTTGTTTATCTTTAATGCTTCAACTGCATTAGCGACCAGTGTTTTGAGTATGGATTGTGATGTTGATGAGGAATGAAGTGATGATGCATCCTGTGCATATATCCTATTGTTTTGCATCAGATCATCTACCGATGAGTTAAAGAGTACTAGAAGAGATATTATAGACAAGATCCAGCCCCACCTGTATCTGGTAAATCCACCATAATTATTATTATTCATTACCTGGTTGCAATTTTTTTGTTCTAAACAACTTTCCATATGGTAAATAGCTAAGCAGTTTTTATACTATTTATTCTGATCTGTATATCAAAATAGTTTTAAGAACCAGTCAAGTTGGCAACATGTTTAAAATTTTAGACGATTTACGTTGAGACTATATTAATTAAAGGGATATCACAGATGTCAATGTTATCCCTAGATGATATGTTGTTAACAATCACCAAAAAATTCTCTTTAATCCTTAAACTATGTTATTCTATATTACATAATATAATTGAATAAGTAACTGGTCCCACTTTACAGAAGGGTTCAAATCCCACTGGTCCTACTCGTTTATTTCAATTGGATTTTAATTAATGTAACAACTTATAAAACAATTTTATTTGAATATTATATTTAATCCAATAAAAAGGGTTCTGTAAATTCTTTGTCGGTTTGAAAGAGCTGTCAAAAATCGTCTGATAACTGTCGTCACATAATTAGAAAGAAGATTATTCCGACTTTTACTTAATCTTAGGGTTAAAAGATATTACTCTGTCACCTATTTCACCAATTTTTTTAATCCTCTTATAATAGGTAGGATATTTTTCTAATTCTTGTAGTAAATCCTCACTAAGTTTAGAATTCTTTGGTTCTTGCTTATACCATATTTTGTAAATATGAGTTAATTCAAACATTATTAATTGACTATACCATCTACAATACTTTTCAAGATTAACTTTATTATTTCCTAAAAATTTCTTAAATTTTTCAAACAATTCTTTGTTTTCATTTTCATTAATTTTTTCGTAAAATTTATGATAGGGCGTATCATCATCCACTAAACAGGATAATTTACTAAATTCTATTTCATCAAATTCTTTTTTGATTATACCAACAATAGTTCTTTCTAAATCATTAATTATTTCGTCAGCATCTAGATTATCAAACTGTAATGTACCCAATGAATGTATCAATTGTTTTCTTAATTGCAAAAAATCACATACATAATACATAATCAATGGATAGTCAATTTTTCCTTCATCTTCCTTAGCCTCTCGTATTTTCCAAGAAATATTCCAATTTGTGTATAGTGCTAATCTGTTATAGAGAGATACATACCGTGAGAGAATATCCATTCTATGTTTTTTTATTTCTATTTCATTCTGTCTTCTTTTAGATAATTCATTTGCACCAACTGTTATCAATGCTGCAACGATACCTCCTGATATGAGAATAGCAACCCAATCTGGCATATTTCAGAATATACCAAGCTATACTTATTGATAATCAAATCTAAATAATAATAAAATTACTTAGCTTTAGCTTTTTCGATTATTTTTTACAATTACAATCCATTATTTCAGAAATTAAATCTAGAAACCAACGACCAAGATTTATAATGTCACAATTATCTTTACTCATTTCTTAGCTCCTTCTCGGCATTTTGAATAATCGTAAGCCATTTGTCATTACCTTCAATTTTTATCCCGCATTTTTCTGCTGGTGTTTTTCCGTTTAAACCTTCATGTTCTCTAATGTAGTTATGATAGATTTGGTAGCCTTTCAATATAGGAGAATTGCATTTTTTCAAACCTCTCATGGTTTTTTCTCTATCTCTAATTTCTCCGTTTAATCTTTCCATCTTGTTATTGTTATGGTCTCCTTGTAACCTGATATGGGAAATATGTTTAGTTCGAGGATTATTTATTGTGAAAAATTCTTTCTTGTATGCTTGATGAAAGTTTTTTGCTCCGTCACTGATAAATGATAATGGTCTTTTACCTGTTAGTACTTTTCCTTTCTGCAAAAGTGGTTTTATATCTTCTGTATATTTGGTATTTCCTACCTGTTGAGCAATCCAGAAACGAGTTTCATCATCCATCAAAGCATACAAATATTTGTTATTTCCTTTCACTTTCAAGTATAATTCATCCGTTCGCCAAGCATTAGAAACATCTGGAATTAAACTCTCTAAATATTTGTCCATTAGTCGAGTATATTTTTCAATCCAATTGTAGATAGTTTGATGGCTTACATTTACTCCTAATAACTCTAAAGATTTAGCAGTATTCCTTAATGAGTCTCCACTAAAGTATAACTGCATTGCAGTAGTAATTCCTTGTGGATTGTGTTTCATTCTTTCAAAGCCAATATTGATTGTAAAATATTTTCTGCAATCTTTGCAGTTGAATTTCTGAATATCTCCGTATTTGTTATGTCTTATACCATCTTTAATAATTTGAGAAGATTTACAATAAATACACTTGCCAATATTTACAATTGGTTCAATAATTCTTTTCTTAACCTGTTCTCTTATTTTGAGACTTAATTCAGTAGCTATAATATGCTTACATTTTATTCCTCTAAACATATGGTCTGGACATGAGCAAACAAATCCTAATTGAGTAGAAACAATTTCATAAATTTTGTTAGATGTTAATGACTTGATACAGTAAGTTTTATCATCAATTCTCTGGACATGATTTTGTAACTGTTTTCCCAATTCTTCACGATTTACTAACTGTTTGCTCATTTATCTACGTAGTTAATATATCTACGTAGATATATAAATATATCGTTTATCAACGTAGATAATCGAGGTACATTAAAATAATATCTACGTATATAATATATTATGCCTAAATGGAAAAAAGACACTAAAGAATTTGAAGTAGGTGTTAATTACGTAGAGAAGAGAGGTTATTCTAGTTCCATCCCAAAACCGATTATAGAAATGTTAGGCAATCCTGAATCTATAAAATTTGTAGTTAATGATAAAAATGAAGTAGCATTAGTATCTGGAAATCCATCTATAAATAATAAAATAATTCATATTAATAAAAAGTAAAATTTATCCGACGATTTTTTACACATTAGAAATCTGACGGGAAGTTTACAGAACCATAAAAAGTAATATTAATTAGTTATTGATGTCATCACCCATTTATGCATCCAAAAAACAGGATTCGAACAGAGCCTTCAAATCCCACCTCCTCCATTTAATTTTTATAATATTATATATCTATTACCATGTATTGTTAAAGGTAATACCTACATAGTTGGAGCAGATTTTATCATTAATTTTGATAATTCATAGAAAATATCCTTCTCCCTGTTATTGAATCTGAATTCTATCTCTTTTAGATATACATGAAAATACTGTTTAGGTACTCCCCTGTAATGATACAACCATGTCTTGGCATAACTCCAGAATCCTTCAATTCTATTAATATGGGTATCTTCTCTTACATATTCATCTCTTCCATGTGCAACGACTTGATGTTTTCCAATCATATTCAACATTGCATATGCAGTATGGTCATCAGAATAGTACAACGATCCTTTCTTGGTATATTGTTTTATCAAGGGAATAAGTGTCTCATGTTTTCTATCAGATACTGGAAATGTAATAACAATTCCATTTCTCTTGTAGATACCAAATACCAGATTTTTGTGCTCAATTACACCCCATCCTCTCTTGCCACCTTTTCTATAACCACCAAATAACGCTTCATCAATTTCAATCTCACCAGATAACTTTAATTCATGTAGTTGTTGTAGCGATTTATCATATATCGTTTGTCTAAATAATCGAAATGTTCTTTCTATTGTTGATAGATCACATGATACATAAAATCTAATTCTATATGCAGGTACTCCTAATGTAAATAGATAAAGTAAGTGTATGATATTGCTAAGCGATGTTCGTATCTGTCCGAGATATGTACCTGTAAATTCACTAAAATTATATCTGCAACGTTTACAGCCATACCTATTTGATTTCAGATAATATAGAAGTCTATACCTACATCTAGGACATATTCTTTTTCCATTCCATCTAAGATTACGAAAATATATACTACTTTTCTTATCGCTTGATGCTAGGTCTATTGGATCATATTTACGCACAAATATGTATAAAATAACATATCATGTGTTTATTTTTTGCTCCAAATGTACAGGTATTACCTAAAATAATGTGTATATTCTACTTTTATATTATGTTCTGTGCTCAATTTCAAAAGAATTTTTCAATTTATTTCATAAATTTTCCTTAACTTAACATCCATGAAAATCTACATGTATGCTGGTTATCTTTTGTATCCTGTTCAGCCTTATTTTGTTATGTCTTTCTATCTATTAAGCATTGTCAACAATAGCCTCCGCTATATATGACGTTCCTATTCTCAGAGCTCATTGTCTTTTTGTTGTCTAATTACCTTTACTTTATTGAGATCCGATCTTCTTCAGTCTTTCTAGTTTCTCCTCATATCTAGTCTTGTTCATGTATCTATACAATTGGTGTCTTGTTAGCATGTACCATATTACAACAAGCATTTCTTTTGCTGTCGCAACTATTGCTTTTCCATGCCCCTTTCTCTGTTTGATTCTTTCATAGAATGTTCTCATATGATGGTCATGTCTGATGGCAGATAATGAACACTGTACTAGTATCCATCTCAGCAATGGAGAACCTTGTTTTGTTATTCTACCTGTTTTTATTTTTCCAGATGACTCTCTTGTAGATGGTGCCAATCCTGCATAACTAACAAGTTTCCATGGTGTAGAGAATCTAGTGATATCAACTATCTCTGTTGATATCAGCATTGCAGAAAATATGTCTATACCTGTAATACTTAGAAGTAACTTTACATCTTGACTATCTTGCCAGGCATATCTTGCTATCTCTTTTGATACTATTTCTATCTGGTTAGCTATAGATTCTATTGATGTTAGTGTCGTATTCAGTATTATTTTGTCTATTGGTGAAACAGACAGTGATTTCAGCCACTCAATTCCAGATTTTCCAAATATATCTGCCAGTTCTGTTCTGTATTCATATTTGTCTAAAATAGCATGAACCTTGTTTGCTAGTTTTGTTTTGGTTCTGGATAATACTATCCTGTGTCTGACCAGACTCCTTTTTTCTCTGAATTCCTTTACAGGTACATATGATTCGTATACCAATCCAGTTCTCAGCAGATCAGATAATATAGAAGCATCAAGTTTATCTGATTTTATCTTTGCTTGTACTATTATCTTTGTCTTGTATGGATTGGCAAGTATAGTATCTATTCCATTATCTTCCAGTGTATCATGTATTCTCATCCACATGTTACCGGTAGATTCCAGTACTGCATTACATTTTTTTGTTCTATAATTCTGTGTCCTTTTAATCAATTCTAATATTCCCTGAGAATTGTTACCAAAGAAGAATTCATCCTGTATCTTTCCCATGTCATCTTTTAGTGCTACTCTGCATATTCTTTTTCCGACATCTATTCCAAGATGATTCAATTTTCTTTTTCATTCACCTTCTTTTTTAGTTCTTGTTGTTGGCTAACAGGTGGCAAACATCCATTCACCCTCTAAGGGTACTATGATAGCCACTCATTCATTCATTCATAAGATACGGTTCAGTCAGAGCCTCACTCTCATACGGAGTATGTTAAGTTTGAACCTAGCCAACATACAGTAATGGAATATACTAGAAGATTTTCATATCGTCAGAGCTGACAAATTCCATATATTTTGACTTTTTTTACAATAAAGGAGAAATATTATAATGTATGATAGAAATAGGTTAACACTTAGTAAGTTAGAGGTTAATGCAACAGGAGGCGCTAATAATTGACTGCTCTAGGAAAAAATATTTTTGATAAGTTTTTTTAAAGGCAAAGGCGTAAGGATTTTAAGGTATGGAAGCCAAAGCCACAGAAGCACAAGACCAACACGTCTATAATTAATTTCTTAACAAAAACGAAATAGTCCATGAACAAAATAGAATAGCATATTAAAAGAGAGGACTGGACTTAGTGATGAGGAGATTTTAGACTCCGTACAACGATTGATTGAAAAGTCTATAGTTCTTGCAGTTTCAGGTAAATCACAAACAAAACATTCTATAGAAAGAATCCATTTGCATAATTCTATGCGTTTTCTACTGGCTTTTTATCATCTATTTTATCTAATTTTTTTTCCTTTTTTCCAAATAGTTTACTGAATATATTACAAAACATACTATTATATACACAGAAAGGATATTTAAGTTTGATATTGATTTTTATATTTTAAAAAAGTTTTTGAACGCTTCTGGCAAATTCTAAACCCTGAAGGTCAACTATTAATTCAATGTGGTGGACATAGAGATCTTACAAAGACTCTATCCATTCTCAATAAAGTTAGCAAGGAAAAGGAATTTTATAATTATTTTAGCAACAATAAAGGAGAAGATATTTGGAATCAAACATGGTATTTTGCCAAAAAAGAAGATACAGAAAGAAGATTACAAGAAATAGGTTTTAGGAATATCCAAGTCTTTCTGGAAGATAAAGATGCTAAATTTAGTAACAAAGAAGAATATCTTCTTTTCATAAAAACAATTGTTCTAATACCCTATCTAAAATTTTTACCTAATGACAAGCTAAAAGAGAAGTTTGCTAAATCAGTAGTACAGGAAATTGAAACTAATGCAAAAGAATTACAATGGAAATTAGACTTTGTTAGGTTAAATATTAATGTAATAAAATAAGTATATTAAGTTTGAATATTACACATTTTCAAAAGTGAGGCCAAAAATTTAGTCAAATTTGTTTTGCATCCCACTGTGAACGATACAAGATGTTGTAAATTTCATTGGTTATACCTTGTAAGAATTTTCATAGCTTTAAATTCTCCTTCTTTTATTAAAGCTTTAACTGTATTAACTGAAAAATCTATATTTTGAAGAGGATAAGGAGTTAAAAAACAAACTCAATTTTTTATTAATTATCCAAGATCTACATGTCTGGTATCTGGATTAACCCTAGAACCTATTATAAGGATAATAGAAGCTATTATAACATTTATAGCAACAGCATAATATAGAGTAATATTATATTTTTCAAAATACGATAACAAAGTAATTGCGAATAGTGGTGCCCATGAACCTATCAATAGTCCGCCATTATAAACGAACCCTGCTGCGCTATTTCTAATCTCAGTAGGAAATCTTTCTGATAAAAACGCAGGCATCGGTCCAAATCCACTAGATACAAAGAAAACAAACAAAGAAGAGTAAAGAGCAATCTCAAAACTATTTGATGCAGTAAAGATCCCATTCAATGAAGGTATAGCAACTATTAATGATGCGATACCAAATATTGTTAATATTTTTAATCTACCAATGTATTGACTAATAAAACCTGTAAATAAATGACCTATTAAGGAAAATATTACAGTAACAACCATGATATTTGCCACTTCCTGTCTTTCTAATTTTACGTACTTTTCTAATAAAGTAGGCATAAAACCTATAGAAATATAATAAGAAAACATAAGACCAGTCATGACTATCAAAGATAAAAAAAAGCGTCTTCTATTATCTTTATTAGATAAAACATTTTTTAAAGGAAGTCTAGCAATCTTCTTTTCTTTTACTTTCTTGATCCATATCTGTGATTCATCCATTTTTAATCTTACAAACAATGCCACTAGTCCTGGTATTATACCTGTAAAGAATAGTACTCTCCAACCCATCTCCATAAATTCATCGCCTGGGAATGCAAAGTTGGTGAGTCTAAATGAAATTGATGCAAGAAGGAAACCAAATGTAAAGCCGCTTTGTACAAATCCTGAAAGAAGCCCTCGCATAGGTTTTGGTGAAGATTCCATACTGATTACCGCTCCACTACCCCATTCGCCACCAGCGAAAAAGCCCTGTGCGAATCTAATTATTATCAATAAAATTGGTGCCAAAAGTCCTACAGACTGCCAGGTTGGCAATAAACCTGTCAAGAAAGTTATTAAAGAAAAACCTGTGATTGTTATTATCATAGCTTTTTTTCTTCCATGTTTATCACCAAAGTTTCCAAAGAATGCTCCACCAACAGGTCTCATTATTAGTGTTACTACATATGTCCCAAAGGTGGCTAATAGACTCAAAGATGGATCGTTAGAAGGAAAAAATAATTGATTTATTGATGATATTACAAAAAGCATTAAAACAAGATCATATCCATCAAGAGCCCATCCAAGCCACGATCCAGTAAGTATAACCTTTTGTTGCTTTGTTAGTTGTTGAAGAGATAAGTCAAACACTAATAATATTAAAAAATATACGTAGTTTAAAAATATTCTTATCAAAAGTTCTGTTGAATCTCTGGGGTTTTAATTGAGTAATAGAACCAGTTATAATTAGAACTCCAATTCCTCATTCATAATTATTGTTTTAATATTCTATATTTTCTAGTTTATTGATTTATTTATTAATATTTCAAATAAAAAAGTTTCTTTCTTTATCTGGAATTTAAGCTATTATTGAAATACAAATTTGTGTCAAAATCAACAGTTAACTATCGTCTGAGCCAGTTGACGAATTGGGTTCATATACTATTAATAGGAATAAGATAATTCAGATTAATCTATTTTTCTAGTACTATAATCTGTAAAAGATGAAAAAAATTATGGATTCTGAATTTTAAAATCATTTATGTTTCCATGATAAAATTAAATACATAGTAGTAGTATCTCTAACATAGACTCTTATTTTTGCACCGCTATCGGTATTACTCCCGACGTAGGAAGACAGTTTCCAGGTTAAAAATGAAAAGTAGGGATAACGAATGTTACGACGACGAATTAAACAGGTTTATGGATTTCTATGAAGAAAATAATAAAATAGAAATCCTTTACAACGACAGCGGTTAGTTAATCTGGTAAAGTTTTATGAACAGAATGACGGTCCAAAATATTTTGACTAATTAATTTATATTTAAAAAAAAGAAAAAAAGGAAAAAAATAAAAAGGATATTATTGATCGGGTAATAACTCAATTATTACCTATAGATTTCCAATTCATCTGTTGTGACTGTAAAGTGCCGCCATTAATATCTCTTGGAAAATCACCACCAAATACTTCCTCAAGACAATCCAAGATCTCATTAATTTTATCTGCTGATATTCCTACACTACCACCTAGCGTGAATAGTCTTTCACTTATGAATGCACGACCTTCCTCGTCTAGATTGCCAGCAATAAAGTCACAAAGTTCTTGTAATGAAAGTGGACCACCATCTTCTGTTATGGCTCGTATTAAATCATTTAATTCGTTTTGACTTAGGACTGTTGTAAAGCAACTTTCACATGTTCGAACATTTCTTAGTTGCTCATTCAAATTAACATTTACACATATATTTACCAGGTTTCTGTCGAAGTTTATTTTATCGAAGCCATTTCCATTTTGTGTATTTGCTGCGTCTGGACCTGCTTCTTCATTTGCTGCTGCAGTAGCAGTAGTGTCTTCAGGTATTTGGGTAATATCTATACCATTTACATTTATGTTACTGTTTACACAGGATATTTTCTGGATATCTGTATGAGAACTCTTTTTTTCATGGTTATTATCATATCCGTACTGGTGGTCTCCGTACATTTGTGCACCTGCGTATGTAATTGTTGATGGGTTTAGAGCGAGCATAATTGTTGCCAGTATTGCTCCCAATATAGAAGCAAAAACTATCATTCTATTGTTGTTATTGCTCATTATATTGTTAAATGCGAATTTAATATATCTAAGGTTAGAAGGAACATTATCTAATCTTGTAATATTTTATCATGCTGAATTATTGACTATAAGAAGAATAGAAAATGATATTTAGGTGGAAAGTGAAATCCTAGCATTACAGCAACCAATACAGGTCCACGAAAGACCCAAGATAAGAAATAATATCAGCATGACTAGCATGGAAGGGATGGGATTTGAACCCGTTATCTGCATTCACTGGTTTGTGCAGTTCATACTAAAGAAACAGATAGAAACTAAAATTGAAGAATTATAGATATTTAATCTTCAAAGAAAGGTCTATGTTGAACATCGAAACCTGGAGAGATATTTGCAAATTGCATTATTGTGATCATTTTGCATATTTTGTCCTGTAACTCTGAATGTTCAATGAATTTCTTTATACAAATAGGACATTTAGTTTCTTTTCCTACATTCATAATGTTACTATCGCTCATTACATTGTTAAATACGAATTTAATATATCTATGGCTAGAAGGAACATTATCTGATCTTGTAATATTCTATCATTCTGAATTATTGACAATAAGAAGAATAGAAAATAATGTTTAAGTAGAAAATGAAATCTCTTTCTCACCTATTTTCTAATACATATTTTGATCGAATAATATTATCTTAATCTACGAATATATGGTGGTCCCTAGAAAAGTACGGGCCCGTCGGGAGTAACACCGATAGCGGTTCTAAAAAGGGAGTCCAATGTAAAGATAGTAGTATCCTGTATTTAGCTTTTATTATTAGAAACTTAATTAAAATATAAAAATCAAAATCCGTTTAATAGTTTGTCATTTATCTTACTGAGATTTTCTATTATGGAGAGCATCTTTTTGGATTAATATGAACATCATTTTATAAAAAGAAATTCCGAATTTGTATGCTTCAAAATCTATATTTTTTATTGTTTCATTATTTGATGAAGATAGAATAAATTCATCGATAATTTTTTTGAATTCATGTTCATCATGGTGTTGAAACATGAGCTTATTCTATCAATATAATTAATAAGAGTTTTTTAGAAATGTTAGAAACTAATGCATAACATTTGAAATAATAATATTCTTGAAAGAGCTATCATTTGGTCTTGCAATTGTCCATGTAGTAGGGTTCTAATACATAGTATTTAGCTTTTATTATCTGCCACTCCCTGGTAATCCTAATCCTTTTAATGGAGAACGGCAATTACTCTCTTTTTCTATTCTCTCGCTAGTTGTAACTTTTACAATAATTGTATTAGTGTCTGGTTTAGGATAAAAGAAAAATGATTGTCCTGATTCCAGTAAATCCATGTTTTGAATATCGCCTTTTCCCAAATTTACTTTTAGTTCTGTAAGAGGATTGGTTCCTGTATTGGTTGCTTTGACTCTGTACATAGTACCTGAAATATCGGTTTTATCTTTAATAGCGTCAATTTCTAATGAGTATGGTTTTTTATCTTGTTCTTTTAAAATAAAAAATAAACCTATTATTATGATTATTGATAAACCTATAGTTAAAATAATAAATTGTTTTCAATTTCTATACAGTATTGGAACTATTTGATATAGATATATTTAGTTTAATTATCTATTTGTATTATCTATGAATAAAGGAAAAAGAAAATTAGCAAAAATAATTTAACTGATTGAATCACACTTTTAAATTGTACATCTAATATATTTTTATACATATTGAAGTCAATTTTCAACAGCTTGCCTCTCATCAGTGTTGGTAAAAAACCTAACATCATTATCTTAATACTTATGTTCAATGACCTAGATTAATAAATGTAAAAAAAAGAGATTATAGTATTTTATGTTACTCTAAATAGATACTCTTTGTCTTATTATTTATTTTATTGTTGTTGTTAGTAATTCGAGTTTCTTCTTATTATTGCTTTAACTGGCGTCTTGAAACTTGTTGAACTGTTTTAACAACATTGGTTCCTATTTTTGATAGTTCATTTACAGTATCTTTGGTGTGCTTGACAGATGTATTGACAGAATCTAGATTTGCAAATACAGTGTTATTTATTACTCTACTTGCCGCAACTGTATTATCTGCAATACTACTAACTATTTTTCCATAGTTTTCAGCAAATTGTCTTGGAGAAACTGTCCACTCAGACCAGAGGCGTAATGAATTATTTAGAATATCTTTTTGAGAATCTACAAAATTATCCGTAATTTCTCTAATAGCCTGAATATTATTTTCCTGAAAATCATTAACTATTTGTGTATAACGTGGAATCTCTCTTCTTGCTTCATCTATTGTTTTTTTGATATTATCTTTAGTTTCATCTATTACTTCGTTAACTGTTTGTTGTTGTTCTCGTTGAAATTGTTCTGCAGTTTGTGAATGAATTTCGATTGAATCCTCACTATCATCTTTTCTATCTTGTTTTTTAGTTGACATCATATTAACATACATTTTTTAGCATATGAAGAGAGGTAAATAAGGGTGTAGATAAACTATTAATATACATAAAAAAGTGGTCAATCTTTATAACTTCACATACTATGAAAGTAAAATATTTCAAACTTTCCTTATTGTTTAAGGTAAAAATAATAACTAAATTACAAAAAATTGGTAAAAATACTATATAAGTATGGGATATATTATATAAATGTCCTAAATATATCAATCGCATGAGATTCGAAGCTTACAAAGAATAATGACCACCCAGCTATAACAATTTAATTGTATCAAACTATTAAATATTAGAGTGTATATGTATAGTATGTGACTATTGGCAAAAACAAAGCGAGTAACGAAAAAAATCTTCTAGTGGAAATAATAATGGTCCTTAAATATATTCTCCATCAATAACAAGTAAGGTAGAATTTGATAGACAAAAAGCTATTCCAAATCCAAAACTTCAGCCAGATGGAACATTGACATATGCCCCCTTTTGATACTTCTTCAAATGAGGATATTTCTCCTTCAGCAAAACAAAATAGTAAATCTTTTTACGAACTATATAAACTATCCAAAAAATTAAATAAGATTTTTAAAAAAAGAGGAGCAAAGTACCTCTTAAAAAAACAAAAGGAATTGAATGATACATCCATTCAAATGACAATAGCAAGTGTGAATGAAAAAGTATTTCTTATACAAAACAAATAGAAAAGACAGTAACTACGTCATAACTAAAAAATTAAATCAGTACAATACCTTAACCAATACTTTTAATATTTTTTAATCTATTGATAAAAAATGAAAATAATTGGTATGAGAAACATTAATAATTGTATAACTACCACGTTATATATTTATTATAATACTTTAGGTTTATTCTTGATATCCTATTGAATCCAATGCCAAACATAAATTATACCATACCTTGTATTTTGGGCGTTGTTCCATGATATTATCATAGGATTCTATTTCATCTTGAATTTTTAACTCAGATGCAATATCACCAAAAAGCGATTTATCCCTTTCCTCTTTTTCCATAATACCTGTTGGTTTTTGTTATTTTAAAGCATGGTTGTGGTAAATGTTGTATATCTATATTGATTTTATTTGGTATTTAGATTATATTTGTAAATCTTTTTTACTACTAGTGTGATTTATTTATTTTATTATAACATCTATATTCTATACTGTCTTATCCCTAGGTTATCCTAGATATCTTTATCTATCTGAAACCCACTTTTATAATTTTATGGGACTATTTTCTAGATTTAGAAAAAAGAAAAAAGATAGTAAAGACGATAAAAAGAAAACAACTGGGTAGTATGTATGATGAGTCGAGAAAAAGCTCAGAAAAAGGACCAATTAATAAGTAGACTCTTCATTTTTTAATTGTCCTAGACCTGACATTTATATTATTAAATCATTTGCTATATAGTTTACAATTGAAACGAACCATTTTTTATCTTACCGTGGTATGATTAAAGGTACAAAAATATATTCTCCTAATACCATATTTACTTCTACGATAACAGTGATTGGAGGATTTATAATTTATAAGGTATCTTTTATAGCACTTTTTCATATCGATAATAAACGAAAATATACTAATCGATTTTGTAGCGAGATTAATTTTAATCGCCTCAAACAAATAATAAAGAAGATGATATTTACGTGGTCTATCTTTGATATTGTTAATAATATATCACGATGGATAATACTATATGAACTATTACTAATAGGATTCAGACCTTTTGAATCAGCAATATTATCTTCTATAGCTGCTTCTCCTCTTTCTTATTTAGCCATTAATATAATCTCAAGACGTAGCAAAATATTTTCATAACCTCCTCAAAAGTAAAAATGTATCAAAATGTAAAAACTGATATGACAAGGCAAGTAGGGGAGTAACACCTATAGCGGTGCTAAAATAAGAGTCTAATGTAGAGATACTACAACCTGCTATTTAGCTTTTATCATTAGAAACTTAATTTTTAATTATTTTTGAAAATGAAATATGTGAAATTTAAGATAGAAGTTTAGACCTAGATAACATTACTTAAGGTATGTATGGCTAATTTTAGTTCTTTAAATCTTTCAGAATAGTGAACGTCAGGGGATGATTTTAGCGTAGCTATTCATCTTACCTAATATTCACATGACTTACAATAGTTATACATTATGGAGAGGATAAAAAACTTAATACATTTAAACCATTATAAAGTGATTAATATTTGAAGTAACTTCGATACTATTAGTTACTATCAGACAACAAAAATTCTTATCTACTTATGGCTAAAGTTTGTTCAAATACTAGTAACGTTATACTAAATAAGAGGTTTTTTCCAAACAATTACTTTGTGTATACGACTTTATCAGCTAATCCTATTACTTCTCTACCCTTATTTGTTAAAGAATTATAAATCCTTGGTTTACCTCGCCCAGGAGATTTTTCTTTCTTTACTTTTCTTTCAATCAAACCTAAATTTGTGGCTCTTTTCATTAAGGATTGTCCATATCCCCAACTTCCTATATTGCTAAGTAATTCTCTTGTGTGCAACTCTTTGTTCTTTTTTAGTATTCTCAATAATGGAATAAGAGAACGGTCATTTAGCAGAACTTTAAGTATGTTTAATTGTACGGTTATAGGAACTGATTTTGTTTCTTTTACTTCCTTCGCTGTTGTGATATTTTTAGTAGGCTTTTTAGAAGAACTTTTTGGACTAGTACCATTAGACATATTATTTAGTATCACTTTTAAGAATAATAAATGCTTTGTTGCCTAACTTACTATTCCTAACACATTTAGCTATATAACCTATATCCTAGTCATGATATACATGTGAACGGCAAGAAGTACAATGAATCTCTTGTTAAACGTGGCGAGGTATTATTTGGTTTTGACGTTATAGATAACTGGGATACTGAATTCGAAAAGATGAATGAATGTAAAAAGGTAGGATATTTCTCTAACATAATTCCGAATCTTCTTAATCAAAATTTTTATTCATTCAGGTTTAATATTAGTTGCTACTCCTCTATTCTTTCTTGCTCCGAGCGGGTGTTATGGTAGCCTCTAACACCCATCGTCAAAAAATAAAAAAAATGAGTATTAGAATTTTATTAAGATATACGATAGAGGCGAAAAATAAGAGTCTAATGTAGAGATTCTATTACCTTGTATTTAACTTTTATTAATAGTATCATGATATTATTTGACTATTGAATATTTCAAATTCAAAAGGTTTAAAAAAAAGAATGGAATGTCATACTCTATGAATCTGATTTGTTCAACAATAACTGGAAAATTGAACAAATTGGTCTTAGATTGAATCTATTATACGACATTTGTTTTAAAATCATAATTGTTTGAATAAACTAAAAAATATATTGGCTATGTTCGGAATTACAAAAAACACTTATACATATTTTTGGTCTGTTGCGTAACTCATTTAGATAATCATCTATTTTTTGTTACTAATGTAAATTATGTAACAGTTATACTTTGAAACCAGTTATACAATGATGCTTTTAATATCATCTCTTTTATCATGTTCTCAAATCTGATAGCAGTAACATATTCTCCAAACATTCTCTTAATGCAGGAAAATACTGTTTCTACAATCCATCTTTGTCCATCGTCTACACTATCCTTCCATTGTTGTAGATTGGTTTTATGTAATTGTACGTTCTTGTTTCTCAAATAATGGTTAGTCTTTCTACATCTAGAATTCTTTCTTACCTTAATTGTTGGTTGAATTCCTTTAAATGATAGAAATTGAAAAATCTGGTTCTGTTGAATCTTCGGGTGTTGTATTTGGGTGTTGAAAAGTGGGTGAAAGTTTAATTGATATTATCAGAATATCAAATGAATGAGTTACGACCCATTAGAATATTTTAAACAGAAATACCCATTAGAATACACAATTTTTTTGGAATGTATGACAAGATTTGAGGATATACGTCGAGACGTATATCAGGATTTAGATAAGAATGTCCTTCCATTGAAAATAGAATTTGGAGTTAGTTATGACAATGTGAATCAAAAAACAAGATTAGAAGCACAGCCAGATGGGATGTTTTTTATTGCATCAATAGTAAGGACAGTACTTAATAATATATATTCAAATAATCAAGATGAATTGGCTGCCTTAGAAGAGAAAGCCAAACAACGTATTTTTAAAAATGTCGACTTTGTTATATGTTGGAATTGTCGTTATCCAAATAATAAAGAATTTAATTTTTGTGAGAAATGTAAAACCCAATTAAAGCGTCTACCTTGATTATAGCCATCCCTTATGTCTCTCTTCCATGTGGTTATTAAAACAAAAAGGACAAACCAATCCACTACAATAGATGCAAACCTTTCCCGTTTGTTCGATAAACTCCTTTCTGCATCTTATACAAATTGTTGTATATACTGTTGTCATTTCTTCTTTATTCACTCCCCTGAATCTGAATCGTCTTCATTGTTGTTCTTCTTGTTGTTTTCGTTCGTTGTTATCCTCTTCTTCTGTTTCATCTTTATGTTCTTGTTGAATTGATACAACTGGAATAGGGCCTTTGTCTTCTGCTGGATTGTCCACTGGTTTTTGTTGTTGCTGTTGATATAAATTTAGATTTTTTTGTATTAAGTCTCATATACAGATTTAAGCTGAGCTTTTGTAGTTATATATTAATCTTAACAAGATTTTACAAATTCTTTAAAATTTGTTAAAAATATTATATAATTACAAATGCATCTTTAATATTATTATACAGATAATTGTTAATTTTGTTTTAATTAATAGGTATTTTAAAATGTACTCCATAAATGGGTGGTTTTAGATATTTTTTAAACCACTAGAAACTATATTTAGAAATTATATTACATCACTCTTTAGAACATTTAGAGTTAAGAAATATAGTATACCCATTGCTTATTGAAGAAACAGTATGCTTCGTCACTGGAAGTATTGATTACATTATCAAAGGTGAAAGCAAAATAGACAAATTGCATATTAAAGACCAGAAACCAAAATTAAAAATAATTACCAATAATAACAATGACGAAATTAAATCAAAGCTTGCATCTGGTGAAACAAAGGAGGCTTTTACGATTAATTAATTGGACACTATATGTAATTATGAAGGACCATCTTATGAAGGTATACCTGAAATCTCAGGGCCTAAAATTGGTTTAATTGCAGAAACTTTTGATACATGGAGTCCACCGGTTCCCCAAATGTGGTCACGTAAATCAGTACAAGAGAGATTAAATATTACTTTAAAGTACAAGATAATTTTAACATACTAAATTAAATAAATTAAAATACGTGACTTATTAATTTTAATTGGTTTGGAAAAAATATCCGTAAGACGTAAGTGGAATGATTGGAGGATTGCAGAAGTAGAAAGTTCTAAATTAAGAAAGCTGCATTGGGATAATTATTCTGGTGGTGTTCAGGCCAAAGCTCCACAATATTTCCTTCATGCTTACGTGTGGTGTAATGAGATTGAGGGAGATATTGCTCATTCTTGCGCTCATGGTGAAGCACCGCATTATATCAAAGTATGTATCACTAAGATAGACAATAATAAGAGTATTTTTAAGACACTTCTGTCAGAAGTCGGACCAAAACCTAAATATTATAAGGTTTAACAAAAAAATGACATCTAGGATATTTAGTAGTATAAATATGTGTATAATAACCCATAATTCCAAAGGTATCTTATAATGGCTGTTCACTAAAATTTATAATGAAAAGTTATCAGATTTGACCAAAATTTATTTGAAATAAAGTAAAACCTGCATGTAGTAGGGTTCAACTACCATGTATTTAGCTTTTATGGTAACATTCATAAAATTAATTATTCAAACAATTGAATACCCTTACATTTTAATATTATTATATTTAAATATCAATTTGTAAGGGTATAGTTTGCATGGTATCAATAAAGAAAAAAAAGGACAATAAAGGTAATGTATACTATTATCTTCAACAAACAATAAGAAAAGCAGGTAGAGTAGAATATAGAGAAAAATACATTGGGAAACAAATACCTAAAAATATAGATGAATTAAAGATCAAAATATTTAGAGAATCTTACAAAGAATTGTATGATTCTATTGAACTCATAAAAAATAATTACAATAAAGAAATCAAAAATATGCCAAGATCTATTAAAGAAAAATCAATAGTATTATTTGCTACCAGATTTACTTATGATACCCAAAGAATAGAAGGTTCAACATTATCATTAAGAGATACTGCAAATTTATTGGAGAAAGGAATTACTCCAAAAGATAAACCTATTGAAGATATTAAAGAAGCAGAATCTCATAAAAAATTATTTTATAAAATATTAAAATATAAAAAAGATTTATCATATAGTGCAATCTTAGAATGGCATAAAGTTCTCTTTCAGGATACAAAACCAGATATTTCTGGGAATATAAGAAAACACAAAGTTGGAATTTCAGGTAGCAAGTTTATTCCTCCATTACCAGTAGAAATTTACCCATTACTAATAGAGTTTTTTAAATGGTATAATAAAAAAGAAAAGTTGCATCCTATTGAATTAGCAGCATTTGTTCATCTAAAATTTGTAACTATTCATCCATTCGGCGATGGAAATGGTAGAATATCAAGGTTAATGATGAATTTTGTTTTAAATAAAAGTGGATATCCTATGTTTAATATTCCATATGAAGGAAGAAATAGCTATTACAATTCATTAGAAAGATCACAAACTAAAGATGAATGGAATCATTTTTTATTGTGGTTTATTAAGAATTATATCAAAAGTAATAAATGATAATAAAATAGATTCAATCAATTTAAAATTTTGTGAATGTTTCACTTCATTTGGAGTAATACCGATAGTGATGCGAAAAAAGGAGTCCAATTTTGTGATACAATGAAAATATTTAAAATTTTATTTGATATTTAGTTATTATCATGTAACTTTAAATATATAGCCTTTGTTTTCAATTTCTGATTATCCATATATTACTCAAAACTAATAAATAATAATTTAAAATACGTATCATTGTGAAAAAGACAGTTACTTATGGAAATTGTTCCTATTGCTCAAAAGATTATGATGGTATTACTATGGCTAAACATCTTGAATCTTGCGAACAAAGAAAAAATATTCACTTTGAAATACTCAAAAATAATATATCAAGTGATAATAAAAATATTATTTTTCTATTAAAAATCTCTTCAAAATATTATCCAGAATACTGGATGTTTATTGAATCTGATGGTAGAAGCAAACTCAAGGATATAGACAAGTTCTTGAGAGATACCTGGCTTGAATGTTGTGGTCATTTAAGTGATTTTACTATTAATGGTAAAAGATATGAAAATCGTAAGGGCATGTCAATACCTGTAAGCGGTATATTTCAACCTGGAATGAATTTGGATTATATATATGATTATGGAAGTAGTACTGAACTTGTAATTAGTGTTATTTCAGATAGACCAGGTAAGATTCTAAGTAATAAAAAAAATGAAAAGATTAAACTTGTTGCCAGAAACAATACACTTGTTTTCAAATGTGCAAAGTGTAAAAAAGAAGATGCTTCAAAAATTTGTACTATTTGTATCCATGAAAAAGACAGAAATAAAGCATCGTTTTGTGATAATTGTATACAACATCATAAATGTGGTGAAGAAATGATGTTGTCAATAGTCAATTCACCGAGATCTGGTGAATGCGGATATGAAGGTTGAAAATTCAAATTGGTTATTTATCAATATAATTAGATCAAGAATATAACAATTCAAATGTACAGAAAATTAAATTAAATATTAATTTATTTTATAATTTGAACGATGTCATTTTATTCGGATTTTATTCATATTTCTAAATTAAAAAATCACCTAAAAATCTTCGTGCCTGTCGGGAGTTGGATCCTCCATGTAGCAGGGTTCTACTAACTTGCATATATATCATTTAATTATTAGGAATTTAATTTTTGGAGCGGACTACATTAGAAGAAAATCTTTTTACTAAATTTGTAACATCCACTATTATGACGTTCATGCAAAGAAGATAATATTACTGGCATATTCATAAATAGCAATAAATATTAAATATGTATTTCAGGAAACTTTATCTATAATTGATTACTATATAACCAAAAATAGTTTCAATATTATTAAATCTTTTTAAATTATATATTGTTACCGTTAGAGTAACTATCCAGATATCCTAATTTCACAATATTTCAATGGAACTTATTTGTCAATATATTTATACAGCAATTTTTCTCCTTATTCAGAAACTCAGTTTTTCCAATATTTCTTTTGGGATCAAAATCACCTTATAGAATCTATTGTTTATTAACATTCTTCCTGCTATAACCAAACCATGTCTACGAAGTAATCCTATAGATGAATTTGGTGGATCTTTTCCCCAGGAAAGATTTGTATCATCGATATATTTCGCTACAATCTCTTTGTATTTTACTACACCTCCTTTTTGCTTAATAAACAAAAGTGCTTGTTGTGAGTCTTTTGGTAAGGTATTATTGACCAAATCATTCAATCGGTTAGAATTAACAAGTACTTCAACAATTCTCTTTACTTTTTCCTTTTTTTTCCCTTTTTTGTTTAAAAGTAATGAAGCCGATATTCCATCTATCCACCAGTACGGAAACTTATTAAGCATTCCGGATAAAGTCGATCGCCTGCTTATAATTATTGATTCTGCATCTTTTACAAATCTTTTTTCAAAATAGTCTTGAATCTGTTCTACCATCTCTGGTGTGATAATGCCTTGAAAATTTTTCTTGTTGTCCTGGTATACTTTTATCTTTGTTATTCCAGCAAACCTGTAATAATTTTCCCAAGGAAAAATCTTTGCCATTACCAACCTTCCAGGAGTATATTGTTCTATCTGTTCTGGAAGAATCTTTACCATGTATTTTTTCTGGTTTGATAGTCCTTTAAGGACAATCATATTATCTTTTTTTCTATCGATTATCTTGAAGGTATCTGATATTATTTCTCTCATACTCAGGAATCTTCCAATCTGAATACGATTGTTGGGATCCGTTGAAATAAACTCTATAAATTCATCAAGTATTGTTTTACCAGTGGTTGGATTTATTCTTTCAAAGATAAACCAGAACAAAAGTTGTTTATAGATAAATTCATCACTTTCAAATTCAAGATCCCATGTACATTCATTTATTGAATTTTTGATCTCATCGCTATATTTCCATTCAGTATAGTCAACAAGGATCTGAATAAAGTTCTCTTTAGTAACTGGTACTCTTTCCATAATAATCGGATGCCATCTTGAATATATTGAAGAGAAAGTAATATTTTTCTAACGGTAGAATGATAAGAAACGAAGAAATATTATTGTAGATGTAGTAATAATCATGAAATTCAAATTGTATAGCTAAAATAAGAAATCAAAATTTTAATATCAAACATTTTCGTAATCAAATATCAGTGAATAAAATTAAAAATTTTAGATTGCTTTGCCTGTTGTCATTTTCATTTGTAATAACAACAATACTTGTCAGTACAGGAACATCATTTCAATCAATCTATTCAGAAGATGATATAAATGATAATAATCTTGGCAAATTCTTTACCTCCCGAATTTTAAACATTCAACAAGCAAATTCTGGCACAATTTCAGAAATCAATTCTACTGCTTATTTATTGCAATTAAATGATGTTTCTGATAAAACAGTCTCTTTGAAAGACATACCAAATAGAAATGTTACATCATTGACTACACAACATTTTGTAGATGTCTGGGATATGCTAAAAGGAGCAGAGGAAAGTTATGCTAAAGTACCACCAAATGCCTGCTTTAATTGTTGATGAGATACAAAAAGGCCAACAAGATACCTTTGTGATAGAACTTTACAGTCCTGTATACAATTAAGACACAAAAATACTAAAGTATGATTTTACACTTGTTGATAATTCTACATTAAACAATCTGCCATTAGAGATCGGACATTCAACAATTTTGATATATGGAGGATACGGATATTGTGGAGGATGTTAATTCAAGAAATATACTCCATTCTTTTACATGTATAACAATAATTTTAAAAATCTGGTATCTTATCCATATAAACAGAAGTTATAGCCTGTTATGTATCCATGCTATAATGCATTGAGAATTTTCTACATAAATTTAAATAATTTAAGATTTAAATTCAAGAAATGGCAATTAAGAACAATTTTGTATTAGTATCCACAATATCAATTCTTATTGTTCTAACTACATTAATTTCAATAGTATATGCATAAGAAGAAAATATAACAGACTCAGACATGCCTAAATTCTTTGCTATACAGCACGCACAATCAGGTTCAATATCAGAGAATAATAAAACTTTTACACTTACATTTACTAATGAATCAAATAAGACAATTTTTTCATCAGATATATCCAGAACCTGCGCACTTGAATTAAACAATATATCAAACAAAACAATATTGTTCTCTGATAGACCGGATAGAATTGTTACCTCTATAAGTACAGCTGATTTTATAGGAAATCGGTCTTCCATAGAAAATAGTTTTGCAGAGGATGTCCCAAATGCAGTTTTAGTGGTAGATGAAATGAAAGGAGTACAAGATACTTCCATAATAGAGTTATTTAATCCTGTTTATGAATTAAGTGAAAAGACATTAAAATATGATATAACACCAAATAATACAACATCTATTGAATTGCAAAGTGAGTTTTGGACAGTCTACTTTGGTAATAGATAGTCACTGTAGTCCATTAGATCCACGTTGTTGATATTATTGATTCCGTAAATAGTTATTTATTTATTATTTTTATTAATATGTAAAAATTTCAATTATCTCATAATTTGAAAATTGAGATAAGGAAATTTATGTTCTAAATATATAATAATTATCATATCAACTTTTATTAAAAACATTCGAACCTAATTTTATACCTTCAGTGGGGTTAATCTACATTCTGAGGAAGCTGTTCGGGAGTAGTGCCCTCCATGTAGTAGCGTTCTACTACTACATCCTATTTAGCTTTTTGGTAAATTGATTAATATTATAAAATAAATTGTAAAATCAAGAAATAAACACAACAGGATTTATTGCATTTGTAGCTATCTCATACTTAGAAAAGCAATTTGAAAATTTATAATAATCTTTAGATTAACAATATTGAAGTGAAACCATCATTATTTTTCATAGTAATGATTATTGTATTCATGGTATCATGTATTTTTATAGGTTTAACATTCGCAGAACAAACTCTTGTTGTAGAAAAACCAAAATGGTGTAACTCTGCCAGTCTAAGTCATTACTATTTATTGATGGAATTCCAAAAAGAATACAAATATCCATGTGCTACGTATATATAAGAATATGTAACTTTCGTACTTATCAAAAAAACTCATTTGAGTTCACATACACAAGAAGCAATTGTTAAGGAACATTTTTTCAATAAGGATTACTAAGGATTAGATCATTATAATTTTAGTATTCTATTTTTTAGAATATCAATAAAATATGAGTTAAAAATTACGGTTATGACATGATTAATACCGATATCGGTGCAAAAATAAGAGTCAAATGTTACAGTAAAAGAGATATTATTTAAGACTTGTGAATACAAATGATAATACGACTTATAAAGTTGAAGCATTTACTAAATGTAAAAAAATAATTAAATACCGATTTGATAATTAAATTACTAATGTTGAATCGTTTCTTCTCCCGATTATTTTATTTGTTATTTATAATATTTTTTATAATATTCTTTTTATTAATATTTTCTGAATTTCTTAAATAAATCTTACAGTGAATCTCTTTTCATAGCTTTTTCTCCATTCTTTTATCAGATTTATCCGCAAGTTTTTTTACTATTTGTTATTGTAAATGAATTTGTTTTAGAAAACCAAAAGGTTTCCTTTGAAAAAAATTCATTATTTTCCTATCATAATATTAACTATAACTTTGTTATGAAGGATAAAAGGATAAACGTTAAATTAGAATTTAACTTTCAACACTTGTGAAGAAATTCATAAATATATTATACTTTATGTTAGTAATTTCAATTACAGGATCGCTAATAACGTGGTACACATCAGCAGAGTTATTATCAATAATAAATCATGCTTTTGCGGAAGATGAAGACTCTAAGAATATGAAGAATGTATCACAACAGAAACAAGAATCATCTACAGATAAAAATAACAAAATCAATGTGGAATTTGCAAAGAACGAAAAATCTGAGTCAGACCTTGATGATAATAATTGTAAAACCAGTAAGATCCTAAAAGGTGCGTCAAATAAAAAGGATTTAAAAATACTTTCAGAATGTGAAAAGGCGGTAGGAAAGGTAAAACATGTTCAAGAAATGCCTGATGGAGATTATAAATTCTTGCTGAAATTAGAAAAAGAATACAAATCCCTTTTAAATAAAGATAATAAGAAAAAGACAGGAGGAAATCTTGTTGTAGAGATTGTTCCTAAAGATCAAGATTCTAAGTATGTTGAATTACCTGATAAGGGAGACAATGTAGAGGTATGGGGAGCTTGGGTTATAGATAAACCAAAAGGATGGAATGAAATTCATCCAGCATGGAAAGTCACAGTAAAATAAACAGAATCAATGTGGTCAATATTATTTTTACTTGACTCACTTCTCAAAACTTCCATTAGATGTTCAAGTCTTACTTCAAAATTATGTCATGAAATAATTATGAAATTTAATTTTGTCAACAATTCATTCTACAGATTGTACAGACCATGTGATGCAAATTAGATTAAAGTATAATATATTATTGCTATACAAATTTAAAGAATTTAAAAACAAGACAAATATATTTATAACGTACTGTATCTTGGTATCGTATTTAGTTCACATCATAAATATATTTAAATATGTTAAAATTATTTTTATTATTTTACTAAATATATGTTGAAAATTTTACTATTCGGGTTCACGTCTTTAACAGTAGGGTTCATCTACAGATTGAGACAATTGGTCGGGAGTAGAGCCTTCCATGTAGTAGGGTTCTACTACCTTGTATTTAGTTTTTATTATTAATTGTATTTTAATATATTCAAAAATCATACAATAATAATATTGATTTATCAGGCAGAGATATTGAACCTCTTTTTTTACCAATTTCCAAATGTTTGAGTTGATATAATAAGATCTATCGATCAAGTCACGAAAATAAAGAAAAAGATTGTTTTTTAGTTTAGGCTTATAATCCGTCAAATTCCCCTACAGTAATAGAGTATGGTGAGTTATCTGCTCCAAAGTTGTTTGCTGTACCAAATGTACCATCAGCATTTCCTAAAAGTATGGAGACATCATCTGAATTAATATCAGGAATAGATCCTTTTTCTACATTTATTCCTGCAGGAATCATCCAAATTTTGTCATTTTCGGCAGACTCCAGACCCAGAATACTATTATCTTTTATCTGATCTGTTATATCTGAAAAAGTAGCTTATTCACAATTTACTGAAATTATATTCTCTAATTTATTAAATGTAATACATGTTTCTTCTGCTTTCTGTGCTTCGATAGATTGGGAATTTGACGGCAGGTCCGATGTTCCAAATACAGAGAATGACCCTGCAACCAACATATAAAAGACTCTTTTATTCTCTAACATTTTTTCCATTATCCCCCTATTACTTTATTTGATTCCAAATTTCGTTATTAAAAATTGATAAATATTTTTACTAAAAAATGCTCAGTAAATTTCCAGTATGAATTAAGTATTTAGAATAAAATCTCTTTACTATCAAAACAAATATTGTATATAAGGAACTGATAAGAATGAGATTATGACAATGTATCATAAAAGTTTAGTATAAAATTTCTTCTTACCTTTTTATAAGTAACAATACTAATTAAAAGAGTACAATACTTTGTACTATTAGATAATGGAAATAATGTTAAAAGTGACAGATTTTATCGGTTTCTATTCATATGAAGATTCGTTTCCATAATAGTATCCTTAATTTACTTACAGTCATAGCTTTGTTCTCATTAGTTTTATTTAGTAATAATCTACTTCTTCAAAGAAATTTAGATTACGAAGAAGACAAATTAACGAATACGCATTTCGTTCAGAACAGAAATGCTTTTGCAGTTGAGATGGGTGTTGAAAGTGATGATGATGAAGAGAAATCATTCGACTATGTATTTGATCCGTCTTACTACATAGAAGATACTGATTCTGAAAAACAATCAGATACTAATATTGATAACAAGAATATTGAAAAAAATAGTAATCATGCTATTGCTAACACCAAAAATGTAAAAAATGATACAAAGTCAATAACAGAATTTGACAAAAGTAGGCTTTCTCAGGATAACAAAGAACAAAAAGATGACGTGAAATTCACAACAGCAAAAACAGAAACAAATACAACTACAACTACATTTTTTGCGTCACAATCAATCAATGGAAAAAAGTCTGACCACAAATCAGATTTCAATTTTGTAGCTGTAGGAGACTGGGACTGTAACTCTGAAACTAAAGATACGGTTGAAAACATCTTGGAACAAGAACCAGAAGTTGTACTGGCACTGGGAGACCTTTCATATAATGGCAAAGCAAAGTGTTGGCTCAACATAATAGAACCTATATCAGACAAAACTAAAATCGTGATTGGAAACCATGAAGTTGATTCATCAAAAATTTTGAAAGATTATATGAATTATTTTGGATTGAAGAAACAGTACTATTCTTTTAATTATAAAAATGTCCACTTCATAGCGTTATCTACAGAAGTTCCATATGAAGAAGGATCACAGCAATATGAATTTGCAATCAAGGATCTTGAAAAGTATTCTAAAGATCGAACAATTGACTGGATTGTCGCATTTTACCATAGACAAGCATACAGTTCCGGAGGTGGTCCAGACGATGAGAATGATTTTACAGAAACATATCATCCATTGTTTGATAAATATAATGTGGTTTTGGCCCTACAGGGACATTTTCATGCATATGAAAGATCATATCCCATCACTTTTAATAATGATGATGAGGCTGAACCATTGATTCAAGATCATGACCAAACATCTTATAAAAATCCAAGGGGAACAGTTTTTGTAACTGCTGGAACTGGGGGAGCACATGATATGAAGATTTCCGAACAGAAGGAGTTTTCTGCTTCTGGATTGGACGGAGAATTTGGAATAGTAAATATTTCTGTAGAGAATAACGGAAATATATTAAAAAGTTCGTTTATAGACAATAACGGTGATGAAGATGTATATGACCAGTTTCAGATTGTTAAAGAAGAGAAGATAAAAGATAAAAAAAATGACAAGTGAAAAGTGAAAAATAATTACAAATGCAATTTTTTCTAAATCAATGATAAGCACATAGTTTGAATTTCAATGAATAGTTGGCTGTGTTAATTTAAGATAATATCCACCTCCTTTAACCAAAAATAATTCTTATTATTTGCTATAGTGTCATTATACATTGAAACAAAGAATTGTATCCAGTTATGTACTTGAAATAGATTACGTCCCTCTTTTTGCATACAAAGATAGTAGTCATAAAACTTTCTATTCTGTCCTTGAAATACTTATTGACTCTTTCCATCATACTTTTCTGAAATGGTGAGTGTAGATAGTATTTTAATCTCAAGACATGACATCCTTCATCATACCATGTACCTCCATTATCTGTATACACGGCATGTTTTCCATATTTTGATACAAGAGATCGAATAAATTTTTCAGCAACTATCATGTTTCTCTCCTCTGAGATATAGATTCCAAGCACAGATTTGTCAATTGGTTCAATACAAATCCATAACCAGAAATACTGACTGTCAACCTGGATAAAGGTTTCATCTATTATGAAGGCTGTTACTAACTTTTTCTTTTTTCAGAATACAAGAAGCAAGTAATTAACTGTTCAATATTCAATTATGATAAAATTTAATTAAATAGATCTATTGCATAATTAGAAAGCTTACAGCTATATTCCTCATTTCTATACTAATTTCTCATAAATTTGCTCAATTATGATAGTTTATCTAAAAAACCGTTATTGTTTAGATCCTTTACAGGATTGGAATTATCTGAGTTTGATTCTATTTGTAAGCAAGTAGAATCAAAATATCCAAAATATGAGATAAAACGTCTATCAAAAAGAAAGAGAAAAAGAAATTTAGGAGCTGGAAGACATTTCAAACATACAACAAGAGATAGATTTGTTATGCTTCTTGTGTACTATAAACTATACATAACCAATGCATTAACAGGATTTTTGTTTGATCTGGATCAGAGCAATGTACATAGAGATGTAAGATATATGGAACCTATAGTAAAAAGTTGTATTCCACTACCTCAAAAAATATACAACGTAACAAGAAGATTAAGAACAGTAGATGAAGTAGAACTGTATTTTCCAGGATTTAAAGCATTTATAGATTCAACAGAACAGGAAATTCCAGTACCTACAGACAAAACAAGAAGAAAAGAGTACTATTCTGGAAAAAAGAAAAAACATACTGTAAAGACACAGTATATGGTAAACAAAAAAGGAGAAATATTACATAAATCAAACCATGAAGAAGGAAGAGAGCATGACTATACAGTATACAAAGATGTTCATCCGACAACACCAAAAGATGTAAAAAACTATTTTGATCTTGGTTATATTGGAGTAGAAAAAGATTTTCCAGATATCAAAGCAGTATTACCTGTAAAGAAGAAACGTAATATTGACCTTACAGAAAAAGAGAAAATGTACAACAAAAGACATCGTAGACAGAGAGTAATAGTAGAACATACTATATGTAGAATAAAGAAATTTAGTATTATGGGAAACAAATACAGAAACAGATTGAAAAGATACGATACAATGTCAGATATTGTTTCTGGTTTAGTAAATTATCGAATAATACACAACAGAAGATGATAGCAATATAAGGCATCATCAAGATATATAATAGATTTTATCTAATTACGCAAACGATCTAATGTTTATTATTAATCTAATTTATCATAATGTAAAGTATCTTTAATTTTTGCAAATAATAATCCTCAAAATGAGAAATTATATTATCTTTTATTATTTCTAATTAAATCTTGTTTCATCTTATTAAACTCTTCTTCAGTTAATACTCCTTCTTCTTTCAGGTTTGCAAGTTTCTGTAATTCATCTGCAATTGAGACCGATTGGTTGGATGCAGTTATAGCTTCTTTATGATCATCAGGTTCAGGAGATTTTTGCTTTTTTGAAGGGGCTATTCTTCGGCTATCTTGCTTACCTGAACGAATTATTTCCAACAAATCTTCTGCCTTGTCTTTTGGAATAGCTTCGATTATACCTGATTGATCATCTTCACCTTCAGTAACGCTATCCATCATCCCTAATTTGGTTGAGCTCATTAATCCAGCAGCTTTAAACCTTATTGTAGATGATAGCAATCCTTTTTCAAGCTTTAAACTTGTAATTATATCGTAAGGGATATCCACTACATCTGCTTTTATCCCAAGCATATATGGGTCGCGGATTATGATTCTTCTGTCTGTTGCAAAGATGGTATTGGGTGTAAAATAAGAGCCTCCTGGCTTTATTTTTGACTGTCTTGCAACAAGTAATACTTTTTCGTCTGGATTTAACATCTCCCTTATTTTATTAACTTCGTCTAAGTCATTCTCATTTATAACTGGTTTTTTGATATATTGGGAATATTTTTTATGTTTTTCTTCCTCTTTGTTGCTGCCTGAGCCAAAAGGCATATTATACAATATGTCTGAGGAGGTCGTATTTAAAAATTAGTTATAATAGTTCCCAATTTATGTAACTTTAGTAAGTACTATAGAATTACTAAATTAAGAAAAAAGAGTTCAAATTAATATCATATTATAAATTTAATTGGAAATAGTTTTCAAGTTAAAATTTACTAATCTGTTATTAGGTTCTGATTTTACTTGATAATTTTTATCAAGAAACTATAGTCTAATGTGTTGGTAAAGAGGATAATATTAAAGATTTATGTTTAAATTATTTTAATATTATTATATATATAATAAATTATTTTAAATTAATAAAAATAAAAGGAAATTTCACTCTCTCAAGAAATTTCTTAAAATTCTTGCACATTCAAATTCTATCATTGCTAATGTTGGATTATGTTGATTAAGGAAATCCTGTGAATTTCTCATAGCCACTTCTATCAATCTTTTTGCTTCTTCTTCTGATCTTCTTGGCTGTTCTTCTGCATGTTCAATTGTTTTTTTACCAGTTCTCCTGTAAGTTCCATTTGTTCTTTTATCTGTTCTTGTAAGTTCCATTTGTTCTTTTATCTGTTCTTGTAAGTTCCATTTGTTTTTGTGTAAGTTCAATTTGTTTTTTAAAATTTTCTTGCATTTGTTGATTCAATCGATTCCAGAACTCTTTTTGCCAAATATCAATGTCACTCATCTTAATTAGTCAATAACAGGAAGATGCTGTTAAATATTAATAATTAATTTTTAAAATACATTATTAGTTATCATATATATTTTACATAAAAGTGATCTAAATAGAGGCATATTTGCTTAGTAATCATTTGGAATTGAACCCTCCATGTAGTAGGGTTCTACTACCTTGTATTTAGCTTTTATCATTTGGAACTTAGAAAGTAAAATAATTGTACAATAATAGACTAATCTGGATTTGGTTCGATAGAATCATCTAAAAATCTTAATAGAATTCTTTTTCTTTTCTATCAAATATGAAATACTGTTTTATACAACATGTGGAATAAAGCAGTTCATTGGAACAGAGAAGGATAGGAATAATTTTTATGGTGTCAGGTGCTGTCATGTTGGTAATTCCGTTAATTATAACTATAACAGAGAGTTCCATTCGAATATTTGTTCCTATGATTGGTTTACTACTTTTACTTTTTGGTTTTCCAATAATATTAAGTAGTAAGAAAGGCAAGAACATAGAAAATTAGATAAATGCAAATAAAATCTTCAACCATAATGAATATAGAGAGTAACACCGATATCCATGCAATAATAAAAGTCTAATATTATGGTAAAAGAGATATTATTTAAGATTTGTAAATGGAAATGATAAGATAACTTATAATAATATTGAAGTATTTACTAAATGTAAAAATATAATTAAATACAGATTTGATGTTTAAATTACTTATGTTGAACCGTTTTTTCTCCCGTTTATTTTATCTGTTATTCATAATATTTTTTATAATATTTTTTTTATTAATATTTTCTGAATTTCTTAAATAGTCTTAGAGTAAATTTGTTATTTATAGATAAATTATTTTTTAGAAGTCCAAAATGGTCTCTTTATGTTTTGTTCTACTGGTAAACCATAGTACATTAAGTATTGAATATGCAAGCCAGCTCCTTAACATTTTCAACTCAGCTGCATGCTTGTCTAAGTATCCGTCAAGGAATTCTTTATCCATAGTTATTCCCACGCATAATTTTCTACTACTTCCTGTAGGCTGTTTCCTCATCATATCTTTTCCTACCATTTTCTGGACAATTCTATTCCTTCCTGTTATTATTCCAGTTGATCTATTGTCTTTATTCGTACTGATACCTTTATCAGAAATCTTTGTCTTGGTATTAACAGATTTTCCTTTTTGTTTCTTCATGACCTTGAATATTCTCAGTTATTAATATAACAAGATGATACATACGAATTCTGGTGTAAAATCAATAAATAAACACAAGAGGATTTAATGCATTTGTAGCTATCTCATGCTTAGAAAAGGAATTTGAAAATTTAATAATCTTTAAATTAACAGTATTGAAGTGAAGCCATCATTATTTTTCATACCAATGATTATTGTATTCATAGTATTATCTATTTTTATAGATTTAGCATTCGTTGAACAAAATGTTGTTGACGTTGTTATCGAAAAACCAAAATGGTGCAACTCTGCCAGTCTAAGTCATTACTTTATATTCATGGAATTCCAAAAAGAATACAAATATCCATGTGCTACATATATATAAGAATATGTAAGTTTGGTACTTATCAATAATACTCATTTGAGTTCACATGCTCAAGAGGCAATTGTTAAGGAACATTTTTTCAATAAGGATTACTAAGGATTAGATCATTATAATTTTAGTTTCTATTTTTTAGAATATCAATAAAATATAAGTTAAAGAAAATTATCTTTATGACATGATTAATATCGATAGCGGTGCGAAAATAAGAGTCTAATGTTATAGTAATAAGGAAATAATATTTAAGATTTATGTTTAAATTATTTTAATATTATTATATATAAAATAAATTATTTTAAATTAATAAAATTAAAAGGAAATTTCACTCTCAAGAAATGTCTTAAAAATCTTGCACATTCAAATTCTATCATTGTTAATGTTGGATTATGTTGATTAAGAAAAGTCTCTGCATTTTTCATAGCCACACTTCTATCAATCTTTTTGCTTCTTCTTCTGATCTTCTTGGCTGTTCTTCTGCATGTTCAATTGTTTTTTTACCAGTTCTCCTGTAAATTCCAATTGTTCTTTTATCTGTTCTTGTGTAAGTTCCATTTGTTTTTTTACCTGTTCCTGTGTAAGTTCCATTTGTTCTTTTATCTGTTCTTGTGTAAGTTCCATTTGTTTTTGTGTAAATTCCATTTGTTTTTTAAAATTTTCTTGCATTTGTTGATTCAATCGATTCCAGAACTCTTTTTGCCAAATATCAATGTCACTCATCTTAATTAGTCAATAACAGGAAGATGCTGTTAAATATTAATAATTAATTTTAGAAATATTTCAAATAATATCAATAAAAAAATAATTTACATAGCTTATGCCCACCAAACAACACGATTCTTTTTAAAAAACAGGAAAAAAGATCGTATTGAAAGTAATAAAAACTTTAAACGCAATAATTTAGTCAAATGGAGGCTAAAACTCTAAAAATTTCACTTCCAAAAGATGTTTTGGATACTATCAATAAAGATCTGGAATTGTCAGGGAATACTGAATCAGAACGAATCCAAAATATTGTTATCTCTTCTGTTTTTCCAAACAGTTACAGGACAAATTCTGACAAACATACATGTCCTGACTATAACAATGATCTGCATGTCCTTGAATACATGATAGTCTCAATTGTTGAACTATTAGAAGACAAAAAGATAATTTCATCTAAAGAATGGAGAGAAAGAGTCCAACAGATAATATTTACAAGTCTCAGTATCTAATTTTGTTGGTTTCGATCTGGTTTACTATTTCATGTTTCTAATATCCATTAGCTTAAACATTCAAACTCTGAGACTTCCAAGCCCAACTCCTTTTGTAACTTTTGGATTACTTTGGCATAATATATTTCCCTATCCGGTTCCAATTTGTCTCTGGCTATGTAATATCCAATCCATGCCTTATGTAAAGCACCCCATGTCTGATTTTCAAAAAATCCCGATGGTAACTGTTCATGATATTTGTGGCTTTCTCTATAATACTTCAAAGGATCAAATCCATGTTTTATGAAAAATGTATCGTAATTCCTCCTGTATTTGTGAGCTCTCATTTATTATATTATCGTCTTGAAAGTTATAAAAAAATTAAATTTTTCTGATAAGATTCCTGGAAAAAATAAATAATATACTTCCTTCAGTTCTAAATTAATACATCATGCCAATTTACACACCTTATAAAAATATTTTTTAAAATATTTCTTTCCGGCAAGAAAAATTACCAGTATACTTCCTCATAAAATTTTTTTATTTTTAAATCTTTCCCAACAAATAATAATATTAAAGAATCGGTGAGAATTCAATTGGATCCTTTTTTTAGGATTATTTTTTTCATTCTTAAAAACTGCGTTAAAACGATTTATAAAATTCGTCTATTAAATTTAAGAAATTACCTAAGCTTATATAGAATGTTTAATCTTGTTTTGATAAAAATAAAAAGAATATAGAATTCAAATTCCATATAATCAAAGGCTTATTTACCTTATCCAGTATCAGTGTCAGCATTTTCAAATAACTTTTTAATAAATGAATCAAGGTTCTCTAATGAGGAACATGTTTTATTCTCCAAATTTTCTAAATCAGCCAGACTCATTTCATAGTCATTTTCAGAACTATCTGGTATAAACCATATTTGTGGTTTAAATGCTCCTACTCCAACTGTATAATCCAAATTAAATTTTTCAATATATTTGATTATGAAATATCCTATTTCTGCAACCTTTGCCATACTTATTTCAGGATTCCATAATTGTTTAATAAAAATCTCACCCTTTGATGACCCACTTCCTATAGATTGGTACTTAGATATCGTTTGAATTCTTCCGTCAGTAAGAAAATGTTTCAGGTAGGCTTCACCTTTAGGATTGCCAAAAGCAATTAAAGCCTCAAAGCTATCGTTATAATGTTGTTTGTGTAATGTTGCCATTGTTTCTGACATTTCTATTATTAATTTATGAGCTGGCATACCTTTGCTGGATTTTTCCTCATTGCTGGATTTTTCCTCATTGCTGGATTTTTCCTCATTGCTGGATTTTTCCTCATTGCTGGATTTTTCCTCATTGCTGGATTTTTCCTCATTGCTGGATTTTTCCTCATTGTAAGTAATAATCTTATGTAATATATGTGCCCTGAATAATTCAAACAAGCCCCGACTTCCAGCAAATCCTGTTATTATATGTCGTATTTCTGCATTGAGTTTATTATCATAGAGAAAATTTCCTTCCTGTGCAACTATAAATTTTTTGTCTGCTATCAGAACTATTCCATCCTTACAACGTGAACCTAAGATATAGGTCATAATATCTTTTTAATGGAAAATCATTTAAATTTTATTTCAAAAAATACAACTTCTATTTCAAATAAGCGAAATAATATATCAATGCTAATATCTAAATAATGTTCTGTTATATAGAAAATAATGATTTTTGATTCATTCCAAAAAGATAAAACATTACATAAAAGACAGAATCACACCTACACAATAGAAGATAAGGCATTAGATTTTTTCAAAGAAATTTATTCTTATAATGATCTTAAAGATGTCTTATATAGAGAGATCATAATGTAAACATTTTACTTGTAGGACCTCCAGCTACTGCAAAATCCCTCTTACTACAATGCATACATGAAAAGGTCAAAGATTGTGTATATTATGATGCTGCAAACAGTAGTGGACCAGGAATTATACATGATCTGGCAAATCATAGAAATGCAAGAATAATTATCATAGATGAAATCGATAAAATAAACAGGAAGGATCAGGCAGTTTTCTATAATCTGATGGAGACCGGAGAAGTAAATATAACAAAAAAAGAGACCAGGCTCAAATTTAAAATGGATAATCCAAAGATATTTGCTACATCAAATAGTATAGAAAGATTAACCAAACCTTTACAATCAAGATTTAGTATCTATACACTGCCAGAATATTCTGATAGCGATTTTATTAAAATTTGTGTAACTTTACTTACATCAAAGTTCCATCTTCCATCGATTTTATCTGCCTTAATTTCACAATTGTTGCTTCAGAAAGGTGAAAAAGACATAAGAAAAGTGTTGAATATTGCAAAACTGGTAAGACCTATGGATGATGAAAACAAAATCAAAAGAGTTATAGATACTTACCTAAAGTATCAAGATGATAATATGGAGTTTAATTAAGCCAAGGTAAACTATATTACATTTTACAAAGCAATTATTATTTTAATTATATAAAAAATTCTTTATCAATACAGCAATTTTTTTTATACTACTTTTTATTTCTTCTTCGGATTTAGCACCTGTTATAACCACCTTGCCAGAAGAAAAGATCAAAAATGTACATGATTGAGATACTTTAATAATCAAACCAGGAAATTGTTCTGGTTCATACACAGATTTAGGTAGATCGGCTGCCAGACTATTCAAATCTATTTTTTGTCCGACATTCCAAGTTGCTACTATATTCCTTACAATAGGATTTAAGACTACATTTTCTACAAGATTATTTCTGTGCATTAGATTCATAGAATACTCAAGTTGTTTGATTGATTGATTTATGCTCTTAGTTCCTATTGATATCATCTTTCCAGAAGGAAATATCGTAACTTTGCCTTGCATATAAGCATCTTTGATATATCCTACTCTTCCGCCATAATATTCCAGATCATATAATCCCCAATTAAATCTATTAAATAGAGTAATGTCTACACGTTGTTTTAAATCTGCTGTGGTTACAACATTCTGGATTATTATCTCATCTCTATTCATAGAAGGATTTTTTTTCATAAAAAATATACATAAAGGGTTTGATGATTCTATTAGGTTTTATGTTTCAGATTATTGATAATGATGTTAGATTGTTTATTTCTACTTCTTTATAATGAATCTATCTAATTAATGAGTCCTAATTTATGAAAGAAATTTCTAAATTTAGTTTGAAAATTGACTCATTTGCCATAGCTATACCAACAGCAAAGACTTTAACTATGCTTTTTTAACTTAATAATAAAAATTTGACCACCCAAAATAATAAGAATAGCACTACTACATCATCAAAAAAGCAACTTAATTATACATTGGATAATCCTTCCAAAATTAGTTTTGAATTTCTCAAATCTCATCTTTGGAGTGCTGCTGATATTCTAAGAGGGTCACTGGATGCAAGTGAATATCGACAACCAATTATGACCATCCTATTCCTCAAAAGATTAAATGACACATTCGAAGAGAATGCAGAAAGGTTAGAAAAGAAACAAGGTAAAAGTCACAGGGAAGCATGGGAAAATAAGTATAGACATACATTTTTTGTACCAAAAGATGCACGATGGTCTGTTCTATCTTCAACAGCAGAAAATATTGGAGAAAAAATCGATCATGTGTGCAGACTGATAGAAAGGGAAAATCCTGATTTAGAAGGTGTTCTTACAAATACAAGATATAACGACAAGAAAAAGTATCCTGATGATAAGCTTAGAGATCTAATCTCACATTTTAATCATCCACGTTTGAGAAATGAAGATTTGGAAAGAGAAGATATCTTTGGAGATGCATACGAATATCTTTTAGAAGAATTTGCAGATGCTACCAAAAAAGGAGCAGGTCAGTTCTTTACGCCAAGAGAAGTGGTACGTCTCCTTGTCAATATTGTGGAACCAAAAGAAGCAATGAGTATTTGTGACCCAACCTGTGGTTCTGGCGGCATGCTTATTGAATCAAGAAAATATGTAGAAAGACATGGTGGAAAACCAAGAAATCTCTTGTTAGAAGGACAGGATAGCAACTATGCTACGGTGGGTATGTGTAAAATGAATATGGTCCTTCACAATGTGTCTGATTTTAAGATTGAACATGGGGATCTTCTGACCAGTCCTAAACTGGTTGATGGCGGAAGACTCAAAAGATATGATAGAGTTATAGCAAATTTTCCATTTAGTATGAATTGGGAGAACAAAATTGCTTCAAAAGATCCGTACAATCGTTTTAGATTTGGATCTCCTCCCTCTAAAGACAAGGCAGACTTTGCTTTTATCCAGCACATGTTTTCATGTTTGAATGAAAATGGTCAAGCTGCCATCATATGTTCTCAGGGTGTATTGTTTAGGGGAAATGAAGAAGCAAAGATAAGAGAGAATATGATTAATGAAGATATTATTGAGGGTGTAATAGCATTACCGCCCAAATTATTCTATGGTACTGGAATTCCAAGATGTGTCCTTGTCTTGAACAAAAAGAAACCAGAAAAGAGAAAAAATAAGATAATTCTCATTTACGCCGCAAGAGAATATGAAGAAGGAAAAGTAAGAAACAAGTTAAGAGAAGAAGATATAAAGAAAATTAGTTCTGCTTTTAAGAAATATGAAGATATTGATGGGTACTGTCATATTGCTGACTTTGAAGAGTTAAAAGAAAATGAATTCAATCTGAATGTTCCAAGATATGTAGATATTTCAGAAACAGAACACGAAGTAGATATTCAGAAGACAATTAATGAATTAAAAAAATTAGAAAAAGAAAAACACGAAATTGAGATTGAAGTTAGTAAAAATTTGAAAGAATTAGGGTTTAAAATATGACTCTTCAACAGACTAAACTTAAGAAATCAGACTATGAAATAACAAAGAAGGCATTAGGTTTACATGATAAGATACCTGATGAATGGGAAATATGCAGACAAGGAGATATTTGTGAATTCATCAACGGATATGCATATGCCCTTACTGAATTTAGAAAAACAGGTTATCCCATTATAAGAATTCAGAATTTGACAGGTGGGGATAACTATGTATTTTCTGATTTAAACTTACCTGAGAAACAGTTTGCAAAAGAAGGAGACTTATTATTCGCATGGTCCGCTACATTTGGTCCATTTATTTGGCATGGTCCTAAAGCATCATATCATTATCATATATGGAAGCTAAATCTAAATAACGAAGTTGATAAGAAATTTGTATACTACCATTTAGAAAGAATTTCTGAAAGAATCAAGATAAGAGGGCAGAGTGGATTAGGTATGGTCCATATGACCAAAAATGGCATGGAAAGATATCCATTTTTAAAACCTCCATTAAAAGAACAACAAAAAATTGCATCCATTCTTTCGAATGTAGACGAACTAATACAAAAAACAGACCAGATAATAGAACAGACTCAAAGACTCAAGAAAGGTTTGATGCAAAGTTTATTGACTAAAGGAATAGGACATACCAAATTTAAAAAAGCAAGTATTGCAATTGGTTTTAGGTCCGAACTAATTCCTGTAGATTGGTCAACCAAAAAATTAAAAAATTTATGTAATGTAGTAAGGGGCGGTTCTCCAAGACCTGCAGGGGACCCAAAATATTTTGGAGGAAATATTCCATGGATTACAGTTGGAGAATTGACTAAAGATGATTCTATATATTTGAATTCTGTAGAGAATTCGTTGACCGAAGCCGGAAAAGAAAAAAGTAGATTTTTAGGACATAACACAGTATTATTAGCAAATAGTGGGGCAACTTTAGGAATTCCTAAAATTTTGGGAATTTCAGGTTGTATAAATGACGGGATAGCAGCATTTTTAAATTTAGATAAAAAATTATCATCGTTATTTCTTTATTTTATGTTGTATTCTTGGGTTGATATCTTCAGAGGTATAAATCAAGGAATGGGTCAACCAAATTTGAACACTGTAATTATTGGAAATATAAATTTTCCATTACCCTCATTAGAAGAACAAAATAAAATAAATGTCCATATTTTAAAAATAACTGAAAAAATTGAAACTATCAATAATTACAAATCACATCTTCAAAATGTGAAAAAAGGTTTAATGCAGCAACTTCTAACCGGAAAAATAAGGGTTAAAGTTTAACGAATGGACAAAATCCTGTTTACTGGCAGAGAAGAAAGTGAAGAATATCGGGAATCAGAACTGCCAGCACTTATCCAGCTTGTTGCAATGGGGTACGAATACAAAAATCAGTCAGAACTTAACAAGGAAAGAAGAGATTACAGAGAAGTATTGCTTTATGACAGACTTGAAAAAGCAATAAGGAAACTAAATCCTGAATTAGATGAAGATGGGGTTTATGATGCAATAGGACAGATAAAAGAACATTCTTTTCCTTCAAATCTGGACCAGATGGACACAAATGAACAGATTCGTGCCAAGTTGGTAGGATTGTCAAGGTCAACTGGATTGGAACCAATAACCGTAGTACAAAACCTTGGAGAGGGCAATGTAGACAAAACCGTACGTTTATTCGATTTTGATAATCCTGAAAATAATGACTTTCTGGTAACAAATCAATTTCAGCTTGAAGGTTTAAGGGAACCAATATTTCCGGACATTGTCCTATTTGTAAATGGAATCCCTCTTGTTGTTATAGAATGTAAAGCTCCATCCATTCGTAACCCATTACAGGAAGCAGTAGAGAAAAATCTGTACAAGTATCAAAGTAGGGGTTACGGATTTGAAAAGTTAATGTTTTACAATCACCTTCTAATTGCAACATCTGGTTATGATGCAAGACATGGCGCTGTTGGGATCAGTCTTAATCATTATGGAAGATGGTCTGAGGCATATCCACTTTTCTTGCCAGACATTGAAAAGATGTGCAAAAGAAAACCAAGAGAACAGGAGATTCTCATTGCTGGAATGCTATCAAAAAAACATCTTTTAGATTTATTAAAAAATTATGTTATATATGAAACAGTAAACAATAAAAAGATAAAGAAGATTGCGAAACACCAGCAATACAGAGTAGTCACGAAAGCAGTAGACAGACTTGAAAACATTGATGGACAATATGTTGCTGATAAAGGCGGTGTAGTTTGGCATACACAGGGTTCAGGTAAATCTCTTTCAATGTTATGGCTTGCTACCCAACTCATGTACAAATTCGGAAATCCACCAATTGTTATAGTAACAGATAGAACCCAGCTTGATAGACAGATTCATGAAACGTTCCGGAGTTGTGGATTTCCAACACCAATTAAGGCAAAAACATCAAATCATCTTGAACGCCTTTTACAGAATCCAAAAGGTAAGACGATAATGACTACAATACAAAAATTTTCAACAGAACATGGAAAACTTATCCATACAGACCAAAAAGTCATAGTCCTGGTAGATGAAGGACATCGTACACAGTACAAACTGCAGGCGGAGGCAATGAGGTCTGCGATACCAAACGGAGTATTTTTTGCTTTTACCGGTACGCCTATTGACAAGAAAGATAGAAGTACGTATAGAGTATTTGGCCCTCTTTTGGACAAATATTCATTTGATGAATCAAAAGCAGATGGTGCAACACTTCCTATCTTTTATGAGGCAAGAATGGCAGACCTGTATGTTGAAGGAGAACAAGTGGTTGGAGGAGTAAAAGAACTTGTAAATAAAGAGGATATTGAAAAAATTTTTCAGAGAATATTCTCTGATCTCACATTAGAAGAAAAGGAGAGACTGAAACAGGAATATGTTACAAAAGAGCTAATAGTAGAATCTGAAGAAAGGATTAGAAAAATTGCAGCAGATGTAATTGAACATTTTACAACCCACATCCAGCCAAACGGATTCAAGGCATTGCTTGTTGCTCCATCAAGAGAGGCTGCAGTAACATATAAAAGAGAACTTGACAAGTTAGGTGGTCCAAGGTCAAGGATTGTGATGACATCAAATCTGGGAGAAAAGGGAAAGGATGGTACATCCTGGGATCAATACTTTCTGACACAGGAACAAAGAGAGTTTACGTCGGAATTTTTCAAAAGTCCAGAAAATGAAATTCAAATACTGGTTATAGTAGATATGCTTCTTGTTGGATATGACGCCCCAATCGTACAGGTTATGTACCTTGACCATCCATTAAGGGAACATGCACTTCTTCAGGCCATTGCAAGGGTTAACAGACCATATACTGCTGCCAAGACCTACGGATTGATAGTTGATTACTGTGGCATTACAAACGAACTGCAAAAAGCTCTTGCCATCTTCGATGAACAGGACATAAAGGATGCTCTCCTTCCAATAGAAAAAGAAGTACATGAGCTAAAGGTAAGACATAAAGAAGTCATGTCATTTTTCTCTGATATTTCCAATAGAAACGATAACGATCTCATAATAGAAAAATTTGAACCAGTACATGTTAGAGATGATTTTGAATACGCCTTCAAAATGTTCTCCAAATCACTTGATGCAGTATTGCCAAGAAAAGAGGCTGGGCCATATATTGACGATTTCAAATATCTGTCTCAAAAAAGACAGCTTTTGAGAAATTTTTATGGCAGTTATGGAATGAGTTTTAAACTTGAAGGTAATAAGGTCCAAAAGCTTGTAGATGATTATATCCATGCCCTAAGAATGGAGAACCTGATAGATTTCAGAAAAGTTACAAACGAAACTTTTCTTGTTGACATAATGAAATTTAAAACGGATAGGGCAAGAACAGCTCTTGTCAAGAGCAAGATAAGACAGATAATAGAAGAAAAGAAGACTGAAAATCCGATTTACTATGAGAAAATCAGAGAGAGACTTGAAAAACTGATTAACGAAGAGGAGACAAAGAGAAGAGACACTGCAAAATTTTTCAACAGATATAAGGAGATTTTAGATGACCTTTTGGAGATAAGCAAAGAGAGAAAGAGATTAGGATTTACAACTACATTCGAACATGCCACCTATGAACTATTCTTAGAAATAACAAGAGGAGATGAAATTTTTAGTAAAAAGATAACAAAGAAGATTTACCAAGAGATAAAAGCAGAAACAGAGATTATAGGCTGGCGAACAAAAAGGGATTCGCAGAAAAGGATAAGTCTAATTGTATATGATCTCTTGCAGGAGACAAAAAATAAACATCTAATGCAAAGGGAAGACATGATAAACGAAATAACAGAAAAGATAGTTGATTTGGCAATAGAAGATTTATGAGCAAAAATAAGAACGATAATCCTAAAAAATTAGATTTATCATATTATCCATCGCCGAATGATAATAAATCTTTCAAGAAAAATTCTATTAGATCTGTTGTAATAACTAAGGAGATATTTGAACACGGTCCAGACAAAAAAATTTCGTTTAATCTTGTACGCAGCAAGAGAAGAAAAACTTCTGAACTGATTATTGAAAATGAAAATGAGATTACTCTTAGAGTTCCATTTGAGAAACCCATGGAAGAGATAAAAGAAATAATACAAAGAAAAATACAATGGATATTCAAGAAACAAGATGAGTACAAAAGGTCCAAACCAGAAATAAAAGAATATGGCTATTTACCATATTCTACACTTCCTTACTTAGGAAACAATTATGAAACAGAATTAAGAAACATGGGTTCTTTTAAAGATAACATTGAAAAAGTAATATTAGAAAATAATAAATTGCTTTTCTATCTAAAAGATATGTCTTTAGAAACTAATCAAGATAATCAATTTCAATCAAGAGGATTATATCAAATTGCAGATGAGGTAATTATAAAAAATAGGATTAAAAATCTGTATGAAACATGGTTGTTCGAACAAGCGAAAATAATTTTGAAAGAAAAAATACATGAGTTTAGCAAAATTATTGGGGTTAGTCCTAAAGATTGGCAAATAAAGAAATTGAAAAACCGGTGGGGTAGTGTTACAAAGAGAAAGAAAGTAGTTTTAAATGTGAATTTAATAAAAGCTCCCCAAAGCATAATAGATTATGTTATTGCTCATGAGCTGTGTCATCTTAGAATAGAAGGACATTCTCATCATTTCTGGAATTTGTTGCACAAATTTGTACCTGATTATCAGAAAAAAATTGATTGGCTTCATCAAAATAGTGAGAGTTTGATATCTTGAATAGCAATTACAAAACACGACCTGCATAAACATTTTTCTTTAAACAGAAACTTTAATAGATTTTGTTATCAAAGAAAGCTATGAAAACGGAAAAGCGGTTGGCAATAATTTTACTACTGGGAATAATGACTATTACAACAATGTCTGCAATATTATCAGTACAAGCAGGAAAGGATAAAAATAATGATGATAATGGAAAAGACCAGGATAATGATCATGAATTAACAGAATATGATGTGGCAGTTCTATGTGGCGCATCAGAAGATTATGAAAAGAATAAGGAACAATGCGATAAGCTTTATAGACTGCTTGAAGAGGGTATAATCGAAGATGATCCAGATTTTGAATATAAGTAATTTCACCAGTCTGTATTCATACACATATTTTTAATGGTTTTATAATCATCTTTATTTTGACATTCTTATATTTGCAATTAGCATCAGATGATGTATATTAAAATTAAAATGTAATTATTGTGTATCGCTTCATAGTGGATGAGTAGTATTTGGGATAAGATTTATTCTGATAATTCTTCATTTTTTGGTGATGAACCAAGTAAATTTGCTTTAATATGTTATGAAGATTTTGTCCGACATAAAGTTCAGAAAGTACTGGAGTTAGGATGCGGTCAGGGTAGGGATTCTCTATTTTTTGCATCAAAAGGATTAGATGTGCATGCTATTGATTCCTCTAAAGCGGGAATAAAAAATTTAAGTACCAAAACAAAAGAAATGAATCTTGCTATAAATTTAAAAAATATCAATATATTGGAAGGAATTCCTTATTCCAATAACAATTTTGATGCTGTTTATTCACATATGTTTTATAACATGGGTTTTTCAGATTGTGAATTAAAATCGTTATTTAGCGAATCTAAACGTGTTCTTCAGAATAATGGTCTGTTATCATTCTCCGTTAGAAATGACAAGGATATTATGTATAAAAAAGGAACTAAAATAGGGGAAAATATCTACCATATTGATGGGTTCCGAATTAGGTTTTTTACAAAGGAAGATATTAAATTTTTTATTAATGATGATTTTCAGATTCGAAAAATAATTGAAGGATATGAAGAACCTGTAAATATATATCTTGTGTTTTGTTATAAAAAATAAAAAAGATTTTAAGATAAAATGTAGTTAGTTATTATGTTGAAATTTTCTGCCTGCAGCTGTGATATAGAACATCGTAAGGTTAAGATGTATGGATTATTCAATAAATTCTGTTCGTGGGAAGGTTTCCATTGTATTATACAGAAAAAGAACAAATTGTATATGAGTAAGTGTTGTCACTAATTTTTTTATTTAAACTAAAGATATATTAGGATTTTACATTTGTAAATAAATTAGCACAACAAATATTGATTTAATAGGAACATCAATCATCAATATAATAATAATTTGTCTAATTACTCAATAAATCATAGGCTCTGTAGATTTAACAATTCTAATTAAATTTAATAATTAATCAACCAACAAGATCAGATGTGAATCAAATATATTCCGCTGGAGAATGGTGGCTTCCTCAAGATGATTCTATTAAAATAAAGGGAAATTTAAAATTCAATCCTGACGATGGAGGAACCCTTACCTTAGAAAGTGAAGGAAACCGTTTTATTGATTTAGATCGAAAAAAGCAAGATTTTTTTTTATTAGGAGAATTAGAAGATGGGAAAAAAATAACAGGTTACATAAGTTTTGTATCTAAATGGAATGAAAACATTACTGCTGATACATATAATATTATATGTGTACTTCAAATTAAGTACATACTTTTAAATGTACTTATAATTAACGAACGTGAGCTAAAAGATTTGATATTTAAAAATATAATGATTACTTTCACTAATCTTGATAATTGGTTCTATAAATATGATCTTATTGGAAAAGATATTGAAATCAATATTAAAGCAGAATGTAATATCACAATAGCTTATAGAGACTCTAAATTTATTTTTAAAGTAGAATCTCTTAAAGAAAAAACATTAGAACACTATATAGGCTTAAAGTATGTTCTTCAAGGTTTTTTTAATTTCATATCTACAGATAAACCTGTAATGGTTGAATCGTTTAATGCAAAGTTATCAGACTTAAATCAGGATACGGAAATAATGTACAGGTCCACGATACGTGAACCAATGGTCAAGGTAGCAGTCAAAAGACCATTCTTATTTCGTCATGATGAAATTAAAGAAAAATTTAAAGACATCTTAAATAAATGGTTTGAATTCTACCAGAATAAAGACGTTATTTTAGATTTGTATTTTGCACTAATGTATAATAACGACATACCATTGTCTATGAGGTTTTTGTCGCTTTTTCAAGCATTGGAGGTTTATCATGCCTCTTTCATGGAAAATACAAGTGCCAAGAAAAAAGAACGTCAAGAGAGAATAGCTAAAATGCTAAATGTAATAAATACAATTTCAAATAATGATAACGCTAAAAATTATCTTAATATACTGATTAAAGAAAGGAACTATCCCTCTTTAACAGAAAGATTGAGAGAAATATATGATAAATACAAAAATATTTTTCCACATCTGACCACAAAATTCAAAGATAAAGAAAGTTTTATCAAAAATATTACAGATTACAGACATCGTTTAACTCATGGAGGTTTATCATACAATGAATTATCTAAGGATCGTGATTTTTTTGGCAAGTCAAAAATTTGGAACTAATGTTGCAATTATGTATTTTGTCTGAAATCGGATTCTCAAATGACAAAATATCAGAATTGTATATGATAGATAAAATGATGTCATGATATGATAGATCTATTACGTAACTAAATAGAAAATCAAAATATTAAGATAATTAAAACAGATATTGAGAAATAGGATCGATAGGTACATTTGTACTTTCTGCATGGAAAAATTACGTAGAAACAGCAATTGAAGAAAAATAAATCTTCGGTTTATCGAATGCTTTTCTACATTTTTTAACTTGTTTTACTTTTTGATTTGAAAGTATTATCTACTAATATTCAAACAAGTTATTCTTATATTGAGATATTTCAAAATATAAGTATATTATTATTTGATAAAATTTTTTTCAATTTCTTCAATTCTCTTATTATTTATTTCATCATCAATTATTCCACCTTCAGATATGAGTAGATAAGTCATGTCATTTTTATAAAATTGACTTTTCAATAACTTTGCAGTAATTTCTATATCCCTATTTTTTATTAATTTAATTATATTGGTACAAGGATAGTTTAAGCTATATCCTCCTACTGGTTTATCTTTATCATGAGATGATGCATAGTCTGAATATACCTGATTTGTGATTACAACGGCAATATCTTTGGATTGTGCTAAATTTTTTATTTTGTATATATTTTTCATTAATTGTTGTTGTCGATGCGAAAGTCTTGCAGATCCTGAATATTCAACCCTGTATAAATTTGTCATAGAATCTATTATCAATAGTCTTATAGATGGGTCTGAGTCTATTTTTTCCTCTAAATTGTCTACACGATTCTCTAACTCAGTGGTAGTTAAAGCCCTTGAAAAAACAATATTTTCTAATGGAGTGTTCAGTTTCCTTGCCCTTGAAATTTCTTGTATTCTCTCTGATCTAAATGTACCTTCTGTATCAATGAATATGCATTTAAAATTAGAAGGTAGTAATGTACATAATGTGAAACACAGTTGAGTTTTACACGAACCGGGCTGCCCATAGAACTGAGTTATAGTTTTGGTTTCTAATCCTCCGCCCAACATTTTGTCTAATGAACTTGCCCCAGTAGAAATTCTCATGTTGTTACATTTTATTTCAGACGCCTGTACGTATCGGTCCATTATTTTCAGTTCATCTTGTGTAGAATTATGAATAGTAGGATTTTCAATTTTGTTATATTGATTTAATCTACTAATGTTTTTATCATTATCTAAATTTTCTTTTTTTAGATCTTTTTCATTTATTAGCAATTTTATCTTCTCCAGTTATTTGTATAACCTTTCTTCAATGGCTTCTTCTACTGCTTTCATAGGATATTCTTGTAATTCGATTCTAACTTTTTTTTTATTTTTATTTTTACCATTATTCCATTCTTTAGTATATATTCTAAGAAGCATTTCTTTAGCTATACCAAATTCAACATCATATTTTTTTCCTGCATACGTTATTAATGCATCTTGACCAAAGTGCCACAATGTAACTATCCATCTTTTGTGATTTGGAATCTGGAATGAGTCGCAGACTACTACTTTTAAACGAATTCTTTCTTCGATAATAGCAAGAGTGTTCCAAAGTCTCATTATTCCATTAACGTCTATTTCAATAGGAAAATACGTACATCCCAATGAAATGCTTATAGTATCTGTTTTATGAACAGTAACGGAAAATTTAATGTTGTTCTCTGCTCCGTTAAGAAAGTAAATATCTTTATTGTCATAATGTGGAATATAATTTTTGGATTTTAAATAATTCCATATTTCTGGTACTTCAAATCTCAGCCTTATGTCATGTACTGATCGTTTTCCCCAAGGAATTACCTTGATATCTCTGTAAAGAGAATGATTACATATATGTGCATATTTATTGGCAATATTGGTGAAAGTTTCATCTAATATCGTATCCCCTGTATCCCCTGTACGGAGACCCGTAATTACATTTACTAAGCTAACACCTTTTAGTGTGTATTGTGCCACAGGCGAATAGCAAATAACTTCTATGTCATTCTTGAATGTAGTATTAATTTTATTTCTAAATGTCCCACGGTTTACTGTATATTTTTCACCGTCTATTTCAAATTCCAGATGATCTATAAAACTAAACGGTCTACGTTCCTTGTATATTATATTTTCCATATGTTTTTTCATGGCATCATCCAACTTAGTCAATCAACATAACCTCCAACAAAATAGCCTTCATGTATGCGATGACGGTGATGATTATTGTCATTGTCATCAAAAAGAGAGACAATTCTCTACTGAAATCATCTGATTGTTTGTAGATTGGTAAAAGCTTTTTTATAGGAATGTGCAGATTGAACTTCCCTAATATGATTAAATATGAATATGTATTATTATCATATTTAGACATAATTAGAATTTGCTCCATTATTAAAAAAAAGATTCTTGCATTTCTTACATAATTGAAATTTTATGATTTTGTTATCTTTTGTTTTGACTGACATTTCCATAGAAGATACTTCCGAACAGTTTATCCCTTCACAAATCTTATTGTTGTCTTTTTTTAGATTAATGGTTGAATACATCTCTATATCTTCACCCGTATTTAAGATAGGTTATTTCCTATACTGCTCATGAAATTTCTTATTTTTTGCTTCTATCAATTCATTAATGATCTGGTCGTAACTCATTCCTTTTGATCCCAGTTTTTTTAACAGTTCCCTGGTCTGATTTTTTATTAAAATTCTGGTTTGTTCCATGCAATATTAAGCAACGACCAGATAGTAATGTATATTTAATTTACATAATTTACCATTCTTATACAGATGAACAATGGGACAAAATTGGTAAGAGATGATCAATCTGAAATAAAAAAAAATGTACAAAACATTATAGATAGATCTGATTCAAACTTAACCGCTCCTAACCATGGCTCTAAAAAAACACTCAATGAACTTTGTATATACAATGAAGTGTCAAAAGATGAAGAATATGAACTTAATGAAAAGGAAATAGGTATTATTGAATTCATATCAAAATATCCTGGATGTTGTAAGGAATATGTCGTACACAGGGTAGGTTTCTCACGTCCAATTGTTTTGAAATACATAGACCGTTTGTCAATAGCAGGATTTATCATCTGTGAAATAGATAAGAATGATAAAAGAAAACAACTTTTGTATATAAATAAACAAGCTGCATTATTGGCATTAATTAGTAATCTTCATTCATTTGAAACATCCTATTCCAACTTAATTGATAAAATGAAATCAATAGGTTTTGAAACTATCATAAAAGATTGTAGAGTAGGAATAAGACAGATTTTTTCAGATTATGACTTAATTCGTATACTGTTTACCACATTTACAATTGCAATCCATGTTAGTCAATTTTATATCCTGTTCAATCGTAAAGATTATCCAAGTAATAGCCTTTCTCCTGCTAAGATTATTGTATATGATATATTTGACCGTATTAGTAGTAAATTAAATGCTATAAACTTAAATAGGAAATATAGTCAATACAGAGAAGATGTTTATTTTAATTCTTTCAGTGAAACAAATTCTATCGCAGATACGATATCTGAATTACTTAAAATTATGAGAATATGTAAATTGAATCAGGAAATAGAAAGTGTTATAGATAGCTTATGGAATATCTGTATTCCTGCACTTCCATCGCTTGATCCATTTTTTAGTAGGTTTACTAAAATTGAATTACAAAATTGGAAACAAATAATGAATGATTTTGAATCATCCATATATTCTAAAAAGAGAAACTACAATCCATTTCTACATAAAGTTATGTCAAGTGGTTAATAATTATCAATTACCCTTTCTTTAACAAAACCTCTGGTTTGATATACTTTAGTTCTGGAACTTGCTGTATTAAAGAAATAATTTCAGTAAACTTAACTTCCATATCCTGACGAATAGATACTATTTCCCTGTTATGTAGTTCTTGCAATTCATTAAATTTTTTATCTTCTTCAAGCTTGATTTCATCAAATGCTTGTGGCGTAAGTGGATAACTGCATTTTGAGCAATATTTGTTTTCGATTGCGTTAACAAGTTCACATCTTGGGCAATTTAAAATAGAGGCTTTTACATTGTTTTCTGTCTGCTGCATAATTCCATTTCTTTTCAGTATTTGATCTTTTAATTCATCTCCCATTCTCCTTTTGATATATCGTGTACCTTGCCTTGAATTCATTGACCATCTTACTTTTTTCTTTAATGCATATTCAGGAAGGTAGTCGGAATCAGCTGTTATAGCACTATGTCTAATACAATATGGATTCCATTTTTTTGTTTTTAATAAATACTCTAATTTGTGTCTTTCATCGCTATTATCAATTTCACCGTTCTTTAACAAACGAATTATTCTCTCACGTAATTGTTTCATCACTTTGTCAATATTATCTGCAGTTATAGGAGAACCGTTGATAAGGCTACAAATTAGCCTTGAGTCTGGCTCATTTTTAAAAGGATGTTCATTTAGCCAATCTCTTACATACGGAAAAGAACACGTTAATAATATTGGACCTGTTCCAGTTTTAGCTTCGTGTGGAATTTCACCTTCACCATATTTGTCTTTTAAACGTATATGTTTAATTTTTAATAAAGTTAACTCATGTGGTCTTGCATCTAAATCCCAAAGTAATGCAAGAATTGCTTTATTTCTTTTATATGATTCATATTTTATGATAGTTAATAGATCATCTCTTTCCCATAGCTCATTTTCAAGATACGGACTTATTCTCTTTGTCTTCTTTTTCTTTATCATTACAAAATCAGGTGTTTTCCATTCTGAAAATGAAACATCATCAAGATCTTTATCCTTCCAATTGTACATCCATCTAAAAAAGTATTTGATTCTACAAAGGTAATCATTCCAGGTTGTGATCCAACGTTTATCTGGATCTTCCTCATTAGATTTTATTTTTGTATCCAAAAAAGAAATTATTTGACTTTTGTGTTTGATTTGATAAAAGGAAACAGATGATTCAAGAAATTTACTATATGCTATTATTGCCTTTAGGTTGTTGTTTTGATATTTCTCTGATGTTCCTATTCTTTTCATGAATTCATAGAACTCTAATATTAATTGCCTATTTTGTGGATTGTGTACATCCCTTTCAATATTGCTTATTGTTGTAGATAGCTTTACGGTCATTTTTTCTTGTATCTCCTTTTTTGTATGTCTATTATACTGTCGATACTTGTATATGAACCCGAATACATAACGGGCCCGTCGGGAGTTGAACCCGAGACAGCCGGATTTCTTCCATAAGGATAAAAGTCCGGTACTCTACCTGGCTGAGCTACGGGCCCTTCAAAAGCTAAGGATACACAGCCTAGTAATTTGTTTTAATCACTATAAATATTAATCTAACTTTAAAATCAATAAGATAAAGTGAACACAGAGATTTAATTTATTTATAATAATTATCTTATTTTATTTTAGTGTTCGTAGCATGTTTCTAACACTTTACATAAGTTTCTTTGCTTATCATAGTAGGTATAAAAATATCATAAAAGATAAGAAAAGTAACAAAAATAAGATATCCAAAATTATCCTACCAAATATGTTAAACATATGTTTCCAAAGTTGTATTAGTTTTACTTAGCTTATAGATGTATATACCATTTATTGGTTATCATTGAACGCATTTATAATGTCTTCTAATCTATGCCTTTCTGGATCAATCGTATTTTAGCATCATTTGATCTTCTCTAACATAAGTCAAGTGGCTTGGTTAATGTCATATCCTTTTAACTAACAGGTCTAAATTATTGAATAGGTAAAGCTTAAGGTATCCTGAATATCATAATTCTATGTACCATGGTTCTACTACCAAACTCAACCTCACCACAGGACAGAAGAACAGTCTAAAGTCGTTGATGAAATATAGTACCGACAAGAAGCATTATCGCAGATTAATGGCAATACTTCAGAAGAGCAACGGTAGAACTTTTGCAGATATAGCAAAGGAAGGAACATGGTGTCAGTATCAGGTCAGTTCAAAGATGGATATCGGCATATCTCCAGATAGGAACAAAAGGATTGGAGATAAGGAAACCAGGTGGTACAAAATTCCGTATAACAGATGAGGATAGAGAGACTATACTTTCTGTACTTTTTAACGATCCCAATATTTTTGGTTACATCAGAAACACCTGGAGTCTGAGGTCACTGGCAAAGTGTCTTACAGAAGAACTTGACATTCCAATCAGTTTCAAACACCTTCAAAGGATACTGAAGGACATGGGTATCAGATGTAAGAGACCCAAGCTTGAACTTGAACATGGAGCTGATTATGAAGAGGGAAAGAAACAGATAAAGAACTACAAACAAGTAGCATCAGCTCTCAAAAAAAGAAAGTGATGTTGGTCTTTGAAGATGAAACTATAGTAACACAGAAGCCATGTATAAGAAAGTCAATGAGTTTTGAAGGTGAACAACAAAAAATTAGGCATAACGGTAGTAGAAAGAAATTCTCAATGTACATATCCATGCTATGGCCTGAACAGAATCTGTTGTATGATTTCTATGACAGATCAAATTCCACCAATGCTATAAACCATTTAGAGAATCTCAAGATACATGTAATGAAAAATAATGGTTGGAAAAGAATTGTACTGGTATGGGATAACGCTTCATTTCACCTAAGCAAGATGACAAAAAAATATATCAATGGACAGAAAAAAGACTGGCTCAGTATAATACACCTTCCAAAGAGGGCGCCATACCTTAATCCAAATGAGAGAAAAGTAAACCAGAAGATAAAATCAGATGTGTGTGCAAATAGATTCTATACCAATATAGAAGAACAAAAAGATGCAATATCAGAATATCTGGATAAGAGATTTGGAAGATGGTGTAACGACATTCATGATGACACTTGACTTAGTATGCTTATCAATTAGATATATAGCGTGCAGCGTGCAATGTTTCTAACACAGAGATCCAAAACCTGGTTACATTTCAAAATTTCATTTGTAAAAAACTGTCAAAATTTGATGTCATTATGCTACAATATCTTACAATATCCTCACAGCCATTAAAAATTTTGCTAATGAAAGATTTTACCAGATCAATCTTATTATTACAAATGATGACATGAATCTGTACAATATAGAAATATTCCTATAACCAAATCCTCGTGTTTTTAGTCATTATACCAATATTGAATAATGTAAGCACAATATTATCCTAAAAATATATATTTTTCAAATTTAAGTAAATTTGTAAGATTAGCAAAACTCCTTTGCCTATTTAAGTAAATATTCCAATAGCGGACACAATCTATACCGATTAGAGATATCAGGTCAGAGAAATATTTCTTAGCCAAATTCTATCCATGTATTTGTTTGAATCGACATAACAAGTAAACGTTGTCCTACTGAAAAAACTTGTTCATTATGTTAAGGGAACAATAATTTTAATACTATGGCTGCAGAAAATGATATTGCTATATTTCAGTATTTGCTATCTATTTCCATATTTTTTGCTTCTAATATCGGATCATAGAGTGAAGCACGTACTTAAGCAAATTCTCGTGATACTGACGATGGGGGTAATACTTGACTTATGATTTTCTCAATCAGATTATTCCATTCTGAGAAGTAGGCAACTTATAAGCGGTTTTATCTGATTCATATGCAGAATCTTCAAATTATACAGTATTATAAGATAAAAGACTCGTATTTCCTAATAAAATAACGATATAGAAAATGAAATGTCTCCGATCTAAAAAAATCGTACTTTTTGTATATTATGATATAGTATGCGATATATCTTCCATTTCAAACTTGTTTGTAGATGAGTCAATTTAATTTCATTTTATTGCTAATCAGCGATTTTATTAATATTGGACCTATTTTAATTAACCAAGGATAATGACTTCACATTAGCAAAAGAAAAATATTTTAAGTGCTTTAATAAAACATCCTTAATGCGCCCGGGTAGTATAGAGATGTTTTGACGATTATTGTTTAATCCAACATCGTATATTCCGGTCAGTATGGGGGACTGTCACTCCTTCGACCCGGGTTCGAATCCCG
>CAVOHZ010000007.1:0-10052 GCA_963695855.1 uncultured Nitrososphaerales archaeon | reverse complement strand
TTCTTTAAGGTATAAGGTATGTGTATTATCCCATGACATCTGTTACACTCTTTTACTTGGTAAGAGTAAGGAGTGTTGTTACACTAGATGCAGTATAAACAAGATCTAGAAAAGATAAGAAGATGGTGTATAAGACGTAAACTGGAAGGAGGATGGAAAGTAACTGACATCTGTAAACATATACACATATCCAGAATGAGTTTCTACAGATACTGGAACAGGTACAAGAAAGAGGGATTAAATGGACTAAAAGATCATTCTAAAAGACCCACATACAATTCATAGAACAGATAAAAAGATAGAACAGAAGGTAGTACAGTTAAGAAAGAAATACCATTACTGTCCACACAAGATACAAGGAACTCTTGCGAACCAATACAACATAAAGGTAGGACATATGACAGTATACAGAATTTTATGCAAAAGCGGATTGAACAACAATCCTATCAACAAACCCAGAAAGAAGAGAAAATACATACAATTTGAGCGTAAATTTCCAAATGAATTGTGGCAGATTGACCTGAAAGTTATAGAAAATGAAGGAATTTGGCTGATATCTATTTTTGATGATCACACCAGATATGTGTTATCATCTATCAAATGTGTAGAAGGTACATCAGATAAGATTATTTATCTATTGAAGCGTACAATCAGAAAATATGGAAAACCATTACAGATACTGACAGACCATGGTTCACAATTCTATAATTCACATTCTAAATTACAGTCAGATTTTGATTCTTTCTGCAAAGAATATGACATACAACATGTTATGGGTGGTATAGGAAAACCTACCACACTTGGTAAAATAGAAAGATGGCATCGTACATATGATGTAGAGCGACCTAGATTCAAAAGACATGAGCAATTCATTAAATATTACAATAATAAAAGAGTACATATGTCATTGAACTACATGACACCAGTACAAGTGTATAATAGGAGTGTAACACATGTGGTGGGATAATACATAAGGTATAAGGTATGTTATATTTTTATATAAGTTTTATTTTTATTAAAATATTAGAATGCAAATTCTTATTCATATAATATTATGTTCTATAACACCATTCTTTAGAGTTCAATATAAAAATTCTAATTTCTACTATACGGCAATGCTGTAATAAAAGAGTGCTATGAGTATAAAATTGAAATGCTTGGAAAAGAACAGACATTAAATCAGATAAAAATTTACTTTATCTTGTAAATTCTATAAGGTTCTTTCGTATCACGATTGATATATTTCCAATTGTTGATAGATATTTTCAACTCTTGAAATTCTGATTGTTGGATATGATCCAATAAATGATACACATTTTCCCCGATGGATATACTATTCGCAGTGGTTAGAGAAGTTATCTTTGCTGCAACATTCATACTGTATCCTAATATATCAATTAGTGAGTTTCTTTCATATCCATATTGAATTACAACATTTTCTCCTTCATCTATACCTATTTTTACAAATAATTCTGGATAACCATATTTTTTATGTAAAATTACATTAATCTCTGTATTGATTACATCTATAATTGACTTTGCACACTCAATTGAATTCTTGCATACCTGATATTTGTTGTCTATGGCATAAGGAAAAAAAGAAATTACTGCATCTCCTACATATTTTAGAACATAACCATTATATCTTTCTACAACATTTGATAGTTCATGAGTAAATGCTCTTATTAATGCAATAAGAATTTCTACGGATAAAGTCATACTCAAATTAGTCGATCCAACCAGATCCGCATACATTATAATAAGTGGCATTTTAGAACCCGCATAATTGAGAAGAAATTCTTGAGCTCGCTTTATGGGAGAATTTATCAGCTTTGGCCATAGGTTTTCAAGTATCACTGACACATGTACTTGATACCAGTTTGCCATTGATTCTTCTTCCTGCATACTTTCTTTTAGTAAAGATATAATATCATTGGGTTGTGGTAAATCTGTCATTTCTGCAATATGTATCAATTTATGATAGGTAACTACCTCATCATATTCTATTATATAGTCTTCCTTAATTCTTGTTAATTCAGTTTCTTCTGGAAGAGATTTAAATCTTTGATTGAAACCTTCATCATTACTTGGTAATGATTTTATTGAATTTTTAAGATTCGTTCTTATTATACTAGAAGAATCAGGTGTTAATGGTAACAAATTTGCTTTATGTTTATTAGATTTTTCTGATGATAATTTTACAATTATTTGCTCTAGTCTGTTTTTTTGCTTATATGTTTCTTCTAAATGTTGAAGTAGTCTTTGTTTTACTTCTAGAATCGGTGTCTGTTCTATTCTTGATTTTATTCTACCTATTGATTCATTTTCAATAAATAATGTTTCATTTAGATGTTCAACTAATTTTGATTTAAATTGTTTATTATTATTTTCAAAATTCTTATACATATCAATTTAAGAGACATTCTGATTATTGTATCTTTATTAAATAAAATAATATATCATTGAGATGGATGAAATGTCAATAATGTTATTATAATTTTATGTATTTATTTATTATATTCATCATATCTTTCAATCAGAAAATTAAAGTCAATATTTAATGCTAAAAATATAATATCTAATATAATTATAAAATTTATCTAATTTTAAAAACGTAAATGAAATGAAATAAAATATATTTTACTATTTCTAATATTAGAATCTATTACAAACAAGAGAGATACTTGAAATTATAACATACGGAAAGTGCAAATAAAATTATGGTGGTTGCTCTTGTGGTAACTCTTGTATCGGAGGAGGTGGGCTGCAATATGGCGGACAAATTTCTTCACTAATAATTCTTCCATTGTTATTATCATCTAATGTTGGTGGTGATTGATCCTGTCTTTGCTCTGCCTCCTCTCCTTGTCCAAACACATTTTCAAATACTGTTAGCATTACGGAAATTATAGCAAATGCAATAAAAGATGTAATTACTATTGAATTCATACTGCCTTTAGTTTATCAAATTATTTAATATCTACTTTTTCAAATTTCAATAGTAAGTTTTCTAATATTCACATTTATTTTTGAATTAAACTAGAAACTGTTATTGAATCCTGCCAGTATACGGGCTCGGAGGTGTGTGAACTGATTTTGACACAATTTTGTAGTTCAGATAAAAATAAAATATCAAATAGAAACTTGAGTTTAAGAAATGAAGCAAATCTATACCTTTTATTTCTTTAGAAATAATGAACTATTTATTTGAACAAACAGAAAGTTTTTAGAAATTAAATAAAAAATTTTTAGAACAAAAATTTTGTCGATTCATTAAATCCTAATTTATTTACTAGAATCATATCAACCTTAAAATTTTAATAGATCCTATTACAATATTTTGACAAATGGATATCTGTAAAATAGACTTTTTATAATTCTAGTTCACTTTTTTCATTAGATGTCCAGTTCTTTTGACTTGATTACTTTGATTCCAATAATAGTTACCGCTTTAGTTGCTATATTAAAGATAAGAAAGGCGCATGAGGGATCAAAGGTGAACAGGACTGTATTGATAGCGATTTCCATCGTTTTTTCAATATTTGTTTCTTACTTTATTTTAAACTCTTTCCTTATTGGCATTCCAGTCTTATTTCTCCCTGTCTTTATAATTATATTTATAGGTGCTGAATTTCTTACATACCATTATGTAAAAATTTCGTTTTGGAGAGGATCTGACGGCTCTATTTATTCAAAAGGTGGATTATATATTCAAATTGTCTTCATTACTTCGCTGGTTTTGCGCATTTCTGTTTCTATTATATTCCTTGGATCAGCCTCGTTCTATAGACACGTAGAAGAGTATGCCCAGCTAGTGAATGATACTCCAATTATTTTGATAGCGATATTAGTAACTAATATTTCTCTAATTATCAGCGGAGGCATAGTAATAGGATTGAATAGGCGATTACTCAGACAGTATAACCTTTTCAAAAAGGGGATAGAATCTACCAAATAGGTTGGAGTACTTGAATATACTAAATCAAATTCTAAGCCTAGAGCTTGAAGCTTTTCAAGATTGGTAACTGCTGCTTCAGAAAATATCTTTGTAAGAAATAATTGTCTCTGTTGTGGCGAAGAATTTGACTGGGAAAATATATTAACTGAAACTAAAAAATATTGTCCACTATGTCATGAAAAATACCCTAGTTATGCTAATTTTTGTGCATTTCATAATGATCCGAAAATAGGATTAATTCCATCTTAAAATAGAATTAAAAAAATAGTTTGAAATAATGTTATTTCTTGAGTTGAAAATATTTGTTCTTAAACTCTCAATTATAGAAGTCAAATCTTTAGAAAAATAAAATTAATTTGTTAAATGTTATTGAACCCTACTAGTATACGGGCTCGGAGGGCTTCGAACTCTCATTATATCAGGGTTCGGTAACATAATATATTAACTTTATTTGGCAATATGATTATTTCTATAAAAGAGATTTATTAAAATCTAATAATGGATCTCATTCACTGTGTTAAAGATAATTCTCAATTTGATTGTTAGGATTTCGGCTGTAGAAATCGTGTTGTTGTAGAACGACTTAAAACCATTAATTATGGAATACATGATTTCTATTTTTATATTTACATATAACATGACATAACGTTTATCAGCCACTTATAACAAGTAATTATTCCGATGTCTTCTATCACATTTCCACATCATTAAAGAAGATGATTAATAGTTCTAATGGATTGAAACCCTTATCAAAAGAGGAGGCATTAAAGGATATTGACGGACTTAAAGAAGATTTAGGAATAAAAAATTTCAAAACTGACGAAAAGAAGTTAAAAATGATTTTAAAAAAAGCAGGTTCATTATCGGATACTTCTATTAAAACAAGGATTGAAGAAAGAAAGAAGTAGTAGTATTTGACATTTTAAAATTGAAATTAAACAAAATATATCTTGATACGAACGTTTTTTTAAAATTGTTTTTAGATGAAAGCAGAAGCGATATTGCCCAAAAATTAGAAGACCTTGCTAATAACGATAAAGTACTTTTGGTAATATCAGATTGGGTAATAAATGAATGTATCGCAGTTATTGAAAGAAAAATTATTGAAAAAAGAATCACGAACAATGAAGCATTTCATATTTTAAATGCAATTACAAATTTGCTAAGAAAAACTACGGCAAAATCAATTAGAATTATATCCTATTGAAGAAAACATATTATCGCCTCTCGAGTTATAATCCAAGATATAAATTTGATAAATGCATCCGATGCTCTGCATATCTTTATAGCATTTCTTTCAGAGTGTAACACTTTTCTTTCAGCAGATGTTTTTCTGATAAGTGCATTAAAGAAAAAAATAAGGATTTTGAATTTTATACCTATAGATTTCAATAATGAAAGAGAAATGAAAAAATTATTCAAACTGTTAGAGAAAAATTAATTTTATAGAATTATTCGCGGATGCTCAAATCGATGGCTTCGATAACCAAATAAATCTTATGGTAATAGAAGAAATCTTGTCTATTTTTCTTTTCAGGAGTTATTTGTTGGTCAATATCAATATTTTCTAACTTCTACTCCAGAATGATGCCATTAATAGATAGAACGTTCTTGTTGGAATACTCTCAAGTTTTACTTCTAATCATAAACATTAATAACCTATTAAAATGCTTTTTATTATTTTATTTCAATTTTTCCTTTACCTAGTGTAGAATCGAATTTTCTAATTTGGTCGAAATTTTTTTGCATACGTGCATTAAATTCGTTCAATATACTATTAATTCATCTTCTTTTTCTGACTTGAACATTGTAAGCATTAATAGATGACAGTACATAATTCCTTTTTCCCATATAGTGTTCAGTTCATTATTCAGGATATCCCCATCTTCATAATACTGACGCAGTCCTGAAAGAAATTTTGTGATAAATATCCTCCTTTCGAAAAATTCCTTTTCAAATTTATCAAATTCATCAAGTACCTCTTTTTTTTCACATCTAAAATTTTGAAAATAAGATAATCTATATTGCTCTTTGGTTGACTATGTATAGCGTCATATTGATAATCCAAGTCTATTTTTTCATCGCCGCGTGACTTAATATCATATCCATAGGATAGAATATCTTTTAATCTGAAATTTTTTAACGTTGCTGACTTGTCATATATATTATAAAGCAATTGTTCCAAAAGATGTACGCCTTTTCTATCCGGTGTCAGGATATGCAATTCAAACTAACTAATTATTAATTTATGTTTCACTCGTTACAGGTGTAGAATTGTTGTTGTTTCACTCTTTCAATCGCTTTAGGAGTCTTGTAATAATAACTTGATAGGTATGGTTGAATGCTAATAATCTGTGTTAAGATTTGAACTTTTTTTATATGGATCTTGTTCTTTGTGATAGTTTATACACATATTCTGGAAGCATAGGGATATTCTGGAGATTCACTATTGGAGCAGCGAATAATGTAAGTTTCAAATCCAGGTCAGGACATGGCTTATAACACAGCAGAGTTCAGCAAGCCATTCAGTTTTATTGCGAAATTATCTGCAGTTTTATAGGGCATGTTATGCCGAGAATTGAAGATAAATGCGAAATCTACACCATCAGAACGGGATTCCGCCAGGCTGGTTACACCTGCCATACCTCCAGTGCGTGCACTCACTACTCTTCCCCCAAGACCCCAAACCGCATGCAGACGGATAAACTCTACAAGCGCAGACGCTGTGGCACATAATCCACCACTACCGTCCATCGCCTCAGTTACCCATCCCTCTCCGCCATGGCAAAAGGCAGTAAGTTTATCCTTTGTAGGCTCGGCGGCAGAGTACCATACATTGGGATCATCGTACGAAACTTCATTGGCGTATTTCTGACTTTGCAATGTTCGTGCTAGTCGCACTGCTGTAATTCCATCCGGTTTAAGAATGGTATTCCTTAGATAATTTTCGTAACTCTTTCCTGTGACTACTTCTATAAGATAAGCAAGCGTTGTATAGCCAATATTTGAGTAGGCTAAAGGCGAGACCACAGTACCTGGATCGTACTGTATTGGCTCTCCGTACATGTAGCGCACCATGTCGAACTTTGTAGGAGGGCCGCTAAGTCCTAGATCATTTGCTATTTTTCTCATCTTGAAAACATAATCTCCTGCTTTAGCACGATCCCATCCACCCTTATGATCTACTAGATGTTCTACTTCTATATCATTAACGCGAGAATCGACCGTCTGTGAGTTCAAGGCTTTCTGTGTGATTCCAAGCCTCTGAAAGACCCTAGTGGTGGGTGTAACAGATCCGTCATCGTACAACCTCTGAATACAAGCGCGAGTGAACATCTTACTTAAGCTCGCAATTCGCATTAGATAATTTGTTTCAGTAATCCGGTATCCATCATCGGCCCATGTATAGGCGCGCTCTGCTTTGAATGTGCCATTCTTTGCAATACTTAGCTGGCCTGCCCTAATCGCATGTTTCAACATGAATTCCTTGATGGCAGTGTCAAATTTGGAAAGTCCTGATCCACGTACTGTCCATTTGCGGAGCAGCGGGATATGTGTCTTTGCGAATATAGCTGCGTATCGGGTGTTTGAACCCACACCGCCACCCTGAACACATATTGGATAGTATCCATTCTTCTTGTATTTCTCGAATTCAATCTGATACTGGTCACTTGTCATTTTATGGTGGGCGTGCCATGTACCAATTGGATCATTGCGAAACGCGGAAAGATAAATTTGGTGTTCTGAAAGGGTCACAAACCCTGGCCGAAGTGGTACTTTGCGAAATGCATCGAACCAAGTCTGGTGCCAATTCGCATCTTCAGCTAGGCGCCAATTCCATTGTGCCTCTGGTTGCTTATGCCACACAGCTATGTACAATCTCTGTGAGGAAGATCCGTAAATTGAACCTGAACGCAGTACCATTCCGTTACGCTGTGATTCCTTGCACCAGAATTCTATCGTAGTTTTGTCCCTTTCATCACCATTGACCAGTCCGTGTTTTGCAATAAAATCATTGTTAGGCCTCTTCTCAAAAACGGCTGCCACCACAGCATTGGTACGGCTTCCTGTAGCAGAGACTAGAGCAGGTTTGTAGCCCAGGGCATACTGATCATCGTACCATTTTTGATATTTGCTGATTGGCAGATCGTTAACGGCCACATATCTTGGTCCAGATTCCATTATCCAAACTGCAGAATATAGCGGACTTGATGGGCTTCCATGGACACTCAAGGAAATCATTCGCCATTTTTTCGAAAGCACATCGAAACGGCTTTGGTGATATTGACGGGTTTTTCCATGGTACGCTTCAAATTTTGGCAAGAATCCTATCCTCCTCACCCACATCGAGTAAAGCAATGTCTACGTTGCTGAATACAGATTTACAAAAGGTCCTACGTATAGACACAATCCTACTACGTTGTTTATAATCGGTAGGATCGCTGGTCTCATCCACGAAGGGTGGCCAATTCATTGTAGGAAGCGGGCTTCTTTGCAGGCCTTGCAGCAAGCGGATAACATCAAAGGCAGCCATGTCTACTCGTCTCGCCTACCGAAGCTGAATCTGCCGCGCCATAATAAACAAAATAACCTTCCCCGACGTCATCGCATTGTCACAAACTGCCATTGTCTTCGTCCCGTTCTCTACCCGGAATTTCATAGTGTGAAACCATCTGATAGATTGACATATCTCTAGATCGCTCTTTCACTGCATGTATGTCAGTATCACAGATGGTCCAGTAATTTTTCATGAGTAGAAAGTAGCATAGATCAAAATAAAGTTTTCACAATAACTACCGATGATTCACTAATTTCTTTAATAAAGTGCCAATATGTTCAAATTATTTGTCATCCGTCTCCCAAATTTTGAAGTTTTTTGTTAGTTGAATTCCAGTAGCCGTCAATAGTCGAACTTATTTCTATGAGATGATGGTTATCTCGTACCATAGCTAATCTAAAACGTGCTTACTATTTGCGGAACGTGAAAGATCATTTCTTAATTTATTCCCACAGTTATTGCAAAATTTGCTTTGTTGCGTAACTCGCTATTCCTAACACATTTAGCTAACCTATTCTAGTCATAATACATGTGAACTGGAAGAGGTACAATGAATCTCTTGTTAAACGTGGTGAGGTATTACTTGATTTTGATGTTATAGATAACTGGGATTCTGAACTAGAGAAGATGAATGAATACAAAGAAGGTAGAAAATTTGTATACCCAGATTCATTCATCAAACTACTTGGATATGTGAGAGCATATTTTCATTTACCATACAGACAAACTGAGGGTATTGTACCAGCTCATGCTGCAAATACGTTACCATCAATTCCAGATTATAGCGGGATTTGCAGAAGAATAAACAGATTAGATATCAAAATAGATGATGATGATCAGGATAAATCCATTTTACAACATGATAATAATTTTGTAATTGTAATTGATTCTACTGGTGTTAAAGTTACAAACAGAGGAGAATGGATTAGGCACAAATGGAAAGTAAAAAGAGGTTATCTCAAAATACATATAGCAGTTGACATAAAAAAGAAGAGAATTCTATCATTACATGTAACCAGTGAAGAAGTGCATGATGGAAAAGTATTACCTAAATTAGTGGGTGATATAACTATAAAACAGAACAAAGTAGTTGAAACTGCCATTATGGATGGTGCCTATGACAGTAACAAGAATTTTCAATTTCTATCATTTAAAGGAATTCAACCAGCAATTAAGGTAAGAAAGAATGCCAAGTATAGAAAGACAAACCATTATTTGAGAAACAAGAACGTACAATCACAGAAAACCAATCTACAACAATGGAAGGATAGTGTAGACTATGGACAAAGATGGATTGTAGAAACTGTCTTTTCCTGTATTAAGAGAATGTTTGGCGAATATGTTACTGCTATAAGATTTGAGAACATGATAAAGGAGATAATACTGAAAGCGTCTTTGTATAACTGGTTTCAAAGTATAAGGGTTACATAATTTACCTTAGTAACAAAAAATAGATGATTATCTAGACGAGTTACGCAACAGAGCAGCAAAATTTAGAAAAATGTGTACTAGATGTATAACATTTAATAAATAATA
>CAVOHZ010000006.1:0-228228 GCA_963695855.1 uncultured Nitrososphaerales archaeon | reverse complement strand
ACAGAAAAAGGACTAAACTATCTTAAAATGCATAATGAAATGGGCGAATTATTACAAGCTACTACCATCAAAAATGACTAATTAATTTAATATTTTTTTATATATCAAAATATATAATATTAATTTTTATAGTAACTCCACATTGGTATCCATTTAAAAATAAGTTTCTAATAATAAAAGCTAAATACAAGATAGTAGTATACCTACAATAAACTCTTGTTTTTGTGCCACTATCTGTATCACTCCTGTCTGGCCCGCAGTATTCTAGGGCCCACCTCTTTGGATCTTCAAACAATAATTGAATTATTCAACTAATGCTTCCTTAAGTTCGGTATGTATTATCACAAAAATTAATAAACTTAAATTTTTTTAGATTTACTGTTATACATCTTCAGGTGAATTTAGTATCCTTTTGTCGTTTTTGTGGGTATGATTTAATAATTGGCGAAGTTGCATCAACTGAAAGTACATCAAGAGAAATTAATATTGGAGGCGCAGTAGGTGTTGGTCCATTTAATGTTTCTTTAAATCCGTTCAAATATATTAAAAAAAGGAGATAACATCTAGTCATCTAGGAGACAAATGTATTAAGTAATCCACCAAATGGGCATGAAGATTCTCCATAGGTTAATGTTATATACTTCTTTTTTTCTCTCCGCATCAGATTGATTAAGATTAGTGCCGCAAAAATACGCTATAGAGATTTTAGTGGTACTATAATATACCATTACAGCTATTTAAGTGTTCAAGAACGGAGAACTTTTTTGTGTTGTATTAATGCCTGATTACCATTCTTCGCCAAGGTCGGTTTATACCTCACATAGTATTACTAAAGTCATTCAGATTAGCTAAATATATGAATAATAGTATTTTAATTGGGTTATATAAAATCGTACGCAAGTATAGATTTGTAAATTTTAACTTGAAAACTATTTCCAATTAAATTTATAATATGATATTAATTTGAATTATTAGAATAAGATGTCTGCTATTTCATTTACTGATATTTTCATGGTCATTGGTATCACATTAATTGCTGGTGGAACTTCATTTATTGGTGCAATAATTGGAAAGTATGTACATTTTTCCACATCCGTTATTTTATTTTTAACTGCATTTGGAGCAGGCATTTTAATATCTGCTGCTATATTTGGAATGGTAATTCAGGCAGAAAAATCAATTGGAGTAATTCAAACATTTTTATTTTTCATTTTTGGCTCTATCATATTTACAATTGCTGATGTGATAGCTACACGTAAAGGTGGAGGAGCGGATATACTAATTGGTATTGGTTTAGATACACTACCTGAATCTTTAGCTATAGGAGCTTCAATAGCAGCTGGTCCAGCTTTAGCAATAGCATTACTTATTGGGATACAAAATATTCCTGAGGGTATTGCTGCGTATAAAGAGATGAGAACTGGAAAAACAGCATTCAAGGATTCAAGAAGAGCTCTTTATGCGATTGGTGTTATATCTATAATTCCTGTTATTCTTGGATTAATAGGATTATTTTTTTTACAAGGATTACATTATATGATAGGACTGATATTCGCATTATCTGCTGGAGGTATTTTTTATATGCTCTTTTATGATATGATACCTAAAGCACATAAAGACAGAAAGTGGCTTCCTACTTTTGGTGCAATCTTGGGCTTTATAATTGGTTTTGCAATTGTAAGATTGCTTTAATGATACTGTTAGACCTTTTGTATAAATAGAGATTTAATTAATTAATTCAAATCTCTAATCAAAATAATGTGTAAATGTATTCTTAAAAAGCTATATACAATGTAGTAGAACCCTACTACATGGACTATTCCAAGACCAAATGATAGCTCTTTCTAGAATATTATTATTTCAAATGTTATGCATTAGTCTCTAACATTTCTAAAAAACTCTTATTAATTATATTGATAGAATAAGCTCATGTTTCAACACCATGACGAACATGAATTCAAAAGAATTATCGATGAATTTATACTATCTTTATCAGATAATGAATCAATAAAAAAAATAGATTTTGAGGCATTAAAATTAGGAATTTCTTTTTATCAAATGATATTCATATTAATCCAAAAAGATGCTATTTGTAACAGAAAATCTCAATAAGATAAATGACAATCTATTAACCAAAGTTTGATTTTGATATATTTTAAAATATGCTTCTAATAATAAAAGCTAAATATCTCTTGGAATATAATATAAGAATATGACAGAATCAAATGTCTGTCGAACCGAGCGTTCAAATCCCGCCCAGTCCATCGCACTTCAATCGAAAGGTTTCGCATTCAAATCCCGATTATTATTATATTTTTCTTAAGAATTTATAATCTTTTTATATACATTTATTTTGTACATTCTTACGATTTTTCTTAAGATAATATTAGTGCGCCAATACAATCGCGGTGATTTTTCTTAATTATTGCTATTTTTTCTTAATATATTATTTAGGTTCTTAAGAATTATGGATTGGGTTTTCATAATGTTTATGATTTGGTTTTACCAAATGAATATAGTGCTTTCGGTTAAAACAGAATTAAAAAGCAATAAAGAGGTAAAGAAAAATTGGATAAGCGTTGGTGCTAGTATAAAGAAAAATGAAGTGGATCTTTTTAATCGCCAACTCGATAATTTGCACTGCAAAACATTCAAGGATTTATGTAATTTATTAATTGAAGGTAAACTTCGAAGATTATCAGATGACGAGCAAGTGCAAGTAATGAATATACAATACCAAACAACAAGTTTGGCATTATTACAAGTTGGCCAAAGGTTTGACTTTTGGAAGCAAGTAGACGAACAAGATTTACTTAATTGGTTATTGGGAAGATACCATCCACATACAGCAAAATGCTATCATAGTTATTATATTAGATACGTAGATATCTTTTTTTGTCCCACAGTAGACGTAGATTTATTTAAATTAGCGAAACATAAACGATCATGGATTCTTCAAGCAATCAAAAGATTTGGAGATTATTATGCATACAGATATGGAAACAATGAGGTCAAGAATTTAATTGCAAGGATTATTAAAAGATACGATCTTAATAGAGATTTAGATCAAAAGGATCGTATATATCTTGTCAGTCCTCAATTTATTGAAGAAAAAATTTCAAAAATAATGAAAATTACTGGAGATATTGGCTTTACTTGTAGAATTGGATTATTTTCAGGTTTACGTGAATCAGAAATCTCTTACATAAAACAAAGAGAAATTTGTATACAATCCTTTGGATGTCAATGCGATAAATTGCATGTTGCTTCCTGTAAGAATGGTCTCACTGTAATTGCGATAAATTGGACCAGAGGTCAGAAAAAAGCATTAGCAACAATACTTCCTACACGATACTGGGAGAAACTAAGAAGCTTGGAAAGGTTTGACTATTATGATATACAGGCTGCTCATAAAATTCTTAAAAGAGAAACAGGTATTGCATATATAGTATTAAGAAAAATTCACTACAATAGATCTATTGCATAATTAGAAAGCTTACAGCTATATTCCTCATTTCTATACTAATTTCTCATAAATTTGCTCAATTATGATAGTTTATCTAAAAAACCGTTATTGTTTAGATCCTTTACAGGATTGGAATTATCTGAGTTTGATTCTATTTGTAAGCAAGTAGAATCAAAATATCCAAAATATGAGATAAAACGTCTATCAAAAAGAAAGAGAAAAAGAAATTTAGGAGCTGGAAGACATTTCAAACATACAACAAGAGATAGATTTGTTATGCTTCTTGTGTACTATAAACTATACATAACCAATGCATTAACAGGATTTTTGTTTGATCTGGATCAGAGCAATGTACATAGAGATGTAAGATATATGGAACCTATAGTAAAAAGTTGTATTCCACTACCTCAAAAAATATACAACGTAACAAGAAGATTAAGAACAGTAGATGAAGTAGAACTGTATTTTCCAGGATTTAAAGCATTTATAGATTCAACAGAACAGGAAATTCCAGTACCTACAGACAAAACAAGAAGAAAAGAGTACTATTCTGGAAAAAAGAAAAAACATACTGTAAAGACACAGTATATGGTAAACAAAAAAGGAGAAATATTACATAAATCAAACCATGAAGAAGGAAGAGAGCATGACTATACAGTATACAAAGATGTTCATCCGACAACACCAAAAGATGTAAAAAACTATTTTGATCTTGGTTATATTGGAGTAGAAAAAGATTTTCCAGATATCAAAGCAGTATTACCTGTAAAGAAGAAACGTAATATTGACCTTACAGAAAAAGAGAAAATGTACAACAAAAGACATCGTAGACAGAGAGTAATAGTAGAACATACTATATGTAGAATAAAGAAATTTAGTATTATGGGAAACAAATACAGAAACAGATTGAAAAGATACGATACAATGTCAGATATTGTTTCTGGTTTAGTAAATTATCGAATAATACACAACAGAAGATGATAGCAATATAAGGCATCATCAAGATATATAATAGATTTTATCTAATTACGCAAACGATCTAATGTACTTCGATTTAAGAATGCATTTGAAGTTGATGAAGCTGAAGTTTTAGCTGGACGATTTAAATCTGTTAGTGCAAGACATTATGTTTTAAATGATCCTGAAAAACTTTCTGCAAAGTATATTTCAGGATGGCAAAATTTTGGGGTTACAAACTTTTATCTTGTATAATATTTTAATAGGTAAACATTTCAAAAAAATGATAGTAAATTATAGTAGCAGCTTCTTTACCATACTTTGTTAGACTTTGGATAAGAACAAAGAATATGAGAATAGCAAAAAAGACAAATGGTTACAAATTGCAAAATATTATGACTTTATACAAGCAGCTGAATTGTCAAATAGTTTTATAGTATTAATGGCGTTAGACGAATCAAATCAACCTCAAAGTTCTACACGGATATCTCAAATGATTTCTTCTAAATCTAATGGTAAGATTTTCAAAGTCTCAGGCACTATTAAAGATACTCTCGAAAAAAGATTGAGGAAACTTGGATACGTAGAAGGAAAAGATGTTCCAAATATCAAAGGAGATCGCAAGCCAATTAGAATGACAATGTATAGTATAACTCCAAAAGGCAAGAGATTACTTGCAGGATGGCTAAGTTTTATTTCAGCTTTTCAAAATGATAAATAGATATATAATTAATTTCAGTAATTATAAAAATATTTGTAATTTTTAAAAACAATAAAAAAGATTTGGAAAACTTCGTATTACTAATTCTTTTGTAATTAAGATCGAAATGGAGGTCTCCTAATTCAAAGGCTCTATATATAGAAGAGATAGTTCCAGATAATAGAACTTATTATAAAATAACATCAAAAGGGTATAAAATTACTAAAAGGATGTATATCATTTCTGTCTGCATACGAATGAAATTCATTCCATCTTATTCGTTTCCCTTTTTATTCACTTATTATAATATCTTTCAATCCTGTAATATCTCAATTAAAAATTTCAAATACCCATAATATTAGAAAAAATAACATAGGATTAAATTCGTTTTTAGTGAAATTCTAGACAAAATTTTCTTTCTCAGGGTTACTATTTTGTGGATACTTATTTTAAAAAAAGAAAAGAATAGTTTATCGACATATGATGAATATTTACAAAAGCTAAATTTTCAAAATATACAGAAATAGAAAATAGAAAATTAAATAGGTTTATATTCATCGCATAAACACCGCTATTAGAATCTCCAACTGCCATTATGTTTTTGTTATTTGAAATTGCGATTGCGATTGCATATATTAGAGAATCTAATTTACAAGCAAATACGATAGATCCGTTATTTAGGTGTTGTACTTACACAGATAGGTAACAAATTCACTTACCAACATGGGTAACACTTTTTATCTGCTTATTTGTTTTGATATTCTTACAACTATTTAATCTTCCTTTCATGGGAAACATTTCACATGGCGTGTGACCATTGATTCCCCCATGTTCTCTTGTTTCATTGTATGCTTTGACAAACATGGAATACATTCTCTTTCCTTCTTCTCTGTTGGAAATATTTTCTATTCCCAAAAATTCATTTTTGACTATCTTGTTATATGCTTCAATTTTACCCTGTAGTTGCGGATATCTGGCAGGTATGGATTTATCTTTAATGTTGTTACGTTGTAGAAAACGTCTGAATATTTTGGATGTAAGCTGTTTACCATTATCATGCATTATTTTGTGAGGTTTACCATTCTCTACTATGTAGTCTTCCAGTACCTGTAGTACATCTACACTTCGTTTTCTTTCAGACCAGTCACTTGTTACCTTTCTTGAACAGTCATCTTCACAACTGATAAAATAGTTTTTTTGAGTAGAATTCTCAAGGTAAAATGGTCCCAGTATATCCATCTGTACCATTTGATTTGGTTTTTTCATTGCAAATCTTTTCCATTTTCTATTTCTGATCTTGCATCTTAGTATGTTCAGTCGGTCCTGTTAACTTAAGGAAAGAGCTATAGCTGTGAAGGTTCTATTCTAACAACATATGTTGTTAAGATTTGTCAGAAACAGGACATCCATTATCATTGCAATGTATTCTTTGTATTTGTACTTTCTTGGTCTCAGTCTACGAAGTACATCCAAAGCATTGGAACCTTTTAAGGATCAAAAAAGAAGTCATGTTGCTGTATGGGATTGGATTCAACGGTTTGGTTCATTGCAGATTTACAAGAGAAAAAGAGTATCAGCGTTCATCATAGATGAAACTATAATTCAGATTGGTAATCAACATTTTTGGTTGTGGATCTGTATTGAACCAATTGACAAATCTGTGCTTGGAATCTACATTTCAGAAGAGAGAAACATGTTTGTAGCAGAAAATTTCATTAGATCTCTTGTATCAAGGTATGGAAGACATACTGTGTATACAGATGGAGGTACATGGTATCCACAAGCATGCAACTTTTTAAATCTGAAACATAGGTTGCATTCACCTTTAGAGAAGAGCCTTATCGAAAGAGTAATGCAGTATTTCAAGGATAGAACAGAATGTTTTGATGATTACTATCCATGTTTTGTTAAGAGTAAGAATAATTGTGATCTATAGCATGTATACAATTGGATCAAATTATTTGTTTATCTGTATAACGCAAAAATCAGAAACAATATTGTATTCAAAATTGGAGGTGAAACAGTCTTAAGTTAACACAGCCGTTCAGTCCATGTCTTTTCAGTATCTTGTAGATGGTTTTTGTACCTGAAGGAGATATCATTCAGTCGTCTTAACCTGAACCTTATGCGATTGCAACCAAATCTTTTTGTTACACGTAAATCCAATATTTCCTGTTCTATCTCATTTGTTACTTTTCCAGGTTGTATATTATATGGTTTCCTACTTTTATCCCGTAAACCGTCTATTCCATTCTCAAGGTACCTGTTCTTCCATTTGTAGTATGACTTTCTAGATGTATGATATCTATTACAGATATTAGTTACAGTATCTCCAGTCGACTCTTTCTCATGAATTAAATTAAATTTTGTTTGTAATTCTATTTTTTATACACTTCCTAGCATATTAGGAAGTGTTACCTATCTCGGTAAATGAAATTGTAACCTATGTTGGTAAGTACAACAACTAACATACTCAATCAACTATATATTGATGAGGACCACCTCAACTATTTTTTAAACAAAAGATCCTTTGCATAATTAGAAAGCTTACAGCTATATTCCACATTTACATGATAATTTCTAATAATTGTTAAACTATGGTAAACTATCCAGAAAACCATTATTATTTAGATCATTCACGGGATTAGAATTATCTGAATTTGATTCCATTTGTAAGCAAGTAGAATCAAAATATCCAAAATATGAGATAAAACGTCTATCAAAAAGAAAGAAGGATAGAACTCGTGGTATAGGAGCTGGAAGACATTTCAAACATACAGTAAAAGATAGATTTCTAATGCTTTTAGTATACTACAAACTATACATAACAAATTCGCTTTCTGGATTTCTATTTGATCTGGATCAAAGCAATGTACATAGAGATATACGTTACATGGAACCAATAGTAAAAAGTTGTATTCCACTACCCCAAAAACTATACAATGTTACAAGACGCTTACGAACTGTCCAAGAAGTAGAACTATACTTTCCAGGATTCAAAGCATTTATAGATTCATCAGAACAGGAGATACCTAGACCAAAGAAGAAAAAGAGAAAAAAAGAATTCTTTTCTGGTAAGAAGAAAAGACATACAGTCAAAACTCAGTATATGGTAAATGGCCATGGTTTGATTCTGCATAAGACAGGATACAAAAAAGGAAGGAGACATGATTACGATGTCTACAAAAAAGAAAATCCTGTAACACCATCACAGGTAGAAAATATACTTGATTTAGGATATTTAGGATGTGAAAAAGATTTTCCTACTGTAAAGTATAGTCTACCAGTAAAGAAGAAAAGAAATACTGAATTAACGGAGGAAGAAAAAGGATATAACAAAGATCATTCCAGACAGCGAGTCATAATAGAGCATACTATCTGCAGGATAAAGAAATTTGGTATAATGGGTACGAGATACAGGAACAAACTAAAGCGATATAATACAGTATCTGATATTGTATCTGGTCTTGTGAATTACAGGATAATGAATAGTGTTGTAGTTTGATATTTTATAATATATTTAATAAAGAGTAGAATGTTGATGAGTTCTAATTTCGCAAGAGATCTAAACTATATAATGAAAGTAAAGAGCAAAGATTACTACCTGCTGATATTGCAAGACTGGCTAAAGTGATAAATGACTATCCCGATATCTCCTCATTAAATGATCTACCAACATATATCAATAAAAGAAGGCAAGAAAGGATTAAACTAGATAGAGATATATATTACAGAAAAATCGAAATCCAAAAATTGGATCATGAAAAAGAAAGGAAGAGAAAAGAGATCCAAGATTTAAAAGATGATTTTGATTCTATTAGAAAAGAGATACAAAATGAGAAAAAAGATTTTTTGTTATTCAAAAATGTAAAAGATGAACTAAAGAAAAATGGTATAGATATTCAAATTTTAGAGCCTTTAATACATGTTATAAAAATTTTTCAAGAGATGAACTTCCAACCTCTTACAATCTTCAGTGAATTTTCAGATATAAATGATTACAGAGATCTAGTTGAAAATAAAGAGAGAGGAATAAAGGAACTTGAATTACATATCCAAGATTTAAATGCAATAAGTGACAATTATGAAATCAAGATAACATCAAATGAACCTATAGTTCAATCCTTGAAAAGGTTGGAAAACCTTGGGTTTAATGCTTCTAATATTAAATACCTAGAGAAAACATTTTCAGACGTCTCTAAAAAATTTGGTTTGAATAAAAAGCAAATCAAAATCCGATTCTTTAGATATATGGATCATTTGTATACTCTTTTAACTCTTGAACAAGATATCTTAGAAAAGACAGATAAGCTTTCTATACTGGACAGTGAAATATCTTCAAAACGAAAGGTAATAGAAGAATCTCAACCCATTGTATTTTCTATTTTACAAAACTTGGTTAATGCAGGATTAAATGAAAATGATATTCTAATGACTTTAAAAATATTTAAAACAGATTTATGTAACAATATGCCTTTTGATATGATAACTTATCTTGAAGCTCTTTCAAAAGATCTAGACAAATATAAAACAGTAAGAGATACTTTGAAAGGGTTAGATACAAAAGTATTGTTAAAGAAATCTTATATAGAGAAACTGACATTGGTTAAAACTAATTTACAGGTTTTTCTTTTCTCATTAGCTATGACCATTTATTTTTACTTTTTTATTTTAAATATACAATTACAAATACAAAAGAAATTTAGAATACTTTTAATATATAACTTTATTTATTTACCTTTAATCTACATTGTAAAAAGTCCTGAAAAGACTCTGAAATCTAATAAATTCAAAATAAAATCAAAAAATAACAACGACAACAATAATAATAAGAAAAAAGAAATAAAAAGAAACAATAAACTGCAAAGACAAAAATCAATGGAATAAAGTAATATTCTGTATCTTGACAATAAATTTCGATAGTTTGTAGAAACAACATAAAAAATAATATAATAAATTTAAAATCAATGTTAAGATATTAAATGATCTAACAAAAGTATATGGTGAAAATAAAGAATTTACGAAACAACTTTTAAAATTTAAAAGCCAAACAAAAAAATACATATCATTAAATTCAAGTAAATAAAAATCAACTGCAATAATATCATTTTATAAATAATAAAATTTAGAATTCTTTACATTTCATTAGTCAATAATTTACTTTGATCTATATAAAAGATTTAGAAGGATAATAATTTGTTTTTCATAAATTTTATCAAATTTCAATTTTATCTTTAAATGCGTTGGTTGTTTTTAAAAGTATTCCATCATAAATATATTAAGGTAACATACCCACATTTACTGTTACACATAGATCGATTGGAACAATTTAAAATCAATATCCAACATTTAAATTTCTCTATAAAAAATCTTAAAAGATTCCATAATAATTTCCTTCTTATTATCTTGTTTCCTTCTTTTTAGTACATCTTGCCATTCATTGGTATAAGCACAAGTAACATCATCTACAGAATTATAGGAAAAAGCCAAAATGTACTTGTATTTCTTTGACCAATTTTTCTCATAGTAATGAGGATGGTTTAAAGAGATAGGATAGGCTAACGTAGAATCAATATGTATCCATTTGCCATCAATCAATGCTTCATTCCAACAATGATCTAGATAATCTTGTACAATTCTTGTTTCCACAAATTGTGAATTTAAAATTGCCCCAAATAGCATTGACCATTCACTGCATCTACCTATTCTGTTATCTGCTATTCTTTTTATTTCGCCATATCTTGGAAATACTATTTTTGAATTACATTTCAGACATTCATAAACTTCACTCATTCTTAGCTTCCAAGAATTACCTTTGATTATGCTAAAATGCAAAGGTATGTTGCAATTTTGGCATTTGATGTTTTTGCTGATGTCGCTACTATTCATCCATTTCATATAATCTTGCTTAAACCAATCAAGAAGTGGTTTTAAAATTTGTATGTTATTATTATTTTCTTTGCTTATTGTTATTATCTCTTGTTTAATTTTTGATGGAATAAGATGATTAACATAAGCAAGAACTTTTTTGTCTTTGTATTGTCTTGCTACATTTTTATATAATATAAAAGAATCTTTTGTATAAGGAAAACCAAAGGTATTTCTGCTAAATTTATTGATTTTAAACATAATTATAATAATATATACTATTTTTCCTGATAAAAGAATTATTGTGAAATATACATCTGGAACAACTAATACCTGATAATTAGAGTATGGATAAAGAATATAGTAGTTGGTCATATTAGATGTTGAATTACAAGGATTGTAGGGTGCTGTTAAGTTAAGAGCCTATCCCAAAATTATCCTCCTGTAAACAATTATACTATTTGCTAACTGTACAAGACCCAGATAGTTCTCATCCTTCTTTTCATACCTTGTAAATAATTTCCTAAATCTGTTATGCCATGAATTTGTTCTCTCTACAACCCATCTTCTTGTAGGATGTTTCTTGTTGAGTTTCTTTTCTTCTCTTCTGTGTCGTATATGTGGGATGTATCCCCTTTTGACCATTTCTTGTTCTACTTCTTTGGAATGATATGCTTTATCAAGGCATAGATTCTGCTTTTTCTTCTTCTTCTTGTTATTGTTGTTGTTTCTGTATTTTGTTATCGATGATGATGACGATGGTCTTTTGATAACAATATTATCAATTGTATTTGTTGCAACGGTAACATCGTGAGTATTGGCTGATGTTATAAAAGTAGAAAGAGGAATACCATCTTTATCTGTTAGAATATGTCTTTTGCTTCCTAATTTACTCCTATCTGTAGGATTATGACCAGTCATCGCCCCCTAAAGGAGATTTTACTGATATGCTGTCAAGTGATTGCCAGTTCCATTTTATTCCTCTCGTGTTATCGTATATTTTTAGTAATCTCGTCCATAATTTGTCAAATAATCCTGATTGTCTCCATTCCTGAAATCTTCTGTGGCACGTTGAACCAGAACCATATTCCTTGGGTAACATTTTCCATTGACATCCGATCCTCAAGACAAACAGGATACCATCAAGTACTTTTCTATAAGGAACAATTGGTCTACCTATGGTATTATCTGGTTTCTCATCTGGTAAAATATTTTTTATTTCATACCAAAGGTCATCAGGAATACGTGTAATGGTTCTAACATATTTTTTACTCTTACTCAAACATTATCAGATATGATAGGAAACCAACGAGCTATATTCCTATCTATTTTTGGGATAGGCTCTAAACATGGATAGTAATTATCAAAACATTCTGTCCTATCTATGAAATACTGCATGACTTTTTCAATCAGACTTTTCTCTAAATGAGAATGTAATCTATGTTTCAAATGTAAAAAGTTACAGGCTTGTAGATACCATGTACCACCATCAGTGTAAACTGTATGTCTACCATATCTGGACACAAGAGATGGGATAAAATTCTCTGCTACAAACATGTTTCTTTCTTCAGAAATGTAGATTCCAAGTATAGATTTATGAACAGGTTCAATGTAAAACCATAACCAGAAATGTTGATTACCAATCTGAATCATTCTCTCATCGATTATGAATGCAGAAATTCTTCTAGGGTTGTTATAGATCTGGCATGAATCAAATCGATGAATCCATTTCCTAACAGCAACATAACTTCTTTTTTGGTCCTTAAAAGGTTCCAGTGCTTTAGATGTATGTATTTCGTAGACTGGGACCAAGAAAGTATGATAAAGAGAATACATTACAATTAAAGATGATGTTTTATTTCTTTCAAATTTAATTTTCATAGTATATTTAGAACATTCTCAGCTATACCTGATGCTGCTTATCGGAACAGAGCCTAAAGAAATATGAATGTTTGAATATTAAATCTACTATTACTACCTGAAAGAGGTGGTGTTCCCATGAATGTTGAATTGATGATTGGACCAGATGACGTAGCTCGACTGGTGAATTCTGCTATGATAATATAGATAAAGTGGTAGTGTGAAATTAAATGTATTTGTTAGGGATTCTTGAAGGTCGGAAATCATATATTTTGGTAACCAGGCTAATCTTATATGATAAACCTAATGAAAGTTTGTTTTCAGTTATGATGAAAATTTCTCCTCACTTTTTGTCTAATTTAGGTGACATATTAATAATTATTTTACTAAAAAAAATGGAAGTTATGAGAAACGATATTTAATCTACTACTATGACCGCGGGGTAACGCGGCGTTCCTGTGAATACTTGACATTCAATCGGATCAGTGAAGCTAGCGGACGGGCATTCCTGTGAATAGTCGACATTCACTCGGATCAGTGAAGCTAGAGGGGCAAATTCCAGTAACTAATGTGTCTCCTTCTGCCATCAGACCTGGGCCTGTAGGTCCCGCTACTTTTGTTCCCTCAAAAACTTGACAGTTCTCGAAGTTCGGACCGGAGTCAGAGGGGCAAATGATGTTAATTAATCTATTTCCTGGTGCGAACAAATCTTGCACGTCTGTACCTTTCAACATGTCTTGTAGTTTCTCCGCCTCGCTACCCGGAGCGATGATTTTAGGGGCCTGAGCAGAGACTAGTGGAATTGTCATACTTGCAGTCATCAATATGACAATTACTATAGTATTTGTCAGAATTATTTTGTTCATCATAATTCAGATATTTTTCTACTAAATAAACATTTTTATAATAAATTCTGTTAACCATCATGACATTCATTTTATTTTTCGGCTATATTAATTTAAGATAAAAATACCTCCTCTAACTCAAAATCATTATTATTATTTGCTATAGTATCATTATACATCGAAACAAAGAATTGTATCCAGATATATACACAATAGTCATCAAAACCCTCTCATGTAAATTAGTTGTAAATATTTTTTTTGTGAAGTTCATAATGTTTTCAATGATTCATTTGGAAAATATATCATGTATAATAATCATATTTTTCTATGTGCTAGAATTCTTAAAACTTATTTCGTGATTCTTATTACTGTAAACTCATTTGGAATCTGGTTAGTGTAATAGCGTTAGTGTAATAGCCTATGTAATCTCCTTTAGATCAATAATAATAAATACACTTGAATCCGTTTTATGTAACTCGTTTTGTTATAGACATTGTTATTTTGAAGAAGAATTAATGACAAGACAACCGGTGTTTGGGATTAAATAGGAAAATTTTGAAATCCCATCTATCTTTAGTATTCAATTTTAACAGTAAGAATTCTCATTATATTTTATTCATATTTTATTTATATTTTATTTATATCGGAACTGATTGGAGCTCAATATTTTAAATTTTATATGACTAAACTTTTTTATTTTAACCCGCTTAGTGCATCGCTTTTAATGTCAAACGTTCGATAGGTTTTAGGCTCAAAAATAAAGGGTTACAAATTCTTTATCTAATTTATTAACAAAATGCGATCCATGATAACATTTTTGTTAACATAATTAATCTTTGGTTATTAAAAAAGTTGCAAAAATAACAACATTTTACAAATTATGGTAACATGGATATTTTTCATGGTAACCTTATAGTATTTGATAATTAGTTAATAAAATCAACTTTGTTCTATTTTTTCTATACATAATCTATTTTCATTCAAAATTCTTTCTTCTTTATGATAACAGTGACAATATAAAGTAACAATTAATCCTTAAAGTCATCATTCAACAAAATTTGGTTTTTAGAATAATCTACATCAATTGCTATGATTACTGGGAGAGATGTTGACTCTTTTGCTTTTTTCAGGATTTTTGGAAATTCTTCAGTGGTTTTAACATGATATCCAATGGCTCCAAAACTTTGAGCAAGTGTAACAAAGTCAGGATTATTGAATCGAGTAAATGCACTTTTTCCAAATTCATGAATTTGTTTTAGAGAGATCATACCAAAATCTGAGTCACACCAGATAATGACTATTATTGGTAACTGTAAACGAACAGCAGTTTCCAATTCCTGAACATTCATCAAAAAGCCGCCATCACCACACATGACAACAACTTTTTGATTTGGTCTGACAAGTTGCGCTGCAATAGCACCTGGAAGCGCAAACCCCATGGAACAAAAACCATTAGTAATTAGACAGGTATTTGGAGTAAAAGTATCATAAGTTTTTGCTATCCACAATTTATGAGCTCCAACATCTGAGATAACAATATCATTTTCATCTAACGCATTCCTTACATCAATGATTAATTTTGTAGGTTTGATAGGATAAGCAAAATCATCTTTGAATTTTTCAATTCTCTCTGTAATTTGTTTCTTAACTTTCATAAATAAATCTGGCATTTCAAAATATGGTATGTCTGTAGAATCTAGATTGTTGCTGCTCCTGTTTAGGATTTTTTTCTCTTTTTTTACTTTTATTTTTTTCTCAGTCAGTTCAAGTAAAATCGCATTTATCGTGTAACCGATATCTGCGACAATCTCAATGTCTGGAGGATAATATGTTTCCACTTCAGCTGGAGCAGAATCAATATGAATGATTTTCTTGTCTAAATTTCCATTCCAATTTTTTGGGCTGTATTCAACTAGATCGTATCCTATCGAAATGACCAAATCAGCTTCTTTCAATGCAATGAGGGCATGATCTGCATCCTTAATTCCAATTGTTTGCAGATGTCTTTCAGATTTATCTGAAATTACACCCTTGGCCATAAATGTGTTCATTGAACATATTCCAGTTCTTTCTACGAACTTTCTTATGTATGTGCTAGCATTCCCTCGTATACACCCATTTCCTATCAAAATCATTGGCATTTTAGCACTCAATATCATTTTAACTACATTTTTTATCAAACCGTTGTGTGGTCTTGATCTTGAGGTTCTACGAGACTTTTTTATTGGTTTAATATAGGATTTCTCTTTGGCTACATCCTCAGGTAATTCTAGATGTACTGCTCCCGCTTTTTCCTCAATTGAAATTTTGAAAGCCCTTCTTACTATCTCTGGAATAACGTCAGCATTATGGATTGACCATCTCCATTTTGTTATGGGCTTAAACATAGATACAACGTCCATATTTTGATGAGATTCTTTATGGCGTAGGGTTGAATCTGTTTGTCCTGTAATCGCCAATATAGGAGACCTGTCCATATTTGCATTTGCCACACCTGTAATCAGGTTTGTTGCACCAGGACCCAATGTAGATAGACATACTCCAACTTTTTGGGTCAGTCTACCATAAACATCAGCCATAAAAGCCGCCCCTTGTTCGTGTCTTACTAAGATAAACTTAATCTGTGAGTTTAATACCGAAAACATTAAATCATTAGTCTCTTCGCCAGGTAAACCAAATATATACTCCACTCCTTCTGATTCTAAGCACCTTATGAATAGATCTGACGCCTTCATCATTACTTGATTATAATATTAAATAATATGGTATTTGATTATTTTATCGTATAACCAGCACCAGCTAACAATCCGACCGTACAAAATAGGAGGTATTTAATTGATTATTATTTATCATTTGATCAAAATTTGCACTAATATCTTGAAATAGGAAATATAATAAATAGAATAACTTATAAATAAAAATATGACCTAATCATATCTATATTCCATATCTATATTCATATTTGAGCATAATATTATACTTTTTTTTATATGCGTGCTTGAATTAAAGGATTTATTTGTATAAAAAAGATAATTTCATATTTTAATCTATGATGGATGCCGAAATCCTTCTATTCTTGTTATAGATTTGCGGTGAACCGAATCTTTGAATCCACTCCCAAACAGCGACATGACTTATATTTTGATCCATAAATGGCCTCAATGCTTTGGATGTATGTATTTCGTAGACTGAGACGAAGAAAGTACAAATACAAAGAATACATTGCAATGATAATGGATGTCCTGTTTCTGACAAATCTCAATAACATATATTGTTAGAATAGAATGTTCACAGCTATGGATCTTTCGTTAACAGCATTGTAATATTCCATATAGTTATTCTTGTAAAATGATAATGATTAGTTTGACAAATCAATTTTATAACAACAGCTTTAGCTAACCATCACGTCGTACATATTGTGAGGAATACCTATCTTAGAGAAATAAGTACAAAGGAAATGGATCACCTTCACTGGTTGCTCGATAACGATCCAGAATCAGGTTATCAAGCCAAAATGATCTTGCTTAGAGATGAAGGATACACAGTACCTGAGATACGAAGAATTACAAACCATCATGATAACAACATACGTAAATGGATCCACAGATTCAATGGAAAAGGTATTGATGGTATTATATCTAGAAAACATGTACGTAATGCTCAAAAGATTACAGAGGATATAGAAAACAAGATTGTAGAGATAGCATCTAACGATCCTCCGAGAAAGTACAAACTGAAATTCTCTACATGGTCATTACGTGTACTTGCAGGATACATAATGGAAAAGAAGTTGGTAGAGAGTATCAGTCATACTGAAGTAAAGAATGTGCTGGTAAAACACGGTATTGAATGGAGGAATTCAAAGACAGTAATGGGTAAAAGCAGAGACCCTGAGTATGAATTGAAAAAAAGAGAATTGAAGAACTAAGGTACAGTACACCTTCTGATTCCATCTTGCTATATGAGGATGAGAAAGGTTCTATTGCAGCAAAGACATATGGCGGTCCATCATGGTGTTCCACACAAGCCAAGGTAGAAAAGGCACAGAAGATAAAAGGTATTCTGAATGTATTTGGTATCTATGATCATACCAACGATACAATGTTTACTCACTGTTATAAAACTAAGACCAGTGACCAGTTTATAGATTTTATAAAAAGAGTTGATTCCAGATATGATTCCAGTATAAAAACAATATTTGTTGTATTAGATAACGCATCTATACACATGTCAAAAAAGACAAGAAATGCAATAACACGTTATCATCCCAGAATAGTTCCTGTATTCCTGCCAACCAGATCTCCAGAACTGAACCTGATAGAGGTAAGATGGATGTGGTTACAGAGACAGGCCATAAACAATTCTACATTTAGAAATGAATCTGATATTGGAAAAGCAGTATCTAATTGGACTGATAACTACAACGTCAAACATGCAAATACAACTAGAAACAGTTTACATAATGAACTCATCTATTTATTCACATAACTGTTAACCTAATAGCATCATTAAAAACCTAAGATGCCGTTGGAATACTAAACAATCTTAATTTCATTTGAAAACAAAGGATGCCTTATGTATAAGAGACTTTCACCTAAACATATAATTATGAGAAAAAAATTTACTGATAAATCCTCAGGAAACAGTAGTAAGAAAGATAACGAGATCACGAATGCGATCCAAACCTTTGCAGAGGGGTCAACAGTTGTTATCGATGCTCTGGATTTCATACAGGATATGGATATTGATACTATCAAATCCTTCTCATGGAAACAAAAAATCACCAACAATAGCATGATAATTACAGATATGATCGATGAAAGGACTCGAAATCTATCATTTACAGCTCCTTACATTGAAGGTAATGAAATTAATAGCATTCTGAAATTCGAATTAGAGACCATAGATAACAAGAATACGAAGGTTATCCATGATGCAAGTGTGGTTGTAAAACGGGTACATAGAGCCATAATCTTTCAGGGCGGAGCATCACTTGGAGCATACGAGGCAGGTGTATTTCAGGCTTTAGTTGAAAAGCTTAGCGAAGATAGTGAAAGAGGTCTAATAAACGGAAAAAGACCTTTGTTTGATATCATAGCTGGAACTTCCATTGGTGCACTGAATGGTGCAGTCGTAGTAAGTAATTTTATTAAGAGTAAAAACTGGAAAGATTCGTCTAAAGAACTTTTAAAATTTTGGAGAAATCAAGAATATGTTTTCCCTACTTTGGCTGAGCTTCTTGATAAGAGTCCAATTTATCATTATTGGTGGGATATAATAAATAGTACAAATAAAGCCTTCAAGTTATCAGCTGGTAATTTGATAGAGTCATACTCGAACACGTTAAAAGACCTGTATTTGAAAATGAATCCAGATTTTAAGAAATGGTATGATGTTTTTTCCGCAAATTATTTTCTCTTAAATCCAGATTTCTGGAAAGATTATTTTATAAATGGATGGTATATCCCAGCGTCAGGAGAAGCTGCAAGAAAGTATTATTCTGCTAAACAATTTCAAAACTCAGGAGCTCCTAATGTAGCTTCTGGAATACTTCCTTGGTCTATACTAGGTAAATTCTTTGACTTTTCAGACAAATTAAATTCGTTTCCAAGACCAGATAACAAACACTTACCTGGATTCTCTCTCAAAAAGACTTTACAAAACTATGCCGACTTTCCAATAAAAACACAATATCCCCAGCCTAGATTTCTTCTGGTAACCGTTGATTTAGAAACTGGTGATGCCGTTACATTTGATAGCTATGAAAAAAGAGATTATGTACAAGACTTTGATGATAATGTTCTAAATAATGAAACCGGAAGTAAGAAGACAAAGTACTATTCTGACTATGGCTCCAGTGACCAAAACAAACATGTAATATTCTACGAGAAAGGTGTTGAAATCGAACACGTTCTTGCAAGTGGAACTTTTCCAAACTTTTTTGACTATCCAAAATTTACAGTACAAGATTATGAGATGTCCGAAACCAAAATGAATGAGCTCAAGATGGAACGACATAATTTCTGGGATGGTGGGTTCAGGAGCAATACACCATTAAGAGAAGTTATACAAGCCCATCGAGACTATTGGCATAAGAAGGATACCGATGAAGATGACGTTCCTGATCTAGAGGTCTATATAGCCAATTTGTGGCCATCCGAACTTAAAGACAATCCAATCTCCTTCGATCATGACTTTTTTGAGGATAGAAAGTGGAACATAATCTTTAGTGATAAAACTCAATATGATGAAAAAGTCGCAGAAGTTGTCAGTGATTTTGTTTATATGACGAAGGCACTAAGGAACTTGGCAGAAAGAAAAGGTGCGTCAAAGGATGAAATAGATAATATCTTAAAAAAACCTGCAGGTAGTAAAAACCGAAAAGGATATACAAGAAAACTTGATAATCTTTTGGGAGGACGTTTTAGATTAACCAAAGTAATTCGTATAGATCATATAGATGACGGAAACGAAGTTGCCAATAAAATCTATGATTACTCTTATACAACTATAGAAAAACTAATAAAATTAGGCTATCAGGACACATTAAAACAAATGGGAATACAATCGATGGAAGATGAAATAGTAAAAATAGCTAGTAAAAAGGCAACAGAAAAAGAGAATAAATATGTACACGAATTAGAAGAAGGACTGCAACGAATTCAAAGAAGAATGATAACAGACAAGGGAAATCAGGCAACATTGCAGGAGACTGACGACTTTATAGATAGGGTCACAGCCATGAAAGTTCCTGAAAAAGTTGCTGAAAGGGATATGCAACAAAAAGAAGACAAAACGTCGTTGATTGAATCAGCATTACAATTCCAAGAAATAATAAAGAAAACAAAAAAACCATAATACGCCGCTATCACATCTTCTTAATCTCAACTTTTTTCCATGATCACAATGAGGCTTCAGTTTCATAAGATCTAACATGTATTTCGAGTACATATATTCAGCATAACATGTCATAGTAGATACTTTGTTACCTTTGTTGTAACGACCCTGTTAACTTAAAAGTAGAGTAATAGTCATATTATATAATTCTATTATGTTCTGTGCTCACTTTTACAAAATTTTTCAATTCTAGCTATCTATTTTCCCTAACTTACCAAGGCCGGCTCACTATTATTATTATTATTGTATGATTATAGTTCATATAATTTTCTTCTGATATCAAGTAGTAGTATACTTCTTTTCACAAAAAGAGAATTTTATTTGTAATAATAGATTTTAGCCCTAATTGGATTGGTAGATTCACGATTTATTGTTATCATAATAACAACGATTTAGATCATAGTAGATATGTAACAATATAAAATGAAGATAATGTATTGTGGGAAGAAAATTATAACAATGAATAAATGTAAATAATACAAATTTGTGTTAATAACAGGGTTCTATTTTATATTGACTAATAAATAAGAATTGAATACAAGTATAATTCCAGCGAATACGATCGCAACAGCTGTAGTAATTTTTCTATTTATGAATTCGCCCATTAATGTTTTATCTGTTGAAAGTAGAACAAGCGGAATCATAGGCAATGGGATCATTAAGCTTAAAATGACTTGGCTATATACTAATATACTAAGTGGATCAAGGCCTAAAAGTATTGCTATTGTAGTTGGAATAACGTTGATAAAGCGAGTTACAAATCTCCTAAACCAAACATTTACTTTCTTTCCTAAAAGACCCTCCATTATTGCCTGACCAGCAAGTGTTCCTGTAACCGATGACGCAATACCTGATGAAAGAAGTGTAATTAAAAAGATTATTCCAGCTGATGCACCAAACAATGGTACTAGAGTTTTATAGGCTTCCGATATCGAAGCTACATTAGGACTGTACGAATGAAAGGCAGCAGCAGCCATAATCATAATAGCTGCATTAATCGTACCTGCAACTGTCAGCAAAACAACATTTTCTATAAGATGAAGTTTACGAATTTTTCTTCTTTCTTCCAGAGATTTGTTTTGAGCCTTATTTTTTGTAAGCCAAGAATGAACAAAAAGAGCATGAGGCATAACAGTAGCTCCTATAATTCCTACAACAAGAAGGATAGCATTAGTATTCCCAAGCGAGGGAACAAATGAATGGTATAAAATAGCAGACGGATCTGGGTTTATAATAATTATTTCATACAGATATCCGAACCCTATTATTGATACAAAGACCACAAATAGCCTTTCAATAATATGAAATCTACGTTGCGTGGCCAATATCAGAATGAAAATTACATCCAGAGCTCCAAAAATTGCAGCATAAATCATAGGTATCCCAAATAGCAAATTAAGAGCAATGACAGTACCCAGATATTCGGCCAAATCTGTGGCAGCTACTGCCGTCTCTGCAGCCAACCAGTAAGATATTACATAACCTTTTCCTTTCTTCTTGAGTTTTTCTCGGATTATTTCTGGTAATGATAATCCTGTTGCAATTCCAATCTTTCCAGATAAATATTGAAGAAGCATGGCCATACCACTTGAGAGCCAAACAACCCAAAGAAGGCCGTAATTAAGAGAAGCACCTGCCTGAATATCAGTACCATAATTTCCAGGATCCATATAGGCCATACTTACAATAAGGGCAGGTCCTGTGTATAGAGCAAGTTTGAGCAAAGAATCCTTCCTGCCCAAAAGATTCCAACGGCTCAATAGTGATGCATGCCACTAAAGATAATAGAACTTATAAAAGTTGGCCAGCTTTTAAGAACAAGGCAATATCTAAATGACAATCTCATTTATTTTAGACATAAGCATTTCAAGGGGGCAAATATGATTATTCATCTTTTGGCGCTGCTATTGCTCAGATATTGATACTGTAAAAAAAATGACTTTAATAGCATTTTAGTAAGAGATAGATTTTACGATAGATACTGCCAGGTAAATCTTGGTTAGTATATCAGTATATAATTTCATAGTAAGAAGTGAAATAATACAAATCTCAAGTGTATACTATATGTAGTTAGCCTTTTCTTTAATAATTAGATTTATGATTGAAGATTATGAAAAATTAGGAGTTTTTTACATAGGTAAAAAATATAATTTAGAATCAAGAAAAAGAGAAGAATCGTTAGTTTTGTATGATTCTAAAGATTTGCTTACCCATGCTGTATGCCTAGGTATGACTGGAAGTGGAAAAACTGGATTATGTACTGTTTTGCTTGAAGAAGCTATCATCGATGGTATTCCATTGATAATAATTGATCCAAAAGGAGATATTCCTAATTTATTACTCAATTTTCCACAATTAACTGGCGAAAATTTCTTACCATGGATAAATGAAGAAGATGCAAGAAAAAAAGGATTTACTTTAGATGAGTACGCACGTAATCAAGCGGAAACATGGAGAAATGGACTAATGGAGTGGGGACAGCAAGAAGAACGGATTCAACGTCTGCGCAGTTCAGCAAATTTCGTCATATATACTCCAGGTAGCAATGCAGGTATCCCAATCTCTATCCTAAATTCATTTGCAGTACCACCAAAGGAAGTGGTAGATGATTCTGAATTATTTAGAGAAACGATAACAAATACAGTAAATAGTCTACTAACCTTGGCGGGAATACAAGCAAATCCATTAGAAGATCGGGAACATATTCTTATTTCTACAATTTTAGACAAATTATGGAAAGAGGGGAAGGATCTTGATCTTGCTGGTCTAATAAATGCTATTCAAAATCCACCTATGAACAAAGTCGGAGTTTTGGATATCGAATCTTTCTTTCCATCCAAAGATAGGTTCAATCTTGTCATGTCATTGAATAATCTGGTCGCATCTCCTAGTTTTTCCTCATGGATGGAGGGTGTGGATTTGGATATTGAAAAAATGTTGTACGACAGTGGGGGAAAACCAAATGTCTCGATTTTCTCCATAGCACATTTAAATGATAATGAACGTATGTTCTTTGTTACTTTAATTTTAAATCAGATTTTATACTGGGTTAGAACCCAATCTGGTACTACGAGTCTTAGGACTATTTTATACATGGATGAGATCTTTGGCTATTTGCCGCCCGTGGCAAATCCTCCATCTAAACAACCCTTAATGACTTTATTAAAACAAGCCCGAGCTTTTGGATTAGGTTTATTATTAGCTACACAAAATCCCGTGGATTTAGACTACAAGGGGCTGTCTAACATAGGAACATGGTTTATTGGACGATTGCAAACAGATAGAGACAAAGCAAGAGTATTAGATGGTCTACAGGGATCATCACAAAATAGTAATGGAGAATTTGATAGGAAAAAAATAGACCAAATAATTTCAGGTCTGGAGAATAGGGTTTTTGTTATGAGCAATGCACATGAGGACGGTTTAGAAATCTTTCAAACCAGATGGGCATTATCATATTTACGAGGACCACTTACAAGGGATCAAATTAAAAAACTAATGATACAAATAAAAATTTTGCCTGACTTTTTTATGAAAGGTACAAAATCTGACCTAAAAGAAATTGATTCTAAAAACATGATCAATAAAGATCAAGTATCTAGCAGCAATCTCATCAATCATCATGGAAAACAACCTATGCTTCCCCCTGAAATAACCCAATATTTTATACCTGTTTCTCACTTTGGGACAAATAAACCTAGTAAATTTTATTATAAGCCAGTAGTACTGGGAGCCGCATCCCTAAACTTCGTTGATTCCAAATTGGACATAGATACTATAAAAGATTTAAAGGTTATTACACCAATTGTGAATGAACCAATCTCTGTTGACTGGATGAATTCACATGAAATAGATATTGACATAAAAAACCTTCAACAAAAACCTGAAAGTGAAAATTTCACAGAATTGCCTTCTATCGCATCGAAACCAGAAAAATATGATATTTGGAAAAAGGAGTTTGTTGATTGGCTATATAGAAATCAAAAACTAAACCTATTTAAATTTAAGAATTCAAAAGAAATTTCAAAGCTTGGAGAGTCTGAAAGTAACTTTAGAAACAGAATTAGAACATTAATGAGAGAAAATAGAGACAATATGGTTGAGAAATTACGTCAAAAATATGCTCCCAAAATACGCAATTTGCAAGATAAAATCCAAAGAGCTCAATATAATGTCGAAATCCAACAAGAACAATCAAATCAACAAAATATGCATGCTTATATTTCATTAGGAAGTACATTGATAGGAGCATTTATGGGAAGAAAAGTTTCCAGATATTCTAGAAACAATGCTTCACGTGTAATGAGAGGAATGACAAGAACTACGAAAGAAAAGAAAGATATTGAAAGAGCTATTCAGACCAGAGAGTTATATGAACAACAGCTCGTAGATGTAGAAAATGAATTTAGAGCAGAGTTTGCTGAATTAGATTATAAAATAAAAAATAATATCGAAGATTTAGAAACAATAACTATCAAACTGGATAAGAAAGATATTTCAGTTAAATTAATATCTCTTACATGGATCCCGACATTTGATAATACTATCTGACCTTGATTTTCATTATTAGCATTTATAATTCAGAGAAGTAAAGTAATGGATATGATGATTTAATATTTCTCATTTTATATATCCTGTTAATGTTATAACATTCATATTGTTTAACGCAAAATTGTTATTATATATTGTAGCATTATCATAAATAGAATCAAAGATTTGTATCCAATTATATTCCTGTAATAGATTACAATCTCCTATTTCTTTTTGCATATAAGGATAGTAAGCATTAAAACTTTCAGTTATATCGTTGAAATGTTTATTTACTAATCTTTATTTACGCATATATTTGGTTTTTTTTTTGGAGCATTCCTATTCAGTATCCATTATAAAACTTTTAAAAAAATGTTTTAATATATCAGTTCCATTAAAACTGTTAAAAAAACATTGACTATTTGCAATGACTGACTGTTTTTAGTCCTTTGATTTTATTGTCACTTTGTTGCGCTAATTTTTATAATATTTTTAAAATCATATTCTTCACTAATTCCGTTATTTGTAATATTTAATACATGATTTTCCGGGGAAAAATTATCTAGTCCTTTTATGTCCAATTCGGTTTCAAATTTTTTTAGTACAGATAAAATAACTTGATAGTCTGTTCTAGTCATATCTCGAATTGTTGCACCTTCGCCAACGGTAGTACCTTGAGGAGAATAAATAGCTCCACCAACCATTCCAGGGCCAAAGGATCTTCCTGGTGCTCCCAAATTTAATAATACTCCCCCTGACATGTACAGACCTGAATTATATCCTGCGCCAAACGTTATCAAGCTCCCTCCTCTAGCCTGACCCATAGCTCTTTCCATACATCCCTTTCTGACCAGAATATCAACACCATCACTATCTTCTCTCGCCTGATTGTTCTGTCCTGCAAGTTCTGTAGCAAGACCATCAACAACAATTTTACCAGCATAACCCTTATCAGCCAATCCATTTTCAGAATGACCTTTTACTGTCCATGTTCCATCAAAATTACAACCAGCTGCAAAAAAATTTCCAACACTCCCCTCTACAATTAAATCTAGTTTTATCGGTTCTCTAAAACTGAGAATTCCAATTCTATAAAGTGCTTTAGGATTTTTTATAGTAATTTTATTTTCGCCTTCGATTATTTTCCGTTTTAGAATAGAATTTACTGCTCTTTCGTATACCAATGGCGAACTTATAATATCCTTAAACTTTTCTAAAGACGCCCTCTTTAGCCCTTTAGGGAGATCTATTCTATATTTTTCATATAACAAACAATTGAGTCGTTTAAATTGTTCATCTAGATTTGATGTCTTAGACCTTATAGAGTCCGCAATGGATCTTATTTCATCAATATCTAGAATATACAATTTATTTTATCTCGAATATTTAGCAAGGTTACTGATATATCTTTTATTCTATTAACACAAATTGATAAAGTCGTATATGCACACATTTTTAAAATGTGTAGAAAATTGATATGATATATATTTTTTATTCACCATAATAAATAAATCAAAACCAAAACAGACAGATTTTAAAAGAGCACAAGACAAGTAGTAGTTTATTAATAATTTAATTAAAAATTTCAAAAATAAATTATTTTATTGATTGATTGATTATTTAATTAGCAATAGATTGTCTGATTTTCATCTGGTTGTAAAATATTTTTGGTTTTCCAGGTTGCGGAGTTTCTACGTAATATGTTGCTCCCACAGAATCCAAAGCAGATAAATCAGTAGCTATCGCCCAGAAAGATGGATAGTCTTTACTGCCTGGATTATATCCGAAAATAGCTTTTCTTGCTCCAAATTTGTCTCTAACCAAGGCGAGAGAGTCGGGTGTAGCAACTATATATGTAAAAGGGCCATCTGCTTTATTTATAAATTCATAATTTGCCTTTTCTATATCGCCATGTCTCAAAATTTGATCTGCAATGAATACAGCAATGACCTCTGAGTCACATCTAGTAAAGAAACGATATCCTTTAAGCTCAAGTGAAGACCTTAACTTGGAATAGTTTGTTATTTCGCCATTATGTACCACAGCAATATCTGGAATCGCTGTAGTACTGAATGGATGTGAATGGTCTGGAGTGACTCTACTGCTTGTGGCTATCCTCAAGTGACCTATCCCATGTGTTCCCTGAATTGACTTGATGTTATATTTTGCATCAAGGTCCCTTACAAGTCCTAAATCTTTTATAAGGATCATTTCTTTTGCAAAACTTGCTATTACGGCTTTGGGATCTTGATTTATTTCATACAAAGTTTCAGCTAATCTCTCGCTAGGTACTTTTTGTGTAAAGATATTGCATATACTGTCATTATGTCTCACAGGTAATTTTGTCCCTGTAATTTTTCTATAGTAATCTATTCTGTAAAACTCTTTGTTTGTTTCTTTATTGAAGATGGCCACACCTGTACTATCCTGAGCTCTTATCTGCTGGCTCTCCATCATTTTATATAGTAGAGAACCAATAGGAAAATCCTTTTTGCAATTTTCCAACATAATGGCACATATTCCACACATATTTTATTCTCCTACCATCGACTTTATAACCTCTTGAGTTTCTGACGAATTCATGTGTATTCCGTTCTCACTAACATACTCATTAACTATTTCCTCTATAATCTCCATATAAGTTCTGTCGATTCCCTCAAGCAGTATATTTCCTTGCAAACTTGCATCTATACTGGATGTACGCAAATCGGATGGAGATAGATTATGAAATGAAAATCACTATATCCCAAGGCAGCAGGGATTCCCCTAATTTCTCCCTTTGTTCCTATCGTTTCCAAAAATATGACGGTAAACATTTTCTGCAGTCGATATTACGTCCAAAGGCTTTTCCGAGTAAATGTGAGAATTTGCTATCAATTATCCAACACTAAATGAAATATAATAGCAACTGACCATCAGACGTTACCATACATATAGAATTCTCTTGGCGATGGAATCGATGCAACTTGTACATGTTCATCTTTTTTAATATCACAATACATTTCTAGAAAATCACTTGTAAATGCCGGCTTTAGAAATTCCATATCACTCTCTAACGATTCTATGGCATCCTGCAAAGATGTTGGCAATTTTTTAATTCCATATTCTGTTTTTTTCTCTTCGGATAGCTTGTAGATATCTGCATCTACTGGTTCTGGAACTGAAGATTTTTTGTTGATTCCATCCAGACCTGCAAGTAACAATGCAGCCTCAACAAGATAGATATTGGAACTAGGATCTGGTGTTCTTAACTCTATCCTCTTTCTTTTTTCCATTTTTCTAAAGTGAGCAGGAATCCTTATACTTGCTGACCTGTTCATCTTGCTCCATGCAACATTTATTGGAGCCTCGAATCCTGGCACTAACCTTCTATAAGAATTCGTTGTCGGATTAGTAATGGCACATAGTGCCTCAGCATGTTCTATCAGCCCTCCTATATAGTAAAATGCAGTTTGACTCAACTCTGCATATTCATCAGCAGGATCATAAAACAAATTTACTTCATCATTTTTTTTCTTTCCCCACAGACTCTGGCTAACATGCATTCCAGATCCGTTATCTAGTGCAACCGGTTTTGGCATAAAATTTGCTACCATTCCACGTTTTGCAGCAGTTTCCTTTACTGTTTTCTTGTATGTGACTACCTGATCAGCCATAGAAACAAGACTAGCAAACGACATTTGTATTTCACATTGTCCCGCCGTAGCTACCTCATGATGATGGGCTTCAACCGTGATTCCAAAATATTGGCGTAGCATGTCGGATACTTCATCCCTAAAGTCCGTCAAACTATCTGCAGGTGGCGCTGGAAAATACCCACTTCTGAAAGGAATTGTGTATCCTGCTGCACCTTCATTACCATTCCCCCACGGAGCCTCAGTAGATTCAATAGAATATCCAGTACCTCCTGAGCAATTAACTGCTGACATGGCATTTGGCAACAGTCTTATATTGTTGAATACAAAAAATTCCAATTCTGGACCCCAATAGCTGTTTTCAAAACCTTTATCCTTTGCAACTTGAGCAGCTTTCTGTGCAATAAATCTAGGATCTCGAGTGTAACGGGTACCCTTAAAGCCCTCATATATATCCACAAACATACGGGCAGCTGTTGATCTGTAAGTGTTATTATAATTGTGATGATCTTTATCAAAATAATTTGGTAAAACAGCAAAAGTAGTTGGATCTGGCTTTAGCAGCATATCAGATTCCTGAATCTCTCTGAACCCTCTTATCGAACTTCCATCTAGCCTAGGAATACCGTTTTTAAACGCATCTTCTGTTATCTCTTCACTTTGGACACTTATTTGTTGTAAAAAACCAAAAGGATCGCAAAAATTCAATCGAACCCATTTTATATTCGATTGTTCTATTTCATTCACTATCTCCATGCATTTCTTGCTTAGATCTAAATCTGTTTGAGCTAATTGCATTGACATACTAAAATATAAAGCATATTTATATTTTTGGTTAACATATGATAAATAAATTACCTGATCAGTTAACGTACATTAATCCAACTATATGATATTGCCATAAAAAAAGTTTAATTTGTATTTAGATATATTATTCAAGAACATATATAAAAAAAGTATATATATGTAATATAATCAGAAAGGTTTGGTAATTTTTGCAATTAGCATGTTATAAATATAGAACGAAAACTCTTTTTTTATAATGAGTTTTTATGTAAATAATCTTCACTCTGATAAAATTTTAAATGCAATATGAAATTCGCGTGTTAGGATAACAATTGATAACCATAAATATCAAATACTTTCTATATGTAAAGTATAAAAGCAATCAGCAAGGAGAATAATAATGGCTACTATTTCTTTGGATGATTTAGACATAAAGATACTTAAAAAATTGATTTCTGATGCCAGATTATCATATCGTGCGATTGCTGATCAAATTGGAGTTTCTCCTCCTACTATACTTTCGAGGGTAGAAAAGCTTGAAAAAAATAGCATTATCAAGTCATATTCGGCAATACTCGATCATGAGAAATTAGGGTATGACTTAACAGCAATAATTGAAGTTACTGCTGTTAAAAATAGGGTCGCCGAAGTAGAAAAGATCCTATCAAAATACCAAAACGTATGTGCAATCTATGATATTACTGGTATAACTGACATGGTAATTGTAGCAAAGTTTAAAAATAGAAAGGAACTCAGTATTTTTGTAAAAAAAGATTTATCATTGCCTTATGTAGAAAGGACTAACACACATATTGTATTTATAACCGTAAAAGAAGATTTTCGGATACTATAGATATCTGTTTAAATACTGACAGAATCTTTCTCCATATCTGAAAATTAATTTTTGACATATGGAATTTCTAATTTATCACGAAAAATAACCTTTAAAAATTATACAAATTTGTGATATAGAACTGAAGAATAAAAATAATGAAAGAACCAAGATCGTAAAAAAATGCAAATAACAAGTAAAATAAAAGAGAGGAGAAACGATACAAGAGTAAATAAAATCTGGAAATAATCTCTCTGATTATTAGTATCTAGATGTTGAACTTACATAGATCGGTAACAGATTCACTTACCAACATGGGTAACACTTTTTAGCTGCTTGATTTTCTTGTTACCATTATGATTATTTAATCTTCCTTTCCTAAGAAACATTTCAGATGGTGTGTGACCATTGATGCCACCATGTTCTCTTTCTTCATTGTATGCTTTTACAAACATGGCATACATTCTCTTTCCATCTTCTACATTAGGAATATTTTCTGCTGCTAAAAATTCGTTTTTTACTATCTTGTTATATGCTTCTATCTTTCCCTGTAGTTGCGGATATCTGGCAGGTATGGATTTATCTTTAATGTTATTACGTTGTAGAAAACGTCTGAATATTCTGGATGTAAACTGTTTACCATTATCATGCATTACCTTTTCTGGTTTCCCATTCTCTACAATATAGTCTTCTAGTACATGCAATACATCTATGCTTCTTTTTCTTTCAGACCAGTCACTTGATACCTTTCTTGAACAATCGTCTTCACAACTGATAAAATAGTTCTTTTGAGCACAATTTTCTAGATAAAAAGGACCTAAAATATCCATCTGTACCATTTGATTGGGTTTTTTCATTGCAAACCTATTCCATTTTCTTTTATTCCTTATCTTGCATTCCAGGATATTCAGACCATGTCTTTTCAATATCTTGTATATGATTCTTGTACTTAGTGACATCTCCTCTAGTCTTTTTAACCTGAATCTGATCCGGTTACATCCAAATCTTTTTGTTATACGTAAATCCAATATTTCTTCTTCTATCTCTTTTGTTATTTTTGCAGGTTGTATATTGTGTGGTTTTCTACTTCTATCATGTAGACCATTTATTCCATACTTTAGGTACCTGTTCCTCCACTTGTAGTATATCTTTCTGGATATTTGATATCTAGTACAAATATCAGTTACCGTATCTCCAGTCCATTCTTTTTCATGAATTAAAATATATCTTGTTTGTATTTCTATTTTTTATACACTTCCTAGCAGAACTAGAAAGTGTTACCCATGTCAGTAAATGAAATTGTAACCTATGTTAGCAAGTACAACATCTAGAAAATACATAAACAATAAAATATTTTCGATCATTTAAAAGTTTAATTATTTGAATATAAAAAGATAATATCAAGAGAACTTTATCAAATCCCTTATAATTGAATTTATGACCTCAACTTGATCAAAATATAAATCGTTCCAATGCCGTCTTTAACTCTCGAATGGTTTTTTTCAGTAATGAATCATGGATTGAAATTCGAACCTACTTATCATCACAAGTTTATCAAATTTTCTTATTGTCAATAATGAAAAAATAGAAAATAAGGTTCAAATTAAAGAGTTAACAAATTTTGTCTAACTGATTTAATTACAAATTTCATTAGGTTAGAATAAAATGGATGATCGAGAAATTGCAACAACAAATTACCTTCCTAGAATATATGAATACGAAGAAAACATAGAAGTTTTGATTACAAATTCAAAATCTGAAGGTAAAAAACTGAATATTAAAAATTAAAAATGAACCAAAAATACTTTTATTTTACATCAATACAGAGAAAACAATTCATATTATCAATAAAAATAAACTATACAGTCAATAATAATTTTACTAGAAAAATATAAAAACTAGTATACATTCCTGGAAGGTGAATAAACAAATAGTTCTCTTTAACGGCATTCTTTTGTAGACTCTAAAAATATTCGAGTATTACTTTCTACAGTAGAATAATTTAGGTATCCACTGCGTATACTAATGGATTAGTATTATTTAAAAAGGATGAAATGCTAATTCCAAATGTTATCGTTATAACCATAATGGATAAAAATACAAAGTTTGATTTTCATCTTATTATAATTAGATTTCGTATTTATTATTTTATTAACTTATTAATAGTAATAATAAGGATAAAGAGCCGATAAACTAACACATTCTAAATTGAATTGTTTCAAAAAAAATTGAATGCTTTAGACCATAAAATGAGAACGTGACAGAATCAATCGTCCGTCTAACCGAGCGTGTCAATCCTGCCGTCCAAAAAATTATTTAGATAAAAAAGATCGCTGTTTTTTATGTTCAATTTCTATTTGTTGTTCACCAAAATATAATAAACTTTTTTTAGATTCTGTTGATTTTAAAGTTGTTTAAATCAGATGTTGGGAATCGGTTGGTAACTAACCTACTATAGATGATCGTGCATCAATGCTATCATGTTTACCTGAAAGATAATTTCTTTTTCCCTTAAAGCGTATGTGTTTTTTAAATTTTTTCACCAACTATTCCAATAATAAATTTAGACTATAAAAAAGAATTAAGGAAAACTCTATTTTCTTCTTGCTGTTATAGTATGCGTTTTATCAACATACCACCGAATTGAATCTTTGAAGTTGGACCACCAATCAAAAAATGAATCACTTGTTTCTGCTTGAAATAATAGGAATCCATTATATTCGGTTCCCCAAGCATGACTATATTCTCCTATTAGCTCTATTCCTTGAGGAAGAGTATTTTTTAGTTGATTCCATTCATTCTTAGATTTCTCTTTTTCGTCACGTGTCATTGATTGAAACTTGTAAAATACCAAAAAAGTTGCGCCACGTTGAGTTATATTATCAGTCATATTTTATTATAATTATAGTAGTACAAATTAATAAATATTTTATTTTATTTTACCAAGATCCAATAGTAAGGCAATTAATGTATTTATCTAACTAATATCACAACACCGAAATCAAAATCGAGAGCCACAAAGGATTAAGAAATTCATACACAATCTGTATAGATTAGAAAATAATATTTCCCGATTATTTTACAAAGTATTTTCCCTGCACATCCTCTAATTAAATGAACAGTTGAAGTAATGAGACCAGAGTCTAGACAGATTATCTACGATACTGCGTGTGGTACTGTTGGTTTTCTTTTAGCTTCCTATAATTATATTACAAATAATTACCATCCAGATATAGAACGAAAGAAAAGAAGTCTCTTAAACTTAATGCCTTTAAAGGAAAGGATATCGTTCATGCTGTAGCTACACTCTGTCTCGTGGATATGTATCTCCATGGAATAGGTGGTGAAGATAATCCTGTAGCTGTAGGTCATCCGTTGATAGCAGACATTCGTGAAAGATTTGATATGATAATTACAAATCCAAATTTTGGAAAAAAGAGCAGTATTACAGTTTTTGGGAGATGCTAACTGCAAGGCAGATAAAGAAGCGATAATCTATGAGACAGGATTTCTGGGCAACTACATTCAACAAACAACTCAAATTCTTGAGCATGTTTAAACAATTTTGAAAATAAATGTAAGAGCTGCTATGGTCCTTCCAGATAACATTCTTTTTGAGGGTGTTCCTGGCGAAATAGTTAGAAGAAAATTACTCGATTTTAATGTCCATACTGTTTTGAGAATACCAACCAGAATCTTTTATGCCTACTGTGTTAAGACAAATGTCATATTCTTTGACAAAAAGTCTGCAAGCGATAGAAATTGCACAGAAGGTATGGAAATATTTGTTTTGAATAACCCTGACTGTAGAAGAATAGTAATATTAATGGCAAGATGATTAAAAAATGCTAAGGATATATTTATTATATAAAACAATAATATTATGCACTGACTGATTAAGAATCATGAGAAAAGGTCAAAAATTAATAAAAACAGTTTTTCGTAAATTCTATTCTGGTACTGGAGAAGATGCATCACAATTATTTAATCCGTTCAATCTCAGAGCGTTAGATGATGCAGTTATAAGATCGGTAATTGGTCATATTCATGATATGTCAGATGAAGAATTTGATAAAATAATAACAATAACTACAGACTGACCCAAATAATTTTATTTTATTACACTAGCATTTACATATTTGAGAATAAAATCATAAATATAAATAAAACGAAGCCTTTCAAGAATTCTCTACGTGTTCTTGATTCATACACTGATAAAGTTCATCTTGAATTAAATGATTTACGGCACTTAGCATTTATTGGGTTTAGTGATTTGTGACGATATTTAAATCCGATATACATTCATTCGCTTATTAATTGAAGTTTTTTCTATGGGTGATTTCTTCACGTACCTTGATTAAAAATCAAAATTTTGGAGAGTTTCTTTAGGAATACTAAGAAATATGCCTTTACGTCATTCAATAAAATTCTTAATAGAAAGTTAAATCCATTTCTACAGAATTAAAGAATTTAGGTAATATCGAAGTCTTTTGGTTTCTGTATTTGAATAAAAAGTAATTAACCGTTCTCCTTCCTCTGTATTTTCATTTATTTTAATTTACTTTTTATATTATTTTGGTTTATAAAGCATCATTAACATGCTAGGAGATTTATTTTATGAAGCAAAGGGAAGAATTACATCTAAAAAAGTATTAGATTTGGATGGACCTAAAACAGAAAGCTCATATATTTTAGAAGGAAAAATGAGAGAAATTGAAGTTGAGGAAATAGGAACGTTTACGAGTACTCCAATCTCACCTGGTCTCTTCTATGTAGAAGGCAAGGATATTGTAACTGTTAAAGGAAGTGATGACGAAATGGCAACTGTCAAAGCACAAAGTATTAGTAAACTTATTATGGATTCATCGAAAATAGTTACCGGCTCTAATTTCTATCATTCTTCAAATACAGGAAAATTATCATTCTTAAATAATCTAGTAGGAGTTCATGAAGCCTCAGTAGACAAGGATGGTCATATTATCTATAAAGTGTGGGAATGGAAACCGGCTCATCACTAATTCTAAATGGAATAATACTTACAATACTTAACTTCTGCACTTTCTCGAACTTCATTCATCAAAAGGATTGTATTGAAATTTCTAGAGGATTCTGCCAAATATGATAATAAGGTTGCATAACTAGTAACAACAGTAATTTTAGAAGAGATTCGACTTCATTATTTGTAATTTTAATAAACAACAGTGAACTTTACGATCGAGTAAATTGTAGCTTAATCGATTATTGCTTTCATTTAATACTGTTTATTTATCCTTCCTTAATACTTGTAATATCTTTTTTCCATTCGTTCTTTTCTTTTTCATGTTGAGATAAATCTTTCCATTTATTGTATGCCTTATTATGTTTGATAGACCATTCATAACAATTATCATCCTGTTCAGTACTTGGTGTATTCAATAACTTTTTTTAGAATTAGCTATATTCATCATTTGTTGGTTCCTCTCTAATCTGAGATTCACTCACCTTGGATATTTCTGATAGATATTGTTTATCAACCCGATTCACTAAATGCCCTTGTATGGTAGGATTGTTTATATCATGCCAAACGATTAAGCCATTAGTAGAATTGGATGCTATGGATAAAGTAGCTTGTATAAGACGGTCTGTCGACTAATTATATCCTTGTCGGGAATAATTATATGCTGTAGTATGATAGACAATATATAATAGGTTTTTCAAAAATTTATTTAAACATAGTAAATTCTTTTTTTAAAGTTGAAACATTGTAATAACATCCACTGGCTACAATTAATCCTTCTGTAAAATGATAGTATTTTGTGACTACTATGTCTGTTTCTCTTCCTTCAAAATATATTGTTGGATAAAATTTAATATCTTTGTCTTTATCTTTAAGTGCTTTAACGAACTTAGAATGTTCCATAAAATCATTATTATTTACAAATTTAGTATCATCTCGTGTACTTATCCAATTAAAATCATCCATAGTAAATGCTTCAAATTATTTTGGATAATTCTTTACCAATTATCAACAGAATTAAAATATTTAATTTGTCCTTTCCAGTCATAATTTGTATTCGAATCACCCTCTGAAGGGGACGGAGAATAATTATTATTTTTATATTAGTTTTCTCAGCAGACTCTAGTAATTTTTCTGCTAATTTTGCATAATCATGGTCTTAAATTATTCATGGAGAAATAATATTCATGAAAACCTTGCTTAAGAAGAGTACGTAATGCATTTTTTTGCTCTTCTCCTTTTAAATGTTGGAGAATGAGACTATTATTTAAATGAGCTCAATTACCTATAAAAATAACATTATCAATGGAATTTCGATTTATTGAAATAATTTGATTTATGTGATTCTGATTTTCAATATTTTTTTCTGCATTTATATTTTGTAGCTAATCGTAGTCATCTGTATTAGGTGGTAACAATACATTGTTTAACATTAAACCCAATATAAAGAATAGAAATGTATGAAGTGAAGAAGATAAATTAAAGAATAATAAAAAAAATCCTAAAATTAGGAATAGGGATGTAAATATGATTAAAAAATTAATAAAAAACAAGGAGAAATATTTGTTAATCTCTTGAATATATAGATCAATTGTTTAAACTAATTTAAAACAACGACTAAGTTACGATTAAAATAAATTTCTAGAAATATTAAGATAATCATATATTAAATAATTTGTTTTTAAATAAAGTATAACTATTAATTTTATTAAAGGGTGTGATGAAGAGGCCATTAATCTTAGTAAGTCATTAAAGCAAATTTACCCGTAAAAGGACACACAGGATACATTCCAGATGATTATATTTCTCAAATTTAAAACTATAGAATAATGGTAACATTAATAATAGATGAATGACTAAATTGAAATATCAAAAATATATGACATATCAATTCTCAGTTTAAATATTGCTGGTCTAACTGATCTTAAATATGAGTGACGTCAATCCTGGTCTAACGATCAACATGTGACGATTTACTCCCATGGCAAAATGATAAAATTTGGTCTTTCATTAGATCGAAATATAACCAAGTTAAAAAAATTGTAGATGGATTTGAAATAGAATATTTGTAAATTAAAAATTCTAATCCTATTTTCAAAAAATAATATCTTATTTGTTGTAGGCTCTTTCTGCTCTGTTGCGTAACTCGTCTAGATAATCATCTATTTTTTGTTACTAAGGTAAATTATGTAACCCTTATACTTTGAAACCAGTTATACAAAGACGCTTTCAGTATTATCTCCTTTATCATGTTCTCAAATCTTATAGCAGTAACATATTCGCCAAACATTCTCTTAATACAGGAAAAGACAGTTTCTACAATCCATCTTTGTCCATAGTCTACACTATCCTTCCATTGTTGTAGATTGGTTTTCTGTGATTGTACGTTCTTGTTTCTCAAATAATGGTTTGTCTTTCTATACTTGGCATTCTTTCTTACCTTAATTGCTGGTTGAATTCCTTTAAATGATAAAAATTGAAAATTCTTGTTACTGTCATAGGCACCATCCATAATGGCAGTTTCAACTACTTTGTTCTGTTTTATAGTTATATCACCCACTAATTTAGGTAATACTTTTCCATCATGCACTTCTTCACTGGTTACATGTAATGATAGAATTCTCTTCTTTTTTATGTCAACTGCTATATGTATTTTGAGATAACCTCTTTTTACTTTCCATTTGTGCCTAATCCATTCTCCTCTGTTTGTAACTTTAACACCAGTAGAATCAATTACAATTACAAAATTATCATCATGTTGTAAAGTGGATTTATCCTGATCATCATCATCATCTATTTTGATATCCAATCTGTTTATTCTTCTGCAAATCCCGCTATAATCTGGAATTGATGGTAACGTATTTGCAGCATGAGCTCGGTACAATACCCTCAGTTTGTCTGTATGGTAAATGAAAATATGCTCTCACATATCCAAGTAGTTTGATGAATGACTCTGGATATACAAATTTTCTACCTTCTTTGTATTCATTCATCTTCTCTAGTTCAGAATCCCAGTTATCTATAACATCAAAATCAAGTAATACCTCACCACGTTTAACAAGAGATTCATTGTACTTCTTCCAGTTCACATGTATTATGACTAGAATAGGCTAGCTAAATGTGTTAGGAATAGCGAGTTACGCAACAAAGCAGCTCTTTCCAATTCTTTTACATAGTTGAAATAATTTTGATAATTGAAATAATTTTGAGTTGTATCATTGAAATATCTTTGTGCATATTCAATATTTCTGCCAAATTTTTCTATATTTTCCAATATCTTTTCGTTTGTGAAATTTGTCCGGTTAGTGATATTATCTACAACATTTTTGTTAATTGTATTGTATGCTTCAATAAATCTTTCCGGCATCCTTGAATTATTCCAGTATAACTTCGGTATATTTTCAAGAAATTGACCATATGCTGATTGACAGGAATAGAATACGTTTTTTTGTAATTGGATATCATTTTCATATAATTTTCTAGTTTCTTCCTGAAATTTACTGATTGCTTTTGTAACCTCGTTTGTAATTGTAGACATTAACATTAACACGTAATTTAGTGATATTAAGATTGATACTATTATCTATTTATTCTTGCTTTAATTAAGTACAATAACGATGGCTTTTAATTTAACAAAATAGATTTAGCTATGAATGTTCTATTTCTAACCTATGATCAGTAGATTTCTTGAAAGAAACGGAACATCCACTGCGAGAATTATGTACTCTGTTTATTAGCACTTGCTTAGCCTCAATCTTTGAAAGACATGGAATGTATTAGAATAGGCAGGAAGGAACAAACCTGGACCAGGTTGTTAATGAACCGTATTCTCAATGTGTTTTGTTCTTGGATTCTTGAATGTCCAGTATTCCTTTTTGTATGCATCTTGAAAGTTACGAACACCATCACAAATCGATAAATTTGTTTTTTTCCTTAAAGAAATAATTGATATTGCACTGGATAATATATTAAAAGAATAGTCATGATAACATTAAAAGATGATTTGGATAAAGTCGTATCAATATTACATGCAACTTTTGAATTACCAGGAATACAAAGAAAATATGATGAATCTTTTGGTCAAATTTCTAATATTTTAAATAGATACGGGATAAATGAAAATCCAAAAAACCTACGTGTTATGTATACTCTATGCATGCAACAATTTTTTGAATCTATACCTCAAGATAAATGGAGATTAAATGACTCTTCATTTATTAAAGAATCAGAAGAATTTGGAATTATAAAATTCAAAGAATGGATAATAGAACAAGTAACTTGATATATTTAAAAACCTCATAGAATTAGAATATAACCAACCAACTATATGTTTTATTATTTAAAATTGTTTTGGAAAAAGTAAAAACGTTAAAATTCTACGTGCCTATAAATTTAATAAAAAAATAAATTTGATTGTAATCTTTGCGTTGTTGTACAACTATGAAAATCAATAATATCATCATAACCTAATTATTGAATTTAATTTCGTCTTTATTATGGCATGAGATAATTTAAGCACGATATTAAAGAACAATACGAATTTTATTTGAAATCTATGCTATATTTCTAGGATAGTATCTGTTTAGCGAATTCATTTTAGTTGCTATAGTTTTACATATCCAAAAAATCTAGCTATAAAGTTTCATTATATCTATTTGTTGAATTTACGATATTGTGCTATTGTATTATTACAAATCGTGCATTTGTATTCTCCCTTTTCTAGTAAAATAACATCTTGTGTAATTTCCTCATTTGGATTCTCATATGTTATTAGAGGAAATCCAAGATATTCTTTTCCACATTTCTTGCAATAATACCTTGTTAATCTTTCTTTGTCTAGTCTACCTATATTTCCCAAGAATAAATGTGGTACTCCTAGACTGAATTTTAATTCTTCATCTTCTGTTAGGTATGCAAAAGCATAGCCACCTGAGCCTAACAGCTTCTTCTCTTCTAAATCTTCATTTTTATGCAAACGTATTATCTATTCATAAATAATAAATTGTAACATTAAAGCTTTAACTGAAGTAGAATCCAAATACAAAGAGCATAATAGTTTGTTAATAAATAAATCATTTGTGATTATTTCAGATGGCAGTAAGGGTAATGTCATAACTGTTGCGCAATGTTCTGATAATCCACTTGTAAGGATAATTAAATTTTTTTACATCCTTTTTTGATTATTGAAAATTATTTTATAAGAATATAAAAAATAAAGTAAGATTTCTACTTTTGGTCAGCAATAATTCAAATCAAGAAAGCTAAAGATATCTTTGACAATAAACAAGCATATAACAGAGTCCGTCGTCTGTCGAAGCGAGCGAACAAATCCCGTCCAATCCATTGAATGACAATCTGTTCTTGCGCTAACAAAACACACAAACATAAACGAAAATGTCAATCTTCTGAAAATTAATTTATATAAAAGCTACTAATGAAACTTCAGTATAATATTATTTTTATCTGAGTTCCTCAAGTGGATTTGTGGCATTGAAGGATTTCAATGTGTTCTTTAATTGCTCGTCTAATTCTTGTTGCTGCATTTTCAAATCTCTTTCGAATTCATCTGTCACATTATAGGATTGTGTTGTTTCCGTTGTTTGCTTTAATTGCTCGTCTAATTCTTGTTGCTGCATTTTCAAAATCCTTTCGAATTCATCTGACGCGTTTGAAGTTTGACCCTGAATATTTTGACTGCATAATCCTATGAAGAGAACAATAAAAATGGCTAAAATACTAAACTTCTTAAAAATTAAAAACATTCTCAGTAGCATTACTCTGTTTCTAGAATTTATATATTATAATAACCATTTATAATTTTCATTATAAATCCATTAGAAGTAGATGTTTTAGTTTTCATATGTATCTAGATATATAATTAGATAAAATAAACTTGTTTTATAGTCTTTATTGGCAGCGATATTGTCACCACCTATAATACTTCTAAACATACCAATTAGTTACGAATGCACAAGCACAAGCGTACGGAGATGAGTACAGATATGATAATTATTAGAAAGATAATATGGCCGTGGATAAGAGAACGGGTATTTAAAAAGGCATGAAAAAACTGGAAATTTTCGTAATTAACAAAAGTTTAACCACGTAGTGAAATTGTCATTCCCTCACTTTCATTTCTACTTTGACAATACTTCTCTAAGTGTATGAGATGCTTGGTCTATTGCACCCCTCGCTGCAGGAGTATCGGTAATTGGATTCAGCATCACAAAGTCATGAATAGTGCCAAGATAGCGGGTTGCAGTGGTTATAACTCCAGCCTGCATCAGTTTATGAGCATAGGCCTCACCTTCATCACGAAGTACATCATTCTCTCCGACTATGATAAGTGTAGGCGGTAATCCACTAAGCTGCTCAACTGATGCTTGCAGTGGACAAACAGTTGGCTCTTTTCTATCAGTATCATTTGAAAGATAATTATTCCAAAACCATTTCATTGCTTCGCGGGTAAGAAAGTAACCTTCTTGATATTTCAAATATGATGGAGTGTCAAAATTCGCATCTGTGACTGGGTAAAAGAGTAATTGGAACGTGATAGGATTTCCACCCCGTTCTTTGGCTAGTAGTGCAACTGCAGTAGCGATGTTGCCACCTGCACTATCACCTGCTACAGCTATCCGTGAAGGATCTACATTGATAGTTTGACCATTTTCTGTAATCCATTTTGTAGCAGAATATCCTTCTACTACAGGTATTGGATACTTAGCCTCGGGGGAGCGAGTATAATTTACAAATATAATGGCTGCATGTGCCCCGTTAGCAAGTTCCCTTAAGAGTCTCTCATGAGTATCAAAACCACCCAGGACCCATCCACCGCCATGGAAGTACATTACAACAGGTAGAGTTTCGTTTCTGCTACCTTGGGGTCTGACTATTTGAATAGATATTTCACCGCTAGGGCCGCCTGGAATAGTTTTGTTTTCAATTTCAGCGGCAAGTTTTTGTATTTGACCAGACTGAAGACCAGACAGTACATTACGAGCTTCATTGGGTGCCAAAGTATACATGGGAGGACCGGAATTCTTTTGTAGACTCTCTAAAAATAATCGAGTATTACTTTCTACAGTAGAATAATTGTAGTTATCCACGGCATATACTAATGGATTAGTATTATTTAAAAACGATGAAATGCTAATTCCAAATGTTATTGCAATAACCATAATCGATAAAAATACGAAGTAAGTTTGATTTTTATCTTATTATAATATAGATTTTCGTATTTATTATTTTATTAACTTATTAATAGTCAATAATACAGATAAAGAGGCGATAAACTAACAGTTTCTAAATTGAAATCATTCATAAAAAAACTAAATATACTTTAGGCTATATAGCATGAGAATGACAGAATCATTATTCTGTCTAACCGAACGTGTCAATGCCCATCAATTTGTATTACACTACCATCATCTTTTTTCTTACCAAATGGCATATCAATAAAACAAGATTTTGCAAAAGAAAAGCGATTACCCTCTTTTTCATTCATAATAAATTGAATGTAACAAAAAGAAACTGTTAAGTATTTTCATATTGGTAAGAACTGTGTTAATTTAAGATTAATTCACCTCCTTTTTTAACAGGGATAATAAAATAATTTTTCTTAGATGTCATATCATCATTGTATATGAAAATAAAGAATTGTATCTAGTTATACACATGAAATAAGTTACGTTTATTTTGCATACATGGTCACCAGTCATCAAAATTCTATATTGTGTCCTGACTCATTGTAAGGATCACTTGATCTCATCAGAGTCAGTCCTATTTGGTACTACAAGTTTGGAAGTAAAACAATAGCTATTTAAACAGTATGACTGCTTTGACTCATGAAAATACTTTCTGGATTATCTGAAACAGATACAGAAATTTTCCAAAAAGTTACCTATACTTGATAAAGCAAAAGGAGATTACAAATCAAAAAAAAAGTACTAGAATATTTTGCTGGCAATAAAGATAGTTTGATTCCAGTATATCTTCCAAATGCTTCTCCAGAGTGTGTGGTTGGTACTGGAACAAATATATGCAATATACCCAAAAATGATCTTCTAGTCCTACTGTATTATTCATTCTTCACAGATTTCATAATTAAAATATCTAGATATTTTAGAACAGGAAGATTCAATCTGAATACGAGAATCATGAAAATTTTTTATTTTTATTAATAAAGGTATAAGAAATATATTTAAAAAGCGCATCTTCCTGCAAGTTATATTAGGAAGAATATTTGTCTGCTTAATAATTCTCTGTTTAGAAAATTAACAGATATATTCTTAAAATATAGAATATTTTTTGTGAAGGATAAACCATTTGATTTTGATAGTGCGAAATTTACTATCAAGGTTCTTAGTTCTGAGACGAATGGTACCTATACTATGCTACATATAATTCATCCACCTAATATGGGCCTGCGTTAAATATACATCCCAAAGGTTCAGAAACCTTTTACATTGTTGAGAGAGATTATGAAATCATTTTAGATGGGAAATCAGCTACGGGCAAAACGGGAGATGTGATTTTTGTTCCTAAAGGAACCCCACATAGAATCATTGTGGGGTACAAAGGTGGACATGCAATTGTAATCAGTCCTCCAGAGCTTGAGTTTTATTTTTTTAAAGTGAATTACTTGCAAAAGCCGAGGTTTCATATGAAACAGAATCAAGTACAGGAAAGCAGTATGGTCAGGTTTTCTCAGACAACACAAAATACTAGAAATAGTAAAAATCTAGATTTACGGGTTTACAAATTAATTGAAAACAATGTACTATTTTATTGTAGGTCTTGATAGTTAAACTAGTGGTTTAATTCTAAAGAGCAAGATAAAAAGCACACTCATTAGAAAGTGATGCTATCAAATTTAAGACACATATTTCAAGTAATTTTTATAGAGTTAAAGTAACCGATACAGGAACAAGGTCTATTATGGTTCTGGTTCTGGTTATAAAATTTAGAATCTCTCATTGGTAAACCACTAAATTAGATTAAAAACTTAGATAGTTTAAAAAGCTATTTAGATTATTATCATTATTAGTGTCCGTGTGGAGGTGGCGCACTAGATTTTGAAAGACTTTCATTATAGGTTCCTGAAGCCTTCTCGTGAAATTCTAAATTTGACTGGTCCACCTTGATTGCTTGCGGAGGACAAACGGAGACACATGCCATACACCATATACAATCATGTTCTCTGATTGGGTCTGACTTGTCAGTATAATCTTTTCGTCCATCTCTTAGCGATTGTTCTCCTGTTCCTTCACTTGTAGCATTAACCATCTCTGATGCAGGTACATCATTCTCTGTTCTGTACCATTGGAAAACTTGTACAGGACATGCCTCAATACATGCTCCGTCCGCATAGCATGAATCCCAGTCGACGGCTACCATTGTACCATGAACACCTAAAGGAACGTATTCTTCACCTCTCTCTTTGTATGCTGCCTGAACGTCTGATTTTGTTGATGTTTCTGCATCAGATCTTCCTGGACCCCAGACAAAATGATAATGGTCTCCGTCCGAGAGGGCATGCTTACCTATTACACGATGATTTTTTGGAAACTCCCCATCAATTGGCATACTATTTTTTTCTCATCATTATATTTAACAATTAGAGTGTGTAGACTTTGTAGAAAACACCAGAGGTATCAGGATATTTCTCATGTAAATTTTGATAGGCATATGATTTAATTCTTTAAATATTTCTAACGTATAATTTACTTTTTCCACAGACAACACATTTGTTAATATCAGATACAGATTTTAAATTAGTTGCACACCAATAACATGAATTACAGAATAGGAATTTACAGTTATTTCTATCGTAAAAATTTTTATTCAAAACAATAGTTTTATTATTATCATATATTCTCATTCACTAATTACTTTTAATTTTAATTATATATTGATTAGTTAACTACGTTAACAGACCAGACTATCTACAATTTTAGAACATTTAATCATTTTAAACTTCATTGATTTTTGAAGGCACTTCAAAAGAAGGTTCTGATTTACAAAAATACATTTCCTTTGGAAATTCTTTGTTGAGGGGTATTCTAATAGTTATTGTGAGGGTTGACACCGTCCTCTTGGAAACGTAATTTGACCCCTAGAGAGAAATGTGTTGCATGTTTCTTCTATTGGTAATCGTAGCAGTCAGGGTGATCATGATGCGATGTGATGGGGTTTGTATAATTATACTTTTTATTGTGTTAAAACACTTAGTTTTAGTGCATCCAGAATATGTCTTTGTTGTTGCTCCCTTCTCGTCTTTACTATTTGTATGGTGTAATGTTTTTATTTGATAAAATAATAAATTGATGACTTGAATAATGTCTTATATTTGGTGTTAAATATATTTTTTCTATGATTATTAATCACAGTATATTTTTTACATTGTTACTTGGATCTGTTCTTTCAATACTATTTGGTTCTAATTGGTTTGATTCACTCGACAAAGTATATGGGCATGGCATTAGCAGCGATAAATCTCTTCCTTTGGATATTTCCGGAAGACAAATCGCGGTTGAAGGAAAACTTGAACCTCCATTTTTAAACGAAAGCACTCAAACGCCTACTCTAATGATTAGAGCTTTTGACGAAAAAACTAATGAAACTATAGGTGATATTAACTATAGAATAATAGCTAAATTTAAGAATGAAACAATAATTGATCAACGATTTCATTCCATTGATGGAGTCATTTCATCAGATCTTATTCCTTCGAAGGATTCCAATACATACCAAATAGTGACTAAAGATAAAGTACAACAAAATTTATCAAAGGATGATCTAGTAGAAGTGAGTTTAAGGAATCCTGTTGTTATAAAAAGTAGATTACTTGCAGATGGTGGATTGTATGATATATCTGTTGTTCTAGAAAAATCAAGCAAAGGTTTGAAATTAGATTCAGATAAAAAAGTAAATCTGTTTATTAGTATTGGGAAAACCTTTACCTATTTAATAACACAAGAAAAAGCTAGTAACGATACTAATAATGGCACTAGTCTTGGTAGTTTGACATTGAAAGTTAAAACTTTTTATGACGAAATTACAAATTTCACCTACGATAAAGAGACATCAACGATTTCATTTGAAATGCCATTTAGATGGAATTTAGATTATGTAAGTCAGGTTGTTAATTTACATGAAGAACTTATTTTACCAAAATCTCACACACCATTATCTACAGTTACATCATTTACCGGTAAGGTAAATGGTATCGAAATTCCAAATAATTTTATTTTAATTGATGATTTTTCAGATCAAAATGATAGAATTGTACACATAGTGATTCCAAATTTTAAACTAAAAGAACTTACTAATCAGATTATAAAAAATGGCAAAGATTCCTCTGCGACCTTTGAAGTACAGGCGGTTAAAACCTAATTTTTGTGGAATCCATGAGACAATGTTAGAATAATAAGTTCCTTTTCTAGAATAATTTATTAGTAAATCATGTCCTCATGTTTGTCCTGGTTCCATACCTCGTACCGTTCCAAGATAAAGGTACAAGTCGGACCCACAAAGAGCAGTGGATCTAACACGCAAAGTAATATCTTCTTTATCTTTTATTTTTGGTTGGGTTTATCATGTATTCTTATATTTTTTGCACTATGATAAACTAATGCTTTCATAAATGTACATGTTTACAACATGCATTATAGGTAATATTAGTAGTGGAAAGAATGAAGGACGTAAGAATATTATAAATAAATAAACAGTATTGCGAAAAAATTAAAAAAGAACAATTTAACAAAAAAACTGTTAGCAAATCATTCTGGCATCGCTTACTCTATCCCGGCAATTAACAAATATGTTCTGGATTAGCAACTGTACGCTTAAATTTCTTGTTTGCACCTATAAAATATGGATATATATCCTCCGATAGATCAAAGATTTTCACCTTTTAAATTCTATTCATCGATGAGAAAAAATAACCCTGTTGTATATGACGACAGAAATGAACAATGGGGATTATATCGTTATAGTGATATTGAAAAAATATTAAGAGATCCCCTAAAATTTTCGTCTAAATTTGGGCCATTTCTAGTACCTCAGGAATTTCAAAAAAATCTTAATCGGCCGAGCCTTTTAAATTCCGATCTTCCATATCATAGGAAACTTCGTAGTATTGTTGATATATTATTTGTTCCCATAGAAATATCCAAGTTAGGGCCACGTATTGAAGATATTGCAAATGGGTTGGTCGAAAACATTGTTGAAAAAGGTAATACTACAATGGATTTAATAACAGATTTTGCCTACCCATTACCTGCAACGGTAATTGCAGAACTATTGGGGGTACCGTCTGAAGACCAGGATACTTTTCGTCAATGGGCAGATAATATAGCGAGCCTTGAGGTTACTACTGGTAATAGTGGTATTGATTCCATTAGAAAGGCAGACGAAACAGTAGCTGATATGGACACTTATTTTAGTAAATTAATAGAGAAAAAAAAGAAAATACCAACCAATGATCTTATTAGTCATATCATCAGAGATAAAGTGGACGAGCAATCTTTATCTGAAACAGAAATACTTAGCTTTTGTAGTCTTCTTTTGAATGCAGGACATATTACTACAGTTAATCTGATAGGAAACTTGGTATTCTCATTACTTGAAAATCCTGAAGAGTTTAAACGATTACAAGAAAACCAAAATTCCTTAATTAAATCCGCCATAGAGGAGTCTCTACGCTATAGGTCGCCGGCACAATTCGTAACTCGTGTAGCAAATACTGACGTAACTTTATCTGAAGGAGGAGATGGAGAAAGACAACATACACAAGAGATAAAGAAAGGTCAAAAGATTGCATTATTTCTGGGATCTGCCAATCACGATGAGACGGTATTTACGGATCCTGCACGATTTGATATTACTCGTAAAAACTTACGTCATTTGGGTTTTGGAAATGGAATTCATTTTTGTTTGGGAGCTCCTTTAGCTAGACTTGAAACACAAATAGCACTAAAAGTAATGCTTGAAAGATTTGAGAATTTTCAATTTAAATTTGATTATAGCGATAGACAAGATCTACATACAATAGTTATTCCACTGAAAAGTTCTTTTTTACTTGGATTATCACATCTGCCTTTACGTTTCCAATGTAAAAGTAAAGGATAAAATTTGGATATTCTTTTAGTCCAGTTATGTCGTAAAGCGTTTAGCATAGAACCAATCAACCACATATATCTTTATCATAAAGTCTAGACATAAAGAAATTCATTTAACTTCATTTCTACAAGGTTATATATGGTTGCAACAAGGAGGACAAGTCGAGAGATTTGTCTAAGCGATTATCCAGTAGGCTTGCCTACAGATAACAATTTCAAACTTGTCCAAGTAGAGATTCCCGAGCCAAGAAAAGAGGGAGAATTCTTGGTACGAAACATCTGGATGTCCGTAGACCCATACATGCGGGGCCGCATGAGGAATGAAGAAGTAGCTGGAAGAGCTAATAGCTTTATACCTGCTTTCGAATTAGGTCAGCCTTTGGAAGGAGCATGCATAGGTCAGGTTATAGTATCAAAAAACAATCAGTTTGTTGTAGGTGATTATGTCCTAGGATTTCTCGGTTGGCGTGAGTATTGGTTGTCAAATGGTTCAGACGTCATTAAGGTCGATCAAAAGATAGCTCCAATTCAAGCATTTCTTGGAACATTCGGTATGACAGGTCTTACGGCCTATGTCGGGCTTTTAAAGATTGGTGAGCTCAAGGATAATGACACAGTATTTGTTTCAGCAGCATCAGGAGCAGTAGGGTCTGTTGTATGTCAAATCGCAAAGACCAAGGGTTGTCATGTTATAGGAAGCGCTGGATCAGATGAGAAAGTAGAGTGGCTAGTTGACCAAGCAGGAATAGATTATGCATTTAATTACAAAAAGGTGGAAGATATCTCTTCTGAACTCCTAAAGGTCTGTCCTGATAAAATTGATATCTACTTTGATAACGTGGGTGGAAAACACTTAGAAGCGGCCCTAGATAACATGAAAACATTTGGCAGAATCGTACTTTGTGGTATGATATCACAATATAACGCCAATTCTCCAATGTCTGGTCCATCTAATCTCTTCTTGGCCATAACGAATCGACTCAAACTTCAAGGCTTTATTGTAGGGGATCATTATGATATGCTAAACGAGTTTTATGCCTCTATGAGCGAATGGGTTGGCGAAGGAAGAATCAAGTGGAAGGAGACAGTGTTAGAAGGTATAGAGAATGCACCGAAAGCTTTCATTTCTCTTTTTAAAGGAGAAAATTTTGGTAAAATGCTAGTAAAGGTTGGACCAGATCCGGCTTTATAAGATAGGCATTTGCATAGTGGTGAATTGTGTGACTATAATGGTGGACAATGGAAACATAATGAATGTAAATTTGGTGACGATAAAGAAGCTCAAGAGAGATATGAAAATAAACTAGATGCTTACTGGGATACATCGCCTGAAGAAGTAAAAGAAAGAGAAGATGCTCATTATATAGATATAGACTATGATGAAGATAGAAAAGAGATTTGTAAAGAACATGATGGTATGGAGTACGGGCGGAGAATGTAAATTTGAAAATGATAACGATAGGGAGAAGACATCTGCCTTTGAACATGAGCTACAAGACAAAGGTCTATATGCTAATTACACCGATGAAGAAGAAGCTAGTTATAACCAAGAAGATAGTCCAGACAAATACAAGTGTTCTCATTATGGAGATGGAGTATGGAATGATAATACAGGTAAATGTGATATAAAAGACGAAGAAAAAACAGCATATGAAGACGCTGTATATGATGATCCTGAAGATAGCGACAGATATCCAAAGGTTTGCCAACCATGGTTGTTCGAAGATGATTAGTCAAAAGTATGATAAAATTAAGTGAAAAATCAGCCAAAAATCCTTAAGGTATTTCTTCCCTGGTCAGTTATGATCACGTTACTTTATCTACCTAAATAATCGACTTTAACAAGAGGGGTATCCACTGTGCTGACAAGTGGGTTTAGAAGCGCCTTTAGTCTCCTGTGTTTGGCAGCTAGGGATAGATTATGATCAATTAGCCGTTCTCCTTCAAGTCTCTCAATCAGTTTCTTTTTCTTTATGTTGCCATTATTTCTCAGCAATATATTCAAAATTTTGAGAGAATCTGTCTTAGGACTTGCTATGCTGTAGACGGGCAAATCTGTTATATCAGTAACAGATTCGTCCCCAAAAGCACGTTTGATTAAGGAGTTCCGCGCCATATCATACATGAGAGCATCCCTGCAGTAGATATAATTTTACTTCCAGTAGAGACATTTACGTTTGTAATGGGGCCAGTGGGATTTGAACCCACAACCACCAGCTACCGAGAGCAACCATTACATAAGTTGCTAAGTCAATCTTTGCTAGACATGAGAGCTGACCCGATATTGTGAGTCGAGGCATTTAATAATAGTGTTAACCTATGACTCATGTTGGCTTTTTCATGAGTTCGTCAATTTTCAGATAACTATCATATGAGACATCTTAAATATTGTATTTTTTGTCATTATCTTAGTCACATGATATTTATTATAAATTTAAAATAATTCGAATGAGTTCTGCATTCTTATGAGGATTTTCATAAATGAAATGTAATTTGTTAATCAGAATATCGGGATCAATAATTACTCCAATTTCGTTACTTGCTTTTTCAAATAAAGGTGGGTAAGTATACCAACCCACCGATTTAGAAAATGCATCGGTATTTTCTTTAAACCTCAAAAATAGGGGTTTTAGTTTAATATATTCTAGTATTTGAGACTTCATGACGCCAATGTTACCACATAAATTATTAACTTCCTTCTCAATCATTTCTTTTTCTCTATGTACTTTATCTAATAGATTTTTCTCATTCTGACTAAATGATGGAATGTCGTGGATCTGTATTTGATTAGATTTTTCAAAGTTTATTATATCTATTATTTTATTTAAAAATTCCTCGAGGTTCATATTCAATCTAAAGCTTTTCGAATCTGCTAAATCTAAGTATTTATCAAAAAATTCACTTGTTAAGCCTAATTCTTCTATCTTAGAAATTAAATGAATGGCAGGAATTAAATCATAGATATTTAAATTTTTTTTACGTATTATTTTTGATATTTCTCTAAAAGCAGCAAAAAATAGTTCTTTCTTTGTTTCTTCTGTTATAATTGCCGATACGCTTGCAACAGAGACGTTATATAAATTGCTAATTTCAGGTATTGAATGTCCCTCTAAATATTTCCTGATAATTTCTATTTTTATATCAGATGGAATTCTTCTCATATCATAATTCTTATTTGATCTATATGCATATAAAGAAATCAAGATGTATAGTTGGTTAAAGAGAAAATATTAAGAGCCTATCCCCAAAATAGATAGGAATATAGCTCATTGGTTTCTTATCATATCTGATAATGATGGTTAAGACTAGAAAGCATGTTAGACCAATTAATCGCACTCCAGATGATCTTTGGAATGAAATCAAAAATATTCTACCAGGAGAGAAGCCAGATAACACCATAGGCCGTCCAATTGTTTCATATAGAAAAGTATTTGATGGTATCATGTTTATCCTGAGAACTAGATGTCAGTGGAAATTGTTACCCAAAGACTATGGTTCTGGTTCAACATGTCACAGAAGATTTCAAAAATGTAGAGAATCAGATATATTTGATAGAATATGAACAAGACTATTAAAAACATACGATCAGAAGATAGGAATCAAATTGACCTGGCAATCACTTGACAGCATGGTTATCAAAAGACCCTCATCATCATCATACAAACCAAACTATAAACAGAAGAAACAGAACCTGTGCCTTGATAAAGCATATCATTCGAAGGAAGTGGAACAAGAAATTCTCGAAAGGGGATATATTCCACATATACGACCCAGACGAGAAGAAGAAATATTTCCTAGGAAACATCCTGCAAGAAGATGGGTCATAGAAAGAACAAATTCATGGCATAATCGATTCAGGAAATTATTTACAAGGTAGGAAAAGAAGGATGATGAGAACGATCTTGGTCTTGTACAATTGGCTAATAGCATAATTGTTTATGGGAGGTTAATTTTGGGATAGGCTCTAAGTTTCAGGAGTATAATTATGAAGATTCGATCTAGTAGAAAATATATTTATCTCTTTGAGGTTGAAATTTGGGCTTGAAATTTAACACGGATCATCTTTTAACAGGGATCTGAAAAGGATTTATAAGACATTTAAAATCTAAAAAATAACTATCTGAAAGGGATCTAAAAGGGATCGGAAACATTTCTAGAGATTTGGAAGTGGTAAGAAAGAATTTGAAAGAGATCTGAAAAGGATCTGAAATAATACAAATAGTATTTTATCTGCTTCAGTCGAACCAATAGATGGTATCGTTCTTAAAAACTTAGAAACAAGGCTTCCTATGTATAAAGAAGAGATATCTCCACATAATATAATGGATGTTGCACTGATGGATTTAGCAGATATGGGATTTGGTTTGTTAGATTTTCAGAAATTGAATTCAGTGATTCAAGAAATTGCAGATGAAAATCAAATCGATAAACAACAAGTTAAAGCCATATTATTCAGATTACTAGCTGAATACCATGAGATATCTCGATTAGAAAAATTGAAATTGGAAAAACAAAATGAAAATTCTTTGTTAGATCAAAACATACAATCGAAACGTGATACAATAAAAGCACAACCTCAGCTTTTTTCTATTTTGAACTATTTATTGAAAAATGGATTTACCGAGGATCACCTACTGTCCGTCCTGATATTATTTTAAAACAGACTATCTGAATACAAAGTCTAGCGATAATAAAGAATACTTCAATGGTCTGTCAAAAGATCTAGATAAGTATTACATCCTACGGAATACTTTAAAAGGCTTGAAATTAAAAATCATCATTGAAGAAAAAAGGATAGATGGATTGTCTGAACGCAAATCCAGTATACAAGATTTCTTTTATTTATCGTTTATGGGCATTTATTTTAACTATGTCCTGTTAAAGTTACAGCATAGAACGATACAAAAAAGTTTATAGAAATTTTTTCTTAACATTACGCTTACAATTTAATTATTCTTTGCTGTCATAAAACAAATGAAAGTTCGAATGTATCAAAGAAAAGAAACAAAAATCGTAAAAAATTTGCAAAGAGAAAGAAGAATAAAGAAAAATAATATATGTATAATTGAGACTCAATAAATGACACTTTTATATAAAAATACCACGGGTCAAAAATGAGTATTAATACTGCTTTCGATTAAAAAGTTTACCATATCTTTAGTATTGTTTGCCAGCAAATGGCCTGAAAGGCCAATACAATATAAATTTGAACATTTGGAAAATCAGGTCTTTATCTTTTAGAGAGAGGACAAAATTTTCTATATTTGAGCAATGTCTAAAAAAGATTAGAAAAGATTTTAAAGATAATGATATTGATATTGATATTGATATTGATAGCGATCAAGTAAATTGGATTCCAAAGATCGATGGGAAATTTTGCGGCAAATATCATATTAATCATAATGCTAAGTTGATCTTTATTAGTTCGCTAGATATCGTACGATAAAGTCTGACATGTTCACACATTTCATGATAAAAATAAATAATGTATAGAATAATACATTCATAAAGTATTTTTATTCTTTTGGTTCTTGCCTTTGTTTTTGAACTCTTATTTTAGCCACATATTTTATGTCTACATATTTTTTGTATCAGGTGAAACATAAAATAATTTATTTTAAGAGATGGGATCTATTTTAAAATATAAAGATCTAGTGGAGATATTAGATAACTCCAGAAGATAAGGTAACATAGTCAAGGGTGTTAAACCAAAATATCATATTATTATGATAAAATAATATTATTAATTTACTTTTATTGTTATTTTCTGTTCGTCGCTGTCTGAATCTGTAAAAGCTGTTGTTCTTTTATCTTGTCCTATATATTTCACAGATGGATTATTTTTCAGTTTTTCTAGAACTTTTTCGTTGGGAACCTTTATTGCAAATCCTTTTGCAACATTATCGTAGACATGTAATAGTTCTGTTCCAGTATCTTTCAATTCAGAATTAAAAAATTCAAGTGGGTCAATAGAATTGCTACCTTGTTTATTATCGTTGAGATATATAATGTATTGATTAGGAATTATATTGTTGTTTTCTGATTCATTTTCATCAATATCTTCCTGTTTGGTAGATTTGTCAGAATCATCTTTTGTATATATATTTTCGAATAGAGGAAAAGCTAAAAAGATACCACATATCCCAATCATTACTAATAAAATTATATTTAAATTATATTGATGATTCATTTCCCCTGATATGAATACATATTAAAATTATTAATATTTTTAGAAATTTTTTTATCTACCAAATTTAGGGTATGAAGAAGAGTCAAATTTTTCTGTACATTCGTTAAAATTGATTCTTCTATTTTCTGAATGTTGCGCGCCCTGATAGCAATGAATTTCCATGAATCCGTCCTTTCTAGTCTTTCTTCTACTATTATTAATAAACTGAAATAGATTACAATATCCATCTAAATTGGATTTTTCAAAGACATGAACTTTTTCATCAATATCCATTACATCACCTCTGCATTCACAGGTATTCATATGAACTGTATCATTTACATATTCTTTTTTTTGTTAATGACTTATAGATTTAATCTCGAATAACGCATAAGATTTGAATAAATAACTTTATAATTTTAGGCTGTATTAAATCAAGTTAATATTCACCTCCTTTAACCAAAAATAATTCTTATTATTTGCTATAGTATCATTATACATCGAAACAAAGAATTGTATCCAGTTATGTAAATGAAATAGATTACATTCCTCTTTTTGCCTACAAGGAGAGTAGTCAATAAAACTTTTTATTCTGTCTTTCAAATGCTGGTTGACTCTTTCCATCAAAATTTTTCTGAAACGGTGAGTGTAGATACTGTTTTAATCCAATTACGTTACATGCTTTATCATAGCATGTACCTCCATTATCTGTATACTCGGTATATTTTCCATATTTTGATAAGAGATCGAATAAATTTTTCAGCGACTATCATGTTTCTCTCTTCTGGGAGATAGATTCCAAGCACAGAACTGTGGACTGGTTCAATACAAAACCATAACCAGAAGTACTGGTTACCAATCTGAATCATTGTCTCATCGATTATGAATGCAGATACTCTTTTACGTTTATAGATCTGACAGGATACAAATCTCTGAATCCAATTGCAAACAGAAACATAACTTCTCTTCTCCTCTCTGAATATCACTAATGCCTTAGAAGCATTTCGTAAACCTAAACCAAGAAAGTATAGATAAAGAGAATACATTACAATAAAAGTGGATGTTATGTTTCCCTCAAATCTAATTTTCATATCATAAACAGAACGTGCCTAGCTATAAATTTACTGCTTAACTTAACAGAGCCATATTTTCAGAGATATCAATAATAAGATCAATAACAATACTTCTAGAGATATAGTTTCTCTAAATCTTAACAGTACTATTATATCAAAAGAAATAAGATAAAGATCAATGTAAGATCAAAATTGATCAGTAAATAATAATAGCAACGACATCATAGAAATTTTGATGGAAGATAGAATCATTTGTCCAATATGTAAACAATTTAACTTAAGAAGTAAAGTATTTGTACTTGAGATCAAGCCATTCTTTCAAACTTCAGGTGGATACTATAATGAAGACGGTAATGGGGTAGAATGTGATTCTTCATTACAAACAATGAGATCGCTTAATTGTAGTTTTGGTCACTTCTGGATAAGTTATAATTAATTTAAAACACTGTAATTTTTTGGGCCCTGTTAAGTTAAGTATAAAATATAAGATATGTTTTGTTTATCTATAATGTTCTACACTCAATTTTAGTAGATTTTTTCAATTTAATTTGTAGTTTTTGCTTAACTTAACAGAGCCGAGCCATCTGAACTAAAATCGAATTTGTGTGTAATTAGCATATTCATTGTGTTTAAATCTAAGACGAATTCAAATGGAATGGTTTATTCTTATCTTACTATATTTCAAATGAATTCAATTTTAAGATCTTTCTCAATATTTTAATGTAGAAGAACTTTTCCAATAAATAAATTAAATCCATTTCCTAATAACAATTCTCTATATTCTATTGAATCTACAAAAAACTCCTCAAGTGAGAATTATTGAAAGCGTGCAGAAGAGATTTCCTTTAAAATTTTGATAACCTTGTTCAGAAAGTTGTTCCGAAGGAAATAATAAAATTGTAATTGATTCGAGTTGAGTTTCAAATCCTCTATTACCTTGTGATTTGATGTTCTCAATGACATCGTTAGATTGGTATTTTCTTTTAGGTTTTTCATTATCAATTATGATCAATTTATCAGCTTCATCATCGGTAACTTTCATATCAAACATCATATTGTTAATACAATAATTATATCTGTCTACATTTGGACTTACATTTATAATTATTTTATTTGTTGATTTGGATTCTCTTTCACTAATAAATTAATAACTATAATTTACATCTATTATTTCAATTTCTTTTTCATACACATTCAACATGTATGTCTTCTCATATTATGATGTAAAGAAAATTCCGATTACCATATTTTCAAACTATAAAAATAATAATCTAATTGTATATAATTAGATGTAATTCAATTGGAAAGTTGAATTCTCAAATTATCAACTTTCTTTCCCAAATTTACTAAAATATTTCCGAAATGATCTAAAATCTCTCTTGAACTATCACTCATAGATGTCGAATTACTTTTAGCAAAAGAAACAAATTCATTTCCTGTTTTAATAATTGTTATACTGGAATTCTTCCATTCTTGATTTGCAGTTTCCAATTCAGATAATCCTTCAGATATTCTTCCATTTACAAGATGTTGAGATGCCATTGAAAGATGTGAATCGACCGAACTAAAATTTAGTTGTGATTTAACTTCATTAGTTAATTGATTGAAATAAACCTGAATGTCCTTTTGAATAATGTCCTTTCCTGTTTTAAATTCTTTTATTAGTTCCTTAGGATCAGCTGAACTAATAGTTTGTGCATTTGCATATTCAAAGTGTACTATAGTTACGGAAAGAGTGAGAACTATCAATACTAGTAAAGTAGATTCTATGTTGATGTCTGGCTTCATATCGTTACAAATTAAATACTTATATATATTTTCGATGGTTTCAAACTTAATGAATAGTACTTGATTGTTGCGCATTTATGTAAAAGTCCCCGCTAAACGTATTCCTTTATGCAAATAACACTGCTGTATCATGTTTGATATCTTATCTATCGGTATGATACAGTGATGTATAATAATCTGTGGCTTGTGGATTTGACAGTTTACAATGATTGGTACGTGATTGTTCTCTGATTGAATAGTTGTATTATTATCACTAGTCTTTATGTATCAAGATGGTGGTTTATTATTTCTTTATCATATAAATTCATAATCCGATTAATTGAGCCAATCTATAAAAACTATAATATACTATGCTTTGGTGAATACAGGTAAAATTCTTTTAGTTATATATATTTTTTAACGGACTTTATCTCTTTTTTAGGCATGAGAAAAATTACTACAGTAAGATTTCGTTTGTTGATTGGATAACCTGTTAAATGATCCTTTGTTAGTTGTTGTACTTACACAGATAGGTAACAGATTCACTTACCAACATGGGTAACACTTTTTATCTGCTTATTTGTTTTGATATTCTTACAACTATTTAATCTTCCTTTCATAAGAAACATTTCAGATGGTGTGTGACCATTGATTCCACCATGTTCTCTTGTTTCATTGTATGCTTTGACAAACATGGAATATCTTCTCTTTCCTTCTTCTCTGTTGGAAATATTTTCTATTGCCAAAAATTCATTTTTGACTATCTTGTTATATGCTTCAATTTTACCCTGTAGTTGTGGATATCTAGCAGGTATGGATTTATCTTTAATGTTGTTACGTTGTAGAAAACGTCTGAATATTTTGGATGTAAGCTGTTTACCATTATCATGCAGTACCTTGAGAGGTTTACCATTCTCTACTATGTAGTCTTCCAGTACCTGTAGTACATCTACACTTCGTTTTCTTTCAGACCAGTCACTTGTTACCTTTCTTGAACAGTCATCTTCACAACTGATAAAATAGTTCTTTTGAGTAGAATTCTCAAGGTAAAATGGTCCTAAAATGTCCATCTGTACCATTTGATTGGGTTTTTCCATTGCAAATCTTTTGTATTTTCTATTTCTGATCTTGCATCTTAGTATGTTCAGTCCATGTCTTTTCAGTATCTTGTAGATGGTTTTTGTACTGAAGGAGATATCATTCAGTCGTCTTAACCTGAACCTTATGCGATTGCAACCAAATCTTTTTGTTACACGTAAATCCAATATTTCCTGTTCTATCTCATTTGTTACTTTTCCAGGTTGTATATTATATGGTTTCCTACTTTTATCCCGTAAACCGTCTATTCCATTCTCAAGGTACCTGTTCTTCCATTTGTAGTATGACTTTCTAGATGTATGATATCTATTACAGATATTAGTTACAGTATCTCCAGTCGACTCTTTCTCATGAATTAAATTAAATTTTGTTTGGAATTCTATTTTTTATACACTTCCTAGCAGATTAGGAAGTGTTACCTATCTCGGTAAATGAAATTGTAACCTATGTTGGTAAGTACAACAGTTAGTTTTTTTATATTGTTTTTTACTGTTTCTGAGATATTTGTTTTGATCATGTATGTACACCTGATTGCAAGAATAACTAAATCAAATACTAATTTCCTATATGCTTGTGATAAAAAATCAATGTGAATACCATTGATTTTTACTTTATGAAATATATGTAGAAATGTGAACCATCTTAAATTCTAAACTTTAGAGTTTGTTATATCAGATCCGCTTTTGGCTTCTCTCTATAATAGCTTTAAATGATTGAATCAATTTATTTTAAGATAATAACAAAATGATCATTATTAGTTGATTTTGTTCCTTTTGGTAGAGTATATTCTAAGTTTAATATTTATTCTAGCAATATGTCTATTCATTATCGTAAAAAAAAAGGGAAAAATAAAATGCAGGCAGTTTTTTACGGGATGATCTTGGTATTGATACATGAATATAGTTGTATATAAAAAACGGAAGATACACTTTTGTCATATAATAGTGGATAAATTTTTACTATGAAAAACGTATTAATATTCCTATACCAACTAGCTTATGTTTTCTAATTATCAATTTTAGCAAGTAGATAGTTCCTCATATCCAGATGGAATCTTTTTGTTCTAAAATACGAGGATATTTTATTTTTGAAATCTGTAAAGGATGAATAGTATTGTAGAACAAGCAGATCATTTTTGGCTAGATGCCATATCTCTTCCAGTACCATAAATTCAGGAGATGCAGTTGGAAGATATACTGGAATTAGATCTTTTTTGTGTTTATCAAAATATTCCAGTACCTTTTTTGATCTGTGATGTTGTTTTGCCTTATCCAGAAACAGATAGCATTTTGGAAACTTTCTGCGTATCTGTTTCAGATAATCTAAAAATGTGTTTTCATCAAACCAGTCGTATTGCCTGAATATCTGTTTTCCTTCTAAACTTGTGGCACCAAATAGAACGGATTCCTGATGAGAACCAGTTATTCTTACAACTGGTCTTTCATCCTTGCTTATCCATACTTTCCTGACGAGTGAATCATAGAAGAAAAATGATTCATCTGTAGATACTACCGTGAATCCTTCGTCGTGGAGATTATTGTCCAGTATCTTTCTGGCTGTTTTTTAAAACGTTCCTTCTCTTCTCTTGTTGCTGTATTTACATGTACCTGTTTGGGTATCTTCTGTTTGAATCCCCACTTGTGCATGAGTCTGTAAATATGTGTATAATGGTATCTTATTCCAATTTTCCTACAATCAGATCTTCTACCTGTTTTGTGGTCCAACCCTGTTTACTGGATGCTAATTCGTTTTTTATCTCATATACTGTCTCTTCTGCTATATCGGGATGTCTACCACTTTTTGGTCTGTTTTTTAATCCTTCCACTCCTTCTTGTGAGAATCTATCCAACCAGTACAATCCCCATGGTCTACTTCTATGTAGTTCATCAGAAGCATAAGCAGGAATTATATTGTCATATTTTACCTTTATTACAAGAAGTAATCTTTCCTTTACTTTGATATTAGTTTCCTTCTTGTATAATTTAATCAATTCATTTTTGGAATACACTGTGATGATGTTAGGGAATAAACATGATGATTGATAGCTTTTACTCTATATCATATATGATAATAATAAATTTGATTAGAAAATATATGCTAGTTGGTATAACTATAGGGGTCCTGTTAATAAGTGCCGCAGTAATTACATCCTTTCCTAGAAATGCATTTGCATAAGCTGATTTCAGAAAATGCTCTAATAAAAAAATAATTAGTCATATTTACTGTCTATATCATGATCATTTTGATTTATCATTTTTGTACTCTTCCAGTCTATCATTTTAATTTCAGAAGATTTTGATAATCTCAAATTTTTTTGTAAAAATAATATAAATGAATAACTTTACCAAATAATACACACTAAATTATTATTACTATTTATTATTAACCTTCCAATCTGCTACAATTTGGTTGATAGCTCCATCGTCTTTTAACTTACCGTTGACATCTCTAAAACCAATATATGCAGAATGGTTATTTCCCCATTCAAATACTGCATTATCAGAAAGTGATTTGTATAGCCCACTTGCGCTCTTAAATGGCGGAATTTCGTGCATAACATTACGTTCCGTATAATTTGCAGGAAATGGCTCTCCTTTTTTTAGGCCAAATAAACCCAATGGATGTTCATTTTCTGTCTTAAAGTATGCACCTTGAAGGGCATTGTCGTTAGGATTATATAGATTATAAAAGTTGTCTACTATACCATCAATGGCTGATCCAAGCTCTGTATTCTTTGATGTTGCCCTATCACTAATGGCAGCTCCTATAAAATGTACAGACGTAATATTATCAAATGAACCTTTCTTCCACATTTGATTATTATTATTTAAGCTTATCAAGGCACTTTCAACTACTTTTGCGCCCAAAGAATGCGCAATTATTCTAATATGGTGATTTTGACAATTGATTCTAAAATCACACAGAAATTTTGCTAGCTTCGGCCCATTCTGATTTGCTATAGATTTAGCAATAGCCCATCCTGAAGGATTTATAACAGTGTTCGAATCCCAGCTAAAACCTACTACTGGAATATCATATTCATTAGTTTTCAATGATAAATTTGTTCTATCTAGCTGCTCTTTAGCAGCAATCTGTCCGGTCCATACTCCATGAATATATACTGCTAATTCATTATTGTCAGAAAAAGGATTTCCATTTAATCCAGGAACATTATATGAGTCATAATCTTCTATATTATGAGACGGATTCAATTCACTTGTCTGAAGGTTAAAGTGATTGCGAGTTGATACTTGTAATAATTTTGTATTCGATGTATTCAAAAGATGAGATGCAAAAGGTACATAACTACCATGCCTTATTGGGTTCTTAAAATACCAGGTTTTCACATATTTTAATATACAATAGTTATATAACAATCTTTCTTTTTTTGTTCCATGACAAACCTCTTGATTCATAAACTAGATTTTATGCGTTCTTCAAACGGTGTACTTATTATACAACAAGTAGTTTCATCCATCTAACGCCGATTGTATAATATTGGCAAAGATATAGTTGTGTTGGGTTAGCAATATGGAACCCATCAGGTATGGATATATAATAAGACGTTAAATTTTAACGTGATAAAACATATTTCATTACCAACAACATTGTTTTTCTTTTTGTTGATATCTAGTTTGATGATTACACTATCCTTGATGGTCGTTTCATCTGTAATTGCCCATTCTGAAGCGGTTTCAGCAAATAATCGTCCAAACATACTAGTAATTATGGGAGATGATTTTGGTTTTTCTGATATAGGTGTATTTGGAAGTGAGATTTCAACGCCTAATTTAGATCAAATAGCAAAGGAAGGAAAAATGTTGACCAATTATTATACACATCCAGTATGTTCTCTGGCAAGAAGCATTTTTCTTACTGGCGTTGATAATCATCTAGATGGGATCGGTACTATGTTTGAAAACATTGCTCTCAATTAGGTGAATAAAACAGGGTATGAGACTTATATTACTGACAGGGTTGTTACCGTTGCAGAGTTATTAAGGGATTCGGGTTATGATACACTTCTTTCAGGTAAATGGCATTTATCAGGAAAAGGATACCATTAAGGCACTGGCACGGCCGATAGAGGATTTGACCAGAGTTTTACATTGCTTGAATCTGGACCAAATCATTTTACATCTGGACCATACTATCCTGGCGGGTTTACTACTTACATAGATAATGGCAAAATAGTTGACAAACCAAACGGTACTCAGTTTTCAAATGAATTTTACACAGATAAAATGATCGAATTTATCAAGAAATCTAAAGAAAACGACAAACCATTTTTCGGATATCTTGCATTCCAGGTAGCACATACACCATTCCAGGCCCCACAGCAGTACATAAAAAAATATGAGGGAGTTTACGATGGTGGATGGGATAAAGTAAGAGAACAAAGGTTTGAAAAACAAAAAGAACTAGGAATATGGTCTACAAATATGACATTACCACAAAGCTTTCCAACTTTTGTAGACTCGAATGCCTTACCAGTAGATGAACAAAAACAAAGATCACCGATATTTGCAGCACATGCTGGTATCACCGATTATAATATAGAAAAGCTGATTCAATTCCTTAAGGATACAGGTGAATATGACAATACTATAATAATGTTCACATCAGACAACGGTGGTAGTGAGCCATCTGATTCCCCTTTGGCAGGAGATACTGATGGTGCAGGTGTTCATGCTAAGGAAAGAATTTAAAAATATATTCAACAAAGCCTTTGATGCCATAGGCGGCAAAGACTCGTATTGGGGATATGGATGGCAGGGAGCTGTCATGTCCAATACTGCTTATTCAGGAACAAGTACAACCATGTATAATGGAGGCATAATGTCACCATTTGTAATAACAGAACCACATGCAACAAATACACCTGAACTTGATATTGTAAAGCAATTTGTTCATGTCAGCGATATGACTCCAACAATTCTAGAATATGCAAATACTACATATTCTGGTTTAGAGTATAAAGAAAACAAGTCAGTCCAATAATGGGAAAATCCATAAAACCACTCTTAGAAGGTAATTTTGAAAAGATCCACAACGATGATGAAATATTATCAGCAGAGATATTTGGTCACAAATTGGTATAAATGGGTGACTGGAAAGCACGGTACCATGTCATACCTTTGGGAGACTAACAGCGGAAGCTATTTAACATAAAACAAGATATTCGTGAAGCAACAGATTTGTCAAAAGAACATCCAGAAATTCTTGAAAAGATGTTTCCACCTATGACAAATACGCCAAAGAGGCTGGAATTATAGAACCAGAATATAGCGAATCACAAATAAAGTTAATGGAGTGGAAGGTTGCAAAAACTTTACAATCTCATGCAGACCCGGGACTCCCAATAGAGGATTAGGATCCAATCACTTCTATAGATACTCTTTTTCTTCTATTAACAACAGATAATTCAACTAACATAAAATAAAAAAATTATTTTGTATTTTCCTTAAGGTATTTATTGTTGGAGTCTATACAAACTTGGATGCTATCTGGACCCATGAAGTTGATTGATCCAAGTATGCAAGGATTAATGCATCGTTTTTACCCAGTATTGCTTCATTTAGATCGAGTTTTATATTTCCTATGCTTGATATCTTGATAGGTCTTGAATCATCGGCGCCAGTTAGTATGATAAGTTGACCATTGGAACCATTTGATATTTCAAGTTCATTATTTGTTCCTTGGTTAGCTCCTAAAAGTAGATATCCGCTATTGTTGACGGGAGTAAAAGGTTTTCCAGATTCCACTAAATGAAGTTTAAAGGAACCTTCGTTAACTATTCTCTGTACCTCCGATGTAACATACGATTGTTGAGGAGTTGTATACGATTGTTGGGTAGTTGTCTCTTCTTGAATAGGAAACATACCATCTTCATATGCAGATGATTCCTGATAACTTGATTCCGGATATGCATATGATTCCTGATAACTTGATTCCGGATATCCATAATTATAGATATATGTATTTTCTTCGTCATCGTCATGGTCATCGTCATGGTCATCGTCATGGTCATCGTCATGGTCATCGTCATCGTCATCGTCTTCAACAGTAATATCTATGTCACCATCATCGATGTCAACGTCTATATCGTCATCGATGTCAACGTCTACATCATCCCAGTTGATATCCCAGTCGTTATCCCAGTCGACATTCACTTCTCCATTAATATCAATTCCATCGTCAATATCTATACCACCTCCAATGCCTATACAATTTCCTTGTTTCCCGCAATCAGGAAAATTTTGTAACTGCGAAATACCTGGAAATTTATCGAGTTTATCTTTATCCAGACTCTTGAGCCTATCTTTATCCAGACTGTTGATATTTGCTGGCTTGAAAGAAGGTAAAGAAGAACCTTGAGAAATGCTGCTTGGTTTGAACTTTTTTTGTTTAATTTTGTTATCGTATTGCTTGAAATCGGATGTAGATTTTTTGCTAGGTTTCTTGAAATCGGATGTAGATTTTTTGCTAGGTTTCTTGAAATCGGATGTAGATTTTTTGCTAGGTTTCTTGAAATCGGATGTAGATTTTTTGCTAGGTTTCTTGAAATCGGATGTAGATTTTTTGCTAGGTTTCTTGAAATCGGATGTAGATTTTTTGCTCTTGGATTTAAAGGATTTTTTCGCTGCATCGACCAAGGGAATATCGAGATTGGAAAATATTATGCCAAGAATTGAAATTAACAATATCCCAAATATGAAATTAAACCTATTAATCAGCTCTACTCTAACGTTAATGTCTACTGCCTTTTTTTAATTGTTTTGGAAACGTATTTCAATAGATAGCCCATATTTTTAACATTCTTTACATCTTGCATATTTGAGTCTCAGTTTCACAATAGCACTGTATTCGAAATTTTACAAAGAATTTATATTATATAACAAGGATCCTGATTTTGTTCATATTGTTTATGATTCATGAGAAATCATTTATTATACAGACTATTTTTTTGACAAATTTTATGATCTTATTTGCATTGTCTTTATTTTTTTTGTATTCAGACTTTTCTTTTGCAGAAGCTGTCGTTACCAAGAATCAATCATCTTTTGAATCTATTGCACCTAAATTGATTGCCGCTGACGGTAATGAAACAGTAAATCCTTTGCTCTTGGAACAAAGAAAGCAATTTACGCCACCAAAGTTAATTGAAGTTGCATCGGGCGTTTATACAGCTATAGGATTTGGTCCATCAAATATTATGATGGTTGAAGGAACAGACAGCATAGTGGTCCTAGATAGTGGTTCATCTGTAGACCAAGCCAAAATTGTCCTTTCTGAATTTCGAAAAATTACTGACAAGCCTGTTTCAGCTCTTATTTACACGAACGGGAAGGCAGATCATATAGGTGGAGCTGGAGTATTTGTTAACGATAGCAAGATACAAGGACAACATCTGGATATTATAGCAAATAGCGAATTCCCTGAAAATGTTTTTTCATCCGTTGGACAGAGTGCAAAACAGAAATCCATTTATGAACTTTATTGGAGTGGATTGTTACTTCCCAAAGGTAATGAAAGTGATATGTCAATAGGCAACGGATTGGGACCAAACTGGAAATTAGGTAATATCTCTTATGTAAATCCCAATATCCTATTTAACGATACACTTGAAACGACATATTCAGGAATAAACATTACTCTTATTTCAGCTCCGGGACCATCGCCTGAGCAGATTTATGTTTGGATACCAGATAGAGGTGTCCTTTTTTCGAGTGACTTGGTGTATCAATCATTTCCAAATCTTTATTCCATGTCAGGTTTAGAAGATGTTGATATACAGTCATGGATTGATGCAATTGATGAGATGAGGGAACTTAATGCTACATATCTAATACCTAGTCACTTATTGCCTGCCACTGGTTACGATAACGTGTCTGGCATTTTGATCTCCTATAGAGACGCCATATCTTATTTGGTTCAGCAAACCATTAGATATATCAATCATGGTTTTAATGCGGACGAGATAACTGAAATTCTAAAACTGCCCCCTTATCTAAAAGACCATCCTTGGTTGCAGGAAAGAACGGGCGAACTTTCTTGGGCAATCAGACAGATCTATAGTTATGTCGTAGGGTGGAATTCTGGTGATGCCACTTGGTTTAACCCAGTTACCCTGCAAGAAAGAGGATCAAAAATTGTTAACGGTTTCGGAGGATTAAATGCAACATTAGATGAGATAAAGAGATCACTAGATAATCGAGAATATGCTTGGGCGGCAGAGCTTTCTACTTATACGATATACGCTTATCCAGATAATAAGGAAGCCAAGTTATTGAAAGCTGACGCACTTAGAAAATTAGGTTATGAGAATCCTACTTCAGGAGGCAGAAATTGGTATTTGACACAAGCAAACATCCTTGATGGAAAGATAAATGCATCTACCATACAAAGACTTCCAAATACAAACGTAGTTGATCAGATACTTCCTACAGTATCAATTGACGATCTTCTCTTTAATATGCTATTCAAACTTGATCCTGCAAAAAGCCCAGATTATGATCTGATTTTGGGAATATATTTGAACGATACAGAAGAAGGTTTTACTTTAGAAATTCGAAACGACGTTGTTGAATATGAAGACTCATTTCCTGAAGAATATAACATTGCATTGTATACCGATTCAGAAACACTCAAAGAGGTTCTAGTCGGCAAAGCGAAATTGATTGACAAAATAATAGCAGAGAAAGTAAGCATAGATGGTGATATTAGAGATTTCACAAAATTTGTAAGATCGTTTGATCAGAAATTTGTTATACCAATATTCAATAATATTGCCAATTAATAAAGTAATATATTTACAACCATTTTAATTATAAAACCATTAAAGTAACTTTTTTCTGATCCTTCATTCCTTTACTTTAATCCCTTATCTTTTATTTTAATTGTCTCTAAGTTATAAATTTAAAAATAAAAGAGGATCTAATAAATTAATGCAACTCTGTTAATTTAAGTAAAAAAAACTATTTAGCTGTAAATGTTCTATTTCTGGTTTATGTTATTTGACTTGAAGGGGTTGGAATACCTATAGTTATTGTGATGTATTCTTTCTATTTGTATTTTTTTGGTCCTAGTCTACGTAGTAAATTAAAACCTTTGGTAATATTCAGAGATTAACCCATCTCATAAAAATCTAATGAAGAGTTATAGCAAAATTTAAGGATAAAATTTAAAATTTCATGTTACTATCTGTGTTTGCAAGATGGATGAATGAAATCTATTTTGTATATAACTGGATGCAAATCTTTGTTTTACGTATAACGCAACAATATTCAAAATTATCTTATGTTTTAGTTGCAAGGAAGAGATGAACGTATCATAAAATAACAATCAGAACAACATATCAATCTTTATATTCTATATTATTCTTACAATTTGAACAAAAACTGCCTTGTTTGAAATCAGTATCATGTAATGAATTACTAAAATGCATTACACATTTTTTATTAGCACAATGATATAAACCAAATGAATGACCTAATTCATGGATTGCTTCTTTTACAAATCTATCGCGAAATACTAGTTCATCGGGTTTAAGATGATAGAATTCTTGTCTTAATCTAGGGAGATATATAGCAGCAGCTCCTCCACCTCTATAGGCTTCTCCGAATACAAAGTTCAAATCTCCTGTATAGGCATCCGTATCACAAATGATTAGGATCTTCATTTCTCTTGTCGGTTCCATTTTTTCTAATACCCAATGTAACAATTCAGATGATCTTATTTGATTTCTTCTGCCATCAATAAAATCTTCAATATCAATTTTTGGTGTATTACTAACAGTAACATTGGCATAATCAAATTCCTTTGACAAGGCGCCTTTTAAAAAATTTAAAAGATCATTATCGAGTTTATTTATAGGTCTTATAACAACATGCATATACATATAATACTAATTTCAACTTTATAACAATAATAATCAAATAACATATCTGAAATAAATTCTAGGTTGTATTAGTCTATGCTTCTAAAAAAATTTTATAATTATTTAACGTCCATACTAACGTCTATCTGGCCGTGGAATTAACTAGTGCTAATGCCATCTGTTGTCCTCATGTAATATTCGATGCAGTGATAGAGAGAGTAAGGCTAGTTTGAGCTCTCTTACGATTGAAGCTCCAAGATATGAAAGTTAGTATCCTGCATATCTCCTTAATATCCTATTCACAACATATACAAAAACAAATCCTAGAAATGATAATGATACAGAAAAATCATATTATTTTTTAAGATTATCTTATTAACATCAGAGAAAGATTCTTAACATTTATTGAAATAAAAAATAGGAATATGATAAAATTTATCTTACTTCTAAGTTTATTTATTACAGTTATAATTCTGCTAGATTCAAATAATTTGGTTTCGTATAGTGAGGGCCCTTCTGATCAAACTACTAAAACAAATAATACGAATTTGGATGTAGCTAATTTAGTTTTTGAGCCTGATTCAAGTCCTTTTAATCTTACATATCCTCAATGGACTGCAAAATGGTGGCAATGGGCATATTCAATTCCACAAAATATTCATCCTGCATATGATGATACTGGAAAATTCTGTAAAGAGGGTCAGAAAGCACCTGTCTGGTTTTTCCCAGGTACCTATCAACACTCAGTTATTAGATATTGTGAAATCCCTTATGGTGTAGCTATACTATTTCCTATATTAAATTCTGAGTGTTCATTGGCTGAGTTCCCAAGCTTGAATACAAAAGAGGAATTAAGTACCTGTGCTAAAAAAATTCAAGATACAACAGTTCCAGAGTTTGCAACACTTAATAGTGTAAAAATACCAAATCTAGAAAATTATCGCATTCAATCAGATATTTTTAATTTTACTTTACCTGAAAAGAACATTTTAAATTTGCCACCACAAACTACCAAAGCAGTTTCTGATGGAATTTGGGTATTTTTAAAGCCTCCATATCCTAGCGATTACGAAATTAAATTTAAGGGAAACATTAAAACTAAAAATAATGAAACAAATGGCAGTCCAGACGAAGACGAATTCGCTGGACCTATAGGTTGGAATTATACGACTAGCTACATATTAACCATAAAATAACTTAAAATACACTTTTTAATATCATTATAATTATACATAATTATTCTATCATACTTCTAGACCAAATATAATTTCTTTTTGATGTGCATAAAGTAATCGCAATAGTAGTAAAATATAACTTTTATAAAATTAATTCTTATTAAATAACCATGATATAGTGCGAGTATAATTTTCCCACCTCATATATAATAACTATTCAGTTTTTTAGAAAGTAAAATCAACAACAAAAAATGAGAAGGTTAAGGGTTAACAAGGAATTATTTGGCAAGAAGGAAATTTGTAAAAAGCTAAGATCTGTGTCTTGCTTCTTTCATTTTTATCATTATATTTGCTTTTACATGTCTCTCTGTATCAGATCTTCTTGGTTTATTGTTATCAGAGGTAATTCAAATTTATTACTGAAGTATTTGATCTAATTTATTGATGAGTGCAACACAGAACCTCAAGAATGATCATATTACAATAAGAAGAGTCAAAGAGATTGCTCAAACGTGTTCAAACAAACTATATGCGAACCAATATGTACCGATAGAAGATATAGAAATTATTTCTGTAATAATAGAAGAATTTGTAGATCATTTCCATCATGGAAAGGAAGAGAAAGCATATTTTCCAGATACAAAAGACAAGAATGGATTTGCAGAAGAGGTCCGAAAATTCTTGATTGAACATGAATTTGCAAGAAGGGTAGCAATTATGTTGAGAAGAGAATTAAATGAATGGAAAAGCAAGATCAAAGAAGCCTCACAGGCAACAAATAAATACGATACGACAGCCGTGGAGCCCGTAGCCAGATTCTTAAGAACATACGCAATATTTATCGATGATCATACAGGAAAAGAGGATAAATTCTTTGACCAAGTAAATGAAAGAAACGTAATATCAGATAAGGAAAATGAAATGTTATTGAAGCATTATGAGATATGCAAAAATCAAGCTGGGGGCAACGCAAGATTGCAAGAAATGATAGTACTTATTGAATACTTGGAAGAAAGAGATTGGATGAAAAATAAATAAATAAACGATAAATGAAAAAAATCTGTAGGTAAATCATGAGCACAGGATTAAGGCGGTACCGTATGATGTTGTTCTATTCTCTTTGGTTTTATAAAAATAGTTAGAAATAAAGAGGATTATTATTGTGTCTGTTGTTCTTTATTTCTTTAACTCAGGTAATTCTCCTATACAACGATTGTGGCAGAATATGTTACTTGTTCTTCGTTCGTTGGATGGCTATTGCGATCTGCAATAACGGATATTGCATCTAGACTATTCTCTTGCATAGCAATATTTTACAATTTGTCAAGTGCAGCAACTATTTGCTTTGTACTTATTATCTTAAGTTTAGTTGTCTAAAAGATAGAATTTCCTATTATTACAGAACAACAAGATTCGATCTGGATATCGTAAGTATAATGAACAATAGATTAGGGCAATTATGTTATACAGTATATAACACTAAAGATTACCGAGATTTGTAAATTTTTAACTGTTAAATCCAATGTCTTTTTTGTTTATTAATTTGCTTTCAATAACTCTAGATGTCGTCATTTGAAATATCCCAAAATTCTATTCAGTATACTATGCCTTGACTCTTTTTTTATCTTTGACTTTTAGATCACAGGTTGCTATTATTGGACTTGACTCATAGTTTGGATCACCATTTATTTTTGTTAGTAAATATACCACATAATCTCCTTCTTTAAGGAACATATATTGAATGCTGAGATCGCTTATCACATAAAATTTAAAAGGTTTTCGAGATATTATCAAACCATTTTTCTTGTTTAAAATAATAACAGAAGAATAAATATTTTTAAGATAGCCACCTTCATCTACAATATTCAAATTTAGTAATTAAGTATTGTCACCTTTGGTAGCTTCTTTTGGACAGGTTAAGAAAAGTACTTTATAATTGTCCAATTTCTTTACAACTACATTTGGAGCATTTTCAGGTATATCGGAATCAACCATATGGAAATTGTTCACGTTAAACACAAGTAAAAATAGTAAAATTAAAAAAATTGTTTTATACATGAAAATAGCGTTAATTATTATTTCAATATAAAGCATAATAATATTTTAATGCGCCAGTACGTTTCAAAGAAACATCAGGAAAAGAAAGATAAAAATATACATAATCCGCGAATTCTCATTATGTACATAAACCAAACTTTAATTGTTATCTTGTTCATATCACTTACCGGTATTCTTCTCAGTATTAACACTGTCACTGCTGAAGAAATAATCACAATAGTTCCTGGATCAAGTGATCAAAATAGGGAAAGATTCTTTGATATCACGTATTATCCCGTAGAAGCCGGTACCTCCATAGCATGGAATAACGCAGACAATATTTCCCATGACATAGATATATCTCAAGATAATATAACATTAGCAAAATCTGGAAAAATCCCACCAAATGAAGACTTTGAATATAAATTTGAAGGACTAGGAACATTTACCTTCAGCTCTCCAAAATTTCCTTGGATGAAAGGTATAATTAAAGTTACAGATGATCTGGATAATGTTATAAAGAAAGATTTGAATGGTGTGAATGTAGATTTAACTTGGACACCAAAGGATATAAAAAATAATACTGTAAATTTCAAAATTATTTTCACTGATTCTAAGAGTAAGAACAACTATGAACATGTAGATTATATCTTTGCCATCAAGGACCAAAACGGTAAAACTATTTTCCAAGGATTTCCACGACATTCTGGATGGGGAGTTGAACAATCATCTTACAAATTCGATAATTTTTACAAGTCCCCTTATGCAGAAATAATTATTACTAGTTTAGTTTTTCAACCGATAGATCAGATTACGTCTAAATTTAACCTTCAATAACTTTTTTTGTTTTAACACTACTCATTATTTACAAGATATAAGATGATATGATACTATAATTTCTTTGTTCAACAAAATTATTATAACATTTAGTTGTCTCTATTTCCTGTATTTGATTAAAAATTTACAATGTTTACGTATCATAGTTTTTACCTTTTCAATCCTGGTATTGGCAGGGCTTACCTGTGAGGCCTCAGCACATCCAGTTATTATAGATTCTAACCCAAAACAATTCCAATCACTTGATTCAGCACCAAACAAGGCCTCCGTTTTTTTTAGTGAACCAATAGTGTTGAAGTTCAGTCAGATCTCTGTTTTAGACTCTGGGGGAGATCGAGTGGATAGGGGAACGCCATCTAACGTAAATGGTGATTTAGCATCACTGAGTATCCCGTTGAATGAAAATCTGACTTCCGGAACCTATACTGTCATAACTAAAGTTCTCTCTGCGGTAGATGGACATGTAGTAGATAATTCAGTTGTATTCAATATTGGAAAGGGAGGTGTCACATTTGATCAAGGAAATATTACTTCAAAAAGTCTACTCGATCTATTGTCAATTGAAAATTCTTTGGCAAATATTTTTGGTTATGTTGGTCACGTAGTTCTGATTGGAGCACCTCTTATTTTCTTATGGATAACAAAACCTATTAGAAATTTCAAATGGTTACTTGAGATTCTTAAGTTAGATATTTTTACTGTCAAAAGAAAATTGCTGATATTATCTATAATTTCAGCTTCGCTTGTTATTTTTTCAATTATTTTGCTGATGCTTTTTCAAGCGATATCAATAGGTGGAACAATTGGCGATGTAATATCTACTGAATTTGGAACAATGGTTCTTGTCAGACTCATTTTATCTACAATCCTACTAGCTTTCATCGTATTTTTATACAGAAAAAACACAAAGCAATCTGATTTAAATACAAGAAATATCGCATATATTATGATTTTTGGATTCATCCTCCTTTTTACTCACAGTCTGATTTCCCATGCTGCAGCTCTAGACAATTTTGTCCCCATATTGGTAGATTATTTTCATATAATTTTAGCTTCCATATGGATAGGAGGCCTGATTTTTCTAGGATTTATATTAGTACCTACACTTTCATCCTCATCCATTAAAGTCGAAGAACTAAAGGTAAAATTGATATCGATTATTATTCCTAGATTTTCAAGAATTATTCTACCGACCATTGCGCTCACAATAATCACTGGACCGTCATTGTTATATTCTCTTGAAAATAATTTTCCAATTATTCTTTCTTCTCTTTATGGAAAAATCTTGATTTGCAAATTAATTCTAGCTTCAATAATGATAGCTTTGGGATCTTATCATCAATTTGTCACTCACAAAAAGGTCAATACTGTTTTAGTGAAAACAGTTGGAGGTGTGGATCCGATACCTGTAAACTCTCTAATTCTAAATAAATTTGCATCAAGTCTAAAAATAGAATCTTGTATCGGTATACTTCTTTTATTTACCGTTTCTTTGATGGCTAACATGGTACTACCTTCTGGAGAATTCTCTTCACTTCAATTATCAAATTATGATGAAAATATTTATAATACAAGATCTCCTATACAGGATAGTAACATATTTTCAACCACTCTTTATTCAAATGATCAAAAGATCTCTGTAACTTTAGATCCCGCCAGACTTGGTGAAAACAAGATATCGGCATCCTTTGCAACTTCAGATGGAAAGATAGATACAAACATAGAGGCGGCCACAGTGAGACTACTCCAGCTCGAAAAAGGTATTGGACCTATCCAGGTCGAAATGAATGAACATTCTAATGGTGTATTCTCTGGAAATATTCCATTCAGTACGTTGGGATTATGGAATGTGGAGTTTCAGGGAAAAACGTCGAAAACAGGTATTCCAAACACTGTATCTTCCTTTAATATAAATATAAAACCCAAATTGAATGACCTTAAATTCAACGTAACAGAATATAAATTTCCAGTTGATACTCTCCCATTATATCCAGTTTATCATCCTCAAAGTAATTCAATTTGGGTAGGCGATACTAAACCTGGAAGTGGACAATTGTGGGAATTTCATTTAGACACTAAAACCTTTACCAAACATAGGATAAATGGAACCAATCTTATTACTTTGTCTGTTTTCGATCCCCATGATAACAAGATATTATGGTTTATCGATCCAACTTCCAATATGATTGGAAAATATGATATAGTTACTAGACAGTATACTAGTATTGAAATTCCTGAAGAAGGTATTATATCTGGTATAGCAATAGACGATAATCAGGATCTATGGTTAAGTAATATTGAAAATAATTCTATCTTAAAATATGATTTGAAGAATAATAAATTTGAATCACTGATCATTCCAACTAACGATTCTAAACCTCTCAGCTTGCTCTTTGATCAAGATAACGAGAACATCTGGTTTGTTGAATCTGCAGGTAAACTGGGGAAAATAGATATTCGAACCAACAATATCACAGAATATCCAAATGATATATTCTCTGATGGTAAAGTTATGTCAGAACCTACTTTCTTGTTCTTAGATCCTTTGACCTCAAATTTATTTATTAGTGACCATAAAAATAACATGATATTGCATTTTAATTCATTTCTAGAAACATTTACAAAATATAAACTAACTGATGTAAACGGACTGGCTTTTGGAATCGCATCTGATAAATATGACAATTTATGGATAGCCCAGCATGTTTCAGACACCTTAGCAGTATTGGAACCAGAAACAGGAGAGACCATGAATATCAATATACCCAAAAAAGGATCCTTTGTTCAATACGTCATTTCCGATTCTGATGGTGAAATATGGTTTGCAGAACAGAGGGGTAATGCCTTGGGGAAGATCACAACAACTTTTAATCCATCAAATGAACAATCAAATACTGACGAAAACACCTTATCAATAAAATCTGATAAGAATAAAGATAAAAGGTTAACCAACATATTTGGTAAGGATTTTTCTAAAGTGAGATTTGGTGATATATTCGGTCCGTTGATAGTAATTGGATTAATTTTAACTACACTGCTGTTTATTAAAAATGAAAAAAGACTTGGAGACAGCTTACTTGAAATGGATAGATATAGGGATATCACCAACAAACCTAGGAAAACCGAAAAATAGCACAATGTGCATTCAGACTTTTTAGGGGCCCACTGTGCTTTACGAGGTATTTTACAAGTAGACTATTCCATTTTTTTTAGTAAAGAACGATTTTATAATCGATCTTATCACTCATAAGGAAAACGAGAAAATTGAAGCCGCTGTATTTTTTCCTGTGTATCATTTTTACGATAGCTATAGGAAATTCTATTATAATTTTTGCAGAATCAGACAGTAAAATAATCTATTCTAATTGGATCCTAATAATAAATTCTCTTATTGCTGCAGGGCTTTCTTCGTATATTCTTCTTAAAAATAGAGAAAATCTTGCAGGCGATAAAGAAAATATTCTTTTAACAATAGGACTCGTTTTCTGGTTTATTGCCAATATTATATGGGCTTATTATGAAGTAGTTTTGGATATTGTAGCACCTGTACCCTCCATTGCAGATTTTTTCTTGATGTCTGCATATGTTTTTTTAATTTACAGATTAATGATAATAAAAAAGAACCTCGGTCACGTTATAGATAGAAAAATTATGTTTCTAATAATATCTATAACTGGATTATTCTTAATTTATATTCTAACTTTGACGTTGGATCTTGCTGAAACATCCAACTTTCGAGGTCTGATGTTATTTATTGTTACACTAGCTTATCCAACTTTAAATTCGATATTGACAGTTCTTGCAGTAACAATTCTGCTTGGTATTAAGAACGATAAACATCATCTTGTCCCGTGGGTATGCGAATTGGTGGGATTTTTAGCAATTGTAATAGGCGATAGCTGGTTTGCGATAATAGTTCTAACAACATATGTTGAGCAACTCTGGATTTCTACTTTGTTGCTCTCGGCACATTATTTACTAATTGCTGGTGGTCTTATATGGTATTTACGGTATTCTATTAAATGGAATTCAGAAGATCTTATCTTCAAATTTGTTGGTGGAATGCAAAGGAGGATATCTAAGAAGATGATTATGACATCGATTACTATTCTTTCGCTGCTTTTGTTTTCTGGATTTTACATTAGCAATGGATTCAATGGTAGTGAAAAAAATTCGTTAGTACTTGACAAAAATCATTATGCTGAAAGTTCATTTCTTTCTGCCATTGGAGAAACTAATAAAGAATTTGTAGTTGGAGCTATTATACCATTTACTGGTTCATTCTCTTCAATAGGGAAACCAATAAAAGTGGCCCTAGAAAAAGCCGAATATGATGTAAACAAGTATTTTGAAAAAATGAATTATTCGTCGAGATTCAATCTAGTTATGGCTAATTCAAAAACAGATCCAAATAACTCTCTCGAAGCGATAAAAGAACTTCATTCACTTGGCGCAAAGATCATTATCGGTCCTGCAACCAGTACTGCCGTTTCTGCGGTAAAAGAATATGCAGATACCAATGATATTATATTGCTAAGCTATTCGAGTACTTCTCCCTTACTTTCTATAAAAGGAGACAATCTGCTAAGACTGATACCAGATGACATTAACCAAGGGAGAGTGATTGCAGAAAGAATGATTAAAGATGGTATAAAAGTTGTCGTTCCAATATGGAGAGGGGATATCTATGGAAATGAACTTTACAAATCTACCAAATTTCATTTTGAAAAACTGGGAGGCAAAATGGAAGATGGAATAAACTACAAGCCACATACTGGAAAATTTGCTACGAGCTTACATAGAATTAATTTTATTATGTGGAATGAAGATCTTGAAAAATTAAACAATATTGTAGCTGAAGCGATAAAAAAATACGATAGTAAATCAGTAGGGGTGTATATAGTCTCTTTTGATGAAATAACTCCAATACTAATTCAATCTCCTATATATCATCCACTTGGAAATGTCAGATGGTATGGAAGTGATAGTATAGCCCAAAATCATCACATTACAAAGAATATAGACTCTGCGTTATTTGCAATTAAAACCAATTTTTCTAATCCATTATATTCCATAGATATCAAAAATCCCAAAATTCATGCTTTAATTGAAGAACTCGCTAATGAGTTACATAATACAGAATCAATAACATATCCTGCGATAGCTTATGATTGTTTCTGGATTTCCTCCTTAAGTTTGGATAAGAATAGTTCTAGTAACTATGTTGATACGAAAAACATTAGGAAAACTTTTAAAGATATTGTGATAGAGACCGCAGAATCTTTTGATGGTATTTCTGGAAAAATAAAACTTAATGAAGCAGGAGATCGTACAGGTGGAAATTATGATTTCTGGACCGTTTCTAAAGATGAGCAGAAAGGTGATTATATATGGAAAATAGAAGATGAGCCAGTAGGGTCCAGTCATTAAAAAAAATATAGAATTTATTGATGCATTAACTTGAAAAAATAACAGAGATCTTCCAAGTTTCTATTATGTTCTTTGTCCAATTTTAGAAAATTCTTTTAAATCCACTCTTAAATTTTTCTAAACTCAACATGGGATAAATTCACCAAATAACATAAAACGTGATCTTTACATTTTCGAATATTTACATATTGCAAATAGAATCATTAATTTATGTATTTTTTGATTATTCATATTTGACTTGTTTGATTAGTACTACCTAAAGATATATCTAGAAGAGTTTGTGGCCCAAATGTAATTATTAAATGTGCTTGAACAATCTGAGTTTAACTATATAAGAAATATCTACGAGAAGGAAAATCTATAATATTGCTGAAGATAACTTTTACCTAATATAGTACGGAAAACCAAATATTCTTTATCATTTATCCTATTTCATGTCAGAGATACTAATTCCAATTGAACATACATTACTTATTTTGCGAAGGTTAAGATCTTACATCTTTCCGGGATTTTCATTAGTGTTCATGGGATATATTTTATTTCAAATGGTACTTAATTATCCGCCAAAATCAATAGGAATATTGCCATAGCTAAATGATTTTAACATAACAAGATGAAAACCCATTTGGGATGGAGCAGACACTATCCTCAATCTAAAAGATAGGACAATTTTTAATATTAAAAAAATTTATTTATATTGGATTTCTAAATAAACAGATTCCAAAATAAACAAATATCATGAAAATTTCATTCTATCAAGATAAATATATTATGGATGGATGTATTCCATCTTTATGATAATGAGGCAATTTTATACCATATTATCTATTTTCAGTGTATTATTTTTTATCATATTGAATGGTTTAACTTCTTACTTACCTGTCTTTTCTCAGGATAGGCCTCCTTTTTTAAAATATGATAATAATAGATTCAATTTTTCTATTGAATATCCTAGTACTTGGAATCTTAGAGAGATTCCAACTGCATCTGTGGAGAACCTCTTTAATATTGAGATTATAACCCCATTTTCAGATACTCAGGATATGATTCAAGAAAAATTTCTTCTTAGTATAAATAAACTACCTCAAAACGTTACTTTTAAAAAATATGTAGATGATGCTCTGAAACAATTTAATAAAACATACACTGCATTCAAATTAATATCAGATAAAACAACAAATGAAGATAATCTACCATCCAGAACTATTTCGTATTCGTACGTAGCCGGTATGATCCCAATGAGTACAAAAATCGTAATGACTCACGAAATATTTTTTTATAATGACAAGATTTATGTGCTCTCATTTGGAACACATCCAGATAAATATTATGATTTTTTGCCAATAGCAGAAAAAATATTTGATTCTTTCTCTATAACAAATTCTAATCCAAAAATGCAACTAGAATGATATATTTTAAAGTTTTTAAAGCATCACGACATGCGGAACATCATACGAACCATTTTAAACAGATCGGTTCAAACCATTATACCAAGATAATAAGTAATGATAAACTTATTATGTATTAATATCTGGTTAAAATAATCCTGCAAGAATATGAAGAATAGCTCAAGTAATTCGTTAGGGTTTAAAACTAAATTCTTAAGTTAAATTTTAATAAACAATCAAGGATCAAGGTGGTTGATCGAAGCAATCTTTTCTATGTAAATTGTTATTTTACAGATGATCATCGTTTCATTGACGGAAATTAAAAATATGTACTAGTTACGATAGAAGATTTTGAAAAAAAGGTTATTATAGTCAATTTTTAGACAGAATCTAGAGATAATTATTGATAGATTCTCAAGCAAATCTGGTTAAAAACAAAATTGTGAAAATACATGTCATTAACAAAGTGAATTAGAAGTAATTCTTCTACAAATTTTGAGTAATGAATTGAAAAGATTTAATCGAAATTATTTCGTTGGCATGGTGTAATCACCTGACTACCTTTGGAATATTACAAAGGGTAAAGAGATTCTGCACAAAACAATCATCGGGGTTATGATTGTCCCAAAAATTTGTGATCAAACAACTTGGTTTTTGATTTTTTTTTCTCAACCTTGTTTTGTCTAATACTGATTTATACGTAAGTCTTCAGATATCAAATATTCTAATAGAAATACTGATAAAAATGAAAAAATGAAAAATTAAATATTTATTTCATTGTTACATCGCTTGCTCTTCAATTTCTTGGATATATCCTTTATTGTTGCATCAAAAGGATCTTCGGAATTTGCAACTTTGTCTAGATCTATAAAGGTTTCTTGAGATGATGCTATTGTCCAGTATATTGATTTTTTTCTTCTCATATTTTATAAATAAAACCAAAATTATTTATTACTTCGTACTAAAAAGTATAAACAAGGTACTTTACGGTTTATAACTCATCTTTTCAGTTCACTTTTTACGGTTTATTTAGTTTATCTTAAATTCATCCTAATCCTGTTCAAATTCTAAAAATAATGTCCATCTATAATACTGACAGAAATGTCAAAGAATGATAATCGAAGTGATCCCTTTTAGATAAAAAATAAGATACAAAATTACTATTCTTGAAAGAATTATTCTGCACTTTTCTTATTCAAATTAGATAAATGTATCAAATTTTCTCAAATGAAATATCTGGTATGCTTTTATTAACTGTATAAATTATTATAACCAATACGGTTGATCTAAAATGTGCTCTATCGGGTGTGCGATTCTGGCTTTATTCGTGACAATACAATTAACCTCTTTACTATTAAGACCAACAAAAATGACCTCTCTTTAGATCTTTTGGTAGGTAAGAAAAACAATAATTTGTTTGCATTTGATAACTATTGTCCACATAAAGGTGCTTCGCTATCAAAAAGCGAATTATCCTGTGATTCGAATAGGATAGTATGTTATCTTCATGACTTTGAATATGATATTTTTTCGGGAAAATTAGAGAAGATACCAGATAAATGGATGGACCAGAGCACGGAATGGAAGAAATCCAAGGATATAACTCTTTACAAGATATTAGAGAAGGATGGGGGTATCTTTGTTGACATTCCTTAACCTCAACATAATAATAAAATCAAAAAATTATTAAACAAGATTCATTTCTTTTTTTCATACGAACCTTCTATTACTCGATTTTTTTCCGCATTAAGTTCTTCTAATGTGAATGGATTTGCAAGTATTATTACAGTATCTTTAATTTTATTCTCATTATCAAGTTCTTGTCTTGTAAATACCGCCGCATATTGTATGTTTTTTAAAATATTATATACAGAATCGTCGATTTCTAATGGCGGTAAGGTTAATTCCAATTCTCTTAAAGGTACTACAAATCCATAGTCGTCAATATCTAACTGTGTAACATTTACCTTATCGGTATTAATGTTGTTAATTTTTACTAACATAACATAATATAATAGAAACTCATAATTACGTATTTCCTAAATATATCCAATTTGATTCTGTTAATTTTTAGATTTTATCCTTTTATCAATGGAATTGGAATTGATTTAATAAAACAGAAAGGATATTTTCTATAAATCGCCAAAATTATTGCCATATCTGTTTCAAATAAGATGCTTTATCGTCGCAGTCTTAATATTTATAATGTTAGTTTGGTGCATGTACAAATGATGTCCCCTGATTGGAATAAATATAGAGATGATTTTCCGGTTACAAAGAAATATACCTATCTTAACAATGCAGCTATATCACCTATACCTAAAACAGTATACCAGCAGGCAGCAAAATTTTACCGAGATTCACTTTACCATGCGGGTACACTTTGGAATAGATGGGAAAAGAAGATAGAGCAAACCCGTGAACTCTATGCTAAATTTATTGGAGCTGCAGGTCCTGAAGAGATTGCATTTACACATTCAACAAGCGAGGGGATGAATATTATTGCTCATATGCTTTCAGAAAAAGGAATAGTCATCTTAAATGATCTGGAGTTTCCTGCAACAAACCTTCCTTGGGTTAATAAAAATGATAGCAGAGAAAATCTAAAATTTGTTAAAGCAAGGGATCAAAATAAGGTACTAATAAAAGATATAGTGGAAATGATAGACAAGACAAATTCTCTAAAGCGTCAAAGTGTCGTTAAAACCATTGTTACAAGCCATGTTCAATATTCTACTGGTTTCAAACAAGATTTAAAGCAGCTTGCAAAGATTTCAAAAAAATACGGTATTTTCCTTGTAGTCAATGCTACTCAGTCTTTGGGATGTATGTATTTTAATGTGAAAGATTTTGGTATTGATTTTGCCACCTCAAATGGTCATAAATGGTTATTGTCTTCTTTTGGTATTGGATCGCTATACATAAAAGGAACATATTTACGACAAACAAATCAATTCAGACCCTCATTCTTTAGTCAATCCGGCCAAAGGGATAGGAATCTATATAGCATTAACACTCAATTGTTAATGTCAAATACAGCAACAAAATTTGAGATAGGGTCTCCAAACTTACCGAATATAAGTGCATTAAACGCAGGATTACAATATATTTCAACAATTGGAATCAAAAATATAGAGCAAAGAATATTACAGTTGACTGAATATATTATTGAAAAACTTCATTCCATCAATTTGAAAATTCTTTCACCAATTGAAAATAAAAATAATAGATCTGGAATAATACTATTTCAATCCAAAAATAGAAAACCTTTGCACATAATAAAAATATTAGAAAAGAAATATAAAATAATTGTCTCAGCTCGTAGTAATGGTATTCGTATATCTCCGCATTTCTATAACAATGAGGATGATATCGATAAATTAGCTTCTGCTCTGGAAAAAATCTTTTGTAACTCGGTTTGAAACCTAAAATATGAAAAGGTATTTAGATATAGATACGTAAATAAACAATTCACCACTATTATTAAAAACCTATGACATACTAATAGGTACATGTTCGGTATTTTGAAAATAAATAGTAATGAAAAAGTATTCATTCCATCATTTCCCAATTATTGATTTATTTCGTTATATGTGGATAATCTTATAGAATGGACACTTAAACTTGTAAGATAAATGGATTTATATAATCATTTTTGACAATTGAATATATAATAAATAATAAACTTTTATACCAAGAAAAACATATACCTATTGATATGGCGAACATTGCAAAAATAGTCGAGATTATTGGTGGTTCAGAAAAAGGATGGGAAGAGGCAGCACAGGTAGCTATCGATGAAGCACGAAAAACAATACGTGGAATAACAGGAATAGAGGTATCAGATATGACAGCAAAAGTAGATCCAACTACTGGCCAAATAACACAATATCGTGCTTGTGTAAAAATTGCATTTGGCATCGAACATAAATGAAGAAATAACACCAATTACTCTTTTTTTTATTTATCGGCAAATATTTCCTAGATGTTATTTATGAAGCAAAGAAAATTATCATGTTATTATTGAAAATGATTCCTTTAATTATTTTTCAAGATAAAAGTAGATCTCTATTTCATATTAAAATTGTACATTGATCCATCTATTCAACAATGGATTTAAAAGAGATTGTACATTAACTATCCAGAATTTAATATTTTTGTGAAAATGGTAAAACATGTAAGTCTATCACAAATAGAAATAAATCAAGATAATTAAATTTTGTGGAAAAATAACTGTACCTAGCTCTGTCAATATTGAATTCTTAAAGATTTTTGAAAAATTTGCAACCTTACTAAAGGAGTGGATCATAATTAAATCGGTTTAAATTAATCCTATAATAATCTAGCTTATCAGGATCGTATTTTTGGACTAGTTGAATGGGTTCTCCTTTGTCACTTCTACGTAATAAAACATCTCGGTGAACATATCCGGTAACATATTCATATCCGAGTTCTTTGGATCGGGTTAAAAAATACAATCGAAGTAAATGGCCTCCTTTTTCACCCCAGTATCCAGAACGAATATACATCGATTCTAAAAATACCGTATTTTTCTTTCCATGATTTGCATCATTTGTACCTCTACGTAACCGGTATTGTTCTAGTGGTCCACCTTTTGCAAAACCTATTACAATTCTATCTTTCTCTTTTACTCTTAGAGTAACAAGGATAGTATCAGGATCTGATAAGGATTTAGCAAAATCTTGCTTGTTATATACTAATAATGGACCGTTGAGATCATTTCGAATATCTATTATAGAATTAACAATCTTTGGGTCAATTTTCACATTTTTATCCTCTATGACTGGAATTAAACTAATTTCATTTTTTCTCAACGATCTCTTGATTTCGACTTCTTGGTTCCATGCTTCTTTAAATTTTGAAATATTTTCGACAAAATTTTGTTTATAATTTTCAGAGACTGAATTTAATACTCTGTATAACATTTCTTTTTCTTGTTTTAATAGACTGAAGTACTTAACAGACTCTTGATTAATAAGAGAAGGATGCCAACCAAGCCCATGAGCATTGAGTCTAGCAAGTTCAATTGCGCGATCAAAATTGCCTAATGCATAACCAGCAACACGCTCAGAGACTGAAAGAAACCAACCCAAATCGTGATAATATTTTCTTGTCTTTTCATCCTCCATTGGGATCCCGGCTTTAGAGAATAACTGATTCATCCTCTCAATTGCATCTGACGCTATCTTGCCTCTAAAGGGATACGCTGTTCTATGAATAATGGCCATCATGATATCAATGTTTAATCCTTCTTCCTCTATCCATTCCCTTATTTTTTTATCTTTTCTTATAAACCATTCAACTTCCTCTTCATTTGGTTTATCAAAACTCTTCAACGGATCATAATCATGGAAAAGCGCGGATAAAAACAAGTATTTGATATCTTTTAAGTCAAATCTATTATCTTGATTTTGCCCGCTCGTTGCAAGCAATGTAAAGTACGTCGCCTCTAACTCATGATAAATATTGTGATAACCATAATAGTCAAATCCTAGACCTTTCTTTGAAAATTCAGATATTGAATGTCTTATAATCTTATTCATCCAAACAGTCGAGAGTCCTAAATTTTTACCGACTTCTAAGATTCTGTTCTTTAGATTCGCCTCCTTAGCAGATCCAAGATTATATCTTATCCACCATGGAAACAAGCTAAGACGTTTATGCAATTCATACCATTTAGAGGTAGGTTGAGCAAGCGGATTAAAGAAAAGGAAATCATGATCTTCTTTCTCACTATCAATCGTACGATCTTGTTCTGCTAACAAACTCATCCCATCCTCAGTCAACAATTATTCTTATACACCGACAGATAAATATTTTATACTTATTATGCATTATTCCTGAAAAAAATAATAGCGGGTGCAGGTAGAAAGTAATTTTTATTAATATTTTAATAGGAATTTTAAAAAAAATATATCATATTTCATTCAGAAAGAGGATTTAACCAAGAGAAAAATAATACCAATTCAAAATATGCAAAAAAAGCTTAAAAAACTGTTATAATCCAAAGATAGATTATAACATCAAGCAAAAATTTTACTGAACTTTACGATTTATCATTGAATTTTTCAGGATCGCTCTATAAAAAAATCTGTTAATTAAACGTCATAGATATAGCTCTAAATTTCCCATTCCAATAAGTAGAGAGTCCACAGAAATAGGGTATTGGTAGTGGGCTTTCCTATTTTAGATCAGGTCTGTGAACATTTCGCCTCAATCTTCACCTTAAAATTTAGATGTTCTAAGTATATGAAGTGAATTTCATATCTTTATCCAGTTGTAAAATAAAAATCAATATAATTTTATGAAACAAGTTTGTTCAAAAATTCATGATAGTAAAACAGAATCAGGTGGAAATTCGTTAACAATTAATTCTAAAAGTTTAAAAGATTATATGATATAATGATCAATATGAATATAATTTCGATAAGTCTGATAATTGGAATTCTTTTCATTCCGCACGTATTTGCTCAACCACGTTCTGAAGATATAGTGATGGAACATATGAGATTTATTCATACTCAATTGGCAACTAATGTCGATGATGTCATCAATTTGGTCAAATCGAATCATACTGCAGAAGCAGTAAATTTACTTGAAGGTGTAAAAATTAAAATTCAACATATGAATAGTATGTTTGACGATCTTGTATGGGCAATGTCAAATAGAGGTCACTGATCTAAAATCCAGAGAACACAATAGGTCGTTCCGTTGTTCCCTACAGAGAAGTCATTGATGGAATAATATTTGTCTTGAGAACTGGATGTCCGTGAAAAATGTTACCTAGCGAAATGGTTCAGATATTAAATGTGATAGAAGATTTCAAAAGTCGATACAATGCGATATATATGACAAAATACGGACCAGATTAGTAAAAATACGCGGACAAGAGACGGGTCAAATGGATATCAGAGATACTTGCCCGTACATCTATAAAATCACCTTTAGGCAGTGATAAGAGATTATAATGCTAATTATATACTAAAATTAGCCACAAAAAGAGATAATTGAATAGATAAGGAAGGAATTTCCCCTTTCTACTATTATAAAATCTGTCAGTACAGGCTATTAAAAGGCAACTACCAACAAAAGGAAATCTAAAGACAAAAATATATCAAAGAAAAAGCAGAATCTATCACTTGATAAAATATATCATTCCAAAGAAGTAGAACCAAAAATAATTAGTAGAAGATACATCTCACATATACTACATAGAAGAGAAAAAAAGATCTTCAAGCCAGATCAATCAGCAAGAAGAGGAGTCGTAGAGGGAACAAACTCATGGTCTAACAGATTTAGCAAATTTTTTACAGGGGATAAAAAGAAAAAAGAGAATTATTTTGGTCTTGTCCAGTTAGCATGTAGTATAACTGTTTACAAGACCTTAATTTTGGGATAGATTCAAGTAATTTGTTAGTACCACGGCGTTGTAACTTGATTTTAGACACACTATTGTCTGACGTCTATTTTGCATTTCTCCTAATAAGATATAATATTCCACAATTCTAATTAGATAGACTCAACGTTTTTACCTTTTCATAAATTACTATAATTGCATTAATTATTGTTTGATCTCATGTTTTTCGATAGTCGGCTGTTGTGATTTAAACGTAATCAGAACCGTATCGTTCACTTTATATGAACAATCTGTTATCATTCTTGGGATTTTATCTTTCCCCTCTACTATACAGTTAGATCCTTCTTTAATCTTTACTATGGCTTCATCTGTTATGCTTCCACTGAATAGGTTTTTTGCAGACGAGCCCAATAGAGCTAATATTATCGCGACTGCTGCAATCCCAACAACCAAAGCCAACTTTTTTGGAGAAACAGATTCAAAACTCAATGAATTGACTTGACAAATAAGATATATAACCATTTTTTGTAGTTAGTTTATTCTAATACTTTGAAACCAGTTATACAACGATGCTTTCAACATTATCTCTCTTATCATGTTCTCTAACCTGATAGCAGTAACATATTCACCAAACATTCTCTTCATAGAGGAAAAAACAGATTCTACCATCCATCTTTGTCCATAGCGTACACTATCTTTCCATTCTTGCAAATCATTCTTCTGCATTTTCACCATCTTGTTTCTAAGGTAATGATTGGTCTTGTTTCTGCATCTAGAATTCTTTCTTACCTTTATTGCTGGTTGTATGCCTTTAAATGATAGAAACTGAAAGATCTTGTTGCTATCATAGGAACCATCCATGATAGCAGTATCTATTACCTTATTCTGTTTTATTGCTATATAATCAACCAATTTTGGAAGTACTTTTACATCATGTACTTCTTCACTAGTAACATCTAATGATAGAATTCTCTTCTTTTTTATATCGACTGCTAAATGTATCTTTAGATATCCTCTTTTTACATTCCACTTGTGTCTAATCCATTCACCCCTCTTAGATACCTTTATACCGGTAGAATCAATTGCAATAACAAAATTATCATCATGCAAGTTAGATTTGGTTATATCATCAGAAATCTTGATATCCAGTCTATTTATTCTTCTGCTAATGTTACTATAATCTGGAATTGATGGCAAAGTGTTTGAAGCATGTTCTCTTACTACTCCTTCAGTTTGTCTGTAGGGTAAGTGAAAGTATGCTCTCATGTATCCCAATAACTTGACAAATGAATCTGGATATACGAATTTCCTACCTTCCTTTTCCTTATTCATCTTCTCTAGTTCAGTATTCCAGTTATCTATAATATCAAAATCCAGTAATACCTCACCACGTTTAACAAGAGATTCGTTGTAATTTCTCCAGTTCACATAATATGACTAGAATTGGTTAGCTAAATGTGTTGAGAAGAACAAGTTGTGCAACAAGGCATATTCTAATATTTCTGATTTATTATTCAGTATTTGACCAAGGACAAATAAATTAGTCCATAATCGCAAGCAAGGATAGTCTATATCTAACATACTTAATCAACACATATCTTGTAATAGAATATTATCCCTAACTTCATAACTTTAGATCAATATGCTTGTTTTAACCATAAAATTTTATATCTGTACTAATAATTTATCGATGTTGCCAATAGTAAGCATTTCTCTAAATGATGATATTATAAATGATATAAATAAATTGCAAAAAGATTTGGGATTTTCTGGTCGCTCTGAAATTGTGAGAGCTGGATTGAGAAGTATCCTCGCAGAACAAAAACAGAGAGAATCTCTGCATGGAGAATTGAGTGCCTTATTATTGATAATTCATCAGGAAAGAGATGACGATCAGGTAACGAAGATGAGACATGATTATGAAGAAATCATCACTACACATCTCCATAGTAAAATAGATATCGACAGATGTGTGGAAGTGTTTTTATTAAAGGGAGATGCTGAGTTGATTAGAAATATGACAAAGAACTTTCAAACAAATAAAAAACTAGACCATGTTAAATTAATTACAATGTAACAGAACAAATATAAAAAATATAAGTTGCTTAAAGTCACAAAGTGTAGACAAATTCTGTAGCAACTTTTTGATTATAAAAATATCAAATATAAATAACATTATTTTATTTCCAAGTCTAATTTATAATTGTCTACATGAGTTATCAATTTTGTTGGTCCCATATAAGAACTTGTAAATTCAACTGATTCTATCGAATCCTTAAGAGTTGAAATACATTCAAATGATGATAATGATAGTGTCGTACAGAATTTTATTAATTTGTTATTGAAGTCTATCAAAGAATTGCTTGCTACTATTGTTTCTGTATTGTTATCTTGGTTTATTATCTTCAATATGAATTTATTAAGATCAGAAAATCCAGATTGCGAAGGAGCTAATTTACTATTAGTATTAATCGAATTAGTAGAAATAATAGAATTTGCCTCATTCGAAGAACGTGGCAAGGATAGATTAGTCTGAGTCGTGCCAACATTCATACCGCTAACTATCGAGTTCAGAGTATTATCAATCACATTTCCACGGCTTATTTTGTTAAGCATATCAACTATAGCCGTGTCGATATCTGTTGTATTTACTTTACTGGCTTTTGTTGGTTGAGCAAACAATTGATTATAATTTTCGGTATTAGAGATCAGAGATATCATTATAACGGATAAAAGAAATAGTATCGTCAGAAATTTCATTTGGTGTATATTCCTCTTTACATCTTATATCTTTTTAGTATTAATACAGCGAGTAACAAAAGTTTAGAAAATTTTAATATATAATATATTTGTTACTTTTTCATATTTTAAAATTCTGGTTCAAAGTTCTAAAAGTATTGATAAAAAACCCATAGCATAAATATTTTAAAAAAATTATTTAGTGACCTGTTTTATTTGGCTTGTCTATCAATTCTATTATACAAGTCTTATCTATGGTTTCTATTATACCATCACATCCTGAAATTCTATTAACCATATATCCTAATAGATCCTTTACCTCAACTTCATATTTTCCAGGACTTATGGACACTATTTGTAAATTGGAATTACCTGTAAAGGTATTCGGTACAGGATTTTCTCCTTTAACAACCAGTGTAAAATCAGAAGGATTTTTAGTTCCTCCGTATACATTTAATACTTCTACAATAACCTTCAATTCTGGTATATTTGATATTAGACGCTTTTCATCACTCTTAATATTGTTTGTATTCTGTAAAGAATTGTTTGTATTCTGTAAAGAATTGTTTGTATTCTGTAAAGAATTGTTTGTATTCTGTAAAGAATTGTTTGTATTCTGTAAAGAATTGTTTGTATTCTGTAAAGAATTGTTTGTATTCTGTAAAGATTCTTTTTGTTGTACAGACAAAGTTTGATTTATTGGTTGGATTGGAGGATTAATATCATCCAATGTAATTACGCAATCCTTACTTTCTCCCGGTCCAACTACACCTACGCAACCTGCAGAATATATTGTTTTGTATCCCAATGACTGGGAAACATTGACACTATAATCTCCAGGTTTCAATGATACAATCTGTCCATCTGGATTTCCGGAAAATGAATTTGGAATAGCCTGCATTCCTGTTACAGAAATAATAAAGTCTTTAGGCTGTTTATCTCCACCATTGTTATTAATTACCTTTGTTAATACTCCAACTTGTGAAACAGATAGAAATGAATCTGATTGAACTTCTTTACCGAATATCTTTATTTCGGATATGCTTGACCAATTATTCAAACTATTTCCAGTAACTGTGATCCTTACAAATTTAGCAGTTGTATCTGGTATATCATACAATTCTAATTCGGGAGTATCTCCAGTGCTGCGAGCAGAAAATATTTGTCTATAATCATTTCCGTCTGTAGACACAGAAATTAAGAAATCTAGTTTGCGAAGATCGCCTTTGAACCATGATATTCCTAGATCACAAATATCCACTTCTTTTCCTAGGTCTATATCTATCCATGAACCTAATCCAAAATTGGACCATCGGGTATTCGAATCTCCGTCAACGGCATCTTGCTCAGGATGAGCTGGTTGATTACCTATGGAGGTAACACCGTTTGGAGATATAGATAATTCTTGACATGGGGATGGTGAACCTGGAACACGTGGGTTATTGATATCTATCTCGGAAATACTGGACCAGTCATTGATTGAATTTGCAATAATACTTAATTTTAAGAATCGAGTCTTGATATCAGGAAGATCGTATCTTTCTGGACCATCGGTTAGACCACTGCTTGTCTCAGAGAAAATGTTGCTGAATATTTCACCGTCAGATGAAGCAGAAACTACAAATTTAATTTTTCTGTTATCACCTTTGTACCATGATATATCTATATCACAGACTTCCTTCTCCCCGCCAAGGTCTAACAATATCCAAGAATTAAGACCAGGATATGACCATCTAGTTGACTGATCTGCGTCTATTGCATCTACTGCAGGATGTTGTTGTTGACTGCCTATCGATGTCACATTGACCTGTTTTTCTTGTTTACATAAAGTGTTATCTCCAAATGATACAAAAACTAATTGACCTTTAAGATTAAACTTGTTGTTTGAGAATCCATCATAGACCTCTGCATTTGTTAAAGCCCGATCCCAAATTCGAACCTCATCTAGGTCTCCAATAAAGAACTTATCTTTAAACAGAGAATTCGCCCCTATGGTTATACGATTTTTTCCAGTATAATCAGGTTCAGCATTAGTGGTATTTTTATCATTTATTAGAACGCCATCCACAAATAATTTTAGGATTGAACCGTCGTACGTGACGGTACCATAGTGCCATTTATTATCATTCAATTTATTTTGAGAAGTCACCAAGTGATTTGATCCATCTAATGTTTCAAATCCCGCCTGAATTTGACCAAGAGGATTCAAAAACATCCCGAAATTCATATTCTCTCCAGGAGCTTCCGATCCTGTTCCTCCTTTGTCAACAATGAAAGAAACAATCTTGCTAGTAGAATTTGTTTTAAACCAAGATGCAACAGAAAATTGCTTTAATTGAAATAGTTCTGAATCTTTTATATATTTGAAGTTGGAACCAGAAAATGTTCCGAATTTACCAACTTGTCCAAATGCAGAATAATTTTGAATGATGCCAGAAGTTAGGACAGTGAAAAAGAAAAATATTACAAGTAAAGTAGAAAATTTTCTAATCTTTTTATAAATTTCATAATTTGTATCTGCCATTATCATTTCACCAGAAATTATAATAACTTCCTTTAATCACTTTCAGAAATTTACCAAGATGTGCTATAATCTGTTTTAACAAAAAATATTGATAAAAGAATTAAAAATATTTACCAATTAAAATTTTGTCTATCTATTTACGATCGATTCTGAATAACGTTCTCGAGTCTTAATAATGCATCTTTACCAAAATCCGACGTTAACTTCTTTTCCTCACTCATCCCACAATCAATGCATTTAATGCTGCTGTTTAACTTCACAGTTTCTCCTCCACAACTATAGCACAAACAATAAACTACTCCAAGATTTTTATCGTCAATAGTTGCATGTGATGAAGAATTCATTAAACTAAATATTCGTCCTCTAACTATATCACCTACTCTGTAAATTAATTTTGGTCTCCTTTCTCTATCTCTCCTAGGATGTATTCCACCAGAAGTAGAAATTTTGGTTGAAGCTATAGCTGAAAGGCCAGATCCTACCTTTGTATTATTCAAATATAAGATCTTTATAGATATCATACTACTGAATAACATTTCAATATATCCTATAATTTCATCACCAACTTTTGGGAATTTAGCTTTATTCTTTCTATCTACGCTGACCATCCTATGCTTTAAGTTGTAATCCCTTAATCCTAGAGCAGATGATCGGACCGAACCGTCGGATACGTAAGTATCTTTACCGCTTTCAAACTCTTCAATATATGCTATATGATCTCCGGGAAGAAGAAAATTCTTATTAATATAACTCCACTCTTCTGTTTTTGTATTTGAATCCATACGAAACATGTGTTTTAAAAAGTTAATAATTGTTGTTCTTATTTTTCATTAATACAACTAACATCTATTAAGATTTGGTTTTCGCTCCATTTTGTTAATTAGGTTAAAACAAGAAGATGGATTACGATTATAGAGCCGATTCATAATATCATGCTTAGTCCTTTATGAGTAAAATCTTTAAATAGTTGTTTATTTATTTATTAAATCCTTAAATTTAGTCATGTGCATGTTATAAATTGAATTGTTTCAATCCGGCGTTAATTCTGTAAAAATTATTCGGAATGTATAATCTGATTAGCTATTCCCTAATACTCTCTAACTTGGATACAACATGCCAGAGAGTAGTTCGAATATGCGATTCCATATGTCTGTTTTGAGTCAAACTATCTAACATGCTCACAGCATTAGCAGCTCTAACGGATATACTACCATTTTTCTCATCTTTTAAAATATCATAAATATCTCGAATTTGGTTTCTAATTACACGAGGAAGATCCTTATTCTCCTTAAATGATTCTAAGGTATCCATAGTACTTTGTAATCTTTCCATATTTTCTTTATCACGAATTTCTTTTTTAAGCTTCATATTAACAAACTAAACCTCAATCCTAAAGAGAATGGATTATAGTAAATTACTAGTACTTATTTAATTGTTTTTAATTTATGATTTTGCAATATACATAAATCCCTTTACTACGTCAAGAGAAAACAGAAGTGAATAGAATAAATATTCCTAAGTGTATATTTTTCTTATGGAATGTGCAGTTTATGACACATATGTAACAAAAAATGACGGGAAAATTATGCATTTTGACGTAATTGTGGAAGCAAGTACTCCACATGAAAAAGCTATTAAATATGGAAAGGAATTTTTGGACCAAGCAGGTCAAGGAGACCAGAAAATGACTCAGGAAGAATGTCAGTTTTGTCACATACAAGAAGCTCCTCCATCAGTTGCAAAAGATATCCAAGAGAAGGGATATTATATTCAGAAAATGGAAGGCTGTCCATAACTTTTTTTGTATAGATAATTGTATGAAATAAGATCAAAATTATAATATTTTGATTTTAGAAAATTATCATAACTCACCGAGATTCTATTCAATGTTTTATGATTTATCAAATATTAAATTTGCAATTCAAAGACTAAAGGAATTTAAATCAAAATCAAATTATAAGTTTCACGAAAGATATTTTTTCCCGTATTTGTGTGGAACATATTTCACGTATAGAAAGATAGATACTCTTAGGATTTCTAGAATAGCCGAATCTCTAAATAAGGAAAAAAAGAAAATCAAATATGTAGATGTAGGATGTGGAAATGGAGATTTTTTGGAAAAGATCAGAGAATTTATTCCTAATGCAAAAGGAATTGAAAAAAATATTAATCTTTTTTATTCAATAGGAAGATCAAAGCCAAAATACATAGATTTTTACGACACGAAATACGGCTTGTATGAAGATTATGATATAGTTTTTGTTGGGTGGATGGATCCTGGCGAGGACTTTAGAGATGAAATATCAATAAAAACAGACATAATCATCACTACATTAGATGAGGGTTTAAGTTTGGCAGCAGAATACGAGGGACATGGGTTTGAGAAACTTGCTGAATGGATTACTCCATCTTGGGAAGATGTAAATTTCTCACTTGCTAATAAATATTATTCTGGATTTGACAATAAATTGATAGAATTTCTCTCTGATCTCAGAGGAAGCCACAATTATTGGTATATTTATTGCAGAAATGGAAAAAAATCAGAAGTAATAAAAGAAACATTAATGACTCAAGCGGAAGCTGAAAAAGCATTTAAAAGATCTGTCACCTATGAATTTGAAGAGGTTCTAGACGAATTAGGATTTGGTTTCCTTGAAAAAATTAACGGTAAGAGATTATGGGAGATAAAATTTTTCTAAGCAACAATAAACAATACTTTAAGTAACCACAGATTAAATGAATTTCTAATTGGAAGTTAGAGTTTTAGGTGCAGGAAAAGAAGTTGGACGTTCCGCTTTTTTAGTAAAGAGCGAGATTTCTAATATTTTATTAGATTATGGTGTTTTGTTGAAAAAAGAACCTGAATTCCCAATTCATGTAAAACCCAAAGATATCAATGCCGTGGTTCTTTCTCACGCTCATCTTGACCATTCAGGTTATGTACCTTCATTATTTTTGTCATCTTCTAATATTGAAGTCATATCAACTATGCCTACAATGGAGCTATCACAGTTATTGATTGAAGATATGTTGAAAATATCTGGTTTTTACCTACCATTTGAAAATATTGAAGTTGAGAAAATGATGAAAAATCATACTAACATAGAATACAGACACTCTTATGATATCAATGATTTGAACATCACATTATATGAATCGGGTCATGTGATTGGTGGATCCACTATAATAATAGAAAATAAAGGTAAGAAAATCTTCTATACCGGAGACGTAAATACAAGAGGCTCAAAATTACTTAGACCAGCAGATTTAGATTTTGACGATATAGATCTTATGATTATGGAAAGTACTTATTCACAAAGTACTCAAAAACCTAGAGAACAATCGGAAAGGGAACTGCTGGAATTCGCATACGAAATTATTGAAAATAATGGGACTTTATTTGTCCCAGCTTTTTCGGTTGAGAGAGCACAAGAAATTGCTTGTGTGTTAAAAGCACATAATTTCAAATATAAAGTTGTGATGGATGGAATGGCTTTGAAAGTCAATGAAATAATGTTAAAATATCCAGAATTTTTAAGGGATTCAGAACTTTTTAAAAATGCGGTAGAGAATTTAGAATGGGTAAGAGAATGGAAGAGAAGAAAAAAGGTTGTTAGAGAACCCTGCGTGATAATCTCACCTGCTGGGATGCTAGTGGGAGGTTCGGCAGTTTTTTATATGCAAAATATGATGGATTATGAAAAGAACGGCATAGCATTGGTATCATATCAAGGAGAAAACACACCGGGAAGAAGGTTGTTGGAGGAAGGAACTTTTAAGTTAAATGGAAAAATGAAGAAATGTTTTGCTCAAGTTAAACAATTTGAATTTTCTGGTCATAATAGCAGAGAAGAGCTATTCGAAATACTTGATAGAATAAAAGGAAATCCAACTGTACTCACAGTTCATGGAGATGGCAACTCTTGCACAAGATTTTCGGAAGAAATCTCAGAAAAGTATGGTTATCACTCCTTTGCTCCTAACTTGGGAGATTCATACGAAGTATGATATATTTTCATTTCAAAAATATTATTTTGTACTTATAAATAGATAAATTTAAAATGATTTGAAGAAAACATATAATGATTGATTACAAAAAATACCGATCCTTTTAAACTAAAAAAATGTATTTCCTGCAAGAAAGAAATCTTATTAAATGATAGATACTTCTCTTATCCTTTATCTCTACAATCTTTTTGTATAGAATGTGCAAAGGTAGAAATTCCGAAAACTATAGAAACATTAAACAATGATTTGCGTAAAATATTTGAGAAAATTTAGCTGCGGACATATTTTATGAATATTTGTTATAACATAGAGGATTATGAAAAGAAGCAATAAACATAAAGTAGTATTATTTGATCCTATAAGAAGTATCAATAGCGGTCAAGTATTCCTATGGAAAAATGCCAATGGATCATGGTATGGGATAAATGGCCAAGAAATATTAAAATTTACTGTAATAAAAGAAGCAACAACCAATAATAAAAAAATAATTGCAACAAATGAAGTAGAATATCAATCCTTTCCTAAAAGTGAACTTTGGGAGAACTTTTTTTTTAGGTTAGATGATAATTATGAAGAAATATATAAAGCATTATCAAAAGATGAATTCATTTTTAGAATATATCAGAAATACCATGGATTGAGATTATTAAGGCAGGACCCATTTCAATGTATTATAACTTTTGTATGTGCAAGTAATACAAATGTTAAAAGAATAAGACATATGTTAACAAACATTTGCAAAAAATTTGGTACAAAGATAATATTTGACGGATTAGAATTTTATCTTTTCCCTAATACAAAGGAATTAAGCAATGCGTCAATTAACGAATTGACTTCATGCGGTTTAGGGTATAGAGCTAAATTTGTGAAATCAGTAGCGAGTGACATTGAATCAAAAATGTTAAACTTTGAAGAAATAAAAAGTAAACATTATTTTGAATCCAGAAAAGAGTTAGTAAAATTAAAGGGAATTGGAAATAAAACTGCTGACTGTATTCTTTTATTTGCGTTTGAAAAACTAGATGCTTTTCCTATAGATGTTTGGATTTATAGATCCTTATTGGAGAATTATTATTGGCTATTTGAGGACATAAAAAAAAAGTATCATTCTAAAAATAAACCAACTAATAACCAATATAACATTATAGGAAGCAGAGTTCGTGAATATTTTGGAGAATATGCAGGGTATGTCCAACAATATTTATATTACCATGTTAGAGATACATCCAGAAGGACATGGTAAAATAAATAAAAGAAGGTAATAAAATAAATCGTTCCACCTAAAAAAGATTTTATTACTAGCTTGCTTTAGTCAGATTTAGAGTAATTAAATTGTTTTCCTTCTTTGGCGATTCTATTTTACCAAAAACATCAATATCATCTAAAGTAGAAGAAGCATCTACAAATATATACGAGTTGTTGATATTTTTTGTAGAGTTTGATAATTCTATTATTAACTGTATTGTCTGATTTTCATTGACTGTAAAAGTAGTTTTATCTTTAGCTAATTCTGAATCATTTGTCTTATCCCTCAATTGAGCGTTGATATTCCAAGTTTGACCCTTAAATTTTTCTACATCTACGACTTTTACAATCACACTGACTTCTGAACTTTCTCCGTAAATATTATTGAATAATATAGAAAAAAACATTATCCCAACAATTGAAAGAGCGAGGAACTGATGAAGAATGTTTTTCATCAACACAATTTGATGAAAGATCTATTTATATAATACACTCAAATTTAGAAATCTTTTTTGTAAAATATGTTAAAAAGGAAATTTATCATTATTTTAATATGTGAAATTACTCCAAATAATCTTTAATATCCTAATAAGCAAATATATTATATTTTGAAATCTATACATAAGTGTTCGTAGTGTGGTTCAGCGGTAACTGATTCAGTTTGTCTTAAAGTGGAGCATGATAAAATTATAAAATTGGGCAAGCTTCTTGATCGGTCTTGGATTTGTGATGATTGCTTTTTTAGAAAACAAGGAATAAAATCAGAATCATTGTCCTATCACGAAGAAGAAGAAAAACAAAAACATGACTCTCTTGGTATCACAACCCCTACAGACATATCCCTAAATGCTCCGCCAGCAGACAAAACGTAAAAAAGTGGAAAGAGCTATCCAAATATGTAAATTTACATACGACCCCACTATAAAATAAAAAAAATCGTAGTATCGATATAGAAGATCAAAGATGGGCAAGACATTATTATTCGTATTATATATTTACCCTTTCAAATGAATTATTTATCACGTTCTTTCATGACGTTGTAAAAGGGATATATTATAGTGTAACATTAAAAGTATCTCTCATTTAATGATATTATAAATTTTGAAAATCTACCACAAGTCATTGATAATATTATTTCTTATACTTTCTATTCCTGTAACAAATACTGCACAATCACTTGCACATACTTTTCAAAGATGATGAAAGCACCATCTATATCATTGGTAGATACAACGAAAGTTCAAGTTTAATTCAACAATTTGTGTTGAAGACTATTTGGATTTAGTCCTACAGGATCTTGATAAACTAAAAGAACTATGTGATGATCACATAAAGCTTGAAATAGCAAATAAGAATGAAAGAGTTGCAAATCAGATAACTGCACAATAAATGGATTTGCCTTGTACTCAGAAAAAGCACATCAATCTGAAATTAACAATGATGTACAAATCCTGAATGCAGTCTTAAATGAATCGTTTGCTGTGGTAATTCTTTCATGTGTTTTCACCAGTTCTACAGTACGGGGCTATGTTTTGCTGAATTAGAAGATGTAATAGATACTAGCCAATCAGATGTTTTTACCTAATCTCAAAACAAATCTTTGACTACCGGTGACTCTGGTCCGGTCATAAAAAGATATGGTTTCATATCTTAGAATATTGTAATAGATCTGTACGAATCAAAATTAAAAAAGATAAGGCAGTAAAAAAAATTTGAGCAAGGAATCGATGAATTAAAAAGATGTATGGATTTGAAAAACCATATAATGAGATAGCTAAAAGGGTAAATGATATCATCTATCCTTTGTTGCAGGAATAATACAAATTACCAGAACCGTCCCATACCTACGAAGAAGGTACGTATACTTAGAAAGAAGTTGCAAATAGTTAGAAATCTTTATTCAAATGTTATGTATTCGTACAATTGAAATTATTATCGTTAAAAGTATAGTCACAAGATACTAAAATATAATAAAAAAGATTGAATGAAATTTATTAAATTAGAAAATATGTACATGAATGAAGGGATTGTATTTTTATGTTTTGGTATTATATTTGTGAATAAATAATAAGCCTGCAATAAAAAGTCACATAAATATTTATGTCTTTTGATCAAATTATTTGTTCTTCATACTATATAACGATCAAAAACAAGATTCAATTCATAATATAATGGATATACTCAGCAGTGTCTTTCAATATAGCTATTAGGAACTATTTATAAAATGTGACTTTGGATATCCTGCGTGTGGATCAGTTTGTATATTATATAGAAAGAATTGAGGTTTAATAGCGGCCAACATCACAGCACCATTGAACTCCATTAATTTCAAATGAATATCACTGACGCTTTTCATTACTTCTAGTGATTTATAGGTGGGTCTGGAAACCATTATAAGTAAGTTATTGGAGGAACGTATCTTGCTAGAAAAGTTAACAATGGCTTTTTGAATATCTAAAAGTTCATTTTGATATTGTATTTCTACAAAACTAAAATCTATTGTTACAAGACATCCATTGGTTTTAGTTAGTAATTCATCATATTCTTTATTCCATATTTTGATTGTATTTATAAAATCTATTTCTATCCCAGGTACGATGTATGGATGACTTTCACAATTTTTAAGATCATTTTTAATCACATTCTCTCTTGCTATTATTTTGAAATATTTATTCAATAATTTCTTATTTACAAACGGTGTGATGTATCGGGTAACCGATGATATATGTTGATCCCAAGCTGAGATTATTAATGCCCCATAACTCTGCGAAATAAAATTTAATACCAGTGGAACGAAAACGGGAACAAAAGCAAATCTATCTACTTCTTCTTCTATCTCCAATGAGATTATACTACCCCTTTTAAAACCTCCTTTTAATTTATTATCTAATCCTTGATTTCCTGTAGAGAATGTTTTTTCTGAATGTGGAAAAAAAATATAGTTATTTGTTTTATCAAAATTAATTTTATGGGAGATGGGTGAAAATGTTCTAAACCGCCCGTCTGTTAACGTAAATCCTATTTTAGATCTATTTATCCCAGTTCCTTTAAGTTTGTATATTTGCATTTCTCTAAGACGGTACGATTTATAAAAAGATTGATCAAGAGTAATGATTCCATCGACTAAATTATCAAGATCTGTATTGTACATATCTTCAGTCAAAAAAATGATAAAACCTCCATTTTTATCTATTAGGGAAGATAATATTTTTTGTGTTCTTATGATATCTTTGTTGTCTAGTTCTTTTGCTAAGTTATCCCATATCTCCAATATTATAAATGGCCTAGGCTTTTCCTGTAAAGGTACAAACGGATTTTCAATTTTTTGGATTCTGTTTGATAGTGTATTCATTATACTATTTAATATGACTGACGCTTCAGATAACATAAAATCAGGGTTGGTATTGATAGACACTATATTGTATGATTTTAATAGGTTTTTGGTCCATGGAAATCTATTGTAAATATTATTTACGGAAATATTTCTAGAAATATATATTACTTCGAATCTGTTTGAGTGAGTTTTTGCTATTTCTAGAGCCAGAGTGGCCTTACCGGTACCAGATTTCCCTCTAATTAATAATGATTTATTTTCATTTGTAATAAACTTGTGAATATCCTCCAGTCCAGAATCTGGTTCTATTCTTTCCATATCAATAAAATTATTTCTTAAAGTAATAAAACTTTCAATTCTGAAATTAATTATTTCTTTTTATTTGTCATATGTGTTGAATAAATTTCTCCTGTTTCAAATAGCATAAATTTATCCTGTAGAGGAAATTTTTCTTTAGTATTATCATTGAGATTTCTAAAAACATTTTCTCCTATTATGATATTGTTAGGTGGGACCTTACCCATGATTTTGGCTGCTCTGCTTATCACATGACCTAACAGATCTGGTTCTGATCCAAGCACTACTATCTGATTTTTCCCAACATCAATTGCTATTCGACTTCTTAACTTAGGATATTTATTCTGATATAGAATTTCATTAATAGATTCATCTAACAACTTCTGCATATAAAACCCACATTTTATTGCATGTTCATGTAGATCTCCTTTCGATAGTTTCGATCCCTCAGGAAAATAACCAATTACTGCATCACCGGCATATTTTAACACATAACCGAAATATCTTGATATACAAATTGAAATTTCTTGACAAAATATTCTAACGATCATGGATAATTCTTCAGCATTCAGTATAGCTGTTAGTGCTGTAGAACCAACCAGATCTATATAGAGAATTATCATATCTCTGGGTTGTTTCTTGTTTTCAAGAAGGAATTTATGAGATAAATAGGACAATAATATTTGAGCGTAAGAATCCTTTGTATTCTGATGGATATCCTTTATTGTGTTTGACACTCTTTTGCGACTACTCTCGATCATGTTTTGAATTTCTATGTTGGATGGTTGATATTTAGGTCCTATGTTATTAAAAAGATTAGCAAACGCACTTTCAGGAATAAAAACTTCTTCTATCTTATCATAAAATCCAGATTGTCCATCAATTATCTGTTCTTCAAATCTTTTCTTATCTAATAATGATCTGAAATCAGTAATAAATTCATTATTACCAATCATTAATTGCTTACCTTTGTATTAAGTAGTCATTCAATGCCATTATTATATGTTATATTGCTTTTGAATAACAGTTTTATTATACTTTTAGATTTGATTACAATTGATTATTATAACTGGAAATATAGTGCACATAAAAATTAACAAAATAAAGTCTTTCGTTACGTATCATATAATATCTGAAATTCTATAAACAAAATTTCAATGTGCACCATTTTAGATTTCTAAAACATGAATATAATTTTTTGATATAGTGGAATTAATAAAAGAAGTTTATATTTTTTTATTTGAACTTAAATCATTCGGTATGAAAACCTTTTTCAACAAGGTTGTTAATTACTTCGAGTTTAAAGACAACGTACTAGATATTAATATCGGGATTAATTGGTGGATCATAGAATTCTATTATTTATTTTGGATGTTATAACCGTTAAAAATTTTATATATAATAGTATAATATTTATATATTTGTTTGCCTATAATTATAATAAATATAAATCAAAATATGCAATCAATAATTCAATGTCAAACATGTGATCCGAACGAAGCTAAAATGATCACAGATGATGAAGCAGGAGAGGTGATATGTTCTAAATGTGGAATAGTAGTCGAAAGAAGTATAGAATATACAAAAAAAATCTGGAATAAGGCAGATGATGAACATCTAAATACATCGAACGGATATCCTTCATCTTTAGCGCGTCACGATAAAGGACTTTCTACTACTATCGCCCGCACTCAAAGAGATTCAACTGGCAACATAATTGATTCCAGAATGCAAGTAAGGTTTAATAGACTTCGAAATTGGGATAGAAGGTCTCAAATACATAAATCTTCTAGAAACTTGAGTATAGCATTCAGACAATTAGACGCTTTAAAAGATAAACTTAACCTACCATCTGCAGTAATTGAAAAAGCTGCTTATATATACAGAAGAGTCCAAGAAGATGGACTAGTAAAGGGAAGGAAAATAAATACTGTATTAGGAGCATCGTTGTACGTAGCATGCAGAGAATTTGGTATACCTAGAACCCTTATGGAGGTCATTAATGCAAATAATGGTAAATACAACGAAACCTCTAGAGTATACAGGCAGATTGTATTACATCTGGACCAGAAGATTCCTCAGCAAAACATATACCAACTTATAGAAAAAGTCGGAAGAAATGCAGATTTGGAGGAAAGGAGCATAAGAATGGCACTTCAGTTAATGAAGAGGTTCGAAATCACTGGTTTTAGTGCTGGAAGAGACCCAATGGGAATAGCGGGCGCCATTATTTATATATCTCTTCCATACAGTAACAAAAACAATATGAAGAAAGGAATTACGCAAAAACAAATATCGGATGCGGCAGGAGTTTCAGAAGTTACAATCAGGGCAGTTGTTAAGCAAATTAGTAAAAAACTTCGTTTGGAATAAATAATCCCTTTTTTTTAAAATAAAGATTAAAGATTATTTTAGAGATTTAGAAAAATGATAATAAACATCCAGTTCTTGCAATAATTTTTGGCAAGATATATTACTTTTTATGATTGATTAAAAATCTGATAATATACACTCATGTTGTTAAAACTTGTATATTCGGAAAAAATATTCAGTAATCGATTATTAAAATCAAATGATAATTACTAATATTATAAAACTCTCCGATATCCATTTCCAACTCTGGACAAAATTATTTGTTGTAAAATTCCCTTGCTTCATCTTCCATCTTTTTTAATCGTGAATAATAATCCGGAAATTCATTCAAATGTGCAAGTGCAATTTTGCCAGTAATAATCTCGTCGTCATAAGTAACATCTGTATGTTCCTTGCTTATTCGATGTTATAATTCCTCATCCAAACCCATTCTAAATTGTTCTATGTCGAATTTATTCCGGTCAACACCTAGTGTCTCGCCCACTTTCCTATCTTTCTCTTTGGTAAAATGTTTAGAATTTGACAATTTATTAGTATTATATGAGTACAAGTTATTCTACTTTTCTTAATATACAACTATTTGTTTTGATAATGACAGTAGAAATTGCACCTGAAAATAAATTGACATGTTTTCACAGTCATTTATAATTTACATTAACTAGATATGATACTAACTAGAAAATATTTCGTATTCCAAATATTTGATATTACTAATAATCCTTTAACGAAATAATAACACTCTTAATAATGATTTAATACTATAATTTCTTAAAAATGGAACAATTATTCGAACAAGGTAAGTAAAAATTAAAAAAGAATTTAATAAATATACGAAAGTATTTACGTTAACGAGACACACTTTATCCAAGCGTTATCTTGAAAAACTGTCAAGCATCAAATCGGAGAAAGTCTAAAATCAATTTCCTGGCTTGTAAAAAGAATTAATGTAGAGAATTAGTCTCAAGGATAACCTGTTTTATATCTTTTCAATTTTCAAATGTTAAGTAGTTCAAGCTTCGATCAGTTATAATTATCTTAAATCGTGAAAAAATTAAATATTCAAAGACTTTCTTCATTTTTTCTTAATTTAAATATCAGATTGATAAAACATAAAATAAGGTTAACAAATAAAAAATTAACAGATGAAAATTTCATATTTGTGAGTAGATCCCTGTTTGATAAAAAAAAGTTAAAATTGAAGCAACTTATTTAAAAAATATTTGTAAAGAATATGCTGATCAAAAAGTAAAAATATGTTTTTAAATACAATAAGCTAATAAAAGAATTTAAAATAGAAATCTTTTGATATATTTAAGTCTCTGTTTATCAAATTCAAAATTATTTTTAAAAGGGGTAACAATCTAATTGTTTGAAAATATCTGATTGATGAGTAATTAATTCAGTTATATTCTGAGCATTTTATATTCCTTTAATTAAGAACTTTTAATAATGTAAAGATACGACCCATATTTAAATATCATAAAAATATTAATTTATGTATGAATTATAGAATTATAAAGATCAGTCCTCCAGAAGGTGTTCAGATTATTCTAGCACAAAGTCATTTCATAAAAACAGTTGAAGATGTTTTCGAATGTTTGATAAATTGTGTTCCAAACATAAAATTTGGACTTGCATTTTGTGAGGCGAGCGGTCCATGCTTGGTTAGACATACTGGTAATGATTTAGATTTGAGAAGGTTATCTTCTCAGTATGCTTATGATATTGCTGCTGGTCATAGTCTTCTAGTCCTCATTGAGAATGCTTATCCAATTAATGTATTGCCTAGGTTGAAAGAAGTTCCTGAAATTGTAAATGTTTACTGTGCAACAGCAAACCCTATTGAAGTAATACTTTATGAAACAGACCAGGGGAGATCCATAATTGGAATAGTTGACGGCTTTAAGTCCAAGGGAATTGAAACAGAAAAAGACGAAGATGAAAGAAAACAATTTCTTAGAAGGATCGGATACAAAATGTAAATAAATATAAAATAAAAATATAGTTTCAAAATAAAATTTTATTATAATTTTTATTTTTTTAATTTCTCAATATACACCAAGAGGCACACTAGACCATCAAATTAGAAAAATTAATATGCAATAAAAATTTTAGTTCATTTCAAAACACGGGTATTTTTACGGTCAGAATTTTAATTTAATCAAAATATTTTTTCAATCATTACTACTTTACTAAAAGCAGAAAGAAAGACAATTAAGCAATTTATAAATTTTATCCGAATAAGATTCAGATCATTTTCTAGTAATTCTTACGTATCTCTATTTTTTTAGACCCCTTGGGATCGAGATCAATAATACCATGTGATTCCATAGGTTTGGTTATATTTTGTTCTAGTTCGAAAATTATATCAGATTTGGAATAAATTTCTCTTAGTTTCATGATGTTAACCTTTGTACTGTTTTCTCTAGTCATTGTTTTAATAAAATTTTCACCAGCTACGAGTAGGATATTATCTGTTTTCATATCTTCAGCAATAAAATAGTTCTTGTAAAAATTCTCTCCTTCATCAAATATGTATTTGGGAATCCACAACCAATAGTTACTCCCAATAATTGTTAATTTGCTTTTAATATTTTGATCATCTGTATCAAGCTCTAAGGAATTATTTATATTAGCTTGATCGAAATTCCTAACCTCTTTAGATAAAGCACTGATTACCCTGAAATGAAAATTATCTGTGTAGCTAATTATCAAATTTGTGCTGATTATGAAACTAGGAATAATTATTGCGAGTATAAAAATAAGCTGAACTACTCTACGCTGTCTTGTTTGAAAGAATATTTTGGTTAGATCTAAGATCATCAAAGATATAGATATAGATAATATAGGAATTACAGGAATCAGATGCCAATAAGATACATAACCGATTAAATAACTGAACATAATGAAAGGTATTATACCTAATAGAATAAAGAAATCCTTTTTTATAACTGTATAACCTACACTTATAAGACCAATAGTAATAAAAATTGGGTCAATTATAAATAATTTTTGAACTGTTCCGAATATACCCGCATTTGATCTTTCCGATTGCCAGAATAAACCATTAAACCAGTCATCCAATTCTCCTAAATATAACGCATTAGCAGGCCATATTAAAGGTATTAGTATTACAGGTATAGACCAAAGTCCTACGTATTTTAAATTCTGTTTGTCCATCGAAAAAATTAAAAAAGCCACTAATGGAATGAATGTAAATGCTGGGAGTTTTGTAAAAATTGAAACTCCCAGAAATATGCCAGAAAAAATTAAAAACATTAATTTTTTGTGAAAGAAATATTTGCTAAGTCTAGCTTCAGTAAATTGTTTATTAAAATATATTGCAAACAATATTGAACCCAAGATGAATGGCAATTGAATTGGTTCTAGCCATATTCGCCTTAGAAGCCATGTCATGGGAACTACTGCAAAAATAGCTGCAGATAAAAAACCTACATTTCTATTATATCTTACTTGACCGATTTTGTATATGAGAAATGTATCCAAAACTGCAAGTAATCCCATTAAAATTCTTGGAATATGGTATATCAATGAAATAGAATTTATATCTGCAGACAGGTTCAATGAATGCGGAAATCCTACAAGCCATAAAAATGAGGAAATAAAGATCTGTCCAAAATATGGATGATCGTATTTGTGAGAAGGAATGCTTATCAGATCATCTGAACCTTCTTGAAGCCCTTTACCATCCAATATATACATCGCTTTTCTTAAATAGTGATCTTCATCCCTGTAGATGCTTGGAAATCCATCCAAGTTCCATAAATGAAGGAAAGATGACACTAATATAATAGACAATAAAGTCAGGAATTGGTATACTTTTTGAGATGAATCAAATGCATTTCTAAAATCCAAGCAATAAATCTAGATATTTTTATTTATTTATTTATTTATTTTCAATATCTTTTTTAACTTATAATATCTTAGGTATATTAAAAAATTATGAATCAAAGTAATCATGATTTTCATAACATACGCGTATGTGTTTGACAGACATGGTTTGGATAAAAAAATGAAAAATTCTTGAATAATTTTCAATTATATTGTTTTTTCAGGATAAAAAGCTATTGTTTACCTATGTTTTTTGGAAACAATATCTCTCGTTAAACTTTTATAACCTGCTTAACAAAAAAAATTGGTTTTTATAGGTACAATGCTTTTTCATAATTCATATGGTATTTTAAAAGAAAAATAATTTTGTGAAGAATAGGTTCTAATAAATCAAATCATAATGTGTTATGTAATGTAAGCTAACGTAACACGAATATTTCATTCGCTGCTAGGAGTTTATTATATTATAAAATAAAAAAAATATCCATTTTTTACATAGATTTCTAGTCTTTACCATAAATTAAAACATTTAAGTGATGTAAAAAATTAGATATAAAATTAAAATCGTAAAATCTACAAGTATAAAAGCTAGTATTCCATAAATATCATAAAAAACATAGTCTTTGAGATGAAAGTTACTATAAATAGATCTTGTTTTGCATATTCACAGATTTTCTCTATTTTTTCTATTATCCTGTTATTATTATCTTTCAATTACCAAATTTCAGTATTTGCTGTGAGTGGAAAGAGCAATGATGATAATAAAGATTATAATAAAGATGATAATAAAGATGATAATAAAGATGATAATAAAGATGATAATAAAGATTTGTTCAATTTGCACATTAAAATGAATACAAACAATATACAACTAAAAGAGACAGACAAGATAAAGATTGTAGCATATGTCAATGGGGAAGCAAAAATTCAATATCTTAATCCACAAACAGAGAAGGGTGCAATAACAAATAAAGTTTTGACTTCAAATTTAGAATTCAATAAAACTAATGAAATCTCTTCAATTGGCGCGGATGAGTTTTTTGTCTGTGGCTATGTACTAAATGATGGGCAAACAAAATTAGCAAATAATTATAGCGCCATAAAAACGTATGATTGTGATGAAGGTCAAACTATAGAGGGTACCGATGCCAGCACAGCACGCCTATTTGGTACAATGTTGAAATTTCAAAAAAGTCTTGAATTAAACAAATTACCTGCAAAAGCTAACCAACAATCTGGTGACGTAAAAATCACGGTTATAACCCCAATTTATGATCAAAAGGATGTTGATCTGCTTAATGTAATAGCAATGGTCAAAGGAGAATATCAAATGAAAACAGTAAATATTGAAGATGAGGTGAAAAAAACAGGGGATACATCTGATGAAAGTTATATAATAAGAGTTCCATTTACGTTCGATAGAAATACCGAATTGGGTACTATAGAAAAAGGTGATATGTTTTTTGGTTGTGCCTCAGCAGAAGAGTTAGGACCACCACAAATGACTGAATGTGAGAAGAAATTCATAAAGGATTTTGATAAGCCCAATAAGATAGTAACCAGACACGAAGAAGTTTTCAGACCAGGTGGAGAATATCATGAGGATGGAAAAGAATAGAAAATCTAATATAATTCGAACTGAATTGGAAATAAGAGGACTAGATAATTTTTTTCCTGAAAGTCATATATTATATTACACATAATGGTAACATTGAAGGATATGATTTTAAAATTTTATAAAAATTAACACAACCTACTAAAAATATAAGGATTGAAAGCAGTCCTTGCTGGCAAAAAGCCAAGCCTAATTGGGGGTTTAAATAAATTATCATAGTAAAAGATTTTTGTAAAGATATCATAATGATTACTAAATAGCAAACCTTCAGAAAAAATAAATGAAATGCCTTGTATCAAAGACAATATTTGAAAAAAAATAGATTATTTCAATTTAAAAGAAAATTTGATCGATGTGATTCTAGTTATTGGTCGTATTATAACCTAATGAAAATTGGGTAATGGCAGAATACCAGAAAGGGCAGATTCAGCATTTCAAATCCTTATATCGATTTAGTAACATACCGATACTGAAAAATTATACAAATACATTTAAAATATATCTAAAATATTACTTATTAGAATAATCATTAAAAGATCAATATTTTTCAGAATTAAACATATTAGAACTGAAGATGATTTATTCGAGAAATATTTATTGCATTCAAAAATATTAACGAACAATATTTTACTGCAGCTCTCCTTTGGATGGTCACACAGTCCAGATTCATAACCAAAATAAAACTTTTAAGTCTGACCTACATCACATATTAAAATTATAAAATGATTTAATCAAAGTTTTTATATATTCTAAAAAATTAATTTTTGATTTGTTTGAAAATGGCGTGTTTTTAGTACTAAAAGTGAGCTATATCACTTCTCACTTTATTTTTCGTTTTCGTTATTCAGTTTAATGAACAAAATTCTTATCTATTTCTCTTTTGATTACTAAGTTATGCCAATAATAACAGTATCAATGTATAGTGGTAGAACACAGAAAGAAAAAGATAGACTTGCAGAAGCATTGACGGATGATATAGTTAAGATATTACATGTAAACAAAGAAGAAGTGATAATAGTATTTCAAGAAGCGTCCCACGGAAATTGGTATGCTTCAGGCATTCGTCTATAGTCTATAATATGACGTTATCACTATATACTGTTAAATACTTATAAAAGAGAACAAAAGGGTCGAATATGAAATTTTAGAGATACGAAAATGATAAATCGCAATGAGGAAAAAGATACAATATTAATGATAGTTTACTACTGCTTTGTTGCATAACTCGTTTAAACAATCTTTTTCATTATTATATGATTGATAAGTATCTAACAGTTATACTTTGAAACCAGTTATACAACGATTCTTTTAGTATTATCTTTATTCTTCTTTCTCTTTGCAATTTTTTTCCCATTTTTGTTTTTTGCATTTATTCTTGTCTTTGAGATAATTGTACTTGCTTTTGTCACATAATAGAAAAGAAGTAAATACCATACGTACTGCCCAGAAAGAATTTCGATAGACCTTTTTTGCATCTGTCTATTTCGTAACTTTAATAGAATGTAGTGGATATAAATAGCGATAACCGACAAGTAGATAAAACTTTCTAGATTGGATTTATATGTAGATAATCTATTAATCTTGGATTCCTCAAACACCACCTTAAAATTCAAACTTCTTAAAGTATTCTTTACAGTTTGATTTTTTTCCAAGTCTTTTGACAGACCTTCAAGGTACTCGTTAATATTGCTGGGCCTTGTCTTTTGATTTTGAAAGTCTTTTATAAATACATTTAACATTGACAGGATTTGATCTTCGGTAACTGCATTTTCTAGCAAAAACTTGAAAATAGAAAATACTTTGAGTTGAGCACTTAATATATCTCGTTTTGAAGTTATATCCTTATCTAGAACGGAAATTTCATCTTGTTTTTCCACTTTCATTTTTTGTAAACGAAATAGATCACGGATTTCATACAGTAATCCAAATAATATGGTTTTTACTTGTCCCTTGTCTCTCCCGTAATCATCTGCAATTTTTTGAATCACTTGATACAATCTTTTGAAATCTGATGAATCAAATTCCATGTTCTCTAATTCAATTTGAGCCAATTCTTTTATCTGGTATGAAGATATATCTTCTACAATCCTAGCAAGCATTGCCTCTGAACGTTTGACCCTGGAATCTATCTCTTTTAATTCGTTATTCTTGTCCTTGCAGTATAATTGATAATTTCCAATATTTATAAATGCGTCAAAAATTTTCATAGGATGAAAATTAAAATCGTTCCTAAAAGTCGTCATTAAGTTAATCATAGGTTTTAAGAACTGTATAGGAATATTATTTTTTTGTAACTCGTCTTTCATATCCTCTAAAAGCAAAAAATTTTTTTCCTGATCTTTATTCTTTTGCCTGCATGATTCATACTGATTTTGCAAATCCTCTATATCTTTTTCCCTTCGTACTTTTTCATCGTTCAAATTATTGATTTCATTTCTTTTCTTATAAATTTGGAAATCTAGCTTGCGTTTTTCGCCGAGTCTCTCTTTGATAATTTTGGGAATGTCGTTAATCGAGTGGTAGCTTATCCTTTGAAGGGAATTTATTTCTTTCACGAGTCTCGCTAGATCCTGTGGACGTACTCCTTGGGCAATACATTCATCATATGTTTTATTTAAGAAATATTCAAATTGTTCTGGGTCTATGCCAAATTTATCGATCAGACATGAAATCCTCAAACCTGTAAGACAGTCTTCAGGTGTAATTTCTGCATTTTTCATACCTATCGCCAGTTCTCTAATACTATCTGCGTCGTAATAACCAATCCTATTTTTCCACTCGGAGATAATGTTCGACACAGTACCTGTCGCGACATTGAATTCTGACGCGATTGAATCTCTTTGCTTTCCCATAGCCCATGCTTGAATAATTGATGACTTTATGTAATCTAACATTCTTGTGTTTCTGTCCCATGAAGAAAAAACCAAGTATTTATATTTTGCGCATATCGTCATACAGTTTATTCGATCGTCATTTTTCCGTCATTTTTACGTCATTGTGTCATTTTTCGGTCAGACCCCACCATCATTCATACAGTCAAGTGAGTATTAAAAATAGAGATTTGGCATCGATATAATGAATTACTTTTTTAAAATTGTGATACAAATATTTTTACTCAATCGTCACTGTTTTTTTCGATGTTAAAACGAATTTAGTACATCAAAAGAGAAATCCGATTACCTAAAGTCGATTTTTTAGAATTGGATGCAGAGAGAATTGTTTAGTGAACAAAATTTTCCGGATTTGTATGTCAATGGTCACTAGTGTTATTCACAAAACCAATAGAAACTCTTGAATCTATTAATAAATGATTATGCCAAAGGGTGGCATTTGAATTACAGTACGCGGAAAGTCAGAAAATGGTCTTTCTTTATGTTAAATAATGAGGAATATTTTAAAATTTATTCCGTCTATTATGCCCGAAGGTTCTCTGTCGGAATATAATTCAGGCAAGAGAGCAATTTATATGAAGTTTTAGAGAAAACATGATTTAGAAATATACAAATTAAAAACAATATTCTTTCAGTTATCTAGCTAATTCTTTTGATCTTTTGAAAGGAGCATTAGGAAGTTACTGCCAATTCGATAAGACGAAGTCTCGAAAGAGAATATATAACATTTCTAGAAATAAAAAAAGATGCAAAAAAAAAACGTCGTGAATTTTTAAAAATAAAATGATAAATCTTGCGTGGGAGGTGTCAATAGCATTTGCAGAAAATTAAAGATCTGTATTCTACATACAAAATTGTATATACAAAATAATAAAAATAGAATATGTTATATATTTATTTCGCTTCTCAATAGGTTACATATGTTTTGATGAACATCTTTTATACTTCGCTCGCCATCAATTATGTACCATCCATAAATATGGGCTAACTTTTGATAATTTTTCTTCACTTTTATTAAAAGATTATTATTTTTTTCAAAAATATCTCTATGATTAATTACTCTTTTATTAGACGTATTAGAACTTATTTCTAATATTATAACCAGATCTTCTTTAGGTAAACCTTTATCAAGATTGGCCAACCAATCTAGATCCAATCCATTAGAGAGACCATAAACAAGATTTGATTGATAATAACGATCCATAATAATTGTAGTTCCTGCATTGAGAATATTCAATATTGTTTCCTTTTTTTCCCACCTATTTGCAGATAACAACATATGCTGAACTTCCAAAGGAAAATGATTCTTTCCACCCAAAAATTTTCGGATTTCTTTTCCAAGAGTGGTAGTATAATCAGGGAAATCTAAAACCTGACTTTTTTTACCATTTTTATTTAGATATTCATTTAATAATTTGCACTGAGTTCCTTTGCCTGCCTTATCCATTCCCTCTAATACAATTAATCGACCCTTATTCAAAAATAATAGAGTCAATGTATGTATTTAATATATTATCTTTATGTATCAGGTGATAAAAAGAGAATCTCCAAAAAGAATAAATGAATTCTCCATTTTGGTTTGAGACACTTGTAAACCACATTGATTTATAAATATAAAGCCGAAATATAATATCTATAACAACAAGGTGAATGGCAGTTTTTCATTTATGGAAAAGAAAGATTGAATTTTGTTCTGTATGTAAAACTCAGTTAAAACACAAGTATAAACCTTCAAAAGATTGGAAGATTCAAGGCTTTATATGCGGTGATTGTCATACGTCAAAGACAAAGGAGTTTGTTATTAAAGAGCAGGAAGAAAAGGAGAGACAGAAAAAAGAAGCAAATAGATGTTCAATTTGTGGATTGGACATAGGGACAGATTCCAAAAAGTTCAAGCCTAGATGGCAATGGAATATGAATAATGAAAGCATCTTGTGTAAAAAATGCTATGATAATAAAGAGAATGAATTTCAAAAAGAAAGAAATTATTGCGCAATATGCAGCAGATCTCTAAAATTTTTTAGATACTATCCAAAGCCAAAATGGAACATTAAAGGTCAACTCTGTAAAGAATGTTGGGATAGAAGAAATGAAATGAAATGAAATGAGTGAGTATATATTATAAATATTCATGTTTATACTGTTTTATTATCAGATGTGGGCTCATAGTTCAGTTTGGATAGAATGGCTGCCTGCGGAGCAGTTGGTCGAGGGTTCAAATCCCTCTGGGCCCAAGTCATATATGTCTACTTATATAGGCCCAAAACAACACAATATTGATGCAAATTCAACCAGAATTAGAAAATTATGAGGATAATGTCGATCCTGTTAAGAACTTTCTATTTGCATTAAAAGCACCTGAATCAAAAAGACAATATCCAAAAAGATTTGAAGTATTGCAACGAATATTCATTTTCTATATCAATTGTAATAGTATGATTAGCACTAATTTTATTCTTTATCTGTTGCAATGATTCTGCCTTAAAGACATAGTTAGGATGAGGACACACTACAGTAATATCTTTGTTGTTTCTTTTCCAGTCTGCATGAACTTCCTGCCACCATCTTTCTTCATCTATACATTCTTTAAAATGTCTAGTCTCATATAAATTACAAGCTACATCGCCAACGATTAGTATTTTATCTTTTTTTCCTTCAGAAAGACGCTTATACAATATATATTCTAATTCTGATTTCAACTTTTCAAATAGTGTTAAATCTCCTTTTAGTGCAGATTAATAATAAGGTTTAGAATTGATAAATTTTAGATTCTCATTCTTGATATTTTCTTCATAATTTATTATTCTAGAAGATAAACTATCTATCAGTGAAATACTTTTAGAATTGTCTATCTCGACAGATGCGTATATACATAAACAACCATTTTTTAATCCTTCATTAATAATATCTATGATAAAATCATTACGCTTATTCTTATCTTCGTACAATAACATGATATGTTCATTGGATAAAAGATTAGTACCATTATTATCAAAATATCGCATTATACATTCTATAATATATAATATCTATTAGTATATATAAAATCTATTAATAGTATTACCAGCTAAACTATATTTTCAAATATTTATTTTAAGAGTATATAAATCTCTAGTTATTCTTATACAATTGATAAAAATCTGATTGTACTGAAATTTCCATACGATACCAACAGATAGGAGTAAATCAGGTACCAAACGCAGTCTCTTGGTAGAGGGTCAGGGCATTCCTCTTGGAATTACTGTAGATGGTGCTAATAGACATGATATGAAGATGACAAAAGCAACTCTTCAGAGTATAGTGGTTTGCAGACCACCACCACCATCATCTACAGCAAATACCCAACAACAACATATTCATGGATGAATCGATTCAGACGATTATTGATTAGATGGGAAAAGAAGGAAGATAACTATATTGCGATATTACATTTTGTCTGTGCTTGAATCACATATAAGAGAGGAGAAGTTTTCGGATAGGCTCTTGATATTTGACATTATCAATCAATTCAATTGAACAAAAAAATATCATGAAAGTTTAAAATTTTCTATTACTACTATTACATTACTATACTTTTGTCATACCTTTTTTTCTGTACATTTCTTTTGCTTCTTCTGTATCAGTCCCTGTCTTTCCTCCTTTCGCAATTATTTGATCATGTGGATCTCGTTTTACAGCAGTAGGTTCATGTGAGAGAATTTCTTCTGGTGACATTGGATCTTTTCCTGTATAAGGTTTACGTTTAATTTCTGCTTGTGATGGATATACTTTTGTCATACCTTTTTTTCTGTACATTTCTTTTGCTTCTTCTGTATCAGTCCCTGTCTTTCCTCCTTTCGCAATTATTTGATCATGTGGATCTCGTTTTACAGCAGTAGGTTCATGTGAGAGAATTTCTTCTGGTGACATTGGATCTTTTCCTGTATAAGGTTTACGTTTAATTTCTGCTTCTAATGAACTCATATTAAATAACATATACACTAACCAAAGATTTCAAATTTACTATAAAAAAGTAAGTGTATATATATTGTTATTAAACTAAACCAAATCCAAATGCTATAGCCATAATAGCCAATATTATAGCACTTATTTTTGGCAGATATTTAGTATAATAAATTATTTTATCTTGTATATTAGTAGTAATTACTTTAACTGATAGAATTGTGACACTTATTAAAGCAACAGATACAGATAGAGCATATACAATCATTAACAATAATGGATTTACTTCTCCTGCTGCTGAAACAACTGCTGGAGAAGATGTAAGTGCTTCTGAATTCTTTGGTCCTTTTGGTGTTGCCTGAGGAGCAGATGAGACAGAGCCAGGAACAACACTACCAACAACCCCACCCATGTGATCCTTCAAAAGACAAAAACTGCAAACCACTACCAAAGGATGGTCCTTACCACAGAAACCGTGATGGCCACGATGGTCATGTACACTATAAAGAAGTTATAAAAATAATTCATAAACACAAGATAATAGTGAGAGACTATAACAATAGTGAAAGAGAACTTTTAATAACCAGGGATAGAAATACGTATCCAACTCAAACAGATAGTGTGACATTATCTAGGAAAATTAATCCAAAAGGAATAAGAGCCTATACCCTGAAGTATCTGGTCAATACCCTGACCTGGAAAGAATTTATTATAAAGAATATAACCGATAAGTGCTATAGCTCCAAAAGTAATTATAGAATTTACTGCTGACATTATTAGCTAACTGGGTTAGGATTAAAAAATTCTAAGACAAACTTTTTTAATTGGTCTGATAAATTTATTATAATATGACGATGTATCCAGAGTCAATTGACGATATTTGGGTAAATTATAATGAAGTGTTTACATGTGACAATAGGTACTGCAGGAAGGGATTTAACGAAGGAAAAATTGATGTAGCGAATAAGAGAAAATTATGTATTAACTGTTATAGCAAATTTATGAGTTATGACTTGAACAAGTTTGAATTTGTACAGGATTTTAAAGATCCAAATAAATAATTAACGAATCATTAGATAAGGATTGTAATTGTAATAATCGTAATTCATCGTGTTCAAGTTTTAATCGAACTGTTATAGGATTGAAAGGAGGTTAAAGACATAGAGTTTAAGGTCATAACTGTAGTTTTAATCGAACTATTATAGGATTTAAAGCAAGATTCAGCTACGCAAATGTAAATTCGAAATATAGTTTTAAACGAACTATTATAGGATTGGAAGTGTTGCTACTGCTGGATATTTGTCTATATGGGATCAGTTTTAATAGAACTATTATAGGATTACGAGATGAAAACTATAAACCGAATTTTGGAACTAAAAATATCAAAAAGTTTATTTCTTGATAATAGTCGAATTTTAACTTATGACTAAATCAATCAGTTGGATTGGAAGCGAGCATAATGTTCCCGCTCAAGGATTGAAATTCTCAAATGTATTTTCATAAAATAAAGGCATTATTATCTCGTGAGAAGATATCAAAATTTAAACATAAATCTTTAATATTATCTTCTTTACTAACACATTAGACTATAATTTCTTGATAAAAGTTATCAAGTAAAATCATAACCTAAAAATAGATTAGTAAATTTTAACTTGAAAACTATTTCCAATTAAATTTATAATATAATATTAATTTGAATTATTAGAATAAGATGTCTGCTATTTCATTTACTGATATTTTCATGGTCATTGGTATCACATTAATTGCTGGTGGAACTTCATTTATTGGTGCAATAATTGGAAAGTATGTACATTTTTCCACATCCGTTATTTTATTTTTAACTGCATTTGGAGCAGGCATTTTAATATCTGCTGCTATATTTGGAATGGTAATTCAGGCAGAAAAATCAATTGGAGTAATTCAAACATTTTTATTTTTCATTTTTGGCTCTATCATATTTACAATTGCTGATGTGATAGCTACACGTAAAGGTGGAGGAGCGGATATACTAATTGGTATTGGTTTAGATACACTACCTGAATCTTTAGCTATAGGAGCTTCAATAGCAGCTGGTCCAGCTTTAGCAATAGCATTACTTATTGGGATACAAAATATTCCTGAGGGTATTGCTGCGTATAAAGAGATGAGAACTGGAAAAACAGCATTCAAGGATTCAAGAAGAGCTCTTTATGCGATTGGTGTTATATCTATAATTCCTGTTATTCTTGGATTAATAGGATTATTTTTTTTACAAGGATTACATTATATGATAGGACTGATATTCGCATTATCTGCTGGAGGTATTTTTTATATGCTCTTTTATGATATGATACCTAAAGCACATAAAGACAGAAAGTGGCTTCCTACTTTTGGTGCAATCTTGGGCTTTATAATTGGTTTTGCAATTGTAAGATTGCTTTAATGATACTGTTAGACCTTTTGTATAAATAGAGATTTAATTAATTAATTCAAATCTCTAATCAAAATAATGTGTAAATGTATTCTTAAAAAGCTATATAGAATGTAGTAGAACCCTACTACATGGAGGGCACTACTCCCGACCAGCTTGCGGAATATGTAGTTGAACCCTATTGATAAAAGGTGAACCCGAATAATAGAATTTTTACCATAAATTTAGTAAAATACTAATAACAATTCTAACATATTTAAATATATTGATGGATTGAAATCACGACACCAAAATACAGTATCTTATAACTCTATTGGTCTTCTTACTTGTAAGTTCTGAATTACGTTACTTCTTTACAGACAACTCTATTTTCAGATGTGGAAAATCTTTTTTTATTCTAAAGAGAATAAAGAGTTATGTTCAAATTAACAAAATTCAACATCTGCATCATAGGGATGATTGTAGGGATAGCCCTAATAGGAGCGCTCCCTTTTATTGGACTAACATGCAGATGGTGTTAGAATCGTACCAATTACGAAGAGACAAATTCATACTATGTATACCCAAATAAACAAGAGATGGATCGGTCTACAGATATCCCAATAGATTGTACGTGAGCTAAATTATTATCGATAATACATATAATGAAAAAATATTTTATATTTTTTACTACCAAATATCATAAATAACACAAATACGATATAATTATATCATTACACAAAGAAAAACGATCTAATGATAATAGGATGGGTAGAATCTGAGCCATATCATTCCATCTTATTCGATAATGTCATCAAATATTCTATTTCTATTTTTTCGGCGCCGAAAAAATAGCAATTTTTTCCTTGATGTCTATTGTCTTTGGATTGTTGTTAATATAAAAAAGGATAAAAAAACTTTAATAATTATAAATTAAGTATATCATATGAGAATCTTAGGATTATTAAACCTTCATTGTAGTAAAACTGATTATGATGGTAATAATAATTCAAAGGTAAATGAGACTTTTCTTACTGTTGAAAATGGTAGATTTTATGTATTTGGACCAGATTCAATGATAAATGGAAGTGATTGGAACATAAATGCAGAAATTCACAGATAATATCATTAATAATAAAGTATTTGTTACTAAGACATTTTTATATTGCAATACTTGCGGAAAAAGTATTCAGGAAAATCCAATTCTATGTTATATATTCATAGACTATTTTTGTACTGAAAAATGCCATGTTCAAAAACATAAAATATATAGTGCATAATCATTCTGTGTAGATACACTTTGTTTATTGTATAAGTTCTAGACATCTTGGGAATGTTTTATTTTAAATTATAAGAAATCTTTTGCATTATTTTCATTTTGGTCTTTTCTTCTTCTTTAATGATGAGAAGATTTTGATACGTCTTGAGATTATATTTATTGCTAAATAAGATATAGAAGAAGCAGTTATAGAAGATATCATAGCTGCTTCAAAGGGTCTGAATCCTGTTAATAATAATTCAAATAGTATTATCCATCGTGATAGATTGTTAACAATGTCAAATATAGACCAAGCAAATACCATCTTCTTTATTATTTGTTTTAGAATATTGAAATTAATCTGGCTAGTAAATTTATCGGTATATTTTTGTCTGTTGTCGATGTGAAAAAGAATTATAAAAATTATCTTGTATATTATAAATCCAACCAATACTGTTACTGTAGAAGTTAATACGTCATTAGGAGAATAAATCGCATATAGTTCAGCTATAACAGCACTAGCTAAAAATCCAAATGTCCCAGCAATAAGTAAATCCTTATTCATTAAAATAGTTTCTCTATATTTCTTGTAAAAATTAGTAAGAAATCTATTGAAAATTCTATTATTACTTATATTATTTTTTTTCCCCAAATAACAAATAACAATTATCTATACACACACCTCTTTATGTCTTTTAAAGAGCCAATTCACCTGAATGAGAAGATGGTTAGTAATTTATATTAAATAGTTACAATGATAATAAGATTTAATTTAATTACAATCGTTACTTCCTAATGAACATAATAAAAATAGTATGATAATTTATTCATTTTTTGATAGACTAGATTTTTCATTTAAAAATTGTTATTTTAGCATTTTGCCTAGCTTATTAAAGTTTATACTAATTTCTGTAACTTTGATAATTACAGATACAGTTGCCCATATTTGTGAAGATAGAATACCTATGATCTCTTAAATATTATCCATTATACTATCACATTAGACTCTTATTTTTGCAGCTCTATTGGTGTTACTTCCGACGGGCTCGTGCTGATATTCATTATCAATATATATCTGATACAACTCATTCATTTTTCGCAGTCTCAAATATTCTCTCTAATGTTTTCTTATTTCGTGATAACATAAATTTATTTCAATTGCAACTTCTACTGGCTTCTTTCCTTGTAACAATAATTCATAGGATCTACTACATTTTGAAATTCTTTTTATTTGATTAATTGTTGTACTTACATAGATCGGTAACAGATTCACTTACCAACATGGGTAACACTTTTTATCTGCTTGATTTTCTTGTTACCATTATGATTATTTAATCTTCCTTTCCTAAGAAACATTTCAGATGGTGTGTGACCATTGATGCCACCATGTTCTCTTTCTTCATTGTATGCTTTTACAAACATGGCATACATTCTCTTTCCATCTTCTACATTAGGAATATTTTCTGCTGCTAAAAATTCGTTTTTTACTATCTTGTTATATGCTTCTATCTTTCCCTGTAGTTGCGGATATCTGGCAGGTATGGATTTATCTTTAATGTTATTACGTTGTAGAAAACGTCTGAATATTCTGGATGTAAACTGTTTACCATTATCATGCATTACCTTTTCTGGTTTCCCATTCTCTACAATATAGTCTTCTAGTACATGCAATACATCTATGCTTCTTTTTCTTTCAGACCAGTCACTTGATACCTTTCTTGAACAATCGTCTTCACAACTGATAAAATAGTTCTTTTGAGCACAATTTTCTAGATAAAAAGGACCTAAAATATCCATCTGTACCATTTGATTGGGTTTTTTCATTGCAAACCTATTCCATTTTCTTTTATTCCTTATCTTGCATTCCAGGATATTCAGACCATGTCTTTTCAATATCTTGTATATGATTCTTGTACTTAGTGACATCTCCTCTAGTCTTTTTAACCTGAATCTGATCCGGTTACATCCAAATCTTTTTGTTATACGTAAATCCAATATTTCTTCTTCTATCTCTTTTGTTATTTTTGCAGGTTGTATATTGTGTGGTTTTCTACTTCTATCATGTAGACCATTTATTCCATACTTTAGGTACCTGTTCCTCCACTTGTAGTATATCTTTCTGGATATTTGATATCTAGTACAAATATCAGTTACCGTATCTCCAGTCCATTCTTTTTCATGAATTAAATTATATCTTGTTTGTATTTCTATTTTTTATACACTTCCTAGCAGAACTAGAAAGTGTTACCCATGTCAGTAAATGAAATTGTAACCTATGTTAGCAAGTACAACAATTAATGATGCCATTCGATAGACCATTTTGTGTTTCTAATCTTATTTTTCTGTCATATTCTTTATTTTTTTGAAATATCTCCAAATGACAATATGAACATCTATAGCAATATCAGGAATAGTTTTACCTTGTAAATGTAATTCTATAACTTTTTTCTCTTTTCCAAATTTATTGATGATTTCAGTCATTGTTGATTGCAATAAAAAAGCAGTTAATAAATGATATCATCATTGCTATCATTTGTTATTTTATGTTATCATTTGGTTGTGACTGTTATCATATATTTATGCTAAGCATATAAAATATCTAATTAAACTATTTAAGAATAATATATAAAATAATTTTTTTTGTAAAAATAAATTATAACAATTTAAAAACTAAAATGACTTCCAATCCTAAAATCAATAACTTCACCATTTCTCATATTAAACAATAGAAACAACAAATTATATTATATTTCCTATTCTTTTAGATGAAATGATATTGAGAAATTTAACTATTTCAATTTTTCATTAAGATATGCTTTACAACAGTTATCTGAACAAAATGATATAATACCCATGACTGAGCTGGAATATTTTACTCCTTCAACAAAATCATTAAACTCCTTCTTACATGTATTACAATTCAAATACATTTGAAATATTTATAGATGTGCCATTATTAATTCATTGTTTCCTGAAAAAGTATTTTCTGAAAGTTTGTTTTTATTAGACGTATTGCATCATTTTAATAGATAACATAACAACTTGCAATCTATTATTTTGTCTCACGAGTATGAATATCTCGATAATATGATACAAGATTATGACAATAAATTGTCACAATAGATTCCTTATATGATAGTACGTTCATTTTTTAATCAAAATTAACGAAAATCATAGTTGTGCAACAAAGTACATCTAAAATGGATAATACATACGTATCTTAAATAAATATTTAAATTCATCCTGTATTTAAATTTAAGACTATTACAATGTTAATGTTTGAAATTTAATTTTTCTAATTGATGTAGATGGATTAACCTAAAATAATAAAGAATGATAATTTAAAAATATCCATATATAGATAAATTATTCTTTCCCCTCTAATTATACTATAGCATATAGTAAAGATTAGATATTTGAAATTCGTCATTATTTTTATGATGTATGATTTTTTTGTATTGATATTGTCGGTTCTTCAAAAGATACCGATATACAGAATGATAATATTAAAGATTTACTACTTGTAATTAAAGATTATTTATCTCCATATGAAAAACAAATTCAAACAGTGTTTACAGGTGACGGAGTTATCATCTGGTTTAAGAAAGATTCCTCATTATTACCTCTCCAACTTGCCTTAAAAGTACATACAGAATTTCCTCAACTAAAAGGAGGAGAATCTTGTTTAGCATTGAAAATAGGAATTGCAAGAGGTGATGCAATTGAAATCGATAGTGCTAAATCCTTAGTAGGAATACCTGTTTGGGGAAATGGACCAGTAATAGTAAGAAGATTATGTGAGCTTTGTGATGAAGGTCATATTCTATTGGATCTCAGTGCATATGAAAGTTTTATTACTAAACACAAAAACGAATTAGAACATCTTTTACCATCACAAACGAGTAGCCAATTCTTTCAGGATCTGGGTGAATACTTTGTTAAACATCAAAAGTCTATACATGTATTTAATTTTTGTAATAATAGACCAAACGCTGCTGTCCCTATTTTTGGAAATAGTAATTTTCCAGTAGATAAACGAGGAATGATTGATAGAATTAATATTGATTCTGAATTGTCTGGCCCGTTTGATACTTTTTTCGGATATGAAGGAATTGGTTTAAAAAAGAAAATAGATCAAGGTCAGAAAATAATTTTACTTGATGAATCAATGAAAAATATGTATCGTTCACTTTTCCAATATGCTGTCGACTATGATTCTATAAACACAATGTTGGCAAGTACGTTTCTAAAGTCACAGTCAAATACTTCATTACTAAAATATCAGGCAAGATTAAGGAGAAGGTCAGGTAAAGATAACGTAGATTCAAAAAGTGTTAGAATTATGATGATGGAAAAACATCGTATAGAAAAAGATTGGGAGAATCATAAAACAAGAAACGCCTGTATAGATTTTCTTAATTGGAATAACGAGTAGGGAGTGACATTATTACAGATTGAAAAGTTATATGCTAATGAAATAAGAAGAAATGTTGAAGAAGCTACTACTTTTCAATTTAAAAGTATGGAGATCGGTTTGTGGAAAAATAAATATATCATTCAATTAGATGAATATCAACTTGATGCCAAAAAGGATGAAGTCAGAAAATTCAATATTTGGATTTCAGCTTCCAATACTATATCTTATGTTAACTGTGAGTTACTCATTAATACAATACTCGATCATAATGAGATATATGAAATAAAATATGACGATAACAAACAAAAACCAGAGTTTATCAAATGGAATCACAACTATTGGAAACCCAATTATGATAATAATTTCATTCTTTAGTTTAAATCAATTTCATAAGTCAAGTGGCTTGGTTAATGTCATATCCTTTTAACTAACAGGTCTAAATTATTGAATAGGTAAAGCTTAAGGTATCCTGAATATCATAATTCTATGTACCATGGTTCTACTACCAAACTCAACCTCACCACAGGACAGAAGAACAGTCTAAAGTCGTTGATGAAATATAGTACCGACAAGAAGCATTATCGCAGATTAATGGCAATACTTCAGAAGAGCAACGGTAGAACTTTTGCAGATATAGCAAAGGAAGGAACATGGTGTCAGTATCAGGTCAGTTCAAAGATGGATATCGGCATATCTCCAGATAGGAACAAAAGGATTGGAGATAAGGAAACCAGGTGGTACAAAATTCCGTATAACAGATGAGGATAGAGAGACTATACTTTCTGTACTTTTTAACAATCCCAATATTTTTGGTTACATCAGAAACACCTGGAGTCTGAGGTCACTGGCAAAGTGTCTTACAGAAGAACTTGACATTCCAATCAGTTTCAAACACCTTCAAAGGATACTGAAGGACATGGGTATCAGATGTAAGAGACCCAAGCTTGAACTTGAACATGGAGCTGATTATGAAGAGGGAAAGAAACAGATAAAGAACTACAAACAAGTAGCATCAGCTCTCAAAAAAAGAAAGTGATGTTGGTCTTTGAAGATGAAACTATAGTAACACAGAAGCCATGTATAAGAAAGTCAATGAGTTTTGAAGGTGAACAACAAAAAATTAGGCATAACGGTAGTAGAAAGAAATTCTCAATGTACATATCCATGCTATGGCCTGAACAGAATCTGTTGTATGATTTCTATGACAGATCAAATTCCACCAATGCTATAAACCATTTAGAGAATCTCAAGATACATGTAATGAAAAATAATGGTTGGAAAAGAATTGTACTGGTATGGGATAACGCTTCATTTCACCTAAGCAAGATGACAAAAAAATATATCAATGGACAGAAAAAAGACTGGCTCAGTATAATACACCTTCCAAAGAGGGCGCCATACCTTAATCCAAATGAGAGAAAAGTAAACCAGAAGATAAAATCAGATGTGTGTGCAAATAGATTCTATACCAATATAGAAGAACAAAAAGATGCAATATCAGAATATCTGGATAAGAGATTTGGAAGATGGTGTAACGACATTCATGATGACACTTGACTTATATCTTGGTTATAGATAAACAATAATGATAATATTATATTATGGATTGAGTAGAGGAATACAAAGGATGATTTTATAATGGCTAGGCTTAAAGTATACAAAAGAAATTCAAAATTTTTAGATCTGGCAGAATTAGTAGGAGAAATTAGTAGTTTGGGTCTAGTGGAAGCGTTGCAAAAATACTATAACCTACCTCTTGAAAAAGAAGCTAAAAGTATAGTTGCAGGACCCAGTTTTCTGCAGTTCTTAAATAAATTATTTCAAATTCAACTATCAGCTGCAGATATTATAAATTTAGAATGTGCAGATCAGAGTAAATTTTATATGCTCTCTTTATCTGGAACATGGGATGAAATCATAAAATTGCAATGATCTATTTTGTATGTATTATAAAATAATTAGGATTTATATTTTTATGAATTAAAATATAGTTATATATTTGTAATCAACCATTATATTATGAGTAGTGATAAAGCTCCTTCTATATCTTCAGATGCTAAAGAAAATCTTTTAGATATGGAAGTAAGTGAATCAATTCATCCTGACGGAAGTGTTACACCAGAAATAGAACAAGAAGAACAACAATCACAATTAGGAAATAAATCCAGGGAATTACAAGATTATTCAATTTCAAAAGATAACCTTCCTTCTTTTAAGAAAATACTAGTTACTGATGATGGAAAAGATATATCAAATAAAGCACTTAATTATGCTGTCTCTTTATCCAATTCCACTGGAGCAGAATTAATTATACTTCGTATATTACACGATTTTGAAAAATTTGGAAATGTTTCCTTAGAAGGCTCATATGAGAAATCAGAAAAGGATAATCAAAAAGAGTTTCATAGAAATATCAAAGGTGATGTAATAGATGCTATGGAAGAAAAAATAAAGAAATGTCAAGAAGCTGGATGTCAAAATAAAATTTCTTATAAATTTCTAACTGGTAATGTAGTTGACGAAATAGTGAATGAAATTAATAATAATAGCTATGATTTGGTCGTTATGTTAACTTATCATATAGATTCATGGTTTAGCTCATTATTTAGTGATGTCAGAAAAATAATGAATCATATTAGTAAACCTGTTTTGATAATACAATAAATTCAATTTAATTTTTTATCAACTATAATAACATATTGTAATTAAAGTATACATACTCTACATAAACTTCTAAACAATCTTATTACTAATAGTTTTGAAATAAATTAGGCATTCATAAAAGTATTATAATATTTTTATTATTCAAAATTGTTGGGAATAGAGTACTGATAGCTAGAATGAGATATTCTATGCTAAATACAGAGATTCGAAAAATATAAAAAAACATAACAATAATTAAAGTTATTAGCTACACTTCTATCATTATAATCATGAGTGATAAATCTGAAAGAGAGGAAAATAGTGATCAAACTGAAAGAGAAGAAATGAGGGATGAAACTCATCATCTAGAGGATGATAAACAGGAGGAGGAAGATGATAAAGTGGAAGAAGAACAATATGAAGATAAATAAACTGCCAATGTTTAAGATTAAGTTAATTACCATTTTTAGTTATATTAAATAATAATATATTTTTTTATTTTTCCATATTCTTTTCTTGGTTTATCTTACATGTATATCCTTTCAATTTGTTTATCTTTCTTTATAAAAACATTTTGTATTCTTTTTTTTAACAATATTTTTAATTTTAATAAATAATTTTTATTTATTGTAAAATTATTGGTTTTATTGATATTAAGAAATTTAACTATTTCAATTTTTCATTAAGATATGCTTTACAACAGTTATCTGAACAAAATGATATAATACCCTATGACTGACCTGGAATAATTTACTCCTTCAACAAGATTATTAAACTCCTTCTTACATGAACTACAATTCAAATATATTTGAAATATTCGTACATGTCGCGGTGCTGTTAACTTAAGATTATTTCACCTCCAATTTCGAATAGAAATTTCTTTCTGATTTTTGCATTATACAGATATATGAATAACTTGATCCAATTGTATACATGTTGTAGATCACAATTTTTCTTTTGGTTGTTGATACATGGATAGTAATCATCAAAAGATTCTGTCCTATCCTTGAAATACTGCATCATTCTTTCAATCAGACTTTTCTCTAAGGGTGAATGTAATCGATGTTTCAGATTTAAAAAGTTACATGCTTGTGGATACCACGTACCACCATCTGTGTATACTGTATGTCTACCATATTTGGATACAAGAGATCGGATAAAATTCTCTGCTACAAACATGTTTCTCTCTTCTGAGATGTAGATCCCAAGCACAGATCTGTGAACAGGTTCAATACAGATCCACAACCAGAAATGTTGATTACCAATCTGAATTATAGTTTCATCTATGATGAATGCTGATACTCTTTTTCTCTTGTAAATCTGTAATGAACCAAATCGTTGAATCCATTTCCAAACAGCAACATAACTTCTTTTTTGGTCCTTAAACAGTTCCAATGCTTTGGATGAATTACGTAGACTGAGACCAAGAAAGTACAAATACAAAGAATACATTACTATACATGTGGATGTTCTATTTCTGACAAATCTTAACAGCATATATTGTTAGAATAGAACCTTCACAGCTATAGCTCTTTCCTTAAGTTAACAGCACCCATGTCGCATTACAAATTCATTGTTTTATGAAAAAAGATTTTTTGAAAATTTGTTTTATTAGATACCCAGACTAAGTATCTCATATTTCATCAATATTGTATCAGTGTTATCAAGATACTTTGATAGAAAGAGCTTTAGCTCAGTACTCTTACGTTAACATGTGCCCAAGTCTTACATCCTGAAATTATCTGATATTCAGAAAAAGCAACTGCTGAATTCATGAATTCACAATGATATAAAAAATTTATGATCGATCATCGTTTCAGAGACAAAGGGTGGAAATAGATATCCTCTCAACAATTTGTTTTTCTTGCTTTGGTTTTATCTTCTTTTTTACCATATTTAGATTCCCGTTTTTTTTATGAATTCTAAATTCTTGCCCCCTGCTAATTTCTCCTTATAAATTTGCTATTTCAGCATTTATTTAAATTCGATATAGACAAAGTAAAATACTATTAATATAATCTTTGTTGCTGTTGGCAGTTGGCAGGACAAAGTAGTAATATTGATTCAATAAAATATTTGAGAACAGATATTCACAGCCTCCAATTTAAAACCAAAGGAAAAAGTATATCCTGCTCTTAACACTTCAAAATTCCACTGTTAAGTGGAATTGGCAAATAATCACTCATAATATACGTATTCTGACATTAACTTGATATTATTGTCATACAGTTTAGATAATTGCATATGTAGATAAGATAGCAAGCATACAACCTATTTACTTGGCTAGAACGAATCTAAGACAAGATTTGAAAATGAAGGAAGGCAGGTTTAAGGCGGAAATCGTTAAATGATAAGGGAAGTATCTCTTCAAAAGCCAAAAAGGTGTCTAAAAGTAGGGTCATTTTCATCATCCTATATGAATTGGTAGACATAGCAAGGAATTCTGCTTTCTTGTAGGGACCTGTTATTTTTAGGTTGGGATTTGGTTGAACAAAGTTCTTTTCATATATTACGGAATAAGCAGATTGTTTTGCTATAGTTAAGTTTTCTGGACTAGATATTATATCATAAACTTTATCATTATTAAAAGATGTCTTGATATTGAGCATCAAGAGTCTAAAGATAATAATAACAAAAGACAATTAATGATGGAGCAGAAGAAATAGAAGATATTATTGAAGATGATGAGATTCCACCTTCAGTTACTAAACAAATAGATGATTTTTTTGAAAAATACTATGAGGACTGGATTAATATGAAGATACCATCTTTTGATAATATGACCCCACTACAAGTTCTTAAAACAAAAGAAGGTAAAGAAAAAATAGAAAAATCTGCTTAGAGATATTGAAAATGAATATGCAAGATCTGTTATAGGAGATTTGCCTTTTTTTTCCTGTTGAAAAGATTAGAAAAAGGTTAGGTCTTGATTAATTGATTGATTGGTTGATTAAAAATTATTTGCATTATTGGTTTATTATCAAAAAAACTTATACCGTATGAATGAATCATGTTAAATGATAATAAAATGTATGATAATGATCGCAGCAATAGTAACTCTACCATTTATTTCTTGATCAAATTATAAGAACCAAAAATATAGATGTAATAAAAATTTGAAAAGAAACCATCGATCCTGTCTAAACATTGATATAATAAATATTTTAATAGTTGATAGTAGAACCCACATTTGATGGATAAGGGTTAGAATCCCAATCCGAGAATTAAATATCTATTTGGCGTTAATCTAAAGTTAACTTATATTTATAATTTTTAATTATAAAATCTAAAAATGTTTGAGAAATATTATTGAGTAAACATCATCAAATTACCATCATTTATTATTGACTTCCGCCTCCACCTATAATATCTTGTATACCTTGACTTATTTTCTCTTTTGCCATATCACCAATTTTGTCCATTATACCACTTCCTCTCTCCGTATTATTTTTACCTTGTTCTGCCTTAGTTTGATTATCTGTTTGTGCAAGTGCTGATCCTGTTAATCCTCCAACTATTATACCAATTCCAAGAGTCATTATTAAGATCATAGCATTGAAAGATATTGTTGTTTTCATTATGAAGTGATAATAAATATATTATTTAAGAATTTGACAACTTTTCAAAAAAATTTCATTTAATCTTTTCTCATAGCAAAGAAAATAAAAGTAAAGTCCAAACCTATTGAATTCCATCGAACAACCTTATCTTTATATTCAAAATCTATTGGTTCAATTAGTTTTAATCCATTTTTATCTGCAACCTCTACCAACTTTTCAATTTCATCTCTGCTGAAAATATTATCTGGTGTTCCTTTAGAGAGGACATTTTTATTGTTAACTAATTTATCAGGCCAATAATCTGTAGATGTCAAAAGATAACCATTACTTTTTATAATTCTACTCATTTCTCTAAAGTATTTTTCAATATTAACTCCATGTTCGATAACAGATAAAGAAGTCACATAATCAAACATCTGATCTTTGTACTTTATATCTTCTATGTTTCTAATTGAAAGTTGATATGATCTGTCACTGTACATTTTGGCTATAGGTTCATAATCTTCATGATACGTGAAAGAATTGTTATTATTAGTAAAACTTGAATTGCAATCTGATGATGATTTCAATACTAGATCGCAACCATAAAGATTGATAAATCCTAATCTTTTTAACATAGGTAAAATAGGAGATTCGTAACATCCTACATCCAATACAAAAGATTCCTTGTTTGCACTACTAAGCTTTTTAATCATTTTATATGTGTCCCAAGATTTGATTTGCGAATGATGTCGAAAAAGTCGAAGTCTACGAAGACCTTGTTCAGCCTCTATCACCTCAGATGTAGTCTTCAAAACTGAGTTATAGCCCATCTAATTTAGATGTGATAATCATCCAAGATTTAAATATTCTAATAGATTTAATCCACGGCCATAGGTACAGGCTTTGGGATTAATAGTATTAGTAGGAATTGTAGGCAAAAATACCTCGCAACCTGACGAGATATTCTCATAATTGCCATTTATCTATCGAGGTTTGTGCAATACAATAACTTTAGATATTATTCGTCATTTTCTTATATCTTTATCCTCTTAGACGATCTATATTAAAATCAGGATCACCATATTCAGACACTTTTGATTTTCTTCCATGTACTTTTTTATGATTTTCTAAACGTCTCTTATCTTCAAAGTTCATATTGCATATTTTACATTTGAAAGATGCCATTTATTATACAAAGACAAATGGTAAAAGATAAAGATTGATAGGAAATACGTCTACATGTAGATAAAATATCTAATTAAAAATTAGTAATATTAAATTCTATTTATGATATTGAACATTGAAACCATGACTATTCAACTCCCTTGAGTCTGTACTTTTCTCGGGTTCACTATATTAGATAAAATTACTATCATCACTAAAATGGAAATTTTCCCAACAACAACATTTTTCGAAAATACAACTAGGACATTCAAATAATGATTGACTTACTTTACAATCTTCTATATCACAAATACAGTCAGCACATTTCAAAGTAATCGTTTACATTTATCTTCTCTGTAATTTAACAAATACTAATAAATCAAGAAAACTAAATAAATAATTTGCAACTTTATCTAGGAGAATAAAATATTATTATTGCTCCAAAAACAGCAACAAATGAGCCTATTATCTCATATTTATCAGGTCTTTTTTTATCTACAACCATCCCTCATACTATAGATGATAAAATAAAGATTCCGCCATATGCAGCATAGACTCTTCCAAAATTGGCTGGTTGAAAGAGTAGGAATTATGCCATATACAAAAAGAATAATGCCACCAAGTAATGCCAATACAATTGTCTTCTTCTCTCGTATCCACAACCAAACCAAATAACCTCCACCTATTTCCATCAGGGCTGCAACAAAGAATAACATCCCTGAAACAAATGGATTTATTTCTTCGATTGCCATATTGTTTTTTCTTCTCCTTTACGGCTATTGTATTGATTGCAGATTCCTGGTTCTCTTCTTTAGTTAGTAATGGTTTTAGTCCTTCTCTATAATGTTCATTTATAATAATCCCGTTTCTATCTATTATACCAACCCATCTTATAGATTTGTCTGAATTCAATACATTTTTAGTAAAAGTATAAAGGAATTTGTTATAATCATCATTTGTGGACATATCTATATTAAGTAATTAATAATTTTTATTATTATTGCTTGAATTTTTTTTGACTGCGTCTAATAACATCAGACAGAATAATTAGTTTATAAAAAATATATAGTGCTATTTTCATATCAAATTTAGTATTCAAGCAGGTACTTGGTATTAAATTTACTATAAATCTAAAACATATGTAATAATACAGCCTTTTATACGCGTCTGTCTTAATTTTTTATATCAATTTGTCTACAGATTCTGGGAAAGATAAAGGTAAAGGAGGATGGCACGAACATAATAATGAAATATTTATTGGAAAAAAACCTTTGATGGTATATGTTACCTCAACATTAATTCAATTAGCAAATCAGCCAACAGTCACCATTAAGGCAAGAGGATTAAGTATTGGCATAGCAGTTGATGTTTCACAAATAATTTTGAGACGGATGGAGAAGATAGGCTACGCTATTGGTGATGTAAAAATAGGTTCCGAGTCCGTTCAATCAGAAGATGGTAGAACAAGAAATGTTTCTACGATAGAAATAGAAATAAAAAGAGTATAATTTAGTTTGTTTAATAAATTAAAAAATTAAGACATTGAACAACAATAGCGTTATATTTAATTTGTTTATTCTTCTTCAAATTCTGCTATAATCAGCAATTGATGGTAACGTATTTGCAGCATGTTCTCGTACTACTCCTTCAGTCTGTATATATGGTAAATGAAAGTATGCTCTCATGTATCCCAATATCTTGATAAATGAATCTGGATATACAAATTTCCTACCTTTTTACATTCATTCATCTTTTCGAATTCAGTATCCCAGTTATCTATAACGTCAAAACCAAATAATACCTCGCCACGTTTAACAAGAAATTCATTGTACTTCTTCCAGTTCACATGTATTATGACTAGAATAGGCTAGCTAAATGTGTTAGGAATAGTAAGTTAGGCAACAAAGCATTTATTATTCTTAAAAGTGATACTAAATAGTATGTCTAATGGTACTAGTCCAAAAAGTTCTAAACAGTCTACTAAAAATATCACAACAGCGAAGGAAGTAAAAGAAACAAAATCAGTTCCTATAACCGTACAATTAAACATACTTAAAGTTCTGCTAAATGACCGTCCTCTTATTCCATTATTGAGAATACTAAAGAAGAACAAAGAATTGCACACAAGAGAATTACTTAGTACTATGGGAAGTTGGGGATATGGACAATCCTTAATGAAAAGAGCAACAAATTTAGGTTTGATTGAAAGACAAGTAAAGAAAGAAAAATCTCCTGGGCGAGGGAAACCAAGGATTTATAATTCTTTAACAAATAAGGGTAGAGAAGTAATAGGATTAGCTGATAAAGTCGTATACAAAAAGTAATTTTTGGGAAATAACCTCTTATCTATTATAAAATTACTAGTATTTGAACAAACTTTAGCCATAAGTAGATAAGAATTTTTGTTGTCTGATAGTAACTAATAGTATCGAAGTTACTTCAAATATTAATCACTTTATAATCATTTAAATGGATTAAGGTTTTTATCGTCTCCATAATGTAAAACTATTGTAAGTCATGTGAATATTAGGTAAGATGAATAGCTACGCTAAAATTTTCCCCAAATGGTCGCTATTCTGAAAGAATTAAAGAACTAGAACTATATAGCTATACATACCTTAAGTAATAATCGAAGTCTTGGTATAAGCTATATCCCAAACAAATGTAATCACAATAAAAAGTTTGTTCTATCGATAATAGAATTCTAAAAGAGATAGGATGGTTAGTGCAGGATGAAAATGGGAAAAACTTACATCGTTACACAACAAACACAACTAGAAGGGTCACGGCCTGATAACACTACGGCTGTGGCAAAGAACAAGTATTACATATATTCATTGAGAGCAAAATATAGTTGAAGATGAAATTTTTCTGAATCATCCAATAATGTTGGATGATGATAAGCTTGAAGTACTAGAGCTGTTTACAGGTACTAAAACAAATCGCTAAAGTATTATTTTGTAGAGCAAGGATTAGTATTAGAACATCCAATATTTAGCAGTCTTAACCTATCCTTTCACATCATATTAATATAAATCACTTGGATAATAATATGAAATATAGAAGTAGAACGGAAATAGTGGCTAATATACTTGATGCTGCAAATGGAGGAGCAACCAAGACAAAAATTATGTATAAGGCTTTTCTAAGTTATAACCAGTTAAAAGAATACTTTTCTATTTTGATAGAAAACAATCTAATAGAATAGCTTGATGGGGTTCACAAATTCAAGACTACAGAAAAAGGTTTAAACTTTCTTAAAATACATAGTGAAATTGGAGAATTATCACGACAACCGACTACCATAAAAAACAATAACTAATAATTTTATAATATGTGAATCAATAGTATTTCTAACCTTGGTTACTATTCTAGCAATCTTTTACCTTTGTTATTATCTTCACAATTTGCAATAAAATAAGTTCTTAAATATTATCTCTTTTACTCTAATATTGGACTCCCTTTTTAGAACCGCTATCGGTGTTACTCCCGACGGGCCCGTGACGATATAAGTGCTGAAATTATTTAAAATTTTACGTGAAATAGAAAATGAGGATGGGTGTATTTTGTTCATTCAACTTTACAATTTACTATTTAGTATTTTTTTATTATATAAACTAAAGAATTTCTACAACTATTTGAGATAGTATGGTATTCATTTACTTTCTTTGTCTTTACAAAACCATTTTTTTCCAAAACTCTTATAGAAGGTTTATTTTCTGGAAAAACATAAGCTGAAATCTCTTTCAATCCCAATACGTCAAATGCGTAGTTAACCACTAGTTCAATACATTCTGTTGCTATGCCTTTACCATGATATTGTTGACCAATCCAGTATCCTATATTTGCTTTTTTTTTATTAACATAATCAATATCTTTAATAGCTATAATTCCAACTAGTAGATGAACTGATTGAAATTTATTTTTATAGTCTATAGCAAAGATTATGGATTTATGTAGCCTAAAATCATCACAACTAGATTTAATAAATTTTAAAGCATCATCTATTTTATAAGGATGTGGAACTTCATAAAGATATTTAGCTATATCATAACTCATAAGATTTAATATATTTGTAGCATCTTCCATTGAAAGTTCTCTTAAATTGACTAGTTTACCAGATAATTGTGGAAAAGATGAATTAGTCATCTGCTACTTGTTTTATATGCCACAAAATGCTATATTTAACTAAATTCTATTTTATACCAAATTATCGCAGATATAAAGTTGTCATCTAAAAACGCCGCTCATAGTTAATGAATGTTAAAGATGATTTCAATTTTTTTTGATAAAACATATGACTAAATTGCTAGTAATATAAAACTTGTAAAGAATATCTATTATATATATATTTTTTATAATTTTATCTAATTTTTACTTTTAATATAGTCAAGTTACAGATATTCCTGAATCAATATACTAGAAAACAAGAATTGATAAATTGCATTACGCATAGTTCAGTACTTATATCATCTCCTTTACTTGTAATTATGGTAATTGCAAATATATTACCTTCAATTATACAAATATGTAGGTCCTACAAAAATAAATAAATATGACTATGCACTGGACATCATTACCTACGTTTATATACCTTAGTAACGCATATATAATGATGACAAAAGAAGAAATAAAAAGAAATGAAAATATAACTGTAAATGAACAAGAATTTAATGAAAGAAATACAACTAAATTTAACAAAGACCACAGTAATTTCAATGAAAGAGCAAATAGAGACTACAATAACACTTTAAATCAACAACAAGATGTAATAAACAAGACACTCGACAACACCTTACATAATATAAAGAGAACTACTGATGAAGCTACACGAGAAATTCCAAAATACACACAACGTATTGCTGAATATCAAGAACAAACTATTCAAACTATAAAAGATATTGCCTCTGACTTTATTGAAGCAGAAAAAGAAGTAATAAACTCTTTTCAATCACCACAAGTAGATAAAAACAGTGGTGTGAACTTTACCGGACTATGGGACTGGTATAATCCACAGAAAATTGTTGAAAACCACGCAGTACTGGTGAATAACTTTACAAGTTACCTGTTAAATACTAGTAATCTCATAAACAACGCTCTAGCATCAAATATGAGGATATATAATACAGCATTAGAACAAACACGCGACAATCTAAAGGATTTGGTAAGAACAAATACTAGTTACATAAAATCAGTAGGACAATCAGTTAATAGACAATGATTTAGAAATAATAAATACCAGCAGTAACCAAAAATCGACTAGGTTTTAATATATAACCTAGTCTAATAATCTATGGTATTTTTTATATTATATATTTATTAATCTTTATTTTATTTTATTAAGCAAATTAAAAAGTATTGTTTTATTAAGAAGAACTATGAAAATCAAATAATTATATGCTATTATTTGTTATTATACTTACTATTTTCAAAATCTATTCACACTGATATAATACATCATTATTTCTTTTTGTCGAAACCTCTCTTTCTTTTTTTTGACCTAAAAGTTTATGTTGTTAATTTTTGGTTATTGGTTTGATAATAATTTCGGTGAAATGGATTCTCTCCTTACTATTGGCGCAGTAGGGTTATTTGGTTATTTTTTGATTACTAATATTCTTCCCAAAATTAATCTTAAACAGGAACAAAGAGTATCAGCTAGTAATATTCCAGGTTCATATTCTGGACTTTCAGCATTTACATTTAATGTGGTTGGCGATATATCTCAAAATTCACAAACAGCGCAGAATCTTGCTTCTGGTAGTCCCAATATTATTCTGATAGCAGGAGATTTTGGTTATCAACAAAATCCTAAGCAATGGTGGACCCAGGTAATGAAACCAATCAACGGTAAGGATGCAATAGCTGCATTAGGAAACCATGATAGTGCAAGTGAATATTTAAGTATCGGCGCATTTCGTCAAACATCATGGTCTTTTAACAGAAGATTGAACAGGATGAATTACGATTATTACAATTACAATCCTTATCTAATGACTCGTTAATTATTTATGACCTTTAAAATCCTGTACAAATTCAAACTTGTTCAACTCATAACTCATAAATTGTCTGTAACAGTTAATACATAATTTTCTCTTATTCGCCATATCGATTTTTCCTTCATTAAATTCCTTCCTGCAGTACCAATTGTCACATGTAAACGATTCATTATGATTTACCCAAATATCGTCAATTGACTCTGGATACATCGTCATATATAATAAATTTCTTCTGCTAATTAATAAAAGTTTATTTTACAATTTTTTAATCCTAGCATGGTTCGCTAATAATGTCAGCAGTAAATTCCATAATAACCTTTGGAGCTATAGCATTTATCCGTTATATTCTTTATAATAAATTCTTTCCAGGTCAGGGTATTGACCAGATACTTCATGGTATAGGTTCAAAGATTCCTCTTTCCCAACCTGGAGGAGGATTACCTATAGGTCCTGCAGGACCAGCTCCAGTAGGAAATGCGCCTATGGCAGGAAATGTAAAGGAGCAGCGGGTGATTGGGATAAGAGCAGCCAGACACAGAAGACGGTAGCAAATATGCAGAAACACGGAGTAAGCTTTGTCATAGGTATGGGAGATTATGCTTACAGCGGTAGCGGTTCGTCATGGATTAGTGGTCACCTTGCGCCGTACAAGGGAAAGTTTAAGGGAGCAATAGGAAACCATGATGGAGATGATTATCTTGGAGCATTCGGTCAAAGTAAATGGACATTCATGCATCCTGTTAACAGGGGCCTGGCTGTTGTATTTATTGATACGGAAGGTCCTTCAACAGCAAAGGAGATAGAACAGGGGTTAGCCCAGGCGAAGACCGCAGGTTATAGAAACATTGTTTGTGCATTACATAAACCTGTAGTTGAATCATCAGGAGCGCATCATAAACCTGATGAAGCAAAGATAATGTCTTCTCTCAGACCATTGCTACTGAAATATGGTGTAAAACTTGTATTTTCTAAACTGCGACGTTGCTTGGGGTTAGCAAAGATGCTGCTATGAATGTTGAATTTTTATTTGAGCAATAACAGCATATAATAACAATCAGGAGTATAGGAATCAAAATTGTGCCATGCATTGGCTTACCTATCAGTAAAGACAACAATTATCTACTGACTGAATATTCACATCTGTCATACCCTTCTGTAATTTGTTGGGGCAGTAGACTTGATATGTAGAGGACTATGGCTTTTAACTTAAATTGGTTGCAATTTTAAATATTTTTTACTTGTCTTTAGGAGAGAACTGTATTGAAATTTCTACATCATTCCACCGAACCCGAATGAAATTTACCATTTCTAGATGATGATTATTTTATGTGCTTCTATATGAAATCAATATTAATTACCTTCTTTACTACTGAACCCTTGTATTAGTAAAGTTCAAATCCCTCTGGGCCCAATGTGTTAGCGAAGTGTTTTTATGGTTCTCTTGTAGAAAGTAGCAGAGAACAGGAATTATTTACGATATGAGAGATACATAAAGAAGACCAATTATGACCATATTGCCAAATAGGGCCAGAGTAGGCCCGGCGACACGCAACATGCAACACTCGCCATGAATTGTATTAAAGTTAGGCAAGACATGAAATATCTATATAGAGATTACTTCGTCAAACGCAACACTTCTAAGTATTCAGTCTATAAATAATAAATTTATATTATAAATTGGTCATATAATATACTATCCCTCAAGTAGTTCTTGGGGGGTCGGAAGTGAACGTCTATATATACTGTCAACTAACTGGATGTTCACGTATTCAATGAGTTGCGTTTAACCCATACGGTTCCATCTCTATTGATATCAATCAATATATGTTTATTATCACTCTTTAAAATTGAATTGGCCATAAGTTCAGTCGATAGACCAGTTACCACGTTCAGCTTATTCACTAAAGGCTGTAGTTGAGTTACTTCGTTATCTGGTACTATGGGATGAATTTATTTTTTTTAGATATATTATTGCAATAAGCTTCTTTTTAAAGTTTAAGTTTGTCCTTAATCCAAATTTTAATGTCCAATATAAGTAAAATAATTAGTTTCTTTTATTTTTAAAATCGCTAAAAAATTTAATAACTGTAGGACCCAAAATATTTAACAAGTCTAGAATAAAAGAGATTTGAAATGGTAATAAGGAACCGTCTTGCTGTGCAATTGCATTTGCCTTCTGCAACGCATCGTCAAGTGGAAATCCTCCCGATAAGGATTTTAGGAATTCATATGTAACTTTTTTACCTACTGGAGTTTTCAATAATTGTGGTGTAAGTAAATCTGTCCTTTTCTCAATATTATCGGACATTGTGTTTCTATAATACAACATTTACTTATATCTGTGTTTATTGAAAAGAGTCTTGAAATATCAAGGTATAGTTATTAAATTAATAGTTTTATTAAAATATGGAACTACGTTTGATCAACAACGTTCCGAGGTTCTATTCGAGAACCTTGCACCTCATCTTTACAAATTGTTGCTATTTAAAAAAATTTCAATACCTGTTTTAGAAACTAGATATTCACATAAACACTGAAATTAAAAAATTTTAAAGTAAAAATTGGATATTTTTTTTATTTATTTATTTTTTTATTTATTTATTTTTTTGCTTAATTTCTTTTTATTTAAGTATATTTTTTTTAGTGAGAAAATTTCTTGTCCGGTTAACATCAAACTCATCATTAGAGCAAGAATTAACTAATCTAATTCGTATGCACCAATAAATTTTTTTGACAATCCCACTAACATAATGGAATCATTCTAATCTTTCTATGGTTTGAGGCGCCGTAATCTAGGTTTTACTTCTGATTTTAGTGTATCATCATGGTATTATTTACGTTTAAATCCTGCTTTGATAGAGTTCATCGACTTCAACATCGCCACCCAAGTTTAGTAGAGTGAGAAGAAGATAGTAATGACGATGATGATATTTTTGCAATAACTATTTTGATAAATCTGTATCATCTTGAAGAGTATACAACTTACTCGAATGATGAATCTTATTGAACATCCAAGCCAGAGTACAAAGTATAGATATTTTACCAAAAAACCATATATTCAGTGGCATATGTGAATAAGAGTATACGTTACCTGTTTTGTCTTTCAACCTTCTTTCACATTCCTTACTAACGTACTTCTATTATAACCGGTAATCCCCGTCCTTCTTTATGTTATAAGACTGACGATATTGACACATCACATTATTCTTCCTATTCCATCTAAACTTTCGAAGAACGCTTGTACACCAACTATCAGGAGGATATGTAGTTAAAGTAAATACATCTTTAGTCTATACTATATAGCTTTAATCTTGACCGAAATATTTTTCAAAAAGAGCGATTGCTTTATCTTTTTCATCATAGATCATAATTAATATTCTGTTAACTGATTTCCAATATAGACTGAGACCTTAAGAGTCAGATGGATCGTAATCTATCTCATCTAGTGTTTTTACTGGCGAAAAGATAAAAATTATAGAATCTGAAATAGTTTGAATAAATTTGGTCATTTGATCATTTTTTTCTTGTGATGAAATGGACGTTATTATATAGGATAGAATTAATAAGCAAGAAACAAAAGAGGCAATTAAAACAAATTTGACATTCTCAGTTTTTCGAACTGAATTTTTGTACAATATAAACAATTTACCATTTACCAATTAATTATTTAATAATAATGATATTATTATAAATAATCATATTACTATAAATAGTTCACCAATAATTATATATTCTATTGTTTAACTGAACTAATTTACTAATATGTACGTAGATTTGTTACAGAATTGATAATCATTCAGTAAAACTACAAAAGTGTGTGTTTCCTTCATATACAAATCCATATGATTTCTATATTCCTATATATAGTCAAAAATAGATCTCAATAGAATCTTGATGCAATTTTTATATTTGACTGGATCGTATCTATGAAAATCTTCAATTAGTTACGTATTATTTATAAATTCATATTTTAGGAATATTTTAAATGAAATCAACACTAAAATTTTAACATTCCATTTAACTGATGTTAAATGTTTTAATACTACAATGTAGAACGCATATTTTATGAATAAAGGTTTGAATTCCCCTCCCGATAAAAAAATAAAATCTCGAAGTTACGAATATTAGAATGAACAAATTACAGGCATCGTTCAATAATTTCTGATAAGTTAGTGTATTTTAGAGAACATGTCTTTTTAAATTCATTTAATCAGGAAAAATTGTAATAGAGAATTGGCAAAAACCACATATACTTTAATCTTAGTAATTTTAATTTCATTAGCATTTCCTATTGAATCTATAATAATTAAATTTGCAGGGGGTCAGGTTGACAATTTTCAATCAGGAGACGAACAAAATGACATCCCATTCAGTCAAGAGAAACCAGAGATAGATGTTTCAATTGACGGAACTAGTAGTGATGATAAAATCAAGGGAGGTGAAGGAGATGACGAAATAAATGGAAGATTGGGAAATGATATGTTATTCGGCGGACGAGGTGATGACGAATTAGATGGTGATGAGGGAGATGACGTTGTGAAGGGAGAACAAGGTAATGATGAGATTGAAGGAGGAGAGGGGTATGACAAATTGGATGGTGAGAGGGGTATGGATTTAATAACTGGCAACGAAGGAGATGATAGATTATACGGCGGACGAGGTGATGATCAAATTGATGGAGGCGATGGAAACGATCAAATTGATGGAGGCGACGGCGTCGATATACTAATTGGAGGGTTAGGTTCGGACACTTTTATATGTGATCAGTTTGATACTATATTTGACTATAAATCCGATCAAGGTGACAAAAAGGCAGGTTCATGTTCAATCGTAGACAATAGTTCTGTGTCTGAGTCGACTCAAATCTCGCAAGATACAATTGGATAAAAACTAGATAGATTTACTTTCATTCTTTCCATGTTAATCATTTTAATTCTAAACATTACTTTTTGTATTTCATAATGAAATATAATTTTATTTTATTTCATATCCATCTCCTCTAATTAAAAAAAATTTTCTTTGCCATTTTTTGAGATGAAAGTCTTGATAATTTATTATGTATGTAGACTCTTTTGCCTTAATGCCAAAATACCAGAAATAACAAATAACACAACACTGGGTATTCCTAAAAAAGTTATTGTCGTAAATACAATGACTCCACATATTATCAAAACTACGCCAATCACTCTGGTGTTCCTAAAATATAGAATTACGAACAGAGCAGAAAAATTTATTGCAATCAAGATAACAACCTGCACAATAGTTCCTCCTAAAAATAGTCCTAGTATCGGAATACCTATGAAAGAATTTATAAAAATATATGTGACTAGTATAAGAATAGAAATGAATAACCCAAGTATTGTATTTATTAATGTTAATTTTTTATATAAATGCAATCTATTTTAGCAATGACGATTAATTCATATAAACGATATTTGATTGTTTTAATGAACTAATCATAAAACGTGTTATTCTGAATTATTCCAACTATACAAACTATTGTTATACATCAGAACGCAAGAATAACCATCTTCCGGCTTTTGGCAATACATTCATTTGCGAATAACTACTTGCAATTAAACCAACGTGACCAGTAGGAAACCTCATTATCCTATTATCCTGACTAGATACGAGATTATTTAATTCTGCACTTCCATCAGGAAATACTAGATGGTCCTCATTTGCAACGAGATTAAGAAAAGGAACAGTGATTCTGGATAAATTTACGAGGTCGCTACCCAATTTCATTTCATTTTTTACTAGGAGATTTTCTTGATATATATCTTTAATCCATTGTTTAAAAGCTTCTCCAGCTATTGGAGGTATATCAGATAACCATCTCTCAATTCTAAGGAAGTTTTCAATAAATCTTTTGTCGTTGATATGTTCATAAAGCGAAAAATACTTGTTTACGCCCTGTTTAAATGGTTTTAATGCAGAAAAACATGTTTGAAGTAATTCTGGTGGCATATTACCCATAGAATCTATTATGTTTTCAATGTCCAAATGTTTTGCAAAATTACTGATCACCGTATTGTCTTTACTAGTATCTATAACTGGAGCAAGGGTTATTAGATTCTTGATTTTGTGTTGATGCAAAGAACAATACATGGCAGACATGGATGCACCCATACAATATCCATGTAGCGTTATTTTTTCCGCGGAGCTCTTATTTCGAATGAACTCTATACAATCGTCAATAAAAACATTCACATAGTCATCGAATGAAACATATTTGTCATTTAAAGAAGGAGCCTTCCAATCTATAAGATATACATCGAATCCCTGTCTCACCAGATTTCCTATCCAACTTTTATCCTGTTGCAAGTCAAGTATATAAGACCTGTTTATCAGGGCATAGACAATTAGCACGGGGGGCCTTATAGGTACATCAAATGTACTTTTATAATGTAACAATCTATATAATCTGGTCTCTTTCACGACATCATGAGGAGTTGAACCAACTTCTAGGGACATGGATTTTTGATATGCTTCTATTATCTTTTTCATTTTTGTTACCACATCGTTGTTTGTTTCACCATCACCCAAAATGCCGGGGCTCCGTGAAGAAGTATCGTCAATCTTTTGATTAGAAGGTGATAATTCCTTAACCTTAATTTCAGGTTCTTTAGAAGTGGTAACTTTATTTAACGACAAGTTTCTCTTCACTCATTATTAAATCTAAATTTTTGCGCAATTTGTATACCTCTCTTTTTAAATCCTGCATATCCTTTAAGATCATGTCTATCTCATCTCTGTTAGGTAAGTTTAATAATTTAAAATAATTATCGTATGCTTTTCCCAATATATGTGTGAAGGAAGAATAATTAGAAAGCAGCTCGGAAGTGGTAACAGAAAATTCCTTAGATTGAAATAGCTGTGTAAAATATTTCTCAAACACATCTATTGTCAAATTTTTATACTTTTTAACCTCTTCTTCTGACTGAAAATCAGGCAATTCAGGTTTTTTAGATTGCAATTCGGCGATAGATTTCACATATGTTTGATTTACTTGAATGAAATAATTAAGAATATTAGATTGAAATCTTGAACAAAGTGAGAGTAAATCCTGAAACATTTTTTGATTTTCTTCAAATGTACGAATAAATTGATTACTTTTACCAGCCATAGGTAATTTTAAAAAATCTTTCCATATAGTATTGTAACTATTTATCAATTCCTCATACTTTTTATTAAATTCTTGATCAGAAGCCATTTGCATATTACCAGTTAATTATGATTATATAAAAAAATATATATCTTTTATTATTTAAATTTAGTCTTTATTATGCTTTTTTTATTGTTAATTTATATTTTTTTATCTAGTTCACGGAATAAAGTTAGCCTATTATCATAGGGAACAGACAAAATGTATTTTATTAGAATGATAGATTATAATTTTTTTCTTACTCTCCCACAGCAGTTACTTTATCAGCATGGGATTTTTTATAATGTTCCTCAGCCTCCTTCTTTGTAACGAATTCCATTGCACATATCTTGCAGCGTAATGTTCCTCCTTCATAATCATAATTCATTAATTATAATATGGAGGAGAAGATTATTTATTTATTAGTATTTAAATCGCAGAAAATGAATGTTATATATGTGAAAATTGATAACCCTGAATTTTCATATTCGCTACAACCTATTTTTGACAGATAAATTTTCCATCTTTGCTTGAATTACAATATCTACTAAATATGAAAATATGATGTTATCAATTGCATCATGGAGTAAATTTATTCCTTAGCTCAGATATCATTGGAATAACCTTAGTCATGAGTATCCTGTCAATATTACTTGCTTCCCTATCAATAGTTAATAACAAATAGTAGTCTTCATTTATTGGAATCGTAGCTCGAATGACATTTTCGTATTTTCCTAAAGCATAAATTAATTTTCCTATTTTTGGTTCGAATTTCATCCTTGTACGTTGTCTTGAAATCGCGTTGGAAGCGTATTCTTCATTTTCTTCCTCAGTCATAAGGAGCTTTATTCCTTCACGATATCTCTCATTAATTAATGTGCCTTGTTTATCTGTCACGCAAACCCATCTGACAGAATTATCTATCCCCATCATAGTCTTTGTAAATGAATAAATGAATTCATAAGGTACCATTATTATTATTCAACAATCTTTAACCAAATAAAAAAGTCTTACTATGTTATTTCAAAGCTATGAGGTAGGCATTGAAGAATGTGTAATATAATAAAAGATCAATCACAATTCTAATAATATTTTTAAAAAATTTCTAGTGTTATTCTTTATAAACCTTTTCAAAAAAAAGATTATGGTCTATTAAATACTTTAAAATTTTTAAAGATCGAAAGCCATTGTTCAAAAATATTCGTATTGAATTTTACAAATGTATCTAATGTCTTCGTGTAGTTTTTGATACTATCGCTTGTAATATTCAATAAATTTAAAACTAATCTGTTGTTAATATTATTAAATTCTATAACGTTATTTGTAAATTCATTGCCATGTTTTACGAATTGTTTTGTAACCCCAGTCACAGGATTTATATTGTAACAATCTGATAATTGTTTTTGAATGGTAGTATAAGTATTTACTACTCCTTTAGTAGATTCTATGCACTCCATTTGAAGATTGGAGATTGATTGTATGTACACAGGTTGAGTTTTAGCAATTTCATTCATGATCTTATTTGTATTATCTCTTATCGAGTCATATAGCTCAGATCTCTGACTTGCTGTAGACTGACCTGGTTCATTTCCAGCTTTGCGATTTTCATCTTTTTCATTCCAATTAGTCATATTAGTTCAATATAATTAACTAATAACAAAATATATATATATTTAGTAAATCGATAAGAAAAAATCAAGCTAAATGTTTATTTTTACTTACCAATTTTTTTGTTAATGGGTCTCAAATATACATGTTATAGACATTTCAATAATTTAATTAGTCCATTATAATAAGATTATATTAACTATTTGAAAAAATAAGACAACAATTTAGAAAAATTAATCAAGAAGCAGAAAAATCCCGATATTCACTAATACTTATTTCAAATGGATAAAATACTAGATGTTCTGATATCAGTTCTATAGTTTGATTGACCGCGATATTGCGACAATGAAAGTTGATGATTATTCAATTAGATACCTAGACACCGGTAAAAAGAATAGCAATCCAAAAAAATCAACACTGCTTCTGCTCCATGGCTTGGGAGGATCATTAGACCGCTGGTCAGAAATAATACCATTTTTATCTAAATTTTATCGACTATTAGTACCAGATATAATTGGTTTTGGGTACAGTGATAAACCTCATGCAGAATACAATATGGATTTTTTTATAAAATTTATTCAAAGATTCCTTCAAATTATGGAGATTGATAATTTACATCTTATGGGTTCCTCGTTTGGGGGACTTTTAGCGTTAGAATATACTATTAGATTTCCCAAAGATATAAACAAACTGGTTTTAATATCGCCAGCTGGAATGATGAATCATATAACACCATCTTTGAACCAATATATTTCTGCTGCACTCTATCCCACGTTCTATAATGTGGCAACAGCATACTATGAGATGGTGTATGATCCGCGTATGATTACAGAAGATTCAATCCAAGATTTTATTAAGAGGATGAATCTGAGTAATTCAAAGTTTGCTTTCATGTCTACTTTAATATCACTTAAAAATCATCCTCAGCTCACTGATAGACTAAATATTAATACACCTACATTGATAATTTGGGGAAGAAATGATAAACTAATGCCTCTAAGATATGCAAAAAAATTTCAAATTGCGAATTCGAGACTTGTAATATTTGATCAGTGTGGTCATTATCCTCATCTAGAGAAAACACAGGAATTTAATAGAATCGTATCAAGATTTCTAAATGGCAGACTATTTGAAATAGACTAAAATATAATAATAATTTTATAAAAATAGATAACTTTATCACAAAGAAATAAAATTATTACTACATGACTGAGAAGGGGTTAAATAACAGGTTAGAAAGAAAACGAAAGTTAGAAAATGAATTAATGGGTAAGATTTCAAAAGATTGGAATGAATTTGTAAAAAAATCTGATGAATATATGAAAGAGATACAGGAGAACAATAGACAATATTATCAACAACAACTTGATAAAGAATTAGATGATATGGAAAAGGATATTAATTCTGGAAACACCATTGGAGCAATTTATCACAGAGTCGCAGCAGATAACTATTTGAGATTGCTTAATTTATTATAAATCAGGTGGGCAAATTCTTTTTTGATTGCCCAAATAATTTTTCCATATTAGTATTAGATTTGAAAAATATATTAAACAGCAGAAAGGTTAAATTTATTATTTATTTGGCATTTTTATCTGGTATTAACAGTATACAGACAGAACTATAAACCTACTTTGTTGCATGATAGGCTTTTTCATTTGATATCTAGTTTGTTTGGTTTGGATCTTTTTCGCCCAGAGCATAAAGGATTTTGGATGTTTTCTCCAATGGCAGACTATACTGAATATTTTTAGAATATGGATCTAGTATTTTTAATCTTTAGAGATGTTAATTTGAAGTACTTTTACAATCAAAGTCAGTATAACTCCCATATGCATTTGAATTGAAACTTTTATAAATTAACTCTATTGATATTGAATTAAAATATTTCATAATCCAGAATACTAGACAAATTATCTTAAAAAAACTATATTAGCAGTAAGAATTTGAGATGATAGAAGAATTTTATGATATCTTTCCTTTAATTTTCAATAAAAAATTAGAAGGATATTAGTTCATCACATAGAATTTAACGGGAAGAGTAGTAGCCTCGTCTTCCGCCGTTACCATGTTTTTCCTGTTTATCGTCATTATGAATGACATGTTTATCATGAGATCTATCATGATCTTCATTATATCCATATCTCTTAAAATTATGGTCACGTGAATATCGACCTTCCGTTTGGTTATATCTACTATTATGATAACCATATCTAGTGGAACTTCCGAATCTCCTATTTCCTCTACCGTTTCCATAACCAGATCTGTAGCTGTTATTATATCCACGGAATGAACGTTGTTGACTTACTGGAACTTCGAGGCCCATCTCTTCATTGAGTCTTCGAATTGGCAATTCAGTTTTTCTAAGTATACGCCCAAAATCATCTACCCTATCTGACGATACAAGAGATATAGCAGTACCAGTTCCACCTGCTCTTGCAGTTCTTCCAATTCTATGGAAATACACCAATGGATCTTCTGGCACATCATAGTTTATTATATGACCAACTGCAGGGACATCTATTCCTCTTGATACAATGTCAGTAGCAACGAGAACATCCTCTTTTCCTTTCCTAAACCTATAGATCGCATCATCTCGTTGTCTTTGAGATAAATCACCGTGAATAGTAATCGCCTTAATTCCAGAGTCCTGTAGATCATTTAAAATTCTCTGTGTTCTTTGTTTCGTAGAGACAAAAATAATTGTTTGCTGATCACTAGCCCTTTCTTCGATGAAATTGCATAAATGTTTGAATTTTTCATTTTCTTTTACAACTAAATATGACTGAGTTATGGTCTCTAGACTTATTTCTTCTTTGTTAAGTCTAATCTCTTCATAATCCTTCATATAGTCTTCAGCAAGTCTTAATATTTCAGGAGGCATAGTAGCAGAGAACAGACAGGTTTGCCTATCTTCATTAACATAGAAGAGAATAAATTTAATATCTTTTATAAATCCCATATCAAGCATTCTATCTGCTTCATCTAGGACAACATATTTTACTTCTTCTAGATTTATTGTACCTCGTTTTATATGATCTATCAATCTACCAGGAGTCGCAACTAATATCTGGACTCCTCTTCTTAAATGATCAAACTGTAGATTAATACTCTGTCCACCATAAATAGAGACAGTTCTAATTCCAGTATATTTTGCAAATTTGTTGATCTCGGTTGTAACTTGCATTGCTAATTCCCTTGTAGGGACAATTATCAGTGCCTGTATTGGACCCTTGTTCTTTATCTTGCTCAATATTGGCAATGAAAAAGCTGCGGTTTTACCTGTTCCTGTATGTGCCTGACCAACTACATCAACTCCCTTTAACAAAAATGGAATGGCTGCTTGTTGGATAGGAAACGGGATGTCGAATCCGATTTCTTTTAGTGCTTGAATAATAGGTGCACCTATACCTAATTTATCAAATGTTGTTGTCATTGTATTTCACTTGTTTATTTTTTTTACAAAGGGCACGGAAAACGTGAGAAGTATTTTATTTAACTTAACAGATCTGCCGTAATTCCTTTCTAATATTTTTTCATAATGACAAACATATAATGTATGCGATTGAGAGCAGGATATTTCATTATATTTCACGATACTTTACTCACCTAGTGATACACTTTCAGTTTTTTTTTAACATCTAATATGAAAAGAGAATATGAGAAAATTTAGTATAGAAAATGAAAATATCAATCACTATAATTCTTGATTTTGAAAAAAATATAGGATAAATATAATAGAAGATATATTACTAATGGATATGACATTAGGTTATTATTTTGAAATCTTAATGTGTATATATTTATTATTATTGCTAACTTATCATCCACCTTTTGAACATGACATAGTTCATGCACAAAATATTAATAGTAAGCTCAGCGACTATGAGTTTCACTCCTATATCGAACAAATGATAGGACATCTGAACGCATCAGTAGAAAACAAACAGAATAACAATATCATGCTTGCAATTGCACATGCGTTACATCCTATTGAAGAAACTCTTGAAACGATCAATGAAAGATTAATTCAAACGAATTCCACATTAAGTAATGAATTGTCTAATGAATTGAAGAGCTATGCAACATCTATTGGTTCAAATTCGCTTAATGAAGCCGTCAATGAAAAAACAAAGTTAACAAAAATATTAGAAAATTCACTTGAACAAACAATACCTGCTGAAAAAATGACAAATAGTGGATATATTTTAAATGTTACCGCCGAACTAATTAATTCGGCAGAGGATGAGTATACAGAATCTATCTTTGAAGGAAAAATTGTTAATTTATTAGAGTATCAAGATGCACAACAGTTTTTCAAAAGAGCTGTAATATTATTGGAAAATTTCAATACTTTAAATGAAAATGAAGAACAAATCCTAGATAAGATAAAACAATTACAAAATGATTTTGACTCTAAAAGAGATTCAAGTTATGTTAATAGCGATGTAAGAGATCTAGTATGTGAAATAAAGGGAAGTTTCTATTGTTAACTCTCTTTTGAATGATAATAATTATTTTTAATTGATGCTAAATTATTATGAAACTTCAAATACTGTTTTAAAATGTTTCTCAATCTTGCCTCAATTTCTTGACGCCAAATGATAATTTAAGGAAGTAATTTTATTTCTTCACTTTAATTGATATAACGTCACTAAAGATCAATTGATCTTATTCGGGTGTGCATCTCTACTATCCAATATATGAACTATATCGTTGTCATCGATGTCGATATCATGAATTAAAAGGAAGTCGCCTTCAGCTGCACCTTTCACACCGAAACTTCGAATATATTCTCCGTCAGGCGTAAAGACTTGGACTCTATGATTTTGTGTATCTACTACATATACATTTCCTTTAGAGTCAAAATCAATTCCATGTGGTTCGTCGAACTGACCTTCTGCTTTACCGACAGAACCCCAACTAGTTATAAATTTACCATCTTTGGTAAATTTTTGGACATTACCGTTGTCTTCATCATCTATATACACATCATCTTTAGAATCAACTGCGATTGCATGAAGATGTCTAAATTGTGAGTTTCCTTCCCCAAAAGTACCCCATGTTTTGATGAAATTACCTTCTGGATCAAATTTTTGAATACGATAAGACATTTTTTCAGAGGTATAGATATTTTTATCTGAATCGAAGGCAACTCCCCATATTCTATTAAATGCACCTTCTGAATTCCCTTTCTTTCCAACACTCATGAGAAGTTTTCCATTTGGATCAAACTTGTATACTTTTCCCACTCCCCAGTCAACAACCCAAACATTGTCATCTACATCAACTTTCACATCCTCCATTTTGTGAGAGAAGAGGTTTTCATCTTTTGGTTGTCCCCAAGAAAGCAAAAAATTACCTTTTGAATCGAATTTTTGAACATCGCTTCGCTGCTCATCGGTTACATACGTATTCCCTTTAGAATCTACCGCTAAGTTATGCGGATGTAAAAATTGACCATCACCTGTCCCCCTTGATCCCCAGCTTGAAATGTAGGTACCATCCAAATAATATTCTTGAACGTAATGTTGTTGTACATCTTTAATATCATATTTTCCCGAGTATTGCGAGGTAGAATAGGACGCAGGATCATCTTCGGATATTTTTTTACTTTTTTTCTTTGATTTTTTATCATCATTTGATTTTTTATCATCATTACCTTTTTTATCTTCATTTTGATTTCCATCTCCATCTGAGCTTCCTTTTTTCGCAAATTCTTCTGATGGATCATTTGTATTTGAGGTTGTATCGTCAAACTCAAAGTAATCATTTTCGTCTATTTCAAAAACCTGTGAATAAACTTTAGGAAAATTATTTAATAATGAAGCATACACTATACTAATCGTTATAACCAACAAAAATGAAAATACAACCTTATGTGATTTCATAGAATAAACTCGGATTTACATAAATATTAAGATTATACTCGATTTCTCTATAATATAATATTGTAACTATTTTCCTAAGTTGATGATGACGCAACTGAACATCGGAAAAATTACAGATTCCAAAGAGCATATTTGTTAGAGCCAGAAAATGAAATTTAAGAAATGAATGAAAATTGCATATATAATTGATAAAGAATAATAAATCTTCAAAATAACTTTAAAATTCTAGAAACGGAGTGAATTTTTTTATTTAACGTGTAGGTAGCGGATTTGATGGCGTGCCAAATGTTTTAACCTTCCTTTTTTCACATTCCGTACCTTCGGATGGATCTAGATCTTCATTTGAGACACAAGCAAAAAATTTGTCTAATATATTTATTGCGCCTATGTCTGTTTTTTTATTGAACGCAAACACCTTGGTAAGGGTATAATCTTTTGATTTGTCTAGTTCCTGTTGAACATCCATCATTTCTGTTTGTATCTGTCCTTTTATCATGGCCATTACCATCAATTTTTCAGTATCTTTTCTATCTGATAGAGGAACAATTACTTTGATAAGGACTTTATAGGAGTTCTTTTGTTTTGGATCAGGAATAGATTTTTGAGATAGATCATAAAGGACGTTGCTTTTATCATAAACATCAAAATTCCTAAATAATCCGTCTGTGGATAATAGATCTCATTCGTTACAATCATAATAAATAAAGGAATTGTACTCTGTTAAGATATCCTTAACATGATATGCACAGATAAAAAGCTCATCAGGCGGAGCGGCGGTTACAAGATCGGTCTCCTTTTCAACATTGAACGTTACTGCAATATCTTTTGTTGAATTTTAATTCCTGATAGTTGAATGTCTTGAGTAAAAGGTTGTCGACTGATAAATGCTACCACACGAATGATACCCTTTTTCTCGATATTTTCCAATCCAATATTAGTTATTACTGGAAATGTATTAGCCTCATTTTTTTTCTGCGCGAATACAAATTGAAGTGATAAAGGAAAAAGAATAATTGAAACAAGTGAAAGAATAAAAAATACCGCATAGAACTCTCTCATATGAAATTTTATTATCAAATTAAATCTTCATAAAGAAATGTTTGTATAATTTATTGATTACAGTATAACATAAATTTATTTCAAAAAGGACAAGACGTTGTTACATAGTAAACTAAGAACTTCTTTTTAGACTAGCTTATCCTTTTTATGATGTGATATCCAAATTCGGTTTTTACAGGTTCGGATACCTCTCCCTTCTGTAATTTAAATGCAGCATCCTCAAATGGTTTCACCATGGCTCCCTTTCTAAAAAATCCCAAGTCACCGCCACGTTTCCCACTCGCCTTATCGATAGAAAGATCTTTAGCTAGATTAGAAAAACTTTCTCCATTTTTTATTCTGTTCAATATCTCCAAAGCCTCACTATGTTTTTTTAAAAGGATATGAGAACATTTGATTTTACTAGGATCCATTGAAAAACAAGAGAAATTATCAGTTAAAAAAGTTTTTATTGATACTAAATTCACTCTATAAATTCCAATAACAACAGAAAATATTGTGATAGATGAATATTTCAATTTTATGTATAAAAATATACATTCCACTCACTTTATTTGAAGATCTAGACGGTGTTTCCTATTAGCCTCACTTCTATGACTTAGATTTTGACAGATAATAACGATTCATAGAATGTAAGACATAACTATGAAAAAATAGAAAATGATGTTGAAAATTTTTAATATAATATATTCCCATTTTGCAATATAACAAAGAATAAAGATTTGAATAATGTCTTATTTTTACATTCTATATGTATAGCTATATTACTAAAATATAGAAATTAATCTACCACATAGTTAGACAAGTAACTTACTTTTTATAATACACTATTTTCAGAATTTGAAATTATTGAATGATATATTAGAATATAATTGACAGTACAATAACATATGCATATTATAATTCTTATATAACATCATATATTGTATTCGTACAATGTTATGTTCTTTCGCTCTGGTACGTTATAGACAAAACAAATACAGATGATAACTGTATTAGAATATAAAGAACTATTTGCAATATACAATAAGTGGAAAACGAAGGAATCAAACTATCTAATAAAGAAATAAAATTTTTGCAAAATAACGAAATTTGCAGGGTAGCTACATCATACAACGATATTCCCCATGTTGTTCCTGTGTGTTATATTTTTTGGAATAATTGCATATTTTTTGCAACAGATTATCAAACTAAAAAATATAAAAATATTCTTAAAAATAATCGAATATCAATAATTATCGATGTATATGATAAGACCAATGGAAATAAGGCTCTATTTATACAAGGACTTGGTTCAATTATTGAGAAAGGAGAGGAATTCAAAAATATTTATGATATTTTTGAAAAAAAATTTACTTGGGTGAATAAAGATCCTTGGAAGGAAAATGAAGCGCCTTTTGTAAAAGTTCATATTAAAAAAAAGAGCGAGTGGGGTTTGTAAGAGGAAGAGATAAAAAGAGAAAGTTCAAATTGTATACGAAATTTAAGCAGATAAAATTATTAGGGTATTATCTACAAATCATATTTGTTAGATGTCAAGACCTATTTTGGCAAATGTTTCTCAACTGAAAGGCATGTAGTTTTAGTGGCTGAATATAGAGATACATAGTTTAAATTGAAAGGTTTATTTGTAAATTTTTATGGGAATAAATTTAAAATACTCAAAAAGATAGTTTATATTCAAATAATGAAAAATAAGAATACAGAAGACTTGTATGATGATGATGATAAAGCTATGAAAAAAAGTCTCCTTACATCATAACAAAGTCAAACATTCAAAATAACTATTTTTTATCCCTTTTTGATCAAGATGTCAAAATGAAATATTGATCGATAAATAAAATTTTTCGGCGCCGAAAAAATTTGAGGAAGAAAGGGTTCACACCACTTCTAACCGAATGACAAAAATTATTAAATAATATTACTTCCATTTGATATTCGAGAACATATTCTCGATCTCACCCAGTCTATGATTCACATACCAACCGAGTCATCACATTGGGATAAGCCATTTTATAACTATGGCTTATCCCATTTTAGAGTAAGTAAATTTTAATTACCTTGTCAAATTCTATTTAATATAATTTAAGAATAGATTTATGGATCTATAATATGGAATTTACGTCAGTAGACACATTAGTATATACATTATTACTTAAGATAAAGATAACAAATACTTCCGAATATTGTTATATCATATTATAAAATGATTTGTTAGAAGATGCTATCAATTACTGTCTAATACTATGGTAATAATTCAACATATCTCTGAATTTAATGAAGTGCTCCATATTTCTCTTGATTGATAAGATTTGACATTCCTCTCATATAGTTTTTTGCAAAGGTGGTGATTGGTTGTGATGAATACCAAATACAACCCAATACCTTGCAATCCTTACAGGTTCTTGCAATATCCCATTGAGGAGATTCCCACACTTCCTCTACACTTTGCTCTAACAAATTATATGTATTCGAAGGAGAGTTATATTTCCAACACGGAACTAGTACGGTTCCATTCCCATTCACAAAGATGCTTTTCCAAACACCACATTCATCATATATTCCCCTACCGTGTTCAATTATTTGTTCAAAATATTCCATGGGTATCATTATTTTTGGACTGGTATGTTTCTTACTATAGTCAATAATACTTTCACAAATGGAGACAATGGTTTTACGGTCTGGCAGGAGAGAATAATCTACATCAGACCTATCCTCGACAAATGTGAGTGAAACTGCATTCGAACCAAGTTCTTTCGCTTTTTCAAAATAAGATTGGTTGATAAATTCGTCAGTATTGTATTTAGTAATTACCGAATTGAAATAATGAGGTATATTATGATGTTTAAGAAGGAGGAGATTTTTCATGACTCTAGCAAAAACATCTTGCGACACACCTCTTACTTTACAATAAGAATCTTGATATACAGAATCGATACTGCAAGTTATAAATTGGATATATTTCTTTAATTCGAGCAAATCAATTTGATGCAATAAAGAACAATTAGTTATCAAAGTGATGGGCATACTCAATTTATACAAATATACAACTAATTCCATAAAATCAGGTCTACTTGTAGGTTCACCTCCTTCAATAATTGACCAGATACAATATTTTGAAACTTTATCGAAAATTATTTTCCATTGTTCAGTAGACAGATCGTCTCGTTTGGCGATCTTAATTTGACTCATTTTATCAGGATCCCCAAAAGGACACATTGGACAATAAAAATTACAATAATGCGTAAGACTAAAGACGGCTATTAGAGGACGTTTCTTTCCGATAACTCTATTTGTGGACCATTTTCCTAAAAGCTTTATTGTTCTTATGGTATCAATGACCAATGTTAATATATGAACTCAAATGTATAAATTTTTTTCATACTTTGTATTTAAGCAGAAAAATGACTAACCAGAGATAACCAAGATCATAGATTCAGCTCTATTTTTTGTTATTTTAGTTTAAAGTATAAATATTCACAGTAATATGGATTTTTTAGAGAATGAATGAGCTCTTAGATTTAAAAAAATCGAGTTTCAGTAGGATCATGTTCACGGTTACTCTTACAATAGTGATAAATTCAATATTAATCAATTATCCAGGATTCTTTAATGATGTTTTTGGACAAATGCATGGTGGTGGAGGTGATGGTCATAATTTACCTCCTTCAATTATAGGAGATAGAGAACTTTTTTTAAAATTCAATAATCCCACATTCACAGTATCGGAAAAAGGAAAAGTCAGTTTAGCACTGATAGACAATAAAACAGGAAACAATATTCCACATGTTACATACATTATAAGCATCTACGATGACAAAAATAAAAATTTAATGATTGAAAATCTTCACGGACATAATGGCGATATCAACATTGAATTCATCAATAACAATATAGAAAGATACCATGTTAGCGCAAATTATGATACCCTAGCAGCAAGCTATGTTTCTGACTTTGGTAGTCCTATAAAGATAGAAGGTCCCATTTTTAGTAGCACCGGAGAATACAGATTGGTGGCTGAAATTACTGGAATAGATTTTGACAATACCTTTTTGCCACAACCACTAAAATACGAGTATAAAATTGAAGTAAAATAGCTGTAAGAAATCTGATATTAGTTGATAATGCATTATATAGTATGCAGTATAATTTCAATCATTTTATTTAAAGAGAAAAGAAAATAAGATGCCGTATTTGGGATTGAAAGGTTATCAATTAGACTCCCTTGACTCTATTTCTTTAGCCCTTTTAATTATTTTATCGGCTTCATCAGCTTTTCCTAGTTTTCCAAGGCCCTCTGCCTTACGATAATAAGCATGTAGATAAGCGGGTTCGATTCTAATTGCTTCGTCATAACATTGAATAGCTTCTTCATATCGTTCTAAGCAATCCAACGAATATCCTTTTCCATAATAAGCATATACATAATCATATGATATATACAAGACTTGATCATAGGATCTTATCGCTTCTTCAAACCTGCCAAGTTCTGATAAAGATATCGCTTTGTTATAATATGCATCTATATAGTCATTCTTTATACTAATTGCCATGTCATAGCATTGTATTGCTTCGGAATGATTTCCAGCATGAGTCAAAGCTAGACCTTTATTAAAATAAAGATTAGCAGAGTTAGAATCAAAAGATAACGCAGAATCATAATAATATATTGCATCATCGTATCTTCCAAGTGACGACAGGGCAACTCCCTTGTTAGTTAATGCGGTAATATCGTTGGGTTTTACGTTCAGAGCCATATCATAATAATATATTGCATCATCGTATCTTCCAAGTGATGCCAGTGCAATTCCTTTGTTAGTTAATGCGGTAATATCGTTGGGTTTTACACTTAGTGCCTTATCATAAGAGTCTATTGCTTCGTGAATCTTGTTCAGGCTTATTAAGGCAACTCCTTTGTTGTTTAACGCAGTAATATCATCTGGTTTTACCTTCAGAGATTCGTCATATATATTTGAAGCTTCTTTATACAAACCCATTTTATTAAATGTAGAACCTTTATTATTTAATACATTGATGTCGTCTGGTTTTATTTCTAAGGCTTGGTCAAAGCATTTTATTGCATCATCATAATTCTGCAGGCGAGATAATACTAAACCTTTTCTATATAGGGCTTGAAAATAATTGGGTTTTATTTTTAATGCATGATCAAAGGATTTTATTGCATCTTCAAATTTCTCAAGAATTTCTAAGATAAATCCTTTATCAAAATATGTTCCAGGGTCACTAGGATTAAATGCTAAAAGCTTATCCAGATGTCTTAAAGCCCTCATGTATTCCTCTCTTTCTCCATTATTCGGCCCACTGACAGATACACCGACAGATCCAGTGACAGATGAACTAGGAATTTTAGTTATATCTTCAGCATCATCACCAGTGCCTTCTAAGGAAGGAGAATCATCCTCGTCTGTAGGCTTATTTTCATCTAACAATAGCAATTCCTGATATTAGATTATAATGATAATATTTTAGTTTTTTGGGTTCTTTTTATGGTTATCTAACCCAAGATAATAGTAGTGTAATATTACCATAAGAAACGATCCTTTAAAACTATATTTGTTAAGATTGTTCAAGAAGCAAGTCATTAGAGTACAATCTGTCTCCTTACAAAAAGTTCATTTCATTATACGATAATTATATAAATAATAGTGATTCATTAATAAAGATCTCATCTAAACAACTATTAAAATTATGAACCAGAATTTAAAGATTCAAGACTTTTTAATAGTTTATTTATAGTGTTAATATAGATGTATTTCAAAGATAAGAAAGTTATTGTTACAGGTGCATCGTCTGGAATTGGAAAACAAGTAGCAATCGACTTTTCAAACAATGGTGTAGAAACTATAGTTTTAGTATCTCGATCAAAAACCAATCTAGAGAGAGTAGAAAAATTACTAAACCCAAAATGTGAAACCAGAATTTATCCCTGTGACATCTCAAAAAAAAATGAAGTCATCGAAATGGGAAAGGAGATAGAAGAGAAATACAATCATGTAGATATTCTTGTAAACAACGCAGGATTTGGACGATATGGAACAGTTTTGGAACAGACCTTAGAAGAAATTGAACAAGTAACATTTACAAATTATTTGGGTATGATATACTGTACCAAGGTATTTCTCACTTCGATGATCAAAAATGGATCTGGACATATTGTAAATGTGGCATCATTAGCCGCTAGTTTTGGCATACCTGGAATGGCAGCTTACTGCGGGTCAAAATTTGCGATGTTAGGTTTTTCAGAATCTCTATATCATGAATTAAAAGGTACGGGAGTTGGAATTACAGTTGTTAGTCCAGTAGCGGTTAGAACTAACTTTTTTGATAACGATTCATTTAAGGGGAAAATGCCCCATAAAATAGGATATGTTCTTGATCCTAAAAAAGTATCCAAAGCTGTCATGCAGGCTAGCAACTCACAAAGACTTGAAATAGTTGTTCCTTTTTTTGCGCGATCTGCAGTTTGGCTCAAACATACATTTCCTTATTTTGTCAATCCTATAGTAAGATCATCATTTAAGTGATTGCACCACCAATAGAGTCACCTAAAGTAGAATCAATATTAAAAATGATATTCAAAAATTGGCAGACAAAATATTATAGGTTTTTTGGTTTGGTTGTTTTCCTTGTATAGGTAACTATGAAATTTATATCAGCTTACTTTACCCTCGCTCCTTAGATCTGACAATATCCTCATCAAGGTATCATAATCTACATCTATTTCGTTTAAGATTTTTGAATGATCAATGGTCTTATTTTTCTTTATGAATTTCTCGACTATATTTTTTTTCTTTTGGTAATTCCTATCATTCATAATAATAACGCATTTTACATTTTTCCTTATTTTATTTATCATTACGAATATTATCAATAAAAAATAAAATAATAGATTTACCAGATAGTTTATGTGTTAAATTAGTGAATAAATATCGATGTCCCAATTGTTCCACAATTAATTCAATCAAAACAGAGAGGATTTTTGATGGAAGAATATTGTTTATCTGTGAAAAATGTGATGTTTGCTGCGTTATTCCATTTAATGTAGATTTAGACGAGACATACCTAGATTTCTTGGAACGGTTTGATACTGGTTCAGTTACTTTAATGAAAGATTTTAAAGCAATTCTTGAACAGGAAAAACTGGTTAGATCAAAAAATGAGATCAAAGAAATGATTGAAAAAAATAATTTTACCAATGAATTAATAAACAACATCTTGAATTCTGAAACTGACTACATTGTAGACATAAGAAAACTTATAGATTCAGACATTCAAGATGGAAAAGAATTAGAGGAATTACCGTTATGTGACATTTTATTAGAACAACTTCGTAAAAAAGATATAAATAAACTATTTAAATTTCAGGAGGATGCTATCGTAAAAATTCTTCGGGGAAAAGATATTGTTATAATTGCGCCAACCGCCTCAGGGAAAACTGAATCCTTCTGTCTTCCTGTTATTCAAAAAATTTATGATGATAATCTTTTGAAAGGTAATCATGAGAAAATTTTTTTAAAAAAAATAAAAAAAGATACCAATCTGCCCGCCAATAAAGTTTCAGCGATATTTGTTTATCCTACAAAAGCGCTTGGAAGAGACCAGTTTCAGAAAATAAATTACTATGCAAATGAACTTGATATCGAATCAAAAATATTTGATGGAGACCTTGATGAATCCGAAAAACAGGCAATTTATGATCAGCCTCCAGAGATCTTAATAACTAATTTTGATATGATGCATTACCATCTCTTAAATAAAACTAGATTTGTAAATCTATTTAAAACTATAAAATTCCTGGTTGTAGATGAAGTCCATACATATAATGGTGTTTTTGGGTCAAATATCTACTTTATAATAAAGAGACTTGAAAGAATATTATCAAGTAAAGAAAAATTGCAGATAATAGCTTGTTCAGCAACATTGCCTAACGCTAATGAATTTTGTAACCAGTTATTTGACAGAAAAATGGAAATTATCAAAGGGACTGGAAGAAAAGGTGTGATAAATTTTTCAATTATTTATCCATCTTTAAGGTCAAATAGGTCTTTAAGATTGGACCTTATAAGAAAAATATCAAAAAAACATAAAACTTTAGTCTTTAGTAATTCTCATATTTCCGCTGAACTTTTGGCATTCAATTCCTCAAGATTAGGGATAAAAATAGGAGTACATAGGGCTGGTCTTTTACCAAAGGTTAGGAAAATCATGGAGAATTCTTTCAGATCCGGCAAATTGGATGTCTTATCCTCCACACCAACATTAGAATTAGGAATAGACATAGGGGATGTAGATTCAGTAATATCTAATCTTGTTCCCATTAACAGATTATTACAGAGATTAGGAAGAGCTGCTAGAAGTGGACAAGAGGGATTTGCTTTTCTTACACTGGGAAATGATCCAATAAGTCAGTATTATAAGAATCACCCTGAGGATTATTTTTGTGACTATGAATATCCTTATATTGATCCACACAACCCTATAATTGAAGAAAATCAGATTTTAGCAATGTGTTCTGATCGACCAATCTCTTTATCGGAATCAAAAAAAATGTCAGAAGCAATAAAACGGTTAGTAAAAGAAGGATTGATAGATCTAAAAGATGACAGATATATCACAAACAGTAAATCGTTTTTAAAATTAAAAAACTACAGTATAAGAGGTACAGGAAAAGAAATTGACATCATTTTTGATGGTAAAGTAGTTGGGTATAGGAATTTACCGTATGCGCTAGAAGAATTACATAAGGATGCAATATATTTCATAGCTGGAAAAAGATACAAGGTAGATATATTCGTTTTAGACAATAGATCAGAAAGAAGTTTTGCTGAAGTTGAAATGATTCCTTCGAATTATCCATATTACACTAAAGCAATGGTAGAAGAGATCCCAGAAATTCTTGAAATTATTGAACAAAAGAATGTATATGGAATACAATTAAAGTATTGTTTACTAAAAATCCTAAAAAGAGTAACTGGATACTCAAATATAGAAATTGGAAAAGAAATAAATCAAGGTAAAAAAGTATTATTTGAAAATCCAGAAATTTTTGAATATGTTACTAAAGGTTTTATATTTAAAGCTCCCAGACCCTTAACAATCTTGGAACAAATAAGGGACAAGGAATTGGTAGAAACAAGCGGGTATCATGCTACAGAACATGTAATTATAGAAGGAAGTTCGATGATAACTGGCGGCGCATCACAAGATTTAGGGGGAATTTCACTAGGCAATTCAGGAATTATTGTTGTTCATGATGGAAGCATTGGAGGAAATGGTGCAAGTAAGAGCCTGTATGATAGATTTGAACAGGCAGTAATACGTGCACATAACATCATAAATGAATGTCCGTGCGAGAATGAGGATGGTTGTCCAAGATGCACCTATTCGTATAGATGCGGAAATAACAATGAATATTTACATAAAAAAGCAGCTTTGGAGATATTAGGCCGACTGAAAAATAACGAAACAACAGAAGAGTTGGTTGCTATTGAAGATGTATATCGAACTTTTGTTTAGGCAAAAGGGGAATTTATTATTTAAAAATAAATGAAACTAAAAGATTATGCTAATAACAAGTTGATAATAAATAACTCTAAAAGATTTTTTGTAGTCCCATAAACTGGTATATGCATTACTAGCTATTAAAGGTCAAGGTATTTTCAATGGTGGCTTGTGAAGAATTGGAGAATACCTCGTTGATGGTACCTCTCGTACTATCCGTAATATTTTTAATTATTGGGGTAATGCCTATCTTGTCGGCACCCTTGACAACTCCAGTAAAAAATGTTTCCCAACCTAAACCTATAATAGCTAAAAATAATACAATTGCAATTATCCATAAGATTACTCCCATACTATTACATAGTACATTTTTAATGTATATTAATAGTTAGTAAGATTTATGCTGTTTAATATTATGTACACATTTTTACATAAAAAAAATATAGATTTTTTGTATAAATTAAATATATAATAGATCGAAAAACAAACATAAAAAAATTATGAAAATTCAAAAAATTGCCGCTGTTACCCTAAAAGTGAGAAATATGGACAGAGCATGTGTTTTCTATTCAAGAATTCCTGGTCTAAAATTATCTTATGGAGGAAATCCAGATAGTACATTTACTTCTTTTGAAATGACTGATAGGGACAGCGGCTCAAGATCTCACATTAATTTGGAGTTTTCTAGCGAGTTCAAAAGCAAAAATTTTGGAAGAATAATAATTTTTTCTGAGGACGTTGATAAACTCTATGATTTCTTTAAAAATGATTCAACTATCTCCAAAATTATTGAAATTGAAGATGAACCTAAAGATTCTAACTGGGGAGAGAGATATTTTCATATAATTGATCCTGATGGACATGAACTATCATTTGCTCAACCAATAAAAAATGAAAGATAGCAACCCTGGTTTTTCTTATCTCTCCAACAGCACTGAATGTCAAAACGATATTCACTAGAATATTCAAATTTTTTTATGTTTGTTTCGATTCTCCCTCAGATCAACATCTCGAATTTAGTAAAATTTGCTAAATTAAAAATAAAATTAAGTGAAGTTGAAGACTAAAATACTATAAGAATAGAACATATTTACTCCTTTCGAAAATTTAAGCGATATCATTTGGCAGGGTTAGTTCTAATATTGTTTAATTTTCCAAAAACTTGACATAGAAAAATACCGGGTATCTCTTTAAAACAAAAATCATCCGGATGCATTCCATGGTCCCTTTCTATGTGTAGAGCACCGTTTGTCATAAATTCTTCTATAGTATCTCCAGAAATGACGAAGGTACAATCCAACCCAGTTTCTTTACACACTAAACTAATTGTCAATATGAATAAAAGAATCGCATAATATTATTTATTTATTTATTATGAACTTTAAAAATTCATTTTTCCCGCGTTTTTGATTTGATACTACAAATATGCTTATATCTTTTATTGGCTTCAACAATTAGTAGATGAAGGTTATATCTGTAAATGTCGGACTTCCAATAAAAGTAAATTTTGGTAAAGAAATTGTTACTACGGCTATTTTTAAAAATCCAATCAAACATAGAATCAATCTCTACAAGCTAAATTTGGAAGGAGACAAGCAAGCAGATTTGACGGTACATGGTGGCATAGACAAAGCAGTATATTCGTACCCATCAGAACATTACATGTTCTGGAAAAAGGAGATAAAAGATTTTGAATATTCTTGGGGAACATTTGGAGAAAATCTTACAACAGAAGGTTTACTTGAGGATCTAGTCAATATAGGTGATCAATTTCAAATCGGATCTGCAAAGGTAATTGCTACACAACCTCGCATGCCATGCTATAAACTTGCTGTAAGATTTGGCAGAATGGATATAATACGTAGGTTCATGGCAAGTGAACGTTCAGGAATATATTTCAAGGTTGCACAAGAAGGAGAAATTGGGGTAGAAGATAAAATTGAATTAATAAAAAGTGATGAAAATAAAGTTACAATACGAGATATCGTTCGCCTTCAAACAAATGGTGGTAGAGATACCGAGATGATGAATCGCGCGATAAAGGTTAAAGATCTTCCAGATGGGTGGCGCAACTATTTTATGGAAAAACTAACAAAATTAAAGTAAATAAAATATATGTATATATTTAGAACCCAGACGAACCTTGAATTTTATGCAGACAATTGGTGATTGACCGGAGTGAACATGAAAAACTTCACTGAAGAAAGAATTTTAAGGATAAAATTATTTGGAATTTTAAGAGAGAAATTGAAAAGTAATAATCTGATTATTCCTATAAATGATAATCCAATTTCATTGAAAGAACTCCGAAAAAATCTTGAAGAATTATATCCTTCTCTCTTTATGGATGGGATAAACTTTGTTTTTGCCGTTAATAAAGTGATACGGAATGAGAATGTCAAAGTAACTCCACATGATGAAATTGCCATAATACCACCTATAAGTGGGGGATAAAGATAGGTAGGAGCTGATAATATGATTTCTATAACAAAAGATGTAATCGATCAACTAAAAATTTTAGAACAAATTAAAGACGATTCATCTGGTGCATTAGTTTTGTTTAAAGGTTCCGTTAGGAATCATAGCTCTAATGGAATAGTGGAGGGTATTTTTTATGAAGCTTATGAAGAAATGGTTGAAGAAATATTAAAAAAAATTGAAAAGGAGATCTTTGAGAATTGGAGTGTTAAAAAATTTATTGCCACACATAGAACGGGATACCTTAAAGTTGGAGAAATCAGTGTGATAGTTGGAGTTTCATCAGAACATAGAAAAGATGCTTTTGAAGCCTGTAACTATGGAATTGATAATATTAAGAAAAGATGTCCAATCTGGAAGAAGGAAAAAATGCAATCTGGCAATTCTGAATGGGTAGAAGGCGTTATGATAAGTGATGAATGAAAGAAATTCTTACAGAGGAATGTTTGATGTTTCCAAAAAAACAGATACATTAAGGTCTGCTACTGCACAAGCAATAATCAAAGTAAATCCTGAAAGTATTGATCTTATAAAAAATGAGAGGACACCAAAGGGAGATATCATTGAAGCCGCAAAAATTTCAGCTACACTTGGAGCAAAAAAAACATGGGAATTGATACCTTACTGTCATCCCATTCCAATAGATCATATTTCTACACAAGTGCTGTTACACCAATCATCTATAGAAATTAAAGTGAATGTTAAAAGTGTCTGGAAAACAGGAGTAGAAATGGAAGCATTAACTGGTTGTAGTACCGCTGCTCTTGCAGTATACGATATGCTCAAGCCAATAGATGAAGATTTATCAATAGAGTCAATAAAACTGTTAGAAAAAAGTGGAGGGAAAAGAGATTTTATTGAAACTCCTGATAAAAAAATTAATGTTGTTATCTTTGTTATAAGTGATTCTACTTTTAATGGAACTAGAGTTGATAAATCAGGTAAATTGATCTCTGATATACTAAAAAATACTTATGCTACTACTACTGAGATTGTCGGTTATGAAATATTACCTGACGATATAGACAAAATTAAGACTCATCTTATCAAATATTCTGATGATAAAAAAGTAGATCTAATAATAACCACCGGAGGTACTGGTTTTAGTAAAAGAGATGTTACTCCAGATGCAACTAAAATGGTTGTTGATAGAGAGGCAATAGGAATTTCCGAAGCTATCAGATCATATGGTCAAAGGAGAACACCATTATCAATGCTTTCAAGAGGAATATCTGGTATTAGAGATAAAACTCTGATTGTAAATCTACCTGGAAGTACTAAAGGTGTATCAGAATCGTTAGATCTTCTTTTCCCTAGCATTTTTCATGTATTTAATATGTTGGGAGGGAAGGGTCATTAATGATATTATTCTTATTTTAGTACTTACTCCTATCTTCTTTATAGTAAGTTTTTTTTATTCTTCTGTAGGATTTGCTGAGGGAAGTAGTTATATCGCTATCCTCGTTCTTGTTGGAGTCAATTTGTATACAGTTCTTCCAATCTCCCTAGCACTAAATATTATTGTGTCTTCATCTGCTCTTTTTAATTATCTAAGAGCAGGACATCCGTCCTTAGGATTATCGATTCCTCTTTTAATTTCAGTACCTTTTGCATTTAGAAAGGAGGTATAAAATACCGTATATAATAGTCATTATAATATTTGTTGAATAATATAGATCCAAACTCTTTCGCTTATCTAACAATTTGATCAGATAGATTAGTTTGACTATATAATATATTTTTTAATCCTGGGCTTTGATCTAATCTTTACTAATTGGATAAATTGTATAGATATATACTTTACAGATATGTACCAAAGAATAAGTAATGAACGCTAGATCAGAGATTTACCATTAATACAATGGTTTGTAATCAGTATCATTTTGTAATCTTTCAATTTTATTAATTTATTCCTCCCTAATCAAATGTGGTGTAGAAGCCTTAAAAACTGCATATATATGATTGCCTATAACAATTCCTAGATCTTCCGAAGCAGATCTGGTTATTCTTGAAACTATATTCATATTACCAGATTTTAGATACACATCAATCATGTTATCTGCTTTAATCATATCCATTATCTTGGCAAAAACCATATTTCTTGCACTAGTTTTTATTTTTTCTTTAGAAAGTATAATATCTTCACGTTTGACGATGACTCCAATTTTAGATTTAGGTTTGAATCTTCCAACAGTATATAACATATTCAAACCGACTTTAAATTCGGTTAGATCATTTTCACATTTCGTTACCTCCCCAGTTAAATAATTACCTGCAGATATTATTTTGTTAAAAAATGGTGAGGATGATCTAGTGTACAAATTGAGTATTTCTTCAAGAGTTCCACTTTCTTCTATCCTTCCCCTATCGAGAAATGCAATTGAATCTGCTAATGCATAAATATCTTCTTCAAAATGAGTTACATAAATAGTTGGGATTTTTTGCTTCCGTAATATCCGTCTCAATTCTATTCTCAACCTATCTTTTGCTAATAAATCAATATGAGAAAGTGGTTCATCCATCAGTATTAAATTTGGATTTAAGACAAGAATTCTTGCTAATGAAACTTTTTGTTTTTCTCCTCCACTAAGATCATACGCACGTCTATTTAGCAAATGTTCAATATTTAGGTCCGTAATAATATTTTTTATAGTGGAAATCGTCTCTTTAGATTCTCGCTCCCTTCTTCTTAATCCAAAAAGAATGTTATTATAGACATTTAAATGAGGAAACAGTGATGGGTCTTGAAAAACGTATCCAACTTTTCGTTCCTCTATAGGTTGCTTTGTGATCTCTATACTATTTAAGATAATTTTACCATTGTCAGGTCTTAAAATTCCGGCAATCAAGTTGATAAGAGTAGTTTTTCCACTTCCTGTAGGACCTAATATAACCATGACATCATCATTATTTATAGTAAGATTTACAGGCCCCAATCGAAATTTCCCAAAATTTTTTGTAACGTTAATTACTTCTAATACCATATGGTATCTTGTCACCAGCCAAATTTCAGAACCTGTCGTCTTCTTATTAGTACAAATATTGTTAAAGCAACAAGTGCTATTATAATGACCAAGATGATTCCGGCAACAGAATTTCTTATTCCACCAATAGCACTGTCTTCAAAGATTTGAATAGAGATAGTGTGGGGATTGTATGCCATCATAATTGTTGCACCGAGCTCACCAATAGATCTAATCCATGCCATTAACAAACCAATAAGTATCCCTATCTTCGCTAATGGAAGAGATATACTTAAAAAAACTTGCCATTTCTTTTTTCCTAAGGTTCTTGCCACGATCTCATATCTTTCAGGAATGGATTCAAAAGCAGCCTGTGTTGGAAGAATCAGGAAAGGTGAAGCAACATAAGTTTGGGCTATAACGATTCCAAGAACTGATTGTGTAAAATCTATTGGAATCAATTTTCCAAGAAATGAATAAGGACCAAAGCCCCCCAAAAGCATTGTTCCACTAGCAAGTGGAGGAAGAACTAATGGAAGTATAACAATTATTCGTAATAGAAATTTAGCCTTAAATTGAAATCGTGCCAAGACAAAGGCTAATGGGATTCCAAATATAGAAACTAGTATAGTTGAAATAGTCGCTGTAGTCAAACTCAATATAAAAGAATCTAGTATTTCAGTTCGTTTCAGCGACTCTATCAAGTTAGCCGGTTCTATTACAAATAGCAATCCAAAAAATGGGTATATAATATATAATACAAGAATTAGCACAAGAACAGAAATGACAATATTAAATCCAGATATGTCTGGTTTTCTTAAAGTGTAATTAACTATAACAATCTCACCATCATTATCCTTAGGAAATACTAGTTATGTTCTTGGACGAGGGATAAAATTTCGGGTTCCAGTTGATGTGTATCGCCTTGTAAAAGTGGTTTTATAGGACTTAATCCAACTTGTTCTAAAATTCTTTTTCCGTCCTCTGATAACAGAAATTTGGCAAAAGACATTGCACCTGCTATATTTTCAACGGTGTTTGGCATGGTAAATGAAAAAAATATTGGATTACCATAAATAGTTTCACCTGTTTCCAACTTGTACGATATTTTATTATAAAAATTTGTGTAATTAGGATTACTCAGGTTAATTTGATCTGGAAGTTTAATATAAGGAAGACCTTTTGCCATTGCTTCATGCATATAGGCAGCAGTTGCATCTATTTGTCCAGAGTCCAGAATAGACTTTAAGACTTCTTCAGGAAAAATCTGCTTTTTGTTTCTATCTTCACCTAAAATATTATCCTTAATTGTGGAATCGTTATAGTAAATGTTCGCTAGTTTTGCAGCAATAACTGTATAATATCCTTTAGGATCTAGTTCAGGATCAGTTCTTCCAAATTTTAACCCTTCTTTCTGAACAACCTTATACCATGGTATCTCATCCTTGCTAGCCTTTAACAGATCTGAAGCAAAGGGACTTTGTGGATTATATGCAATTACAAGTTCAGCAGATGCAAATTTTACAAGCCAATTGGCTAATGGAAGACTATGATTTATCAATCTTTCAATAGGAGTCGTACCCGCACTAACAAATACATCTGGCTTTCGGAATCCATCCAAGATCATGTTAGAAATCTGTACAGACCCTTTTCCCTCCCCTATAAAATTATATTCTGTTAAATTCTGAAATGTTGATTTAATCTCATTTTCAAATATGTTGATTAAAGAACCTGCATATAATACTGATACATCTTTATCTGTTATCGTGGTTGCATTTAATTCCTTTATGCTAAATGAAAACAATATTAAAAAGATAATCGCGAAAAAGATTGTAGATAGAATTATAGGTTTTGAATGAATATTAGAATTATTGATAAACATACAAAAATATTCTTTATTCTATGCTATGTATAAGTAAATCTATTTTTAAAGCAATTTGCAAGATAATTTGAATAATGAAGGCTATAGTTTACTATTATGAGATTATTAACTAATCTAGTAAATTTTAATATTTTTAATAGCATAACAATAGCATGGAATTCAATCAACTACCTGCCTCTATTAAAATGTCCCAGGCCATAGCCTACTTTTCTTCCTGATGTTCATTAAAGAAGGATATGGATTTTTATTAATTACAAATATTTTAACAATAAGGAGCAGATTAATCAAACACCTAGATTTATTGGAAGTTCTATAGTTTCGCCCTAAAAAATATTAAGCTTCATTTTTGTCATATCCCTTTTTTCTGCTTCAGCTTTAGCAACCATCAATCAACCTTGCTACAAATTTATTCAAATAATATTCACACCAAATCTATGGGGTTGCAACAGGGAAAAGAAAATCCAGAAAGCAAATTTACTTGAACCTCATTCTCCTTTTCAATATTTGTTATTTTTTCAGGTACTATCACATAACCATTTGCTCTAGTCATAATTGTCATATTTGAGGTTTCTCCAGTGATTGGTTTGGCCCTTATACGATTATTTGTGTTTGACGATGATAAATGCACATATATAATTTTTACAAAATTTTGAAATTGCTTTCTCGCATTCCAATTGTCAGTAATATGAGCATTTAATATAGCTTTGTTATTATGAGATAATCCAATAAAAGATCTAATTAGTGGGATAGCCAATACAATGAAAGCATTAACAGCGCCTTGGATAGGTCCAGGTAATATAATAATTGGCTTATGTTTTAATGCAGCAATTTTAGTTACTCTTCCTCTATCCAATTTAATTCCCCCAGCTAAAATTCCAGGCTGTCCCATAGAATTGATAGATTCTGCAAGGAGATCCTTATGTCCAACTGAAGATCCTCCTATTGTAAGAAGGATATCACTTTGAGATAATGCGAATTTTATCTTGTTCTGGATATCTTTAATATTATCAGTTGTTATTCCTAGATCAACAGATATTCCTCCAGATGCTTCCACCAGGGTGGAAATAATTGGACCATTAGTATTGAGAACCTTTCCTTGAGTAACCTCTTCAATATTATTGGTTAGCTCATTTCCGGTTGCAATTATTGCAACTTTCGGTTTTTTAAATATACTTACTTTTTTAATCCCAACTAAGTTCAACAAAGATATATCTTGAGTTCGAATTAAATGTCCTTTTTTAAATAATAATTTATTTTTAGAAATATCCTTTCCTGCAGGAGATACAAATGATCCTTTCGGAAATTCAGAAAAGATCTTTACTGATTTATCGTTTTCGTTATATTTTACATATTCAATAGGAATAACTGTATCAGAATTTCTAGGTAGATATCCGCCTGTTGGAATTCTACAAGCTTGGCTTGGTTGTAAAGGTTCAATTTTAGTATTTCCAAGTTTGATATCGTTTATTACTTTCAGTGTCACTGGACTCAAACGTGAAGCACCAATTATATTGTCATAGAGAACAGCAAAACCATCCATATGTGAATAATCATGTATTGGAACATCAATGGATGAAAGAATGTCATTATATAAAACACGACCTAATGAATCTCTAGTATTTACTTCTTCAGATACCGGCTGAACAACAATATTTTTTCTTAATTTGCTAAATGCTGTTCTAATGGATAGATATGAATTTGGTTCTTTATGCATGATATTATACATTTAATAATAATATAATATGATTCTTTTAAATACAAATTATTATTTTAAAATATTCTATTTTTTTAACCTTATTAATTCAGCATAATGGTATTATCAAAATAAAGATATTGTATTTGGTTATAAATTTTATAGAATATGCTAGAGATATTTACCATAGAATCTGGAATTAATTTGGGTATAAATTGGATTCAATATGGAGAAATAGTTTTTAAATCTAATCACAGAATGAAATTTAATGACAATCAGATATAAATCAAGTGAAAGATATGGAATATGGATTTTAGGAGCAGGATTAGTTACATTGGTTTTTTCAGTGTCTCTATTGTCTTCTATGTCTTCGCAACTAGTAAATTCCTATGCACAGAGTGAGAAAATACAAAATCTTACGGAAACAAATATTCCAAAGGTTCTTCCCCTAGTTAGAGGTTTTGCAGACGGTAATGAAGTTTTCTATATTACAACAGAAGTATCAGATAAGAATCTGGCAAATTATCTTTCTAATCTAACTAATTCTAGAGTTGTATACACTCCAGCATTAAAATATGCTCCAGCACAATCACTTTCAAACATATATGAATTTACTAATGGCATTAAAGGAAGTGGTCCGGAAGGATTTCAGCCAAATGTTGCAGACTCACAACCTGGAGATAATAATTATTCACCATTATGGAAAGTTAATCTTGTAACATGGAATAGTGGCATAACGCCACGAGAATTGACATCTGAAGTAGATATAATCAGCGCATTAGAGAAAAAAGAGTTAACAATTAAACCAACAGATATAATCGTAAACTGTCCATTTGTACAATGGAAAGATGGTTCTCTAAAAGTTAGAGAAAATAAGACATTAACTGATGAATCGCCATATGGTGGAGGACAAGTTCTTAACATTGATACAAAAAAGATGCAGGTTACTTTTGTAGCACACAGAGGATTTGCTCCAGATGGCTCCACCATATATTATATAGCAACTGACGCTTCTGTCAAGAAAGTTGCAGATGATCTAGGAGTTGTATTTGTCAATAAAACTGGTGCAACTCTAAAATCAGGCTCTTCGTCAGATCTCTATGTATTTACAAACGGAATAAAGGGAACGGGCCCTATGGGATTCCAGGCAAGTATTGCATCTACTAATGTAGGCGATGAAGCATATAGTCCACTATGGAGAATTCAAGGTGTAACATGGAAAGATCCTGTACAATCACAATTTCTTACTTCATTTAAAGAAATAACAGAACATGCAAAACAAGATCATCTAAAGACTGAAATTGCGGGAGTAGTAGTTAATTGTCCATTTGTTGAAGCATAACACACTCTCTCTCTCTTCTTTCTCCAACCTTTTTTTAATTTTGATTTAACGAGCAAATTCTAACTAATTTATTAACCTATTAGCAATAATATATATCATAATTAGTATGACTATATTTGCTAAGAATTGTTGATTCTTATAATTTTCCTTTATGATCATAATTTCTATCAGTAATTTAATCATAGTATTACAACAATAATCTATTATAGATAAAGTTCATATATTCTGTTTTGATTAATAAATATTGATAATTAGTTTTTTACTTGTAGCCTTAGCTACCCATTTGAATCTGCAATTCATAAATTAAAGTTCATGATCTGTTGGTATCAAATTGGGTAGGTTATGGGTCTAATTTGGGAATATCCTTTTTTATTAAGAATTAGTAAATTGTATACATGGCAGAAATTAATATAGTGGTTTCAGCTATCGCTGGAATGGCATCATTTTTCTCACCTTGTATATTACCTATCCTACCTGCTTTTATTTCCTATTTATCAGGCTCAACTCTTCATGAAATTAGTAACATAAATAGAACAAAGACTTCTGTTGATAATGAGAATGTTGAGTCAAATATCAACACTATCAACAGCAATAAAAAATCTATATCTCTACAGAAATCTACTAGAGTGAATATATTCTTAAATACAGTTTATTTTGTACTAGGATTTTCAGTAATTTTCGCCGTTTTGGGAGTTGCTCTCAACAGTGTTTTGGTAAATATAGGTACTACTTTTCAAAACACTCTTCAAATAATTGGTGGAATTGTGATTATATCTTTTGGAGTATTTCTTATTTTATCGTCAAAGATAAACAACTTAAACTTTGAGAGGAAATTTACTAGAGTTCCTAAATTTAAAACTAGTTATATTACTTCATTTGTATTTGGAATTGCCTTTGCTGCAGGCTGGACTCCATGTGTAGGTCCAATTCTTGGAAGTACATTTACTTTAGCAGCGACGTCTCCTGCAGAGGCATATAACTTACTATTAGCATACTCCTTGGGACTAGGAACTCCTTTCTTGATAACAGCTGCTTTTTTTTCAAGGGCGACTGGATTGATAAAGAAGATGGTAAAATATTTGAAATATTTTAATACTGCAATGGGAACTTTTTTAATAATATTAGGAATACTGATATTCACAAATCAGTTAAATATTCTGGGTAATTTTCCACTTGCAAATGAGATCATCAATCTAGAAAGAGGTATATGAACTATGAATAGAGATAATATCAGTGCAGTTCTTATGGCAATTGCAGTAGTAGCTGTGATAGCTGGATTTGCAATTTATTTTAATACTCAAGAATCAAATATTTCGACCAAATCTACTTCTGCTGGATTTATAGCATTAACCGGACAAGATGATAAAGATGGAAAAATGATCGATATTGACAAATCGCAATTCAAAAAAGCAAAAGACTTTTCTAAAATCTCAGAATATATTAATACAAAACCAATATCCCTTTATGATCTGAGAGATAAAGTTGTGCTAGTAGACTTTTGGACGTATAGTTGTATTAACTGTATAAGAACCATTCCATATCTCAATGAATGGTATGATAAATATTCCGATAAAGGATTAGTCATAGTCGGCATACATACTCCTGAATTTGAATTTGAAAAAAATAGTGAAAATGTTAAATCGGCAGTTCAAAAATTTGGAATAAAATATCCAGTTTTACAGGACAATGATAAAGAGACATGGAATGAATATGATAATAGATATTGGCCAAGAAAATATTTGGTGGATGATGAAGGATATATAAGATATGATCACATAGGAGAAGGAGCTTACAATGAAACTGAAAAAGTAATTCAAAGTCTTTTGACTGAAAGAGCAGCACATTTGGGATTAAAAAACATAAATCTTAATACTTCGCAAAATATTGACACTGACGCCAGGTTAGAATCTGAGGATATTAATTTTGCAAAAATAAAATCTCCAGAGCTTTACTTTGGATATGAATTCGCAAGAGAACCTTTAGGCAATATAGAAGGCTTTAAACCTAACCAGAGTCTGTTCTATAGTCTACCAGAAGATTCTGAAATTAAACCTAACGTGATATATCTGGAAGGGAAATGGAAAAATAATCCAGATCACATGGAATTACAGAGCAATAACGGAAGTATATTATTAAAATATAATTCAAAATCTGTAAACATAGTAGCAGGTGCAAAAGGGAACTTTACAGTAACACAAGATGGAAAACTGATTACAAATGATTTAAGCAAAGATTCAGATAGTGATGGCAAAGTTCTGGTAGATGAACAGAGGTTATATAATCTTGTAACAAATAAAAACTATGGAGAACACACAATAGTAATTGATGCTAAGGGAGAAGGATTACAAATCTACACATTTACATTTGGTTAAATGACAGGAGGATATCACTATGGAAACTCTAATGGAGATAAATGCTATCTTAAGTATAGCGACTATAATTATTCTGAGCGTTTTGTTATACCTGTATACAAAAATATATTTAAAAACTAGGGCTGCATTCACGATAGGTTTAATGTTTTTTGCAAGTATGCTTGTTATACAAAATTTGATTGTTGTCTATGCGTATTTTGCTATGACACCACTATATGCTGAAGGTTTATTGTCATTTTTTTTTCTGATCCACATAGCTGAGCTTGCAGGAGTTGCAGGTCTTTTGAAGATTACTCTTTGAATAATGTAAAGGGTATAAAAAAATTGTATAAAAATATTGTAAGAAATTCTTTTCTGTCCAAAAGCTCTTGTACTAAAACGGTTAATTTTAAAAATCAAGATGTTATAGAAGTAAACGCTTTTTATCATCTCATAGTTATTTTGATAATATTCGATGTCTGATCCGGATGTAATACGATTGTTATGGTTTCTTTTTGCTGGAACAAGAGGAGGTGACAATCGTATTAGAATCCTTGACATATTAATAGAAAAACCCTTAAATATCAATAAAATCTCCGAAGAATTAAGATTAGATTATAAAACTATTCAACATCATATTCATGTTTTAGAAAAAAATAATTTGATAACTAAAATAGGTGATAAGTATGGAGTTTTATATTTTATTTCCAACTATATGGAAAGAAATATTGAATCATATTATAATGTGAAGAAAAAAATGGTACGTAGGTGATATGAAATTTTTAATATATAAACAACACACAAATAATTTGGTTTGGTTTGAGTGTCCATTGACGCTGTGAAAAGAATTGTGATAACTACTAGAAACATATAATGTTTATAATCAATATTTCAACAACCTTAATTATCTTCTCGGTATGATGATCACGTTATCTTAGGGTATTTATAATTTCTATTAGCTATGCGAGGGTTTTGCCGGTCAAGGTCTCGATTTACTTTTTTAGTTTTAGATGTACCTTATCTTGAACTTCTATTAACCATTTCCCTGTATCATTAATGATTGATATTCTATACCAATTAGCATAAGTATACTGACTTTATTTTACTATTGTATCATACATTTTAGAGCAGAATAGCTATTAGCTACTATTATTATTAACATGATACATCTTATTGATTACTACAGAAATATCAAAAACAAGATTTGAAAGACTATACAGATCTGAACACGATACTAATGTAAAGGAAAGAATGCTACTCATTTTAAATGTAGTATATGATAAACAGGTTCCTGCACAGGTAGCAAGAGATCTTCACAGAAGCAAGACATGGGCATCTGACTGGTTAAAGAGATACAGAGAAGAAGGAATAGAAGGATTAAAAAACAGAACAAAGAGTGGAAGACATCCAGATCTATCAGAAGATACAATATATGAAATAATAAAGGAATTATCATCCAGCAAACAAGGTTGGACTACAAAACAGGTAGAAGATCTGATTGTGAAAAAGAGTGGTGGAATAAGATACCATTACACCCACATATACAGACTCATGCACAAGTGGGGATTCAAGCAGAAGGTACCAAGAAAGATATATGTTAATACAGCATCAAAAGAAGAGAAAGAAAATTTTAAAAAACAGCCAGAACGATTCTGGATACTCTCCACGACGAAGGATTCACGGTAGTATCTACAGATGAATCATTTTTCTTCTATGATTCACTCGTCAGGAAAGTATGGATAAGCAAGTATGAAAGACCAGTTGTAAGAATTACAGGGTCCCATCAGGAATCCGTCTTATTTGGTGCTACAAGTTTAGAAGGAAATCAGTTATTCAGGCAGTATGACTGGTTTGATGAAAATACCTTTTTAGATTACCTAAAACAGATACATAGAAAATTTCCAAAATGTTACTTGTTCCTAGATAAGGCAAAACAACATTACAGATCGAAAAAGGTACTGAAATATTTTGGTGACAATAGAGATAGTTTGATTCCAGTTTATCTTCCAACAGCATCTCCTGAATTTATGGTACTGGAACAGATATGGCATATAGCCAAAAACGATCTGCTTGTTCTACAATATTATTCGTCATTTACTGATTTTAAAAATAAAATATCATTATATTTTAGAACAAAAAGATTTCATCTTGATATGAGAAACTATCTGGTTGATGGTGTCAGCTAACATATGCTAAGTGGTATAGCTGCTGATTATAGGTGGAGTAAGCTTATGCATAAATGCGTAAGGACAAACGATCGAAATGATTGAGGTGATTTGGTTGAAAATAACTAGAAATATATAACCATACAAGGAAAACGCATCTTTAATATTGCAATAGAATATATCGATACCGATAACAGAAACGAATCATTCCTAAACATAAATTTTGAGATGGATATTACAAATACAAAATACTCTAAATTAAATAAAAATCATTATAAAATCCAAATATATGTTTCATAACATAAACGAAGATATACGACCGAGTTTCCTCCATCGTATATCATCTGGTAATGATTTCTCATTACCTGCAAATAATATGCAGAGAAAGAGATATAAGAATTTGGTTTTCTAATACGTAAAATGATTTACTAAATTTTTTTATAAAATTTTTGTCTATGATATAAATTTAATAAAATTATCGAATTGAATATAATAGTAAACATCGAATGCCGAATTGATATCTAATTGAATAGTAAAAAGATAAGGGGCTTTAGTGATGATAACATCTTAACAAGATGGTGATGTGTTGATTCAAAAAGAGATTAAATATCTGCTAGAATAATCATCCAAATAAAAAGACATTTTCAATCCATATCTCATGATTGCAGAAACTTGAACCTTATCATCCATCTATATCTAATTCTCTCACATTGATCAAATCAACGAGTTTATATTTTTTTCTATAATGAAAATTTTTCCAAGAATCGATTGACAAATCAATATGTGCTAAGGAACATGTTTTCATGAGCCGTTTTTCGGCAGTAATTCTTTCTACTACATCTTCTATCACAGGATTATGTCCAACTAACAGGACTGTCTTATTTTTATCAGCGATTTCATGAATGATGTTTGTATAATCTTCTGAAGAACCACTATACAATGCTTCTGATTCAAGAATCTTTTTGTTATAACCAGATTTTTTACCAATTATATCTGCAGTCTTATTTGCTCTTTTTGCAGTGGAACTAATAATTAGATCAGGAATAAGATTTTCTTTTTTTAAAAATTTGCCTATAATAGATGCACCTTCTTTTCCTCGATTGGTAAGCGGTCTTTCATGATCTGCAGTATCAGGATTATCCCAGCTGGATTTGCCATGACGTACAAGTAAAAGTTTTTTCATTTGTGGACAAATTATCTTAATTTATAATAATTCTTAAACCTTTATCCTATCTGAAAAAAACGTAAGGAGCAAATAATTAAATTCAATAAAATTTGAATCTCAAATTTAAGATCTAGATAATAATCCAAAAAAATGCAAGAAATAATTCTGATAGATTTTATTGACCCCTTAATTTGCAATTGATCCCTGAGTTTCAAGCTTGTAATAAAGTATACAATAAAAAATGTTTTATGACATTATAGTCTTACGTCTACTTTACACCTATTTTTGTCAAATGGTTTAATTACAAAAGTATAACATAAAAAAACTATTGATAAACTTTTATGTTTTTAGATTGTAGTGTTGCCGCATTATAGTATGACATACTCTTTCTATCTTTTTGAAAACTATGTTTTCTAGTTCGATCCGAGATGTGTTTTATTCTATTTTTTTTTACAGAATACATCAAATCCTACGTTGAAAATACCTTAGAAAATTATCCAATCATGCATCAAAATTTCTTAAAGTATGGATTTGTTCTTTTCTAGTAAAACCATACATCATCTGATTACAGAAGAAATCTATACCTTTCTTTATTTCTCCTTTTGTTAAATAATTAATCTATTACATCCTTTATCGATATTTAGAATATAAAATCAGAATTTTCAATAATTCCGGAGTAGAAAGAGCCAAAAAAATGTCACTTTCTTCTTTCCGGAAATGAACGACTTGTTGTTAGGGAGGTGCCAATTTGTAAGTCTATGGTAATTGTAATTAGCTCAAGTTGTTTATCTTTATTTACAATAGGAAATACTTGCTAGTATATTCATCTAAATAGATAGTCCAACGGTATTTGTCCTATCTCACTACACTTCTAATGCTGTAAATATCTTTTCGGCTCCCAGTAGTGTTATGTGACTTTTGCCTATAAATCCAACAACCTTTCTCTTCGCACACCATGTGTAGAATCTGTACATGCGTGTTCTCTTTCTTTCGCAACATTCTATAAATTGGTCTTGTGATTGCAATCATTTAAAACCCGTCAATTTTCTCTATAGTCAGATACCATTTTTATTATCTGGATATCATTCTGATTGTCCGATCAGACATGGAGGGAAATTTCTTTATATGAAATGAAACACTATCTTCATACAGTTCCTTCCAAATACTCTTTATTATTCCATCTTCAATTGTAATAAGTCGATCATTGTTCTCTTTAAGATGTGTTGGAATATCAATAGCGATTTTCAACCTTTAATCTCACGTGCCTGCTCATAATCATAGAAGTCATATTGGTATCGCAGGAATTTACCGTATATTTTTAATTGAAAAATCATCATCTAATAATCTATATCGTTTATTTTAGTTATTATATTTCTATTCGTATCTCTATTACACGATTTTTTATAGAAAAAGAATGAAGTACTACGACCAGACTCAAAAAAAAGATGACAAACCTAGGATACATTGGAATATTGGTCATTGATATTAGAATCTGTAGTTAAGGTCACTTATTTTAGTAATGTACGCTGACTATTATCCAACTGAAAATATATCTAAAATATTGACCATGCATAATATATCGGATCAACAGAGTCATTAAGGAATCTATATGCTGTATATAGTAGTATAATAAATATATAATAGTGATTTAAATAAAATACAATGTCAAATATAAAGAATCTAAATTTACCTGTGGTAGAAAATACGACAAAGGAAACACCTAGAGATTTTGAAGAAATTCTTGACCTGAAAAATATGCAAGATCAGCTGAAAATTAATACTAATATACAGAAAACAATTCTAAAAAAATTAGAGCAGGAAAATGATCATTATTCAAAATTAGAGAAAATTTTGGGCGATGTAAAAAATGCCGTTAAATTAACTAAGAATCCTAGCTACACAAAGGAATTGGAATCACTGGGACAGATCAAATCTCAAATATCCAGGCTACAATCTGAGGTAAAAAAGATTGGTAGTAATATAGATACAATAAATGTATCAAAAAACAACAATAAAAAGCAAGATGAAAAGAAGAATAAGCAAATGAAAAAAGAAGAGAAGCAGAAGAATAAGCAAATGAAAAAAGAAGAGAAGCAGAAGAATAAGCAAATGAAAAAAGAAGAGAAGCAGAAGAATAAGCAAATGAAAAAAGAAGAGAAGCAGAAGAATAAGCAAATGAAAAAAGAAGAGAAGCAGAAGAATAAGCAAATGAAAAAAGAAGAGAAGCAGAAGAATAAGCAAATGAAAAAAGAAGAGAAGCAGAAGAATAAGCAGAATAAGCAAATGAAAAAGTAATGGTATAATTGATAAAACTGTATTTGGAATTATATTTTGTAAGACATGGATCTCATACAAAAATCGGTATGGGGTCCGTGGTTAATTATAGTTAAATTTAAAAAAAGATAGAAATTATTACTAAACAATATTCATATTTAAATTCGCCTCCCAAATTATATAATCTTCTAACGAGATTTTCCTTGTTCTCACACGCTCGAATGAATTCCAATATTTCAAGAAATAAGTTAAGAATTTGTAAAAAAGTAATAATCATGATATGTGGACAGTTACATATTGTCAGGGCGGATATAGAGCAGCAAATACATTTGTTATATTAAGCGAACTTGGGTTTAAAAAGCCGAAATTATATCTTGGATCATGGAATGAATGGGGGAACGATATGAGTCTACCAATTGAGAATAATTTAAGTGGTTTCTAATAGAATAGAATTAATCAATTTTGTATTTTTGTTATTGAACGCACTCGATAATCGATCGATCCAATAAACATAGGTCTATTTATTACTACGAAAACTATAGAGAAACTGTTTATTTGTCATTATCTGACATTTATAAATTGATCAAAGACGACAACGAAGACTGACACAGATAATAAACCGGAACCTTCACTGAAAATCGAGAAACCTATTGACATTACCGAAACCAGGTTTCCTGAAACTTCTGCAAAACTAAACGTAAGAGAATTAAATGCAGGATTTCATAAAAAACAAATTTTAAAAAAAATCAATCTAAATATGAAAGAAAAAAAGGTAACGGCGTTCATTGGTCCTTCCGGATGTGGTAAAACGACATTAATAAGATGTCTTAACAGAATGCATGAAATGACGAACGGGGCTTTTGTTAAGGGTGAAGTAAATTTAGATAATATTAATATTTACGATCCAAAGATCAATCCGGTTATTATAAAGAGAAGAATAGGAATGGTATTTCAAAAACCAAATCCCTTTCCTACGATGACTATTTTTGACAATGTTGCATCAGGCTTAAAACTAAATGGGGTAAGAGATAAGAAGTTGATTTCACAAATAGTGAAAGAGAGTCTTGAAAATGCTGCATTATGGGAAGAGGTAAAGAATGAATTAAATAAACCCGGAATGAGTTTGTCGGGAGGTCAACAACAAAGACTTTGTATTGCACGAGCTCTAGCCATGCACCCCGAAGTATTACTAATGGACGAACCTACTTCAGCATTGGATCCAATAGCATCATCCAAGATAGAAGATTTAGTTCATGAACTAAAAAAATATTTGACTATAGTAATAGTTACACATAACATGCAACAGGCTGCGAGGGTATCAGATTACACTGCTTTTATGTTTTTAGGCGAATTAATTGAATTTGGAGATACAAAACAAATTTTCGAAAACCCTAGGGAAGAAATGACTGAAAAATATATATGTGGAAAATTTGGATAATAATTTAAGCGTCATTATATTATATAGAACAACGGAACAATATGATTTACATTATTAGTTCGACCAGTTACGTTTATCAATTATTTTATACTTACGAGAAAACATTTAGTATCTAGTCAATAAAAGTTTGAAATAAGATGACAAGGCTCTTAGATTCAGGTATTGATAGGATAAATAAGATATTAGATGACATGGTACGTCTTGCAGAAAAATCTTTTATAGATGCCATTGATTCTTACAACAAAGGTATTAGCTTATCAAAAAATAGTTTCAAGATTTCAGAAAAATTAAGAATGTTGCAAGATGAGAGATATGTTTTGGGACATATTGCAGGGTCTATAAACACAGAATTAATGCAATTTCATTGGAGTGATACAACAAAAAATGGTATAAAACAGTTCAATAAACAGAATATTAAGTTATTTTCTAATTTTGGGATAAAAAAGAATACTTTTCTTGTTTTTATGAAAACGGTTCTGGGCCTTCAGCTGCAAGATAGAATTTCTTGTACAAAAATAACAGATCAGACGGCAAAATTAATTGCGAAACATGTAATAATCTATATGATTATACTATAGATGCGCTTAATTCAACAATGAAATAGTTTTTTCACAGATAATTTAATTTAATTTATTTTGATGTATTGAATGGAACTTTTAAAAATTGATCTATTTTTTGTTTTAACTCGTTATGCACTTCTTCTACTGTTCGATTTCCATTAACTTTAATAATTCCATATTTGTTTTGTATTCTAATAAATTCTCGCTTCATTTTCTTTTGATAGAGAATAAAAGATTCTAAGAGATCATCCGAAAAACCCATATCTTCTCCAGATTCATAGTAATCAAGAAAATTATCTTTATCAAAAATTCCTTTCAAGAGTTCCTCTGTAGATTTTTGAAAAGCCCTTCGTATAAGTTCCTTTGGGTCTACATCTAAATAAAAAACAAGATCGGGTTTAATTGCAAAACCATATAAATTAGATGACCATATTCTATTAATGTTTCTTACAGCATCCCTAGCCATAAGTGTATAGATATACCTATCTGCTAATACTATATATCCTGCTCTCAAAGCTGGGATTATTTTATTCTCGAGCTGGTCTGCAAAATCTGCAGCATAAAATAAACTCATGGTCCTTTTTCTTAATAAATGTCTTTCTTTTGCCTCCAGTATTCCATCACTTATCAGTTCAGATCTTCTAAGGCCTGAATTAAGAACTGCATGACCATTTGCTTCAAGGTAATTATCCAATAATGAGATTTGTGTACTTCTTCCTGATGAATCTGGTCCTTCTAATACGATCAACTTACCTTTTAATTCTATATTTTTCAAATAAGGAATTCCATGACCATAATATTTAATAATATTAGATTTTTCCATTTTCTTCACCTTATTTGAATTACTCATTTTAACATCTCTGCAGGAATAGTATTGTTAAATTTTTCTCTAACCATATTTTGTTGTTCTTCTATATTTAGTGTTCCATCTATAACAGCGAAATTTTCAGGTATTACCATTTTGTCATATTGTTCTATTATTCTACTTTGAAAAATACGATAACTTTCATAAATATCATTACTTAAATTTTGATCCATTCCCGCCTCGTAATATTTCAACTTGGGTCTTCCAGATAATATTCGTCCTGCAGCTATATCCACCGGAACTCTGAAATAAAATGTGATATCAGGTTTTAAAGCAAAATCATATACTTTTTTGACCCATTGTGGATCACATCCCCTTACTATATCTCGTGCATATGCTGTATAGATATATCTATCTGCCAACACTATGTAACCAGCCCTTAATAACGGAAAAATATTCCTTTCGTACCGATCTGCAAAATCAGTTGAGTGCAGCAACGAAAATGTTGTAGGTGTAAGTTGTTCTTTTTTCTTACCTCTAGAGGTTACATTTTTTACAATTTCAGATGAATTCCACTCTGATAAAAAAGATTGTAGATTCTTAAATTTAAGCCATTTATCAAGAAGATGAATTTGTGTCGATTTTCCTGATCCATCAATTCCTTCAACTATAATTAATTTACCTTTTAAATTGTCCTTATTTTTTTTAGTTGTCGTATTAGTTATTGTATTACTAGATCCTTTTATCTTTACCTGTGTCATTTACTAATTGTACTCCTTTTTTTTATCTTGGACAATTAATGTATATTGTATCGAAAGATCAAATGAAGACTTAAAATCTGATATTATCTCTTTAAATAAAATTTCTGGAAAGGAAATGATGTCTTTATTTTTATCACTTTGTATTATGATTTCCAGTAAAAGCTTGTTTGTTATTTTTGTAAATTCTTTGATTTCAATTATTAATTTGTTATTTTTCACAAAATTTAAAAATCGTAAGAAGGTTGATATTCTTTCGATAATGTTTTTGATCATTTTTTTATCATAATAATAATATAATAGATTTCTGTAATTTTCAGATAGTTCAAGAGCTATTTTTGGCTTATTGATTGCCAGAAGGGATAATGCTAATATAACATGTTGATGATGATCCAGATTTTTGATATCCTCATTGAGGAGAACATAAAATTGACCAATATTATCATTAGCCAGAATCTTGCACATATATAATATTGATTGATTAATAATAGTGTATTCATTTTCTGTTATAATTCCGTTAGATAGGAATTTCTTTGCTAAGCTTGAATTGCATTTGTCTTTGTTGTTACAGTTATTTAGTAGATATCTATCCAAATCAGTTCTATTATCTAAATGATAGGATTCAAGAAAATTTAAGACCATTCCTTCTCGTAATCCTTTTGTACTAACAATAATATTCTTAAGACCGAATTTTGACATAAGGAAGTAGATTACATTTAATCCTGTCTTGATTGTTTCTGCCCTATTTGGTCCTATTACATCTATATTAGATAACTCTTCTTTATTCATTTTAGATAGATCATCTTTGATGGTTGATACAGCACGAAAATTTAGTTTGTAGTTATGTAATCTTGTGATTGGATATTCTTTCATCAATTGATCATATCTTGCAATCGTTCTAAGAGTACCCCCAGCACCTATTAGTACAGTAGATTCACTATTTATGTCTAATTCTTGTGGATTGGGTAATTGATTCATAATATGTCCTCCTAAAATATTATAAATCTTTTTAGATTTTTTACTAGTGGTTGTATTTTTATCTTCATTGTTTGAAAAAAATTTCTGGGTTAGCTTCAATGTTCCCAAGGGAAGGGACATTACTCTCCTAATTTTATAATCTCTAGAACTTACTAATTCTATCGTTCCGCCGCCCAGATCAAAAAACAAGCAATTTGAAACACATAGTGAGTTCAACGCACCAAGATATGAATATGCAGCTTCTTCATTAGCTGATAATAATTTGAATTTAAATCCTGTTTCTTCTTCTACTTTTCTCAGGAACAATTTCTTATTTTCCGCCTCACGTACTGCGCTAGTAGCAAATGGTATTGTAAATTCAATGGATTCAGAATTAATAAGATCACGAAAATATTTTAGAGATTCAATAGTTCTATTGATAGCCTCTGTTCTAAGTAGTCCTGTTTTGTTTAGACCTTCTCCAAGTCTCACCCTAATAGTTTTCTCATAGTATTTTTTATAATATTTATTAGAGGATGTAATATAATGAACTAATTTTAGGGAATTATATCCCAAATCTATTACTGATACTTTACGGAATGAAGGTTTTCCATAAGTCACTTTCTTTATGGTATTATCTAGATAATACTCTTTAATAGTCTCGGTGTAAGTAACCATCTTAATTCTCCTTGTAAAGTAGGTACAGTAGAAGTTATTCTAATTTTTGATAGACCTGCCTTTTTTAGGATAATATTACTATTTGATTTTATGTCATTATTAGTCTTATTTTTATCGTCACTATTTGATATGATGTCACTAATCATGGTACTGAGATATGGTTCATGTCCAACAATTAGAATCGAAGACATTTGATCAAATTCAGATATAATTTTGTAAACATTTAATATGTTTCCTTCTGGTTGTAGATCTTCGCATTTTAAGATTTTTATTTTTTTGTTAAATAAATTATTTATTATATCCGCAGTTTCTAGACTTGAAGAGATAGTACTTGTTAATATTAAGTCGATCTTGATTCTTAATTTTTTAATTGAATTGCCTATTTCTTCAATTTCAGATTTTCCTGAAAATGTGAGAGAGTGATTGGAATCTACAGAGGAGTACAGTTTTTTAGATGTCTCTCCGTGTCTAAGTATATAGAGTTCCAAGATATTGATTCAATAGTTATATAGGAACAAGAAATTTTAGTTTTACATATGTATTCAATATAGTATATCATAGTAAATTTAGTAGACAATAGAAAATTATCTGCAAGGATATGAAAATTTAATACAAGATATATCAGGCAGTAAAGTTATGACGTATCTTTGACTTCTTTTAAAATATTTGGTGTAAGTAACCATCTTAATTCTCCTTGTAAAGTAGGTACAGTAGAAGTTATTCTAATTTTTGATAGACCTGCCTTTTTTAGGATAATATTACTATTTGATTTTATGTCATTATTAGTCTTATTTTTATCGTCACTATTTGATATGATGTCACTAATCATGGTACTGAGATATGGTTCATGTCCAACAATTAGAATCGAAGACATTCGATTATAATTAGCCAATATATCATAGAATATGAACCTGTCTTGTTGAGAAATTAATTCATCATATTTTTCTATTTTATTTTTTAATTTATACTGATTAGCAACAATAATAGCTGTTTGTAATGCTCTTGGGAGAGGACTAGAAAATATTGTATCGAATTTAACATCTAGAAGCTTTAAAGATTTTGAAATCGTTCTGACTTCTTTCAGACCTTGTTGTGTTAACGATCTTGACCGGTCTTGTATAGAATCGGAAAGACGTTTTCCAGCGTCACCATGCCTCATAATATATAGATCCAATTTGTACAAAATTTACTAACAGAAATATTTATATTATTACACAAAAAATTGAATTATAAAATAACTTTTATTCTTATACAAGATTACCATTGACTTCAATATACGGATTATTTTACAAGGATGATATACATTAACAATAATTCAGCGTGACAAAATTATGAATAATATTCTAAACCCTTAAATGGTTGACCCATTAGAATTTTACGATTATTTGCTGTGGAAAATTACAATCTAACAAGAATATTTAGAATCCCACAAAAAATTGCTTTGAATTTTTGGACGAGCCTTTTATCCAAGAGGAACTTTTATGATTCAACTTGCCCCATTCTGGGTATCCAATTGAATTCTTTCAAGTTTTATTGTGAAATCTTTCAAGATGTTTCGAACTGCATTACCAAATCCGATCTTGTTGTTCTTCTTTTCGATACTCTCAAATTCTATTGTCAAGCATGCAGAAGCATTTTCTCGTAATTTTCCTTATTTTACATTGTAACTCATCATTTTTATCGATATTTATGCATCTATTTATCTATATGTATATTAGATGTCTTGCGTAATTGAACAATTTTTGTAATCTCCTATTACTCTTCTCTGTCTGTATTCTTGTTCTATAGTAGCGATAGATTATTACTCTTCTTTATGATTCTGTAATTAACAAGACCCGATACAATATCTGATACTGTATCATATCTTTTCAGTCTGTTCCTGTATCTGGTACTCATAATACCAAATTTTTTTATCCTGCAGATTGTATGTTCTACTATTGTTCGCTGTTTACGCTGTTTTCTATTGTACCTTTTCTCCTGTTTGGTAAGATCAATATTACGTTTCTTCTTTACTGCTGGCAATGCTACTTTCAGATCTGGAAAATCATTTTTTATTCCTTGGTATCCAAGATCAAAATAGTTTTCTACTTGTGATGGTGTAGCAGGATGTTGATCCTTGTAAACAGAATAGTCATGCTGTCTTCCTTTTCTGTGGTCTGATTTATGTAATATCTTTCCTTCTTTGTTTACCATGTACTGCGTCTTTACGGTATGTCTTTTCTTCTTGCCCGAATAGTAGTTTCTCCTCTTTCTTTTGTTTTTTGGTCTTTGTATCTCCTGTTCGGTTGCATCTATAAATGCCTTAAATTCAGGAAAGTACTTTTCTACCTCTTCTACAGATCTCAACCGTCTTGTACTATTGTACAGTTTTTCTGGTAATGGAATACATTTTTTGACTAAAGGTTCTATGTATCTTATATCCCTGTACACATTGCTCTGGTCCAAGTCAAACAGAAAACCAGAAAGTGTATGTGTTATGTATAATCTGTAGTACACCAAAAGCATAAGAAATCTATCTCTTACTGGATGTTTGAAGTGTCTACCTCCCATACCTACAGGTCTTATTCTTCTCTTCTTTCTTTTAGAGAGACGTTTTACCTCGTATTCATTATATCTGGATTCAATTTCCTTGTAAATTGAATCAAATTCTGTTAATTCCAATTCTGTAAATGACCTGAACATTTGTAGTTTTCTGGATAATCTATCGTAATTTAGCAAATCTACGAAATATAACTGCTAAAAAAGAGGAATATAGCTGTAAGCTTATCTATTACGCAAAAGATCTATTCTTCAAAAAGATGCCTTCTCAAAAACTTCAATTGTTTTATCTTTAATATAGGTCAATTATTTGCAGTAGAAGAAAATCCATTCCAACGCCATTCGAAAACAAAGGATCTCAAATCTCTAGACTACAATCTGAAGTAAAAAAAATTGGTAGTGATATAGAGACAATAAATACATCAAAATATAATAATAAAAATAAACACGAAAGGAAGAATAAAATAAACAAATAAAAAATAATCTTATAATTATAATTAATAAAACTACATCTGGCAAAAGACGTGTTGTCTGGAAATCTATGAGATACATGATGAATTATTCGCATTCAAGTTAAAAGGAATGAGAAGTAATTCTAAAACAATATTGGAATTTAAACTCGCATGTGATTATATAATTTCTATCATGCTATAGCATTTGGACATTTTTTGATCGTTCGGATTAAGCAGTGTGAGATTATGTGCGATATGAAAAAGATCAAGACTAGACTATGGTATCTTGGACGCAAACGCGATTGACGGAGAGTAACTTGTAGCTATAAACATCCCCCACATTTCCAGAGCCAGTTTCCTACAGATATCTGAACGGATATCAAAAAGAAGGAGATGGTTAAAAATCCCTAAAATATATTGTAAATATCCTATCATTTAAAAGCAGAGGAAGAAAGATTCCTATTTTTTAAAATTCTGTTCAAATTGAAATTCAAATCTTATCTGATTATAACAGGGCATGAGTCCTGTCATAGTAGAATCACAAATAAAATAATATTGGCAATTCATGCAATGATGCTTTACATCATTCCTTATCCTGAAAATTTGGACTTTCTAACTTCCTGTCACTGCATTCCACTCAAAGACCAAAGGAGAAATCAAGAGACTATTGAATACAAGAATACTACCAACTATGAAATTGTATAATTACCGATTATACTTCTAAATATGATCCGAACCCTTTGTGAAAATGATAGTTTGTGTCAATTGATTTAAGAAGAATATGTAATACATCTCAAAATTTTCTTTATTTTATGATTCTTAATAAGTATCAATGTAAAAATACATGGAGATAATTTACAGGTTCAAGGGCCAAAAATACTATCAGAACCATTCACTGCTCATTTTTGTATTGATACCTAAAAGTTGAATTGCACAGTTAAAATTTTATCAAATTTAATTATTTGTTCCTTAAGTTTTTTCCACTTATGATAAAGGTCTAAGAATTAATATAAATATAAATAATCTGTCTCCAAAATGAAAAAATATTACTTTTACCTCATGGCAAATCCAGCTTGAATGTTCCTGATCTTACAGATCATGCGTGACCACTTACCAAACCAGGAAAGGAAGGTAAACAAAGAAGCAAAACATTGAGAAAATCCATAACAGTAATTAGATTGAAACCGGAACATATTGTTATTTTCTTCTTGTCCTAGACAGCAGTATCCAGTCTGCGACTTCAGGCCACAGTTTCTCATGCGCCCTCTTGCTAATTAACAAACCTACATGGCCTCCTGGTATTTTAATCGACTTCTTATCTACGCTTGATACGTATTCGTTTACAGCCAGGGAAGAAGCTGGTGATACCAAATCATCATTTTCAGCGACTATATTTAACAATGGAACATCTATCTTCTTCAAGTCAACCGCTTTGCCGTTTATCTTGATATCATTTCTAATCAAGAGATTTCTCTTGTACAGGTCGTTTATAATTTGACGGTACAATACACCAGGTATCGGAGGAGTGCGAAAGAGCCAGTTTTCAACTGCTAAAAAAGAATTCACAAAATGTTTATCGTTGAAGTTTTTGAACAATTTCAAATATTTGTCACAAAGGTTTCTTGGTGGATTCCTCATAATAAAAGCAAGGTCAAGAATCTGTCCATCCATATGACCAAATTCTTGTATTATCATATCAGCATCGATAGAGCGTGCCCAAACAGCTAGCAAACTGTTATCCTTGCTAGAATCAACAGGTGAAGCCAGTAGAGCTAGAGCGTTTACTCTGTCTGGATGAAGCGCTGTGAAAATAATTGAAATTAATCCTCCCCAGCAATATCCTAGAATCGATATTTTATCATTTTTTTTGTGCCTTGAAGTGATGATATCCATAACACTGTGTAGTATTTTCACGTAATCCTCAACAGATCTGTTATCATCTTGACTTCCAGAGTACCCCCAATCCAGAACGTACACATCCAAACCGTTTGATGTTAGATTCCTCACCACACTTCTGTCAGAGCTTATATCTAGTATGTTGAATCTATTAATCTGTGCATATACAATAAGTACAGGAAGTCCAACAGCGGTAAGCTTACTTTGACTGTTTTTATAGTGACGGAGAGTAACCTTTCCTAGTGTATAGACCACTTCTGAAGGAGTAGAGTATCCAAATTCTTGCATCAAAGGAAAAACATAAAGACTCATCATAAACTTCTTGATTGAATAAAGTAGTTCGTCGTAATGTTCGATAGGAAATCCTAATGTACGATAAGTTGATCGTAATTTAATGGTAGACTTCATCCAATCTTTCAAATTACTAGTAAATTGCCTGGAGCCTAACTCGCATTCTAATTCTCTGTCGATATTTGATAACCATCTATCGTAGAATGTGTCCCATTGTCCAAGTTTTAGAACATCCTGGGAGGTGCTAAAATATGTGTCTATATATACAGATATATATTCTAGATTTAATTTTGTCCAATTAACGGATGCGTCCATAAAATCAAGTAAATATAATTCATCCTGAAACAAATTTTCTCGATGCGGATTCATGAAGATTTTAAAATAATCAATGTAGCTATATAGTAATTCTTAACATTGATCATTTAGATCTCTTTCATCTACATAGACAGTTATAGGCCGCTCTATTGGACACGGTATATACAATAAGAATAACAATTACTATTGTACGAATCAAAAATACTATAAACATGAAAAGTAAAAGAAATTCTAAATAGAAATGAAATTACTGTTAATTGAGCATATTGAGTCCGTTCTGATATTTCAAAAAAAAAGAGATAAAGAATTGTGAGGTTTGTACAAAGGCAATGGATATAACTCTTGTTATGGCCACTTTCACAACAAGTAAAGGCATATCAACATCCTCGAAAAATAATAGATTTTTCAACTATCTATTCTTTAGTGCTATTAAATAAAGGACAATTTTACCATTGTCTCCAAAGAATAAACGATATATGCACGTTGCTCTATGGACTATATATACAATCTATTTATATGAATATATCATATGCATAATATTTATTCCGTGGCAGATTAGTTGACAGAGAAAGCAGAAATAATACGAGAATTAGGAATTAGAGAACTTTTACTTCCAAAGCTGATTTCAGATGCGTTCGATGCTAATGACAGAGTAAAGTATTTTTTTTCACTACTTCAGATGGCAAAACATCACGCTGATAATCCTCAAATTGAACTTTCAAACCTTAGGAACGAGCGTGAAGAATGCGGTATTCAAGACACTAATCTTGATAGAGTAGTAGAATACAGCGTCAAAACGCCGGATCTTGAAAATTACTATTACATACCCAACGTAAATCCTATAATTGCCAATATAATCGAAAATATTAAGCAAATGATTCTTCCTTTACAAACTTTTTTCGAACCAACTGATCAAAAAAGAATACACGACTCGAATTTAGTTACCAATTCAAAACTGTTCCAAATAGCAGATTATGATAGTCTTCGTAATAGATTCAAGGATCTATTGGCAACAATCCCCAGAATAGATGAAGATATTATTTCAGATTTGATTATAGACAATATTATTTCTGGTGAACCAAAAAATCGAGACAGTTTTCATCTTCTTGTTATGGGAATTCATAAGGAGCTTAACAGACTACAGTCTCTAATATATCACGAATCCATCGATGGAGCGAAAGTCTATGGGATAACGGACAATGACAAGGTACTAGTACGAGCATTCATGAAGGGAATTAATAAATCAAAAAAATTAAAGTTTGAACATCCTGGACTGGATACAACAGCCACCCGTTCAGCAGATATGTTATTAATCCAAAATGATATAGGAACTACTGATGCGCACGTACTTGTTATTAAAATTAAGGAAATGACAGTTTCAGTAACTTGTTCTGATATACACATTCAAAGACTAATTTTTTTTCATTCAATGCTTGACAGATTTGACGTAAAGTGGGAAAACACAACATCAAGGCAAAGTGAAAAATTTAAAGGTTCTGGACTGTATCATATCTCCATCGGAACTTATGTCGCAAAAAATCCTATGGATCTAGAAGTCTATCTTTCTTTCTTGGCGTCACGTATAGTATTTCTAATTGATTGGAATCGTGCAAGAAAACGTCTGGGTATATTCGTAAAGAAAGAGGATGTCTTCAGCATATTGAAATGGGCTGCAGATAATGATTTGGGTCATATGGGATTTCTGAAGATGGGCGGAGAACAATTAATTTTCGATGCTATAAAAAAAACTGCAAAGTCCCCTCTTCATTTCGGGGATAAATTCGAGGATGTTCTTAGTAGAGAAAAGGCGATTGAATTCCTAAAATTTGTTCTCCAAACTTGTGCTGAAGGATTGATAGAAGGCAAATCGGAATTTCTAATACGTGATGAAGTGAGAGTTGAACTCGCCAAAAATTTTCGCAGTATTGATGAAAGCCTTCTAAACATAGCTGCAAATCATGCATCTTTGGTAGTTGAAATTAGTACAATAGTAAGGGACGGCCTGGTTCAGATAGAGAGTGACGACCAAGAATTTATTACGAGAAATGCCGAAAGAGTGAAAGTCTGGGAGAAAAATGCTGACGCTTTGTTGAATAATATTCGTGTTATACTTAAGCGGTCAAATGCCTCTATTGTATTTGAGAACTTCGTGAGTAATGCGGATGATGCTGCCGATTCCATGGAGGAAACCCTTTTCTTATTGACATTGGTTTCTAAAGAAGAAATCATAGGAGATTTTTATGAACCTCTACTAGACCTTGCAGAATTAGCTGTGCATAGTTCAATGGAGTACCTCAAGGCAATTGAAAACGTAAAAATTATAGACAAATGGAGTACCCGTGAAGAAATTGATGATTTTCTTGAAACTATAGATAAAATCATTACATTAGAACACCAAGCAGATGATGTAACCCGTAAGGTGAACGCCGCTATAATGAATGAGTCAAATAATTTTAAGCAATTACATATATTATCTGAAATCTCAAAGAATATAGAGGAGGGGACCGACTCACTCACTAAATCTGCTGTGATATTAAGAGACTATGCCAATGAGGTTCTTGCAATTTGATCTACTTATCATATTTCAAAGCAGAGAATTGTCTTGGCAACTTCCTACAATTAACCAACATAACATCAAGTGTTGCTTGCAATTAGATATGACCACCAAAACAGATCAAGGAAATATCTATTTCTTCGGATCATCCAATTCTCATGCACACTTTCCTAGCGGATTTGAAGTAGGTTCTAAGGCGATGTACCTAATGAGAATGGACAAAATCATGCTCCCTGTTCCCCCTGGATTTGTGATAAGCACATCAATTTGCGATAGGTATCTGAGGAATAATCAAATTCTTCCACCGAATTTTGAAGATACCGTGGAATTCTTTATCAAGAAAATTGAAGATACAAGCCGTCTTACTTTTGGAGGCTCACGAAGGCCTTTACTTTTATCCGTCCGTTCTGGCGCAGCAGTTTCTATGCCGGGGATGTTGGAATCAATATTGAATGTCGGTCTCTGTGATTCTACAATAGATGGGTTGATCAGAATGACTGGAAACCCAAAATTTGTCTGGGATTCGTATAGACGATTGATTGAAACATATGCTAAAGTTGTGTATGGTTGTCCTCCAAATTTTTTTGAAAGTATATTGAAAGAGGATATTATCAATAAAGGATTAAGGGACGTCAGAGAGCTCAGTGCGGAAGAACTCAAGAGTTTGTCAAGAATCTACATGAAAATATTTGAGGAACATGTACATGTTCCATTTCCCCAACTGCCTCTCGTTCAGCTGAGGGAAGCGATTGGAGCAGTCTTTAGATCCTGGAACAGTCCAAGGGCGATTGAATATCGTAGGCTTCATGATATCAGGGATCTGATAGGAACTGCGGCCATAATCCAAGCTATGGTTTTTGGAAATATGGGAGCCACATCGGGTTCAGGCGTAGCTTTTACTAGGGATCCCGCTACAGGCGAAGATAGTCTGTACATAGATTTCCTCTTCAATTCACAAGGAGAGGACATAGTATCCGGCCGACATGCAGTTAGGAATGCAGAAAAGCTAAAGAAGATAATGCCCCAAGTATATAAGAAAATACAGAACATAAAGTTGCGTTTGGAAACAGAGTTCAAAGATATGCAGGACTTTGAATTCACAATTCAGGAAGGAAAGCTCTTTATTCTGCAGTCAAGGACTGGTAAACGAACGTCTTGGGCCGCTATTCAAATTGCTGTGGACCTAGTGAATGAAGGATTGATAGATTTTGCTACTGGGTTGGAGAGAGTTAAAAAATATGATTTAAATAAGATATCGAGAACGAGTTTATCTTCATCTTCTAATTTAAAGGTATTATGTAAAGGAATATCTGCAAATCGTGGAGTGGCAGTGGGCAAAATCGTGCTAGATTCAGAGAGAGCTACTGGCAAGACTAGCGAAGGCGGGCAACTTGTACTAGTTCGTCAAGATATATCCACTGATGATATTGCAGGTATAGCCGTATGCTCTGGGCTAGTTACGAATCAGGGTGGAAGAACATCTCATGCAGCAGTAGTTGCAAGACAAATGGATAAAGTGTGTATTGTGGGCTGTCGCGAAATATTGATAGATCTTAAAGAACGGACATGTATTATTAACAAGGATATTCTCAACGAGGGAGACTACATTACATTAGATGGTACCACTGGATCGGTTTATGGAGGTAAGCTCCCCCTAATTACAGAAAGACCCATAGCGATTATCAAGGAAATAGAGAGCTGGAAGAAAATGTCTTAATCCCAAGATTTTACTAATTGCATTTGTAGTTAATAATTCTGCTTGTACGACTTGGAAGAGTTGGTATTCTCAATCGCCTTCTAAAATAAAAATAACTTTTAAAGGTGAAGGAAGAGGTATGGAGTTATACAAGTACCAAGGGGAACAACTATGTCAAGATTATGAACAGAAGCAGCTCTACCTACTACTTCCGATAACGCTGGATGAATGTGAATAGTATTAGTTATGTTATCTATCTTTCCTTCTCCCGTTGTCATTGCAACTAATACTTCATGAATCAAAATCGACGCATCTGTTCCCATGATGTGACACCCAAGAATATATTTATTTTTTTTATCGATAAGAAATTTTACAAATCCGTCTTTATCTTCTATTGCTTTTCCCATTGCTGTTTGAATATAAGGGTATATAGACCTAACATATTCTATCTTTTCTTTCTTTAGTTGTTGTTCTGTATATCCTACACCTGCAATTTGTGGACTCGTAAAAATAGCATGAGGGATTGCATTATAATTTACAGGTAATTTGTTATCAGGATAAAGTATATTATTGTATGCATAGCGTGCTTCGTTGTTGGCATTATGTTTGAATTGAAATTTTCCAACAACATCTCCTACTGCAAAAATTCCTTTTATATTTGTCTCCAAATATTCATCAACAAGTATGAAACCTTTCTCATTTCTTTTAATACCGCTTTTTTCGATATCTAATAAATCCGAATTTGGTGTTCGACCTGTTGCAATTAGTAACTGTTCCGAATAGATTTCCATGCACTTTCCAAATTTGTCCTTAATTATTACATTAAATGTCTCTTGATTATTTGTATTGTGATAATTATAACGAACCGTTTCCGTATTACATCCTAAATATACATTGTATTTTTTTGAAAATATCTCTGTAAATTTCCGTGAAACATCTATATCTTCATTTGGGATCAATAAATCATTCCTTTGTATTATATTTATTTTAGTTCCCAACGCACCAAAGAAATGAGCGAATTCGCAGGCAATATAGCCACCACCTATTATAGTAAGAGTTTTTGGTTGATATTTTAGACATAATGCTTCAGTACTAGTTATATAATTTACATTTTCTAAGCCATTGATTTTTGGAATATTTGGTCTTGTTCCTGATGCAATGAGAATTTTATCTGCAGTTATAACCTCATTTGCTATTGAAATTTTCTTGTTTCCTATGAATTTACAATCTTGTAAGAAAAGACGAGGATTATTGCTTTCTTGTAATTCTTTTTTAATCTCGTTTGCTGCAGTGTCGATAATTTTAATAACCCTACTTATCATCTTTTCAAAATCAATGGAATATTTATCAACATTAATGCCGAAAGTTTCTGCCTTCTTAATTATTTCAATTATGTCGGCGCTATAAATAAGTAATTTTGAAGGTATCCCTCCTACGTTTAGACAGGTTCCTCCTAATTTGGATTTTTCAATAATGGCAACTTTTAGTCCTTTCTCGGCCCCTGCTTTGGCCACGTCGAGTCCTGCGCCTGAACCGATAACTATAAGATCAAATTTTTCCATATATCAATCAGACTGTGTTTGTCATAGATAAAAGAAGATTTGTAAAAATAGATGTATTGTGCCACCATCACATCTATTACACTTTCTTTTCTATTATACATATTCGTCGTGAAAATAAGGAACTAGATAACCAACAAATAATCTACTTATTTTGTTACATCATTTTTTTGTGTTCGTTCCTTCAAGAACTCATATGTACATAATTAACGCATTTGTAAATAGTTCAGAAAAAATCCATTTGCTCTTATTTCTGAATCTTCCATCTGCTAATTACAAAGAATTTCCGTGAATCTTTGTCCTGTTGTCTTGGTTCTATTGTTATGGATAAACTGGCACGTTTGGAATATGTTCATAAATTTTGTTTTTTTTAGTGCCACGATCTCTTTCATCCATAGCTGGTAGGTGTCGCTTTTACATCCATAGTTATTCACATGAACTGTACCATTTGCATGCTCTTTCTTTTTGTAAGTGACTTGCACATTTGTCTATGAAAACCTGTTCTTGCACTTGGTCATATTTTCTACTATATTTATCCGTAAATGTAGTGGAACCATATTTTACTTTCCTACCTACAATATGAAGCAATGACTTCTCTTGTACAGGAATATCAAGATTATTATTCCTCTATTCCTTCCTTTATGAAATCAGGTAATCATTGGCAGATGATCCTTGCAAAATACATCTCCCTCAGTCCATAATTTCAGCCCTCGTTTCCTGATTTCACCATAACCTCAGATTATTCAATGCGAGAGAATTAAATATAGATTGGATAATGTGAATCAGGTTTGTTCATTCATAAGAGATGCATTAAACGATGATTCAGATAGGATATAATTAATTATATCTCAAAAAAAAATAAAAATGAAAAGCTGATTTAATCATCCCTTATATAGTCTGCATCCAGTGTTACTCTGTTTGGTTGGCTTACAGACTTGAGGGTGTCTGTCCAACATGATGGTTCTCCTGCTCCACTCTTGAACTCTAGACAGAGAATGAACTGTGTTCCTGGGCCTGCATCTACTTTAAGATCGTCATTATCAAATTTAAATGTGTGTTTAATTTGTGAAGCAGTTTTCTCAATAGGTTGAGGACTGCCTTCAATTTTTTTATCCTTATCTTCGTCATATATATATCCTGTAAGTTCTATATCTCTGCTTTTGACATTTTCTATTGTTACTATAATATATCTGCCATCGTCATCCAAGAGTGCGTATATGTTACCCAATGAGAAAATATTCATTACTATAACGCACAGCGCCATAGATATTGCAAAAGCCTTCATATTCATTGGTATATATTACCTTAAAGTAGATATATAAAGAATGTGCACCATTTTTGTGAAAATTCATGGCTAAAAAACCATTAAAATATAAATAATGAAAATATGTTTTATAGAGATCTATATTTCACTATGAACAAAATTATAAATTGTCATAACCTACAGCATAAAATAGGAAGGTATAATATCTCTGTTGTATGCCTATATTTTGTGTGATTAAATATATTGAAAATATGAGGTCGCTGTAAAAAATTTTTGTATACTAGATTTTCTATACCAACTAGGTTATGTCTTCTAATTATTAATTTTAGCAAGTAGATAGTTTCTCATATCCAGGTTGAATCTCTTTATTTTAAAAAATGTGTACATATTTTATTGGTAAAATCTGTAAAGGACGGATAGTATCGTAAGACAAGCAGGTCGTTTTTGACTAAATGTCATATCTTTTCCAGTACCATAAATTCAGGAGATGTTGTTGGAAGATATACTGGAATTAGATCCTTTTTGTGTTTATCAAAATATTCCAGTAGCTTTTTTGATCTGTGATCCTGTTTTGCTTTATCCAGAAAGAATTAACATTTTGAAAATTTCCTGTGTTTCTGTTTTAGATAATCTAAAAAGGTGTTTTCATCAATCCAGTCATATTACCTGAACATCTGTTTTCCTTCTAAACTTGTGGCACCAAATAGAACGGATTCCTGATGAGAACCAGTTATTCTTACTACTACTCTTTCCTCTTTTCGTATCCATACTTTCCTGACAAGAGAATCATAGAAGAATGATTCATCAAGTGATACTACTGTAAATCCTTCTTGGTCATTATCCAGTATCTTTCTTGCTCTTTTTTAAAATATTGTTTCTCTTCTTTGGATGCTGTATTTACATGTATTCTTCTTGGTACCTTCTGTTTGAATCCCCACTTGTGCATGATTCTATAAATGTGGGTTTAATGGTATCTGATTGCACTCTATCAATTATATCTTCTATCTGTCTTGTAGTTCATTCCTGTTTGACTAATGATCATTCTCTTGCTTTCTCCTGTGTCTGGTGGCCTTCTTGGAATAGTTCATAGTAATGACATTACCCGAAATAAAGATGATGACAGAAGGCTCTTTCTGTTTATCCGATATGTTAATGATAAGGTCTGGTTAGAAAATATATGGTAATTGGATATATTAGATAATATGATGCTGTCCAAGATATTAAATAACCACCAAAATTTAGTAAAGGAAATAAAATGATGTAGCCAAATGTGTCGCGTAATATTCAAAAAAAATAAATTGAAACAAGTATTTTTTTAACAAGAAATTCTATGGAGCAAAGACTAAATTCAAAAGAAATATTTTATATTTTATAATTCCATCTATTCAGATATGTCTTTTACAAGTACTCTACATTCCGGAAAAAATCCTCCAGAAGATATTAATGTAGTCATAGAGATTCCAAGGGGTAGTAACATAAAATATGAATTAGATCCTGCTGATGGTATTTTGTATGTAGATAGAATACTGTCAGTTGAAATGGTCTATCCTTTTAATTATGGATTTATTCCAAAGACTCTTGAAAATTCAGATAAACCTAATTACAAAGATAATTTAGACGTCTTTGTTATCGGAATCGATTCGTTACAACCGAAAAGTGTTGTTAACTGCGTCCCTATTGGAGTAATCTTAACTGAAGATCAAGACGGACCAGACTCAAAAATAATTGCAAGACCATCGTCAAAAACAGATGAACAAGACAACGAGTTGTTAAATGACATAGAAGATATAAATTCACATATCCTGAAAAAATTAATACACTTTATTGAACATCACAAGGATCTAGAAAAGAATAAATTTGTTAAAATTAAACAAATTGGACACAAAGAAAGAGCAAAAATAATAATTTTGGACGGAATAAAGAATTATGAGAAGAATATCAAATCACTATGAAATGCTTCAATATATCAGAATCTCTTCAATATATCCCATAGGTGCTTAAATGGTAGATTTCTATATCATACCAGTCAAAGATTTCTTGAAATTTCTGCCTAAAATTTTTATCTAAGAAGAACTTTGATTCAACTTGATCCATTCTGGGTATCCACTTGAATTCTTTCTTTCAAGTTTTATCGCAAAATCTTTCAAGATGTTTTGAACTGCATTACGAAATTCGATCTCGTTGTTCTTCTTTCCGATACTCTCAAATCCTATTGTCCACCATGCAGGAGCATTTCCTTTCACAATTTGAGTTATTTCGCATTGTAATCCTTCATCCCTATCGATGTTTATCCATTCCACTGATTTACATGCATTCTCTTCAAAAAGATACCTTCTTAGAAACCTCAATTTTTCCAACTTTAATATAGGTGCATTATTTGTACCACGAAAAGGGTCAACCATACTATCTGTTGATACCGGTAGGTCCTCCAAAATCCACCCCCACTTTGTCCAATCTTCCATATTACCATATATCTGTCTGCCTGTTACCGAAAAATCAGATTTTATATCTTTTCTCAATTTTATTTCAAGTCTGAATCTCAGTTTATTTGTTGTTTCATCATTAAAGGGCCTTAACTTGATACCAATATCTTCGCAATTTGCTAGAAAGATATATCTGTCTTCTCGAAGATTCTCTCTGGTAAATATTTTGTCAATTCCTTTAAACCAATCCAAAGCTAATTTGTGATTAGTCATATCGTTCTCAAACCATCTAAGTTCCCAAGGCATGATTAAAATATAATACAGGTGGATAAAAATAGCGTGAGTATAATATAGAAACTATTAGCTTTATTAAAATACTCTATTTCTTAATCTATCTTTTCGTAGTAAAAACTACGACACGAATACAAGAAACCAACAAAAGAACCAAGACCTAATTTTCGATCGTTTATTCACTATTTTATCTATAATATATATAAAATTGCAGAAATAGTAGCGTACTTCAAAGTTACCTGTTATGCCGGAACCTTGGCATATCTTTGACCATGAGTGACATTGTTTTTAACGTTGTTATCAAAATCAAATATGCCATTCTGCCAGGTAAATTCCCTAAATATTTGTCTTTTCTTTATATTATGCTGTTGTTCAGTTTTTAATAATAATGATAATATCTTTACCGCTTCGACTATAAAGTTGCCTTTGTTTAGCATTACGCATTCAGCCCTATGACCTCTTGCGGCATCAGTTATTTCAGCCCTTGTAGGCAGACCACTCTTAGCTAGTGTTTCAAGAATTTGTGTAGCCAAAATAACAGGAACATGTGCAGCCTCACATAAACACAAGATATCCTCTTGAATTAGAGATAAATTTTCAAATCCAATTTCTACAGCAAGATCCCCTCTCGCAATTAATATACCAAATTTAGGTAAAGAAAGACCTGTTAAAAGAATTTTTCCTAAATTGTGTACAGCATTTCGACTTTCTATTTTTGCGATTACTCCAAAATCAGGATTTCCTAGTTTTACCAACTCATCATACAAATTTTTTACGTCCTCAGGAGAATGAGCAAAGGATATTCCTACTGCAGTTGCTTTTTTCACAATAAATTTTAGATCTTTAATATCTTGGGGTGTTATAGCAGGCATGTCTAAATTTGAATCTGGAAAATTCAATCCCTTATCTGATTGAATCTTTGCAGTCTTATCTGATGGATATGTTATTTCTAATTCTAAATATTCATCGTTGGTGGATACCACTGTAGCATCAATTTTTCCATCATCGATTAATACTCTATCACCTATCTCTACTTTGCTTAAAACTTCGGGCATTGTACAACTAATTCTACCATAGCCTTCAAAAAGATCAGCGTTTTTGTCAATTTCTTTCTTATTGATCAAAATTTTATCACCTGTCTTTACTTCAAGATCGATCGGATGTGGTTTAATTGCACCAATAACAATCTCTCGTGCAATTTCTCTAGGATACGGGCACAGATTAGTTTTCTCTTCCTTGTTTTTGATGTAAAATTTCTTGATAAAATTTTTCTCTCTATATATAATTAAACCCTCATCTAGATATACTGATTTATCGATTCCAACACGTATTCGGGTTTTACTAACCTTTTCGAGAACAGTCATCCCTCGATATTTTCCCCGGGAATCATAAAACAATAATCTTTCTCCTACCTCAAGGTCACTTAATTCTTGCTTTCCATCTGATACAGAAATTACGAAGCTTTCAGGAACACCTGTTAAATTTGTTTTTTCTGTATATTCGGCCTCACAATCCAAAAATCCCTCGACCAATTTAACGCATTTGCCATGTGTGTCTTTTGCAACAGTAATTTTTAAAGGACCTTTGCCCAAACTCGTCTGTTTTATTCTGATTTTCGGTCCGGCTAAGTCCATAACTATTCTACATTTTCTACCAACATCACGACCGCTCTGAATCAACCTATCCTCAGCGTTTCTGATAGAATCTATTATCATTTTCCAATTTTGTTCTTTATCGTAAGCACAGTTTATTCTTGCAATATCCATCCCGTTCTTAAGCAACTCCTCTACCAATTGCGGCTGGTGAGATATGTTAGCATCTACAGTTACCATTATACGAGTTGTTCTATTATCTCGGGGGCGTCCTAATAATAATCGACTACGGTTTGCAATTATTGTCTGAGCATCAGCTTGATTTATTTTCTCAAGAGTTGTATTAGAATTGATAGTGTATCCATAATGTTTCAAAATTTGTTCTATACTAATTAGTACATGATCTTCTAATCTTCCTAAAGAAGAAAGACCGTCCTTAGCCAATCTTAGTTGAAGTTGTTCTATGTTTCTTTTTCTTAGAACAAGATAACACAATAGGTTGTCACAACATTTATTCTTCGATTGAAAATTGCTGTCATTTATCTTGAAATATTCTTTTATTTTTTCAGCCTCATTGATTATATCATTATATAATAAATATAGATCCCTTCCTAGCTTTCTTTGTTCATCAGTGAGGGAAATTGGTTGAATATCATCTTTATAATCATCATTTTTCGGGAAATTCATTTGTATTTCAGTATAAAACGGTTAAAATACATATGTATTAAAAAACTTTCCGTAGTTTTATAAAATTCATTAATGTTCTTTTTAGCTTTACCTCCTGTCTACTAACGCTATAACAATATTGTTGCCTTCACGATCTTGTATTCGTATTTCTTTATCTGTAGAAGGTACGCATTCAGTTCTTTTTTTTATATCCATACGTTTATTTTTCTTCATTTCTTTTGTATATCTATTGGAAACTAATTTATTTAGTCTTATTTCATCAAAATTATTTAGATCATCATAGGTATCGTATTAACCACCAATAGATCTTCCAGCCCTATAGTCCTCGTTGGCAGTCTTTTAGTTTAATGAGATATGTACTTTATTGTCATTATAATATATGATAAAATGCCTATGTCTTTTGAACTAGTATTTTGTATTATTTATTATCCTATCTAAATCTTTTCGAGTTGCAAGTTTTCTAAATCCATCTCCAAGACGTTTTATTCAATCTACTATGCAGAATACCTAAAATTGTGGTTTTATGTATATATTATGAAATTTTTTTTATTATTCATATAATCTGTAATGGTTTTTCTGTATTTGCTAACTGCAATATTCAATAGTCTAGGATTCTGTCTAAGATTGCCTGATAAAATATTCCTAAGAATAAAGTTCAGGTCCTGTAATTCTTTATTATTGATATCATCTTCTTTGTGTACTATGAATATCTACAACTTTTAGACCAATATGCCTGAATTCCCTTGTGTTTCCAGGATCAAAGCTGATATATTTCTCCCGATTCAAAGTATCGGTAGTTGTTTAATGAATTCGTCTCAAGACACTGTAGACTGGATTATCTCTCATCATCGTATTGTAATTGGTTTACAAAATCAATTTTATTTCCCAAATAACGTGGTCATATTGTTTTTTTCGTGTAAAATATTTTCTCAAACTTTTTATGAATTTTAACGATTGTATTTGGTATTTTATAACGTGCCAGTCCTTTCAACTCCTACATTGTATACCGTTTCCGGTATAGGTAAAAAGTGATTCGAAACAGACCCATATCTTTACATATGTCGGTCTCCTTCGACCCGCCTATTTTCTGTCGAATACAGGATCTTCTTTTCTAGATCTCTATATACCAAAAACGGGATAACAATCCTCGTTTTTATCAAGTAAAAGAGTGCATTTTCGTTAATGAATTATACAATCCTATGTATAGTACATTTATTAAAAATATTAATAACAATAAACGTAGTAGATATTAGCAAAATTGCTCACTCTATTACCATTTTTAACGAAGCTACATGAGAGCATTGAAAGATTAAATAGTAGAACTAAAGCATATATCAAAAATCCTAATGATAAACACATCCACGATGTAAGAACTTCGGTTCGAAGATTCAACTCCACGTTTTTGTCATTACCTAAAAAATACAGAGCCGGACCAATATTACTATCAGAATATAATCAAATTGCAAATAAATTTTTTAAAGTTAATAGTAAAATCAGAGATTACGACATTATTTTTCAGAAATTAAATAATTATCCGCAAAGCAGCCAAAGGGACGTAGTTATAGATTCTATTAAAAAAGATAGACAATCAAATTTAGAAATAGCAGAAACGATGGCAATCTCGCTAAAGGATCTCGGTTCTAATAAAGTTATAGATAAAATGAATATTACAGAAAAAGAATTGCAGAAACGATATAATAAAGTTCTATCAAGCTTCATTTCAAATATAGAGTTAAACTTTCCTATTGTTATAACTAATGCTCTAAAAATAGAAGAATTACATCAACTAAGAAAAGACTGTAAAAAAATGAGATATATGTTAGAATTATTACCTGAAGAAAATACAGAAGCAATAGAATTACTAAAGATTTTTGAAAAAATTCAGGATCATCTTGGCTGTATCCACGATTTTGATATAACCATAAATTATTTACAATCACTAGAACCAAATAGGGAAATTCAAGAAATCATAAATACTGAAACAGAAAACAGAAGATTGAAATATGGAGAATTTCTGAACTTTTCTAAAAGACGTTTACACCTAACAAAAGATTCTTTTCTCATAAGAATCAAGAGCTTTATGAAATAATAGATGCGACTGTAATAATAATTTATTTTCCTTTATTCTAGGTATTAAACATTACTTACTATTTAGTAACTTCATAGAATATCTTGAATTGTTTTACTGTTAATTTTTTTAAAAAATCTAATATCTAAAAAATAAAAATTTAAAAGATTTCTATATAATAATCTTTATCTTTTATATACAAAATACCTATCTAGTAAGAAAATTTGGCAATAGAATGGGATAGCTTAGTAGTAGAAATGATACTTCTTGCAGCAATAATTTGGTTTGCAGTATACATAGAACATTGGGCATATAAAAGGACTCAACAACAAGAGGATAAAAAGACTAGAAGTAATATTTTCCTATTTATCAAAAACGACCTTGAACAAAGATTACGTTTTATAGAGGAATCAATTAATTACAAAGATTATAAACCTTTTTTTACTGATATGTGGGATGCTATAATTCTATCTGGTAAACATTCACTTCTTTCATTTGAATTGTTCCAAAATATTCAAAGAACATATTCATGGATGAAATATTATAATAGTGAATTGGAAACCAATAAAAATAGTGTCTCAAAGGAAAAAATACTGGTAGAATTATTGCAAGATGTAAAAAAGTATATCAACAGATCTTTAAATAAGATTGAGATTGAGATTGAGATTGAGAGAAAAGCCATAAAGAAAAAATGAATTACATTACTAATACCCACAAAGACAATAAATATATCTCCTATTATGGCACATTCACAAACAGTAGAGGCATACTATATTGCATTAGACGATAACACAGGACCGGTTTACTGAGGGAAGCTCAACCTTACTATAGAAAGACCTATAGAAATTATGAAGGAAATAGAGAGGTGCAAGATAATGTCCAAATCCCACGATTTTACTAGTCGTATTTCCAGTTAATTTTCCCTGCTGAATTACAAAGTATAACCATCTCAAATAGATGTATACCTTCATCAGCATCTCCTGAATTTATGGTATTGGAAGAAATTTGGCATATAGCTAAAAACGATCTGCTTGTTATATACTATAATTCATCTTTTACAATTTTAAAAAGATAATATCGTTTATTTTAGGACACAATAATTCAATATAAATATGAGAAACTATTTGCTTGCTTAATTCGATAATTAGAAAATATAAGATAATCAGAGTAAATGTTTAACTTTCAAGTTCAACAATAAGAAACAATTTTTTGACAAGAAACCTACATGCAGTATTATTGAAATGACTTATAACTAGTATCATAGATCTAACCGATCCAATTTAATTCAAATTCATAATATTCAAGCTATACAAAATGTTCTTGGCTCCAGAATAAAAACCCAAATTGTTTGAAAAACGTTATTAGGATCCAATTTATTCGAGTGTGTAAAGACTGAGGTTATGATTATCACTTATCGTAAGCAGATTTTTCTATACTAAATTTGTCTTTAATTTCGCCGTCATTTCCATAAAATTTCGCATCAAGTCGCTTTCCATTGTCTACTACTTTTATATCCAAAAATCCATACTCTTCGAATTGCTTCGCATTAAAATAAGATTCATCTTCCAGTTCGTGAAATTCTGCTCCTCCAGTACCCACTATTGCAAAAATTGTACCTTGGGAATCAACATACAAATCTTCTCCCCCCGACCCTTCTCCTAAAACTGCTGCTTGACTGATGGTAGGCTTTGCTGGATTCTCATCATTGTATAATAGTGGATAAGTTCTTTGATAATTATGAAGATGTCCTTGTAATACCAAATCAACACCAAATTTTTCAAAAAGACTGTGATAGGTATCCCTAAAGGATTCTAGTCCCTCGTGATTACTTTTGGTAGTATACATTGCCTGATGGAAGTATACGATTATCCAGTCAATAGATGAATCAGCTTTTGTTTTTATTAAATCATCCTGAACAAATTTGAATTGTTTTGACCCCTCTTCATAAGGTGCTTCTGTAGACATTGCTATAAAATGGACGTTGTTATGATTAAAAGAATAATACTGTTTATCAAGATTAGTATAATCCATATACTGTTTTGCTAATGATTTGCTTTCGAATTCGTGATTACCAAAAGCTATTTTGAGTATTTGAGGATCTATTCCTTCAACAATATCCTTCCAACATTTCATATTGTCCTGGTAGGAATAATCGCCTAATCCCAATATTATTTCTGGATTCCTATTCAGAATATTACTAGCAGTCTTTATTGCTTCTTTATTACAACTCCAATCTCCAACTGCTGCAAAAGTGAAATCGTGTTTATGCTTATCGATAACATCATAATGCTTTCCATTCTCTAAATTATCAGACTTCTTTACGTTAATAGAGTCGCGAACTGTCTCTTCCGAATAAGATGTTACGGAGAAGAAATTAATTGACAAACTCATTAACATTATAAAACATAATATTGGAAGAGATATTGTTCTTTTATTTACATTCATATTAATAGCATGGAGCCTAGTATAGCCCTACGGATCATAAAAGAGAAATGATCATAGATGACTTACATGTATATAGAGCTATAATATTCCGTATTTGTATATAGAAATATATGTAACATAAAATATTTAGGAAAAAAAGTATAATATTATGTTATTTAATTTAATATAATTAATTTAATACAAGTATTACTAAACAATATATCATAAAATAACTGGATTTACCATCAAGCTAATATTTTATGCTTGGTATTAAAGTAAGTCTATAGAGACCATACAGACTTATATTATCTATGATTGCTAAAAATGAAAAATTATAATCTACTTTAAAATAACATATATACTTCAATCTATATTCAACTATAGGCTATCTATACCAATTAATATAATTATGCTGACATTAATTTAACATCATGGTCATACACTTTAGACAATAATAGATTTAGCTAAGAAAGGAAGCATACAGTTTATCATTTGATTGAGAGCAACAATCTTTCTAGAACAAGATTTGAGCAACTGTATAAACGAGAATCTGATGCAGGTGTAAAGGAAAGAATGTTGCTTGTGTTAAACGTAGTATATGACAAACATATTCCTGCACAGGTTGCAAGAGATCTCCACAGAAGCAGAACATGGGCTTCTGATTGGTTAAAGAGGTACAGGGAAGAAGGTATAGAAGGATTAAAAAACAGATCAAAAAGTGGTAGACCACCAGATATACCAGAAGAGACAGTATACAAGATAAAAAATAAACTGTCGTCTAGCAAACAGGGATGGACTACAAAACAGGTTTATGATATCATAGTCAGAGATAGCGGTATACACTACCATCATATTTACATCTACACCTTACTTCGCAGATGGGGATTCAAACAGAAAGTACCTAGAAAAGTACATGTAAACACTGCACCAAAAGAAGAGAAAGAAGGTTTTAAAAAAGAGCAAGAAAGATACTGGATAATCTCCAAGAAGGATTTACAGTAGTATCTACTGATGAATCATTCTTTTTCTTTGACTCTCTTGTAAGAAGAGTCTGGATAAGAAAAGATGAAAGACCAGTAGTGAGAATTAATGGATCTCATCAGGCGTCAGTTCTATTTGGTGCCACAAGTTTAGAAGGAAAACAACTGTTCAGGCAATATGACTGGTTTGATGAAAATACATTTCTTAATTATCTAAAACAGATACACAGGAAATTTCCAAAATGTTATATATTTCTGGATAAAGCAAAACAACACTATAAATCAAAAAAGGTACTGCAATATTTTGACAAACACAAAAAGGATCTGATTCCAGTATATCTTCCAACAGCATCTCCAGAATTTATGGTACTGGAAGAATGCTGGAATATAGCCAAAAACCATCTGCTTGTCCTACAATACTATCGGTCATTTACAGATTTCATAATTAAAATATCTACATATTTTAGAACAAAAAGATTCAATCTGAATATGAGAAATTACCTGGTTGGAGGTGAGTAAGCATATTTATCTTAATTGGTATAGTAGACTATTAAAAGAATATTTAGAAATGCAATTTCATATTTATAATAATAGGTATAATTTCTTGATTAAACCAAGACCATAGCAAAAGAATTTTTTTCCAAATTGTCAAATAGCACATATATTTACTTTCCGTCACTTTAGAATAACTTCCCTCAAGGAAACTGAAGAATATCTTATCTCGAAGCTTTTCGTTTTTATGTTTCGAATTATATACTTTAAAATAAATAATTTCAGAAAATTGCTAATTCATAATGATTTCCTGAGTAACTGATTCATTGGTTCTATTTTTAGAAGTTGCTTACTCGAAAGCAATTTTAGCTAGGATGTACCATAATTGCACAGGTTTTGGCAGATTATTGTAACTAGAGCATTTAAAAGTACCGTCATTTATTATGATTACTTTTTTTCACTGGAATAATTTCGTTCTGAAAAACGAGTTATTTCCAAAGTCAATAAGGTAGTAAAACTTGTTTCATATTCTATTTTAATCCAAATGCAAATTTATATGGCATATCATTATTTTAAGAGAAAATTAAAGACTAGCAACACAAATTAGGATTTGATAGGCATTTTTATCCAAGGTACAAATCAAGTGATAGGCAACTTTTGTGAGACATACGAACAAGACGAGATAACGATACTTGTAGGACATAATCTAACATATCTACTAGAATAATTACCTAAAGCAAAATATGTGTAATATTTTCTGAATTATACTGCGTGCGTGCACTTTGAAAATAACTAGATGGATACAGATGATAATAAAAACTATTATCAATCTAAATAAATTAGGATATGAAACAAATATAGAGACATGCATTGTCTTGACCTTCTAAAGTACGGAGTAAGTCTTGCCTTGGATTCTGCTTTCTCTGTATATTTAAAATTTATAAATCGAATCACAAGAATCTTTGTTGATATATGGCAATATTTTAGAAACCTTGTAAAGAATTTCTTTAACACATGATATTTCTATATAGTTAATCACAGAAAATGTAATCAAACAATATAGATACTATGTTTTCCTGTTTGATGAAGTAGGTCCTGATAATTTATAATTTTTTACAGAGTCATAAATAGACATGCACGAAATATATATTCATTATTTATATTTAACCAATTATTAGAGACAGATTTTTCTGAAAAATGCTACGAATTATTTATATATCTACTTTAAGGTAATATATACCAATGAATATGAAGGCTTTGGCAATATCCATAGCTCTGGGCGTTATAGTAATGAATATTTTTCCATTGGGTAACGTACACGCGCTCAAGGATGAAGATGGCAGATATATTATAGTAACAGTAGAAAATGTCAAAAGTAGAGATATAGAACTTACAGCATATATACCAAACCCAGGTGCTCATGAGGATAAGGATAAAAAAATTGAAGGCAGTCCTGGTCCTATTGATGAAACAGCTGCACAAGTTAAACACACATTTAAATTTGATAATGACGATGTTGACGTAGATGGTAGTGTAAAGGCAGGAACGCAGTTCATTGTCTGTATGGAGTTCAAGAGTGGAGCTGGAGAAGAATCGTGTTGGACAGACACCTTTAAGTCTGAAAGCCAACCAAGCAGAATAACACTGGATGCAGACTACATAAGGGATGATTAAATTAGCTTTTCATTTTCATTTTTTTGATATTTTTTTCGATCAATAGGAAATTTTTTACACATCAAATGATAAAATATTAGATTAACTAATGCTAAAATAAGTGCCTGATCTTATCATCGGGGTCCAATACCTTCTGATTTTCTATTGTGAGATTTTTTATAATATATTCTGGTTCAACCGAAGACTGTTCCCAGTCCTGAAATGTTTTAGGTGAAGGTTTAGCCTCAATAAATATGGACTCCAATTGTATTAGATAATGTAAAGTTATTTGCTCTTTCTCCTTTTACATACCCTGACATTGGATTCCATTCTGCATAAACGTGTCTTCGATATACCTTGTAAGGATTTCCGTATACTTACCGCAAAAAACCGACCAATATTTCAGATTATCATTATTATCATCAAAGCCGTATAACTTTATCCAGAATTAGATGATCTACAAAAAAAGACAAGACTACTATCTTGTTTCAATACTCTATCAGCTAACATTCACAGCCCGTCATAAATGGCAAGTTCGTCAAGCTCAAGCCTATGAGGGGTGGTCAGTCAGAATGAGGTACATAGAATTATCATCTATAATCCTTCTCCTTTTCCGTGAAGTCTGTATGAATCAACTTGCAGTTACTTGATCCATCATTATTATCATTGGCTTTAATATTAGACAAAACAATATTAACAGCCTGGAGATACAAGGAAGCTATACCGTGTACATAGTTCACTAAGATTATTTGTAATATCATAAACAAAAAGATCGTACATTGATATTATTGCTAATGCTGAAATAAACACTATAATCAATGTCATCATTATGAATGTACCATAACTTTTGATTTTAGTTTTTTCTACATACATTGTTATAATTTTTTAGTAACATTCTGCTATTTACTCTTGTAGTACATAGTACACTGCGCCTTATATTGAAATAAGTTAATGTATATAGAGACAGGTTTTAGAATAGAACATTATACTATTCCTAAATTATAATTAAATTATAGCCTCTTTACAATTGATTATCTTTCACAAACTTTTTCTTTCTATCATTCATTTCTGACAAAGGTAAACTTTTTCTTAACTACTTCTCTGCTTTGACCTTAAATACCCACCTAAATAGGGTTTCTGTTATTGTAGTAAGAAAAGAAATCCTTTATTCTATTAGTTACTACTATATTGTATTACTATGGCAAAATTTGTAGAAATTGACGAGAGAGTAAAATTTAAGGATCAGATTGAAGAAAAAGAAATAAAGGGCTCAGCAATTCTGATAAACAATTTCAATGTACAACCACACAAGGTTGAACAGTTTTTAAAGGATTGGACAGAGGATACTGCTAACTTTAAACAGCAACCAGGATTTATTTCTACACAACTGCACAAAGGGATTGAAAAAAGTAGTGTATTAATCAATTATGCAGTTTGGGAATCTATAGAGCATTATAAGGAAGCGATCAACAAAATATTGTTTAGTTCTGAAACACAATCGTTACTTTAAAATATGATGATGATAGTTTAGTAGTCTCGCCACATTTATTCAGGAAGGTCCATGTTCCAGGAATATGTGTGGAATAATGAGAAAATAATTTGCCACAATGATTAAAAAAATTAACAATCATATAGTCTAAATACCAAAGAAAATCGCTATTGACGTAAGTTATGTGAATAAATAGATGAGTTCATTATGTAAACTGTTTCTAGTTGTATTTCTATGATTAGTGTTATAGTTACATGTCCAATTAGATACTGCTTTTCCAATATCAGATTCATTTCTAAATGTAGAATTGTTTATGGCCTGTCTCTGTAACCACATCCATCTTACCTCTATCAGGTTCAGTTCTGGAGATCTGGTTGGCAGGAATACAGGAACTATTCTGGGATGATAACGTGTTATTGCATTTCTTGTCTTTTTTGACCTGTGTATAGATGTGTTATCTAATACAACAAATATTGTTTTTATACTGGAATCATATCTGGAATCAACTCTTTTTATAAAATCTATAAACTGGTCACTGGTCTTAGTTTTATAACAGTGAGTAAACATTGTATCGTTGGTATGATCATAGATACCAAATACATTCAGAATACCTTTTATCTTCTGTGCCTTTTCTACCTTGGCTTGTGTGGAACACCATGATGGACCGCCATATGTCTTTGCTGCAATAGAACCTTTCTCATCCTCATATAGCAAGATGGAATCAGAAGGTGTACTGTACCTTAGTTCTTCAATTCTCTTTTTTTCAATTCATACTCAGGGTCTCTGCTTTTACCCATTACTGTCTTTGAATTCCTCCATTCAATACCATGTTTTACCAGCACATTCTTTACTTCAGTATGACTGATACTCTCTACCAACTTCTTTTCTTTCATTATGTATCCTGCAAGTACACGTAATGACCATGTAGAGAATTTCAGTTTGTACTTTCTCCGAGGATCGTTAGATGCTATCTCTACAATCTTGTTTTCTATATCTTCTGTAATCTTTTGAGCATTACGTACATGTTTTCTAGATATAATACCATCAATACCTTTTCCATTGAATCTGTGGATCCATTTACGTATGTTGTTATCATGATGGTTTGTAATTCTTCGTATCTCAGGTACTGTGTATCCTTCATCTCTAAGCAAGATCATTTTGGCTTGATAACCTGATTCTGGATCGTTATCGAGCAACCAGTGAAGGTGATCCATTTCCTTTGTACTTATTTCTCTAAGATAGGTATTACTCACAATATGTACGACGTGATGGTTAGCTAAAGCTGTTGTTATAAAATTGATTTGTCAAACTAATCATTATCATTTTACAAGAATAACTAGATGGAATATTACAATGCTCGTACAAGTTTTATAACAATCAATTTTAAAGTTCTGCTTAACAAAGAATAGTACACAGATGAAAACCAGAAGAAAAAGAATTTTTTTGAATGGTTTGAATAGTATTCCAGATGAGTTAAAAAAAGACGCTAATTTCAACTCTAACAATGAAAATAGTAAAAATATCGTAAATAGCATTAACTATATTTTGTTAAAAGCTGATATATCTGGAATGAATCATATATAATGGCTACCATTGAAGAATGAAAATAATTGATTAGTACTTGACAAATCAAAAAATTATCTTTTACTAGACCCTAATTTTATATAGTCTATATTAAATATAGCCGATAGGTTAACGTAGTTCAGAGCATATTTAGATGGTAAGGGTCATTGAAAAATGTCTGATAAGCAAACCGTCACTATAACTAAAAATTACTATGACAAATACAATTGTAAATTTGCGTTTTGTGAATCATGTTGTTGGTTTGCTACCATTTTAATAGATAAGTCCAATATGAATCATTGTTATAACTGTAAAAAAAAAGATATTCATATGAAAACAATATTAATTTAAATGACCTTCTCTATATACATAAATTGGCAAAAAGAACAAATAAAAGCAGAGTAACAAATTGGTGGTAGGAAATCATCACATTTTTGGCAAAATCTAAAATAGGACGTAGCAATAAAGTAGAGGATAAAATAGGTATGTTTGTATATATAGACATGCGGGAAGATGTCAAATTGCTGAAGGTTTTTTCAAGAAGTATGCTCCCACAGGATTTAAAGTTCAAAGTGCAGGAACAAAACATGTATCACAGAAGATTTGTTGAACTCATAATTGATGAAAGTTTCATCTAAATTTGGTAAAATCCATTATTGGTTTTGCACTTGTATTGAAACAGTGTAAAAATCTGTGCTTGCAATAATTTTTTCCAGGTTGGCAAACCTTTACTACATTATGATTGCAATTATCTAGGAATTTTATAAATCTATATTGATGTTATTATAAAATAGTGCAATTTCCTAAATAGTTTAGTTGTAATATGAAAATCAGAAAAGATAGATGAAGCATATTCCTACAAACGAAATAAGATTTATCAATAACTCAAAAAAATGTTGTATATGTTTTATTGACCTGGTCAATTCGACAGGATCAGTACTTAGAATGATCAATTTAGAACAAATGCGAAAATATTATTCAATGTTTATAAACGCTGTATCTGATATAGTCAAAAGGAATTCTGGTATTATCATCAAGAACATGGGCGATTCCTTATTTTTTTATTTTCCAAATACATCTGATGATGATAAAAGCAGTGTATTAGCATTTAATCAAGCACTAGATTGTGGATTTGAGATTCTTGATATACGACATGAAATTAATAAGGAACTCTATAAAGATAGCATTCGACCATTTGACTACAGAATAAGTATGGATTATGGTATTGTGGATTTGGCAAGAGTAGGAGATTACAATCAAATAGATTTGTTTGGACCAATAGTGAACATATGTGCAAAAATAAATTCTTCGCTGTCTGTTTATAATGAAATTACAATTGGACTGAACTTTTATAGATTTTTAACATCTCAGTCTGCTGCTACTTTTAGTACTAATTATAGTTTCTCATATCATCGAGAATATAAAATAACAGAAGACAATTTGTATCCCATATACATTATTAAAAGAAATAATACGACTTTATATGACAAGAATATTTCGTCCAACGATTCAAAACGTTTATGTATGGAAGAATAAAGCCCTTATTAATACAGTAGGTTTTTCCTGTTATCTATTCTCTTATATGACTAGCGAAGCTCTTTTGCTTATCATCTTTCTATCTAATAAAATAAGGTTTTGCTGTTCAATGGGACATGTACTAGATATTGTATATGTGGGCACCAGATATATAACATATCTTCGTAGTTTCTTGCATAGCTTTATTATGGTTAGAAATAATATTAACATAAAAAAAAAGGATAGAAAGCGAGAGAATAAAAACCCAATATGTTTGAAAAACGTTATTAGGATCCAATTTCTTCGAGTGTGTAAAGACAGAGGTTATGATTATCACTTATCGTAAGCAGATTTTTCTATACTAAATTTGTCTTTAATTTCGCCGTCATTTCCATAAAATTTCGCATCAAGTCGCTTTCCATTGTCTACTACTTTTATATCCAAAAATCCATACTCTTCGAATTGCTTCGCATTAAAATAAGATTCATCTTCCAGTTCGTGAAATTCTGCTCCTCCAGTACCCACTATTGCAAAAATTGTACCTTGGGAATCAACATACAAATCTTCTCCCCCCGACCCTTCTCCTAAAACTGCTGCTTGACTGATGGTAGGCTTTGCTGGATTCTCATCATTGTATAATAGTGGATAAGTTCTTTGATAATTATGAAGATGTCCTTGTAATACCAAATCAACACCAAATTTTTCAAAAAGACTGTGATAGGTATCCCTAAAGGATTCTAATCCCTCGTGATTACTTTTGGTAGTATACATTGCCTGATGGAAGTATACGATTATCCAGTCAATAGATGAATCAGCTTTTGTTTTTATTAAATCATCCTGAACAAATTTGAATTGTTTTGACCCCTCTTCATAAGGTGCTTCTGTAGACATTGCTATAAAATGGACGTTGTTATGATTAAAAGAATAATACTGTTTATCAAGATTAGTATAATCCATATACTGTTTTGCTAATGATTTGCTTTCGAATTCGTGATTACCAAAAGCTATTTTGAGTATTTGAGGATCTATTCCTTCAACAATATCCTTCCAACATTTCATATTGTCCTGGTAGGAATAATCGCCTAATCCCAATATTATTTCTGGATTCCTATTCAGAATATTACTAGCAGTCTTTATTGCTTCTTTATTACAACTCCAATCTCCAACTGCTGCAAAAGTGAAATCGTGTTTACCGAGATCACTATGATCATGATTATTTTTTTGCTCTATATTAGCAGAATTCTTCGAACCAAAAGAATCACTGATCTCGTCCTCTGAATATGAAAATTTTGGACAGAAGGTAACTAATATACTAGTTATTATTATAGAACATAATACTATAGTTGTTGTTGATCCTTTATTTAGCATTACATTAGTCATATATTACTTATTATAGCCACTTGGAAGATAAAAAGCGAATTGATTTTAGATGGATTAGAAATATAAGAACTCTATATTATGTATAGATATAAAGTAATATATACATCTATAAAATATTTATGAAATAAAGCTATCGTACCATTAGTGATTTAATATAATTGATATTGATAAATATTAGATATACTAAATGAATTTATTATTAATTGAAATCTTAGGCTTAGTATTAAAGTCTAAATAGACTATAGATACATATAGCATCTATGATTACTATACTCAATAACATTAGTTCGTAGACCTTAAGAGATATTTTGTTATGTCTAGTTGGAATCTTTTGGTTCTATAATACCTTGTTATTGTATATTTGAGATTCTTGAAATTGGAGTAGTAATTAGATAGAATGTAATACTTACCTTGTCTCCAGCATTCTTCTACTGCATTAAATTCAGGAGAACCAACAGGAAAATATTCCAGTCTGATGGTATCCTTATTAGTATCAAGAAATCTTCTTGTAATCTTTGAACAGTGAGGTGTAGCTCTATCAACAAATATGATGTATTTACCAAATCTTTTCTGTACATGTTTTAGATAATCAACAAATGTATTGCTGTTAAATTTATCATATTGTTTGACTAACTGTTTACCATCGAAAGATAGACTGCCAAAAACAATAGTTTTCTTACGAGAACCAGTAACTGTAACTATCGGTCTTTTTCCTGCAGAAATCCATTTCTTTCTTCTTATCAGATAATCATATACAAAGATGGATTCATCCTGTACAAGTACAGTCCAATCTGATTTTAAATTGGCTAGAATCTGTTTTACTCTTTTTTGAATTTCATTTTGTCCTTTGCTGAGGCAGTATTTACAAACCTTTTCTGCGGTACTTTAGATTTGAAACCCCATTTGTGTAATAGACGATAAATATGTACCTCATGATATCTGACTCCAGTTCTGTTGTATATTAAATCCATTACCTGTCTGAAATCCCATCCTGTATTACTATCTGTTAGTTCTTTTTGTATCTTTACCATTATCTCTTTTGGTACATCTGGAGGTCTACCACTTCTTTCCTTATCTTTCAATCCATCTAATCCATTTTCGTTATATCTTTTGTACCACTTGTAAGCCCATGCTCTGGATCTATGCAATTCTTTTGCTACGTCTTCTATGTACTTTTTGTCTTCTAATATACGTCTAATAAGCAGTATTCTTTCCTTTACATCTGCATCTTTTTCTCTATTATATGCTACATCTAGTTTAGACGTTCTCAATTATTGAATGTCTATAGATAACAGTTAGCTAAAAGTATATCTACGAAGTTTAGTTAGTCAGTATATAAATGCAATCTTATATGCCTTTTTTTTAGGTCACATATTTATCGGTCAATCGATATTCAAATGTAAACTATCCAGTACATTATCAAAAGAATTATTTAGAAATTCAATAACATATTTATAATAATAGGTATAATTTCTTGATTAAACCAAGACGATAGCAAAAGAATTTAATTTTTTAACTAAATTCTCAAATAATACATGTATTTACTTTTTCATGACTTTAAAACAACTCGCTACAAAGAAACGAAGAGTATTTCATCTTGAAACTTTTCTCTTTTACAATGTTTCGAATATTATACTTTAAGATACAGCTTGAAATTGCTAATTCATAATGATTTCTTTAGTAATGGATTCAGTGCTTCAACATTTTTTAGAAGTTGTTTATTTGAAATCAATTTTAGATTGGGTCTACCATTCTTACACAAGTTTTTGAAAGTGATTGCAAATAAAGAACTTCGACGTATTCTCTTTTATTATTATTTACTTTCAAGAGAACAGATTCATTCTAAAACTCTGATACGTGAGTTATTTCCGAAATCAATAAGGTAGTAAAACTTGTTTCCAAGCTGGCATATCAATATATTCACACAAAATCAACGCCTAACAACAAAAATACAAATTAGTTTTTAATACATATTCTAATCATAGCATAGAACTTGCGCTGACCAAAGAAAATATTCCATATGAATAACCAAAAGATAGCAGTATTGCCTTCACGACACACTGATAAGACCAGGTGATTATGCCAATAACACATCTCTACATTTCTACTAGAATAATTACCTAAAGAGAAATATGTTCAATATTTTCTAATATAATTTGCCAACTAATGAAAATAACTATACCACTTAGCAAAAGTTCAATGACGCAATTACATGGATTATGACTTCAATAACGGTAATAATGGTATAGTTATGCTAATTAGTATAGATGAATATAGATGATAATAAAAACTGTTATCAATCTAAATAAATTAGAATATGAAACAAATATAGAGACATGCATGTGTTGGTCTTTTAAAGTACGGAGTAAGTCTTGCGTTCGATTCTGCTTCCTCCGTAGATTTAAAATTTATAAATTGAATCATGAGGAGTACATATATATTATAGTATTTTAGAAAACCCTATATACAAAAATTTCATATAGGGACATGATATTTTCAATATAGTTAGTCATGCGAAATATCTTCAAACAAGAGAGATATTATATCCTGGTGCCTTATCGAGTAGGTTCTGATAATATATAAATTTGTACATAGTCAGAAATAGATCTCTGTAAAATATATATTTATTATTTATATCTCACCGATTTTTATATATACATTTTCAATAATAATTCTACGCACTATATAAATCCATTTTTTAGTAATAAAACATTGAATATGAAGGTTCTTGCAATATCCATGGCGCTGGGCGTTATACTAATGAATATTTTCTCATTGAATAGCATATACGCACTCAAGGATGAAGATGTTAGAGAGGCTATAGTTACGTTAGATAATGTCAAAAAGAAGGATATAGAAGTTACAGTATACGTTAATGCATCTCTTATATTTGACCAAAATATGTTCCAATATATGGAAGAAAAAATTGAAGGCTCTCCTGACCCTATTTCGGAGACTCCTGCACAAATTAAACACACATTTAAATTTGACAATGCCGACTTTTTTCCTCCTGGCATAACAGTTGGAACAGCAATCACTACCTGTATAGAATTCAAAAATGGTGATGGACAAATATCGTGTCTTGAAGATAAATTCAAGTCAGACTCACAACCTTTCAGGGTAACAATGGATGTAGATTCTATAAGAAAATAAATTATTGTTACTGCGGTATTGGTTATTTTCTTTATTTTTTTCATTTGAAGTTACGGATTGTAATAAGATAATACCTTGAATAAATTTCTGAAGAAATAGATGATATTATTAATATGTAAAATATTTTTGTTAGTATTTCCGTTTTTAATGAGATGATCAGAACTTAACCTACCCAAAATATACAGTAGCTCCTTGGTTTCATGTCATATCTTGTAATCTTTAAGAATAAAAATTATATTGGAACAATTACTCATATTCCAGATCATTTATGGAATAAAATTAAAAATATTTTACATAATTTAGAAACAGAGAACAAAATAGGTCGTTCCATTATTCCATATAGAAAGATGTTTGATGTAATGATGTAAATTCTGAGAGCAAATTGTCAGGGGAAAATGTTACCCAAGGAATATGGCTTGGGTTGAACACATCATACGAGGATTCGGGAATGGAGAGAATCAGATTTGTTTCATTCCTATGATGATCGTTTCGATAGTATATATAATATTGAACAAAATAGGCCTATATTCAGATCAGGGTAGAAAATAGATTTTTTTATATTATTTATTTGTTCTTACGATTCTTATTTAAGATTTTTGGGCTCTGTTCAGATAAGCAGCAAAAGCTATAGCTGAGAATGTTCTAAATATACCATGAAAATTAAATTTGAAAGAAATAAAACATCTTCTTTTATTGTAATGTATTCTCTTTATTTGTACTTTCTTGGTCTTAGTCTACGAAATACGTCTAAAGCATTGAGGCCATTTAAAGATCAAAATAGGAGTTATGTTTCTGTTTGGAATTGGATTCAAAGATTTGGATCCTGTCAGATCTATAAAAGAAAAAGAGTAACTGCTTTTATTATAGATGAGACCATTATTCAGATTGGTAACCAGCACTTCTGGTTATGGTTTTGTATTGAACCAGTCCACAGTTCTGTCCTTGGAATCTATCTCTCAGAAGATAGAAATATGCTGATTGCTGAAAAGTTCATTCGATCTCTTGTATCAAAATATGGAAAACATACCGTGTATACAGATGGTGGTACATGGTATGATGAAGCATGCAACATAATTGAATTAAAACATTATCTACACTCACCATTTCAGAAAAGTCTAATGGAACGGGTCAATCAGTATTTGAAAGACAGAATAGAAAGTTTTGATGACTACTATCCATGCATACAAAAAGAAAATGAATGTAATCTATTTCATGTACATAACTGGATACAATTCTTCGTATCCATGTATAATGATACTATAGCAAATAATAAGAATTATTTTTGGTTAAAGGAGGTGAATATTATCTTAAATTAACACAGCCCTCTTTTTGATAAGTATGGTGTTTACCTAGTATTTACTAGTGACAATCACAATTATCAGAGGACTTTTCCATTAAAATATAATAGCGAAGGCGGAGGAGATAGTTCTAATTCTCCTATCATAGCAGATGAGAATCAAAATAATTATGATGATAATGATAATAATGATAATGGAGTCATTTACCTAATAATTGGAACTGGAGGAAGATCTCTTTATGATATTGAAGAACAAGCCCCATTTGTTGCTAACGAAGATGATCAACATTTTGGATTTCTAAATATAGATATTGATAATAAGACTTTGAAAGGCACTTTCTATGCAAATGAAAGTGAACTCCCACACTATCACCATGTAACTCAAAATAACATAATAATAGATCAATTTACAGTTTCAAAGATGGATAAAGCAAATAATAATAATGAAAAGATAAATTTTGAAGTTTGATTCGGGAACGACTGTGCAACATTCTTACTTAAATTTTATATGGTACTTTGTATAAATTCTTTTATACAAAAAACTAAATTTTAGTATTTAAAATTTTCAATACTGATTACACATATTTTAATCAATTAATTAAACTACAATTATTCAATTTTATTATTGTGTTGGCGGTAGTTACAGGTATTTCAAAGGTTACTATTATAATTTGACCCGTCCTGATATAGTTAATCACACAGAATATAACTCAACAACAAAGATACTATATATGTTCTTATTTTTGAGTAAATTTTGATAATTTATAATTTGTCTATAGTTATGTATATAGACCTCTACAAAATATATATTCATTGTTTTTATTTTACTTACTAATTATTTAGAGATTCATCTTCAGAAAAATGTTGTGGATTGTTATCTCCAATTGTAGTAATAAATAAATAATTTCAAACAGTATAATAAGAAACTTTCAGAAAATTCTATTTGTTCTTCTATGTGAGATTTTATTCATAACTCATATAAATAATCTCTTACTATATTATTAAAATGAAATATCAAAATATTATTGTCTATTTGGTAATTCCACTTGGTCTCTTATCGATTCCGTCATTGCTAGAAAACGTACAAGCTCAGACTAATTCAACCAACCTAACAGCATCACAACAACAAAATCAAAACATGAATCTGACTGTTCAGGCATTAATGAAAGTAGATATCTTTGAATTAAAGGATAATTTGATGAAAGCAAAATTAGCAATAGTTGATGGAAATCTCAAAGAAGCACTAACAGGTGTTAGAGATGTTGAAGCACAATTGTTACAAATAGAACCTTTACCTACTAAATTTATAAAAGTTTTACATAAAGCTATCAATGCCATAGCTAGTTCAGACATTGATAAATCATTGGATATTCTTACTAGAATTCAAGTTACTGTATTAAATGCAGAGAATCAAATATTCAAAGCTTCAGTGGCAAATCCTCAAGTGATGCAACAATTTAATAATGTGGAACCAAACACCAGTGAAGAGGATTCTACAAATAAAGAAGATACATAAATTTTTTTGTTTTTTATTGATTTATTATTTTACATATTTATTCATATCAAAATAAAAATTATTATTAAATATTTTAGGTTTGTTGCATGATTCACTACTGCTAGTATATTTAGCTAACCTGTTATAGTCATATTATGTGATAAACTGGAGAAAATATAATCAATCTCTTGTTAAGCGTGGAGAAATTATGCTTGGATTTGATATTATAGATAATTGAGCTGGGTCATAATTATTATTCCATTTTCATAACGAATAAAGCTAGTTTATTGGTGTATGATGTTTTGGTGAAACGATCATCCAAACCAACAAACTAGCAGTACAAAATAGATCCACATCTATTCTAATTATTATAGTATTTTGTTTTTGGTTAATTTGATTCATTGGCCACATAATAATAAGCCACGACTTGGAAGAACATATGTCTATTCCCCTACTGTTATCCTGAGATGTTTTGTAGTACGTGTATGGTTTCGTTTAGATTCCGATAAAGAATTACATGTGTATCTTGCAATGGATCTATCCTACAACAGAAAGATACTGAAAGCCTGTGGCGCTCTGTTAAGTTAAGAAAAATTCACAAATTAAATTGAAAAAATCTGGAAAAAGTGAGCACAGAACATAATAAATAAGTAGAAAATATCCGCAACTATATTCTTATCTTAACAGTTATGTAATAGATTGCCTAATTACTATTGTAAATTAATTATGATTATTTAAACAAATTACCTTTATAACAACAGCTTTAGCTTACTACGTGTTAGCTCATTTGTGAGGAATACATACCCCAGAAACATAACAACAAAGGAGAGAAACATTCTTCATCATTTGTTGATATATAGAAGATGATCCAGAATCTGGATATCGAGCTAAAATCATTCTACTAAAAGATGATGGCTATACCGTGCCAGAAATACGAAAGATTACAAACCATCATGACAACAACATCAGAAAATGGATTCACAGATTCAATGAAAAAGGTATGGATGGGATAATATCTAAAATACATAAACATAAATCAATTAAGTTTACAGATCCGGTAGAAAAACAGATAGATTGTAGAAATAGCAACCAGAAATCCACGAAAACATTATGGATTGCCATTTTCTACATGGTCATTGCGTGCGTGTGTTGGCTGGATTTATAATGAAAGAGATGAAACTGGTAGATAGCATCAGTCATACAGAGATTAGAAACATCCTATTAAAACATGGAATCAGATGGAGACAAGCAAAAATGGTATTGGGACATAGTAAGGATCCAGCATACAATATAAAAAAAGTACATAGAACAACTGAGATATTACATACCTCCAAAATCAATCTTGTTGTACCAAGATGAAAAAGGACCAATTGCAGCAAAAACATATGGAGGAACATCATGGTCTCAAGTACAATCCAAGGTTGAAAGAGCACAGAAAATCAATGGTATTTTGAACATATTTGGAGTATATGATCATACAAATGATCAAATGTATACACACTCTTACAAAAACAAAACAGGAAAACAGTTTCTAGATTTTATCAAAAGGATAGACAGAAAATACGATTCACAAATAAAACAAATATTTCTAGTATTGGATAACATATCTATACACAGATCCAAAAAAGTACAAGAAACAATACAAAAACACTATCCAAGAATAAACTTGGTATTTTTACCAACCAGATCACCAGAACTAAACCAAATAGAAGTTAGGTGGATGTGGATGCAAAGACAGATGATAAACAATTCTACATTTGAAGATGAATGTGAGATAGGTAAATCTGTAACAGAATGGACCAAAAACTATAACAAAAAGCATGGTAGAGCAATCATAAATATTTTACAAGAAACAACTATTGACGTGTTTACATAACTGTTAACACAGCCGAAAATGGTATGCCTCGTTTCTTTAGAACATTATCTAAGGGAGTTTTTGATATTGAAGATCTTAAATTTAGAAGATATGAGCTTGCAGACTTGATCCAAATCTGTTCATTACATTATAAATTTAATTTAAAACAAAAAATAGCAGCAGGATTTTCAAACGGGGCTAATATTGCTTCCAGCATAGCTCTTCTTCGTGCAGATAGATTTCAAAGCGCAATTCTTTCGAGAACAATGGTTTCCTTAATATCTAATCCTTTAAAAAAGATCTCCAAAAAAAGATATTATTAACTTGAAGATTAAATGATCCTATAGTCTTCAGAACTGAAACCAAAAATATTTTTAGATTATTTCAAAAAACTAATGCAAACATAATATTAAAGTTTCAATCATCAGCTCACAATCCGATTGAAAATGATATATTGATTGCAAGAAGATGGATATCAAATAATTTTTGCTAATAAATTAGATACAAAAATTAATCTATTTCAAATAATACTATTTTATAATCTGATCTTTCTGGCATTTGCTCAAACATTGGCTTGACTTTTTCCACTAGATCAGATAAAATATTGTTATCTTTAGAATAGTAATTTTCCATATCTTCTCTAGTCTCCCAAAATGTTAGAACAATTGTTTCTCTATCATTTTCTATGTTTTCCAAAATTGCATATCCATTCAAACCTTTGACAGTTCCCTTTATATCTTCAAAAAATTGTTTGAAAATTTCAGTAACCTGTTTTTGTGAGCCTTCCTTGAGTCTAACTCTGTTGTGTTTTATGTATTCTGAATTTGTATCGCTCAATATTATTGATGATATATTTTATTTTACATATATGTTAATTTCATCTGTAATGCATTTTTTTAACTTGAAAGTGAAATTCTTAATGTAATAGGATTCATATCTGCTTGGTTCCATTGAATAAATAGATTTGATAACTAAAATTCAAACCTGTGAAGGTTTCAAGTATGACACGTTATTGGGGCTGGCAAGTATAAAAAATAAGAATTATATAAACAAATTTATTTTTAATAAAGTAATTTTTATAAAGTAATATACAATTTTAGTTTTATTGGCAAATAACAGACATCCTCCAGGACCTCAAATTTCTATTTCGGAATTTATGACCAACGTTAATGAAAATCCTTTCGATTTTCTAATGGATATAATACAAAAATATGGAGATATTATTTATATGAAGTTACAAAAGGATGTTTATATTTTAAGTAATCCTGATTACATTGAACAAATTTTCACCAGAGATTACAAATTATTTTCCAAAACAAGAGCTGCAGAATTAAGACCTTTCTTGGGCAACGGTCTATTGTTAAATGAAGGAGAATCTCATAGACAACATAGGAAAATTATACAACCATTATTTTTACCTAACTCGATCAAGTCCTATAGTGATATCATGGTAGACAATATAAAACACATATCTGATAATTGGGAAGAAAATAGTACAATCAATGTATTACAAGAGATGACTATGTTGGCCATGGGTGTAATGGCTGAATCTTTGTTTGGAATCAATTTTAGGGATAGGGATACATTTTCGAAAATTGGTGATGCATTTACAAATATATTAGAAACATTTACTCAAGTACATGAGCCAGTCGAGAATATTCTCGTCGAAGAAGCAACAACTGAAGATGAAAAACAAAACAAGTTCCAAGATTCTCTTGATTATTTAAATCAAAAAATTTATGCTCTGATGGATCATATTAAAAAGACCAATCCTGAAAAACCAAACCTAATTTCTCATCTGATGAAAGCAAAAGATCCTGACAGTGGTGAAGTTGGGTTACCTGAACAACAGATTAGAGATGAAACAATGGTATTTCTATTCGCTGCTCACGATACTACATCAACTGCGCTAACATGGTCCTTGGCTTATCTTGCAGCAAATCAGGAAATCCAGGATAAACTACAGAAAGAATTAGATTCTGTACTTGAAGGAAGAATACCAAACGGCGAGGATTTACCCAAGTTAGAATACAGTGAAAAAATTTTCAAAGAGACTCTCAGAATAAGACCGTCAGTATGGGCATTATCAAGATTGACAAATGAAGAATACAAAATCGGAGAATATGTAATACCAAACAATTCAGTTATTTTTATGAGTCAATATGCAATGCATAATAGTCCAAAATACTATGCAGATCCAGATAAATTTATTCCTGATAGATGGACGAAAGATTTCTTATTCAAGTTACCACGATTTGCCTATTTCCCATTTGGTGGGGGAATTAGATCTTGTATTGGGGAAACCTTTGCAGTTCAAGAAGGAACACTTGCTCTGGCAACTATTTTTCAAAGATGGAAAGTATTGCCAACAGAAGAAGGTATAAGTTTTGAACCAAAAAGATTGGCTGGATTCACTAAACCAAAATATCCTATAAAAGTAATTGTCAAGAGCAGAAACTAAATTATGGAACTTCTGTTTGTTTTTTTGGTCATACTTTGTAAAAAACACTCAATTCCTATGTTTTGTTTATATTTGTCTTTTTTTGGTATCCATATTATTGACATATATTGATGATTAAAATTACATTTGATATAGTTGGATTGGTCCTGTTAAGTTAAGGAAAATAGATGGATAGAATTGAAAAAATTTTGGAAAAGTGAGCACAGAACATAATAGAATTATATAATATGACTATTATTTTACCCTTAGGTTAACAGGGCCATTTCATCTAATTCTTGATATTTATTAAAACCAGAAGTTTTATTAAAAGTGTATAAAGATACAAATATAGCCAAAGAAGCTACTGCAATAGCTATATAATCAGCAATATCTTCCATTTTTATTTAATCTTTAATATAAATTATATCCGGTGAGTTATAAAATACTTTATCAATCAAATTATCTCTTTTATGATCGTAAATTTTTGAATAAATAGCATTTACAATTTTGAAAACATCGTATTTTGATAATGATTTTATATTTTTAATAGGTTTAATCATTAAATACATCTCTTCTGGTTGTCCGCCAATTTGCGATGGAGCTAAATAGTTAATACCATGAAGAAATTTACAATCCAAATTTATATAAAATTTAATTCTGTTTTTTCGAATATTATTTTCTTCAATGTTTTGGACATTATCTTTTTGGATTTCCATCAAAAGTCCAATCCCATCAGAAATTCTTGAACTAAATATGTCAAATGTAAAATTAAAAAGTTTTCTTCCTATTCCTTTACCTTGAAATTCCTTTATAATTGCCATAGAATCCAATAATCCAAATTTTAATGCTGGAAATATATAAAATAAAGAAATGCCTATTACTGTTTCATGTTGTAATGCTACAAGAATACGATAATTGTTATCTTTTTGTATCATCGAAATAGTTTTTTCCAAGGGTCTTGTTTCTTGAAGAGGAAAATAAGTCAAACAAATATCTAAACTTTGTTTCAATAATTTATTGTCATAGTAATTAAGCTCCCTGAAAACTACCAAATTCAATATTTGTTTGATTCTCCGGTTTATTTATAATTTAGCTGTAAAATCAACAATAATAAATTTCTAACAATAAAATCTAAATACATGGTAGTTGAACCTTATTACATGGAGGATTCCA
>CAVOHZ010000005.1:0-42287 GCA_963695855.1 uncultured Nitrososphaerales archaeon | reverse complement strand
TCCATATTTGTCATTACTTCATCTCGGTGATTACGGTCTCTGTAGGATTGTATCTCTATCCAAACCTCCTCCTCGTCTTGGTTAGCCAAGAGAGTTTCTGTTATATTTACAAAATCCATTATAGTCTCTGTACTGCTGAGGTAAAATAATTCCGAGTGAATAGGCCCATATTCTGGAAATGTGTCTTTAATTTGTTTATTGAGTAGTACTATAGCGTCATGATTCTTTTTAGGTATTCGATAAATGAAGATCTGAGCATGACTTCCAATTTCTTTCGCTTGTTCTTTTTCCATTACATTTGATTTACTCATTGATTTTACTATACAAATTATAGTATAAAAATAAGTAAGGGAGTAAAAGTATAGTTAGTTGCATTACATCTTTAATAAAAACATTCATCAATGACTATAAAAAATTACAAAAAATGATGTAATGGAACACTTAATTACTGAGAATTGGCTTCAAAATATGAAGAAATGGATCGTTTGTTTGATTTTCTGCTCGAACCTGATCGAAAGTCAATGCTTCGTAGTGTTTTATCTATAGCAATCCGTTCTAATAATCCTCTAGAGTCTATTGAGAATCAATTAATAGATCTTCGTAAATACAATACCCTTTTCATGATGTTTAAGGATCTTACAGCAGTCCATGGTAACGACGAAGCATATACAAAGGAATTGTTAAAATTGAAATCAAAACAAAATAAATCTAGTAGTTTCACAAATAAAATAAACTAGAAGGATATTTATTCATAAATCAATATTTAAAAAATTGTTTATTCATATATTCATAGTATAATTCTAATATTTATTAAAATGTAGATAAATAAAACAATTTAGCAAACCCACCTTCAGCAAAATCATAGATAATTATAATTTTCCAAACATTTTGAAATACCTGGATATATTCATTGGCTTTTTAGCTAGATCGCAATATTGTCAATCCAAAAGAACATGCGATATTATACATTAAAGAAGAAAAGATTTGTAGTAATGGGTATGGTTGTGACTGTGATAGCCTTCATAAAGTTGAATGTAAAAATGGATTAACAGTAATAGCAATAGGTTGGACAAGCAGAAATAAAAAGGCATTAACAACAATTATTCCAACCGCATATTGGGAAAAGTTTAGGGCATTACAAAAATTTGATTATAGTGATATTGCTGCTACACATAAAATAATGAAAAGAGACGTTGGCATTGCCTATATTTAGAATCATTTATTGCTGCAGATAACAGAATTTTTTAGGTTGAAAGATCTGATAATGTATCAGGAATTAAGGAAATTATTGACCTGAAAAGAACTACATCTTGTAATGGTATTTGATCTTTGTAAAAATTCTTGCACATATAGAAAAGAATTTTATTAAAGAAACAAATTATATAGTATTTTAGACAATTAATAAATTATACAATGAGCACAACTTTCTGCTGGTTTTATAATTTTGATGACTATATATTGAATCAGAAACCGATAATTTCATTTGAAATAGCTGAGACAATTGCATTACATTAAAAAAAAGTATTTGAAATAAATTCCAGACATTAATGATTATAACTAAGATTAAATTTTTCAATGAATTCTACTTTTTAAATCAATGATTATTTTATCTAAAATCTATGCTGTAGTAATGGTAGAATAACATTCAAGAATATTTTATACACAATGCATATATCCAATGATTAATACTTAAATTTATGTCTGAGACAACATCACAACTGCAAGGACGACAACGACAACGACAACACCAATCACAGCAGTCATCACTATTGCAACCTGGCACTATCGCTCCTGACTTTACTCTTCATAGTACCCCAGATCAGACTATATCTTTAAAGCAATTTTCTGGAAGACCGGTAATTCTTGTATTTTATCCTGCAGACTTTTCTCCTGTTTGTGGTGATGAGATGACTTTATATAACGAACTTTTACCTGAATTTCAACGCTATAATGCTGAAGTTATTGGAATATCAGTTGATGGCATCTGGTGTCATCTTGCTTTTTCCAAGGAAAGGAACCTTCGAATTCCATTGCTTGCAGATTTTGAACCTAAAGGTAAGATAGCAAAAAAGTATGGAGTATATCGCAAAAAAGACGGTGTAACCGAACGAGCCTTATTCTTAATTGACAAAGATGGACTTATTAGATGGAGCTATGTTTCACCAATAGGTGTGAATCCTGGAGCTGATGGAATACTAAAAGCTTTAGAATCTATATCGCAACCACAAGGAAAATAACAAGAATAAAAAGTAAGAAGGGATAGACATGATTATGGAAACTGCAAAACTCTCACTGCCTGTCAATGAGAATCGTGACCATATTCAGGGCCCTAATAATGCACATATAACATTGGTAAAATATGGAGATTACGAATGTCCATATTGTGGACAAGCTTATTTAATAATCAAAAAAATTCAAAATAACCTTGGTAATAAATTTCGTTTTGTTTTTCGCAATTTTCCAATTACTCAAGCTCATCCTCATGCTCAACATGCAGCAGAAGCTGCAGAAAGTGCTGCTGGGCAAAATAAGTTTTGGGAGATGCATGATTATCTCTATGAACATCAACAAGCACTAGATGATGAGAATTTAAGTGACTATGCAGACAGCATAAGATTAGATATGTCTAGGTTTGATGATGATATGTTCAATCATACTCATGCAGATCATATCCGAGAAGATTTTCTTAGTGGTGTACGAAGTGGCGTAAATGGTACTCCAACTTTTTACCTAAATGGAATACGTTATGATCATTCATGGGATTATGAGACACTACTCGAAACGCTCAAATTCCATATCAAAAAAAGACAAGCAAATAATTGACTATAACCAACTCTTTTATTTTTATATAAAAAATTGTCATAATAATATTTCGAAGAGTTTAATTAAGCAGAATTATCTTTCATAATGTTACTTTTGGTATTAATTTGTAGAAGTTTTTACTCCTCAAATATGTAGTTTTATGGGAAAAGTATTGCTTCATCATATCTTTGCTGATCTTGTAAAACATTGGCTTTGCCATTTAATGCTCCAATATATGATGGCTCTATAGCTAAAACTTTGTCTTAGTACCTGTAGAGCTTCATCATATTTTAGTTTTGTTGTCAAAATAGTGAATTCACCCAAGATACCAATCGATCAAAATACTTGGACTTCAATAGTTAAAAATTATGAAATGATAGAAGGAGCACAATTTTCAAATAGTTTTATAATTTTAATGGCGTTAAATGAATCAAATAAACCCTTAAATTCTACAGAAATTTCAGAAATAATTGCTCTCAAAACATCTGGTAAAATATTCAAAGTCTCAGCTACGTTAAAGGATTCATTAGAACACAGACTAAAGCGTGGAGGATATGTTGACAGTACAGATATTCCATCACAAAAAGGGACTATGAAGCCTGTCAAAAAGAGCTTATATTCTATCACACCTAAGGGAAGAGATTTATTGAAAGGTTCGATTTCATTTCTTTCTGCATATAAAAGTGACTAAAAATTGTAAATAAATATTTGTTATTCAAATTGTTGATTTTCCTATAACTAAGGAAATCAATTTCAATATTAAGAAATTAAGTGTCTAATTTACTTTCAATTACTTTCATAGTTAAAGAGTTTAGCAGCTAGACGCATAAGTTCATGTTCTTCATCATTGTTGTTGTTACCGTTTTGTATTTGTCAATGAAGATTATTCATGGGAATAGACATTATTTTCCTTCTAAAAGAACATGAGAAAATTGGTTTATTATTTTACTTTACTGATCAGTGAAGCGAGTTAATAATCTTATTTATCTTGAGAATTTAAGCTAAAATCATTATAGGAATTGTGATTGTAGATTTTTTATTCATTTATTAATTAATAACGGAGCGGTCCATATATCGCCTGACTATATCTAAGAGATGGTGTAAGTCTATTGGTTTTTTGATAACCTCTAGATTGCGTGTATTGTTTACAATATCACTGTATGCAGTTAATAATATCATTTTTATCTTGGGGTTTATGTTATATACTGTGTTAGCCACTTCGCAGCCCTGCATTGGAGGCATTTTATAGTCTAGAATAACAAAATCAAATTCATCTTTATGTTGCTTGAGATATTCAAGAAAAGGACCTGGATTAGTAAAACCTCTTGTCTGATAACCCTCATCGTCTAATACTTCCAGAAATAGATTCAAAATATCTTGTTCACCATCTACAATCGCTATAGATCTCCCAGATAAACGCAAAGGTATTACAGCTTTACTTGAAGAACAAAGTATTTATAGATTTATTAAAAATCTAGTGTGTAGCTTAATTCAACAATAATGTTAGTCTATTCATAAACAAATTGTGTTATAATGAGATAAACTTGTTATACAACATTATTTTAAGAACAGTCTCTGTTTTTTGCATACTGAATTTCTTTGACATCAAATGTTCTCCCAGTACTCGTTTTAATGATGAGAAGACTACTTCAGCAATCCATCTTTGTCCTGTGTTTTTTAGTTGTTTGTATTTTTCATATCCCATATTTTGAATCAGATGTACCTGTTCATTTCTAGATTTGCATTTTCTAGTTTTACCACTTGCATTCTTTCTGATAGATATTATAGGTTCAATATGCAATTTGTCTAACAAATTGAAATTAACTGTACTATCATATGCTTTATCTGCATATGCTTTTGTAATGTTATTGTTGTTAGAAATCTCTTTTATCATAGGCACAAATTTCTTGCTATCATGAACCGTGCCTTTGGTTATTCTTCTCTCATCTATGAATAAGAAATAAAAATTTTTATGGTGAAAATTCTAAATAGAAACATAATTATTTGAAAATTTCCATTCTAACGCCTTGTAGTTAGCACCGTCTTCACCTACTATTCCAATATAGTTTAAAATTAAGTCTCGTGCACATACGCCTTTATTAAAATCCCCTGACAAGTTAATCTTGATGGTTTGGGGTACTTGTAACCATAACTGACCTGTGGCCCAGACTGCTGCAATTTCCGTACTTCCAACTCCAGTAGCAAAAGCAGATATGCAGCCAGCTTGGCAAGTGTGCGAGTATGCTCCTAATATCATCATTCCTGGATTAGCAAGATGTTCAAGAATATGTTGATGAGAGATAGAGCTCTCTACTAACATACAATTGTATGTTGAGACAAAATTCCTTATCAAAGCATGTAAATTTGCCACTTTTTCGTCTGCTGCAGGAAAGGTATGATCAAGAACCAGCAAAACCTTTGAGGGATCACGGAGCTTATCTATGCCCATTTCATTAAGCGAACGTATTGCTAAAGGACGTGTACTATCTTGTGCCATAGCAAGATCCACATCTACAATAACAATATCACCATCTATAGATATTTTTTTAGATTTATTGTCTGTTTCAACATTCTTTAAACTTATTATCTTTTCAGCAAAGGTAAGTGATTTGTCTTCAAGGATATTTTTAATAGGTTAAATATCATGTTTTTTGGTGGGCTGCTTCTGCAATGACGATGACGGTTCTATATACATTCAAACTCCCTGCATGTTGTATCGTTATTCATAGCATGAACATATAATTTCCTAAAGGATTATAGATCCGATTATTAAATTTCAAAAATATCTTTAGTCTTGAATTTGTAAATAAGTGAATACGAAAGCAAAGGTAATTCTTAGCTTGGAGCATTATTATCTTAAGAATTCCAGTAATAAGAGGATTAGAAACCGTAGGTCTATACGATAAAATATTGATTGTTGTTGTTTTGATATTTTCACACATTATATAAGATAGATAGGAAACATATCATATAATGAATTAATAATCTTTTCAATAGCATAAACTTTACTTATTGTATTAATTATTAAGGAGGATAGTGTTAAAAGTATATTGAATTATTCTTATTATTATTATTTTATCATTTCCTGATCTTTGATAATTAACTAAAAACTCTCCAAATAATAAAATAATACTTTTTAAAAACAATCATGATATTAGAACAAGAATATATTACATGAATAAATTTTATATATTATTATTGAATTGTTTTGTTTAGTTCTTAAAAATGCACAATTTATTAATAGATTTCTTTTAGGAAAAAAAGATTTATTGATACACTTGTAATTTTATACTTTTTAGAGCCTTCTTTTCTCCTTGAGTATTAATATTTTTAATTGTATCTATGGATGTGAAACAAATATGAGTCAAATTGTACTACTGCCAATAACTTTATTATCATTAAATTTAAATGATAATTACTGTTTATTTAGCAAAGTAGATTTAGCTGTGATTGTTTATTTTTAATCTAGTAGCATAGAGTATTTGAAAGAAATATAATATCACTATGGTAGTTATATATTCTTGTATCCGTACTTTAATTCTTATATTAGATATTAATAAAGTTATGTAATGTCTCTTTTAATATTTTACTTTCCATAGATTTTAAATTTAAAACAAGTATTTTGTTTTCTCTAAATATCATCATACATTGAATGAGGTGAATAATTTTAACAATCTAAAGAACATTTAACAAACTATATACTACTTGTTAACTGCATTGGCCAAAACTAATGTAACATGATTTATCAATTTTATATAGGAGGAATGTCTCAAAGAAAAGTATGTCAAATAAGACTAATAATACCCCTGCAGATGCCGAAATAGCATCAGCTTCTAGCAAGGAAGAAATAGTAAAAGGATTAAATGAAGACTTGGCAAGGGAATATAAAGCAATTATCCAATATGTTGTGTTCAGTTCTACATTAAAGGGAGCAGAGTATGGAGATATAGCTCAACAATTGAAAGAGCATGCCTCCCAAGAATTAGAACATGCCTTAAAGGTAGCCAAGCAGATCGATTATCTTGGAGGAGATCCGACAGTGAAAAGTGAAGATGCTGAGTATTCACAGGATTCAAAGACAATGCTTGAGATAGATTTAAGACAGGAACAAGAGACGATCAAAAATTATAGAGAAAGGATTCGTCAGGCTGAACGCGCTGGTGAATTTGCTTTATCTGAGACATTAAGAGGAATTATTGTACAGGAACAGGATCATGAAATAGATTTGAAAGATGCTCTAGGATTACGCTAATAAATCAATTTCCTAAACATCGATCCATATTTATTTTTACTCTAAAAATTAGTAGTTAAATCTAGATAAAATATATAGTAATCCATAATAAATAAAATGTGAATCTAATAATATTATTTTTATGAACAATAATGCAAAAGATTGGGCACATTGGATAATTGTATCTAACTTACTAAAAACTTTAGATTTTTTTTAATAGATAAAAAGTGGTCACAAGCTATTTCATAATTTTTAAAATGAGTTTATTTGCTCTAAAGTGAATAGGAGATCATTAAACAATTGTCTTAACTTATATAGCGGGATCAGGTCCAATCTTTACCAGCATTTTGCCAAAGTTTTCTCCTTTGAAAAGACCAATGAAAGCTTTTGGTGCATTTTCTATACCTTCTAAAATTGTTTCTTTCCATTTGATCCTTCCTTCACCAACCCATTTTGCCATAGAGGCATGAAACTCATTTAGCATATCATAATGGTCTCTAACAATAAATCCTTGAAGTTTGAGTCGATTGGCTATAGCCAAAGAGAGATTCGATGGACCAAGAATTGGAGACTTGGAATTGTATTGTGATATCATACCACAAAGTACAATTCTACCAAATATTTTCATGTTATCAAGTGCTGCTTCTAAATGTTTCCCACCTACATTATCGTAATATATATCGATTTTATTAGGACAGACCTTTTTGAGTTCAGTAGAAATATCATCCACCTTCTTGTAATTAAATGCATAATCTATTCCTGCCCGGTCGACAAGCCACTTTACTTTCTCTTCTGAACCAGCACTTCCTATAACACGACAATTTTTTATTTTAGCGATTTGGCATACAATAGATCCTACTGCTCCCGAGGCTGCTGAAACAAATACTGTGTCTTCTTCTTTAAGCTCTCCAACCTTTAAAAGCCCGACATAGGCAGTAAGACCGGGCATACCAAATGTTCCAAGAAATGATTGAATTGGAGCTATCTTAGGATTGATCTTTATAACATCTGTTCCATTTGATAACCAATATTCACGCCAGCCACCAAAATTTCCCAAGACATAATCACCTACAGCAAATTGGTTATTTTTTGAAGCTATAACCTGACCTATACATGCACCTTCTAAAGGTTGACCTAACTTGAAAGGAGGTATGTAACTATTACCTCCTTCTTCCCTCATGCGACCACGCATATATGGATCTACAGACATCCAAATATTTCTCACCAAAAATTCTCCTTCTTTTGTTGGCTCTGGAATCTCAACTTGTACAAGTTTAAAATTATTTTCTGAAGGCATCCCTACTGGATACCTAGTTAGATGAATTTCTCTAATAGCCTTAGTTTCTACCATACATTACCCGTGTATATCAAGTTTAAATCAATTTTTCTGTATCTATAACTTCGAAAGAGTGATGCAATATTTCAAAGATAGAATTGAATCTTTTTTTTGATGATTACTTATGATTAGATTTTATCGATTGATTTGATTTAAGACTGATAAAACGGAATGGATTATCATTATTTGTAATACTGGGAACTCATTCCACTCAATTTTAAACTCGTTAAATTCTTTCAAATACCTTTCAAATCATTATTTAATGGTATTCAGATTGTTTTCAAATTGGTTTCTAATTGTTTTCAAATACCTTTCAAATACCTTTCAAATGGCTCATTTTGTGCTCATATTAGAGTGATACTAGAGTAATTGAATTTTACTTATAATCAATGAAGATAATTGAAACTTCACAATTAACTATAATCGATTATCTAACTCAGAATACTATCTTACAAATCAATTTGAAGTAATAGAAGTTTAAATTGTTATAGATTTTTCAATTTTTAGATCAAATTTCTAAAGTTAAAAAAAATAATTAATTTTTTTATATTTCTCTAAAATATCCTTCCATCACTATTTCAGTCAATGGCTTTCGAACATTAGGAAATTCAACTTCCTGAAGTTTAGGTGGAAGATTTTCTTTAGGTCCTCTCTTTCCAATAGTAATCATTGCCATAACATCATAGGATTCAGGAATGCCCAAGTCAGTCTTAGCTCTTTGATAATCAAATCCCTCCATTCCATGTGTAACAATTCCTCGGTCACATGCCTCTAATGCTAAATTTTCCCATGCTGCACCGGCATCAAACTGATGTGTGACTGTAGGCTTTTCATTGTATTCAAAATTCTTTCTTGAAATAACAACTACTAAAACAGCAGCATTTTTAGCCCATACTTTATTGCCTGCATACAATAAATCAAAGAGTTTATTCCAATTTTCTGTAGTTTCTTCTTGCTATCTTTATCTATCTCTAGATTTATCTAATTGTGCATAAACATTAGTTCCAAATATAATAACACAATAAAAGAGAATATTACAAAAAGTGAAGTTATATTTATCATCTTTATAATTTAATACATAATAAATTGTTTATCTCTGATAATTTATATAGTAGTTCCTATTTCTATTTAGAATTGTAGAACCTAAAAATTTTTATTAATGCATTCGACATTTGAAGAATATCTATATCTTTTAGAAAATGTGTTTCTCCTGTTGACCAAGTAATCTCAACTACTATTTGTACTCCACTATAGTGAAAATTAAATACATCTATCCTTCTTCCTGAAGTCAGATATTCTTTTACAGCGATACCATCGAACCATTCTTCTAATTTTCTTTTTATTATTCCTTTAATTATAGAATTCTCTTTTGATTCTCCCCTAAAAAAATGATTCAATCGATTAAATATCTATTTTTAGAAAAAACTTATTCATACTAACTTTACAATAATAAATGATTTTATAATAAAATCATACAATAGAATATATTTCTTATAAATATCATAGATGACATAGTATACCACTTAGCCTATATTTTCTAATCAGATTTTATTATCATCATACCAGATAAAGAGTAAAAGCTATCTGTTATCTTGTTTATTTCATACTATTATCACTGTGTATTCCAAAACTGAATTGATTAGATTATACAAGAAGGAAACAAATCTCAAGGTAAAGGAAAGATTACTTCTTGTAATAAAGGTAGAGAATGAAAATGTCATTCCTGCTTATGCTGCTGATGAATTACACAGAAGCAGACCATGGGCATTATACTGGTTAGATAGATTCTCTGAAGAAGGATTAGAGGAGGCAAAGTACTGGAGAACGGGATGCCCCGTTTCTTTAGATGGCTAGCTGAAGGAGTTTTTGATATGCAGGACCTGAAATTTCGTACTCATGAACTGGCAGATTTTGTTTAAGAGGCATCTAAGGTTTATGGATTTGATTTACAACGCCTAGTAGCAGTAGGTTATTCAAATGGTGCAAACATAGCAGCAAGCGCACTGTTACTTCGGCCGAGTATTGTCTCTTCTGTTATTCCCTTCCGTCCTATGGTGCCACTTGTACCAGAGCCACTACCAGATCTTAATTCCAAACATGTGTTCATATCGGCTGGCTTACATGATCCAATAGTCACTAGCCAAGAAACTAAGAATCTTTTTAGTCTACTGCAAAAAGCTGGAGCAGATGTATCCATAAATTGGCAAAACAGTGGACACGAATTGGTTCTAGAAGAAATTAGAAAAGCCAAAGACTGGCTTTTGTCTGTCCTTGCGATCAATAAGAAGTATATGTAGTTTATCGGGGTTTTGGGTGTTGCAAGCACTGTGAGTTTGTATTTTTGTTAGCATAATTGGCCAATGAATATAAAAAAAGTCATAAATAAAATGAGATAGTCTCTTTTTACATTATTATGAAGGCAGCTATTTTCGAAAAGCCTGGTTTAGAGAATTTAAAGGTTATAGATAATGCAGAAGAACCAAAAATAAGTGATCATGACATACTGATTAGAGTTAAAGCAACCGGTGTAAATCCTATAGATCACTTTGTGGTTTCTGGCGGATTGCCAAAAATAGATCCTCTTCCACATATACCAGGAGCAGAGTCAAGTGGCATAGTAGAACAAGTTGGAAGCCATGTAAATAACAATAGCAATATCAAGAAAGGAGACAGAGTAGTTGTGCATAACAAAGTATTTGATGGAACTTGTGATATGTGTCTAAATGGCCTTGATATGATTTGCAGAAACGGTAGATTAATTGGTGCAATTATGACTATCCTGAGGTGTATGAATTACTTGAAGAATATGATTATACCATACATGTTTGCAAAAGAGGAGAAGACTACAATAATGATCAAAGAAGAAGAGAAGAAGGATACCGAAATACAGAGCAAGAAGATGGGTAGTTGAGAGAACACATTCATGGATGAATCGATTCAGACGATTATTGATTAGATGGGAAAAGAAGGAAGATAACTATATTGCGATATTACATTTTGTCTGTGCTTGGATCACATATAAGAGAGAAGTTTTCGGATAGGCTCTTGATATTTGGTATTATCAATCAATTCAATTGAACAAAAAAATATCAAAGTTTAAACTTTTCTATTACTACTATTACATTACTATACTTTTGTCATACCTTTTTTTCTGTACATTTCTTTTGCTTCTTCTGTATCAGTTCCTGTCTTTCCTCCTTTCGCAATTATTTGATCATGTGGATCTCGTTTTACAGCAGTAGGTTCATGTGAGAGAATTTCTTCTGGTGACATTGGATCTTTTCCTGTATAAGGTTTACGTTTAATTTCTGCTTGTGATGGATATACTTTTGTCATACCTTTTTTTCTGTACATTTCTTTTGCTTCTTCTGTATCAGTTCCTGTCTTTCCTCCTTTCGCAATTATTTGATCATGTGGATCTCGTTTTACAGCAGTAGGTTCATGTGAGAGAATTTCTTCTGGTGACATTGGATCTTTTCCTGTATAAGGTTTACGTTTAATTTCTGCTTGTGATGGATATACTTTTGTCATACCTTTTTTTCTGTACATTTCTTTTGCTTCTTCTGTATCAGTTCCTGTCTTTCCTCCTTTCGCAATTATTTGATCATGTGGATCTCGTTTTACAGCAGTAGGTTCATGTGAGAGAATTTCTTCTGGTGACATTGGATCTTTTCCTGTATAAGGTTTACGTTTAATTTCTGCTTGTGATGGATATACTTTTGTCATACCTTTTTTTCTGTACATTTCTTTTGCTTCTTCTGTATCAGTTCCTGTCTTTCCTCCTTTCGCAATTATTTGATCATGTGGATCTCGTTTTACAGCAGTAGGTTCATGTGAGAGAATTTCTTCTGGTGACATTGGATCTTTTCCTGTATAAGGTTTACGTTTAATTTCTGCTTGTGATGGATATACTTTTGTCATACCTTTTTTTCTGTACATTTCTTTTGCTTCTTCTGTATCAGTTCCTGTCTTTCCTCCTTTCGCAATTATTTGATCATGTGGATCTCGTTTTACAGCAGTAGGTTCATGTGAGAGAATTTCTTCTGGTGACATTGGATCTTTTCCTGTATAAGGTTTACGTTTAATTTTTGCTTCTAATGAACTCATATTAAATAACATATACACTAACCAAAGATTTCAAATTTACTATAAAAAAGTAAGTGTATATATATTGTTATTAAACTAAACCTAATACAAATGTAATAGCCATAATAACCAATATTATAGCACTTAATTTTGGCAGATATTAGATGTTGTACTTACCAACATAGGTTACAATTTCATTTACCGAGATAGGTAACACTTCCTAATCTGCTAGGAAGTGTATAAAAAATAGAATTACAAACAAAATTTAATTTAATTCATGAGAAAGAGTCGACTGGAGATACTGTAACTAATATCTGTAATAGATATCATACATCTAGAAAGTCATACTACAAATGGAAGAACAGGTACCTTGAGAATGGAATAGACGGTTTACGGGATAAAAGTAGGAAACCATATAATATACAACCTGGAAAAGTAACAAATGAGATAGAACAGGAAATATTGGATTTACGTGTAACAAAAAGATTTGGTTACAATCGCATAAGGTTCAGGTTAAGACGACTGAATGATATCTCCTTCAGTACAAAAACCATCTACAAGATACTGAAAAGACATGGACTGAACATACTAAGATGCAAGATCAGAAATAGAAAATACAAAAGATTTGCAATGGAAAAACCCAATCAAATGGTACAGATGGACATTTTAGGACCATTTTACCTTGAGAATTCTACTCAAAAGAACTATTTTATCAGTTGTGAAGATGACTGTTCAAGAAAGGTAACAAGTGACTGGTCTGAAAGAAAACGAAGTGTAGATGTACTACAGGTACTGGAAGACTACATAGTAGAGAATGGTAAACCTCTCAAGGTACTGCATGATAATGGTAAACAGCTTACATCCAAAATATTCAGACGTTTTCTACAACGTAACAACATTAAAGATAAATCCATACCTGCTAGATATCCACAACTACAGGGTAAAATTGAAGCATATAACAAGATAGTCAAAAATGAATTTTTGGCAATAGAAAATATTTCCAACAGAGAAGAAGGAAAGAGAAGATATTCCATGTTTGTCAAAGCATACAATGAAACAAGAGAACATGGTGGAATCAATGGTCACACACCATCTGAAATGTTTCTTATGAAAGGAAGATTAAATAGTTGTAAGAATATCAAAACAAATAAGCAGATAAAAAGTGTTACCCATGTTGGTAAGTGAATCTGTTACCTATCTGTGTAAGTACAACAATTAGTATAATAAATTATTTTATCTTGTATATTAGTAGTAATTACTTTAACTGATAGAATTGTGACACTTATTAAAGCAACAGATACAGATAGAGCATATACAATCATTAACAATAATGGATTTACTTCTCCTGCTGCTGATACAACTGCTGGAGAAGATGTAAGTGCTTCTGAATTCTTTGGTCCTTTTGGTGTTGCCTGAGGAGCAGATGAGACAGAGCCAGGAACAACACTACCAACAACCCCACCCATGTGATCCTTCAAAAGACAAAAACTGCAAACCACTACCAAAGGATGGTCCTTACCACAGAAACCGTGATGGCCACGATAGTCATGTACACTATAAAGAAGTTATAAAAATAATTCATAAAAACAAGATAATAGTGAGAGACTATAACAATAGTGAAAGAGAACTTTTAATAACCAGGGATAGAAATAGGTATCCAACTCAAACAGATAGTGTGACATTATCTAGGAAAATTAATCCAAAAGGAATAAGAGCCTATACCCTGAAGTATCTGGTCAATACCCTGACCTGGAAAGAATTTATTATAAAGAATATAACCGATAAGTGCTATAGCTCCAAAAGTAATTATAGAATTTACTGCTGACATTATTAGCTAACTGGGTTAGGATTAAAAAATTCTAAGATAAACTTTTTTAATTGGTCTGATAAATTTATTATAATATGACGATGTATCCAGAGTCAATTGACGATATTTGGGTAAATTATAATGAAGTGTTTACATGTGACAATAGGTACTGCAGGAAGGGATTTAACGAAGGAAAAATTGATGTAGCGAATAAGAGAAAATTATGTATTAACTGTTATAGCAAATTTATGAGTTATGACTTGAACAAGTTTGAATTTGTACAGGATTTTAAAGATCCAAATAAATAATTAACGAGTCATTAGATAAGGATTGTAATTGTAATAATCGTAATTTATCGTGTTCAAGTTTTAATCGAACTATTATTGGATTGAAAGGAGGTTAAAGACATAGAGTTTAAGGTCATAACTGTAGTTTTAATCGAACTATTATAGGATTTAAAGCAAGATTCAGCTACGCAAATGTAAATTCGAAATATAGTTTTAAACGAACTATTATAGGATTGGAAGTTTGCTACTGCTGGATATTTGTCTATATGGGATCAGTTTTAATAGAACTATTATAGGATTGCGAGATGAAAACTATAAACCGAATTTTGGAACTAAAAATATCAAAAAGTTAATTTCTTGATAATAGTCGAATTTTAACTTATGACTAAATCAATCAGTTGGATTCGAAGCGAGCATTCTGAGCCTCTACTAGGATTGAAATTCTCAAATGTATTTTCAAAAAATAAAGGTATTATTATCTCATGAGAAGATATCAGAATTTAAAAATAAATCTACAATAACAACTATAGATAAAATTTATAAACTTCTTTTATTTACCCTACTTAGGATTCTTTTATTAGAGTGCTAGCATGACGGATACCACCGAACCCGCTTTTAATCCTGATCTATTTTGATTCTTTTCTCTCCAACTCTTGAATTCTTTCAGTTAATATCATCAACTGATCTGATACATGAGCTAATGCATCTTCTTTAACTTTATCGCTCTTCTTAAGTTCCTTAATTTGTTCATCTTTCTCATATAATTTGGCTCTTATAACGTAATCATTATCTTGACTTTTTTCTTTTAGTTTAGTAATCTCTTTCTCTAGAACTTTTTGATTGGTATTTATTGTAAGTAAACCAGTTGCTTTTAGATAATCTTCTAAAATTTCTTTCCCAGTTGGTTTGTAGTATGACCCCGAAAGTCCAATATTATGACCAAGTGTTATCTCGACATTCAGAGGACGCATAACTTGTTCTGCTCTAGTTTTATAGAATTTACGAAAACCATGAGCTGCTTTGTATTCGTGTCTCTTTTCTCCTTTTTCAAGTGTTTCTCTTAAACCCTGGGACCATAATCCCCGCTCTAATATTCTCTTAATAGCATAACTATTCAATTTTTTAGGACATGTTGCTAATCCCCATTTAGCCCCGTAGTTTACATTAGTTGTTTGCCAGATGTATCTCATCAACCAAGATTCTCCGCTAATCTTTTCACCATATTCTTCTCTGAATTTCATCCAATCTAATAGTGAGCTATACGCTTCTTCAGTAATGAAGCAATAATATTCATCAACCTCGCCGGCATACACAATTATCTTGGCTGCTACTATCTCTCCTTTTTCATCATTAATTGGAATGATATGTTTCCATTTTAGATAATCCCAAGCTCCTAATCTTATCCCAGATGATACCATTGTGTAGACAATTGGTTTTATTCTTCTATCTGGATATTGTATCAGTTTAAGAATCTCTTCTATTGTTGGAGCTCAATCATTTGCTGACTGTCTAGCATTTGGTAGTCCCCTTGTAATCTTTTTCCAAGGAATAGAAATATCAGACATCTCACAAAATACCTTTATTGACTTGACAAAGTTCTTTAGAGTTGCACTAGTTATCTCTTTACTATCAACTCTTTCTTTTTGATATTGCAAAAATCGTATGACTTGACTTAATGTCCAATTTGTGTTACTTTTTGCTTTTTCTGCAAATGTGTTACATCTAGTTTCAAAATCATTTTCCCGAGTATCAAATTCGATAAAGTCGAAAAATCTTTTCAACCTTCTTTCATAGTATTTTCTTGTTAGCTCTGTCTTAGTAGCATATTTGAACATCAAATAGGGAGTCATTTCCTTATTATGTTCTTCTTTTGACACAGCTTCAATAAAAGAGCTATTGATTGTCATTTATTGTAATATCTTATATTGAGTGGGACTAAATAAAGACACAGGTTTGTAATGGGGCCAGTGGGATTTGAACCCTTAATATAAAGTGGCACTATTTAATTGCAGGTATAATCCAAAAATAATCCTTAATGATAATTTTTTGGAATGCCTGTTTAGTATTTATAACTTCGACTTCCTTAATATATCTCAATTTGAAAGTTTATTGATCACAAATCGAGTAATATGTCATTTGTCATAAAATTTCATGTATTATAATGTTGTTCTAAAGTATTTTTTATAATAGTCACAATTTATTATTGTGATAGAAAACTAGTTAGAATTATTTTTTATGTTCTTTGCTTTTATAATCTATCCACTTTAAAACCAATATTTCATTAGATTTATCGTTGGAGTTATTTTTATGACTGTTGTCTCTCGCTTTAACTGTTACATTTTTCACATAAAACTTTATTACTTATTACTGATAATATTTTTTTGATTCACTAAAATGAAAAGATGAATTTGAGCGAGAGTCTTTGATATTAATAAAAGCCATTTTTTTACCTATTACTTGACCTATTTCACTAGCTTTACAGATCTTTCTATTTCAGACATTGATGATAATAAAATACAATATTAATTTAAAATTTATTTTATAACACTAATCATTTCAACCTATCATTTCATATATGAATATAGATCTGTTATGTTAATAAATGGTTAAGAAAATCCTTTTATGTATGTTGCATAATATCATTTAATGACAAGCGAAAGCTTAGTTAATAATAAAATTCATAGCTTACTGACCCCTGACAACTGTACGTTAATAATGATTGATTTTCAGCCGCAAATGGCCTTTGGTGTAAAATCCATAGATGGACAGACTCTAATTAATAATGCTGAAGGCCTTGCAAAGGCAGCAAAGATATTCAATGTTCCAACTATTTTAACTACAGTGGCAGAAAAAAGTTTTTCTGGTCCTATGTTCCCTCAGATAAAAAAAGTGTATCCAGATAAACAAATGATAGATAGAACGACTATGAACTGCTGGGAAGATCGAAACGTAGTCTTAGAGGTAGAGAAAATTGGAAGGAAAAAACTAGTTTTAGCAGGACTATGGACAGAAGTTTGTATTGTAATGCCAGCTATTCAAGCCATGGAGGCAGGATATGAAATTTATGTTATCGCTGATGCATGTGGTGGAACATCAATTACTGCACATGACATGGCAATAGAGAGATTAATTCAAGCAGGAGCGGTACCTATGACTTGGCTACAATTCCTATTAGAATTACAACGCGACTGGGCCAGGACAGACACATATGATGCAGTAATGAAAGTAGTAAGAGAAGATGCAGGTACATATGGACTTGGAGTAGAATATGCAAGAGCTATGCTAGGTGAGCATGCAAGAGAAGGTTAAATAATAATAATGGAATCATTAATAAATAATACTAAAAATCAAATAAATACATATATTCACTATTTTTTCGGCATTTTCCCTAAATTATCATTAAAACTTGTCAAGATGAGTGGATATGACTAAAGAGGCAGGTCTTATTCTTATAAACGGTCGTATAGCGACAATAAATAATAATCAAAATTTTGTATCTTCTGTAGCTATAAAAGATGGTATTTTTATTGCTGTAGGTAATAATGATGATAGCCTTTCTTACAAGGGAGATAATACAAAAGTTATTGATCTAAATGGACGAACAGTTATTCCAGGCTTAAATGATTCTCATCTTCACATTATACGCGGTGGCTTAAACTATAATCTAGAATTAAGATGGGATGGTATACCTACTCTATCTGAAGCCTTGAATAGAATTAATGAGCAATCACAACATACTCCCAATCCACATTGGATTAGAGTAGTTGGAGGCTGGTCTGAGCTTCAATTCAAAGAGAAAAGAATGCCTACTATAGAGGAAATTGAAAGAAATACTGGAAGTATACCAGCATTTATTTTGCATCTTTATCATTGTGCGATGATTAATAAAAAAGCAATTGAAGCTACTGGATATAATAAAGATACACCAAATCCACCTGATGCAGAATTTGAGCATGATGAAACTGGTGATCTAACAGGCTTGATAACTGCAAAACCTGCAGCAACAATACTTTATCAAACATTAGCCAAAGGTCCAAAACTATCTTCTGATGAACAAATCAATTCTACAAGGCAATTCATGTATGAACTCAATCGTTTTGGTGTCACTAGTGCTATTGATGCAGGAGGAGGATTTCAAAATTATCCTGACGATTACAAGGTAATAAGTGATTTAGCAAAAGAAGGTCTCCTTACCGTTCGTATTGCGTACAATCTCTTTACCCAGAGACCAAAAAAAGAATTAGAAGACTTTACAAACTGGATAAAAATGGTAAAGCCTGGTGAAGGAAATGATTTTTATCGTATGAATGGAGCTGGCGAAATGTTAGTCTTCTCAGCAGCTGACTATGAAAATATATTGGAACCACGTCCAGACTTGGCAGAACAAATGCAGTCAGAACTAAAGGAAGTTGTTAAAGTTCTAGTAAAGAATAGATGGCCTTTTAGGATACATGCTACATACAATGAATCAATTACACGATTTTTAAATGTCTATGAAGAAGTAAATAATGAAATTCCCTTTAACGGTTTAAGATGGTTTTTTGATCATGCAGAAACAATATCCGAAGATAATATCAAAAGAGTAAAAAAATTAGGTGGAGGAATAGCAATACAAGACAGACTTGCATTTCAAGGTGAATACTTTATTGAAAGATATGGGAAAGAAGTCTCAGAAAACTCTCCACCTATAAAGAAAATAATTGAAATGGGCGTTCCTTTAGGGGCAGGAACAGATGCAACTAGAGTATCTACTTATAATCCATGGATTTCGCTTTATTGGCTAGTAACAGGAAAATCAGTTGGTGGCACAACATTAAGGTCTAAAAATAATTGTCTTGATAGAATGGAAGCACTTAGATTGTACACGCTTGGTAGTGCATGGTTTTCAAATGAAGAAGAGAAAAAGGGTTCAATTGAAATAGGAAAATTTGCAGATCTTGCTGTATTGAGTGATGATTATTTCTCTGTTGAAGAAGAACAAATTAAAGAAATTGATTCTGTTCTTACTATAGTGGGTGGGAGAATAGTATATGCAAAAGAAGAATTTCAAAATCTTTCACTTGCATCTCTAGATGTTATTCCTTCATGGTCTCCTGTTTCTATTTTTGGTGGATATTATAGCACAAGAAACAATCAAAATCAAATTCAAAATAGCAATAATCCATCATTATTACAACGACAAAAACAAATAACTGCAAATTCTAATAAAGATCATAACAATAACAACCATCTTGTTAAAGATAAAGATAAAAATAATGAAAATCAGAATTCATCAATAATAGATTCCAAAGGAATTAGTGTAGACAATAAAAATGTAAAAATTCAATATAGTAATTATATGTGTGCATGTTGTGATGATTTTTTCTCTTTTTAGAAGTAGCAATTTCAAACCATAGAACGAATAACAAACAAGGTAACAATTCTTTATGAAAGATGATACAAGTTCTCAAAAAGAAAATAATAATAATAAAGAACAGAAAAAAAAGGAAGTAAGTAGATCTGGTTGGGAACCCATAATACATCACCCCATTTATAGGGCATTATGGATTGCAACTGTCGTTTCAAATATTGGCTCATCAATGCATGATACTGGAGCTATGTGGCTTATGACTTCCCTTTCTGATTCAGCGTTTCTCGTTGCTTTGATACCAGCTGCAGCTAGCTTGGCGATTGTTGTTATGGCGTTACCTGGTGGAGCTCTTGGAGATGTTCTTAATCGTCATAAGCTTCTTATGATTAGTCAAGGCTATATGCTAGCAATAGCATTTGCACTTGCTATTGTTACATTGTTTAACATGACTACTCCGTTATTGTTAATACAATTAACATTTGCCTTAGGACTAGGAGCAGCATTAAGTACGCCATTATTGATACGCCTTTCTTTAGAGATGGTCTCTAAAGAAGAATCTCAATCAACTATTACTCTTGGTGGAGTTGCAATTAATATAGGAAGAGCAGTGGGACCAACTGTTGGTGGTTTTATAATTGCTTTAAGCGGACCTTGGGCAGTTTTTTTAATTAATTCTCTAACTTTTATATCGATTATTATTGTATTAAGAAGATGGTCTAGTAGTGACCATCAAGAACAAAATACTACTCTACCTCCTGAACATATCACTGGAGCTATCAGAGCTGGAATTAGATATCTAAAATATTCTCCTGATGTTCAATCTGTTCTAATACGTGCTACAGCCTTTACAATTTTTGGAAGTGCATTATTTGCATTATTGCCTTCTCTTGTAAGAAATACTTTGGGATTTGGCTCTGCTGAATATGGATTACTTTTAGGAGCTTTAGGCATAGGAGCTATAATTGGTGGTACAATTATGCTTCCAAAAATAATACAAATAATCTCTATTGATCGGCTAGTTGTGGCTGCAAGTATATTATTTGCAATAACTATGATTTTGCTTTCACAACTTGATAATTTCTTTCAAATCTTTCTAGTAATGATTGGAAGTGGAATAGCATGGATTACTCTTTTATCCAGCTTTAATTTTTCTGCTTTTAAAGCAGGTCCTAATTGGGTAGGTACGAGATTACTAGCTACTTATCAAGCAGTGTTTCAAGGTGGAATAGCTGTTGGAAGTCTCATATGGGGACAAGTTTCAATATATTCTGATGTACGTACTGCATTGATTTTATCAGCCGTTGGTCTAGTGATAGGCTTAATATCTTTTACAAGATATCGGTTGATAAAAAAAGGTGAAATTGATAGGACATCTTATGCTCACTGGTCAATTCCAAATGTTATATTTGAATCTGGAAAAGAAGAAAAACCTGTAATGATAGAAGTAAAGTATAAAATTGATCCTATAAATAAAAAGGAATTTGAAACAATTATGAAAGAATGGAGTAGAATTAGAAAAAGAGATGGAGCCATTCATTGGGCCTTGTATTATGATGGAGAAAATCCTAGTGAGTACATTGAAACTTTTATATTAGAATCTTGGGAAGAACATCTTCGACAGCATGAAAGATTTACTGTAGCTGATAGAGAAATAGAAGATAAAGTTCGATCTTTCCATAATGATAAGAATCCACCTATGGTTTCCCACTTTATAGCAGAGTCTTTATAAAAAAAGAGGTATAAGAAGAATTAGATGAATAGTACAAATAATGTATTAGGAATTCATCATGTTACTGCAATTTGTAGCGATCCACAAAAAAATATTGATTTTTATACAAAGTTATTAGGATTACGATTGGTCAAATTAACCGTTAATTTTGATGATCCAACAACATACCATATATATTATGGAGATGAAATAGGGCATCCTGGAACAATTCTTACTTTCTTTCCTTGGCCTGATTCTCCAAAAGGTTATAGAGGAACAGGTCAAGCTATAACAACATCTTTTTTAATACCTCCAAACTCTGTTGATTTTTGGAAAGATCGTCTAAAAAATAATGATATTGGTTTTGAAGGACCTACAAAACGTTTTGACAAGGAAGAGCAAGTAATAAAACTCTATGATCCTGATGGTCTCGAACTAGAATTAGTCGCTCATTCATCAGCAAAGGAAAATGATGAAAGATTTTGGAAAGATGGTCCAATATCATATGAAAACGGTATAAGGGGATTTTATTCTGTAAGTTTATCAGAAGAAGGATATGAGCGTACTTCAGAAATATTAAAAGATATGGGATACAAAATGATAGAAAATGAAGGTAACCGTTTTCGTTTTCAAATAGAAGATTCACAATCTAATACTGGTGCAAAAATATTAGATGTTCTCTGTTTGCCTTATACTCCTTATGGAAGAATTGGAATAGGAACAGTTCATCATATAGCTTTTAGAACATCATCGGATGAATCTCAAATATCAATTAGAAAAAATATTATAAAAATAGGACTAAATCCGACGCCAGTAATTGATAGAACATACTTTCATTCAGTATATTTTAGAGAACCTGGAGGAGTTTTATTTGAAATTGCTACAGATCCACCAGGATTTACAGTAGATCAAAAAGTACAAGATTTAGGAAAAATACTGATGTTACCACAATGGCTTGAACCCATGAGAGGAAGATTAGAAAGGGTATTAACAAAGATAGAATTACCTCACTATGATAATAAAGATAAATCAAAATAAAGAGAATAAACAGGAGCAACAAGAAAATGATTAAATCGAATGATTTTGGATTTCATCATATATTTATTAAATCTTCTTCTACTAATACTTCCAATAACAAAAGAGAATATGATGAAATAAATAGTAATTTAACACTCGTACTATTACATGGAACAGGTGGAAATGAAGAAGATCTTATTTTCCTTGGAAAGGAAATTGAACCTAATGCATCAATATTAAGTTCCAGAGGAAAAGTATTGGAAAATGGTATGCCTCGCTTCTTTAGAAGACTGGCTGAAGGAGTATTTGATATAGAAGATCTTAAATTTAGAACTCATGAGCTTGCTGATTTCATTAAAAAATGTTCTTTACATTATAAGTTTGATTTAAAACATACAATAGCAGTAGGATTTTCAAATGGAGCTAATATTGCTACCAGTATACTACTTCTGCATCCAGACGTATTTCAAGGTGCAATTCTTTTCAGAGCAATGGTTCCCTTAATTCCTAATCCTTTACCAGACCTTTCAGGCAAAAAAGTACTATTAGCCGCAGGAGTAAATGATCCTATAGTCTCTAGAGTTGAAACAGAAAATCTTTATACTCTATTTCAAAAAGCTAATGCAAATATTGTATTAAAGTGGCAGCAATCAAGTCACAATTTAATTCAGGAAGATATATTTGTTGCCAGAAAATGGATATCAAATAATTTTTCTATTTCTATTTAAATTAGATATGGAAGAAGTAAGTTAATCTAATTCAAATAGTCCCTATTTTATATTTAGTTCCGCTACTCTAAAATCGTCAATAACTGATTATTCTTGATGTATGAATCACGCTCGACTAATTTTGGTTTGAGCCTTAGCAGTTGCTTTGTTAACAGTTGTGTAATCATATTCGTTACTCCTATCTGTAAGATGTCATTTATCCTTCTACCATATTTATCATTGTATTATACACTCACCTAAAGCTCTATCTATCAGAAATAATTTTTAAATAGACAAATGGTAGTTTACTATAATTGTCAATCTCTGCACTTACATAATTGTTAACCTACCAGGCATAATCTGAAAGAAAATGTTATTCTAATTGGAAGGTCAAATATAATAGGATCTCTCCGGACATGTTTATATCATATGCAAGAAAGGGTACCGAACTTCCAAAGAGTATTAATCCTACAAGGTGGCGGTTCGCTTGGAGCGTATGAAGCAGGGGTGTATCAGGCATTACATGAAATGGTCACCAAAAGTGATAAGGAAAGAGGATTTAAAAATAAACCAATTGTAGACATTGTCGCTGGTACATCTATTGGTGCAATAAATTCTGCAGTACTTGTAAGCTATGTGATAGAAAATAATACATGGGAAGGCTCTTCTGAAAGACTAAATGAATTTTGGGAATATTTATCAAAAGAATCTTCAGTCGATTATATTTATGGTTTTACAGAATGGTGGGATTATTTACACAACAACGTTAACCATGATATTGCCACAGGAGAAGCTGCAAGGCGATATTATACAGCATCAATAATGCATGATCTTAATGCTTGGTGTCGTGGATTTGAACCAAATGAATTCTGTTTAACTTATTCTGATATATTGAATATAGCTTTAGATTTAGTAAATTCTAATAGTCAAATATTTATACCATTGATCATTTGTTCTTCCACAGTATCTATAAAATTTGACCAACGATATATACTCGTTAAAATACCTACAATAAAGTATCCAAATGGTAAAATTAAATTAGATAATAATAGGGTTTATAACAAAATATCGCTAGAGTAACAGATTATTACAAGAAAGATTAGTTATTTGATTTATTTATTTAGATCAATATACCTGTAAATATTTCCTTTTATCAATAAAGATAAACCACTTTATCGCAGTTACATTTACCGACTTCGTATTGGCAAGTTGTAATCCAATCCCTGAACGAAGAAAGTGAATAATTTATTTTATCCTTTCTACTGCGGAGAGATAATCTATTAAGATGACAGACAGAATGGATGAATCAGTCATGTTTGTAATCCGCTAAAGTAATTAAATATATCAATTCTATTTTATAAATTTATATATTTAAAATATAATATACTCGACTTACAATCTTTAAATCAAATATCTTCTTGTATGACTGCACGAGTTGAGCGCCGGCAGTGGGACTCGACTACTCTACGTCAGTTATATTGAGAATTACATCATAAAATAGACTTTAAAAACCTAAAAACAAGGTGTATTAATTTTAAAGATATGGATAAGAAGTTAAAAATTCTTGGTTTTGCAGGCAGTCTCAGAGTACATTCTTATAATAAATCTCTTCTACGTGCGGCAGCAAATTTAATTCCAGAGGATGCAAATCTAGAAATATTTGATATTGGTGGTATTCCTGCATTTAATCAAGATACTGAGAATAATATGCCAGAGAAGGTAAAAGAGTTTAAATCAAAAATAAGAGAAGCAGATGCGATTCTAATTGCAACTCCAGAATATAACTATTCAGTACCAGGTGTTCTAAAAAACGCAATTGATTGTGCCACACGGCCATATGGAGATAATCCATTTAATGAAAAACCAGTTGCTATAATGAGTGCTTCTGTTGGTATGTTAGGAGGTGCTAGGGCTCAGTATCATCTTAGACAGATATTTGTATATCTAAATATGTATCCTATTAACGGACCAGAAGTCATAGTACCCTTTGCCCAGAATAAATTTGATGCAAATGGAAATTTAGTCGATGAAAATACTCAAATGTTTGTAAGACAATTACTTCAAAATCTTGTAAATTGGACTAGAAAATTGAATAAATGAAATAGAAAATTTTATTTGGCTTATTATTTTTTAGCTATATTTGATGTATCTAGGTCTTCGGATGTTACATCTTTAGTTACTTTTTTTTTCTTTGTTTTAGCCTTCTTTTTTACTGCTGCAACTTCTTTAACATATGGTTTTTTTGTAACTTTGGCTTCCTCTCTCTTTAATGGTATTTTTATTTCTTGAAGTGATTGTATAAGAGGACTTTGTGCTTCCGTTTCATTACTACCACGACCATCATCGCTACTTGTAGGTCTCTCAATACCTACTTCTTCTTGTGTTAAAGGAACTTCTACTGTTTTAGTTTCTTCGCTTGGTTTTTTAGTAATTGTTGCTTGATTTTCTTCTATCCTTTGAGAGACATCTAATCTTTCTTCTGTTAATGGTATATTTTCTTCTTGATCAGTTTCAGTTTTTGTAGCCTGACTTGTTTCTTGTTCTTGCATACTGTTCTCATCATATATAGTTGGTGGTTCACGCTGAAATTGACTTAAATCCTGCTCAGAAAATCTAAATCTTAATACAGCTCCATCATAACTTTCGGCTTGATCTTTTGGAATGTAAAACTTTTCTCTGTTAATCATTCCTTTTTGTACAAGTATATAGTTACCTTGAACTTCTTCTACTTCACCTAAATCCTCATCATTAATACCTCTTGCTTCCTTTTTAATAACATCATTCCATTCAATATTATTATTAGAATTCATAGAATTTACTACTTCATATTTTATTTAATACTTGAAGAGAATTTAATTAGACAATTTTCATAGCTTGAACTAACGTAGTAGAAACAGACAAACAGAATTTGGTTGGAAGAAAATTATAATTATTCCTCCAGACTATGACAACAACAATGATGACCTACCTAGATTCTTTCGTTTGATTGATCGATTAAAAGTATATATAAGCAACAAAATTTTCAAAAAAGGGAATACAAATCATACTTAAATAGATTTCTTACATTTAATCTATATTATTATGATTACTAAATCCATAGCCATAATCGATGAGGATCCAGATTTATTAAATATATTTAGCGAGGCTTTAAAGATAAGTGGCTACGATGTTTCTAGTTTCATTGATCCGCTTTTGGCATATGAACATATAAAGGAAAATTCAGATAAATATGCATTATTAATTATTGATGATAAAATGCCCAATGCAAATGGGTTATTTATGGGAACCAAACTCTTAGAAATAAATCCAAAACTAAATGTAATCATAATGTCTGATTTTGCTGAATTGAAATGTAATTATAAATTTAATATGCTCAAAAAACGTGTATCGATATCTAACTTAATTGATACCGTGAATGAAAGTGTATTAAAATCTTTTTTATATCATGACAAACTCTAATTCTTTACAATAATTTGTAAAAGCCTAGGTCTCTATCATATAAATAATTATTCAGTGGTTTGGGAATTGAAAAATTCAACCATATTCAACCATAACCTAGTCCATATAATCGAAATGGTAATAATATTAAAGGAAGTAGTTTTTTAACTTCTTCTACTACCATCTTTCAATATCACTACTATTTCTTCCTTTTTCTATACCAAAATAAATCAAATTGACTTTTGTCTAAAATATAAAAATTTTTTTTAGCAAATACTATTTAGTTGAAAAAATTCATTTAATTATTGCTAGAATATTTTCTTTTCTACTTTCTCAGGCTGTATTAATTTAAGTTAATATTCACCTCCTTTAACCAAAAATAATTCTTATTATTTGCTATAGTATCATTATACATTGAAACAAAGAATTGTACCCAATTATGTACATGAAATAGATTACATTCCTCTTGCGTGCAAGGATAGTAATCATCAAAACATTCTGTCCTATCCTTGAAATACTGCATTACTCTTTCAATCAGACTTTTCTGTAAAGGAGAATGCAGTCTATGTTTTAGATTTAAAAAGTTGCATGCTTGTGGATATCACCACGTACCACCATCATTAGTGTATACTGTATGTTTTCCATACCTTGGAACAAGCAATCTGATAACATTTTCTGCTACAAACATGCTTCTCTGTTCTGAATATAGATCCCGAGTATAGATTTATGAACAGGTTCAATACAAATCCATAACCAGAAATGCGGGTTACCAATCTGAACAACGGTCTCATCTATAATAATAAAAGCAGTTACTCTTTTTCGTTTATAGATCTGACAGGATCCAAATCTCTGAATGCAATTCCAAATAGAAACATAACTTCTTTTCTCATCTCTAAATATAGTTGATGCCTTAGACGTATTTCGTAGACTGAGACCAAGAAAATACAGATAAAGAGAGTACATTACAATAAAAGAAGATGTTTTATTTCTTTCAAATTTAATTTTAATGGTATATTTGAAACATTCTCAGCTATAGCTTTTGCTGCTTATCTGAACAGAGCCACTAAATCAGTCGGTAGCCTGTCATTTCTTGATAATTTGATCGGGTTATTGGAAATAGAGTTGATTCTGAAGGTAAGTTTTCTGAAAAATTGTGGGAATGGAAATAGTTAGTCATTCCTAGTCTTGTCAGATCATAGCAACTTCATATAATGATCTCTTCGAAGTTTTCAGGCTGAGCCTACAGAAATAGGACTGAAAACTGAGGACATTCCTTATCTGGGATCTGGACTTGTGGGTTGTATCAAGTCTAAGTTAATGAACTCACCGACTTATTCTAATATTTATTATATAATTAAAAGTTTGATCCGATAGAACTAACTGATCTGTAATTCGCTAAAAATTAGCAAATTAGCTATAATGAAAAGTTTAATGCTTAACGAGATTAGATAATAATATACTAATAGAAAAAATTTTGAAATTATGATTTAAGTATCTTGAAAAAGAGTAATAATTGGGCCCCGTTAACTTAAGGAGTAAAGTAATAGTCGTATTATATAATTCTATTATACAATATTTTTTCAATTCTATCCGTCTATTTTCCTTAACTTAACACGGCCGTGAACTAGATGGATTCTATAAGGAAGTAGAATATATTACTTAAATAATTCTCATTATATTGAGTAAGAGCAGCAAAAGCATAGAAAGGTTCAGTATTATTTTTAAGCTAAATGTGTGAGATTTGACCCTTTGATAAAGTGGGACCAGTTAATGTAGTTTAAACCATAAAATAGAGATTCGAATGTTCTACTTTTTATAATTTTATTACTCTAATAATCATTTTTTGAATATATCTTTTTTATTGCTACTAATTTAATATATTATCATCAATATTAAATCAGTCATATCAAAGAGAGAAAAGTAAAATGGAATATCTGAATACTTATCCAAGTGTTCTGAATCAATGTTTATATATATTTTAGTTACTGTAACTAATTCAATAGATGATTATTAATTGAAAAAAAACAAAACAACTAGTAAAAAAATATCTTTAGCTGTTTTATCAATAATATTAATAGGATCGATTACTTTAATGATTTTTTATTTTTTAAATCCACAAATAGAATATATTTATCAATATGATAAATCAATTAGAACAGATAATCAAATCTTTGCAACCCTTTCAAATCCTACAGGTATAGCGGCTGATAGTGCAGGAAATGTTTATGTTCTTGATACTGAAAATGAGATAATACAAAAGTTTACGACTAATGGTACATTTGTTAAAGAATGGTAGAATGGTAAAATTAGACAATATATTATCTTCTCATGAAGGCATGTAGCAGCTGATAATGCAGGAAATATTTATGTTATTGATATAGATAACTTATAAAAGGAATTAGATTTGCCAATTGAAGAATTTGAATGTTTATGGCATTGAAACTCCAAATATTACTGATAGCTGAATAGCATTAAAATTAACTAATGAAATATCAGATCATTTTCCTTTTAATACTGTATCTTTTTCCTTTTTCTGTTCTAAAACGATTTTTAATTAGTATCATATAACTCATAGATATTAAAGGAAAAATATGTAACCTCAATAAATAATTAAATAGGTAAGACCTATAAATTTTAAAAATACATGAATTACTTTATTCATCTAGTATTCCTGGAATTTTAGAAAATATTTCAATTTCACAAATTAAATTACCTGAATTCTATTATAGTAGATAAGGCAAACACAAGTTACGGTACCATGCATTGTATCTAAATCATAACTGCATAACTGCATATCTCAATTATTAAGATAATATTATCTATCGCACTAGTAAGATATATTATATTTGGTGATCAATTCATCAAACAACAATACCAGCAAACGTAGATGTTAATTACGTTAACCAATAAAAGACAGCATGGCCGCAGTTAATTAGGATGAAATAAAACAACTATTGCTGTTGAATTCCGGTTGTGACCCTAATTATATATTGCTAATCGAAATTGTCTGCTATAGTTCATTTTGTATAGCCGACTTCCTAAAATGCTTATATAAGACCTTTATTTTCAATTAATATGGGAATGAAAGAACATATATCAGAAGCAAAAATTTTATGTTTATTTTATGTGACCATGACAGTTATTGCAAGTATTACATTAACTGGAGTACAGCCTGGGTTGGCTAACGCGCAGCAGAATAATGCATCAATGCAGCCCCAAGGAACATCACAGAGCATGGCAACAACAAATGCCACAAATGTGAATATTATTCTAGTCCATGGGCTATGGGTTGATGGATCTTCATGGAGCAAAGTAATTCCCATTCTACAGAACGCAGGACATAAAGTCATAGCTGTACAACTTCCGCTCCATTCTCTAGCAGATGACATTGCTACTGTAAAGCGTGCAATTGACTTCGTCGGCGGACCGGTGATTCTTGTAGCCCACTCATATGGTGGATTTGTAATCACGAATGCTGGTTATAATGAACCCAACGTTAAAGGCCTTGTTTACGTTGCTGCTCATGCCCCTAGCGAGGGCCAACAACACGGACCTTTTCCGAAAGAGTTTGAAGGAAAGCCTCTCTTGATCTTCGATAAGGCAGGATTCGCATACATAAACCCAGCTATATTCCATGATTTTTTTGTTCAAGATGTTGATCAGTCTCTGGCTAAGGTTCTGGCTGTTGTCCAGAAACCAGCTAATGTATCAGGCATAGTAAACGAAAAATCTGGCCCTCCTGCATGGAAGCAACTCCCAACATGGTATCAGGTGTCTGAGAACGACCACGTTATCCCTCCTGCTCGCGAACATATGTTCGCAAAACAGATGAATGCTACTACTATCTCACTTCCGTCTAGTCATGCATCACCTGTATCGCATCCAAATGAGGTTGCGCAATTAATCCTAAACGCAACAAAAGGAGTTGCGCGATAGCACGACTAACACAATTTAATAACGAATAGCGATATCAATATTGATTCAAATAATAATATACATTCCCTAGAAGTGTGACAAGTGGGTAAAGTGCCACAAAGCAAAGAAGAGGAAAGAACCAAATCTTTGAATCCAATTCCAGATAGATACGTAACTTCTTTTTTCATCTTTAAATGGTTCCAGTGCCTATTGGAGAATTTAGTTTAGTATCAACAAATACAGAGAGATTTCCATTAGGTTCCATTTTTAAAATTCGTGGAACTTGGGGAATTTTAGTAAATGGATAGCCTGCCTCTCCTATGTACATATTACCCTCATCATCAAATATAACAGTGTCAGACGCAGTCAGATTCCAAACTACTGGTTCAATCGTATAACCTGTAGCAAGATTTAAAATATCTGTATTTGGAGCATTATTACCAGATGTAGTACCAATTAAATCAGATTGTGCATAAGCATTATTATTGATATTGTTGATATTGTTATCTTGAGACTGTGAAATCAAGGTTTGAAAAATAAATCATGTTGAACCAAACAGTATTATGGTAGCAATAATTTCCTTGTTAGAGATACTCTTCTCTACCATTGTGTTACTATATATAAGTAATATATTATATAAGATTTGTTTTTTTTTTTAGTTTGTAGCATAATTTTTATCATTTTCTTCCAATTATTCTAACACATGCCAGCAAACAAATCATGGCATGATTATAATGAATCTTTGATAGAACGTGGACGTGTTCTAATAGATTTAGATTTCATCAGATCATCCTATGAAGAAATCAAGAATATGAATAAAGACAAAGTGGGAGCACCATTCCAGTATTCTGATAATTACATACAGTTTTTAGCATTCCTCCAACAACAAATAGTTTTTCCTTGGCCCGTGATATTGCAACATTCAAATCTTGCAAAGATCCCACAGTTCCTATCCGTCTTTCTGGATTATTTCGTACTATGGAAAAAAATATGATATCTGCCTAGTTGCTAATTTTTATCTAGTATTCTATTATAAAAAATGATAAACCCAAATTTCTATAATTGTGATAATATTGTGTGTCTTTAACTTATCATTATAAACTTTTCAATTAATCAATCAATCACGATGATTATTTTACAAAACTATCAATCAATTGATAAACATGGGAAGGGATTCGAACCCATAAGGTATACTTGGGGGTTCTTGTATAAAAAAGAATTATTGCTATTAAATCCTTTCCTCATGTCAGGAGTATCTTTGAAAATATCAAGAGAATTCTTCGATAGAATTTAGAAAAGCATTGATTGCTTCTGTGCCACCAATAACAGATAACAAATGTAGGGCACAAACTGGAGTCCATGATGCATATTCACCATCTTCTGGAAACCAATATTCCTCTTCTTGAGCTATTTTAATGATATAAGGTAATGATTCATCCTTTCTTGATAAAATCTGATTAATGGTCTCAAGATCAGTATGGGTTCCAAGATGGGCAAATATTTCTATTAGATCCTGGATTGGTATTACTATATTATTCTTAGTAGAGCTTTCTAATGACACTATATACTATAATATCTATTTCTTAATTTTAAGTAAATTGATTCATTCTTTTTATATTATATATTCATCTTCATTTTTTCATTATATTCTCTTGAAAGTTTAAATCAATCAATTGAGAATATAATTGAGCTCAACTACAATAATATAAAATTAAAAAATTAGATTGATATATATTTAATTTTTTTATCTCTGCCTCTGGAGTAAATTTGCTTTCAGCGTGTGACATTTTTAGTGTGACAATGTCATACGTAGAAAATATTTTGGAACTACAGAGAGAAGAATATTTTCTGTTATTTTGTATATTCAAATTTTTCATTTTCTTTCTATTAATTTTAATACTATCATCAGCAAATTTTATTAGGCTAAGCATTATGAATTTTATTTAATAATAATAATTTTTTCTCTCTCTCTAGGGTAAATTTACTTTCATCGTGTGACACCTAGATACTGTCACACGGTAGAATCTAAAATTAGTCTTATACTGGAAATTGTTATGTTAGTCATTCAAATTTATAAGAAAATAAAAATTAAGTTTCTAATTCCTTTCTTCATATTTTCTAATTACCTCTATCTACTAATTTTTATTGCGTTCATATTGTTCATATCATTGTCATAAACACATACGATGCTGTCAGGTAGGTAATAAAAAGAAAGTAGTTTTACCTACGAATGGCTCAATGACAATAAAGAGGATTAACACCTACTTACTTTTTGTTAGGAAAATCATGCAATTCACTTGATGAACATCTCAGGCAATTCCTAGGTTCATTACTATTCAGATAGGAAATGTAAAAACATTTAGAGCACTGTAAACGAGAAAATCTGCCTTCCAGTTCCAATGAATTATTCTCAGTCTTTTTTATTACTTGATGGGAAACCAAGTTTTCAACCACAGCAGTTATCATTTCATCGATATCCTGCAAATTAGAATTTCTATATCTCAATTACAAACTAATCATCTCACCTGCAAGTAACTCTTTTTTGAATTGTTGTCTGCCTTGATTAAACTGCCGGAAAAAATGATCGCGTAAATACCATTCGAATTCGTTAACTTGTGTATTTTGCATTACCACAATAGTAAACAAATCTTGTTTGATAAAAATTATTCAGTCTTTCTGAGAAAATATACTAGCAATGCATAAGCAATCATAATATAGTGCACCTATCAGGAGATTAAGATTATAGAAAGTCCTATCGCACTTAAGTCATATAATGATAATGATGGTAATTGGCATCATGCAGTCTGCTCAGTTCATCTTCCAACGAGCTTTGACACTTGTCTCAAATAATTCATTCATTGATAACCCACTATTAAACTTGAATCGATTTTGCTTTTATCTGAAAATAACATCTAAACCATCCGGATGCTATTTTTGCCACCTCTTCTATTTTACCTGGTTCCTCGAATAGATGGGACGCACCTTCCAATAAAACCAATTTCTTTTTTTCAGAATTTATTTTTTCTAATACTTTTTTGTTACTTTCAATAATTGATTTATGATCTCTTTGTCCAATGACAAAAAGAGTGGGAATCTTAATTTTGGACAACGAATCCTCTTTAGTCAAATCTACTCTTCCTCCCCTTGAAACTAAAACACTAATGAGATCTTCACCTTCTACAATTGAATCTAAATGACCTATTGCTTCTATCATTGCTGTAGAACCTGTGCTTGATCCAAAGTATCCAATCAAAAATCTCTTTTCTTGTAATCTAGTATTTCTTATCATCCAGTCGGTTATTGATATGATTCTTTTTGTCAGGAGCCCAATATTGAACTTATTTAATACAAGTCCAGGAATTTTGCATCTAATTTTTTCTGTTCTTATGTCTGAATTCACTTCATCCTCTGTAAGTAGGTCTACAAGTAATGTTGCAAGACCATCCTTGTTAAAAAATTGGGCAAGATACTTGTTTCTCTCACTATTCTTTCCACTTCCGCTACCATGAACAAAGATAACCAGGAAATTGGAATTAGGAGGAATCGAGAAAACTCCTTTCAACATTTTATCTTTATTTTCATATGTATCATGTACAGAAATTGGAATTTTTACTATATCTTCAATCACTTCTTCACTAACTTCGTCCAATTCACTATATGATGTTATTTTAGATAATCCTAAAAAAGGTTTTCAAACAGCTTAAAAGCCAGATCATGATATTAGAACAACAGAAAAACTATTGCAACCAACAATTAATAGAAACACAAAATTCTATAACGTATAGCAAATTTGGATATTAATTGAATTTTAAGAATTATTCAAACATATTTTTTAAAACTTGATAAATATTATAGATCTGTTACACAATTACACTAGATCTAAATCCCAAAGCGCGAACAGAACAATAGTTAAAAAACTTTCAACTATAAATTATCAATGTGTATCTTACATATTTGTCATTTGAATATTGAATTATCAATTAATTTATTATAAACTAATATATTACCATTTTAATGATAAAATCAATCCCTTTGGATTATATTCACCATAGGTGTATTCGCTTCAAGAATTGGTTGGTTAATAATTTTAAATTAAATTTTATCTATCATAATAACTGGTCCCACTTTATCCAAGGGTTCAGATCCCACTGGTCCCATTATATAACCGGGTTCATATACTTGGATTTGGTATTATATTTTGAAAATAAGAGGAGGTTAGACTATAAATGCCAATGAAACTATCAACAACAATACGAAGAATTCAACATATTCCTAATTCTAAAAATATTGATATAATAAACGAATTTCTTGAATACATGAGAAATAATGGTTCTTGAGAACATCATCAAAATAACAATCTAAAAGTTGTAATAGTATTTGGCAATTTAGATATTGATAAAAAAGACTAAATTTTAGTTATGGAACCCATTTAATCAATGGGACCAAGCAGATATCATCCCCTATATATATTCTAGAAATTTTGATTCTAATTGTTAAAAATAAAAGTAATGAATTATTTATTTTATAAAAGAAAAAGGTAATTATCTTGTCAAATTTCGGAAAAGTATTAGAAAATTTATTTTAAAAAATCTTAATTGAGTGCACTACCAATAAATAACTAACAAAAACAATTGAAAATATTGACAAAGAATAATAAATTATATTTGATTTTATCTTGTCAATTTTAACTATAGACAATTTTTTGTATTTATCATTTTATATGATTATATATCTATTTTTCTATAAAAGATTTATGTTATTGTTTCCACTTTCTATAATAGCAAGGGATTTTACAAGTCTTATTAGTCCAGATTTGGATCCTGCCTAAGCAGAATCAAAACCTTCAGAATGTAAACCGATTCTATATAGAAAAGACATATATTATTTTTCCATATTTTGAAGAGATAATTGTCTAGTAATATGTTCACTTATTAAGAATGCCGATTTTAGATTGAGTGTCATCATCATGTCTTATTTTTTCCTCAAGCTCAACTACTGTCTCTCTTCCGATAAAAGATCCAACCACATTAACCAATATTTCTATATATCGATATTTGTCTAATATGCTTCAACTAAGTTTTCTACCGCTTCATTTGTTACATTTGCTTTGACTAGTTGTACTGTAGGTTTGTTATCTGTTTGTGTCTTATCATTTTTTCTCTTTTATTATGATATGAAGCTATTACAGTGGAAAGATCACAAAAGTAGAGAACACGAAAAAGGAATTGAGACAGATCTACTGTAATTTGATTTTTTGTATTGATAATTTTTACATTCACAAGTATTGTCTATATAATTTCATTTCCAAAAAATATTTGAATAATTAAAATAGATATAGACTATGTTCTATTTTGTTAATACTTCTTTAAGTGTATGAGAAGCCTGATCTATTGCACCTCGTGCTGCAGGAGTATCAGTAATAGGGTTTAACATCACAAAATCATGTATAGTACCTAGGTAGCGAGTTGCAGTAGTAGGAACGCCAGCCTGCATCAGTTTATGAGCATAGACCTCACCTTCGTCACGTAGTACATCATTCTCTCCTACTATGATGAGTGCAGGCGGTAACTTACTGAGTTGGTCAATTGATGCTTGCAGTGGAGATACAGTCGGTTCTTTTCTATTAGTATCATTTGAAAGATAATTATCCCAAAACCATTTCATTGCCTCACGTGTAAGCCAGTAACCTTCCTGATATTTCAAATATGATGGAGTGTCAAAATTTGCATCTGTAACTGGATAAAAGAGTAGCTGGAAGGCGATATGAGGACCACCACGTTCTTGGGCAAGTAATGCAACTACAGTAGCCATGTTACCCCCTACACTGTCACCAGCTACTACTAAACGGGAAGAATCTAAATTTAGGGTTTGACTATTCTCTGCAACCCATTTTGTAGCAGCATATGCTTCTTCTACAGGTATTGGATATTTTGCTTCAGGAGAAGGAGTATAACTGACAAATACAATAGCAGCATCGGCGCCGTTAGCAAGTTCTCTCAACAACCTCTCGTGAGTATCAAAATCTCCAAGAACCCATCCACCACCATGGAAATACATGACAACTGGTAGGGTTTTGTTGTCACTACCTTGTGGTTTGACTATCTGAATAGATATTTCACCATTAGGACCTCCAGGAATAGTTTTGTTCTCAATTACAGCAGGAGGATTTTCAGCAGGAGGAACTTTTTCTAGTGAAGATGCTTGAAGTCCAGATAGTACCTTGCGAGCCTCTGTGGGTGTCAAAGTATAGATTGGAGGACCACCGCTTTGTTGGAGATTCTCTAAAAATATTTTAGTATTCTTTTCTACAGTAGAATAGTTGGAAGATTCCATGCCATATACTAATAGAGTATTACTATTTAAAAAAAGTGAGCCACTAACGGCAAATGTTGTTAGTATAATTATAATTGCTGAAAAATACAGAGCAAGTCTGATTTTCATTAACTTTATAATATGAATTTTCTATTTAAGCATTTATAAAATCATTCATTCTAAAAGCGATTATAGCTAACAAAATCCTACAATTAATAATTATTGAATAAACAACAGCAATCCAAATACATTAGATTAGCAGATCATTTATTAAGTGTCCTTAAATATTGTGGAATTCCACTATCTTCATAGAAAGAGCAATCAAATCTTATGGTATGCAATACAAAATACTTAGACTAATACAATATAAAGATAAAGAGCTATAAATTTAATCGTGTTATAATGTGGGTTCATATCTGCTTGGTCCCATTGACTAAATGGGTTCACTTCATTTTTCTATCCATAAAATTAAGCTTAAAGGGTTTGGAGTATTACATGTAATTGGAATCTGTTTTTAGTTATAATTTTTACTTTCCTAGTATTAAGAATATAAATTAAACCACGAATGATTAACACCGAGGTTGAGACTTGAACCCTGCAACTACATTCATGGGTTTATACAAATTTTATAATACATAAAAAGGAAATCTTATTGATCTTTCTTTCTGCCTGATTATACATCAGTAATGACTTTGACATATATGCAAAATATACCAATTTTACTATTTATGTATCGTGTTTATCTCAAATTAACTAGATTTTTAATTGTAAAGTTGGTTACTCAACTTATTACCATAGTTAAATAATACTTGGATGAATTATCATTGCTTTCATAATGGTTGCAAATCAAAGAAAGATTTTGGTAACAGGTGCAACTTGGCAGCAGGGTGATTCACTAGCTAGATTATTGCTTCAGAAAAAAACATAAAGTATATGCACTCACTAGAAATACTCAATCATCTGCGGCTCAAGACCTCAGAAATAAAGGAGCTAATATAGTGAAAGGAGACCTTGACTTAGTCTTCTTATTTTCTATGATAGAGCGCTGAGCGATGTTTATGAGTAGCAACTGCACCAGAAGTGATAAGTATGAGTGATGCACGCAGAGGACTTCCTCTAACCAGCTCCCGTATTGGACAAATATTTCCGAAATTAACGTCAGCGCAGATTGATCGTATTGAAGCCCATGGACATGTGCGTTCAGTGCAGTCTGGTGAAGTGCTAATAGAGCAGGGAGATACATCTGTACCGTTCTTTGTGGTAATTACAGGCGAAGTCGAGATTGTACGCCCCTTTGGTGCCCATGAGACCCTTGTGACTGTCCATGGTTCTGGTGAATTCACCGGAGAGGTTAACATGCTATCCGGCCGCCGGTCTTTAGTCCGGGCACGTGCTACTAAGCCAGGTAATGTAATAGAACTAGATCACCAACAAATGCTGGCTTTGGTACAGACTGATGCTGAACTCAGCGATATATTGATGCGGGCGTTCATACTACGCAGAGTAGAGCTGAATAGCTGCTGGTGTTGGAGACATTGTTCTCGTAGGGTCATCATACTCAGCCGATACGCTTCGGATCAAAGAGTTTCTGATGCGCAATGGACACCCATATTCCTACATAGATCTAGAACGCGATCCTGACGTACAGAATCTGGTGGATAGTTTCAAAATTTCTGCCAGCGAAATACCAGTATTGATCTATCGAGGCCAATTGGCTCTCCGGAATCCCAGTAACCAACAAATCGCAGACTGCCTTGGCTTCAATGAATCTGTAGACCAAATCCATGTACGAGACCTAGTAGTTATAGGAGCTGGTCCCTCGGGGTTGGCTGCAGCGGTGTATGGTGCTTCAGAAGGACTAGATGTTCTGGTGCTAGAGACAAGTTCTCCTGGTGGCCAGGCTGGTTCAAGCTCAAAAATCGAAAATTACTTGGGATTTCCCACCGGGATATCCGGCCAGGATCTGGCAGCTGAGAGCATATCTTCAAGCTCAAAAGTTCGGTGCAGATATGCTCTTTGCTAGGGCCACACGACTTATCTGCGATCGTAAACCGTACGTTGTTGAACTTGAGAATGGAGCTCAAATTTTTGCACGTACTGTTGTGATTGCCACTGGTGCTCAATATCGAAAGATATCATTGGAAAACCTGTCCCGATTTGAAGGTGCAGGAGTTTATTACGGTGCGACCTATGTGGAAGCACAATTGTGTGGAGGAGATGAAGTAATTGTAGTTGGGGGAGGAAACTCAGCAGGTCAGGCTGCCGTGTTTTTGGCACAGACGACAAAGCGTGTACACATGCTAGTAAGATCTACAAGCTTGGCTAAGAATATGTCACGCTATTTGATTCGTAGGATAGAGAATAGCCCCACAATTGTATTACGACTAAAAACAGAAATTGTTGCCCTACAAGGAGGCGATCATCTCGATTCGGTTTACTGGCGAAACAATGAAACAGGACAGACTGAGAAACATGAACTAAGCTATGTATTTATCATGATGGGTGCCGATCCGAACACTAGTTGGCTCAATGGCTGTATGGCAATTGACTCCAAAGGCTTCATAAAGACCGGCTCTGATCTGTCGCCAGAAAATCTCAGTGCTGCAAGCTGGCCTCTTATGCGTCAACCATACTTGCTTGAAACCAGTTTGCCGGGTGTTTTCGCAGTAGGCGACGTACGGAGTGGCAGTATCAAACGTGTTGCATCAGCTGTGGGCGAAGGATCAATTGGGGTCTCATTTGTTCATAAAGTACTCCAGGAATAGGAAGGCATATTGCTAGTCACAAACTATAACCTATGGACTGCATATAGAGCGACCCTACTATGAGATTTCGTAAGAATCAGGCAGATGTACCGAACGCACAAAACCAGATTCAATTTTTTCCTATACTATTAATTAATTTTATCGGAACTCTAGGTTTTAGTATTGTTTTGCCCTTTCTAGTGTTTCTAGTCAAGGATTTTGGTGGTAATGCAATAGTTTTCGGTATTTTGTCTGCAACATATCCTACTTTTCAACTTATTGGGGCTCCGATACTAGGAAGATGGTCTGACACATATGGAAGAAAAAAATACTTATTTTAAGTAATGTCGGGACGCTAGTTGGCTGGATACTTTTTCTTGTTGCATTGCTTTTACCCAAGGAAAATATTTTAAGTGTTAACAGTCATGTAAATGCAGAGATTGACAATTATAGTAAACTACCATTTGCCTCTTTGATAATTATTTCTGTTAGATTGAGCTTTAGCTGAGTGTATAATACAATGAGAAACATGGTAGAAGGATAAGTGATATCTTACAGATAGGAATAATGAATATGATTACACAACTCTTAACTTCCCCTGTATGCATGGATGCAAAGCACAGAAGTATCAATATTCCTGCAGTGTGGGCATAGGTATAGGTACTGGATTGTCCTGAAACAAGACTAGTTTCAAATGTGCCAGCAGGCTTTACATCCTTACCAGATGTAGGTGTATGAATTGGACTGTGATCATTTTTTACATGTAACTCTCTCCTCGCATGTTATGTCATCCATTTCTACCTGCTGTACCGCATGGCCAAGCTTGTACGCTGGCTCCCTTCTTCCATTTAGAGTGTTTGGATGATACTGTCCTTTTCTCAATACTATACCCCTTCTCAAAATACTACATCAGTATGCTAGGGCATTGATGAGTCCTCTCACCTGGCCATTTGACCTGTGTATACCATCAGCTCACTAAAGTCATAGTCAAATTTTATTGCATACAGTCGTTATTGAAGAATTAAAAGGTTATCCACTTTAATGCAAAAAAGATAATTTAACAAAGATGATTGATGAGTATCTGGTAATATTGTTGCCTCTCAATGACTGTACCGAGAATAAAAATTTCTATTAACTTGCATAAATTCATCAGTTTACCTTTCTAAAATTTTATCCTGCATTCTACATTCGAAGTCACCAAGTCTCCGAGGAGTCACTCGGAGTAGAAATGGGGGAATTCTAAATAAATTAGTTGTTCCTTTTATTAGATTCAAAATCTAAAATTTTATCATGGAAACATGGAAATGTCATAAATGTGATAGATTCTTCAGTAGAAGGTGGAATCTCCAGCGTCATTTAAATACTGTTCATACAGTAGTAGGTGAGGATAGAAGACAACAAAGAAGAAATTCAGTATTTCAGCATTCCGATTTACCATTAAATCGTGATAGTAATTATGAAAATAACGAAAACAACAACAACAGATATGCAATGAATCATGATAAAACATATTATCATTATGATAATTTTAATAATCGTCTCCCTAAATCTAACTATTATAACTATGAACCCACTCCTCCCTACTTTATTGAACCAGAAAAAGAAGAAAAAAAACGATTAACTCCTGATGATAAATTAAGAATACAAAAAACATTGAAAAATTTAGAAAATTTTTTAAAACAATTTTTTCCCAGCGATTATGTTTTTCGAATTATAGCAGGGTTATATGATTTATGCATATCTCTACAAAGTGATAGGCCTTTAAAAAGAATTCTTATTCAAAATTTTATAGGACATCTGTGGGAATCTTAAGATTTGTGAATCGCTTATATCCATTTTAGATATTTCATGAAAAGAATTTATTTTCTTCCAAAGGAAATTATCAAAAGTGCATAGCGCAATCAGACAGAGCGATACGTAAGAACAAGAAGAGGAAGAAAGAGTACTATTCAGGCAAGAAGAAGAAGACATACTGTAGACCCAATGGATGGTCAACACAGAAGGAAAAATATTCTATAAATCTAATCATCACAGAAAAAAAGAAGGCATGACTTTACCGTTTACAAAAAAGAACATCCAGTTAGACAAAAACAACAACAAAAGGGAGAAATTATTTTGATTTAGGGTACTTAGTATGTTAAAAAGATTTTCCTACTGTAAAGGATAGTATACTGTTTCCATGTGTTATACGGGATTTTGTACTACTTGTTTCTTTATCTTTATTTCCAAATCACTAATTCCAGCATTGAGATATTTTGATACAAATCTCTGGACCGAGGTAAGGCTGACATCATGTTCCTTTGTTATATCTTGCTAAGTTCTACCATAGCTCTTCTAGATTACTGCCAGTAATCTACGATAATGTCTCTTGTCTGCAGTATTTTTCATCAGTTTCCTTATACTGTTCTTCTGTACGGTAGTGATGTTGAATTTAGAAGAACCACGGTACATAGAATTATGATATTCTGGATACCTTAAGCTTTACCTATTCAAGAATTTAGACCTGGTAGTTAAAAAGATATGACATCAGACGAGGCACTTGACTTA
>CAVOHZ010000004.1:0-134876 GCA_963695855.1 uncultured Nitrososphaerales archaeon | reverse complement strand
CATAAGGTTTAGAAGGAGAAAAGTTTTAATCGAACTATTATAGGATTGAAATTATTTTTGGGATAGGGGTAAAATATGATCCAAAATTGTTTTGATCGAACTATTATAGGATTGAAGACAATAATAATAAATCAATTTTGCAATCAAATATAGCAAAAAGTTTGTTTCTTCATTATTGCTCTATAACAATTTATGACTCAACCAAACAAGCGGACCCGAGGTCAGAATTCTGAGCCTCTGGTGGGATTTGAACCCACGACCTAAGGTTTACGAAACCTTCGCTCAACCGGGCTGAGCTACAGAGGCAACGATTATTCTTTATTATAAAAATTAATTTTCATCACTTGCTTTTTGGTAACAAGAATCTACTATTAACCGGTATATATTTTACATTCTACCAACACAATTAAATTCTGAATTTTCAAAAGTAGTATAATGAAAGTTTCTATATCTGGAATTAGGGGTATCTATGGCAAAGATCTCACTCTTAATGAAATTTATAGATTTTCTACTATGTTTTCATTATTTCTTAAAAATTCCAAAAAAGAAAGTGTAAAATGTATAGTTGCTAGAGATACGAGACATTCGGGAGAAATAATAAAAAAAATAGTAGTTTCAAGTCTTCTAGAAAATGGAATTGATGTTTATGATATGAATATTTCTCCAACTCCAGTAATATTTAGAGAATCAAGAAAATTCGAAGGAGCTATTATCATTACCGCTTCACATAATCCAATTAATTGGAATGGTATCAAATTTATCATAAAAGGAAGAGGTTTATTTGAATATGAATTGAAAGAATTGTTATCAAAAAAATCATATCATGATATTTTACCTCCCTACGGTACTTTAGAAAATTTTTCATCAACTTATTCTAATGAACTTTTGGAGTTATTTCAACAATCTAAAAATGACTATCCGCATCCTAAAAAGATAGGTATAGATGGAGGTGGTGGAGCTACTTGCTGTTATGTCGAGAATCTTTTCAAAAAGATAGGACATATTACTTATGTTTTAAACGGAAATCCAAGTATAATTTCCAGAGGACCAGATCCAACAACAGATAATTTAATTCAATTGAAATCTATTGTTAAATCATGTGATCTAGATTATGGCTTTTCATTTGATCTGGATGGAGATAGATTAGTCGTTGTATCTAATAACTGTCAGAAATTAAATTCTGATAGTACGCTTTTGTTATGTATTGCAAAATGTATGAATATATTTAAAATAAAAAACTTTGTTACTAGTTTGGATACAAGTAATGCTATAGATCAGTTCATAAAAAATAATAATGGAAATTTAATCTACTCTAAAGTAGGAGAAGCTAACGTCGTTCAAAAAATCTTAGAAACTAATGCTGATGCTGGAGGTGAAGGCAGTAGCGCAGGATTTATTATGTCAAACTTTAACTGGTGTAGAGATGGAATTCTTGCAAGCATATTGATTAGTACTATAGATCAATCTTTATTTCAAGAATGCATGGACCTGGCATCAAATTATTCTCAAATTAGAGATAAAATGTCAATTAATATGGAATTACAAGATAAGATGATGGAAAAATTACAAGAAGAATTTAAATCTGATTCCACAGAAATAATTACCATCGATGGGATCAAAATAATTCTTGATGATACTTCTTGGATATTATTTAGATCTTCAAATACCGAAAATGCGTTAAGAATTTCAATAGAGTCCAATCCATATAAAATAAAATCTATCTATAGAACTACGATAAACAGAGTTAAGAAAATATATGATCAAACTAAATGAAAAACAAATTATTGATTTATTTTTTTCTAAACTTATTAAAAAAAATAAATCAAATCTTAATTTAAGAGATGATGTTTCCGTTATCTATTTTCAAAGCCTAAAAGATAACCATGGTAAATATTTTACTACGAATAATCTGGTCATTAAATCTGATATGCTGGTGGAAAGTACTGATGTGGTAAAACAGATGGCACCATGGCAAATGGCTCGAAAAAGCGTAGTATCTTCTGTGAGTGATATGTCAGCAAAAGGTATATCTTCACCTTTTTATTCAGTATTATCTTTAGGAATACCTCGCACTTGGACAAAAAACAAAATTAATAATTTAATCTTGGGATTCCAGAGGGCATCAAAAGAATTTGATATTACTTTTTTGGGAGGAGATACAAATGAGTCAAAGGAACTAATAATTGATTGCGTTTTAATAGGTTTCTTGAGTTCAAAAGTTAATTATATGCCAAAACGGAATGGTGCAATTAATGACGATGTTGTAGTAGTATCAGGAGAATTTGGTTATTCCGCATCAGGTTTGAATATATTACTAAAAAATTGTAAGGCAAAAGGTGAGTTTAAAGAAAAAGCCATAGAAAGTGTATTAAATCCATCTCCAAGACATAAGTTTGGTAAAGTATTTGGAAAGTATTTTTCATCTTCTATAGATTCTAGTGATGGATTAAGTACTTCGCTTTATGAATTAGCTACACAGAGCAAAGCAGATTTTTTTATTGATTCTCTTCCTTTTCCAGAAGGGCTCAAAGAATTTTCTGAGACTAACTCTCTCAATCTCCATGATTTGATTTTCAATGGGGGAGAGGAATATGAAATAGTGGCTACTATAAAACCATCAAATTTCAAGAAAATTGTTGCTCTTTCAAATAAATTTAAATTGAAAGTGATTGTAATTGGTAAAGTAAAGACTGGGATAGGTAGAGTATTTGTAAAGTCTGATAAGACGATTGATTTAACTAATAAAAAGAGAAAGATGTTTGGTAAGGATTATTACTTATTAAAGAATCAAGGCTATATGCATTTTTGCTGATACATTGATAAAGTTTTAATATCCTGATCTGGTGAGATATCAATCATGTCTGAAAACGAAGATATCACTCAATATAAATGGGGTGTAGCTCATATTTTTAGTAGTTATAATAATACATTAGTTCACATCACAGATATCAGTGGTGCTGAAACTATTTCTTTTAGCTCAGGAGGAAGACATGTTACCGCAGATAGATATGAATCCTCTCCTTATGCAGCTATGAAATCGGCTGTATCAGCGGCAGATGCTGCAAAAAGTAAAGGAATAAATGCACTACATATTCGTGTTCGAGCAGTGGGTGGTGTCGGTCCTAGAATACCAGGTCCTGGAGCGCAAGCTGCAATAAGAGCTTTGGCCAGAGCTGGATTCAGAATAGGTAGAATTGATGATGTTACTCCTGTACCACATGATACAACTAGAAAACCGGGCGGCAGAAGAGGTAGAAGAGTTTAAAAATTCTTCGATTTTTTATTTTATATCAATAATATTTATTGTTTTGAACAAAACATCATTAAGTGTTATTTTCATACTATAATCTTAATATCATAACCAATAGTCCTGTCAATATCTTATTTATTGCTCGTAAATATATCCTTAATATATATAATAATTTGCGTTTAAATTCTACACATTATCATTTTCTTTATCTTGTTTTAGTTTATCTGCAAATGACACATATTTTCCATGATCTTCAATTTTTATGGTAGTTTTTACTTTAATGTTTAATCCGAAGGAACGAAATAAAGAAAGGAGTTCTCCGCCTGATATTTTTTTCGTAATCTCGCCTTCTTTGATAAGTTCTAAAATTCTACTAATTATTATCCTCGTTTGATCTGGAAACTGTAATTCAGCTAGAGCTAAAACCTCATTCCCCCTATCATATAGATATGATAAAATAGCTTCTTTTTCTAAGGAAATATTTTTAATCTTCATTTCTTTCAACGTCTTTTCTTTTTGTTGCTTAACCATCCGTTCCATAATCTCTTTCATTTTTTTTGCTTTTAGGATTGCTATATCAGGATCTTCGTTCATGTTAACCCTTAATCACTCCAACTGGTATTAGTCTTGCTACTTTAGTTGCAATTCCTAGATAATCAGATACATTAACCACAGAATCCACATCTTTATAGGCCATAGGAGTTTCTTCTACTATTCCATTTTTTGTTAATGATTTAATATATATTCCCTTAGATTCTAACCCTCTTCTTACATCATCTACTGTGAAATTTCTTTTTGCTGCGCTTCTTGACATAGTTCTTCCTGCACCATGAGCAGTAGATCCAAAACTTAGATCAAGAGATTTTTCGTTTCCTAATAATATCCAACTCGCAGTTCCCATAGATCCAGGTATTATAACTGGTTGCCCAATACCACGATACTTACTAGGGATTTGATCCATTCCTGCTGGAAAAGCCCTAGTTGCACCCTTTCTGTGAACAACCAATTCTCTCATTCCTTCTCCATCTATTCTATGTCTCTCTATCTTGGCTATATTATGTGCCACATCATAAACCAACTTCAAATCCAATTCTGTTTCAGACATTGAAAGTATCTTTTCAAATACTCTTCTTGTAAAATGAGTTATCATTTGTCTATTGGACCAGGCAAAATTCAGAGCACAGTACATCGCTTTTCTATAATTTTCTCCCTCTGGAGAGTTATTTGGAACACATGCTAATTCTCGATCAATCAGTTCAATTTTATATTTCCTTAGTGCTTGTTCAGAATATCTGAGATAGTCGCTACAAACTTGATGCCCAAATCCTCTTGAACCACAGTGGATCAATACTGTTAATTGTCCTTTCTCAAGTCCCATTACTTGTGCAGCTTTCTCATCAAAAATTTCTTGAATTTCTTGTATTTCAAGAAAATGGTTTCCAGAACCTAAGCTTCCTAATTGAGGAGCTCCCCTTTTCCTAGCTGTCTCTGAAATACTTTCAGGATCGGCGCCTACCATTCTGCCGTTCTCTTCACATACCTCTGCATCATGTTCTAATCCATAGCCATGTTCAATGGCCCAATCAACTCCTTCGACTAGCAAGTCGTTTAATTCTGATTTATTGAGTTTAATAGTACCTTCACTTCCAACTCCAGAAGGTATGGCACCAAACAATTCATTGACAAGATTCTTTAATTGGTTTCTAACATTATGTACTTTTAGATTGGATCTAAGCAATCTAACGCCACAATTGATATCGTATCCTACTCCACCAGGACTGATCACTCCTTCTTCTAAATCTGTAGCGGCAACACCTCCTACCGGGAATCCATATCCTTCATGACCATCTGGCAATACAACTATATGTTTTCTTACTCCGGGTAAAGTTGAAACATTCACAGCCTGATCAAGTGTTCTATCTTCAGTCATTTTTAATAATAGATTATCATCAGCATAAACTGTAACTGGAACATTCATTTTTTTTGATTGGTTGACATTTATTCTATATACAAATTCACTAGTTTTTTCAACTACATGATTTCCTCGTTTGGTTATAACATTATCCATAAGATATTCTTAATTTTGAGTTATATGATATTATAAGCTTGCTTGTTTTTTCAACCATTCTCAAAGTATTATAGGTGAATAATCTTCTAATATAGAAAACAATTTTCTATTTTAAAGTAGTTAATAATTATCTTTTTCTTAATTTTTTATATATTTTAACTTCCATCTTCAAAAATAGGTTTGAAATCTATTATTCCTTTGATATCAAATACATCTAATTCTTTTGACATATCTATCGCTTCTTTAGTTTCATCATCTATATTCATACACTTGTGAAAATATTCACATTTAGTACATATGTTTCCTCTTTTTGATTCAGGTATTCTTGGTAATATTGAAACGTCATCTTCAACAATTGCTTTTAGTAATAAATTCTTCCTTCTGATCATCTCATTTTTTAATATCTCTCTTATTATGTCATCCTTTGGCAAGAAAACTCTCCAACTTTCTATTTGCTGTTTCTTTGCTTTATTAGGTCTAAAAAAATAATCTCCTTCCAGCTCGCTTTTTATAAACTTAAGTTCATCGTTCGTATATCTGATAGAAATAATTCCTTTTTCTAACTCCGAGATAACCAGGTAATATAGTAATTGTCTTAAATACGACCTAAATTTCTTGTCATTTATGTCCAAGCGTTTATGACTTGTTGTATCCTTTAACTCAATGATCATTTCTTCATTCATTATATCTGGATGTGCAACCAATTCTTCAATTTTTAATTCATTTTGTGTTATACCAATATTTGATAATTTTGAGATCACAAATTCACTAGATTCTCCTCGGATAAAATGTTGGATTAATTCGTCTGATAAGATATCTTTCTCGGGGATTTTTCTGGTGTAGTATTGCTTTCTTAGACAATTCGATGGTAATATGTCTGATATATGAATAATGTTATCCAATCTTCTTCTAGTATCGTAATATTCTTTGAGGTTCCTTTTCAGAAGGTCTAAAAAATAAGAATCCTTTCTAATTATTATCGTCAACTTCTATGTATTATCACCAATTAATATTTAAAATATCTTTGATATGAATTAATAAAAGAAAGATATTCATTTTTCTAATCAACTTTGCTTTTTAAAATCGATATAATTTTATTAATAGTTGATAAATGATATTTTGAAAATGTTTACAGGTATAATTGAATCTTTGTGCGACGTAGAATCTATTAAATATTTAAAAAACAAGATATCCAAATCTTCTCCAGAGATCAAACTTACAATAGATCTTAAAGGACTAGGTAAAGGTCTAAAAATAGGTCAAAGTATATCCGTAAACGGTACCTGTTTAACAATTACTAATCTTCATAATGGTATTGCAGAATTTGAATTGGTTGGTGAAACAGTAAAGAGAACTAGTTTGAATTTAATAAAGAAAGGTGATAAAACAAACATTGAAAGAAGCATGCGAGCTTCTGGTCGCTTTGATGGACATTTTGTTCAGGGTCATGTTGATTGCATAGGAATAATTCATGATAAAATAATACTTCCTAATGAAACAAAAATTGTTATCGAAATACCAGAAGAAAAAAAAGAAATGCTGCGATTTATAGTTTCAAAAGGTTCTATAGCAATAGACGGAATAAGCTTAACTGTAGTAGATGTAACTGGTCTTCTGTTTTCTATCTCATTGATCCCTCACACCTTAAAAAATACTACCTTGGGCATCAAGTCGATAGGGGATCCAGTAAATATTGAATTTGATATTGTTGGAAAATATATATCTAAACTATTACCAAAAAATTAGTAATAACAAAAATCATAGTAAACTATATAATAAATATGGTTTTATTTATCTATTGTTTGTCAGCGATAGATAAAGCTATACTCGCATTGCGTCAAGGCAAGTTTGTTCTAGTCCATGATGATAAAAATCGAGAAAATGAGATAGACATGATTGTGGCTGGTGAGAACATCACACCAAAACATGTAGCAGCAATGAGAAATGATGCGGGCGGTTTGCTATGTTTAGCAATCGACGGTTTGATATCTAAAAAATTAGGCTTATCGTATTTACACGATATTTTCAATAATACTCCTAGTGTAAATAATTTGTTTCTCACCATGACAAACGGTCGTGCACCATACGGTGATAAACCTTCATTTTCAATTTCTGTCAATCATCGTAAAACATACACTGGAATAACCGATCACGATAGGGCGTTGACCATATCCATGCTCGCGTCAGCCTGTAAAAATATCGATAATGGTGGAATATCTGAATTTATTAATAATTTCAGGACACCAGGTCATGTTCATCTTCTAATTGCTGCATCAGGTCTATTAAAAGAAAGATTTGGTCACACTGAGCTTGCAATATACTTGGCAAAACTTGCTGGAATTACGCCTGTTGTTGCAATTTGTGAGATGCTAGATTCTAAAACTTACGGATCGTTATCAATTGAAGAAGCTAATATCTATGCGGCCAAGGCCAATATTCCCTTGCTAGAATCTAATCAATTAAAAACATATTCGGTGGTTTAATTTTAGAATTGTTTCCTATCAGAATAGGAATAGTAGTTTCAGAATTTAATTATGATGTTACTAGTAACATGTTAGAAGAAGCTAAATCTCAAGCATCAAAGTTGGGAGCGATTATAAGCTACATATGTTATGTTCCTGGTACTTTTGATATGCCAATAATGATCAGCAGTTTACTAAAGAAACCTAATGTTGATGCTATAGTTACGTTGGGAGCAGTTATCAAGGGGGATACTAAACATGATATTATAGTGGCAGAAAATACTGCTAGACTTTTAGCAGATTTATCACTTAAATATAAAAAGCCGATTTTGCTTGGAATTTCTGGACCTGATATGACGCTGGACCAAGCTAGGGAAAGAGTAAAAATAGTACCAATAAGATCGGTAAATGCTGCAGTAAATATGGTGACAAGATTACAAAAAATCAATGAAATTGATAACATACAAAATGAAACGATTATCATAAAATGACTATTCAAATATCCATCTTGAAAATTGAGGGATATGGTACTTGGACTCTAACCTTAGGAAGTGATAGAGAAGCACAATTGCAAATTCTTCAATCTCAAATATATGGTGATCTACAAAAATTATTTTCAAAAAAAAATTGTTTAGTATTCTTTAATCGATTTGATGAATATTTTGTAGTTTCCAATACTTTATCAATCGAGGACCATGTGAAAATAATTTCAGAAATTTATAAAATGTATCCCGATCTGAACTTGTCAATTTCAATAGGGATAGGAAACACTCCAATAGATGCTAATAATGGAGCCTATAAAGCTAGAAAAGAAAAAAAAATTCTTGATTCTCCTTTTTTAATTTATTGCAATTCTGATAATTATTTGAACTCAGAGAAAACCAATAGTGATCATCGTATCAAAATCCTTCATATTGATATAAATAATTCCTCAAGAATAGAATCTAGATTATCGCCATATGAGGTTACTTCTCAAGTGATGAAAATATATGTAATGCTTATCGATAAATTTCTCAAAAAAAAATCGTTAACATTCTTTTTGGGAGGAGACAATTTTATGGTACTTGCTGATGACTTGAAGGATTCTGAAATTTGTGATTTACTTGATGTTATATACGACGAATCCGCAGTGAATTTGAATTGTGGAATAGGATCTGGAACAACATCAAGAGAAGCTGCTAAAAAAGCAACAAAATCACTTGATACTATACGAAAATTACGAAATGAAGGTAAAATTCTGAATGTCTATGAATCATTATGACTATATTAATTAAAAACATAAGCTTACTTTATGGAAAAGATTTAACGTTTATTGATCACGGATTTATAAATATTAATAATCAAGGATTTATTCTTGATGTAGGATCAATTGATAAGTATTCATGTACTGATGAAAATAAGGCTACTCAGGTTTTTGATGGAGAAGGATTACTTGTTATACCTGGATTGATTAATGCCCATACTCATATTGCAGATTCAATAGGAAAAGATATATCGATAGATTTTAAATTTGAAGAGCAAATTCATCCAGTTTATGGAATTAAAAGAAAGATATTAACATATAGTGATCAAGCACATATAAAATATTTCATTCGAAATTCCGCAATCAGCATGATAAAAAAAGGCATAGTAACATTTGTAGATTTTAGAGAAGGCGGTGTACAGGGCGTTCAATTATTATTAGACTCTTTAACTGGTCTGCCAATAAAATCGGTAATCTTGGGAAGAATAGAATATTACTTTGATTTAAAAGAGGTACAAATGTTTGGAAGACAAAAAGACAATAAATTCTATAATCCAAGTATACCATCAAAGATTCTGTCTTCTATCCATGATCTATTGAAATTAAGTGATGGCTTGGGATTAAGCGGAGCAAACGAAAATACAGATTCCGCTCTCATACAATATCGATCAACTATTGGAAAATTTCAGGAACAATACCTAAGGAAAAGAAAAATTATTGCCATTCATGCTGCTGAATCTAAAAAAACTTTGGATTTCTCAAACAAATATACTAAAAAAACTGAAGTTGAGAGAATAATTACCTTTCTGAAACCTAATATACTAGTTCACATGACACATGCAAGTTTAAATGATCTTATGCTAGCATCAAAAAATAAGATTGGTATAGTTTTATGTCCGAGATCTAATGGTATTCTTGGAAATGGAATTCCTGATGTGATGTCGATGTTAAAATTGGGATGCAAAATTGCTATTGGTACTGATAATATTATGGTTAATTCTCCTGATCTTTTACGCGAGTTAGACTATTTGTGGAAAGTGTTCAAATCACCAAGTCCAAGATATTCTACTACTGTTAAATTGAAAGAATTATTAAAAATGATTACAGTCAATCCGGGAGAACTTTTTAGGTTAAATTCTGGATCAATAGATAAAGGAAAATTTGCTGATCTGTTATTTATTGATAAATTTCATTTAGATCTACAACCAATTCACAATGTTTATTCTTCCATAATACATCGTCTTTCTTATGACGCAATTAAGTCAGTAATGATAAATGGAAGATTTGTAAATGATATTACATTCTGACCTGCAAATAATAATTAACTCAGCAATGACTGTAGATGGAAAAATCTCTTCTTTTACAGGTGACTCGAAAATTTCATCTCGAGAAGACTTGGTTCGTTTACACAAATTACGTGCCAATGTTGATGCAATTATGGTAGGAATAAATACTGTGATAATGGACGATCCAATGCTTAATATTAGACTATCTAATTCAAAGAAAAAATTACCTACACGAATTATCATCGACAGTACTGGTAAAATACCAATAGATTCAAAAATTCTGAAAAGTGCTTCTTTTATAGATACTCTTATAATAGTAACAAAAAAAACTCATGCTGATATAATAAAAAAAATCAATTCTTTTGGTGCAAAGGTATTTGTCATAGGTACAAAATCAGTAGATTTGCCAAAATTGTTTGATGTTTTATATAAAATGGGATATAAAAAAATTTTGGTAGAAGGAGGAGGAGAACTTAATTGGTCATGTCTTTCATCTGGACTTGTTACCGAATTAATATTAACAATATCTCCAAAAATTATAGGGGGAAAAAATGCAATAACATTGGTCGAGGGTACTGGATATCCAAAGATCTCAGCAGGAATAAATCTAAAACTTGTGAGAGTGATCAGATATCGTAATGGAGAAATAGTATTGCATTATAAATTATGATTTAAACTAGTTTCTATCTATCTAAAGAAACTTCAGACATAATCTGATCTATCTTATATCTTAATGCTTCTTTTGTATAGTTATTATCTACCATAGCAAGATTATCCTTACATGTAGGACACTTAAAAAATGATTCTATTGCTACATCAAATTTTATTCTTTGACATTCATTTTTTCCACAATGATAAAATTCTGACGACTCCTCGTATTCTAATCTTTTTTGTAATCTTTCTAAGATCTTTTTCTTCTGGTTGTCAATAAAATTATCAACTTGATCGCTTTTAGCACGCCATCTATATACAAACCATCCTTTTTTTTCATCCTTAACACGAATACCCGTGATCAAAGCTTTTGCGAACATGTCATACAACACCTTTCTAATGATATTAATTCTCATTCCAGTTGCACTAGCTATCTCTTCATCTGTGGCATCTTGTGTATTTAATAATGCTTTAGCTACTCTCTGATATTCTTCACCACCTATCAAATTTGATATTTTAACAAAAGATTCTTCGTTATCTGTAGATATCATCTATATTAAATATCCTCTTTAGGTATTATATATATACCGAACCTTTAAACTGATAACTATCTATTAATTGTTTAAATATTAATAATAATTTCATTCTTGTGTTGATTTTATATTTTATTATTGATTATTAATTTAATAAATAAAATTTAAAATGTATGGTAATGAAAAGTATTTAATATACAAGTTTTTCTTTTTATGTCCATAATGTAATTATATTCTGGTCTGTATTAAAATTGGATATAATTTATACAAACACTAATACGAGTGTTTTTCGATCGAACTATTACTCATTATGATGGCAGAAGATGAAGATTTAAAAGAGAAAAAACTGCGTGGTTCTGGAGGTTTTATAATAGCACGAGTTTCAGAAAGTGAACAAAAAAAAGGAAACCTTGGGGGACCGGAATTATTTATAGCTGGAATTGGGCGATTAGATAAAGATAGAATTTTAAAATACTATTGTAACAAATGTGAAAAGGATTATCCTAAATCTCCTGATATTATTTATGAAAATCCAGATGAAGAAGTCGGCGAGGGTGTAAAGTTAGTAGAAAAAGGTGAATACAAATGTACATTTTGTAAATCTACAATATCTCAATATAGAAAGTTTAATAAAGATGAGGAATTGATAAAGAAATCTCCACCATCGAATGAAATATCTAAAAATAAATTAAAAGAAGAAAATATAATTAGTTCATCTACAGGGCAAGAAAAGAATAAGATTACTTCATCAAAATCTTCCACAGAACGAAAAGAGTTAGAAAAGGTTCAAAAGGCAGTTAAAGATGAAATAAAATCATCAGACGTTACGATATCAAGTGATAAATATTTTCCAATCCAATCTATAATCGGAATGCCAATATATGATAATGAGGCTATGTTGGTTGGAAATGTTAAAGAAATTGGTCTTAGAAAATCTTCCAATGGAGTTATACAAATAACATTAAAAGTTAATAATACTAAAGTGATATCTGAAGATCAAACCAGTAACAAAACTGATGAAATAACATGGTCAAATATTTCTAAAATAGGTGATATAGTTCTCATTTCGCGTCATCAAAATAATAAATCAGAAGTAAATACTGCAAATAATCAGACAAAACCTAAAATATGTAGTTCATGTATGAATCAAAATGAATCAGACGCAATTTACTGTGAAGATTGTGGCAAAAAATTGAGTTAATTTAATTTAAACATATTTTACTCTCGAAGTCCTATCCTCACATCAACTGCTCTTACTCCTTTACCCTTTTCTAATACTAGCAAAGGATTCATATCAAATTCTTCTATTTCTGGAAAGTCAGTTACTAATTGTGATAAGCGTTGTAAGCTTTCTTCTATTCCTTCTATATCCGATGGCTGTTCTCCTCTTGCTCCTTTTAAAAGTTTGATAGTTTTTATAGATTCTATCATTTCTTTAGCATCCTGACCATTTATTGGTGCCAATCTAAATACAACATCTTTAAGGATTTCAACATAAATTCCTCCAAGCCCGAACATGATTAATGGACCAAAATTCGGATCTCTTGTTGAACCCAAAATCGTCTCTTTTGCTGACTCTATCATTTCTTGTACCAAAACTCCTTTTACAGTGGCATCAGGATTATAACTCTTAACGCTCGCTAATATATCATTAAATGCTTTTCTAGCTTGATCCTGATTTCTTATTCCAACTTTAACACCCCCTGACTCAGATTTATGTACAATTTCTGGTGATACGATCTTCATTACAACTGGATAACCTATCTCGTTAGACGATTTTATCGCTTCTTCTTCATTTGTCGCAAGGAAATTTTTTGGAGTTGAAAAACCATATGCTTTAAGAATTTCATAACCTTCCTCCTCAAGCAAATTTCTTCGATTTTCTTTTTTTACTCTATCGAAGACATTTTTTACTCTCATCTTGTCTACTTGAAATTCTTTGGGAAGTGAATCATCTCTTTCTAACCATCGACTATAACGAAACATAGCTTCCAATGTTCTTATAGCTGGTTCGGCATACGTGAAATGTGGAATGCCACCATCCGAAAGGATCTTTTTATTTTCTGTCCCTTCCGCTAAACCCATTAATGCGGCCAACATAGTTTTTCCGGAATTATTTGATGTCTTTATGATCGTTTTGGCTAAGTCATTATAATCTAATGTGGCTGAAGGAGTACACATAGTAACTATTGCACTGACATCTTTGTTAGCTAGTACTTCAGTTAAGACTCTCTCAAACCTATTAAAATCTGCATCTCCAACGATATCTACGGGATTTCTTGCAGATCCATGTGGTGGTATTATTTTTGCAATTTCTGACTTTGATGAAGAAATATCTGCCGTTCTCAGTCCATATTTTGAACAGGAATCAATTGAAATGATCGCCGGTCCTCCTGCATTAGAAACTATTACTACTCCACCGTCTGAAGATGGTATTGGCTGTTTTGAAAATGCAGTAGATATTTCAAATAATTCTTGCATTGTATCTACTCGTATAACACCAGACTGACTAAGTAATGCGTCATAGGTTTCATCTGAACCCATCAAAGCACCTGTGTGAGACATGGCAGCCTTTGCACCCTCTGGTGTCCGTCCTGCTTTTAGAACAAGAATTGGTTTTTTCTTCTCTTTTGTTATCTTTTTTGCTATTTTCATAAATTTTATTCCATCATGTATATCTTCAAGGTACATAACAATCACCTTTGTTTCCTCATCATCAGCCAATAATTCTAAAATATCATTTTCATCCATGTCAACCTTATTTCCCATACTAATCACTTTTGAAAATCCAATTCCTTGTGCAATAGCATCTTCAACTGTAGCAGCACAAATTGCTCCACTTTGTGATACCAATGCTATTCCACCAGACTCTGGAGTAATCTTTAAAAATGTCGCATTCATCATGTTACTTTTCGATAGACTCATTATCCCTAAACAATTCGGACCTATTATTCGAGTTCCATATTTTTCTCCAATTTCTCCAATTTCTCTCTCAAGTTTAGCTCCATTTTCGTCTACCTCTTTGAATCCTGCTGAAACTATTATTGCAGCCTTAATTTTCTTCTTTCCTACTTCTTCCATAACTTGTGAAACTATCTTGTTAGGTGTGGCAATAACCGCCAAATCAATGTTTTCTGGAACATCTAAAACACTTTTGTAAGCAGTTATTCCCAATACAGTTGGGTTTGCTGGAGTGATAGGAAAAATTTTACCATTATAACCATTTACAATATTTGAAAATATTGCTTTCCCTACACCTGGTTTTTCAGAAGCACCTATTACTGCAATAGAATTAGGATTAAAAAATATATTCTTCAGAACAGATGATGACATCATCAATATCGTTTCATTAAATCACGGTTATATTTATTGCTCTCATTATCTAGTTATTATCTAGTTATTATCTAGTTATTATCTAGTTATTATCTAGTTATTATATTATGATACATTAGTTTCCTTATATTCAATACAATTTGAAAGTTAAAATTGTAGAGATGGAGCTTTAAATCGATGGGAAATGTAATAGAAAAATATATAGATTATCATATCAACGAAATGGTTTCAGATTTACAAACTTTAATCAGAATACCAAGTGTTTCTGCTAGAAATCAAAATCTTATAGAATGTGCAGAAATGATCTACAAGTTGATGACAAACGCCGGAATAAATTCGGAAATTCTGTACCTTGATGATGAAAAAAATATACCTCCTATTCTTTTTGGAGAGTTACTATCTAAAAAAAATCCTAATGGAAAAACACTCCTATTTTATAACCATTATGATGTTCAACCTGAAGACCCACTAAATCAATGGAATTTTCCTCCTTTTAGTGGTCAAATCTCTGGTAATTTTGTTTATGGGCGTGGTGCATCTGATGACAAGGGAGAATTAATAACTAGGATAAAAGCAGTAGAATCTTTCATTAAAGAAACTGGGGATGTACCTTGTAATGTAAAATTTATTGTTGAAGGAGAAGAAGAAATAGGCAGTAATCACATTGAAGAATATCTTGTAAAGTATAAAGAAAAATTTGTGTGTGATGGTATCATTTGGGAATTTGGTTATATCAATGAAAAGAATAATCCAATAATCAGTCTTGGAATGAAAGGTCTTTTGTATGTTGAATTGACTGCTTCTGGTCCTAACAAAGATACTCATTCTAGTTTGGCAGTGATTATAGAAAATCCTGCATGGAAATTAATAAAATTACTTAATTCTATGGTAAATGAAAATGGAAAAATCTTGATAGAAGATTGGTATAACGATATAAAGGAATTTTTACCTGAGGAGGAATCTATTCTATCGGCTGAACTTTTTGATAAAGAATCTTTCAAGAAAGAATATGGAATAACCAGTTTTTTAGGTAACCTAAAAGATACTGAAATAAAAAGAGCTTTATCTGGATATCCAACTTGTAATATAGCTGGAATGGTTTCTGGCTATACAGAACAAGGAGCTAAAACTATTATACCTTCACATGCTACGGTAAAATTAGATTTTAGATTAGTTCCCAACATGATGCCAAAAAAACAATTCGAGCTTTTAAAAAAACACGTTGAAAAACAAGGAATTAAAAATATTGATATTAAACTCATTCATGGAGTACCTGCTGCTCGAATTCCATATGATCATCCTTTTGTTAACCTGGTAAATGAATGCGCAAAAGAAATTTTTGGACAAACCATTTTGAACATTTCATCGGCAGCTACCGGTCCTATGTATAGTTTTCAAAATATCCTTCACGCACCATCAATCTCATTGGGTTGTACTTTTGTATATTCGAGAGTTCATTCTCCAAATGAATATGCTAGAATAGATCTTTTAACAAGTACTACCAAATGCTTATGTAAAATTATTGAAAGATTTGCACAATATGGATAGGTCTCAACTTTTTATTTTTTTGACTAATCATTATTTTTATGTTTTGAAATTGTATAGAAACCATGTGCTGAAATGAGCAAGGCTGATAACGACATTTTTGTTGCAAAGACTAGATTCCATGGTGTGTTTGGATTTGGATATGGAACACTTAAATCGTCTAACCTCATTATTCCATTGATGGCATCTACTGTTATAAAGGAATTCCATATGATGAAATTATAAATGAATTCATAAATCGATATAACCAAAATCGCAAGAACAACAAGCTGAAGAACGGCTTTTACCGATTCTGGGATATTTTTCACTTTATCTCGACCTAATTTCGTTACGCAATACCATCCAACCACTGTTACGATCATTAAATAAGTTATCAGTTTTGCCAATCCTGGGACAGGAAATTCAGTATACACTAAAACTTCTCCTATAACGACTTTACCAGTTTTTAAATACTCATCAATACTGACATATAAAGAATAAAAAGTAATCAATATCATTATTATCGCGCAAAAATAAAAAACCATCAAGTAAATAGTTCTTGCATGTTTTTCATCTTTTTTTTGTAATGATGTGTGCACTAAAATACCACTTCCATTATTTGAAATATATCTATAAAAATTCCTTTAAAAATTTTTATAATTAATATAACAAAAAGTTCAGATAAATTGTTATGAGATATAAAAAATGAATAAAGTAAATAAAATGAATTGGAACAAGGTGCGACCAAATTGGGATGTGTATTTTATGCTCCAAGCTGAAATTGCTAAATTACGTTCAAACTGTATTACACGTCAAATAGGATCTGTTATAGTTAAAGACAACCGTCAAATAGCTACAGGTTATAATGGTACTCCTCCTGGAATCAAGAATTGTATCGATGGTGGCTGTAGTAGATGTCAATCAAGAATGAATGGCGAATTGAGTTCTGGAGATGGTTTAGATCGATGTCTGATGTACTCATGCTGAAGCAAATGCTATTATGCAGTGCGCCTTATTTGGAAATGCAACTAGTACCAGTGGAACTACACTCTATAGCACCTTTGCACCATGTTTGGAATGTAGCAAAATGTGTATAACTGTAGCGATCAAAAGAGTTGTAGTTCTTAATGATTATCCTGAAGATGGTGGTAAAATATTAGAAGAAGCTAAAATAAAAATTGATAAATTAAGAAGAGAAGACCTTCTGCCTTGGTTAGATTTTATTTAAATTAATCGCCAGTTTTTTGATAAAGTTATAAAAAGGATTTGAGACTGGGTTATAATCGGATCCTTTCTATAATTAAAGTCGTACATTTGAGCTTGTGCATTTGTTATTATTGACGGGTTTACAGCCAATAGACGTGTTACCAATATTGTTACCAATAAAGGAGCTAAAACTACCTTATTATTGCTAATTACAAAATTAAATGTGAATTTAACATATCTGAGCTTGGAATGAATATTATCTGTGCCTTTATTGTTTCAACATTCTGAATCAACAATAGTAACATAATTAGAAAAATATGTTTAGGTGTGAAATGAAAAGCGTAAGGGATTGTATATAACCACTATTTCAAATATACAGGATATGGAAAAAACCTTCAAATGTTCCCTTAAAGACTAAACTAGGACCATAAACGGCTTCTTTGGTAAAGATGGGTTATATACATGCCCAATTTATATATTTACATGGCGAATTTATATACACGCTCAATTCTAACCATCCGTTATAAAATGAATTTATACTTCTTTATACTGAGTTATGAAAAATATGACTAGAAATAAATATGACCTTTCCTTAACTGAAGAAGAACTACAGACTATTATGGATTCACTTAGTAATACTCTATTTAATCAGGAAATTAAACAAGATACGTGAAAAAATGCGAAAAATTTGTTTATTAAACTACAAAACGATTTTTCCATGCTAAAATAATTTTTTGTAAAATGTTGAAAAGTAACTAAAACTATTCATTCATTTAGTAGAAATAATTTGTGCATTTTGTAACAAATACCGATAAATTAAAAATCTTTTCTGCCTCTCAAATTCTTGATGGTATTCAAAATTGAATCAGCATCATTAGCTTCGGGTTCGAGCTCAAGATATTTAATTAGTAATTTCTCTGCTTCTTGTGGGTTTTCGTTATATAAAATTATTCCTTTGTCTCTTATTGCATGAGAATTTTGGGGGTCTATAGATAATATCATCTCATTAGCTATATTTAGTCTCTCAAATTCTTGGATTTCAAAAAAACTTTCCTTCAGGTTATTAAGTAATCTTATTATTACATGTGAAAGTGTTGTTTTTTCTAGCAATGATTTAGTTACCAAGATTTTTTGATATGGAAAAAATCTATACAGTATATTTTTTAGTGAATAATCGTCCATGATCCTTCCTTGATTGAATGGATCTATTATGATCTCGTTTCCATTTTCATCTAGAATATGTTTTACTAAGAAATGGCCTGGAAAATTAATTGGATATAATCTAAAATTAATTGAATTTCCCAGTGAAATATAGATAATTGATAATGTAATTGGAATTCCTATTTTCTTTTCCAATACCACATTCAAGAAATTATTCATAGGATTTTGATAATCATGAATGTTTGATCTAAATTCTTTTTCTTTAAACATAAATTCATTAATGATTTCTATTATTTGGGTAGGTCTATTTACTATCTCTTTCTTAGATCTTTCTTTTACTTTGTCATTAAGTTCTGTCTGCAAGATTCTAATATCATGAAGATTTTTCTCTAAATACAGATCATCATGATATAATATTTTTGATAATTGTAATGCAGAATCCGTAATCCTATCAAGATCGTTTACTTTTATAATTGGTTCAACTACATCTGTTTTCCAATCATTAATTATTGATTCAACATCCTTCAATGATCTATTATTAGTAAGGTATCTTTAATATAATTATGATTGATTTTAGGTTTTCATAAATTAAAATTTAAGTGTGTTCATAATTACTATCTTATAATTTTCATTGAATAGAAATGTTTTTTATTATATTTTCCAATAATACTTTTGTATGGAAGGGTTAAAAGTTCTAAAAAATTGTATTGCTTGTGTAGATAGTTTTAATTCTGATTATGAATTGATTAAACGTATGCACAAATCATATTACTATTCACAATTAAAATGGGAAAATTGTTTGAAGGTAATAATAATTGCAACTGCGGATGTTCAAATTCCAACCATGTTTAATTTTACCTTCTTTTGAATGAATGTAATATGCAATCGATATCAAGTAATAAATTATTCTTTATCTATGTAGCAAGAAATGAAGAATGGGAAAAATTACAATCGGAAGATTGGCATTATGTATCTTCTATGGTAAATTTCTTTCATTGGTGGGCAAAAAAATATTTTCATATAAACTTTAGTATAGTTGCAGATATTCTGCCAATAATACCAGGAAAATTATTTGACAGAGTTTCACTTGGTTATCTTTTACGAGACCATCAGCAGAGAGGAAAATCCACATATCATTTTTACCTGTCATATTTCAAATCCTTTTGGAGTGATTGTCATGTTGATGGATATGCTACAAATAATTTTGGAATGTTATATTGGATAAGGCCTAACAAGATAATTTCAGATGAGCAACGTTCAAAATTTTTTGCTGATTCTAATTGTGCTAGAATATCTCATATATTATTACATGAAATTTTGAGGATAAAAGGTAAGAGCAAAAAAGAATATTTTGACAAGGTTCATGATTTGTGGGACCAACACATCTACAAAGAGCTTCCTTTTTTGTATTATAATAACCATTTTTCCAAAGTAGCACAGGACAATTACTATAGCTTTGTAACAATGGATATATCAAAGCTATAATACTAAAGTTTAAAAGAAGGAATTCTAAATTTACTATCAATTTTCTCTGTGAATATATCCCTGATAATAAAATTAGGCGCAGTAGCCGCGTCAATAGGAACAATTTCCTTAATAGTTTTTGCTGTTACACTACTTGCATTTCCAGTTATTAAAGAATGTAATAGTGATATTAAATGCATTTATTTTTCCAAAGCACCATATCCACTAAATCTTCTTATTCATCCAATTTTATTATTAATCGTCTTGCTTGTTATTTCAGTTGGTATAACGATGATTAGGTTTGGAAAGTGGTATTCAAATAGAAAGTTATCGTATCAATAAAAAAAAATGTTTCAAAAAATATTATTCTTCTTCTTCTTCTTCATTATCGATTTCATTCTTCTTTGATGTTTTTTTATTTCCTTTCTTTGTAGTCTGTTCCTCTATGTCATCGGTGCCTCTCTCAGTAACAGTAAACCTTGTATCTGAATATGGATGATAAGGAGAATCCATCATCTTTGCTACTCTATTTTCTCCAGATTTTCTTAGATAAATTCTATATGTAGATGCATGTCCAAGCACATTACCTCCAGTAGCTTTTGTTGGGTCACCAAAGAACGTATCTGGTGATGATTGTACTTGATTTGTTATAACTATAGCTATATTGTATATTTCTGCTAGTCTAATCAATTTATGTAGCATATTGTTTAGTCTCTGTTGTCTATCAGCTAATGTTCCTCTTCCAGAAAATTCTGCTCTATGAAGAGAGATAATACTATCAATTACTACTAATTTTGCTTTAAAATCATCAATATATTTTCCTAAATCTTTTACTATTAGCTCTAGATGTGAACTATTATAAACCTTACAAACAGCAACATTTTTCAGAATTTCAGTTGGATCAAATCCTCTTGATCTAGCTATTTGTTCAACTCTCTCAGGTCTAAACGTCCCCTCTGTATCAATATATATTACACTGCTTTCTAAACCTCCTGCTTCTATTGGTTGTTTTGCCATAACACATAATGTATGACATATTTGCGATTTTCCTGAACCAAATTCTCCATAAAATTCAGTAATGGCTTGTGTCTCTATTCCACCAAGTAATAGATCATCTAATGCATATGATCCAGTTGAGCATCTTAACATTGATCGCCTTTTTTGTAATGCTGCATCAGCGGTAACAAATTCCTTATCTAAAACATTTGTTTCTCTTAATAATTTTTGAGCTGCTATTATAAAAGAAGCAGCAGTTTCTTTTGTAGCATTAATACTTTCTGATAATTCCTCCGCACTAGATACTGCTAGATCCATTACCGAAACAATACCTGCATCTTTCAATTTTCTTGCTGTTGTAGGACCAACTCCTTCAATATCTTGAATATCAAGATCGATTATTGCTATACTTTCATTAGATTTTGATTCTTTTTCCATATACGTCATTCTAAAATTTTCTCATATTAATATATACGGTAACCTAAGAGAGAGAGGGAGAGTATCTTTTGATAAGAACACCTATCTGACTCTTTATTTAAGATAAATCTTATTATCATGTTATTATAGTTCAATTTTAGAATTTGCAAATGGGGCCGAAGGGAGCTGTTCTGATAATGAAAAACCATTACCATTTGAACCCTTGACCTACGGGTTTCTTCCCACTGAGACCAGCCCTAAATTTTGATCTGGAGCCCGTTGCGATGCCTGGCTTCGCTACGACCCCATATTACATCGCAGATAAGATTAGTATATGATATGTCTATAAGTCTTACGAAGATTTTAGAGCTAAGTTATTTGTATAAGAAAATGTGAAATTTGATATTTTTTTATAATATAATTATATGACTTTTTATCTTCTTTATAAATTCTATTTTCTTTAGTAAAAAATAAATAATTTCTCTTGTTATTACTTTTATTGATAGGGGAGACTCAACTCCGCGCTAGAAGAACTCGTATAAGGATATTACGTGCTATATCTGAAAAAGATGGTTCTGCTGGTTTTTCTGACATTCAAAATGCCACTGCGTTATCAACCGGTTCAATTTATTACCATATTGAAAGAATGAAAGAATATATAAAAAAAAGTTCTAGGAATTATTCTATAACAAAAAAAGGTCAACAATTGTTAATTGAACTAGATTCAAAGTCAAAAGGCTAATAGATTATATCTTTTTTGCATCCAATTTTAAATTATATCTTTTCTGCGATCAATTTTTATGAAACATTTGTTCTATAAAATTTATCTATGAAATATAGAAGCAGAACTGATATAGTAGCGCTAATATTGGAGGCTACTAAAGATGGTGCAGCTAAAACAAAAATAATGTATAAAGCTTTTCTTTCTTATAGTCAATTAAAAGAATATCTTTCAATACTATTAGAAAGAGAATTAATTGAATACCTTGAAAAGGAACAGATTTTCAGAATTACAGATAAAGGAAGAAGATTTCTATATTTATATTCAAAGGTTATGGAATTAATCACTCCAGATGATAAAGATCATAACATACAAGATTAAGTATTTTTTTATATTACTAGCCGCTAATCAATTATCATCATCATCATGTATGGTTCAAATTTATAACATTGTTTTAGGAAAGTATTATATGTTATTTTAATATTTTATATATTTAATGTAACTGTATATTTACATTATGTTACCATAAAAGAAATAATTCCTACCCATAATATATTCAGTGAAATCTGTATTACTACGAATTTTTTAATAGAATACCACAGATAAAAATTAAAGTTAATTATTGTACCTTCTTATAAATAGAAGATATGTTACAACTATAATATATTATTTACATATATAACTTTTATTTTTAGTTAATTGAGGAACGACGGAATTATCAATAAATTTCCATTTGTTAGCTTGCATTACAGCTTCTATATCACACTGATCGATTTTGTTATTTGTATTATATACCAAAGAAGACATCAAAGAGTCATCAAAATTTGCATGACCAAGACCTAATACATGACCAATCTCGTGCTTAGCAATATATTCTATCAAATTATTAGTTAGTTTTTTTGTGAAAGCATTTTCAGCTAGAAAAATTTTGTTACTATAAATAAATCCTTTTGAATCAAAATTAGTTATCGTTTGACCCGCTACTTTTCCATTGTCGCTTCCAAAAGAGACACTAATATCTACTTTTTCTTCATCATCTGCTTCTTTAAATCTTAATACATCAAGATTTTGGTCCCAATAGCTGAAAGCAGCTTTCACAAGCGTTTTTGATTCCGGTTTTGCATTAATTATCTCAAAAGTCAGTATTCCATCTTCAAGTGTATCACCCCACGTACAACAAATTTCTATTTGTCTTTTTAACTCATCATATTGTTTATAACTACTTATTGGATTATCAAAAAAATTGAGATTAAAAATAATAACGATAACACTAAATAGAATGAAAAAACAGTATTTTGTTAGATTCTTCAATGATTTAGATTTATTAAATTACCGTTATATTTATCAACACCTATTCTAAATTTTTTAACGTAGTCTAATCCAACTTTCTGTAAAGGATCAAAGAAAGAAAGAGTATTATAGGTTATTGTTTTATATGATGTAAGATTTATTAGATGTCATCAACCCAAGAATCCAATTCTATCACATATCTAAAATATAATGATCTTGAAGATATGCTCAAAGTAATCTTATTTGCAGCCCAATCTCCTATAGGAATGATTCCTATGCTTTATCACATTAATTACAGAGAAAAGCAATTATTATTCATAGAAACTGGGGCAGTCAATACAGTCGTTCACTATATTGTTATTGATGAAAAACCATCAAGAAAATTTATCGAACTAAGACAACTGACAGGAAAATTCGAATTTGTTAATAATATTGGAAATGATACTCAATCTATCTATATTCCAATATTAGAACTTGACCAATCATCTTTTGAGTTTCCTATTTGAGTTTCCCTCTTATTTTTGATTAGGAACGAAACAATCTGTTTTCCAGAAATAGATTTAGATATTTTATATAAAGTATAAAGTATTCTAACCTTTCAAAACTTCTTTTTTGATTAAAGTTTAAAAGTAAAAGACACTATTGTAATACTATGGTCTCAAGAACGTTTTATAGTATCTATATGGGTATAAAAATGGCTATTTATAAAATAATGAAGTTAAGAAAGAGCAATATTCAAGAACAGCTCAAAAATTGAATTTTTTCATTCTGTTTCAGTTTGAATGACTGCCATCATTTTTTACATTGATACATCATTTATAATATATATCTAATAAATATTTTTTATGATATTAGATACATTAATCCAAGCTTCCAAAAATGTATATCAGGAAGTTAAAAATCTTGTCGGAACAGATGAGGGAGCATTAAAAATTTCTCTTGGTGCAGGAGGAGATATATCCAGAAAGATTGATTTAGTCGCTGAAGAAGTTGTATTAAAAACCATTAGACAATCAGATTTTTTTCCCATCGTAGTAGGAGAAGAGTGTGGCCTAATTTATGAAAAAAATAATACGAACGAAAATAATGGGTTTTTGATAATGGATGCGGTAGACGGAACTACTAACGCAACACGCGGTATTCCTTTTTTTTGTTGTTCATTGGCATATGCAACAGAATTTAAACTTAGTTCTGTAATTGATGCAGTGGTTCTAGACCTCTTTACTGGTGATATATTTTCAGCATCAAAGAATAAAGGTTCATATTTTAATAATAAAAAAATCAAAGTAAGAAATACAAATTTTAATGCGGTTAAGTCTCTAGAAGACCTCAAATCCATTGATCTTGTTATCGGTACAAATATTTCTGGAATACCATCAAATATCCTAAAAGAACTTTTATCTATGCTTTCATGTTCTAATCATATAAGACATTTTGGTGCCAATGCTCTTGAACTATGTTATTTTGCTAGAGGATTTATGGATGCATATATCGATATTAGAGGAAAGATACGATCCACCGATATGGCTGCGGGATATCTAATAGCAAAAGAAGCAGGTGGAAAATTGTACTCTATTGATGGAAAAGAATTAGATTCTGATCTTGATGTGAAGACCAGACTGTCTTTCTATGCAGTTACAGATGAAAAATTCTATAATTTAATCAAACGATAAAGGTAAGATCATTTAATTTGAAATTCTATTTCTGACATTAAAAAATTTGATTTGTTTTAGCACATTTTATTAAGTTATTAGAGAAATTTTTAATACTATTTTTAATAGTAGAAAAAAATAAAATTAATTTGTTTAAATCTTCGAAATCTCTTTATTAACAATATTATTACTTTTGTTGTCCGTTGTTATATTTTTTACCGAGGAATATGTTTCTCATCATTTTATGATGATGTCGAGAAAATCTTTTTTATACTAATCTAAAAGAATTGTTACATTATGAAAATATTTGAAATTTATTATTCTATAACTTCTTTTCTTTCATAAAAATAAAAATTATTGAAGATCCCTAAATCGAATTAAGGATTATCACTGTTATTTGATAATATTTAGGTAATTTGGTGTTGTGTCGACATCCATCTTTGATAAGGAGTCAGTATTTTGGCCGGAAATCATCGCGTTCGTTACTAAATTTAATCTATCGTCAGGATCCCCTGTTGCTATTGCATTACCAGAATTCAATAATCTAGTATCTTTTTGTTGTTCTTTTTGTTGTCCTTGTTGTTGTTGTTTTAGTAGTTTTTGTAGGTGTTGTTGTTGTATTTGTTCTTGTTGTTGTTTTAGTTGTTTTAGTTGTTCTTGTTGTTGTACGGGTTGTCCTTGTTTTTGTTGCATTATTGCATTACCAGAATTCAATAATCTAGTATCTTTTTGTTGTTCTTTTTGTTGTCCTTGTTGTTGTTGTTTTAGTTGTTTTAGTTGTTCTTGTTGTTGTACGGGTTGTCCTTGTTTTTGTTGCATTATTGCATTACCAGAATTCAATAATCTAGTATCTTTTTGTTGTTCTTTTTGTTGTCCTTGTTGTTGTTGTTTTAGTTGTTTTAGTTGTTCTTGTTGTTGTACGGGTTGTCCTTGTTTTTGTTGCATTATTGCATTACCAGAATTCAATAATCTAGTATCTTTTTGTTGTCCTTGTTGTTGTTGTTTTAGTTGTTTTAGTTGTTCTTGTTGTTGTACGGGTTGTCCTTGTTTTTGTTGCATTATTGCATTACCAGAATTCAATAATCTAGTATCTTTTTGTTGTTCTTTTTGTTGTCCTTGTTGTTGTTGTTTTAGTTGTTTTAGTTGTTCTTGTTGTTGTACGGGTTGTCCTTGTTTTTGTTGCATTATTGCATTACCACTCTCTGTAGTTTCTATTGTAGTTGAATCTGTATTTGTGGTCTTTAATGCATCTATATTGTTATCAGAGTCTAAGTTATAATTTTCATTAGTGCATATGAATACTATCTTGGTGTCTGAATCAATATAGAATTCATAAACACCTCCATTATATTGATTATAGTCAGTCATTTGATTCCCTAATTGTTTATTTTCCAATTGTTTAACAATAGGATTTTCAGATTTCATTGTTTTCACGGTTTCGAGATCATCTAATGTATCTCCATTGAGATTAGAGTTCCTACATTCAATTATCTTGATTTTTTTAATTGCTTTTTTGTCGTTATTTTTATAGTCTCCTTTGTCATCATCTTTATATTTTCCTTGTTTATCTTGTTCAGAAACATATCCATCTGTTTTATAACCATCAGAATATTGATCTGCTCCTGCTGTATAGTCATTCATGTTATAACCATCAGAATATTGATCTGCTCCTGCTGTATAGTCATTCATGTTATAACCATCAGAATATTGATCTGCTCCTGCTGTATAGTCATTCATGTTATAACCATCAGAATATTGATCTGCTCCTGCTGTATAGTCATTCATGTTATAACCATCAGAATATTGATCTGCTCCTGCTGTATAGTCATTCATGTTATAACCATCAGAATATTGATCTGCTCCTGCTGTATAGTCATTCATGTTATAACCATCAGAATATTGATCTGCTCCTGCTGTATAGTCATTCATGTTATAACCATCAGAATATTGATCTGCTCCTGCTGTATAGTCATTCATGTTATAACCATCTGAATATTGATCTGTCATCGGCATTTTGTAAGAATCATGATCTGCGGATTCATAAACATCTTTGACTTCATCGTAGTTCTCATAATAATCTTTTTTATCTTTCTCTTTCTTTTTTTCTTGCTTATCTGAGGATGCCTCTGCACCAATAAATGAGATCATTGATGTGGCGATAACCCCTGATAATAAAAGCACTGATAATAGTACGGCGGTAAAGACTGGGTTGCGCATATTGCATTTATATTTAATACACTTATTTAGAATGCTAAAAATTATAATATCTTATTACTCTACTCATTATCATAAGTTTATTGTTATCGATCATTCTAATACGATTATTTTATCTGTTGATTTTTAGATGTTATAATTCTATAATTATAATTCTATAACAACTAGTATTACAATTTGTCATGAATTTCAAACAAAAATAAAAATAATATTATATATTTTTAAAGAACTTTAATTGAAATACTGGAGCAAATAAGTTGGGTATGGAGATTTATCGAATGATATGTTTTCATTTCATACAGTTCGAAACACTATTAGATGTATGAATTTCGATCCTGTTAAGGCTTTGATAACATACCGATAATTATGTTGATAATTATAATTATAAATATTTAATAAACCTTCAAATAATATATATATAATTTGTTAAATAAAAAACTATTCTCAATTATTTTATGATAACATAGATAAAAAAAATTCATAATATAATATATTTTCGTATCCTACTTAAGTATTTTATAGCTTTTATTTTGAAATGATATATTCTTTGTCGACTTATGTGGGTATTACATTCTATTATTGGCGACAGGGTGAATATGACGAATTTCAGCTTGTTAAAGAAAAGATCAAAAATAAAAAATATAAAAGAATTATAGTCATGCTTTTTCTATATCAATAATGAGTAGAAAATTTAAATTACAAAATATAGTCGTCGAATTATCAAATGTAGAACAAATTATGACGTATAATATCATCAAAAAAACATCTACAAAAATTCTATTAAAATTATTAGTAATACATAAATAGATTAATGTTAAAAATTCGAAAAAATCATAGCTTATGAATAGTACAATTTTACATGAAGAACTGTTTATTTATTCACATAACTTTTTATAGAATGTATAAATGTTAAATCAAGTTAAATGAAAAAACAGAAAGAATAACTTTTTTCTCTTCTACTAAATCCGTTTTTGAGTATGACCTTATTATATTTGTCTACATTTTTCAAGAATAGCCCATGCCAAGAGATATTCTATAGTAAATTTATGTAAAAGATTTTATTACTATTGCAAAATCAGGAGCAGTAATAGTATGATATTTTGACATAGACATTATATCATTTGTGAAAATAGATATAGAATAAATACACTAATGAAATGTGCTTTTTCAGTGCTATCTGTTTCTAGAGTAAACCCAACTGCAATTTTTGTTCTAGTTTCACTAGCAGTTTTAGTTTTGAATTCGATACCGACCGGAGATTATCTGAGTGATTATTTTCCAATTAGTGCCTATGCTACTAAGCCAAAAGCAAATCCAGAAGGACCGACTATTAACGATCCCAACCTTGTTGCTCAGATAGTCTACAATGGACTAAGATCACCTTCTGTAATGGCATTCTTGGCCTCAAACGATACATTAGTTTTGGAGAAAGACGAAGGTACTACACAGAGGATTTTAGATGGTAAAATGTTACAACAACCATTACTTCAAGTTAATGTAAACTCTAAAGATGAAAGGGGAATGCTAGGAATCGATATTGCTACAAAGGGAAAGAATACAACTAGCTCTGGAACTGAATCTATATACCCAAATCCATATGTTTTTTATTCTTTATTGAAGCTGGACCAACAAAAAGTGATTTTCCCTTGAACCGTGTTTACAAGCATGAACTAATAGACGATAACACTAGATTAGCAAATTCTACTTTGCTTTTGGACATACCAGCTTGGCCAGATGATTCTCACGTTGGGGGGCATGATTGGTATTGGACATGATAATAATGTGTACCTTGTAGTTGGAGACCAAAGACCAACTGCATTTAGCAGGGTAGATTATCCTGATTCTCAGACCAAAGCTCAAAATTATGTAAATGGATTAGAACCTGATGGAAGAGCCGATATACTTCGAATTACTCAAGGTGGTGGAGTAGTAGGCAGTGAAGGTATTCTAGGAGATGAACATCCATTAAACAAATATTATGTATATGGAATAAAGAATAGCTTTGGATTTGATTTTGATCCTGTAACAGGTAATATATGGGATACAGAGAATGGTCCCACCTTTGGCGATGAAATTAATCTTGTGGAACCAGGCTCTAATGGCGGATGGGCTAATATACAGGGATTTTGGACCTTAGATAATGGATGGAATAAAGGAGAATTAGTAGGGCCTCCAATAAATGCTGAGTATTATGGTCTAGTGGACTTTGGGGGAAAAGGAAAATATAGTCCTCCTGAATTTGTATGGGATGTTGCTCCTACTGCTCTCAAGTTTCTTAATTCTGATAAATTAGCAAAAATTATGAAAATGATATTTTTGTAGGAGATATCCAGAATGGTAATCTCTACTACTTTAAACTCGACCAAGAAAGAAAAGGATTATTACTTGATGAATCACTTGCAGATAAAGTTGCGAGTGAAGGAGAAATTAATCAGGCAGTATTTGGACATAGTTTTGGTGGTATTACAGATATAAAAGTGGGATCTGATAGTTATCTTTATGTCCTTACTTTCGGTAAAGAAGATGGAACAATATATAGAATATTACCAGCTGAAAATAGTCAACAAGAGATAGTATCAGAAGAAGATTACACATGATTAGCACTATCTAAAATCACACATATCAGTATGTGATAATCATTACCACTATAAACATATAAAAAAATCTATTTTGTAAATATTAATCAGCCTGACTATAGTAGATTACGGTACACTGATAAATTATCTACCCATCTACCCATAAAATTCTATTGACAATAATACCACACGTTTTTTATGCAAGTATCCTGCAATAATTCTTTAAATCGCTTTTTACTATTTATTATTATAATAGATGAGACCAAGTCATACATTCTTTATTGGTAATAATAATATCCATATACGACGAAGAAGAAGAATGGATAACTCGATTGTTTCAAATACTATACATCCAAATATCTCAATATTTTACATATCCTTGTTTTGTGTATTACTACTACTATCCTGTTTTACTGTATTTTTGGAAACAGGATCTAATAAAGAAGGACAACAATATGATGATAGACTCCCAATGGTATGGGCAGAGGAGATAAACGGAACAGAAAACCCAGACAATATTGTTGGCACATTGAATCAAGATACTATCAGAGGATTTGGTGGAAATGATACGATAGATGGAAAAGAAGCTGGAGATGATATAAGCGGTGGAAATGGTGATGATATCCTATATGGAAATGAAGGTAGAGATGTCTTAAAAGGAAAGGCAGGAGACGATCGCATAGATGGAGGAAAAGGTAATGATAGAATATTTGGAGATAGAGGAAATGATGTATTGATAGGAGGTCCTGGAAATGATACACTAACAGGTGGATTTGGTAAAGACATATTCATGTGTGGCGAGGAGACGACGGACACAGTTACTGATTTTAACCTCACACAAAAAGATACCACTCCAGAAAATGATTGTGAGAATATAAAATATAGTAGTGATACAAAAAATGTTGATAAAACTAATACAATTGCAAAAGATAATGATAAAGCCAAAAATAAGCCCTTTTTCGGTTTATTTGGATGACGACTTACCTGGTTATCGATATAAATAATAAAAAAGAAAAAATAAAAAGAAAAAATAAAAAACAATTTTAATCTCTCGGTAGAATATAAAATATAGAATATAAAATATAGAATATAAAATATAAAATAAAGTTACAAAATAAAGAATCTTATTAAACAAAATCCAGAAGCGGTACAATCAATGTATTTGCTGTTTTAAAAGTCTTGACTATAATTTCTTCTCTAATAATATGGAATATCCTTAATACAATACGTAGTTTTATCCATTGATTAGAAGAAATGTTAGCAGTAGATAAAATTTCCAGAATCAAACTAATAGACATAAAGAACAAGATCATTCCTTAGGGTTTTTCAATATTTACACTTGATCTCATTTCATATTTGCTGATTGTGTGACTAATCATCATTTAAAATAACTTACATATTCATTTTTGTACTGTGTTTATAATTTAGGTTCTTTTAAATAAATTATTTTTTTTGGTAATTGATTACTCTATATTTATATAAATTAAACCTCTCTATAAAGTTATGAATCAAAATAGATGTTCGCACATTGATCAAGTTAATGATAACATAAATGGAAATACAACAGGTTGTGAAGAATGTGAAAAAATTGGCTCTACTTGGGTCCATTTACGTCTTTGTCTTTCATGTGGTCATGTTGGCTGTTGTGATTCTTCAATCAATAAACATGGAACAAAACACTTTCAAGAAACAAGTCATCCAATTATAAAATCATACGAACCTGGAGAAGACTGGAAATGGTGTTATGAAGATAAGATCTATATAAAATAAATAAAATTAAGTCAAATAGTTATTGAATATAAATAAAAAAATGAAAGATAAATTAGAGTAGTGATAAATTATTATATTAACATTGGAGAATAATAGTAAAAAAACCGATAATAAACCAATGATTGTACCATTACCAAATGGCCCATTATATTTAATCAACGATAGAGAAATTAAAGTTATAGAAAATCTAGAAAATTCCAAGGGTGAAAGACTATCAAATATTCAAGGAATAGCATTATGTAGATGTGGGGAGTCAAGGAATAAGCCTTTTTGTGATGGAACTCATGGTGTAACAAGGTTTTCAAGCAAAAATGCCGACAATAATAACAACAAAACCAGTTCAAAAAGAAAAAGTTACGTAGGCAGCAAAATTACTATTCATGATAATAGAAGAATATGTTCCCATGCAGCTGAATGTGTAAATAATTTATCATCGGTATTCAGTTTAAATAAAAGACCCTGGATAGATCCAGATCGAGCAATAACTAGAGAAATTATTGAAACAATAAAAAAATGTCCTTCAGGCGCGCTTAGTTATTCGATTGACGGCATTGAATATAGAGATTACGATGGAAAACAGTTGGTTAAGGTAAGCAAAGATGGACCATATTATATTACTGGTGGCATAGAACTAGTAGGAGCGGAATTTCCAGATGATGCGTCAAAAGAACATTATACACTTTGTAGATGTGGTACATCTAATAATAAACCATTTTGTGATGGCAATCATTCCATAATAAATTTCAAAGATGAAAAAAACTAATTTTATAAAATTTGAATATTGTTATAATTAAATTATAAAAATATAATATTTAACAAGCATGAAACGAAACAACATTAATTAGCCTATCAATATAAATGATGTTTAATACCTATTATATTGACAGAACTTTTTTAATTTTACAAAGAATTCAATAGTTTCGTTTACATCATAATTTTTTTCTGCATTCATGGCAAAAATTACTCTGTCCACGCAAAACTTTTGAGTTTAGATAAATCAGATCCAATTTCCTCTATTGTTCCGTTCATCGGAGCTCATTCGTTTTTAGGACTTCTTGTCAGAATATATGGAAATGTTAAAATAGTTAGATTAAAATCCTTTCTTTCTCTTGTACTTTTTTTAGTCAAATCATTGAACATTTTAATGGAGTTTTCAAAATATTCAAAAGATCCCTCTAAGCCTCCTATATTTTTATTGGTTTACTTTCTATAATATACTTTGCAATTACGGTATTCCCGTTAAAAACCCATCAAAATACAAGGAGGTCAACAAAATAATAGTCAGTGGATTTGCAGGTATTTCTACCAGCGTTGCCTAGACTATATTGAAAAATATGTCGGATAACTATATCTTATCCACTAAATGTATAAAAAATGATTTATGAAATGGGCTACACAATAAAGTATTCCCGTAGATAGATTGGTCAAAATAAGCTTAGCATATACCTCATTTTTTCCTAAACTTACAGTGTTGGTTTTATCTACAACTTGATTTCCCGTAGATAGATTGGTCAAAATAAGCTTAGCATATATTTCATTTTTTCCTAAATCTTCATCTAAAACGCCTTCTGACAATATTTCTTTGAATGTAAATGTTTCGGATATATTCTGAGAGACACCTGGATAATATTTTAATGGATTAAATGTATATAACTTATCTTTAGCAATCATATCTTGTCCCCATAATTCACATTTTAATTTAAATAATCTTTTCTCGGATGTATTCATTTGATACAATTCTTGTGGAGAAAATCTTATTTCTCCAGTTACTGTTACATTTGCTAGTTTTTTATCCTGATGATGATTAATCATCAATTTTTCATCTACTATAATAACCATTATTTCTATGCCATGAATTGTTAGAGTGTTTCTCCCTTTAAATGTACTTGTGATTTGACAATAAATTGATTTTTTAGTACTTTGTAAATGTTTTTCTATGGAATCATAATAGGATATAAAACCATCATCTACAAGATGACATCCTATCTAATAATAAAGTTATGAGCCATACACAACAATAAGATACAATATACAACCAAGTGACAATTTACTATTCAAACGAAAAAGAATTTTTCATATAATTAGTTCAAAAAACTTTCCCAAATTAAAAAAGATATGATTGTAATCCACAGCTTGTGATGTCAATCTATCAATATTTTTTATCTAGGTGAATCTTGGTAGCTACTCTCCTGTTTTCAAATATTTTTTCAAGAACATGTATTATGTAAAAATTAGCTAATCTTCCAATTATTCCATAAGATAATTCAAAATCGATTTCATCTATAATTTCTGTCTCGTTCCTGCTAATTTCAGTAAATTTATGAACATGCTTCCATTTCTTAAAAGGTCCTTCTAACATTTCATCTGTGTATTCATAGGGAGTACATGCTGCAATTTTGGAGCGCCATCTCTTTCGTGTTAGCATTTTTGCAGATATAGTACATTCCTGTCCTGTAGAAATTTTATCATTTGTTGTATCGATAACTTTTAAATTTAGTTTTTGTGGAGTGATAATTTCTAAATGTTTTATATCTGTATAAAAATTCCAAACTTTTTCTATTGGAGCCCTAACGATAAATCTATTGGTAAATCGACTCAATCAGTTAAATAAAAAGCATTATCTAATTCATATGTTACGTATGTGTATTTTTTGCAACTTTATTTTTATTTAAACAACGTATTTCAAATTATATAAAATTATTTTCACAAAAGATTCATAGCTATTTATTTCCTATACACAAGACCAAGCAAAACAAAAAAACTGTTTATTGAAAAAGTTTTCATTATTTATATGATATGTTCAATTACTGATATAAAGCCAAGTTGATTCTATTTTTATTTTGTGTTTATCCTATTTTAGGATTAATTCCTAAGTCTTTTTTTAGTCGTCTTAACTTCGATGATTCAATCAGATTTATATCGATCTTAATGAATTATTCTACTGCTTTTTTGTTAGGTGCATCTAAAAGATAATAGCTATATCTCGTCTCTATTGAAAAAAAGCAATATGTGTAACGCCAAATTCATCCTTGATAGATCTATTAAATCATCTAAAATTGTTCTCTAGAAAGGAAATCTTCTGGATGTCTACAAAAATAGGCATCTATAACTTGAATATCTGTTATTTTTTCAGATTGATGTTTTACAAAATAGATATAATTTTTGATTGAATAGCCCAAAATAGTTCAAATTTTGGAACAAAAACTTAGTTAATTTCAAGGAACTTTATTATTTTGAATTTTTATAATACAGACAAAATTATTCTAAAATTATCTGTTTAAAATTGATATGATCTGATTTACTTTTATTTTCTGATCTTTTATAGCTTTATATTCTAAAAGCTTGTATCTTTCTTGAATTTGTCTTCATCTCTTCCCGTGAACGATAGTATTTTAGTAGTTCAAAATATTCAATGTGAACACCTAGGTAGGTTTAAAAAACTTTTTGAATCTGATAAATATGATATTTCTGTGATTGATGCTAGAAACATAAAAAATATTTTTCAAAATCTCTCTGATTATTCGGGCATCGTAATCTTGGGTGGTCCAATGTCTGTTTCTGATAATTACGAATATTTACAAGAGGAGCAAAATTTGATAAATAAAGCAGTTGACATGAATATTCCAACCTTGGGGATTTGTCTAGGGTCTCAATTGATTGCGCAAGCTTTAGGAGGTAGCGTTCATGTTGGAAAAACAAAAGAGATTGGCTGGTATGATGTAGAAATAACTAATGATGGTAAAAAAGAAATATTTAGTGGTTTATCTACAAACAACGTTAAAATTTTTCAATGGCATGGAGAGACATTTCTTCTTCCAGACGGTTCTACCATTTTAGCAAAATCACGTGACTATGTTCAAGCTTTTAGGATCAAGAATGTTATAGGAATACAGTTTCACATTGAAGTCGATGTCAATATGATAAAGGATTGGATAAATCAATATTCAAAAGAAATTGAAGATTCCAAAATATCAGTAGATTCTATCATGCCCAAAAATCTATCCCAAATAGAGGAGCTATCGAGTCTATGTAAATTAGTTTATGTGAATTTTCGTGATATGATTGAAAAAAGCAAGAAAAAAATAAATTGACAATTCAACCAATTAACACCAGATAATAAAACATCATTAAAATTTTGTAAAACAAGAACATTTTTTTATTTTTAGTTTTTTTTTATAAATTATTTTTTCTGATACTAGGAATTATGTTCTTTTGTAATTTTGTTTTGTAACCATAAATCGTGATAAATTCGCTTAATTTGATAATTTCATTTTTAATTTAAAAAGTAATTCAAATATCTAAGATATCTGGATTGTTTTTCATAATATTTACCAATTTCTGCAATTTCTTTATACTTTCTGGATGTAAATGGTGTTCGAGACCTTCTGCATCTTCATTTGCAGTATTTTCATCAACCCCGATTAATCTGAAAAATTCTGATAAAAGCCCATGTCTATTTCTAATACTAATAGCGATAGAAATTCCATGTTCAGTCAATCTTATTCCTCTATATTTTTCATAGATAAGCATCTCTGCTTCATCCAATCTTTGTACCATTTTTGTGACACTTGGAGAACTTACATTCAGATACTGAGATATGTCTACGGTTGTTGCATATCCTTTGTTTTGGACTAATTCATAAATAACTTCAAGGTAATCCTCCATCCTTGGAGTTCTATCTTTTATATATTTCTTGGAGGAGGAATTAGCATTACGTATGGAAGTCAATCTAGTACTTTCTTTGATACTTTTGCTGCTACTCGATAGACCTTTTGTATTCATTATATTCAATTTGGGATTACCTCTTTCATCTCCTTTTTTTATATAAATAATCCTGTTAGATACATAATCATTATTCCAACAATAAATCCGCTGATAATATATCCATTTGTTAAAGTATTTTTATTTCCTAGATAGGATGAAAACCATGAATATACTTGATATGCTACCTGAAAGATTGCACCGGCTCCTATAGCCAAGAAGATCACAGAGGCAATGGGATGATAAAGGAAACCTCCTATCCAAGCTCCGATTATTGTTGGTCCACCAGCAATTACTCCAAGCATTATTAATTTTCGTATCGTTATCTTTCCGCTTTTAGTCAATCGTGCAACTATTGCTAAACCCTCTGTTGTGTTATGAATGGTAAAACCTACTATAAGAAAAGTACTCAGTACAACCTCGCCGATCAAAATTGCAGAACCAATAGCTAATCCTTCTCCAAAGTTATGTAATCCTATGCTTACAGCTATCATCAAAGACAATGTAATTGGTTTGATGATGTCTTTTTGTTCTTGCCTGGTGGACATGGATGAAAATGATGACACAGATTCGTTGTAGTCTGTATTCTCACCTTCAATTAACGATTTACTCTTTTTAGTTCTTTGTGTAAATCTATTTGAGATGTAAATTAGTACCAGAAAAGTGATAATACATCCTATTATGATAAGCATTTGTCCATTAAAGATTTTAGAAACATTTGAGACTACAATCTCATCACTTTCTAACAAGGCATCAAATCCATGAAAGACCAGTAATCCTACAGTAAGACTTAGAAAGAAATTATACTTGTTCTGATTTAATTTTTTTATCAAAGGATACCACAATAAACCTATCAGTATTGGTATGATTCCGACGTATGTACCTATGATGGCAAATATCGAGAATTGTTCATAATTTGGATTTGGAGATGGGACAGCAGCTTCAATGATTTTGCTAAATCTTGTAACGTCACTTGTTGTAATTCCTATCTCATATGGTTCGCCTACATTCCAAGAAAATGGAATAGTTATTTTTGCTGATTCAAATCTTAAAAGGTGTTTAGAAGGTTCTACACCTGCAGGATGAATTCTATCATTTATATCGGCCTGCGAAATAACAGTATCGAACTGTCCTGTGTTTCTGACATGTGCAATTATAAAATCTTGTTGAAATTCTATTTTCTCTATTGTAAGATTTGGTAGTGCTATTCCTGCATTCAGAAAGAGTTGACTATTTGGACTTATGAGAAAAGCAATTAGAGCAGCTAGTATGATAAAAGGAATTATACCATAGAGAAATATCTTTTTTTAGAGAATTCTATATTGTTTTTACTTTCTTTTTTTGCTTGTTTGTTCTCTATGTCTTTCATTCTTTTTAGTTACCTCCATTGGTTAAATTTTTCAGAATCTCTGCTGCTGCTTCTTTTTGTGTTATCTTATTATAAGTTCCTGTACTCAAGTTCGGGTCATTTTCGTCAGACATAGTATCGGCAGTATTTGTGTAGCTTGTATTATTTTTTTCATTAACTGATTCTTTTACGAGAAATAAACCCATCCATCCCTTCTCAGCAAATTCCGTCTTGTGAGCATGAAACATATATTTTCCGGGATACATGTATTTGAATTCTAAAATACTTCTTTCTCCCTGACTCATGGTTATCATATCTGTATATTCGTCTGGAGTTGTTTTTGTTCCGGTCTTGTATACATTATAAAGATTTGCATGTAAATGAAAACTATTGATAGGATCAAATTCCAGCATATTTACTAGATAAATTCTAACTAGATCATTTTGCTTAATCTGAATAGGATGATGCATGTAATAATAAGGAATGCCATTTACAGTATAGAAGTTATTTTCAGTATCGAAATCGGTATCATAACCATTCATTACCATGACCATCTCATCAGCTTCAGGTCTAGGAATTTTGGGATCAACTATGTAAACTCCATACAAACCGTGAACTATGTGTTCTTCCAGTGGTTGGATATGACAGTGGTATGGAAAAACTCCGAATGGCTCGGCTATAAATTCATAAGTAAATTTTCCTCCAGGAGCTACTCCTTCAAATACTCCATCCATTTCTGCCTTATGAATTCCATGAAAATGCATTGTATGAAATTTTGATCCATTGTTTATGAAATTGATCCTCACAATATCTCCTTCAACAGCACGGATTGTTGGTCCAGGTACTGTTCCATTAAATGTCCAAACATTATAAAATACACCTGGGGAAATTTCCTTTATGTCTTGATCTGAAGCAACAATTGTAAAATCTCTTATTGTCGTGCCATTATCTGAGACTGATACTCTTCCATAATTAAAATCTCTCAAGTATTTATCAGGATCTATTACTGCATCTTCAATTGGTATCTTTTGAGAAATTGGATCAATAAGTTCCCTATTTGTTGTTGAAGTGCTATATCCTGGGGTGTGACCTCCAATTATTCTTTGTACCTTTTCTTCTTGAGAGTGAGATGATGTATTTGGATTAACTAATTTGATACCGGTATAAACTATAAAAATGAATGCTAAAGAGAAAAGAAAGATAAGCGATTTAGATAATTTCATACAAATATAATAGCTTTCGTGCATAAATAAATGTTAGCCTCATCTAACAAATATAACGAATGGAATTATATTTGTATGGATTTAAATTTTATTATAATAATTCTAATACTCGATAGTTAATAAACGAAAAAATTAGAAATTCAATATAAAATGAAGATAGGAAAATAAGGATTTTCTAACTCTTCGTTTGATTGATAGGTGGTGTGGGTACTGGTCTACTCTTCAACATGATCTCTTTTTCCAAAATCTCTCCATCTCTATATATAGATAAGGTGGCATTCTCGTTTACAGCTTTATTGATCTCCAAGTAAGAAATCAAGTCTTCAATTTTTAATATTGGCTTTCCATCTATAGCAGTAATCAGATCTCCTCCTCTCTTTTCACCATATTGATTCACCATACTTCCGTTTAATCCGGCCAAATCAGCAGGACTTGCCTTTACTATAGTGTCAAGTATAACACCTTTTTGACTTCTATCCAAGTGTTCTCTCTTGGCGAGGTCTGATGTAAGCGTGGTTCCTGTTATTCCAAGCCATGGATGGGTATAATTTGCATGTTCAATAAGTACTGGAATTATGCGCGCTACAGTATTGGAAGGAACAGCAAGTCCGATTCCTCCTGGAAAAATTCCAGCAGTATTTACCCCTATTACCTGACCTTTCATATCTAATAATGGCCCTCCAGAGTTGCCTGGATTAATAGATGCATCAGTCTGAATTGCATTTGGAATTGAAAATCCTTTGTCATCAACAGACAAAAGCCTGCCTATTTGACTTACGATACCTGTTGTCATCGATCCTTCTAATCCAAATGGATTTCCTATTGCAACTACTTGATCTCCGACCTTAAGCTGAGATGAATTTCCAAGAGTTAGCACCAAGGGTAATTTTGTAACATTTTCATTAATCTTGATTACAGCTAGATCGCTAAAAACATCCGTCCCAGTTACATTAGCAGTATATCTATCACCGTTAATGAAAGTTACATCTACAGATTTTGCGTGTTCTACTACGTGATTATTTGTAACTATATGTCCATCATTGCTGTAAATGAATCCTGATCCTAGAGAAGTACTATTCTCGTTGTTTGGACCAAATGGATTTTCAGAGGGTATTGTTTTAGTTATCTGTACAACAGAATTTTCAACTATGTCAAACAAGTCGTTAAGGGATAAATCCTCTTTTTCTGTAATGTTAGAGCTTTGAGCATTTACAGATCCCAACGTGCATGTAACAAAAAATATTGACATCACAACAAAAATAATAGCATGATTGACGATTTTTGCCATCCATAAAATAATTATTATTGTTGTTTCTATATGTTTCTTTTATAATCAAAATTACTGGTATTATCCTATGAATTATATATTTGGACAAACATCTGTCGACAGGTTATCTTTCAAACATGCTTTTTGTTATTTGGCATATCAGAAAAGTGATACTAAATTTTTTTACGGTCCGACCACTAGGACTAAAATTTTGAAATATTTTTAACTAACTATTAACTTTTACTTTTACTATTAGAGGTTGTTATTGTCATTTTAAATATTAAAAGTATCCATCTATATAAAAAATCTCGTCATACTCTTTTAGTTATCCTTATTAGTTCTATCAAATTAGATTTGTTATGAATATTAGCAGTGCAAAATCTGTTTTTCTGTCGCACTCTCGTTTTGAAATATCTCTTTTTATTCTAATTGTATCTTCAATCAGTTCTCTTGTACAAATTAGTGGAGGTAGTTGGGATGTAACATCCCATATTCTACAAGAACCAGAATCATTCTTTACACCATCTCATACTATGCTATATACTGGAGTTGGTCTAATCTCACTTTCTGCTCTATTGGGTTGTATCTTAATGAGAAGCCAGGAAATAAAAAATACATCTGTTGCAGGAGCATTCAAGCTTTTGGTAATAGGATCTTTGTTGGCTGTTATTGCAGGTCCTTCTGATTTTCTATGGCATAACACCTTTGGCTTTGACGGTCTTTTGAGTCCATCACATGCTACTTTGGTTACGGGAATGTTAGTAAATTCCGTCGCAGTATTCATGGGATTATATAGATTAATGAGTTATATCCCGAAAAGAAAGCGTTTAATACAATTCTTTCTAATTCCTTCGCTTACATCATTGTGGTATACATCTATATGGTATACTTTCATGTTTGTATTACCATTTTCTGATTCCGATTTTTTTAACTTTAATCTCGATTCTTATAGTGCGACAATAATTGCCAGCATATCCCTTCCATTAATCAATTCTATAATATTTTTAAGTTCCTCTAGAGCGTTAAATAATAGTTTTGGCAGTGGATTTGTTATTGCTTCACTATTGCTTGTTATTAATATTTTTGCAGACATAATCCCTGCTAAGGGTCTATTGTCACCTGTTTTGCCGTGGTACATTGTTACTATATTAAGTGCATCTCTTCTTTCGGATATTATATTAAATTCTAGATTGTTCAAAAATGAATTAAAATTTAAGTATAATAAACTGGCGGTGGGAGCAATAATGGGATCGGTTTTTTATTTTTTCAATTACCCTATGATTACATGGACCTATGGAAATGCATTAAATGCCAATTTAGATTCAATTACTGGGGTATTACCAACCTTTCTGAATACCCTTGTGCCACTATCTTTTTTTACGATAGTTATAGGTGCTGTAATGGGTGTGATAGGCTCTCTAATCTTCTCAAAGATTGAACCTCGCTGGTTTGATCCAAAATTTCAAGGTAAAAAAGTATCTTTTGCACAAAATACAGGTTAATGTCACAATACATTCTATTCCTGCATTTATTGAAGCCAGTACCCCTAATGGTGCATTTTCAACTACAAGAGTATTTTCAGGTTCTAAATCTAGTTCTTGTAAAGCTTTGATAAACGGCATAGGACTTGGTTTTCCATTGGCAATATCATCTGCAGTCATCACGACATCAAATATCTTATTTCCAAAGCTATGATTTATGATATTAAAAACGTCAGACTTTGTAGACCCGCTAACTACTGCCTTTCTACAAGGTAAACTAGATATTACCTTTTTAACACCTGGAAATAACTTGAAACTACCTATATTCTTAAAAATCTCACTTTTTTTTCTAACTATTTTCTCTATGATGGATATATCTGTAACATAAATACTTTTAGTAGCAAGTATCTCTCTTACTAATTCCATCCCTCTTCTTCCCTCATTTTTGTATATGAGTTTACTTTCAACTTGAATATTTGCTACATTTTCAAAAGCCAATTGCCATGCCCGAGAATGCGATGGCATAGAATCAACCAATACTCCATCCATATCAAAAATTATTCCTTTCAAATGTAACAACATCTTAAAGCCAATTCTACTGTATTTTATTATTGCTTGAATCATCTCTTCAAAAAATGTTTTGAAATGGTAATGAAATATCATGTTATTGTGAACTTTTGCTAATAGTCACGTGTGTTCTGTTTTTGTGTTTTAAAACTTCTATAATATTTTGATCGGGATTAATTACTCTTCCAATAACATTTACCGGTGAATAAGGTAATATCTTGTCAATTTTGCTTATTGGCGTAGGACCAAAAAATAAGCAAATTGCTTTTCCTTCAGGCCAGAAAGCAACATCAAAAATTTCTACTTCTTTTTTCGGATTTTCGTATTTGACATCGATTTTTGTATCATCGCTATAGAGTTCTTCTCCCCATTGGTTCATGTACGTTTTAATAGGTAAATTCATAACAATTTTCTTTACAGTTTCTGGAGACCATGAACAATCTAAACGGATATAGATTTTCTTATTCAAATCGTCAAAATATACATCTAATATATCGTTCAAATTGCATTTTAATCTTAAATGACAACCAACATATGTTTTATGCTGTTGTTTTACGTATTATATTTCATGATATATAGATCTAAGTATTTTAAAAATAGTATATAGGATAAATTTTTGTTGTACGATGCTCATAAATAAACAGGTAATGACTAACTACAACAGAATCAGTCTGATAAAAATATCTCGAGGCTTAAAAGATGCGTTAAATAATGCAGGATTCACAATTGAATCGATATTAGATAACGAACCCTCAAAGATAGCACAAGATCTAGGAATAGATGAATATGTAGGAAAGATTATTTTTACCGAGACAAAAAAGGAATTTACACGTATTGTGCATGTGTAGTTACTTGGTTTTTATTATTGTCGGTATGAATAAAGACAAACATTTGAATTTTATAAATAAATAATATTAAATAATTTTATCAGTAGATGTATATGAAAAATTTTTGGTTGGTATAATTTTCTCTAGTAGATTTATACTTTGTCCTCACCCAATTTTTGTATATGTAATTTAGGCATAAAATAAGAAAATTTTAAGCGATCTTTTAGATTTAAAGTTACAAGTCAGATCCTAGAATTCCACCGTTGCCCCAATTCTCTTTTGATATCTCATAAATTAGTATTCTCATGTTTTCTTCTTTAGCTTGTAATATGCGAGCTGTTTCCCTTGTTAAAACCTTTACCAATTCTCTTTTTTGTTCAATACTCCTTCCCTCGTTCATAGTAATTTGAATTACTGGCATATTTTTTTATAAACAAATCATATAAATAAATTTAAACACTATGTTTATTTCGTTTAATAAACTGCCTTGGAAGATATCAAACAAATTTTATTTCAAAATAGTTTTATTAGAGAAAATTAATTTTTAGTTCGTAGTTTATGAGTAGCCATTATTATACCCATCATAATATCTCACTTTTATCCATTTTATTTGGAATGGGTTTGATTTTCTCTTTGAATAGTATTTCAAATACTAATACTGACAACTATGCATTTGGTCATAGTTTTACTTCTGATGATTCTGTAACATTTCTTGCGATGTCAAAACAAGCAGCTATTCAGCTAGAACTTGCAAAGAAGAATTTTCCAGTAAATATAACACTATCAATGGATCACTCTGACAATGCTGCAAGGCTAGTAAATGATGTCTATTACGTTGACGATGATATAGTTGATGATAATGATTTTATTAAAAGATACAACAAGGAGATATCTAGTAAAAACAGTACTATTCACTCTTTAGTAACAGCTGATCTAATTGATCAAATTCTACGTGAATACGCCTCAGCAATCATTTTGGATGTTGATTTGACCAATATGTCTAACTTGGGCGTTTTGGATCATTTTAAAAAATCTATAAATTCTAATATTCCTATCAATTACTCCAGTCCTAACTATAAGCAATATCAAAAACTCATTTCAACAAATAATACAATTTTCAATTATGATAATTATGAGACAGCTCTTGCATTGACCATGGAGGTGAAAAATATATTTAATTATTTAAAATCCACAAACTCGCTTTCTGGTGAATCCAAAACTGATTCTTTGTTGTTAGATAAATTGGAAAAGAACATAGACAATTTGCATAGTATTTTATTAAATGTTGGATCTGCTAGCGATCTGATGAGGTTGGTGCACCTTACTATACATCCAGAATTGCAAGATGCCTTCAATTTGAAAACTAGAACGAATATGAATATGAATATGAATATGAATATGATGGATGGACAGTCAAATATGAATATGAATATGCCTTAGGGATTTTTTCTAATTTAGAAGTTATTTATATTATATATGTCTCGCCTTTAGAAACATACAGTTTTCCCTTGATGAATATGTTATTGTAATCAATATACTATTTTCAATGCGGATATTATATAATATATCTGTCATTCAACTACAAAATTGGTTTGTCACATTATAAAATTTATGGTACTATGTATAGTCCATAGACAATTTTTTTCCTTAGGAAGGTTTATTTTTAGATGGAAATGTAGACTAGTAGTAATTAGTATTGATTAAAAGATCGTGGATAGTTTTTTTATTTGCATTTGTTTTATCAATAGAATCTATCCTCATAGAGTATCTTACTCGCTTACTAGGAATATCCCCCTTGTCAATTTCGGCTTTTAGTATTGCTATGTCAGGAACAATACTTCTTTTATTGTCAATTATCTTTACAAAGAAGAAATTTTCGATTTTTAAATCCTGGAAGGATTTCATTCCTGCCTCCATCTTTCTTTCAATAGGTATTTTTACATGGTATGATGCAGTAAGTAGAATCGGAGCTTCAAAAGAAAGTCTTTTGTCTGGTCCAATGGAAACAATAACAATATTGCTCTTAGCAAGATTGTTTTTACATGAAAGACTGAATAAAGTACAATTTACTGGAGTAGCAGTAGCTATTACTGGATTTGTCATAGTACTATTAAGTGACAATAGTATAGTTGATAATAGTATAGGTGTTCCAATTTTAAGTGTTAATTTTGATCTATTTCAATTTTCTATTGAATTTGGTGATATAGAAGCAGTTTTTTCAGCAATCTTCTTTGCACTTGCAGTCTTCTTTTTGACGAGGTTGTCAACAAGACACTCTCCAATAGAAATTTCTGGAATGTGTCTACTGATATCGGGATCAATATTGATTGTAATCATGATAATCTTCTCGCCGGAATTATCGTTTCAATTACTTGTATCTTATTGGTATATATTTTTTATTTTTTCTCTGTTACCATTACTAGGAACGATTTTATATGTCGAAGGCTTGAAGAGGATTGGTGCTTCTTTAACGTCCACAATTGCTTCATCACGAATATTGTTAACATTGATTATTCAAATTCTTCTAACTCGTTTGGCAATTCAAAATACTCTCCCAGATAACGTGATACTGGCATTATTTGGAGGTATTTTGGGAATTTTTGGAATTTTTATAATACACATGCATACTTATTTTTATATCAGTTCAAGAAAAAAATAAAAGATATTATTATAGGTTAGTAACAATACACCTAGCGATAATAATCCCATCATATTTTTATAATAGGTTTTAGTACAGAATATGATTTTATTCTTGAACCTAGTGGAGGAAAACTATCGTGGTATATAATTTGGAATATACTCATGAAAATAGGATAGATGAAGTTTACAAATTTTATGAGACATATCATAAACTGTATCTTGATATTTGGGGAGATTATGATAACCTTGCTCTACACATGGGATATTACGAAGACAATGAAAAGGAAATTTCTCATGAAGAATCACTATTGAAAATGAATGAAATTGTTTCAGATGCAGCTAAACTTCAGGAAGGTGATCTAGTTTTAGATGCTGGATGTGGAGTAGGAGGAAGCTCCATCTGGTGGGCACAGAATAGAGGATGTAAAGTCAAAGGTGTTTCTTTAGTTGACAATGAGATCTTTCTGGCAAAAAAACTTTCAGGAGATAAAAAAATAGATAGTATGGTAACTTTTGAAACAATGGATATTACTGATCTAAAATTTGACAAAGAATCCTTTGATGTTGTGATAGCTATCGAAAGTTTTTGTTATGCCATTGATAAGAACAATTTCTTGAAAGAAGCCTTTCGAGTTCTTAAAAAAGGTGGACGACTAGTAATATCTGATTATTTTTCTAGAAATGGTTACATTTCTAGTTATGAAAACAACCTATTAACTAAGATCTGCAAAAAATCTTGTATCGATCTTTGCTCACTGGATCAAATCAGTCTACTCTTACAACTGGCTGGCTATGGTGATGTCATTACCAAAGATGTCAGTCTGAATGTAAAAAAATCTTATGAGGAGGGAATAATACGATTGGATAGATTACATGAAGATATCAGCGATCCAATTTTAAGGATACATATTGATGAAGAACAAGATAGAAATATTTTAGAATGTAACTGTCTTAATAACGGATTATTACGTTATGGAATTGTTTGTTCAAAGAAGTTATGAAACATCATTCATTTACTTTAATAGGCTTCTTTTTTTATTAATTGCTGTTTCGACTGATAATAACTATATGAAAAAAATACAATAATATTGTTATCTATGATCATAAAGTAAGACATATGGTAAATTGAGTTTTTAATTATGATATAAATAAAAATTTATACTAGCCTTTATATCTGTTAATGAGCATAATATATTATCCTGAAATTAAAATGTAGTTTATGTGGTTGTACAATAGAAAATACTGATACCCTGATAAAAACCATCAGATCCATAAACGATACTACATACGAGTTTCTTTTTGATAAAAAAAATTGTAAAATTCTCTTTGAAAGATTTTCAGGAATTTATGGCAATGAATTCTGCATGGATCTGGTAACCTCGTCTCATTAGCAATATCAAATTTACTTTATAATTCAAATAGTTTAAAAAAGATAAAAATTATACATATTTAATATAGTACCTCGTGGAAAATGATGAGTAATCATATAAATACTTCAAATAACAAAACTGAATTCAAATGTTCCCTGTGTGGCAAATCTCTGATAAATAGGGACCCTAACGAAATTATTCAAGAATCTATTTCTGGATCGAAGTATTTTTTTGATACAAATCAATGTGTCACCATGTTCAAAAGACTTGACCATTTTTATGGAAAAAATATTACAAGTTTTACAGGAAATACAGAAATTATTTCAGATCCTTTTTGGAACAAAGTTGTACCGTCATATGACGAAATAAGAGAAATAGATATTGAATCAAAAGATCATTATATCGAAGTAATCAAGAATCCTCAAGAGGCACTAGCAACGGCTATTAAACTGGTTGGATCCGCAGAACAAGAAATTCTATTACTTTTTTCTTCTGCAAATGCCTTTTACAGGCGAATAAATCATGCAGACGGATTTGCAATTATAAAAAAGATAAAAGAGGATCCATCAAAAAATGTTAATATTAGAATTCTAACTCCTTTCGATGAAAAGCTACAAACAACCGTTGATAATTTGAAAAATGATTATGCAATAGGCGTACAGTATCTACCAGAACCATTGCACCTCAACATCACTATTTTGATAATTGACAGAAGATTCTCTCTTGCGGTTGAATTACAAAAAGATTCAGCGGAAGATTCTATTGATGCGATGGGATTGTCTACGTATTCAAATAGCAAGTCAACAGTATTATATTATGTATCTATATTTGAGAATTTGTGGAAACAGGCGGATATCTATAAAAAAGCAGATGACCTCTACCAGCAATTAAAAGAGACAAGTCAGACACAAAGACAATTTATTAATGAAGCAGCACACGAGATACGAAATCCAATTCAGCCTATTTTAGGTCTTGCCGAAGTTATGCTTTCTAACAAGAACCTTGATCCTGATAAGAAGGAGGATTTACTTAGGATAATTGTCAGCAATGCTAAAAAACTTCAGTTTCTTACGGATAATCTTTTAGATGTGGCTCGTATAGATGGTGAGCTTTTAACTCTTAATCTTGAAGAATTTGATTTAATGGAATCTGTAAGAGATCTATTAAGGGAGTTGGAAAATCAAACCAAAGGGAAAAATATTAGTTTAGTTTTAAAGAGTAAAGAAAAGTCAGTTAGACTGGTTGCGGACAAATTACGTGTAAACCAAGTTTTTTTAAATATAATCAATAATGCTATAAAGATTTTAGAAGAAGGCCAAGTAATTGTATCTGTACAGAGACAAAATAACGATGTCCTTGTAAAGTTCTCAGATAACGGGCCTGGTATTCCATCAAAGATAAAAGATAAGCTATTTACAAAGTTTGTGACAGGTTCAAAATCAGGAACAGGGCTGGGACTATATATTTGCAAAAATATAATAGAAAAACATGGCGGAAAGATATGGGCAGAGAATAATCAAGACAAAGGTGCGACATTTAGTTTTACCGTACCTATAAAAACAGAAAAATAGCTTTCTTTAATCATCTTTCTACGTTTGGTGCAATCTCCAGTTTCTTTTTTCCATCCTCAGTTAGCCAGCCAGCCAGTTTCCAATTCCTTTGAAACTTCCTAGTTACAATTCTATATTTTTTTGTAGTAAATATTTTTATATATAATCATTATTAAATTTTGTAAACGAGTTTTTATTATGGAAAAAAAGAAGATCCTTATTGTTGACGATGATCAAGGTACTACTTTATCCTTCAAGTTAGGATTAGAAAACAGTGGTTATAACGTTGATACCTTTAATGATCCTGAAATTGCTTTAAATAATTTTAAACCTGGAATTTACGATTTATCTCTTATAGATATCAGAATGCAGGGAATGAATGGATTTGAACTAGTTCAGGAATTAAAAAAAATAGATACCAATCTGAGAGTCTGTTTCATAACTTCATTTAAGGCATATTATGAAGGGCTATTAGAGGAATACCCCAATATGGATCATAAGTGCTTTATACAAAAGCCTATCTCAATAGAAGAGCTCTTGAAACATATCGAAAAAGCAATAGTATGAAAAAACAAATCTATCATCCAAATATACCTCTCACAAGTTTATTAGTGGGTTTATGGCACCTTTTTTTGTAAGGAAATGACTAGATGCATTGCTTTTCACTCTTACAAAGGTGGAACAGGCAAGACAACAATAGCAACCAATCTCAGTGTACTATTGGCAAAGAAAGGATATAGGGTATTTCTTTTAGATCTAGATGTTTATGCTCCAAGCTTGGGTTCCTATTTTGACTTAAAAGACCCAAAAAAATGGATAAACGATTTTCTTTTCGGTACTGCATCAGTTGATGACATTTGCGTTGATATTACTAAAACAATTTCCTCTGATATAAAAGGCAAGTTATTTGTAAGTATGGCAAACTCCAATAAGGAAGAAATTTACAAACTGGACGGAAACATATCTAAACAAGGTTCTCAAATGCAATTCCTTAGAAACTTTATACTATTAAGAGAAGAACTGATAATGAAAAAAAATGCTGATTTTATCGTCATCGATACAAGTCCAGGAGTTAGATATTGGTCCATCAACGCTCTTGCTGTTTCAGACGTCGTTCTTTTGACATTGAAAATGGGTGACCTTGATGTTGATGGTACCAAAAGAATGGCTAGTGAGATTTATGGCTCATTTACTAAATTTGGAACAATGTGTTATCTTTTACTAAATAGAGGTTCAGGTTACTGTACCATTCCTCCAGAGCAGCATCATCCATTGATAACATTAGATAATAAGGGAAAAGATGGGTCTTCTTTTTCTCCTCAACAAACTCAACAAAGTACATTGCAAAAATTATCCCGTGACATAGATCTGGATATTATTTCAGAAATACCATGTTATTGTGATATCCAGTTTAGTCAAAAAGAATTTCTTACCAGTTTGCTATATCCTGAACATCCATTTGCAAGCAAGATTTACGCACTTATAGAAAAACTAGAAACAAATAGCTAGAAAATAAAAAGTAATTCTTTTTATAGTTGTTATACAGGTCCAACAAGGTTATATAGTCTGTAACTGAATATTTCACATGCAAAAAATACATTCCACTTCAAATAGTGTAATTGGAGTCCTAGAGAATGTAGATATCTCAAAGATTAAACTATTCAAGTACTATTACAGAAATAATCTACATGAGGATATACATGAATTATGTTATTCTATAAAGGAAAAAGGTCTTCTTCAACCTATAATTGTAAGGATGACTGATGATTTAAAATACGAAATTGTTGCAGGTACAAGAAGATACAATGCTTGTAAAATGCTCGGATGGCGTAAAATTCTCTGTCATGTTGTAGAGCTTGATGACAAGGATGCTTTCGAAGTATCACTGATGGAAAATATTCACTCTAAAAATCTAAATCCAATAGATGAAGCACGTGCATTCAAAGATTATGTATCTACTTACGGGTGGGGTGGAATATCCGAACTTGCTACAAAACTGGGTAAAAGTGCAAGTTATATCGATAAACGTATAAGGATGTTGACTTTTCCGGATACTATAATTCAGTCAATCTCAAACAACGAGATAAAACCAAGTCTTGCAGAGGAATTGCTTCCGATAAAAGACGAAGAACATCAATCAAAATTGGCTGAATTGATTAAAAAGAGAAAGCTTTCTTCAAGACAGGTACGTATGTTAAAAGATGAGATGAAAAACTCAGAGCATCCTGAAGAAATATTTGACTTTACAACCAAGATAGTTGATATCGATGCAAGGACTCAGAAATCTTTTGATAAGGCTATCATTGCAGTGAGAGTAGCCATGAATAAACTGGCCTCCATAATTGAAGATGTTGAGGATAACTGGACCGTGTATGAGATATTGATGCAGCACAAAAACATGCTTCATAGTCAGATAGACATCCTGCTAAAAGAGAAAAAGAAAATCTAGATTTTTTCCGTTTCCATTATTTTCATTACCATTATTTTTATTTTCATTTTTTGTTTATTTTTCCTATTATTTTACTTCATGATGTGTAATTTTTTTAAAATGCACAAATAAATGCACAAATTTTTCGGCGCCGAAAAATTTTTTATATAAAATTTTGTTCTTATGAATAACAAAAAATGACAGTAAATAGTTATGATGTAGTAAGTAGATATCGAATATATCTTTTGGTAGAAAAAATAAACATAGAAAATCATAAATAAATGAACCATCGTTTAATAAAAAGAATAGATATAATTACTATTAGATTGGTATTATATAACAACTAGTTGTATAATGCAGAAAGTCCAAAAACAGATGTTCTATTCAGAGTGAGATATGAATTAAAGTATCTGTTTTCTGGTTTTTTACTGACTGCTTCTATAAGCACATTTTTTATCTATTTAATGATCTACTTGATGGATATAGAAAAAACTAATAAATATAATAGTATGGTCACATTAATCTTTTTAGGTATATGTACTGGGATATCTGTACTTTTAATGACTACTCGTATTAAAAAAATGGAGGTTAGAAAGTTCAAAGCTGTTTTTATCGGAGTAGTTTTTTGGTTTATGGGGGAAGCTACATACATGTTCTATCAATTTATGCTGAATATTCCTGTTCCTTATCCATCTATTGCAGAATTGTTTTATTTTATCGGATACGGTTTCCTAATTTATCATATTTATAAATCTTTTACTGTCGTTAATAAGAATAAATCTATCTCTCGTGGCACCATTATTTTTGTATCTTTTGTAGTTTCTTTAATTCCCGTATTAACGACCGTTCATATGATAATCAGTGGAATTGATTTCAGTTCTCAGTTATTAGACCTCACTATCAATATCTTGTACTATATATTGGATACAATATTGCTTGTTTCTGCACTTCTTATTATTTACAAATTACCAAAAAAAGATCCTTTCGTTTATCATTGGATGTTATTCTGTATTTCAATGGCATTGCTGACATTAGCAGATTTTGGATACACATATACGTCCACAATCAGCGAAGAACTTATTTTGGTTACTGAGTGGCTATGGAATGTGGTCTATGCATTTTCGTATTTGTTTCTAAGTGCAGCTTTAATTTGGTACTACAAGCTCAGTCAATTACTAAATAAAGATCTTGATGATACATTTAATGCAGATGAATACAATAGACAGATAATCTCACTCAAAGGAAATTTTAAAGAATTTTTAGACGAAAAAAAACCATTTATTGAAAATATAGAAGATGAAAAAAGAATTTACACTCTCCTTTATGAATTGATAAATTATGCAAATAGTGAAATAAGTATCCTGTTCTGTGCACCTAGATGGTTGGAAGTGCCAGAAATAAAAGATGTTTTGGATCTTGTTAATAAAAAAGCTAATGAGGGAATACTAGTTAGAATTTTGATGCATGTATCTGCTTTTATTACAAACAATAATTTAGAGAAATCAATATTTAAAAATTCAAATATCAATCTTAGATACTTTGGAAAAACTTTGACATCAGATGCTATGATATTGCTAGTAGACTTACGAAAAGCTATAGTATTGGATACAAAAAAAGATTCTGCACAAGATACAGAGAAACATTTTGCAGTTTATACTAATAAAGAAGAAACTATACTTACATATGTTGGCTCTTTTGAGAAAATATGGTTACTTGAGAAAGTCGTCACATGTAATATAGAGTAGAGAAATGTATTGCTGCGTTCTTTTTATCGGGTGATCGGTCAATTTCGCTTATCTTTCAGACATGAATTCAGTATTTCGATATCTTTTACATACAAGGTAAATGTCATAATTGTATTCTGCTATTGATTTTAAAAGATCTGAATACCTCAAACGTTATAAAACAGCAATCTTTAATAATAAAAAAAAGGAATTTTATTAAATTACCAACTTGATTTTGGTTACTGAGATAAACAACATAGCTATACTTAATTAATAATATTCTGTATTCAATAATCTAATGTTTACTAATATACCACATTATGATGATGGTAAAGATGATGAGATTAGTGATTCAAATTTTCTTTCCACTGTTGATTACGAAATTCATCGTTATTGTGACGTAGATATTGCATTTCCAATTAATGAAATCAGTTTTGGAATCAGAGATGCTATTCCAATTAAATTGGATGTAAAAAGCTATGTCATCATAAAAGCATTATGCAGACATCAACAAAGTCATATTTTTCAGTTGCCAGTGGCCTCTAAAATAGATTGGAAGATAGAACAAGAAGGTAAGGAAAACGGCGCTTTTAAAATTGGATATGGTATGGATGCAGAGTATATGACAAGGGATACTGGAAACTGTATGCTTTTCTATCCTCAGTTAAATGATATCAAAAACAATCAAGCCAGGAAAAATATCAAAATTTTTTTAACTGCCAATCAAATCGGACTAAAATCTTTCAGGGGGAAAAGACAGTACAAATTTCTAATAAATATAGAAATAACAATTTTCAAAAAATTTCTAAAAAGTTCATTCAAAGCTAGGATCTCATTACAAAAAGAAGATTCCTACCCTTCTAAAAAAAATGATTTATGTTTATCGTCCACAACCGATGATAATTTTGAGAACGAAAATAATCAATTGTTAATTGGTGAAAGATATGGTAATCTTGTGTCAATAAAAACACAAAAAAGTTGTGATATCTGTAATTTAAGAATACTTTTTAGAGCTTTTAACAATCCTGCGCGAATAAATATTTCAAAGAGTTATCTAATTACGTCGGAAATTCTAAAATTTACTGCGTTAAAAGAAACTAATAACTGTTCACCTACAATAACAGGTTCTAAATACAAAAAACATCCATTATATGATATAGTTATTAGTCCTAGGATATTCTGGACGTCAAATTCAGGGCTCTTTGTTTGTGGAAACGATGGAGACTCTATACTCTATGCTACTCCAGGAGAATCAGGCTTGTCTCGATCGCCTATAATTTTATCTATACATGCAGACTACGATCTCAATTCAGATAAGTGCGATGAAAAACAAATGTCATTTTGTGATCAGAAGAAGCTATGGCTATTACGACAACCACCTGTAATGGGTGGTTAATTGTTCAAATAGTGCCATAAAAAAAGGGCATATATTTTTTTGATAAAAAATCTTAATAATGATAACATATCATTAACGACGTGATCGCACAAAAGGCCTTCATCAACCAGCGAGATTTTTTGTATTTGAATGTAATATTAACCATGGTCACTTCTGTTATTACCTTGTTTAACAACAAAGGTTATGGCGATGTGTCAGATATCGTGGAAAATATGAGATGCAATAACATGAAAAATGTTACTTTGGATAAAGAAAATTTTATCGGAACGATGTTAGATGATTGTGTATGTGGTGAAAAAGGAAAAGAGCATTTATATGGAAAATCTGGAAATGCCACGGTTTACGGGTATTTTGCAAATGATCAACTCGTTGGAAATTCGGATAATGATGTATCGATAGAATATTTTTTTGAAGATCATTTAATTGGAAATATAGGAAATAATGTTTTGTATGATGAAGGTGATAATGAAATCTTTTTGGCAGGGAAGAAGATGTTATTATGTGAAAGAAAAGATGATGGTGTCTTGACAGAAGAATCAGTAGCTGACGTTTATGTTTTTGGAAATTGTAAAGATACCGTAGTAAGCTTTGTATTGAATAATGTATCTAAATACAAATTAACCTTTTTTTTATGGCAATATCATATAGTTGACTTAATGTACGTTAACTGATCAGGTGATTTATTTATCATATGTTAACCAAAAATATAATAGGCTTTATATTTTAGTATGTCAATAGTAGTATATGCAATTAGCCAAGCAGAATTTCTTGGAAGGAAGGAGATGGAAAACTTTAGATTTTGAAGTCATGAAAGGAAAGGAAAGGAACAAGATGGCAATATCCTTCGACTACCGATATATTCACAAATATCATGATAATGGCGATTGTGATGATTCTCGTTTTTTTATATAAGAGCAAAACAGGGATATGAGTATTACAAATCTTTCTGAATCAGTCTGTTCCTTATGTGGCAAACCACTAGCATCAACTGACGATAAAGATATTATTATCGAATATATTTCAGGATCAAATTATTATTTTGATAATAAGCAATGTCTTGTTATTTTCAAGAGATTCAATCATTTTTATGGAAATAATTTTAATAAGATGACGTAGTTGTGATATTTATTTTATTGTATAAATGGAACAAAAAAAGAAAATGAAGTAAAAAATGTGGTAAATAAGAAAATTAAATATCAAAAATTGCGATCTAACGAAAATGAGTATATGAAATCTTTGCAAGTCTGTTTGTTCTGATGTATTTCATTATTGATACTATAATGACTTTTATTACTATATCAAGAATATTTGTTAAATTTCTTTATGTCTATTAGGTTTTTAATTCTACAATTTTTTATATTTACAATCACTAATTAAAAGTTTTTTATTATGTACACTTACGCCAAAACAAATTTTGAATCACAACTTTGATTTGAGAACATAATAAATTATACAATTAAGCATCAGTAACACTATTTTTTAGTTAATCTTAATTAATATTATGATTCAGATTAACATTATTATTTCTAGTAAGTAGATGTCAACATTTCTGTAGAGAAATTAAAATGTTTTCGGTTAATAAAATTAATGGTATTAAAGTTTCTGCTAATTAATAGGGATCAGGTTCAAATTTAATTATTTTGCAATTTCTGCAATAAAGATTGTTCTTATCAATTACTTCTAATTTTCCGTGACATTTAGTACATAAAAGGCGTTGTTGATTACCTAGTTTTGTTTTTATAATATTAATGACAAAGGGAATAATAAATGTAATTAAGGCACATGCTAATACTCGCGTTAGTAGAATGATAAGAGGAATAATAAAGGTAGTTAAAACATATCCTAGTAATCGAATTAGTAGACCACTATTAGCTGAACTAGAGTAGTTCCTGTCTCTTCTCATATTTTTAATATATATTTTATATTAGAAATAGGTTATATTAATCAAGGTTTATTTATAACTATTAATGAATTTTGTAGATTAAAAATTAAAAAATCAATATAGATTAATGCATATTAGTTCTTAAAAAACAGAATTGGTTTTATATCAATAAAATCTAAACATTTAAGATATATCAAATCTGGTATAGAGAGATAATTAGTTGTAATCGATTAAATTGGTATCGTTCATTTATTGTGCATAATGCAAATTGAATTATATGTTCATTATTTTTATAGAATGTGTTCTATTATTTTGAATTATTATAAAAGATATGTGTGCTTGTTCGTGTTCATGTCTAAATATTGTTGCAGGTTTTGCTCTGGACCAGTTACCTAAGCGAAGTTTTCCATAGATCAAAAAAAATCTAAGATTGAGAGAAGAATATAATATGGAAGAGGAATAGACATAGAAATTTATCCGAATGTTTAACAGGACATCTCTCTAATGGGGATTCAAGTATTAATACCAAATAAATCACTAATATAGGGATCCATAAAAGAATAGATCTGGTGTATTACAAAAGATTTACTTTGATAAAAATACAATCAAAAATCACTTGTTTACTAGTTTTCTGAACAACTATATCTTTATTCTAGTCGTAGAACTAGACAAGTGCAGAATACAATTCCTGATGAAATCTATATATGCTTGAAATAGTAGGCGGTTTTTTATCCAAATTCAAGAAACGAATATTTCTTTAATAATATCAACTACCGATAATTTGGCATGGGTCTGAATGGAGGTAATTGAATATTTTGAGGAGCGATATAAAGTTTTTTCTCTCTTTCCCATTCCGCTATTTGATTTTGAAGTCTGTTACCATATGATTGTAAATTCGATAGGTTGTAAGCATATTTCAAAATATTTGAAATATTTGATATATCTATCTTATTCCTTCTAATAAAGCCACTTATAGATAATAATTCTGGCATCTCATAACGGAAATTCTCATAGAATTCATAAGCTTCATACTGTTTTTCTAATTTCAAAAATTGCGACCAGTATTTGTCAACCTCTGGATAAAAGATATTCAATTCTATTAATACTTCAACTGGTTTCTTTCCTTTTAGGAATAATTTGAAGGCCCTAGTACTTGTGGACAATTTTTTAATACGCTGATTTTTCTTAATTTCATCATTTTCAATGACACTTTCCAAACTTGATTTTTTGTCATACGCTTTAATTATTTTTGATATATCTCGAAATGACATGTGAACTCGTTCTGATATTTCGCGAATTGTTTTTCCTTCTATATGTAATTGTACAACACGTTTTTCCTTTTCAAATTTGTTTAATATTGTTCTTTCACTCATTTAAAATGCATTATAAAAGGAGTTTAAATACTTTTATTGTTTTCACCTTGCTCTTGTTTGTTACCACCTTGCTCTTGTTTGTTACCACCTTGCTCTTGTTTGTTACCACCTTGCTCTTGTTTGTTACCACCTTGTAGCCATTGTTACCATCTATTTTCTATCGTGCTCAAAAAATATCTCACTAGATATTACATATAGTAAGATAAAAAAAAATGATATAGATCATGCTGTTGAATTTATTGTTAAATTCGAAAAATCCACATAAAGTTGAACACAGAAGGTAAAAGAAGAGTCAAATAGATGCAGAATTCGGGCTAGTCGTCTGTCATCTGAATATTTTTAGAATAATAAATGATTTTATACTATTTGGTTTTGATAAATTTGATATGTATGAGCAATCATGTATCTTTTGTAAGATTGTCAGAAAAGAGATCTCAGCCAATTTTATCACTGAAAATGACCAAGCTTTAGCATTTCTTGATGCATATCCACTAGCACTAGGTCATACTCTAATAATCCCAAAAACTCACTATTCAAAAATTAATGAGATGGACAAAGCATGTTCTGTAGGGTTATTTGATCTATTGTTGAAAGTAACTGAACCATTAGAAAAATCCTTGAAAGTAAATAGTTCTACCATAGCAATTCATAATGGAAGAGAGGCAGGACAGGAGGTACCTCATGTTCATATTCATGTCGTCCCAAGATCATATGGGGATGGAGGGGGTCCTATTCATTCATTGTTTAAAAAAAATAGACCACATCTAGATAGTAATATGATGAGAGAAATTGTCGATAGGATAAAAGAAAACATGAAATAATGCATTCTGTTAATAAAGATTTTATATATTACAGATATGTAGCTAAAACTATATTCATAATATGAATTGAATGTATTGTTTATAAAATAATTTGATCAATTTACTTATACTATAAAAAAAATTTGATATTATAAGAGATAATTTTTCATAAAAATAAAAAAATGAGACCATCTCATATTTGATCTGAATCTTATCTGAAGAAAGTATTATAATATCCCAGCAGAGGAAGCTAAAATAAATATTTGTAGGTGAAATATTAATTAAATCATGCAAGAATCTTTAAAATCCATCCTGAAAAATTCAGATAATTTTGTTTTTCTGACTGGAGCAGGCATATCAGAAGAAAGTGGTATACCAACCTTTAGAGGTCCGGGCGGTCTATGGAAAAAATACGATCCAATGAAACTTGCATCTATATCCGGCTTTTATGAAGATCCCAAACTAGTATGGGAATTTTATCAGGATAGACAAAACCTTATTTCAGGTTGCAAACCCAACATGGGACATTTAACAATAGCAGAAATTGAAAAGTTAAAAAATACTACGATTTTGACACAAAATATAGATGGACTGCATAAGAGGGCCGGGAGCAAAAATATTGTTGAACTTCATGGAAATATAATGAGAATAAAATGTACTGGCTGCAATTTTAAAGGTGAACTTGAACAACAAAATATAAAAGATATTCAATATTTGCCACCAATTTGTAAATCATGTAAAAATATTTTAAGACCCGAAATCGTCCTCTTTGGAGAACCATTAGATCAACAAAGGTGGAAAATAGCAGAGGAATCTTCAGGGAATTGTAGTGTAATGTTTATCGTGGGAACATCATTGAACGTAGGTCCCGTGAATACATTACCTCTGAATGCTAAAAGAAATGGTGCAACTCTAGTAGAAGTAAATCCTGAACCTACTATTTTTAATAATTTAATGGATTTTTCCTTTAGGGGAAAGGCGACTGAAATGCTGCCTCAGATATTGTCAATGATAAGAAATCTTTGATTGTATATGGATCTATTATAAATATTGAAGAATTTCTATTATTGTTAAGAGCTTTATTCGTATGCAAATAAATTAAATATTTATTTATTAAACAATCTTTATTTTTAATTTATGATTGGTCAATTAATAGATGAATTTAGCTTTTCAAATATTAAGAAAATCACAATAGTACAGGGAGATATAACTGAAAGAAAAGTAGATGTAATTGTCAATGCTGCAAATTCTTATTTAAAACATGGTGGTGGTGTAGCTAGTGCAATAGTAAGGAAGGGTGGAAGGATAATCCAGATCGAAAGTGACAGGATAGGATTTGTTCCCGTAGGAAATTCAGTTATTACCTGCTCTGGAAACCTGCCATGTTCTGCAATAATTCATACAGTTGGACCAAGAATGGGAGAAGGCGATGAAGATAATAAATTGTCACAATCTATTTTCAATACGTTGCAGCTTGCAACGAAGAAAGAATTCAAAACTATTTCCATACCTGCAATCAGTTCCGGTATTTTCGGTTTTCCCAAACATAGATGTGCAGATATTCTTTTAAATGAAACTGAAAAATTTTTGTTAAACTCTAAAACCTCTCTTGATACTGTAGAATTTTGCATTCTAGATAATGAAACATTGAGTCACTTTAAAATTACACTGTCAAAATTAAAGAGCAGATGGAAAAGTCATTAATTGAAAATAACATCGATCGGTCTTAGAATTAAATTTTGTATGACAAAGATGACAAGTTATATAGTTATTCATTATTGTTGATAAGTTAAATCGAATGTCTTCTCCATTAGAATTTTTCTTTTATGTTATTCTTGTTTCTACGTCTGGAGTCTTCTCTCCTGGACCTTTATTTTTTGTGAATCTATTTTATGGTAGTAAATATGGTTCCTTAATGGGGATAAAAATTGCTATAGGACATACATTTGTGGAATTTCCATTACTAGTATTGTTATTTTATGGAGTAAGCAAATTTTCTGCCGTCTCTGTATCTGATTCTGATATTTTGAAAATAATAGGAATAGTCGGAGGTGTCTTCATGATATTTTTCTCGTTTTTGCAGATTTATCCTGTAATAAAAAATAAATCTTTGGAAACAAATAATCAATATTCCAAATATGCAATCAAAAACGCTATATTGGTTGGAATGATTTTCACAGGCCTCAATCCATTTTTCCTTGTTTGGTGGTCTACTATCGGGTTGAAACTTGTCTCTGATTCAGTAGAAAATTTTGGTTATCTAAATGGTATAATCTTGCTTTTCTTTTCACATATATGGATGGATTATTTTTGGTTATGGATTACATCCTTTATGTCATCTAAAGGAAGATCAATAGTCAAAGAAAAAGTTTACAGGTTCCTACTCTTATTTTTTAGTACCGTTATAGGAATATTTGGGTTATATTTGTTGGTAAACGCATTTTTATAATTTTAATTTTACGTTTGAGCAGATTTGTAGCTTGTAAAACAGTTTTCTTTATGGATTTTGAATGAATAAAAAAAGAAAAGTTTTCAGAAAAATTTTTTTGAAAATATTTTTATTATAATTTACAAGATATATGATATAATGTTTCAATTAGGTAGATTATTTTTTGTAAATAAAATACATTCAGTTGCAGTCGGTTCACTCCAAAAGAAGGAAAATAATAATGATATATTTAGCCAGATTGTGGGTTATCCAGATATTAAAGATCTTTTAGAACTTGCGTTATTATCGGAATATTCTACATCAATATTATTATCTGGAAAGCCAGGAATGGGAAAATCGCTATTTCTTAAATGTATAGAGAGTAGTTATCATAAACATTGTATTTATTTGGATTGTAGCTTGATGACCAAGGCAGGATTGCGAGATCTTTTGTTTGAATATAGAAATCGACTAAAGATATTATTGTTAGACGAAATATCCAGGTTAAAAAAGATTGATCAGGAGATATTGCTAAACTTGCTGCAGGATGGTAGGATAATTGATACGAGGTCAGGAAATCACAGGGAGATAAAATTCAGTTTTCTGAAAGTATTTGCTACTTGTAACGAGCTTTCAAAATTGATAGAGCCATTACGAGATAGGTTTGATAGATATGAGTTGCCACAATATACATTTGAGGATTTTAACAGTATTTGTAACAGAGTAGTAAAAGTAAAAGATCGTGATTTGAAACAGAAAATAATTAGTGCCATTTGGGATGAATTGGGATCTAGGAATGTGCGGGATGTAATAAACGCATCAAGATATATCAATACTTATGATGACCTAGAAAAGTACAAAAAAATAAAGAAGAAATATTCAATCAGATCATAATAGATTGTAAATTGTGATTTGACAGGTTAGAAAAGGAAATCTTTAATAATATACGATTTATTTGTTGCAATCCATTTTATATTACCGTTGTTTGGAAACACAATGATGTGATGTTAATAGAAATATCTTATATGGTTACTCAATCTTCAGAAATGAATTAGAAGGAACCATAATGTGATTACTGTCACGTGGATTAATTATCTTTGCCAAGATCTCGACTCCAGAAAAAGTTCTTGGTCCTGGCTTACTAAAATATGATCCTGCATCTACAGCATATATCTCACCATTCTTTACTGCCGTCAATGAGTTCCATTCTACATCATTTTTTAATGTTCTGTTGTATTCTATTAAAGTTCTATCTATGTTAAATCCACATGGCATGAGAATAATTTTATAGGGATCAAAATCTTCTATCTCTTCTTTTGTAGTACGTCTTGATTGTTCGCCCGTTTTACTTAAACCATTTATTCCCCCAGCTATTTCTATCATTTCCGGGACCCAGTGACCTGCAGTAAAAAACGGATCAATCCAGTCTAAGCATATAACTCTCTGTAATTTTCCATTGTTCTTCATTTCAGTTATTTTCTGTATTGACTTCACCTTTTTTGTAAGAAATTCTATCAATTTTTGACCTTCCTTCACTTTATCTACCTTTTTGGATATCTCTTCAATATTTGTCAAAATATCTTTTAGGTTGTGAGGATCGAGAATCAGTATTTCAGGATAATATCCTAGTACTGCGATTGCACGGTTGATCTCTTTTGTAAATGGAGAACATACTTCACAAATTCCCTGTGCTACTATAAGATCTGGTTTTATATCATTTAATATCTTATCATCCACAATATATATATCCATTCCTTTGCTAAATAATTCCACAATTTTGTTATCTATTTCCTTACTTGTCATATGTGACGCGTCAAAGGAAGAATTTATTACCTTGGGTTTGATCTTCGCATCTTCAGGATAATTACATTCATGTGTAACACCTAATACTTGGGAGCCAGCCTGTATGTCATAAAGTATTTCAGTAGCACTAGGTAAAAATGAAACTATTTTTTTATTTTCTGAAACCATCATACGGTATAATTTTATAATGATAGCCTATAAATGTCGCTATCATAATTATTTCCATTTTGATAAAATGTCTATAACTTCTTGATCAGTTACTGGTAAAAAGTGTTTAAAAAATTGACTTACCGTTGTAAATTCTGATGGTTGAAATATTGCTTCAAGATAATCACATTCGTTTTTCAAAATCTTAATGGTTTCCTTTGGTGCGACAGGTATGGCAATAATTAATTCCTTGAATTTATGTTCCTTTCTATCTTTTACCCATCTCGCCACGGATATTAGTGTAGATCCGGTTGCTGCTCCATCATCTACTAATATTACCGTTCTATCAGTGTCATTTATTTTAAAATGATAATCTAATAATTTTGGAGAATTTCTATATAAAATTGATCTACGTTTAACCTCAGATAATTGTTTCTCCTTTTCCTCTTTTATATGATCAAATGATATAGACAATCTCTTAGTGATACGAAAATCAATGTATGTACTTCCATCTTCCATAATAGCTCCAAAACCATTCTCTTCGGTTTGTGGATTTAACATTTTTCTTGGTATGACTAAATCAAAATCAGAAGCTTTTAGTTTCCTAGCAATTATATCTCCAATAACTACACCTCCACGTGGAATTCCTAATACAATAATATTCTTTTTGTTAGTACCGAGATGTTTTGATATTCCATCTGCTAAAATAGCAGCTGTGGATCTTCTGTCTCTGAAGGTTATCTGAAATTTGTTGAATATGTTGATAAAGTTTGTAATACTATTACTGTTAGTTTAGACATTTATATTTCTTCCAATATGCGTCTCTTAGTATCCTTTGAAAATGTCTGGAACTAATCGGTATATCAAGTTTTTCTTTAAGAAGATATTTTCCCAGCGACCTCAGGCTCCAAGTATTTTTCACATAACCAAAAAATATCGGGATCATTAAAAAGTAGAGTGTGATGTGTCTGTATATATCTATTATACGGGATTGTGTACTACCCCGTTTTATTTATTCTAGATATCCCATTTCCATCTGTAGGGATGTGGATACTCATCTTCGGACGGACCTGATACTGAAATCGTGTTCGTTTTAAATATACGGAATAGTTCTACCACGCTCTTCTGGAAGTATTGCCATTGATCTGCGATAATGTCTGTTGTGTGTAGTATATTTCATAAATCTCCTTAGAGTCTTCTGTACAACTGTTAGATTCAATTCATAAGAATCACGATACATATAGCTATCCATATTATGAATGTCTCAATCTTTATCTATTTGACAATTTACACCTTGATGCCTAAAGAGAGATGACATAAAGCGAAATACTTGATCTATAGTTAGACAACTATATTATTTTCAGTTCATACTTTGCTCCAGAGCTAAGTCTTCCGTATTCACAAGAACCTTCAAAATCTATTATATAATCACCTTTTGGAAGCGCGCGTAAAAAAATCCAATAACCATCAGCGCAAGCTCGAATCACCTTACCACCTTCCACACCAAGAATATTATCCTTTGGAATAATAAATTCGAATATTTTTGGATCAGATGGCACACGTTCAGGAATTAATATTATATCATTTACAAAACAATCTTTTTTAACTACCGATTCTACATCATTAGAAACATGTTCGATTAAATCCATGTCATTTTTTAAATGTGGATATTCTATACTATTCGCCTCACAATTCAAGACAGGAAACAATATAGACAAACCTTCTGGTAATTTTATTCTCCGAGTTGGATGATATTTTTCTTCATCGCCAAATACACCAGCTAAAAACCATACTCGGGACGACGGTTGATTTACGTAATGATTTTCACCATTCTTATCTAAAACTGGGTTTTGCAATCTAGGAGTGGATAGTGCCCATTTCCACCAATCTACTGTCCATTGTCCATAGGATTTATTAAAAATTTCAGAATCATGAGTGAAACAGGTTATTTCCGTTTCCATTTGTCACAAGTAAAAAAGAATTTAACAATTTATAAAGTTATTCTGCATTTTTACTACGTTCATAGGAATAAATTAAATTTGTAAGCCATGAAGTACTATAGATTTGACTTTTTACTGAATGTTTGAAATGTCATCTTCCAGCTATCGATCTTGTTCTTCTGTTTTGTTTAGACAAACGTGTTATCTCATCCCTTGGATATTTTGGTTCTATTTCATTGCAAATAGAATAAAATTCACGATTGCAATCCAGTAAATGACCTGAATGATAACGGCTTTTTAGATAATCTATCATATTGTAGATGATCTATAAGGAATTGTGCTGTAGGAGGGAGTATATCTTTAAGCTTCCAATTATAAAAGGACTAATGGATCATGTCAACAAGATTTTCTGAATAGTTGGACTCTTCGAAATATTGGTTAGTAATTATTACTAAATCATTCTTTTTATAAATAACTTAACTTTTAACTTGGATATTGGTACATGTCATATATTAGGGTAATAAAGTAACTGACAAAATAGGTTGAAAAAAATTTAAAAAAATTGTAATTTAAAGTAATTTTTAATTATGTTTGACATCTCTTCTGTAATTAAATTCTAATACTAGATCTCTTGAAAGTAGTCCTCGTATTATATTTTTTATTTTATATAAATCTCTGTTCATTTATTTATGTTATTGATTACATTTATTAAAATCTTCTTATCGTTGCTCTTTTAAGTTGGTATTTCCATTCAGCATAATATTATCAGGTTTTGTATGTTATAGTTATTTCCATCGAATTTATAGCCATTGAAAACTATGTAATTTGTAAAACCTCGTGCGAACGGAATTTATAGTTTTTTTATAGAAAATTTTATATATTATGTCTAATGCCTCAAGTCATGAGTACTAAACTCAGCCATAAGCATGATCATAAGTCAGCTCCTAAGGGTTTTTTCAATGCAGAAGAAATAGAGAAATTATTAGATTTAAGGTTTAAGACGCGAAAAAATCTAGCTCGTCCAGAACATGATCTTACAGATGAAAGGTTAGATAAAATTAAGCAATGGTACAAACATGACCAAGAGCATACAAAGGTGTACGGTCATAATGAACCTATAGGAAAGGGAGGAATAACATGCGACATAGCCGTTGGACACTATATGGATTGGATTGCCAGAAATGAGAAATCTACAAGTTCATTTACTAATATAGGTCCATATAATGATGAGAATTCATTCCTTTTTAAACATGAAGGTACTAATCTTTATTTTGCTACAGTGGCTCCATTTCAGGAGCCGGCAGACTTTAGGGATATTAATCTCACAGAGGATAACGATGGTCTTTTAGTAGCAACATTTATGTCTATGGAATCTCCACAATTTTATATTAAAAAACCTCAATATACAGAGAAACAACTACTTGAGTTTATATTAAGAGATACAGCAGGAATATACGAAATTGAAGCATACTTTGATGACGAACCCATCAATGGTTGCACAGTGATAAGAAACGAGTTTCAATCGACAGCGAATATTCCACACAGAAATATAATGAATGTAAAGCCACAAAATCTAAAAAGTAATAACACAATAGACCAAATTTATTTGTGGCAAGGATTAGCGCTAAAACCCGAATATATTAACCAAGGAGATCATCTTTTAGAGTTCAAAGTAAACTCTATCAATTATCGCATAAGTGCAAAAATACAAATCAGTGGAATGGTCCGGTAAACAACCAGTAAAAAATAGTACTAAAGTCAACAATCCCACTGAAATATTTATTGCTTCAGAATTGATTTTAGTTTTAGTAAAATCCTTCGTTATTTTTTATTTTGTGATAATTTTTATGAATCCTAATCTTAAGGATACGTATATGTTTTCGAATGACTCGAGCATTCAGATATTCAACCATTTAAATAGCAAATAATAAATATTAATTTTAAATATCCTAAAACATAAAATGAAAAAAAAATTTGCTGTTTTTTTAACATTAAGTGTTTTGCTTATTATTTGCTCATTAAAACCTTTTCAAATACAAGCAAAAGAGTCATCGGACAAATATGAAGAATGGCTGAAAGAATATTGGAGATTTGCACTTCAAATATCTAAGGATGAAACTGTAGAAGAAGGTAATCTGTGTTTAATTAACATGCCATCAAATATTTCACTACCTATTATGTTGCTCGATCCCTTTGAAGTTGGTTACAAAAAACAAAATTGCACTTTACCATCAGATAGAGAATTTTTAATCCCTGCTTATACTGGCGAATGCGATACTGGCAGTGAACTAGGAAAAAGTGCTACGTCAGAAGAAATATTAAATTGTGCTCTTGAAGCAGATGTAGGATTTCTTGATTTTACATTATCTCTAGATGGGAAAAAAATTGTTGATGTTAAAGATGTATCAGTTGGTAATAATCCAGGTCAGCCTAATTTTATAGAAGTTCAAACTAAGGATCTTTTTGAGGTGTATGTTCCTGAAGATAGTGAATGGATTGATGCTTACCAGTCAGGATCAGGAACATACCTAGCACATGCACATGGTTTCTTTGCCAAATTAGATAAACTTTCTCCAGGTAATCATACATTAGAATACACTCAAACAGTTAGTGGTACAAGGGGACTGAGTACACAAGGTGGCTGGTCTGGTGGAGCTAATAACATATTATATGATGTAGTAGTGAAATAGATATATCTGGGACAAAAAACATTTACCGACTTTTTTATAATATGAAAAGAGTTAAACCTTGAGACAAATAATTTTTGCTAATATCTCATATTCAAAATATATGCTTATTCTCATTTCTCTATCTGTTGTTATAATCGTATTAGACTCATCATTTACCAGGCTAGATTTAATGAATTTGCCATTATTTTCAAAAGCTACCATATTTTCCTTTCTTAGCGGATTCTCACTATTTGTCAATATATTTCTCATAAGATTTCTTTATTTTAATTATCAAGATATTGATAAAAGATATATCAAACAGTCAAAAATATTTTTTGCAGTTTTTTTAATTAATCAAATTATTTTTTTTGTATTATTGTTCTTATTACTATATCAAATTATGACATTCCATAATTATCAAAAAATATATTTGACTTTAATGACCTATTCAAGTTTTATAATATCCTTCTTTTTTTTAACAGTTAACATATATCATTTATTCAACTGGTACAAGCACAATAAAAATAAAATTATTTTGTTTTACGCTTTTACATTCTTAATATTTTCTATTCATATACTAGCTGGCTTAATTTATCTTCATACTGAATTGTCTTATAAAAATGAACTTATAAAGCCTCTTCCTGCACGTTTGTTATTCTCCTATATTTATACTATTAATTTTCCTCTCACATCTTTTTTAAGTACTTTGTTTGATTCTTCGTTTATTTTATCATTTCTGTTGACTTGGATAACTACTGTCATAATGCTAAAACAGTACACTAAAAAAATTGGAAAGATTGCATATTGGTTTTTGATATTTTTACCATTAATTTACCTTTTTTTTTCATACGAGTTACTTATTAGCTATATTATTGGTAAACATATTTCATTTTATGGCTTTCTTCTTGAGTCAAATATTGGCGCCTTTATTCCTATTGACATCATAGATATTCTTTTCGGATTTCCGAAGCAGATGGGTGGAATATTTTTTGGATTGGTTTTTTGGATTATTGCTTCTAGGATTAATGATGCAAAATTTAAAAAAAACATGTTGACAACATGCGCAGGTATAATTTTTTTATACAGTTCAAGTGGAATTTATACATTAATATTGACTGCTGTTCCACCCCATGGAATCTTAGCAATCCCGTTTGTGGTACTTGGAACATATATGTTAACAGTAGGTATTTTTAATACTGCAATAAATATCTCAAATAATACTGTACTTCGTAGAGAGATCTATAAAAGTATGGAAGAGGATTTTAAATTACTAAAGACACTTGGAATTTCTCAAATGGAAGTTGAAGTCGAAAGACAATATAGAAAAATTACCAAAAGGATCAAAGAAAAAGAACCAGACAATGAACAAAATTATGATCTTAGTTCAGAAAACGTAAAAAAAATTATAAACGACGTACTAGCTGAAGTTCACAAGAATTCTAAAAGGACATAAAATAAGTCATTGTGTAAATAAGGCATGTACTAAAAAGAAAAATATATTACAAAATCAGAAAGGAAAATAGAATCTGTTAATTTAGTGAAATAGATTTAGCTAGGAATTTTCTATTCATCATTTTAGCCAAATTTTTCGAGGAAGGTCATTCAGTTGTATTGTAACATTCGTTATATTTGTACTTTCTTATGATCCAATTCTAGGAAATACGCCAAAGGCAGTGGTGTAACGATCTAATGACCAAAAAAAAGACACACTGCTATGAAACAAGATAACGTGACGGTTCTTACATCGTTAACAAAGATAGAAGAAGAATTGTTGTATTCATAAATGATAAAAACTAATATTCAGAATAATAAAAGCTATTACCTCCTCTTATACGTACTTATTTAACTAATTCAGAAATCTGTGATAGAAGTGTCTTTCAGAAGAAGAAAACATGTATTGCGCTGAAAATTGTATTCATGCAAACTCGATAAGTATTATGATATTACAGAGGTGACTGACTTGATATCCTAAAGCGCGTACCTTCCTATATCAAAAAAATAGCATATGTTTACCGTTGGAGAAAGCCTTATCGAGAATGTAACGCAGTATCTCAAAGATGGAACTGAATCATTTGATAATTACTATTCATGTGCTAAATATTAAATATAATTTACACCATGTATACAATTGGATTATACTATTCATTTAGCTTTCTTGTACAAAAATCACAAATCAAATTCTGTCTTGTATTCTAATTTTATTTACTAACACAAAGTTAGTTTTTACATGATATACTATGCCTTCTGGTATATCTGATTATCTACCATTTTTTTGGTCTGTTTTTAATCCTTTTATGTTCTCTTTCTCTACCTCTATAACCAGTATAATGTCCAACGACTAATTCATCTATTTCATTAGCCACCTAAGCAGGAAGGAAATCATCATATTCTAGTTTGATGCAAGAAGAAATCTTTTCTTTACCGTGAAACTGGTTAACTTATATAATCTAATCAGTTCATTCTTCGTATTAAAGTAATGATACTACAGAGAATAAACATGATGACTAATAGCATTCAATCTTTACTATATATGATAATAATAAAATCTGATCAAACAATATAGGCTAATTGGTGTAGAATATCCCATTCTCCAATAATTTGTCTGCTACTTTTGATGATTAGATTATGTTATGATTCAGAAAAATAATTAACTTGTTAAAACAGATACCAGTTATTATAGAAAAACTATTCAATGCTAGATATAAAGAACCAATTTTAATTATACCTAGTGTTGAAAATACGCGATTCTTTGAAAAAACAAGATGATTGGTCTCATAAGTTATTTGTAGAGTATGGTCATCTATTTTTACCAGTAATAGAAGATCTTAAAAGAAGAAATACAGAAGATGAAATTAATGGTCTTCATAAATTATTCAATGAATTTAATATATCAAAAGATTCTAAAATCCTAGATTTTTCATGTGGGATAGGAAGACATGCAATACCATTGGCTAATGACGGTTACGATATTATAGGTTACGATCCATCTAAGTTCTATCTAGAAAAAGCTAAAGAACTTGCCTCTGAAGAGATAAGTTGTCTGACTCCAAGAATAAAATTTATTAACGGAAATCCGTATAGTGCATCAAAAATTCTTTCCAATACTAATAACGGAAATTTCGATGCTGTGATAATTATGGACAATTCTTTTGGATACAAAAGTGATGCAGATGATGTTCATATGCTTAAAGAAATTTATAAAGTTTCTTCAAAAAATTGTATTCTTGTTATGGAAACTGAAAACAGGGATTGGAGAATTGCAAATTTTGAACCTTTGACATTTTTTAAAGCTAAAAATATAAAAATATACGAAAAATGGCGATTTAATTTTGAGACTTCCGTATCAGAGAGTGAATCTACTTTTTATGAAAAAAAAGAAAAATTTTTTCGTCTTAGTCTGAAAATAAAAACTACTTTAAGATTGTATTCATTACACGAATTAAAGAATATGTTAAAAAAATCTGGTTGGAAGTATTTAAAAAGTTTTAGAGATATGAATACTTTCAAACCATATGATAATAGTACCCCAAATATTATTACTGTTAGTAAGAGGATGTAAAATTTTTGAATTAAAACATATTAGAATAATGTTTCTAATGTATGAGAATCACAAAATCATAGCCAGTATTAACTAACATAAATTCATATTATTTTCTAATTTGGGTTATATCAAAAATAAAGGTTTTGTGTAGTTACGATTATTTCCAAATTAATATCTTTTTGTTCAAATCTTTAGGGATTCTGCTATATCCACTTTAAAGAATATATTAAGGATTTTAAATATGATGTTGTACTGATCACGTAAATATTTTACCAAAAAACATTGAATTATTTGGTTACTCATTGTTTGAACTATTTTTAATTCAATATTGTTGAAATTAATTTATACAGATACAAGAAATATAATCCTAAAAATAGGAAACTATACTATATTATCATAAAATTTAGATACGCAATACATATTTTTATGATTATCTAACGGAAACTTTTTTTATGTAGTGTGAATTCTCTTAAATGAGCTATTAATGGATGTAAAGCTTTAGGAATTGTGTGTCATTAAAAGATAGTTCCTTTTTTTCCCTGTTCTTATTTAGGACAAGCGTATATGAAGATACATCTGGAGGACACGATGAATTTTTTTGTTGTTTCGGTTCAAAATCTGAATCAAATATTTTAGATTCTTCCAAAATCTTATTTATCTCACTGGTGATGTTGTCTGGTAAATTTTCTATTTTTCCTTTAAAAGAACCTCTCAGATTCGCATATCCACCAGAAAAAGAAAAATCTATTTCTATCATTTATCGATGATATCCAGATAAATTTCAAATATATTTTGTTATCGTCAAGAAATAAAAAACTATCAAAATCATTGTATAGTCTTAGTATCTTATAAAGAGGGAAGTCCAACCTCTCTAAAAGCTGCACGTATTTTTTGAGCAGAACCTTTCGGAACCTTCTTCTTTTCAGTCAGTGTTTGTGCCGATCTAACAATAACTTTTACCGCATCATTGAACTTTGCAGTTGGCCAAAGGTTTTCTAATGCATCATACCAAATGATGGCAGAGGTACTCGTACCTAATTCCATCTCCTTTGCTACTAGATAGAATGTCTTGTTCAATATTCCGCTATTAATATGAACACCAAAATTGTCTTCCTCACCACTGTAATAATCTTTCATATGCGAAGGTTGAGGATCCTTTCCCATAAGGTTGTTATCATATGCAGTTCCAGGTTCGATCATAGACCGTAAAGCCTCACCGCGTAGTTTAGGACCCATTATTTCATCGCCTATTAGCCAATCTGCAGTTTCTGCTGTATGTCCCTCAACAAATTGCGTTATTACCGTACCGAATACATCAGAAAAATGTTCATTCAATGCACCTGATTGACCTTTATATTCTAGATTGGCTTCCGATTGTGTTATACCGTGTGTCAGTTCATGAGCAATAACATCTAGTGAATTGGCAAAATCCAAAAATATTTCGCCGTCTCCATCTCCAAAAGTCATTTCATCACCATCCCAGTATGCATTCTGATACTTTTCCCCATAATGGACATTTAGTAACAGATTCATATTGGCATCATCTATTGATTTTCTATTATTGTGTTTCTCTAGAAAATAATCTCTAACTTTTCCCGCATAATCATAAACTGTATTTACTGTTTCGTCTGAACTGGGTCCTCCGTTCTCTTTTCTAACCGGCTTTCATACTCTCTGTTCCCATTTGTTACAGTCATAGACACTTCTTGATGCATTTCCTACCATTTTTGTTGAGGTAAATTCTTTCATAAAATTTTCTATTTTTACATCCTTCAAATCTCTTTTTTCACGATAAATTTTACTTTGATTAATACTTAGTAACGCTTCTTTTACTCCTGCACGTGCTAAATTTTCAAGTACCGAAATAGGTATGTAGGAACAAAAACATTTGTAATCTGTTATCAAATTCGAGTTAGTTATTTTTTTATATCTCATGCTTTACTTTATTCAAAACAAACATATTATTAACATTTTTATAATTTGATAACTCAATTCAAATAATCAAAGGTAATACAAGATTCATAGTTTTACGTTATTTATATATTGAAAGACTATTATTTCTATAAAACAGATAAAACTAAATATTAATTATATTAAGGATACTAATTACATTGCGAATAATGATTTAAAAATAAACAATTTTTATTTTATGTTCTTTTATTATTATAGTACTATTCGTCATATCTAGTATCTCAGGCAGTGTATAGAAACAGATGAATACCTGAATTTTTTTATAATAATAGACACGACATATTAATTAAAAAAATATTTTAAAAAAATATTTTATTATTATTTTTCAAATTATTGTGTCATATCAAAGTAATTCTGTAATATAATTTCTATTTAGGGTTTGACAAATTTATTGAATCCACAATTTACGAATGAATGTTTTTAATTTGATTCAAAAAATAGAATTGAAAATATCAATTTAAATTTTTATTTTTAGTCATGGTTTCAAATATCGTTTTACGAGAACTTCAATTTTATATATTTCTTGATGATTGATTTGTCTTTCATCATTATTTTGATCTCAACATTAGAATTAAATCTTCCAGTTCCCTCGATCGCAAATCCATTATCTTTGGAAAATGCACTTTGAATATTTTTTGAATAGTTAGGATCTAAAATATATTCAACAGATTCAAATAAAGACAATATATGTTCAGGTGCTTTTACATAAAGTCTCCAATTATACGAACCTTTTTCTATTATGTTTGGCTCTGTGTCTTGTGATATCTCTATTTGTTCCGGATCTATAAATAAAATCTCTTTTACCTGATCCACATTTGTTACATTATTTTTTTGAAGTAAAATACTCTCTGAATCTGCAAGGATTCTATCTAAATAAATTTTTTTACTGTTTTCATCTAACTCTGAAATAGAAAGGATAGAACATAATATGTCTTTTGTTTTCGACTCCATATTTATTTTCAAAACATAATTTTTTAGATTCTTAAAATTCCAGCTAACAAGATTCAAATCTTTTAAATTGCAATATTTGACCAATTCTTCAATTAGATCATTTGATATTTCTTTTTTGAGGAGGTAATTGGTGCATATTTGTAGTATTCTCAATATTATTGCTCTTGACCTGTCTTCGACATTTTCCATTCCTATTGAAACATTCTTCAAAATCTCTACACTTTTGTTGTATTCTCCAAGAAGGAGCAATACATTTGCCAAATTCAATTTTATTAAGGATGAATTGGGATTCAACATAATGGCTGTTTCAAAATATTTCTTTGCACTATTATATTCTGCAAATCCTTCACTTAATATACATCCTAGTGCAAGAGGGATCCTCCAATCATTCTTTTGAATTTGGTAAGCCCTTTGGATGTACTCTTTAGCCAGTTTATAATTTTCTTCTTCATAGTAAAGAATACCCAACGATGTCATCGCATATGGATTATTTTCGTCAACCTCTAATATCTTATTATAAAATTCAATAGCTTTTGAAATGTTTTTTAATTGTTCATTTGTAAGAGCTATATTATATAATATATGTATACGATTTTCTGATAACCTTGATGCATCCTCAAAACATTTTAATGATTCATTATATTTTTCAAGAAAAAATAGCGAAATGCCTTTTTTGTTTAATAATTCCTGATTATTTCTATCATATTTCAATGCGTGATCAAAGTTATATAAAGCACTCTCAAATTTGCCTTCGATCAAGAACAGGTTCCCATTATTGATAGTTTTTCTTGTATGTTCCTTTTTTAGCCAGTGGATTCTTGTCTTCCAGTATTCAAATGATTCTCTTATTATTGGAAGATAATATCCATATTGTGCCTCTGAATCCTCCAGTGAATCTAATGCCACTAAATATTTCTCATATACTGCATTATAATAAGAAAGAATCTTCTCATATTCCTCATATTCGTAATAGACTTCACAAATTTCATTGACTTTTTTTGTTATTTCTACAAATAGTTGATTAATTACTAGAGGATCTTTTTGGTCAATATCTATCTTTTTCAAAAGCTCTAATAATTCTTTATTAAATTCCTCCCTTTCTGATTCTAAAGATTGGGTATCTTGAGAACCTTTTTTAATATAATTATCTGTTTCCTGGTTCATAGTTCGATATCCCAGACTTCATCTTTCTGTTAATATTATCCAAAAATACTACACATGTTTCAAAAATTTTTCCTAATTCATCTTGAATATCATAAATATTGGTTAAACTTTCATAGAGTCCTATTGTATTTATTCGTTCGAGGATTAATTTATCATTCAGGTTTGAAAATAGGTTCGTGACATTCACATTCCTCTCTACTATGTTCGGATCAAATTCTTTTTCCATAAATTTTATAAAATTATTATATTCTATCTTTAAATGAAATAAAATATTAAAATATTCGGCCTTAGAATTAGATTGAACAAGTGGATCGTCATTTCTTAAGATAGATTGTAATATTTTATTCTTTAGAGTATTTAACGAAATAGATAAAGATTGAATCTTGTATAATGTATCAGATAACATATTCCTGCTAGAATCCTGTGGGAAAAGGGGTTGAATTTTTTGAATAGAATCAAGTTTATAATTAAAAAGTAATTTTCTTAACACTTTTATAATTTCCTCATAACATTTTATCATCTTTCTTTGCATTATTTCTTTACTTGCAAGTTCTGTTGAATTCGATTTAAAAGTAAGTGTATGAAATAAGGTTTCAGCTGTTCTAAAATTGCCTCTCACTATTTTTAATTCAATATCGGAAAGACCATATTCTTCTGAATATGAATCTAATATAATTAAAATTTTTGAGAGGTTAACAGAAGTTTCTCCTTTCCAGAACTTTTCTGGTTCAACTTCATTTTTAACAACTTTTTCATCAAATATTTTTATTGATTGATCAATTTGTGATAAAAGGTCTATAGAAATTTGCCGATTCTGAACCAATCTTCTTGAACTTTTTTTCTTGAGATCAATTTCATCTTGATTATCCAAAGAATCGTTGATCTCTATTTTTTCATCTATTTTAACTAGTTCAGGTAAATTAACTATATCTGGATATTCTTGTCTAAAATTGTTAAACGTGTCTCTGAAAGATTCTTTTATCATTTCGATTCTTTTATAATTTTTATAAAAATTTGTAGAAAATTGAATAGCAATATAATCAGCTATTGATTTATTCATCCCAATAATATTTTTGACATTAGTTAAATTTTTGATTGCATCTGTCTGTTTTGCTGAATAACATGCATTTAGATAAATTAATTGTACATTATGTAAACCATCAAAAATATCTCTTAACATCTCCTTTGAAATTTCTTCATTATCTTGAAATACAAGACCTTCTTTTTCTCCTCCGTGTCCTGAAAAATGAATTATATCTGGTTTATAATCTTGTAGAATTTCTCGAAATTTTCCCCTGATTATGCCATGTTTATGAATAAACTGAAATTTGCTATCTTGCTTCATTATTCCAAGAACTTCAGATATTATATCGCTCTCTTGACCAACATCGATATAATTTTTATCTTCTGGTACCGATGAAACAAACAATATTTTTGTTCTCAGGACCAATATGTTTTCAATTGAAATTCTTGTATAAAGAGATTGTTGTCATGCGTATGTTTAATTATCAAGAAATATCATATATTTTTGAAATAAAAAATAAAAAAATTATAAAAACTGAAAAATTTCAGTCGATTACTATATTTTAAAGGGAATTTTCTTCTCGAAATCCAGGTTAGGTTTACCAATTACATAATAATTTGGAGTCTGCTCTGATGGCATTTGACTTACGATTCTTTTATGAAAGGTTTTATATGAATCCTTAAATTGTCCATCGTCCCAAACATTTAGCAGATTAGCTGTAAAAAGTCCATTATATGTCCCATCTTGTGAAAATTGATTATCCTGACATCCTGAAATCAAAATCGCTGAGGCTTTAACTTTATCTTCTGACTCTTTTAAATTTTTATCGGAAAGGATTTGATCATATAGTCCTTTATGACGACTATAAACTCTATTTAGTACGGCATCAGGAACAAATCTATACTTGACTCCGTTCTTATCCACATTAGTATTTCTGACATCAATTTTTTCATACTGAGGATTAACTTGTATAAATGTTCCATTAATTTCTCTTATTACTGTACCACTATGACAGCTATCTGATAGTACAAAGATACGTACACCCTCTTTGAATTTTGAAAGACAGTCATTTAACTCATCATCTACAAACTGTCTATCATACAGACACCAAGTTTCATCCTCAAAATCTTTTTCGTCTCTATTTAAATCTTTTAATTTTCCCCCATGACCTGAATATGTTAAAAGGAATATGTCTCCTGATTCTAACTTTTCAGAAGCATCTGTGATATTTTTTACAACATTTTTTACAGTTGCATCTGTCGTAATAAGCTTTTGTATCTCAAAACCTTCTGCTCTAGCTATTTCAGCCATATCATCTGCATCAAACTCACAAGCGCTTAATTGACCATCCCATCCTTCATAATGATTTGGATCTACTTTATTTAATCCAATGTTTAACGATAATCCGATTGTCATGTTAGTTGTTTAAAACAATTGTATTTAAATTTTTTAGATTTCAAGAATTTCATATTTACATAAGTCCATAATTTAATTAATCACATTTGGATCTTATCTATTATATTATCTGCATTTTAATGTATAATATTGTATAGTTGTTTTATTGGTTAATTACAATTAAAAAGATTATCGATAATGGTCTCTTTAAGGATAACTTGATCTTATTGTTCTCTAAATATTTATTAATTATCTTTGAAATAAAATATGTCGAAATATTCTTATTATGAAAATTTTAGTTTTCTGAATTATGTAAAAACCAAAGAAGTTGAAATATAATCAACAGTTTGTTTAAGAGAGGAATGAGAATATTTAAAAATATTATAAATCATAAATATCCAATGTCAGGAAATCTTCCATTTGAACAGATGAATATTATTGAAAAAGATCCTAGTCTCTATAACAATCGCGAAGGCTATAACTTGGATTTTTTAGAAGAGACCATTCCTTTACCCAATTTATCTGATCCTATGATTGTAGATTGTGTAAAATTGAGAAAAAATGATGATCATGAACTAAAATATGCCAATTTTTCCGTAGTTATGAGTAAATCTAGGTGTCTTGCGTTCTTTACTGCTGTAAATATTGATGGTTCAAAGTTAAAGAAATTAGATAGAGAAAAAGACATATGGTATTTTGATCCTAGAATTGATAAAAAGTATCAATATGGACCAGAAGTCTATTCAAAAAATGATCTTGACAGAGGTCATCTGGTTCGTAGATTGGATCCTGTTTGGGGAGATAATTATGTGAATGCAAATGAAGATACATTTCATTTTACTAACTGTTCACCACAACACAAAGATCTTAATCAAAAAACATGGCTAAAATTAGAAGATTATATATTAGAAAATGCCGATCTTTATGATCTTAAAGTCAATGTTTTCACTGGTCCAGTTTTTCGAAAAGATGACCTACTCTATAAAGATCGTTTCCTTATTCCTGCAGATTTTTGGAAAGTAGTCACAATCATAAAGAAAGATAGAAATATTTCGGCCACTGCATATATTCAAACTCAAAAAAAATTGATTGATGGACTAAAATTTGTATATGGCAAATATGAAACATATCAAGTTCAAATAAAAACGATAGCATCTCTTACTGATCTAGATTTTGGAATTCTCAGTAAATTTGATCCTATGACAACTATGAAGACTCCAATTGTAACTATAGGTAATGCAAGTGATATAATATTATAAAGATATGATATAAATGAAAATATCATGAATTACAGATCGGTATCAAATCATGGTCCAGATGAATTTTCAGTAATTCTGGGCCAGGATTTTGATATCCGACTCGAAAAAAGAGGAACTGCCGGTTATCGATGGACTTACATATTTGACAATGAATTTTTAGAATTAATTTCTGATAAAAACGAAAAATCCACAGATGCTACTACCACTATGGGCAGTAGTTCAATTCAATCTATAAAGTTTAGAACTATAAAGGTAGGGAAAACCAAAATTAAATTTATATATAAACAGACATGGGAAAAAGAGATAAAAGAAGAAAAAGAATTTATTTTAAATATTATTAAATCTTGATTATCTATTATCTTATCTTTTTGCAGATAATTGTCTCACGATATTTTTTTTAAAAAAAAGAAATTTTTATACATTCTTTTTATTGGATTTGAGTTTTAGCTATCCCCCACATTGGGAATTCAGTATCAAGTCCACATTGATTGTATTCTATTCTAAAGAATCCATTTTCTCCCCAATTTGGACCCCAACTATTTTTGCATATCCAGCATTTTTCCATATCGCTAAAACCTACTATTTGTATACAATGTCCTCCTTCTTCTTCTCCAGTGACGTGGGAATATATTCCTTCACCATATGACATAAAGTCTGAAAACACCCTCATTCCACCTATAAGTGGACCAACACTAGACAAATATACTTTTCTATCCTCTACATTCATTATCTCTACATGTTTACTTATCCTTATTGCCTGATTGTCACGCTCCTGACAAGTGATACAAGGAATATCATTGTCATCATACGGAAAGCATTCTTCTGGTGATAGACCTTTATCGACCAAATATGGTATAGCCCTACTCGGCCACCACCCATTAGAGCAACTTGCATCATCCTTACCTCCACAAAAGAATAATTCAGACTCTGAAAGATCACATTCTTTACCCTGTTCTAAAAGTACCATAGATTCTAGAGTTGCTGTAACCCCAAAACCCACACAAGAACCGCAATTTTTTTGATTTTTTATTGAAGTTACATAATTTTTATTTTCATTATTTCTCCAATCTACTTCATTTAATCTTTTTACCTGTCTGCCAAAATCTTCTATAACTGTTTTGATATCTAGGGCAGCTTTTGCTCTAAGTGATTTCAATTGACTCTCATTTATTCTCAATCCTAGCGACCTTTTCTTTTCGGTGGGAGATGCCCTTAACAGTGGATGGTCTCTGGTTTTCCATTTAGCGTTTGAATTTTTTATTGCTTCATTAATTTTTTCTAATGTAATTTCGGTCATTTTGTATTATTTCATGTTTATAATATATTTAAAATCTTCGGTTACTTAAATATTAACTAAAAAATTACAAAACTTGCTAAACTCAGCGATATTCTTATGTTAATAGCTAACACATATTATCGATAAGAGAAACATATTAAACAATTTCATCTATATTTAATTTCTCATATACTAAATCAGGTTGATCCAAAATTTCAAATCCTTAATATTTATTATCTTTCACGATTTTTACCCCGTTAAAAAGACCCGTAGAATTGAATTAATTAAATCTATAATTTTGAAAATTTAGAATTATATATAACAAGATGAAATCTATTGGTTACAAAAGAAATATACTACTTTGACCAATCAAGAGATGATAATTCTATTTCTGCAAAATTCACAATCTACATCTCATTAATCTTTCACATTTGTACAATATCAATATTTATATTTCCTTTTTTATAAAAGCAACTTCAAAATGTAAATGATTACATAGGTAATAGTGTCTTTATTTTATTTACAAATACATTTTTTTCTATAGGTTTCCTAATTATGTGACTCTTATCCAATCCAGGTATTACAGATGTTACCTCATCCACAATATCTAGGGCCGTAATAAAAAGAAATTTTATAGTTGGATCTATGCTTTTTACTTGTAGGTAAAGTTGCAGTCCATTCATTTTTTTTAACCTAATATCTGCTATTATCAAGAGATTGTGGTAGAATGGATTTGACCTCATATATTCTAGAGCAAATCTGCAATCTGTAAAGGAAATAACATTGTACTTACATTCACTCAAAAATAATTCTAAACTGTATAACACATCAGGATCATCATCTATCAGAATAATTTTTTTCTTACTGTCATAAATTCTGTGACTTGTCTCTTGTTCAATTTGATGCTTATTTAGTGAAATAGAACCGACAGAGGTAGCTCCGTTATTTGAGCTGTATGTGATATCCCGACTATTGAGTAACGTATCTTCAGTGGATTTCTTTTTAATGACGTAGGCAGAATATGTACTATCTTCCAGTATCTTATACTCTCCAGATAAATCAAACAGGTAATGCTTTTCAAAAAATGCTGAATAGGCTTTTAGTATTCTATAGAAATTATCCCCTATTACTAATTCATTTGGTTTAGATAACACATTAATTTTGGCACATATATTTACCGCGGATCCAAAAATATCTAATTGATTGTACTCTCCAGACAAGGCTAATTCAACCACCCCATAATCTATACTAATTCTATAATTGAATGGCGGAAAGTTTTCACTTGACATTTTCTGGTTAATATTTTCTCGGTTTTCCAATATTTCCAAACCACATTCTATAACCTTCTGAAAACCGGAAATATTTGTAGTATCGGATGTATTAGGAAAATAAAATAGTAATGAATCACCAATATTTTTTACAACCTTTGCATTATTCTTTTTTACTATTTCATATATCGCGTTAATAAATGTCGAGTAATATTCTCTTGTATCACTTGAATTACTAAATTTTAAAGTATTTTTTGTTGAATCTACAAGATCAATAAAACATATACAACATTTTATATTGCTCTCTGAAAATCTGACTCCTTTCGAACCAAAAAATCTCATGTTTCTCTATTAATGTCCTCCTTTAATTGAAAAAATATGTCTTTCTACTAAATTGAAAAATTTGTATTCATTATTTTTCGAAAAAACATAATTTGCCAAATAACTATAACCTAAGAATACTATATCTATAGTAAGAATACTCATAATATTGTATTCTAAACTAATTATAAAAAAGATTTGGTATCTAGATTCTATATCTCTACTATCCTCTATCCGTAAAAAATTCCTTGACACTAAACTATAGATATGTCATTATGAATTTCGTGAATCATAAATGTGATCAATCTTTATTTATAACAAAACCAAATACTTTCCATAATTCAATTTTAGTTCCTTATTGCAGAGAAAATTTATTTGCTATTTATGAGTCTTATTTCCTTTGAAATTCAAATATCGTTATTTGATTGTATATTATTACTTTACCTAGTAATTCTATTTTATCTTGTGAATACGAGAAACCCCTCAATCAGACCTTTTCCTCCTCGTATGCTTGTATTCCATTATTTTTTCTTTCAAGCTAAATAATTGTTAAAAAAAGTTGATAATACCCAAGTAACACATGATATCTCCATAGAATATGGCAGTCATTTTTTCATAGTTTCAAATAAATTAGGAATTGAAGTTTCTTCTGCAACACGAATGAGTCTATTTATAATTATTTGACAAATCAGGAAATGGTCGTAAAAATATATTGTTAGACTTTATCAATTATGTCTTGATATAAAAAACTGAAATGATTTGTTAAAAGAGTTATTTTAAATCTATTTTTATAAATAAGTCTGAAATTTTTCGGCGCCGAAAAATTACGAATATTAGCGATTAAAAAATTATTCCTTTTTCGGTATTCTTGTCTTTTGATATCTAGATCAACTATTTCAAAATCAACTGTTTATCTTGTAAAATTGTTTTGTCCTTTTTAATAAACTATCTTTTTCATTTTTTTGATACAATTAATTTAATAACTCTGTTAATAGATGTTAACAGAGTTGAATTTTAATTGAAACAATTCATCGAGATTGATAAGATTTACAAGATGAAGTGCTCATTTTGTCAAAATGATTTAAAGTATGTTGTTAGCAAAGAAAGGGACGATCATTTAAGAATGGAAATTTATTCTTGTTTGTTTTGCAATATAACGTATAACGAATATCCAAGAATAATCAAAGCCTCTAAAAGACTAAACTAGGAAAAGAATGAAAAATGACCTTAAATCCTTCCTATTCTTTTTTCCATTTCTACAAATACACAATTTTTGCACCAATAAAGAAAAATATTTTTACCAACGTTTATCGTCACTAGCTCATTTATTTTATTACCACATTTTTGACATTTTTTGATTCGCATTTTCTCTCTTTTATATTAATTATCTCATTTAATTTATTTATAATTTTTGGAGATATGTTAAAATTTACTTCTAACAAATTTATTTTCTATATAAACTTTATATTTTCTTTTTCTGACTGTTGATAATGTTATGTTTACAGATAATTAAATCAAAAACAGATCAATAATACTAAACCTCATGAAATTTCCTAATGAGCAGCAAAAAGACTTATTTGCAATATAAAATCAAACGAAGATCAGAAGACCATGGGAAGGAAAACGAATATAGTCACAGACAAATTACTTGCCAAAACAAGCAGTGAATTCCGAAATTTCATATCCAGCATTTTACTTCCTACAACTTCTATCATTATATTTGTTTATATAATAATCTCCTTTGCTGACCGGGATAATACATTAAGTTATAATTCATTTCCCACTGTATCGATTCTTGGAATTGGTCTAGTAATTTCAATAATGGTGCTTTTTCGTGGCGTACTTGAAAGACATGAAATTAAAAAATTTATGGCAATATCTTTATACTTATTAATCAGCTTTATTGCTGAATTTATATATGCTTATCAACAATCTGTCTTATCAATTTCAGTACCTTATCCATCTATTTCCGATATCGGATATTTATCTGCCTATTTATTTCTTGGATATCATTTGTTAACTAATCTTGTTTCCTTGAAAAAAGAAGGCAATATACAATTGATGAATATTTTCCTGATCAGTGTAGCAGTTTCTATCGTTCCGCTATACTTTGTTTTCAATCTAATATATATTTCAGATATAAGTATCACTACTGATCCTATTTATTTTTTGACTGATATTCTTTATTATGTAGAAGATATTTTCTTATTGGTTTCTTCCGTTGTTATTATCATTACTATAAAGAAAAACAATGTACTTATTTTTCATTGGCTATCATTGACATTGGGAATAACATTTCTAACAGTTGCCGACCTTGGATATACATACTCAGCACAAATAAGCGAGCAATTGATATTACAAACACATTCCTTCTGGAATATTTTATATGCAATTGCGGATATGTTAATAATAGCAGGTATTTTTTGGTATGGAAAAATTAAAAGTATATTATACGATGAAGAGATTGAAAATATTTTACAGAATACCTGCAATTTTCACAAAAATCTGAGTAAATACGATTTTTCTCATTTTGATGGCTTTGATCATAAAAGAGAAATTAAGAAAAATTTCAAAGATAAAAAAGAGACCTTCGAAACTACAGTAAATATACTCAAAAAAGCAGAAAGAGAAATTGATGTACTATTTACGAAGGAATCACTTTTACTGATTAGTTACATGGATGAGTTTATTAACTTTTTAAATATAATATCTAATAAACAGAATCGAATAAATATTAGGATCCTAGCACCAGTTCTGAAAAATAGAGGAACATTGCTAAAAAATAGAGATAGTAATATTATATTTTCAGAAAAAAGTGACAATATTCTAATCAAGTACTTTGAGAGAAATATACATTTTGATGCTATTTTTTTTATTGTTGATAATACATTATTATTTATTATTTCTACAGAATCAAATAATATAAATAGTGAAAATGATTACGATGTAACATCTACAGACAATAAATCACAAATACTAATTTATACTAATTTATTCGAGAGAATATGGTTATCAGAAACAGCCAATAAAATTTCTTGATTGTCAATTTCAATATCCTATACCAGTTAGCAAAAGTTCAATGACAAAATTATAATAATTACGGCTTCAATAACGATAGTAATTGTATGTATCGTTATGCTAATTGGTATTGGTATATTTTAGCTACAATTTTAATATCTCTGAACTCATCTTGCAGAGTGTTTGCATTTTTTTTATAGTAATTGTTCCCTTTATATTTCTGGACCGGTCTAAGCATATTGCTAAGGCTGGATGGCAAAGATAAAATATTATCTACATACAACCGCACGCATAGAAAGTAACATAAAATTGTTAAAAATAATGTTGTCTGAAAAAGAAATGAGATCAAAGAAAATTAAATGACCAATGAATACGATCTCTTGAAAAAGAACATAAAGAAACCAGAATAAATAATGATAAAGTGAAACATATTATTGAAAATATTATACCAGTATTTGTTAAAAAATTATACAACTTTTAAATGTAATTCTAAACAAAAATCAAATTTAAAGTTTTAATATGGTTATTTTTTTAAATTTATGTATATGCCTGTATTGATAATTATTTTTTAGGTTATGTTACTTGTAAAATAAAGATACAATATTTCTTTCTTAACATATCTATTTACTATCTTCTACTTCTAAATCATCTTTCTTACTTTTACTAGATAATAACCTCCTAATTGCTTGAATTATTTTTGGAGAAAGGACTGCTGCTACCCCAATAAAAAATGTCCAAAGACTATTTACAGGTGTGATATACTTTTCTACAAAATTAGCAAGCTGCTCATCAAATGTAAAATGTGATAAAGTAGTTACAGTAAGATACTCTGTCAATGTTATTGGTGGCTGCAGTTTCACATTTTCCTTACTTTTCGATCCGTATATTGTTTCGTTTTGTGGAAACTCTATCTGAGATACTATAGGAACTGTAACCGTTTTCTTTTGTGATGTGTCTGGTGCGGTGACAGAAAATGTGAGAGTTCCGTTTGTAGATTTTGGAATGGAAATTTTAGGATGTTCGAACTTCAGAACTAGATCTTTGGAATCCAACACCTTGGGAATGATTGTGGTTTGAAGATTTGCATCGTTTTTAATTTTCAGTTTTATATCCTCTGTTTCTCCAGGCCTGAGATTGACAGAATATTTAGATAGACTAATATCCATATTAGGTGGTGGAACTGAAAGCCACTGTAAGGTATCAAACTTGTCACAAGAAATTTCCGTTCCATTAACAAAACCCCTGATTCCAAATTCAAATATAATATTTACGTTATATTCACTGGGATAGTGTAATAATCCAAGATCTAACTCTAAGGGAAAATAATTCATTCCACTAGAATTCGAAAAGGGATCTAACTCTAATGGAAAATAATTCATTCCACTAGAATTCAAAAAGGGATCAACGGGATTATTGGTAATAAGGATTCCTTGTTGATCGGATGAAACTTCGTAAAGAGATCTATACCATTGATTGTTTCCCCTGTATATTTCTCTACCATATTTTAGCTTATAGTCAGATCCTGGATCAAAAATTGATTTAATATCTATATTCATAGTATAGTATTGATATTGGTAATTGAAGGGATAAAAACTAAAACTAACCTGATTAAAAGAATTTTGTAAATTGTTCCAATTCAACCTTAATTTTTTAAGATCAAACGAATCAATGAATAGGGTCTCGTTAATAAAATCAAGGGTTTTTTTATATGCAGTTATATTAGACAATTTATAGATGACGTTGTTAATTACTTTTTTGAATCCACTATGATATGATGCATATTCAAATAATGGTGCCTGATAGTTAAATGTCAAGAGCTTATTGCCAATTTTATAATAAACTGTTTCATATCCAGCTTTGGATCCTCCAATTTTATAGGATTCCATATTGTACTCTCCCGACCTTGGATTTTGTTGATGTGTTGAATTATGTGTCAACTTTATATTTAAATAGTCTAATAAAGAAGAATTTTCTTCGATTTCTGAAAGTAGGATACTAGTAGTAATTTTTGTTTCAGGAATTTTAATAAATTCCGCTATTTGGTTAGGATCATAAAGGGGTTTTGAAAGATATATTCGTGAGGTTATTTCTTTCCCGTTACTATAGTACTTGACAGAATCGATCTCTGCAGGCTTTATGAACTCGTCAATTGTATTACATAAATGGTTAGTACCTGGTTTAAAGGTCGAATCCGCGTTACTGTCAGCTATTTCCTGGGTTATAAAAGAAGGAGATTCTGCGAAAGTTTTATCAAAATAAAGTGAATAAAAAAATGACAGAATTAAGATAGATAAGATTAGAATGTCCTTCGTATCCAATGTAATATTATTCATTCTTTTAAATTTTCTTATTTAAAGATCTAATATCATTGCAGAATTTAATCCTGTCAAAAATTGTTGTTATTATATTATATCTTCTGAATCTTATTTCTTGAGTAAAGATTCTAGGATCCATTATCAGGATAAATTGATTTTATATTTTTGAACAAAATGTTTTCACTTCCTTTATTATGTCTATATAATGTTAATACTAGTTTTTGCCAAGTTTGTTTCTTTTGAGACCAATCATTATATTTTTTCTTATGTAGTATAGTTTTGGATCTAAAGTTAGTCTAGATATTAAAGATAAAAAAATATGGAATTCCCAATTTAAATTAAATAAGTTAAACTGCATATTTAGCTTTACATTGCTTTTATTTAATATTTTGATTCAAGTCATTTTATATTCTTACAACAGTTATGAAGAATAGAATTCTATATATTAAATTGCAAATAAATAATCTCCGATATCTTTAAAAGTATAATTTAGATGCAATTACAAAATATTTTTGAGATTGAAAATTCTTTTATTATCTTCAACACTCAATCCGTCTTCTTGCATTTTACTTATTCAATGCTTTTCTAACTTCTGGAAGAGCTAACGCAAAACCAACATGAATACAATCAAATTTATCTTCAGTAATACATTTTAAATTTTTGTTCCTAATTTGTACTTCTACAAGTCTATTATTTTTTCTTACATCCTTTAAAATGATTGTATCTTCAGTTAGGCTAATTAATGATATTAACTGTGCTTCTTTTAGAATTTGTCTCCTCTCTATTTCTATTATCGCTGATTCAGATACGAACAAGGAAAATGAAATATTAGGATTTTTAGTTTTTTCTAAACTATAAAGTTCTTCTAGCCTTTTTAGTATTTTTCCGCTAACAGTAATCGTCTTTTGACCTGGTTGGGGCAATATTCTAATATAGTTATAAATATTAATAAATCTAACGCCTACGAAATGTTTATAACCGTTATTAACCATTGCAAAATTAGATGAATTGGAATAAAAAAGATTTGAGAAATACAATAGAAAAAAGATTAGAGGTATACAAACACCATAATATTGTTCCAACTTTTTCTATGTTGTTTTATACACTTGTTTCTCTTGGAATCATATCTAATTCTTGCAGTCAATATCGACGTCTAGGAAAATATATCTCCCGAGCACAAAAAACTGGTAAGCTTTCTACTAAAAATTTAAGATCAGGGTATAAATTTTGTGCAAGACCTTGATGACAGATATGTACCATTGACTGAATACATAAATCATGAAATTGCAGTCTTGGAGAATATACCATACATCTATGCAAGGACAATACCACGGTGGCATAATCAACGTCATTATGTAGAAATATGGATTGAAAAAGAAAAACTAATGCCGACTTTTAGGTCAATTTTAAGGGAACGGCAAGTAAGGATTGTTCCAATTAACCGATCTAATCCTTTTAGTTTGATAAATGAAAATGTTAAAAGACTTAGATCATATATAGAACAAGACAAAAAAGTACATATCAATTATTTTTGCGACCTAGATTCTTTCTCTGAAAATATTTGCCAGATATTTACTAATAAATTTCTACAAGATGGTCTGGATATAGATTTTAAACGAATTGCTATAAATGAGGAACAAATAAAAAAATATGATTTGCCCGAAAGCTACAAAATAGTAAGATTACGTAAATCAAAAAAAATAGATCCCACCATAAAATCATTTAGGGATAAAAATAATAAGAATTTGCATATTGAATTAGATGCATTTCCGGCAGTAGCTCCACATGAATTTAAAAAAACGATTCTTGAATCTGTAGACAGATTTTTTGACATATCCATATTTGACAAAACTATTCATGAACATTCTCCAATAGAAATTCGATCAAAAGTTAAATTGCAAGTTTTGAGATTCGTAGAAAGAATAAAAAATACAAATTTATAAATATATTTTTGAATATTTCTGATTATGTTAAATCATTATCTCCGTCTGTCATGTTTATTTTTTAATTTGAAAGCTTTATTTATTAAAGTGATTTTGATTCAAGATGAATAACAGTTGACAATAACTTCTTATCTCATAAGTTCAAAGACAATAAAAGCAGTAAATATTACACTTGAGGCCACATCAATAAGGTCTGAAATGAAATCCAACCAGAATGAAAGTCTATGGGTTCATGCCACTGAAGTTCAAGACATATTTCAACTTCAAGACATATTTAACCTCCATCCATTAGAAGTAGACTCTGTCATACATCACAGTCTCCCATCTAAAATCGAAAATTATGAAAATTATATCTTTGCAATAATTGACGGCATTAAGGAGGAAAAGAAGGCTAGTTACACTAATCAAGACGGGTACAAATCCCAAAACGATGCAAATAAAATAGAAAAAGGGGAAGAAATACTTGTTGAAGATGATCTATTTATCTTCCTTGAACATCGATGGATAATTACAATAAATTTTCATAATCATGATATTGAAGAAAATATAAAGAAAAGAATCAAACATATTATTCATCAATCCTTAATTGTTCCATCATCATCTGCACCATCATCCTCTTCATCTTCTACTGCTACTACTGATAATATCATAACTTCTGAACAAGTCCAGATAGTAAATATGAACGAAATTGTATTTCGTCTGGCATTAGAAGAAATGATATCGACCTACTATCCTGTGTTAGATAATATAAGAGAAAATCTTGAACAGGCCGAAGACTATATTCTAGATTATAATAAGGGAAAAAATAAAGTTACAAGAAATCAATTAACAGATATCCTTTTACTGAAAAGGAAGATTAATTCTGTTGAAAGAACCATGGATATGATATCAAGGGCTGTTGATAATTTTCTAAGTGATGTCGGTCTAATAGACAATGATATTTTTACTATAGATTTTTCTAATAAATCTCACATGAACAAAACCAAAGATAAACAAGATATCCTTACAATCGAGACTTTTAGACATATGCATTGGTTAAAGGGCAAAATTAACTATCTGCGTAATGATTTAACAAATATTCAGAATAGGGTAATTAACTTACGCGAAGCATACAACTCGTCATTAAGTTCCAATTTAAATGAAACAATCAGGACTTTGACTGTAATAGCAACCATAGTTCTACCCCTTACTTTGATAACTGGAATTTATGGAATGAATTTTGAATTCATGCCAGAATTAGTATCTCCATATGGTTACTACTACGCTTTGGGACTATTATTAGCTGTAGGGGGTGGAATGATTGTCTATTTTAGAATCAAAGGATGGGTATAATTTTCATATTATTTCCCATATTAAAATTATATTTGAAAATTATATTATCCATCCATTTTCATAACTAATAGGACAAATATACAAATACTAGTATTTTAAAACGGTTTTCATTTTAACATACCCCAAAAAATATAGAGAAAATTTATTTAAAGATACATTTGATTTTATGATGTATACTTTACTGCATGTTGTCATAAAATAACTAATTTTTAATAATCAAATCTAGTTATTTGCAACTCAATATTGCTGAAAGAGCTTGTTATTTTTAATATATTCTCTTAACTGATGAGATTCTTCTCTAAAAGCTCTTAAATTTTCTTTTTTTCCCTCAGGGGAAACTAATGTAATAGTTACTATGTTAATTTCTGCATCCGATCCAAAAATAGGAGGGTAAATTTTTTCGATTTTATAATTATTATCAATTAAATCTTGCAATTTCTTTATAGATGTTAGCTCCATACTTTGTATTATTAAACAAATCAATATAAAAGATGCGTAACAATTGTAATTTTTTTATTGGTTAGTTTGAATAAATACAATTAGTATGGATTAAAAAAGTAATGTTTTTGATTTGGTTTATGTTTTAATATGATATTTTTTGTTTATACTAATATAATATATAATAATAATTTCTTTCCTACCGATCTCCAATCTGTTCAAATATAAAAACCTCTTGTACAAAATGTATTAATATTGATTCTATTTACTAGTGTTAAAATAAATATATTATGTATATCTTCTGTTATGACAAATTAGATCTGTAAACTAAGTTGTACCTGCCATTTGATCATCGTGGAAAATTAAAAAATAATTAGTTGTTACTTTTGCCGTTTTTTAGCCCAAAATTTATTATGATCAACTTCATATAAATAAGGATATGATTTATGGCTGTCAAGACGATCATGTTTGTTTCACTAAAGATGACTTACCTTTTTGTGGAATGAAGGGATGCAACAAAAATACTACTGTTATTAGTCCTTTGGATATTGATTGGTTTTACAAAATAAACAAAAATGGTTTGTGCATTAAACGAAACGATCTTCATAAAATAATTGAAGATCCTAATATGCCCAGAGATGTGAGAAAACATATAGGGAAAATTTTTTTTAACATTTAAGTTGGTTGAAAATGAAATTCAAATTGAAAGAATAATACAATTTACTATCAAGATAAGAAAAAATAAGGATAAACATAATTTACATGACCATAACAAAATAAAATAAAATAAAATAGATTTTAGAGAAATGTATATTATATTATCTAGGATTATTATTTTAAGAAGTTCCTGTGTTTCAGAACAATAGTTTTAGTTTATTATCTAATAATGACAAAGTCATTTTACGTTTCAGTTTTATCAATAACTTGATTTCCCGTAAGTAAATTAGTCAAAATGAATTGGCATAAATTTTTTTTACAAAGCTTATAGCTTCAGTTTTATCAATAACTTGATTTCCCGTAAGTAAATTAGTCAAAATGAGTTTTGCGTATATCTGTTCTTTTCCTATATCCTCATCTAAAACTCCTTGTCCTAGCATTTCTTTGAACGTAAATCTTTCAGTGACGTTGGGTGTATAACTTGGATAATATTTTAGGGGATTGAATGTGTATAACTTGTCTTTACCAACCATATCCTGTCCCCATAATTCACATTTCAATTTAAACAACTTTTCTTCATAATTAATCATTTGATACATCTCTTGTGGTGAAAATCTGATTTCTCCAGTAACAGTTACATTGGCAAGTTTTCTATTCTGATCATGGTCAATTATCAACTTTTCATCTATTATTATCACTTTAATTTCTTCACCATAGTTTTTTAACGTTATTTATACCTATAAAGATATTCATGCTGTTAAGGTCAATTCATATTTTGATTCTGAATCTTTTTCGGCGCCGAAAAATTTCATGTTTTGTTACCAATATATTTATATAGCCGTGTTTTCAGGGATTTAACCATTTTATCCAGTAAGAGAAATCCTATTAATTATCATATTAATTCTTCTGTTTTTTTGCTTTATATAAAGAATCTGATACAATTAAAATAATACATATAGTGGATTTCGAAAAAAAATTTGGTGATTACGTAATCATTAAAACGATCTAGAAATTTGGATCATTTGATGGTCTCTGATTTATCTCCATCTAATTTAGTAAAATTCGTTTTTGTTAGCTTCCTTGTTTGTTCTAGCTTTCTCATTTTATTGGTTTGAATATATTATCTTATGTAATATAATATTCAATAATTGTATTTAATATCCGAGTTTCGTTTAATCTATTAGCTACACGATATATGATTTAATTTTTAATTCTTTTCTTTTATTGTAATAGCCTGATTTCTTTAAATAAGGTGACAAACCAATAAATAAACATAAATATGAGTCAAAACGGTAACAATAAATTAAATCCAAGTCTCAAAGTTGCAGAAGCAGAACAAAGAGATGTGGGAAGAAAAATTGCACGTATAGACCCAGATATCGCACATCAATTACAAATATCGTCAGGTGATGTTATAGAGGTCTCTTCTCTGGGTAAAAAAGTAACGGTATTAAATTGGCCGGCAAGAGAAAATGATAGAGGAAAAGGGCTAATACGGATTGATGGATATATTAGAAATAGACTTGATGTAGGTATAAATGATCTTGTTGATCTTAAAAAAATAGAATCCAAAGATGCTCAAAGTATCACCCTTGCACCAACTGAACCTCTTAGAATTGTAGGTGCAGAGGAATATCTTGGAGAATATTTACTTGGTAATCTGGTAACTACTGGCGATGTCATTCCGCTCATTATAATGAGTCAACGTGTGGATTTGGTCGTAATATCTACAAGACCATCAGGTCCGGTATTAATTAATGAATCAACCGAAATAATTATTTCAGAAGAAAGTGCTAAAGCTGTACAGATTGCCAAAGAAGGAATTGCTCCATCAATAACATATGAGGATATTGGAGGGATCAAGGGCCAAGTATCCCGGGTAAGAGAGATGATAGAACTTCCATTGAGGCATCCTGAATTGTTTAGACGGCTTGGTGTAGAAGCACCAAAAGGTGTGTTATTACATGGACCTCCTGGCACTGGTAAAACTTTGCTTGCAAAGGCTATTGCAAATGAAACTAATGCAAGCTATTATACCATCGGTGGTCCTGAGATAATGAGCAAATTTTATGGAGAATCAGAAGAAAAACTACGAAATGTGTTCAAACAAGCAGAACAAAATGCACCTTCAATAATTTTTATTGATGAGATTGATTCTATCGCACCAAATAGGGATGAAGTCAGTGGAGAGGTTGAACGAAGAATTGTTGCACAGCTGTTATTCTTGATGGATGGAATGTCTTCAAGAGGAAAAGTTGTTGTAATAGGGGCAACGAACAGGATAAATGCCATAGATCCAGCTCTTAGGCGTCCTGGAAGATTTGATAGAGAAATCGAGATCGGTGTTCCTGATAAAGAAGGGAGATTTGAAATTCTTCAGATTCATACCAGGGGAATGCCCCTTTCGAAGGATGTAGACCTTGAAAAGTTAGCCAGTATGTCTCATGGTTTTGTAGGTGCTGATCTTCATGCACTTGCAAAAGAAGCCGCGATGCGCTCTTTGAGAAAGGTATTACCAGAAATAGACCTTGCAACTGAAAGCATTCCTTCTGAAACCTTAAAGAAAATAGTGGTGACCATGCAAGATTTTCTAGAAGTGATCAAAGAAATGGAACCTTCTGCTCTCAGAGAGGTTTTTGTTGAAGTTCCAGATGTTAAATGGGATGACATAGGTGGGCTTACCACAATTAAGCAAGAGCTACAGGAAGCAGTAGAATGGCCACTAAAATATCAAGGTCTTTTTAACCATACTGATGCAACTCCACCAAAAGGAATTCTTTTATACGGACCGCCTGGCACAGGAAAAACACTTATTGCAAAAGCTACAGCTAATGAAAGCGAAGCTAACTTCATTAGTATAAAAGGACCGGAACTTCTTTCCAAATGGGTTGGCGAATCTGAAAAAGGAGTAAGAGAAGTATTTAGAAAAGCGCGACAGGCAGCTCCATGTATGATCTTTTTTGATGAAATCGATGCAATTACCCCAGCACGGGGAGGATCTGGAAGTGATTCTCATGTGACAGAACGTGTAATTAGTCAGCTATTAACAGAACTAGATGGTTTGGAGATATTGACAAATGTTGTGGTGATCGCATCTACCAATCGACCTGATATAATAGATCCAGCATTGCTTCGTCCAGGAAGATTTGACAGATTACTGTATGTTGCTCCTCCAGATGATGAATCAAGGACACAAATTTTTTCAATTCATACTAAAAAGAAGCCTCTTGCTGATGATGTAAATATAAAAGACTTGGTAGAGAAAACCAAAGGTTATACAGGTGCAGATATTGCTGCTCTGGCCTCAGCTGCAGTTATGTTGGCATTAAGAGAACATATAACAAAGTATAAAGATCCAAAAGAAGCAGAGGATAAAAAGAATGAATTAAAAATAACAATGCACCATTTTGAAGAAGCAATGAAAAAAATTAGACCATTGTCTGTTCAAGAGATAAGTATGTATGAAAAGATAGCTGAACGATTTGGAAAACCTAGTCTTGATAGCTTTATCGGTAAAAGTATAACATAATGATGCTGAAAACATCATTTATGTAAGAAATCCTAAATAATATTTATTTTTGTTTAGCTATGTTTCTTGTTATACCAAATAAAAAGATCGAATATTAATTTGTAGCATTTTCGATATGCTTTACCACTCTACTTTTTTCAAGAAAATTATTTCATCCCCGTTCAGTAATAATACTTTGCCAAGTTGCGAATATTGGCGTCGTAGAAAACATCTAGCAATAAATGACAAATATACCATTCTGTGAATATTATGTGCAAAAGTCTATGAATCTGATAAATAATAATTAAATCATTAATATTAAATTACAATCTGTAAAAATGATTATAAGAAATTTCAGAATTATTTTCCACTATTTTAAACTATGAATATATCTGTATTTTCTTGCACTATCTTTATAATACCTTTCTCATTTCTATTAGTGAATATGAAAAATAAAAGTAATGTAGTACTGCTAGCTATGACTCCAGTCGCTGTCACTTCGATTTTTTTAACGGTCTTCCTGTCTTTTTCAGTATTGCCTGTTCATGGACAAAACGCTACAGCAGTGTTGCCAACGAATGCTACAGCAGTGTTGCCAACGAATGCTACAGCAGTGTTGCCAACGAATGCTACAGCAGTGTTGCCAACGAATGCTACAGCAGTGTTGCCAACGAATGCTACAGCAGTGTTGCCAACGAATATTACAGGAAAATATCAGTACGAACCATTTAATACGCTTAAAGATTCAAAGTTTCAAGATCTTCCAGCTAACCTTTCGCCACAATTGACCAAATTCAGCATAGTTACTTGGTTTAAAACATCTCATAATTATACTGAACCTGGTCATATGGTAAACAAAGGAGGAATGGGTACCGACGAGACAGGGATGAACATGAATTACGGGCTATGGATTACAGATAGTAATGAAGTAGAGGGAGGTTTTGAAGCAACGTCAGGAGATAATTTCTTTGTAAAGACACCAAATAAATATAATGACGGGAAGTGGCATCATGCTGCTGTTACGTATAATGGGTCAGCTGTGTCACTTTATGTGGATGGAAAAGAAATAGGAAAACTAGCCACCAATAATACAACGATAGATAATAATGGTACTCAACCATTAAGAATTGGAGCTAACTCTTTGAATCTAGACAAATTCTTTACAGGTGATATCGACGAAATAAGAGTATGGGATAGGCCTTTGACGTTATCAGAGGTAGAAAAAGCATACACAGAAAACAAATTCAATACAACAGGTCAGGTATTTCTATTATCCTACGGTGGCTATAAACAATAAGAGTATGTCATCATATAACAGAAGATGATACACTATACTCTTTTTCTTTTTACGAACAAAATAATTTCTAAATATCGATGGCTTTTTCCTGATATTTAGATAACATCTATATAGATTTTTTTATAAATCATAATAAAATAAAGATTATTATTATCATAAATAAAATAAATATTATTTAATTCTTGAGTGAATCCTCGTCGTCACCTACCTTAGCATTTCAAGAGGGAAGAAATGCAGCTTGGCTCTAGATGTGGACGCTATTAGGAATAGGTATAGCAGAATTACTTGTCTCATTTTATACATCTAGCCTAACTCTTTTTGCAGATGGTCTGGACTCCATGGCTGATGCACTAATCTCATTTATTGTATGATTTGGAATTTACATGATACAAAAACCAAAGAGCAGATTATTCCAATATGGATATGCTAAAGTAGAAAGTTTTGCCGCATTTGTTGCAGTAGTAGTAATTATCTTGGGTCTATTCATTATTTACAATGCTTATGAGAGAATACTACATCCAGTCGAGACTACATCTCCGGAAATAACATTGATAATCCTATTGGCAGCAGGAATCATATCACTACATAGAGCATTTCGTGTACACAAGATTGCTAAAAAGTATAATTTAATCTCCCTGAAATTGGATGCAAAAAATTCTATAAAGGATGGATCTGTTTCATTTGTTGGGTTTGGAAGTGTCCTTGCTGGATATTTTGGGATACCATATATGGATTCAATTGGAAGTATAATAATAGCAGGATACATATTTTTTATGGCTTATGTGGCACTGAAGCAATCTACATTTGTATTATTGGATGCAGTAGCCAATCCGCAATTAAGTGATAATATTAAGAACTTTGTGGAAAAAAATTTCTCTGTTCCTGTATCAAAGGTTTTGTTAAGACCATTAGGTTATTCTTTTGATATTGAAGTTCACATCAAATTAGATCCGAATTCGACACTAAAAGATAGTCATGAAATTGTTAAAGTTATACGAACAGCTATCATCAAGAAATTTAAAAATACAGAAGTACTGGTAATACCATATCCAATGTAGTAGAATCTATCACCATATTTTCAATATCACAACCCTGAAGTCGAAAGTCTATGACAAGGTTCTGCAAGAAAATTGGAATAACAATTCATGAAAAAGAAGAGGTTGACATACCTTGAAATAACTGCTTTCTGTATGAAATCAAGTATTTAGAAAAAATAAATACAGAATATTAGATAACTTGAAAATTGACTTGACGAATCTAAGATACAATACGAAAATAGATAATTGTTTGACAGATATCCTCTTTACTATTCGAAGGTATTTTTTAGATAAATGATTATATTATATGTGTCTAATATACTTAATATAAGTTCGGTCACGGTTTCCTTTTTGGATGGTATTATTTTTTCTAGTAGCATTCATCTAATTAACAGATTTTTATTAATATCTCAGAACTTGAAAATTTGGTGGAAAGGGAAAGACTAGAGGAATTGTTTCCAGTTGAATTAACTATATTTCGATTATTGTATTTTTATCATAAACATTTACTGTTGTTTGAAAACCTCATTATCAATATTATTACTGGTGCTACCATTTCATAATATTCATGGATTAGTAGGTCTTGTTCTTGGTAGTATAAGACTTCCTATAATGATAAAAATTCTTAAAACTGAACCAAAAATAGCGGTTGGCACTAATATGGCTACATCAGCAATTATGGGCACATTCGGATTTATTGGTCATGTAGTATGTCGTTAGCAACGAAGTGAATTTACTTTATTTAATTATTTTAGGACCTTCCGCAATGAATGGTGGGTTTCTTGGAGCTAGATATCCGAATCGTCTTAGTCCGACAAATCTTAAAAAATTAATAGGAATAGTTCTGGCCATAGTAGCAGCTATTATATTTCTATCTCAGATTTTCAAACTAAATATATTTTTTTAACTAACATAATCTTTTTTTAGAGGTCATATTATTCGCGTATGTTTATGAGATTAACATTAGTTAACTAAAAAAATGACTTGATTCACAATAAAATTATGAGTGCAGTAAGCGAAATAATGTCAAATAAGACCGTTCTTACCGTAAAACTGGATTCAAATTTAAGTGTATTACATATTTCTAAATTGATGATAAAAAAGAATGTTGGATCTGTAATAGTATTGGATTCCAAGGATCTACCAGTTGGAATTATAACCGAGCATGATATTGTAAGAAAGATTTGTGCTAAAAATCTTGTTCCAGATAAAATACAATGTAAAGAAATAATGACTTCTCCTATTATCACAATAATGTCCTATGATTCAATAGATTCTGCCACGAAGAAAATGAATAAAAATAAAATAAAAAGACTTCCCGTAATGGAAGAAAATTATAAGGTAATAGGAATATTAAGTATGAGTGATATAACTAGACATCTATCAAAAATTATATTAGATGATTATAAGAGGTTTAGATTCTTACATTCAGCAATAGAAATTAATTAATTTCTTGTATATTTTCTCACAATTAAGTTTGTCCATAAGATTAAATTTTATTAATGTTATGTATTTCTATTGTCTGAGGACTCTTTTAATGATTTAATTCTTGTAAATCAAAGAATTATAAATTGTAAAAGATGTTTGAGGTTGGCGCAATACATCAAAAATGTTGAAAACAAAAAAGTTAAACGATATAGAAATCTCGATTATTGGTGCAAACCAGTATGTGGTTTCGGAGATCTAAATGCTGGTTTAATCATAATCGGTCTAGCTCCTGCTGCGCATGGAGGAAATAGAACAGGAAGAATGTTTACTGGAGATAGTTCTGGAGACTGGCTTGTGAAGGTTTTATACCAATATAATTTTTGTAATCAACCTTTTAGCAATTATATAAATGATGGATTGGTATTAAACAATGTTTATGTGACCTCTATAGTAAAATGTGCTCCACCCAAAAACAAACCGTTGCCAGTAGAAATTAGCAACTGTAATGAATATTTAACTAAAGAATTAAAACTATTAAGTAAAAATAGCAAAATATTTCTAACTTTAGGGAAATTAGCTTTTGATGAATTTTGTAATATTCATAAAATTAAAAATATAAAATTTAAGCATGGATTAATGTACCATATGGATAATAATAAGATATTAATAGTATCATATCATCCAAGCAAACAAAATACCAACACAGGAAAATTAACTTGGTCTATGTGGACTAATATTTTTAAACAAATAAGAGATATTTTAGTTTGAACCAGAAAGAACAATTAATTAATATAGAATAAAATCTGCTTATTAAATCATGTTTATATAAGGACATATTTGTTGTGAATTTTGCTATTCTAGAAATCGTACTCAGACTTACCAGAAATACAACATACAAAATTCTAAAATGCTCTTTCTATTTTTTTGTACTTTCTTGGCTAGAATTCTAATCTATCTACTTTGCTATATTCTATAAATATGGCAAATCAATTTTCAAGGATAAGAGACACTTTACCTTTTTGTAGAGAAAATTTTTAAATTAATCTTTATTGGTGAGTATAATTCTTAGCTTATTCTAGTAATACGAGAAAATGTACGTGTTTGGATTTAATTCTTAAGGTTGATAACAAAATCGATAATCCCATTTATCAATAGCATTAAAATCAAATAATACTTCTTCTCTCCTAAATAGATATTTATTATAATTCTTCTAATTTCTTACCTATTGTGACTAGAATTGATTTGGTAAATATGTTGGGAACAACTACAGCACAGCATCTCCTACCACTAGATATATAATTGAGGCTGGGTCATAATTCTATAAACAAGCATCATACCGCTATTAATATTATGTAATGAATGTTATGTTCCTAACATGTATTTGATTGCTCTAGGATTATCTTTGTCTGTCTTACAGTTGTAGTATACAAGTATCTGGTATAGTAGTACTGATAGTAGTACTATAGCACAAACCCTATCATATCCTCGTACAGGTAATGGGTCTATCCTGAAAACAGATTTGATATGTTCTATCAACGGTTCAATTGATTTACTTCTCAACGAATAGATAGCCTGTCCAACATTAGATTCATAAAATTCAACCAATTTTATCCTGTCAACAGGAGTATTTTCATATCTCTGTACTGGACACACCAATTGAAATCCCATACTGCTACTGAGATCATAAAGTTTATGATCATCGTATCCAGGATCTGCAGACATGTATAATGTTCTTCTGATTATTGCAAGAGGTGGACTTGCTGTCAATATACTGTACATCTGGTTGTCTGGTATATTTGCAGTAGTAAAATCTGCTGTCAGAGGTACAACAATGGAACCAGTACTGGATATCAAATGTAATTTGTATCCAAATATCCAACCCTTTGTATGACTGAATCCCCACATTGCATCTGTATCAATACCAGAACGTGGTACTACTCCTTCAGTCATAGATGATTTATGCCAGACATAGCCTTTAGTCTTGATAAGTGTACTGTCTGCTGAAAGAATATGCGGATCAACTATTTTATCACGTACAAAAAGTTTGCCCATTGTAGTTATTCTGTTTTTAATATCTTTAGATATTGTTACAAGACGCCTATCAAAAGTTCTTCTACTAGGTACTCTTGATAATCCACATCCTTTCATTATCTTTTTGTTGTATGGCATCTCCATAGCAAGGTATTCATACAATGCTCTGTTAGAATCTAATCTGAACCATATACGCACTATAAAGCATCTCAAAATAACAGTAGGAGAATAGACATATGGTCTCCCACGTCCTCCTCCTCTATTATTATGTGGCCAATGAATCAAGCCAATCAAATACAAAATACTAATTAGAATAGATGTTGATCTCTTCTGCTGTGCTAGTTTGTTTGTTTGGATGGTTTTTCACCAAAACATCATACACCAATAAACTAGCTTTATTCGTTATGAAAATGGAATAATTATGACCCAGCCTCATATAATTATAGTATTAATGTTGAACAAGGATTATCTTTTATCGATGATTACCGTAAGAGCATAATAAACATATTGTAATATATATTGTTAGCCAGATCATTTTTACGAATATACAAATGAGAATTAGATGGCAAATAAAAAATTACATGAGAAACTGAACTCATTACAAATTATAATAAATTATCTGTGAGTATTTTCATTAAAATTCTTTATGACTTGCGTAGTACAAAACAAAGAATGATAAACAATCATTTAATTTTCAATTAATTTAAATAGCCTGCTTCCATAAATTATTCAGCATGATAAGGAATATACTGTCTAGTTCATATAAATATCAAAAAATTCGATATATTTCTATATTGTCGTTGGTTTCATTTACTTTTCCTTTTTTTAGTTTGGACATAGAATCACAAACCTCCTCAGAAAATAGTACTGCAACTATAAGAGTCGATAAAATAAATGTGACAATTGAAAATCTTCTTGTAGATAGAGGCGGAACTAATTTAGTTGAAATAAAGGGTGATATAAAGAATAATAGTACAGATGATTTACATGAAATAAAAATTCATGCAGAATATTATGATAAAAATGGAGTTTTATTAGAAAAAGTCGATCATTTTATTACTTCTCCTGCTATTTTAAAACCGGATAAACAAGTGCCTTTCGATATTACAGAAGTTATTGCCTTTAATAAATTAGGTGATTACAAGATAGTCGCAAGCGGAAAGCCTATCAGTTAAAACGTACTTTAAGATTTCTTAATTTTTATTATATTATAAATTTCTGACTTTGTTAGGTACGGAGAGTAATAAACCGAAATTAATAAATTCTTCTTAAATACAGAAGGAAATATTTTCGAAAATATCTTATAAATATTATTTTATTCTTGAGATAGCCGAGACTATTTTCTGTCTCTATTAATTCAATGACATTCACTTAGCTATCAATTTCGAATCTAATAAATGATCGATTTCATTAGAAATAGGATACTTTGATTGTTTTTACATTTTTATTTTATTTCCAATAATTTTGTATTAGATGAAACAAAAATACACTGGGCTCGTAAACATATATGAACCAGAATTCTTATTGAAACAGTCCACAAAGGAATCGATGGTATCAACATCGCTGAGAAAGAAATATGTTTGTACAAGAAAAGTTTATTCGCATCATTCATACAAAGTATAGAATAAATGTATCATATAAGGAGATACATATATATAATTAGAAAAAAATGGAAAAATCCATAATATATTGATTTTTTAATAATTACTAATATTAAATATGTCCAGAATAACATTTAGATTTGCAGATGATAGAATTGGATTAAAATTAGTTAAGAACATAAAATCAAAAATAATTAATCAGGCTTTTTCTGCGTTTTCACTTGGATTCATTATTTACTTATTTATCGGAGTAGTTAATCGCCATTTCAATTAGACCTATTCTGAAGGAAAATAATAACCTACATCAAAAAAAAAAACAAAGGAAAAACAACATATAAGAAATTATAATTAAAGAATATAATAACAAATATTTTCTTTGATGTTTAATTACTAAAAAATATAAATATAAACAAAAAAGAAGTTCTTCTTCCTAAGGCATTTGTGTTTTTCAATTTTATTTTGATTTCTTTTTGCTAATTCTTTACTATATTTGATATTTAAGTCATTCTTTGGTGTTTTATCTCCTTGTGTGATGATAAAATGTGTAGGAATATCTGTTCCAACTCTACAATTCGTTATAATTTTTAATTCTAGAAAATAGTGGTGACTATGATTGTTTTTTATTTTTTATTTTTTTTCTTTATTTAATAATATCAAACTGGTCATATACATCTTCATCACCGTTATTCTCTATAAATGAACTTTTTAATACTGTTCCATCATTCTCTACAGAAATATTAATTATTCCAAATTCTCCGTCCAATCCATAAGCAGAAAATGGTTTGCTTTTTGAAATCTTCATAGTATGTGCTCCTCCAGTTCCGGCAGTTACGAAAATTGTTCCTTTTGGATTTTCGTAGGTATCTGAGTCTGTATTAGTTACTATCGGTTTACCTTCATCATCATCGTTAAAAGTAATTGGATATGATCTTTCATATGCATGCAAATGACCTTGTAGGGCCAAAACCACATTGTATTTATCAAACAATGGATGATATGTTTCTGTATAATCATCCTCATCGTCTGGACCACCTCCGGAACTGTATGCTTGTCTATGGTAAAATGCGACAATCCAGTCAATTGTTCGATCTTTAAAATACTTTTCAAGATCCTGAACTACAAATTCATATTGCTGTGATCCTTCTTCATATGGAATTTCTGTAGATAATGCTATGAAGTGGACATTTTTATAATTAAAAGAATAGTACTGTTTCTCCAATCCAAAATAATTCATATAATCTTTCAAAATTTTTGATGAATCAGTTTCATGGTTTCCAATCACGATTTTGGTTTTGTCTGATATTGGTTCTATTATATTAAGCCAACACTTTGCTTTACCATTATATGAAAGGTCTCCTAGTGCCAGTACCACTTCTGGATCTTGTTCCAAAATGTTTTCCACCGTATCTTTAGTTTCAGAGTTACAGTCCCAATCGCCTACAGCTACGAAATTGAAATCTGATTTGTGGTTAGATTCTTTGTTTGATTTTGAATTTTCATCATCATTATTGGAATCAAATCTATCAAATGCTATCATCGATTCAGTATCATTTTTTCTATCATTGTTATCAGAATCAGTTATATTTTTAGAATCCACAAATGCTATCATCGATTCAGTATCATTTTTTCTATCATTGTTATCAGAATCGGTTATATTTTTAGAATCCACAAATGCTATCATCGATTCAGTATCATTTTTTCTATCATTGTTATCAGAATCGGTTATATTTTTAGAATCCACAAATGCTATCATCGATTCAGTATCATTTTTTCTATCATTGTTATCAGAATCGGTTATATTTTTAGAATCCACAAATGCTATCATCGATTCAGTATCATTTTTTCTATCATTGTTATCAGAATCGGTTATATTTTTAGAATCCACAAATGCTATATATTCAGATGGATCAAAGATATAATCGAAAGAATTCTCTGCATTACCTGCAAATTCTACTGCCTCTGCATTTTTGTTATGAATATTAACATCTAATAAAGTATAATATTCATCAGATACGTTTCTTTTTAAATTAAGATTATTACTATATATTATTATAGAAAATAAAGCTAATATGATTATCAAATGAAGAATATTATAATTATTGACTTCCAAACTTCTTAAACATGAAAATATCGTCGCCTATTTATTTTAACATTATAACGCTATTACCAGTTTTATTGTTACTATAGCTTACGTTATAAATAATGCTAATAATAAATCAATATATTAATTATCAGTCAAAATATTACTATACTTTCTAAGGGATTGATAAGTCGTTCCCAATATGATCGTAGCAATATGATATGTCTAAATAAAAATAACAAAATACCCTAATTAATAGTAGAGATGATTTAGTGACTAATTTTTAGATAAATCTTTGTTATCTTTATCAATGAAATTTGGAATTGAATAAAGCACAAAATTGATAATATTTATTGAATGGTTGTCAAAAAACTTGAAATTATCATGATTTATTATATAATTGTATTTTCTTTGTTTTAATGACTTCTAATAAATGAAACTAAATTATTTTAGATATATAGAAATTAATTTAAAGGTTTGATTCTGCAGATATCCAAATGTACTTGCTACCCTTCACTCTGTACTTTTCTGCATATAAAACATGGGTACATTCACTACTGAAAAATTTTAATATAATAGATAATGTGCTACGCTAAAGTTAGAATCGAAAATTTAATAATTGAAATTCTTTTATCAAAAAATCAACAAAATTATCATCTACAAAATATGTATGTCATTGAACGATGTATAAAAATAAAAACTTTTACGAGAAGCACCGGATAATATAGCAACATTTATCGAGTTCATAATTTCAAATTCAAATAAATACTAGACAATTACCCATTTGAAGTAGTCCATATTTTTTGAAGTTCTAGTTGATAGGTTTTTCAGTTAAATGACCATAGGTCAAAGTTTCGTAGATAGTTACTATGAAAAGAAATGACAGGAATAACAATGAAAAAACTAGGAAGATGACAGGAAATATCTTTCCAGCCAGATTTTTTAATGTTATTGTATTTGTCCTATGTAACATTGAGAAGAAATCTATTTTTGGGAAGTGAGATTACTCGTACTATTTATGCTAACCAAAGCCTTTTCTTGTAATATTTTGTTCTGTATATTTAGATCAAATATATTGGAAAGATCAGGTTTTGTTTTTCCAAGAAATCCTATATCAAAAGCATCATTAGCCGATTTGTATAGTGATTGTTGTATAGGGTCATAAGTTAGTTCGAGCCTTGTCAATGATACTTTCAAGGTGTCTTCTGGTATTATCTGTCCAGTTAACTTCTTGAGCTCAGTATTAAAAGCCTTTACTGCTTCTTGTTTATTCTTATTTATCCATTGAGTCTCTTCTACATGAGCTTTAAGAAATTTTTCAATCACATCAGGATTTTGTTTTAGATACTCGGATCTTGCAACAATTAGACCAGTCACAAATTTTCCATCAGGCCATAAATCACGTTCATCCAAGAATAATTTTCCATTAGCTTCCTTAATCAATCGTTCTCCCCATGGCTCTGGAACCCATGCACCATCAATATCCTTTTTCAGAAATAATGTTAGTATATCTGGATTCTTTGCAGGTAGAACGGTAACATTTCCACCGTTTTCTGTCGTCTTATATCCATTCTCTATAAGATAATTTCTTAACGCTACGTCTTGCGTGTTACCTAGTTGAGGCGATGCAAATTTCTTATTTGCAAAATCTTTAGTAGATTCTATACCTGAATCAGCTCTGATAATGAATACTGCTCCTCCACTAGAGGCACCTGATATTATTCTAATATCTTCACCACCTGACACAACATATCCATTAATAGCTGGATTTGGTCCGACATATGTAACATCAACTTGTTTGGCAAATAACGCTTCTATTGCAGAAGGACCTGCATTAAATACAAGAGACTTTATTTCAATATTATTACCTAATACTTTTTGAAAATCTCCATTTCCTATTCCTATTACTGCTTGAGCATGATTGATATTCGGGAAATAACCAATTCTTAATACTTTTTTATCCTCTGTCTGAGAAAATGATTGTTGTGATATTGGAAAAAGGATCATTACTGCTAGAATAATTAACAGGATTGCATTTTCGCTGGATCTAATGTTTTTGTCCATAAATAAACTTGTTAAAATGTATATAAGAATGCTGTTGAATACGCATAATTTAACATTTATATGCATTTTTTTCCATTAACTAACTAAAAAAGTGGGCAAACAATCTTGCAAATAATAAGATAGTATATGAAAAAATTATTATTTTCAATATATGTGTCTATATAAAATTCCATAATAAAAAAGCAAATAACTTAGTTTACATACATAATTTAATGTTATCCAGACATAATGTTATCAAGATCATGCCTAATATTATTATTTATAACCACCCTTATTATTAGTAAATGAATAGATCTATTGTGTAATTAACCATGGATAAAATTTTCCTAAAATCTGGACTAAAAACTGGGAATATTATAAATTCCATATTGGTTTTTACCATGAAACATATTTAATCACCTGGATTTTTAGATGGTTGCTAATTACGCAATAAATCTAATATTCTTTAAAAATATTATTGCCCGATCTGTTGATTTAATCCCCATCTATCGCGTACCTTTTCTTCAATTTTTGAAAAAACGAATCTATCAAAAACTAAACCTATGGCAAATATAACCAGCATCGTTGCAATTATTTGACTCATATTAGAGAATTCTCTTCCCACGGATAATATGTGACCCAAACCGACAAGAGTAGTTATTAGCATTTCTGCACCAATTAGTGCATGCCAAGCAAATGACCATGCCTGCCTCATACCTATAATCAAAGAAGGAGTGGCAGCAGGAATCAATACATATATAAATAATGAAAATCCCTTTGCACCCATATTCTTGGCAGCTTTTATATATATTGGAGAAATATTTTGAATCCCACTATAAGTTGAGAGCATCACTGAAAAAACAGAACTCATAACAACTACGAACAATATTCCATAATCATTAAAGCCTATTAATAAAATAGCAAATGGAATCCAAGCAATACTTGGAAATGACTGCAAGCCTAAAGCAAATGAACTCATAGTTTTTCCAAAATGTAAAAACTTGACCATGATCAAACCTACAATTAGTCCTATTGAAATAGACATTAGAAAACCTAAAAATAACCTCCATAGTGAAATTGCTGTACCTTTAACTAATGTGAAATCCAATAATAAATCTACAATTGTCTGTCCTACCGCAAACGGAGATGGTAGAGATACTTTTGGCCATATTTCTAACATGTAAACTAATTGCCATAGAGCTAAGAAAGCTACGATAAAAACTATTAAACTTAATGTATCCTTGTTTATTATGTTTTTACTTAGATTATATTTTTTTTTACTACGTTGTATTTTTGATTCCAAGCTTTCTAGTCTCCAGCGTCAGGTCTTGTTTATTCATCTTCATATAAATCTAAGGTAATTTGGTCAATTAAATTTTTGATATCTGGATTATTGAGTCTTTCCTCTTTAGGAATATCAATAATATACTCTTTCTTTATACTGCATAATTTTGGAGACATTAATATAACCCTATCTCCTAATAATACAGCTTCGTTAATATTGTGAGTTACGAATAGGATTGTTTTTCTAGTTTTTTTATGTAACTCTAAAAGCTCTTTGTAAAGAGAGTTTTTAATTGAAATATCTAAAGCAGCAAATGGTTCATCCATAAGTAAAATTTTAGGATTTAACGCGAGCGCCCTAGCCAGAGAGACTCGTTGTTTCATGCCTCCTGAAAGTTGATGAATATAGGAATCGGAATAATCCGTTAAATCAACAATCTTCAGGTAATGTTTTATTATTTGTTTCCTTTGATCCTTTGGAATTTTTGCCATTTTCAAGGCAACATCTATGTTTTGAAAGGCTGTAAACCATGGAAAAAGCGCAGATTCTTGAAATAACATAACCCTATCTGGACTAATATTTCTAATTGGTTGGCCGTCAATTAGTATTTCTCCACCAAATGAATTTTCAAAACCTGCAATTATGTTAAGGAGTGTAGTCTTCCCACAACCCGATTTCCCTAGAATTGTAACAAATTCACCATCTAAAATTTGAACATTTACATTTTCTAATACGACATTCATCATATTAGAATTTGTATGTAAAAAATTTTTAGATACTTCTTTTAAATCTAAGTATACTTTTGGGTTGGAATAATCATTTTTGCAGTACATCTTTTCCTTTGATTACATCTCATTATATTTAATTCAATTCAAATGTGCTTAAAAATTCAATTATATGTAAAATTGGCATCCAATGACATAAGTTCAATAATAGAGTCTAATAGCTTATTTTTTTAGATTATTGTTATGGTGAAAATGGTAATCCTTCCCATTTTAATGAATTAGAAAATATATTTTCCAAAAAAAGTAAATATTAAAACATACATCATCGGATCGTTATTCAATTATTAGAATATTACAATGCTACAAATTTTATTATAGAGAATTATTTAGTATTATATGCGTAACTTTCGCATATGATCTATTTTCTGCATATTTAATAATTATTTTATAACCGTTTAAGGATATCAAAATTCATGTTTAATAAAATATTGGCTTTAGAGCGTACAGATGTTAAAAAACCACGTCAGGAAGGTATAACATCTATTACCGATAAATTACAACCAGCCGATATTGATAATTTTAAAAAAATGGCTTTATTTATTGATTATGTTAAGATACCTGAATCAAATTTACTTTTATATTCACCAACTGAACTGGAAAGACGTATAAAATTTTACCACGAATATGATATTCGAGTTTCTGTAGATAGTAAAATTACAGAATTTGCTATTATGAATAATTCTTTTGACGAATGTGTGCGTGAATTATTATCATTTGGGTTTGATATCATAGAAATAGAGGATAATATTAGTAATAGCTTAGAAGATAATGAAAAAATTATTGATATAATAAATTCATACAATTTTGAACTACAATGGAAATTTAATAAAAGAAATTTATGTAACAATATATCAGATAAAAAAATCTTCGAAAGAATTGGAAATTTACTTAAAATTAATAGAAATAAAATAGTTCTCGAGGTAGAAGAAAAATTCAGTTCAGAAATATTTGACAGAAATATTAATTGGAAGTTAATTTCATTATTGACATCAACATTTTCTCAAAAATATTTTGTATTTGACACTTCAATTGAACCTCAACAAATTCGTCTAATTTCGAAATTGGGGGAGCGAGTAAATTTAGGACTAGTCGATCTCTTTCAAGTAGGACTGATAGAGTGGACTCGAAGAAAATATTATTCTAAATTAGAAATACCATCCACTGAAAATACTATATCTATCCATAAAAATATTTTAGGAGGGCCATCGGCAAAATTTATTTATTTTATGATTAAATCTTACCATCCTATTGATCAGACAGAATTAGTACGTGTTACCGAGCTTCCTAGAAGAACAATCCAAGCTTCAATAAACGATCTGAAACGGCAAGGATTAATATCTGAAAGTTTGGATCCAAATGATGGAAGAAAAAAAATATACGCTCTAATTCCCACAAGTTCTTAAAACTGACCTAATATTAGTTAAAAGTAATATTTAGATGTAAACAATCAAAATATAATAACTTTTGTAAATGTTTGGTAGAGCTTTGAGAAACACTATTTGATACATATTATAAAAGATTAATACTTACATTTCTGGTATGTTTTTATTTAATCTATTGTTAGTCTTATATGATTTCAAATGGAATAACTAGAAAAAAATATCTTTTATGCAAAAAATAATAAAAATTTTGTCACAAACAAATAAAATTAATCCCGTATATAATCTGCGTCCAATGTTACTCTGTTTGGCTGACTTTCTGACTTAAAGGTGTCTGTCCAACATGATGGTTCTCCTGCGCCACTCTTGAACTCTAAACAGACAATGAATTGTGTGCCTGGTCCTACATCATTAGGAAGATCGTCAACATCAAATTTAAATACGTGTTTAATTTGTGAAGCAGTTTCGTCAATAGGGTCAGGACTGCCTTCAATTTTTTTATCCTTATCTTTATCATATACATATGCTGTAACATCTATATCTCTGCTTTTGACATTTTCTACTGTTACTATGATATATCTGCCATCTTCATCCTTGAGTGCAAACACTTTTCCAAGAGAAAAAGAGCCCAGTAGGGTAAAGCTCAGTATTACGGATATTACAAACATTGCTGTGTTCATTGTATTTATTACCATAATTTGGATATTTAAATACTTCTCTAATTTTTTTTGAATTAAATACTAAAACATTATTAGTGTTTTTTATGTAGATAATACTAATTTTGCATATATGTAACATTTGCACATTTTTATTGAAATTGGTTTATCTTAAGACAGTAATTATAAATTATAAGTTGGAATTAATTTAATGAAAACTTCCATGTATCCTTCATAAAGCTATATAATATAAGAAATTATTACACATTTCCAAAAAAAAAAATCAATGTAAATATTTTCATGGTTTTAACATCTTCTCTTGCATATAAATGGGATCAAAAGCAGCGAATAAGTAATTTTCCATCTTTAATATGTCTAACTATCACATAATATGTTTATTTTGCATCTTTGCAATCAATTATATATGTTACGTTCCTATATGGTGGTATGGAAAAATATTGTCATTCATAGGATGAATAGTCGGCAAGCGACGACAAACCTTTACACCTTGGTCAATGAGTTGGTATGACCTTGTATGCTACGCAATAAGTCCTGCCAACTCATTTTAATTTTTAATTCAATTCTTTTAGTATGTTTCTTTAATTTAAGAGCCTATCCCAAAAATAGATAGGAATATAGCTCGTTTGTTTCTTATCATACATGGTAATGCTAAAGAGTAAAAAGTCTGTTAGTAGAACAATTATACGTATTCCAGATGATCTTTGGAATGAAATTGAAGATATTTTACCAGATGAGAAACCGGAGAACACCATAGGTCGTCCAATTGTTCCATACAGAAAAGTCCTTGATGGAATAATGTTTATACTAAGAACTGGATGTCAGTGGAAAATGTTACCCAAACAAAGAATATGGTTCTGGTTCAACATGTCATAGAAAATTTCAAGAATGGGTACAATCAGATATATTTGATAGAATCTGGACAATATTGCTACAAATGTATGATTTAACGAAGGGAATCAAATGGAACTGGCAATCACTTGACAGCATCTCTATAAAGTCACCTTTAGGGGGGCGAGGACAGGCCATAATCCTACTACAGATAGAAGCAAATTAGGCAGTAAAAGACATATTCTTACAGATAAAGATGGTATTCCTCTCTCTACTGTTATAACATCTGCGAATACTCACAATGATGTTACTGTTGCAATTGATACAGTTGATAACATTGTAATCAAAAGACCATCATCATCTCCCAAAGTAAAGCATAAACAGAAGAAACAGATTCTGTGCATTGACAAAGCATATCATTCCAACGAAGTAGAACAAGAAATGGTCAAAAGGGGATACATACCGCATATACGACACAGAAGAGAAAAAGAAAGAATATTTTCTACAAAACATCCCTCAAGAAGATGGGTTGTAGAGAGAACAAATTCATGGCACAATAGATTGAGGAGGTTATTTACAAGATATGAAAAGAAGGATGAGAACTATCTAGGTCTTGTACAATTAGCAAATAGCATAATTGTTTACAGGAGGATAATTTTGGGATAGGCTCTAAAAATAAAACTGTATCTTATTTTTATTAATTTGATGAAATTTCATATTAAATTATTATTTTACAAAAAAAGATAAATTATAAATTATTTTTGTTTTCTAGTTTATAATTTCTAATGTATACTTTTATCTTGTCATGTTACGACATTCTTGTGCACACATTCTGCACATCTCTGCACATGTTTTACACATCTCCATTTTTCCACCCATTTTCTCACATTCCATGGCACATGCGTCACACATCTCAGCACACATATTGCACATCTGTTTTACGTATTCGCTACCTCTTGCCATCATCATAGAAGCCATTCTGCACATATCTGCACAGTCACGACACATCATCATGCATCTAGTCATCATTCCTGCCATCTCTTTATTAGACATGCATTCTGTACAACAAGCTTCACAACATTCTGCACAATTGTTACATGAATCAATACAAGTTTGGTATTTTTGATCTTTTAAAACTGAAGTATTCATTAAATTTTATTATTAATCCTATGTGTATAAACTTATAACAAAAATTGCAATATATATGCAATTTATACACAAATATTGTCTAAATTACATATTAAATTCAAATATGTGTATATATTACATATATCATAATGCAAATATTGCGTATTTTAAGTAAAATATGGGATATTTATATGTTTTAAAGTGAAAAGTATGAATAATGTTATTTGAATTGTTTTAATTTGCATATATTGTCCAAAACTTGCATCTTTCCTAAGAATAATAAATGAAATAAAGCATATTTAACATTGACAAGTCAATGAGTCATGGAATATTCAAAGAAATAGAAAGACTAATTGAATATATACCTATAGAAGTAGACATTTCAGGAATTGGAGAACTAGCTCCTAATACATCTATAGATTCTAAATATAATTTTACGGATATAGACGGAATAGCAACTAGGCTAGGGATACTAGACGTCGGGAGCAACACTATTAGCCTGAGAGATATCATCAAACTTCTTAATAAATTTCTGAAAGATTCAGGGATAGAGGAGTTAGTGGAAAATCCTAGACGTTATAGAGAATTACAAAAGAATAGTTCTGGAGTTCCTTTGAAAAATCTATTATTTGATTTTTGTTTATCCGCATTAGCAGGCGATACCTTTGATGCCAAATTATTCCTTACTCATTCATTCCATCTTCTTGGACTTCGTAGGAATTTAGTCACATTATTGTCTTCTATAGTATTTGAACCCTCAATTATAAATAACGATAATGATGTTAGAAGACTATTAACGCTCCTGGCAATGATATCTGAACCAAATAATATTGACGTCTATTTTGATATAAATAAGGATGGATTTAATATAAGATATGATGCATATCTAAAAGAAATTCGCAGGATTTCAAATGATAGCATGAAAGATTCAAACATTCTACAAATTAGTCAAGTGAAGAAAACATAATATGATTATGGTTGTATAGATAATATCCTCAAATATCGAGAGTTTAAATGTTTTGCAGAACCAATACATAATTGAAAATAGAAGTTATTATGAAAAAAAAGATTGTCGATTTGTACTTTGCGAATATTGTTATTGGTTTGCCACAATACTAAAAAATAAAAATCGCAGAGATATATGCCCAATTTGTAAAAAAATGAAAATACTTAAGAACATTATATTTTGATGATTACATGTTGGTTTGTTTTGATGTATATGGATCAAAACAAAATTTAATGTCAACACAGATAAATAACAATCATTATTTATTTTTTTATATAATACATTTTGGATACCTGTTGATTGCGATTGTAATTCAAAGAATCTAATTAATCTCATATTGCTCTTAATATTTTATTCATTTATGTACTAGAAGAAGAACTAAATCTAAAGCCAATCAGATTGAATAGGGTAATATACTTTTTTTCTTGCATCATCTAAACTTGACCTTTCAGATATCAGTCCCTGAGATAAAAGTTCATCCAACGCACTCTGAACAGTTCTTCTTGGCATATGAGTTAGATTTATCAATTCTGTTTGATCTATTGGATTTTTATTTTTGATTATATAATACACAAACTTTAATGCTGGTCCTCCATCTGGTGGTTTAAGATACGTTAAACTGAAACTTGATTTAGATAAAAACCCTAATCTTTGGGATTCTATTGATGCCAGAAATTCTATTCCTATTTCTGAGAGATTTACTCGCTCACCAAATTCGGCTAATAATGCAGATTGTTGAGATTCAAGAGGAGCTTCAAAAATAAATGTACTTGGTGGAAACTTAGCTGTGAGAGCTCTAATAAAAGTCCATTTTACTAGACCTTTTTCATCATATATACCTACATTATATCCCTGATTGGCTTCTAAAATTATTTTATTTGCTCCAACTTTTATTGCCTCATCTATCTTTGTAATTATGGTACTTACTCCAAGTTGATGACGTGGATCCTTTTTTCCTATTTTCCAATGAATCTCTAAGTTATTGGATAATATCATATCGCGGATTTTTTCTTTCTGTTCCAGAGTCAAATCTACATGACTTTCTCCTATCTCTATGATGTCAAATCCCATCTTAGAAATATCCTTTACAAAATTATCAAGTGATTTATTCATTATTGCATATTCTGCAAATGTGCTTCCTGTAGATACAAGAATATTAAAATCATGATAGAAGTTAATTCGTTTTGCTAATTGAGATTCTGACATTAATAATGGAAATACATTGTAAATTTTTACCATATCTATTTCTGGTGATAAAATTTCAAAGGTATCTTTATCAAGTGATGATAGTTTGTCTATAATGTAAGTTAATCCCTCCTTTCGTGGCTTTTTATTATCTATTCTATTTTTTGAAAGATCCTTGAACAAGACTAAAATGAATGCAATTGAGGTATATATTGAATTTGTGGTATACGCCGAACCAATTTGATGTGTTCTACTACACCTTCATTCTGTCTATCTGGTAGTAAATGAAAATATATCATCATATAACCAAGTAATTTGATAAATAAATGAATCTGGATATACAAATTTTCGGCCTTGCTTGTTTTTGTTCATCTTTTCTAATTCAATATGCTAGTTATCAATAACGTCAATATCAAGTAATATTTCACCTCTTTAGCATATATTAATTATAATTTCTCCAGTTCCCCAAATTATGACTAAAATAGGTAGCTAAATGTGTTAGCCGTAGTTAGTTACGCAACTCTAATTTTTATTATAAAATTTAACCACAATCTATTCCTTGAATTTATTTATTTCAATTTCCTTTTCTGTTTGTTCTTTGAGAGTTGCAGCTTTTTTTGTGTTCTCTAGATATGCAACAGTCATTGCTAAATTTCCAAATCCCATAGAATTCAAGCTTTCTGAAGGCACCATTACAATAGTGTTTCCTTGAACTTTTATCGATTCGAATAACATATTGGATTGTCTTAACGCATATGCAATTGGGTTATTTGCATAGGTTTTGGATGCCTCTTGAAATTTTTTTGCAACTAGAACCTCTGATTCACTATATGTAATCCTGGCACTTTTCTCTCTTTCAGCTTGTGCTTGTTTCGACATAGCCGCTTCTAATTCTTGTGGTATGATTACCTGGCGAATTTCTACACCTGTAACTTCAATCCCCCAATTACTTGCCTCACTTGATATTATGGATCTGATATGGTAATTAATTTCCTCTCTTTTAGATAATACATCCTGAAATAAAGATGAACCAATGTTATTTCTTAAAGTAGTTTGTGAAACCTGTTTAATCATCTCATTAAAATTTTCTACATTTAATATAGCATCTTTAGTTCTCTCCTCAATAATTTTGTATCTCAATATTGCATCGATTGTAACTGGAACATTATCTTTTGTCAACATTCTCTCAGCATTAAATTCTCTAACTTTTTCTCTTATGTCTACTACAAGTACGTTATCAATAAATGGAATTCTGCTATGGATACCAGGATCTCTTTGCTTAGTAAATTTTCCTAATCTCAAAATAATCGATCTTTCATACTGTTTGATTATGAAAATAAATGATGAAATAATTAATAAAATTCCACCTATTACCGATAAGATTTCAACTGTATTATCATCAATTAAAAAAAATCCTATTCCCAACCCAATAATAATTACAAAAATTCCAACAATAAATAAACCACTAGTTCCTCTTCTACTTACTATTCTATCATTTGAATCAACCATATGTCTTGTGACAGCCATAATAATATAATATATTGTCGATGATTTAGAATTTCCTATATTTTTTGACCAAATTCAATTATTACACAAACGTCTGGATCGTCACCCAATATTCAATAATACTGCAGGACATTCAATTTTAGCAATTTTATATTAATTTAATAGCTTGTTTTTAATTTTTTAAATTTATATTTTATTTTTTAAAAGTACTATTTTGAATGATTCTACTAAGACTTTACAGATTAATATTTTTTAATAAAATTTTCTCAGCGTTTCTCTCCCAAATTCAGACTTATTATAAACAAACATGGTTTCAATATGTTAATGATATATGAAATTTTGTTTATGTTCGAGATATTTCCCGTCTTTTCTAGTTCTATGTACAGTTTATTTATTCTTTCCTGAATTATTCTCTTCAAAGAATGTAGATCATTATCTTGTTTGCTTTTTACAGCCAAGACCCATTGCAGTACCTCTATTTCAAGTTCCAAAAACTGATTATGAGTAGGATTGTCATCTTCTATGCTCATATTGGATTTGGATTCTAGAATTACTTTATTTGCCATTTCTTCTAAATTAGTTTCAAATCCTACAATCATTTTATTTCAATACCTCGCAAATCAATAAGATCTCAATTTTTTGGTTATTTTAATATAGGATCACTTCGAGGAGGGAGAGAGGGGGGGTATCAAGATCGTATTTGATCTCTTCTAGTCATCAATATTTCCACAAGACTATTTTTTGATAGATTTAAAAATAAATTAATTTCAGAAAAAATTATTCCAACCAAGCTAATCTTTTCTCTATTATATATTTTCTTAATCTATTTAATAATTGTCTAGAAGAGAATAAGAACGACTAAAAAACTTTGAATGCCACTCTTGAAATTATTTTATTTTTGATGTTCTGCTTTTTTTTGTACCACTTGTTTACATTAACAATTTTTTATTTTTCCGAGAAAAAATATTAGTTGATATATCCTTTACCACTTGAAAAAGTATTTCTTAGTCGGTCTTCAAATTCTTCTTCTGTAACATTTTTCTTTAATTTTATGATGAATTTAGCATCATGACCTACAGGATATCGGATATTTGTAATCCTAGAATTAATTATATCTAATATTGCTTGAGCCACTATTACTGGGTCCGTAGCTTGTTTTAACATAGTTTCTATGCCTTCAATTCTCTTTTTTAATAACTTGGAATAGCTAGAAGTTGATTGGTTTGATAGTTTAACATTCTGAAAAAAATGTGATTTGATTATGCCAGGTTCCACTAAAATAATTTTAATATTATAATCATGTAATTCATATCTTATAGATTCCGTAATTCCCTCTAATGCGAATTTGCTAGCTACGTAGGCGGAATTGAAAGGTACACCAAATTTGCCTACGATAGAACTTATATTTATTATCTTACCGCTCTTTTGCTTTTTCATTATTGGTATTACCGCCTTGATAGTCCTGACAGGTCCAAAAAAGTTTGTTTCAAATTGTTCTCTTATCTCGTCCAAAGCGATATCTTCGAGTGCCCCGAAAATGGCATATCCTGCATTATTTACAAGTACATCTATTCTGCCCGTTTCAGATATTACTTGATCGATAGTTTTGTTTATTCCAGTTTCATCATTGACATCTAGTTTTCTAATTTTTATGTCTAGTTTTTCTTTATTTGCTAGTTTTGATAATCTTGTGGATTTATCTAGATTTCTCATGGTTGCATATGTCATGAAACCGTTTCTAGCTAATAGTAAAGATGTTTCGAATCCTATTCCACTTGATGCCCCCGTCACTATGACTACTCTCTCTCCTCTTTTCATTGTTAGCCTTAATGTTTACTTTATATTGAATTTAAAAGTTTTAAATATTTGATACAAATGTCTGGGAATATCATTATGCAAAATAATAGAGTCAATTAAATTATATAAAATAATATATAACTTATTATTCTCTTCGAATCCTTAAGTAATATCATTATTTGAAGTAATAATAAAATAGATTTAATTAAAAAAACTATTGGGTCTCACCTGGGGTATCGTATACTCAAATCAAAACAAGGATATTTTAGATTTACTTATTCTATTCTTGGAGATATTGATGGAACTTAATCTGTGGTTATTTATCTTCCTTATATGATTACATCTGTTTTGGAGTTACAACTTAGTCCTTTTTGATAATCAGAAAATTGATCCCATAAGAGGATCTGGAGATTTATTTATTAGATTATTCCGTTGAAATCGGGCTTCAATTATGACATGAACACATTTGATAAGTATGACCTATAAAGCTTTTAGCGATACAAAGTATTCTTGGTCCCACCAGGCATAAACCCAATATTATTAGATTATATATGGATAGGGATATCAACAACCGTATTTCATTTTTTAATAAATTTACAATTGGTAAAAAAGAATGAATCATATTTAAATTTATTCCGATCTCATATAAAATAATATTAGATTATAAAAGTTGCTAACGTTTTAATAGGGATAAATATCATTGTAGGACATGGAAGGAATTCAAAAATTAAAGTGTACATCATGTGGTGTTTCCTTTATGTCTGAAAATAATGTTGCTATTTGTCCTTCTTGTATGGAAAGACAAGGACATGGAGATACAGGTTGTGGCTGTGGGCACAGTCACTAAATTTTTTTATTTTCAATAGTACTTTATTATACTTTATTAAAATTTTATAAATATAATGATCGCTGTAATATACAAAAGCTATCTATACCAAGTACTACTATGTTCAAATTATCATTGCTAAAGGTCTAAATTTATATTTGTGACCTCAGAAATTTACTTAATTCTATTAGCTATTTCTTCTTACTTCAACTCTATATTTTCCGATTCGACTTGATCCCTTATACGATGACATATATATATTTCCATATTTAATTTCTGATTTAATATGTATTTATTAAATATATGTGGGTTGACATACAAATATGCTTTAGAAAATCTCCTTTTCCCTCGAGGTAACTTTTCTAATTTACTCATCATCTTTTGCAGTTAACCATTTCACTGAAAACTCAAATCTATTTTGTAAATATTAATCAGCCTGACTATAGTAGATTACGGTACACTGATAAATTATCTACCCATCTACCCATAAAATTCTATTGACAATAATACCACACATTTTTTATGCAAGTATCCTGCAATAATTCTTTAAATCGCTTTTTACTATTTATTATTATAATAGATGAGACCAAGTCATACATTCTTTATTGGTAATAATAATATCCATATACGACGAAGAAGAAGAATGGATAACTCGATTGTTTCAAATACTATACATCCAAATATCTCAATATTTTACATATCCTTGTTTTGTGTATTACTACTACTATCCTGTTTTACTGTATTTTTGGAAACAGGATCTAATAAAGAAGGACAACAATATGATGATAGACTCCCAATGGTATGGGCAGAGGAGATAAACGGAACAGAAAACCCAGACAATATTGTTGGCACATTGAATCAAGATACTATCAGAGGATTTGGTGGAAATGATACGATAGATGGAAAAGAAGCTGGAGATGATATAAGCGGTGGAAATGGTGATGATATCCTATATGGAAATGAAGGTAGAGATGTCTTAAAAGGAAAGGCAGGAGACGATCGCATAGATGGAGGAAAAGGTAATGATAGAATATTTGGAGATAGAGGAAATGATGTATTGATAGGAGGTCCTGGAAATGATACACTAACAGGTGGATTTGGTAAAGACATATTCATGTGTGGCGAGGAGACGACGGACACAGTTACTGATTTTAACCTCACACAAAAAGATACCACTCCAGAAAATGATTGTGAGAATATAAAATATAGTAGTGATACAAAAAATGTTGATAAAACTAATACAATTGCAAAAGATAATGATAAAGCCAAAAATAAGCCCTTTTTCGGTTTATTTGGATGACCTTCATCATTGTGAACAATATAAATGATCAAAAACAGTTTTAATCTACTGTGAAATATAAAATAGAATTAAGTTACAAATAAGAATCTTTTTAAACAAAATCCAGAAGCGGTACAATTAATGTATTTGCTGTTTTAAAAGTCTTGACTACAGATGATTCAATATCTTCTACAATCTTTGTACTTTCTCCTAAAATAATATTTTTATCCAATTTAATACTAGCCTCAGCTGTAAAAGAATATCCTCGTGGTTTTATCATCATTATATTTGATACTCGTACATTACACCTCTTTTCTATGTGTCTTTTTATTTTGTTTCTTAACAAAATATCATTTACTGAATCAACTAGAATTGATGTGGATTCTTTTAGAGCTACATAAGCCATAAAAAATATGTATCCTGCTATTCTCGTACTTCCTATTCAATCTATATATGGAATTCCAAATTATCCTGCTAGAACACTAACAAATCCGACAAATGAAGCAGAACCATCTATCCTTTATAGAATTTTTTGCATCCAAATTCAAAGTTCATCTGTTCGTTTTTTTGAAATTTCTGGAAAATTGCAATTTTTAGATATTGATTAAACGTTATAACCTAAAAAAGCGCCAGGGCATGACGTTGATATTAACTTTAAGCATGTATTATTGTATAGATATTCATTGTATTAATAATTTCTAATTTAATTATTGTTATTATATATTTATCAAGATTATCAATAGTTTATTTCTTAATTTATGAGAATAATTTATTTTTTTATTGTTATTCTGTATTACTAGATAATTAAATATTATAAACTGGAGTTCACTTACATTTTCTATATAATTTAAAATTTACGAACTACTCTTTTTCTTTTTCTTTAAGATAAATTAAAAGAATAAATAATATATATATGGTACTCCATAACAAAATGCAAGGAAATACTACCTCTAGTAACATTGATGAACAAAAACTTCATGACTTTATGCTAAAAGCTGGTGGAGATATTGCAAGTACTCTGAGTTCAATCCTTCTGATTATTGGAGACAGACTTGGCTTATACAAGGCAATGGCAGAATCTGGAAAGCCTATTACATCAGAAGAATTAGCAAAAAAGACTAACACAAATGAACGACTTATTAGAGAATGGTTAGCAAATCAAGCTGCTGGAGGCTATATAATATACAATTCATCAGATGGAAAATATACTCTTCCGCCTGAACAAGCAATGGCATTAGCAGATGAGAATAGTCCTGTGTATATTCATGGAGCATATCAAGCTATAAGGTCTTATTTTAAAGATGAAGATAAGCTTGTAGAAATGTTCAAAACTGGAAAGGGGTTAAGATGGGGAGAGCATCACCATGATCTCTTTGAAGGTACTGCACGATTTTTTAAACCTAATTACGTAGGCAATCTTGTGAGTTCATGGATTCCTTCACTGGACGGAGTCGAAGAAAAACTAAAGCAAGGAGCTAAAGTTGCCGACATAGGATGCGGATTTGGTATATCAACAATTCTTATGGCTAAAGCTTATCCAAATTCTAAATTTTATGGTTTTGATAATCATATTCCATCTATTGAACAAGCTAAAGAACAAGCAAGAAAAGAAGGAATAACAGGCAATATAGAATTTAGGTCCGTCTCTGCAAACGATAAATCAATTGGCAATGATTATGATCTAATTACTTTTTTTGATTGCTTACATGATATGGGTGATCCTATCGGAGCAATGCAATTTGCAAAGCAATCACTTAAACCAGATGGAACCTGTATGATCATAGAACCAATGGCTAATGACAAGATAGAAGAGAACCTTAATGTGGTAGGCAGAACATATTATGCAGCGTCTACTCTTGTATGTGTCCCAAATTCTTTAGCAGATAATGGTCCTGCATTAGGTGCACAGGCAGGTGAAAAGAAAATAAAAGAGATAGTAGAAGCAGCTGGATTTACCAAATTCAGGCGTGCAACTCAGACACCATTCAATTTAATCTATGAAGCAAAACCTTAGCCGTAAATATACCTAATTGTTGTACTTGCTAACATAGGTTACAATTTCATTTACTGACATGGGTAACACTTTCTAGTTCTGCTAGGAAGTGTATAAAAAATAGAAATACAAACAAGATATAATTTAATTCATGAAAAAGAATGGACTGGAGATACGGTAACTGATATTTGTACTAGATATCAAATATCCAGAAAGATATACTACAAGTGGAGGAACAGGTACCTAAAGTATGGAATAAATGGTCTACATGATAGAAGTAGAAAACCACACAATATACAACCTGCAAAAATAACAAAAGAGATAGAAGAAGAAATATTGGATTTACGTATAACAAAAAGATTTGGATGTAACCGGATCAGATTCAGGTTAAAAAGACTAGAGGAGATGTCACTAAGTACAAGAATCATATACAAGATATTGAAAAGACATGGTCTGAATATCCTGGAATGCAAGATAAGGAATAAAAGAAAATGGAATAGGTTTGCAATGAAAAAACCCAATCAAATGGTACAGATGGATATTTTAGGTCCTTTTTATCTAGAAAATTGTGCTCAAAAGAACTATTTTATCAGTTGTGAAGACGATTGTTCAAGAAAGGTATCAAGTGACTGGTCTGAAAGAAAAAGAAGCATAGATGTATTGCATGTACTAGAAGACTATATTGTAGAGAATGGGAAACCAGAAAAGGTAATGCATGATAATGGTAAACAGTTTACATCCAGAATATTTAGACGTTTTCTACAACGTAATAACATTAAAGATAAATCCATACCTGCCAGATATCCGCAACTACAGGGAAAGATAGAAGCATATAACAAGATAGTAAAAAACGAATTTTTAGCAGCAGAAAATATTCCTAATGTAGAAGATGGAAAGAGAATGTATGCCATGTTTGTAAAAGCATACAATGAAGAAAGAGAACATGGTGGCATCAATGGTCACACACCATCTGAAATGTTTCTTAGGAAAGGAAGATTAAATAATCATAAAGGTAACAAGAAAATCAAGCAGATAAAAAGTGTTACCCATGTTGGTAAGTGAATCTGTTACCGATCTATGTAAGTACAACACCTAATAATAAAATTTTTTATTTAGATTCTCATATAATATCTAATTCAAGATATTATAGCTTTTTCCACTCAATTCATGAAGAAAATCTTCAATTAATATAAATATTTTTTTAATTATATAAATTTAATATAAAATTAATATCTGATATTATTTCGTTATCTAATATAGTCAAATCTTTAGCTCTAAACATAATTCTTTTAAAAATTTTTATATTCTTTTATTAAAAAACCTGAAGAAGAGAACAAAAACTAATTGACTTATTTCAAGGCAAAATACTATAAGTATTAAGACACTATTACAACCCTGATTAGAGAAGGTTCAATAGAATGAGAATTATTAGATGAACTTTATACTATTAAACTTGTGGGTTGGCAAAAGTTATATCTGTAAAGAGCGCCCGGGTCGGGGCACAGCGTTGATATCAACTCTAAACATATATCTATTAAATATTAGATTAATATTAAATATTTCCTAATTTTTTATTTACTGTGAACTTCAATTATATAAGCGTCAGATATAGCATTAATATTAGTTTAAAGCAAATCTATCTAATAATTTTATATAAAATCTTCTAAATTTTCTAAAATTAAGTTATCTTTGATAATTTACTTTTCTATTTAATTAACAACGAGCACATGAGTTAAAATGTCATACACAGTTTTTTATTCAACTACCAATGTATACTTTATATCTTGAGCAAAATTAGGTTGTATACAATCTATTTCTGGACATATTAAACTTGATTTATACAAAATAGTATAATTGCCCTTTTCAAGCGGTTCCGTAATTACATAATAACCATCGGCTACAGCCTTAGAAATACCTTCAGTAGCTCCGAAAACTGCATTCTTGGGAAAAGTTACTTCAAAATTCTCTGTAGGTATTCTATACTTGCTAAGATCTTGGCGAGTATATTCTTTATCGTCTATTTTAAGATACAAACTTGTAACACTATCTTGATCTTTCTTTGCAATTTTGTGTAAATCCTCTAATGATCTATTTGGAGCTTCCTTGTCAGATATCTCCATTGGTGAAACTGGTATAAAGAGACCTTTTCCTGCTGGCACTTTACATGTTCTATCAGATTTACCGCCACCATTACTACTTAGATAAAAAATTGATGAATTTGTGTCTAATTGTCCAATATTGCAGTTTTCTCCTGTCTCATCTTCCCATGGACTCTTATCTTGTGGTATAGATATTATCCATTTCCAGAAGTCTTTAACATGTTGTTCATACGGTAAGCCATAAGGATTGCTTTCTGGGTTAAAAATATTGATTGAAGTAGCTGCAGAGACAGATGAGGATAACATTAGGGAAGAGATTAATAATATAATCATAAGAGAGATTGCACCATAAAAGATTTTTATCAATCTATACCAAAATGACCTTAGGCATACAAAAACGTTATGTTTGGGTCTTTTATTATAAATATCAAGTTTGCTCAAACAATATGAAGATCCAGTTAACTATAAAAAATTGCTCTTCCTTATGATGGGTCTGATTGTTACTATAGTAATTGATACTTCTATTGTCAAAGTTTATGATTTGGTAGATAAGTCTTTTATTCCTGACCAAGTAAAGTTTTTCTTATTTTCTATAAATGTGTTTATATGTATAATATTACAATTTATTTTAATAAATTATTTAGAAAGGTCATTTAAAAGACATCTAATAATTAAGACACTAAATGTTAATATGTTGTTTAGAATTTTATTAGTATCCTTAGTCGTAATAGGAACGTTAATGGGAGTATTAATATTTCAACAGTTCTACAATAACTACTACAAGATATCACTTCCTATATTGATTATCATTATAAGTTATGGAATAGCATCATCTTTTATACTTAGATTGTCTATTTTGTTTATTTCTTGGTTCAAATGTAATCATAATTGGATAGTTTTTCTATATTTTATTTCTATGCTATTGATAGCATTTAATTTAATAATGATGGCTACTGTTACAGTCATCAAGTTAAACGATAGACCAGATGAAATCCGAAAATTTGTAGGGGGGACAGTAGATCTATCTGTTGGTAAATATGTAATTTTGGACAGTATTTACAAAGTATCTTCTATTATATCATTTGTTAGTATATGGATTACAACAGCCCTATTAATGAATTCTTATAGAGAAAAGCTAATTAATGTTATAGTGTCCTGGTCTATCCTATTTATACCTCTTTTGTATTTTTTAGTAAATTCCATTTATCAAATTATATTATCTGATCTATTAATTTCGTATTTAACAATTGATCCTATTTCTGTTTCTATCGTATTAACAACCTTTCTATCATTAAGTAAACCGATTGGAGGATTAACATTTGCCATTGCATTTTGGAACATATCAAAGACTGTAAGTTATGAAAAAAATATAAGACTATATATGATTTTCTCTGGTTGGGGGGTTCTTTTAATATTTGGTGCAAATCAAGCATTAATACAAACACTTGCTCCATATCCACCATTTGGACTTGTTACTATCTCTGTTTTACCTATAGCAGCATTTTTGATGTTGTTAGGAATTTATAATTCGGCTGCTCTTGTTTCAGCTAATTATAAGTTACGTAAATCTATCTACAAACATGCAACAGAATCAAGGCTTTTAGGATTAATTGGATACGCTGAAATGAAAAAAGAAATTGAAAAAACTGTCAAAGCAATTACTCAACGTAAAGGTAGTATAGAAAGAGAAACAAATATACCAATAGAATTTGATGAAAGAGCATTAAAAAAATACGTAGACTTTGTTTTTAAAGAAACAAAAAAAGAAGATGATAAGAAATAAAAACTCGCTAAATTTTAATTTATAATTAATAAACATCTATTCTACTTAAAATTAACAAAATTAATTGTTTTACTAAGCATTGATCAAACCAACATATACCTTAATGCAAAATACTATATTGATTTTACTAGCATTAAGTATAGAAGAGTAGAGAATATTGTTGTTGGATAAATAGATTAACTTATCTTTATTTATGACGCTTATTCCTATAGATGCAAAAACTCGAGTTATTATTAGTATAAAAAGAGTCTATTTGGAATTCTTGAAATTATACCAAATTAAAGAAATTTTTAGATATTGATGAGGCATTGGAACTTAAAATAGCGCCCGGGCCGGGATTTGTATGCCCGCTGCGAATCCGATATTTTGGATTCATTGATTTAGGATAATGCAGCCCATCTATTATGTGTTTTCAAGAATTAGGTTTTTAATAATTATCAAAAGAAAGTTATAAAAATAAATTTAATTAGCTTTATACAAGTTTGCTCCGACAATTAACTTACAGTTTATCACCAGCTGTAAGGAAACGTATGTTTTTAAATTTAATATTTATAATAAATATTTCTTACGTCTACTGCTATTATCTTAAAAAGACAATTGCTAAGTTGAGCTGCTGGATTGGGACCAGAATCCTGAAGGTGTACGCCAAGGGTTATCTAACCTCGCTAGAATAATAGATTAATTAATTAAAATTAAGTTCTACTGCATATCCAACTGATTCAGACTGGTGGTGCAAGTCGACTGATTCAATATTATTTTGTGATATTTGTAGAAGAATTAATTAATATTTTGAATATCTCTGGTAACGTTGTTTGTCTGGTTGAATGTCTCAATTGTTTTACGTATGTGTCTTCAATTCCTATGGATATTTTTTCTGTAATAATATAAATTGGCGACCTACCCTTAGATTTGATTGCCCGAACTAATCCTAGATACTCTAAGATATCCAATGCTGCTCTGGAATACTGACGAGTATTACCACAAGCATTTGGTTCAATATCTTCTATATTCTTCTTGATGAAAGTATCGTTTCCTGATTCACGTATTATCTTTATTATCGCTCTACGAATTCTATAAATTCGGCTTTTTGGATTGTCAAGTGAACCTAAGATAAGTTTATTTGATTTTGAACTTCCTTTGGTTTTTACTACAGATACCCAGAAAGAATTATCTCCTTTCTTTGTAAAATGATAGTACTTTCCTTTATTTGGTAAGTTTCTGTCAGTTTCGCTTTCAAACACAAATGCCATGTTACTAAAGTTACGGTCAAATGGTTGAACTATATCAGTGTCAATTTCTTTGTTAGAACCAAACAGCTCTTCTTCAATAGTAGATATTTTTTGAAGATTTATTGCAAAGACAGAGTGATATTCAGTTGGACTTATTATATAATTATCGTTTATGAGAGATTGAAAAGCGATATAAAAATTTTCATCTAAATGTCCTGTAAAATTTTGTATAATTGATTCTTTAGTACAAATATAATACTCTTTTCCGCCTGGGAGAAAATATAAAAGAATATGGATTCTCCATTCTTTTACTGATAACAATTTGATAAGCTTTTACTTCTCACACATATAAACTATGCCATATTTTACGTAAAAAAATATCTGATAATCATTATTATATGTCACAATAAGCGTAATATTTTTATACAGATATCATGATAGATATTTTCACCTATGGCAACACAACAAAATCTAACACGAAATTTACAACAGAATCCTAAACGGATTTTGGAAAGAGTGTTTAATAGTACACATGCTAGAGTTTTAGATTTTCTTATCATGAATCAACATTTTGATTATTCTCATTCTGATATCTGTAAATCTGCAGGAATATCTCCACGTAGTTTGGATAGAATATTACCTGTACTGCTAGAAGAGAAACTAGTTATTAAAACTGGAAAAAGTGGAAAAGCGTATATGTACATGTTCAATAATAACTCTGAAAAAGGTAGATTATTAGAAAAATATTGCAAAATAGCACTCAAAGAAAATATCGAGTTTATCAAGAATCCAAATACCAAGTCAGAAAAATTTTTTGGACAACAAAAACTTCAAAATCACGTACAATCAAAATAGAAATTACAAATTCGGCATAAAGCTGAATTAAACCTAATTCCACAACACGTTTTCTCTAAAACTTCATTTGTTCTTCTGACGTAATTCTCTTATCTCGTCTAGCAGCTTACAGCATACCTGACTTATATGTTATTTGTGAATTCTTTTATTCTATTCTCATCAGAGTCTAATTACATACATCATTTCAAGGTCATCCTCAAGATGCTTTGAACTATATCTTTTAATTTTTTCAAGTATAATTAATAGAACTTTTTTTGGCAAACTTCAAACATCCAATGTAACACTCGATGATTCGAAAGAACCTAAAAATACGTCTTATCATTATGAAAACATAAAAATTCTCTACAATAATAACAAAAATCACAAGGAACAGTCTATTGGATTACTAATGATGGTAAATATTCAAAATAGCAATTCAAAGATTTCATTTATTATCAATATTGAATTATTTCTTATATACATATATAGATAAACTGATTGACCAGTAGCCGGCATTTTATTATAAGTATTAAATGTAAACATTTTCTGGAAGTGGATTACTGATTGAATTGTAATTTTTTAGAAAAACAAATAAACAATCAATATTACCTAATTATAAATTGCCAAAAAAGGAGCAACTACAGAAAGCAAATACAGTCAAGCCAACTAATTATACTTTAGATAAGCCAAATAAAATTACTTTTGACTTTTTAAAATCTCATCTTTGGAGTGCAGCAGATATTTTGAGAGGTTCACTTGATGCTTCTGAGTATAGACAACCTGTAATGACTTTGCTATTTTTGAAACGTTTGAATGATACCTTTGAAGAAAATGCTGAGAAACTGATAAAAAAAGGTATGAATCAAAAAGAAGCGTACAGCAAACGTAGACATTATTTTTATATTCCTGACAATGCTCGATGGTCAATCCTTTCTTCTACAGCAGAAAATATAGGTGAAAAAATAGATGATGTCTGTAGAATAATTGAAAGAGAAAATCCTGATTTAGAAGGTGTTCTCACAAATACAAAATACAACGATAAAAGGAAATATCCTGACGATAAGCTCAGAGCATTAATATCTCATTTTAATTCTCCGCGACTAAGGAATGAAGATTTAGAAAAAGAAGATATCTTTGGAGATGCATATGAATATCTTTTAGCAGAATTTGCTGACGAGACAAAAAAGAAAGGAGGAGAATTTTTTACTCCTAGAGAAATTGTCAGTTTGCTTGTTAATTTAGTAGAACCAAAAGAAGGGATGAGAATTTGTGACCCTACATGTGGTTCTGGTGGTATGCTTATTGAATCCAGAAAATATGTTGAAAGGAATGGTGGAAATCCTAGAGACTTAGTTTTAGAGGGACAGGAAAGCAATTATGGCAATCTTGCAATGTGTAAAATGAATATGGTTCTTCACAATATTATTGATTTTAAAATCGAGTATGGCGATATTTTGGCAAATCCTAAGCTAGTAGAAGGAGGTCAACTGAAGAAATATGATAGAGTTCTAGCGAATTTTCCTTTTAGTATGGATTGGGATAACAAAATTGCTTCAAAGGACCCATACAATCGTTTTAAATTCGGAATTCCACCTGGACAAGATAAGGCAGATTTTGCTTTTATCCAACATATGTATTCTTCTTTAAATGATAAAGGACAAGTTGCTGTAATATGTTCGCAAGGTGTTTTGTTTAGAGGAAATGAAGAATCCAGAATAAGAGAAAATATGATGAAAGAGGATGTAATTGAAGGAATAATTGCATTACCTCCGAAGTTATTTTATGGAACGGGGATTCCAGGTTGTGTTCTTATATTAAATAAAAATAAACCCCCAAAAGAGAAAAAATAAGGTAATTCTCATATATGCAGCAAAAGAGTATGAAGAAGGAAAAGTTAGGAATCTGTTAAGGCAAGATGATATAAAGAAAATTGTTTCCGCTTTCCAGAAATATCAAGATATTGATGGATATTGTCATATTGCCGATTTTGAAGAGTTGAAAGAAAATGAATTCAATCTAAATGTTCCAAGATATGTAGATATTTCAGAAGCAGAAGATGAAATTGATATTCAAAAGACAATTAATGAATTAAAGAAATTAGAAAGAGACAAACAAGTAATAGAAATTCAAGTAACCAAGAATCTAAAGGAATTAGGATTTAAGATATAGAATGCAAAAAGTAAAAGAGATTTAACAAACTAAATTAGAAAATTCCAGAGGATGGGAAATAAAAACATCTAGATGAAATTGTTGAAATGAACCCGAAACTACTGATAAAAAGTATTCGTTTGATGAAATGGAAATATTGCATTGGCTCTACTGAAAACTTCCCTAAAAAATAGAATATATTAAATTACTAAACGTCCAAGAGAGACACAAAGAATGGTCAGAAAAAATGAAATAATTGTCTCTACAGTAAGACCATATCTTCATCAAGACAACAATAGTAGAGTGCAATTCTTCAATACCTTTTACAACATTTGCAGTGCTAAAGTTTAAGTAATTTACGAACTTAACTTCATCTTTAACTTTATTAAAGTGATATTAAGAATCTCAGTTAAATATGCATATGACTGGACCTACTTATCCTCCTAAAATAGCAAAATATGTCAAGAACTTAATTACCGCTTCTCCAAAAAAATGAACAACAGAGAAAATTGCAACTATTCTTTCAAATATAGATGAACTAATACAAAAAACAGAACAAATAATTGAACAAACTCAAAGACTCAAAAAAGAATTAATGCAAAGATTATTGACTAAAGGAATAGGACATACTAAATTTAAGAAAACAGAACTAGGAGAAATTCCTGATGAGTGGGAAATTGCCAAATTGGGAGAAATATCTAAAATTGAAAGAGGAAAGTTTTCACACAGACCAAGAAATGACCCTGCCTATTACGGTGGAAAATATCCTTTTATTCAACAGGAGATGTAGAAAATTCTGATGGTTATATAAAAAATTATTCTCAAACATTAAATGAAAAAGGGATATCAGTCAGCAAATTATTTCCAAAAGATACAATAGTTATTACTATAGCAGCAAATATAGGAAGTACTGCAATTACTACTTTTCCAGTTTATTTTCCTGACAGCATAGTTGGTATCTCTACCTCTAAAATGAATATCAAATTTTTAGAATATTTTCTAAGAACACAAAAAAAATTTTTACAATCAAAGGCAACTATTAGTGCCCAATCGAATATTAACCTTCAAACATTAAACCCTCTTTTAGTTCCTCTCCCTTCAAAAGAAGAACAAAATCTAATTTCTTCTATATTATTAGGTACAGATGATTTAATTTTTCATAATATAAGAGAAAAAATACTACTTGAAAACCTCAAAAAAGGTTTAATGCAGCAACTTCTAACTGGAAAAATAAGGGTTAAATTATAGTCTTGTTAAAAAAAGATTTTTTTATTTCAGGAAGAGAAGAAAGCGAAGAATTTATTGAATCTGAAAAACCAGCATTAGAACAACTCCAAGTAATGGGGTATGAATATAAAACTCAACAAGAACTCAATATTGAAAGAAAAGATTACAGACAAATTTTACTTTATGACAGACTAGAAAAAACAATCAGGAAATTAAATCCAGAAATAGATGAAGATGGTGTTTATGATGCTTTAGACCAGATAAAGGAAGATTATTATCCAGCAACGTTGGATGCAATGGATACAAATGAGCAAATAAGAGCAAAACTTGTTGGTCTTTCTCGTTCAGGTGGATTGGACCCAATTACAGTAACCCAAAACTTTGGAGAAGGAAATGTAGACAAAACTGTAAGATTATTTGATTTTGATAATGTTGAAAATAATGATTTTTTAGTAACAAATCAATTTCAACTAGAAGGATTAAAAGAACCAATTTATCCAGATATTGTAGTTTTTGTTAATGGTATTCCACTGGTTATAATAGAATGTAAATCTCCATCAATTAGAAATCCAATACAAGAAGCAGTTGAGAAAAACTTTGCAAGATATCAAAGTAGAGGCCATGGATACGAAAGACTCATGTTTTATAATCATTTTCTTGTCAGCTGCTTGTGGTATTTTAGCACGCCATGGTTCAATTGGAGCTAGTGTAAATCATTATGCGAGATGGTCTGAAGAGCTCATCCTCTCTCTTTAACAGATATAGAAAAATCTTGCAAGAAGGCAAGACAAATAATTACAGAAAACTTCATCTGAATCCTGCTTTCATCTATTATTACTAGCACACAATATTGACCCATCAGTATTTTTACTATAGCATTTGGCAGACCACATGAATAATACCAACTGATTCCCAACAACTGAAATAAACAACGGTAGATTCAACACAACCTAAAAAGTAATTGTTTTTTATGAAGAATTGGTTTAAACAATCTTCTTTAATTTAAGAATTGATAGACTTATTTAAATTCTTATATAATTTGTTTAACCATAATATTCTAACAAATAACAGTAAGAAAATTGAATATTAATCTTCTGACTATTTTAAAAATTCAAAAATCGAAAAAATTCTTATTCACATAGTTAGTGGTATTATTCAAATAAACTGAATTGGACAAAAATAGCAGGTATTAATAGGTATCAAATGGTATGAAAAGATAGACAGTTGAAAATACACTACCATATGTTTATTAGCCGCTTTTTTAATTGAATCTCGAAATGGAAGTTCCATCTTTGAATAAATTTGAAAAACGCGATTTAGTTATGAAGTTACATAAGGAAGGAAGAACATATAGTGAAATAGCCCACATCGCTCATGTATCGATAAGGGATATAAAACCTATCTTAAAAAAATTCGAACGAAAATTAAAATCAGAAACAAAAAGAAAAGGGGATAATCAAGCCTAAACCCATTAATAAAATTTCAAAAAGTAGTAGAACTTATGAACTATTGCTCCAAGCAAAGACGCCAGTAGAGGTTGCAATTGAATTGAATTTAGATTTTGAAGAGGCAAGAAAATATTGGACAGAATTTTTAAGATTGCAAAAAATGAATGAATTATATCAGATCTATGTTGATAATGAATATCATCTTGACGATTTATTTAGAGTATACTATTTTTTATTACGTAATCAAGTAGATAGAAAAAATTTTGAAAATGTTCTTGGAATTGCCTATGATACAAGTAAATTATATCAGATGCATTCGAATCTAAAGACAGAAACAGAAAAACTAGAACAAACTAAAAATAATTATCAAAATAATAATAATCGGTGGATTATTGAGAAGATATCAAATCCTGGACCTTGTCCATATGGAATACCACCCATTACATGGAGATTTATAACAAGAAATGATACTCAGTATTGATACATAATTGAAAGATATTGAATGAAATAATTCTTTGAAAAATTATTTTATTCTTGCATGGATGTTTCATCATGAACCATTTGTCTCCCTTCATTGTGCACTTTATGCAAAACCAGCCGTCTGTTCCTTTGACTCTATCTATATCATTTATAATTTCATGGTTATAATTATAATCTTCAATCAATAAATCAGATTCAGAAATCAAATGATTAGTAAATAATCCTGCTTTTATTTTTGATAGCATATACTGCTGTGAAGTTGTGAGTGTTCTAAGGGCAATCTCATTTTCACTATTATTTACATTTTTTTCATGTTCATCCTGTATTGTAATTGTTATTGTTTCAGAATTAGAAACCGCTTGTTCTGTGGTTAAAGTTGTTTCTAAGGATTCATTTTTTTCTATTTTGTCATGACTTCTATTATCTTTATTATCGAAATTAGGCAGTTTCGATTTGATTGGGCTTATTTTGCCAAAAGGAGTAATATTTGAGCCCCGTTTGTTATCGAATCGATAAGAAGAGATATCAGTATATTTTTTGATGAATTGTCTGATTGTTAGTTTACTACCATTTGTATACTTGTTGATATTATTACAGCAACATTCCTCTTCTTTTGCTTTGTGTGAATTGCTTATTTCTTTCATATCGACTTCTGAAACGATAGATTCTTTTTCTTCTTTTCTTTGTCAACCTTATAAGAACAATAATTATTATTATCTAAGAATTGGAATTCTTCATGATTATTTAGATAATCTGCCAATGGACCTTGTATATTGTTCAAATCGATTCGATATCGCACTAACTTCATAATTTCACAGAATACCCATGTTTCATTAATAATTTTTATAATTTTTTCATAAATTGTTGATGAATATTGTGAAACGTTATCGAATTGGTCTGAATTCGATAACAAAGATAATGATTCTTCATTTCCTGCTACTGGTATTGCTGATGATGAAAAAGGTTCTACTATTGGATAATAGATATACTGTTTAGAATCAATGTTTGACTTGTCATAGTCTATCAAGCCGTTAATCATCAATTCATCAAGGTAAGTCTTTTTCAAATTATCGGTAGTTATTGACTTGCCTTTTATTTTTTTGAATTCTTCACATAGTTGCCTAGCAGTTACTGCTGCTCTATCTTCTTGCTTTGTACCATCTTTGCTTGAATCAACAACATCTTTTTCCTTTGTAACAAGGATAAAATATTTCATTAAAGAATTCAATTTTATATTTTGGAATCCCCTCATAATTTTGAGTTATAGATAACACTTCTCTTAAATCATCCAAATCTGCAATGACTGAAGTCTCCTTTCCTAATACAAGTAATTTTCTATGATTTAACTTTATTATTGGAACAATCCTAAGTAGAGAAAATACTCTTTTTTGAAGTCTTACATATCTACTTTGTTTGATGGTAATTCTTTCTCTAAAAGCTCAGCATAAGGTATCCAAACAGAAATTTTACCATTATTATTTTTTGAACATAATTCATTAATTTTTTGTTTTAGTAACAAAATACATTTTTTGGCATTGTCTATCTCAATATCTGAAATGATGATTTCTTGTTGAATTAGATTTGGCTTTCCTATCTTTTGAGATATTAGTTTAGT
>CAVOHZ010000003.1:0-484618 GCA_963695855.1 uncultured Nitrososphaerales archaeon | reverse complement strand
ATAAGAAAGGTGAATGACTTTTCCAGTGTTTATAGAACTCGTGTGGTATCCCAGCATCTCTTTCCTGCTTCAATGATTATTCCATTAGCTTCACGATTTAATGCCAAAAAATATCCAATAGAAACCCCTATATTTCCTCCACCGAATGATTGCAATATTGTATTTTTTTTCTTCCACCGTTTGTTTAGGATTAGATAAATGTAATTCTAATATGATTTTTTTTATTAACAGATACGAAATGTATCTTGTTTTAGTATAATCTTTATTATCAAGACTCTATTTTTACATTATCTTTCCGTTATTAATTATTTAATTGAAAATATAAATGGATACAGAGAATATCCTATTTTTTTATATTTATTATTATTTTTATACTACCTTTTGATGTCGACTTGTAAAATCTCTCCTACCTGCGGATTTCCCATAATTTGATATTTTCTTTTTGGCATTGTTATCTGTATAACGGTTTTAGGATATGTTTTGATGACTGTCTGTGGTTGTGATTTTAATATAGCTTCTAGTAAGGGTTTTATCTGTTGTTTGACCTCGTCGTCTGTTACTGTTCTATCCACAGCCTCCAATATCATCTGTTGCTGTGAAATAGGTTCTAATTCTATATCTTCACTCAAAGATAATGTAACATTGGATCCATTGTCCACCAATTGTTTTATCATATACTTACTTGTTGCCTCAGAATTTTCCAAATTTTTATTACAAAGTAAAAAATAAATATAATATTATTAATTGTTATTTTTTTATATTTTTACAATTCAAGTCAAAATATTGACTCAAAATAATATTGTTGAGTATTTTAAACAGAATACATTATTCCACCAGATACAATTGGCACTTGTTCAACTTTGGCAAGTTCTTTGATCCTAGCTATTATTGCATTGAACCACAAGCTATCTATACCTTGACTCCATATCGTTATCTTTTTGTAACTTTTTTTTATGCCATCGTGAAAATAGCCGGAGCAATCTTCTGCGGTAATATTGCAGTATTTTTGACTAACCTCTTCTATTACATCTGAAGCACTTTCAGGTAAATACAAAATAGTTAGGGTCGGAAAGGGGATTGGACTAGACGTTTCTGTTGAACTGCTGCTATTCTTTTCGTTCATTTTCAATAGATTAAATATTTCCTGTAATAAGTAAATTTCGTCTTCATTGTATTGGTTATAAGACTAAAAATTCATAATTCTTTGTAAAGGTATTAGAAATATTTAAGATTCTGTTATCAACGAGATTATTTTCTCCAAGTTTTTCCTGTTTTTCTCCTTCTTATACTCTCTTAGATTCTCAACCATCAAGTCTTCCTTGTTAAAATCCAATATCTTTTTTATTTTTTTTGCAAGTAATCCACCTAAAATTAGAGAATGTGTTATCGATGTAACATTTGTAGTTTTTCTATTGATTGAAGAGCTCTCAAAATCTATTATAACAACTTTTTTTTCATATGAGATAATTATATGGTTATCTATTCTTGTTAATTCACCATGGTCAAGATAGATTCCATCTAAGTGATAACATTGTTCCAAGATTTCATTTATTACCTTTTTTACAGCCTGTTTGGAAATTAGATTATTGCAATTACCCTGTTCATCAATCCATAGAGAAATTTTTTTTCCATCTATTAGTTCCATTAGAATAAAATCTTTTTTCTGATTTATGAGTTTTGGACCAATATCTAGTATATTTGCAATTATCATCATTTTTGCTTCTTCATGTGAATTCTTTCTAGGAGAATCAGATCTTCTGATTTTTAAGGCAAGATTCTTCCCCCTGTTCGTGTTTACTTTGACAACTATGCCAGAGTGACCTTTTCCAAGAATATCTAAATTATGTATTTTTGTAGGACCAGAAATGATAATTTCTTCTATCCCCAGATCAATTAATTCTTTAACCCTTTCTTGATATACAAAATGATCAAATTTTGGATACGAAATTAAATGCTGTACTATTGGAGAATTTATATCAATCTTCAAAGATCATCGAATTCTTGATATATAAAGTCATATAATACATCCTGATATATAGGATCCTTTCTTATTTTTTTACTATTTAGGAAAAATAATCCAACTCCTTTCTTGAGGTCAGATCTCAATCCTTTTGGAATTCCTATCTCTGTGTTACTGGTTATTGCTTCCTTTAAGAATTCTATTATGTCATCATTCTTTCGTTCCTTCAGACAAGAAATTTTCATTTCCTCATTTATCCAAGTGAATATTGAATTGTTCTTGTTTTTTTTGATAAAATTGCTAACTTCGTCTTTCATAAAAACGTCTGGTCCTTTATTAACCATATAGAAAGGTAACTTTTTAAATTCTAATAATAATATGATTAGTGCAAGATTGCACTCATCTTTTATGTAGCATTGACTTTTTAATATATTGAAGTCAATACTATTTGTTTGATTGACAATGGCTTTTGTCAGTTTCTTTAATTGTCCGGATATTACATCTGGGCTTCTAGTACTGTAATGAAATTTCATAACGACCAAATTTGAAAGTATATCACTTTTTCTCTGATCCGCAACTACTTTGGTTACTTTGTTAAATGATTGTTGAAAGTTAAAAAAGTACATCGAAGGATGTTTCAAAAAAGTTCTGGAAGCCATTATGAATTTTGATAAACTTTCAGCTGAGATAGCAGCACCTAGATTTCTATTTTCATCAATTGGGTCGATAATGATTATGGGACTATGAAATTTGGTTTCGTCAATTTCTTTATTTTCATATGTAGAAATCACGGTTTCTTTTTTTTCCAAATTTGAAATATTTACTAGCACATCTTTAAATGTATTATATTTTAAAACCAATACTTCAGAAACATATCCACTAAATCCAGAGGTAAGCATTTCTGCTCCATAGATTCCAATAGTTTTTAAAAATTTTTTTAAAATTCGTACTTGATCCTTATGATCCTTTGATAAATTCTTGGTCATATATTCTGTGTGATATTGGGATCTTATCTGCAGCACTTTTCCAATTACCTTTTTCTACGGCATAGCAAGGTACTATGTTGATTCTGACTTGACACTCTTTTTTGTTTTTCCATACAAAACCCTCGACATAAGGATGTTCTGAAAATCTTGTTCTTGGTGTGTACTTGGATAGTGATTTGAAACCAATGTCCATGGCAATTCCCTCAAAATGACTTTCGCTAACTTTTTTGTCTATTAAAATGAAAATATCAATATCTGTGTCATTTTTTAGGTTTGTTCCTTTTGCAAATGAACCACCAGACTTTATAGCTACCACTTCTGGCACCAAGTTATTCTTGATTTCATTTATTATCTCTTTTTCAACGGAACGTAGTGTTTTTAATTCCAGTTTATTGGGTTGGCATGCTTTCAACGCTTTTTGAATAACTCTATCAAGATCCAGTGCAATGTGATTTTTGATGCTATTATTACTTGTGGTAGCCGTCACTTGATTTTTGATTTTTGAATTTGTTTTATTTTTTGTTATCATCTTTTTTCACTTTGTATTTATCTATTGATGGCATAAACTGTTAATAGGTTGGAGTAAATCGGCCCAGTTGGTCTGATATCACTTTTCTTTAGATAAATCTTATCAATTGTATCCTGTCCAAATTTCATGCCCTCATATTTTTTACATATCTCTTTTATGTTTTGGATCTTTGTTTTCACCCTAAAGATAGTTAGATGCGGTACAAATTTATTGTCCGTTTTAAAGCCAATTTGCTTCATTTTTTCGTTAATCATATTAAATATCTTTACTAGATCTTTGGTCCCCTCTTCATCTATCCCTATCCACATTATCTTTGGAAACATTATAGAAGGGAATACTCCTATGCCGCTATACACTAATATCGTTTTCTCAAATTTTATTTGCGAAATTTCTTTTTTAACGGCTTCTACTTGAGAGTCATTTATCTCTCCTAAAAAAAATAATGTAAAATGCAAATTATTTACATCAACCGGTTTTAGATAGTTTTTATTCGCAATAACTTGATCTAAAACCTCTTGCTGTATCTCTCTAAACCTATCTTTTATTTCACAGTCTACAGCAATGAATGTTCTCATTATGGATAGTCAAAAAACTAAAAACATATAATCATATCTTTTTAATATATCTTGTTAGATTAGTCTGAATATTAGTTTATGATCGGCTTCTGTAGCCGATCGGCTTTTATGGATCTGAATTTTTTTATAATTCAGTTGTATCTTTAGTAATTAGATTTTTAGATTATATATTTTCAACTGTCTTTTTCTTGCATTATTTTATTGAAAACTCTGTCTATCTCTTCTATAGATTCGATATCTATATCCTTGTAGTCTTTTTTTAGGATATCTTCCAACATGCTTTTAGTAAATGTTTTCATTTCAAAATGCTCAATCCCATCCATTAATTTACAATTTGTTTGTTGACATGTTTCAACATTTGTTGTAGGTTCCAAAGTATGTAATGCATCACCAATATCATGAATTAACGAAATCCTAATAGATGTCTGTTCGATGACCTTTTTTGATGTATCTAGAATTCCAATATCCCTTCTGATTCTATTCAATTCTTCAAATAGCTGTCTTGCTTCTTTATGTCTGCCTTTTTTAATTAGATCTAAAATCTTCATTAGCGTCTTATTTTCTTTTTCTTTTAATAGTGGATAAGCCTGATTTATTTTAGACATTCTTTCAGGAAAATCACTGATGGAAAAAATATCACTCTTTTTTGAGTCTAGCGGAGGATCTTCTTTATCATTTTTATCGTATACTTTTTTATGATCTGGTGTTTTCCTAAAGAAATTCCACATGTCAAAAGAAATCTTTTTTTGATTTAATAATATCGTTGTTTGTTTATGTAAATTAATTGATTAACTTTGTTAAAGATCGTGACTAATTGTATTTAGTAAATAATTAATTGGATTTGGGACGTAGTAAGGAAAAAACGAAGATAGTTCTGTGTAAATCGAAATATTTTCAATAATCTATTATTTTATTATTTTAAATTCTTATTTTAGATTACTCGATTTATACTCTATCGACTTTACTTTTATCGATTGTCAATCTACTATTGTGTTAATTTCTTTCTATCTGCTTATTTTTAAGAAGTAGATTTTAAGTGATAATAGGTAACATATTAGGTTTATTTAAGCAATTTTTCCAACCCTTGATGAAATACATAAAAGCAAAAATAAACGTTTGATTTTGTAAATTCAGCTAATAGAATTAATTATTTGAAATGGATTAATTAAAGAATTCACAATTTTGACTATTCTATTATCTGTAAACTTAAAATAATTGGAAGATTCTTTCAGTGTATTATGTGGAAAGTAATGATGCCTAAAAAAATAGTTTTTGGGGCAAATGCTGCAAAGGAGTTTGAATATCCAAAAAATTCTTTGATTATTACTACTACTAGCCCAGAAGTTTATGAGAAATGGACAGAGTACATGGGAGTTACAAATTACGAGATTTATGATAAAGTTACTCCGGATCCTTCCATTGAAACAATTGAAAAGATAAAGAATGAATTTGAAGGAAAGAATATCTCTACTTACGTCGGACTTGGTGGTGGGAGCTCTATGGATGTCTGTAAATATCTTAGTAAATTGACTGGTGTTCCAAAGATTCTCATTCCGACGACATTTGGAACGGGAGCAGAAATGACTACCTATGCTGTGGTAAGCTTTAGTCACAAGAAAAAACTCTTACAAGATGAAGCCTTTCTGGCTGATACGGCAATAGTTGATCCGTACTTCCTACCAGGAACACCATTTAATATCATGAGAAATTCAGCTTGCGATGCCGCTGCTCAAGCTTCTGAGGGATATGATAGCAAAATTGGAAATCCATTTACAAGATTTTTCTGTAAAGAGGCATTTGATATCCTTGAAGATGCAATAATAAATGACAAACCTGACCTTCTTCCATATGGAGCTATGCTATCTGGAATTGGTTTTGGCAACTCTTCTACAACTTTGGGACACGCACTTTCATACGTATTTTCTAATGAAGGTGTACCACATGGCTATTCTCTTTCTTCTTGTACTACAGTAGCACACAAATTTAACAACTCCATTTTCTATGAAAGATTCAAGAAGATATGTCAAAAGCTAAAATTCGAACCTCTTACTTTAAAACAGCCACTTGATGAAGCAGCAGATGTGATCATGCCAGACAGAGGTCATCTTGATAACAATCCAATCGAAGTTACAAAAGAAGATATTATCAAGTGTCTAGACGAGATTCTGAATAAAAATCCACTAGCATAATTTTTTACTATCATTTGCTTATACAGGATATGGTTATTAACAGTGTAAAGGTTACAATAAAAAAAGTAAATCGTAAATCTGTTTTAATATAATGATACCAGTAAGAAACCTTTAAATTCATAATATTGAATATGAAGTGCAGATAGGGTTATGACTACAACTATAAACAAGTCGATGACAATTAACTCTCCAGTTAGCGAAGTTTTTACGTATTTTGCTCGTCCTGAACATATGGCTGATCAATTTCCAGAAAACATGGGACTCAATGTTATTCCAATTGAAGTAAAAAATGGTTTTGGTATAGGGACAATTTTTAGAATAAGTGGCGATTTCGATGGTAAAAGATTAGAATGGGATTGTGAAACCATTGACTATATTCCCCATAGAAAGATTGTTGCAAAAATGATCGAAGGTCCATTCAAAAAATGGAAAATAGAGGTCGATTTTGAAGAAATTGGCGAAAAGACAACGAAAACAATGATTAAAGTTGACTATGATATGCCAATGGGTCCCTTAGGAGGATTTCTTGACAAGGTAAAGCTGAAGAAAATTGCAGAGAGGGGAATTGAGAATGGATTGTATAATGTGAAAGCTTTGTTGGAAGGTACAGGTTCAATTCCAGTGTATATAACCTTGGATGCCTATAGAATAATTCTAAAAGAAAAAGAAAGATTGAATTGTTCTGTTTCTGAAACGATAGTAAAATTGTTTGAAAATAATAAAGAGCAAACTACGGTTACCGAACACACAGTATAAGATATACGTACTCTGGAGTCAAGAATTTCATATATTTCTCCTTTGAGTTTGTTAAATTTTATCTTTTTTCCCATTTATTTTTGAATTTGATATTTATTTTAAAGCAACAATTCATATTTACGGTCAAATGATTTCAATTTGCTCTCAGATGATTTCGAGTTACTCGGAGTTAATCCATGATTAAAAATTCTCAAATTTAACATAATTAATAAACATCGATATAACAAAATCATATGTTATCTTTATAAATAAATTTTCTTTATGTTCAGAAATGCCAGAAAAATATCAATGTAAAATATGTAAAAAAATATTTTCAAGACGATGGAATCTTCAACGACATCTCAAGGATGTTCACTCCATACCAAAAACATTTCCGAATGATTTTTTTAATCAAATAGAAAAAACAAGTAAAAATTTGAGTTTAAATAGAAATAACAAATTTTATAATACTAGGACCGATTCCTTTTTGGATGGAAAATATGGCAAAAAAAGCAATTTGGGAAATTTTATTCAACATCGCATTCGCGATTACACGGAAATTCTAATCATGTTTATTCAAAGCCATTAGGTTCAATTTCAGATTCGTATCCATTCGATCAACCCCAACAACGGTATCCATTCGATCAACCCCAACAACCATATTATGGCAGAGAAATGAGAAAATATTCCAAACGAGATTTAGATCATACGACATTGTTCGAATTGAGGAACCGATTATATCGGAATCTTCCACCGTCCGAAGCTTCTGAATGGTATTCCTTTGCGTTAAAGAGTAGAATATCTTTTAGGGACAACGATATTGTTAATCATATGTTGGTTTTTTTTGATCATTAATTTAGTTTGGTATAAATAGTTAGATTATTGGATAATAAAGGAGGGTTCGTAACTCAGCCAGGTAGAGCGTCTGGCTCTTAACCAGTCTTTCGAGGGTTAAAATGTCGTGGGTCCGAATCCCACCGAACCCGATTATAAGTTACTACAAATGGTAACAATAATATTTTAACAAATCCTAGCAATATTAAATGAAAATGCCTCTCAAGTATTTGATTTTTGTTGTTATATCATTTTTCGTTGTTGTAATGATTTATAGCATCTTCTACATTTGTTTTCCCTGAACCTAAAGCCGAGCTAACATGTCCTATTTCAAATACCCATGATTAAGTCTCTATACGATTACCTTTGTCACGTTGCGGCTGCTACCAAAAAAAGGAAGTGAGTCATATAAAGCGGGTAGTTAATTTTTTATAAATGTATAAGAGATGTATTTCGTGGTTAGGTGCACTATTGCTGTAGTAAATACATCAGACAAGTCACATGATGGCACTCATAACGTTGCTTACCTCCCATTTTCTGTCTCAACACTAAAACTAAGGGTGACGAACGAAGAGCAAAAAAAGATGACCATCACAATAACGCCGAAAAATTCACGTAAGGATAATGAGTATTGTTGTGGTTTTGTTGATAGTGACACACGGAACGAATCTGGAATACTTCTTAGTTGGGGGGGTGGAGATGAGGAAGGATGTGTACTTTCCCTTGATGTTGGTCAAACACGGTATGCCTATATTTTCATTGATCATAAAAGTGAATTTCAGGCTTCTTACGACCTTACCCTTAAAGTTAGAATCAAAATGGACCTTTTTGCACTAAATAAAGATACTCCACAACCAGATATTGTAATTAAACTCCATCCTCTTCAGACCGGTTCAAAAATAGTTCACCAAGAACCCATTGATAAAAAAACAATAGTTTATGAAGGTACATTAGTTGGCCTTTATTATCCAAGATGGTTTCCAGAGTCAAATAAACTGGTTTCAGATGGATATTACAATCATTCTGAGATTCCCAAGTTTAAAATACATTTGAATATCAACAAGTCAGGACATCATAAAGATAGTGTGCAAGTTACACTCGATGATCGAAAAGATATAGCATTGATTGTCGGAGATATGCGTGGAGCCACTTTTTGTACTGACTTATTCAAGCTGGATGAGAACAATTTTATTATTAGGTTATGGTTCTTTTGGTTAAACTACAATCAGTTCAAAGACCAAATAAACCTAGAAATATCTGGGATGCGTGTTCAGCGTGGCCCCTTTACCATATCCCCGGAATTACCAGATTCCGAAAGATACGATATTATTGTTAGTAGGAATGGTGCTGTCTTGGGTGTGGGCACAGATTACCATTGGAAGGAATATTGGTACAAGATTGCAGATGGTCAATATGTGATGCAAGGTTACATTGCTGACTGGTGGAAACATAAATTACATAAATTATTAGAAAATTGGGTATTGGGTATGCATTCAGTTGATTATCAAAGTATACTCAGTGCCTTGAAAGAGATTTCGTCTAAAACAGCTAATAGACAAGATATTGATCCACGCACAACTGTTGTGGCCGAAGATGCTCTTATCGATCGTCGAGTGGATTTGCTAGCTCATGAAAAGCCAGAGCGAGGAAAGAGTATTTTTAGAAGTCATGTTCCATATGTTGAAAACGGGATAATAAAACATGACATGATATCAGAAAAAGTAGACGAGAAATTTTCATTTTGAGATGGCAGTGGTCAACTTCAATCTGAGAATTCAAGAAAACGGAACCCTTTGCCCTGATTCAAAAGGCAATGCATCAATATTAGAAAAACTAGATTGGAATAAACGTAAACAAATAGATGATACATCCAGACTACTATCTGTTTTACTAACACTGTTGGTGATAGTAACTTTTGCATTTGTAATAATATTGACAAACAATGCATTTGCGTTTGCACTGAGCTTGCATAATAAAACATTATATGATATGGTAAATCAAACTTTGGATTCTGCAATAAGTTCTAAGATTGATGTAGGAGATGGGCCTGTAGCTATTGATATCAACTATTCTACGGACACAATATACGTAGTCAATAGTGGTTCTGATACTGTATCTGTAATTTCTGCAGAGAATAATGCAAAGGTAGGAGAAGACATACCTGTAGGAAAAAAGCCTACACCTATTGCTATCAATGAAAATACAAATACAATATACATAGCCAATTATGGTTCTGATACTGTATCTACTGATTGCAGACCATATTTTTCTGATGGGACACCTACGTTTACCACTAAATTCGATATCAAGGAATGGTCATATGATAGAGTACATTATAAAATTAACCATGCCTTGAAAGGAGATCCATATGGACCAGAGGTATCACAAGCATTATTTGATAAATTCGTACAAGTAGTTAACGATAAAACATATTTTAATAAAAATGGAGAGATAAATGCTATTCCAATTATAGGTTATCACGAAATAAAAAACAGATGGTGAAATTTCATGATCAATATACAATAATCCAAATTTTCTTTCTGGGTTATATCCTTCTTGCCATTCATAGTTATCTAATAGAGACCAATGGAGATAACCAATAATATTTATCCCCGTCGTTAATTTCTCTTCCTAGTTGTTCAAGATGAGCAATAATAAATGAACCTCTATTTCTATCATTTTTATCTGCTATTCCGTTTTCAGTTATGATAATTGGAATAATTGCACATTTGTTATGAATTTTAGCCATATTGTAAATTCCAATGGGATAAATTTCCCAACCTAGATCATTTAAAATAGTATTATCCTCTGTTTTTTTATGTTGAGTATGAAGACTACTTATAACAGCACATCCTATGAATTTTGCAGAAGATAAAGAAACTATTTTATTCTCATAAACAACCATTTTGCGGTAATAGTTCAAACCTATAAAATCTAATTTATTAATCCAATTTTTATGAGTTAAAAAATTTTAAATATTGTATTTTATAATTATGAATAATGAGTGGTAAAAGTCATTCAATAAATATAGAGATAGATAATATAGAATTTGCAGGAATAACTGATGATCATATTGAAGAATGTCGTAAAAGTTTAAAAGATGAAATATTAAATGCATTAACTACAAGGCTTGTTAAAAGCGTTGGAGACATTAAAATTGTTTTTAATAATAGGGGATTCAACAGAGGGGGACACAACATGGGGGGATTCAACATAGAAATAGATAATGTAGATTTTGTAGAAATAGATGATGATAAAATTGAAAATTATCGCAAAAGTTTAAAAGGACACGTAAAAAATGCATTAAGTGGTAGAAGATGGATCAGTACTTCTGGAGACATTAAGATTGTTTTTAATAAAAAATAGCAATTAAAATGGATATAATCAAAATTATAAATGTGTGCTATGATTATGTTTCTATTTAAAATTTTTCTATTAAATAAATTTTATAATTAAATTAAATTTTTTATTATTTATAAATAACTTTAAATGTGGCTGTCAAAAATAAAAATCATTTTAAACATAAGTCAAGGATCATTATTAAAGTCAATATACCATCTACGTCTCTTATTTATATAGATATTCTAATACTGCATATTTTTGTTCATCTATATTGGTATAGATTCTGTTTGTACATACGTCTAATTTTATCTTCTGGTTTATCTTTCTCTCATTTGAATTCGCGTATGAAGCCCTCTTTGGAAGATATATTACAGTAAGCCAGTCTTCTTTCTGTGCATTGATATATTCTCTTGTCCTCAAGCTTAGGTGAAATGAAGTTTATCCCATATTATTATAATGTTTTTCAACTATCTTTTATTATTTATTGAGATTCTATCTCTTAGAAATTATCTAACAATATATAGAAACAAGAAGAAGAAGAAATAAAGTTTATGAGTTGATAGTGTAGATCATTTCAAAGAAGTATAATAAGAAATCATCTGCAGATTATGTGTCCGTAGATAAAAAAAGATACGAAAAAATTGATGGAAATATTCAGCAGAAAAATAGCTTATAGGGAAAACAAATTTAAATAATAACGATTAAATTATTGTTATTGTTTTAATTATATGTCCTAAAAATATATGTAAAAATCATTTATTATTACTTTTTTATTAATCTCATCACAGCAAACAATGCTTTTGGTAAAGGATCAAAAGTACCTCGATAGAATGTTTTCTTTATTTTTTGGATCGTAAAATCGCCTCCAAAAATATCATTAATCTCTTCAGTAGAAAATTTATACCCTGCATTTATAACTGGTTCTTCCGAACTAAGACATTTTAGAAATAATATTCCTTTTTCTTTTAGTATCCTTTTAGCCTCTTTGTAGTATTTTGATCTATCCTCTTTGGTAAAAAGATGAAAACAACCTCTATCAAAAATAAAATCAAAATAATCATCCTCGAGATTTGAATAAAGAATATTGTCTACTATAAACTTTATATTTGGATATTTATTTTCATAATTAATCTTATTTTTTTTAATGATAGTCTCGGAAATATCTGATGCAATGATATTAAATCCTCTTTGTGCAAGTTGAATTGCTTGAGTTCCTGTACCAGTTCCAAGATCTAGAAAAACTCCATTATTTAATTGCAGAATATTTAGTTCCTCTTCTAAGTCAAAATCTAGTTCTTTATCAACCCAAGGAATTTCTTCTATTTTTTCGTTTTTGTAATAATTATCCCAACCACCTTCTATAATTTGTTTATTAATTTCATTTGCTCTTTGTAAATTTTTATGATATTTTTTCTTGTTTTGTTCTGGCAATTCGTTACTTCCCATAATTGTTTTTTTTGGAATAATAATATTTATTCTTATTTTTATTATAATAATATTCTTCTATTTTGTAATAATGTTTAATATTTTATCATATGCAGTATTTTTTGAAAGAAATACGAGAACTTGAAAACTACGATATAAGAATTATAAGACATAAATAAAAGGTATCAAGTTATGCAAGTAGCATATTCAATTGGATACTGCAATACAAAAACCACCGACAATATCATTACGCTCAAACATATGGATTGTTATTCCAATTGGCGCCTTAATTGTAGCAATAGTGACTGCTAACCTTCTGCTCTTAAATTACGTTCACGTATTTACTTCAATATTATGGACTGGAACAGATATCTTTATGGCATTTTTGCTTGGTCCTATACTTCGAAAGGTAAGCCTTTCAACGCGTAAGGAAATCATCTCATGGCTTATGCCAAAAATGGTTTTTTATATGCCAACTGTATCATCTGTTACAACTACTGCTGGTTACTTTCTCGCATCAAAAATGGGTTTGATTACTTTAGAATCTCCAATCGTATACTGGATTATAACGATACTAATTATTGTCACTGTTATGCTTGTTCAAGGACTTGGTATTCTTCTTCCAACTAACATTAGAGTATATTATGAGTTAAGGAAAAAGGAACCGGATATGAATAAAATTCAAAAACTTATGCGTAGATATGTCAAAGTTGTTGCAACTCAGGCAATTCTTCAGTTTATAATAATATTCATAATGTCAAACTTTGCTACTAGATATTTTTTTTAGATAATTAATAATTGAATAGAAATATCTTTGTTATTTGAATATCTTTTAATATCAGAATACAGAACCCACATTTGATGAACAGGGGTTCGAATCCCACTCCCCGCGCTTTATTCGTGGTTTAGATAGATTCAAAAAAATAAGATACTATATTATGATAACAATTCAAACACAATCCTATCATAGAATTTGGCGAACTACAAAATTGTGTCAAAAACAGTTGAGTCCCCTTTCAGTCCGTATTACAGCTGATTTCTGATGTATGCAATTTGTAATAATAAATTATAAAGGCTACACATCTAAATCCACTTAAATCCTTATTCTATCAATATTCAATAGACATTTTTCTCAAAAGATAATGGTTTAAAGTTAAGATTTAGATCATTAGCATATCTGTATGCTCTTTTTATTTCTTCTTTGGTGGGAGATCTTGCAATTTCATTATACCGATCTTTATATTTTGGGGACAATGGATTACATAGATTGTCTGGATGGTATTGATCCATAATGTTGATCTGAACTTCTGGCATATTCTTGGCAATCCACTCTAAAACAGGATTAGTACAACACTCAATATGATTGGGCATTACTAGATGACGTATTACAAAATCCTCTCCCCATCGATGCACAAGTTTTAGATTTTTAGTTACAGTTTCCCAGTACCAAGGAGTTCTAGAAAGGTCTAACGCACATTTGCCAGGACCAAACTTGAAGTCTGGTAGCCAGCCGTCCATGAGTGTGCGCAGAATACTCATTGTCTCACTACTCATAAAGAAGTTCGAGTTCCAGAGCTGTGGACTATTGAATATAGACTGTTTATAGAATGCATATCCCGAATCAGGAGGTGAATTGTCAAAATATTTATCAGATTTGACCGATTCAATATAATCAAGATCCTTTATATTATTTATCCAGTCTATCTTGAAGGAGTCGAGCATACTTATTGCCTGTGTAATGGTATGGAGGTGTATAGTTGGATCACCCCCAACCCAGTTAATATTATGACATCCTTCCATTCTAAGCTGCCAAATCATTAAGGCTAAATTATTTGGGGTAATAAGAATACCATTTTCCTTGTCTGTGCTTATATCTCCATTTTGACAAAAAGAGCACCTCATATTGCAGCTTGTAAAAAAAATTGTTCCTGATCCATTGGTTCCTCTGAAAATAAGTTCCTCACCACGATGATGAAAATAACTGCTTACTTTAGAAGTTGATTCAAGCTGACAAGTACCACGCTTTTTATGTGTTTTAGTCTGGCATGATCCGTCTTCATTAACTGTTAGTTGATTAGATCGGTCAATCTGACAATTCCAGCGACAAAAGTTGCAGTGTGTTAGCATGCGTTTGACAAGCTCAACAGTCAAATCCAGTAGTGAGGTTTTCTTATGTTGTTTTAATTCGGTTATTATGTCAGTTTCTTCAGATCTTATTGATTTCCACCTCTCTAGGAATATTTTTGTTAGATTTGTAAATTCTTCCCAAAGTTTTTGTTCATTTATGCCTGATAAATCCATAAATTTACAGGGTATGGATCTGGAAATCAAGTATTTGGCAGGCATCCGATTTGTTGACACAGCGAAGTACCAAGGTAAGCCCGTTCCCCTATTCTCTTTTAGCTGTTTCCATATGTATAAAGATTCAAAATTCAGAAAGCCTTTATTATCAGTTTGAAAGGATGATCTCATGGTATTATATTATAATAGTAATATATTTGACAAGATTTATTTATATTTGTAACCCTTTATCTTCAATAAACTAAAATCAATTTACTTTCATAGTTTTCATAGAATATGAGAGGATATCCTCAGCTATACCAATTAATATAAGTATTCGGACATTAATTTAACATTATTGTCACACAATTTAGATAATTATGGATATAGCTAAGATAGCAAGCATACAACCTATTCATTTGACTACAACAACGGTATCAAAAACAAGGTTTTAGAAAATATACAGATCTGAACATGATACTAGAGTAAAGGAAAGAATGTTGCTTGTTTTAAGTGTAGTATATGACAAAAGGGTCCCTGCACAGGTTGCAAGGGATATTCACAGAAGTAGAACATGAGCTTCAAACTGGTTAAAGAGGTACAGGGAAGAAGGTATAGAAGGATTAAAAGAAAGATCAAAGACTGGCAGACCACCTGACATACCAGAAGAGACAGTATATGAGATAAAAAGCCAACTCTCATCTAGCAAAGAAGGTTGGACTACAAAACAGGTTAATGATATCATAGTCAGAGAAAGCGGTGTACAATATGATCAGATTTACATCTACACATTACTTCGAAAATGGGGATACAAACAGAAAGTACCAAGAAAAGTACATGTAAATACTGCATCAAAAGAAGAGAAAGAACGTTTTAAAAAAGAGCCAGAAAGATACTGGATAGTCTACACCACCAGCAGGCAGGGTTCACAGTAGTATCAACAGATGAATCATTTTTCTTCTATGACTCTCTTGTAAGAAGAGTCTGGATAAGAAAAGATGAAATAGCCAAAAACGAACTGCTTGTTCTACAACAATACTATTCATCCTTTACCAATTTCAGAAATAAAATATCTAAATATTTTAGAACAAAAAGATTCAATCTGGATATGAAAAATTACCTGGTTAGAGGTGAGTAAGTAAACACATTTATCTTAATTGGTATAAGCATGAAAATTAATAATGTAATAGCAATTCAATAATCAATATTAGCGACAAGATTACTTAACTAGATTTTCAAGTTTTAATCGATAATATTAATAAAATTTTTACTTTCTGTCATATTTTTAATTGGAGATTCTAGAGATTTAATCTATGAGGTTTGTTCTTACTTGTTTTTATTACCAATAGGTAACATATCTCCATTGCTCAATAAAATCTCACACTTTTATTTTTTATAAATCTATATTGAATAGATTGTTTGGATACGAAGAAAAAAATGGAAAATAATCAAGGTTATAAATAGTATCAAAAATCCGATCCCGAAATTGTTCCAAAATAGAATAAGAAGGTTCAAACTCTTTACTGTCATAATAATCAGACAACAAGTCTTTATTACTCAGAATGGCTTTAATTATATCTTTATCAGTAATTATTCCAATTAGTTTTTGTTCATTATTAATTACTGGTAGTCTTCTAAAGTTATGTGAATGCATAATTTGTAAGGCCTCTATTAACGAATTAGAATCTTTAATTGTAATTAGTGAAGTCATTATCTTTTGTGATTGTAATTGTAAATCTTTTGTGATTGTAATTGTAGAGTATCTTCTTCTTGCGCATTACAGTATACTATCTCTCGTTCTGTGATTATTCGAACAGGATCATTAGATTCATTTACTACTATAAGACTGCCGATATTGTTATTTTTCATAATTTGGCATATTTGGAATAATGGTCTTGTTAATTGACTTGTCTTCACATTACTTGACATAAAATTCGAAATATTGGTACTTTTTAAGCTCAAGATGAATATATTTATAGAAGAATACCTCTAAGTATCTCTTTTCTTTTTTAATCAATTTATTACCTGAATCTGATCCGGTTACATCCAAATCTTTTTGCTATACGTAAATCCAGAATTTGTTGTTCTACCTCATTGGTTACTTTATGACATTGTATATTGTGTGGTCTTCTACTTCACTTCTTATCATCTCTTTATAAGTTAATTGTTCTGTTTTTATTAATTTTATTTCTTCATCCTTTTGGAGCATTAATTGCTGAAATATTTTTCTTGCATCCTGTAATTCCTTATCCTTATAATCCTTGGGATATGCTTTTAGAATAAAAATTTGTTTTTTATTTTATCATGTAATTTAACATGATAAAATATTATATTATGTTATGTCTGTGGAATAAATAGATAGATAAATAGAAATACTATTATTTTTGTATTTGTTGTATTTTTTCTAGATATTCACAAATATGTTTCTTGTTGGTCTGCACTTCCAAATATTCTCCCTTTGAGGGATGCCAATATATTGGAATATCGCAGCCATAGCACGATCTAACGTTCATTTTGTTTTACTTCACTTCTTAGTATAATTAATCACATTTCTATTTTTTAAAGTATTGCTATATAATATAGATAGTATCAATAGTTCTATCTTTCTATTTTCTCATGATATTATAACAATTTAAAAAAATATTTTTATAAATTTATAAATCTATTACTCTAGCGATATTGTCAATATAAAATCAAAATTTTCAATAATTCCGCAGTAGAAGGGGGTAGAAATGATCACCTTCTTCGTTCCGGAACCGCTTGGTAAGTTTACGAAGGATGTAAATTCAATTACGATAAAGTGGTTTATCTTTATTTATAATAGAAAATATGTACAGCTATATTGATCTAAATCCTTGCTGGGTTGGCAAATAGAACTTAAATTTTTAATAACAAAGGTAGATCGATGAGTAACTAAAGTATATTGTATTATCTTCATGAATGTAGTTCCTGCAGAATGTGCGAAGCCAAGATTGTTGTCTACCAACTCTACATGGTCTATTCTATAGTCGATCGAAAAGTCTTGAACTGGAAGGATTATGTAAAGTCAACGAAAAAAAGTAGAAAATGTGATACCTCAAACATCTTTTATTGCAGTAAGCAAAAAGAAAAAGACAATGATGAACAATCTAACAAATTTTAAGATACTTTACACATATATTTTATAGAACAGATAATCAACACATAAAAATATAAACAGAAAATGAAGTTAATTAATACATATGATTTTATAATTTTATTGTTGTATCGATATTGTTAACTCATGTGGAATTCCTCATGATTTGCACCGAACCCGACTGAAATTGACTATTATTTACAACAAAACAAATTTGACTGGTATTATCATGTCGACCTTTACAATGTATACAAGAAACCATGGTAAAATCAATAATTTACAATAATAAATACAATGACCTAAGTCTTGAATCAGTATCGAAAGCAATTATAAACGAAGGTAAATATGAAAATTTGAACTGGTGTGATGTTCAAAGCATTCCAAAAGATAAACTATTGCAATATATTATCCATGACGCTAATCTTGCAATAAAATTATCTAAACATAATAATTATGAAATCTTAGATTTGATGAATGCAATTTCTATTATTACCAGATTACCTTTTGATAGAGTTTCTCATACTGGTGTGTCTACGTAGTGGACCAATATAATAAAAAGAGAGTTCGGAGAACCAAAACAACAAGAACTATTAAAAAAGAAGAGTTACACAGGTGGGTATGTTATAGAACCAACAAAAGGATACTATCAACAAAGGGTGTACGTATTGGGTGTAAAGTCACTATATCCAACAATGATGATAAACAACAACATCGTTAACCTAACATTAACACCCATGAAAATCTCCATCTGTATTATGTTATCCTTATGTTCCTGTCAAGCGCAATATTCTATAATATTCGTAGTATTAAAAATTATCTAAAGTAGCCTATGCTAGATATGTTTCTTTTCATTAATTTTTCATTCATTTTTTTTATGTTCTGTTTTCTTTTTTTATTTAGGCTTGCAGGCGGCAAAAATCCATCCACCTTCTTTATGAGGTACTTGTATAGCCGCTCGGATATTGGTTCAGTCAGAGCCTTACTCTTGGTTCAGTCAGAGCCTTACTCTCATACGGAGTATGTTAAGTTTGAACCTAGCCTGTATACAAGAGGGATTGATACGCAATAAAGATTTTCATATAGTCAGAGCCGAAATAACACTCCTTGTTATCTTCCTTCTGCAGTCGAGTAATAATCCCTAACAACGAGTTATGTAATAATACATTTTTGAAAATTGAATTGTATAGCTTAATTAATTGTCTAATATCTCAGTGCTAAACAGCTCTGTATTACATAAAAAAAAATACAGGTACTTCGTCTCAAAGGTTATTAGATTTATTGTCTGCCCCGTTATTTTCATTTGAAATGCTAAATTGATCTATTATCCTGTCATTATTATTACCTGTACTAATATCTTTATAATTTGACACTGGATTTGCATAGAAAATTCCTTTCAATGACTTACCTTTTATATCAATATTTAGAAATCCAAAATTTTTATCATCTTGTTTTGAGATAAAAGATGATTGTTCTTTAATTTCATAATGAGATCGTCCTGCAGTACCAGAAATAATATAAATCACTCCATCATCATTGTTATATTCATTTGTATTTTTATTGGATACTAAAGGATTAGAATTGTCACCATTATTGTTATATTTTAGTGGAAAAGTTCTTTGATAGTTATGGTTATCTCCACTAAATACTAAATCAACACCATATTTATCAAATAATGGATGAAATACATTCCGAATAGAAGAATCAGATGGATGTTTTGAAGGAGAAGTATAAAATGGAATATGTTCTACAACGAATGTCCAGTCTATTTTCGGATTTTTAAAAGCATTCTTTAAATCATTTGCAATGAATTGATATTGATCTGATCCAGGACCATAATCAAGATAAGGATCTATAAAAACAAGGTGGGCATTATTCAAATTAATAGAATAATAAGTTTTCCCTAAATTAAGAGGATCCAAATATTCATTAATTACACCTATCTTACCACCTTTTGTATCACTATATTCATGGTCTCCCATCGCTATCTTTAATTTTGATTTAAATGGTGAAATTTGATTAGACCAACAATCTCCGGATTTCTCGTAACTTAGATCCCCTCCAGCAATTACAAGTTCAGGATTCTTATTTTGGATATTTTGCGAGGTCTTTTTAGCGTCTTCATTACATCCCCAATCCGACGCAATTGCTATGTTGAAAGATTTTTCCTTTTCTATGAGATTATTACTTGGAGAAGGATCTTTAGCGTAAACAAGGTTACCACTAATTATTATGGAAGTAACTAACATTGTAAATAGAACATATAATAAAACAATATATTTCATCTATTTTTTCACCATTTTGATAATCTTATTTATAAAATTGTATATGTTGACTTGTTTTCAAAACATTATACAAAGCATTATATAGAATTTTTTGAAAAAGGAATAATCCTTTCTGTATAGAATATTGTCTAGTTTTCATTTATATAATAATTAAATAATAACAATAAAGGTATTGTGATACAAGGATGTAACAATTAGCGAATATATTGGTACGAGTATGTAACAATTAGCAAATTTGTATTTAAAATAACATGATAACAAATACGTTCTTGTACTATTATTTTTTTAACTAATTCAAATAAATATCCTTTTATTATGTTACATCTTTCACGTTTGAATTTAACATATCCGAAGCCAATAAAGCATGATAAAATTATATTTCGGCTCTGCTAAATTAAGTTAATATCCACCTCCTTTAATCAAAAATAATTCTTATTATTTGCTATAGTATCATTATACATTGAAACAAAGAATTGTATCCAGTTATGTACGTGAAATAGATTACATTTCTGTTGCATACAAGGATGGTAGTCATCAAAACTTTCTATTGTGTCTTTCAAATACTGTATCATCCAGTAATGCAAATCTCCATAATAAAACAATATTGTATGACTGTAATGAGGGTCGTCTTGCATCTCCTGATAAGGGTTCACCAAAAATATTTTCAACACTTACGAGATATCTAGAAAGTTCCACTGCTTATCAATCAAGCAGTGTCAAGTCATCTCTACTATCAAATAGTAAAGTGGTAAAAATATGTAACTAAAATTAATAATATTGATTTATATTTTTTTAACCGTATATATCTTGAATTTGAATTGAGCCCATTAGCTAACCAATTTTAATCCTATGATGTGAACCTGACGAATACCATAACTCTCCTGTTAAATGATGAACCTGAAGATATATCTTGTAGCAGTTGATATAAAAAACAAGAGAATTAGATATTAAAGTGAGCCATAAAAATTATTAGGTTAATGATATTATAAACTGAATTGTTTGATTAACCTCTGTTGATAGGAAGGTTAAATATACTTTATTAAATATCAACATATATCGATATTCCATTCAAGTAATGAGAACAACAATTAATAATATCTACATACAATTGCTGATCTTTGAAGATTCGCCATTATAATGTTACAAAGCTATTCTTTGTTGCCATATTTTTTACTATTATATTGAGCAATACTGATTTTTTTGGAAGACTAGATAGCGTTAATAATCATTCAAACTTTTTAAATATAAATTTTTTACAACCTGCCTACGGAGTGGAAAATGAGGATGATGATGATGAGGATTCTGAAGAAAAAGAAGACAATACCAAGAAAACCCCAAGATTCAACGTAGTAGCTGTAGGAGATTGGGACTGTACATCTGAAACAGAAGACACCGTAGACAATATTGGTGAGCAGGACCCAGAACTTGTTTTGGCCTTAGGTGACCTTTCATATAATGGTGAAGCCGAATGTTGGTTAGAGGTAATAGAACCTATAGACGAAAAGACAAAAATTGTTTTAGGAAATCATGAAGATTCTTCAGACTTGATGGAAGACTATATGGAACATTTTGGTATGAAAGAACAATACTATTCTTTTAACCATAAGAATGTTCATTTTCTAGCATTATCTACTGAGACATCTTATGATGATGAGTCGGAACAATATAAATTTGCTGAGCAAGATCTTAAAAAATACTCTAATGATGCATTGATAGATTGGATAATTGTATTTTATCATCGATATGCATATGCTTCGGCCTCTAGCTTAGAAGCGGAAGACGATTTTAGAGAAACATATCATCCACTATTTGACAAATATAAAGTAGATCTGGCTTTACAAGGTCATCTTCATGTCTATGAAAGAACCTATCCAATTACATTCAATCCTGATGATGACGATGAACCAATAATACAAGATCAAAATGAGAATACCTATAAAAACCCAAAAGGACCAATTTTTGTTACCGTGGGAACCGGAGGAGCCCATGCTATGACCTTATCTTCATCAGCAGATTTTTCAGCAGTTGGTGTTGAAGGTGATTTTGGAATATTGGACATTACTTTTGAAACTGATGGAAAGACATTAACAGGTAAATTTATTGAAAACGGAAAGAAACAAGATGTTAAAGATGAATTTAAGATTATAAAAGACAAAAAATAATAGTTTTAGTCCTGTATTCATATGATCATTTTCATTTTTATCTTTAACGAAATGATCACCATAACAGATATGATCAAAAAAGAAGGTACTCTAGATATCTAATTTTATAATGGTAAAATGATTTATTATTTTTAAGGAGTTGTTTCCCGGGGCTGGTGGTAAACATGATTTTGGATCTATAAGCTCCAAACCTGTCTTAGTAATTATTGTTTGACAATTTAGATTAATATCATAAAAAGAACTGTGCAATTTTTTACCAGCAATTTTGATTTCAACAAATCCAAAGCCTTTATTATAATCATTGGCAATGTAATAGGGCCTTTCAGTTATTCTGTAAAGCTCATCGCCTCCGGTTCTGACAGTCAAATACATTGTTCCTTTTGGATTGATAAATGTAGAATTATTATTGTTATTATTGCTGTTCGCATAATTAGGGGTATTGTCATCTAGTAGAGGTTGAGAAATGTCTGCACTGTTGAAATGTATCGGTAATCTTCTACTGTAAATGTGATTATGCCCTTGAATTACTAGTCTACGCCGTATTTGTCAAATAGAGGTTGATATTTATCCCTAATAATAAATTCCTGAAGTTGCTTAGAAGTGGAACTATAAAATGGTTTATGAAGCATTACAATTGTCCAATCAATATTTGGATTTTTTACTATTTCTTTCTAGATCATCAACAACAAATTGGTATTGTTCCCTGTCGACCCTTAAATTTGGAACCGAGCATTCTGAGCCTCCTCTAGGATTGAAATTCTCAAATGTATTTTCATAAAAGAAAGGCATTATTATCTCGTGAGAAGATATCAGAATTTAAAAATAAATCTACAATAACAGCGATACATAAAATTTATAAACTTGTTTTATTTACCCTACTTAGGATTCTTTTATTAGAGTGCTAGCATGACGGATACCACCGAACCCGTGAGAAATTCAGTCTTTCTGGGACAATATACTAGCAATGCATAAGCAATCATAACATGGTGCACCTATCAGGAGATTAAGATTATAGAAAGTCCTAACGCACTTCAAAGTCATATAATGATGGTAATTGGCATCATGCAGTCTGCTCAGTTCATCTTCCAACGAGCTTTGACACTTGTCTCAAATAATTCATTCATTGATAACCCGCTATTAAACTTGAATCGATTTTGCTTTTATCTGAAAATAACATCTAAACCATCCGGATGCTATTTTTGCCACCTCTTCTATTTTACCTGGTTCCTCGAATAGATGGGACGCACCTTCCAATAAAACCAATTTCTTTTTTTCAGAATTTATTTTTTCTAATACTTTTTTGTTACTTTCAATAATTGATTTATGATCTCTTTGTCCAATGACAAAAAGAGTGGGAATCTTAATTTTGGACAACGAATCCTCTTTAGTCAAATCTACTCTTCCTCCCCTTGAAACTAAAACACTGATGAGATCTTCACCTTCTACAATTGAATCTAAATGACCTATTGCTTCTATCATTGCTGTAGAACCTGTGCTTGATCCAAAGTATCCAATCAAAAATCTCTTTTCTTGTAATCTAGTATTTCTTATCATCCAGTCGGTTATTGATATGATTCTTTTTGTCAGGAGCCCAATATTGAACTTATTTAATACAAGTCCAGGAATTTTGCATCTAATTTTTTCTGTTCTTATGTCTGAATTCACTTCATCCTCTGTAAGTAGGTCTACAAGTAATGTTGCAAGACCATCCTTGTTAAAAAATTGGGCAAGATACTTGTTTCTCTCACTATTCTTTCCACTTCCGCTACCATGAACAAAGATAACCAGGAAATTGGAATTAGGAGGAATCGAGAAAACTCCTTTCAACATTTTATCTTTATTTTCATATGTATCATGTACAGAAATTGGAATTTTTACTTCATCTTCAATCACTTCTTCACTAACTTCGTCCAATTCACTATATGATGTTATTTTAGATAATCCTAAAAAAGGTTTTCAAACAGCTTAAAAGCCAGATCATGACTACTTTTGCTTATTGTTTTACGTTAAATACTCTACAACTATTATTTGCACATTAAATAACGATTCTAGAGGGTATTGTGTGTGCCCTATAAATATATAGATATAGGTATTACGTTTCTAAAGTCAAGAAAGAATGAGTGTAATCCTTTTAGAATAAGAAGTTTTTTTAAAATGTATCATTTTTCTTAGCTAACATAAAGTTAGGAATCTGTCCGTACTTTAACCACCAAAATTGTAGTAAATTTATATCTTCTTAAGGAAACGATTGTCAAACTTTTTCTATTTTAACCAAAAATCTTATCTATTACTGATCTCTTTTTTTCAATAATGTTAAATAACAAGACAGCTAAAAACTGTAATAACATTTTTTTAATTTTTGTTAGTATTAGTCTCATTATACCACTTCTGATCTTTTATACACCTATTTCGTATAGTCAAACAGATTCTGATCAGTTTGTAAGCGATAATACAACCGATGAAAGTTTTGGAGATACCAATGGTGATGGAGTAGTAGATGCTTTGGATGAAGCAACAGCATCAACAACAGAAACAACTACTACTGATAATGCATCCTCTACTGATGCTGTTGATGAAATCCAGATGGATACCAATGGTGATGGAGTAGTAGATGCTTTGGATGAAACAACAGCATCAACAACAGAGACAACTACTACTGATAATGCATCCTCTACTGATGCTGTTGATGAAATCCAGATGGATACCAATGGTGATGGAGTAGTAGATGCTTTGGATGAAACAACAGCATCAACAACAGAGACAACTACTACTGATAATGCATCCTCTGCTGCTGCTGTTGATGAAATCCAGATGGATACCAATGGTGATGGAGTAGTAGATGCTTTGGATGAAGCATCAACAGCAACAGAAACAAATACAACTACTGATAATGCATCCTCTGCTGCTGCTGTTGATGAAATCCAAATGGATACCAATGGTGATGGAGTAGTAGATGCTTTGGATGAAGCAACAGCAACAGAGACAACAACTGATACAGGTGCAACAGAGACAACAACTGATACAGGTGCAACAGAGACAACAACTGATACAGGTGCAACAGAGACAACAACTGATACAGGTGCAACAGAGACAACAACTGATACAGGTGCAACAGAGACAACAACTGATACAGGTGCAACAGAGACAACAACTGATACAGGTGCAACAGAGACAACAACTGATACAGGTGCAACAGAGACAACAACTGATACAGGTGCAACAGAGACAACAACTGATACAGGTGCAACAGAGACAACAACTGATACAGGTGCAACAGAGACAACAACTGATACAGGTGCAACAGAGACAACAACTGATACAGGTGCAACAGAGACAACAACTGATACAGGTGCAACAGAGACAACAACTGATACAGGTGCAACAGACCAAGGACCAGGAGTAGCTACAGACCTAGAACAACTAGCAGCAAGAGAGCAAGAACCAGGAGTAGCTACAGACCTAGAACAACTAGCAGCAACAGACCAAGAACCACCCATAAAGGTGGATACAAAAGACCCATTCCCAGAGGAAGAGATCGTCTGTAATCCATCTGAGAAATTAGTGAAGAAAGATTCTTCTGGAATTGCGGTTAGTAATCTTCAAAATATTCTCACGAAATTGGGCTACGATCCAAAGGCAATAGATGGAAAATTCGGACCAAATACTGAAAAAGCAGTTATTCAATTCCAAGGCAAAAATGATTTGGTAAAAGATGGAAAAGTTGGAGCAAAAACATGGGCAAAGTTATGTGCACTATATGAAGAGAAAAAGAATTCAGACGCAGCTGTAGATGCAATCATGAAAGATTATGAAGAGGATAAGTTACCTGCAAAGAGTACAGATTCGACCTCACAATCAGGTAAACCTGGAAGTGGTGTTACTCCTGGAAGTGGAAGTGGTGTTACTCCTGGAAGTGGAAGTGGTGTTACTCCTGGAAGTGGAAGTGGTGTTACTCCTGGAAGTGGAAGTGGTGTTACTCCTGGAAGTGGAAGTGGTGTTACTCCTGGAAGTGGAAGTGGTGTTACTCCTGGAAGTGGAAGTGGTGTTACTCCTGGAAGTGGAAGTGGTGTTACTCCTGGAAGTGGAAGTGGTGTTACTCCTGGAAGTGGAAGTGGTGTTACTCCTGGAAGTGGAAGTGGTGTTACTCCTGGTGGTGATGTTGTACAGGTAGGAGAAAGAGAAATCTGTAAAATTACAAAACCTGAATTAAAATCAGGGGATTCAGGAGACGAGATCGTTATGCTTCAAAAAAACCTTAAAGAACTCGGATATTATCCATATGAACTAGATCAAACTTTAAAGAAATTTGGACCTAAGACGGAGATGTCTGTAAGATTGTTTCAGATTTCTAACAAGTTAGCACTAACAGGAATTGCAGATAAGATAACAATTGAAAAGATATGTACCTCTTCTACTGACAAGAATAAACATAGAGAATTGATATTAAACAATTTTGTTAAAAACCCAAAGGTATCTACTCTGGATTTATTAAAAGATGGACAGGCATTCAAACAATTCAAATGGGATCCATCTGATTATCTGGGCAACCCTATAGGACCTAACGAAGGTGAAACTCGAAAACTAGTAAATCAATTAAATAATATAATATTGGAAGATCGTGTTACACATCTATCAAATGCTATACTACCTAACTCTGAATATCAAAAAGACAAAACAAAATATAATGATTATTTTTACAAGCAGACTAAGGAAATTCCGGGTTATTCCAAACAAAGAATGAACAAACATGTAGTAGATTCGTTTATTAAAATGCAGGACGCTGCAAAAGGAGAGGGAATTGAAATTGTTCCATTCTCAACATATCGCGATCCAGTCCTGGATGAGAAAAGAGCAGAGCAGGCAAAAAATCCTAATGCCATTGGAGGAATTTCGCATGCATTGGGAGTAACTGCTGACTTAAAAATGAGTGACGGAATTAAAAAATTCGAAGTTAAACAGGATGGGAAAACAGTATCAGGTGAAGGAAGGACTTCACCATTTAGTAACATAATGGATATGAGAGGTTCGTCTATTTATAAATGGCTGGTTATATTTGCAAAAGACTTTAATTTCCATCCATTTAACCAGGAACCATGGCATTGGGAATATAATTATCCAAACTTCAAAGAGGTTTACTTATCAGAATATAAGAAATAAGTTGATGATATTATTAACTGCACGCCGAAAGGCACAATTCTTTATATTAATGACCCGTTGGCTGTAGGAACGGGTTCTTCATACACTGAAACTTATCAAGAATTCGTTGATAAACAAGCAAATTTTAAGGTTTGTTAGGAGAGTCGATCCATTGTATGTTGCACATCTACCGTGATTAGATATCATAATTTTTTTAATTTTGAACAACAGGTTAAACTAGTGAATTTGTATAAAAATATCTTCACAAATAATAACCGTATCCAAACTCAATGAGCTTTGAATTTCAATCAAAAGAATTGTAGTAATTTTGTCTCTAGAGAAATGGATTCAATAGACCGAATAACGACTTGTAAATAAGAACAACCCGTAGAGATGGAAGAATTATTAGTAGAGAGTTACTTTGGTGTTTTTCAGAAGATACATATTGAAAATGTTTCATAAGTTTTTAGAATAACGGTAGATATTTAAAATAAGTCTTAGACGTAGGAAGCAGAATGTCCCTTATTTCAACCTTTTATACCGTTTTATGTACCACAAGAGAAGTTCGAAGTGAAATACTTTTCAATTTTTCTAGACAATATAATATCTTTATTTGCAATAAATTCACAAATAAGTAACATAATTATTACATCATAACGGATAATTATATATTTACTATTGTCTTTCGATCCAGTTGTTCGAAAACACTATTGGTGATCGCACAATTCCACTTCATATTCATAATGTTCTCTTTTTCTTATAAGTGTTGACATCTGCTCATCTATATCTGTTCCTTATTCTGTAGTAAAAGATCCTACAAATCTCATATGTATCCAATCATTTGTGACCTTATTGTATCAAATCTAGATCTGGCAAGATCTTCTTATCTACTGCATGTTATTGATAAGATACGATGTAAATCCGTCTTCTCAATATCGACTAAAATAGTTCAACGTATTTGGGTGGTAACTCATAGAGATATTTCTAACCAAAAACCTTATCTATAATAGTCAATTCTTGCTATTAATGTTAAATAGTAAAACTACTAAAAATTATACTTCCATTATCTTAATCCTTGCCAGTCTTGTTCTATCTCTTTTTATGTTTTATATTCCTACTTCATATGGTCAGGGACCTGATGAACCTTTAGAAGATATAATCAATGAAAATATTAGTTCATCAGATACAACAGATCAATTTGCAGAGGAACAAGTACCAGCAGAAGGAGAAACACCTGATGTTGATACAACAGATACAGATACAGAGACAACAGAGACAACCACTGATGCAGGTACAGAGACTGATACAACTGATGCAGTTACAGAGACTGATACAACTGATGCAGTTACAGAGACTGATACAACTGATGCAGTTACAGAGACAACAACTGATGCTGGTACAGAACCAGAAACTAATACAGGCGCAACAGAGACAACAACTAATGCTGGTACAGATACAGAGACAACCACTGATGCTGGTACAGATACAGAGACAACCACTGATGCAGGTACAGATACAGAGACAACCACTGATGCAGGTACAGAGACTGATACAACAGAGACAACCACTGATGCAGGTACAGAGACTGATACAACTGATGCAGGTACAGAGACTGATACAACTGATGCAGGTACAGAGACTGATACAACTGATGCAGGTACAGAGACTGATACAACTGATGCAGGTACAGAGACTGATACAACTGATGCAGGTACAGAGACTGATACAACTGATGCAGGTACAGAGACTGATACAACTGATGCAGGTACAGAGACTGATACAACTGATGCAGGTACAGAGACTGATACAACTGATGCAGGTACAGAGACAACAACAGAGACAACAACTGATGCTGGTACAGATACAGAGACTAATACAAGCGCAACAGAGACAACAACTGATGCTGGTACAGAGACAACAACTGATTCTGGTACAGATACAGGGGCAACAGACCTAGAAAAATTAGCAGCAATAGACCAAGAACCAACTCTATGTAATTCTGCTGAGGACTTATTGAAGAAAGATTCTTCTGGAATTGCGGTTAGTAATCTTCAAACTATTCTCACGAAATTGGGCCACGATCCAAAGGCAATAGACGGAAAATTCGGACCAAATACTGAAAAAGCAGTTATTCAATTCCAAGGCAAAAATGGTTTGGTAAAAGATGGAAAAGTTGGAGAAAAAACCTGGGCAAAGTTATGTGACTTATATAATAATCCCTTAGTTACAAGTCCTTCCGAATTAAATGCTGATTCCTTAAAAGCTGATGATAAATATGGTGGACTAATAATTTGTAGGGATTGCGGAAAAATAAACATGGCTGGTCTATCAGATAAAATGCTCAATATTTTTCCGGATATAAATGCAATATACATAAAACACACAGGCTTGCCTGGTGAAATTACATCAGCCAAGAGATCCGATGGTGGAAAATCATTGCATGATTATGGAAAAGCTATTGATTTACGAACAAAACATTTATCCAATGACGTAGTAAAATCTATCGTCAAGGATTTAAGAAGCCTTTTCGAGAAAGATTATGATATTGTAGATGAACATAATAAACCTATTTCAGGTGTAACAACAGGTCCTCATATCCACATTGAATACGATCCTCCAAAATTTAAGAAATAAGCTATATCGATTAGATTAAGTTAGCTAATATTTCCTAGCTACTAGTGTCTCATATACAAATGAAATTTTTTTGTCCTAAAATCCGAGCGTTTATTTGTCAATTCTTGTGTAGAGAATAATTAATAGTGTATGGAGATAGGTTTTAGAAATGTACCATATTTGCTAATACATAAATTCCGGCATTTTTGTTCAAGATATACTGGATCAATACCTATTTTGATCTCTACTCCTAATTTGCCTTATCAACTAATAGGAAGCATTTTAAAATTTTTTTTTTGCGAATGTGTTAGATACTCACAAAAACTATTTTTATCAATCAATCCAGTCATGCTGTCTAAAAGAACAATTCTTTACAATAATGACCCTTGGCCTTCAGGAAAGAGGTCTTCCTAAAAGGGTCTTCCTACTCTGAAACATATCAAGAATTCGTTGATAAACAAGAAGAGCTTCCAAGGCTTATCAATGGAGTTGCTCCAATTAATGTTTTACATCTACCTTGAATAGATATCATCATTTTTTTAATTTTGAACAACAGGTTAAACTAGTGAATTTGTATAAAAATATCTTCACAAATAATAACCGTATCCAAACTCAATGAGCTTTTCTTATAATGCAATAACTTAGTTGGAGGTGAAGTATTAATAATCTTTTCTTCAAATAAATGATAATAAATTTTAGAGATGTAGACATATTGAATGAATATTTGTAGTCATCACGGTAACAAAGTCTGAATATTGATTTTCAATTTATTAACTTTATTCTTTTCAAATTTCTATCATTGAATTAATAACATATTGAACATATTTAAGATACCTTGACCTCCTTATTCAATTTCTTAAGAAAAAATCTAAAATTGTGTATATTTATAAAAATAAAGATTTATAAGTATAAAGTAAGAACATGATATCTTTATCAGGAGCTTTATTGTAATCTTTTTCATTTCTATTTACAATTTTTAGAAGCTAAAAATTATAAAAAATAATAATAAAAATGGTTGTGAATACAAATCTATAAGAATTCTAACTATCATGTCTAAATAAATATTGTATATGAAATTTCAACTCGGTATTTTTGAGTAGGTCTCTGTTATATCATTACAGTAAAAAATTTTTCGGCGACCAAAAAATATAATCTGAAAAGTTATTTTTAGATTTTAAAAAAATAATATTTTTTGAGTATTGCAATCATTTTTTATAAATATCATAGTATATTTTAGCATAGTAGTATTGGTATCCACAAATAGTACATCTTAATATAATGTTTATGTTATAGTATTATACAAACATAAATGTACAATCCTTCCAGAATTAAAGAACAATAATGGGTATTTTAATGCAATGACAAGTATTAATTCATATGCATTTTAGTCAGAATAATCATAATAGTCCAAGTGTTACTTTTCCAATTCCTAACATAACCACAGGTAAATTTGTTACATAAACTCTGCAAGAAATTGACTGAAATACTATCAATAAACGAATAGCCTTAACAAACAGTCAATATTTTATTTGACAGAGTACAACATTTATTTTGAATTAAATTTAGAATATTGAGGAAATATTACTCTAAACTAGTTGTAGGATCAGAACCTGATTCTGGGAGCTGATCATCTCCGGAACTGGTTGCATCTACTACTCCATCACCATTGGTATCCATCTGGATTTCATCAACAGCATCAGTAGAGGATGCATTATCAGTAGTAGTTGTCTCTGTTGTTGATGCTGTTGTTTCATCCAAAGCATCTACTACTCCATCACCATTGGTATCCATCTGGATTTCATCAACAGCATCAGTAGAGGATGCATTATCAGTAGTAGTTGTTTCTGTTGTTGATGCTGTTGCTTCATCCAAAGCATCTACTACTCCATCACCATTGGTATCTCCAAAACTTTCATCGGTTGTATTATCGCTTACAAACTGATCAGAATCTGTTTGACTATACGAAATAGGTGTATAAAAGATCAGAAGTGGTATAATGAGACTAATACTAACAAAAATTAAAAAAATGTTATTACAGTTTTTAGCTGTCTTGTTATTTAACATTATTGAAAAAAAGAGATCAGTAATAGATAAGATTTTTGGTTAAAATAGAAAAAGTTTGACAATCGTTTCCTTAAGAAGATATAAATTTACTACAATTTTGGTGGTTAAAGTACGGACAGATTCCTAACTTTATGTTAGCTAAGAAAAATGATACATTTTAAAAAAACTTCTTATTCTAAAAGGATTACACTCATTCTTTCTTGACTTTAGAAACGTAATACCTATATCTATATATTTATAGGGCACACACAATACCCTCTAGAATCGTTATTTAATGTGCAAATAATAGTTGTAGAGTATTTAACGTAAAACAATAAGCAAAAGTAGTAAAAATTCAAAATAAGAATGCAAAATTAAAGAATATTTAGATACTAATATTTATTCAAAGTAACTGGTCTCACTTTATAGAAGGGTTCAAATCCCACTGGCCCCATATGATATAAGGGGACAGTTAATATTTATAAAGATAACTTCATAATTTCTAGATATTAATTTTAATATTCTATCTTCTTAATTAAGTATAATTGCTTACATGAGGATAATTTTGGGATAGGTTTTAAATCTAAAATTTGGTTTTATCCTATCCTAAAAATGGGTATAAAAATTCCGCCCAGCCCGACAAGCAAGTACTTTTCAGGCTTTATCCGCTTCTTTTTTTTTATCTATCCTGTGTCTCTCTTTCCCTAAAGCGGTTCTGACTTTAATACTGACATCTTGGAATATCTAAACGATAGTAATAATATCTAATGAAATAGCTTTGGAAGAAAATGTCGATGAATAAATGTATTTGCAAATATATTACCTTCAATTATACAAATATGTAGGTCCTACAAAAATCAATATGACTATTCACTGGACATCATTACCTACGTTTATATACCTTAGTAACGTATATATATTTGTGACGACAAAAGAAGAAATAAAACGAAATGAAAATATAGCTGTAAATGAACAAGAATTTAATGAAAGAAATACAACTAAATTTAACAAAGACCACAGTAATTTCAATGAAAGAGCAAATAGAGACTTTAATAACACCTTAAATCAACAACAAGATGTAATAAACAAGACACTCGACAACACCTTACATAATATAAAGAGAACTACTGATGAAGCTACACGAGAAATTCCAAAATATACACAACGTATTGCTGAATATCAAGAACAAACCATTCAAACTATAAAAGATATTGCCTCTGACTTTATTGAAGCAGAAAAAGAAGTAATAAACTCTTTTCAATCACAACAAGTAGACAAAAACAGTGGTGTGAACTTCACCGGACTATGGGACTGGTATAATCCACAGAAAATTGTTGAAAACCACGCAGTACTAGTCAATAACTTTACAAGTTACCTGTTAAACACTAGTAATCTCATAAACAACGCTCTAGCATCAAATATGAGGATATATAATACAGCATTAGAACAAACACGCGACAATCTAAAGGATTTGGTAAGAACAAATACTAGTTACATAAAATCAGTAGGACAATCAGTTAATAGACAATGATTTAGAAATAATACCAGCAGTAACCAAAAATCGACTAGGTTTTAATATATAACCTAGTCTAATAATCTATGGTATTTTTTATATTATATATTTATTAATCTTTATTTTATTTTATTAAGCAAATTAAAAAGTATTGTTTTATTAAGAAGAACTATGAAAATCAAATAATTATATGCTATTATTTGTTATTATACTTACTATTTTCAAAATCTATTCACACTGATATAATACATCATTATTTCTTTTTGTCGAAACCTCTCTTTTAACTTCTCTTTATATCCACTTAAAAGATTGCTATTTTCTTTTCGATCTTCAGATATAACATGGTATATCGTATTTTCATCATTATACAAAATGTCTGAATCTGGATCCTTCCAACTTCCAAGTATAGTATGTTCATCAGCAGAACATCCGCCAAACATTTCAACTAATTCATTAAAAGTGTCAACAAATTTTGATTTTTCTACTGGTTGTTTATTGTTATAATATAACGGTAAATAAATATCTACTCTGATTGAGGCTGATGACAACTTACATTGAATTTTATGGATTCTTTTGAATTGTATAATTTATACCCATGGTATCTAAAATTTTAATATAGTTCCTATTTATAGTATATTTGTGTTGTCCTGTACTCTTTATAGGAACTTTTTTTGACAATAATACATAGAATCCTTCTACTTCTTCCTCTCTGGAATTGAAGGATATTGTTAATAAGCTAGATTCTAGATTCTGCATATCACTATTACTATTCGTATTGGTAAGGACTGAATATATGTTTTTATCTCAAATCTATGTCTAAACGATGTTTAAAGTATTGAATGGTCTCACTTTATGGAGGGCTTCAAATCCAACTGATTTGACTACGAAGACATATGAACCCACTTTTATAATGAAATATATAATGCTAATTAAAAATAAATTTTTTAGGTCAAATTTGTTTCACAAACCACTGGCCCCATATTTAAAAAATAATTTATATTATTAGTTCGATCTACTTTTTTTCTCTTTCTCTTGTGCAGATTTAACCAACAATATTAATTGATACGATAAATGGTCAAGAATAAATCTCCTCATTTTTTGAGCTACTGGTTGTTACTCTTTCTCAACTTTGGCAGAATAAATCTATTTTCAGTATGTGAATATGTGACAAATGCAGAACGTATACGCTTGAAACTTCCTGGATCCAGAGAGGCCAATTTTTATTTTATATCTGTATTTTAACTCTAAAAGTAAATTCTATTAAAAGGTAAAATCACTGCTTTTAGAGTACCTATTATCATTTTTTTTATCTGCCTCTAGAGTCAATTTGCTTTCAGCGTGTGACATTTTTCATGTGACACTGTCACACGTAGAAACTATTTTGGGACCAGAGAGGGACAATATTTTTTATTATTATGTAAATCATTGAATGTCAGTATTATTATAGTACTTCTATTATGGTCTATGAATAGTTCTACCTAGATGCATTATAGTGCCAAGTTGAAAAGTATTTTGGACTAATTTCTATAATTACACTATCGCGATTTTTTACAAATGACATTAACTTTTGTGCCACAGGATGTTGCATGCTTCCTAAATATTTTGTCATGATCTTTTCTGCAATTGGGATATTGTGATTTATATCATCATGAATTCTACATATACCTCTTCCCTTGACTCCTTTGTATGGCGGGTTAGGATCATCAATACAAAAATAAATATTCTTGTTCTTTATTAAATTATCTGTCTTTTTTGAAAGTTTGGATGTTTCAACATATATTTTCTTATTTGATAAATCAAAATGATACCATGTAGGATGAATATTTGGATAATAATTATCATCTATTGTTTCTAAATGCATATTGAGTTTGCTAGATGTCAAAAATTCATTTATTTCTTGTTCTGTCAGAGGTTTTCCAAATTCAGGACTTGCATTAATGATTTTTATCATGTTTATACACATTCATGGTTATAATGTAATATTACTCTTAATCATTATTTACTTGACAATATCATAAGATAATAGAATTGATTATTCGTATGATCTTTTTCTCCTTCTTATAAATTTGGTTTTTGCGTTGTCACCAAATCAGCAACAAAATCCATCTCACTTTATAATTCAATTATTGCAAAAGCTAAACATTCACTACCTCTACCCAGCATTTAAATTATCATAAACTACTTTTGCTCTCATCTATCTTAAAATTTCTCTAGTAATGAGAATATGGTATATTAGTAGAATTTAAAGTAGTATTAAATTAAAAATTTAGACTTCTTTAAATGCTTTAATTTTTTTATGTTATTGATACATCATTTTATTATTTAATATTTCTTAATTTATAAATTATTAGTAAAAATTTTGTATTTGTAAACTAGTGAAAATAAACATACTGTATAAAAAATAATTTATCTATCCTTCCTTTCATTTTTCAAATAAAAAATCTTTTTCATTGGTATTATCAAACTATAATAGGATAAATTATAAAATGCTGCCAAAGCAGCTATTTCGCTTCCAAAGAATTCGGATGCAAATACCACTACTAGTATATTATTTACATAACTCATAATTACAAAAGCAGCAATTCTAAATGATCAATCTTTTTCTCCAAGAAGAAATGCCGAAACATAACCTATTAATCCATATACAAAATACAAACCAAATGCTGCAACGGTCATTGTTATTACAAATGAGTATTGAGAAAAAAAGTAATTAGAATATTTTGCAAATATTCCAAAATTTATAAATGATATCAAAATCATTGAAAGAAGAAATGATTTTTCTTCTATTTTCTTTGCTAATTTTGAAGCTTTTCTTTTTGTAAACCAACCTGCAAATAAAGGCAAAAAAAGAGCTTCTGCCAATAATATGATCATATTTTCAACAGGTATTTCAAATTTAGACACATCAACTAAAAGAAATACAAGTGAAGGCAAAATAAATGGTACAGCAATAGATGTTAAAATTATCATTCCAACAACAAATGGGAGCCTATTGCTTTTTTCAAATACATTGATTACAAATGGTGCTCCAAGTCCAGTAGATATTCCTGAAAGTAAAAGTACAGAAAGTGCCAAAGAAGGATAAACTATGTTTGTAATTGCATATAATAATATAGGAATAGCTATAAGCTTGATAATTGTAAATATTACAATCAAAAGAGGTTTTTTAATTATAAATGTTAACTGTTGTGGATCCATTTTTAATAGATTTAGAAATAATAAAAATCCTAACCATACCAAAAGAAATGGCTCAAAAATAATTCCAAAAGATGGTAATAATATTCCTATGGCCATAGAAAATGCAATTACAATAAGAAGAATGGAATCATCTTTATCTGATTGAGGAGATGATGATGGAGAATTTGATTTATGATTATATGGCAATTATATCTAAATTACAAATTATTCATATAATCATATGAATATTATTATTTTATCTGCCTCTCTCTCTAGGGTAAATTTGCTTTCATCGTGTGACAATCTTGTTCTAAGGATGATGTCACACGTAGAAACTATTTTGGACTATGAGAGCGTATTATTTTCTATATTATATTATAAGCTCATATATAATTAAAATTACAAAACTTAAAATTATTTTCAAAAATGATATATTGAATAATTTTCTCTTAAATATCAAAATGGATTATTTGTATTTGTTCGAAATCTCCATGTGATGGGCGGTAATCCAAATGGACAAGGACTAGCATTTGGTATTCTCTCAATTATACATTTATTAATATTTTGATAATTATTTCTCGTTTGTTTCAGTTTTTCTACTTCTGCTAGAAGAGTTGAACGAGTTTCGTCTAATTTAGTGACATCATATGCAACATGAAGAACATTTTCAAAATTTCTAAAATATATTTTATTACGCAATAGAAAATAGTATTTTTGTTTCAGATTATATTTTTATAAAATTAGTTAGAGAATCTTGGATTTTTCTCCAAAAAGGATTATAATAGATGAAATATTTATTTAGTATCCACATAATTGCAAGAAATAATAGCCATCTTATCTGGTATAATCATTTTTGGTTTTTTACATGGAATAAACCCATCGCATGGATGGACAATAGCAGTTTTGTATTGACTGCGAAGCAAAAAACCTCTACTAAGTAGTATTTTAAGTTCTGGCATACTTGCTTCGGCTCATTTTCTTTCTTCAATAGTTGTAGTTTTAGCATTTATTTTATTTAGCACTTATATCTATGTACCTCAGAATTATCTCAACTATGCTGCAGCAATTGCACTTGGAATATTGGCTTATATGTTTTGGAAAGAAAAACCAGAGGATGTAGTGAAGAGTCAACATGGTCATTTGCACCAATTTTCTGAGGAGGTTAAGCATAATCACATTCATTGGCATAAAGATGAAGGATTTCATAGACATCTACATACACATCAAATAAGAATATTACCATCTCTCTCAGCATTAGCAGGTTCTGCTTTAGTATTAGGATTTGCACATGAAGAAGAATTTGTAATACTTTCTTTAGCAGCAGCAGGAGTAAATCCATTATTGTTAATGATTGTATATGCTCTATCGGTATCTGTTGCTTTAATAGGTATTACAATTTTATCAGTTAAAGTAATTACTACTATACAAGATAAAATAATTCATTATACTAAATATCTTCCAAAAATAAGTGCAATAATATTGGCTATTATGGCTATAGCATTTGGATTTGGTTTAGTTTAAAATTACAATTTTATTTTAAAAAGATTATGATACTGGAGGAAAATAAAATACGAAGATTTGAAAGATTTTATACAATGCTATAATCCTGAAAATAGACACAGAGGAAAAGGCACGGAAAGATTCAAGGGTTTTACATATGACGAAGTTTTAAAAAGAGATAAAGTCAACCTTGATATTTTCTGGCTTAGAGATGCAAGTCTTGAAGATTCTGAAAATCTTCCAACACCAAACATAATAGCACAAGAAATAGTTGAAAACCTTGAATCAGCATTAGAAGAATTCTCTCAGATTGAGGATGAATTAATTTCAACTAAATAGAAGTATATCAAAAATTAATCATTATTTCAATAAAATTTTTTTACTCCTATCTTCCCATCCTATGTGTGCCAATCCCAACCATTCTACAGAATTTTACTTGTAGATGATGATAACGATTTTTTAATAGCAATTAAACAAATATTAGAAAATACTGGTTTTCAAGTTCATTCATTTTCCAATCCTTTAGAAGCATTATCAACTTTTAAACCAAGATTATATGATTTGGCTTTAGTTGACGTAAAGATGGCAGAGATGAATGGATTTGAATTTTACAAACAAATAAGAAAGAAAAACAAAAATCTAGACATAAAAAAGTGCTTTGTTACAGGATATGAGGTTTATTATGAGTCATTAAAAAAAGAGTTTCCTGATTTAAATGTAGGATGTTTTATACGCAAATCTGTTAAAGCAGAAGAATTGGTAAATAAGATAAAAGAGGAATTACAATAGTTTATCAATACTAAACCATTATATTCATATAACTATTAAAAATCATTGCACTATGTAATTAGATTGTATCGAAATTTCTGTATCATTCCACCGAACCCGATCATGGAATATGGTAAAAGCAAAAAAACATTATATTGTGAACATCCAGATAGTTGACAGATATATCTAGACGTTCACTTTATCGACGCCCAAAAGAATTTGAACGTGTGTATTATATAACAAAGTTAGAATATAAATTTTATTGTTTATAATTATTATTTTTATAAAAATTTACTATAACTAAAATATCGTTCTGTAATTATTATAAAAATCTGTTATAATTGTACGAATTTCGCTTGTATATATAAAATCGGATGTATATAACCTATTTTTACTTAAGCCGTTTATGGTCCAGTTTGGCTTTTAGGATAGTATTTAAAACCATACTTATATAGAAATCTCTCGTCGCAACATTATACTTATTACGTAATCATCATTTTCAATTCTTCTTATAGTCAATAATTCAGAACCTTGAAATCTCTAGCGAGATTGCTATTGTGAGGATTTTACATTATACCTAAAAATCATTTCTAACTATACCAACTAGCTTATGTTTTCTAATTATCAATTTTAGCAAGCAAATGGTTTCTCATATTAAGGTTGAATCTTTTTGTTCTAAAGTATATATGGATATTTTATTTCTGAAATCTGTAAATGATGGATAGTATTGTAGGACCAGAAGATCGTTTTTAGATATATTCCATATTTCTTCCAGTACCATAAATTCAGGAGATGCAGTTGGAAGATCTCAGGTAGAAATACAGAAAATATCATGTTTAAACGATAACACCGATATCAATGGTATAGATATTACCGAAATACCTAATGACGATACTGCCTTAGGAGCAGCAAATGAAGAGGCGCCAGGTCCAGATGGAGGAATGCACAGAATGGTAATGGTTTTGCAGATAAAATAAACTTTAACAAGAATCTAGTAAATATATGCGTAAATGTTAATGTGAATGAACAGAGTCGTGTAACACAACCAGAAACAGCCTCATTGACTGTGAAAAAAGAGGTATTTGGTTGCAATATTTTTGATCCTGATACTCCTGAGGCGCGAATGACTTGTGAAGACCTGCACGATGATTCAAGATGGCTTCCCTGTACCGATCCTGGTGCATTCACCAACGATCCAACCGATCCAAAATTCTGTCAGAGATTAACAGAAAATCTATTCGATATAGAAGTATTAGATAGTCAGAATACACAACTAGAGCAATTTGAAGGAAGTGTGGATGGGACAACGATTCAAAATCTACAGGCAGGTACATATGCAGTAAACGAGATAAAAGATGATAGTGGCTTGTTTCCTCCCAATGTGTTATATTCAAATCCACAAACACAAACCGAAGAACGTTGCGTTAGTAATGGATTTTCTGATGGTGGAGATCTGTTCAACCCTGGTTTTCCAACTCTTCCTAATAATCTATATCTGATATGTTTCAAATACGTAGATGAACAGGATAACGATTGCAGTACCGTAACATTAGCAGCAGGGGAAATAAAGTATGCACGGTCAAAAACTATATTAGATTTGCTACAAACTAATCTATTTAATAACCTCCACATTTTTTTATTTTAACTAATCTGTCATTACTCCAGCAATATTACTATTCAAGTAATAGTCTGAGTCGCAGAAGATTTTAGAATAAAAATTTTGTATTTCTTATTTTTTGTTTAATGTGGCTGTATTTGCTCTTCTTTTTGCAAATACGGACAGATATGTTTCCTGTCTTTGTAGGACTTTCGAATACTCCCCTTTTTTTACAGTATTCCAGTATATGGGAGTATTACATACTTTATATTATTCCCCTACAACTGGTAAAAACATAGATTTTGCTAGTTGTTTGTCTTAAATAAATAGATGAAAATCAGTTAATTACTAGCATTAAAATTCAAATTATATTGTATTCTAGAGTTCCAAAAACAGATTGCTAGCAAGCCTAGTCCCACCGAACTCGTGTGAAAATTTTCTTTTTACTCATAACACAAATATAATTCAGATGTAACCTCAACTGGATTTTTTGTAACAATAATTCGTATGCTCTACTATTTCTAGAAATTTTTTTAATAGGTTTAGTTTGGTCATCTCCTCTTTATATTTCTGGTGCCAACTCTAGCTCATATGTTTTATTGAGGGTTTTATATCCTTTATAGATGCGTGAGTGATAGAGGCGATTTCTTTATATGTTTTCTTTCGTTATGTAATTTTATTACTAAGAGCCTATCCCAAAATTATCCTCCTGTAAACAATTATGCTATTTGCTAATTGTACAAGACCTAGATAGTTCTCATCCTTTTTTTCATATCTTGTAAATAACTTCCTCAATCTATTGTGCCATGAATTTGTTCTCTCTACAACCCATCTTCTTGAGGGATATTTTGTAGAAAATATTCTTTCTTTTTCTCTTCTGTGTCGTATATGCGGTATGTATCCCCTTTTGACCATTTCTTGTTCTACTTCGTTGGAATGGTATGCTTTATCAAGACACAGATTTTGTTTCTTCTGGTTATGCTTTACTTTGGAAGATGATGATGGTCTTTTGATTACAATGTTATCAACTGTATCAATTGCAACAGTAGTAACATCATTGTGAGTATTCGCAGATATTATAACAGTAGAGAGAGGAATACCATCTTTATCTGTAAGAATATGTCTTTTGGTGCCTAATTTGCTTCTGTCAGTAGGATTATGGCCTGTCCTCGCCTCCCTAAAGGTGACTTTATAGAGATGCTGTCAAGTGATTGCCAGTTCCATTTGATTCCCTTCGTTAAATCATATATTTGTAGCAATCTTGTTCAGATTCTATCAAATATATATATCTGATTGTACCCATTCTTGAAATCTTCTATGACATGTTGAACCAGAACCATATTCTTTGGGTAACATTTTCCACTGACATCCAGTTCTTAGTATAAACATTATTCCATCAAGGACTTTTCTGTATGGAACAATTGGACGACCTATGGTGTTCTCCGGTTTCTCATCTGGTAAAATATCTTCAATTTCATTCCAAAGATCATCTGGAATGCGTATGATTGTTCTACCATACTTTTTATTAAACATTATCAGATATGATAAGAAACAAAGGAGCTATATTCCTATCTATTTTTGGGATAGGCTCTAAATCATGTTTTTCAAATTATTCAAACCTGAAACTTCCATTCCGAGATTCAATTAAAAAAGAAATTAATAAATGGTATCGTATTGTATTTTCGTTTATCTAAATTTTATCACCAATTGATATATACTATTTTTCGTTAAGTGATTTATATTTGGACAATACCACCAACTATATCATTAAGATTTTAGGTTTTTGAATACAAAACAGTTTTAAGTTTATGTTTTAATTTTGGTAAGTAAATTGTTGTTATTTGTTATAAAATTATACATAAATTAAAGTATAAAAAATTTAAATAAATCTATCTGAAGTAAATTATTAATATTTGATTAAACCAATATTTTCTGGAATACAAATACTTATTGTATCATTAGCATTAATAATAGTTCTACAATAAGATAATAAGATTATCTTTCCGCTGATTTGTTAATCCTCATTATATAATTATAATAGCTTTGGACAACGTCAAAGTAAAATTTATTTGCAAATTCTATTGATTTAATAAATGTATCCATATTTTTATTAATAATATCATCGATCATTCTTGTATTATTAGTTTGATTATTCATTAAATTTCTGTTTGTGTTATCATATATTTTAGAATATTCTTCTATAGTTTTTGAATTATTCAAATTATGATAAATTATATCATCTAAACATTTAGAATATATTGAATAATACGTATTGATGATATTCTTATGTTCTTCCATAAAATTGTGCTTTATATCTTTCATAATCTTGATTGTTTGTTCATAATTAACCGAATCATCAAAATCCCTACTTTTGAAAATTAAATTATAAAAATATTGCAAAGACTGTTCCTCTTCTATGTCAATGGTGGCATCATGAAAATTGCTAATTTTATTCTTTATTTCTTGTAATGAATTTTCCTTAAAGACATAGTTGGCATGAGGACATACTACGGTGATATCCATGTTATTTCTTACCCAATCTAAATTAACTTTCTGCCACCATTTTTCCAAATCTATGCATTCTTTAAAATGTCTAGTTTCAGATAAAGCACAAGCTGCATCGGCAAAGATTAGTATTTTATCTTTTTTTCCTTCAGAAAGACGCTTATACAATGCATATTCTAATTCTGATTTCAACTTTTCAAATAGTGTTAAATCTCCTTTAAGTGCAGATTCATAATAAGCTTTAAAATTGATAAATAGTAGATTTCCATTTCTAATATTCTCTTCATAATTTATTACTCTAGAAGACAAACTATCTATTAATGAAATACTTTTAAAATTGTCTATATCCACCGACGCATATATACATAAACAGCCATTTTTTAATCCTTCATTAATATATTCTATTATAATATTATTACGCTTATTCTTATCATCGTACAATAGCATAATATGTTCTTTGTATATTAGTTTGGTAAAATTATTATTGTTATAAGCATCCATCAGGCTCTGTTTTATATAGATATGAGCTATTAGTATATAAATATACCAACTTATGAAGAAATCAAATACAGTTCTTACTAGGACTGCGAATTCGAGACAACCGAATGATTTTCTCCAGCAAAACCCAACCATTGGTGGCGTTAGTATACAAATTGTAATATTTACAGGAGATTGTACTTCAAGTCCTACTAAGCCTATTGAGGCAACCCGAACAATAGGACCGGTAGAATCACATACGTGTAATATAGAAAACCATTTTGAAATTCTACACGGAGAATAATTATCTAGGAAAATATATGCCAAGGAAACCTTGACAACTAGTATACAAATGAAACAGCCATTTTCTTCTTTTTTTCCATAATTAACCTATTACTGTTGTGACATTGTTACTACCAGTAATGAAGTTAACAGTAGAAGATTTTTTTCTTTTTTATTTTCTCAATTATTTAAGCCTAACAATAATTTTATTACTCTGGCATTATTGCTAATTAATATCGATTGATATTCAGAATCTCAATTGATCTAAGCATTTTTCATGTCCTAGAGATGTGAGACAATATTTCCCATTCTGATCCTCTGATATCCATTCCATCTCTTTCAGAAAGTCCAATATAGATTTGACAAATTTTTCGTTATTGTCAAATTTTTTTGCAATCATATCAGTATTAAAATTTTGGTCATCCTTTAACCTATGCATGATGTACCGTGCTAAATCCAAACCTTGTGTTGAACTAAAACTCCTGGTTGTTGACATATATCGTCCTCTTACCTATCATTTCTAACATACATCTTACACCTTACAATATACAGGCTATCGATCTAGTTAAATATAGGGTGATAAATGTTCTAGAACATTATTGATTTTATTATGGAACTTTATTTTTTATCTTTTTCTAGCTAATAATGAAATCGTATTTTTTATGTTCTTCATAAAATTGCATTAACTTAATCAGCATATCATCATAACTTTCTGAATCTCAGTACATTTGACTATTCCTCTTTAACCTTTGATACGTACTTTCAGGTAGAATCATAGAGTGTTGAGGTTTATCAACTTCAGTCAACTTTGAAAATCTACTATCTAATGGTACGGACCTAGCCATTTTATGATTATAATGATAAGAAAAAAAGTTGAAATGAATATTTTTAGTTATTTATTGCACTCCTAGGATTTCACTTTGTACCTAACCATATAACAGGATAACAAAAAAATTGACTTAAACTCAAAACAGTTAGTAGTTAGATCGTATTTCTACATCTCTTACTATTGATGATTGTCTTAAATTTGTATATGGATAAATATTGAGCTTGTATTTTTTAATTGGATGATCCGGTTTGATTGTTTCAATTATTTGAGATTGTAGAAACAGGTCTTTATGAAAAATTCCTCGAGGACTGTTTTCTTTTATGATCGCTTTATATCTGGGATCAGCTATTAGGATGAAATGTTCACTATCTAGAGGATTAGTCGAATCGAAACTTGCAGTTTTATAAGGTAGATCAAAAATATAGTGTGGCATCCATAAATAAAGTGCATTTCCAACAAGAGTAATAGTTCCATTAGTCTTTTGTAACTCCTGGATTACAGCTAAATGTGTTTGAAATACTACAGAGTTTGTATCAATCGAGATCAAAAGAAATGTAGAGATGAGACAAAATACAGCAATAGCAGATAAAATAACATATGGGATAGTTTTACAAAATTTTAGATTTGGTACTAAATTTGTTAAATCAATTATCATTTTGGCACCACCAATTGCAAATACCGGAAAAAGAGGTATTATATGAAAAGTTGATACATAACCAATCCAGTATAAAAATAAGATGAAAGGAAGACTAAATAACAATATAAAATAATCTCGTCTAATAGCTGCATTCACTATTCCTGCTAATCCCAACAAAAACATTGCGGGATCATTTTCAAGGTATGTTGTAAGTGTATTAACAAGTGGTTTACTCTCTCGTTGAGTTTGTTGTAAGACATCTTCAATCCACTTATCAAATTCGCCTATAGAAAAAGCAAAAGCAGGCCATAACATAGGAATTAAAATGACTGGAATAAGCCACAATCCAAGACTCTTAAATTTATTTTTTTTATTGGTATTTGCATAAATAAGATATCCTATTAGTGGAATCATTGCAAAAATAGGGATTTTTGTAAATATAGCCAAACCTAATAGAGCACCTGAAAATAGAATCAAAATAGTATTTTTTATTTCAGCTTTGGTATTTTTTGTTTCATCTGGGATCTTTTTCAGATAGAGTACTAGCAATATTGACGTCAAGAGCAGAGGCAACTGGATTGTTTCCAGAAATATTCTCTTAAGTAACCATTCGTATGGCATTACAGCAAAAAGAACCGCTGCTATAAATGCTATTTTTATGTCATATCTTTTTTCAGCTATTTTAAAGATAAGAAAAGTATCTAAGATTGCAAAAATACTCATAATTAATCGTGGGATTAAATAAAGTGATTCTATCGAAGCAGTATCAAGAGTTGGATTAACTATATCAGGATATCCTATCATTCCAAGAAGACCTGCTAAAAATATCGGACCAAAATAAGGAGCAAAATATCTATCCAAATAGCTATCTGATGTTAGGAGACCTTGACCCTGAAGTATAGACATTGTTTTCCACATGTAATATCCTTCATCAACGTGTAAATTAGGAAAACCTGTTATATTCCAGGTGTTGATAACTGCACTTAAAATTAAAGGAAGTAAAAGTAACGGTAGTTTTTTATTTTGATAACCTTTACTTTTTAGTAATATATCCAACTACGCATCTCCATTATAATCTGCCAATGCCTAGAATCACATGTAGTTTGAAATATTTGTGTTCTTAGTATTCATGACATTTTTTTTACTATTGAATTGGACAAGATACACTGAAGATGGAATGGACTTAGATATTGGAATATCTTGTGACCAATCATCATTACTATCAAAGATGTCCCGAATTTCTCCTGGACCATGAACGATAATATTAGTATCAAATGTAGTAATCGTGTTACCTCGAAAATTGAAAATATAGATATCATCTGACCCCCTTTTATCAGTTTCCTCTTTGCAACAAACATGCTGTGCTATTAATCGTTTTCCCATACTTCAAATTACAATTAGAATTATATAATATTTGACCTGGTAATTATGCATTTCTTTCAACATGCGTGTTACACTTGCTTTCCAATTACATATTTGTATTAATATCCTATACTTTTAGAGATGTCATATAGATCGTCAGAAAGACCATTTTTTGTTGTAATTTGATATGAAATCTTGGATGAGTGTTTAAGATAAAATGAATTGTTATACTATGGCATCAACCAAGTAGTATAATTCAATCTAATTTCATATAGTATTTTTTTTAAACCTAAATTATTTAATTATACCAATTAATATAATTATGCTGACATTAATTTAACATCATGGTCATACACTTTAGACAATAATAGATTTAGCTAAGAAAGGAAGCATACAGTTTATCCATTTGATTGAGAGCAACAATCTTTCTAGAACAAGATTTGAGCAACTGTATAAACGAGAATCTGATGCAGGTGTAAAGGAAAGAATGTTGCTTGTGTTAAACGTAGTATATGACAAACATATTCCTGCACAGGTTGCAAGAGATCTCCACAGAAGCAGAACATGGGCTTCTGATTGGTTAAAGAGGTACAGGGAAGAAGGTATAGAAGGATTAAAAAACAGATCAAAAAGTGGTAGACCACCAGATATACCAGAAGAGACAGTATACAAGATAAAAAATAAACTGTCGTCTAGCAAACAGGGATGGACTACAAAACAGGTTTATGATATCATAGTCAGAGATAGCGGTATACACTACCATCATATTTACATCTACACCTTACTTCGCAGATGGGGATTCAAACAGAAAGTACCTAGAAAAGTACATGTAAACACTGCACCAAAAGAAGAGAAAGAAGGTTTTAAAAAAGAGCAAGAAAGATACTGGATAATCTCCAAGAAGGATTTACAGTAGTATCTACTGATGAATCATTCTTTTTCTTTGACTCTCTTGTAAGAAGAGTCTGGATAAGAAAAGATGAAAGACCAGTAGTGAGAATTAATGGATCTCATCAGGCGTCAGTTCTATTTGGTGCCACAAGTTTAGAAGGAAAACAACTGTTCAGGCAATATGACTGGTTTGATGAAAATACATTTCTTAATTATCTAAAACAGATACACAGGAAATTTCCAAAATGTTATATATTTCTGGATAAAGCAAAACAACACTATAAATCAAAAAAGGTACTGCAATATTTTGACAAACACAAAAAGGATCTGATTCCAGTATATCTTCCAACAGCATCTCCAGAATTTATGGTACTGGAAGAATGCTGGAATATAGCCAAAAACCATCTGCTTGTCCTACAATACTATCGGTCATTTACAGATTTCATAATCAAAATATCTACATATTTTAGAACAAAAAGATTCAATCTGAATATGAGAAATTACCTGGTTGGAGGTGAGTAAGCATATTTATCTTAATTGGTATAATTAATCTTTTATGTCTATTTTTTTAAATTATATTATAGCATTTAAAGATCACTCTCATATCTTTAAATAGTCCCACAACCGATCCGGATTCAAATTCTGTAATTTATAAAATCATCTTTGTAATTTAATCTAAATTTACAAAGTATTTTTTTTTATTAAAAAATTTTTAATATAAAATTGTCTTATCCTTTTATATTTCAACCTATCAAATTTAGAATAATTACCAGTTCCATAATATCGATGTGAGATTTAGAATCTATGTCTTTCATTTCTGGACTGTAAAAGTTTAAGCTTTTAAATTCGTTTACTAGACAATTAGAGTGTTATTTTTTCACGCCTATCGATATTAGTCAGAATAAAAAGGCAGAATACTCATATGAATTCTGGTAATAGACGATGTCTTTTTACTATACAAAAATTTTTTATACCTCTCTTTGATTTTATTAGTTAAATGATTTTACTACTAAAACATCAAATAATCATTACATGTGTCTTAATATAGTTATATTAGGGTAAATCTACAGTATGCAGCGCGTCTTCGCAACTTAGACACATAAATCTACCACAACTATCACACCACTGTATTTCAATGGAGCTACCACATGAGTCACATGTAGGTCCCTTTCCTCTAGTGGCCGTTCGCAATATGGAAGAAGCCAAATCTGATTTTATTTTAGGCAAAAGAAACATTACCAAGTCAGTTGTTGTTATCATGCCTACTAAATCATTATTTTGGTCGACAATTGGAATCTTTCTGATTCCATTTTTTAACATGATTTTTGCTACTTTTTCAACTGTTGTACTGAGGTTTGCTGTAATGAGTGGATGGGAAGCCAAATCACCAAGAGGTTTATCACGAGCATATCTTCTTACAAGATCTCGTTCGGTAATTATTCCAAACCGTTTGTTATTTTTAGTTATAACAATACTTCCTATTTTTTTCTCGGTCATCAAATCCGCTGCGTGAGATGCTATTTTTGATATATCTAAAGAAACAACATTCGTAGACATTATCTCTTCTACCTTAGTATTGCTATCTTCTACAAATGATTTCACGATATGATATACATATAATTTGTGAATACTAAGTTATATACATTAACCTAGCACTTCATCTAATAGTCAGTTTTTTAGTCTTACAAATTATGAAATCTAAATTTACAAGCCAATGAGACTTTCCCAATGATTTGAACCGCGCCCGATTATAATGTGATCTCGATGAAGGGACAAAAAGTATCCTAGATTTGATAAAAAAACATGATAAAAAATAGCTCCCGATTCCAGCCATTTTATTTTTATGAAATGTAAAAAGATTAAGAAGGATGTACGGCACCTGAAGATACTAATAAAGGAATAGATATTGCGGAGATACCTTAGGACCTAGTGATAAGTTGGGAGCAGCATAAGCAGCAAATGAGCAGGCAGCACCAAATACTCAAAATGCCTACGGTCTTGGGGATAGAATAAACTTCAAAAAGAACTTGGTAAACATATCTATCAGTTAGAATGAGAACGGTCAGACAAAAGTTGGTGCTCCACAACCAAGATGTAAAGTAACAGTATGCTATAACTGGATTGGGAGGTAATACAGTTTGTGTACCTTATGACCCAGTATATGAGAGAATGTATGTGGTAAACTTTGATGATAGTACTCCCTCAGTAATAATCTCTGTTAATCCTATATAACAGCATTTTTCAAATATTGTTTTGATTTCTTAACGAATCTTTATTTTTTATATTTATATAATTTAAATAAATTTCTAAATAATAAAAGCTAAAAATGAGACAATGGTACAGCCTTACACTAAACAATCGACTTCAGCGAATGCAGCCTAAGTATTAAAAGTTTTGAAACTTATTGATAGTTGATATGCTGTGTATAAATAAATATAGAACTTATTTTTTAACATCTTTATAGCTTGGCTATGCCAGATTGTAAATATTTTCTTTTAGAAATATTCCAATCAAAAAAAAATTTATACGAATTTTAATTAATAGTAAAATTTTTTTGTTTATTTAAGAGCATATAAATGTAACATAAAATTGAAAGAAGTAAAATTTAATAAACAGGGAGTTCAATTGTGTACCTGGTCAAAGAACGAATGCATATTATTTTGGCTTTAATAATATTTTCTTTGCATTAAAAAATTATTTAAGATGGCTAGATTTATATCCATTAATGAGAATTCTAAATAGTAGAATAGGCTCTGTTGTAATTCTTATTATCATAGGAACATTTATCTTTCTTAATATTCAAGATGATAGGATATTTGAAAGGCTAATTGCACAAGAAGAAATATCAATAAATAATGATTCTCTATTACAAAGCAATCATACTCAATTATCAATTCATGATAAAAATATCATAGTTCAACTTTTAGCAAATCACTTAGAAACTAAGCTCAATAAATCAGTTGCAATATTAGAAATAGCAAGCCAGCTTGCGCAAATGAGGACTCTACCTAATGCGAGTTTAATAGATCCCTCTTTCCATGGCATTCCAAAAGATGCAGATATGTCAAAAAGACAAGTAGCACAAAATATATTATCTATAGATGAGGATTTTGGACGAATTTTCTATATAATGCCAAATGGAGATATGTACTTTGAAGAGCCTTATTCGGCACAGGATATCCTCACTAGAGATAACTTTGCATTTAGAGATTATTACAAGGGAGCCGTTTTGACTGGCGATACCTATCTTGGAAATGTACTCATATCTGCCTCTTCTGGCCTTCCCCAAGTGAATATTGCTATACCATTATATTCTGCTAATGTCAGTAATAGGGATAACAATACTGAGAATTTGATAGGATTATTTGCTGGTGATCAGGACATTTCTACATTTAACAAATCATTACAATCTCTTCCCCTATCAGAAAATGAAACTGCAATATACGTAGATAACAATGGCCAAGTTATCGCCAGTTCGTCGCATTCGTCATATGTTAATAATCAAAATCAATCAGGTGATATCTCTTCTCTTTTATCCTTTAAAGATGTTATAGCTGGCATATCTGGATACAAGATTGAAAATATTAGCAATAAAGATATGTTAATTGTATACGCACCAGTAAAATTCAAATCAACAACTTGGGGAGTACTCTTTATCTCTCCCTTAAATAATATTGTTACATAAATGGCCATCTGCATTGTAAATCCAGACGATATATTTAGATACCTCTATTTACATACCATTTTTATCTAACCCGATGACTATATTAAGGACACTAAATGTGTATACAAAATGAGTTCAATTACGCGCGCTAAGATTGCACTAGTTTTTGTTGTTGTTTTTACTGCAATGTAGAGTAAAACCAAATAAAATTATATATTATATATAGACACAATTAATTAATTCTTAAAGATTTTTTCAATATGACGTTATGATAGTATATTTTTTATAATTTAAGTCCAGTAACAAGTTAAGTTCTAATGTTTGAGTGGCTCCATATTGAGGAAGGCAGCTAACACTTAACGGATTTGATAAACAAGCTACTAACGAAAAAGAATAGAGGAACTTAAGCTTTATTCGATGGAGAACACATTCCTATTGGGATATATAGATAATTGTAAAATACTCGGCAAGTTTGGGATTAGTTGAGCTATTAAAATAGGGATAATAAAACCGAAATTTATTTTTCTTTTTTGTGTTGATTTAATTGGTTAATTAATCTATTTCTCTAGGGATAGAAATATTACCTGGGATAAAGTACTGTTTTTTAAAAAAAAAGAAAAAGAATGTTGAATAAACTCTATTATATTGCCTAATATTTCTTATCTTTCATCGGATTATATTCTTATCCGTACTTTTCGCCCTTGTCTTCACAGTAGTTCATATTGTGTTCATCATACCATGTAATTTCCTTTTTCAGCAAAACTTTTCCATCTCCAGGATCTACTATGACTTTATACTCTTTCATGTCCTCGTCTATGACTTTGACCTTGTAGATAAGATAGTTATGTGCATGTGTTAACTCCGCTTCCTTCACAGTAGAATTTAATCCCACACTTCCTTGGGCTGCTTTTATAGCTTCAATAATGTCAACTTTTACTTTAGATTTGAATGCTTCCACTATAGTGGACTCTACCTCTACTGTTCCCGTCCAGTTCATCATCTTGGTCGGTTCAGATTGATTAGGCATTGTCATCGCAGTACTCTCATCCATCATCGGAGGATTTTCTGGATCTACTTGAGCAAACGCATTCCATGTATTACTATTATTATTATTGTTGATACCAACAATACCCATTGCTAGAAGGAAAGTCAAGGTTGTTGTAATTGCTAGAACTATTTTCATTAAAAAAGTTAAGGCATGATAGTTTATAACAGTTTAAGATATATAATATAGATAAAACTTTTTGTAGCTAGTATTTTTTACGAATATACATATTGGTAAGTAAATCTGTTACCTGCCTTTAAGTACAGCAATTTTTATTATTTCTTAAACATATAGGCATTATACTAAACTGCATGGCAGATTTAGGATTAATTTGAATCGTCGTACATTACCTTTTTTTGGACATGTCATTTCTATTTAAGCTCGCTTTAGAATTGGATCTTCAAATCGAGTTAGAATTTATTTCAAAATATGATGTCTATTCCAGTTTTAAATTCTATGGATGCTTTTTCATATAGAATGCTCTGTGAGCCATTTTCCGACCTCTGGCCAAAGGTATTTGTATGCACTACGGCTAATGCACAATCCAACATGTCAAGTTGGAAATTCCAATGTTTTTTTGTATTTACTTGAAATCACATCAGTGGTTGTTCTGCTAGACTCTGCCGATACCAGATCATCTCTGGTTCCAACTATGTTCAATACAGGCATGGTAATTTTTTTGAGACCAAGTAGGTCTTTTCCAAGCATCATTTTATTTTGAATCAAAAGATTCTCCTTGTAAACATCGTTGATGATTTGCTCAAATACCTTACCAATTATTGGAACACTGTCATAAAGCCAAGATTCTACTGCTATAAACTGCATGATTTCCTTTATGCTTCTAGGCTTGCTAAAATAAAATTGATACTGATACTTTAATGCAGCCTCCAATGGATTGGGCATTAAGGTTATATTTTAAATCATTTTTTAGCACTGTTATTATACGATTTATCAATAATTTTACAATACCTTTCATAGAAATTTCAATTTCATCTTTAATACTCAATTCTGAGACATCTTTAGTCATTTTTTTGTTTCATCACATTCTCATACTAGATCTATCATATGACCAAAACCAGCATCTTATTTCTTGTTTTTAGTGATGCTATCTTTTTTGATAATTTGCGGTTCATAAAAATATTTCCTAATTATTAATGGATTAACCGTATTTTATTAAACGATAAATCTCTCTATTTCTTTTTGAACTATAGGAATAATTTTTTCCATTATTATTTTATCATAGTTAGATTCCTCAGAATCAATAGTTACAAGTAAATAATAATTTTCACTTAGTGGAATTATAGATCTAGATAAATTTTCATATTTTCCAAATGCATACGTTAATTTACCGATCTTTGCTTCAAATTTTAATCTTGTTCTATGTCTGTTAATTGCATTGACTGCGGATTCTTGGTTCTCTTCTTTGCTAAGCAGCGGTCTTATCCCATCTTGATATCTTTCATTTATAAAAACGCCATTTTTATCTGTTATACCAATCCATCTGATTGACTTGTCAGCATTCAATATATTTTTAACAAAAGTACCAAGAAATTCACTATTTACTACCATTTGTTTGTTAATTTTTTTTAATCGTAATAAATAAGTTATGAGCAGTTGGACCTTATAACAATTATGCCATATGCCATGTAATCATGTTAATTAGGAAAAAATTAGAAAGGAATATTCACATTTCTGATAATCCCATAAATGTAGTTTCCAAGAGAAAATCTTAAAGGTGGGTTATTGTGTATATTTTTACCCAAAAATGGAAGGCAATGGAAAAATTTTGAAACCTTGTCTAATCTATAATAATTAACAAAATGGGTGCTTCTACCATAAACTCCTGATCCATCGCTGCTTTGACAATCTATTTTTTAACCCTTATATTGTCAACATAATAAATTTCAAAATTTTGTAAGCCCCCTGCTGATTGAGACAAATCGCATACTTCTATGCTTTTTTTATAATTGCCTTGTCTACTTCTGTATTATTGAAACTTCTTACAGACCTACGTTCGTCCAAAACCTGAAAAAAGGATTTTTCTTCCATTGTAATCTTATTTATGCCTCAGCAATTAAATATCTTATTTTTATGGTTATACTTTGGGTAAACTCCGTTTCAATATTAAATTTACCTGGAGTAATGTAACATAGTATTAAAAATGATTGTTGAAATTATCTTACAAATCCCTTTTGATCAACGAGGCTCTCAATCATCCATTTTTCAAAATCTCTATCAGATAACTTTTTCCTGTTTTCAAGTATGGAAATAGCGTCTTTTCCTACAACATATCTTATTTGTGGATTATTTGTTGTAACTGCCTCTAAGATAGTTTCAGCAACTTGTTTTGGAGATGATGATGTCTCTCCCATTAGAGGTACAAATCCACTGAAAACCTTTTGAGTTAATTGGTAATATGGTGAATGGGGTGAAGCATTTGTTGCCATGCTGACATTTTCGAAAAAATTTGATCTCACCACTCCAGGCTCTATAAGAATGATATTTATGCCAAATTCTTGCAATTCAAATCTTATAGAATCTGACAATCCTTCCAATGCAAATTTACTTGCAATATATGCAGAATTAAGTGGAACGCCCACCTTTCCTCCTATTGAACTAACATTTACTATAGTACCGTGATTTTGTTTTCGCATAATGGGAACCACTTCCTTGATAACTCTTATAACCCCAAAAAAGTTAGTTTCAAACTGTGCTTTGAATTCTGTTAATGTGAGTTCTTCAATGGCCCCTGCTACATCATAGCCTGCATTGTTCACTAATACATCGATTCTGTCATCTTGATCTATAATCTTTTTTATTGATTCGTGTACGGATTCGTCACTATCCACATCTAACTTGATTATCTCAATGGGAAGTTTTTCGTTATCTTTGATTTCCGTTAATCCTTTGGCTTTATCTAAATTCCTCATAGTTGCATAGGTCTTAAAGCCATTTCTTGCCATATACAGGGAAGTCTCATAGCCTATACCGGTTGAACTACCTGTAATAATTGCAACCCTTTTCTCACGATTCATAACAAAAATAGAATATTAGTTTTACTTAAATGATGTACCATCATTCAAGTCTTTAATTGTTGATATTCAAAACTAAATTTTTAATTTGTATGATCCGATATTAGATTTAAAATTGTAATATTAATTTCTGATCCTATCTATATGGGAGACGAAGTTCCTTGATCTCAATACAAATATAAGATTTAACGCACTGTTCTCTGAAATATCGCTTCCTTTCAACGACCATAGAATCAAGTAATTTACAATTTGAAATTTAGACCAAATCTTATCGACATTTCTACAGTTACGGATGTTTGATGTTAATTGCACATCTGTGAACAATCTCAATCAAATCCCAAAAAACACCTTATACATTAGTTTTATACTCGAAAGAAAAATAGAAGAGGGCAATTTTCTACTTGTAAGATGGTAGAATCTTTGAGGTAGCTGAATACAGCCTTTTACTAGATCTTTAAGTTATTGTATATTCTCTATATACATCGCCTTCATATTACAAGAAAAATCCTAATAATGAATTAGTTACTTATTGTATAATCTGATTTGTAATAAATAAGATGCATGAGAAATCTGTCTTTTACTGAATGTTTAAAATGTGTTCCATCTTGTTCACTTATTGTCCTTTTTTCTCTTTTGGATAAACGTCTTATACTGTATTTTGTGAATTCTGATTGTCTTTCGCAGAAAAAGAATCAAAATCAGATAATTCCAGTTCATTAAATGGCCAAAACGATAATGGCTTTACAAATTATCTATGATAATTAAGCAAATCTATAAAGAATTGTGGCAGAGAAGGGGATTAGATTTAAGCCTTCTAATTATGCCAAAGATCTGATAGAGCGTGTAAAAAGTTCTAACAAATATATTTACAAGGTTACTTTTTCTTGATATGAAATGTTTATCGTGTGACAATCATTTTCATCCACAAATGGGCTTTCATTTTTTAGGGTTCAATAAAAGACAAAATTCTATTTATGTATATTATCAGCTATGTCCATCTTGTAATGAACCAGTTATAGGAACCTATGAAACCCAGAAATTGGAATTTATGCCTCCAGTTTCATCAAAGGACATTAATAATAAAGTCTCATTACTAAGGAAGGAATAGATGATATTAAAAAAAGTAGTTTTGACTTAGTTATAAACATAAAGGTTATGCAATAGAATTCTAGATAGATGAGTATATTGTCTTCTATTTTATGTTATCAAATCTGGAAAAATTTTTATCTTTCTTATCCTCTAAATCATCGATTGAAAGTTTATAGTTTGTAATCGGAAAGGTCATTGTTTGTCCTAGTTTCATCAATTCAGCCATCGATTTAGCAGAAGCTGGGCCAAAACCTGAATAGTAATTGTTTGCAGATACTATAGCCATACTCACGTTTCTTACCTTCTTTTGAATAACTAACAATATCTTTGACCATACTTCCATTTCTGCTGTTCTATCAAAGACTATTTTCCCAAAATTCTTGTCATCAAAACTTCTATTTCCTATCAATCTCATGTATACAAAATCTGATGTAATGATTGGAGGTGTGGCCAATTTATCATGTTGACTCCAAACCAGACAATAATCGTGGCGTTTCAAATAGTTGTAGGAAACGTCATTAAACCAGCTTGGATGTCTGACTTCTATAGCATATCTAAAGGATTTGTCTAACAGGACATCCAGGGAATTTAAAAAATTAATCCCTTCTAACACGTCTAGCCATGGAGGTAACTGTATTAGAAATGAGAGAATCTTGTTTTTTAATGGTCTCATTACCTTATAGAACTTTTGCATGATTTGTCGGAGGTCTGATAGACGACTGTTATGTGTAATCATTTTGGGAAATTTAACAGTAAACTTGAAGTCATTCGGTGTTTCCATCATCCATCTCTGTACTATTAACTTGGATGGAATTTTGTAAAATGTAGACTCTATTTCAACAAAATTGAAAATTTGGGAATAGTATGAAAGCCAATATTTGTTTTTCAAATCATCTGGGTAGAACCTTCCCTTCCATTCATCATAACTCCATCCAGAACAGCCCAGATAATATTTCATTAAATTATTTTAGAATAAGTTAGCAAAAACCTTTCTATTCAACGAAGTAGGCATTACTTTTTTATTTGCTCAATTTCATCACTATTCTATCTTTTCCTTTACCTTCATTTCAAGGGACAAAAGTCATTATCGTAAAGAGGATGCGATTATTCCTTCCATATTCACACTAGTCATTAATCGCGATGCATTCAAATCAAAGACAAAAAATTAGAAGAAGAATATTATAATTTTAAGGAATTGAAAGTTATTTATTCACGCACTGACAGGTGAAGAAGGATAATAAGAGTAATTCTATCTTCTTTTTTTTGACTTATGAATTTAATAATTATTCTATTAATATATCTATATCTAGTCGTATTTCTCATTATCAATTAATGTAAATAATGAATAATAAAACGGTGTTAGGTCATTAGCATATAATCCAGAAAATTGCCATGCCTCGAGTTTCATGTTAGAATTCAACTTTAAAATCCTTCTTATCACTATTCACAAACGTCACATATTTAGAAATACTCGCTCTGGCTGTATGCTTAATTTTTTCTTTATTTTCTAATTCTACATCATCATCATCAATATTATTATTACTGATATAGTTGTTCACTTAATTTTCTCGTTCTTAACTATTATCACATCTGGTTTGTTTTTTTTATTTTTATTTTTGTTACTATTGTTCTCATTTCTTCAGGATCCAAAAGAATATACAAATAATCAGTGGATTAAAATATCTTTTAATTTTAATACTAATGTAATATTGATCAAACTAAAGGATTTTGAAGCACCTTTGCTATCTGAATTAACAGAGATGATAAACAATTGGATTGAAAATCGTACAACTCGTTTTGGAGAGCAATTTAAATATATCAACATAAAATACAATTATGAATCTCATCTACAATCTAATGAAGAATACTTGGCAGGTTCTGAATCTAGTTATACGGCAATATTAATTTATGAAAATAAAAATAACAATTCCCATATGGATTCTGACGGAATAATAGATGATTAAATGCTGAGAGTAAATAGTTATTCAACATTCAAAATGTTCAAAAGAATCCATAGAAAAAAACCGTAAAACACCCACAATGCCATTAAAGGATTTTCTGTTAAAGAAGGAAAAAATATTAAAGCAAATAATAGTCCTAATCCGCCAAGACTTGCGTTTACAAAGTGCAACAGAAATATACCCCAGAAATGAAGACTGCTAGGTGGAAGCCTTAAAAATTTGCATTTCAAGCCCTGATTTTCGTGCCAATCTAAGATACCAGTTAATTCCCATCTCTTCCAAAATGGGATTTCTATAAATGTCATAGCTCCGGTCGAAACAAATCCTGAACAAACACAATAAAATTGAATATAGATCTATTTGCAAATTTAATTCACACATCCATAGCAAATTTCAAATGATATCCTGTTGCAATCATTTAATGATAGAACGGTCGATGCCAAAGCATCTACCTTTTCTTTCACTATTAATATATTAAAGAATGATAATAAAATAGTTTATTCCTATTTTTAAAACGATTGTATGTTCTCTTTTATTCAATATTGATAAAAAAGATTTAATTGAACTTTATGCAAAATTTTATGCCTATATATTATCGAAAAGAATTCCGTATGAAAAAATTTGAAAACCAGTTAGTATTCAATTTTATAATTAATTATCTATGAACTTTTTAAACAAGAAATTCAGCAAGGAAATCTTGTTTTATTTATGGTCTATTTTCATATGATATCGATCTTCATATATTGATTATTTAATAAACGGTATTTTATCCATAAATTTTTAAATCTGGTTCTTCTTAGATTTTTAAGGATGATACCTTTAATAATTTCAGGAATTGCTGGTTTTGCTATCTCTGAAATTATTACATATTACTGGAAGAAAAATCATTCATCAGAGATATATATTTTTGATAGACGATTGCATCACGGAGAGATAGGAATTTTGTTACTCGGTATTTTAACGATGGGAAAAATATCTCCATCAATAATTTCTTTAATAACTGGTCTGGGAATTGGTTTGATAAAGGATGATGTTGGAGATCTAAATAAATGGTTCAAATTTCATAAAAGATCAAACAATGGTTAATAATAATCTGCAGATTGGATAATTTTACTGAAATGTAATTGAATCATAATCTATTAGTTGTACCAAAAATAGATAATATACAAAACTGTTAAAAATAATGTATTACAAGTGATCTAAATTTTATTTGCGTAGGAAAAAGACTAATGTGTTAAAACAAAAATTTAGTAAAAAAGGTCAGGACCTCAAATTAAAGATCATTTTCATAAATCTTTTATCTTAGGAAATGTTATTGACATTCACCAGAAATATAACACTCATAACCATTTATATCATACCATGGTATTTTATTTCTTAATTTTTTATGAAATAAGATGTATTACACATAATATGTATTACACATAATATGCTTTAAATCTAAAATATAAATTTAGATAATAAAGAGACTCATTATATCCTCTTTTTGAAATAATCATTCTTATAATGTTCTTATATTTAAGATCTATTTATGCTAAAATGTAGGTTATGTTTGTTACAAAATAGCAAGAATTAGATTATCCTCATATTTAAATAATAAGTGAGTTCAATGATTTATAGCCTCATTTTGCAGACATTTTATTCTTAACTTAATTTTACCCAGTCATGAAATGTATTAACTGTAAAAATAATTGGTTTTCTATTTGTAATACTGTCTTGAATTTCTTATCGATTCCCATTTAATCCAATTTTTCTAGAATATAGATATAAATATTATTAAAATTAACGATAATGAAATAACTATGTTATTCCAAGAGCCATATTGATCTTATTGTATCCGCATCACTTCTATAAATGCCAATGGTATTATTCAGGAAGGAAAATTTTTCATCTATTGTAGAATTAAAATATATGATACCTCTGTACCCAGGATGTATCGCAACGACAGGATTTACATCATAAGACTCCCATCCTATCATTTGACCATCTTCAGAAACTATCTTTCCATGTCCCTGTCCAATAATAGTATTATTATCAATTACTGTGTTTAAAAATGTAACATTGTTTATTACCTTACCGACATTCTTTATTGTTGCATTTTCAGTACATTTATCTTCTAAAACTACATATGGATAAGATTTAACTTGTTTGGAACTTGTACATCCACCGCTTGTTGCTATATAGAAAGGATCGATATTTTTTATCTTTATTATTGTGTTATTCTTAATTGAATTCTCTGATGTTTCAGCATCGATAGAAAAATAATGGACAATACCGATAAGCGAAGAAAAACAAAGCACGGTTATGTAAATATACTTTTTTTGTAAGAGCACATTTTATCGAATATTATTATCAAATAATAATGTTGCTTATTTTGTATCTCTATTATGATTTAGTAAAGTCCTGAATTAATCTTTTTAATTTTAAATAAATTTGAGAGGAAATAAAAATCGTAAAAATGAAAGTTAATTTATTATATGTGATTTCAATCAATTATTCAATTATTACTTTGTTTTTCAATATTGAAATTCGCTTGAATGAAGTATCTAGTTGATGGCAATACTGGATGAAATGTTATCTTGGTCTGAATTAGATTTAAAAAAATTATTATTACTCTCTATATTTCGAAATTCGACATAGAGGGTTCCAAAACATAGGATTAATAACATGGAAACCACTGAAAGAATTAAATATTTATTACAGATTAAGAAACATAAAATTCTAAATAAACAAAAAATAAATATTACTAAGATTCTTACTAATGGTCTTGAATCAGCAGAAATTAATAGATTTTGCACCTTTACCATTACGGATAATAGCTGGAGCGGGATTTATAGCTCATGGCCTTCCTAAACTTGTTGATATTGCAAACAGTCAAAATTCTTTTATAAAAATGGGATTACCACCGGAATTGGCAATTGTTATAGGACTTTTAGAGTTCATAGGAGGGCTAACAATTCTCTTAGGAGTCTTAACAAGGATTTCTGCAATTTTACTGGCAATGGACATGATAGGTGCTATATTTACAGTAAAATTATCTAAGGGCTTTATAGGTGGATTCGAGTTAGAACTATTGTATCTTGCATTAATGATAAGCTTGATTTTGACAGGACCTGGTTCCTTATCAATAGAAAAAAATCTTCTGAGGAGAGAAGTATTTCCTAAAAAATCATAATTTTTTTTCTGATGTGAATACTATCTATCTATCTATTTATTTTCGTTTTATTTTTATTTTATCATTTAGCAAAAAAACGATTCAAAAAGAAAGAATTTCCAAATATCTTTAATTCGAATCGGGTCGACTTAAATGTATTAAGTTTTGACATTCTGAAAAAAATAATATACGATGTTACTGAAGAGACCATCTTTTGTGTCGGAAAGATAATAGTTAATAAATTCTTTTTTTCCTAGGTAAATAAATGAACATAGTTTAGGATGAGCGATAAATTCTTGATATTAAATTGTTTGATGGATACTGGAATACAAATAGAAAACATTTCTAATACTGAAAAACGGTTATCATTTTTAATAATTTAATCTGATTATTTTATATTTTACATACCATTTTTTCATATTTTACATACCATTTTCATAAGAATAAAGGGAAATTTCAAATATACTATCACTTGTTGCAGTGCAATATATTGACGCCTATTTCTTATAAAATGAGGTATCACATATACCTAGAATGAAGCGAATAACTGTACAAATGGAAGTAATTTTCCTTGGCTTGTTGTTGCTATCTTTGTTAGTAGCTACTTTTTCTGGCTACCATGCTGTATCGACTCATAATGTATATGGACAGGATGATGTCAAGACGTCAGTTCAGGAAGTATCAACACACATTGATCAAGCTTACAATCCTTTGCCAAGGCTATAGGAGCTCAGTATGTTGAGGGTGAACATACTCCTGTAGCCGTTAACCTTACACTCATAGAAAAGGTAAAGGGAGTGGGTGAAGGAAAATTAGTTGATCAGAAAGAATATCAGGTCGCTAGAGACCACCTGAAAACTGCACAAACGATCTTTGTTGGATTTATTCCAGAACAAAAAAATACAAATTCTGAAGATGTAATTGAAGTACAATCAGGCTTGCTCATGCTTCAGAATCTCTTTGATTATAGGGGAGCTTATAACCTGGTAGAAGACGATGGAGTGGTTTTAGGACATCTGGATAACATAGCAAAATAATCAATCATCATTTCTTTTATTTTTTTATTCTTAGCTCAATAATATAAGCAAGTTTTGATAGTTTAGTTGTACAAAACTGTTTTCGAATATGTGTCTGGTTTATAATAAATTTTATTGCAATATTATACATGTTGTTTTTCAAAAGTCATCAGAAAGGATAATACAAGCAACAACAACTTGATAGATTGGTTATAAATCTAAATATGAAACTAAAATAACCAAGAGATCCATATCTATTCAATAATAGGTTTAAGATTACAGTTGGAGGGTAGTTTGTGTAAGGAATTAGAGTTCTTAACCATGCCGCAAATGGTAAGGTCTCTTCTTAGTTTGGATCTTTATTTTCTCTCCAACACCACTGAACCTCACTGAATGTGTTAGCGAAAATTCTGCGTATGGTGAAGCGTCGTATTTTTTTCTTGTTAGATTGTCGGAGGATATTGCTCAGAAATTCACCATCCATGATTATCCAGTGGTATAATATAATACGACTTTGGAATATTTAAACACTTTAATTTTAAAATGTTTATGATGTATTTCAAGATAACGAACATTGGATAGAGATTCCGTAAAATAATCACTGAAAAAAATACATCGATATCTAGAGACTTCTATAAGAGAGTGATTTTATTTCATATGCTATCTGTCGCGTGTTAATTTAAGACTTATCAGTTATTTTTCAACTCTTCAATGAATACTTTTCGTATACATATCAATATAAAATAAGCATAGTTCCGTCCTACTTGATATGATAAATTGCTTCTTTAGTTTTCCGCTCGTTATAGATATCGATAGTAGTCATCATAAGATCCACTTCCATACTTAAAATACTGATGGAATCCAGCAAACTTTACCTTCTTATTTAGTAAATGTATAAAATTAGTATGCCGGTAGACTACAGCCTCAGGATACCAGTTATGTCTTCTCCACTTTTAAATACCTAATATGATAATAAATTCGACAAGAGATGTATGTCTTTCTTCAGAGATATAAATTGAAATTTCAAGTAATCCTCTCTGTAGTGGTTCTCCACAAGCAATAACTCTTGAAGTTCATTTATATCAAAAAGATTGTCATCTATCAAAAATTCTGAATTCTTTTTACCTTGTTATTTTGATATGAGAAAAATCTTCCAATCCAGTTCAATTTAGACACATTCTTCTTAATTTTCATCTCTAAACATTTCCATTTCTTTCAGGAACTAGAGATGTTAAACTAAGAAAAGAAAGTGAAGAAAACAAAAATGAACAATACGTTTACAATTATTATGTATCTTCTTGGTTAAAATCCCAATTTCATAATTTGGAAGTATGCTACAGACGAATATCGATTTTATTGTTTTAATTTTTCGTGAGTATACTATAACCATTTAAATTGTCAGTTAATACAAAGGGTATATCTAGTATTCGAAGCAGTTTCAAGGAAATCTTAATAAGTTGAAATATAATATAAAATGTACTAGAGGTAATGGGGATTATTCTTCCTAGACGTAATGACTGGTTCAACAATAAAATCAGCAGTGTTAGTCTTTCAACTCCTTTCATATTGCAAAGAACTGAAGGACGGCAGAACGATAGAAATTGAGATCAAATAAACAAACATACCTGACTTTTTTTATAATATATCTATAAAAATGTCTTTTTTTCATTGGTAAAAAGAACAATTTATTAGATTTTATTATTTTCTCGAATCTATAAAGTCAAGGCAAAGCTAAAAAGTAAAAAATTTGGTCAGATAATATGTTTCGAGATACTCGTACAATAGGTTCAGAAAGGAAACTTATCGCAATATTTGGTAAAGATTTGGGCTTATGAAGCGTATATAAAATATGTTGTTGTATTATTACTGATGATGAATATGAATTTAATTAGAATAGAAGTTGTTGATCCAGATCCTGCACCCAATCCGGAACCAAAACCTGACCCTGAGCCGATGCCAGATCCAAAGCCTACACCCAATCCATAATCAAAACCTAGCAAATTATAGTGATAGCCTTTCAATTTTTATCGGAAAGTTCCCTTTTTTATTATTATTTTTAAAATTATGATCATTTGTCTTTTAAGTCCTTTCAAGCATTAAAAATTACTTAAATTTGATATATTGGGAATATCTTAAATAGAGCAATACCCCTCTTATAATAATGACAAAAAAGTTCGGATGTTCTGATGCAGGTGTTGATTGTAAATGGACAACTACAGCAGATTCAGAAGAAGAAATTATGGAAAAGATCAAGGAACATGCAAATAAAGATCATGGATTTTCTGAAATTCCTAATGATCTTGCCGAGAAAGTAAAAAACGCAATCAAAGATGAATAATTCATTTTTTTATTTTTTAATCTATACTAATTGCGTTTCATGTTTGCTGAGAAAAAGTCAATATTTTAAAGGAAATACAACATTTTAGAGAAAATATACCTATTAAAAATTAATAATTTCTTTCATCATTACCTTTAAGGATTTTGATCTGAATTTTATGGCATAAACTGTGCAATCATAATCTGGACTCTATGTAATCCATCAAGACATCGATAATTTTTTATGAAGATTATTTGTTAAATGTTGTATTTGATATTCGTATACTTCAATTCGCATAATACCCAAGGTAGCCGGTATATATCCTAATTTACTAATTTAGTGCAAAAATTCTGATTTTCGCTGATAAAGCAAATATAACTCAAGATTTGTGGATAGGACGGTATTCATAATTATTATTGGTGTAATATCATTATGTTTTTAAATTAGTTGATTAAAATCTTATATTAAAAGAGGTATGCCAGAAGATTCTCCGGTATATAATCCCAAAGATATTATAAAAAAAGAAGCACGTGGAATAGACGACACAGACCTTGGAGAAGTTCAGGAAGTAGGTTCAGAGTACATCCTAACTGAAAAAGGTACAATAGATAGAGATAAATTTTATATTCCCAGGAATTTGGTCGATCGTTTTGATGGACACACAGTATGGTTTAAACTAAAAGAAGAAGAGACTCATAAATATAGAAAACACAAGACACATTTGATGTAGTTTATATTATTACAAACTACTTTTTTAAATCGATCAAGTAAAAATGCAAATCTAATTAAATTATAGATATTTTAAACATCTTCCAAAAATAAAGCACAATGAATAGTCACTTTATAGAATAGTATAGTACTACACTACCTGTAATTTTAGACATTTTATCCCCCACGTACAAAGTTTAAATCCTAATAGATATGATGAAACATGTGTTAGCAGTAATAAAAGATTCAATCTATAGTACATGCAGAAAATAAATACAAAATAGATATTAAAACTGTCCTAGGTCACATTGTGATTCTCTAAAATTCAAGACATTAACTATTGCGAAATTAAATTTCCTTATATCGGATTAAGTTATATTTTTTATGAACAGTTTTCTAAATAAGTATCAAATCCATCAAATTTAGTTGAAAATTATATACTCATTGTAAAATTATTGAATTTTACAATTTTATTAACTTTTGAAATAGAACAAATAGCTAATAATTGTACACCCTATCATAAAATTAAATATAAAGCATGAGAAAGAAATAAATGTTATTTAGAAAAATCAATATGGTCATCAGGTTCTTACTTTATAATCATTCAAATTAGCAGATTTAGAAAAAAATGAATAAATGACTTACTATAAAAAAGAAGTGAATTATGAATTGAATATATATTAATAATAAATTAATGATAAATTTAGAATACCCTTTAAAATCTGATAATTAAGTTAATTATTTTATTTTGATAAATAAAAAACCATTTCTTATTACATCATCTTATTTTTTATTACCTTTTATAGAATATAAAATACAAGATGAATAGGATAAAAGAAGCTGTGGCCTAATTTAGATTTTTTGAATGATGCCCAAAGAATAAATATGCCCTAATTTTTTATATTGACCTAAAAAAAGTTAAAATATTCACTAATCGTTAAATATTTACATGTTTATAACTAAGTACTATGACTTATGTAATCTGGTCAGAATTTGTATTATTAATAAAAAATCACATTAGTCCTAATAAAAATAAGAATAAAAAGTCAACTTTAAAATCGATGTTGAGGGAAATAATATGGAGCAAAAGAATGATTTAATCAGATTCTATGATGTGGTAGCTTTATCATTCAAGGATAATAACGAAATCTTATCCGCGTTTATAACATTAGAATGTATGTATAATACACAAAGTGGCTCTATAAAATATGTAGATATCAAATATTCTGACATACGATTGGAGAAACATATAGAACAAAACCCAAATGTCATCAAAAATGTAGATTCTTACCTGAGAAACAAGCTGCTCAAACTCGAATACGATATAGATAGTTTTAACACATAAATTCTTTTGCCAATATTCTTATCCCTTGCAAATTATCAATCACTCTTTTTGCTCTGTTCTTTTTCGAACAAATCTGTTTACTATTATAATTAATTTTTTCAAATTTATGGGTTTTGTTAGAAATTCTTTAAAATTGATTTCTTCTATATCTTTTTCAGATATATCAAAAGCAGTCATCATGACGACCGGTATTTGGTTATTAATACTTGCAAATCGCTTGATTAGATCTATGCCCGACAAATGAGGCATACGAATATCGGAAATTATTAACATATATTCATCGTTTCTTGATTTGAATTCCTTTAATGCTAATCGTGGATCGTTAAAAGATTCCACTTGATATCCTTCAATTGTCAACACTTCACTAAATAAAGTCAAAATGTCAATATCATCGTCAACTATCATAATTTTCCGGATAGAATTTGACATCGATTTATGATTTCTCTAAATATCTTGCTTATAAGGATATCAGTATTAAATGACAATAGGTTACGTCTATATGAAATAAATATTTAAATAAAGAATAAGCAATGAAATTGTAAATTAATTCATAGAAAGAAACGAAATCTGCAGGAAAGAAACTGTCACAATGTCTATGTCGACGGAAGAGTCTTTTGATTGTTAAAAATGAGATAATGTGAAAATAGGCTATTGAAATTTCTGTGTCAATAATCTAATAAAAAATTGGGCTCAATCAGACATTTCGAATATGCTTGCGGATACTTGTTCTAATATAATCTGTAGGTGTACACTCTAGGTCAGTTTTCTAAACGTTAATTATTTTATAGAACATTATATGTATAAAAACTCTCTTTTCTACTGGAAAACTGAACTATATAAATTATGAAGTCTATTATATTATATGGTAGTGACAGAACGTTCTTACCATCTTATTGACAATTTTTATCCTCACGATCAAGAATTTCGAACTCGTACAAAAAAAATTGGATTTCCAGAGACGTCATGGTCGTCACGTGATGAAAGAATTGATCTTGTCCCTATTGCAGCAGGATTAAAAGATTTGCTGACCCAGGCTGGAATCACACTAGAATATTTACTAAACAATGATGCTTTAAAACTTTCACAGATGCTGGGGATAGAAGAATGTATAGTCAGACTGATACAGCATGAAACAAGAAAATTAATAAAATGAATCCTTTAAATTTACATTTAAAGCCAATTATTTTATAGCATTAGTGATCATAGATTGACATGATTTATAGTAAGTTTTCGGGTTAATTAGAATATATCATTGCCCGGAATATTGTCATAAAATTTTTCTTTAAATTTAAGGACACCTTCAATATTTTTTTTACAATCTAAAAATATCGATTTATAATATTGATTTCGTAAAATTAAATGTCATTAAATTATATAATGAGAATATCGTTAACAATTTACTTACCAATGTTAAATTATTTTAATTGACCATTTGTATAAGGATAATTCTATATATCCTTAAAAATATCTCTCTATACCCAAATCTATCTATTTAATTGTTATTTTAATTCGCGCAATAATATTTTATACAGTCAGCTTTTTTTCGGTATAAATTTTGCGTAGGATTAGCTTAGGTGAAGATATATCACTTCACATTGGTCCCAAGTATCATTTACATAGATATTCCAATATGTATGTTGAATAGTAAAAATTGGTTTAAGAATTCGTTTCAATAAAAAATCTTCATTACGTTTGAAAATTGTTATTTTTAACCTTTATAAATAGATGAAATTTAGTTGACATGTATGTTAGGTTTGGTTTTGTTCACAAAATATTTTTAGCAGCAGTTTTAATGCATATATATTTTTATGTATTTATTATTATATGAACCCAACAAATGGTTCAGGAGAAATTCCTGAATCTGGAATACATATCAAAATAAAGGATACAATCAAAAAAGAAAGTATTCCAAACCTAAAAATGGAATCTAGTTTGCAAAATTATAAAAGAGTAGAAACTTTAAGTCGAATTCTCAGGGGACTTTGAATTTCCAGAAGAAAAAGATAAAGTATTAAAATTTATAAAAAATAAAATCGATGATAAAGAGTTAATTAAAAAATTAGAAAAAATAGAAGATAAGGAATATTTGAATATCTCTCAAATTGCCTATGAAGCAGGCCTAGTATATTAGCACTAATTTAAACTCTAAAAAAGTTAGTCAAAGTGGTTTGTATCCTCTTTTTTGTATTGAAACGAACCAAATTGTCTATTTTTAGATTATCCAGAAGCCCAAAATTTTATATTAATATTCAAATAATAAATCAAATATCTAAATGCATTCGAGTCAACCATTATTATAAAAACATCACAATTGTATACCCTAATGATATGAATACTAACGTAATAACTTGTGAATAAATATTTTATTATAATCTTAATTTAATACCTGTATTCTATATTTTTATGTAAAAAGCAAATAAAGAATGATGTAACAATTCATTGTATTCAACATCAGTAAAGTGTATGAGATCAGATTCTTTCACATTTAATATTGGCGTTTTTAATAGACAATCGAACTCGTCATTCTATAATCGATATTAATAATAATGCATAATATGTATTGTGGTAACAAAAAAAATACTGTGGCAAAAAAATATGGCTATTTATGGGTTACCTTCATTTTATTTTCTGGTTCCATCATAGGTCATTGGTATTATGGATTTAGCACAGGCCAAAGTTGGGAGGAAAATATGAGGGATACTTTTGAAAATTGGCAGTCATAATTTCTTCAATTGATGTGGCAAGTAGGTGGATTAACGATCTTATGGTCTGTGGGTAGTCCCCAATCAAAAGAGGAGGAAGAAAGAAATCATAAAATGCTAGAATGGATAATTCGAAAATTAGACAAAGAAAAAGATGAAGAATTTATAAAGGAAATCAAAGAGAAATATCCAGAGAAATAATTTCTTATTGTGTAACCATATATTCATGTATACACTAAACTATACAAATGGATGAACATATATCATGTATAGGTGCAAGATTTAAAATTTAACGTACAAAAAAGAATATAATTAATGCGTAAATATTATCTGTGGAATCATATTTAGAATAACATAATAATGAGTAACAAAATAATTAGAAAAGGTTGAAACTTACAGGTATGGATTTTTCAAACTTTATTAAATCTATCTCACACAAATATCTAAATTTCGTCCCGACTTTAATATGTTCTTCTATTTAAATTGTAAATTTATTTTTAGGTTTTTATTATCATCTAATTTAATCAAGAATATCATTTCAACGTACTCAATGTTTGCCAAATGTCTACGTAAAAACATATACCAATAGGCAAGCCTTCAATACATTGCAAGTTATATTCCTTCTGTTTAAGTCGGTATTATTTGACCGTTTCTTAGCTCTAATCATTCTTTTTTATAAATTAAACAATCGAATAAAATGAAATAACTAAATATTTTTGTGCGCTGGTATAAATATGAAAAAAAATCTCAAAGACAGAAAAAGCATCGATTCCTACCAATTTTTATGTCTTACTTCGGATATAAAGGAAGGGGAACCAAAAGTTTTTTCTATTTGTAATAATGAAAAAAAGAAAATAGAAATTGTACTGTTCAATCTTAATGGTAATTTTCACGCAATCTCTAATAAGTGCATTCACAAGGGCGGTCCCCTTATTAAGGGAAAATTGGATGGAAATATAATTACTTGTCCGTGGCATGGATGGAAATATGATATTCGTACTGGGTTGTCTTCGCATGTGGGAGGATGAAGTGTAGATAATTTCAAGATTAAAATCATTGATAATAAAATTTATGCAAATCCTGTTCCACAAAGGCGAGGCAAAATGACATTTGTTCCTCATCCCAAATACCTACAATTGGCTCATTCTGTTCAAGAAAGGTTAAGCAGGTTAGATCAAAGCTCTCCTTATGCTCAGCCTTATTCTAAATTAAAAATACTGGGGATTTCAACAACGAATAAAAATGATAACGTAGTCTATAGGAAAAGTACATCCGATAAGGCACTTTATTTTGCAATTGAATATGCAAAAAATCAATTAAATACCGACAGGATATTTCTCAAATTACGTGACCTAGAATTTAGACATTGTGAAGGATATTATTCAACGGATGCAAAAGCATGTATTTTTCCATGCTCTATATCCGAAAGCGATGAACACTATGAGATGATAGAAATCTATAGGAAAATATTATTATGGTCGGATGTAGTTATCATTGCGACTCCTATAAGATGGGGAAGTGCCAGTTCTTTATATTATAAAATGATAGAAAGAATGAACTGTGTGCAGAATCAATCAATTACTAATAACAATTACTTAGTTAGGGACAAAGTAGCAGCCTTTATAATTACTGGTGGACAGGATAATATTCAAGATGTAGCTGGTGAAATGCTATCTTTCTGGTCACAACTAGGATTTATATTTGGTAAATTTCCATTTGTGGGATGGAGTAGAGGCTGGTATGGAGAAGATACCCAAAATAATTATGAAGAAATGAATCAGAAACTGAGTAACAACTATAAAAAAATATATCATCATGAAAATAAATCAGGACAAAATATTCAAGTATTGGGAAAAGATATTATGAGAACTATACTGGCTGCAGTCCAAATGGCCCAATTGATAAGAAATAATAAATACGATGAATCTATAATTAAGAATCTTGTTAGTTAATCATACATAAATTTAATCAAAGCAGATTTTAATTTTATTAGACAATGTTATAAAATATTTGTCTATTTAGATTCAAAGTAATATGAAATGTGATTTAATTTTGATCACACATTTTCTATAGAACACTTATAGCCGGATTTTAAAATAAGAATCACTGTATTATCAAAACAGGGCTACTGATATTACTTATTATTTTTCTTGCATCACTAAATAATGATCGAAACCATGAATCTATGTGAGTGGTAGTCAAAACTACTAAATCATAGTTATTATCATTTATTTCTTTGACTATCTCGTCTATTGGATCACCCGTCAAAAATTTGTATGAAACCTTATTGTTACATCCAACCATCCGACAATTCTTAATTTTGTCTTCCATTGAATTTATTATTTCTCCCTTGATAGTTCGTTCAAAGTTTTCGTTGTTAAGATTTTTATTTTCAGTGACATTCTTTGAACCTTCAACTGAAATATCTAATTGGTCAACATCTTCTATTATACGTAAAATTACTATTTCCGCCTTCGTTGAATTGGATAATGAAATAGCATAATTCAGAGCCTTATTTGTTATATCTTTGCCATCATCTGTTACTAAAATTTTATTAAACGTAGGGATCTCGTCTTTTGAAATAACATACTTTTCTTTCTCCTTAGATATATTTTCAGACTCTATAGTCGGTATAACACTTCCGTCTGGATTTATAACTTCTTCTCCGACTGCATTTATTTCTTTATCATAGTTCATACTATGATATTGATAACAAAGTATATGATGATTTTATACTTTAAGTCATACAATTCATTTGTTATATTCATACAAATAATTTTATTCATACAAATAATTGATCTTTACAGTTTAATGTTATAAATTCTGGTAGTCTTTTATAGTGTATTTTGTTATTTATCTTTTAGATATCATTTCTTATTTTTCACAGCAATAATTAATATTCTATATCATTTAACATTTAAAATATATATTTTGGACTTGGATACTTTTTTAACTCCATAAGTCCGAATTACGATATTCTTCTTTATTTTGGATAATGTGTTTAATTTAATATAAATCTCAGTCGAAATTTCTTGATCTACATAAATGTAACGTAGTCATTGAAACTTAATACTAAATCTTCATTTAATCTTAATTAATGATGTTGTGATATTATATGTATGCCTCGAGGTATCAAGAAGGAACTCGATTCAAAAAAGTTTGACAGGTGTGTCGAGAAGGTGGAAAACAAATCAGGAGACAAGGTAAATCCGTATGCAGTATGTAACGCAAGCATGAGTGGAAAAACAAAAAGACAAAAGAATAAAAAAAGAGAATAGGTAATCGTTGAAAGAAAGCTTTTGACAAAACCGTACATATTGTATACCAATTTAAGTAGCATCCTTTACTTGTAAGATTCCACTAGATGATTTCTTAGACACAACTCTTTATTCCAACAAATCAGAATATTTTATTTTTCGGATCTTTAATGTTTTGAATAATCCCGAAATATATATAGATCCATGTACTTTTTGGTGTATTTTTTATTCCGTTCTTCTATGTGTCGTTTCGTGCCTTGTTGCACAACTTGTTCTTCTCAACACATTTAGCTAACCAATTCTAGTCATATTATGTGAACTGGAGAAATTACAACGAATCTCTTGTTAAACGTGGTGAGGTATTACTGGATTTTGATGTTATAGATAACTGGAATACTGAACTAGAGAAGATGAATAAGGAAAAGGAAGGTAGGAAATTCGTATATCCAGATTCATTTGTCAAGTTATTGGGATACATGAGAGCATACTTTCACTTACCCTACAGACAAACTGAAGGAGTAGTAAGAGAACATGCTTCAAACACTTTGCCATCAATTCCAGATTATAGTAACATTAGCAGAAGAATAAATAGACTGGATATCAAGATTTCTGATGATATAACCAAATCTAACTTGCATGATGATAATTTTGTTATTGCAATTGATTCTACCGGTATAAAGGTATCTAAGAGGGGTGAATGGATTAGACACAAGTGGAATGTAAAAAGAGGATATCTAAAGATACATTTAGCAGTCGATATAAAAAAGAAGAGAATTCTATCATTAGATGTTACTAGTGAAGAAGTACATGATGTAAAAGTACTTCCAAAATTGGTTGATTATATAGCAATAAAACAGAATAAGGTAATAGATACTGCTATCATGGATGGTTCCTATGATAGCAACAAGATCTTTCAGTTTCTATCATTTAAAGGCATACAACCAGCAATAAAGGTAAGAAAGAATTCTAGATGCAGAAAAAGACCAATCATTACCTTAGAAACAAGATGGTGAAAATGCAGAAGAATGATTTGCAAGAATGGAAAGATAGTGTACGCTATGGACAAAGATGGATGGTAGAATCTGTTTTTTCCTCTATGAAGAGAATGTTTGGTGAATATGTTACTGCTATCAGGTTAGAGAACATGATAAGAGAGATAATGTTGAAAGCATCGTTGTATAACTGGTTTCAAAGTATAACTGTTACATAATTATCAATTATATAATAATGAGAACGATTGGTTAAACGAGTTATGCAACAAACCATCGTTTCGTACATCTCTTTAACCAATGACAAGCCAGTATTACAGTGTGGAGATATTTCACTACCTGTGCAGAAGTGCCTATGTACTATTTACATTTAAAAAACCAAAGGCTCTTTTTTACAGATTTTCCAATACTATTCTAGGAAGACATTAATCTAAATCAAATGACTAACATGGACAGTTGCTATGATTGCCTAATGTATTGATGTCTAAAAATGTGTGACTTTAATGTTAATGTTGGGATAATTAAAATTACATTGTTCACTTCGAGAATACATTATTTAGGAATTGATTGTATCTCCTTCAAATCTATTTATCAAAATAGATTAGATGGGAGAATACATAGTATATTTTTAGTAATGTTAAGCGAGCCTCGATTTTTTATTTTTATTGATCTTCTCAATAGTCATAGAGATATTTATCTTGATGATTTCTTAAGGTTATTTTTATGCGTTATCCTTTACAGCTCGGCAACTTTGACATGTTTCTTTCATTAAATCTGATTTACGCGTAAATTATATATAATTTACATTTATACTATTTCTGTTTATGGATTATCTTTATTTCAAAATAATTAGTTATGACAATTTAACTTCCGCATATAACGGTCCAATCTACTATTAATTTTAAAATATCTTTTTATACTAAACAGCCATAACAGATTTTAATATGTAGGGGTTAATAATAAACAATCCCTTTTCTCGTCTAAAATTCCTAAAATTGATATTCTAACTTGTTCATCTATTAAATAACGAATACTATATTGGGATACATAATTCTTATAAACAATGCTGAACATATCAATCTAATGATATTTTCCGATCATTATTACATTGGCTTATTCCTAGCATCACTATTCATACTTTCGTCGGGAGCATTGATCGTATCATATGCAGAGGAAATTTATACTACACCGCTTGTAGGCTTTGAAGAAGTACCACCAGTAACAACAAATTCTAGTGGGTTTGCAGTACTAAAATATGATAACAACACCTTAAACTATCAAATAAATGTAACAAATTTGGATAAAGTTAAAGCTTCTCATATTCATTTAGGTGCTTTTGGAAAAAATGGTGATGTGATCGCCACATTGTTTAATTCAAGCAGTCCAACTGATCTTATTAATGGAACCTTGACTGAAGGAACTATAACCGCAAGCGACTTGGAAGGACCACTCACAGGAAAATCGCTACAAGATGTAATAGCTCAGATAAAACAATTGAATGCTTATTTGAATATTCATACGGTAGATTATCCTAATGGGGAAATAAGAGGACAAATTGCAAATGCAACAGCAATAAATGCAACAGCATTCAGCTGATTATAGCAAATTTCTTTCAAATATAATATGTAGTAACGTCCAAGATGTCAGATTCCATAATTTTTTATACAATTTTATTTAATACATAATAATCAAAATGCCTAGAAAATAAGCTACCATATTCTCAAATATTTGTATATGATTATTCTATAACCCATTTCTAGCGAAAAATATTTTTTTTAACAATTATTAATAAAATTTGCTAATTATATCTATTATACAAGAATTAATTTTATTCTGTTTGTTCAGTGAATAACCTTATTATTATATTAAAAGGTTCTAATATTCATAATTCCAAAGACAGCTTTTACAGAAATTATTTCTTCCAACTTGTTTATTTGGCAATCATATTAGCAATTTTATGAATATTTACATCGAAAATAATACTTAAAAGAACTCATGTTCCCTTAATATAGCATGTCTTACATGTAATATATTTGTGGATTGGGGTTACTTATCTTTATGTTCTATACCGGTAGCCAAGTCTTTATCCTCGGTTGGAACATGTTGTAAAGTCTGATTGGTGACATTTTTGGGATCGGTTAATTTAATTCCTTGTTCTTGGGATGATTTATCTACATCGTAATTTATTAAAAATAGTATTGCACTTATAGCTATCACGCTAATTGTAATTAATGTTATTTTGTTAATTCCAGTTTTAAAAATTTCTATTTTTATTGTCATTTCCGTTTAACTATGTACAGCATAATATATTAAACTTAAAATTTAGATAAGTTATTGAAAAATCGTCAACACAATTAGCATATTTGTCGTGATCTGAATTCATATTATAATTCAAGTCAAAATATACAAATTGTTATAAAAAATACAAACTACTAATAAGTACACAAAACGATGCATAGAAAAAAATTCTTCTCAACCCGTTATGATGAATCTTATAATAAAAAAAATTATGAGCAATTAAAGACATTCTAGACTTAAGAATACAATTTCAACACATATAGTTGAAATACATAAATCCTATGATATTTCTGTTTGGAATAAGAATTTATCACAACGATATCAATCTAAGGTCATTAAGCATAATCAGATAGAAGAAACTTCTGCATGCAAACCTAATATGCCTTTGCTATCTACCATAGGGTTAATCGTAAAGGCACCATTCCATCATAATAAGGATTGGACAATAGATCGTGCTGATTATGAACAAGTTGATATAATAATTAAATCAGGCAAGAAATAGACGGACAAAACTGATTTCAGTTTATAATAAAAATAATCAAATATATAGTCAATTGATAAATAACTTAAATTAGTTGTATTAAAATTGATTATTAATTTGTAATATCGAAACTCTCTTTACCTTGCAAACCAATTAACTAATATTGAGCAATATATCAGCAAAAATAAAATTTCATGGAATAGAAGTAAAAAATATAGTAATATGCTTTATAGAAAAACAGAGTGTAGATCCACTAAAAGAATCACTTAAGGTATTAGATGCCTCTACTTTCGATAAAACATGTGAAACTATAAACGTACAGGTCGTTTCAGATTATGTAACTATTACTTTCTATAAAAAAGAAAGTTCAAATAGTATTCTAAGAAGAGAATTAATCCCAACACATTTGATACAACGGATTTGGATAGATGACATACCAAAGGATTAAAGATTTGAAGGACATGAAATCAGGCAATTCATTATATTTTTTTATTCCTGTCTTTCTTATTTTTAATTAAAACCAGTCTTCCAATTTATAGAATCTTCCAATTTGTAGAGTCTTCCAATTTGTAATAGGCTACACAGAGTAAAAGAGATGTATTGATAATGGGTTGAAACGCCTAAAAACACGCCTAAAAATAACAGTCGTTAGTCGTATTCAATAGGACAAGATGCAAAGCGTAAAAAAAGAAAAGAATTAGCTGGGTTGCATTGAATGAATTTTAGATAGACACTGCATCAGAGATACAAATAGAAATACTCGGGGGTATGACTCTATGAACGCCCATAGTTACTTCAAAACAGTCAACGAAACGTTATCCAAGCACAGCTTCGGTAAAAGAGAAATAAAAATTCAAAGATGAGTAAATGGGACCTATAAGACAAATTAAATTCAACTATTATTATATGGCAGAAATCAAAATTCGTATACGATTGAAATCAGAAGAGGGAAATCTGATTGGTCAGAAAAGGATCTTTCGAAATACAACAAGTCATAGTCTGAAACCATTATTAACTAAAAGGTGCAAATATAATCAAAAGATGTATGAAAGACCTCGAGAACGATATTTTTGAAACAGAAATTATAAAAGGAAAAGAAGATATTCTTAAAAGGGTACAAGAAGTAATAGAAAATTCATCTGAAAACTTAGGTGTGTGTCTAAGTTCTCTTATTGTGCAGGATTCTTCAGATAAAAATTGTTTATTGAATAGTTATAAAGAGGCTTACAGGCGAGGCGTAAAGGTTAGGTACATCACAAATATTCAAAGAGAGAATTTATTATTTATTAAAAAATTCATGTCAGTTTCAAAAGTAAGGAATTTGTCCAACGTTATTGATGTTTTTGTATTAAGTGAGAAAGAAATTCTATATAATATTGTACCCATGTCTTCTGAAGATGTTTCCGCTCCATTCTTATATAGTAACACAAAAGAAATGTCAAAAGCACAGAAACATATTTTTGAAAATTTATGGACACGTGCGAAAGATATCAAAGAGGAAAAAGAAGAGATCGAAGAACAAAAAGGAAGTGAATTCTACTTTAAACATGTAAAATCTCTAACGCAGGCTTTAGAGTTTTTTAAAAAAGATGGTAATAAACCTGAACGATTGGATATATATTTACCTAAGCTTGAGTTTGATAATATATATAAATATCTTTCCGATATATTGAATAGGTCACTTAGAAACCAAGGGGGCTTAATTAGTAGAAATATTAGATACATTTCAACCATAAATAAGAATAATGTTCGTTGTGCTGAAAAATTTCTTGATAATGGAATAAAGATAAAACATTCAAATAAGCTGCCTCCAATGAATTTTATATTATCTGACTTTATGGTAAGTATTTTTATGGATCCTTTTTTCATAATTAATGGATCACCTCAAAATATTATTATCACTAATGATGCAAATCTGATAAAGCAATATAAAAAAGTGTTTGAAGATCTTTGGACGCGAGGTTTGGATGGTTCCCTGAGGGTAAACGATGTCAAATCCTATTTGGAAAGAGGTAGGGAGGAATATGAGGAGGAAGAATTCACAGAAATAATAGAAAATACACACAAGACTCAGGACTTGCTATTAAAGCTTATTAGCAACGCTACTTCTGAAGTTTTATTAATTTTACCATCTGTAAATGCATTTCTTAGAGAATATAATCTGAAGATTTGGGAAACCATAACTAAACGATCAACTGTAAAAACAGGAAATGCTATTAATACAAAATTTTATTTTAGAGTATTGACTCCTACTAACAAGATCGTAGATCAACGAATAAATAATATTCTAGAGACAAATAAAAATAATAGAAGTCACAGACGAAAATTGAATATTGAATTTAAAAAAATTGAATCTGTTACAAAAATTAAAACAACTTGTCTCATTGTGGATAGAAAAAAACTTTTGGCAATAGAAACAAAAGATGATTCTCAAAAAGAGGTCTGGCGGGCAATAGGATCTGCGACATATACAAATGCAAAATCAACAATTCTATCATATATTTCTATTTTTGACACAATTTGGAGACAAAAGAAATTATATGAAAATATAAGAAGTACAAATGAAGAACTTTCTGATACCACAATAGACCTAAAAAAAGCTCTCGAAGAAATCACATCAATAAATAAAAAGCTTACAGAAGCAATTGAGCAACTTCAAGTGCATGATAAAATGCAACAGGAGTTTATAAATATAGCAGCTCATGAACTGAGGACTCCGACGCAGTCGATAGTTGGATATATGGAACTGATAAAAATGAGACCAGAAAACTTTCAAAAATACTTGGATCCTTTAGACAGAAATTCAGAAAGACTTTATCGATTAACAGAACTCCTTTTAGAGATAGCACGAATCGAAAGCAATACTTTAAAATTAGAAAAGGAACAATTTGATATATATGATTTGATCGAAGAAACGATAAACGATTTTACAAATAAATCTCGAAATAAAAATAATAATCATTTTAGATTAGTTTATGTTGCTAATAATAATGATTACAACAGAGACGAAAGAAATAATGTATTTTTATATGCAGACAAAAATAGAATACAAGAAGTATTATCTAACCTATTAAGCAACGCTTATAAGTTTACGGAGAACGGTACAATAACTACTGAAATAAAAAATAGTCCTAATGTTCAAATAATAATCAGTATCAAAGATAATGGTACGGGAATAGAATCCAACGATACTACCAAGATTGTTTAAAAAATTCGTAACTAAATCTGAAAAAGGAACTGGTCTAGGATTGTATTTATCTAAAAATATTGTTGAAGCTCATGGAGGCAAAATATGGGGTAAAAATAATGAAAATGGTAAAGGAGCAAATTTTATATTTACTTTACCTTTCAAAAATAATAATCAGGATATTATAAAATAATTTTATATTGAACAAAACATCGAATTAAATTATATAGTATAGACTTTTTTAAAAAAGAGAAATTTTATTCATATATTTCAATGAAATAAGAAAATAACAAAACGATCGTATTAACCAATCAAAGTTAATTTATGTTCTTTAAGTTAATTGAACTGATGAATTAGCATGAATAAATTTAGTATACGATAAAACAACAGGTTAGAACAAACAAAATTTTATTATATTTTAATGTCTAATTCTATTTTAGATCCCTAATATTCTTATAGTGCTGTTTTGATGCACGTTGTTGAGTAACAGACGAATCTTTATTTCTTCCAATAGGTATCTTTTCATCTGAATCGATTGATTTATTAAAGCCATATTTTGTGTTGAAGCTAGATAGGTCTTTTTGATGTCGTATTTTTTCAGGTTCTTTGTCATAATAAAAAGCATCAATTATGTCTTTTTTTTCTACGTTTAACCATAGGCATTGACCATCGTATACATCGGCCAGAAATTTTGGAATCCAGAATTTGGTCTTTTTGGTAAGTCCTTTTTCTACCATAAAGTGATTTTGAGAAATGACCTTAATTTTTCCCATATCTTTACCATCTATAGATTTTACTTTATGATCCTTTATTTCCCCCCATAATATTGTAGGACCAGAAACAGAATTATCTTTATTCATGTACAATGTTTATTGTTCCACAAAGGATATAAGGCTTAATTTATTGAATGCATGAGAAAGATAATATCCTAATTCTTAAACTAATATATGATATGTTGCATTATTAAGATCAGATAAATTGGTAGTCACTCTTTCTTGGGAAAAAGCGAAAGACAAAAAAATTAAATCTGTTGATGATAAAGATTTAGGAAAGATAAAAAATGTATTAAATCATTTTGTTGAGGTCGAAAAGGGAACAATGGGAAAAGACCATTTTTTTATACCGAAGTATTATTTTGACAGTTATGACGGTGATGATGTTTGGATTTCTTTAACAGAGAATGAGGTTAAAGAAAAATTTGTAAACCAAGACGAAGCTCCTCCATCTGAAGTCTTTAATGATGATGTTTCATACCAAGAAAGAAAGGCGTATGTTGATGAAAAATATCCTAAATTCAACGAAGGAATTTACCCACGCTACGAAAAAACAGAAAATTTGAACACTGATAGTGGAAAGTCATTATCAAAAGAAGAGATGATGGGTGTGAGTTGGGCAGAACTATTGGATAAAGAAGTAAAATCCAGTGATAATAAGAAGGTCGGAAAAATCAAGAGTGTTGCGCAACATTTTGTTGAAGTTGAAGATGGATTAGTACACAAGAATAGGTATTTTATTCCAAAAAAATATCTTAAAGAATATGATGGCCAACATGTATACTCATCTCTTTTTAAGGATGAAATTGAATCAAAATATGAAAGAGAGAGTCCTCCTCTAGAATCTGATTTGTTATATGACAAAGGTGATTCTCCCGAGTTAATACCATTTATGGCAAAAGAGCCCGGCATTGAAGTACAAAGCGAATCCAAATCGAAGGAATTGTTAAATGTGCCTTGGGAAGAGGTTATACATAAAAAAGTGAGAGCAAGTGACGATATTGACGTAGGCGATGTGGACCGGGTAGCCAACGATGTCATAGTAGTAAGAGATGGAGTTGTGAATGTTCACATGTATTATATCCCAAAAAAACATATTGAGAATTATGATGGTAGTTATATTTGGGTAAAATTGCCATCCACATTGTTAGCAGCAAAATACGAAAGAAAAACGGAACCTTCACCTACAGAGCTTCAATTATTGTTAGATGAATAATCTATATTGATTAACTCAGTCGTTCTCTGTAGAAATGTAATATCCTATTTTTTTTAGAACAAATTTATTATTTAAAAATGGATGATTGAATAATTCATCCATCAATTTATTTCATCTAATATTAATTAGTAGGTTATTTAGTCAGATATTCATATCAACTTTATAACCTTTGTTGCATATATAATATCAATGAGTGATATATATTCTGAAAACAACAACAAGGATAAGAGATTTAAAAAAGAGGAAGATTTAGATTCGATTCAAGATGATCAAAACGACGTAGGAGCAGCAGAGTCTGATCCTTCGACTACTGGACCGGCAGAGAATTTGAGAGCAGAGGCTGCTGAAACAGTAGATGAAACAGAATCCGATAGGGATTCTGTTTAAGCATTTTTTTTAATTTAATATTTTATTCAAAAATACATTATTGTTAATTTGTTATACTTGAAAGGATTTAAAACGATTAATATATTATAATCTTCTCGAATTATATTGTGATCTAATTTGAAGTAAAATTCGTTTCCCAATCCGTCTTTAAGAATAATATGATAGAAACTATACTGACTGACTAAACTTCGTAGATATACTTTTAGCTAACTGTTATCTATAGACATTCAATAATTGAGAACGTCTAAACTAGATGTAGCATATAATAGAGAAAAAGATGCAGATGTAAAGGAAAGAATATTTCTTGTTAGACGTATAGTAGAAGACAATCAACATATCGTAAATGTAGCAAAAGAATTGCATAGATCCAGAGCATGGGCTTACAAGTGGTACAAAAGATATAACGAAGATGGATTAGATGGATTGAAAGATAGGGAAAGAAGTGGTAGACCTCCAGATGTACCAAAAGAGATAATGGTAAAGATACAAAAAGAACTAACAGATAGTAATACGGGATGGGATTTCAGACAGGTAATGGATTTAATATACAATAAAACTGGAGTCAGATATCATGAGGTACATATTTATCGTCTATTACACAAATGGGGCTTCCAACCTAAAGTACCACAAAAAAGATTTGTAAATACTGCTTCAATAAAGGATAAAAAGAAATTCAAAAAAGAGTAAAACAGATTCTAGCCAATTTAAAATCAGATTGGACTGTACTTGTACAGGATGAATCCATCTTTGTATATGATTATCTGATAAGAAGAAAGAAATGGATTTCTGCAGGAAAAAGACCGATAGTTACAGTTACTGGTTCTCGTAAGAAAACTATTGTTTTTGGCAGTCTATCTTTCGATGGTAAACAGTTAGTCAAACAATATGATAAATTTAACAGCAATACATTTGTTGATTATCTAAAACATGTACAGAAAAGATTTGGTAAATACATCATATTTGTTGATAGAGCTACACCTCACTGTTCAAAGATTACAAGAAGATTTCTTGATACTAATAAGGATACCATCAGACTGGAATATTTTCCTGTTGGTTCTCCTGAATTTAATGCAGTAGAAGAATGCTGGAGACAAGGTAAGTATTACATTCTATCTAATTACTACTCCAATTTCAAGAATCTCAAATATACAATAACAAGGTATTATAGAACCAAAAGATTCCAACTAGACATAACAAAATATCTCTTAAGGTCTACGAACTAATGTTATTGAGTATAATATGCAGATTTTAAATTTTAGTTTTATTCCTTCGAATTGTTCACGAACAGATATTTAATTTTAAGAGAAGGCCTTAGCCAACTCCGTGTTTGGCTTGCCTTCTCCCCTAGTCACAAGGAACGGAGTCAAAACTTGGACTATTTTTATGGGTAAACTGAATTAGGTCTAATCATTTAAATATGTTATAACAATTACGAATAAGGTCATTTGAAAGCAAATGTTCTGGGTATCCCCAATTCAAACCAAAACAAGAAAGAAGTGATTCCTGGAAATGTGTTAGTACAAGTATGTGAAAGACTGAAAATAAGAACGAAAGAACTAAAAACATATGTATTTTTTAAAAAAAGCGACTCATAAAAATTATATTAAAATTACAAAACGCATTTTTTCTTAAAAAGATGACAAAAAGTTCCAAATTTTATATATTTTGGATTACTGTTTCCTTACATTTAATTGGAATATCATCGAGAAATCGATCCCGGCATAAATGATGATTGATTTGCATGCACAATTTTAGGCCTCCGTCAATATTTGGAATACTAGATGTATATTCTTATAGCTATGTAATAATCTATATACGTGAGCATATCTGGCAAAAATTATCTAATAACTGTAATGGTTATATCGAATGTTGAATGTTAATTTACATGAGGTCGATATTTTTATGTCTATTTTGAGTGTATTTGTATTGTGGTCTACGTTTATCTTGTATTCTGCTTTTGCCGGATCAGAAAATGTAGAGATGTGGGAGCTAAAGTCACCGGTTTTAGAAAAGAATTCAACAGATAATATTCTTAATATTGAATTGAAATCGTCTCCTTCTCATGATATAAATAATTTTCCAATAGAAATAGCTTTTTTGAATGGAACACTGCCAGAACATACCACAAAAACTATATCTCCAATGGAATCAAATAACACTGGAGATACATTTGCAAGTTCGGGGTTGTCAGTTCCGTCAACATTGGAGAGAGTAGTTCCGATTAAAAATTTTAATATAATTATTTACGACTCTAAAGGTAATGAGATATGGAAGAAAATCAATCAATCAGCACTAAGTGGACGAGGATTTTATGATGTCAACTTTAATGAATATAGAGGAAATCTTACTGTTTTAGTAGACAAGATTGTTCCTGCAAATAGTACGATAAATGAAGTCATTGCGCCAGTAAAATTCACTTCATCTCTTGTAGAGAAATGAATTTAACGCCATACTATCTATCTTCCAAAATTTTATTAATGAATTCATATGAATACAATTCTAATGCTCACAATATACACGAATATAGTAATTACAAGTAAGACTCGAAGTATTCTAAAATTCATTTTAAGACTTGAGGCCTGACCACCGTGAAGTTAAATTACTACCAGCCTTTATTTAATTGATTCAAGATTGATATTTCATTCATTGCATGTGGATATATTATCAAGAACTATATCTGTATCAATTCTATATTATTTTTTCAATCTCTGAGTAATTGAAAATTCATTATGACTGTGTATAATTTCGGTTATCTAAATAACGTTCTATTTACATTTTTATATTTAATTCATTGTACTATCTTTATCGATGTTGTCATAGAATCATTATAATATGTTAAATCATTATAAGATGATCAATTTAATGAATTCAATTTATTCATTAGTCATTTGATTTTCTTGTCTAGATATGCATCGACTAAATTTCCTTGAGTATAATCTTCATTCTTCAATTTAAAAATCTGCTCTTTGCTACCAAATTGAATATCAAAATGTGGAGAATTTATTATACTGAGGTTTCTCATAAAATATAAAAGAATATATCACAATACCATTATATCAGCTCTAAAATAAAATAGCAGTTTTGAAAAAATACTTGTTAAAGATTTGGTTTAAATACGATGAATAAATATTTATATTGCAAATAGAACAAAATAATAAATCGGACAATTTGTTTTTTACTTCAGATTATAAATGGTCATTACAGATCTTTGGGTACATGAAATAGATCTTATATTTTTTGGAATATTCATATATGGTCCGCTCGCTTGCCTATAATGTTATTGGAATCTTTATAAATACAAGATTTTTTTATTGTCTTTCTTAGATTAATTTAAAAAATTATTTATTTTAGCCCAGACTTAATCTCGGCACTTATATTAGACAAGACATCCGCTCCACCTAACGCTATTTTTCTTGCTGCATCTCCTAACTGAATAAGGATTTTTTTTGCTTGTTCTGTATCAATATCATTGCTGGTATTATTAGCGACCTTCGAGGCCAAATCTTTTATCTGTTCTGCAGTACTTTTGATTTGTTCAGAAGTGCTGTTATCGGATTGTGCATAAATTGTATTTGAACCTAATACGGAAGCAATTAAAATTAAAAGACTAAAAAAAATACTAGTTGGAATCATATGATTATATATGTACCTTATACTTTTTATACTTTTAGAATCACTTTTAATGAGTATAGCTTATATGGTGTCTCTTTTATGGAATAATATGAAAAACAAATGTAGTCTCCGTGCTACTAATTTTTGCATAATTAAAAATTGTCATTGGTATATGATACGGGTTATAACCAAAGTATAGTGTGATATAAATAAATGACTTTGTACATAAGCATATGAGATTCTATCCTAAGTTAAGTATCAGAATTTAGGCCAACTATCCATAGATCTAAGATACCTTCTTACAGTACATAACAGATTTTCTTCTGTTTCATAGTTGTAATTAGCGCATATGTCTTTTTTCAGATTCCTATTTACTTTTGTTTCTACTATATTTAGGAATGGTGCACGAGTTGGTAGAAATAGTACAGTTAGCCAGTATGATTGTTTTTCTATAAACTGTTTCGTCTTTTTGCTTACATGAAATGATGCATTGTCTATTACAAGTATGAATCTCTTGATGTTCCTTTTTCTTACATATCTTTTGATGCTGTTTAGATGGTTTATGAAATCATTGCTATTTCTTGTCTTGCTTGTATTGAATTTGATTCCATTTAATGGATAAAGAAGTATTATGAATACATTGACCTTGCTTTTAGATCCGCTGTGTAGTATCTTTTGCTGTTCTCCTCTTCTCATGTATGTCCTGGTTATGTATGGTTGCAGGTGTAACCATGTTTCATCTTCAAATCCCATTAGAATCTTTTTTTAAAAGAGCAGACGATATCTTTTTGTACCCTTCTATCTTTCCTTTCTTTTCCTCATAATCCTCTCCTTTTTCTAGTTCAAGTTTTGGCTGTTTGTATGCTATGCCTAAATCTTGAATAATCCTCCATGTTTGCATTGGACTGACATTCATTTCTAATAGTGAGGAAAGATACGTAGCCAATAGCCTAATACTCCATGTATTTTTGAGATAACCAAATGTTTTAGGAGACTTGTTTAGTACTATGTCTTTTACCATCTCTTTGTTTTTGTCGGTAGATATTACTGGTTTTCTACCTCCATTCTTTCTCTTATTTCTTATTCCATCCAGACCATGTTTTCTGTAATTGTTAATCCAGTCATACACATTACGATAATTGACACCAACATTTCTGGCTATTGTTCTATAAGGTATTCCTTCTGTCTTTTGCTTTATAGCAGACGCTCTTCTGTATTCCTCTTTATCATGAGTACTCTTCATGAATGAAACTAGTTCTTTTTTTTGTGTACAGTAGATAATTCAAGCCTAACAGGGGTATTTGGCACATGTTGAAAGATGTAATGACAAAGCTAAATCCATTTCTATATTTGTGATAAATGGATAGAATAATGTTGATAAAAGATTAGAGACTTAACTTACCATCAAGAGTGAGGGATCAAATTTAAAACGGGAATATATTCAGCAGAATTATAAAAACCAAATCAAGGATATATCTTTAAGGGAATTGGAATAAAATGTAAAGCAAAATAATATTAGTACTCCTCGAAAATAACCGTTAACGGATCATAAAATCAATATTAACTATCATTGGTTATAGCTATGAGATTGAATGTAAATAAGCATGTAATGGAAATGTAAATTTGTTAACGGTTAAGGCAATAGAGTTCAGGACTTGGAAAATCAAATATTACAACAATAACATGTGTATAATATATGAATGTAATATTTAATAAAACAAATAACAAAATTAATCACTATAGTGAAGGCTTCCTGTAATTGTTAATATAACAATAGTAATAAAAAGACTTTAGATAATCATGACGACTGGCAGACCTCAAATAAGATTATCCAATCTCGGGAAATTCATAATTAAAGCACTATCGAAAACCGTAAATGTAGGAGAACGAACCTCGATTCCAATAGGAATTTGTACAAAAAATGTGCTTGCAAGTAAATGATATTTATCGTAACATAATCCCTTGACAACATCAGGCTTGAATTCCTTGATACTAATTGACCATTAAATGAAAATCTACAGAATATACAGATGATAAAATTATTTATGTAATACGATTTTTTACTATAACAATATATTACAGTTAATAAATACCCCAAATGGTAATCCATTTGCGAAAAACATTTGAAGTATCCCTTGCCACTTTTGGTAGGTTGGAAACATTCTAGACATCATACCTTATTAGGGTTTAAGGCTGTCAAAGACAGACATTTTCTCGACATCTCTCGATTTGTATTATCTGCTCGATTACATAACATTAGAAGGTAAACATATTTGCTTCATCCTGTTTTTCATTCTAATTCTACATCGAGTATCAACAAAAATAGAATCGAGGTAATTAATTTCCAAGAAAAGGATATAAATCATTATATTCTATGAAGTCTTAATATATTTATATGATTTGGACCCTAATATCAGTTGTTGTCGGAATAATAGTGTTAGTATTACTTCTGAGATTCCTATTTGGAATAATATAGCTTACTAAATTTTATTCTAGACACCTTTACTGAAATTTCCATTTTTTTTGAGCTTATTATATGATGTTGTACAAATAATGTTATGGCTAATCATTTATTTTATACAACGATACTTCAAATGATTGTAAAGGAGTTCCAATAAATGTTCAATAAAATATTTATGCAGAGGATGGTAGAATCTGCTATTTCTTTTTATCTTCCTTTTGCAGAAGGGTTGAAGAACAATAGAATTGATGAGTTGCAATATATAAAATCGAGAATTAAGGAGAATCCTTTAGAGGTAGAAGAATGGTTCGACAAAGAGATAAATCGTATTGAAAATTTCAGGTTTAATAATATATCAAATGAACTGAAAGGTTTTGAAAAGAAAAGTTGACAAATTCAAGGCACTTTTAGAACACTAAGGTATAACTATACTAAAATGAAATTCACAAGGTAAAATTAGAATATGTGGTCGTTACTTTCTAATTAGTAAAAATGAATTAAATATTTTAAGGATCATTAGATTAATATAATTGAAATTTATTTTAAAAATATACTCAACTAATGTTAAAGTGAATCTTTGCACGAAGATAAATAATTCAAATATCTATTAAATCGAACCACATTTTTTTTTATACCGTTCATGATAAAATTTTTTATTTATTTGTACTCAATATCAGTTTTTTTGAAATAGGTAATTTATATTGATAGAATTAATTGCCTTCGGTCCGAAATGAAAACAGTGTCAATCCTTTCGTATAATTTACATAAAAAGCAATAAACAAAATTTACAAGAAATCAATTCTCTAGCATATGGAGAATCTAACCCAAATCAAAACAAATTATATATCTTCATACCCTGTGAATCACGTACTTGTCCTATTTAGATCGGAATCGTTTAAATTAAAAATTTATAAATTTTGTTTATGAAACTTTATTTATTTTCCTAGTTGTGAATACTATTTAATTACGCTTGTAAGATTACAAGGCCTAATTAAAATACAATAAATTCCTACACTACTACATAAAATTTTAAATTGATATCTTTTTAATAATTGAAAAGTGATTTATCATTCTTGATACTTTGAAATCTTACGAATCCGTACGTCAACTTTCGATGTAAATTCAAAACTAAAATTGTTTTTTAAAAATTTGTGGAGGAAATCTGATTTTTATCGGATGTCTAAAGGATGAATCGACCATAACCAATTCTCCTTTATTTGATCTACTGATATTTGTCTTGGTACTTTTATCAATCATTGAATATGGTTGTTTGCACAATTCCGAATCGCCAAGTTTTGCTATTATATGTAACCCAATATTTTCTTGCAGTCTGTAATCGGTTTGACTCTTAAATTGCTGACCTGAAAATAATATGGTATCTCGTGATTTTCCAGCAATTAATGTTTTCATAATCTGTTCCTAGACTGCATTGAGTCTGTCATGGAAGGATTTCGGCATAAATCCGTTAATTTCGTCTATAAAAACTAGTACATACATCATAGTCAGCACTGAATCCTCTTTAAGAGAAATTATAGCCTTTTAAGGTTTGTAGACTAAATATAATTATAATGGCTAGCCGAATTTTATGGAAAGGAAGTATATCCTTTGGGTTAGTAAATATACCAGTACAAGTTTTTGTAGCTACACAAAAAGAAGAGTACTCCTCTTTTAACCAACTAGATGAAAAGGGACACAGAATTAGGTACAAAAAATGGTGTCCTGTAGAAGAACGAGAAGTTCCATGGACCGAAATAAAAAAAGGCTATGAAATTTCTAAAGATAATTACGTAATTTTGGAAAAGGAGGATCTGGAAAAAATTAAATTGAAAACAACTCATACAATAGATATCAGCGAGTTTATAAATTCAGATGATTTAGATCCGCTATATATAGAGAAAAATTATTACATCGGTCCTGACAATGGAAGGAATAAGAGGAACAAGTCAAATTTACCACCTATTACGAATAAAGCATACTCTTTATTTGTTAAAATACTCAATGAAACCAATAAAATTGCGATAGGGAAGGTTGTTTTAAAAGATAAGGAACACCTTGTTGCATTAAGACCGTATCAGAGAGGTCTTGTTATGCATCAGCTAAAATATCTTGACGAGATAAGGCCAATGGATGAGATTCAGGGCATTTCTGCTAATACACAACCTACAGTCGACGAAAGAGAATTAAATTTAGGAAAAACTCTAGTCGAAAATCTCACAAGTGAGAGATTTGATATGGGAAAATATTCAGACGCCTACTTAGCAGAATTAGAAAAATTAATAGAAACAAAATCAAAGGGACAAAAATTTAAAGCTGCCAAAGAAGAAAGATTGGAAGAAACTACGGATTTACTTGAGGCTCTTAAAGCCAGTATCAATGTAAAACAGAAATCAAAAACCAGATGAGAATAATCAAATACTAGAAACGAAGATACATATTGTAAAATGATAATACGAATCACCAGCAAAAAAAAACACATGGCATGATAACAAAAACAAATCATAAAAAACTTCCAATAATGCAAATGGAATAGGTAAAAAATACCATTGACACATCATTCAAAATTTTATTTTGAATTCAATAGGAGGGAAATGAAGGATAGATTTGGTGAAATCTTTGACAGATATTCAAGATACAATGAGATATCGAATAGTGACATCGATTAACAATATGTTCATCTCGAAAAACATATCTGGCAAAAGAAATCACTATCTGACTACTATCTATTTCGATTATAAGAAATCTTATCATTTATTGTGCTTCATCCTGATTTTTGTTACTTTTTGCAATTTAATGGCACTATTTTTCTGGGGTTTAATGGTGATCTTAAAATATTAGAAAAATATAATAAAAAAAGAAATTTTGATAAAACATCTGAACCGAAAGGAAATCAAAAAAAATCAAAACAGAATAAAGCTCCTAGGTTCGTGGTACAAAAACACAATGCTAGAAAATTGCATTATGATTTTAGATTAGAAGATAAAAAAGAAGGTGTACTAAAATCCTGGGCAGTACCAAAAGAGATTTCACTCGACCCAAAAATAAAAAGACTAGCAGTTCTAACAGAAGACCATCCACTGGAATATTTATATTTTGAAGGCTTGATCCCCGAAGGAGAATACGGGGCAGGGTCTGTTATCATTTGGGATAGCGGAACTTTCATATCTGAATCTGATATATCAGAACAATTCAAAAAAGGGAATATTACTTTTGTGCTATCAGGTCAGAAATTAAAGGGAAAATTTTATCTAGTGAGAATGAATCTACAGACTGAAAAAGAAGGAAGGCATTGGCTTCTAATCAAAGCCACTGATGAGTTAGTAGGTAAAGAAGATTCAACTATGACTAGATCAGGATCTGTTTTGTCCAGAGTATTAAAAACAGAGAGAGACAAGCAAGATAAAAGGAACCAGAATGGACGACTACAACTGAAAGAGACATTTCAGAGTAAAAAATTACCTTTAAAAACGGTAGTCAAATCAGGGACTTCATCTCAAAAAATGGAAACTGATCATAAAAATCAGTTAGATAAATTTTCAAAAATTAAACCAATGTTATGTACATTGGTAAATCGTCCCTTTAACAATAAAGAATGGGTCTTTGAAATAAAATGGGACGGGATACGTTCTATCATGTTTATTGACAATCCAAACCAAATAGTTCAATTACAATCGCGAAGTGGTAATATAATTACTCATAGGTATCCAGAAATAGTAGGCGCATTAAAATCTCCAGTTTCAAGAGAATCTGTCACACAGTCTGTTTTAAGATGTAAATCAGGAATCTTTGATGGTGAAATTGTCGTGTTAGATAACATAACAGGACTACCGAATTTTCAGAACCATCAAAAAAGAATGAATCTTGACCATGAAAGGGATATTGAAAACCTATCCAGACAAATCCCAGCAACTTATTATCTATTTGATATTCTTTATCTTAATGGAACAAACCTACAGAACATGCCTTTTTTGGAAAGACGAAAAATTTTGTCTAAGACTGTTGGCGAAAACACTAGAATCAAGATTTCGGATTTTATTAAAGAAATTGGTGAGGAAGTTTATGAAACTACCAAAAGTATGGGCTTGGAAGGTCTGATAGCAAAAAACAAATCAAGTAAATACATGCAAGGCAAACGATCTCACGATTGGTTAAAAATAAAACATATCAGAACTCAAGATTGCGTAATTATAGGTTTTAATAGGGGTGAAGGGACTCGAGAAAAATACTTTGGATCACTTTTACTTGCGGTTAGACACACAGATGGTAAATTTCAGTTTGTTGGACATACTGGAAGTGGATTTGATTCTATAACTCTGCCACAAATATATGAAAAACTACAAAATCTAATAACAGAAAGATGTCCTATCGATTATGTTCCTTATACTAACAGAGATACTATATGGGTAAAACCAGAAATTGTAGCAGAAATAAAATTTAGCGATTGGACAAAAGATAATATAATGAAATCTCCTATCTTTTTGAGACTTAGAGAAGATAAAAAACCTGAAGAATGTCTTATAGAAAAGGAAAGATATACAAAAAAACTAATAGAATCAACGATCGAATATGGATTAAGCGAGAATAAAAAGACTAACATTCGGATTAATACGGAGAAAAACAATCGTAGTGTCTTTAATGATCATGCCTATTCTTATTTCTCAAATCTCAATAAAGTGTATTGGAATAAAACATCAACTCATCGACAAATTACAAAAAAAGATTTGATTGAATACTATGATAAAATTAGTAAATATATTTTACCTTATCTTATAGACAGACCACTAAGCCTAAGTAGATATCCTGATGGAATTAAAGGAAAATCATTTTATCAGAAAAATTGGGATCAAAATAAACCCTCTTTTGTACGGACAGTAAAAATATATTCTGAATCTGAAAATGGTGGTATTATTAACTATGTTTTGTGTAACAACAAAGAAACTCTTCTTTGGTTAGCTAATTTAGGCTGTATAGAGATTCACCCGTGGTATAGTAGAATCACCGACTTTGGATATGCAGAGGGAAATGACGGATTGTTATACCCAGAAAAATGTAGTTTAAATTTTCCGGATTTTATCATTTTTGATTTAGATCCTTATGTATATTTAAACGTGCAAGGTAATGTTACAATTCATAAAGAGCCTGAATATAGTCTTAAAGGGTTTCAAGCAACAGCTGAGGTGGCACTAGATTTAAAAAAATTATTTGATGATCTGAAAATAAAATCATATGTGAAGACTTCGGGCAAAACAGGAATACACATTTTCGTTCCTATAGATAATTTGTATACTTATGACCAGACAAGATCATTTGCACGAGTAATAGCTCGGAGTATGACCAGGCGCTACCCAAAAAAAATAACTACGGAATGGGACACGTCAAAAAGGAGTGGTAAGGTATTCTTTGATTATAATCAAAATAGTAGAGGGAAAACAATAGCATCGATTTTTTCCCCACGTCCTGTAGAATCTGCTGCAGTGTCTTTTCCTGTTAGATGGGAGGATCTTTTAGATGTGGATCCAACAAATTTTATGCTTCTCCATGTTCCTGATATATTAAATACTAACACATATAATCCGTGGAACGACCTGATGGCAAATAAACAAAACTTGAATGAAATTTTAGAAAAAGCATCGCTCATTCTATAAGATTATGCCACCGAATTTTTAGATATCTTTGGAGATCTTATGTTGTCGTTGTCATAAAGTTTAATTATATGTACCCCCTTATTGTTCCAGGTTTTAATAAATTGATCATATCTTTCGAATAGCGCTATTTTACGATGTATATACGACATCAGGTTTCTAGATATATCAAAATAGTAGTAGGTTTTACAGTTCTATCAATAATATGCCATGTATGAGTTTATCTCAAAATAAATGAAAATCTGATTTCAATTTTGAATAGCAATTGTAAAACTGTGAATCATCATCAGTCATTATGTGTAATGGTTTTCAATTCTATTCAATTGCATGTTTTACCAGATTGATAACATTTTATGTTATATCTTGATTACATTTAGCATATTATAACATACACGTACTATAATCGTCAAGAATGGATATCAAACAAATTCCTTCTTATTGTCTTATACGACTTTCAGGTCAATCTGTTGCAGCGATTAATAGGTATACTTATCTTAAAATCTTATGCATTTTCGTTTCTTTATGGTTAGTTCGTTAATAGATGATAATTTTTCAATGCATTTTTACATAAAATCTTGTATTCAAAGTGTCTAACAAAACTGGAAAAACTAGTATTCTTGATAATAATTTTAAAACTAAAAGACTACATGGTGAAGATGATTATTATAGGATGAGTCAGCTCATAATTCATTGAAAAGATAGAGTTGTTATGCTATCAGAAACAGTAATCTGTTGATATCAAATCATTGACATGGATTAGACAGCGACAATAACAATAGTGCTAGTAATTCTTTGGTGATGTTGTATACTTCAATGTTTTTGAAAATGGTTTTTACCCAGAAATCATAAAAAAGTTTTCTTCATTGTTATTGTTGGAATTTTGTTGTTTATACCTGGCTCATTTTTAGTCGTACTTTCCATGAAACACCAATTAAAAACCGTATAAATTGAAAGAGTTAGAACCATCGTACTTAGTTACTCTAAATTTTCTAGAATAGGAAGTAAGAGATTGAATACAATCTTCGCTTCCTTTTTTGGAGTACATTGAAGTTAGATTTTCATATGGATCATTTTTTAGTGATTTGCATTATATTGATAAATCTGGTTTAAATATGAAAAGTGAAAGAGAACTTTCACTAAAACGACGGGGCAAACAAACCAGTAATTGAGAAAAATACGCTTGTTTTTATAGGAATATAGGACCAAATATGACAATTTCTAACCATTCATAGCTAAATGTATAACACCAAACAAAATAAATAAAATAAAAATGAAATGAATATAATTTTACATAATAAATAGAATAAAAGCTTTCATGTTTTTTTATAATAGCTTATTATATTTTTAATTCTGTAAAAAATATAGAGTAAATAACAGCTAAAGCTCACAACTATTTCTTTCTATTTCTGGTAGAAGGCGATAGGAGGTTAGACTTTTGCACCTATGCTTTTTAACTGGTGTTTGATGGAAAGTACGACTAAAAATCAGCCAGGTATAAACAACAAAATTTGATGTTTCTCGAAAAATACCGCTGAAAACGAGCTAGATATAAACAACAAAATTCCTATAATTGAGCTAGATATAAACAATAAAATCGATGTTATAACGATCATTTCTCGTATTTTTATTACTTCAGTGGATTCATTACTGGTTCTTCAATCTCAACCAATTTTTTTACTATGTTTGTTAATTCGTTAATCTTTATCGGCTTTTCTAAAATTTTATCAATCTTTAGACTTTCTAATTCATTACTATCATAGTTGTCAGTGATGCCTTGTTCTAAGAACGCACTAATTAATATTATTTTTATTTCAAACCCTTTTTCAATCTCCCTGATTTTTTTTATCAAATCTATTCCACCCATTTTAGGCATTTTATAATCTGTTATCACAAGTGAGCATTTGGGATTATCACATAAGTATTCTAAAAGTTCTGCAGGGTCAGCAAAAAGTTGTACATTGTAACCTTCCGATTTCAAACATTCCCCAAATAATTCCAAAATATCTAATTCATCATCCACCATTAAAATAACCTTATTTTCAGGTGAAAACATTTGAAACTCTTATATAGTATGATGTACTTCCATAAAAGTATTATCTATTGAATTGATTTTAGTATACAGCTAATTTTCCTCAATTTTAGTTTAAAAATAATCTGCGCAAGGCCAATTTCTGCTAATAGAAGAATTTGTATAAACATGCTTGTATTCATATAATATCTGACCCGCTCTCAGACTTTTTATTATTGGGATTTTTAACAGGAAATCTTAATTTTATAGATCCAATTTAATTGAAAAAATTCTAACCATGTTGAATTTGAAATAATCTAAATTATCATGTTGATACGATAAATGAGTTGCATTATCAGAATGGTTGGCAAGCTCTGCAAGCTAATGTGATACCTTAACTAAGCACACTCCATTCATACACAAACATAATTGACTAGTTTATTCGAACTATAATTTTGCTGCAATTTAGTATCTTGTATTTTGCTCTCATCTGCTTCGTATCCTGCACAACATCCGTGAGGATCTATTACATTGGAAAACTTACCCATTACATCAAAACATCATCTTCATCAACCAACATGAATTTTCCGCCATTAGTATCAATCCAATATTTGCAATTATAGCAAAATAAGCATTCTTTAATAGATCTACTCTATATATTTTGATGTTACTTTTGAAATTTCTAGAAATATTTACTTTGATCGATAGGTTCTTTTAGAGACATCCGTTTAATGATGGCCTTTATTTCTTAAATAAGTAATACACAAAACTATACTTTGTTTTGAAAATAATTATTATTATTTAAATAGAATCAATCTATAAAATATAATCACAAAGGAACACGAATTTAAGTAAACTAACATTTCTCATTCAAATGGTAGTAGCAAATGATAAAACTATTTCAATATACTTTTTATACTTGTAAATAGAAATTCTGAGAACTGAATCTATAATTTTGCAATACCGGTTTAATAACATATTCTATTATTAAAGCAGTATAAGAAGCCATGGTTAGAAAAGGAACGTGATTATTTTAATGTGTTAGTTTGTTAAAAATATAAAAACGAAATTTCAAAAATCAATAACAACCAGTATATTCATAAGCACCTACTTCTATTACTCATTATTAATCATTATTATCATGTCATGAATTTTTTCTTGCTTACCTCAATCTCAATAATCGAAAAAAATGATGAAAATTATATCACAAACTATTTAATAATACTAACTTTTTAAATTTACTATGGCTTTTTCTTTTTTTAACTCTGTCTCTTCTGTTCGATTTCTTATTTTCGTAATTACCATGATGTTGCTATTTACATCCATTTCTACGTATTCATTCTTTCTAAATAATGCTATTAGGATAGACACTATTGCAGTACAAAATATTAAAACAAATCTAGACAGTCAGACGAAGCAATTAGCAGAAGCTATCACTTACCGCTTAGAAGATGTTTCTAGCCAACTTTATCTATTGAGCAATACTCCTGCACTTAAAGGAAATAAATTAACCTCAATAACAATCTTAGAAGCTTCACAAGATGCTACGAAGCAATTGACTTCTTACTACGGATGGACTGATGAAACAGGAAATATAAAATGGTCAACTAATTTTATTGATGATAAGGACTACAATAAATTTTTAGGTTCTAAGGTGGCATTTAGCAAATATTTTGAACAGGTAAGATCCACATCAGGAGTGTATTTTACATCTTTTATATCTTCTTTATTAAACGTGCCCACAATGTTTATTTCGTATCCAATTTTTTCAACATCCACAAATAATACTTTATTAGATTTTAGTTCTGCTTACACAACCAAAAATCTTTATGAAATAGTAAGAAACCATCAAGAAAAAGAAGAAAACTCTCAAAAAAATTACATAGGTACAACATATGCAGCAATAAATATATCTAAAATTGGAGAACTAATGGAAAGCCAATTTTCATCAAAAAATAGATCATCAATAGCTATACTTGACAGGGATGGTAAAATAATTTATTCTGCCAGCGAAAAATTTTACGACATTTTAAAGGATAACAAAAGAAACGAGACGCTTATCCAAAGTCAATTTGATCTTGGTAACTCAATAACTTTAGCTCAAATAAAAGGCTTGATAGTATCTGGAAAATATGGTAATACAGATTTAATGGATAAAAATGGAAATATGTCGACAATATCATATGCTCCGGTTAGTATTAATGGTCAAAATGTATTTTACCTTGTACTTAGTATGCCACATGTTTTTGCTAATGAAGTTAATGATCTCATCTCACAACAACAAAACTTTACCATGGGATCTTTAATTTTAACCATAGCTATAGTAATTACTGTCGTCGTTATGCAAGGATTGTTCAATAATACCTTGAAAAAAGAAGTAGCAAAAAAAACTGCTGAATTAAAAAGTACAATCTTATTATTAGAAAATAGCAACGAACAATTAAAACAACATGACAAAATGCAAAAAGAGTTCATTAACATAGCAGCGCATGAGTTAAGAACACCTACTCAATCGATAACGGGATTCATCGAAATGATAGACACCTTTCCTGAAAATTTTAAAAAATACCTAGAACCACTGAAAAGAAATGCAAAAAGATTGTCTATACTCATTGAAGATATGTTAGATGTTACAAGAATTGAAGCGGGAACTTTAAAACTAGATAAATCTAAATTTGACTTGACTGAAAAAATAAATAACGTAATAAATGATGTAACCATTGGTATAGACTCAGTAAGAAATAATAAAATAAGACTTATTTTTCTGCAACCTAAAGAACCTATCATGGTATTTGCTGACAAGATAAGGATCTATCAAGTAGTCAATAATTTATTGACAAATGCAGTGAAGTTTACACATGAAGGAACTATTATAACAACGATAGAAAAAGAATATGACAAAGAAGAAAATAAAGAATTTGCTGTTGTAAGAATAAATGATACAGGTCAAGGGATTCATTCCGATATTCTACCTAGACTTTTTCAGAAATTTGCTTCCAAATCAGTTTCTGGGACAGGACTTGGATTATATATTGCAAAAAGTATTGTTGAATCTCATGGTGGAAGGATATGGGGTGTGAATAACAAAGATGGAAAAGGCGCCGAATTTGGATTTACTTTGGAAATAAAATCACAAGATAAAGTTGAGGACTCATAATCTCGATCCTCAACTAGTATGCACTTACTCGGTGCTTGATGATTGGTAGTATAATATAGTCTTCATTATTTAATAAGATTATTGCCTAGTGCCAGGTAATCTCTGTAGGACGGGTCTAGGATTTTCTTCAATGGTCCTATTCCAATAATGTTAACAGGAGGCCACTCTTTTTTAGGCTGTTCACATGAGCCAGGAGCGTTTTAGCTCATGTGCAGGTTAAAAAGATCGGCTGTTTTGTGGCCAATATTGAATAATTGATTTTGTTTATTTGTTTTATAATTAGAAAATAATAAGGTGAAAGAACCAGGGTAATGATTACTGGATATCATCCAGAGTAAATTCTATTTGTCAAACAGATTTGGAAGGCAAATAAGAGCTGGTTAGGCAATATGACTTAACCGATTGATGAAATGCATTTATGGATAATCTGAAACACGTTCACAGAAATATCTAAAATGGTAGCCGATTTAAAATAAACAAAAACAATATGTACATAGGAAAAGTACCGGAGCATTAAGGAAACATAGAAAAGATCTGGTTGCTATATATCTAGCATGATCTCCATACTTTACGGTAATGAAAAAAAATTATATAGATCTAAAAAAGATCTGTTTGTTAATTAAAGCAACTATGAGTTACTTACAGATTTCATAAATAAGACTTGGTATTTTAGAACAAAAAAATGGTTCTTGATATGAGAAATTATAGTTAGAACATGTTAGCTCTATATGTTAGTGATATGGATTAAATTATAACTTGTTAATTCCTTCCTTGACCAAATACTTGGAAAATATGATAAGTCAAGTGCCTCGTCTGATGTCATATCTTTTTAACTACCAGGTCTAAATTCTTGAATAGGTAAAGCTTAAGGTATCCAGAATATCATAATTCTATGTACCGTGGTTCTTCTAAATTCAACATCACTACCGTACAGAAGAACAGTATAAGGAGATTGATGAAAAATACTGCAGACAAGAGACATTATCGCAGATTACTGGCAGTACTCCAGAAGAGCAATGGTAAAACTTTTGCAGACATAGCAAAGGAACATGGTGTGAGTATCAGATCAGTCCAGAGATGGATATCAGCATACATCCAGACAGGAACTGATGGACTAGAGATAAAGAAGACAGGTAGTACAAAATCCCGTATAACAGAGGAAGATAGAGAGATTATACTTTCTGTACTTTTTAACGATCCCAATATTTTTGGTTATGTCAGAAACACTTGGAGCCTAAGATCACTGGCAACATGTCTTACAGAAGAACTTGATATTCCAATAAGTTTCAGACATCTTCAAAGGATACTAAAAGGTATGGGTATCAGATGTAAAAGACCTAAACTGGAACTTGAACAGGGACCAGATTATGATGAGGGAAAGAAAAAAGTAAAGAACTACAAACAAGTAGCCTCGGCTCTCAAAAAAAGATGGTAATGCTGGTGTTTGAAGATGAAACTATAGTAACACAGAAACCATGTATTCGCAAGTCAATGAGTTTTGAAGGTGAACAGCAAAAAATAAGACATAATGGTAGTAGAGAGAAATTCTCAATGTACATATCCATGTTATGGCCTGAACAGAACCTGTTGTATGATTTCTATGACAGATCAAATTCCACCAATGCGATACACCATCTTGAGAATCTCAAGATACATGTAATGAAAAATAGTTGGAAAAGAATTGTACTGATATGGGATAACGCTTCATTTCATATAAGCAAGATGACTAGAGAATATGTAAATGCACAGAAAGAAGACTGGCTCACTGTAATACATCTTCCAAAGAGAGCACCATACCTTAATCCAAATGAGAGAAACGTAAATCAACGTATAAAATCAGATGTATGTGCAAACAGATTCTATACCAGTATAGAAGAACAAAAAGATGTAATATCAGAATATCTTGATAATAGATTTGGAAGATGGTATTATGACGTTAATGACGGCACTTGACTTAGATACTATTTATATGGGGAAACCCTCAAAAAAATTCTGTTATTTAACCTCATGATATTGACATTTCAACAATTATAAATGTTTATGCACATATAGTATTATGAGTGATAAATATAAAACCAATATCAATATCATTTCTTCAATTCTAGAGTCTTGTATCGAGGGAAATCGAAGATCTCACATAATAACTAAATTTGATTTATCTCATTATAAATTTAAATTTTATTCTGATTTTTTATTAGACAAAGAATTTTTATTTATTGACGATAGCGGATTGATGAGAGTTACAAACAAAGGAAAGTATTTTTTAGAAAGGTTGATTAATTGATTGTGAATAAATAGGAAAGCTTAAGATAACTTTTAAACAGATCAAAATTATAAGAAATTTATTTCAAATTCTCTACCATTTTTTTTGTTTCATTTTTGATGTTATACCGGAAAAATTAAAAACAATATAATTTCTCTGTATCTGGTTAAGTAGTTCTAACTTTAAGGTCAATTCTACTGAATAATTTCGTACATGAGAGAGTTAAACATATTTAATTTAGTATATGTATAGGGCCCGAATGATTTCCTGCTCGATAACACCTCAAAACGTAAAAACTAAATTGTCATAAATGAACATCGACTGGATGAGGGAAAATTTTTTCAATTACATCCTTTCTGATGTCAATAAATTATCATCTCTAGTTACGTCATAAAAGACATATCTCACCGAAGAAAATTATGTATTAAGACGACAGAAAATAAATGCACCCAGTGTTACGTCAGCATTTAAGAATATATTTATACTGAGACGCGGTTTTTACAGAAGGAGAAAAAATCTATATATCTGGGAACAATAGAGGTATTCAGAAGACGAAATGGATCTGGAATCCTCAAACTAGAACGCGAGACACTCCATGTCATGGACAACAAACAGCGTATCGCTCTGATAGATACGCGTACTCATGGTGGAGAACTAGAGCCAGATGTACCCAAAGAACTTATTCGCTATCAATTCAGTAATCATGTCAGTTCAGTTAGTCTTGAATTGGATGAAAAAGGACAGATTATCTCATATGAACAGTATATATCATATGGAAGCACTTCGTTTCAGTATGGACGGACCCCGTCAGAGGTAAAACTCAAGCGATATAGGTATATAGGCATGGAACGGCATGAGGAAAGCGGATTTAATTATCAGGGAGTTAGATACTACATACTATGGTTAGGGAGATGGACAAGTGCAGATCCGATTGGTTTAAAGGATGGTATCAATGTGTATGCCTACGTTAGAGACAACCCAATAGGTATCATAGATAAGACAGGAACAGAAGGAGAAAATCCTGATGATGTCAAATTAAATGATGTGGTCGACTACGATACAAAGGTCTAAAATCGGGAGGATTTGGGAAAAAATGTACAAAAGGATCATGTTATAACTCAGAAGGAGGGTCAAATAATACACACAGATGCCGAGGGTAAAGTTCATAACAATCCTAGGAAGGAGCCTGCAGTAATAGTGGATACTGGCAAAGCCACACCAACTTCCGAGGCACTACCTCATACAAAAAAGACCTTTCATGATATCGAAGCAGATGTAAAACGAATTGAAAGAGCTAAGAAAGAGGGCATCAAAAGCATCTCTGATCTTGTTCACTCTGCAAGCGGTGCGGCTAAGAGATCAGGTTACAAGCCAGAATCGGTAGACAAAGCGGTATGGGGTCAGCTAATTTCTATTTTTATATTAAAATTTTATATCCAATTTCTATACAGAAAAACTCAATGTTCTGTATTAGTTAATTTTCAGTTATTTCTTTATTTTGTTTATTGGCAAGATACTAGGATGTGATATCTGAGTAATATTTGAACACTTTATTTCTGCTAAAATAGAACTATATAACTTACTATGCTGGTTAGCAATGGATTGCCAATTCAAAGATGATTTAAATTGCTTTACTGAATTGCAATAATATTCATAATTAACTTCCATTTCTTCCAAAGCTTTTTTAAATTCTTTAGGGTCCCGTTTGACGGTAATGCCTAAACCTTTTATCGCAAATTCCTTAAAAAATTCTAAATCTGTTGCTATAAAGGGAAGACCATGTGCTAATGCATCAAACATAACGCCGGAACCTGAACTTACCTTATAAGGTAATAGAACAACGTCAGAAGCATAAAACAATAATGAAAGTTCTGTGTCATTAAGAAAATCTCTATGTAAATCAATGATACCTTTAAAATTTTTACTTAGTGTTTTTGGTTTATAATTTTCTGTGTTAAAGTGATTCTTTGAAGAATTAACTACAATGAACCAATTTTCGGGTAAATCAATGTCAGAGAGAATATCCCATCCTTTGGTACTATTACTAAAACCTATAGCAAGTGCCAAGTTCTTTCTTCTTTTAGTTTTGTTGTCTTTAAAATAAATACCAAATTGTTTTCTTGCTTCTTCTTTGATATTTGAAAAATAAGATACTGCTGGTTCTGCACCATGATAAATTACGACATTTTTATTTTTGTAATTGTTGTTATACTCATAATTATTATGTACGTCTGATTTGCTTGCACTATCATATTTGTTATCTTCTATTTTTTCAATTATTCGATTTTTCAGATAATTTGATAACACAATTCCTCTTCTGCTTTTTAGTAACTTTTCATTATTTAAGTTATGAAAAGAATAAAAATTTATAAAATGTTTCCAATTTTGATATAAATATCCAATCAATAAAGGTATTCGATAAATTGAATTATGTTCATGATGATTGTTTAAACCTATTGAAGGAATTAGCTTCATCCATTGTTTAAAAGTATAGGCAGAATGAAATGTTGTTACAATAGGAACTTTACAGATATCATAAAAAGAATCAATATTTGTATGTGTATTTCTGGGTTCTATTGGGTCTAATTTTACTCCATATAATCCATGCTCGAATTGGATATGAACAATATCTGGTTTTACTTTATTTACTATATTTAGTAACAATTCTGAATTATTTTTATTAAAAGGGGATAAACCAAAAAAATTACCATCTTTACCATTTTCATTGCAAGCTATATGAACAGTATGTCCTAATTTGCGTAAAGCACTTGTCAAATTGTAGGTGTATCTTCCAACGCCACCGTACATAGGTGGGTATTCCGTCGACACCATTAGTATTGTGATAGGATGATAATTGTTATTGTTATTGTTATTGTCCTCCATACCAGTGCTATTAGATTCTGCGATTGAAGAATTATGTAGAAGATTAATAGATTGCATCTATGATTACAATAAGTCTAATACAACAAATTATATAAATAAGTAAAATTAATTACATTAAAGAATATCATCATAGAAAAATATAAAATATTTTCATGGATTATTCTTAAGAATTATTGTTATAGGTAATAAAATATTAGGATGACAGATAAGGGTATATTGGTAGCGATTATAAAGTAAACTACATGTTCTGTAAGGCTCTGTAGAAACCATCATAGCTAGCAACATTCTACCATTAATTATTGAACAAACAACAATCAAAATATGTTAGATTAGCAGATCAACTATTACGTATTCTCAAACATTGCAGAATACCATTATATTTGCATAGAAAGAGCAACCACATTTACACAGTATGGCAACACATAGTACTTGTTATAATAAGACAGTATGAAGGTAAGAGTTATCGAATGTTTACAGACTGGCTTGTTGAAGCATACTATTTGAGATTGTTTTTACAACTATCCAAAATACCACATTATACAACATTACAGAAATTCACAGATAGAATCAATGTAGTGATGCTTGGAAAGATAATCTCATCTTTTATCTTATTCACAGGAACAAGACGCATATTTACTGGCATAGATTCGACTGGATTCAAAATAACACATGCATCAGAGTACTATACTAGCAGAGCAAAACTACGAAGGAAGAAATATGCTAAATTGTCAATTGGTGCAGATGTATTACAACAAATAGTCTGTTCTATAAAGATAAGGCGAGCTCCAACAAGACATGATAACATAGATTTTAGACCAGTGACAACAAGAATATCAAAAATAAAACCATTATCGGTAGTTGTTGCTGATAAAGCATATGATAGTGAGGATAATCATGTACTAGTTAGAGAGAAACTAAACGGATTCAGTGTTATACCATCAAGATATGAAAAAGATGTACCAATATCGAAAACTCGTGGCAAATACAGAAAAGAAATGAAACGTGGCTATTCAAAGATTCTGTACAATCAACGTAACAAAGATGAAACTATTGTATCAGTCATAAAAAGATTGTTTGGAGAACATATATAATCCAGATTAATACGAATGCAGAACAGAGAATTGAATGCAGAACAGAGAATTGACTTTCAGATGTATTACATACAATCTTCATAGGATGCTAAATTTAATTATTATTAAATGGATTCTACAGAGCCTTCTGTAATTCTAAATTATTATATATTATATATTATCAGAAATTAGAACAATTGTTATAAATAATATAGTATTACATTTGTCGAGTTGAAAAAATTAACTATTCTTGTCTATACATCCTTAGAGCCTATCCCAAAATTATCCTCCTGTAGATAATTATGCTATTAGCCAATTGTACAAGACCCAGATAGTTCTCCTCTTTCTTTTCATACCGTGTAAATAATTTCCTGAATCTGTTATGCCATGAATTTGTTCGTTCTAAAACCCATCTTCTTGCAGGATGTTTTCTACGAAATATTTGTTCTTCTCTTCTGTGTCGTATATGCGGAATGTATCCTCTCTTGATAATTTCTTGTTCTACATCTTTGGAATGATATGCTTTATCAAGACATAGATTGTGCTTTTTAGTCTTCTTTTTCTTCTTTCCATCATTTAGTTTATATGATGATCTTTTGAGAACCATGCTATCAACTGTATCAATTGCAACGGTAACCTCATGAGTATTTGCAGATGTTATAACAGTAGATAGAGGAATACCATCTTTATCTGTTAGAATATGTCTTTTCGTCCCTAATTTACTTCTATTAGCAGTAGGATTATTTCCGGTCATCGCCCCCCTAAAGGTGATTTTACGGATATGCTATCAAGTGATTGCCATGTCAATTTGATTCCTCTCTTGTTATCGTATATTTTTAACAGTCTGCTTCATAATTTATCAAATATACCTGATTCTCTCCATTCTTGAAATCGTCTATGACAGGTAGAACCAGAACCATATTCTTTGGGTAACATTTTCCATTGACATCCAGTCCTCAGGATAAACATGATGCCATCAAGTACTTTTCTATAAGGAACAATTGGACGGCCTATTGTATTCTCTGCTTTTTCGTCTGGTAAAATATTTTTAATTTCATTCCAAAGATCGTCTGGAATACGTATAATTGTTCTAACATACTTTTTATTCTTAAACATTATCATATATGATAGGAAACCAACGAGCTATATTCCTATCTATTTTTGGGATAGGCTCTTAGCAATTGAAATATTATCTATTCCATCTGTCCTCCTCAATACTATTCAAGGACAAACACATATGTCAAACCTTAGTAGCCCATCAATGCAGAACCAAACTGGAGCTGCTCCTATGCAGAACCAAACTACGCCAACTGGAGCTAATAAGACTATAAGGACATACAAACACTGATGACGTTAAATATACTTGAATTGAAGGATAATCTAATGGATGCAAAAGAGTCACTTAATGATGGAAATACTCAAGAAGCTTCAACTATTTCTGAGCTAGAAAATCAATTATTAGTTGTTGTACTTACACAGATAGGTAACAGATTCACTTACCAACATGGGTAACACTTTTTATCTGCTTATTTGTTTTGATATTCTTACAACTATTTAATCTTCCTTTCATAAGAAACATTTCAGATGGTGTGTGACCATTGATTCCACCATGTTCTCTTGTTTCATTGTATGCTTTGACAAACATGGAATATCTTCTCTTTCCTTCTTCTCTGTTGGAAATATTTTCTATTGCCAAAAATTCATTTTTGACTATCTTGTTATATGCTTCAATTTTACCCTGTAGTTGTGGATATCTAGCAGGTATGGATTTATCTTTAATGTTGTTACGTTGTAGAAAACGTCTGAATATTTTGGATGTAAGCTGTTTACCATTATCATGCAGTACCTTGAGAGGTTTACCATTCTCTACTATGTAGTCTTCCAGTACCTGTAGTACATCTACACTTCGTTTTCTTTCAGACCAGTCACTTGTTACCTTTCTTGAACAGTCATCTTCACAACTGATAAAATAGTTCTTTTGAGTAGAATTCTCAAGGTAAAATGGTCCTAAAATGTCCATCTGTACCATTTGATTGGGTTTTTCCATTGCAAATCTTTTGTATTTTCTATTTCTGATCTTGCATCTTAGTATGTTCAGTCCATGTCTTTTCAGTATCTTGTAGATGGTTTTTGTACTGAAGGAGATATCATTCAGTCGTCTTAACCTGAACCTTATGCGATTGCAACCAAATCTTTTTGTTACACGTAAATCCAATATTTCCTGTTCTATCTCATTTGTTACTTTTCCAGGTTGTATATTATATGGTTTCCTACTTTTATCCCGTAAACCGTCTATTCCATTCTCAAGGTACCTGTTCTTCCATTTGTAGTATGACTTTCTAGATGTATGATATCTATTACAGATATTAGTTACAGTATCTCCAGTCGACTCTTTCTCATGAATTAAATTAAATTTTGTTTGTAATTCTATTTTTGTATACACTTCCTAGCAGATTAGGAAGTGTTACCTATCTCGGTAAATGAAATTGTAACCTATGTTGGTAAGTACAACAATTAGTATTACAAAATCGACCTTCATTTACAAAAGATATTCAACAAATTAAAGACTCAATTGGTAAAGCAGATATGAATAAGGCATTAGATGAGCTGGCTAAGGTTCAAATGGACTTGATAAAAGCAGAAACTGAAGTATTCAAAGCTCAAATCTCCAATCCACAGTTCAAAGCTACAGGAGAACAAAATGGAGGACAATGATGATGATGGTGTTTTAACGAAACAAGATTGAAATGTCTACTTAGCACTGATTCAGATTCAAAAAACAAAAAAAAATCTAGCCATATAGTTGATGCAATTTATGAAATTCTATTGAACTTGAGAAAAATAATAGGTATCAAATGGTAACAAAGGGTAAAAAAGGTAATTAACTAAACATAGCTTACCATTTAAGTAGCCCTTTTTTAAAATAATATTATAGTGATGTGAGCTACATTGAACAAATTCGAAAAAGAAAAGAGAGTAATAGAATGACATGTAGAAGGAAAAATACTAAAAGAGATATCCAGACAAGTTCATATGTCTTTTAGAGATATTCCACCATAATAAACAGATATGTCTTTTGTTTTCTTAAAATATACAGTATAGCCATCAAACTTCTCCACTAAATTCTTTGGTATATAGAATCTATATTTGGTCACCTGGGTTTTTTGAGTGATTATGTAATTTCCTAAAATTTCATGCACTTCAACACAATCAGTATCATCTCCAAGTCCCCTTGCTTCTTTTTTGACAATGTCTTCAGAATTATAGTCATTACTATATAGTATTGGAATCACTTGACATATTCACACTAGCATAACATTTAATATAAAAATTGTATGAATTACTTTGTATTCATAATCACCTTTTTAACATTGAAAGAAAGTACTTGTAGAGTTACAACAGTAATATCATATAAAGAACATACAATACTAATATGAATAATAATAGTGATATTTCTGCGAAGTATAATTGGAAACAAAAGAAAAAATATGAGAATGATGAATTTGAGCTAAAAACATCTGGACTTACTGAATCAGTTTGGTATGATGAGGTTCCACAACCTATGAAATTTGATAAATTGAAGAGAAACATTTCTTCTTCTGAATTAATAGATGTTGCCATTGTAGGTGGGGGAATTGCTGGGTTATCAACTGCATATCTACTTTCAAAATCAGGAAAAAAAGTGGTTTTATTTGAAGATGGCTATATATGCAGCGGCGAGACAGGCCGTACTACTGCTCACATCACATATGCTTTAGATGACAGATATTATAATCTTGAACAATTACATGGGGATGAAGGAGCACGCCTAGCAGCAGAAAGTAACACTGCAGCTATAAATATGATAGAGTCAATAGTAAATGAAGAAAGGATTGACTGTGATTTTGAAAAACTAGATGGTTTTTTGTTTCTAGATTCTACAGATAAGAAAGAATCATTAGATAAAGAGCTTGAAGCAACTCATCGGGCAGGCATAATGAGCACTGAAATCATTTCTAAAGCGCCTAATTTGTCATTTGATACCGGGCCGTGCTTATTGTTTCCTAATCAAGCTCAATTTCATCCATTAAAATATCTTAAGGGAGTTACAGAAGCAATATTACGTTATGGAGGAAAGATATTTACTGAAACTCATGTTCAAGATATTCAACCATCATTAAATCAAGTTAAAACTTCAGATGGTTATTCAGTTTTTGCAAAAAATATAGTAATAGCTACTAATGCACCAATCATTGACAAAGTCAGCAAAATTTATGATAAACAACAAGCTTATAGAACATATGTTATTGGAGCAAGAATCAAAAAAGACAAAATTCCTCAGGCTCTTTATTGGGATACCGGAAATCAAAAGTCAGAGAATACAGTTGCACCCTATCATTATGTTAGAATCCAGCGTGATAAAGAAAATAATTCAAAGTATGATATATTAATTGTAGGAGGAGAAGACCATTTAACAGGTAATATAATAGATGATAGAGATGTACAACAAAGATATACTAACCTTGAATCTTGGACAAGAAATCGATTTCCTATAGAAGACATAGAGTTTCAATGGTCGGGTCAAGTCTTGGAACCAAAGGACGGTATAGCATTTATAGGCTACAATCCTGGCGATGAAGAGAAGAAGAATGTTTATATTGCTACAGGGGATTCAGGAAATGGAATTACACATGGAACTATTGCTGGAATCATCTTAAAAGATTTAATTCTTGGGAAAAATAATCCATGGGTTTCTCTTTATAATCCAGCAAGAGTTGCAAAAGAAAAATCTAATAATTCCCAAAGCTCTGAAAATAAACAGAAAGAGGAAAATAATAACAGTAAAAAAGACTCATCATCATCAAAGAATAAAGATTCTAAAATAAAAAAGACATCCATTCAAGATTTAGATATTGACCAGGGAATGCTGCAAGAAGAAGAAAAAATAGCTGTCTATAAAGACTTTCACAACGAATTACATCGTTATTCTGCTATATGTACACATTTAGGTTGCACGGTCGTTTGGAACAATTTTGAAAAATCTTTTGATTGTCCTTGTCATGGGTCTCGATTTTCTGCTATCACTGGAAAAGCAATAAATGGACCAGCCAACAATGAACTTGATAAAAAACAATAATCATGAAAACTATAATAATTTCAGTCGGGTTCGGTAGTATCGTATGGAAATTTCAATACAATCAGATTTAGCACTTATTCCATCGCTAATTAGAGCTACACTAAAAAAATAACTAATTTGATGATTACAGTTTGTGTAGAATCACAAAAACTTTACTTTTCATACAATATACTATAAAATGATTGGTATCTCTAGAACCTGATTATGCACTGATATCTTTACCTTATCATATATACCTTGGTAATGTATTATCAATATGACAACAAAAGAAGATAAAATTACTGAAAGAACAAATAGAGATTTGAATAATACTTTGAATCAACAAGATGCAATAAATAGAACTCTTGATAATGTTTTACATGATATAAAAAGAAGTACAGATGAAGCTACACGAGAAATTCCACAATATACACAACGTATTACCGAATATCAAGAAAAAACTATTCAAACTGTAAAAGATATTGCTTCTGATTATATTGAAGCACAAAAACAAGTAGTAAGCTCTTTTCAATCACAACAAGTAGATAACAATAGAGGAAACTTCTATGCATTTTGGGACTTTTATAATCCACAAAGAATTGCTGAAAACAATGCAGTAATGGTAAATAACTTTACAAGTTACCTGTTAAATGCTAGCAATCTAATAAATAACACTCTAGCATCAAATATGAGAGTATATAACACAGCACTTGAACAGACTCGTGATAATGTGAAGGCTTTCACAAAAACAAATACTGATTATATAAAATCAGTTAATAGACACAATACAGAAATAAATAGAGACAGTCAAAGAACAACTAGGTTTTAATATTTAACCTACTCAATAATTTTTTATAAATTTTTTTAGATTCTTATATATAGCATATTTTATTTTATTAGCAAATTAAGATATTATTACTTGTAAACATTCTCTAATTAATGAAATAGCTAATCATGATGTATGTGAAAGACTACTAATAGTTTGCCAATATTCAGCTAGCTATTCGAAATTAGAATCTTCTAAAGAGTATTGTTCTACGTTATATTTATTATTATTAGGAACCTATGTTAAAATAGATATCCACAATATATTGAATTCTATAGGAATATTCAAAGGAGTAACACCGATAGCGGTTCTAAAAAGGGAGTCCAATGTAGAGATAGTAGTATTCTGTATATAGCTTTTATTATTAGAAACTTAATTAAAATATAAAAATCAAAATCCGTTTAATAATTTACTATATATCTTATTGAGATTTTCTGTTACGAATAGCATCTTTTTGAATTAATATGAATATCATTTGATGAAATGAAATTCCTAATTTGAAAGCCTCAACATCTATATTTTTTATTGATTCATTATCTGATGAAGAGAGTATAAATTCATCAATAATTTTTTTGAATTCATGTTCATCATGGTGTTTAAACACAAGCTAGTTTTATCAATATAGTTATTATTAGCTTCTTAGAAATGTTAATGACTAATGCATAACGTTTGACTAATAGTATTCTAGAAAGACCAATGATAAATGAATTCTATAAAAAAATAATCTGTCAGTTTGTTTTTCTATAGTTTGTAGCATTATTATGCTGCAATTTCATTATTCTTCTAATGCCCAAGAGAAACTGGTCTGCATATAATGAATCCCTAATTGAACGTGGTCATATTCTTATGGATATTGGGTTTATTAAATTACAAAGAAGGGAGTTAGTGACTATGAACAAAAAGAAAGTTGGTAGACCATTTCTGTATCGTGATAGTTATGTACAATTTCTAGCATTTATAAAAATTGGATTTTCTATTTCATACAGAACAGTACAAGGCATTGTAAGAGGATTAGCAGAATACATCAAAATTGAGGAAATACACTTTACTCAACTGAGAAGATGCATCAAGAAAATGTGTACTCATTTTAGGGATATTTACAACAATAACAGAATAGGTAAATCAATAACAGTGGTAATTGATTGATGCATCTGGTTTTACCACATCATCTAAGAAAGGCAATTACATTGAGGATAAATGGAAGAAAGAACGCGAGGAAATATCTAAAATTACATATTGCAGTTGATATAAAATCAAAACAGATAATCTCGTTTAGAGTAACTAAAGGCACGGTTCATGATAGCAAGAGGTTTGTGCCTATGATAAAAGAGATTTCTAACAACAATAACATTACAAAAGCATATGCAGATAAAGCATATGATAGTACAGTTAATTTCAATTTGTTAGACAAATTGTATATTGAACCTATAATATCTGTCAGAAAGAATGCAAGTGGTAAAACTAGAAAATGCAAATCTAGAAATGAACAGGTACATCTGAATCAAAATATTGGATATGAAAAATACAAACAACTAAAAAACACAGGACAAAGATGGATTGCTGAAGTAGTCTTCTCATCATTAAAACGAGTACTGGGAGAACATTTGATGTCAAAGAAATTCAGTATGCAAAAAACAGAGACTGTTCTTAAAATAATGTTGTATAACAAGTTTATCTCATTGTAACACAATTTGTTTATGAATAGACTAACATTATTGTTGAATTAAGCTACACACTATTTTTCTATTAAAAATTTTAATTATCAAAAAAACTTATTTCAATATGCCAAATGTTTTGTACTAGTGTTTGAGAAAAGCAATATTATTAGTTTCACATTTTATTCATTTGGATCTACGTATTTTATTAGATTTAACTACTAATTTTAGAGTAAAAATAAATAATAATTATTGATATTTAGCAAATTAGTTTATTATCTTAATCCTAGAGCATCTTTCAAATCTATTTCGTGATCCTGTTCTTGTACAATAATTCCTCTTAATGTCTCAGATAAAGCAAATTCACCAGCACGTTCAGCCTGACGAATCCTTTCTCTATAATTCTTGATCGTTTCTTGTTCGGCTCTTAAGTCTATTTCAAGCATTGTCTTTGAATCCTGGGAATACTCAGCATCTTCACTTTTCATAGTCGGGTCTCCTCCAAGATAATCGATCTGCTTGGCTACCTCTAACGCATGTGCTAATTCTTGGGAGGCATGTTCTTTCAATTGTTGAGCTATATCCCCATATTGTGCTCCCTTTAATGTAGAACTGAACACTACATATTGGATAATTGCTTTATATTCTCTTGCCAAGTCTTCATTTAATCCTTTTATTATTTCTTCCTTACTAGAAGATGATGCCATTTCGGCATCTGCAGGACTATTGTTAGTGTTATTTGACATATACTTTTCTAAGACAACATCGTATATATAAAATTGATAAATCATGTTACATTAGTTTTGGGCTAACGAAGGTAACAAGTATTATATAGTTTGTTAAATGTTCTTTGGATTAAAACTTTAATAATTCAACTGACCCCTTATACTATATGGGGCCAGTGGGATTGACTGCCTTATTGTATAGGGGTTCATATACAAGGACATTTTATATAACAATAAGAGGAGTAACAAAATAATAAATGCCATTTCAATATTCAACAATTGTAAAAAAGATTGAGGTAATTCCTAATGGAGATAATAGAGAGATAGTTTATGAATTTCTTGATTATATGATAAATAATGGTTCTTCAGAAAATCATCAAATTAATAACTTGAAATGCATTATCAATTTTGCAAAGTATTTAGCTCAAGATAATCATTGAAATATTAATGCGAATTTTGACAATAACTTTGATACTACTAGAATCGCTTAGGTTATATTCTATTTCCTGATGTTTAGAGTTAATAGGTTGTTGTTCTTTAACAGTATTTTTTTCAATTAAAATACTAACCATGTAATTAAATAATAATTATTTTCTATAAAATTATAACTAACCTAATTAGATGAGTTATATGTCAATAGAATCAATATCTGAAATCATAGGAAATGCATTCAATATAGACTTTAACACTTTTGTTGCAGTTAGCTTCAGTACAGCAATTGTTGCACTTTTAATTGTATTTGTAATACGATGGCTTGGAAACAAAGGAATGGGTCAATTAAGCACTATAGAGTTGATAATAATACTAGGGTTGGGAGAGGCAGTAGGTCAATCCATGCTAAATCCGAGTCAAACTTCTATCCCCCAAGGATTTACAGTAGTTATTATAGCAATAGCAATATTCAAGATTTATGATTATCTAGCATCAAGATATAATAAATTTAGCAAAGCCATAGTATCTGACCCAATATTGTTAGTAAAAGACGGTAAAATTATTGATGAATCAATGAAGAAAGCAAAAATTTCAATAAGAGAACTAGAATCCTATTTAAGATTAAGTGGAACTGATGATATTTCTGATATCAAATCTTCTTATTTGGAAATTAATGGTCAAGTGAGTTTTGTTAAAAAGAAAAATTGAAATAAAATTTGAAAATATGGAACAAATGGAAATAAAAGAATTAGAACAAAAGAATATCTCTCCTTCAATGTTACCAATGGCTCTAGAACATATAATAATATATCAATTGGCGAATATACAGACTCTTCTAATTCTTCTAAATATTATTATATTGTTTTACCTGGCTTTAACCATGAAGAATTTTTCGATTATTTAAAACTCCTTCAAAAATGTAGTGAACCACATCCATTCTCAGAATTGTCAAAATGCCTTGAAATACCTTATATCCATTTTTAAATTCTCTAAGGAAGAAATTCTTGAAGCTCTACATCTGCTTAAAAAATATGAAATCATAAAACCAATAGCAGACATATATCCAGGAGAAATGAGATATAGTATATGTAATGATTCTGTGAAGAAAATTTTATATGATTATTGGCTTTTACATATATTTGATTTTAATATATCTTTTCAAAGGTTAGTGTACGATAAGAAATCATCTGAGGCAGATAAAGAATGTATGAAATTATACTTAGGTCAACAAAGACTAAGTCATAAATTAGCACTAATATATGACCTTAAGAAACAAAATAGAGAAGAATTTGAGAAGGAAATCCAAGAAAAATATGATAACGATATAGAAGAATTAAAAGCATCAAGGAATAAAATCTTAGAAAATATTGAAAAAAATGCAAGATTATTAAAACAGAATGACATTTACATTCTCTCACTTGTAAAAGAGATTTGTTTAACTCATGAAAATATTATTTAATCTATTTTGTACAAAGTCCATTTTCAATAAGTTGCTTAGCTATCTTATTTTTTCCTTCTTCACTATCTAATTTGCTAATTATTTCAACTAGTACATTCATTTGTGATTGAATAATTTTAATTTGTTCATCTTTTTCTTGAAGCTTAGCTTTTATAATATAATCATTATCTTTACTTTTTTCTTTTAATTCAGTAACCTGTTTTTCAAGAATTTTTTGATTATTGTTGATTGTGAGTAAATCTACTGCTTTTAGATAATCTTCTAACACTTCCTTTTCAGTAGGCTTGTAATAAGAGCCTGATATCCCAATATCATGACCAAGAGTAATTTCAACATTTAAGGGACGCATAACCTGTTCGGTTCTAGTTTTATAGAATTTACGAAAGCCATGGGCTCCCTTGTATTCATGTCTTTTCTCTCCATTTTCAAGTGTTTTTCTTAAACCTTGAGACCATAACCCTCTCTCTAAGATTCTCTTTATGGCATAACTATTCAACTTTTTAGGACATGTTGCTAATCCCCATTTAGCTCCATAGTTTACGTTAGTAGTTTGCCAAATATCTCATTAACCATGATTCGCCACTAATTTTCTCACCGTATTCTTCTCTAGATTTTATCCAATCAAGCAATGAGTTATACGCCTCCGGTGTTATAAAGGAATAGTATTCATCATCTTCTCCAGAATACACAATTATCTTGGCTGCCACTACCTTTTCTTCATCATCTCTTAATGGAATAATATGTTTCCATTTTAGGTAATCCCAAGCTCCTAATCGTATTCCTGATGATATCATAGTATAAACAATTGGCTTGATTCTTCTGTCTGGATATTCTACCAATTTACGTATTTCATATGTAGCAGGAGCTCTGTCATTTGCTGATTGTCTTGCATTTGGTAATCCTCTTGTAATCTTTTTCCAAGGAAGAGAGATATCAGACATTTCGCGAAACACTTTTAATGATTTTACAAAGTTCTTTAGGGTTCCGGCAGTTATCTCTTTTTTTTCAACCCACATTATTTAATTTTTAAAAAATTAGATATATAATCTAGCATAACTAATAGGAAACATGATATAAAATTTTTTGTTCTAAAAAGCATTTAACTAGAGTTAATCTCTATGTATTAACTACTCTAAAGAACCAATTTCATGGGTGCAATAACCCCGAACTCAATTAGTGGATGTAAATTAATTCAGGTAAGATCATTAAGTTTCGAACCACATTGACCACAATATTTAGAAGCTATTGGATTATTAAATTTGCAATCAGGACATACATTTGAATTAATTTTATCAAAATGTATCACATCATTTTTTTTCTGTTCTTTCATTACTATTTTCTGTAAACCTAACAGATGTTTTCTAGCTGATTGTGCTAATTTAGTAACTCCTGAAGGATCACTAACTTGATTAAATTTAATTAATGGTTTACCATTATACATAAAGACCACATCACCAACAGATGTACTTCTAGAATTACCAGTACTTGTATAAAATCCGCCACCCATAGACCTGTATCTTTGACCTGTAAAAACCCCGTAGTTTTGTCCCTGAGACATTCTGTATCTATTTGTTACAGCTACATCATCTAAACCAGTTAATATAATATAGTTAGCAAGATGATTCTCAAAATTGTATTCAAATACTCTATAATTCGTTATTGCTTCAATCCACCTAATATTCTTATGAATTACTCCTTTTGTTTCTATTCTATACCATAATAATACTTCATTTTCTGCTAGAAAAGGAGTTTTGGGAAATATTTCTGTATACACTATAGTACCATCGTCATTTTCGTATGGTAATCTGAAAGGTTCCCAATAATTAACTATATCAATATTCCTTAAAGCTTCTATATCCTTAAATATAATATCTGCTTCTTTATCTTCAACATTAAGAACGATCTCTAACTCAGTGTGACCATCTGTTATAGTTATACCTAACATTTTGTCTTTTTTTTCTCGTAAAAAACTTTTCTTAACATCGTCAATTATACGAACTCGTGAAATAAATTGGAATTTGAAACCACCAATAATCTCATTTTTATTAACATTTTTTAACTCTATTAAATGGACTGTCTCTATAGGATGAAGAATAATTTTCTTGATTTCTTTATTTGGCTTACCATCTATCCATTTTACTATTTCAATATCATCGTATTCTTGTGGTTTTACTAATTTAAGCTCAAATATTGGTCTAACATTTTTAGGCATAACAAATTGAAGCCTCTTAGAAAGTGATGAATCATCTTTACATTTCAGTCCATTTGGAATAGCCAATATATTGTTATTGAGTATCAAATTTATTAATATTTATATAAAATTAATTCTTTTTCTGGATTTATAATAATATATTATTACATTTTGAACTTGCAAGATTACTAAGATTCACAACCTATACCATCACCATCATGGTCAAAACCGTGTGGATCGGGTGTTGGTGTACTAGCGAACAAAAAAACGGTGGTGCTTATGGTCAGAATAATAGTCAAGAACGAAATAATTTCTATTCTTGTTTCCATTTTTTGTTTGAGTTATAAAGTCATAATATTAAACGTTTCCTAATATATCCTTATTTTAATTATGGGAACTTCATTGAGTTGATCATTTTTTCTGCCGTTGGTAAATGTACTTCATATAAATCAGGATTATCCATCCAATACACTATGGAATATATATTGTTATTATAGAGACTAATAATCTGCATCGTTTTTTGCTCTGTCTTTTTTTCCTTTAGGTCTATATATTGGTAAATGAACTTCTTAGCCGTTTGATTTGATAATTCAATATCAGTAACTTCTAAAATTTCTTGCTTTAATCCCATTGATTCATATGCTTTAAATTCTTGCATCTGCTCTTGGACAAGTTCATCAAGATTCTTGTTGGTACTTTCTACAGATACTATAAAATTCCCTCCTGCATTTGGAATTCCTTCAAATGCTATTCTTGATTACTTTTCCTTTCTCATCCATTACTGCAACTTGCAAATAATTCTTATGGAGATCCATTCCAACATACATCATACTACTCCTAGAGCACAACTTACTGTCTGATTTGGATTTACTGGATTTATTCACATATAGTTAGATCTTTCGTTAACTTAACAGCATCACTTTTCGGGTAGGATCTAATATGATATTCACCAGTTTTATTATGTAGAGTTTTAATAGTAACTTTCATAAAAATAATTTTTTTACTCTATTTACAAATGTTTCTTTATCAATAGGCTTTGTTATTATGAGATCTTTGTCCAATCCTGGAATCAAAGTCAATATTTCATCTGCAATATACAAACCAGTAATAAAAAGAACCTTTATAGTAGGATCTATACTCTTGATTTGCTGATAAAGTTGAAATCCATTTAATTTGCTCATTCTAATATCTGCAATTACCAATAGATTCTGATAAAAAGGATTTGATCGCAGATACTCTACTGCCATAGTAGGGTCGATAAAGGATGTAACATAAAAGTCATGTCCTATTAAAAATAATTCTATGGTTGTTAATACTTCAGCATCGTCATCTACTAAAATGACTTTTTTTCTGAGATCATAATTCCTATAAATCATTTGTTGACTTTCCTGTTCTTTATTAGAATCTGAAATATCCTGATCTTTTAAATATTCACTCTTAGATGGTCTTCTTTCTATTGTATATGTAAAATATTTAATATCTGAAGAGATATTATATTGTTCTGACTTGGTAAAATTATATAATTTTTCAAAAAATGGAGAATAAGCGTTCAATATTCTATAAAGATTATCTCCTATCCTCAATTCATTCTGTAAAGATAATTGATTAATTTTTGCACATAAATTCACAGTTGATCCAAACAAATCGAGTTGATTATATTCTCCAGATAGTGCTATTTCTACTACTCCATAATCCAAGCTGATTCTGTAGTTAAATGGTGGAAAGTTTTCTCTTGATAACTTGTCGTTGATATTATGACGATTGTCAAGAATCTCAAAAGAACATTCTAATGCTTCATAAAAAGCTGAGATATTTGTACTGTCAGATGTCTTGGGAAAGTAAAATAAAAGTGAATCTCCCATATTTTTTATTATTTTAGCCTTATTCTTTTTAGCTATCTCGGATACCGAATTGATAAAGGTTTCATAATATCTTCTAGTATCTTTCGAATTGCAAAACGCTAAAGTGTTTTTAGTTGAATCGACCAAATCAATAAAACAAATACAACAATTTATACTAATATCAGAGAATTTGATTCCTTTTGAACCGACAAATCTCATTGATAATTAACAACCCCTTCGCCGAATGGAAAAATGATAGTAATAATAAAAATTAACGAAATTTTACCCTTGTTCTCGTTACTTGTAAGTGAATTCGACAATTATTTCTCTTCTCTTCCTATTTTTTCTTTTATATTATATTAAAAGTTATAGTTTAAAAGATATAGTGAAATCCCAAACATAGAACTATACAAAATATTTAATATTTTGCAATAATTATAAATTTGTATAATTATGAAGAAATTATTAGATTGATAGGCGCTGTTAACTTAAGGATAAAATATTATATGTGTTCTGCTTTTATATTATGTTCGGTGCTCGATTTTAGAAGTATTTTATAATTTATTTCATAAAGTTTCCTTAACTTAACAGAACCGATTATTGTAAGCTATAAACATTTCTATTTCCGAAAACTATTAACTTATAGGTTATAATTAGATTTTTACTCCTCCACTAATGACCATCAACCAATCAGTACTCGATCAGTTATAATATTTTCAATACTATTATTATAGTCTATTTTAAGAGATTTTTTTCTTATAAGAATTATATATCCTATATACGGTAATAATATTATCATTTTGCCTATCTTCACGATAACAATAATTTAATTAAAAATAAGACGTCACACTCAATAGGTCAATCGAGATAGAGTTCACCATAAAAAAAATTAAAACAAAATTTTATATATCTGTCTAATTTTTAGTGAATTTCAAAAATGCATCTCATTATCTGCGACGAATTTTGTAGATTATCGTTCCTGTTAATGTCTTGATGCTGATACCCCCGAAGAAGACATTTTGTCCCTTGAATCACATACTTGTCGGTTATTTTGAAACTAACAACGCATATACCATTGAAACAAATGCCATTAATCATAGAAATCCTAACGTTAAAATTTGTTGTCCTATCTAGATCTTATAGGTTCGTCTTCTATAATATCTAACCCATAGACAGAAGCAATTATTGCCTTAGCCCTATTATAGGATTCAGATGTACTATTTAGCTTTTGCCTTTTTTTGCTCTGATCCTTTTTTATCTTAGGACGATGAGTTATTCTCATAATAATAATATGACATTATCATTAATATGTGTTATAGAACATATGTCCAAAATAATGGTATTAATATATTTATTATTGATTATTAAAAGGTTACTATTAGGCATATATGTCGGTCTACTATAACTTTTATATATTTTTAAGTACTCGTGTTATCCATTAATATATGGTTGGCGAAAAATTACCTCTAATAGTAGCAATCTAATTCAGGCACTTCGTAAAAGAGAAATCATGTTCCTCGAGTAATTCATTCAATATTGTAATTATGATAATGTGTATGGATATTATGAATGCCTCTAGAGGGATGACAGATGTTATATGATGATAAGATTCTTTTATGTTCATTCCATTCTCTGAAATAGGTTAAAGCGTTGGAAGTGGTGTAAAGATTATCAGAAAAGTATGTCCCAATAATGCATTTTCTGTTATTGTACACTATTTTTGGATAAAAATTTAAGTCACTATATATAGACTTTAGAATTTTTTCTTGCTGTTCATTAAACTGTTTTTCTTTTATTTTAATCTTATAAAGTTTTTCTATCGTTATATACTCTATGGATATTGTTACTACCCGCAATAACATGAGTCGCAGAAGATTTTGGATAATTACCTTCATACCTAGCATAATGTTATTATTTCTACACATATTTCATATTGTACCTGTAGATCAATTGCTATTCTTCTCATAGTCAAAAATTCAGAATGATTGAATATGAGAAAATCTGATAATGTTCCTTTTAGCCATAGATATATTAAAATCACATTGAACAACGTAATGACCAATAATAAAAAGATAGTTCTTGCTTTTATCGCACTGATAGTTGCAGCAGGTCTATTGGTTCTAAATCCATCAATAATAGGAGATGCACAGGCACAAATGTACGCCAAGGATTACGGTTACGATAGCAATTATTATAGTTATTCGGAACCAAAAGAGAGTTCTCATACTGATATCCAGAAAATAAAATGTGTTAACAGTAACTTAAATATCAACTGTATAGATGTTACGGAGGTACCCCCAGGACACTGTTGATGCAGTAGCAGCAAATGAAGAAGCAGGTCCAGACTGAGCAAACATAGAAAATGGTAATGGACTTGCAGATAGAATAAACTTTGACAGAAATCTCGTAAATATCTGTGTAAATGTTAATGACAATGAACAGTTAAAAGAACAGGAAGGACCTCAACCAATAACAACGACTTTGAGAGTTGCTCAAGAGGTTGTTTGTCAAGATAATACTGGAGGTACTGTCACTGTCATTGTGAAAACAAGAATTGTAGACGCGTCATAAGGTCCTATGAGTTTCTATCTACAGAATTAAAACTAAAGTACAGAGATTTTATTTCTGAATATCTCAAACGATCTAGTAAATGTGATAACCTAGACGTTAACAAAGTGAAACTAATTGCTATGTCCACTATGGACGACGAAAAATAATGCAGAGGATCTAATTATAATGAAGATTAAAACCAGCTAGAAGAGAAACAAGGGAGTTTACAAGATGTGAGTGTGAAGATATTTTATATAGGAACTCGTACTCAGAACATAGACTGGCTCCGTTATATGCGTAATACTTATTGTTATCTTTTCTAGATCTGAACCTATAGAACGTTCTTGTTCTTGGTGTTGTAATGTCATTCTATATATATTATAAAATATACCATAATGATGCGAATTTAATTGAGCAGAACAAAAAATATTGAATCTGCTTTTAAAATTAAGGATGAAATGAGATATTTGTTATTCGGATTTATAATTACTATAGCTATAGCTATCATGTTTATACATGTAATACTATTTGTTATTGATGGCGACAAATACATAGGCACAACGTCCGCAGTTTTGTTGGGATCATCTACCTGTATGTCCTTGTTTATAATACTTTCAAATCCTAGAGTAAAAGAAGTTCAGAGATTTAAGCTGCTTTTCGTAGGAATAACTCTCTGGTTTCTTGGTGAATTTACATATTCATTTTATCAAATTGTATTAGATACGGATGCTCCATACCCAGGTGTCGGGGAAATATTCTATGTTGCAGGCTATGCACCTCTAATTCTATTTACCTACAGATCATTTAAGACTATAAACAAAGATGGATTAATAAAACCTAAGGTGATTGCGTTTGTGATAACACTCGCATCTGTATCACCTGTAATAACAACTATCATAGTTTTTAGCCAGGAAGTAGATTTTCAATCCCAGTGGCCTGATATTGTGATTAGTACCAATAATAACTACAGTGATATTTTTTTATTATCTCTTTCGATTCTCATTCTAACGAAGTTACCTAGAAACAACCCTTATACCTATCACTGGATATTATTTACCTCTTTCCTGATATTAACAACTATCACAGATTTTTTCTATTTGAATATAGCGATTGTTGATGAAGAATTTCTTTTAGAGACTGAATTGATATGGGAAGCAATGTGGGCTTTTTCCTATCTATGTATTCTTGCCTCATTATTTTGGTATTACAAACTAACTCATATACTAAGCGAAAACTTGGAGTATTCAATGATGGAAGACTATGCGGCAAAATATCTGAATAATATTTCGGTGAAGGACAAAGGTGAACTTCCCGAAGAGGATCAATTGCATAAAGAAAACATACAAGATTTCAGATTGGTTGAGAATGGTATTGATGAAATAATAAAAGGCGCAAAAGACGAGATCGCTATTTTGTTCTGCAATATAAATACCTTGAAAAGAAAAGAAACACAAAGTATCCTAAAATTTTTGAAGAAAAAAACAAGGTCAAATATTTTAGTAAGAATTCTTTTCCCGTTAGGTGTCGATGATAGAATTATTAATAGTTATCGCGAGGTTGCTCATGTACGGATCTTTGAAAGAAAACTAGAGAATAATGATATCATGATAGTGCCTGACTATAATAAGTTGCTACTAGTTTCGACTACGGATCTTATCGATTATAATAAGGATACAGCGTATGATGTAACTTATTCTGACAACGAAGAGATAACCTATATATACATAACAACGTTCGAAAAATTATGGTTACTCCAGACCGTAACGAAATTGGAGGTAAGTTAAACATCATTTGTCAGATTAACCTGATATTTCTATTAAAAATGTAATGAGTATTTCAAGGATGTTAAAACATGAATTTATTGGAGGAAAGATAACTAAGGAAGAATATGAAATATTAAAAGAAAACATATCATATCTAATGTTCTAAAAGATTTAGTATCTAAAAAAACTGATAATAGTACTACAGATAAAGGGTAACAAAAAAATAAATTTTATTAATTGAAATTATTTGCGTAGAACGCACAAATAGAATTGAGTATGAAGACAGAATAATAGAATAAGAAATCTAACAAATAACCAAATTCATTCCATAGTAACATTACTTTGTGGATCTATAAATTAGAGATTTATCAGATAAATACCTAAGATAAATACCTATATTAGGATATCAGGTGATTAAATTTCAATATGGATTTATATATAATCAAAGATAATACCGAATTTAAATTTATTTTATTTGGGATACTTCCTGGTGCTTCTGTTACTATTTTTTTTATATATGTATTAATTTTTCTGATAGATACTAAAAGAACAAATGAAATAAACAATATAATTCCTTTTATACTATTAACAGCATGTCTAATTTTTTCAATTTCCTTATTTTTTAGAAAACGAAATAATCCCGAATTTAAAAGAATCCGGTTTATCACATTAGGAATATTATTTTGGACAATATCAGAAGGTGGATATTTATTTTATCAATTGATCTTGAAAAATCCAGTACCGTATCCATTAAATATCGACATTATTTTTTTAATAGGATATACATTTTTTATTTATAATCTCTATTCTTCATTTAGAACATTACAAGAGAAAAAACCATTAAAAAGAAAAATTATTTTGTTTGTTTCAATTATTATACCTTTAATTCTTATTTTTCCTTTTATTCAGAATTTTCAAAATTTTGATTTTCAAACCGAACTGGTCGAAATACTTTATAGTATATTATATTATATCGGTGATATTTCATTACTAATTCTCTCAATTCTGAACCTAGTTGGTCTATCCAAAAAAGACCCTTACATTTATCATTGGTTCTTATTCTCAATATCCATGATATTTCTTAGTATTGGAGACGCAGGTTATACGTTGGCAGCTCAAATAAGTGACGAATTAATACTAAATACTGAATGGATGTGGGAGATGTTCTACTCGTTTAGTTATTTATTCCTATTATCAAGCATTGTTTACTATATAAAAATTCTAGGCGTTATAAATAGAGGAATTCATACCGTACTACTTGATGAATATATGAAAAATAAACAATCAAATACTAGTCAGCAAGAACAATCCAACAAGGAATTTATAGAACAGCTAGTTGGTACTCAAGTTAATTCGGCTCTAAAGACTATGATAAAGAATGTTACTGAGGAGTTAGATATTTTTTTAGGAAATTCACAATACTTGGATTACAAGGAATTAAAAGATATAGTTTTAAATTTGAAGACACTAACTAATAAAACAATTAGAATAATATTTGTAGGAAAATTTGAAAAATCGATAATAGATTCAATGAAGGATAATGAAGTGATAGAGATTGTTAATCCTGGTATACAGGTTGAAGAAATTTCATTTTTTATAAAAGACAGACAAGAAGTAGTGGTATTAGAAAAAGGTAAACAAGATAAACAGAATGATGAATTTTTTACCACTATGCATACTAATATAGAAACACATCTACAAACTTATATAGCACTTTTTGAAAGATTGTGGTTGAAACAAAAAATTTTAACCGGTTCATAAAATTAAAAAATATATCTATATTATTGAAGAAATAAGAGATTTTACATTATTAATAGACACAAATCGAAATACTAAATCTAGTTTCAGCAAAACAACAATACAATGAATTCTATTATATATTAATTTTTTTTAGGTTGTACTACTAATTTCAGGAGTTATAAACGAAAAATACTCTTCATCGTCTCCAGCATAGACAATAATTTTTGCTGCTACGATTTTACCTTGACGTTCTATTGGTTGAATATCCTTCCAGTATAAATAATCCCATGCACCAAGTCTTATCCCAGATGAAGCCATTGTATAGACAATCCCTTTTATCCGTCTATCAGGGTATTCACAAATTTTCTGTATTTCCTCTATTGTTGGTGATCTATCATCAGCATGTCTTCTTATCTTTGGTAATCCTCGAGTTATCTTTTTCCATTCTATTTTGATATCTGACATTTCACAGAATAATTTTATTGCTTTTATGAAATTACGAAGTGTCGCTTCTGTAATCTCTTCCATTTTAACCCTTTCCTTTTGAAATTGCAAGAATTTTGTTACTGCATTAAATGCCCAATTCGGATCTTTTGTTCTTTTTCTAGCAAAGTAATTAAATCTTTCTTCCATTGTTTTATCAGGTTCTAGATTAATATGATTAAAGAAAATCCTTAATCTTCTTAGATAATAGTCTCTTGTTACATTTGATCTAATTGCAAACAAGAATAGTGAATATGTACTAGATTCTTCAAATTTTTGTTCTATTTTCAATTTTTTTTTGATTCACCTTTCTTTTTCTTTGAGTGAATCCAATTAGAGAACTAATATCACTATGGGGCCAGTGGGATGTGAAACTAATTTGACATGAATTTTGGTCCCATCATAATTCTATGAATTTTCCCCTTCTATAAAATAGGACCAGTTATTCTTTTCAACATAGAAAATAGAATCAGTCCAAATATAGAATAAATTTTTTAATAGTTATTATTATGTAATAGAAAAAAATATAAAATGTGATCCACAACATGTATACAATTGGACCAAATTATTCATTTTTTCTATCTAATGCAAAAATCAGAAAGCAATTTCTATTCAATATTGGAGGTAAAATAATCTTAACTTAACAGAACCTAAATTAGGGACCAAAAGACATATTCTTACAGATAAAGAATGTATTACATTATCTACTGTTATAACATCTGCAAATACTCACGATGTTACTGTTGCAATTGATACAGTTGATAGTATAGTTATAAAAAACCATCATACAAACCAAAGCATAAACAGAAACAGAATCTATGTCTTGACAAAGCATATCATTCCAAAAATGTAGAACCAGAAATCATCAAGAGAGCATACATTCCACATATCCGACACAAAAGAGAAGAAAAAATATTTTGTAGAAAACATCCATTAAGACGATGGGTTGTAGAAAGAATTAATTCATGGCACAATAGATTCAGGAAAGATATATGATGAGAATTAGGGATAGCTCTTATTATTAAAAACGATAGAAACGTTAAAGGATTAAAATAAAAATAATGATCGTACCAAAGCCTTTACTCTAGGTCAATCTCTGATAATCAATGATCATGGATATAGGGAGATCATTTGCCAAAGACCAAATTAAGAAATCATCATAGATTTCGATCCAATCCAAACCCGCCTCTACTTTCGCAGTTAACATTATCTCATTTTTCTTTTCAGTAAAAAAGCTAACAATAACTTCACCAAATGCTTTTACCATTTCTCTAGGTAAAACTATTCCTTTTCGTCCTCCCTGAATATTTATATTATAATTTCTACCGTTACTAGAAGCTTTTCCTACAAGGTAACTCTCGCCAAAAGTCATCTTAACAGAGAATTCTAGTGGATAATCAATAGTCTGTTTCATATCTCTAGTGTACAATTTGCAAATAAATATTTAAAACGACTACAAACTATCTTCTATAGTGCTAACTATTATGAACGAAAATGTTGAATTATTAAATAAATGGCAGAAATAAAAGTTTTATTTTATAGAATATTCTGTTTAAAATTTATTAGTACAATGTTTCTTATTTTATATATATTATTTCTGAAATTACATTGGATTCTTTTATCTAAATATTAGTTAGCACTATAAGTTCAGTTATGCACTAAATATAAATAAAAGAGTTGAAAATTATACCATATTGGTGTATATTAGAATAAAAAAAGTAAAAAATATTGATTATGCTTATATTGTTGAAAGTAAATGGAATAAAGAAAAACAAACATCTCAACAAATAACGAAGCAATACTTAGGTCCACTATCTCAAATAAATATTAATAAAATTACAGAAGAATACCGAAATGAATCTGCAATTATAAAATTTTTGGCTCACCATAACCTTGATTTCTCAAAATCCATGAAAGTAAATGAAACATTACAAGAAACACTTTTCGAAAGATTAAAAATGTATCAAATAAATGAATTGATGAACATATACAATGAATATACAAAATCAGTATATTCGTTATTAGATTTTTATGAGAAAATCTTGATACCTGTATTATATAGGATAGGTGATCAATGGGTAAATGGAGAAATCGATGTTGCAACAGAACATGTATGCAGTAATGCAGTAAATAATCTAATTGATTTAATCAATCAAAAAAATGCTAATAAAAAAATTTCTAAAAATTCATTAAATCCTAAACTAATAATAATATGTACTCCTGAAGGAGAACTTCATAGTATAGGATGTAAAATCATTGAATCATTATTACTTCAAAAAGGCTATGAAGTTTTTAATATTACCTCTCCTCTTCCAACGAATTCTATTAACTCGTATTTGAATAATAACAATCCCAGTCTCGTTATCATATCTGTTACGTTAGAAGAAAATATAAGTTCAGTAACCAGATTAGTAAAAGAAATTCGTAAATCTTTTAATAATCCTATTGTTGTTGGAGGTAATGCAATTAAATTAGCATCTAACTCTCAAATTGAATTATTAGAAAAATATGAAAAGGTTTATCTTGATCTCGGGAAAATTGATGATATAATTACTACTATGAAATCGCTAATGAATAATTGAAATGAGGAACTTAATGTCCATATGTCTCTAAGAAATTATTTTATTTTATTTTCTTGTTTTATTTTAATTTCCTAATATTCTGATTTTATGGAAGAGATTATGGGAAGCAGCTATAACCAATCCAGCTACAATGGCTCCAACAAAATTTCGAATCATAATCACAACAATTTGAGATGAGAAATCAATCAAATTATGAGTTATCAAATGTATGCTATTGAATAACCAGAATACTAATGTTATCCATCCTATAATACCTCCTACCATTGAACCTAGTCTTGCACCATTTTTGACGAAAAATAAAGCAAATAAAATTCCAAAGTACCATACAGTGGCTAATATTATCCAGAGAGGGGTTACAATGTCGCTTCTATTATCTAAAAAATAATATGTTGAACCAATTATTCCCAAAGAAATCAATGAAAAAAACAATATTGTTCTGTTAAGAGAGTCTGATGTTTTTTGTTTTTTTGTTACCTTAGTTCTTCTTACTTCTTCTTTCATTGCAGTTCTAATAGATTCTTCAAAGTTCATTAGTCTAATAGGAATTAACTTTTGGATTTCATTATTATGAGCTACTGCTTCATGTTTTAAACTATCTATTAATGGTCTAGCAAGTGATGCTTTTACAGGAGTAATAAGATCAATCCAATAAGAGGAAAGCCTAGGAGTCAAAAATGGAATAATAATGATTTTTAATGATTTTTTTAGAATACTTGAATATCTTTTCATCATATCTACATAGCTAAGAATCTCAGGTCCGCCTATATCATAATCTTGACTAACTGTATCCTTGGTTTCTATTGACTTGACTAAATAAGTTACTACATCATCTACTGATATAGGTTGTGATTTAGTCAACACCCATTTAGGACATACCATCATCGGAAGCCTTTCCACTAGATATTGTAACATTTGAAAGGAACCACCTCCTTGACCTAAAATAACAGCAGCACGAAATATTGTAACGTAGGCCTTTGAAGTCCTTAAAATATCTCCTACTTCTTTTCTACTTTTCATATGCTCAGATAAATCCTTATGATCTGTATCAATAAGACCACTCAGGTAAATTATTCTTTTTGTATTTGTTATTGAGGCTGCTTTAGCAAAATTTTCAGCAGCAGTTCTATCTCTTTTAGAGAATTCTTTCCATTTTTTTGATGAACCTTCCATAGAATGTATAAGATAAAAAGCCACATCCACCTCTTTTAGGGCTTCTACTAATTCTAAATAATTTGAAGCATCAGCTTTTACAACATCTATGATATCACCACTTAAATTAAAAAGTTCATAAATACAATCGGGATTTCTTGTCATACATCTAACATAATATTTTCTATCGGCTAAAAGTCTCTTAACAATTCTACTACCAATAAATCCAGTTGCTCCAGTTACTAGCACTCTTAAATTTTGTTGTTTTTTATTTTTGTTATTGTACATATACAGTTCTTACTTATAGTTTGTTTTCAAAATAGAATTTCATTTTATAAAAAGTAACGATAGTTTTTTAACATTCTAATTAGTCCTCAATGTGATAAAATAATTTATATATTTATTTTCATCTCACAACGATACTAGTTAAATCTTCGATCTTCATTTTTATTATAACAGATATAAAAAATGGTGAAGTAGTTTCCTGGGTTTTCATGCTTGTTGCAACAAGGATTTTCATATTTCTGTATCCAAATCTTAAAGATTATTGTATTGGTTCTCTGTTGATTGGTACAAATACTTTTAAATCGATCATTCTCCATATCATGAATCCCAACACAATTCCATATATTATGTGAAATCCTAAAGATCCTATGGCGACAAGTGGATAAAGTCCTTGAAAGTGGTTAGCTATTATAAATAGATATTGATTTGGAGCAGATAGTGCAAATGCATCGAGTTTGGGTTGAATTACAAATGTAGCTAGAGGTAGGAATAATATTGCCCACAGAGAAACACTAACTATTACTCCATAAGTTATTCCTAATTTGAAATTATATGGGAATAGTTTGTTCCAAAATAAAGCTATTTGACCAAAAATATTACCTGCTACAGTACCTGTTGCAATATGTAGTGCAAATCCAATATATTGTGATACAGAGGTATCATAATAACCAAGAGATGATCCTATTACTGCAAAGAACGTACCTATTGGTGTTTGTGATATAATATCAACAATAACTAATAATCCTGAAATTGCCCAAGCTGATATAAATCCTGCTAACGTAGAGTATAATATTATATTCCTCGTGCTGTGATCATGTTTCAACATAAACTGAATTCAGATTTATAATATAAAAACATGGATGTAATATACAACATAGTGCCAACTAGCATAATTTAACTATTGATAGTTATACAGGAGATGGATTTACTTCTCAAAAATCAAAATATTTTAAGGTTTATTTTTGTTTAAAACCATCATCAACACAATTTAAAAGATATTAAAAAATATTTAGGATAATGATTTATATTTAATAAATATGAAGAAATGAAATAGAAAAACTGATTCATAACTAATCTTATTTTTCTAAATTTGTAGATAGGTCTGAGAAATTACTCTCTATCGGATTAAAAGATATTCTTATATTCTTACATGACTTAATTCATTTGTTTTACCAATTTGAGCGAGATTATAATTTATCCTAATATTTGTTTTTTTTATTTTGACATGTTTTGATTTTTCATATTTGATCTCTGAAGACTATTATTATTATTTAATTTCATTTTTCCAAGTAGGAATCTGAGTGTGTCCTCCAAATCTGGATTAAAAAACTTGTATCCAGTTGAAACTAACTTTTTTGGGAATGACATAGCTATTGTAGATAGTAATTCATCAGACATTTGTCCAAAAATGAGTTCGGTTATATTTTGATTGATTGATATTAACAACTTTGTATTATATAATTTTTTGAGCATATTGGAAAACTCCAGATTTGTAGCTGGATTTGGTGATACTACGTTAACAGCTCCTTGGATTGATGGGTTTATTATAGAATAAAAAATAATTTTTATAACGTCCTCTATTGAGACCCAGCTCATATACTGATGTTTATATCCAATTGATATGCCAAGACCTAATTTGAAAGATGTGAGTTATTTTTTTAAAATTCCTCCTTTTGGACTTAATACGATACCAAAACGTGTATCTACTACTCTTATTCCTACCTTAGATGCATCTAGTGTTGCATTTTCCCATTTTTGACATACCTCAGATAGAAATCCTTGTCCCGGATTGTTATCCTCTGTAAGATATTCGTTGGGCTTATCTCCATAATATCCAATTGCTGACGCACATATTAATAATGATGGAGGATTTGATAGTTTAGTTAAAGATTCAGACAAAAGTTTCGTACCCTCAACAAAAAGTTTCGTACCCTCAACACGACTATCAAATATTTTTTGTTTTTTTGTATTTGTCCACCTTCCAAAAATATTTTCACCTGCCAAATGAATGACTATGTCAAACCCCTCAAGGTCATGATGATTTAGTTGTTTATGTTTAGGATCCCAGTATATTATTTTTTCATTAGCTTCATTTGAAGTAGAATGATTACTTTTATTAATTGTACTTCTTACAAGACGAGTAATCTTATGATCACCTATATTCGTTAATAACGGAATAAGTGCAGATCCTATTAAGCCATGAGATCCTGTAATAAGAATACTTTTCCCCTTTTCCGATACCATTTTTTCAAGATAGAGATCACTAATTAAAATACGAGAACGATAAAGAAATAACTGATCCAGGTAATTCTGGATTCTTTTTTGTATTATTTTAGATTCTATTTTTCCAAATTTCGCAGCATAATCTACTTTGTCTTCTAAAATACATTGATTGGACCGTTGAGGTATAAAAGAATGAGTATGAATCCATTTTTTGAATGGACCTTTTATCATTTTATCTTGAAATTGCCTATTGTGAATGTAACCAAAATGTTTAGCAACCCCATTTGAAAGTTATTGGACCTAAATTAAGCCGAAAAATAGAAATAGCATCATTATTAATCCCTCCTTTTTGGTCAACTATATCCAATCCACTCCAAGGAGGGACAAGTCTTTCTAAGGCACCGTTTCGCGTATGAAAATCAAAAACAGTATTTACGTTATATGGTATTAAAGAACGTTTTACAAATATATTTGAAGAATTTTCGTTAGCTATTTTTATTCACTATAAATAAAACATAGAATATAACTTATTTCAATTATTGACCTAATTGCTAAATTAGGCACTATTACTCATATTTTTTTGACTCATTTTAAATATGATGTTTCTTGTTTTTGAAATTTAGATACTAATTTTTTCCTATTTTGTATGACTGGTTATGTATGTGGAAAATAGTAGCTGTATCTATTAAATTCAAAGATGAAAGGTTGGGCACTAGAACAAATTATTTCATGAATTTATTATTACTATAAATAAAATATAATTTTTGATATGAATCAAGAAAGCAGAATGAGACAAAAATATAAGAAAAGTATTTTTATTTTTAGAAGAGATTTACGATTAGAAAATAATACAGCATTGCTCGATGCAGTACATTTTTCAAGTTTAGTTTATTGCCTCTTCATTTTAGATAGTAATTTATTAACATCATCAAAATTATTGTATTCTTCGTTTTCTTTACCAATAGCTCCTAATCTGCTTTTAAAACGAAAACAGAGGAGAATTCATTTACAAAGATTCCTAAAAGAATCATTGTTAGATCTTCAAAACCAATTTTATCAGTTTTCTATGGAAAAGAATCAATTAAAGAGAAGAAAAAACAATATTAGTATATCTTCTAAACTAATTGTTCTAGCTGGAGATCCAGGGTCAGTAATAAAGACGATAATACAAGGAGATAAGGAAGTTGAAGCTATTTTTGTTAATAGAGACTATACTCCATATAGCATAAGAAGAGATATATTGATCAAGGAAATTTGCAAAACCCATGATATTGAATTTATTGAATGTCCAGATATTCTGATTAATCAACCAGAAGAAATACTAAATTCAAATAATAGACCATTTAAAGTATTTTCTCAATATTATAACAAAGCAATTGAGAGACCAATAAGAAGGGAAAATTCCTTTGATATAGTTAAATACAAGAATAAATTCATGAGTTTCAATAGCAAAAAACTAACAAGTTTTAATGATTTAAAACAAATTGACAATCTTGAGAAATTTTTTTCGCAAATTATATCTGAAGAAGCTCCTAAAAATAATCCTGACTTAACAATATCAACTCTGGTGGGAACAAGAAAAAGATATCAAGATTTAATATCTGAATTAATGTATAAATTTAAAAAAGATAAGGGAGAAAACGAAAAATATTCATTAGACAATCTATCAACTCATTTTTCTGCTTACCTTAAGTTTGGGATATGTTCCATTAGGGAAGTATATTTTGCAATACAGAAGGAATTAGGTTATAATCATCCTTTGCTAAAGCAATTATATTGGAGAGATTTTTTTTCATATATAGGATTTCATTTTCCTTTTGTCTTTCATACTTCTTTTCACGAAAGATATAGAAATAACATCATAGAATGGAAAAATGACCCAACGAAATTTGAGGCATGGTACAACGGAAAAACAGGTTTTCCAATTGTTGATGCAGGAATGAGAGAACTAAATGAAACAGGTTTTATGCATAATAGACTGAGATTAATAGCTGCGTCTTTTTTGGTAAAGGATTTACATATTGATTGGAGATATGGAGAAAGATATTTTGCGTTAAAACTTGTTGATTATGACCCCTCAATTAATAATGGTAATTGGCAATGGGTATCATCTACTGGCTGTGATGCTCAACCTTATTTCAGAATTTTTAATCCCTGGTTACAACAGAAAAAGTTTGATCCCGATTGTATTTATATAAAAAAATGGATTCCTGAACTTAAAGAGGTTTCTAAAACTATAATACATCATTGGGATAAAGTTAATTCCGCAATTGACAAATCTACTAAATCAGTAGGAGGCTATCCCAAACCAATTGTGGAACACAAAAAAGAGATTATATTGACAAGGGAATTGTATTATATCTAATAAATTAATATCTAATAATAGATTATAACTATGAGCTCGATGCTACTGTCCGAGAATAAAATCGTTTATCTAGTACTGTATATTTTGCAACCCAGGCGTGAGTTTGCTTGATTAATCTATTGAACAGAGGTGTTGGATTCAACCTTTTCAGAAAAATTTTTAATAATGAAATTTTGAATCTAAAACTGTTGGAATATACATGTCCCAAATCACTAATGTTTAATTAGAAATTATCCTAGTCGTGAAAGGTAAATTTGGAAATTGATCTATACGGAATTTTGGTGAGCCTCTTTGCTGGTCTTATTTCAACTGGAGTTATGACAATTATACAAATTCCATTTTGGAAAAGATGGGGATTAACTGGCATAGTAGAATGGCACGAGAACCAAGTTCTAACATGCAAGTTTTTTAGAGTTAAATCTGATAATATTCATTTTTGGGGAATATTTTTATTACATTTTATAAATGGAAGTCTAGGAGGAATTGGGCTACTAATTGCTTTGATGGTTATTCCATCTTTAAAAGATATTCATTTATTGCCATTGGGATTATCATATGGTTTTTTCCTTTGGATCCTTACTCTATTTCCAATTCATAAACCAATTACCAAAATAGATCCATTGAATCATCCTCTTGGGAAAGGTGCAGCTATATTGAGTTTATCAGGTCATTTTATTTATGGTCTGACATTAGTAACATTATTTATGATGATAATTTCTATCTAACAATAACTGGTCCCACTTTATCGAAGGGTTCAAATCCCACAGAACCTTTCAGACTTTTACAAATATCATAAATGTATCTATTAATTTAAAAAAATCTAGGTAAGATTAATTGATTTGTAATTAAATGATTACAAAAAGTAAAGGTTAATTACTAATTTCTATTATTATTGCTTCATGAATTCTAGTAAAGATAGGATTGGAACCCAGAGTTCAATGGGGCCAGTGGGATTTGAACCCTTCGATAAAGTGGGACCAGTTATTATGATAGATAAAATTTAATTTAAAATTATTAACCAACCAATTCTTGAAGCGAATACACCTATGGTGAATATAATCCAAAGGGATTGATTTTAACATTAAAATGGTAATATATTAGTTTATAATAAATTAATTGATAATTCAATATTCAGATGACAAATATGAAAGATACACATTGATAATTTATAGTTGAAAGTTTTTTAACTATTGTTCTGTTTGCGCTTTGAGAATTAGATCTAGTGTAATTGTGCAATAGATCTATAATATTTATCAAGTTTTAAAAAATATGTTTTGAATAATTCTTAAAATTCAATTAATATCCATATTTGCTATACGTTGTAGAATTTTGTGTTTCTATTAATTGTTGGTTGGTTGCAATAGTTTTTCTGTTGTTCTAATATCATGATCTGGCTTTTAAGTTGTTTCAAAACGTTTTTTAGGATTATCTAAGATAACATCATATAGTGAATTGGACGAAGTTAGTGAAGTAATTGAAGATGAAGTAAAAATTCCAATTTCTGTTAATGATACATATGAAAATAAAGATAAAATGTTGAAAGGAGTTTTCTCGATTCCTCCTCATTCCAATTATCTGGTTATCTTTGTTCATGGTAGCGGAAGTGGAAAGAATAGTGAGAGAAACAAGTATCTTGCCGAATTTTTTAACAAGGATATTCTATGTATTATAAAAAGACTGTTTGCAGAACATATAATATCCAAAGTCGTGCACTGGAGAGCAGAGAACTAGTCTTTAGTCCTAAAAATATAATGTTCACAGAATTATAAATAAAGTGATTATTCTCCGATATATTCTACAAAACCATTGATATCATATGATAGTAATAATATTTCTTTAGTATGAAACAAAAATATGCTTAAATTCGATTATGTTTATTATATTTTATGAAGGTATGGGTAATATGGAACGAATCTGATAGGATAACTATTGACGGAATTTTTTCAACAGAAAAAAAAGCACTAGATTATGTTAATTCCGTCAAAGATTACAATAAATCGGAGAAAAATATAGAAGAATTCGAGGTAGATCATCTTATTAGTAAAGATACCTAATCAGTTTGGGTTTATCCTCTGATGCATGTTAACCTTTACCACATTAACATGCAAATTTAGCATAGCAGTAAAATCGTAAGGCAATATACTGATATTACTAAATTTATATCTGCCTAATTATGACTTTCAATTATTCTAACATATAACCAAGAGTTAAATTTTCAAATACGATTATTTCATCTGCCATAAAGTAATTCACATAAAGATGGTTTCAAGTACTTCACATTAATCGGTAATTCTATATATATAGAATGTTGTACTATTTTTCTTATGGAAAAAGAATCCATTTCTGCAAATATTCCTTCCATAAGTGAACAAAATAAGAAAGAAACAATAGCAGAAAATAATCAAAAAAAATCGGAATCAAAGGAAGGAGGGTTTTTTAAAAAGGTAAATAGTTTACAGGAAAAATTGGAAAGTGATGAATTTGATAAAGGGTATTTAAAAGGGACAAGCAATTTGAGACTTATAATCTTAGGGTTATTCTCTTTAATTGGATTTATCGTAGTGGTTTATGCCATACTTGTGGCAGTTGTTGGAGAACAGGTGGTTCAAGTAGCCAATGTCTTTTTCGTAGTTACTATTGTAAGTATTTCAGTTTTGGTAGGCGCATTAGTTTATCAAATCCGTGGCAGTGCCATACTTAATTACAAGGAATAATGGTATAAAATAAGTTCATTTTAGTATTTTTGCAAATAGATTTCTAATAAGAACCAGGTAACCAAAAGAAATTTTGAGCCTATCAATAGATAACATGATCATATTATTAATTCTAAATTTCTTTATTTTTTGAATATTGAATTTATCCTATCTGATTTAATACAACAAATTTGATGGATTAGGGTTTGAATTATGAGTATAATTTCACTAAAACCTTTCCTAGGGATAATAATAGTTTCATATAAGATTACAAATGGAATATAACTTTTTTAGTTTACAAAAAACTAAATACAATACTTTCTAAATAATATAATTCCTGAATTCTGAACTTAATTTCATAATTTTGTCCAAATTTAGGGTTATATTGTCTATATAATATTGTTATTTATTGGCCAAAGAGTGGGCTAGATTTAGCTTTAATATGAGATATTTGTTTACTATTTTCATTATTACACCAACTTCTTAAATAATTATAAACGGAGTGTGTGTTTTTAAAAATATTTTCTTGATTAATTAAATTTTTGAATTCAGATGAATCTAGCGGACTATTATTTAATGTTAAAACACATCTCATTTTTGAATTCCTTGCAGCTTGTACTCCTAGCGGAGAATTTTCTACAACCATAACTTCTTCTGGTCTTAAGCCAGTTTTGCTCAAGAAGAGATTAAATGCTTGTGGGTCGGGTTTACCTTTCTTAACATTATCTCCTGTTATTATTTGTTCAAATTTACAATTCGTTAAAATTCTTTTTAGTATCAAATCTGTTTCCTTTTTTGTAGAACCAGTGACCAAACCCTTCGTACAATGAAGATTATTGATCATTGTTTTAACTGAACGAAAGCATTTAAAATTTAAATCCCTCAGAAATAATTCTTTTTTCTTGTTATTAATTTGTTCAATCTTTGAATTATCCGTAAATTCTTTTAATTGAAATACTTTTTTAATCAATTGCTTTCCAGGCATACCTTCTAAAGAATAAATCAGTTTTTCATCAACATCAATAGACGCTATTTCTTCAAATGCTTTTTTCCAGGCTCGATAATGAAATGGCATTGAATCTACTAGAACTCCATCAAGATCAAAAATAATTCCTTTCAATATTATTATAGGGATAAAATGATATTTAGTAATTGTATTTAATTCTAGATAATTTGGAGAATGTCCACCTGGGTTAGATACTATAATTAATTTATTCGATATCGTGCTAATATATTATATGGGCGACTATAGTCCACAACAAAACTCTAATAACAATCCATTGAAATGCGATTCCTGTAACATGGTATTTATAACTCCCCAAGAGAAGGAACAGCATATCAAATTAGAACACAAAAAAGAACAAGGACCAGGCGGAGTTCAATAATTTCTTTTTTTTAAAAAACATCAATTTTTTGTAACTTTGAATATTTTTAATATATATTTTTAGCAAAGGTATTTTCAAATTAATTTTTGATTAGTCTTCCACTCTCTTTCAGCAAACAAGGTGATTAATTCATGACTGACAGAATGTTATGTCATAACAACTATTATCTTTAATAGAGCCATAATTACAGTTAATAAATATACAATTCTTTTTATTTTAGATCAATAACTTGATATTTCTCTTCAACAGTTAGTCATCTTCAAAGTTTATAAATTAGTTATTTTAAGTAGAATTCTAAAAGTAACCTAAATTAGAATAGATATCTGTACCATTTGGCTATTTTTCAATTTTTTCAATGAAATTAGGTCTTTTAATTGTTAACAACTTCAGAACATCCTGTCCTAATTTCTTACATTTCCCTCTTACATCTTGTGTCTTTTTTCATTAATAATGTTGAGCGAGAGCTCTATACTTCAGATACGTGTTACTAACCTTGTAACATGGACTATTGGAGATATTATATCCAACATAGATATCAGTTACATGTTTGAATTGCATTCTTTTCTGTCAATTAAATTACATCATATTCGAACTATAATAGTTAGCAATTCTATATTTTATATACTCTCTAGCAGACTTAAACGTATCTGCGCTGTTTCTAACTGAATTATAATCTATATCACCAAGTAACGCAATTACAACTAATAAAAATAAATAAATTATTTAAATAGGTCACCTATTGCTTTCCCTATTTTTGCTATTGGATTACTAGTTTGATTTCCCTTGTTTTCTTCTTCATTGCTTGACTGATTGCCACTTACAGCTGACTGATTGCCACTTACAGCTGACTGATTGCCACTTACAGCTGACTGATTGCCACTTACAGCTGACTGATTGCCACTTACAGCTGACTGATTGCCACTTACAGCTGACTGATTGCCACTTACAGCTGACTGATTGCCACTTACAGCTGACTGATTGCCACTTACAGCTGATTCTTGACCTAATTGCTGGAAAATAGATGTATTGTCACTTTTAAGACTGCTTCCGTTTGTCAACATTTCAGTGTTATTTCCCAACACCTTATTCAACTCCTCTACGCTGCCTATTCCTGGTTCGCCTATGATGTACGGACTAGAATCTGCATTGGTTCCGTTTTGTGCCTGAGCTATAACTGTATTTATTCCAACAGTTACAATCCCTAACATTAAGATTAGGAAAGATGTGCCTAAACTTGCAATTTTTTTCATAATTATATATGTATATTAAAGTATAAATTAATTATAGCAAATAATTTACTTATAAAAAAATTCATTAAAATAGTTTTTTCTTCGAGTCTATTTTTAGAAGATGATTTAACAACATATGTCTTTGCAAATCTGCAAGACAATCGAAGAAATTCTGACACATTTTACATTCATAATATGTTTTTACTTCTTTCATCTCTCTAATTATAATATCCTCATCAAATTAATTAACTGTCTATACAAGGTTCAATAAGGACAAATAATTAATGCCATACTGATCGTTAGTAACTATTAATGGAATAATTATAAAAAAAAGGAAAATCTTGAATAGAGAGGTATAGCATGATCCCTTATTTCATGTAAATTCGGTATCATACTCTACATTTAAAATAAATCTGTTATGTGAATGTTGAACACAATAAAAATTTAAGATAGAAAATTAAATGCATGACAAAGTTGCCACCTTACCTACTACTATATTCTCTTCATTTTCAGAAATATATGCAATTGAACCTGATATAGATTCTACTGCACTAATGATTTATACGACTTCATGGATTCTTTGCCACATTTATAAACATATCAATTCAATTAAAAGTGATTATAGTTTTTATCTAAAACCTATGCACCAAGAGAGTTATCTAAAGACAGAATTTTGTAAATTAACACCCGAATTGATCCCTAAAATATTTAAGGCAATAGACTATCTTGTCACGAAAGATGTTGATAATGATGGTATATTGCAACAAAATCCAAATGAAGATTGGATGGATACTGCTTTAAGAGATGGAAAAGTCGTATATAGTCAAGCATGTTGGATATTATCTTTGAAAAATTTTGCCCTCCTCCTATATTCCTTAGAGAAGTTTGAAGATGCCAAAAAATTAGACAGAATGGCACGGAATTCTGTTGCATCAATTGAGAAACAACTGTGGTCTGATAAAGAAGAATGTTACGTAGATAAAATTCGTGATAATGAATCTTATTATGTTGAAAATATGGTAACTCAAGATTCCCTTCTTTATCTATTTGCACTAATTAATGATAATTTTTTGACGGATTCTAATTTATTGGTTACCTCTGATGATAATGAATTTAATAAATTATATATAATCAGTAATGAAAATTTGTTAAAATGCAATAAAATGCTTAACTCAGTAAAAAGAAAGATGTGGAATCGATTTCCCACTATAACGGAGAAACCTTTGTTAAAAACGGGTCCATGTATTCACACACCTTACAATTATCACAATCACACGTTTTGGCCCTGGATTACTGGTATCGAACTGATGGCAAGAATGAGGTTCAATCAAATAGACGAATGTGAAAAAATGATATGAAAACTTTTTCAAACTAATTCAAATTATGATATTCTTCTTTTTGAATGGGTGAATCCATTAACGCATAGAGGATATGGCGCTTATCCGTTTATGACTGGCATTTCGTCGTTACGGCTTGCAATTTTGATGTTTTTCGCATTCTTGGCTTAAAGGCTGACGAAATAAGAACAAATGGATAATTGATCAATAATATCTAGGATTTCTTTATTTTATTGTCCACTTTAATACTAAATATGAAAGTACAATCTTGACAAAAAATATGAGTGCGTCTTGATAGTACTTGTAGGACCTAGAGATGTAGCTAATGTGATTATGTATGTTTGTCTCGATGAATCATGGCAATAAGGAAGAAAAAGATTACGCAAACAAAATTAGATGGTGGGTCCACAGTATTTGAAGTACGTAAAAGATTTACATCCAGAGAAAATTCAGAGAAAGCTAATTTCACAATGTAGCTTTTACCTAATTGAAAAAAGGATAAACTGAAAGACCTAATATAGATGTTGTATATAATTTAGTAAAAGAATTTGGAAAGCAATACGATTGAAATGTTAATTCTTATCAAATATGATGGTGATTTATTAAGAGAAAAAAAGTTGTTAACAACATGTTGTGCCTTGTTCAAACAGGCTTTAAAAAAAAATCTTATAGGCGTTTCCAATTATGATGTAAAAGATTTAAAGATATACCTTATCGATACTTTAGGCTACGCTGGAGAAAATAATTTAGAGTTGTACGAACTTCCAATTTCATACTGTCCCTTTTGTGGAATAAAATTTCATATTAAATCCGTGATAGAAAACTAACATAAAAGGAGATAAGCTTAACGTGACGTTATATTGTTTATTGCAAATACAACATGAACTGCATTTTGCAATTTTAAATCTTCATTAATCTAAATAACGAGTGGCATAATCTAATAATTATAGATATTGACTTATTACAAATTCTTACCTACTAAATCCTCATAAATAATTTGTTGTGCAAAATCTGAAAGGTTGCTGGAAGAACTCCTATTGGTTCGCCATCAACACTAATGCTTACACTTCTTTCTTTAGATTTTATATGGACTTTCTTGGCTCTAAAATACAAAATGTTATCTTTTTCAAAATAATTGCCACTTTTCATCCGAACAATCCCGCCCAACATCATCAAACTTCCAGAATCTTTAAGCAGAATTATATCAAAGTAACCATCTGAAATACTTGACTGAGGAGCGACATTAAATTGTCCGCCTAAATATTTTCCATTTGCAATGACACAAATTGTAACATTTTGATTTATAGTTATTTTATCGTCAATTGTGATCTCTAACATATTACTTGTATAAGTCGGTACGGTTGAAATAATACCTGTGATAGTAGATATTAATCTGCTGTTTATTTTACTTCTGACTTTCTTTGATCTTTGTATTATTTCAGCTGCCGCGCCAATCTCTACCGCATTAAAACAAATACGAGGTTTTGTAAGTTTTTTTGATATAGGATTAGTAACAATAGCTGCGATGACATCAATTTTTTTTGGTTTTAATTTACAATGCGAATTAACACATTCTTCAAACTGCTGCGGCAGACCAAGTGAATTCGCAAACACATTTCTCGTTCCACAAGGTAGAATAGAAAATATTGCCTTAGGATTTATATTTTTTATCAAATCTGGTTTATCTACATTATTAGGTTCAAAAAACCCGTTACCTACCTCATTTATGGTTCCATCACCTCCAACAGCAAGAATCTCTTTGTATCCCTTCTTCAAGTACTGTCTAGCTAAAGATTTACCCTCACCTGGTTTCTTTGTAAAGATTATTTTAGAATTTTTAATTGACTCCTTTAAAGAGTTAAACAGTACATCCTTATCTTTTCCAGTACGTCCACTCTGGGAACTAGGATTTATAATAATTACTTTATTAATTTCCGAATTCTTCAAATAATCACTTCAATCAATTATTCATGTAGTCTCATATAATACATTTGAGCTCAGTAGTTTTGGAAAATTTCATCCTGTCCTATCTTTTTGTCCTTATATGTGCTGCTCCATATTGCATAATACATGGGATAATGGCCATTTCACTTCTTTTTCTTTATTATTTTTGATCTGACCATCTTTTGAAGGGTGAGAGTATTCTCTTGTAGTTTGGTCTTGGCATTTTCTTCGCTGGTCGCTGCAACTATGATTTCTGACGGACCAAATTTACAGCCATTCAAATGGAAAGGAATATCTAATTCAAGCAGTTCACTTAGAAATTCAAAAGTATTCATGAATGTCTTGTTGCCTTTGTATACAAAAGAAGCACTATTGTCATTTATTAGAACTTTTTTTTCCACAGGAAACATGAAATTTTCACTTAGTATAAAATCTATAATTTTTCCTTCTAGATTTTTAAATTTCTCATCTTTCCCGCTATTTCTTGCCTGCTTTACTAAATAACTGCATTCATCTAATTGATCAAAATTCATTTTAATATGTATCTAAGTTATTAATTAATAATCATATATTTGTATACACTATAAATCGATAATACTAATTTTCAATAACCAAAGTCATGTCATGAACAGGTGTCAGTTTTTTCTTGAATTTATATAACTTGAATATTCGTATATAGATTTTTCTTGTATTGTTGTTTGGATTGAGCCAGGTCTAATTTCTCTAATTTTTTTGATTGCTTGTTCCGGCGACAGATTGTCTTTCTTTAATAGATAAGCTGCCAATATTGTTCCTGTCCTTCCCTTACCTGCTGCACAGTGAACCATCACAGATCTATTTAATTTAATTTCATTTTCAATAAATTTAACTGTGGAATCAATGTCTTGAATTGACGGTACTTTATAATCTTCTACATACAGATGTAAATAATTCATTCTATTCTCTTTATGATTTTTTACATCGTCTAACTTGTTAATGCTATTTAAACTATCTAGGGTATCAAACCATTTTGGGGGGAGCGGGATCTCTCTTAACGTTATAATAGTCTTAATATCTTCACTTTGTATCCATTGAAACTGCTTAAAAGTTAGTGGCAATCCACTTCCCGCTAATTGACCTTTTATGACCCAGCTAAAATTGGTCGGCCTAGGAGATATCTTACTACTAATCCATCTATAAAAATCCCCAATTAAGGTCATCAGCTATTTATTATAACCACATTATAATTTAAATAATGTTCCTTCTCATTGTGAATAGTAGACATTTTAGATTATAGGTTTCATACAATCTTTTAGGTTATAGATTTCATACAATTCATTATATTTCATATCAAGAGAATTATATAATTTTTAATTCTAGATGTTTATCTATAATGTGTATAGTAAAAGGATTTTAAGGCGAGGCCCATACTAGTAATTTTTATTTTTTTATTTAGAAAAGGAATCCAGTTCTCTTGAGATAAGATTTAGCGAATAAGAGATTATTAAAATTAATTTAATGAATAAAATCATCACCACATTTGTAATTTTTACTCACAAATTTACAAAAGAGCAACTATTTTAATTTTTAACTTTAATATGTTCGATTATAACAAAAATTGTTTAATACAGAAATTATATAATTTTCAGTTTATCTTTTAATTTTTCAACATGAAGTCATAGTCAAATGGGAAAAATGCCTGGATCCATTTTACAATCCATTTAATTCTTGTCCATATATCATTTTAAGTATTACCTACATGGCGTTAAATATACAATAATTTTAATCAGCTCTCTTTCTGAAAATGAATTTCATTTATTTTTAAATTATTCGAAAGATTTATGGGAAAAAACTATATTGTTGGTTAAAAATGGAAAGTTTTTAGAAGGTGCATTAGAAAGGGCTAAAATGACAATGAATTCGAATCGCAGATGCGACTGCACGGTACGGATGACCTATCAGAGATAAGATTACCTTATCTTGAGATTAATGGACAAATAAGCTTTATTATGAATAAATAATCATTTGATACAAAAATGATAAACGTTATTAAAACGAAAAAACAAATCAAAAATCGTTCTTCGTAAAATCAATCCTTAAATCAATAAAGTAGAATTAAGTAGATAATATAAGCAGGTTCACTATCCTTAAAGTAATAATTAAAACATCATGATTTGACAAATTATTTGGGGGCCTTTCTGATTTTTAATCCTTCTTTTTGTCGACGATTTTATAAAAAAACCTTTAATTGAAAATCCAATAGAAATTAAACGTGTAAAATCACCAAAATAAAAATTATACCATAAGGTATGAAAATGAAGTCACAAATAAAAAAATAAAATAAATGCTGAGGCCCTAACTTAAACTACCGCATATACCAAATATACAATAACTAGTATTATTCCTATGACAAGCAAGATCGAACCTATCACATACATGATACGAGCAGGGAGTGCCGGGAGCAATCGGTTTAGAAATAACACTATTACACCCACAATTATTAGGACAATACCACTTTCTAGCGATACCATTTAAGAATAATATAAACGATCATGCTAATATATTTTGTTGACCAAATACAGGCATTTTATTATAGGACCAGGTCTAATTATTAGACATTTTTGAACCAAGTATATCATCTTAATATAGTTTAATGTGTTAAATATAGTACAATGGTAGATATAAAAAAAGAAACAGAATATAAAGTAGATACAGATAGCGAGACTGATTATACTGATACAGACGAAGGTGCTGGCGATAAAATAAAGGCGGGGTTGAAGGCAGTAGGCAAAAAAATACAAGATCCTGATAGAGATCTAGAAACTGAGTACGAGAAAGAAAAAGCTAAAGAGGCACCTTTGGATTGATTAACCGTATTCAATTTGGAATATTCCTCTCACTCGTATTGACATTGTCGGCTATAGTAGGATCAATCATAATTCCTGCATTTGCAATTTCCGAAGAGACAAATCAAAAGCTGAAAGATGCCTCCAAATCTATTAATCAAACGGCAGAAGAAGCGCAAGATAATGCATCTAAAGCTGGCTCAGAATTACTGAATAAAACTGGAGAAGCAGCCAAAGGTCTTGCCAAGGGTACAGGAGAAGTATTATCCGATATTGGGGAAGGTATAAAAGATTTAGGGAAGTAAAGCAAATTATATCATCCTTCCTAACATCTATTTTTTTTAAATTTTACTGCACTAAAGTAAATTATGAAGTAAATCTATTTTGTCTATATGTTATCTCTTAAATTAGTTATAGTTTGCCAGTTCTTAGTTTCAAATCGCAATTTCTAATATTTTAAATAATATAAAAACCGTATAACACTAAAATTCTGTATTGTCTAAAAATTTTGATTAAGGAGGAGATATATTCTTTTAATTACAAGATTATGAATGAGATAAATTAATTACATTTTTTGAATTAAAAGCAACAACCTTAATTTCTTCTCGCGGAATAATGGGCTATAATGAGTTTAAACATTAATTTTCTGAATTTTAACTGTCTTGTGCAATTAAATATATAATATTTAGCCATAGCTAAAATATTATAAATTATTTCATTAGACATCTGGTCATGTAATAACGACCAGATTTTTATTCCATTGAACTAAACTTGAATTAAACTATCGGAAGGTAAAATCATTCGTAACGTATTAAAGATATCTAATGCAATATTGTGCTTCGTTGTGCTTCATTGTTATGATATAATTAATCAAAATAATTGTATTCTAAATAATGATGCCATGTGGTACATCATTTATTTTACGTTATACTTATGCCGTCTTGACACATATTTAAAAAACTATTAAGTACATAATCAGATTTATAGTTTATTGTACTAATAGAAATATGAAAGAGACAGGTTATTTTAAAGTAAAAGGGTCGAACGTGAATAAAGTTAGCTATGCAATAGCAATTATAATATCATTAGCTTTAACGAGCCCAGTGTTATTTCCTATTGTTCTAGCACAGGAAACACAGATAGACCTTACTGCCCCAGAAGGACCTACTCCTTATGGAGGTGAAAAAAAAGGAACGTTAATGATTTCTTCACAAGATAATAACATAAAGTTGCAGGCCCAAATTGATGTAGCAGCGCCCCAAGACAGAGTATATGAAGGCTGGTTAGAAGATGCTGGTGGATCAGGATATAAATTGAGCTTAGGTGAATTTGACAATAATGAGTTAAACTTTACTCAGAAAATGGTAAATCCATATACCTACTCTCAGTTCGTGATCACGGAAGAACCAAATGACGATGCGGATCCAAATGGTTCTGATGTAGCCGCAGGAGCTAAATTAGAAAGTCCTTTTGGACAATAATTTTTTTATATAATTATTTGTTATTTGAACTGCAATGATTAGTAGAAGACTAGCAATTTTATATACATTTTTTTAAAAAGTGTCCCACCGAACTTAAAGGTTAGTAATATTACTCGTTCGAAAAAGAAATTAAATACTCGACCTTAGTAACTTTGTTGATTATCAGTTTAAAACAGTTTTTTAAATAAAGTAATGCAAGATTAAAAATAATTAATATGTATATAAGAAATAAGGATTTATCAATATTAAATTGACTAAGGATAAGAATGATAATAATCTCGTGCCTAACACAATAGTGAATTTTATAAAACTAGAAGTTCAAAAAAGGAAATCCCAAGGCATAGTTGTAGGTTTAAGTGGTGGTGTAGACTCATCTTTAGTTGGACTATTAGCAGTTAAAGCCTTAGGAAGCAAAAGGGTATTTGCATTAATGCTTCCGGATTCTTCTGTCACTCCACGAGCTGATACAGCGGACGCTATTAAACTAGCAAAAAGTTTAAAGATAAAATATAAGGTAATAGATCTCAAAAAGATCAAAAAAGAATTGGTAAGAAAACTGCCTAAAAATAAAATGGCAGTCGCTAATCTTTTAGTGAGACTAAGAATGTCAGTTCTTTACTATTATGCAACTTTAAAGCACAGCCTAGTTTTAGGTACAGGAGATAAGAGTGAAATTATGTTAGGTTATTACACAAAATACGGAGATGGAGGTGTTGACCTATTTCCTATTGGTGATCTATATAAATCAGAGGTAAGAACCCTTGCTCAATATTTGGAGATTCCTATTAAAATAATTAATAAAACGAGTAGCGCCCGTTTGTGGAAAGGTCAAACGGCCGAAAAAGAACTAGGTATAAATTATGAAGAAATTGACAAGATTCTCCAATTGTTAGAACATAAAAAATCAAAACCTAATTTACTTAGTACAACTGATATTTCAAAGACAAAAATTTTGAAAATAAAATTACTTATTGATAAAAATCAGCATAAGCAAGATATGCCAATAGTTTGTAAATTAAAATAGATTGTATTGAATTTTCTTACTCCCTGACGATATTTTGTTTAGCGTATTTTGTACATAATTTCAAATGGTCTATTTCTTCTTTCAATATAGACCTAACTGTCGTCCCAAATTTTCTGCTCTTTACTTTTTTTGCCATAGAAGACAGAACCTCATAATGAGTAACCTCTGCACCTTCTGCTAGACATAAAAATTCCAAAGCTTCTTGTTCATCTGGTGATTCTCCCAAATAAGTAATCATTATTTTGTACGCTTTTTCAGCCGTCTCGTCAGTAACGGAAATAATATTATCTAAACTTAATCCCTCGCTCTCAGCAATTTGTGTGATGAGGTCTTCCATCTTTGTCTGTTGATTGTTTGCTTCTTCTTTCATGATCATCAGTTTTTTTTCATGTTCTTGTTTTATTAACCCTTTCGACTTTAGTTCTTCCACTACCTTTTGAGCTGCTTTCTCTAAGCCTATTGCTTCTCCAATTTTTTGTTCTATCATTTTCTTTTCTACCATTATATCTACATATTAATCATACAATATAGTTTATAACGGTTAACAAGAAAAATATATATTGCATAGTTTGCGCCTAAGTGAGATTTTGTATTTATATCAATTAAATAAAAAACATAACCATTATTCCTATAATGGTTATATAAAATGAATTACATTATAGAATTACATTATAGAATTACATTATAATATAAGAAAGAAAAAAAATAATTATAGAGGAAAGGATCCTATGTCTCCCGAAAAAATCACTTCACATGAACCGACTGCAGTTAAGAGAAATAAAGATGATCAAGAAATTGTCGATCAAGGCAATACAGGTACAAACTCCAATTATGCTGAAGAACAATACAAAAAAAGGGAATGACCAAGGTAGGTTCAAGGGATAGTTAATAATCTATAAAGATTACGGATTATTAACTAAATCCAGATATACCTTAATTTATTTTTTATTTTTATGATATTATTTTTAATTTATAACCATAATCACATAGATCTTATGAACAATTTTGATATACTTTTTTTGTGTCGCCAAGAGGATCATATCAATGAAGTTTTGTAGGTCACCTTCTGAACGAGGTAAATTATATAATGTATTGGTTAAAACAGATCTAGAACATTATTGCATCACCATTCTCAAAGGTTGTTTAACCAGACAAGAATGAGACAACTCTCGTTGCTTTTTGTTCTCGATTTTAAATATTAACCTCGGATTTGTATTCCACCAAAATTTATTTTTTAATCTTTATAGCATTGAAATGTTCTTTTTTGAAGGAACATTGAGCAAGAAATACAAATACAAGGTGTAAGATGACGTACCTGACTATTCTATATATTGCTTATGTTTGTACACAAAGGAATAGAAGATTGGATGGCTAATAAAGCAGAAATAGACTTAATTATGTTAAAAAAAAGACACTAGTAAGTAAAAATCTAAAATATGATATTTTAAAATATATTATATGCCAACTGGGCCAAAATGTGCTTCCATTCTATGTTGTTCTAAATTTTGACCATTTTCAAACTGTTCTGAGCAGCTATCACACAAAAACTTACTCGGTATCTCTTTTTTTTCTTTCTTTCTAGTTTTCGATGTAGAAAATACTTCATATCGGATTATCTCTTTTTCGATAGGATTAGCAAATGTAGGATATGATTTTCCTTTTACTAGGTCCGATGGTCTATGTTTTTTTATTAATTCATGACCATGTTTTAGTTGTGACTCTTTCAAATTTAAAAAAATTTTATTATCGTCTTCCGATTTTCGGACTATAGCTTCAAAAGGTATATGAAACTCTTCATCATTAAAAAGACCCTTTTTAAAAACAATAAAATAGTCCCTATTTTTTTTATCTATCCTCCTTACCTTACCAATATTTTTATTATCTGAAGTAATTATTTCCGATCCTTTAATATTATGAATCATTTTTGTATTTCTTTCTCTAATGCTTCTTTCAAAATATCTAAATGTCTTTGTCTATCTTTTTTTATTTCTTCCCATAGATTTACCAAATCATCTCTATTGGATCTTTTTGCATCATCGCGATATTTATTAATAATATCATATAGAAAGTTGGCATCATGTCCTAAGGCTATTGAAATATTATATGCATTATTGTCTAATTCGATAATTTCATTCATACTTAGATCTCTACATTATAGTATAAAACAGTTTAACGAAATCCCGGCTGGTTATTAACAATTGATTTTGAATATTAACCCATTTGATATAAATGGTAATGGTAAATGATTATGTTTTACTCATCAGAAATTGACCTCATTTTATCTTGTCCAAACAATGAAATATTTAGATTTCAGCTAAAGGTCTAATTTACAAATTTAGAGATTTATTATTATTTTCATTTATCCTGGAGTATTTTTCTTGGAAAACGTACAAAGCAAAAATTACATATAATACATGATAATTCCATCCACTCAATCAATGCTCTATCACTTGTATCTATCCACCAAGCTGTTTACTCTGCGAAATTTTTCTTTATTTTTAATGGTAGCAAAACCTCGTTAAAAGGTCTGGGACATAATTATTGGATAAGAGTTATAAAAAATGAAATACATTATCTATTATGAGCAAAAAACCCAAAAAAAAGATTGAAAGGAAAGGAACCCAAGACGATTTAAAAAATCAAAGCCTAGAAGAAATAAAAAAGGAAATGGAACCGTTCGAAGTTGAATCAACAGGAGGAGGCGAGGGAGCAGGAGGTGGATGATACATCTAGGTATCATTCGCTCGTTGAAAGTAAATTAAATTACGTTACGGAAATTCCTTTTGATCAAACATGCTCAAACATGCAATTGCACGTATTACCCACACATATTAATTGACCATCCATTTATCACTTATAAAATAGATACTCGGATTTGCTGATGAAGAAAAATATTGAATGTCAAATACCCCGTTGATTTTATATTCACATACGTCCCGTTCTGATAACATAAACCAAAAATTCATTCCATCAAATCCGTAAATATACTTATTTGGTAAATAAAATATTTCTCCATTATCCCTTTGTGTAATTATATTTTTATCTAGGATTTTTTTAATTTTTCCAATACTTTTTCCTCCTATTAGTCTGGCATTCTTATCAATGGGATCATAGCAATAAATATTATGGAAAGTCTCCATATTATTTATAGTAATACATAATATATAAAAATATGTGTAAAATTCTAAAGTATCAATAAAATACACATATTGAGGATATTAATATCTATTGATTGAGATACAAATCATACATAAGACCTTCGAAGCTATGAAAACACTACGAATTCAGCATTTGCCGCGTTAATCAATATTTCTCAACTTTCAACTTATGGATTTATAATAACTTCAATTTCTAAAAAAATAAAGGAAGATTAATCATTAATTTTTATCATTATCATCGGCGTTATCATCATTATCGTTTTGTTGGTTGTTATTATTGTCATTATTGGCATTTTGAGCCATCATCATTTGTGGGTTTCCCTGGTTTGCTTTCATCATATCCGTTTCGGCTTTTAATAGTTCAATTTGGATATTCGTTATTCCATCGAGTGTCTTCGGAACATCTGAATTGGCTATAGATTCTTTTATGCCCTGGATATCACTTACAAATGGTGGTTGTTCTCCTTTAACAAGCAATAGTTGATTTTCGACATTTGTGACTTCTGTCAATGCATTTTCAAAATTTCCTGTTGAAACGGCATCTTTTGCATTAACAAGTGAGTCTTTGAGATCTCCTATATTTAATGACATTAAAGACATTGTCTCATTAGATGCAGTCTGAGGTTGACCTTGGCTTGATGAAATTTCTGAATTGTTTTGTGCCTGGATGTTGGGAACTAATATTGAAATGGCAACGAATCCAATAGCAATTATTACATACTTGGATAGATCTTTCATTCCATTATATAATATACATAATAGTTAATATAGAAGTAAAAAATATAAATTAAACACAAAAGTCCTTTTACCTAAATTTTATTTTTCAACACATTGTAATTTCTTTATAAAGTTAATTTTAAATTATACGTACGTTTCTTGAGATCAAAATATTTACTGGATTGAACATATCTTAGGCTTACTAAAATATCTAAATTGCTAGACCTCGCTAAACACCTTAGAGTTAAAAAATAAATAATAATACTACTGCTATCTGTTATCCAGTATAGCTTCCCTAGAAATTAACATAAAAACTTTATCAGCGACATTTTCGGGGCTCATCGGTTTTAAAGTAAATTCATCTGCTCCGTAACCCAAGAGTCTAGTTTTTTCAGAATCTTCTTCAGCAATCACCAAGATTTTAATATTGTTATTTATCTGTTTAATGGTTAATACAATCTTTAAATATCTGTCAGATGCGATATCTCCACTAATTATTACTACATCTACCTTTCCTTCGAATTCTTTTACTTTTTTAATGCAATCTTCTCCCGTGGTGAACTTGTGTGCCTCAATACCCTTCAAACACATCATCCCAGATAACAGTATGTTGGCATCCTCATCTTCCTGAACGATGAAAACTCTTGGTTTGTTCATGTATTCATTTATCAATTTTCCAATATAAACAATGTCAAATAAAATCAATTTATACCAATTTTAGAATCGAACTTTAAAACTGACATTGAAATAAAACTGCAGTTGCGTTTAGTGCCAAAGTTAGATTTCCTACATAATTTTCATCAAGAAGTCATATCAGAGGAGATTAAGTCGTATAAATAAAATATAAATTTCCTCCCCCTTTATAGATACCATTCTTAAGGCCTAATTCTAAGCACATCACCGTAACATGAATAATTCATTATTTTTCTTGGTTGGTTGGAACATGCGTTACTCATTGAATATGTCTATTTAACGGTTTTTGATACGGATTTTTCTTTTGGATTTGCTAGGATCTGCGGTTGCCTAATTTTTAGCTACATGTCTAGTGACTTTTATTCAACTACCAAAACGATCCGTATACAGGGATAGAATTGAAAATTAAATATTTTTAATGACCAAATTTTGTAAATCGTTGCAATATTTAAAAATTAGTTTCTATTTAATTAATCTGGAGCTAGGATTGTCGTTATTGATCAGCAATTTTTTAGTTCATAATGTAGTTATGATGAGTGTTTTAACGAGTAGTAATTTTGGGCAAAATAATGAAATTAATGAATACAAATACTATCGAATTAAAATGCTTATTTACTCATCTATCAAATTAAATAAAATTGAAATTCATTACAAGGGCTCAATCTAACCGTGTTAGCAATAATAAAAGCATATACTTTGTCTGTTGTTAGAAATTTTTATTTACTAATGATCCAAATTGTTTTTCTACTTCGCTGCGCAAATAATAATGATGTCGGATGGAAAGTTATAAATTGAGCGAGGATTTTGAGATTAAAAAACAGGTCACGAGTACTTTAGAGATTTTTATAGATATGAAATCTGATTCTACAATTATAGTAGAGCACTTGCCAGCTTATTCTCTGTACTCTATTCAGGATGATGATGTTATAGAAGAACACTTCAGCAGTAAAACAGATTTTGAAAATATGATAGTTGAAAACAGATGGATGAAATATGATTTTTGATCTGTACATATCCTTGATTTTTGAAATAATTATTAGCAGTAAATGAAACAAATATAGTAAAATATCATTTCATCATTGCCCGTTAATTTTATTATCCCCTATTACAATATTTTAAATTCTGAATTATTACTTTTACATATTGATCTTGTCCAAGATCATTTTACAAAGATGATTTCATAATTCTTACAATTTGTAGTAACAATTATAAGATTAAACCTGCTGTCAAATGAATCTGGTTTGTTAAAATTTCATCCTGGGACAAAATTTCCAAGATAACTAGTAGTATTAGGATTTCAAACCAAGATTAATGCTTCTCTAATTCGTGCTGTTTTGCTTTATCTTGTTATATCGTAGACCGTAGACGTATAAAAATCATTGTCACTTTCCGATTAAATTTCTCTAATGTTTTACTATATTTTAATTTCAATTTTTACAGATGATTCGGTCAAGTCTAATGATGTATCTATTCCTAATGTATTTTTCAATGTAGATTTCAAATAACCGCTAAAAAAGACCGAACCTTTTTTTCCAAGTCGATGCCTTATAACAATTGTTTTCATGTCATTTTGGATTATCTCATCATACGTTCCTAACAAACCGTATCTACAAACAATTTTTTCAACGTATTCGAAAACGGTATGATTGGACAGTTCTTTTTTCCAAAATAATATTGTATCTTTTGGTGTAGTGCTTCCAAATAAAATTGCAATATCATAGATCTCTTTCTCTTCTAAGGATTCTAACAAAATCTTCAAGAGCTCTCTATTAATAATAACCATGTCTATTTTTGACAAATAACGCGTGAAATCCAGATATTGTTTAATAATTATATTAACCAAGGCATTGACGGAAATCCCCATTCTGTCCGCTTCTTCATCTAGAATCTTAGATAGAGGATCATCAATTCTAAAGGATCGTGTAACCGATTTCACTATACTTGAGAATGCTACGCGCTTATAATTGTGTTTCTTTGTGTTTGTTTGTAGTTATTTGTAATTTTATACATTTTTTTCGTACAATGTAAACCTATTCTTTATTATTTGCAAAAATAAGTTCTACCTGTGAGTAAATTAGTAGAAAAATTGCAGAAACCAGATACAGCAAAAGATATTTGCTTTAATTGTAAAAATTCAAACCTTGTTTTTGACAGTGTTAGTAATGAGATAGTTTGTACTAATTGTGGAGTAGTAAATTGCGAGCAGTTCGTTACTGATGATATTTCAGTTGATAGATCGCAAAACTTGGAAAAAAATTCACTGCTTATTTTTGATAAAGGATTGTCTACAACAATTTCTCAACAAAATGTAGATGCGTATGGCAATCAACTAAACGTTAAACAAATCTCAAAAGCAGTTAAGATACGTCATTGGAACAAGATATCAAATAGTAACAGAAGCTATCACAGAAATTTAAAGAAAGCATTTAGCATTCTAATGCGAATAAAAGATAAGTTATCATTAAGTGAAACAATTATCGAAAAATCAGCATACTATTACCGTAAGGTAGTAGACTTAAAAATAATAAAAGGTCGGTCTATTAAAGAATTCATTGTTGCCTGTGTATATGTGGTTTGCAGAGAACTGAAAGTTCCTCGTACAATAAGTGAGATAGCTAATTCTGTTAATGCTGATAAAGTCTTTGCAGGGCGTTGTTATCGTCTGCTTCTTAGACGCTTAATAATCAATCTACCATTAATTGATTCTACCACTCACATGACAAAAATTGCTGGTATAGCAGGTATAACTCGACAAACTATGGTTAGGGCGTTAGAAATGATGAGGTTAATCAACGACGATTCTATCTCGTATGGAAAGGACCCAACAGCTTTATCTGTTGCTACCTTATATGGTGCCTGTCTAGAAAAAGGGGAAAAAATAACTCAATCGAAAATTGCAACTGCAGGAAATATGAGTGTTGTGACGCTACGAAAAAGATTTCTTGACGTAAAACAAATTTTCCCTCATTTGCCAGATAATGCATTATCAAAAAATGAGTAAAAAAATCTTGACTAACAACCGTCTACTTTTTTTTGTTTTTGATTAAAATGACTCTCAAAACTGAAATAAATTTTATGGAGATTGTAAATAAGGTAACCAAAGACTATGACAATAATTTCGTAGATAATATTAAATATCATGAATCAGTCGAGATAGCACTCCTGACCTGGGTCAAATTTGTAAGTGAAAAAGTTAATGACTTGTACTCTTTAACAACGATAATTCAAGATGCCACAACTGAATTAAACTACGAGCTGAGAAATACTAAAGATGTAATAGATGTTACTAGGCTTTCGTATGCCGTAGATATATTAAAAACATGTTTATTCATAATAGCTTTAGACCTGGAAAAGCAGAAAGCATCAGAAATGTACGTCGTCTAAAACTATTATATTTAAGTCTGTGAAATAGTCAAATATATAAAAATTATTGATGATAAAAATATTTACACAATAAGATTATAAATCTAGATTAACTACACATATAAGATAGTAAACATAATCTAATCTAATCTAATATTATTTGTTTTTCCTGTTTTTTGGAAAAATATTTGCTAAGTTCCTTATATGTCTTTCAAGCAAGTTCAATCTAACCGGTTTAATAAGTACTGATATATGTTTACCAGAAAACAAAGGATCTTTATTTATCTCCTTCTTTACCTCATCAAAAGCAGTAACCAATATTATCGATAAATCCCTGTTTTTCTGCAAGAGCATTTTAGCTGCTTCAAGACCATTCATATTTCCTGGTAATTTATAATCTAACATAACAATGTCTGGGAGAGAACTTTCATAATCTTTCAAAATTTCATTTGCAGTCGTAGAGGTCCCTATAACATCATACCCCTTGTTCGTAAGGTAGTCTTTATACAATAATAAAATATCTAATTCATCTTCTATAATCATAATTTTTTTTGCTCTCAATTCATTCCCAGTATTATAAATTTAAAGCTATTAAAATTTTTATTCTTATTGTAGGATGTTTATAATAATCTGAACTTATTTTAAACAGGAAATTTTGGTGGTATTTTAAAAAGATTTTGAATTATAAGATATATAAAAAGAATTCTAGATCTAGGAAATACATTTTATATAATTAGTATTAGATATTATGAGATTGTAAAGTAATTATGATTTAGAATTCCGTGAAAATTACAGTGAAATACTATATTTTCATTTGGTTCGTTAAATTACTTTTTCATATTCGATCTTTTTCTCTAGCTCATTTAAAACCAAATCGATATAGTCCCTTGTCACATATGAAGGAATTTTTAATTTATTTGTGTTTGGCAACAAGCTATCGATCAAAAGTAACAGCACAACTTTTTTATCTACATCGTCTTCATATCTGCAAATTCTTATAATGTTTTCCAATTTTTCTGTAATTCCCAATAAATAATATTAACTAACAAACTTTATTAGCATTGTAATCTCTTTCAATCACGGCATTATGATATATGGGTAATCTCTTAGATTTTTCACAATGGGACTTTCCCGATATTTGGTTAATCCCATACTCTTTTTATCTCCGTCTTATTGATAAGTAAAAAATATGTCAAATATTAAAACATCTTTCTTTTACAAGTTATCACTAGGTGTTAAATTCAAGAATTAGAAAAAACTCGGTTTCATTTATAAAATTAGAATAAGATGGGCATAGAATATATGACGTGACGTGACGTGATGATTTATGTCTAAATTGAAAAACTTCCATTATGGATATGGGTTAAAAATATAGATAAAAATATTAGAAATATATTTTTTTTGACCGACGAATGAAGATTATTTGTTCTGCAATTCAAGCCGAAACGTATGAATAAATTCAAATTTTATTAGATCTTGTATGAATATAAAAGATAATATATGATTAGATTCAGAAATTTATTATGAATCAAGCAATTACTTTGGTTATCTTTGCTAGTCTGGTGGCACTGACATCTACTGCTAACGTTTTTGCACAAAACGCTTCTCAAAATGGGAAGGACGTAGGGAGCATAGAAGAATTAGAAAAGTTGACTGGCGGTAATCCCCTGGAGAATTTTTCATTCGTTGAGTCTATTGGAAATACAACAGAAAGTATTGTTAACGCGACTGCAAGTGCTCTTGCAAATATAACTTCTAATCTAACGAACACTGAGCAAAATATGACTGGGTAAGTTAATTGAAATTCTCCTGACTTTTTTTGTTGATTCGACTTAATTTAAAATCAATATAATAACAAATTTTCAGGAATGTTTTACATACATAATATGACCGTATAACCAGCAATTAAAAATTTTTTTTTGTATTATTGAATATTAGATCGAAGTGTCAAATAATTAACAAAAAATAGCAAACCAATCAGAAATCATCGGTAACATCAATATGATAGTAACGTAAATCCAAATATCAATTCTTGGTTCACTAAATTCGCATTGCAAATTACGTCGAACTTTTATGAAATTTATAAAATCGGGGTAAGCGGAGAAATTCAACAATGAGCAAGTTGAATATTTTTATACGATACTAAGTATTATAGAAGAATCTATTTGACCTCAGTTACCTCCCAAAAACGCATCTACTATTTCTTATCTAATAGATTTAATCTAGAGCTTAATGAAATATCTTTTCGAATTTCTAAATGATATAGGAGTTAAAAAATGCAATCTATTATTCATTAGTTGAAATTAATTAATAAACTATCCTGTTCTTTCATAGGTTGCATACAAATTCTTATGATTTTTGGAGAAAACTCTTAATATAACCACATAAGTAACCTTATCTAGTAATGATGCGATATAATGGTTCAAAATTGTCAATTATTACTATAATTGCAGGATTGGCAATAGCTGTATTTACGTTATCTTCTACACAAGTGTTCGCCCAAGAGACATCAGCAGCAACTAAATCAGATTTTACGAAGCCATTATTGGCAATTGCGGCAGCAATAGCGATTGCAGGTGGTCTTATAGGTACGGGAAATGCTCAGCAAGGTATAGGTGCGGCAGGAATGGGGATAATAGCAGAGAAACCAGAGAAGTTTGGACAAGTTCTATTCTTCTTCGTAATCCCTGAGACTCTTTGGATTATCGGTTTCGTGCTAGGAATAATTCTACTGTTAGGAATACTCTAAGTGGCGACTTGTTAGATGGCAAGCCTGTTCACTTTCATGCGAGAGATTGATGAGAGGAAACAAAGAAAAATAGATATCATTGATACTTCTTTTGCTGAAAAAAAAACAGCTATTGAAAGATCAAAGGAGACTACAATAAAAGAGCTCGAAGAGTTTTATGCTAATGAAGCAAAAGTAAAATCTCAAAGAGATGCGGCTAGGATAGTGGAGACAGCTAGGTTAAACGCAAAAAAGATCCTATTTGATGCAATTAATGAAAACATGGATTCCACCTTTAATACAATAAGACAAGAATTAAAAAATTATACCAAGAAACCGGAATACAAAAAAACTCTGGAAAGGATGGTCAACCATGCAAAAAAGAATTTGGGTAAGAACGTAGTAATTCATTCTAATGTTGATGATAGTATGGCTATTAAAGCTATGAACGTAACACTCGGAGCAACTATCGATACTATCGGAGGAATTCTAGCAGAGGATAATAATGGAACAAGAGAGCTCGATCTCACCATTGAAGAGTTATTAAGAACTCATGAAGATGATGTAAAAAGTTTTCTTCTTGAGAGAATGATAAAGTAGTATGACAACCTCATCATATTCCTCTTCTTTTGGAAGATTACAGGCACTCTCGATGAGCTTTCTATCTAAGGATTTTATTTTAAGTCTTGCTCAAGCTAAAGATGTTGCTGAAATTATTAGAATGCTTGAACCTACATCGTATGGTCCAGAAATAGAAAAAGCAGCAGCTCTATATTCGCCACCAGAACTTTTAGAAGTAGCTCTCAATAGACATATGGTTGATATAAACAAAATTGCTCTTGAAGCAACACCCTTCAGTGGAAGGGCTGCAGTCAGAGCCTATCTTTTAAAGTGGGATATTCATAATATAGAATTAATTTTATCTTCAAAAATAATAGGACGTGCAATAACGGAAACAGAACATTTTCTGGTATCTAGTAGAAATGTTCCTGCAGGAATCTCAGCGGGAAATATTGCACATGATGAAATGAAAATTATTTTGTCGCAAACCAATGTAGAGGGTGTCGTGAATCAACTCATAAAATATAGATATGGAACCATATTGATGCAACATCTTGATGCTTATCAAAAAACAGCCGACCTTGGTCCTATGATGGCTGATCTTCAATCATATTATTACAAGTCATTACTTGAATCCTTAAAGTTTTTTCAAGGTGATGAGGGAGTAATTAGAGAGTTATTTAGAGCACAAATAGATAAAAAGAACATTTTAAATGTACTAAAAGCTAGGGATTCCAATCTGGATCGAGAATTGTTAAATAAACATCTTATCGAAGGGGGGAACATTCCATTGAATATCTTGCTTGATATTTTTGGATTAAAAAATATTAATGAATTTGTAGGGAAAATACAAGATTACTACAAGTTAGATGAATTATTGGATACCTTTATCAAGACCAACAGTCTAATAGATTTTGAGCTGGCGTTGGATAAATTTATTATTAAAACATATGTAAAAAGATTGAAAAATATAGCACTCTCAATAGGAACAATTTTTCATTTTATCTTAACTGCAGAATCTGAATGGGACAACATAAAAAGAATAGCGTATGGAAAACGTTATGATATCCCCGTTGAACGTATAAAATCAATGCTGCTTTTGGAGTGATATAAAATGTCAACTAAACAAAAATCAGAATCAGATGGTGCTATTGCTGTAATAGGTGAAAGAGAACTTGTAATGGGCTATCGCCTATTGGGAATAGACGATACATACATAGTTAACCAAGCAGATGAGGCCCTGAAAACTATGGAAAGTATTTTCTTCTCTCGTAAGTTTAACTTGATAATCGCTAGTCAGTTTGTTAGTGCTTCTCTTCCACACTTATTCAGAACAAGGGTCGAAGGATCTATTGAACCATTGGTTTTATTTATGCCCTCTTTAAAAGGAAGTGTTCAGGAAGAATCGATCGCGGCGTTGGCTAAACGTGTACTTGGGATAAGTATTAAAATGGGATGATGAAGGAGTGAATTATTAGTATGTCAACTGCTATTGTTTCGAGAATTTCGGGTCCAGTAGTTGTAGCAACAGACGTTGAAGCAGCAAAAATGTATGATGTTGTAAGAATTGGAGACTTAGGTTTGCTCGGAGAGATTATCCGTCTTGACGGTAATAAGGCCACCATACAAGTATACGAAGATACAACAGGGCTTAGACCTGGAGAGAAAGTAATCAACACAAAGAGACCTCTATCAATGCAGCTTGGACCAGGATTGTTGACGTCAATTTATGATGGAATTCAGCGTCCACTCGATGTATTAAGGGAGAAAAGCGGTGATTTTATCAGTAGAGGCAATATTATTCCCGCTTTAGACGAACATAAAAAATGGGATTTTATCCCGATCAAGAAAAATGGTGAAAACGTTTCTCCAGGTGAAATAATTGGTGAAGTTCAAGAAACTCCATTGATAAGTCACAAAATAATGATTCCATTTGGTATTAGTGGTCAACTTTCTGAAATAACAGAAGGGAAATACACAGTTAATGAAAATGTTGCACAAGTGAAAACAAATACCGGTACTGAGGATATTGGTTTATCAAGTTGGTGGATGGTAAGAATGGCAAGACCTGTTCTTCGCAAACTTGCACCAGAGTCACCCTTGCTTACAGGACAGCGTGTTCTTGATACCTTTTTTCCAGTAGCAAAGGGTGGGACAGCAGCTATTCCAGGACCATTTGGAAGTGGAAAAACAGTAACTCAACAGCAACTTGCAAAGTGGGCAGACAGTAGTGTTATCGTTTACATTGGATGCGGTGAAAGAGGAAACGAAATGACAGAGATTCTCACTACTTTTCCAGAATTGGAAGATCCAAAATCAAAAAGACCATTAATGGAGAGAACAATTCTTGTTGCAAATACATCGAACATGCCTGTTGCAGCCCGTGAAGCAAGTATCTATACTGGTATTACGATGGGTGAATATTATCGAGACATGGGATATGACGTGGCCTTGATGGCTGATAGTACCTCAAGGTGGGCTGAAGCATTGAGAGAAATCTCAGGCAGGCTGGAAGAAATGCCTGGAGAAGAAGGATATCCCGCTTACCTTGGAAGAAGACTAGCGGAATTTTATGAAAGGGGAGGAAAGGCAATAGTAATATCTCCCGAAGAGCGGGTGGGTTCTCTGACTTTAGTCGGTGCAGTATCTCCACCAGGAGGAGACTTTTCTGAACCTGTTTCTCAAAATACTTTAAGAGTTACAAGAGTATTTTGGGCGCTCGATGCCAATTTAGCCTCAAGAAGGCACTTCCCGTCTATAAACTGGCTAACAAGTTATTCCTTGTATGCTGATGATATGACTAACTGGTACAACAACAATGTCTCTTCTGAATGGATTCCGCATAGGAAGGAAGCTTTAGAAATTTTGCAAAGGGAGTCAGAATTACAAGAAATTGTTCAACTGATAGGATATGATGCATTACCTGAACCTGAAAAAGGTATTTTAGATACTGCACGATCTATTCGAGAAGACTATCTTCAGCAAAGTGCTTACGATGAGGTCGATACTTACACCTCTATCAAAAAACAGAATTTGATGCTCTCTATGATATTAGAATTTGGAAGAATGGAAGCTGAAGCTATAAAGAAAGGGGTTCCATCCTCAAAGGTTGGTTCCCTTGAGGCACGAAAACTTTTATCAAAGATGAAATGGACAAAAGAAGAAGAGGTTGAACAATTAATTAATGAGATCAAGATAAATATGAAACAACAGTATGATAATTTGTTGCTGGAGGTAACACTTTAGAAATGTCTAATGTAGCGTTTAAAACGTTATCCAAGATAGCTGGTCCTTTGATTTTTGTTGAAGGTGTTGATAATGCAGCCTACGGAGAGATGGTGGAGATAAAGTTAGCAGATGGAGAACGTCGTTTAGGACAAGTACTTGATACAAAACAAGGCTTGGCAGTTGTTCAAGTATTTGGAGCAACATATGGACTTTCTACTAGCGGAACTTCAACAAAATTCTTGGGTGAAACCGCCATGATTTCCGTATCTGACGAAATGCTCGGAAGAACTTTTGACGGATTGGGAAAACCAAGAGATAATGGACCGAAAATTATATCTAAACAAAAATTTGATTTGGTAGGTTCTGGAATAAATCCCTATTCTAGAGAAGAACCATCTGAATTTATCCAGACAGGCATGTCTAACATAGATGGGATGAATACTCTTGTCAGAGGACAGAAACTTCCTATTTTTTCCGGTGCTGGCTTACCACATAATTTACTAGCAACACAGATTGCTAGACAAGCCAAAGTTCTTGGAACCTCAGAAAATTTTTCTGTAGTATTTGCTGCAATGGGTATTACAAGTGAAGAAGCTAATTTCTTTGTGAATCAGTTTGAAGAAAGTGGAGCACTTGGTAGAAGTGTTCTTTTCCTAAATCTATCATCTGATCCTTCAATGGAACGTATACTTACTCCAAGACTTGCCCTAACAACAGCAGAATTTCTTGCCTATGAGCGCGAGATGCATGTGTTAGTTATACTCACAGACATGACCAATTATTGTGAAGCTCTAAGGGAAATTTCCGCAGCACGTGAAGAGGTCCCTGGAAGAAGGGGATACCCGGGTTATATGTATACAGATCTGTCCTCAATTTATGAACGTGCAGGAAAAATTAAAGGTAGAAAGGGTTCTGTTACCCAAATTCCAATTCTTGCTATGCCAGCAGATGATATTACACATCCTATACCCGATCTTACTGGATATATTACAGAAGGTCAGATAGTTTTGAGTAGAGATCTGAACAGATTGAATATTCAACCTCCAGTTGATGTACTAACAAGTCTCTCAAGATTAATGAATCAGGGGATCGGTAGTGGTAGAACAAGGGAAGATCACAGAAATCTAGCTGATCAGCTCTATGCAACATATGCCCAAGGAAAAGATGCTAGGGGATTGGCCGCAATAGTCGGAGAGGAAGCATTAAGTGATACTGATAGAAAATTTGTTAAAATTGCTAATAATTTTGAACGTAAATTCGTAAATCAGGGAGTAAATGAAAATAGATCGATTGAACAGACGCTAGATATTGGGTGGGACCTCTTAAGTGATCTGCCAGAATCCGAATTGAAACGTATAAAGTCGGAATTTATTACAAAATATAGAAAGAAGGCTCTTGTAGAAACAGGGACAGAAGGAGCATGATTGGTGAATAATGGCCGTCGCTAGTGATATTAGACCAACTCGCCTTGAATATATACGTACAAAACGTCGAATTTTGATTGCAAAGAAAGGCTTGAATCTCCTAAAACTAAAACGTCAAGCTTTAATTCTTGAATTCTTTAATACAAGCAAGACTGCAGCGGCTTTAAGAGGTAGTTTACAGTCTGAACTGATAAAAGGCTATGAAAGTATCAGAATGGCTGAGATGCTGGCTGGTACAATGCAACTCGAAAATGAGGCGATGAAAATATCGCAAATGAGAAATTTACAGATAGAATCAAAGAGTATAATGGGCGTTCACATCCCCAAAATTACTGGTGGGGAAAGAGAATTACTTGCTGAACATTTACTTGAACTCCCGGCATCTATCAACGAAGCATTAAGAACCTACCAAAAGGTTCATAAAATAGTTTTAGAGGTAGCAGAGAAAGAAACTGCATTGAGGAAATTGCTTTATGAAATAGAGAGAACAAAGCGCAAATATAATGCAATAGAAAATATCTTGATTCCTAGACTGTTAGCTGCAGTGAAATTCATTACTTTTAGACTTGATGAGATCGAACGGGATACATTCATTATGTTGAAAACTGTAAAGAGGAAAATGGGAGAAAGAGAAGAAATGATTCGAAAGAAGGAGGAAATAGAGATTCATGCATAATAGTTATAATAATAAGGATAAAGACAATAATAAAAATAATAACACTAAAGGAAATTTTGCAAACGACAAGCAAAAAAAATTTTATATCATTGGAAGAGCCTTTAAGATTGGAAATATCATAGGAACAACAGTTTTGTTATTCTTTATAGGTAAACAATTTTTAGGAGCTTAAAAATATGTCAGATTCTCCGCAAGATTATATATCTATACTAAAGCGAATTAAAGAAAAGGAAGATCAAGTACAGGTAGAAATTGAAAAACATAGGGTTTCTATTGAGCAAGATGTTAAAAATTTACAAGACGAGCTAGAAAACGTTATCTCTGAAACAAAAATAGAAGGAAAAAAAATGGTTGAAGAAAGTGTTAAACATGCTAAGCAGGAAGCTTCTAAAGAGGCTGAGCAGATTCTTGCGGATGCAGAAAAAAAATCCAAATCCATCTCTTTCAATTCTGACAAACAAAATATAATGAATATAATAGAAATCCTGCTTTCTAAGATGTGAATAGGATGAGAGAATAACATGTCTACGATACTTAAACCAGTTCCTATGGTTCGAGTAGCTATAGTAGGGCTAAAAAAATTTAGACAACAAATTCTTACAATCTTACATGAAATGAATGTAATACACCTCGAACCTCTTTCAAAAACAACAGAATCCTTTCTTGCTAGAGAACGTGAAAGTGAATTTCATAATGAAATTTCTGATCAACTACTGAGGATTAAAGGATTACTTGGCTCTCTTCCACCAACAAAAATAGTCGGGAAATCTGGATTTTTGTCATTAAATGAATTGATTTCGACATTAAAGTCTCTTGATATTGATAGTAAAATTGCGTCTCTGCAAAGGGAAAAGGATAATCTGACTACACAGAAAAGAGAGGCAGAGAACAATATCAAACTGGTTGAAGAGTTTTCTTTCTTTCATGAAGATTTCGATATTTTAAATCTATCCTTCGCCCGTTCGTACTTTGGACGTGTTGCCTCTGATAAATTTCCAGAATTTAGGAAGGAATTACAATCTGAAAGTCCGGACATCATTATAATTCCTAAAGAGGCTGGCAAAATAACACATTTTGTTCTTATTACTACTCCAACCTTTAGATCGGCTTCCTTGGCATCAGCGGTTAATTCACATAATGTAAATTTAGAGGCCGTTCCAAAACTTAAAGGCAAACCAGAAATTATTATTCAAAATCAGAAAAATATTAGCAATACTCTATCATCAAAATTAAATCAAATTGATAATCAGATGACTGAAATTTCCAGAATGCATTACAAATTTCTGAAGGGTGCAGAAGAACAACTTGAGATAGAAAATAGAAAACTAGAGATCATTGATCATCTAGGAGTAACAGAAGATGCTTTTGCGTTGGAAGGATGGGTCCCAAAGCCAAAAATAGAAAACCTAAAAACAGCTTTTAAAAAACATACTGAGGGAACAATTTTGTGTGATTTGGAGAGTAAAGAGAATCCTCCAACTCTTCAGGCCACCCCAAAAAAATTGAAAGTTTATCAATCATTTATTAGGTTTTACTCTTTGCCTTCTGGTAAAGAGTTCGATCCAACGGTGATGTTCGCCTTCATTTTTCCATTTTTTTATGGTATGATGATAGGTGACGTAGGATACGGTATAGTTATATTACTTGTCTCTAAATGGGTCATAAGAAGGGTAGAAGGTGGTAAGCGTAATCTTACTATAATGCCAAAATTTTTACGGAAATTTGCAATGACAATCTTAAGACCTACACAAATGGTGAAGCTAGCCAAGGCAATAATTCCTGGATGTATTTTTACAATTATACTTGGATTCTGTTTCAATCTTTATTTTGGATTTCACTTAAATCAATACCTGTTCTCATTTCTAAATGAAACATTTGGATTCAGTTTGCCACCTGACGGTGCGCTGCTCGACCCGATTAGTACATTTGGACTACGTAAATTATTGCTAATAAGTGGGTATATAGGTCTGGGTATGGTTTCATTTGGGCTTGTACTGGGAATACTAAATGCTCTAAGGGAAGGACAGAAAAAACATGCAATCGGCAAAATTGGATGGCTTGCGTTTGGCTGGGGAATATCTCTTTTAGGATTGGCACTCATAGCACATCAAAATATAAGCCCAACAGGTAGTATCACGGGAGCTGTTTATTTTGCGCTGATACTTGGGGGGTTAGGATTGATGTTTTACGGTGAAGGTGTTCGGGCTCTGATGGAATTACCTTCCATAATTAGTCATATACTTTCCTATACTAGAATTGTAGGAATAATGCTTGCGTCAATTATACTCGCTGACGTAATTGATCATATTTTTCTTAGAACCATAGATAACCCACTTCCCCATGTTATTCTAGGAATATCAATCTTCTTTATAGGTCACATTTTTAATATCATCCTTGGTGTATTCGAACCAGGCATTCAGGGGGCTAGGTTGATTTATGTTGAATTCTTTTCAAAATTTTATCATGGTAACGGAAATCCTTTCAAGCCTTTTGGTCGAAAAAGAAAATTCACATTTGATCAATATAATGTTGAAACGACCACAGGATAATTTTTTTTGAAAATTTCAAACAAGATACTTTTTTTAGCATTTAAGATTTTAATATGTAACGACAACTATTTGTTACAAAATAACATATAGATTAAAATACAATTATAAATAAATATAAAATATAAAACGAGAAAATGATTATAAAATAAAAGATACTGAAAAGCCGATCGCCTTTAATTATTTTATGTTCCACTTCCTTTTAGTGATATGTCTTATCAGGATTTCAGAATTATCCAATTACTTTGTATAATTGACATATGTGAATATTTGGATCGTTCCTTGTTGAATAATTTTAAATCATTATTTTTTTTAGAAAAAGCATATATTTGTTTATGCACAGGATTACTAATTATAAATTTTACATTATTCTTTTTATACATATAAGGTATGGTGATGTATTATTATAAATCCAGATGGGAGAGTTACCACCGAAATAGAATAAGTAGATGATTTTAATGAATTGAAAAGTTGTTCAATTTCAAGAGCTAGTATTTCATCTTTAAAAACCATTAATTACTAATGATGGAAAGGATGTTGCAAAGCAGTTAACTTTGCAATATCTCTTTCTCTTTCAGAGGAGCAGAATTGTCTTTTTACGTTTATCAGGAGATTCAGGAAAATCTGAAAATGTATCCTTAGATGATGAAAATAAAACATTAGAAATTGAAGGTAAAACTTTGAAAGTTAAAGAAGATGTGAAAAGGAGAACGGAAAATAAAGAAGTGTGAGGATTCGGAATGTAAAAACAAATTCTCATATAAATTCAGAACAGGTAATATCGATGAACTAATAGTTAAACAGATCAATCAAAATAACTTTTATCTATTGGTTTTAACAACTTTACACAGATCGACTCATGGACACACGATCACTTTTAGTGATGCTCAGAAAGATAATCAGTAATAGAAAGATGCTACCTTTAATAATACAATAACAGGTAAATTATTGCAATAATCTGAACATCAAGTGAAAGGTTAAGTTTTAATGGGTACGATTAATTTGAAGGGATTTTGAATATATTTTGATGGAAACTTTGTTTTAATAACATAATTGTATTTGTAGTTTGTTGTTCAAATATAAAAATTACTAAATATTAAGGAAGATCAATATAATTAATATCATCTGACTTCCGAAATAACTACTAAGTAGATCTCTTATAAATGACACTCAATTTAAGAAATAGTACATCTCAATGTAATCTGAGTAATATTTTTTTCAGGTTGTCCCAAAAAAAGATTTTCAATAAGAAGATGAATAAAACTTAACGCGCACTTCTGCCTGTTTTTATAACTATGTAGTGCTATGTTGGTACAAATTATTTCTATTATTTGGGTGTAGCAGTAATACTCTCTCTCGACTATTAATTACAATTATCTTTCAATTCGTATATTCTCTTAAATATTACTTTAGCTATTATATATTATAAGATGATAGAGGTTAGCCCTATCCGAGAGGGTTATCATACAGTAACTCCATGTTTGGTCGTAAAAAATGGGAATGAAGCTATAGAATTCTACAAACGAGCGTTCAATATGGTTGAAAGCTTTAGAAATTATGCACCGGATGGAAAAAGAATAATGTATGCAGAGTTAAAACTTGGTGATTCTATAATTATATTGTCTGACGAATTTCCTGACATGGGCTGTTACTCTCCGTTATCTATTGGTGGAAGTGCTGTATCTTTATATGTTTACGTTCTTGATGCAGATAAAGTATTTAGTCAGGCATTATTAGCAGGTGCACAGGAGATCGTACATGTAATGGACGCACCTTGGGGGGACAGATGTGGACAGCTAAAAGACCCCTATGGTCATATTTGGTCGATAGCTACTCATAAAATAGATATGTCTCCAGAGGAAATGGAAAAAGAATGTAGAAAATCACTCTCAAAGCTACAAACGTCTCTAAAAAATCAGCAACAATATGAATGAATAAATAAATGGTGCCCGCTCTTATTTACGAATGTTTCGGTCATGCTTAAAGGTATATTAGACACGTTCTAGATATGTTTATTTTAACCTAATCTGTTTCTGATGAAAGATGGTGTTCATGCATAGTTCGAGAGGTTAGAGGGAAGAATATAATATGTCGAAGTTGTCAGTCTTATAACGCAGAATAGGATAGTAACTGCCAGTCATACCAACAGTTCTTTTGCAAGCAATCTGAAAGAGATTTCAAAGACAAAACAGCACATACAATTCAGATCATTGGATATTCTAACAAATTAGTTTTCTTTATGTTGATTATGATTAGAAACGTAGAATTTTACGACATTTATTTATATGTTGCATAAATTTTATTTCTAAAAAAGAATATAATCTATGTACAAAAAGAGCAAAAAGAAAACTTGGATTAAAAAAGATAAGATATTGGAACAATTTATAAAAAATCAATGCATCCAATAGAACTATTTTATTTTCCTAGCTCATGAAGGATTTTATTTGTCCAGAATTTTTCTAATTTCTTCGACTACTACTTTTTCTTGCATCATTGTGACGTGGATTTCTGATATCATTTTATTTTGGTTTTGAATAATTTCATGAAAGTGAAGATCTTGCCGTTTGTCTAGTACCATTATTAATAATCCAATTCCTAATGCAATAATTATCTGAATATCGGTATCTTCAATTGTCTCAGGCATATTTGTAAACCATAATATTATTGCCAACATACCCAAGATTGCTAGACCTACAATAACATATATAACTCATCTCTTTGATAGCTTCTGAAATTCTCATATATTTATAGAATATACCTTTGTCAAAAGTAAAATTTTAATAATTTAAATTTGTATTTGTGTGATTAAATATGGCATTTAAATAATATAATATTTCAATATTTCAATATTTCAATATTTCAATATTTCAATATAATCTACACTTGTCTGCAAATTGAAAGTATAGAATCCAAATATCATCTTTTTAATACATTCGATCGTACTTATAACTGGTAACCAATTCTAGAAGGTACCCTAGACTAATTAATTTGTGAAATAAGAATGTTCGAATGGTTACCACATGATATTTAGATATCTATTATTTGTTTCTCCACTTTATATTTCTAATAAAATAAAAATTGAATTAATAGGATAAAAGGAAAAAATCTTACCCTTCTTATTGTTCTGTATTCTGTTCTGATGCTGGACTTTCTGTATTCTGTTCTGATGCTGGACTTTCTGTATTCTGTTCTGATGCTGGACTTTCTGTATTCTGTTCTGATGCTGGACTTACTATTTCTCCTATAGCATGTCCTCTACCTATCTTTTTAATTTTTATTCTTACACTATCGTCGACTTTAGTTCCATCTACAAAAATAACTAAACCTTGGATTCTTGCAATGCCTGCATTGCCTTGTCTACTCATTGCTTCAATTTTTACGTCGTACTCTTGATCTATTTCAACTGGAGCAGGGGGATATCTTCTATATGGAGAAAAACTGCGGTTACCATAACTACGGTTGGAACCTCCTCCGCCATATGATCCTTCATTACTTCTAACAAAGAACTCTGTTCTCAAACTTAGATTTTTCAAAGTTAATGATAATAAATATTTGAGATATTTCAACCTTCACTTTTTAAAAAAACCGGTTACTCTCTGGAAATAGATAATATTATGCCATATCTGTTATTAATAATCTACTCCTATTTTCTTCAAAGCTATTACATTTTTTGAAAAAAATTAGCTTTTTATCAACTTACGTTAATTCTTTTATTGATTATTTGCCTGAATCTGTTCCAAAATCTTTTTTGGCGTATAAAACGAAAAAAGGTCTCATTATATATGCCCTAATCATATAGTAATACGATCATTTTGAATCCAAACCGATATCCAATGAGTGATTGGCATGTCAAAAACATGCAAAATACTATTGTAAAATATTTAACCGGCCTTCCTGAAAATCCAACCCGATATCAGAGGATGTTGCACAAAAGATACGGTGGAGTGAACAAAGTATGTAATCGAATCAGATATGATTTGAAACATGGAGTAAAGAATGAAGAAGTTTTCTCTTTTTTTGACAAGGTAAAAACAGATTCTGATTTTTCTGATCTCCGAAAAATAGATGGATATTCTTTTCGTTTAAATGAGATAGAGGAACGTTTTACAGGAATAACTTGACAAAAATCTTTTCCGCTATTTTCTTTCACTTATTTTTATAACCATTTTTTTTAGAAATACAGAATTTATGCAAAGCAATTCATTCAAACCCATGATATGATAATATTTGAGTTGGTAGTGGTAAGCAATTATCGATAGGGAAATTTAAACTGTTTCAAAAACTATTCCGTATATTGTATTCAATTATTCTATAAATAGACTAATTTGTTCTAATTTTTAATTTTATTTAAAATCTCATATTTATAATTTGATATTATTTATTAATTTTCAAAAACGATCATCTTAATAATTGTCGAGTATCTTCGTCATATGATCTTTTGGATAGGGAAACTTTATCTATCCATTCGCCAATACCTCCCCCACACTTGGTACATTTTAATATAGTCAAGTGGCTTGATACTTTGAAAACTTCCATTACTTTATTGATATGAGAATTATTACACGTGCATTCTTGCATTGCCACACATTATATATGCTTGCGAATAAAAAAATAATTTGATAAACTTCTCTTTATCTATGTAATAAATGATTTAATTAGAAATAATATATAGAACAAAAGCAAAAGATACGAATATTAAATTCGAATTTTGTAAAAATATTTCTTCTTGTTACCGAGCCTAATGCAATAATTCAAATATTCTTTAGGAATTAATATTTTCTAGGATTTGAAAATAATCAATTACCTCATTATATCGGCAATTTTATTAGCCTGTTTAATCATTCTGTTGCTTATTTACAAGGAACAAAATAAACCCCCTTATGCGTTAGAAATAGATGCGATTAAAGATCAAACTGACATTTCAGGAACTTTTTACAGAGTTAAGGTTTCTAATACTGGTATGCAGCCATTAACAGGTATTGAGGTGATATTAGGAAAGAATGATATCCAGAAAATGAATATTCTCGAACCAGGAGAATTTTTCTTTTTCTACCCAAGACCAGATACCCAAATCGATGACGTTAAAGTAACTACTAAAGAGGGTATAATAAAAGAGAGTGAATATCGATCACCCTTTAAAGGTATAGGTTTACCTGGAAGCGGTCGTTAATATTTTTCATGTCCGGTGAATAAAAATGTTACCAAGCCAGCAACTTCTTTTATTATTTTATTGTTGCTACGATGTAATTCATCTTTTATGATTTTTCCATTCGTTTTTTACTTGCTCTTTTTTATTATGGGTGTTTTGTTATTACCAATGTCATACCCTTTCTGCCTAAGATATTTTAGAGTTAATTTGTAAATGAGTTCATCATGATCTACATATTCAAGTACTTTAGACCATGAGATCTCCTGATTGGTTTCAATTTCTTTAGATAAATGCTCAGTAAAAGAAACCGCATCCTGTTTGCATTGCTCGAATGTTTTGCCATTTCTATATGCAGTATTATGAATTTTACATTTATCGGCTTTATTCATATTATCTGAACTCTGTATTGATATTTAAGATACATCTTATTTAATTTGATCTATTCTATTGTTGAATATTATACCATCGTTATATTTCAAATAAACAGATCATCATTTGCTTTCAAAAATTAAGTTTAGATTTTCCTCATACTAGAACTATTCTAATACTAAATGAGACTCGAAACGAATATTTCATTTAGTTTCTATCTTATAGATATGAAATTAGATGATATTAGTTCTATTCCCATCCTTTGATTTAGGTGGATTAGATCTACGGTTTTTTTTACCTCCCCCACACGGCAGTATCTCATATTTTTGACAATTTCTATGTCATTTTTTTTATTGTTCAACTCAAATATCCATTTAGGTAGAAAATATAATAAAAAAATCGCAGACACCATTTTTAAATTCCTTCAGATGATATGAAGTCTATAAATATTTCTTTAGAACATATTTTGTTTTTAATATATGCGTTTGCCAGTTTAAGTCTTTGAAAAGTTATAAATTCATTCACACTTTACAAATTTCATATAGGTCACACATTTTATTAAAGGTTTGAAAATATAAAATTTAACTATTTTAATCCGATTAAAATAATTCAGTATTGTTGAAAAAATAAATTTAGTAGGAATACTTAGGATATGTTGGCTATTTTTCAAACATCATTCACTCTAAAAAGCTTTTATCTACCGTTTTTTTTAAGAATAAATATGAGCTATCCAGATAGACTACATTCCTATGTTCCACTTACTAGACTTTCTCTATTTTTAACTATTGTTCTTTGTATTGGTATACTATTTAATCTGATTTCTATAGGAATGAGCATTATTTTATTGACTACTTCAGGAGACGGCAATCTTGGCCTAAATTCACATACGACCAATGGCTCTGGTCATGTATCAATTTTTTCTTCAGATTTTACCTACTTGTACGGAGCCTTATATTCAATGGTATTTCTAACGATATCTATTATCTTTCTATATTGGTTCTATAGATCTTACAACAATCTTTATTCATTAGAAGTACATGGTCTGAAATCTTCACCAATAAAGGCCGTAGCATATTGTATCCTTCCTATTATTAATCTCTGGAAACCTTATTATATTATGAAAGAAATTTGGACTTTTAGCCAAGCTACTGGTCTTTCAAAAGAATTCTCATTAAGTGATTCGAACTCTAATGTTAAACGCTGGTGGGTTTTGTTTCTTTTTTCGATAGTTTTTCCTCTCATAGGCGGATCCTTGTTTCCACAAACAATTTCTAACATTATAACAAATATAGCATTAATTTTGGCTTCTGTCATACTTATATCATTATCAAAAGAAATAACAATAGGACAAGAAAAAAGATATAATAGTGTGAATAATGCTCGATAGTTCAACAAATTAAAAACACGATATATATTTATCCATAAGTGTCCTTTTTAAATGAACATACAAATATTGTGAGTTTATTATTAAAGAAAATTAAAGAATCAATTATTGATTTATTTTCAGATTATTTTTTGGATTTAATATCTAGAAATATTTGATAAACTTTCCTAGGGATAGATAGAAATGTAATATATTTACTAAATTTTTAAAATATCTGAATATTTATAGAGAATTTTTTTACAGATTAATCTTACTGTATTCATATAAATGTTAAACTGTTGTTATTCTTTGTGGCGAACAGGTTATTCTTATCAGAAGACAACCAAGTATTGAAAAAGATTAGTCCAGAAGCTAAATATCAGGAATATAAATCACAATGGTATTTTCACAAAAGCTCATGGTACAGAAGAAATAATGGACAGGGTGGTTATGATGGAATTGGATGTAACCAATTTACTGGTTGTATACCAGAATGTAGATTTTACAACAGTTTTGGTATGCTGAATGAACATGAAGGCTTTGACTAAAAGATCTATGGTAATTTTTTGTCTGTCTTGTATTGCTAAAAGAAATTCAATAGTGATCTCTATAATAAACTTATCTTGTTGTAGAGATTCGTTTGTGAAGCGATAATTGATCTACAAAATAAAATCTATTAAAAATAATTTGCGTTGACTTTTCGTATAAAAAAGACTCCATTTTTAGTATAATACTTCACCATTCCATTTTTTAGTTTTCAGATAATATTTAGGATGGTCAAAAGATAAATTTTACCATACGTAAATAGCTTTCCTAAATGTTATCTAATGAATATTTCTATCCATTTTACGTTACAATTTTTTCGGTATATTCACATCTACATAAATAAAGAAGCTACAAAACAGATGTCCTTATGAATATAAAATTTATTTTGTATTTTTCATGCATTTTGTAGGACTTTGTAAAATATAATTTATTTTAGCCGGAGCCTTTTTTTTCTTCATGAAAGAAAGATTTTGAATAATCTACCCAATATCTTGTCATCCTTTCTGTAATTTTCACAGATTCTTTGTATAATAGATTCATATTTTCCACAGTACCTACTAATTCTTTATATAATTCACTCATCCTTTGAGTATTTTTCAGAGATTCTTTCTGTAACTCCCCAATCCGTTGGATGTCTTTTATAAATTCTCCATATTGTTCCATCCAATCTGTTGAATATTTTTGCCAAAATTCTATCATGGAGGTAAAAGGATTAGGAAGATTACTGTCTATTGACTGTTCCTCATTTTTTTTATCATTTTTTTTAGTTTTAGCGGCCATCTCTCTATATGTCAAAATATTATAGACATCCAAGATTTAATTCTTTTTTTAAGAAATTTAAAACAAGTAGATCAAAAATACTGCTAAAATCTTAGAATTATTTCTTTTGTCGAAGACAATATTAAAAGAAAATTTAAGAGGCCATCTAGGACAATTCGTTATTCATTTGCTAAATTACGACATATATCTGAAAAGCCGTTATTGTTCAGGTGCTTTACTGGATTGCAATTATTGAAATTGATTCAATATACAAGCCATTAGAATGAAAATATCCAAAATATTAGGTAAAACATTTATCCAAAAGAAGAGAATCAGATGTATTCATGCAGTAGGAAGACTTTTCAAAAATTCAGTAAAGGACAGATTTCTAATACTTCTTGTATATTACAAATCATACACAAGTAACTAATTCATTATCATAATTTTTGTTTGATCTAAATCATAGGAACATATATAGAGATGTATGATATATGAACCTAGTAAAAAGTTATGTTCCGCTACCTCAAAAGTTATACCATCTTACTAGAAGATTAGGAACTTTAGATAGAGAAGGTAGAGATTGCTTTCCAGGATTTAAAGATAATAAATTATTGAATAAAATACCAGGAGATGACCGTAGTTAATTACATTGAAAATAAAGTGTGTATTTTATCTAATTGCAAAAAGATGTACTGGTATTATATTTTTGATCGAGAAGGTTATATCTAATAAAGTCATTATTTTACTACCAGTAAACCTGTAAAAAATATAGCAACCATAATTTTATTTCAAAATTATATTCTTAAACTAATAACTTAACTATAAATATTCAGGTCAATCTCTGATAAACATGCCTATTCCTGGTATTGATGTCTTATTGGGAAGAAAAATATCATATAAAGAGATAGAGGACAATAATCTTTTCTTATTGATAGGCCCAAGGGCTGTAGGCAAGACAACTTATTGTAAAACTTTTTTGGCTGAATCCCTGGCTAATAATAACCATGTGATTTACATAAGTTCCAATATTATGTTAAAACAATTTCGAAATTTCTTTCCTAATGTTATATCAGATACAATTCTTTCTAATTCTCTTTTTGTCAATCCTTTTCTAAAAGAGGATACAGATGATTTAAAGATTCACAATAAATTAAACATAGATAATAAATTATTCTCAACTCTTAAAGAAGTCGAGCAAAGATTTTTAGAAATAGATAAAGATAGTAAAAATAATAAAGAACAAAACTCGCATAGACCTGATCGTCTGGAAACATCAAAAGATAAGGAGAATCTCGCTTCTATTGATGGTTCAACAAGTAAAGATAGTTATAGTAATAATACTGTTTTAGTACTAGATTCAATTTCACATCTATGTACAATTTTTGAGGAAAAAGACGTATTACGTTTTATTAATCTATTATCTCTCTTTCTAAAAAGCAAAGGAATCAAATCCATATTTACGGTAAATAATCTAACACTTGATGAGAACATCATTGAAAAAGTGAGTACCTTATTTGATACAATACTAGAAATGAAAATAGAGGAAGGTAAAAACGCTGAAGATAGTAAAAGAATGATCCGAATAGCCTCTTTCACAGGAGAAAAAATACCTTCAAAATGGGTCAATATCCATACTAACGGCACTGGAAGATTGCTTTTTCAAGAACCATCTTCATCAAAGAAAGTATCCTTAATCTGTAGCGTGTGTAAGATACCAATTGCTGAAAATCCAGTTTTTCACCAAGATATGGCTTTTCATAAAAATCATTTAGAAGTCTATATTAAATTGCATGGAATTTATGGAGACTCTGGAATGACTAACATAGGACAGTCCACAGTTCTGGATGCAAACTTTTTCTTTATAGATATAGTAGGACTTTCAAATCCGTTGTTATCTGTAAGAAAGCAGATACAGAAGATAGAATTACTAAACAATTTGATATCTGTCTGTCCTGCTTTTCGAAAAAATACTGAAAAAAAAGTGTTGGCAACGGGTGATGGTATGGCGATAGGATTCATCTCAAACCCTGAAGCTCCTCTTGAACTAAGTATCCAGTTGCATCATGAAATACGCAAGCACAACGAAAATGCTTTTGATGATGATTCCAAACTTGGTATCAGAATTGGATTGGCATCTGGGTCAGTTTTTATTGTCAACGATATTAACAATAATCAGAATATTTGGGGTCCTGGTATTATATTTGCAAGAAGAGTGATGGATATAGGTGATGGATGGCATATTTTGTTAGAAGGAGCACTGGCAGAAAATTTGATACTACTAGATGATAAATATAAAGAGATCATTCATTATATCGGAGACCATCAGATAAAACATGGTCAGGTGATAAAAATGTATTCTGCATATGATGACAAAAATTTTGGAAATTCTGAATTACCTCTAAAGTTCCAGTCTTTGACAAAAAAAATAACATTTTAATTTAAAAATGATTATAAAACAAATATCATAATGTTAAAAGAAGATTATAACTAATAAATAAGATTACTTATATCAATAAGCCTATTTTTTCAAATCATATTTGATAATTATCATATCTAACATAGGAAAAGCGATCTGCCATCGAGTTTGTGTATGATGCCAAACTATAGTTACTAACTAAATTTCCTATATTCTGAAAAACTGGAAAATATGTATTTTCAAGCCTGATAAAATTTTGATACAAATAACCAGATATATTACAACAACAGATTGTTAACTATTTGGAAGTATGTCCAAAGCAGAGCTAGATACCGATCTGTGAAACGCAGTTAAAGATTCAAAGGATATTGATAACAGAGCAGAAGAATTTCTTAAATAAAAGACAGGATTTGGTCTGGATCCATTGAAAATGAGAACATCTTGTAATGCAGACTTTTTTACTCCTATCATTACGACAAGTATAGGATTTCATACTGATGCAGGATGTTAAAGATAAAGAATGAGAATAATATTAGAACGTAGAGACCAGAAGACAAGACAAGGATTGTAATGAAATCATTGACTACGAATATCAAAGTAGCTCAATCGTATAAAAAATACAATCTCAATGCAGACGTGGTCTACAACTGGAAACACAAATTCATCGATGGTGACAGGATGACACGTTCAGGTTGCAGTAAACACAATACGATAAACAAGAACAAATAACCAGAGATTGAGAGACTAAAGAAGATCATTGGTGAACAGACAACAGCAATAGATCCATTTAAAAAACGTTAAAAACAGGAAGAAAAGGTTAGCAGTGGTCAAAACAATACTAAACATCGATACTAAGGGTATTAGATAGACACCGACATATTCTAGTTGTAGTAAAATATGTACTAGTACAACAATCGGCACAGCGAACAGAAGGAATATCATACAAATCATATTGCTGCAGTGACTGCAGTAACTGCAGCACTACCACCTCGATAATCATAAACAATAGAAAAAGAGATTCAGCAAATTTCTCGAAGACCAACTTTTGGTTCAAGAAGAATGGCTACAATTCAATGTTGACAAGACTATTAGGTAGACCAATCAATAGAAAGCAGATACAGAGAATCTTCAGAAAGATGGGTTATATTACATCATCTAAAAATAAGAAGAAAATTATACGGTCAAAAGGATTCAATGTAAGAGTAGGTAGACCAAACCAGGTATTGGAAGCAGATCTCACCTACCTACACTGTGGTATTGATAGATGGGGTTACCTATTCAATGTATTTAATTTATTGACAAGGGAATGGATCTATTACTGTTTTGATCTATCCGCAGTAAAAGAGAACGCTATAATATTGGTAGAAAATCTTGTTTAATACACAAGAAAATAATACCACAAGATCTGGTAATAGGAACAGACAACGGATGAGTATACAAACAGAGGATTTAGAAAATCCATATCGGTACTGGGATTGAAATTAGAACATATCTACTACAATACCCAGGAACAAAACTGACACATCGAATCATTCCATAAAACACTAAAGAAGGAGTACACCTGATCAAATGTTTTTCAGAACTATCAGCAAGCAGAACTAGCAATCAGAGATGCATTTTTAGACTACAAGCAGAACAGAATACATTCCGCACTATAATATCTGATATTATGAATTCATTTCAAATTGGAAGATGCCACCACATATTGAGGAGGAGAAGATGATGAATATTGGTAATGAAAAATAGTATCCATAAAATAATGGGAAACATTTTCCTAAAAAATAGGGTGAAGCCCATATTTGATTATCTTTATCGAAAGAAAATGCGGCAGGCTATACCCAACAGGTTTCACAACCAGTTTTCAAATCGAAAAACAAGACCAACCAAAAATAAATAAAAGTTTAATATTTTTTTTCAAATGTCTAATCTATTTTGGAATTAAATTTATTACTGAATTCCCCAATATATGAAAATTTTAATAAACACGACTTATTTACAATTTTATTGAAAAAATGTATTGCCTTCCATTCCTACAAGGGTGGTACAGGTAAGTCTACTATGAGTTCAAATATCGCAGCTCTGCTAACCCGTAGAGGACTGAATGTTTTGCTTTTGGATATGGATGTTTATGCACCAAGCCTGCAAACTTATTTTAACACATCTCCAGATAAATGGATCAATGACTTTCTTTTTGAAGTAGCTGATTTTGATGAGGTTGTATACGACCTTACCAACAAGGTAGAGAAATTCTCTGAGGAATCCGATCATAATGAAAATTTAAAAATGGGTAAACTTTTTGTTTCCTTTTCTAACTCTTCAAAAAACGAGATAGCAAAACTTGATGGTGCGATACGTAGCGACTCATCAAAAATAGAATTATTGAGAAAATTTATTCATATTAAAGAAGAAATGGCATCAAAAAAGAATATTGACTATATCATAATTGATACAAGCCCAGGAATAAGATATTGGTCAATAAATTCTTTGGCTATTGCAGATATGATTTTACTCTCTTTAAAAATGGATGGTATTGATATAGAGGGAACTAGAAGAATGGCTAGTGAAATTTATTCTTCATTTATGAAATTAGGAGTTAAATCATATCTTCTTTTGAATAGAGTTGCAGGCTATTGTCTTCCTCCAAATCTTCAAGATTATTCGTATACGCCAGAAATCAATTATGCTGTAGTTCTAAATGAACAATCTCAAACCATAGAGAAATTGAAAAAAGATCTTGCTATGGACGTAATGAGTAGCGTGCCGTGTTATTGTGATATTCAATTTGATAGTAGCGAATTTATGACTGTATTGAAACATCCAAAACACCCTTTCACGGCCAAGATGAACGAATTGATAGATAAAATAGAAAATCTTGAAATGACAGGGGATAACAATTAAATCCAATTTATAATTTGTTTTAAAAATTATTTATTCGGAAAAAAATAAAATAAAAAATTGCTGTCAACAGTCAAATAAATCTAAGCCTTATAGAATTAGGAATCCTAGGTCGTATTTATTATAGTTGTTTTAAATTAAAATTCTATTTTTATTATTGTCTTATGTTTTTTGTTACCGTTAAACATATAGGTTGAAAATCAAGTTTTATGCTATTGTTTGTACTCTATATTTTATTTTTGAGTTAAAAAAAGTAAGATGTGTTTGACAAGTTGTAAATAACAATATCTTATTTGTATCTCACCTATTATATCTTATTGGTCTATATGACTTTTCTTAAATATAGTTTAACATAAAGTTGAAAAATATAATAATATTTTTGAAATATATGTATTCTTGGAATGAATTTATTCGAGTTATTATGATTTAAAACTTAGAGAAAATTCTAGTATCAACGAAAAAAAGGTTAATATTAAACCTGAAAATATCAAGATGTTTCAATAAAATTTTCTGAACCAAAATCCCAAAATAGGTCTTCCACATATCCAGTCATTAATTTGAATCTAGAACTACATGAAATTGAATATTCAATGAACTTTATAAAATAACGTAAAATTCATTCAAGAGATACTTTTAGAAAAGATTTCTGAAACATGAAGGTTATCAGGATCAACAACAGGCGAAAGAACAACAGCTGCTGACGTTGAACAGGAAGAGGAACAATAGTACTACGAATCGCCTCACTATGAATCATCCCATGATGATCCAGAAATGTATCAGATTATAACGAAGGAAAATATCGAAATAATTCGGAAGAAATAATGTGAAACGAAGTAAACAACTTAATTTGGACATATCTGGTCGCTAAAAGATATTTAAATTTAATTTAATTTAATTTAATTTATTTAGAAGAAATAATGAATTTATCAAGCGTTTAATTATTTCTTAAATCGCTACATCATAAGAATCGAATGTTATGTTTCGCTAGTATTAAGATAATAAATCTTTAATCTTCTCCGTATTCAGATTTGTAAAGCAAAGACTACAACCATATCTCTCCATCAAAAGACCACCTTCTATATTTACATCTCTTGCTTTATTGATCAAGGTTTTACTTATCTTAAGTGCAAAAGAATTGTTCCTGGTTATTAATTCACATAAAGAAATGCATCTAGAGATAAATGATTCTTGTTTTAATTTTTTTTTATGATTAATTTTATTATTATTTGATTGATTCATTTCGAATTTAATTATTTCATTTACTAATCCGATATCTTTTGCTTCATGTGCTGAGATTATTCTGCCAGTATAAATTAATTCTTTAGCTTTTGAGACTCCAACAATTCTAGCCAATCTCTGAGTTCCACCCCAGCCCGGAGGAATGCCAATTGTTACCTCTGTTTGTCCAATTCTGGCGTTATTTGAAGCAAATCTTAGATCACACGCTAAGGCTAATTGACATCCACCTCCTAGAGCATACCCATTTATCGCTGCTATCACTGGGGTATCAAAATTTTCAATTTTGTTCAATAGTTTATGTACATGAATTGCATATAATTCGGCTTCATTAGGGGTTAAATTAGATACATATTTCAGATCTCCCCCTACACAAAATGATTTATCTCCTTCGCCAGTGATAATAATTGCTTTTATTTCTTCATCTGCTGGAATAGAATCTAGAGTTTCAGATATTTCAGAAACTACCTCAAAATTCAAGGCATTTAAAACCTCAGGTCGATTGATTTTAATAATTAGGATATTTAATTGCGTTTCTGTAAGCAGAAATTTCAATCTAATAAAATTAAATCAGGGTGGAAATAAATACTTATAACAAGTTAGGCGTTGAAATTTAAGAATATATTGAATGCATATATAGTAACTAATTAAATGGTCTGTTAAGTTAAGACTAGTTCACCTCATATACTGAATATTATTGTATTCCTGATTTTGGTGTTATATAGATATATGAATAATTTGATCCAATCGTACACATACGATATCCATGTCCATGTGAAGTATTATTAAATATTTATCTTAATTCATAATTGTTATTTTTTTTATTCATTCATCTCCACATTATCTGTTTATTTGTAGAAACGGATACTTCTTATCCATCCGAGGCTCTCCCTCATTATTACCTTCTTTATCCATTTGTTAAGGAGTTAGCACAGTTAGATCGACGAGGCTTTCCCTCAATAGCTGTCTTGTGGCTGTAATAATAATTTGTTATCACCTTAACTAAAATAATAATTTTAATTCTTTTTTTCAATTTTATCATTGTTATTGTTATTGTTGTTGTTATTTGTATATGTATATTCTCTCTTCTCTTTCATTATCCAGTAAACTATCTTTAACATTTTGGATGATGCTGCAACTGTTGCTTTAGCACTTCCCTTCTTTTTTGCCAGTCTATAATAGAATTTTGTTATGTTACTGTCAGGTTGAGTTCTGATATGAGAACCTACACATTCAACCATTATCCATCTCAAATATTTACTGCCTGTTTTATTTATTTTACCATGATATGTTATTCCACCAGAACTATGAGTTGATGGTATCAATCCCGCATAAGAACAAAGATGGTTTGAATCTGTAAATCTGTTAATATCGCCAATTTCACTTATTAGAAGAAGAAGAGCAGAATAGTATCCGATACCAGGTACTGTCACCAACAATAATCTTGCAATATCTTCTTTTCTTTTGCATATACAGCAATCTGCTTGGATACATGTTTAATCTCATAATCAAATGAGTCTATCAGATGAATGTAAGCATCAATTCTATAATCGTTCAATGCTTGTAGTTTATTGATATACTCTATTATGAAGCGAGCAGTACTATTATTGTTACTATTAATTCACATTCCTTTCATAAGCATTATCCCATGGATCTTGTTCTTCAATCTGGTTCTCATTCTTACTAATGCAATCCTATGTCTTATCATCTCACGTACTTCCATAGTTTTTTTAGATACATAACATTCTGATATGAATCCTCCTCTCAGTAAACCTGCCAGTTTTACTGCATCTATTTTGTCTGTCTTTATTTTTGCTGATGCAATTGCTCTTGTTTTAATTGGATTTGATAGTTGTTGTACTTACATAGATCGGTAACAGATTCACTTACCAACATGGGTAACACTTTTTAGCTGCTTGATTTTCTTGTTACCATTATGATTATTTAATCTTCCTTTCCTAAGAAACATTTCAGATGGTGTGTGACCATTGATGCCACCATGTTCTCTTTCTTCATTGTATGCTTTTACAAACATGGAATACATTCTCTTTCCATCTTCTACATTAGGAATATTTTCTACTGCTAAAAATTCGTTTTTTACTATCTTGTTATATGCTTCTATCTTTCCCTGTAGTTGCGGATATCTGGCAGGTATGGATTTATCTTTAATGTTATTACGTTGTAGAAAACGTCTAAATATTCTGGATGTAAACTGTTTACCATTATCATGCATTACCTTTTCTGGTTTCCCATTCTCTACAATATAGTCTTCTAGTACATGCAATACATCTATGCTTCTTTTTCTTTCAGACCAGTCACTTGATACCTTTCTTGAACAATCATCTTCACAACTGATAAAATAGTTCTTTTGAGCACAATTTTCTAGATAAAAAGGACCTAAAATATCCATCTGTACCATTTGATTGGGTTTTTTCATTGCAAACCTATTCCATTTTCTTTTATTCCTTATCTTGCATTCCAGGATATTCAGACCATGTCTTTTCAATATCTTGTATATGATTCTTGTACTTAGTGACATCTCCTCTAGTCTTTTTAACCTGAATCTGATCCGGTTACATCCAAATCTTTTTGTTATACGTAAATCCAATATTTCTTCTTCTATCTCTTTTGTTATTTTTGCAGGTTGTATATTGTGTGGTTTTCTACTTCTATCATGTAGACCATTTATTCCATACTTTAGGTACCTGTTCCTCCACTTGTAGTATATCTTTCTGGATATTTGATATCTAGTACAAATATCAGTTACCGTATCTCCAGTCCATTCTTTTTCATGAATTAAATTATATCTTGTTTGTATTTCTATTTTTTATACACTTCCTAGCAGAACTAGAAAGTGTTACCCATGTCAGTAAATGAAATTGTAACCTATGTTAGTAAGTACAACAGGTAGTATTACATCAAGATTTCTTTCTTCAGACAAGTATTCGTATATGTTATACCATACACATGATGATTCCATTACTACCTTTTGATGATGATTGTAGTAGTTCCTATCATCATCATCTTTCTTTTTATTCTTGATCTGGTCAAAAAATCTCCGTATCTTTTGTATATCATTATCTATTTTGCTATTGCTGATTACTTTTTTTTTCTCATCCATTACTGCAATCTGTAAGTAGTTCTTATGTAGATCCATTCCCACATACATCATACTACTGTTAGAGCATAACTTACTGTCTGATTTGGATTTACTGGACTTGTTAACATATAGTTAGTTCTTTTGTTAACTTAACAGCACCGGCTAAATTTCTTATATTCTATAAATATCGAAAATATCATTTTCAATTCTAATAAACATTTTTTTTGAAAAGAATATGTAAATGAATTTTTGTTAGTCAGGATTTTTTCATCATATGTTAAATTAACATATTATATTCAAATTCCATCCTAAACCCAATAACATTTCATTTCTAAGGAAAAATATATTTTATTCTAGGTGTGTAAAAACAACTGCTATCACTTGCTAGATTTTAATCTAAAATTTTATTCTAAGAGTGTTCTTAAAAATATATTCGAAAAGAAAAAGAGTTTAAAGAGCTATATTTTTATGTGCAGACAAAGACTACAGATAAATTAAAAAGATTTAACTATTCTTTATTTAAAAATAAGATAATTCCTTTTGGTTTTTCCTTGATCTCGTTAGGATTTGCTCTTTACTTATTTATCGGAATGATTTTTGATCATCTCATATAACTTGCCGAATTTGGCGGTTATAATATGTATAAAAGTATAAATTGAATGAGGGGATATTTTGACAATGAAAATTTTAGTCATACATTAATTAAATTGGAAATCTTTTCGGTCTCTTTTCTAGATTTTATATTCGGAATTCCTGTCTATTAAGTCGGAAATGGTTTTGAAAATTTATACTAATATTTAAAAATGTGGTTGTCCAATTACTTACTACATATTAGTACATATCTTCAAATTTTACATTAGAACTGACTTATACAAAATTATTTTCTGTTTTTAATTCAGAAAGAAAATCCGTTAAATTTTTCAGATTTTAAGTACGTATTGATGTTTCGAAATATTATTAATCCTTTTAGTTATATAATATCGATAAAAAATTTTTTTTAAAATATATGGGTATAATATTGATAATTTCATCAATATCGTTGGCTGGTATTGTTAATTTAATGGAAATAGCTTCTGGGAACATATATCAAGGAACATACAGTTCAAATCAATTTAATGAAATTATGAATAATAAGCTCATCCAGGCAATAGTTGGCAATGACATTATTACTAGTGGTGAAGATATAGATATTTTGTTATGGCAAAAGATATGATACTGTTGCAGATTTGAACCCATTTGAGTATTGGATGCAAGAATATGAGAACTTTTTTATTTTTAGATACAATAATTTCTTGTTTTGTCTAATACTTTTAAGCAGTACTCAAGTTATAGACATATTTAACAGTACATAAAAACAACAATTTATTCATGAATTTAAATTAAATTAAAGAAGATGAGTCATAATGTCTGAAAATTAAATGACATACGCTAATTATTATTTTTAATTACACATTGTACGTCGTAAAAAATACTTTATTTTTAAGAAAAAATATTAATCATCTCCGCCATCTCCGCCATCTCCGCCATCTCCGCCATCTCCGCCATCTCCGCCATCTCCGCCATCTCCGCCATCTCCGCCATCTCCGCCATCTCCGCCATCTCGCCATCATCTTTCTTCTTCTTCTTGTCATCGTTGTCATCATCTTTCTTCTTCTTCTTGTCATCGTTGTCATCATCTTTCTTCTTCTTCTTGTCATCGTTGTCATCATCTTTCTTCTTCTTCTTGTCATCGTTGTCATCATCTTTCTTCTTCTTCTTGTCATCGTTGTCATCATCTTTCTTCTTCTTCTTGTCATCGTTGTCATCATCTTTCTTCTTCTTCTTGTCATCGTTGTCATCATCTTTCTTTATCGCCTTACAGGGGCCTTGTTTTTTGTCGTCTGAATCAAAATCTATAGGCTGATCGTCTTTATCACAGATGAAAAGATCATACCCTGCTCCACCTCTTAGTTTATCTTTACCCGGTCCACCATCGAGTATGTCATCTCCTTCTCCACCATCAATATCGTCATCTCCATTATTTCCTAGAAGTTTGTCATCTCCAGTTTCTCCGGATATGCCATCATTGCCTGATCCTCCTTTGAGATTATCATTAACAGATGTTCCTTCAATGAAAACATCTATTTTTGGAGTGGATATATATGAATTATTAACATCCTCAGCCTGGTTTTCTACAAGTGTAGTTGCATTTGTTTGCGCATTGCCAAAATTTAAGGAAAATATCATCGAAATTAATACACCTAATACAAAAATAAATAAAATTTTATTCAAATCTAATAATTTTCCTTCATATTCTTCTAATTTATATTTTGAGTATATTTTTATTAAGAAAATGGCCTAATGATTAAAACTTTAATGATGAAATTTTAATCATTTTCTCTATGAAATATTATATATGTCTTTTTTAGTTTCTTCAAATTACTTTCAAATAAAAGCTATTTCCACATCATAATCTCAATATAAGCGGTCATAAGGATTTCCGTGATAAGGATTGTACTGATCACCATTGAAACCATCATTGAAATCATCATTGAAACCATCATTGAAACCATCATTGAAACCATCATTGAAACCATCATTGAAACCATCATTGAAACCATCATTGAAACCCTCTCTTTCATTATTTTCAAATCCTGAAAATGGGGGTTTTTCCGCTAATGCTCTATCAATAATTTCACAATTACCTTGTTTTTCATCATTTTCTAAAGAATTAAAATCAATTACTATATCTTGTTCATCACAAATAAAGAGGTCTTCTCCTTTTCCTCCCTTTAGTTCATCAACCCCTACGCCTCCATCAAGCTGATCATCTCCAGATCCTCCATCAATCTGATCATCTCCAGATCCTCCATCAAGCTGATCATCTCCAGATCCTCCATCAAGCTCATCATTTCCTTCATGTCCGCTTAATATGTCATCACCCTTTTTACCAGATATTTTATCATCTCCTTCCCCTCCTCGAATTTTATCATCAGCAGAGGTTCCGTCTATCGAAACATCTACTTTAGGTTTAAGAACTGGAGGTTGGGGAATCTCGTTATTAACTGTAAAATTAGCATTAATTTGCGCAAAGACATTAGGAAAAGAAAGTATACTGACTAAGAGTAAACCATAAATCATCACAAAAGATTTATTATTCATAACTAAAATTTTTTTAGATCATTTAGGATTTAAATTTATTTCAAAAGTATTATTGGTGAATCTTATCCTACTTTCTTATCGTATAACTTTCAATGAAAGGTATTAATTAAATAATCTGTGTACAGGATAGGATAGAGATTTTGATTTATTTTTTTTTCGAATCTTGAAATTTAATCAGATTGTTTTTGGCTCAATAGATTTATTTATAGATTTATTATATATTTTACAATAAATCATAATGAAATCCAAGTCAATTAATTTTTTTATTTATTATATTTTTTCGGGATATGTTTCTAATTGAAACCCATTTCAAATTTTTATAAGAGAACAATATGTAAACTATACAAATTATTTTTTGTAAAGATGGTAACTATTTACTAATAATTTATAAAGAATAAAATCAAAAGCATTTTATTTTTTTGCAAAAAAGATTTAGACATATATAAATATTTGTTTATAGATATTATACTTCAAACTTTGTTTTCAGTATTATTCATTATTCAAGATTTATACGGATAATGACATGATCTTTTTCAAAACTCAAAGGTCATCCATTCCAAAGACCTGAAAACAAATATTGCATTTAAACTTCTCCTTTCCGGGATTATTTGAAGTGATCTCGAGTTGACTTTTAGCCCTACATTTTGGGCACTTTCCATATACAGTTTTTCTTGGGATATTCATGGTTCTCTTCGGCCAAATATATATTTATAATCATTAGAAAAAATTGATTCCATACGCAGTAATGCAATTACTGATCATATAGTTAATATCTCAAATTCGTAAAAATTATTACAATGGACCAAAGTCTATTCGGTGCCTTCGCGATACATAGTCCCGAATGCGGCTCTATCAACAATTTGGAAAATAAAAGGCTATTTCTTGAAATCAAAGATAAACTGGCAAAAAAAACAAGTCAAAGTATGGAGTAAAAGAGATAGAATCTTTTTACATGTCAGTACTCGAGCATGAATGGATGATAATTTGCGAAGCAGAAAGTGCTCATGATATAGAGAGTCTATGTATAGATGCAGGAATTACATCTTTTAATACCGTAAAAATTGTTGCTTTAAAAAGATATGAAGATGTACAGAATAAAATACAGAAACAAAGACAATAATGTTTTTGTGAGAACACGAAATACTTTATTTTTTTTTGATTCGTTTAAAAAAAATAGCAATTAGATCAAATCTTGATGCCAAGACGAATAGATTACCTAGAATTGCTTTTTTACGCTAGACCTTTTATAAATATGACCGAATCGTTTAGATAGATTAAAAGATTGGTTTCCCGTGCGGATCTGGGAACAAAATTATAAAATTTTATCTGAAGTATCATCACAATTCAAGTGTGGTGATGTATATAGCATATACATATCTGGATATGAAGAATCGCAGTCGTCCAACTGTGCTTGTGTTTTAGCACTAGTAAAGAAAAGAATTGTTGAACCCGTAACGAGTGTAATCATCAAAACTCAAGGAATTCCAATTATTAAGTTTATAGTCGTTCTTATGTAGGCGCAAAAGTAGTTTTAAAAAATATTCTAACTTCGACATAAAATGTATAATTTTAATTGTTAGTAAAAAGGTAAGAAAACTCATTTTTGTCAAAAAATAACTATAGATCTGTTTAAAACGAGCATAAAATATACCTGCATATGATGGGGTTGGTAAAATATATTTTAGTTATCAAATATCATATCTAACTACACGTTAACCAACTCGTTGAAAGAAAATTTTACCATCACATTTGCTTTTAGTACTACAATCTTTTTTTACTAGCTAATTATATACGATCCTTTTTAAAAGTTCTCGATTATCTAATCCTGTTATATGCATGTATTTGGTAAATTTTTCTAATCGCATTACTCAGATGATCTAGAATGTGTTTCATTGTTGTAAAATAATGTCTTCGCTGATTATTGTTATTCAATTATTACTCTGGTAATAAAGGAACCAAATAGTCATATTGCTATCAATTTCGAGATAGCCTCTAAGCGAATTTGGAAATTAAATCAAGTACAATCGTAAGTTTATGACTTGAAATTTCTTCCTATTAAAAAAAATAGATTTTTGTGATATCTTTGTATTTAAGAGTTTAGAGAAATAAATATCTCTAGTTTCTAATAATAATATAGTTGAAGATATCTGCTATCATTTCAGATTACGATGGAACTATCTGCCCTACTAGTTCAATTTATTCAAAAGTTAATCCTATACCTGAAGACCTTTATTCGATCCTCTTAAAAATTTCAAGCAAAATTCCTGTTTGCATTCTTTCAAGTAAATCTTTTGATTTATTAGTAACTAGCTGTACTTTTGCTAAAATTATCTCTTGTATTCTTGGAATAGAGACAATTGTTTTTTCAGAAAAAAGTGATCTAAAAAAAAACGAGTATCCAACTAGTCATTTTTTAGATGACTACACAAGTTTTTATATTTACGATAAAGAAAAATTATTATCAAATTCTCCGATTCTCGAAGATCTTTCGGTTCGTATAATGGATAGATTTAGTGATATTAGGATTGAAAAGAAATATACATATAAAGAAAAAGTTCTAGCTGGTCTAACATTCGACTATAGACATCTGTTAAAATGGCAAAATTATAAAAGTAATATTGAACCTATTATATTAAACAGAATTAATGAATATATCAAGAATAATTCATTATATTTAAACGACATTAATGTGAAGACATATACCAGTCACCCTTTTATTGATATATACTCTACTAAATTCGACAAAGGTAAGGCTTTAGATAAAATTAGACAGATATTAAATTTCGATAAAAATGAAAAAATTCTATACTTGGGAGATTCGGAAAATGATATTCCTGCGTTTTTGAAAGCTGATCTTTCAATAAATGTACATTCAGATGAAAGAATTAATACTGCATTAAAGACACATTACGGGCTTGAATTTAATGACTTAACAAATTTTCTCACTCGCTTGCACGATCTCGATTTTCATTTTTCAAACATGTTCATCCACGAGCTCAGATAGTACTTTCCATCATGAACCATTCATTGGTTGCTCGAAACGATAGGATTCTCTTCTTTTTTTATGTCAAATGATATCTACATTTTTGGATATCCTTTCTTGATATTTCATCTTTGACGTATCTATTCTCATCGGTTGGTTGGTTCATTCCAGTAGAATCAATTGCTATTACAAAATCATCATCGTATATTTTAATACCTCCATTGATTTTGACATTCAATCTGTTTATTCGTCTGTTTATATTGCTATATCAGGGATTGATCATCCCGTATTTGCAGGATGAGATCGTACTCCAAATAGATTCTGTCTATACGGCAGATGAAAATAGGCTATCATATAACCCAATTTCTAGGTAAATGAATCTCGATATACAAACTTCTCATCTTCATTACCATCTTCTAATTCTGTATTCCTGTTGTCAGTAATACAATAAGCAAGTAGCATTTCTGCTCTGTTTTCAAGAGATTCTTTGTATTTCTTTCTATTATAACGCATTATGACTATAATGGGTTAGCTAAATATTTTAGGAATTATGATCCACACAACTAGACACTATATCGTATAATCATTTTTTTATTTGACGATCTGATAACTAGGTTTTATAATAGGGACATATGTTAATTTTAGCGTATTATTTTATTGAGGTGGTATGCATTCACATTAAACAGATCTTAATACAGCGACAAAAATGGCAATCAGCACTTCTAATGTTTATATCTAATGCTTAGGATCAATTTACTTTTTTTATCATTTAACAAATAGGTAAAACAAAAAAATATTCTTAAACTGATATGACTACTAAATTCTAATTCTTAACAAACACAATTAAATAGAATCAAATTAAAAGATGTTTCCCCCTAAAATATTAAATAATATCAACTATCAAACCTTGGTTACTATATATAACAATTGATATAGCTATTTACTCAGTTGTGACTGATAATAATCTTGGAGGCACCAATGAAGATAAGAAACAACAAGATTATTATATTAAAAATAAGAAACGAGAACAATCTTATAGGGAAAAAAATCGTATAGTAATTACTTCTATAATAGCTTCTTCTTGTTTAGCAATTATAAAATTCGTTATCGGCTTTTCCACAAACAGTCTTGGAATACTATCCGAAGCACTGCATTCGGGATTGGATGTCTTTGCTGCGTTCATGACTCTATATGCAATTAGAGCAGTGATCAAACCACCAGATCTAAAGTTTACGTACGGTTATGCTAAAATCGAGAGTATTTCCAGTTTGACTGAAATCCTGCTTCTATTACTTGTAGCTGGCTGGATATTCTACGAAGGAATAGAGAGGGCATTCTTCACGAATATAGAACCAGAAATTACAATTTTTTCCTTCTTAATAATGCTTATCTCCATAGCAGTAGATTATGGCAGATCAAGGGCATTATTCCGAGTAGCGAGAAAATATGGTAGTCAAGCAATAGAAGCTGATGCCCTACATTTTAAAGCAGACATGATCTCATCTGCCATAATTATTGTAGGATTAGCAAGTGTATTATTTTTACATATCCCAAATGCTGATGCCTATGCTGCAATAATTATTGCTGGAATGATATTGTATACCTCACTTGGACTAGGAAAGCGAACTCTTGATGTTCTTTTAGATAAAGCGCCAAAAGGATTCAATCACGTTGTCATGGAATCTATTTCTGGACTAGAGGGTGTTAATATGGCACATGATTTACGGATACGAAGTGTAGGCTCAACTATGTTTATTGACCTACATATAGAAGTTCCAAGGATTAGTACCCATGATAAAGCACATAAGATAGCTACAAACGTGGAACAAAAGATTAGACAGGCTATCCCAAATGCAGATGTTCTCGTTCATGTAGATGCTACAGAATCAGAGTCTGAAACAATTTCTGACAGGATAAGATTGATTGCAGCCGAGACTGAAGGAATTAAGAATATTCATTCAATATACTTATCCAAACTCTCAAGAGATTCAGGTGAAGTTAAAAAAAATAGTGGCACTTCTGACTATAATGATGATGCGTCAAACAAGTCTCACGTAGAAACGCCAAATAAAACAACTAAATCATCACTTCACTTGTATCTGGATGTTCAGGTTGATAACCGTCTTGATCTCAAAACTGCACACGATATCGTTGAGTCTTTTGAAAAAATGGTGAAGAAGGAAATACAAGAAATTGAAAATATCACATCGCACATAGAAATTGATACTAGTGAAGACATTAAAACTATGGGAGTTGAAAAAAGGGTTGCTGAATCTTATATAGAGAAAATAAAAAAATTATGTCTTGAAGTACAAGGCGTAGTAGATTGCAAAGATGTAGGTATAGTAGATATGAACGGAAATCAACACGTCACGCTAACTATACTCATTAAATTTTCCAAAACCTCGAAGATATCTTTACAGGAAGCTCACGAAATAGCAACAAGTGTTCAAGAAAGGATAATAAAAGAAACAAACGCGACTAGAGTAGTTGTTCATACAGAGCCACTTTGAACACTAGAAGAGATTTTACTAGATATGTAGATTCTGTACATATCGCGCCTTTTATTTGATACAAATAATTTTTACAATAGATTAAATTCATTATCTGTTCTTAAAAATCTACTTTAATTGAATATTCAAAAACGTTAATTATCTAGTTTAGTTAATATTATTTAATTTAATAATTGGTTGTAAAATCTAAGAAGGCTGTATATGCTGCATTATTAGGCAACCTCGGCATCGCCATAGCAAAACTCCTAGCAGCACTTTTTACTGGAAGCAGTGCCATGTGGGCGGAGACTTATCATTCCTTCTCAGATACAATTAATCAAGTCTTGCTCTTAATTGGCATTAAGAGCAGTTCTAGACCAGCAAGCGAACGACATCCTTTTGGATATGGTAAAGAACAATTTTTTTGGTCATTTCTTGTGTCCACAATGATCTTTGGTATATCTGGCGTTTTATCTCTTCAACAAGGATTAGAGAGTTTACTAGGTAAACCTCACATAATAGAAAATATAGAAATTAATTATATCATTTTGGCCATTTCAGCTATTTTTGAATCAAACGCTCTAAGAATAGCCTTTGTTATTTTTAGTAAAAATATACATGCCCGTGGACAAAAATTAACGATTAAAACAATTCTGAATGAATTTCGCGAAAGTAAGGATCCTACCATCCTTACTGTTTTAGTGGAAGATTCTGCAGCGTTGTTAGGTATTGCTATTGCCGCAATAGGAATTTCACTATCTCATTTAACAGGAAACGTATTATATGACTCAATTAGTTCATTAATAATTGGTTTCGTATTGATGGGCTTCGCGTTCTTTCTTGCAAAAGAGAATAAAGCCTTACTTATTGGAGAAGCCATCTCAAAAAAGGACTCTAACAGAATTATAAAATCGATCTTGACTTTATCTGAGGTAAATAGAGTTATTACTATGCGTACTATGCATCTAGGTCCTGAAGATGTTATAGTCGCTATAGAAGTAAGCATAGTGGATAACCTGCTAACTGATAATATTGAAATTCTAATTGACAAGATTGAACAGAAGGTAATAGAAGTTATTCCTTATGTTAATCCATCTAAAATATATGTCGAACTTCAAGATGATAGAAGTCTAACCAGACTATAGTTAATAAATACATAAATTTAGGATATAAAATTTAATAGACATCCTTTCTCTTTAATGTATGAGACGTACCCAATTTCTCTTTAATTAATTTGTAATATAATAACACCAGTCCTATTCATTTAATGATTTAGCAATTAATTCCGTATGTCAAATAGTTTTAAAATGAATTATTTACTGAGATTAATATCCAAGGTTATGGACAATATTACAAGATTAATTTTTCTCAACTTGTAGACAATTTTTAGTATTGGTGACATTAAACTATATTTTTTGTCAAATAAAGAATTGATCTCTTTATATCTAGATTTATCTTGAAAATTCGCTATTCCTGTATATGTTTGTCCTTTGATATTTCCCCTAATGTCGCAAATCGATAACTTTACATTGTTATTGTTCCTAATTCTCTTGACCTTTCCAGAATTTCTATCAGATCTAAAAAGTATTTCATTGTTTATTAATACAAACCAGACGGGAGTAGAAACTATTTTTCCATTCTTTTTAAAGGTTTGTAAATTAATATATTTTTTATCATAAAATTCTTCAAAAATATTATCCACCATTTAATCTGTTTATATATAATGATTCATTGTATTTATTTATTATTTATAAATCAAATATCTATTTATTTATTGAACATTATTTTGAGTAATTTACGTTATATCTATTCTTTTAAATGTGTCTAAATAATTATAAAATTTAAATTCTCTACCTTCTAAATTGGATATCATTCATATTGATTATATCTATGAATCTTGTAATTACTATTTTTACTACCATGCTAATAATATAGGTTAATATTAACATTAAAAGAATATTAGGAAATTGTAATTATGAAGATAACAATAATCTCAAATATTGCCTTGGATAGGATAATTAATCAAGATGGACAAATTATTGACAGTCTGGGAGGACCTCCATGCTATTGTGGCCTTACAGCCAAACAATTTGGGTTTAAAGTTGAACTAGTTACTAAGTTCGGAAAAGACCTCAAAGGCAAACATCTATCATTTTTTAAAGAAAATGATCTTGACATGCATAAAAATATTTTTTCTGAAAAACCTACCACTAGATTCACTATAAAAATTATTGAAAAAGGTAGAGAAATATCCTTATATGCAAAAGGTGATTCTATTTCATTATCTGATGTTGAAAATATCAAAACGGATTGTTGGCTTGTAAGTCCAATATTGGATGAAGTTCCAGAAGAAGTTTTGAATTACATCATTCATAAAGATGATAATTTTGTAATGCTAGACCCTCAAGGATACACACGTTATATTGGTAGTGGGGGAAGGATTTTAACCAGAAAAGGATTAGATTTTTCTCTTCAAGATATCGATGCAATAAAATTAGATCCACATGAGCTTGAGTGTATTTCTGGAACTACAGATTTTATTGAAGCACAAAAATGGAAATTAAAAAATAAAATAAATTTTCTAATTTTCACCGAGAATAAAACTGTTCATATGTTACATAATGATAAACATTATTGGCTTAGTATTGATAATGTCAGGACTAAAGACTCCACTGGTGCAGGTGATATTTTATCTTCTGCATTTACTTGTTCTTATGTCAAAGAAAATGATTACTTATGGGCTTTGAGTTTCGGTGTAGGCGCATTGATGGCATCTCTAAAGACAAATAAGAATGGAACTGAGAAAATACCTTTATATAAACATATAGAACAAAACGCTTCGTATAACTATAATTTAATAAAATACGAAAATGTTTAATGATGGAAAATTGAATGTACTTAAAAATACCATCATATTGATTTACATTAAAAATATTGAAATAGGAAAACCAGAGTTATTTTTAAACTATAATTGAGTTTATCTATTTTCATAGGAATAAATTTCTGGAGATTTTTAGTGATAATCATTTAAAGTAATGTTATATATATTTTGATTAGAATATTATTCCCTAAAATAATATCTAAAAGGTATTTAATAGATGTTTTATACTATTTTTTTAATAATGACGCTTAACTATGAAATATCCAAAAAGAATGGAATGACAATTTTCTTTGGTATACTTTGTATCATGATGATTACAGCATACCCTTCACAGATGCAATTTGGATTAGAATTGTATTCAATTAACAAGGATAATTCCCTAATTGAGGCAGCTAATGCCGAGTCTGATGGTGATTCAGCTTCTGACTCTGGTGGCAGCGATGGTGGCAGCGATGGTGGCAGCGATGGTGGCAGCGATGGTGGCAGCGATGGTGGCAGCGATGGTGGCAGCGATGGTGGCAGCGATGGTGGCAGCGATGGTGGCAGCGATGGTGGCAGCGATGGTGGCAGCGATGGTGGCAGCGATGGTGGCAGCGATGGTGGCAGCGATGGTGGCAGCGATGGTGGCAGCGCACATTCAAATTTTGACTTTGGCAGCGACGATTCAGGTTCCAACTCTGGAATCGAGATTTCTAATGATTTTCAACCTAATAGTGGATTTGGTTCTGATTCTGACAACAGAAATTCTAATTTCGATGATGAGGGACAAGGGTTTCAATCTGACGAACAATTTAGTTCTGGGTTTGAAGGCCAAGAACTAGGACAGGATTCTGACTCGGATAAAGCAAAAGATTCAAAGGATAATAACGAATTTCTAAAATCAGATTTCAAATCAGAACAAAAAAGTGAGTCGGGATCGGCTCTTAGTGAAATTTTTAACCTTGCTTCTAGCAAAGACGGTGAGACTGACGTAAAATCCAAACAGAAATCAGATCAAGAGTCTGACGTTAAGGATGGAGAATCTTTCCAAGACGTCTTTCAAGGATCTCAACAAGAAGCTTCTACCGAAGATGGTGACGCTGACTTAAAATCCAAACAGAAGTCAGATCAAGAGTCTGACGTTAATGATGGAGAATCCTTCCAAGACGTCTTTCAAGGATCTCAACAAGAAGCTTCTACCGAAGATGGTGACGCTGACGTAAAATCCAAACAGAAGTCAGATCAAGAGTCTGACGTTAATGATGGAGAATCCTTCCAAGACGTCTTTCAAGGATCTCAACAAGAAGCTTCTACCGAAGATGGTGACGCTGACGTAAAATCCAAACAGAAGTCAGATCAAGAGTCTGACGTTAATGATGGAGAATCCTTCCAAGACGTCTTTCAAGGATCTCAACAAGAAGCTTCTACCGAAGATGGTGACGCTGACGTAAAATCCAAACAGAAGTCAGATCAAGAGTCTGACGTTAATGATGGAGAATCCACTCAACTATCCGGTCAAGACTCATCTCAATTTGCAGGCCCTGGTGTTCAAGAAGCAGAACAAAAGTCTGGACAAGAAACTACCCAAGAGTCTGACGTTAATGATGGAGAATCCACTCAACTATCCGGTCAAGACTCATCTCAATTTGCAGGCCCTGGTGTTCAAGAAGCAGAACAAAAGTCTGGACAAGAAACTACCCAAGAGTCTGACGTTAATGATGGAGAATCCACTCAACTATCCGGTCAAGACTCATCTCAATTTGCAGGCCCTGGTGTTCAAGAAGCAGAACAAAAGTCTGGACAAGAAATTATACAAGAAGCTGAAGTTAACGAGGGAAAAGTTGAGCAGGTAGCACAAGAAATCTCCGGACAAGCGGCATTGGGTGGAGAAGCAAACGAGCTGAAAGATTTACTGAATAAAGAGATATTAACTAATCCTGGAGGCGAGGTAAGTCAGTCACTAGAAGCCCTCGCCGGTATGAAAGCAACGGGCGAAATAGACGATAAAACAATACAACAAATTGCACAAACATTTAATACTCAAATTGCCCAAGGAAAAAATGTAAAACAAATCTTTGCTCCAACAATTATTCAGCTGGCAGGTAAGAAATTTGATGATATAATATTCAATGATATTAAGAATTACGATGATCATGGAGACAGGCATTATTATTATGATGACCATGATGGAGACAAGAATTATTATTATTATGATGATCATGATGATGATCATGATGATGACCATGATGATGACCATCACCATTATCATACTAAAAAAATAATCAAATACAAAAGTAGTAAATGCTTAACACAGACAAGTTCCATTCCATTGACTGGAAAGATAGGACCAAAAACGCCTGTTCTATTAGGTGATTTCTATCCATGTGAAGTAAAGGATGGTCGCGCCACATTGAATCTACCAGATAATCCTAACCTAGAATTTGTAATGATGCATATATCTAAATCTGGCGGTCATCATTCGGGCATATTAGTAGAGATGAATAAAATACAGAGTTTGAGCAAAGATAACGCATTATATGTTGTAAACTTTGATGATACCATGGATGGCCAAGATCCAATTACCGGCAACGATGAGACAATAAGTGCTATAAATGCGATTGCTCTATATAATAAATCAAAAAAGACAATTGATTTCAGTTTAGGAAATAGTTTGGCAATCTCATCAGTACTAAAAACATCCTGACCACTTCATTCTCTTATTTTACTACCTCTCTTTTTTTACTTAATTTTGAAACAACAGTAAAGTTATAATTTATCTCTAGATAATCAGAGATGAATAAAAATTTAACGCGATCTCAACTATCGAAAACCTCGCTGAAGCGATCAAATTTGGAAATATATCAGTAGTAGAATTAGTAAAATATTATGTTGCTAGGATTGAAAAATTTAATCCGATATTAAATTCTTTTATTACGATCAGAAAAGAACAAGCATTAGAGGATGCTTATGTTATGGAAAATGAACTTAGAAAAGGGAATTATTTGGGACCATTACATGGGATTCCATTTTCAATAAAAGATAATATTTCTGCGAAAGATATAAGATCAACCAAAGGATCACTAATATTTTCAAATAATATTTCCACCAGTGATTCTACAGTGGTTAAGAGACTAAGAAAAGCTGGAGCCATCCTGTTGGGGACAAACAATTTAAATGAATTTGCTTCCGGTATTGACGGTAAAAATATTTTTTTTGGAAATACAAAAAATCCATGGGACGTTAGTAGAATCTCTGGTGGTTCAAGCGGTGGGTCTGCCGTAGCAGTTTCGGCAGGTCTTGTGCCATTTTCAATAGGCACAGATACTGGCGGGTCTGTGCGAGTACCAGCGTCTCTTTGTAGTGTCGTTGGATTTAAACCTACGTATGGCGTGATAAGCATGAGAGGAATTTTTGATCTCAGCTCCTTCACTTGATCACGTTGGAATCATTACCAGAAGTTCATTGGATTCATTTTTTATATTTGATGTTTTAAGAAATAAAAAATTTACAGGATATAATAAAAATATTTCTGCTTCATTTGGTCACATCTATCATAATCGTGACTTTAATTTTACAAAAAAAATAATTATTCTAGGAGTTGCAAAAAAATATTTTACAGAATTTTTAGAATCGGAGGTTAAAAGAACATTTACCAAATTTATCAAAGGATTGGCTTCTTCTAATATAAAAATTTGTGAAGTTGATATGAATGAAATAATGAATTCATTTTATGAAAGCTGGAAGACAATTAGACTCTACGAATCATCACGAGTTCACGCCAAATTAATGAATGATTTTTTAATGTCATATAGTCCAGAAGTTAGGGATATGTTGTTAAGAGGAAAAGTAATTTCAAGGAAAAAATATTATCAATCACTTAATACAGTTATCAAAATTAGGCGTTATTTTTTAAATTTTTTTAACAAATTAGATTTTTTGATTACTCCAACAACAACAATTTCTGCCCCTAAAATAGATAATACAACAGTTAGAATTGAAAATAATATAATAGAAATTAGAGACGCTTTACTTAGAAATACATTTCTGTTTAATAGTTTGGGTTTTCCTGCGCTAAGCCTTCCATTATATTTTAATAGGTATACCAAAATGCCTATAGGTTTGCAATTAATAGGTAGACCCTTGGATGATCTAAAACTCTTGTCATTTGGACACTATATTGAAAAAAGTGATACATTTGGAAACCGATTCCCCATGTGGTTTTATAGTGATTCTATTATATAACTCTCTTTTTATTTAATATGATTTCATTCATTATCCAGTCTATTTGTACTACTTTGAAATGTATATTAATATTTAATATATGCTATTAGAATTGAATTGATAAAAAATAAGAAAATCATGGGTATTACGGGAATGGTATTAGCTGTAGTTGGAGGTGTAGCATGGTTTTTTCAACAACATCTCTTTGCGCTTCTACTTTGGGGAGGAGCTGCTTATTTGGTACTTCAGTTGAACAAAAGAAAGAAAAATAAATGATATAAGTTAAAACTATAAAATATTTATTTTACTAAAATTTAGAGCAATAAGCTCTTAAAAAAATATGGATTAATTGTCTTTGTTGAACTCAAATGGTAAAACTGCGTGCATGGGCGAAAAAACTACATTGCAGCCATGACAATATAATTCATATTTGTGATAGGCGGGATCTTGTATTTCTTGACTTAATACTACATATCTAGATAAATGACAACAAGGACAGCCATACAAATATTTGTCAAAAACCTTTCGTTTGTTTTTATTGTATTTAATCCTCATTAAATAAATCATATTAATTTCAAACTTAAACCGTATGATTGAATATTCGGGTTTTCTTTTAGAATACTTTTTTAGGATAATATTGATAGTTATATTTGATTGTTAAGGTGTAATAGAAAAATATACTATACGATTAACAATAGATCTCAATTTGAATCTAATTCATTAAATTATTATTATTTTACTGTTAATTAATATCAGACTCAATCTAACGATTTTATATCGTACCAACAAGTAAAGAAATCTAAAAGATACTTATATGTACTGTCTGTATATAAAATTTCAAAACTTATATAATTTTTAAAAAGTTATCGATCATTCAATTTACAAGTATATTAGTGGATCTGTTTTACATCCTTATATTCATTACATGTTAAATAATACCACAATTATTGGATTAAAATAATCTTTAATTACTAAATAACAATGCATTAAATTTGTCTATTTTTAAGAATATTTAATTGAAATATGGCTATTTTTCATTTTGTTCTTTATATAAAATCCAGATTTGATTAGATTTATGAAAGTTTTTAACATAATTTATAGATTAGATCGTTCTATATCTATACTAGATTGCACAACCTAAACATTTCACATGAACTAAGACAAATAGCAAAAGGAGAAGTGTTATCAGACGATTGGAGTAGAAAAATTTATTCAGTTGATGCAAGTCATTATTCATTATCGCCAGAAGCAATAATTTGTGTTAAAGATGTTCAGGATATATCTGAAATAGTTAAAAAAGTCTATTCAAAAGATATACCAATAACTGCAAGAGGCGCAGGTACAGGTCTTTTAGGTCAATCGCTTACTAGTGGAATCCTATTGGATTTTACAAAATATATGAATAAAATAATAGAAGTAGAAGAAGACCATGTCATATTACAGCCAGGAATTGTAAAAGCAGTCCTAGATAAAGAACTAAAAAAAATTAACAAAATTCTTCCCGTAGACCCATCAAGCAGTAATTATTGTACATTAGGTGGAATGATTGCAAACAATTCAAGTGGAATTCATGCATTAGGGAATGGAAGTACAATCGACTTTTTGGAACAGGTCCAGGTTGTATATTCTGATGGAGAGGTTAATTTACTAGGTTCATCTAAAATAAGTTCTTTCAGAAAATATAATAATAATTACTATAAAATAAGAAAATTACTGGAATTACTTTCTAAGGATGTTTTACATCTTGTAAAATTAAAATATCCTAAGGTGACAAAAAATTCATGCGGTTATAGGCTGGATTCTGTCATTGAAGATAATATTTTTAATCCTCAAAAAATATTTGCTGCTTCTGAGTCAACATTGGGATTGATTTCACAAGCACGATTTAGGATCCTAGATATACCGATCTATAAATATATTGTAGTAATCGGATTTGATGATGTCTTAAAGGCTGTTAAACATGTTCCAAGAATTTTAAAATATTCTCCATCTGCATTAGAATTACTAGACAGTTCTGTAATAGATTACGAAAATAGATTCCTGAAAAATACTCAATTTGTAGCTGATTATTATAAGGGTGGATCATTATTGATAATAGAGTTTAGTGGAGATATTCAAGGGGATGTGGATACAAACTTTTCAAATTGCAAAAATGAATTGTGTAAATATGGAGAAATAATAGAAACTTCATTTGATAGCACTAGTACAGAACGTATATGGAATTCTAGAAGGAGGGCCCTCAATAATATAATGAAAATTACTGTTGGCAGTCGAAAACCTATTGGATTAATAGAGGATACTGTTGTTAACCCAAATGATCTCTTTGACTTCCTTCAATTCTTAATCCTGCTTTATAGAAAATACAAAATGGATTATGTGCTTTATGGTCATGCGGGAAATGGCAATATTCATACGAGGCCATTGATCGATATTAGTGATGCTGTCCAAGCAGAAAAAATGAGGAAGATAGCTAATGAAGTTTTCAGTCGTGTATTTTCTCTTTCAGGAACTATTTCAGGTGAGCATGGTGACGGATTTGGGCGAGTAGATTATATAAGCAGAATGTATGGACAAGAAGTTACCAACATATTTAAAAGTGTAAAAACATTATTTGATCCCACAAATATTATGAATCCTGGCAAAAAAATTTCACCTTTTTGAATAATACCATATGTTTTCGATATCTTAAACCAACCTCGAGCTAAAGGAATAATATCTTTCGATTAGTAATTCCAAACTAACGAAGAAGAAACAGATTCCTTATTATCGTAATCTGTGATCATGTCGTTTTTTAATTTGATTTGTTAAATCGTCTTGATATGTCTTAAAAGATCCTATAGCCATCTGCAAAGTCTTGAGTAAAGAGGAAATATTCTTAGAGTATTATGCGCTCATTTATTTCGTAATAACGACAGATTATTAGATTACCAGTGATTGAATTAGGACAATCATTTATCAATTCTTAATAGATGATATTTGATATCACTATTTCTAATCTGATTGAATATAATAAGAAATTTACATATATTATTGGTAAAATTTGTGTTTAAATAACAATATAATCCTATGAGATTTTACTATAAGAGACTCTTTATTCTAAGAAATTTTACTGAATTACCTTAATTCCGTCATCCCCAACACATATGTTCTTATTCTCTGAATCAACTCTGCTGTACATTATTCTTTTTCCATTCGATAATAAAATGTAATTTTGGGTTATCGTACAAGTAAATTCATCTAATGTAAATATCCCACTAACAATCAGAGTTTTTTTATCACAAACTCTGGATTCTAAAACTATTTCACCATGACTATTTAATACTAATGTGTGATCTCTTTTATCTTTTTTTATCTTAAAATCCTCAATACAAAAAACTAATTTATTCTTTTTTATACTTAGAATATTCTTTCCGTTTTTATCTACAATTTCTGAATCTACATAAGCTCCATTACTATCCTCACCTATAGAAAAGATTTCTTTATCCATAAAAAATATTCTTTTTGGACTATTAAATATAAAATTATTGCCTATAATTAATTTGTAAGACATATTTTATTTCCAATGCTTATCACAATTAAATTTATCTTAGATGAGATAAAACAAAAAATCGAATATAATGTATAAAATCTAGTTTTCAAATAAAAAAATTGAAATTATTTTAATGACTCTATTTTTTGTTCATTTGGGTATTTCTTTTTCAATTAATTCTTCACGTGGATAATGAAAACTACAAAACTTTACATTTCCATAATACTCTTCGTTGCATTTAGGACAAAGTTTGATTCTTCTAATAAATTCTCCTTCCCAGTCTATACCTTCGCCACACATTTGGCATACTACAGGACGGTTAGATTTTTTTTGAAACTGGATCAATACTCCACAATCTGGATTTCCACAAAAATATGTTTTTTTCCCCATGAAGAATTCAGAAAAATCGATAATTTTTTCAAGTACAATTATTGAACTTTTGTTTGATTTTTGATTAAATTTTTTAATAGGTTTAAATTTTTTACCAGTTATGAAGGAGCCTTTATCATTGATCTCTAATTTCGCAGATTTATATGTAATTTTATTCTTAACAGAATTTGTATCAGAATCATTATTATCATTATTTTTATCATTCTGGTTGTCTAATTTTTTTTCTATTTCTTTCTCTTCCATATTTATTAAATGTGAAAAGTACTATTTGAATACTTTAGAAAAAAAAGATATTTTGAAATATATATCATCATTTACTAAAATAGAATATTTCTTCGACGATACTCCAAAGATGCATTTTGATAAATTCTTATATCAGTCAAAATTTATCTCTAGGTAAGTATTCTTTGCTTAAATATTTCTGGTTAACTCTCATTATTTTTGCTTATTTTAAAATTTTTCACTAATCATTAAACCTTTAAGAATAAATTGAAGATTCTTTAAATTTTCTAAATGATTGGAGATACATTCAATTTTATGATATCCTTTATTCATTTTCTTTCAGGTATATTATGGTGGGGAATTACTTTTTTTGTTGTCTTTATATTGAGTCCAGTAAATAAGAAGGGAATATTTTCTTCCCTTTTGCCTAGGGTACATAGATTTGTGATATTTATTTCTACAATTACAATAATTTCTGGAATTTTTTTAATTCTTATAACTTTTAATTTCGATTTTTTTAATTTATTTAGTTCGTCTCGTGGCCAAACGATACTAATAGGAGGAACATTTTCGATTCCTGTTTATGTCATAGTAGTATTTCGAAGTAGGAAGAGAAATATTGTCTTAAAAATGAACAAAAGGCAATTTGTTAATAATTTGCATTTTCTTCCATATTTTCTTTTTGCCTTACTCTCCATTACCCTTGGAATAATGATTTTCATAAGTCAATGGTTTTAATTTGCAATTAATCGTCAATTGAAATCATCAAGAATAAAAACACTAATTTCTATATAAAATATAATAACTAGCCACTGTTCACTTTTCTCATCTTTAATTTAAATAGATTTTAAATCCGTTTTAATTTTAATAATAGAATAGGAATTGGTTACGTTATTTTAAATGATAAATCATTATTAGATTTTTATCTGGGTTCATTATTAATTATTATGTTTGAACAAGAGCTTCATAATTTGCCTAATAGTTATTATTATATTTAGCTTTGTATCTTCTTTTCCAAAACCTTCAACGCAGGCGGATCAAGACTCACAGCAAAAATATTTTTCAGTAACTCATTATTTGGGCGAATTAAAGGAAGAAAAAACTTCAGAATTTATAGCGAGTGGTTTAAGTTTTTCAAAAAATGATAAAGGAATAATGGAACTAAAAATGGATCCAAATGTAATTATCAAACAGATAAGTGATTATATATTAAATATGAAAATGATGCATAATAGTGCAGATACTATTAAAAGGATATTACTTGGACATTTGAATAGCGCTGAACTTATTTTAAACGATGATGATTCAGATAATAATAATGTCATCTGTGAAAATATAATTCCTAAGTTTATATCCGATCTTGCATTGTATGAAAAGATAAATATTTTGAAATCGAACCATGCAAACAAAATTCACCAACAAATAGAGATTTTACAAAGTTCATTGTGTAAATTGTGACGAAAGTTCTATTATTAAACAAATCGACTGCTTTAGTGGACGTATGTATATAATTTAACTTAAAATGTATTAATAGGTAAACAGTTTAATCCTGCAGTTAATCTGTAAAATATATATATCAATTCTTCTCTTTTTTCTCTAGAAAATCCTGATTATCAGAACTGGATTCTATCTTTGAAATTTTGCATTTTTCTCGTTTTCGAAGTACATTTCAAAATGCCGCCACAATTTTTGTTTTAGGTGCGAACCATACAGGCTTGTAGATACCATGTACCACAGTGAGGACCACTAAAGGTCTTTTTTAGCTGAAAAGGCTCTGTGCAGATAAGCAGCAAAAGATATAGCTGAGAATCTTCTAAATATACCATGAAAATCAAATTTGAAAGAAATAAAACATCTTCTTTTATTGTAATGTATTCACTTTATCTATACTTTCTTGGTTTAAGTTTAAGAAATACTTCTAAAGAATTAACTATATTTAGAGATCAGAAGAGAAGCTATGTTTCTGTTTGGAATTGGATTCAGAGATCTGGATCCTGCCACATCTATAAAAGAAAAAGAGTAACTGCTTTTATTATAGATGAGACCATTATTAAGATTGCTAACCAGCACTTCTGGTTATAGTTTTGTATTGAACCAGTCCACAGTTCTGTGCTTGGAATCCTTCTCACAGAAGAGAGAAACATGATAGTTGCTGAAAAGTTCATTGGATCTCTTGTATCAAAATATGGAAAACATTTCGTGTATACAGATAATGGTGGTACATGGTATGATAAAGCATGTAACATAATTTAATTAAAACATTATCTACACTCACCATTTCAGAAAAGTTTGATGGAAAGAGTCAATCAGTATTTGAAAGACAGAATAGAAAGTTTTGATGACTACTATCCTTGTAGGCAAAAAGGGGAATGTAATTTATTTCATGTACATAACTGGATACAATTCTTTGTTTTGATGTATAATGATACTATAGCAAATAATAAGAATTATTTTTGGTTAAAGGAGGTGAATATTAACTTAAATTAATACAGCCTAAAAAAATGCTGCTTATGGTATGATTTAAGATCTTTACAATATATTTCCTCTGTCTTGGAGAAGAGAAGGAATAAAATTGTTCTTATAACGTGTTTGGCGTTCCTAACATTTAGTCACACAGTACCTATTATGAATTGGTTTAATAAAGGTCAATAGTTCTTTACTTGAAAATTATGATTTGTATAGATTATTGATTTGTGTATGCTTAAAGGAGAAATTTTTTTCATTCAAAAGATATAAGATTTTTACAACTTTTAGCATAGATTTATACCAAATATAATACCTCTCACTTTCTTTATAGGGTTATAATATTTTACTGTATTGCGGAAACTGAGACTAACGAAATTTAAGTAACGACACATAATTAGAATCTTTGGTATTATATTTTTGATAAATTTCAATAGCATAAGTTTCGTAATAGAATGTTCGACGTTAGATTCTCTTTTCTCAGGTAAACAAAGAAAAAAATAAATGAAGTTTTTATAATTTGTTTGATAATATGTGAAAAACTATCCTTGATTTAGTTATTCCTGAAAGAATTACGTCAAAATCTATCTAAATATTTATAGTAGAAATGATTTTCCAAAAATATTGTTCAGTAGCTAATTCATTGAAATTGTCAACAATACTAAAATTTTCTATATTCTCAATCGTTTTTGTCCGATTTTTATCTGATAATTAACTTCAAACATTGTTAGAATATTATTGATTTTTTCATCAGGCGAAAAACTACAAATTACTATCAATTGATTATTTTTTTTAGCCTCTATTTTGCAAATAGTGTTATCCTCAAAAAATAATTCTATCTCAAAATTTCTTCTTAATTTATTTTCTAATTGATGTAATAATTTTTTTGGACCGGTAATTAATATTTTTTTCACAGGGTTAACATAGAGATTTGATAATATGAATTAACTCTATATCGAGAATAACATAAAAATCTCTCCTAAGAATAATTCTTTTGATACTAATTTATCTTTCTTTAATACTATGGGTGATTAGTCTATATTGTATCTAAATAATTCTGTTTCTATCTGCTTTTCCGACTTGTAATTTTTTAGATCGATTTACCAATGAATCATAAGGAAATATATGAGTGTTCATTATTATAAAATCAATTAGACCGTACTATTTACTTTCAAACAATTTTTAAATACTTAGTTTTCTCTACCTTGTATTTTTCTTAGTGTGAAATTATCCCTAAGCTATTTCTAATAAAACCTCAATTAAACTTGCTGCTACCTGTACTCATTTTATTATTTTAATTATGTTTTAAAACTTTAGTTCCTACTCTTAGACTAAACAATTTTTCTGTGCAAAAGATAATTAGATAGAATATTACAAATGTTTATGTCTCCTGTACTCTATCTCTTTTTGTTTTTCTTCTTTTATGTGGTGAAGTCTTTCTTTCTCGTTTAAAAATATTTTGCCACACTTTTGACATTTCCTAACATTGTGTTTATGAACTTCTTTAACGTGTCTCGCAAGCTCATCTTCGCTATTAAATTTCTCGTTACAATCGTTACAATTATTTTTCTTCAGTGAGAAGAATTTCATGCTTATACGATATTTTATGTAAACTAATATTAAAATTAAACTATTTTTGAAAAGACTATAAATTTATAGGCGGTTTATCCAAATATTTATAAGAAATAAAAAAATGGAATAAAATAGTTCAAGAAAAATAATAGAAATCAGACTATACCTGCAAATTTCTCTTATGATGCATTATCAGAAATATAGGTTAATCATTGTGTATTATTTTTGGTTCAATTTGTGAATAATACCAAATTCTATTGAGAAATTTTAATTGAATTAAAAAAAGAGGTTGACTACAACGATATTGCAATCTTATGATAATCAAAAACATTTTAAACATAGTATGGTATCAACATTAAAGAAATTTCTCCACGCTATTTATTACAATTTTGTATTCTAGGTTATAATAACCTTGGATATCCAAGACAGACCAAAATCATTATTCTTATTTATGAACTATGCATTATAGATTTTTGTCAGTTAACGAAAAAAAGTCTGAGTGATAGGGATAAAGAAGCTACCAGTATATATATTTAATTTGGATTTATTGAATTACGGTGAAAATTTTTATTCTAATAATGCTGTACAACGTTACATGAGCTAATACGACACCATATATTATAGATAATCTGCAGTATCTAGAAAAAGTATAAATGTTACAAAATGAAAAACAATATATTTTAATTGAAAAATCATAAAAAATTAAAGGAAAAATCTTCTAGCAGGTTCTTATTCAATTTATCTAAAATAATATATGATCATAAAAACGAGTTTTTCAAATTTTATCTAGTAGGAGCTACTGGGCTGGTAATTAATTATTTGATTTCATATTGCATGTTTACAGTATTTGGATTTACGCACCTTTATTCAAGTATATTTGGAATTTTAGTTTCTCTATCTTCAAATTTTCTGTTAAATAAATTTTGGACATTTCAAGATAATAGTATAGAAATTCAAATTATTACAAAACAATATCTAAAATATTTCCTTTTTAATTCTGTAGGCATACTTCTGCAATTATTAATAGTCTATGGATTTGGAACAGTAGGAATGGATTATGGTCGGACAATCATTTTTGCTATAATAATAGCTTCTTTGATTAATTATATCTTCAACAAGAAATTTATTTTCAAAAATCATAACTCCGAAATACTAAACCTTAAAAATAAGCTAAAATAATTATTTTTTGGCAGGAAGTTACAAAAAATAAAACTAAATCCAATCAAACAAACTTATATGGTTTTTCAGTGTCATATTTTTATGCTGGACTTTTATTAGGATCGGATGGTGGTCTATTGATCGATGATCAGTTTTCTTCACTTACTGATAAAATTTTATATTCCCTAAAAAAATTAACAAAAGATTCTGAAAAATTTGTAGTTAATACACATTGGCATCCTGATGACACAGATGGGAATATAAACTTTGGAAAATTAGGGTTTATAATAGTGGCACAAGAAAAAGTAAGAGAACGCTTAACATCTAGACAATTCATAAAATTTCTTGATAAGAAAATTGATCCTTATCCGAATGAAGATTTACCTATAATTACTTACAATGAATGATACGATTACTCTTCACATTAACTACGAAATAGTAAATATTTTTCACGTACCAAATACGCATAGAGATGGAGATTCTATAATTCATTTTATCAAAAAAAATGTAATACATATGGGAGATGTTCATGTATATAATAGATATCCATTTATTGATATTTCAAGTAATGGTTCGATTGAGGGTATAATTGATGCTGTAAAACGAGTAATTCCTTTACCTAACGATAAAACAGAAATTATTCCAGGACATGGGAATATTTCAAACAGTAATGATATTAAGAATTATCTTTTCATGTTGGAAGACGTTAGAAGGAATATCTTCTCAATGATTAATTCAGGATTTTCTCTTACAGAAATAATAGATTCTAAGCCTACCAAAAAATATGACTTAATTTATGGACGAAGTTTATTACACATAATGATTTTGTTGAAAGAGTATACTACAGTTTAAGATGAAGAAAATATTTATTTATTTTAACTGTAAAAAAAAGAACACATTTTATTTTTTAATATTAGTAAAATTAAATTTGAATTGAGTTGTTTTCTAGATCTTTTTTAGAAAGTTAATTATATAAAAATATACTGTCAAGTTTTTATATGATGTTTTTGGAATCATTTTTTTGTATTATCTTAAAATAATATTTAATAGGCCGATATAGTTAAAGTATGAGAATAGCAGCAATATTTTTATTTAGTATATTCAAGTAATAGTTTACCTGTTCATGTTTAATACAAGTGATATATTTAATAAAATTAATTATTACTTATTGGCTTTATTCCTATTTTCATCTTTATTTATTACTATATATGCTCAACAAAAAAATATTACTATATCTGAAATTGGTGATGATAACCATTATTTATACAAATTTGGACCATCATTTGATACCGATGAAGGAGAATTTTATGATGTTGATCATGAGGATAAACTTTTACTAAAAGAATTTACCTTATCTTCTTGGTTTAATACCGATCAAACGGATTTTGATAATCCTGCCCACATTGTGAATAAAGGTGGTTTCAATAGTGATAATAAAGGGGAAAATATGAATTATGGGATATGGCTTTCACCAGAGGGTACCTTAACTGGCGGATTCGAGACTGAATCTGGTGATGATTTTCAAGTAGTTTCAGATGAAAAATATAATGATGGCAAATGGCATTTCGTTATCCTGGGATACGATGGCTCAGTTTTACTGTCAAATGTTGACGGGAAAGATATTAATTCTTTGATTATAAGTGAGGAACCTGATATTAATGGTGACCAACCACTAAGAATTGGTGCCAATTCTTTGAATCAAGACAAATTCTTTGACGGAAAAATAGATGAAGTAAGAGTATGGTCCCGAGGGTTAACAAATGAAGAGATTAACGATATATATAAGCATAATAAGTATGATTCCAATGGACAAATAATATATTTGAATTTTGGAGGTAACGGAACTGACTCTGACCAAAGTTCTAATTTAGATGGTATAAAAGATGAAGAAGGAACTAAAGGTGAAAATTTGTTGGATTTAACAAAATATTCGTTATCCAATAAACTTTCAAACGCAACTAGTACGGCAGCAAACACGACAGCAACAACAGTACTGCCAACAACAAACGCAACTAGTACGGCAGCAAACACGACAGCAACAACAGTACCTGCCAACAACAAACGCAACTAGTACGGCAGCAAACACGACAGCAACAACAGTACTGCCAACAACAAACGCAACTAGTACGGCAGCAAACACGACAGCAACAACAGTACCTGCCAACAACAAACGCAACTAGTACGGCAGCAAACACGACAGCAACAACGGTACTGCCAACAACAAACGCAACTAGTACGGCAGCAAACACGACAGCAACAACGGTACTGCCAACAACAAACGCAACTAGTACGGCAGCAAACACGACAGCAACAACAGTACTGCCAACAACAAACGCAACTACTGAAATAAGTAAAATCGACTATAATATTTTTGATAAGAAATACGACATAGCAGTGACAGGGGATTGGGGTTGCAATAACAATACAAGATTAGTGGTAAACTATATTGAAAGTTCCCATTCGGAACTAGTTGTTACTCCTGGTGATCTTTCATATGAGGAAACCGGAGAATGTTTTTACAACATAACGAAACCAATTTCATCAAAATTGAAAGTAGCTCTTGGAAATCATGATAATGAAGAAGATGAAACCAAGGAAATAAGGTATGAATATATGAAACACTTTAACTTGACTCGTCCATTTTATTCTTTCAATCAGGGAAATATACATTTTCTAATGATGGATTCGTCATTAGCGCCATCGAAAATGTCTGCCCAGTTCTATTTTGTGCAACAGGACCTCGAGGATACATCAAAAAATCCTAACATAAAATGGATCTTCGTGGTAATTCATAAACCTCTCTACACATCTTCAGGAAAACATCCGCCAGATATTCAGAATACATTTCTTTATCACCCTTTATTTGATAAATATAATGTTGATATAGTATTTTCAGGACATAATCATTGGTATGAAAGATCACTTCCACTGAAATTCAATTACAACAACCCTATTTCACCCTGGGTAGTGATTCCAAATTCGACTTCCAGTAATTACATTCATCAAATTGCCTTTGAGGGTAAAAACGGAACACTAATTGATTATGAGGTTAATTCCACATATAAGGATCCGAAACATCCTATTTTTGTTACTGTGGGAACTGGAGGTCATCGACTATATAATATTGATGAACTGAATGTTCCAAAGTATATAGCAAAAACGTATGATTACGGTTTTGGATTTCTGGGGCTCAACGTTACCAAAAACGAGGTAATAGGAGAGTTTCATGGTACTCATAAAGATCATTCAGAGAAGGTGGTATCAAAGGATAGTTATTTAATGAAAGATTCATTCAGAATAGTCAAATAATATTTTTCTTTTTTTAAAAAGTTGTTATTGATAATGCTCTAATTCTATTTACAAGTTAATGATAGAAAAAATATTAAATAATTAAGAATTCATTATCCTTGCTTGTGTTAGAAAAAACAGCAAGTAGTTGGAAGTTAGTTTCTCACAATCAGGTATATTCAAGTGAATATATTACACTTTATGAAGACGAGTTGAATATTAACGGAATAAAAAAAATATACATACAAGGAACTAGGAAAAATTATTCAACCATTGTTCCATTTATATCAAATGAAGAGATATTGATAATAAAGAGCTATAGACATCTAGTTGATTCGGTTCAAATTGAAATTCCTTCAGGTTATATAGAGCTTGGTGAAACACCGAAAGAAGCCGCGGTCAGAGAATTTAAAGAGGAAACTGGATATGTGGCGACAGAACTGAAGTTAATAGGTGAATATACACTGGATTACTCTATGTTTCATCAACGTGGTTATATATTCGTAGCATACGGAATTCAAAAGAAAGATCAACAATCACTAGGTGTCATGGAAAAAATAGAGGTAAATTCATTATCTTTAGACAAAATCAAACAACTCTTGCGAGAAGGAAAAATATTAAATGCTGCATCGATTGTTGCGTTGTATAAAGCAATAGAATATCACGAGGAAAGGATTAATAAAACCTAGTTTGCTTTGTTGTTTTCAATATTCCTTATTTATTTGTACCTTCCTTAATAACTTTTATAATCAGCTCTAATCCTAAATTTATCTCTTCTTTGGATATTATCAACGGTGGTAAAATTCTAATAGTTTTATGTCCAGCCGGTAGAACTAAAAGTCCTTCTTTAAATAATTTCATTATTATTCGATCTCTTTCCTTCGCACTTTTAAATTCGACACCGATCATTAATCCTAAACCTCTAACTTCTGTAATTGAATCAAATTTTTCCATAAATTCTTCTAATCTCTTTATCATCAGTCTACCCATCTTCTCAGCGTGTTTAGGTAGCCTTTCATTGTGGATAATTTCTATAGTTTTGGCACCAATTGCCATATCTATTCTGCTTCCACCACCCCAAGTACTGGATAATACTTCCTTACGTTTAGGTTCTAAAATTCGATCAAATAGAACAGCTCCTATCTGAATTGATTTAGCGACTGTTACTATGTCCGGTTTAATACCATAGTGTTCATATGCCCACCATCTCCCTGTCCTACCAATACCAGTCTGAACCTCATCGATAATTAAAGGCACATGATATTTTCTAGTTGTACCATAAAGATTGTTTATGAATTTCCTACTTGCAACGTTCATACCACCTTCACCTTGGATTATTTCACTAATTACAAAGGCGATCTTATTTTCTTCACATAGATGTTCTAACCGGTTTATTTCTGAATCATCATCTACAGTACAGAATTTTATTCTTTTCACTGGGAATTCGGGGAAGTTTATTTTTTGTACCTCTTTACTGTTTGTAAAGGAAAGTGCACCCAGGGTTCTGCCATGAAAACTATTCAGGCAACATACTCCTGGAAGTGGTCCAGCTTTTCTATATGCTATCTTTAAAGCATTTTCAACAGCCTCTGCTCCACTATTAATAAGAAAAGTTTTAAAATTCTTTCCAGAAATAGAAATTAATCTTTTAGCTATCTCTAGATGTTCTTCACAATAAAAATCCTGACCAGCAATTTTGTGAGCCCCTTCATTCAAATATTTTTTAAGAATATTCGTCAATTCTGGATGTGCATATCCTAGTGGACAGGAAGCAATGTTGGAGGCAAAATCTAAATATTTTTTTCCGTCAATATCTTCCAGAAAACATCCTTTTCCGCCTTTGATTACCAGGGGATATAAAAAGGTTGAATCGTAGGTAAGTTTTTTAATCCTACTAATAATTAATTCTGACCCTTTATGTTGCATTTTCATTCAGATAATTATAATTAAATATTATTATTATGTTAATATTGTTTATTTATTTATTAAATTATTTAATAGTTGGCTATTACATACTATTGTATGAAATTTGTCAATGAACAAACGTATGAATCCTTTCTTTACAAAGGCCAAGAAAATAAATTTCACAAGAAATTTGATAACGCCATTGAAATGATAAAAAAAGAAATTGGCGATAATAATGTTTTTCCGATAATTATTGATAACAAGAAAATATTTACAAAGTCGAAATATAAACACATGTCTCCTGTTGACACAAGGATGATTCTGGGATATATATCAAGAACAACATCAGTGGAAGTCGATAAGGCTATTGATTCCTCATATTTATCTTTTGAAGAATGGAGTAATGTTGATTATCGTGAAAGAATTGAGATTCTTAAGAAAGCAGTTACATACATCAGTCATAGGAAATTTGAATTGGCTGCCTTATTGACTTTGGAAAATGGAAAGAATAGATATGAGGCAGTTGCTGATGTAGATGAGGCAATAGATTTCATAAACTATTATTGTTTTGAAATGAAAATGAATAATGGTTTCAAAGCAAAAAATTTAGCTTCAAAAAAAAATGAAAAGAATATCAGTGTAATGAAACCATACGGTGTTTGGGGAATAATTTCTCCTTTTAATTTTCCAGCAGCTATTTTTGTCGGTATGACTATTGGTGCAATAATTACAGGAAATACAGCGATAGTCAAACCAGCAAGTAATACTCCAATAATCGGGTACAAGATAGTAGAAATCTTATTAAGCGCTGGATTGCCCCCGGGAGTTTTAAATTTTATAACAGGAGAAGGAAGAGAAATTGGTGATTTTATAATAGACAATAAAAAGATTTCTGGAATTGTATTTACTGGTTCCAAATATGTCGGAAATCATATTCTTCAAGAATCATCAAAGATCGCATCCCGTCCAATAATTGCAGAACTTGGAGGAAAGAATCCATCTATTGTTGCAGAAAGTGCTGATTTAGATAAAGCTGTAAACGGGATTGCTAAAGCAGCCTTTTCGTTTTCAGGACAAAAATGTAGTGCATGCTCGCGAGTTTATGTTCATAAAAAAGTAAAACAGGCATTTCTTAACAAGTTAATAAAACATGTTGAAAAGATCCAGGTGTCAAATCCTGTTGATAGGAATTCTGATATTGGTCCAGTAATTAATTCTGAAGCATATTCAAATTTTAAGAGGTACATAAAAAATGCGTCAAAAAAAGGAAAAATATTGTATGGAGGGTCAATAATTAAAGAAGGAGATCTAAAATATGGTTATTACGTACAGCCTACAATTGTAGATGGAATATCTGAAAATAATATGCTTATCAAAAAAGAGTTATTTTTACCAATTTTGTGTATTAACGAATTTAATAATTTTGAACAAGCCATAGATCTAGCCAATAGTTCTGAATACGGACTTACCGCGGGGATATATTCAAAAAATAAGAATGAAGTCGATGTATTTTTAAGAAAGATCGAATCTGGAGTTGTATATATTAATAGAGAAAAAGGTGCTACTACCGGGGCCATGGTCGGACAACAATCGTTTGGTGGCTGGAAGAATTCAGGGACTTCGGGGAAGGGAACTGGCGGAAGATATTATTTGTCTCAATTTATGAGAGAACAAAGTCAGACGATGGTTTCTTGATGTTTTCTTTAGATTTTTGAACTTTTTTATACTTATTAGGCTGTTAATAATATTTTAAGATAAATGCATGTCAAAAGACCGTTAGGTGTTACCATTATCGCAATACTGATGATAATTAATGGATCATTTCTTCTTCTTAGTGGTTTATCAAGTTTTGTCATTTCATCAAATTTTAATTCAAGAACAGATCTACTGAATTCTACTTTAGGTGGTTTTGATACTCAAAACTCGAATACCTCATTTTCTAGAGAAGATTTTGAAACAGTTATGGAAAATTTTGATTATTTTCTTTATTTTGTAGGCATATTACTTGTAGTGTTTTCATTTATTCATTTCTTTATAGCATATGGATTACTAAGAGCAAGATCATGGGCTCGTAAAATGACAATTATCATAGCTGTCATGGGAATATTGATCAATGTAATGATAATTTTAATAGCCTCTGCTGTTTTAAACATGGTAAATGTAATTGATGATAGCTTAGCTATTTTTGGAGGAAATATCTTTACTATCATAATAAACAGTTTAATAATATATTATCTTTACAAAAAAGAAGTTAAAAATTTTTTTATTTATTCCAAAAACAAGTTCTCTTCAGATTCTTTCTCATCTCTAAGTGATCTAAGGTAAGATGAAAAAAATCGTATTTAATTTCTTTAATTTTATTATATTACATTTCAAATACATATTTTTGCTTTAAATTTCTAATCAAATTTGCTATATCATTGTCAATTTGTTTGGTAATCTCTTTAACACTTGTTTTATCTGGTCCGAATGTTTTTTCCAGATAATCTATCTCCCACACATTTTTAGCGTCAACTATTTTTCCCTCTGGATTTAACATTCTTCTACCTCTGAACGCTATATGTGAAAATTCTTTCTCAGAAAATGATCCATGGAAATGAAATACGTATGCAGGAATACTAACGACATCTCCTTCTTCTATTATAAACACCTTCTCAGGTTTCGAAATATTTTCTACAAAATTTTCTTTTAAAGTACATACTATTCCTTTCCCTTTTGTACCAATAAGAATTTGTTCGGTTTCATGGTAATGAATAGTAGTTATAGCATTATTTATGAAAAAAACATGGTACATTTCATATTCAGATGAGTTTTCTTTATGTAAAATCTCAATCATTTTTACATCTCCCCGAAAATAATCTTTATTGATACTTTTTTCTCGTCCTTTGTTGACATTTTCTTTAGACATCGAGCGTTATCAATAAATTATAACATTGTAAATAAAATATACTTTTCTAATAGTAATGCTGCTCACTATAGACATTTTATAGAAGCCTCAATTGATTGTTGGTGTAGATTTGAGGTAATTTTTGTATGTTAAATATTTTACCTCCTAAATACAAATATCTAATGACATACTGCTTGAGAAGCTTTTCTAAATCCTTACAATTTAAAAAATCATCATCTTCAACCACCAAAAAACCATACTGTGTTAAGAGTAATCTGTAAACGAAATTATGTTAGGTCGTATAGTTTCTAAAGACCATGTAATTTTTCAAATATGATTTCGCCATAATTTTAGAATAAATATGCACAACATTAATCTATTTTTTTCGTAGTTATGATAACGAATGTTAATTTAATAAATCTGTATATGTATACAAATCCAGTTATTCATTATAAAGACTATTACATGCGTTATCCTGAAGAAATATTGTATTAATTACCTTATATTCTGATAACAAGATACAATACCCTTAACCTAGGATTTAGGATGAGATTTTATTACTGACATATGACGTCTTATGACCAAGCCATCAGTAAGACCTGTATTTAACTCCGATTGTACATTTATTTTAAACAACCATTTGAGGTTTATGTCTCGAGAATATGATATTTAACATCTTATTTGGAGGTTTAAAAGTGATATTAACGAAAACAGAATGGGAAATTATATTTCGTTCAGAAGACTTAAACGTTTTGAATGGTGATTAGATTTTCAAAAAAGAATATACTATTCTGAACTACGTACTTGTTGTATTTCAAGAATTTCAAGAATTAATAGAAATAATTCTAGATCCAGTAAATGAACTGACATGTTTATCGAAGTATACTAGGGCCACAAATTACAAGCATTATTGTTGATGAAAATTATTGGGTGATAGTATTACCACGTCTCGCTAGAACGATTTTGCTATAGTCATAACACAAAATACTGGCAAAGAACGGAGAACTGATACCGACAAATACCATCAGTCTTACAATCTTTAACAATATCGCTTCTGGTTGCGTACAAAGCTAGTAAATATCTTAAATGTCAAAATTATTTTTGTATTTTTATTCTTTTTTATATGATGAATTCAAAATATTTTGATAAACCTAGATTATAATAAATCTGTGCATTTTAGAAAAAATATTACTAGTACGTAGACTTTTTGACTCGCAAAAAAACATTGAAATAAAGTTTATTATTCTATTAGAATCTGATTTATATGCCTTGTTCAAACGTCAAATCTTTTTCTGATGCTGATATCGTTGTCATAGGGGTTCCCGATGAATCAAAATCTAAAGCTCCAAGAAAGGGCGCCCGTGATGGACCTAATGCCTTGCGTAAGGCATTTGAAAACTCAGAAAATTTTAAAAGATCAGGAAAAAAAATTCCTATTCTTCCCATGAAAGGACGAATAGATAATAAAAAAATATTTGATCTGGGTAATATAAAAAGAGATCAACTCTATGCCATTATTTCCGATGTCTTATTACAAAATAAAATTCCAATTGTCATTGGAGGTGATCATTCCATAACTACTTCTACGATAAAAGCAATAGGAAAATATACTAACAAAAAAATTAATTTAATATATTTTGACGCTCATCCTGATTTCGTTACTTCGGTAAAAGATTATTATGGATCAGTTGTGAGCGATTCGATTGATTTTATTAATATTAGGTCAAGTATTTTTATTGGAACAAGGGCATGCGAACCAGAAGAAATGTGTAATCTGAAGGAACATAAAGCTGTTATTATTAATCCACTAGAAATCCAAGAAATAGGAATTAAAAAAACACTAAAAAAAATTTCTGATACATGTATCGATAAGTCTGATGATAACGACATATATATCTCAATAGATCTTGACTGTTTAGATCCTGCATTTGCTCCAGGCATATCTGTTCCAACTCCATGCGGATTATCTACATTAGAATTAACATATCTTGTTAAGAAAATTCTTGAAAAGAAAAGTGTTATCGGTTGTGATATCGTTGAATTGTCTCCTTCTTATGATGTTAACGATGTTACTGCAAATTTTTCAGCAAGATTGTTAAAAGAAATACTTGCCTCTATCAAGAAATAATTTCTTTTTCTAAACTTTAGATTTCAATTTTTATAACATGTCTATAAATAACAAACATAAATACAGAAATTATTAATAAAATTAAGAATGTTATTTTTGGTTATTGATTACCAGATTACTTTTCATTTAATATGCGTTGAAATTACTTCCCAATATTTCAGATGCTATCTTTAACTCTATCACTTCATTTGTGCCTTCATATATCGTAGTGGCTCTGGAATCTAGAAAATGTCTGGCAACTCTTGAAGTTTTCTTATATCCTTCAGAACCAAAAATTTGAACAGATCTATTTGCAACATCGAAAGACGAGTTTGTTGCATAATGTTTGGCAATAGCTGCCAATTTGTCACTTTCTCTTCTCAAATCTGAATAAATTTTGTTATTCCTATTTAATTTAATTATCCATTTTTGATCATTTTGTTTTAGAGATTCGATATAATCATTGAGTTTTTGTTTGGCTATGGCTGCACGGTAGGTAACCCATTTAGTAGTTTCTATTGAAATCGCAATTTTGGCTATGTGTCGTTGAATTAATTGTTTGTTTGCTAGATAAGAACCGTGTTGATATCGTTTTTTTGAATATTCTACGACTTGCTTTAGGCAATCAGTCATGACTCCGATTGCTCCTGCAGCAACACTCAACCGACCATCTATCAGGGCGCTAAATGCTATGCTTAACCCTTGACCCTGAACCCCCAATAGATTATCTTTAGGGATCTTACACTTATCAAATTCTATTATTGCATTTTTAACAGTCAATAAGCCCATTTTATTTTTGATCTCTCTTTTTTTAATATGTGGAGAATCCATGTCTATAATGAACGCAGAGATGTTTGAGCTACTGTTTCCCTTTTCTTTTGCATACGTTGTTATAATTTTAGCAAATGTACCATTTCCGATCCAATGTTTTTTTCCATGAATCAAATAATGATCTCCTTTATTCTCAAAGCTGGTTTTTATTAAAGACGGATCACTTCCTGCCTCTGGCTCTGTTAGCGCAAAAGCCATAACTGCTTTACCATTTGTGGTATTTGGGAGATATCTTCTTTTTTGTTCGTTATTTGACCACATTTGTAGGACCAACTGTCCAATAGATGTATGACATGAAAAAAAAGTTCTCATAGAGCTTCCTTCTTCACCTATCCTCTCTAATGCAAGTAAATAAGTCAAAATATCATGTCCTAATCCACCAAATCTCTTCGAGATAGGACAACCCAACATGCCTATTTTACTAAATTCTGGAATCAGTTTTTCGTTTATTGATCCTCTTAGATAAGATTTTTCTTCATTTAATCTTAATGATTTACATACTTTGTCTACTCTTTCAAGAAAATTTTTTTGATTATTAGAAACTTCAAAATTCATCTCGGAAAGATTTATGAGACCATCATTAACGTCATGATATACTTTTTTCAACTAAAATTGCTATTTATCTGGGGCATAATAAAAAGAAATCTTTAATTTTCTTTATTATAATCATATCCTTCAGGAATATTCATTGAATTTGAAAATTCTTTTATCAATTACATTGGTATTTATAATAAATGGGTTAAGGTTTAATCATTTTAAAATATGTTTTTTATTCGAAAGGATATCATAACGAGAAATTCCTCAAACATACAAAAAATTTCTATCTAATGGCATTAATTTCACCAATTTTATAAAACCTGTATGTTGATATAACCAACGATGAATTCGTATTTGTCTATGACGTTATTTGATATTTTAAATCAAGAAAATCCAGTAAAAAAAATTGAGAAGCAAAAGGATAATTGAGAAAATCAAACCTAACATAGAACGGAGGATGGGTAATATTATTGCACATAGGATCGAAAACACTGATGCAGTTTTACACACTTATTGCCTTCTTCTGTGCTTATTTTCAAAGGCTTAAAATTTGAATCTGTGTTGGCGAAAATAAAAATTATATTTAGAAGCCTAGGTATGTTGCACAGAGCAAGCGAAATTACTAGAACATCCAAAGGACAATGAGATTTTAAGTGAAAATAACAAAAATATTAAATCATTAGGTCTTTTAGTATATTAAATTGGAATTTTGCAGTATATAAACCTGATAACGCTGAATAATAAAGAATATGGTCAAAAATACTGGCAATAATCTTCTTATTGTGTACCAAAATATTCTTTGAAATATCAAAACGATCAATTAATTATGGTGAATAAATGAATCAACTGCCCGTTTGGAGTTTGGTATTATTCCTTGAAATATTTTTTCATTATTTTTGACATCTCAAGATGCGTTACTTTTTCAAATTCTTCTTTATGTTTTGTTTTCAAATGACGTAGTGCAAATCGTACATTTTCACCACATAACCTACATTCAGCTTTACCAAACATTTTAGATTTAATAATAACATTGAGCATTACTTAACTTTTTTGTTATCCTTCCAGTTATCTTATGAAGTCATTTCGAGTATCAATAATAATTTTATATACCGTAGATTTAGTCAAAAAATAACTGTTATAATAATTTGTGTATTCAATCAGTTATTTGTTGCTTTTTGGTATTCATTTTCGTCAGATTTCTCTTCATATTTCCTTTGTTGTGGCAACATTATATACACACATGCCCCGCCACACATTGTACATGGCACATTATTACCTTCATGTTGACCTTGTCTTTTGTGAATTCTTTCTGCTTCTTCTGGGTTTATTGCAAGTTCAATCTGTTTCTGCCAATTAAGTGTCCTTCTTGCTTTTGTTATTTCTTTGTCCCATTTTATGGCCTTGTCCCTTATTTTTACCAGGTCGCCAGCATGAGCAGCAATTCTGTAAGCTATTAAACCCTCTTTGACATCCTCAACCGTGGGCAATGCGAGGTGCTCCGCAGGGGTTAAATAACATAATAGGTCTACACCCTCTGATGCTGAAATTGCGGCCCCTATTGCACTGGCTATGTGATTGTACCCAGCGGCTATGTCAGTAACTAGAGGTCCCAATACATAATAAGGCACCTCACCTATGAGAGATTTTGCCAGTCTAACATTGGCTGCTACCTGATCTAACGGTACATGACCAGGTCCTTCAATCATTACCTGAACTTCATATTCATGTGCGCGTTTTGCTAGACGCGCTACATTTATCATCTCTGCAATCTGAAGCTCGTCATGAGAATCCAAAATAGACCCTGGTCTTAATGCGTCACCAAGACTGAAAGTAACATCATATTTTTTTGCAATTTCACACATATAATCAAAATGTTCGAAATAGGGATTTTCTCTTTCGTATTTTAGCATCCATGCGGCTGTAATTGTCCCACCTTTAGAAACAATACCTGCATGTCTTTTTACTTCTAATATCCTATTTGCAAGCTCTCTAGTTATTCCTGAATGAATAGTAGTATAGTCTACTCCATCTTTTACATGTTTTTCGAAAGCATTGAGAAAATCATCTTCAGTTATATTCAGTGGGTTTTTGTATTTTTCTACTCCATATGCATACGCTTGATAAATTGGAACGGTTCCAAAGGTTATAGGTGCAGCTTCTAAGAGTTTTTCTCTTATTAAATTCAAGTCTCCTCCATCAGATAAATCCATTATGGTGTCTCCCCCATACTTTACTGCAACCTTCGCTTTTGCAATCTCTTCATCTATATTTTGATAAAGAGTAGATGTTCCAATGTTTACATTTACTTTCGTTCGAAGGCCTTTACCTATGCCTACAACTTTTATATCCTGTCTCCTTACATTGTTTCTTGGAATAATTATAGAACCACTGGCAACTTTTTGAATAAGAAAATTTAAATCGATATCCTCGTCCTTCGCAACTTGAATCATCTCTTTAGTTGCAATTCCCCTTCTTGCACTACTCATCTGAGTACTCATTTTCTTTCAAATAAATATACTCAATATGGATATAAAAGAATGTCTAATATTGACTTTAGCCAGTTGAGGGTATGTAAATCAGTAAACAAACGTCATATGCTGACAATACTATCTAATCTATAGTTATGTCCATAACATGTGTTTGATTTCCCTGGAATTATCTTTTTTAGGTTTATAGTTATAATATACAACTATCTGGTATAGCAAGACTGATAACAGTACCGAAGCACAAGTCTTATCATATGCTCTTACAGCTAACGGATCTATCCTAAGAAGAGAATTGATATGTTCTGTCAATGCATTAGTTGATTACCTTCTCAGCGAATAGATAGAATTTCCATTAGATTCATAAAACTCAACAAATTTGATCCTATCAGCAGGGATATTTGCTTATCCGTGTTCTGGACACATTAGCTGAAATTCCGTATCCGTGCTTAGTTGATTGAGTTTATGATCGTCATATCCTCGATCTGCAGACAAGAGTGATGCTTTTCTAATTATTGTAACGGGTAGACCGTATATTATTGTACTATACATCTGATTGTAAGTTGTATTTACTGTTGTTAAATTTGCTGCCAAAGGTACAATAAAGGTACCAGTACTTTACAAGAAGCGTAATTTATACCCAAATATTCAACTTCTGGTATTGCTGAATCCCTATCTTGCATTTATATCAATACCAGAACCTGATACTATCCATTCAATCATATTACATTTCTGCCAGACAGACTCTTTACCTTTGATAATGGTACCTTGTATCGAAGCAATGTTCACATCAACCATTTTCTATAAACAAAAAGTTTCTTAGATGGCGATATACCCGCTTTTAGTATCTTGAGATACTGCATTCGAGACCTGTGTTATGTGTTCTTGTATTTGGTACTGTCGATATTCCACATGTTATAATTATCTTTTTGTTATATGATATATCCAGATTCGTTGCAAGATATTCTTATAATGCTTTCTAAGTATCCACCATAGCCAAGTACAACAAAACATCCCAAAATAACCTCAGTAGAATAAAAATATTGTCTACCTAGTATTCTTTTATCATTTTTACATGAACATCTAATCATCCTGAACGAATATAAAATGCTAATTGAAATAGATTAAGATCTCTTTTGTTCTAATTTATTGGCTCATGTGATTTTTCACCAAAACATAATACTCAAATAAACAAGGCCTATTTGTCATGAAAATAAAATAACAAAATAAATATTCGAGTTTGAGTTAGTTACATTTTTACAATTAAAAATTATTCCTATTTCCCATTTGCAATTAATTTCTAATTTGCTCTATTGGAAACCTAGAAAAATCCATGCTTTGCATATTATTATGGGATTTCCGTTATAAGCTACTTTAATGGATTTCGCTATTTGTAATTATTGGAATTTATCTTCAATTAACCTGTTTAATGCATTTTTTAAATATTGTATACTAAGAAGATTTTGTAGCTTTTCTATAAAACTCACAACTTTGACTTTAATCTTTAAAAAACCTACCAATGGCCATTTAAGTCGAGCTATTTTCAAATATGTTTATGTCAAGATGATTATCTTTTAGAATTTGAAATTACTAACCCATATAGCATATAATCTAGGGGAATTTTAATTTATTTAAAAAAAAGTTCAGTCCTTTCTTTGATACTTTTTATAATGGTCTAAAAATAGAAACATCGATACCATGGTAAATAAGTTTCAAATTTTTTTTACTAAAATTATTGGGATTAATTGGTTATGTTTATAATTTTTAGGCTTATACTGATGAAAAAAATAAAAATTACAATGAAATAACAAACATTATTAGAAAAGATGTCATTTTCAAACAATTCCTCTTGGAAAGATCCCTATGGACATCATCCTTATTCTCATGACTATGACCCCGCTTTATTGGAAAAATTGCTCTTTATACTTGCAAAAAAATGGATAGCAGGATATTCAATAGATCAAGTTTTATCTTATGCAAAAAAAGCGAACGATCGTGGTGTTTATTGTATTTTAAATTACCTTGGAGAGGATCTCACTGAAGTTGAAAGTGTAAGGAAAACCATTAAAGAATATATTTCATTATTGAATGCAATAAAGACACAGAAATTAATAGCATCGATATCTGTTAAACCAACTCAGATCGGGCTCACATTAGGTTATGATTTTTGCTTAAAGAATTTTCAACAATTATTGGATGTTGCCAGCCGAACAAAAGTATTTGTTTGGTTAGACATGGAGTCTTACAAATTTGTTGGCTCAACCATAGCACTCTACAAAGAAATAATAAAACAAAATGATAGAGTAGGTATAGTATTACAATCCTACCTTAAGAGGAGTTATTCAGATTTAATTGACGTACTCAAGTATAACTCTAATATAAGGATAGTAAAAGGTGCGTATAAAGAATCAGAAGATATTGCCTATCAATCTAAACTTCAAGTAGATGAAAATTATTTGAAATTAGTAAGGATACTATTCTCGCAAGATAATGAAATAAAATTCGAAAATCGTGTTATTGCAATAGCAACACACGATTCAAAGCTCATAGAAAAGACGATATGTCTATTTTATGAATCTAGATTAAACAAGGAAAATTTACAATTTCAATTCTTGAAGGGTATCCGAGATAACCTAAAAATGGAGTTATTAGGGAGAGGTTTTCAAATTTATGAATATGTTCCATATGGTCAGAACTGGTTACCCTATTCCATACGTAGACTCAAAGAGAGGAAAAGAAATATTTTGCTTTTGATGCGTTCATTGTTGTCTCAATGAAACTCAATTATTTATTTGTAAAATCGCCCTACTCCTTCATCTGCGATGAAAAACAAGGTATCTAGATTTTTATGTTTATGTATATGGTTAAAAGTTGCAGTTATAATATAGATAAGGGGATAATTCATCTGATTGTATCTCCATGTCTTTATATTATGTATTGTGGCTTTAAAATTTCAATCGGTTGTTTTTGATATAACAGTATTTTATTCGAGATTGTAGTTGGATTTTCTTTTACTTCTAAAATTAAATCTTTTTAAAGTTGAATAATGTTAATTAATTTGGAAATTAATCAGCTTTATTTTCTCATTTTTGAGAACACAAAAACAAAGATTTTAAAAAGAACTAGAAAAAGGGTATTAAAATAATTTTATTTATTTCGAATAGTCTACTGATATTAACTACTAGATTATTCGTCTCTGTCAAGTTAAGCAGTAAAAGCTATAGCTGAGAATATTCTCTTTATGACTTCAGCTAGTTAGTTCGTAAGAGTTAATATAATATCTTGTTTCATCAGAGCAATCCCATGACTAGCAGTAACGGGTTCAAATCCCATCCTCTCCATTGAATGTTAGGTTCTAAGGATATTAGAAGTTCACATATTGGGGATTAAAAAGCGGAAAAGTTTGACTTGACTAAAATAGGGGTTGAACCACCAGGGATTGTATATAATCTCCGTTGGTAAAAGCAAGGTTTGAATTTGACTAAAATAGTGTAATTTTTTGACACCGTTTGAACTTGACTAAAATAGGTTTACTTTCCTTCTAAACCTACACATTTGTGTAATTTTGACACCGTTTGAATTTGACTAAAATAGGTTTGAAACTACCACTTTTGACACACTAGCATGATTAAAATCAAAAGAAAATGCATTCTTAGATATTTATTTGGGTTGCCTTCAATCCTAAAATAGGGCTGTATCAAGAGTCATGTAAATGCAGAGATTGACAATTATAGTAAACTACTATTTGCCTCTTTCATAATTATTTCCTGATAGATAGAGCTTTAGCTGAGTATATAATACTATGAGAAACATGGGAGAAGGATAAGTGATATCTTACAGATAGGACTAATGAATATGATTACACAACTGTTAAGTTAACGATCTAGATTTAGCTGTGAACATTCTATTTCTAATCTATATAGTATGAATATTAGATTTGAACGAAATAGAACATCCACAATTGTAGTAATGTATTCTCTTTATCTATACTTTCTTGGTCTCAGTTTACGTAATACTTCTAAAGCACTAATAATTTTCGAGGACGATAAAAGAAGTCATCTTTCTGTTTGGAATTGGATACAAAGGTTTGGTTCATTGCAGATATACAAAAGGAAAAGAGTATCTGCATTCATAATAGATGAAACTATTATTCAGATTGGTGGTCGGCATTTTTGGCTATGGTTTTGTATTGAACCAGTACACAGTTCCGTGCTTGGAATCTATATATCAGAAGATAGGAATATGATTGTTGCTGAAAAATTTATTCGTTCACTGGTTGAAAAATATGGCAAACATACAGTTTATACTGACGGTGGTACATGGTATGATGAAGCATGTAACATAATTGGATTAAAACACTATTTGCATTCACCATTTCAGAAAAGTTTGATGGAAAGAGTTAACCAGTATTTCAAGGATAGAACTGAATCTTTTGATGACTATTATCCATGTAGACAAATGGAATGTAATTTATTTCATGTTTATAATTGGATACAATTCTTTGTATCTATGTATAATGATACAATAGCAAATAATACTTTTAATTTTCAGTTAAAGGAGGTGAATATTATCTTAAATTAACAGAGGCGATTATTCTTTTTGATTGCATATGTAAATCGATCCCCCACTAAAGAAGATACACAAACGTAAAACTGTTAGTTACACTTTACTTGTATTTCACTGCGTTAAATTCTCCGTTATTAGCAGAAACAATTACCTTATCGAATTTCAATTCTTCATTATCAGGGGTAACAAATATTGAACTAAATGGTGCCAAATTTCCAAAAGAATGTTTTCTTGCATTATCTCCAAATTGAACAATAACGTTCTTGAGTTCCTGTGGATAATTGTTATTGATTTTTATGCTAATGGTTTTTACTGTATTCATTGCTTCTCCTCTCTCCTGTATTTCAATTGATAATCCTGCCCTTGGAAAGAAAACCATCAGGACAATGACTGCAACTATTATGAAACCACCTGCTATAACATATTTGGCAATCTTTTTATAATCTCTAATCGATTGTTTTTCTTTGCCGTGGTCATCCCATCTATTAGTATCACTATCCCATCTTCCCAAATGTATTTTTTATTACCTCCTAGTAATAAAAGTCAATCATTTTATCCTATAATTTCATATGACAGCATCTGATTTCCATAATTTACTCTTGCATATAAGGTAATTATAAATTTCATTAAATTTCACAAATCTTTATTTAACTAGATTTCAAAAATAATATGGATGTATTATAGCGCAGAATCCGAAAAAACATTCGTAACCCAAATAATGTGTAACAATATAGTTAAGGTAAACTCATCAAGTATTGCATCAGATATATCTAAACTAATGATAAAAAAAAATATAAGTTCCGTAGCTGTAACAGGTGAATCTGATAAAATAATTGGCATCATTACCGAGAGGGATCTAGTGGGTTCTATCTGTGCCAAGGATATTTTAGCAAGCTCACTTACAGCCGAAAACGTAATGTCCTCTCCTCTTTTGACGATAGATAAAGGTTCTACAATAAAAGAGGCAGTTAAATTCATGGTGGATAAGAGGATCAGACACCTGGCAGTAAGTGATGGTAATGATATTTTGGGAATAGTTACTACTACTGATGTGATTAACGATCTTAAAAGCAAAATTAAACAAAACCTAAAATTTGATTCCAATATTCTTGATATGATAACTATGACCGATATTCCCCTTGAAGAGGGTGGTTTCTCACTTCCTTTGGACGAAGATGAATTGAAATAATAACGAAAATACTATCTTATAATTAACAAGTCCCTATTTCTATTCCTGATTATTTATTTAAATTATTTTCAAATATATAATTTTGACTATAAAATAAATGACGAAGATAACAAAGATATGATATGAACGTTGATAATTACTCCGATCGGGAGATAAGAAAGTTCTATGCCTTAAAGAATATTGCACTGGTAGGAATGTCAGCACATAGGGAAAAACCTTCACATTTTGTTCCTGAGTATCTCCTGCAAAAAGGATATAACATAATTCCGGTAAATCCAAACACAGATGAGATACTTCAAAGGAAATGTTATGATCGAGTTTCCGAAATAAAGCAAAAGGTTGACATAGTTAATGTATTTAGAAAATCAGAAGATGTTCTGGACGTTATAAAAGATCTCTTGAAGAAAGAGGGAATTAAGCTCATATGGCTACAAAAAGGGATCAATGAAGAAGCAATGGGGCTAGCGAAAAAGAACGGAATTGATTTCGTTTATAATAGATGCATGATGGAAGATCATGAGCGTCTGTTTAGTTCCTAATACAAAAATGGATAAATATATTCTTTTTAAGGTTGACAGTAATAAAACATAGGTTAAACCGCTTTCCAAAAAATATTAACTTTGAAAAGATACTGGTCATGATCATATGAAAAAACTATATTTCTTGCTGGTAGCTTCATTATTAATAATTTCACTTGGAATTTTATTTTTCCTCCAAAGTAGATCTTATATTGGACCAGCTGAGTCCTTTATGTACAGTAATACCGAATGGAGCCTAAATGGTCTAATATTGATAATAGTTGGAATCTCTATTTCGATAGTTGGCATTATCGTTTTTCTTAAAAAGAGATCGTAAAAAGAAACACCTGAAAATATCAATATTTGCTAAGAATATGTTAAGTTTATACTCTATCCATTTTTACAATTCTCATTAAATAAAATTTTTTTATTGGAAGATAAATGAAATCTATTCGATTTAGTTCTTTTTTGCATAGTAGCAATTTTCTTTATTCGGGCTTTACTGTCTCTACCGCAGTATTTTTTTTGATAGGAGTATGTTTCTTCCCCGTATATAGCCAAGAGAATGAGTCAGAATTAACTGGTCCGATATTCAATCAAGACACTCCATCGCAGAGCCTGCCACCTTCTTCTCTAGACGATAAATTCCCGAAAATGTTTGTTAAAATTACATCTCATAAAAATGCGGATAAAGTTGATTCTGGTACAGTTACAATTCTTGGATTATCAAGCGACAGTAATACAAGAGATTGTATAGTTGAAATGGACTGGAATAACCAAAAACCATCTTGGATTGTCACCGCCACCGGACCCGGAGGTGCTACTGATTTTTCCACATGGCAATTTACCTATGATAGGAATACTCACGAAATTGAACCCGGTACCAATGAATTAACTTCAAAATTAACCTGTATTAACCCCGGTCCTTTAACTAAATGGTATAGTGTAACATTAGTCGGGTTACCATATCCAATACCTAGAGCATTTCCACTGCCCTGAATTTGTTGAATGATTAAAAAACCATTTCTATTATTTTTTTATATAAAAACTAAAAATATTTACACGATCATCATATAATGTATAAATTATTTTCCAATTATCAAAAATAATTTTTTTTATATGAAAAAGATAAATTTATTATTTCTATGATAAATTTAAACACGACATGCTAAAATTAAAATCTAAAATCTTTCTTTCCATTTTTACACTCGCATTTATATTTACTGGTGGTAATACAATATTAAATGCTTTTGCCCATTCCTTTAGTACTGATGAAACTTCACTATTCTATCTTTTGTGAATGAAATTAAAGTCCAAGACAAGTTAATTAAAAAATTTGTATCGGAAGAGGATTACGATAAAGCTGAAAAACATCTCAGTAGAATTTCTCAATTGTATACTGATGAAATTAGAGATGAATTGTCTGAAAGAAATGAACGAATTGCTAACGAAATAACGGATACAATATCTGTTATATGCAATCAAATAATTCAGAAAACAGCAAAAGAAGAAATCATGAACTTGATTGATAATCTGAATGTGATTTTGGATGAATCTGTTAGTGTTAGGCTTGAAGCTGCTTCTCTTAACAATTCCACGGTACATGCATTACACTTTGTTCAATTGGTAAATTCTCTAGATGACAACTACAAACATTCTTTCATAATTCCTGATTTTTTACCTTCAAATAAACATCTAAAGCTATGCATGATTCTGCAAATCCACAACATAAAGAGGGACAAAAAATTAACGAACCCACTGTTTCTAATAATAAAACTATTTCTAACTTTATATCATATGAAACAGCGAAAGGATTGATTTCTGTTATAAAGGATATTTACAATTCTACAGTAAAACAAGAGGTTACTGAAACAAATTCAGTACAATTAGATAAGATGGATGACGCTCTTTATGAACTTGGATTGGTGGTTGACTCAAAGCCTCCATATACTGAAATAGCAAAACTCATTCATGAATAATTCATCCAAATCTCATAGACGTCTATAAATTAGACCATATCAACATAAACGAATCAAAAACAATAGCAGGGTCGAGCAACATCATTTCGAAACGATAAACCAATCAATACTCTATTGGTCAATGTTTTAAAAACTAGAAAGGTTATTAATTCGTAATATCTTTTATTTGTAACTTCAATTTGATTCTAGCTTCCATAAAAAAGAATAAGGTTCTCGATTCCAGAAGAACAGAAGTTTTTATTTTAATTACATTGATTTCAGCTTCTTTTGTATTACGATTCTACGGAGTGGGTGATCCGGGATTTAATAATGACGAAACAATTTATGTAGGACAAGCTGCTTCACTGGCCAGCTTTGATGAATTTCGAGAGCATTTTTCTATTTTTCGAGCACACCCTTTGCTCATGCAGTTTTTCGTGGGATTATCATTACTGACATTTGGGTTAAGTGAAACCTCAGCTAGATTAGTTGCATCAATCATGGGAACCGGTGTTGTGTTATTTTGTTATTTTATAGCTAAATTTATTTATTCGAAATCAATTGCAATAGTTTCCTCATTAATATTGAGTTTTTTACCATACCATATTATAATTTCAAGACAAGTTCTAGTCGATGTTTCGTTATCTTTTTTTTTGATGCTGAATATACTAATGTTAGTACTATATTTACGAAATAATAACACTTTATATTTATATTTTATAGGCGCATGTTCTGGATTATCTTTTCTTTCGAAAGAAGTCGGAATAATTGTGATAATAGGAACTCTCCTTGTTTTGGCGCTGGACAAAAAAATTAATGGAAAAAATATTTTCATTATTCTATCCACGTTTCTAATCGTTTCTTCTCCATATTGGATATCTTATTTGTTTATTGAAGATGCCCGCAAATCGATAAATGAATATGTATCTTGGCAATCTTCACGACCTCCAAATCATGACAATTTTTACTATTTTGATATATTAGCAAAGGAAAGTCTTGGATATCCACTTCTTTTCCTAGTCTTTCTATTTTATATATATTTCATCGTTAATAGAAAGTTATGGAATACGCAAATTGTATCTATACCTTTAGTTTGGATTCCAATACTGGTTCTTTTTTATCAGTCAATATCTATAAAGAATTATACTTTTTTATATTCTGTTATTCCTTTATTTATAATTATTGGAACATCTTTTATCTTTGGATCTTGGCTCAGCAATTTTAGGATTAAAATATTGGTTATTATTCTTCTAGTGCCAATAATTTTGATTTCCAATGCTTATTTTGTATATAATTTTGTATTTCTGATCCCTCACAATCCTATTTTGGGCTCTGAATCAATTCCTTATATGAAAGATGCATCTCTATGGATAAAAGAAAACACTCCTGAAAATTCTACAGCATTGACACTTTATACCCATATGTCGAATAATATAAAATATTATTCACACAGGGATTCTTTTTCCCTGCAGTCTAACAACAATCCAGCTTATGATAAGATTGATAATGCCGATTTTCTAATTATCTCTAAAAAAATAAACTATCTTGTCTATGAAAAAATACAATTAGAAAACGCACCATTTTTGAAAAATGAAGCTCAAAAAATGGATCAATATATAAAAAAATACAATGCAATTCCAGTTTATACCTCATATGAGTACTATACTGATGAGCACGGAAAAACTTTATCAAAGCCTGCAATAATAGTATATTCTATAAATTAAATATAATCATGACTAGAAAGTTATTTCTGTGCGACAAATTCTTGATGTCATCTGAGGTGAAGTGAGATGATTTATATAAAAATTATTGTCCTGCCATCTATATTGTTGTTAGTATTGTTGTTTTCCAATCTTATTGTCTCTCCTGAAAATTTTTCAATACTAGAACCATCTTATTCTCTTAAAGAAAATGAAAAAAATAGTACACAAACACCCATAGAACACATTATAGTGATCTCTCAAGGAGGTAGAAGCTTTGATAATTATTTTGGAACATATCCTGGGGCCAATGGATTTCCTAATAATATTTCGATCCCCGTAAATTCTCTGTCCAATACAATTGATTTTAATAATTTTACAGTGTATCTTGACTTTAGATTGAATCAATCTCTGTCAAAAGGTGAGCAAATTCTGGTCAATAAAGGGGGAATTGGGAAGGAAAATCCCGGAAATAACCTTAATTTTGGAGTAATTCTCGATAAAGAGGAAAAAATTCAAGCTGGATTTGAAACTAAAACAGGTTCAGATTATTTTTTAACTTCCAAGCAAAAGTATAATGATACCAGATGGCACAGTGTGCTGGTTTCATACAACGGATCTTTATTGAGTCTCTATGTTGATAAGGTCTTGGTTTCAAAAAAAAAAACTAACGCTGCTATACCTGATAATAATAAAATACCTATCGTTAGAATTGGCTCAAATTTTTTAAAATCAAACTCTTTTTTCATAGGAGATATTGATGATCTCAAGATTTGGAATAGGCCTCTGACAGAGAACGAGGTATATTCTTTGTTTAAAAGTGCTAAGAAAAGTTATGGTGCCCTAGTAGACTTCGATTTGATTTTTGAGCCGGACAAAATCAAGTCAGAACCAAAAAATGAATTTATTAGTTTTGATGGCAAGAGCTACCTTGATATTAAAATAACACCCGACGATCATGAGATTCAGAAGATAAAGCCATTTAATCTTGTCAATAAAAAAACATCTCAACTCAAATTCGATAAATCTGTTTTTGACATTTCATATAATTATGGTTTTATGGATGGGTTTATAGATGCTCAAAAAACTACGTCCTCTGACAAAAATGAAACGATTGTGATGGGATATTATGATGACAAAATTATTGGCATGTATTGGATTCTTGCATCATACTTTGTACTAACCGATAATTTTTTTAGTGCATCACCCTTTAACGACCTCGCTAACAACCTTCATCTTTATTCTGCCGATCCTGATATATATAAAAAAAATGTACCTAAAGAAGGATTAATAAATATTAATAATACGATATTTGATTTATTAGAGAAAAATGGTTTGTCATGGAAAATTTATGTAGAAAACTACGATCCAAACTTGAACTACACCAAAAATGATGACAATTCAAAACGTCACTTAACGCTAAATCCAATTTTGGCAATTCCAAGATTCGTGGAAAATTCTACACTAAATTCCAAGATAGTTGACTTGAAACAATATTTTAAAGATTTAAAAGGTGATCTGCCAACTGTGTCATACATAATTTCCTCAGATAGTCACGAAAGTTCCCCAAAAGATGTAACCAAAGGAGAGGAGTTTGTTACTTCATTGATTATTGAGCTTATGAAAAGTACATATTGGAAACATAGCGTGTTTATATTAACATACGGTAGTTCAGGTGGGTGGTATGATCATGTTATTCCACCTGAAGAAAGTGACTATGAATTTGGTTTTAGGATTCCTACCATGATAATTTCACCATATTCAAAACAGGGTTTTGTAGACAGTACATTGTATGATACTGCTTCAATCCTGAAATTCATAGAATATAACTATAATCTTCCTGCTCTAAATTCACGTGACTCATCTGCAAATAACCTTTTGAATGCTTTTGATTTTAACAGGGAACGCACAGATTCAGGGGAAATTATCAGGAAACTAATAGAGAAATATGAATCGAGAACTTTTCAACCTAAGGAAATCGATAAAGATGAAAATATCTCACTGATCTTTATATTGTACGCCAGTATATTGGTATTCATTCCTTCTTTCTATTTTTCAATAAGATTCTTTCTTAAGGTTAAAAATAAATAATTAGTCTTTTATTCAATTGAGACTAGGTCATAATGTAGCTAACGGTCGTAAACATTCTTACAGTTTACTAGAAACTTCTTGCGATGTATTTGATTGCTCGGGCAATATTGTTTTAGTGACTGATGTTATAGTAAACAGTAACATAATAGCGTCACAAAGTCAAAGGTAGCAATAAAGTCATACTGTATATATAATCTGTTTTATGGAACCAGTTTTCCTAACAAATGAGAAAAAAACTGTTCGATCGTCACTAATGCACATTTTGATCAATTAAATATAGATTGGTAAGTATTATGTCTTCTAACAATCGTAAATTCTACTATTGGGATATTATATTCAATAAATATCTTCATTCTATATAAAAATTGAACATCTTTAATACAAAAATGTCAACTTAGCCCAATTTATGTGGTATATATATACTTTTCTCATTCGAGAGTTCCTTTAGCTTGTATGATTTTATTTTATAGAAAATTCATAGTTAACATCCAGATTTTATTCTTATCAAAATTGCTTAGTAATGTTGAAATATCATTAAACCTACCACTTTGGGATGTTGATTAGATCGAACATTAAACCATTTATTCTAATTCCTTTTTTATCTTTAATGCTTATTACATTAAGTGAAAACTCTTCAAGCGCTCTTTCAGTTTCTGACAAAAATGATAATCTTGTCTTTCGTGGAGTCGGAGATCAACATGAAGACGACGAGGGAACATCTCAATCAAGAAATGGTGACGATAAATCAAATTCAATTACAGATAGTAAGAAGTCTTATTCTGAAGAAAGTAAAACAACGGAATTTGTAAAAAAAGTAGAAGAAGATAAACACCAGTCTAATGATGATAATGAAGATAATCACGAGTCCTCCTCATACGCAAGACTTAATTTTGTTGCAGTTGGGGATACGGATTGTAACTCGAAAGGTAAAAAAACTATCAAAAATATAGAAGAACTAGATCCAGAACTAGCTATTGGATTGGGAGATTACTCATACGGTGGAAGCGTGGGTTGTTGGTTAAAAATGGTTAAGCCGATCTCCGATAAATTAGAAATAACAATGGGAAATCATGATGCCGAAAGCTCCAAAAAATTGAAAGATTTAATGAAATATTTTGGTTTGGAAAAGCAATATTATTCTTTTAATTTTGAAAATATTCATTTTATCTCTCTGTCAACCGAGGTTCCATACGATGATGATTCAGAACAATATGAATTCGCAACCTCTGATTTAGAAAAATATTCAAATGATCCAAATATAGATTGGATAATCGCATTCTTTCATAGACAATCCTATGGATCAGGATCCTCTCCAGAAAACGAAGAAAAATTTACTGAAACATATCATCCATTATTTAACGAGTTTGGAGTAAATCTTGCATTGCAGGGTCATCAACATATTTATGAAAGAATGTATCCTCTTTCTTTAAACGAAGAAGAGGATGACGAACCCTACATAACAGATGATAGTTCTAACGATTATAAAAATATAGAGGGAACTGTTTTTGTGACTGTGGGAACGGGTGGATCCTTTCCAACAGGTTTGGGTTCTACCAGTGACTTTACCGCAGAACGTTTCATAGAATACGGGGTATTAAATGTAGATATTGTGAATAACGGAAATACACTCAAGGGTACATTTTATGGTAATGATGGAGAAATATACGACGAGTTCTCTATAGATAAATAAATTCATAATATATTTTATTTCTAGTTGTTTTTTCTATTTTAATTTGATAAAGATACTAATGTATTTATTTCGTTTCTCTATAGCTGATCATATAATATATTACAAAATATTGTCTAGTTATTTCTCTTGGAGAATCAAAGTAAAAACGGCAGAACAACTCCTCATATTGTAAAAGGAATTTCGAATCATTGAGTTATAAATTTATCATACCATATATCACTAGAATGGGAAGAGTTGAGGGGTTAAATAAGAAATTCATATATTGTTCACATCATCATGTTAATTTCTCTTTGAACAAGCACAATTATGTTGGAGCAATACAATAAATTGGTTTTTTTCCGAAACAATTTGGAATCCTAGTATCTTTTTAAAAAGGACAATAATTCATGACAGTACAATGACACTTGTTCTAACTAGACTATTTCAATAGAATCAGATTTACATATTATTTACAAATCGGTTAAGGCATGAAGTTAAAGATCAAATTATTTATTGTAAAACCACCTAATAATACTTGCGATTAGAACGTTTTCATTTGTATTAACGAGACTATAGCTTAATGGCCATAATAAATCCCGCCTTAATCTATCGGTTTACTCTTTTGGATGTTATTAGTTTCATTACTTTAAATCAAACACTAGAAATTAATCAAATTTATATTTTATTAAATTTTATCGAATACTTCTATTCGTGAGTTTCCTGTATCTGCTATGAAGATTCTACCCTTTGAGTCTAACGCTAGATCTTCTGGTCGATTAAATTGTCCATCTTCTTTTCCTTTCGTCCCAAATTTTGTAATAAACTGACCTTTATTATCAAATATCTTTACATTAGCTGATGTTTTATCTACTACAACCAGTATATTTTCCTTATCGAAATAATCTATGCCTGGAAATGTTTTTAAAAATTGTGCAGAACCATTCCCATACGATCCCCATTGTGCGATTCGACTAAAGTTATTATCAAAAACTTGTATACGATAATTACCCATATCCGTTATGTACATGTTATTATTAGAATCAAAAACTATTCCATGAGGATGTATAAACTGTCCTTCTCCTGAACCCTTGGAACCAAGAACTTCAATAAAATTACCATCTTTATCAAACTTAAGTATCTGATTTCCATTCATATCACTCAGGTAAACAAATCCATTTGAATCAATTGATAATTGATGAGGTGTTCTGTCAGAGCCACTGCCTCCAGTACTTTCAAACCCCCAGTTCAAAATAAATTCACCGTTAGAAGTAAATTTCTGCACTCTGTGATTTGTTAGTTCTAATGTATAGACATATTTGCCAGAAGGATCGACTGCAACATCATGTAACTTTAGAAATTGTCCATCATTGGAACCTGTTTCTCCCCATTTTAAAATAAATTTACCCTCGGAATTAAATTTTTCAATTCTATTGTTTCCAGTATCAGTGACATATACACTTCCGTTTCTGTCTATATCAATACTATGAGGATTCATAAACTGTCCATCTTGATCTCCCATTCCTCCAAATTTAAAGGAGAACTGATATCCGGGTTTACTGTCCTCTGCAAAAACAAAATTGAATACCAACCCAAAATTTATAATGAATAAAACCAAGATAAAGACATAAATTAAGCAACGATTCATACATATTAATAACTATATTTCCTTATAAATCTCATCAGTTACATTATTGGTGCATTTTAGTAACCACAATATAAATTGTATAATAGAAATACAAGATTAAACTTTTTAATTTTACTATCTCACGAATGTATTTTTTTCCTTATTTCGATCAAATCGTATTCATATGAATTAAAACCGATTTTTATTTCAATTGGCTATTGCTAAGTCCACATTCCTTACACTTAAATAAAATTACCTTTTCTTTTTCACTTTCAGCCATTTCGCCTCCACAACAAGGACATTTCATATGCTCTCTATTTGGGTATCGATATAAAATTTTAGCGGGGCCTTATAATTCTGCTAAACAAATTAATTCGGGAGCTCTGAATTTATTCTATTAAATGTTCCAATGGCTTGGTTTTCGTATTCCGCTGCTTTTGAAAATAAGTCCTCAGATATATTTTTCTCTGTAATATTTCCTGTTTCAAGATATTTGACAAAATGTTTATTACTATCTATTTCACTATTTATTGATTTTAGATATGATTGAAATATTGGCGAATATTCTTTAGAAGGTGAGAAATTCTCCATTTTTTTAGAAATATTTTCAAGGGTTAAAGTATAATCATTGGTCTTTTGAATTAGAGTTTCATTATTATTTTTTCCTTGTTTCCAGTCCGAATAAGCTTGATAAAATTCGTTAAAGTATAACTTGACTTGATTATCCGCCGATTGAAAAAATTGTTTTGAATTTTTTATCAAATCATTAGATTCCTCAATACCTGAAACATTCTGATAAAAACCAAAATCCCTTCCACGATCCTGAGCTATAAAACTAATTTCTAACGATAAACTAAAAAGAAGAACATATATCAAATTCTTTTTCATATAGCCAATATTATAAAGCTTCAAAACTTATTTATATTTATATTTTTTTTTAAAATTTTACATGGAAATCATCAGTAGAGGTGTTTGTTTTAAATGCTCGAATAATATCAAAAATTTCTTATAATTAATTCATTATATCCAGACCTTCTATTGGGTTTACTGTTAATTGATCTTAATACATCAACCTCAAAAATCTTAAATTTCTTATATAGCTGTCTAACAAGATTTGTATTCGAATTGCTCAGAATTATTTTACATCCCCTGTGGTCTAGATCCTTGAATATCTTAGCAAGTCTTTTTTGTTCGAGACTGTCGAAGCCTGTATTTGTATATTCAGTAAAGTTGGCTGTTTCGTCTATGGGATGGTAAGGAGGATCTAAATATATGAAATCATTTTCTTTAACGTTATGTAACAAAATATTTTCATAATCTCCTGCTTGAACTATAGTTTTTGTCCTCTTAAGTAAATTACTTACATTAACTATATTTCTTTCATCACAAATTTTAGGTTTTTTATATTTGCCAAAAGGTACATTAAAAATACCCTTTTTATTCACTCTATAAAGTCCATTATAGCATGTTTTATTTAACGTTATGAACCTTGCTGCAATTTCGATTTTATCATTGGTACGTCTCCCTCTCAGTTCATAATAAAATTTCTTTGGATTCTTGTAGTATTCATTTTCATAATTCATTAAGACATGTATCAAATTATTTGGTTTTTCCTTTATTATTTTATAGGCATTTATCAATTCCTTATTTATATCAGACAAATATGAGATAAAATTTTGATTATTATACCTGATTAGTTTCAAATAAAAAAAGAGAGCGCCTCCTCCCAAGAATGGCTCGAAATAGTTCGAAAATTTCTCTGGAAGATGTTTCTCAAGATCTACTAGTAAACGAGACTTACCACCAGCCCATTTTACAAATGGATGAAATTTACGATTAATTAAATTATCCAATATAACCGAATTATCACAAAAATATGGCATGATAGATTAACAGATTTCTCTATTTAGAATATAAAAGTTTAGTCTAATTATAGTCGTGATATTTTGGTTGTAACCTGTATAAATGATTAAAATAATAGAAACATAATATATCTTAATGTTATAGTAATGACGTTATATTTGGTTTTTTGTTATTTTCAATATAGTATTTACTAATAAAATTTTCTTTTGAATTAAACAACATTATCTAAACCCTCCAAATTTGATAAATAAATATTTATATCATTTTCGGTACTCATAACGTTAATTTTCTTCATTATGAGGATTTTCATTTAAAAAAATAAAGGTTTTAAAAGTACTTGTTTAATCGATTTATTATTTCTGGTCATATGCTAGTGTTGCATGCATGATTGTAGCATTGTGATTGATCATTCCATCTTCGACAGCGGATACTTGGCTCAATATATTGGTAAATGATAGTGTACAGGTTATTGACACGATGGTAAAAAAAGCATAAAGTATCTCTTTGATATAGAGTAAATAGCTTCCGAAAACATGTCTTATAATGCTTATAATGCTATCTGTTATTATGTTCTTAAAGAATATCATAAATATTTTTATGTATATTGATTGCTTTTTTACTTTGCTTTATCTATTATTTAAAGAAAATTCAGAAAAAAATAATTTAGTAGTATTTTCTTCTTTTATTACTGTGTGTTAATTTCCGTTTTACTAAATTTTTTTATTAATTAATATTAGTATAATTATTATTAGCAATAACGAAATGGCTACCAATTAATTTTTGTCAAATAATATTTATAGAAACAACAGCAAAAATATTTAATTATCATTTTTTTCTTGTATTGTATCTTTGATAGTTGATGTTTGGTTCATTCCTTTTTTTGTTTCTTCTGCCTTCGTTGTGGTTGTGTCTTTTTCACAGACTTTAAAGTTGTTTTCTTTCTTTTATTATCTTGTAGATTTTTTATAGCTGACTTTAAATTTCCATATTTTTGTAAATCATCAATTAAATTTTGTTTATATTTAGTTTTATCCTTGTACAGATGATGATCGATGCCAGCCATTGATATAATTTTATCTATTGCTAAAATATCATTTTCATCAATTCCAGCGTTTGATAATCTTTCTATACTTTGTATTACTTTTGGATATGAATTATATCTTTCTCTTTCTTTTATCTTTAACATCTCTAGATTTTTAAGTTCACTTTTTAATCTGTCTCTTTCATTTCTTGACCTAATTACTTCTTCATAACTTTTCAAATCATTAAAAAATTCTTTTTTTATTTCATCTATACTTTTATTATTATTTTCTCTAGCAATTTCAATTAAAGTATCATATAAAATTTCCAAGTCATTAATGCCAAAACCCATTCTTTCCAATTTATCTATAATATCTGATTTTATTCTGTATGTGTTTAGCAAACCGTTATAATAGTTTATATCTTTATCCAGTTTATCCAATTCAGCTTTCTTTACTTGTACTTCATTTTTATAAAGTTCTATATAATTTAGTAAATTCTCATAATCTCCAATTAATTCTAAGACTTTGGTAACATCATAATTCTCCTTTGCTATTCCAACTACGCAATTTACAAACTGATTTAAGTTTTTCATATCTATTTCATATTTGTCCAATTTGTGTTTTGCCGTAATAAATAAATTATAAAGATTGGACATTCTTTCTGCCAGTTCTGACAAATTTTGTATTTCTTGATCTTTTTCATTTTTTATATTTTCTAGTTCATTTATTTTTTGAGACAACTTTTGGATAGAAGCTTCTAATCTTTCTTTTTCCTCTGTCTTTTCTTTCAGAAATTGAGGTATTTGAGAGATAGAAATTTCATTGGAAAAATTTATGATATCATAAATATACAGAAAGACTTTTTGCACTGATAAATTAGCCTCTTGACATTTCAAGTAGATCTCCTTTAAAAAATAAGTAACTCTGTCTCCTAATTCATCTTCTTCTTTTATTCCATACTTTTTAAAAATCATCACCGTCCTAAATCCTTTAGCACAATCATTTACAGTTAATCCATTGTTCTTTAATTGTATGGCTAATTCTCTCAATACAGCTGCTTTTTCAAAACCAATACTATTGCTCCATTCATTAACAATATTATAAACTGTCCCACTTCCAATATTCTGTTTTATAGCAATTTCTTCTCTACTGTCTCCATCAAGCCAATCTCCAATAACAGATAATTTTTGCTCCGGAGATATGTATCTGGGCATAATATTACTTCAAATTAATATATTTAAAGACCAGTCAGAAAAGTCAGAATAATTGTCAAAATAGTCAGAAAAACTGTCAAAATAGTCAGAAAAGTCAGATATATACTATATATCACATAGTCATTGTTATCATGTTTAAGATGATGATGATAAAAATGAACGATATGTTTTGCTAAATAATTTCATATTCATCTAATTTAATGTATTTCTAGAAAACCTTTTGAATTGAATTGAGAACTGAATTTTTACAAGTGATAGAATTGAATTATTATTTAATAAATATCAATTCTTTAAAAAAATGAATGTAATCAATACACTTTGGAAATGTTGTTCGAGTTAGAATAAGGTTCAAATCCTTTAGGTAATTTTTTCTATTTCAATTAAATCCAATACTTTTATTATTTTCTATTCTTGTTATTATCTTGATCTGTAGAGGTATCTGCAAATTCAGATGATCTCTTGTATTTTCTACCTTTGTTTTAACTATAACTTGCCTTGCCGCCTCTTTTCGACATCTCATGTACAATATCCGATTATTCAACAGGAGAATTATTTGCATTTTGATGCATCTCCTGAACCATGACCAAAACATGATTTTTCGCATGCATCAGCAAGAACACCATGACCACCAAAAATTCTATTTTCGATTAGGTGTACAACTTCATGTAATATAGTTGATGCTAATGGACCACATTTTGAAGGATCGAGAGCAACAGAATAGATATCAACAGTTTGTGAAAATAACATCCGAGCGCTACCACATGGACTATACTGATCACCTTTATAACAGTCTATGATTAGACCATAAAACTCATCAGTATGGCGTTTTTCAAAGAATCACTTTTAATACAATTCATTTTATAAACTGTGATAAATGCCTCTCTAGCAGCTGCCATTATATTGGCTTCAACAAAAGGATCATTATTACAATCAATAAAACCAATATTAGGAGGGGAAGGTGAATGTGAAGGAAGAGGTTTAGGTATAGAGTCATTACATCGATGTCAACAGCACGAAATTTTGGGTCGTTATTTGTGTTATAAATCTCCCCTAATGCCTCAATCGACCTTATAGTATTAACCAATCCTGCACTTTCTAAAAGGAATGCTGCAGTACGGGCCCTATAGCAAGAAAGACCTTGGTTAAGATTAAAGTCACCTTCGGAACTAGCCATTCTATATATGTCTATAATTGCAGAAGGATTGTATGATAAGATACGATCTATAAAACGTCTTAGACGCTCCTCTTCATTTTCTGCGAAATCATCCGTACTTTCTTGAAATAAAAACGTTCTCCTTTTGGTTCTCTTTGTACGTATTGACAAAATTGTGGAGGTTTACCAATGTTTTCTTTTGTATATTTTTTTCTTTGTCTATTGCAAATAAAACTTCTTTCTCAACTTCTGGACTATTTAGAGAGGCAGGAGTAAGTATTATAACAAAATAATCACAAATAGAAATATTATTTCCTATTACCTCGCTCCATACTTCACCTCCTCGAATATTTTTTGTATCAGTAAAAATATCATGACCGAAATCTTTCAAATACTCGTAGATATGCTCTACATAATGTGTAGCATCTCTTCTAGAGTAGAAGATGAATATTTTCACTTTAGATAAAGGTAACTAAAATTAATTATGGTATTAAACTTATTTCTTATACAGTCCCCAATTAAAATAAGTGATGCAATAAGAATTTTGAGGCGCCGAAAAAGTTTTACTAGCTATACACTGTCTTTGCATTGCTTTTAATGTAAAAAAAGAAGATAAAAAATCTTTTATAATCTTAATTAAAATATATCGTATGAGAACGTTACAATTATTAAATCTTCATTGTTGTAAAACTTATAATAATAATTCAAAGGTAAATGAGACCTTTCTTTCTGTTGATAATGGTAGATTTCAAGGATTTGGCCCCGAATCAATGAAAAATGAAAGTGATTGGAACATAAATGCAGAAACTCACACATAATATCATTAATAATAAAGTATTTGCTACTAAGACATTTTTATATTGCAATACTTGTGGAAAAAGTATTAAGCAAAATCCAATATTGTGTTACATATTCATAGACTATTTTTGTAGTGAAAAATGCCATATTCAAAAACATAAAATATATTTGGAAAAGATTGTTGATGTCGACTAAAATATTCTGTTGGTATCTTTTAAGGGTTCTGTTAAGAGTTATACCAAATAGCTTATGTTTTCTAATTACCAATTTTAACAAGCAAATAGTTTTCTCATATTCGGATTGAATTGAACATTTTTGTTCTAAAATATATTGAGAGATATTTATTTTTATCAACCTTTGATAGTTAGTTGTTATTATTATTTAATATTATTTGCTTTCAAATTTGATAATAAAAATTTTCACGATTTATTAAGAGCAATATATTTTTATATTATTATTTGAAGAGCGTATTTATGACTAAAAAATTTAATTATGGATACATAATAGGTATTGCAATTAGTGTATTATTTTTACTAATAAGTACTAATGCTATAGCTGCACAAGATCAAACTAATACTAGTAATACTACTAATACTACTAATACTACTAATACTACTAATACTACTAATACTACTAATACTACTAATACTACTAATACTATCGCACGACAAAATCAAACTAATACTACTACTATAGCTGGAGGACTGAATCAATTTAATCCAGTTCCATTTAACCAGATACCATTAGTTGTAATAAATCATACAAATGGCCAATACAAATTTGGAGCCGATTTTTCTCTTGATTTTGGAGGTCTCCCAGTAATAGACCATGATATCAGTGCTACAGCTGTTCCTAATATGCGATTAGATAAAGATGATACTAACTTAGCTCTTGAATTACAATGTGATCCTGACGACAGATGTGATGCAAGTTTAGCCCCTGATAATGTTAAAGTATATTTAACATCTATTTCTATATCTGATAATAATATTGCAGAAAATTCTATCCCAACACTGGAACTTGGAAGTAATGATTGTGGTAATCTTTCTATAGAGGATTGTGCAAACTTTGATTTTACTATTCCTAGAAATATAGTTCTTCAAGAATATAAAATTGTAGTAGAGATGTCTTTTGATGAAGCAGAATGGATATTTATAAATTCTGTTGAAATAGTAGATTCAACATCTATAGCAAACAACAATGTGGAAGTTAGATGTGGTGATCTTGTTATCGATCTCATAACATGGGATCTGCTAATAGGTGGAACAGATGAACCGACAAGGACAAATATTGAAGATATATTAGGTGATGAGAATGTATCACCTGCTTTAATAGATGATATAATTGATTCACATCTTGAAAGACTATTAGTAGAGGCTAAAAATAAATGTAATAATCTTGATGAAAATGTAAAACGAGTACTTCAAGAAGTAGACTTTGAGTATCTTCCATAATCCCTTTTTTTAATTCTCAATTTAAATTGATGTTATTTGCAAAAGATATCTAAACTCCATATCTACTTTAAAGTAACTGGTCCCACTTTATACAAGGGCTCAATCCATAGAATTATCATATAACCAAAATTTGAATAAGTTATACTATACAGATAAAGATAAATCAATACAATTTTTAAGTTTGAAAATTATTTGTATGAATCAGGATATTAGACGGTCAAAAAATAATGAAGGAAGCAAATAAAAAAATGTTAAGGATTAGGATTTGGCCAGCCTACGTCACCTGTGCAAGTTTGAAATCTTGAGTAGTACTCAGGAGGAAATATTTGAGCACATTCTGACCTTGAATAATCACATCGAGCATCATAATGTTCCTCGTCTAGTATATTACATTGAGCCTCATACTCTTCCAAAAGTAGTTTCTGGTTCTAATTTCTACCGTTCTTCAAATAATGGAAAATTATCATTTCTGAATAACCTAGTAGGAGTTCATGAAGCATCAGTAGATAAAGATGGGAATATTCTCTATAAAGTATGGGAATGGAAACATCCAGCCTAATTCTGAATTAAAAACTTTTTGGATATCTGAAAAATTTAATTCAATAAAATAGAATTGGTACAAAATTTAAGATTTCACGAAATTATCATACCGAGACATAATTTTCATATAGTTAAAGAATCCACTTAAGAATTCTTTATTAGTTTCTATATCAAGTATATAATAATAGAATGATTCATCATACAACTCAGCATGGTACAACTTTTTTGGTATTTTATAAATTCAGACCAATGTCAAGTGAGGAAAAGGATAGAGCTAACAATGAATGGAACAAATTAAAAAATACTTTACCAGAAGGAATTGAACTTATAGATGAATTCAATCATGCATGGGGAACTGAATATAATGGATTGTTGATGTTTCAAGCTGAAACAAGTGACTCATTTTTTGAATGGTGGTCTGGATTCAAAGATACAATACGTTGGTATGTTGAAAAAACTTATACCATAATAGCAAGAAGAAAATAAAATAAAATAAAATTTTTTTATATTAAATTATTTATTAGAATATAGTAATTCAAAAATTACAATATTTTGTATTTGTATTATCTCTTTATTACCATATCTTAGAATCTTATTTTAGAACCCCTATCGGTATTACTTTATCCTGCAGATATTTCACATTTCTGTATCTTCTGATAATACAAAATTAAAATATATTCTAATAATAAAAAATAATAATATCATTATCTAAATAAACAATACAATACTTTCGGAAATTGAATGAGAATCAAGATAATCAAGGTCAAACCTATATACAACTGTATTTAAGCAATTACTTGTGTTAGGAGATATCATTTATGAACACAAAGGTAAGATATCAGGCTATAGAGTTTTAGACATCTTTTAGACATCGAAGGTCCAACAATAGAGACTACCATTACAGGTACTGGTATTATTATAAATGGAATTGAGGTTACAGATATAGTAACTTATTGGAGTAAACCATCTGAAGGGGATAGAAAAACATTCTATGCAGAAGGTCAAGGTGTTGCTTTAACTAAAGATGGAGAAATTGTAGCATGGAAAGGAGGTGGAATAGCACGATATAATGGTCGTAATAGAACAGATAGAGGTTCAATATTTTTTAAGACTTATACAAATGGAAAACTAGCATTCCTAGACAATAAGGTTGGACTTTTTGAATATGAAGCAGATGAAAATGGTAATACCAATGGTAAAATTTGGGAATGGAGATAATAAAATAAAAATATAAAATTTATTTTATTGTTTCATTATTATCTTTTAAACAATCATATTATTTATTTTGTTAACATTAACTTCATTATAGTGAGATTAATGAAAATAAATATACTTTATTAGAATACGTTAATAGATATTAGGAGAAATAATACTAATGCGAAAGAGTAAAGGTGCAGATGTCAGATTGATTGATTCAAAAACATCAAAAAGAGAAGTATCTATTAAGACAACAGGTAAATTGAAGAATAACGTAGATGTTGATATTATAGTAACTTATTGGAATAGTCGTATATCTTATGATGTATTGTAGGGAGAAGGTCAAGGTGTTATAATTACAACTAATGATAACAATAACAACAATGAAACTGCCACATTTAAAGAATACGGTATAGGCAAAATTATTGAAAATAACAATATATCATGGAGCGGTTCTGTTTTTTTCAAACCAATTCAAATGGAAAATACTAATTAGAATAGATGTTGATCTCTTTTGTGCTAGTTTGTTGGCTTGTATACTGTTTCACCAAAACATCATACACCAATAGACTAGCTTTATTCGTTATGAAAATGGAATAATTATGACCCAGCCTCATATATTTACATCGTTCGTGAATTAAACATGTATTATTATTTAGCATTAAAATCATACTCGTTGGTTCTAAAAATATTATTTGAATAATTTGATAATCTTTTCAACGCATTCTCCTTTTCATAATTTTTATTCTCCGATCCTTTTATGACATCACTTAAATATTTCATGGATTCATCGTATGTTTTTTTGGCGATAGGATACGGAACTCCATCTTTTCCACCGTGCGCATAGGTAAATTTCACAGGATCCTTCCATGAGGCTTTATCTCCATAAATCATCTCTGATATTAGTGCTAATGCTCTTATTGCTGCAGGCCCTAGGCCCTGAATATCTAATAATTCTTCATAATTCCTTGGCTGAAGATCGTAGATTTTGTGAAAGATTTTCCAATTCAACCTCCGTGGCATCTCATAATCTTGATATATTGCTGACTCAAAACTACTAATATTATTAGAAGAATTCATTTGGTAACTCTTTTTTTCAATCCAAGGGTCCAATTTTACTTGATTTAATTTGAGAGTAATTTTTTTTATTGAAGATTGTATTGATCCTGAACCGCTTTTAGCTACATCCACAGAAGTTTTTCTATTGTCTTCTGAATCTTTTGAAGTCATATTCAATACATTGGATAATCTTTCTGAACTTATAATTCCTTTATGTGGATCAATAATGTAACTTTTTAAATCATCAGAAATCCAGTGATATCTTCTTGCCATTCTGTTGTTCTTATTTAATCCTTGCTGAATAATCGTCCAATTTCCGTTTTTATCAAAAAATACTATATGATGATAAAGAGTATAACCGTCTTGGATTGCCGAGTTATCTACTTTGGCAGACATTTTACTGGCATAAAGCAATCTAGATATTTTCTCAGTAGAAAGATTGTAATTTTTTTCTGCCAGTCTAGGTATCTCAATTTTTGCAGCTGTAGATCTCTTTCCTTTTCCTCCTGCTATAGAGACACCGTGAAATTCATTACTTAGTGCTTGCTTCAAAACTCCTGTAACGACTGTAGTCAAGCCAGATGAATGCCAATCAAATCCAAGAACACAACCAAAAGCCTGAAACCAAAGAGGGTCGGAAATCTTTTTAAAGAATTCATTTGTTCCCTTTTCTTCAATTATTATTTTTGAAATGGAAGAAGACAAAGATATCATACGCTTAACTAAATACGATGGAGCGTGTCCTACGTGTAATGGTAAATTTACGGTTCCACGTCTCAACTTTATTAAAAAATATCATTATCTCTGGTTGTTAATTCTTTCTTTTTCCTTAATTTATTATTGTTATTTGCTAGGAATCCAATAATATTACATAAAGTTAATTATATTATAATGATGAAAAAAATCTACGTTACACGTAGAATAGATGAAACTGGAATTAATCTGTTGAGAAAAAAATATAGTGTTTTTATGAGTTTTAAACATACGTCTCCCTCTAAAAATGAAATACTAAAGAGAGTAAAAAATGTTGATGCGATCATATGCACTTTATCCGAAAGAATTGATTCTGACGTAATGGATGCCGCGGGTGATAATCTAAGAGTAATAAGTACTTTTAGTACGGGATATGAACATATTGATGTCGACGAAGCCACAAAGAGAGGAATATATGTTACTAATACTGGTGATATATTATCTGAGGCTACAGCAGATTTGACTTTTGCATTTATTCTTGCTTTAGGACGTAGAGTAGTTGAGGCAAACAAATATGTTTTAAGTAAAAAATGGAACTATGGTTGGATGCCAAATTTGTTTCTTGGAACTAACATCTTTAATTCTACATTAGGAATTCTTGGATTAGGAAATATAGGTACAGCAGTAGCGAGAAGGGCAAGAGGATTTAATATGAATATCTTGTATCATAGTAGACACAGATTAAATAGAAATAAAGAAAAAAAACTTGGCGTTAATTTTGTAGACAAGGATACATTATTAAACAATAGTGATTTTCTTACAATCCATGTAAGTCTACAAAAAGAAAATTATCATTTAATCGATATAAATGATTTTAAAAAGATGAATAAAAATACATTTGTAATAAATACATCAAGAGGGTCGGTAATTAATGAAAAATCTCTTATTGTCGCCCTAGGCAAAAAGTGGATAGCAGGAGCAGGGTTAGATGTTTTTGAATCTGAACCACTTAAAAAATCTAATCCTTTGTTGCAATTTAATAATGTTGTGATTCTTCCCCATATTGGCAGTGCAACGATACAAACCAGATCCAAAATGTCAGAAGTTGCAGCCCTCAATATATATAATATCTTTGAGGGTAAACCTCCACTGTTTCTTGTTACCAAAAATAGTAAAAATGGATTGATATGATAACAATTTGTATCTTGGAATTTTAAAATTCTATTTCTCGTTGAGATATTACTTCTTCATAATCCTCTTTGGTACCTTTTATACAATTTGTTGATAGCATTTTGCTATTTTGTATGTTTATTTTTCCCTTTGGGAGTAAATTTGTTTCTTGTAATAGTTCAATTTTCCTTTTTATGAATTCATAGTGATCTTCACATGACATTCCAACCAAAAATTCATCGTTACTTTGAATCGATATTATATATGACGGAGGCATAACACATCTAATTTTTTTTGAAGAGTAGGAGCATTTATTCGGTAATGCCACAAATAATTTTATATTTTCGGCTTTATAATCTAACTGATATCTGTTTTAGAGATTTTTCTTACTGTTTGCAGTTGATCTTAACGAAGTTTATAAAAGAGAGTAACAGTAAAGTTGTAGTAAGATTATAAGATGGGAAGTAGAAAAAGGCGCACCATTAAGCCTCAACGGAAGACTAGAAGCGTTGAAGGACGTTGTCCAAAATGCACAACTATAGTAAGATTTAATGTTTCCGGCCCAGTTGGGGATGAAATCTATGAATGTAGAGGCTGTATGTCTAAATATCATATTGATGAGTTATAATTTCTTACTTGCCAGTGGCAGTGATTATTTGAAATACTATGTATTCTTAAAGTGAGACTTCTATATTCGAGGTCCAATTACATTTTATAATCCATGTTTTTCATTATTAATAGATGGAACACAGAATAGAATATTCTGGTAAAGTGTATCTTTACAGCAGTGGAATGCCCAAAGAATTGATAGAAGTAGCCAAATCCAAGTTAGTCGATGATTGCGGCGTCGCCTTGCAAGATATCGAGCTTATTGAGGTTCCTGAAGGCGTGCCACAAGGTTCCATAATGATTACCATCTGGCCACATTATTTGTCAGTTGCCAAAGTAAAAAGAGTCAGGGAAGGGTCAATTTATGCACCGCAGTTGTTCAATATTGATATATGATTAATTATTTCAGGAATTTATTATTTATAAATTTCCTCACAATTTGACTTTATTATTGAATATGTATTAAAGATTTTTTTGTATCTTGATTTTCGACAGTCTTGATATCATCAAGGATATCTCTTATTAAAGGAAATATTTATTTTATGAAAAAATTTAAATGCGTAATAAATTCAGGAATGACCCACCAAGAGCAGAATACTTAAAATTAGTTTTACTGATTTTATCTAATAGGTATGGCGATATCTTTTTTTTGCAAAAGGGAGAGACATTCCGACTGTCCATTAGAGATGCCGGTCGAAGAAACATGTGGTCCAAATCATGACTGTTCATTTGATATAAAAATGACTAAATGCCATTGTACATGTCATTATCAATCTAAATAGCAACTTAATTTCACTTAATATACCATGTATTTTTTAGTTGCTGATTTGTTTGAGGATGATAAAATTAATTAAAAAGATAACATAACATAACCTATGCGTAATGAGACAGTTAATACCTGTTCCTTCTGTAATTCTAAAGCGCTTTCCGGTTATAGTCTCTGTTCCAAATGTATGAAATTGTATAACATTTCGGTTAGTCAAAATGAGCTAGATGGTTGTGGATGTGATAAATAAAAAATTCCATGCTGTTTTATTTTTTTTAAATGACTAGTATTTATTTCCTTAAAGGGTCAGAAAATGGTATCTTTAATCATGTAGTTTTTATTCATACAGCCACCACATCATCATTCCCTGCACTTTAACTAAATCCAATACTATCTAACAAGTCTTGCGCTTTTTTCTTTAATTTGTTATCTATCTTTACTACGACTATTCCTTCTAATGGTTGTCCATAAAGAACCACCGATTGGTCTCGAGCCAATGCAAAAACTGGTAGCGCTAGCAAATCCTCTTCTCCATCTACATACACCATTGCATCTTCATTCCTCTCGATTATTTTTTCTATTATATCATAGGCTTCTTTTGAGATAGTTCCCTGTCTGTTAATACAATTATAAAATTTTATTTTATTATTATTTGAATAAGCTTTTATTATTTCTGAATTCTTTAGTTCTGATCTCCTTATTCTTCTTTCTACGCCATCAATTATTGCTATTTTCGGATAAATACCATATGATAAGATTCTTTCCGTGGTTGCATCACCAACAGTAACTATGCTTGTCTGGTTGTCGTCCTTATAGCTGTTAATTATCTTTATTATACTCTCTTTAGTGATGTTTTCCTTTCTTATTAGATCTCCAAATGGTTTTTTTAAAATACTTAAATGTTCATCTTTTACTGGCATTTTTTACCTTATTTTTATCAATTACTAGCTTCATTCTTAGTTTCTTGTTCAGATTGTTCTCGACTATTCATTTCTGCAGCTAATACACTGATTCTACCTGCTACTGATTTGGCTATCTTTAGGAACACTTGACTTTGTGAAGATTCAGGTTCTGAGATAACAGTTGATTTTCCTGTATCACTTCCTTGCATAATCTGAGGATGCAATGGAATTTCCCCTAGGTACGGTATATTGAATTGTTCACTTATTTTTAGGCCTCCTCCAGTACCGAAAATATGAACGTCAGATTTACAATGAGGGCATTGCAGATAACTCATGTTTTCTACCACTCCAATTATTGGAACATTTAATTTGTTGAACATCCCAATTGCTTTCACTGCAACATTCATTGCTATATCTTGTGGAGTTGTAACCACCAATATTCCAGTTATTGGAATGGTTTGTGCTATAGTTAATGGAGCATCTCCAGTACCTGGAGGAAGGTCGATGATGAGATAATCTAGATCTCCCCAATTAACATCAGTTAGGAATTGTTTAATTATTCCCGAAATTATCGGTCCTCGGTAAATTCCAGCCTGTTGAGATTGTTCGTAGAAAAAACCCATGGAAATTATCTTCACGCCGTCTGCAACTGGTGGCTGAATCTTATTTTTTTCAACCATTGGAGTATCCTTTAATCCAAACATCAATGGGACGCTCGGCCCGTAGATATCAGCATCTAAAAGTCCAACCTTTGCTCCTGTTTTAGCAAGAGATAATGCCAAATTTACCGAAACCGTTGTTTTCCCAACTCCTCCTTTTCCACTAGCAACTGCTATAATATTCTTAACTCCAGGCAACAATTCGTCCAATGATATTGCCCTACCTTCCATAACTTTGGCAGTAACTCTAAGATTTAGTTCTGCGACCCCCAAGTTGGCAATAGTGTTTCTCACATCTTGTTCTATTTCACTATTAAATGGGCATGCAGGAGTAGTAAGTTCCAGAGTAAAAGATACTTTATTATTATTAATATCCAGATCTTTGATCATTCCCATTGAAACTATATCTTTATGTAATTCGGGGTCAACAACCTTTTTCAATGAGGTAAGAACTTGATCAACTGTAACCATGCTGAAAACAAAATATTCGACAATATTTAAATATTCATTTATACAAGACGAAATTGGAACAACGACAATGATTATAATTACTGTTCCTTGGTTATGTGCTCTCATATCGATCTATTTAAACAAAAAGTTCATAAATTGATATATTATATCGTAATTCGTCTAGAATGTTTTATATTATTTCAATGACTGACATTGTTAGAATTCCTCCTAATAGATTAACTGACTCGCTCAAAAATACTGCAATAGGTATTTTAAAAGAAAAATACGAAAGCATGGTTAGTCAAGAATTAGGCTATGTAATAATGATAATAGACGCTAAAGTTGATTCAGTGGGTAAACTAGTGACAGGCGATGGAGCCACCTATCATAAAGTAACCTTCAAGGCTTTGACTTTCTTCCCGAAGATTCAAGAAATAGTGGAGGGAGAGATAATTGAAATCACAGACTTCGGTGCATTTGTAAGGATAGGACCTACAGATGCATTACTTCATCTATCTCAAATTACCGATGATTATCTCAAAAGTGATATAAAACAGGGTATTATTATTGCAAACCAGTCTTCAAAATCATTAAGAATAGGCTCAAAAATGAGAGCCAGAATAACAGCTGTAAGTTTGGGAAAAGGATCTTCAATGGGAAAAATAGGGATCACATGTAGACAACCTTTCTTAGGCTCTTTTGAATGGATTAATGAAGAGGTGGAAAAAACAAAACAGTCACCACAACAAGCCACTAAGGAGAAAAAGGGAGGTTTAAAGTAAATAAATGCCAAAAGAGCTAGCATGTAAGAAATGTAAGGCCATCACTATAGGTAAGGTATGTGCTGTATGCAATTCAACGGAACTTTCAAGCGACTGGTCTGGTATTATTATAATATTTGATCCTGAAAAATCTCAAATAGCTCATACATTAGAATTAAAAACGGCACACAAATATGCGTTAAAAGTCTCTTGACCAGAAAATTATATGATTATTTAGACTTAAGGAAAACCCTGGAAAATTTTATACAGGAGGATCTTGGCACAGGAGACATTACCAGTGAAAATCTAAGATTTAAAGATAAAGTAGTTTCTGCAGTAATAACCTATAAGTCTAAAAAACCTGGAATCCTTTGTGGGATAGAAGAATGCGAAATTCTATTTCAGATGTTCAGTTGTGATACAAAATCTATGGCAAAAGACGGAATGAAACTCTCTTCAAAAACACAAGTCATGGAGATCAACGGCAAGGCAAAAAATATTCTAAAGGTTGAAAGAACTGCATTGAATCTTCTTATGCGAATGAGCGGAATCGCAACTAATACTAGAAAATTTATAGATATAACAAGTAAAATAGACCCTTCAATATTAATAGCTGCTACTAGAAAGACTGCGCCTGGTTTAAGAATCTTTGATAAAAAGGCTGTTCTAGTAGGAGGAGGAAGAACTCATCGTTTAAGACTTGATGATATGGTACTGATAAAAGATAACCATATTCAAATTGAAGAGTCTATATCAAAACTGATACCGTTTATTAAAAAAAGAGTAGGGTCATCAATTCAAATAGAGTGCGAGGTAAGGAACCTGTCTGAAGCTCTAGAAGCAATAGATTCAGGTGCTAATATAATAATGTTAGACAACTTTTCTCCTATGAATGTTAAGAAAACAATCTTAAAAATTGCTAAATTGGGTCTCAGAGACAAGGTCAAGATAGAAGTGTCGGGGGGGATAACATTAGAAAATATTTCAAAGTATGCTATTTCTCGACCTGACATCATCTCGATAGGCCAATTGACGCATTCTTCTCCTGCGTTGGATTTTAGCTTAAAAATTGTAAATTAAAATAAACTTCATAAAATCATACAGGTAGCTTTATCTTCTTCTCATTCGCTCTGGTTTCTTCTGTCCAGGTGGAATTCTTTTTTCAAACCTTTTTATGAAATTCTCCTTGTTCCTTACCTTTGAAATAGGACTAGATCTCTCCTTTGCTTGAACCTTTGGCGTTTGACCCTTGACTTTTCCTGCTTTCGTAAGCGATCCGTGAGTTGGCATTTCTCTCTTTAAATATTCAGCATCTCTTAATAAATGTATTACAAGTAAAGTGGCAATCTTTGTATGTTGTTAGCCTTCTTGAGGCAAGGTTATCCTAGATAGTACTACTTTAAATGATCATTTTCATATACCTTCTCATACTAAAGTAAATGAATTTATCAAAAAAACAGTATATTGAAGAAATACTTTCATTGAAGAAAGAAAGGAATGCAGTAATACTTGCACACAACTACCAACTTCCAGAAGTGCAGGATATATCTGATTTTATAGGAGATTCATTAGCACTTTCAAGGCAAGCAGAAAAAACAAAGGCGACAACAATTATTTTTTGCGGTGTTCATTTTATGGCAGAAACTGCATCAATTATTTGTCCAGATAAGACCGTTCTTATTCCAGATCTTTCCGCAGGATGTTCTTTAGCATCATCAATTAATTCAAAGGAGTTGGAAAATTGGAAAAAAGAACATCCCAACGCTATAGTGGTAAGTTACGTCAATACGTCTGCAGAGGTTAAGGCTCTTTCAGATTACTGTTGCACATCATCAAATGCAGTTAAAGTTGTGAATAGTATTCCTGAGGATAAAGAGATTCTGTTTCTTCCTGACATGTTCTTGGGAGCATATGTAGAAAAAATAACTCAAAGAAAAAATATGTTTATCTGGGCAGGAGAGTGTCACGTTCACGCGGGGATAAAATCTGATGATATCAATTCGGTATTAAAAAAGTATAGACAAGCAGACTTTTTGGTACATCCTGAATGTAGTTGCACATCATCTACGATGTATCATATGGCAATGGGAGATCTTCAGAAAACTGGTTACATTTTATCTACAGAAGGAATGATGAAACATGCTAGGAGTTCTACAAATAATGAATTTGTCGTCGCCACAGAAACCGGAATACTTTACAGAATGCAAAAAGAAAATCAAGACAAAAATTTCATACCATTAAAAAATGATGCTGTGTGTAAATACATGAAAATGATCACGATGGAGAAAGTATATAATTCACTATTAAATAATGTATATAAAGTTCAGGTTCCAAGAAAAATTGCAGACAACGCCAGACTCGCAATTGAGAGAATGTTGTCAATCGGATGATATCCATAAAATACAATATTATGTCGCTCATTGGGAACACAATTATTTATTGATAATAACCAAAAAAACGCATTTTATTATAAATATACAGCCTATGAGACACGAATACATTAAATCAATTGCGTAATTCGAAAATCATGATCTAGGACATTAAAATATTAGAATTTTCAGATATCTATTAATTTACTTTACAAATACATTAGAAATATACTAATGAAAAAAATTTCGATAATTGGTTGCGGTGCAATTGGGAGTGAATTGGCCCTTTCAATTGATTCAGAGTTAGTTGACAAGGTAAAAATATCTTCTCTATTTGATTTAAATTTAGAATATGTCGAAAATTTACGCTCTATCCTAAAAAATAATTCTCCAGAACTCTATGGTAATTTTTCAGATTATGTCAATTCCAAATCTTTTAAAGAAGTGGATCTAGTGATAGAATCGGCATCGCAAGAAGCTGTTAAAGCATACATTAGAAAAATTTTATCTGAACGAAAAGATATTTTGGTTATGAGTGTGGGATCTTTTGCTGATTCTAATTTTTATGCTGATATACTCAAATATGTTGCCAAATACGAAAACAATATTTATGTCCCATCCGGAGCTATAGCAGGAATTGATGCTATAAAAAGCACAAGGAATTTTATTAGTTCAGTAACCCTGACGACAACCAAAAACCCAGAATCACTTCGGGGGGCTCCATTTTTTCAAACATCGCAAATAGATTTGGATTCATTAAAAAAAAGGACTATTATTTTTGAAGGTTCTGCAGTTGAAGCTGTTAAGTATTTTCCCGCTAATGTCAACGTAGCAGCACTTTTGGGGCTAGTAGGTTTAGGTGTTGAAAAAACCAAAGTTAACATCGTAGTAGATCCCTCTATTCGAATTAATAAACACGAAATAAAAGTAACAGGCAAATTCGGAGAATTGATAATCATGGTAAAGAATATTCCTAGTTCTAAAAATCCACGAACTAGTTATCTAGCGATATTGTCAGCTCTTGAATGCATAAGATCGATTGTTTCAAGTGGTGTAAAATATGGAACATAAAATGGGTATTATTATTGCGATTGCCTCTTTTTTAATATCAAGTTATCTGATTTATATTAACGTAGTATAAATAAAAAGCCAAACCACATTGTTGAATAATTTAATAGCTATAATTGTCATATGTTTTATAGTTGTAGGTAGTCTATGGGGAATTGGAAATCTATTATATCCAGATACTAGCTCCATCCGATCAACTTATGGAATCTTGCTTATAGCTGAAAATAATTTATTTAACAATACCAACCCAACCATAAACGTTCATTTAGGACATGCTCAAAAACTGACTATTGTTAACAAAGATTTTGTAAAACATGACTTTATTGTTGATGAATTGGGGATCAATACATCATTTCTATCATCGGGTCAAGATTTCGTAACTGCAATTACTTCCAAGATTAATGGAACTTTTGAATATTATTGCTCTTTACATCCATCTACAATGAACGGAAAAATAATAATCTCTTGATTTTGCAATTTTGTCTGAAAAAATAAGCTTCACTAAAGGGAGAAAGAATAAATTCTAACAATAAATACTCTATTATTATATTCACATGTTCAATGCAGATTCGGGTAGTAGTAATAAGAAAAAAATAGAAAAGATAAACTTGGGAATAAAACAAACAGTTTTGGAAAGAGCCAAACATCGCTGTCAAGCTTGTTCGAAAAAATTTAATAATCAAGATACACCATTTTTTTATCACATTAACGGTTCTTTAAAAGATAATCGTCCTGCAAATCTTAAAGCATTATGTAAAGAATGCTTTGAACGCACAGGAGAAAGTAAAATCAAAGATAATATAATGGGAAAAATCCGATCCCTTGTAAGAAGGGTAGTCTAATTATATTCATGTCACACTTTAATTCGTCTATTATGTTTTTTTTCTAAATTCTAGTGCTATTATTTAGAGCCTAAAAAAAGATCTTTATGTTCTTCCGAACAAAAATGTTCGATTTTAAGGACTCCTCTATTTGAGTCTCCTTCAATATGGGGCCACCCCAGATCAAAAAATAATTTTCCACAATAGCCACAAGTTTTACTGTCCATCAACAAAATAAATTGTTTAAAGTAATAAAAGTTATTTTTTTTAATAACTATTATATTATATATTTTTAATATTTTTAATATGAAGATATTTTTACAATTAATCTGTGATCAATGTGACAAAATAATATTAGAAAAGGAGGGTGAGTCTCACCTCGATGCCGAAAGATTTCCTATTACAGAAGAAGAAATGTCTCTTTTAAATAAAGAACATAGGGGACATGAATGTCATATTGAAGCAGTAGAAAAACATATCTAATTTTCTTTTTCAATATAGCGATAAAATCACAAATTATAAATTTTTTTGGTTTATATAATTAATGCCTACGACTTGAAGTTTTTCAGACTAGATGAATCAATTTCTATTAACCATCACAGTCAGTATTCTTATTGGCTATTTTTTCATATGAAGAATTTTACTGAAGAAAGCTTTAAATTCTGTATATCCAAGCTTCTAATCATGTCGAAAAAATTAGCATATACAAGTATGCTGACCGGATTTATTCTAGGACTTTTAGTTCTAAGTCTACAAATAGTGGGATTTTCTTTTACAAATATTCTTGCACAAGAGAGTGAAATTGAATCTATTAGTGCACCAGAAGGGACTGCTAATGCAACACAAGGCACTGCTAATGCAACCGAAGGCGCCGCTGTTCCTGCCATACCAGAGCCAAAAGCATCATCTGTAGAGACAGGTGGTTCATTTGCTCAACAAGGAACGGTAACTTCTACACAAGATCCACTTCCTGGTCATGAAGCACATCAATTAGCTATTCTCCTACCACCAAGAGCCGATGGATCTATTTACGAGGGAACTCTTACATATACTGCAAGTAAACCAGTTGAGGTAGTCGTATTAGAAAATTTTGCAAATAATACTGCAGTTGATCCATTCTATGGAGGTCTTGCAACAGCACCGTTAGGAAAAGGAACAGTCGCTATTAGTTTAATAACACCGCAATATAATGGTCCAATAAATGCTGCATCGTTGCCATTTGCAGGCAATGCTCTAGCCTTGCATACTTTAAATGGAGATCCTTTTGCTGCAACCTATACCGTAACGGGTAATGTTCTCCAAGCAGAAACTTTTGATTCTATCGGTCCTGCACCAATAGCTGAGGCACAACAATCTCCTCCTACAGGCCAAGCTGCCGACGATGGAGACGAAGATAAAAAAGATAAAAAAGATAAAAAAGATAAAAAAGATAACAAAGATAACAAAGATAACAAAGATAACAAAGATAACAAAGATAACAAAGATAATAATGACGACTCTGCTAGCGAATAAAACTAGCAATATCTCTTTTTTATTGATATCTAACAATCAAAGTAACCACTAAAAAATAAGATACTATAATATTTTTTTATATTATTAGAGGATTAGGAATAAATAAATATTAAATTTGTTTAAAAAAATAAAAAATCTGTTATTTGCTAAATTCTAAAGTTGAGTAATCCGCCTGCATTTATTATTTTTGAAATTAATTCGGGGAATGGTTTGATAGAATATGTCTCATTTTTAGTCAAATTCGCTATTTTATTTTCTTTTAGATCAATTTCCAATATGTCTTGATCAGAAATTTTCATAACTATGTCTTTATCTATTTCAATTGGCAACAAATATCCACCGTCTACTGCATTTCTATAAAAGATTCTTGCAAATGAAGGTGATAAAATTGCTCTTATCCCGACTTCATGTAATGCTATTGGAGCATGTTCTCTGCTCGATCCGCAACCAAAATTCTTGCCTGTCAAAAGAAAATCTCCTTCAGATATCTTGTCTGAAAAATTAGGATCGAGTCCTTCCATTGCATGTTTTGCTAATTCTTTATGATCATGGATCTTAAGGTAAGGACCTGGAATAATGACGTCAGTGTCTATGTTGTCCTTGTCATATTTGTGTACCTTTCCTTTCAAAATTTTCATTTTCTCTATCTCACATCTCTTGGATCTACTATTTTTCCACTGATTGCTGAGGCCGCAACTACCAATGGTGAAGCTAAATATGTCTTCGATTCGATATGACCCATTCTTCCGGGAAAGTTCCTGTTAGTCGTACTTATACATATCTCGTCTTTTGCGAGTACTCCCATATGAGCACCACAACACGCTCCACATGTTGGCGGACCAACAACCGCACCAGCTTCTATGAAAATATTTATCAATCCCTCATTTACTGCTTTTAGGTATATTGACTGTGCTGCAGGAAGCACCTCTGTCCTGATTCTTACCTTTCTTCCCTTCAAGATTTTGGCAGCCATTCTCAGGTCTTCCAATTTAGCTCCAGTACAAGATCCTATGTATGCTTTATCCAATTCAATCCCTTGCAATTCTCTTGCGACGGTGATGTTCTGAGGAGAGAATGGTTTTGCAATGGTAGGTTCTAATTTTTCAATTTCGTATGTATAAATTTCAGAATATTCTGCATCACGGTCACCCAATATAGGATAATAATTATCGGTGGTTCTGGAACTTAAATAATCATAGGTTGTATTATCTGGTTCAATTATCCCATTTTTAGCTCCTGCTTCTGTTGTCATATTTGTAAGTGTTAGTCTTTCCTCCATCACCAAATTTTCAACGACCTCTCCTGTAAACTGCATTGTCTTGTAATTGCCACCGTCAGTTCCGATATCTCCAATAATTTTTAAAATAATGTCCTTTGCCATAATATGTTCTGGTTTTTTTCCACTTAGTTTGAATAATATTGTCTCTGGAACTTTAAACCAAATTTTTCCATTCATCAGAACATATGCAATATCTGTATGCCCTAATCCAACAGCGAGCGCTCCGATAGCTCCCGAAGTATTTGTGTGAGAATCGCCACCTACATATGCCTCACCAGGCAAAATCAAACCTTCTTCATGAGATAATGTATGGCAGATCCCATACTGGCCTAAACCATATTTATAGTGTTTTTTAATATTGTATTTCTTTGACCAGTTAGATAAAAGTGAAATATTATTAGCAGATATTATATCTGATGCAGGAACGAAGTGGTCTTCGCTGATCCATACTTTATCCGGATCCCACACCTGTTCTAATTTAATACCCTTCTTTTCCCATTCAGAGAAAACTTTAATGACACCAGGGCCAGAAACGTCATGCATCATAACCTTGTCTATATTCGCTATTACTACATCATCAGGCGAAACGATAGATTTACCTGATGCCCTGGCTAATATTTTTTCAGTAATATTCATTCCCATTTTCTTTTTTCAACCAAAATTTCAGTTTCTAAGAATTAATACGTTCTAAAAAAATAAAAATGTAACTATATTAATTATTTCATAAATATTGAATTGATCGAAATATTTGCTTTAAGGATTAAAACTAAAAAAACACTTTTTGACCTACCAAATGTTATTGAATCGACCGACTTTATTTTTAAAGAGGGAGATGTCATAGTTATTTCAAGTAAATTTGTTTCTATGAGTGAGGGATCTCTAGTTGATCTTTCAACTGTAAAAGTTAGTCAAGAGGCAAAGAAACTTGCAAGGCAGTACTATATGGATCCTAGATTTGTTGAAATGGTAATCAGAGAATCGGATATTATATTTGGTGGATTACCAGGATTTTTGCTTTCCATAAAAGACGGTATTTTAGCTCCCAACGCAGGTATCGATAAATCTAATGTTCCAGAAAATTATGTAATATGTTTACCAAAGGATCCTTTTACGACTGCTGAAAATATTAGAATACACTTCCTTGTAAATCATGGATTGAAGATTGGTGTTATTATTTCAGACAGTAGGTTGATGCCAACACGAATGGGCACTATCGGTGTAGCTATTGGGTGTTCCGGAATAGAACCCGTTGAAGATTTAAGAGGAAAAAAAGATCTCTGGGGTAAAAAAATCAAATATACTCTAAAGGCTTCTGCCGATTGCTTCGCAACTATGGGAACATTTATGATGGGAGAAAGTGACGAATCTATACCTATAGTTGTTATTCGTGGTTCGAATGTACCTCTAACTGATAGAAGATTGACTTGGAAGAATCTTGCAATAGATTACAATAACGACATTTATCTTAGAGGATATTCATTTCTTGCTTGACAATAGTTGTATTATTAACATAGCATTTTAATATAACCATGACCTCAAAATTTTTATAACCGAATGTCAGAGTTCCTTACGAGATATCCTCGAAAAATAAATATATTAAAAGGACTACAAGAATCGATAAAATTCGAGGATATACAATTTGATCATCTGAGTTTGATGGTAAAAATCAAAAAAGATGAAATAGTTCAAACTCTTATAGCTGAAGGATTTAAAAAGGTAAAGTTTGAAAATAAGAAACCGGGACAAATAGGTCATGGCTTTGCCAAGAGATTGAAAAAACCTTGGGAAATACATGTCAGACTTTTAGAAATAAATCATGGTTTAATAGCACTTCAAGGAGAGGTCGAAATTTCAAGGAAATATATTCAACATATTAGGTCAGCAAGATGTCCTGTGATTTATGAAATAGAATCTATATTGAAAAAACACAAGATAGAATACAAGATCTGGAATGCTAAAGTCAGAGACTATATAACCCATGTTATTGACAATCATCAGATTATTCTTGACTCTCCAAAATTACCTGCAATGCCATGGATCCTAATGATAGTATCAGGTTCGCTAATAGCCATAATGCATGGTTTGAAATTTTTTAGAATTTTCTAGATAAGATTTTTTAATTGTCTATGATCATTATATTATTGTAGAAATGGGGATTCCTGAAAAAATTAAAGCGATAGAAGATGAAATACACAAAACCCAAATAAATAAAGCTACGGAATTCCATATAGGTCTTTTAAAGGCAAAAATTGCAAAATTAAGAAGAGATCTCGAGCAAAATAAACACGGTAGAACAGTATCATCTGGCAAGGGAAGTACTGGATATGATGTAAAAAAAGAAGGTGATGCAACAGTGGTCCTCATAGGATTTCCTAGTGTTGGAAAATCAACGCTTCTTAATGCCCTAACTAATGCAAACTCAAGAATTGCTTCATACCAATTTACAACACTAACTGCTATTCCTGGTATGATGAATTATCGCGGAGCAAAGATACAGATAATCGATTTGCCTGGTATAATTAAGGGTGCTGCTTCAGGGAAAGGAATGGGTAAGAAGGTCTTATCAGTAGCAAGGAATGCCGATCTCGTTTTAGTAATTGTAGATGTTTTTCAACCACATCATTTTTCTATTTTAATTAAAGAATTATCCGAGATCGGTATTAAGGTTAATAAAAAACCACCTCATGTTCTGGTTGCAAAAACTGAAAGAGGCGGTGTATCTGTAAGCTCGGATTCCATAATACAGGTCCCAGAACCATTAGTCAGGGAAATGTGTAAAATTTATGGCATACACAATGGCAGAATAACTATCAGAGAGAAAAATTTCACCACCGATGATTTGATTGACGTATTATCTGAGAATAGGGTGTATCCGCAATGTATAACAGTTCTAAATAAAATAGATTTGATTGATAACAATAATCTGAATGAAATTGTAAAAAACTTTCCAGATATCTTTATTCCAGTTTCAGCAGATTCGACTAAAAATATAGAAAAATTAAAAGAGTCTATTTTTCAAAAATTGGACTTTATAAGAATATACATGAGACCAAAGGGAAAAGAAACTGATTTTGAAGAACCACTAATAGTGAGAAAAGGAACAAGAGTCAAAGACATTTGTGTTAAATTACATAGAAATTTGCTTAGAGATTTTAAATTCGCATTAGTATGGGGCAATAGTGTTAAATTCGAAGGACAAAAAGTGGGTTTGGATCATATGTTGACTGATCAGGATATTTTAACAATTATCAAAAAAATTAACGCAGTATAGCAGGTAATTCAGATCCTTATCATTACTCGAGAAGCTCATCTATTTCCAGTATTTCCATCGTTACTGCTCATGCTATTCTCGTTGTTATCTATTTTTTCATTTTCATGTTTTTTCTTTCTTAGGTTTGTATAAATTAGTGCACCAATTATTCCAGCTATTATTATGTAATTCACTGGTGGGTTAATGTATTTTAATACGATCCCAATCTTTGGAATCACATAAGGTAACTCTGCCTTCTCGACTTTTCCTATATAATCTTTTTCTCTAATAGGAAAGTCTGTTCCGGGAATAATTCCGTCATTCGCATCGCCTTTTGTAACTATAATTTTTTCCCCGAATTTATCGGTGATATCAATTATTCTATGAACTATTACCCTGTCTGCACCATCGGGTCTATTAAATACGATAATATCACCGATTTTCAAATTTTCAAAAGAATTTCCATCTCTAACTACTAAAATATCGCCTACGTTCAAAACAGGTACCATACTTCCACTAGAAACTACGTAAAATGGATTATCTACATTTAAAAAAATCTTTACTGCAAACCAGAATATTGCTACGCCTATTATTATGATAACAATATCCTTAATATAACTATACTTCTTATCTTTCTTTCCTAACAAGTTTAAATAAAATCGAATAACTCGTTACATAAACTTTTAGATAAAATCTTATATATTGGCAGCTCAGTCAAATGCCTTTATTACATAATTTTTTCAAGATTAACTCTGATTCTTCACTGCTGCCTGCTATATAAGGGGATATTGTTCGTATTAAAATAATCGTCTATTGCTTGATTTGCAATCCTATCAACATTGACATTTTTTCTTCTGGATATAAACATATAAGATATATAGTTAAAATTTTTTTCAAGATTACTTATTTGCCTTGTAAGCATTCTTAACCCTTTTTTTCTTACTCTGTTTTTTATTTTTCGTTGTTTAACTATTGACAAACAGTCAGAAAAGATCATTATATCCTTATCGATTCCAATCGCTATTTCGAGGGCCCTTTTTAAGGCAAAATATTCTGACTGAATATTTGTCTGAATACCTATAAACTCACCATATCTTAAGATTAGTTTATCTCTTTTAATGATCGAGATTCCAATCCCAGATGGACCAGGATTTCCTCGGGATGCCCCATCGATATTGATCGATAGCAAAATTTTCATTAAAAATATGTGATTAGATTTTATATTTTTAACTGAAATGATATAAAAAACTACTAGGAATTTTCTAATCAAGTAAAAAAATCAACTATCTAGATATGCTTTGTATTTCTCTACCAAATCAATTAGTGGGAAACGTTTTCCTCCTACTATCTTGATATCCAAGTTAAATTTTTTATTATCGAATATTTCTACGATGTTATAGGAATTTTCAAAGAAACCTCTAAATCTGGAAGAACTTGCTGTTCCTGCATAGGCAATTTTTAAATTTCCCAAGTTCCATAGCCAAGGTCTATGCTTATGACCACAGAGAACCAAATTAACAGACGATTGAAGACAAGATCTAAGAGAATCGCCAGCATCATACACAATCACTTTATCAGTTCCAGTATCTGGAATACTAATTAAATGATGATGCATTGCTATGATCTTCACCTTGTTGATTTTTGCAAGGGTCTTCTCCATCCATGAATTTTGTCGGAATCCTACCTCTCCTTCATCTCGATCAGGCCTGGCAGTCCCGAGTGTTATAATAGCAGCGTCATCGAACTCGTAAATTTGATTCTTGGATGGAAAAAATTTTTTAAATATTAAATATCCAGTATGTCTATAGTCATGATTTCCCGCAAGTATTATTTTATTGGGGCAATCTAATCTCCTGATTTGATTTTTAGCATTTTCGAATTGAAATAATAGTCCTTCATCAGTAAGATCTCCAGTTATTATTATGCAATCAGGTTTTATTATAGAATTTATTTCATCTACTAATGTGTCAAATACATCTTGTCTGAAATAACTCCCCACATGAATATCTGAAATTTGAACTATTCTCATATCATTTTTTCCTTTTCAAGATTATTAAATAATACCAAAAATATCTGTAAAATAAATTATCAATTTTATGCATAAAATTGTAATTGATAGTAGAAAAAATAATATAGAAAGACTCTAATATTCAAATTCCAAGACAATAAATTACATAATGCCAAAAAGACGGTTTAAGCCTATAAAACCATCAAAAAAGATTGGAAAAAAACAACTTTTACTCCCACCAATAATGATAGGTGTAGCTACTTTGGCGGGAATTATTATAATGCAACTGTCTCCTCCACCCCCTGTCTTAGATATATGCTTAAAAGCTCATAATGTAGATACATTTAATTTATATCCAATAATTCAAATTTTTGTTGATGATAAGCAGAAATTGTTACCAGATTCTGTTGGGAAAGAAATCAAAGACGGAAATGAATGTATTCACCTGATTCACACAGATGAGGTTGGTCAAAATATTCATCTACAATACATTAGACCGATTAGGATGACAATGGACAATTTCCTTAAAATTTATACATCTGATAATAACACTATTCATGTTGTTGATAATAGTACTGGCGCTTTTATTGACGAAATTATTGATCTTGATAAATACGATATCCAATATTCTTATTACTCTGAAAAGAATGAATTTACTAAGGTTACAAATTCTACATTGATGCCACCATTTACAAAAGACATGGTAGTAAAAATGGAATTGAAATCCAAATAAAATATAAATAGATTAGCTTTAGTGAATTTTTGATACTTTGACACCAAAAAAAGCTATAGTGATTAGGGGAGATGGTACGGGACCAGAATTAGTCTCAGCTATGATGAAGGTCTTAAAGGAATGTAATACAGGAGTTGAATTAATACCGGTGGAAGCAGGTTCAGAGTATTGGAAAAAAAATAGAACAAATTCCTATATATCGGATAAAGTTTGGAAAATGCTCTCAGAAAGCGATGCGTGCTTCAAAGGTCCCACCACCACAATTCCTGACCCGTCGGCCCCTAGAAGCGTTGCTGTGAGTATCCGACAAAAATTTGAATTATATGCAAATATTAGACCAATTAAAACATACAAAACTTCGAAGTTAAACCTCAATTTTGTTTGTGTCAGAGAATCGACTGAAGGTCTCTATTCTGGAATAGAATTCAAAACAAGTGATGATTCAGCCATAGCTATACGCAAAATTACAAAAAAAGGATGTGAGCGAGTAGCAAAAAAAGCGTTTGAGGTAACCAAAGATCGTCGATTTAAAAAGATTTTTGTTATTACTAAACGTAATATTCTAAAAGAAACTGATGGAATCTTCATGTCAGCTGTCGAAAAAATTAATAAGGATTTTGCAGATATCGATATAGAAGAGTATTATATAGATAATGTTACGCAGCAATTGGTAAAGAATCCAGAACGCTTCAATGAAAGCATCTTATTAAGTACGAATTTATTTATGGATATTATTTCTGAATGTGCTTCCGGCCATGTTGGGTCGATAGGCAACGTTTACTCTGGTAATTATGGTGATAAATTTGCAATGTTTGAACCTGCTCATGGTAGTGCACCAAAATATGCTGGTCAAAATAAGGTAAACCCAGTAGCGACTATATGCTCTGGTGCTTGGATGGTAGAATTTCTTGGAGAAAAAGAAATATCAAGAGCGATATTTCGGGCTACTGAAGAAGTAATTAATGAAAACAAATATGTAACCTATGATTTGGGTGGAAGTGCTACACTTTCAAAAATGACGGAGCAGATCTCATCTCGTGCATCGAAATTACTTCAAAAATGATTATTTCACAAAACATTTAGTCACATTTTTTTAGAATTTCGTAGACGTATAAAATTTCGAAGAATAATTTCTTTTCATTTATTATCTTTTTTTCTAACTTATTATTCATGATGAATTTATCTAGTTCGTTCATGGTTCCAATTGAAGAAACAACAATCATTAACTTTCCATCAGATTTAAGTAATGATAATGAATCTTGTATAAACTTGATAGTCGTCTCGACTCCATTTTTTCCACCATAAATTGTATTATCTTTTATGTCAAGTCTTTTGTCATTAGGTAAGTAGGGTGGATTGCTAACAATAAGATCAAATTTTCCAGTAATGCAGGAAACGACATCGCAACATATCCATGTTATTTGTGACTTGATATTATTTCTACAATATCTTATAGCTTGAATATCTATGTCAATACCTACTACAAAATCAAAATTGTTCTTAAGTTTTGTACAAACGGTACCAGCGCCCACGCCTATCTCTAAAGCTGAAAAACCTGAATATCCATTTATTGAATCAATCAATAATAAAGTATCATCACTAGGTAAATACATTTTAATATCTCACTTAAAGGCGGCCAATTTTTTTAGCCAATTCAAAAATCTCTACTGGATTAAGTTCCCTTATCCTTCTGTTTTTCATCTCTAAGTCAATCTGATTTTTTTTTGAAATTTTTGCTACTTTTTTATTCTTAAAAGAAAAAATATAATGTATAATGGAAATTAAATTCATAGTAATCATTAAATTTTTTGGAGTTAACTTGATTGCTTCAGATTCCACTTTTGGTCTAGGAAAGAAGGCATCTTTTTCAACTTCGAATAATTTATGAATGTCAAAACAATATTGTGATATGGCTGATATTGCCTTATAATTTGTTTCTGTTTTTGATGCTCTCAACTTATCAGCAAATTCTTTTTGAACCATTATTAAAGCTCTATTAAATTTTTTAGTTGCTAACCACGATATTGTATCTCTACTTCTTGAGTACGGAATATTAGAAACAAAGACATCAAAAGCTAACGGTTTTTCATATTTTAAAATGTCTTCATTAATTAATTCTAGGTTTTTATATTTTATACTTTTCTTGAACAATTGTTCATACAATTTTTTATCTAATTCAAATGACTTTACAGATTTTGCTATTTTACACAGGTCAAATGTCATTGCACCTCTACCCGAACCCATTTCACATACGGTTTCATCAGGTTTAATCTCTGAGTTTTCTATTATCTTTGTTACTATTTTTTTACTAATTAAATAATTTTGACCAAGTTGCTTGTTCAAATTCATTTTCTTACAAAGATGTTCATCCTTGTATCTCCAGAAATTTCTTCTACTATTCTTTTTGCAATAAGTTTTTGAAGTTCCTTTATTCCGGTTCTTGCCTGAAGGTCATTGAAGTCCTCAAATTTTCGTCTTTCTCTTTCAATGATTATACTTTTCATATAGGTTTTTCCAATTCCTGGAATCAATTCCAAGGCATGAATTCTGGGTGTTAGAGGTTGTGCATGGTTAATATAATCAACAAATCTTTTCTGGTTAATATTTATTATTGTCTCGATCACATTTGGTATTTCGTTTTTAGATGATTGGGATAGATCATTAAAGTTAAGACGACCGAGTACACTAATAATTTTTTCTCTGCCCTCTCTGCCTATATAAACACGTTCCTCAATGTCAAAGTTCTTTTTAGGATCTCCTAATAATTCTAATAATGTTAATCTCTCCTCCCCTATTGCTTGTATTATTATTCCTTCTCTTTTTTTTACTGTAGATGCCTTACCTGTTATTGAAAAATCCAATATGTGTGCAAATTCTTCATATTTTCGATGTAGATAATTTCCGCCACTGCCACCAAACTCGCTAGATCTAGTTCTCGGATTGTAGTTTGGCTGTGACACTATTGATCATCCTTAATTCTAACTATCTTTATTTCTTGCCTTGTTTATAATTTCTAATATTCGAGTAAGAGTATCTGTTAAGATAAGTTTTTTCCACCCAAATGTAAATGCCCTTAGCTCTTCAATTGAACTTGGCATAGAATTGGTTATCTCAACAGCTTCCTCTTCTTTTAGATCACACTGATCAACTAATTCCTCAATAATTTTTCTTGACTCTTCTGGCGAGGTTTTTGAGAATTTGGTTACATAATCAAGAGTCCATCTCTGAATCTGATCCATGTTTTCTGATTCTGTCTTGTCAAGAATCTCCTTTACTTGCCCTAGAGAAACCACTTCTCTTTTTAGTATTTCCAAAAAACATCAAACCTAATTTGTTATTAATTTTATATGATTTCTTTTAGTTTGAAGAATCTTTTCTTTGTTTCCAATTTGTATAGCAATTCTTACTATTCTTTTTCCAACCTCTAAGATAGTTCCTATTTTTCCCTGATATCTTCTATGTGGCATAGTGTTGTGTTCACTCGGATCAATATTTATCATGACCTTGTCGCCAATTTTATAATTTATTAATAAATAAGTAATACCCCTAAGTACATTACTTTTTGTTAATACTGATCTCGATTTTCTTCTAAATCCATGTGAACGTGTCATATTACTCCTAGATTAACTCCTTAATTTAACATTAACTGATAAATTTTAGACTGGGTCAGAAATACCCTCTTCACTTAGGGAAAAGAGAGCTTCAATTTCTGGATGATACGGACTGTCTACAATCCTTGCTATCCTATTCTTTCCTGCTTTTTTTAAATATATTCTATAAGTACTAGAATGTGCCATAACATTCCCTCCGGTCGGTCTATATGGATCCCCGAATATCATATCTGGAGCAGATTGAATTTGATTAGTGATTATTATTGCAACGTTATATGTCTCAGCAATCCTCATAAGGATATGCATTAATTTATTTAATTTTTGTTGTCTCTCCGGGAGTGTACCTCTTCCTAAAAATTCTGCTCTAAAATGGGAAATAGCAGAATCGACTATTACTAACTTGATGTTGTTGTTTTCTATTATTTTTCCAATTTCTTGAATAATAAGCTCCTGATGAGAACTGTTAAAAGCTTTTGCAACAATAATATTTTCTAAGACAGGTGAATGATCAATATTCCTTGATTTTGATATAGAAACTATCCTTTCAGGCCTGAAGGTATTTTCTGTGTCTACGTATATGATTCCACCTTCTAAACCCCCGTATTCTTTTTTTTGTTGTACCAAAACTGCTGTGGTGTGACAAATTTGTGTTTTTCCAGAACCAAATTCACCATATATTTCTGTGATAGCTCCAGTTTCAATTCCGCCCCCTAGTAACTCATCGAGATTTTTCGATCCTGTGGATATTCGTTCAATATTTAGCCTCTTTTTATATAACTCCGTAGCAGTTATAAATGATTTATCTATAATTTCAAACTCCTCTAACTTCATTCTAGCTTTATTACACAAATCCATTGCCTTTTCGATACTTATTCCTGTTACCTCAGAAATATTCTGCGGTCCTCTGACAACCAAGTCTCTTACGGATTCGATTCCTGCGTTAATCAAATGCATTTTTGTTGCAGGACCTATTTCTTCAATATCCTCAAGTTCTAATTTTTTATTCGCAGAGTTTTTATTTATCAATTAGGCTCATTTTTTACTATATTATTTTATAATCAAATAAGTATTGTTTAGGATTCAAAATTATTAATAGTTTTTTCTTTTCTTTTTTGTTGAAATAATTTAAATAATGTAATAGATATTGTTTCTTCAACACGGTGTGGTAATTGATAGTTGACCTGAACCTCAATGGAAAAAATGTCCTAGTTATTGGAGGAGGGGTAGAAGGCTACAGAAAAGTACGGGGCCTACTAGGTCAAAATTGCAAAATCACGGTCATAGGTGATAAGATTAACTCTAATCTTCGTACTTTTTCTGACGAGGGAAAGATTAATTTAATAAAACAAAAGATTACCGACACCAATGTTTTAGACAATTTCAAAGACGTTTTTCTTGTTTTGGCTGCAACCGATGATAAGGACCTGAATAGAAAAATCGTTGAGAAAGGTAGATTGTCTAGATCTTTTGTATACGCTGCTGATGATCCCAATGTTAGCGACTTTTCCTATGCTTCAGTAATAAATATTGAAGGTACTATGCAAGTAGCAATTTCAACTTACGGTAAGAGTCCTATTATGGCTAGGAGATTAAGAATAAAAGCAGAACGTATTTTAACAAGAATAATTAAGAAGGCAGATATTGACAATACAAAATTGCAGGAATTTGCAAGAATACAAGCAAGGCCTATTATCAACACTGTATCGGAAAGAAAGAAATTCTTGTATTCTTTAATTAGAGATGAGCATATTCAGACATTAATTAAAGACAATAGGATGGAAGAAGCCAAAACTCTTACTCTCAAATTGTTGAACAAGTGGGGCGAGTCTGAAAAATAATGACATTAGTAAGTGAATTCATTGAAATAATAAATTTTCGCGTTACCTATAAAAAAGCTCCTATTCATTTACTGGAAAAATTTTCTTTTAAAGACATCGAAGGTGCCCATACCTTTTTACTAGAAAATTTTAATCTTAGAGAATGTCTAATATTACAGACTTGTAATAGGGTGGAAATCTTTGGAATATGTGTTGGTACGATAGACACAGAAAATATTATAAAATTCTGGGCAGAACATTGTGGATTATCAGTCCAAACGTTTTCTGAAATGATAGTTATTGAAAATGGAGAAGATGTAGTCAGACATCTATTAAAGTTAGTATCGGGATTAGATTCATTAGTTTTAGGAGAAGATCAGATTCTAGCTCAGGTCAAAAGATCGTATGAATTTTCTAGATCAAATAACTTTACAAAAAATGTTCTAGCTCTTGTTTTTGAAAAATCAATAAGAGTTGGAAGTAAGGTAAGATATCTTACTGGGATCAATAAAGGTAGTGTTTCTGTTGGATCTATGGCAGTTAATCTTGCAGAAGAAAAACTTGGAACGTTAGACAACAAAAACATTTTGTTAATCGGCTCGGGAGAAGGGGCAGGGCTGGTTGCAAAGGCCCTTAAAAAACGAAATATCCTTTTTATGAATACCAGTAGAACTTTTGAAAGAGCAAATTCTTTTGCCCAATCAATGGGAGGAGATCCGATATTTTTTGAAAAAGCTATTGAATCATTAGGAGAAATGGATATTATCTTTGTCAGCACAGTAGCTCCTTATTATTTGTTAACCTATGATAGAATCAAGAGAGCAGCAAGTTCTAGATCAAAATCACTCTTGATTTTTGATCTATCCAATCCCAGAACTGTTGAGGAAACTTGTTCATCTATCAAAAATATTAATTTATTTAATATGGATGAAATTGGAGATATAGTGAAGAGAAATATTCAGTTTAGACGAAAGGAAATTCAATCAGCTGAGGATATTATTGAGGATGAAATGAAGAATATTGATATATTGTTGAAGAGGAAGAAAGCTGATCCAGTTGTGATATCTGTTTTTCGCAATGTGGATAAGATCCGGGAAAGAGAGCTGAAAAAAGCATTATCCATTCTAGGAAAGAATATGAGCCCCCGAGAAATGAAAATAATTGAACAATTTTCTCATGCGTTATTGGAAGGAATTATTTCTACCCCTATGAATAATTTACGTAGATATATCCAAAGCGATACAGGTGATGAACAGGAAATTATGAAAATTGCTGCTAAATTATTTAATTACGATAATGAGAACACAAATTAATTCAAATTATGGGCTTTTAGGAGGATCTGGATATCCTTTTGTCCGCCTAAGGAGGTTGAGAAAAAACAAAGCCATACGAGAACTGTTACAGGAAACAAGACTTTCTGTTAAGGATTTTATTTGTCCAGTTTTTGTAGAATCCGGATTAAAGGAACCAAAAAATATATCTTCTATGCAAGATGTTAAGCGATTGCCTTTGTCTAAAATCACTGATGAAGTTGATTCAATTTTGAAGCTGGGGATAAATTCCGTAATCTTGTTTGGAATTGAATCTGATAAAGATGATAAAGCAAACGCAGCATATAGTGAAAAAGGAATTATTCAAAAGACAATCAAAAATATACGCAGTAACTTTGGTGAAAAAGTAGTCATAATATCTGACGTATGCATGTGTCAATATACTCCAAAAGGGCATTGTGGTATAATAAAAAACAAAAAAATTGATAACGATCCAACTAACGTTATTCTCTCAAAAATTGCTGAGAGTCACGCAGCAGCAGGCACAGATATTGTGGCACCTTCTTCAATGATGGATGGACAAGTATCTACCATCAGAAATGAACTAGATGAAAAAGGATATTTTGACACTTCAATTCTTGCTTATTCTGCAAAACTTGCATCTCCTTTATATACGCCATTCCGTGACTTGGCTGGTTCATATCCCGAATTTGGAGATAGAAAGACCTATCAAATGCCATTCACAAATCCAAAGGAAGCAATAAGGGAGATTGAAATGGACGTAAATGAAGGTGCAGATATGATAATGGTTAAACCTGCAATTCCGTATCTAGACCTTATATACCAAGCAAGAGAATCCTTTAAACTTCCACTTTGTGCATTCAGTGTTTCTGGTGAATATGCTTTAATTAAAGCAGCCTCTGAACAAGAATGGATAAATGAAATTGATGTGATGACCGAGTTTCTTACCTCAATAAAAAGAGCAGGTGCAGATATAATTATTACTTATCACGCAAAAAAAATGGCCAGTATGCTTAACAATAAATAAGTTATTTTATAAATAGAATAATATCAAAATAATTATTATTGAAATTTACAAAGTCAAAGGAATTATTTGATAGATCTGTAAAGGTAATTCCAGGAGGGGTAAACAGCCCTGTAAGGTTTTTTAAACCATATCCATTCTTTGTTTCTTCTGGATTTGGAAGTAAAATAGTAACTGCTGATCATAGGACTTTATTGGATTATTGTATGGGTTATGGATCTTTAATCCTAGGTCACTCTTATCCTGAAGTGCTGGAAACAATAAAAAATCAGCTGGATAAGGGAACGCTATTCTGTATCCCTACCGAAAAGGAGGTGAGTCTTGCAGAACTTTTGACTGACATTATTCCATGTGCTGAAAAGGTAAGAATTCTAAACACCGGCTCCGAATCCACAATGACTGCCATTAGACTCTCTAGGGCATTTAATAAGAGAAAGAAAATAATAAAATTTGATGGAGGTTATCACGGATCTTATGACTACGTTCTAGTAAAAGCTGGTTCAGGAGCAGCAAATATCCCCTCTTCAGAAGGTTCCCTCGAAGAAATTTCTAAAGAGACATTGATAGTCAAATACAATGATCTAGAGGATCTTGAGAATATTATTAAAAAAGAATCAGGAAATATCAGCTGTCTTATTGTTGAGCCTATATTGGGAAACTATGGTCTAGTGTTGCCTGAAAAAAATTATTTAAATAATTTGAGAAAAATAACTCGGAAGAACGATATTATTTTAGTCTTTGATGAGGTGATAACTGGATTCAGGCTATCCTTAGGTGGGGCAAGTGAATTTTTTGGTATTAAACCGGATCTTGCTACATTTTCGAAATCACTTGGTAACGGATTCCCAATTGCAGCAATTTGTGGGAAGGCAGAGATAATGGACCAGTTGTCACCAATCGGAAATGTTTATCAAGCTAGTACATACGCTGGAAATCCTATTTCTGTATCTGCTTGCATTGCTACAATGCAAATCCTGAAGGCTAACAAGAATGCAATTTATCCGCAACTGGCTCGATCATGTGATACTTTGGTTAAGGGAATAAGGGACAGTATAAATAAATTCGATGAATTTTTTACTATTAATTCTATAGGATCACTTTTTCAAATATTTTTTACGAGTGGAAAAGTAAACTCAACACTTGATGTTATAAAATCAGATCAAAAATTATTTGAAAAATTTTTCTTGACGCTACTTCAAAAGGATATCTTCATTCCGCCATCACAATTTGAAACATGTTTTACATCATTTTCCCATAATGAAGAAGATATAGAAAGAACTATAGAGAGTTATTCCAATTCATTACTTGACATTATGAATATAAAATGAAGGAATTGAGAGTAGGAACTAGGGGTAGCAAATTGGCCATTGCTCAGACAAATATTGTGTTAGAATCTCTTTCACGTGTAAATCCTGTTTTCAAATATGAAATTGTTAAAATTGTAACTAGTGGTGATTTAGATAAACAACAAGCATTATTTTCAATGGATAGGAAAGGGATATTTGAAAAAGAAATCAATGAAGCTGTGCTAAATGACAAAGTAGACATAGCAATTCATAGTATCAAAGACGTTCCTTCTACACTAAATGAAAATTTGACTATTTCTTCTATACCCCGAAGAGAATGTATAAACGATGTTTTAATTAGTAAAAGAAAAAGAAAATTGATAGATCTTCCTTCGAACTCTGTTATTGGTACTAGTAGTTTACGTAGGGCAATTCAGTTGATCAATCTTCGGAAGGATTTGATTGTAAAACCAATTCGTGGTAACATAGATACAAGAATAGATAAAACATTAAAAGGAGATTATGATGGAATTATCCTTGCAGAAGCAGGACTAAAAAGATTGGGCAAGTTAAATGTGATTAGTCAAAGACTGGAAATAACAGAATTTCTACCAGCGCCTGGACAAGGTGCCTTAGGAATAGTATCTAAAAAAAACAATAAAACACTAATTAATTTCTTGAAAAAAATTGAAGATGAGCCTTCGAGAAAATCTATCGAAGTAGAAAGAACTTTTATATCAAGAATAGAAGGTGGTTGTAGATTTCCTATAGGAGCATGTGCGATTGCTTCAAAAAGAAATAATAGTATAAGATTTTTTTCAAAAATATTTTCCTCTAATGGGTCAGAACAATTGACTGTTAAAAAAATAGGTTCCTATGATTGCCCTAAGAGATTGGGAAATATAGCTGCTAAATATTTGTTAAGGAATGGTGCAGCTAGGTTTGCACAAGGATGGGATAAAGCTGTTGACGAATGGAACAAAAAAAATCACTAAAGGCAAGGTTTACATTTGTGGCTCTGGACCAGGAAATCCGAAATTGATAACAATGCGTTGTCATGAGTTAATCAAAAAATGCGATATTATATTATATGATCGGCTAGTAAGTAATGAAATCTTAAAACTAATACCAGAAAAAACAATTCGGCTTTATGTTGGAAGATCTTCTGGAGATCCTACTAGTAATCAAATAAAAACTAATAAAATGATGTTAAAGTATGCTCAAGATGGCAAAAAAGTTTTACGGCTCAAAGGCGGAGATCCTTTTATTTTTGGTAGAGGAGGAGAAGAAGCAGAGTTTCTTTATGAAAATAGTATACGATTTGAAATTGTTCCCGGGATCTCCTCCGCAATAGGGTCAGCAATTTATTCTGGAATTCCGCTTACCCATAGAAAACTTTCATCCTCAGTTGCGATAGTTACAGGGCATGAAGATCCGACCAAAGAAGAAAAAAGTGTTCGATGGGATAAATTGGCTAAATCTGTGGATACAATAGTTATTCTTATGGGAATAGAGAATCTACCAAAAATAATGGGTAAATTAATACATCACGGCCTGGATAAAGATACCAAAGTAGCTATTATCGAACGTGGTACTCTTCAAGATCAAAAAATAATAATAGGAAATGCATCAAATATTATAGAAAAGATGAAAGAATCATCTATTAAACCACCTGCGGTAATAGTAATAGGAGAAGTAGTTTCATTGTCAGAAAGGATCGGTTGGAGATAAAAAAATATCTGATAATATGAAAGATAAAATTATTGCAATAACTCATTCCAGAAATTTATCAAATGAGTTTTCATATTTACTAAATAATGACTCTATTCGGTTAGTTAGACTCAAAACTAGTGAAATAATACCTAACAATGCTGATATTATAAACGAGATATTTCGATTCTCTTTTAATGAAAACGATTATTTTGTTTTTTTAAGTGTCAATGCTGTACAATTATTTTTTGAATTTGCCAAGAGAATAAACAAATGTGATGATATTGCCAGGATTCTTAATGAAAAAGTTATAGTTGTAGCGATAGGTAATTCAACTAGTAATAGTCTGAATAAAAATGGTATAAACGTTGGATACGTTCCATCAAAATCATCCTCAGAAGGGATATTAAAGATATTTCCAAAAACTCAGAAAGCAAGAAAAATCGTTATTCCTAGAAGTAGATTAGCCGATGACTATTTACGAGAAAATCTTACGAGATTAGGATATCAAGTTCATGAATTTTATTTGTATGATGTTAAACCATCTGGTATCGACGATAACTGGATAGATTTTTCCAAATTGCTAGGAGATAATAAGATAGACTCACTGATTTTCACTAGTCCATCTAATGTGAGATTTTTTTTTGAGATTATTAAAATGATATCAGAAGATTTATTACAAAATATAAAAAAAATAGGTCTGGTTATTTCAATAGGACCTAAAACAAGCAAAGAATTGCTAAAATATGACATTCGCTTTACCGAATCACACATGCATTCTTTAAATGATGTTGCAGACTTGTTAAAATCTCGAATTTAATTTTTTTTAGATGTAATTGTAAAAATTTTTACTTTTATGCTATTTTTTATATTATTTATTGTGTTGCAAAATTTATATATAGTATAACGCCGTTATTAATTTATAATGACTGTCGAAGAAATGAACATGGATTATAGTAAATACGATTTTAAGGACTCTACTGATTTATACGTGTATCTAAGTAAAAAAGGACTTTCCCGTGGTACGGTAGAGGAAATAAGTAAAATCAAAAATGAACCTGCCTGGATGCTTGATTTTCGATTAAGATCTTATGACATTTTTATGAAAAAACCGATGCCTACTTGGGGCGGCGACCTCTCAAAAATCGATTTTCAAAATATTTATTATTATGCTAAAGCTTCTGAAAAGCAAAGTAAAAGCTGGGACGATGTTCCGGAATCTGTTAGAAACACTTTTGATAAGCTCGGAATCCCTGAAGCCGAGAAGAAATTTCTTGCTGGTGTTGGCGCTCAATATGAATCCGAGGTAGTATATCACCACTTACATGAAGATTTAGCTAAACAAGGAGTAATATTTCTAGATACTGATACAGCAGTGAAGGAACATCCCGATATTTTTCGCAAATATTTCGGTAAAATAATTCCTCCAGAAGATAATAAATTTGCTGCATTAAATAGTGCAGTTTGGTCTGGGGGTTCATTTATTTATGTTCCACCAAATGTAAAAATTGATTTACCATTACAAGCATATTTTAGAATAAATGCAGAAAATATCGGACAGTTTGAACGAACCTTGATAATTGCTGATGAGGGCTCTGAAGTCCATTATATAGAAGGATGTACTGCTCCTGTATATACTACTGAATCATTACATTCAGCTGTAGTTGAGTTAATTGCCAAGAAGGGTGCTAAAATAAGATATACTACTATCCAAAATTGGAGTAAAGACGTCTATAATCTAGTAACCAAAAGAGCATACGCTTATGAAAATGCCAAAGTCGAATGGATTGATGGAAATATTGGAAGTAAATTGACTATGAAGTATCCTGGCGTATACTTGTTGGGAAAAAATGCTCACGCTGAGGTTGTATCAATTGCTTTTGCAGGATCGGATCAGCATCAAGATGCAGGAGCCAAAGCTGTACATCTTGCATCAGATACAACATCAAGAATTACCAGTAAGTCTGTCAGTAAACAATCAGGAAGAACAACTTATAGAGGCTTATTGCACGTTGCCAAAGGTGCAACGGGAGTAAAATCAAATGTAAGATGCGATGCACTTTTACTGGATGAAAATTCAAGAACGGATACATATCCATATGTTGAAGTGAATGAAGATGATGCTACTATTTCACATGAAGCTACTGTGGGAAAGATAGGTGAAGACCAAATCTTTTATTTAATGAGTAGGGGATTTTCAGAATCAGATGCATTATCTCTTATTATTGGGGGATTCATAGAACCATTTACCAAAGAATTACCAATGGAATATGCTGTTGAGCTGAATAGATTAGTCAAATTAGAAATGGAAGGATCTGTGGGTTAACCAAACACCTATTATTTCAAATAACAGGTATTCAAAATGTACAAATTATCGTCTATAGAAGATAATTTTGACAATATTTTTGATGATTCAGAACCAGAATGGATGCGTCAATTCAGGAAAGATGCATCTCTAAACTATGAAAAGCTTCCATTTGAGGTCTCGCAATTATATACAAAATATTCAAATGCAAATCGTCTACTACCGGATAAGATTTTTTTTGATGAAACTAAAGAGAATCAAGATGTAAGTATATTCTCGGATAGAATTGCAGAGTTGAGTAAAGGAACTGGTATTGTATGCAAGAATGGCAGCATTATAAATACATTTTTGGATGATGAATTAAAGAAAAGAGGTCTTGTTATTTCTAAAATTTCTGAGGCACTAAATGAATATTCTGATATAATAAAAAAACACCTTACAAAAAATAAACTTGACTTTAAAGAAGATAGGTTTTTGGCTCTCTGTTCCGCCGCTTTTAAACATGGATTTTTTATATATGTACCAAAAAATATGGTAATAGATGAGCCTATAAGAATAATTAACTATCTTTCAGAAAGCGGATCTTCTTCTATTTCCAGAAATATTATCATTAGCGAATCAAATTCAAAAGCTACTGTAGTTCAAGAGCTGTATTCTGCGAACATAAAAAATAAGGACATTCAGCAGGTATATTTTGAATTAATGGACGCTCACCTCATGAACAATTCGCAACTAGAAATGGTAACTCTCCAATCCTTAGATTACCAGACAGTTAATTTTTCAAATAGAAAATCGTTTGTTGAACAAGATGCTAATATGTCTTGGTCTATAGGTCTATTTGGATCACAACTTTCAAGATATAAAATAGATAGCATAATGCAAGGTCAAGGTGCATCAGTTGGGGATGTGGAGATCATATTCGGAATAGACAACCAGTCATTTGATATTTCTTCCAACTTGATACATTCTGCGCCAAATACTAAGGGCAGGGTTCTAGTTAAATCTGTAATGAAAGATACTTCTCAATCTTTGTTTAAGGGAATGATAAAGATCAACAAGAATGCAAAATCTACAGAATCTTATCTTGCAGGACATGCTATTTTATTAGATAAAGGCGCAAAATCCGATGCTATTCCAGGATTGGAGATAGAATCAAATGAAGTTAGGGCGACTCATTCAGCATCAGTATCTCAAATCGATGAAAAACAAATTTTCTATCTAATGAGTCGTGGTTTATCTGAAGAATCGGCAAAGCGGGAAATAGTTGGGGGATTTTTAGAACCTATTTCAAGAAGAATGGGTCCTACTATTCGAGCTTGGATAAATTATCTTATCGAAAATAAATGGTTAGGAAAACCATTGATTTTAAGAACAGACGAAGCTATGGAACAAATTCTTGAAGTTGAGAAAACTAGGTATAGAGAAACAGAGGATATATTTGAAAAACATTACAAGTATCGATAGCTTTCCCTTATATAGCCATGATTCGGTGTTTGTCTTTTGTCTTGGATTGAAGTATGTGATTTAAAATCTCTTTCGTCTGGGGAGATTATGGAGTTTAATTACGAAGAAAAAAAAATCTTGTTGGTAAAAATAGGAGATCAAATTTATGCAAGTGATAGAATTTGTACCCATGCTGATGCAGATCTCTCTTTAGGCATTCTAAATGAACAAGAAAAAACAGTTACATGTCCACTCCATATGTCAGCGTTCAAATTAGAAACTGGAAAACCTGAAAATCTACCTGCGGAGATACCTTTAGGGATTTACCAAACAAAGATTTCTAATGGATCCGTATTCTTGTTGGTATAATCGGTCATTATTTTTTTAAAAATAAAAAAATATTTTTATGGAATCTTTTATTGTTTTTTTATGCAAATCGGTATTATGGGACTTGGATTATTGGGCTATAATATTGGTCTGAGATTGTTAAATTGCAATTTCAAAATTAATGTATATAATAGAACATCTTCCAAATCATCAACACTAGCAAGAAGTGGAGCGATTATTTTAGATTCTCCAAAAAAAATAGGCGATAAGTCTTCAATTGTTGCCATTTGTGTGACTAATTATGAAGCAATTAATGATCTTTGCTTTAAGGAGGACGGTTTAATAAATTCTAATAATAAAAACATGATAGTTTTAGATTTTAGTACGATTACACCAAAAGAATCGGAAATTTGTTATAATAAATTCAAGGAAAACGGAATTACGTACCTAAACACTCCAGTGATGGGGGGGCCTGCAGCAGTACTTGAAGGAAAACTTATTCCAATTGTTTCAGGAGAAAAGTCTGTGTATGAAAAAATTAGACCAGTAATCTCTAAGCTAGGTAATCCTATTTATTATGTCGGCGATAAGCCAGGGTTAGCAAATGCCATAAAACTAGCGTTAAATCTTAATATAGGAATAATTGCTGTAGCGCTTTCAGAAGGGTTGATTTTATCAGAGAGTTTTGGACTAGATCGGAGTTTGTATCTCAGAATTCTGAATTCTACTCATTTTAAAACGGGTATGAGTAAGAATAAAGGGCCTAGAATGATAAAGGGTGATTATAATCCATCTTTTTACCTCAAGCATATGAAAAAAGATCTAAGCTTAGTTATGGATCTAGCAGAGGATAACGATATCACCTTGCCTATAACAAATTCAGTTTTACATTTATTTAATTATGCCTCAAAAATGGGATTAGCAAATCTTGATTATACCGCTATCTATACATTGGTCAAGAAATTAAATGGAATTAAATAAGATATGAAACTTGAAATTTTGGAACATATTAATATTAATGATTTTATGGTTATATCGTCTTTACCTGATATGGGTAAAGTTGGAGGCATTGTATCTTCTTTTTTATCCAAAAAATTAGATACAAAGAATATTGCAAACATTGAAGCTATTGAAAAACCATGGGTATCTCATTCTGATGGGATTGTCAAGCCCATACTTGATTTTTATAAAATATATTTTTCAGAAAAATATAATATAATAATTTTTACTGGTGATTCCCAGCCACAAGATTCAAATGAACTTTACAGCTTGTGTAATATTTTTTTAGATTACATATTATCTATTGGGAAAATTAAATGTCTGTATTCTGCAGGCGGTTACTTAAAACAACAAGTGACAGGCGCTCCTAAAGTTTGCGGAGTGACAAATAATCCTGAACTGAAGCCTCGGTTGTTTAATTCAGGAATAGAATTGGTTGGAAACGAAATTGGTAATATTACATGGTTTAATGGTTTGATTTTGGGATTAGCTTGGCAAAGAGGAATAGATGCAATAGGATTGTTTGGAGAAATTTCAAAAACAGATGTTAAACAACCTTTGGCAGCTAAGAGTATTATTAATGCTTTTTCCAAACTAGAGAAAATAAGAATAGATACTAAAGATCTCGATAAGGAATACGAAGACCTAATGCAAGATGTATATAATAAAAAGGAAACAAATAGTCATAATAATAATTTTTAATATAATTAATGAATTTTTGATCCTAGACTACAATTCTCTGTACTATCAATAGTAATAAGAATCGGCTTTTCTTTATCACATTCTGCAGCTAATACCATTCCTCTGGAAAATATCTGTCCAATCTTTTTTGGACGAAGGTTAGTACACACAACAACAATTTTCCCCTCTAATTGTTCTGGCTTATAATACTCTGCTACTCCAATTACTACTTCTCTATCTTCTGTTCCAATGTCAATTTCGGCTTTGTATATTTTGTTCATACGAGGGACAGTCTCTACTTTTTTTATTTTTCCTACTCTTAAATCGATTTTTAAAAATTCTTCAAAAGAAATACATCCATCTTCATTGTTTGTTAAATCATTGTTCATTCTATCTATTTCTTATGAACAACGTTAATATCAAGTAATATCTCATCTCTTTTTACTAGAGACTACTTATAATTTCTCCAGTTCACATATTATGACTAGGATAAGTTAGCTAAATTTGTTAAAAACAACGAGTTAGGAAACAAGGTATAGAATTCCATAAATATATTTGCGTAGAAAGAGCAAATCTTCAACAAGAGATTTATGTTAAATTATCACAGGAGTATAAAAAATCATATTTAAGGATTCTATGTTGAAGCAAAACCATGATAAGAAAAATAAATAATCTCTGATTTTCGACTATACTAATTCTTTGAGATGTAAAATGTAAGTATTTATTAAAGCTATAAAAGCGTAACCGGTCAGATACCCTAGTGCTTTCATCATCCATCAGCAAAGTTTTCATCATCCCGTTAATAAATATGGATTTTACATTCAAATTTGATCTTTATTATTAATAATTGTTAATTATTTTATTGGGAAAATAAAATAAAATTTTACAACAACAATTTTATTGAAATTTGAGAATAAACCTAAGGTCGATGATAGTAAAATTAAATTTACTAATTATTTTATCTATTATCACCCAGTATCTTTTATAACAAAATTAAAAATGTATTCCATGTCTTTAGAGGAAAAAATATTTGACAAAATTTTTTCTTCAGGTGAAGAAGGGGTAAAAAAGATTGCCTTAAAAAAAGAATATCCTGGTACAGACTTTGATAAAAAAATTGAAGAATGGCTTAAAACTGGAGAGGTAATTATTGCCAAAAAAGCCAATATATATTACTATTGGCATAAAGATAACTATTTTCAATATCTTATTAATTCCGACGCTAAATTTAAATACATTTACGAGCTTTTGAAAGATTTACAAGACTCATTTCATGGACTGTCTTCCTCAGTTAATAAACATGTTGAAAAACTGGATGGTCGACTCATTTTACTAATGGATTCTTTATTAACGAACGGTAACCAACGATATGAGGAGTCGGTTTCAAAACCAGAAAAAACAATTGATTTAAATACTTTTAAACTTGATTTCGATTTATCAATTTCAAAAAATGCTGGTTCAATTGGATGGGTGGCATTATCTATAGTTCGAAATGATCTTTGTCTAAAACACGAACTCACAGAGAAACAATTTTACTATTATACAAAAGAATTGATAGATCAATTCAAAAATAATTATGAGTTGTCTTCTGGCGGGGAAGAGGGAATAATTATTCGTGGATTATTGCATGGCTTTGTAAGGTGTTTATAAAATTGTATCCATATCATCTACTTCATAATCCTTTTCCTAGCAGTCCTACTCCTAGTATAGATGACTCTAGGATATTGGGAGGTAAAAGACATAACGATGCAAAAAATTCTATTATTTCCTGCGTTGAAGATATTTATAACATAGATAGAATCAATAATGATAATAATAAGTTTCGAATAGTTACGATAGTTCAAGATGTAGGATCTGGAAAGACACATTTGACTCTCCACGTAAAAATATCCGATCTGAAAGAAAAAGCTATTTTTTCTTATCTTGATTTATCTCAAATTTATCCTAAAAATATCCCGAGTATTTATCAATCAATGATCCGTGGTTTTGACAATGATTATCTGGGAATGCTAAGGAAAGAAATACTATATTATATACTGGATAAAAGCAAAAGTAATAATAAACTTGCAAAAAAAATTTTTAAACTTGGCTTTTTCGAGTCTTTATCTGGTAAAGGTTTGGAAAGTAAAGTTCTTCAAATTATAGCAAATAAGATAGATCTCAATATTGATAAAATTGATTCTTTATTTGAAGGCGAGTTCTCGTCATCGGATTTAGTGATAATCAAGAAAATAATACAAAATAAATTTGATTCTTATGACTCTGTTACATTACTTGATATGATAAATAGGTTATCATTACTCTCTCGCCTTAATCTAAAACTACTAAACAAGATTTCTATATTCCAGTTTGATGAATTCGACGCAACTAGTGATACGTTATCTTTCGTAAAAGCTTTGATAAACACCCATCTCCCATATACAATTCTCATGTTAATTTCAACTCCATTCGCATATAACGGAATTGGGATGAAGGATAGTTCTGTTTTTGATAGACTTGAAAAGGCTAATTATAAAATTGATTTAGCAGGATCAAATTCCTTTGAAGAAATTTCAGACATTGTTCTTGAATATATAAGGTATTATAATCAATACTCCGGTTTATCGCAAGCCGACATAAAAGATTTATTGTCTAAATTGAAGATATTATACGATGATTTTGATTTTAGAAATATTCGTTCAATTTTGAATATAATGTATAATTCTTTTGAAATCGGTCGCCATAAAAATCTGCAATCAGTTACTGAAGATTCAATAGATGAAGCTCTAAAGAGTACTTATCCTGGTCTGAAGATAAAAGGCAGTATAATGAATATTTCTATTTCAGAATTTATCAAAATTAAAAATCATATGATCTCTGTAGTTGATTTAAAGCAGGAAATTATAACTTCTATTGAAACTCTTTTAGAATCAATTAAACAAACCTCTCCTCGCTATGAAAATTATTATTTTTCGCATGACGATATTGAAATTTTCCGCAACGAGCCAAATGAAACATCAGCAATTTCTATTTCAGGTAATTCTGGTGCCCTTTTATTTAAACAAAATTTATCTGTTAACAATATTGCAGAATTTGCTTCTGATGCAAGCAGTGTGTTCTCCGGTTCTAATATAGCCGGTTCTGCAACACATAAAATAATTTTGGATTGTACCAAAATAATTGACTTGTTGTATTATGCTTATAAATTAAAAGCCAATATGAGTACAAATGAAGATACTGAGAGAGCTATTTTATTAGCTAAATCAATCAATCTAAACTAATCTAATCCTACATTATCCAAAAAGAAAAAGAAATAAAAGTGATTCTCTTGAATTTTTTATTGTGAGATTTCGGAAATTTAACGATGTAAAGGATTTCTTGACAAATCTGCATAAAGAAGGTTTTGGGGTGATTGATTATGAAGGTAATAAAATACCTTGCATTTACTTAAATAAAGACGCTTACGAAAATATTATCAATAAATCTTTCGGAAAAAAATATACTGTTGAAGTTCTGCTAAATATTTTTTATGATGGTTATTATGTTTTTGTAGATATACAATTAGAAATGATTAATTTGGGCATCGAGGAAAATTTTTTGATACATGCCAATACATCGTTAGAATTTTTCGAATGTCTGTACCGAATCGGTCTATTAGCCATTATCCCGAAAGAATATTCTACAAAATACTCTTCTAATTTGTTTATGATTCAGCTTCCCAATAGAGATAAGATAGAAAATGCCATTAATATTATTAGGAATAATATTGAAAGATTGTACTATAAAAAAAGTGAATAATTCAGGTGTATCCAAATAAGAGACATAAAAAAAATGTAAAGTCGAAATCTACTGATAATGAAATATCTTGTAAATTAGAGGATTTTGAAATTCCAAAAGAGATCGACACGCATTTTCATTTATTTGGAAAATCCATTTGGGAATCCAAATACATTGCGGTGTGTCCAATATGTGATGGAGGTGTTGACGAGAATGGCCTATGTGCATGTGGAAGTGGATTTGATTAAATAGTGATTTATTAAATTCGATCTATAAATATGCGACGACCGGGATTTGAACCCGGGTTACCAGATTGGCAATCTGATGTCCTAGACCAAACTGGACGACCGTCGCACATACGAAAATCTGAATTCTTCGTTATTTAAAGTATCTTTTCATGAATTTTGGTTTATGGAAATGATGGTTGAATATCCTCTCTTTTCAGATACAAAATCATTCTTACATTCTTCTACTATTGTGGTGAATGATATAACATCCTTATCAGAACATTTCGTTGCATCAATAACAATAAAATCATCTAGCACATCGACTAATTCAAAACTATTTTTACTTATTGTGTAATTAACGGTTGATGATGAATTAATTAGTATCGAATTTATGGTATCATATTTTCCCAATCTTATTTGATTCTCTGACCTGGGTATCGCTTTTAAATTTACATTTATTTTTCCGATCTCGTGATAAGTATACCTAAACATATTTTTAATATATATGTCAAATTTAAATGGGTATCCTGCTGTAGTTTCAGCCATCTTATTTATGCCGTCATTCATTATTATATCTATTTTCTTTATTGAATTTCCGAACACATAAATCCAATTATTCGTTTTTTCTACTGTCTCTTTGATTCGTTCTTTTCTCTTCTTATTTTCTTTTTCTTCGAGATCATATCTTTCTATCCATCCAATGTAATCTGTAGATAGGTCCTTGATAAAATCAGTACATATCATCTTATAATTATTGACATTTTCTATCCTGTCTTGTCTACTTCCACTATTTAACATAGCATTAAAATTTATTGTTAGATGTGTATAATATATAAATATGTTATGAAACTCTTCTAAATATGATATTCTCAGATCTTATTAGGGATTTGCGATTTAATTTCATGGCTAATAAAGCCGTTTTAGAAGAATTGGCTAGAAAAAATTCAAATCTTGCATTTGCTAGGATAAACGAAATCGCACATTTTGTGGGGAAAAGGTATAATTTAGATTTGCAATTACATTTTCCAGACTCTAGAAAAATAAGTGATTTTGACTCATACGGTCGTGAAAATATTGGTATCATTGTAGATAAATTTAGAAAAAATTTTACAATATCCCGAGAAATAGTCAAATCTAAAGCGACAGCTAGTATTCCTGGAGCTCGAGTCTTAGATGCATATATGTATGAGGGTAAAGAAGGAGTAAGAGTTATTCTAAAAAATGGCAGAATTGAAATACTTCCAGGTTCTGTACACATTTGGTGTTTAATTGACTCTTATATAGAAAATTATATAAATTGGCTTTTATCTGAGGTTTTTATGTCAAAGAAAAACAAACAACTTTTTAATTTATGTGTTTAAAGAAGATTTAATATTTGTGTTTTTTATTAAATATTTGAATATTATTTTGCCTTGTTCATCATGAATCTCTGCTTTTATAGGTAATGGAAATTTTTCTGAAATCCATATGTTATTGTTGGTATTGTTTAGCCTATAGTTTAAAATATATGCGTTTACTTTTCCTATAGGGGTTTCTATCTCTTGATTTGAAGTTATTTTCAATGGAATGGTGGAAACCCCTGATAAAATTGTATCCCATTGCGCTCCTATTACTAGGTATTTTTGTTCTCTTGTTACATCTCTTATTGATAGAATTGTTGTCTCAATTTCTTTGAAATATTCTTTATTCCTCTCATCGGGGTCTTTTACTAACAGATTTGACTTTGATAAGTTTTCTACAAACTTTATAATATTTCCAGTTTGGTTTGAAATAATGAACCGGGTATTCCAATATTCATCTGCTTTGTCATAAAAAGAAATATTTACGATTCTATTTTGAATATTGTTTTGATTATCTTTTGTTTGTAGCTCATAAACCATAAAATCTCCCGGTTTTATGTTATTGCCTGCCTTCCATAGATTTTGAGATCCAGTCGAGGTGACCAAATTACCGTTGCTAAAACCTCCATTATATGCTATGATTGTTAAATTGACTATTATGGAGGTTACAATAAAAACACAAGTTATTAGAACGACTCTTTTTTTTGGAGACATACTTTGATAAGAATAGATTCAATAAAAAATAATTAAAAAAATTATTTTCTTTCTAATTTACATTCACTGTAAAATCGGTTTTCTCGATGAATGCTCCTGTATCGACACCTTTTACACTATTGATCGATACTTCTACATTAACTAATGTTGGTTTCTCGAACGTAAATTTATGAGCTTTTGTTCCATCTGGAGCAAACTGATTTTTCAAATCTGCTATAGATGTATTGTTAGACCCGGTCAATTTTAGGTTATAACTTACCTTTGATGTTGGGAAATGGTCTTTATCAAGAAAGTCTAATGTAAATGTTGTTTCGTTTCCAGCAAGAATGCGTACCGGATTCCAATCCAATTGTACATAATAATCTCCTCTCTCTGTTCTTTCAAGTAGTGGAGGGGTAGCTTCAAAACTTGTCATTTCTGGAATAGGTGGTTCTCCAGTTCCTGTCTTTTCCAATATAAATTGAAACTGAACCGGTGGAGTTCCAGTAGTTACATCTACAAATGTCTTGGCCATAACTGGATATGGGAATTCATTTAATATGTAAATATCACTTGAAACAGATTTATGATATTCCACTTTGGTTGTCTCTATCGGTTGAGAAAATGCTGGTATTGTTAATTGTTGAGAACCTACTGGTTTGATTTCTGAACCGCCTATTGAACCTATTTTGCCCCATGAACCTGCGTTGAGTGAATTTCCTGGTTTAGGTACATATGCTGCAAGCCATTGTAACGAATTAGCATAACCACTTCTATACTCTCTCATCTCTGGCGGTATTTCTGATGTTCCTAATGCAGTCAAGTCAAGGGGACTGAGCCTAAATGTTCCTACTAAAACTTTTCCCTGATCTTCAACATATACTGGAGCAATCCAATTTCCCTTCTCGTCTTGATCTTTGAAATATATAGTTATCTCAAATTCTCTTCCATTATTAACATCGTAATGTGAGACTAAATACTTTACGTACATATCCTTTTTCACTCCTTCTCCAACATACCAATTATTATCTTCAGCTTGTGAATCAGGTAAAGTCATAAATATTGTTCCTAATGACAGTACCAAAGTGAGGCAGATTATTTTGACTGACATTTTTGATCCAAATTGAATCAATGAATGCTTTTTCATATAAGATAATAACTAAAAAAGGATTGATAAATGTTTATTATATTTTCATGATTTTTAGACGAGATTTTAAGGCTAATAAGAATATAAATGGATATCATTTATATTCTAATGTAATGTGTGATTGTGCTTCTGTTCATTTTTATGAGGTTGATTTCAAACTAGCAGGAATGCGAGTAGTACCGACTCATAAAAATTGCGGAGAATCATTAAATGATAATCAGTTTTCAAAATTTGAAAAAGAACTCATAAAATATTGGAGATTTGATGAAAAAGAATAGCTTTTAAATTTTTACTCGATATTTATAAGCTATATTAGTCAAATTTATTAATGTCTTTTTCATAAATCAGTTAGGTGTATTTGGATGGCAAAAATGCTAAATGTAAATATTGATACCAATGGAATAGACTCACAAGAAGCTAAGGACTGGGTTACTGAATTATCAAATGTTTATGCAGACATGGAAATTGACAATGTCAACGTTTCTGGAAATACAATCTCATTTAAGGCAGGATTTCAGGGAATGGATGATACTGATCCAGATGATATCAAGATGAAAATAGAAGAATACGTTTCCATGAACGAAGCGTTTCAGGCAAAGAGTATATCAGTAAGTTAAAAAATTCCCAAACTATTGATATTTTTTTTATTTTTTAAAAATTTTTCTCCTAGTTTATTAAATTTTATCACAATATGACTTTATTCATATTTAAATAGTCGTTTATGATATATATATACCAATGACTTGTAAAGGTATTTGCGTTAGACATAAAGCTCAGAAACCAGTAGGTTCTGGAAGGTATGCCAGCGGACAAAAACGCTGCCAAATTTGTGAAATCTTCATAAAATGGGATGGATTGTGGTGCCCATGTTGTGGTTATCGATTGAGAACTAAACCACGTAATCTAAAATATAAAGCCAAGTTACGTGCTAAAACCAAAAAAACCGTTGAACCGCTAGAAGCCCCTGTTATAACTGTTTAAATTTCAGTTATAAAATTTATTTTTCTTTAAGTATTAAATTTCCTGAATCTTCTACTGATCGTTCGAACCATAATAAACTTTGTTAAATTCATTTTTACTTAGCACTAACAGAATTTTTATATTGAGAACGTCTCTATTGTGTTGGGCTCCGATGGTGTAGTCCGGTTAAGCATTTCGCCCTCTCAAGGCGACGATCCCGGGTTCAAATCCCGGTCGGAGCATTTTATGGAACTCAGTAGTCCGGTACCTCTCTTCATTTTACAGGGCATAATCCCATATAATAGGGGGACTATCGTGATCATCATTATCCCACAGATCATCTTACACAGAATAACGTATATAAAAAATACATCTATATCTCTATTTTCTTAATTTTATTATTTTTACATCTGCTAGTTGCACTTTTTTTTATTATTGAGAAAGTGAAATCGATCTGTTATTAGTTTCAAATTTTTTTCTATTTATCTTATAATAGATTATTTCTCCTCTTCTCTCAATTACAGCAATTATTCCTTCTTTTCCCATTTTCTCAATGGAATTAATATTCTCATATAAATGGCTACTCTGAATATTCAATCCTTCATTAATTCCAAAAACTACGTATTTAGCAGGTTTCTTTAGATATTCTCCTCTATCATAAACACGAAAATCTAAACCAAATCCGAATCCTTCTTTCGCCACGTATCCTCGACTTCTTAGATCTCTATATATGAGAAATTTGGTAAATATTGAAATGTCATCCTTCAATAACATTTCAGAAAGTTGTGAAAAATCTAATTTTGTCTTTTTTTTTTTAAAACTAATCTTTTGTTATATAAAAGAAAAAGAGCTTCATACGCTTCAATAATAAATTTTTCTTTTATTTTTTCTCCAAACCCTTTATTTCTTAACTGATCCTGTTGTTTAATAGAATCTATTATTATTGTATTTTTATTATCTATTCGTGCATCTACACTAAAACTTAATTCATTTTCATTATCCGTGTTATTGTGATTTGTGCCGGATGTCGTATTATACATAAACGAATAAATCAAAGTTTATGTTTGATATAAAAAGATTAGTGAACTAAAATTGAAAGGTGCAAATTATAGAGAACCAAAGGGGATGCCCTATGTTAGACGGGAATATATTAAAGGAAAGCCGCAATCGAAAATTGCAAAATTTTCTTCAGGTCAAGCAAGTAATAGCTATGATTATAAATTAGAATTAATTGTTACAGAAAATATTCAAATTCGTCATAATGCTTTAGAGGCAGCAAGATTATCTGCTAATAAAAGAATGGCTCAGGCTGGAGAGACTAGTTTTTTCTCTAAATTAAAAGTATATCCTCATGTACTGCTAAGGGAAAACAAAATGATAGCAACTGCAGGAGCAGATAGACTCCAGGAAGGTATGAGAAGAGCATTTGGGAAAGCAACTGGGCTAGCAGCGAGGGTTAAACCAGGGCAATCAATAATAGAAGCTTATGTTACTTCTGCAAATTTACCATTGGCAAAAGAAGGATTCAAAGTAGCATCAAGTAAACTTGGATGTCCAACTGAAATACGAATAACTGGATTGAAATAAATTAATTTTTATTCAATTTCCTTCATTTTATCTTTGAAAACGGTTCTATAATCGATTTATCTTCGATATTTTCTGGTATATTGTCAATACTTTTGCATATTAGAGATGCTATAACGTTGTTCTCGTTAATGATAGATTTGCCAAGTAGGGAATTTTCGTCCCTCATCATTTTTCTTATCTCTTCATGATTTAATTTCTTTAATAATTCTGGATTTATCCCAGTTCCAAATTGCATAAATTGACCATCAATTAGTAAAAATGCAATCAGAACATGAGGGTTATATGTTTCTAGGATTTATGCGTCAATTTTTTCCAATATTTCTTTTTCTTTAGAATATCTGTCAGAGATTTCGTTTCCACGAAACTCTACAAACGAACTTTCATATTTGAAATGAGAAAAATCAAAAGTAGGTATATTTAAAAACTTTTCATTAGTGTTTGCTTTGTGATTCTCGATCAATTCTTCCCATTCTCCAAATTTTCTTAATCCCTCGACTATTGCCCATCGTTCTGCAGCACAATATGGACAGAAACCAGCAGCTAAGAAAAATATTAGCTTTTTACCACTATTAGTTTTCCATGATGAATCATTAATATGCATAAATTTTCCTAAAATAATTTTCGGAGAAAAACTTGATGATATATTTCAGTTGTTTTTTTCTGGGTATTTATCATTATTTTAATTATCAAAACCTTTATTCTCCAACAGATATTTTTTATCCTATCTATATGATCAAATTCTTGACAGATATCAATGATGATGAATACGATGGAAAGACTGCCTTAGTTCGAGTTGATTTTAATGTCAGTATTAAAAATGGGAACATAGGTGAGGATTATAGGATTAGAATGTCTATTCCTACCATAGATTATCTGGTAAAAAGAAATTGTAAGGTAGTATTAATTTCGCACTTGGGAAGACCCAAGGATCACAATTCAGATTATTCTCTATTTCCTGTTGCAACAAGACTTTCTGAAATTCTTTCAAAAACACAAGTCAAATTTGTTCCGGATTGTGTTGGAAATAAAGTTTACAACCAAGTTCGCAGACTTCAAAAATCAAGAATTATTTTATTAGAAAATCTCCGTTTTCATCATGAGGAGGAATTAAATAATCCAGAATTTTCAAAACAACTTGCATCATTGGCTGATATTTATGTGAATGACGCATTTAGCACATCGCATAGAAAACATTCGTCAACTTATGGCGCCGCAACATTGTTTGATATGAAATTGGGCGGATTCAATCTGAAGAAGGAACTTGAATATCTTACAATGATAAAAGAGAAACCAATTAGACCATTTCTTGTGGTTATCGGAGGTGTCAAAATAAGAGATAAAATTGGGGCAATGGAAAATTTGTTAACAAAAGCAGATAAAATCTTAATAGGCGGAGCCGCTGCATATACCTTTCTCAAGGCAAAAGGACTGAATATTGGGAATTCTCCGATAGACGAAGCGCATTTAGATTGGGCTAAAAACTCATTAAAAAGATACAAGGAAAAGATAGTACTTCCAGTCGATCACATAGTTTCAACAAATGCTGAAAGCGAGTCGGCAATCCTATGTAAGGAAAATATTCCTGACGGAATGATCGGATTTGATATCGGAAATGAAACTATACAAAATTATTCCTCCGAGATTGGATCTAATAAGAACGGAACAATTTTTTGGAACGGACCAATGGGATTTTTTGAGAAGGATCTCTTTTCTAATGGTACTATCCACATAGCAAAAAGTATGGCTTTAGCATATTGGAGAGGGTCCAAGACACTAATAGGAGGAGGAGACACATTGGAGGCCATGAAGAAATCCGGAGTTTCTGAATCAGAAGTAAGTCACGTTTCAACGGGAGGGGGTGCTACTCTTAGATATCTTGCTGGTGATAAGATGCCAGGTTTAGTTATATTAGATTCTAATTTTTAAAATTTTTTCTTTTCCTTTTTCAGTTATATGTCGCCAAAATAGATTTAAAAAACTCATTAAAAAATAATTAATTCTCTAAATGAGAATTGTATGTGTTTATAAAGTCATCCATATTTTCCATACATTGTAAGAGCATACTCCTACTTCTTTTAATTATCCAGTAGGGGAATTCTTCAGGCGTGAAAACATGTTGTTCCCTAAATAGGACCGGAAGGTATCCTCCATGAGTAAAGATTTGAACTACCACATATCGCTCCGAAACAGTACCTATTTCTTCTTCTATACTTACATCGTTTTCCTCAATCGTCCTTCTATAAAGTACTAATGGATGGTTATTCATATTACTTATTAACAACATCTTTTCTATTTTTTCCTTAAATTTTTTAATATAGAATTCATCTAAGGTTATCTGTGAACTATGAACTACGTCTTTTTTCTTCCTTCGCAACAATATTTTATACATTACAACTAAAATAAGGCTTTGTGTTAATTTTTTTTAACTAACTGAATTCTTAACTTTTTCTATGTAATAAGATTCAAGCGACTTTTTAATATTGCTGGATAACAAAATTTGATCAATATAATAATTTTTTTCCACTATTCTAAAGAAGCTTTAAACCTCCAGTAACCCTGTCAATTAAACTAATTGGCGCAGGCCCGATTCCAAGACAAGTCGCAGTACCTGGCTCAAGTTGAGTCAAACCAGCATCACGTACTATTACGACAGGTAAATCATGTGCCTCTGCTCTTTTCCTTATTTCCTCTAACTCTTCTAAACTATTTACTTTAAGTACCACCTTTGGTTGTCCAAACTTATACCATGTTTTAAGCCAAGCACTGTTTTTGATTCTAGATCTTTCATATGCTAAAACTGAGGCATGTGCTACTTGTGCAGCTATCTTTCCAGTACCCATTTTAAGATCTTTTCGAACTATCATGACTTGTTTAAGATCCATATCTAAAATACATTTTAATTATTATTAATAAAATGGTTATATTGTATTAATGGAAAAAAAATTCTATGATGTAATAGTAGCAGGTGGAAGCGTTTCAGGTTTATTGTGCGCTAGAGAAATAGCGAGATCCGGTTTATCAGTATTAGTTCTTGAAGAAGATAGTGAAATTGGAACTCCAGAACATTGTGGTGGACTGGTTAGTCTTCAGGCTATGGAAAAATTGGGAATTATTCCATCTTCGAGATCAATTGTACATAGTATAAAAAAAGCAAAAATCTCGTCAGCTTCTAAAAGTTTTGACATTATTATAAAACATGATAAATTAATCGTTCTCGATAGAAGAGAATTTGACAAACAGATAGCGTTTCAAGCTCAAAAATCTGGAGCTGATATTGTAACAAGAAATTTAGTAACCACTATAAATTATGATTCTCTTGAAAAGAAATTCGCAATAAGAACTAATAATTGCTCATTCAGTTCGGATTCTTTTTGTTGATGCAAGGGGTATTTCATCTCTTATTAATCGAACTAGTCGAAATGGCATTTTACAATCTGCTCAGTATGAGATCTATGCTGATAGGATTCCATGTGATGAAATCCTAGTAAAATTAGATAGCGAAATATATCCTCATTTTTTCGCATGGATAATACCAACTGGTCAAGGAAAAGCAAAGGTAGGTGTTGCAGGAAGCAAAATCAATGCCTTACAAACACTTGAATCCTTTATCTCAAGTTTCAATTTCAAATATTCTGCCATTAGAAAGATATATGCTCCTGTTTGGGTTGGAGGACCACTAAAAAATTTCATAAATGAGCGAAGTCTGTTGGTAGGTGACGCTGCAGGCCAAACAAAACCAACTACTGCAGGAGGAATTTTTTCATGTGGAATGGGAGGAATATTGGCTGGGAAGAGCATCGCAAGATACAAGACCACTAATCAAAAAATTCATCTTCATGAATATGAAAAAAAATGGTTTTCGATTTTTGGAAAAGAGTTTCAAATTATGCTTCTATTTAGGAAAATTTTGGAAAGACTTGACAACAAATCCCTTGATGAAATACTTTCAGTTGTAACCGATACCACTCTTGATGAAATTTCTGAATCAGCAAGTTTCGATTTTCATAGTATAGCTATATCTAGGATTCTTGGAACTAAAAAAACTATGAAATTGATCAGTACTATAGTGGGAAATGAATTCAGACATATGATAGACTTTTAATATATAACAAGATATAAATTCGGATTTGTCAAATTGAATGAAAATGTCTAAAACATTAGAATTGCCAGTCTGTTCATCATGTAATAGATCAATAATGCCTAATGATGAATGTGTAAAATTTTATTGTCCTAGTTGTGGATACGTTTTATTGTGGAGATGTCAAAGCTGTAGAGAATTTGCAAGATCATATAAATGTGTAAATTGTAGCTTCGAGGGTCCATAGATATGGCTCGACTCGTGGCTAGAATTAAAATATTACCCATGGAATCTGATACTAATCTAGACGAAATTATTAAAGATTTACCCTTACAAATTCCAAGTGGAATGGAACTAAAAAGATATGGTAAAGAACCTCTCGCGTTTGGTATTTTCTCTTTACTTTGCGATTTCACATTAGATGATTCAGAAGGTCAAATGGATGCCTTAGAAGAAAGCATAAAGAAAACGAACGGTGTAAGTGAGATACAAGTTATTAGCGTAAGTAGACAATCTGTAAATATAAAGTAAAAGAGTTTTTTTATTAAATCACATGAATTTGAAATTGGAAAATATATTAATACTATATTAGATGATCATTTATCACTAAGCTTGAAATATCCTTTAAGAAATATCATCTATGAAAAAATACAGCAATTAAATAATCTTACCGATTCAGAATTAACGTCCATTTTGTCAAAGGAAGGGATAGAGTTAGATTCTGCAGAACTGAACAAAATCCTGTTAGATTTGGAAATTTATGGTTTATTAAAAGTCTCATGGATATCTAAAGATAAACGACGAATTGAACTATTGCGTTAAATGACCTATAATTTGTTAGATGATCTATAATTTATTAGAATCTAAAATAAAATAACGCGTCTATCGCTATTGCTATAAATACTATAACTAAGTAAGGCGCTGTTACCTTATACGCCTTCCAAGCAAATTCAGGGGTCGGATTTTTTGTTAATTTATAGTGATAAATTAGCATAACAGTACCAGAAACAAATGCTATTATTGTGTAAACTATTCCCAATCCAAAAAAATATAATAAAAGTGAAAATGGTAGTAATATGGCAGTATTGATAAAGATATACTTTGCAGTTTTTGTATTTCCAATAAGCACAGGAAGCATCGGAATTTTTACACTTGCATATTCTTCTCTCTTTTTTATCGCGAGACACCAAAAATGAGGCGGTGTCCACATGAAAACCAACCAGCCTACTAGAAATCCCAAAAGATCCATGGATCCAGTTGTTGTGGCCCATCCAGCCATTGATGCTGCACTGCCAGCGAACCCTCCGATAACTATATTCAAGGAGTGTGATCTTTTCAGCCATGCTGTATATATAACTACATAAAAAAATATTCCCAATGCGATCATGAATGTAGCCATCGGATTTAATGTAAACCATGCAATGACCACTGAAAAAACACTAATGCATATACCATAAATAATGACAGTTCTTGCTGATAATTGTCCAGATGGGATAGGTCTTTTCGATGTTCTTTCCATAATCTTATCAATGTCTCTGTCGTAGTAGTGATTTAAAGCACTAGAGCCCATAGAGGCAAGAGAGCCACAAAGAGTCAAGAAAAATAATTTCCAGAGAGATACATCCCATGCAATACCTGGCGAGCTATCGAATCGAGTTGCACCTAGCATTGATGCTACCGCAGTTATTACTAAAACAACTACAATTCTTGGTTTTGAAACTTCAATATACGGTTTTATATCCACTTTATCAGCACGTTTAGAATAATTAATAACGTTGGATTTAATTTATTCGTTATATATCTCTATGATTTAATATAATATTTTTTTTGTCATTATCACAATGTGAAATACTTATCACAGTTGAAAAGGTTAAAATTATAGCGAAACACTCAAAACTAACCATACAGTATGTCTGACTGGGACCTCTTAACCCCTGGAATAGGTCTTACATCTCTGGGTATCGTAGGTGTAATGATATCTCTTTCTGGAATAGCTAAGACATTTATTGATGGAATGCACGCTGTATCCTTATTAACCTTTTTAATAGGTATGATTTTCCTTTCAGCTGGGGTTCTCAAAGATGGATTTCCCTCTTCGAAAAAAGCAAAATTAGCAACCTTCATTACATTAGGAATTCTGGTAATCTTAGGATTAACCAATGCTGTTATTTCTAGTGTTCAAGCTCCAAGTATTTTCATATACATTGGGCTTATCCTACTTATATCAATTCCAGCCACAGCAGTTGTGATAGCAATTCACAGAAACAGCTCAAAAGTGAAATTATATCTTGTTATATTTGTTATATCTGTTGTTGTAGGAATAATAGTACTTTCTTTACTTGCAATACCGCATCCTGAAGCAGCACCCGAAGTTACTCAAAAACAGGAAACAAGTCAGCTTCAAACTAGCGAAATAGATACCTCGAAACTAGCAAAAGTAGAAATACTGGCAGGCTCCTCCGCACAGGGAAATCCCGATTATTCCCCTGAAGATCTAGTTATAAAAGGCTCTTCTGGAATTATATGGACAAATTTAGATAATGTTCCACACACGGTAACAAGCCTCAAAGACGATGGGAAATCGTTCGACTCATCAATTATAAAATCAAATGAAAGCTACACTTTAATGTTATCCGATCTGAAAGATAAAGAGTATGAATATTTTTGCAGCATTCATCCATATATGAATGCGAAATTCAAAATGGAGTAGTATCAGGTATCTTGCATGAAAATGAGGTCTACAGCTTCGTTCCCTTTTCACCGCGCCAGTCTATATGGATTTACCAAATTTTACTCTCCCATCCATAAAATTGGATTATTTTGTATCAATTCTAGGATTGGATCTGTCCAACTCTGATCTGATCTGTAAAGAGATTGAACAAAAAAATCATATACGCTCTTAGAACTGAAGGAATAATTTGTAAATTCATAGCTACTTCATTAAAGCTTCGGTTAAAAATTACAAACAGATTTTGAAAGCAGTTATAGAATATTGTAGAAAATTAAAAATTATAGCTGAATTACATGTGGTCTTCTAATTTTAACACTTTAAAATCTATTGAACAGCAACTCACGACACGTAAGCGTGATATGAAAATTCATACATAACATAACATAACATAACATAACATAATATAATATAATATAATTTAACAAAATGTACATCTGACAACAAAATCCGTGAGGTCACTAAACGAAGATATGGAAAAGGAATTTGATAACATTATGTGCTGGACAAAAAGCAATATGTTGCAACAGGCTAAAATTTAATATCCATTAATAGTTAGGTTAAATATCAGCAGCAAAGGATTTTCTAGATTTAAGCTTAGAGCCTATCCCAAAATTATCCTCGTATAAACAATAATGCTATTAGCTAATTGCACAAGACCAAGATAGTTCTCATCATCCTTCTTTTCATACCTTGTAAATAATTTCCTGAATCTATTGTGCCATGAATTTGTTCTCTCTACAACCCATCGTCTTAATGGATGTTTTCTACAAAATATCTTTTCTTCTCTTCTGTGTCGGATAGGTGGAATGTATCCTCTCTTGATGATTTCTTGTTCTACATTTTTGGAATGATATGCTTTGTCAAGACATAGATTCTGTTTCTGTTTATGCTTTGGTTTGGATGATGATAATCTTTTGATAACCATACTGTCAACTGTTTCAATTGCAACAGTAACATCATTGTGAGTATATGCAGATGTTATAACAGTTGAAAGGGGAATGCCATCTTTATCTGTTAGAATATGTCTTTTCGTCCCTAATTTGCTTCTATTAGCAGTAGGATTATTTCCGGTCATCGCTCCCCTAAAGGTGATTTTACGGATATGCTATCGAGTGATTGCCATGTCCATTTGATTCCTCTCTTGTTATCGTATATTTTTAATAATCTGCTCCATAATTTATCAAATATACCTGATTCTCTCCATTCTTGAAATCTTCTATGACAGGTAGAACCAGAACCATATTCTTTGTTTGGGTAACATTTTCCATTGACATCCAGTCCTCAGGAGGATAAACATGATCCCATCAAGTACTTTTCTATAAGGAACAATTGGACGGCCTATTGTATTCTCTGCTTTCTCGTCTGATAAAATATTTTTAATTTCATTCCAAAGATCGTCTGGAATACGTATAATTGTTCTAACATACTTTTTATTCTTACTCAAACATTATCATATATGATAGGAAACCAACGAGTCATATTCCTATCTATTTTTGGGATAGGCTCTTAATTTCTTAAGGTGAAGCGAGGTATTGAACATAGATAAGACATATTTTATTATATTAAAATTGTGCTAACAGAGTATAATACAAAAATATACAATAGATCGTTTGCGTAATTAGATAAAATCTATTATATATCTTGATGATGCCTTATATTGCTATCATCTTCTGTTGTGTATTATTCGATAATTTACTAAACCAGAAACAATATCTGACATTGTATCGTATCTTTTCAATCTGTTTCTGTATTTGTTTCCCATAATACTAAATTTCTTTATTCTACATATAGTATGTTCTACTATTACTCTCTGTCTACGATGTCTTTTGTTGTACATTTTCTCTTTTTCTGTAAGGTCAATATTACGTTTCTTCTTTACAGGTAATACTGCTTTGATATCTGGAAAATCTTTTTCTACTCCAATATAACCAAGATCAAAATAGTTTTTTACATCTTTTGGTGTTGTCGGATGAACATCTTTGTATACTGTATAGTCATGCTCTCTTCCTTCTTCATGGTTTGATTTATGTAATATTTCTCCTTTTTTGTTTACCATATACTGTGTCTTTACAGTATGTTTTTTCTTTTTTCCAGAATAGTACTCTTTTCTTCTTGTTTTGTCTGTAGGTACTGGAATTTCCTGTTCTGTTGAATCTATAAATGCTTTAAATCCTGGAAAATACAGTTCTACTTCATCTACTGTTCTTAATCTTCTTGTTACGTTGTATATTTTTTGAGGTAGTGGAATACAACTTTTTACTATAGGTTCCATATATCTTACATCTCTATGTACATTGCTCTGATCCAGATCAAACAAAAATCCTGTTAATGCATTGGTTATGTATAGTTTATAGTACACAAGAAGCATAACAAATCTATCTCTTGTTGTATGTTTGAAATGTCTTCCAGCTCCTAAATTTCTTTTTCTCTTTCTTTTTGATAGACGTTTTATCTCATATTTTGGATATTTTGATTCTACTTGCTTACAAATAGAATCAAACTCAGATAATTCCAATCCTGTAAAGGATCTAAACAATAACGGTTTTTTAGATAAACTATCATAATTGAGCAAATTTATGAGAAATTAGTATAGAAATGAGGAATATAGCTGTAAGCTTTCTAATTATGCAATAGATCTAATCTATGAGATCAAGAAAATTGGTTTCAGGTATAAATGTTACAGTCACATATTTAAATTGTATGATATATAGTCTAGTTTGTACTTGTCATAGGAAATTACATACTTACATAGAGAGTAAAAACATATAGCTATGACAACAAGTATTGTGAAACTGATGTCTCTAAGGATATCTAGAATCCCCGTTCATTACAGAATATCGCTCTATATGTTTTTTTAAATAAAAATTTGAGTTGACGAAAAAAATGATAAGTAAATTCTTCTGAATATTCCTATTTATTTAACAAAAAAATTTATTTTGTTTTATTTAAATTGTCATTATGGACTCAATAATTCTTTCTATAAGTGATTATAATTTAAATCATTTAGAAAAGTTGGCAAAAGATTCAATTCCACTAGAATCGTGTGCTTTACTTTTAGGCAAGAAAAATTCTTTAACTAATTATTCTGTAAAAAATATCATAATAACGAATAATTTCTCAAAATCTTCTACATTTTTCGAAGTAGATCCAAAAGATTTGATAACCTTTTATGAAAAATCCAAGTCAATGAATTTGGATGTTATATCAATATTTCATTCTCATCCATCAATACCTTATCCGTCTGCAAGTGACCAAAGATATATGGAAATAAATCCAGTTATTTGGCTAATTTATTCAATAACGGAATTTTCATTTAAAGCTTTCTTGCTAAGTGAAGAAAAAAAAATTATTGAAGTACTCATTAATAGAATTAAGGATTAAGTCTGTCCGGATCCCTTGGATAAAGTACTACTTCTCGTACATTAGTAGAATTCGTAATTGCCATCATAAGCCTATCTAGACCCAACCCGCATCCAGAATGAGGAGGCATTCCCCAATGAAAGGTTTTCAAATGTTCGGAAAAATTATCTGGATTGAGGCCTTGTTCAATCAATCTCTTTTTGATTTTATCTGGATTATGTTGTCGTGTTCCACCCGAAATCAATTCCAAATATCCAATCTGCAAATCAAAGGAGTATGAAAGAAAAGGATCGTCCTCATTTTCATGAATATAAAATGGTTTCAGTTTCAAAGGCCAATCAGTTATGAAGTAAAATCCTGGATGTAGTTGACCTAATTTTCTTAATGATGTATCTAAAAGGTCATCTCCATATTCTATTTCCTCTCCAATCTTCCTTAGTTCTGCAACACATTCTTTGTAAGACAAAATTTCAAATTTCGACTCTAATGCAGTTTTTATCTTTTCATTATCCTCTAAATTAATTAAATAATATTTGCTCATTTTGCTGATGACATTTTTTATTGTTTCTTCCATTATTTCCATAATATCATGGTAGTCAACAAATGCTGCTTCAATATCCACACTTTGAAATTCGGTTAGATGCCTAACAGTATTAGAATTTTCAGCTCGAAAATATGGAGCTATTTCGAAGACACAATCCAAGGCAAGAATTAATTGTTCCTTATATAATTGAGGACTCTGGGCGAGATAAGCTTTTTTCTTAAAATAATCAAAAGAGAATAAATTAGCTCCTCCTTCACTTGCACTTCCTATAATTTTTGGAGTGTTTACCTCTATAAAGCCTTTTTTTCTTAAGGTCTTTCTTATGATCTCTAGAGCAATTGACCTAATAATGAAAAGCCTTGAAACATTCATATTTCGCAAATCCAGTGCTCTCGAATCCAGTCTCTTATCAATAGCCGATTCTAGTCTTCCTGTCGGATCTATTGGAAGTGGGTGTTGGGCATATGATATATTTATTATCTTATCGAGCTTTATTTCGACTTTAATTTCCCTTGCCCTGCTCTTCTGTACTGTTCCTGAAATAAGTACCGAACTTTGTCTAGGAATTTCTTTTATTTCTGGAAAATCATCAGAATTTACAACAATTTGAATCGGTCCAGTAATGTCTCTAATTATTAAAAAAATTATTTTTCCTATATCTCGAAAGTCCTCAATCCATCCTCCGACATTCACCATATTACCAAACATCTTTTCATTTAGCTGATTAGAATAATGAGTTCTTTTATTTCTTTTTTTCAATATTTTATAATAGTTTTTATGGTTTATTTCATTTTTTGCTTGTAGTAAAATTTATTTCTTGACATATTCTATTAATAGCTCAATATTCTTTATCTTGCTGGCGATTCTTTTTATCTTGACTTCTTCTGCAATTCTATTTTTATTCTTTTTTTCCGATATCACTATCTTTGTAAGTTTGTTACCATCTGGTAACCATACTAGATTTATAGAATCTATTTTGACAGGATATACTAAATTCTCAATGAATCTCTTTTCAGTCGCCCCTGTCTCAATAATCCACATATTTCCTTTAAATTCTTCTTTAATTTTATTCATTATATTTTCATCAGATCTGATGATACTGATATCTGAACTGGGAAGAACCATTATCAAATCTTCCTCAAGCTTATACGCTCCAGATAACGTGAATTTATCGATTGTATTATTTTTTTCTGCTAACTTCGTTAATTTTATCGATGCTTCTACATCGCCTTCTGTAAGATGACCTGATTTTAATTTCGATTCACATTTTGAACACAATATACCAGTTTTAGCATCAAAAGAACAAATAGGAGTTTTCAATTTTTCTTTATATTTAATTCTTTTTTTATCCAGTATATATATCTAGAATAAATTTCTGAAAAAAATTAAAATATCTCTTGGGATAAAAATAATAAACTGCCTTCCGGAAAGCGATTAGTTGTTAAGGATTTAAGTGTTTCATATTATCTACATAATATGACTATTAGAGCAGTAGACAACGTATCCTTTTGTCTCAATGCAGGAGAATCGTTTGGAATCGCAGGAGAATCAGGATGCGGTAAAAGTACTTTAGCATCAGCAATATTGAAAAATATCGGTTACCCCGGTAAAATAGAATCAGGTAGCATATTTTTTAATGACGAAGATATCTCTAAATTATCTGATAAGGATTTCAGTTTGAAGATAAGGTGGAAAAAAATTTCTATGATATTTCAAGGTGCAATGAATTCATTGGACCCTGTTTATAAAATAAAATCTCAAATAAATGGTATATTTTTAGCGCATAGGGAAAAAGAAAATTTAGAGAAGGTATTGCAAATTTTTGAAGATTTTGAGTTGGATAAATCAATACTTGATAAATATCCTCATGAATTAAGTGGTGGAATGAAACAAAGGATAATTATTGCCATGGCTTTATTGCTTGACCCAGAGGTAATTATTGCTGATGAACCAACTACTGCATTGGATGTGTTGATTCAAGCTCAGATTATTAATCTCTTAAAAAAATTAAAAAAAGAAAAACAGATAAGTATTATATTAATTTCCCACGATATTCCATTAATTGCTCAATTAGTAGACAAGATAGGAATCATGTATGCAGGCGAACTCGTTGAAATAAACTCTACCAAAGAGATAATATTTAATCCAAAACACCCTTACACTAAATCTTTAATATCATCGATTCCAGATATCAAGGTTGATTTTATAGTTAAAAAAGTAAATCCAAGTGGACGTAAATTACCTATATTGAATGGTAAAATCAATTCCAATGGTTGTAAGTATTACTCAGAGTGTGAACATGCAATGAAAAAATGTAAGAATAATCCCCCAGATTATAAAATTGGGAAGGACGGTTATGTGAAATGTTGGCTATATGAGGAATGAAAATATATTTCTAATTTAACTATACATTATTGGAAATCATGTAATTGTTTTTCCTTGTATCTTTTTGTTTTTTTTATCAACTCCTGGTAATGAATACCCACTAAATGTGAATTCGCACAATGATCATGCATTATTCCAATGTCACAGAATTCACATGAGGTTACAAAAGAAAAATCTAGGAACTTTTTTTTGCAGAAATTACACTCCTCAGAACTTATCTCATAATCTATTAAAGGCTTAAGCCATTCTTCTCTCCATAAAAGTTGCATATTGGTCTTTCACACTTATTATATATAATATTTTTAAAATAATCTTTAATATTTAGTCATATGAAAGAATATAGAAATCCTATACCTACAGTCGATGCCATAATTCAAAAATCATCTTTTTTATTGTTGATTAAAAGAAAAAATGATCCTTATAAGGATACTTTTGCCCTTCCTGGTGGGTTTGTTGATGAAGGTGAAACAGTAGAAGAAGCGTTGATAAGAGAAGTTTTCGAAGAAACATCTCTAGAAATTCACCCTATTGAAATTCTTGGAGTTTATTCTACTCCTACACGAGATCCAAGAGGACATATGATGACTGTTGTTTTCATTACCATTACGCATGGAGGAGAGCCAAGCGCTGGGGACGATGCAAAAGAATTACACTGGATCCCATTAGATAATATCAATAATATTGACTTCGCATTTGATCATAAATTAATTATCAAGGATTACATAAATTGGAGACATTCAGGAGGGACATTTTGGTCAACAAAAGCAAGACGATAGGAATGAATTTTAAGGAGCATCTTTGAAATTCTTGAAAGGAATTGCTAATTGATACTTAAGAAACTTTTTCTAGCAAATCAAAGATGATTTCCTTCAAAATTTTTTTCAATCAATTTATATTTATTAATTATTATATATTCATATATTATGCAAACAGCCCAATTAGAAGTAAATGAGATTCGAAAAGACTTTCCTATTCTGTCCCGTACCATTAATGGGAAGCCATTAGTGTACTTTGATAACGCTGCAACTACCCAGAAACCTTTTTCTGTAATCAATGCAATCTCTGATTATTATGCTAGCTACAATGCTAATATTCATAGGGCAGTATACCAGATTGCAGAAGAAGCTACTGATGCCTATGAGATGACCAGGGATAAAGTTTGTAAATTTATTAACGCACATTCACGTGAGGAAATAATTTTTACTAGAAATGCCACCGAAGCTATAAACCTTGTTGCTTATTCTTGGGGCAGAAAGGCTATCGGAAAAGGTGATACGATAATTCTATCCGAGTTGGAACATCATAGTAATATAGTTCCATGGCAAATGTTGTGTAAGGAAAAAAAAGCAAAAATCGAATACTTGAATGTAGATAACAACGGAAATTTAGATTTAAGTAAACTGGAATCGTGTATTCAACAGAATAACGTAAAATTGATTTCTTTAAGTCATATGTCTAATGCGTTAGGAAACATATTACCGATCGAATCGATGATAAAATATGCGCATTCATTTGGAATACCATTTTTTGTAGACGGGGCACAGTCTGTTCCTCATATTAGAACTGATGTTACAGATTTAGATTGTGAATTTCTTGCTTTCTCAGGACACAAAATGCTTGGACCAACGGGAGTCGGTGTTCTTTATGCCAAAAAAGAGATTCTTGAGTGTATGAATCCTTTCATAGGCGGTGGAGATATGATTAAGGAAGTTCATAAATACGAAACTACGTATAATGATTTACCCTATAAATATGAGGGCGGTACCCCAAATATTGCAGATGTAATAGGATTTAGTCATGCTCTTGATTATTTGAACAAGATTGGTATGGATAATATCCGTAGACACGAATTAGAGCTGACAAAGTATGCTCTCGAGTGTCTGGCAAGTTTGAAGGGAATGAAATTATATGGTGATCATAATCTTTCAAGAAGGGGTGGCATTATATCTTTTAATTTGGGTGATATTCATCCACACGACCTTGCAACTATCCTGAACGATAATGGCATTGCAATTAGATCAGGACACCATTGTGCCCAAATATTGATGGAAAAATTAGATGTGTCTGCTACATCAAGAGCCAGTTTCTACATTTATAATACTCAGGAGGAAATCAATATATTTATTAATGCGTTAGGCAAAGCTATAAAGTTGTTTCGACTTTGAGTGACGATATTTATCGTGAAATTATATTAGATCATTATAGAAATCCTCGAAATAAAGGAAAACTAGAAGATGCTGACGTTGTAATCCACGACAGTAATCCTTTATGTGGAGATATAATTGATATTTATCTCAAGGTTAAAGATGGAAATATTGAAGATATAAAATTCGATGGGAGAGGGTGTGCAATTAGCCAAGCAAGTGCTTCTATGCTGACTGAAATGATTATTAACAAACCTTTAACTAATGCGAAAGATATATCGAAAGATGATATTTTAGAAAATATTGGTCTAACAAATTTGGGTCCAGCTAGAATAAAATGTGCGTTATTGTCATTAAAGGTTCTAAAGATGGGTATGGTTAAATACTATGAGGACAAAGAACCAAATACAGCTCAAAAATTGGAGAAAGATTCGGATCTTTAATTTCTAAATAAAAATATATCAAACAAAAATGATATCTATTTTCGATCTATGAATGACTCTTCCTTCTTTAGAAATTTCCCTGTTTATAAAACAGTAGAAATGTCTCATGAAGCAGATATAAATAAATTCACTGAAAGCATGATAGAAGATTATATTTTATTAGCAAAAGAACATAAATTCAGTTATAGAATCCTCATCCCTCGTAATGAAATAAATAATAGGTATGCAAAAAAGATCGGATTGAACATTCAATTATATTTTTTGGGTGAATTGAGAAAAAGAAAGATTAAGGTAAAAATAAGAGATATAAAATATATCCACGACCCACAACATTATGGATGGTTATTATTGAATTCTGAAATATACGAAACACATGAATTCTGAATAAATTCATGGAAGAATGAGTGTAATAAAAAACGAGATAAAAAAATTCTAATTAAATTTATTCATCTCTGACATTCTGTTTACCTTTATTAATCTACACAATACTAACCCAACTATAATCCCATAAAGCGAACCCCCGACTATATCAAACAAATAGTTTTGAAGCAGGTATAATCTCGTGAATCCTATCGCTAGAGGAAATATCCATAATATTCTTCCAACTATACTCCTCTTTCCTTGAACATTGAACCAGAAACCTAATATTAAAATGAAGGCAGTCGCACGAGCTGCGTGATTAGACGGAAATGAAAGGTCTCTAGAAATTGGCATCATGCTGTCTTTTTCGATAGTATATTTATCAGGAACATGAAATTTAGGTACGTATTGTTCCAATGGTGCAGATCTCCCTACAAGCGGTTTAATATACATCGTTGAAACTGAAAGGATAACAATTGAAATCAATACAAGCAGTCCGATTCTCCTTGTTCTTCTAATTATTGTTAAAATTAATCCTACTATTACCATTACAAAAAGGTCTCCAAGGGATGAGATGATGATTACAATTACATCAATGGTATTATGGAGTCCCCCAATATTGTAAAAAATCTTGGTTATTAAATTATCAACGTTATTAGTTATTCCATCATGAACAAAAAAAGTCAAGCCTATAAAAGAGATAAGTACAATCAAAAATTTACTTGTTCTAAGATTGGCTGTTTCACTCATGTATTCTCTATTTGGTGATATTGATAAATAATAAATAGTTAATAGTGATTTAAATTTGTAGTAGTTTCAAAGAAAGAATCAATAAACGCGAGTTCAGCCCTATTGCCCTTTTGCAATTAGTGTTATATTTCACTTTATCTTTATTTCTTTATTAGAAATTTATAATTCTTTAGTCTTTATTAAGAGATTTTTAAATTATATCATTTTTTAAAAAAAATGCCGGAGACGGGATTCGAGCCCGTGACCTTTCGATTATGAGTCGAACGCTCTAACCAAGCTGAGCCACTCCGGCAAACTCAGAAGCGTTCAAGAAAATTTTAATTTTTGTAATATATATTCTATTCATATTAAAATGAACGTCATTTACGAAGATAATTCTCTCGATTTTTTTATAAATCTGTTAGTAGATATAAATACTTATAAAAGTAAATATAAGATTTTTCCTCTTTTTTTCCTTGTTATTTTTATTATGATATTGTTTGGCTTAATGTAGTTATTTGTGTTGCATACCTATGGCTAATATTTCGATATTTATTGGCTAATTTTTTGAGAATTAAGAATATAGTCTTTTAAAGCATTATTTAATGACATCCATCCTTGTTTGTTTTCAGTATTATTACTTTAATATTAGAACAATTTAATCAACCATTTCTAGAATTTTTCTTATTCTGTTTTTCTAATTCTCAAAATTCTCGATTTATTTTTTATGTTTTTTGCAGTAATGGCTGCTAAACCGAGATTGATGATACTTCTAGCCTTTGTTGTTAGTTTAAATTTCGTAAATTACAAAAATTTCGTAATTGTTTTCTAGACAATATAAGAATGAACAAGTCATCCAGAGATTTGTCCTAGTTTATTAGGATATAAAGTAATAAAATTGATTGTGTAAATTTCTATGTTTGATAAATTCCAGATTAAATAGCCCTTTGTCTAAATGTTGTACTTCCATAGGCAGGTAAAAGATTCACTTATCTACATGAGTGACACTTTTTATCTGCTTAACTTCCTTGCTATCATTGGAATTATTTAATCTTTCTTTCATAAGAAACATTTCAAATGGTATGTGACCATTGATAACAACATGAAACAGATTTTATTTCCTTCTTTCCTATTGAGAATATTTTTTACTGCGAAAAATACGTTTTTAACTATCTTGTTGGATGCTTCTATCTTTCCATATATTTGCGGAGAGCCTTTTGGAATTAATTTATCCTTTATAATTTCTTTTGCAGAAAAAGCCTGAATTTTTCGAATGTAAACTGTTTACCGTTATATGTGTTATCTTTTCAGGTTTATCATTTTTTACAATGTAGTCTTCGATTACATTTGAAACATCTACTCTCTTCTTTCTCATAGCCCACACTTGCTATCTTTCTTGAAGAGTCATCCTTCCAACTAATAAAATAGTTTTTTGAGCAAAATTGTCATGTTAAACGGACCTAAAATATTTATGCGTATTATCTGAATCGGTTTCTACATCTCAATTTTTGATTTTCTGTTGCTGATCTTGCATTCCAGGAAGTTATTCGATGTCTTTTCAGTATCTTTAATATAGTGTTAGTTTAATCCGATCTTATACAATTGCAACCAAATCATTTGATCAGTGAAAACAGTATATTCTGTTTCTGGTCCTTTACTTTTACAGGTTGTATATTATGTGGTTCCCAATTCTATTTCAGTAGATCATCTATTGTATAATTTAGGTACCTGTTCTATCACTTCTAATCTATCTGTAAACGTATCATATCTTTACAGATATCAGTTACTATATATCCATTCAATTCTTTCTCTTGAAATAAATTGAGTTCTGTTTATAACTCTTTTTTATATACTTCCTGGGAAGCTTGGAAATCGTTACCTGTATTGGTAAATGAAATTGCAACCCATGTTAGTAAGTACAACACCTAGAGGATTTTTATAGTTGTATCATTAATTTATACCTAAGATTAAATCAATAGCGGCATTATTGTTTTATGAAAAATGAAAAATTGAACTATGTAACAAATATTATTCTATTTGTTGTATTTCTTAGAAGCCGGTTGTGATAACCAAATACAAAATGTTATATAAATTAAAAACAGTGCTAGAGATATATCTTAACTTTGCATAATCAATTCTATCATGGAATAAGATTAGACATCCTTTGATATTTCAGATGTTTCTATCCATTTAAATTTTCTTTGGAGGGTTGTTGTGTATACTTTCTTCCAATCCAGATTTACGCTATCCATCCACCACTTCATCACTCTTGGATCAATATAATTTCTCAATGATGTTCCAAGATTGTAGTCACTAGTTTCCTTCTGCAGTTTTAATTGATATGTTATTTTTTCAATTCTGGATTCTAACTTTTCTTTTTGCTTTTCTGTTTTCCATTTTTTCAATTTGATATCATTTCTTAGATTCATAATTGTTTGCTTCTTTTTTTCTAATGATTCTTCCAATCTTTCGATAGCCTTCTTACTTGCTGGATTATTAGGATCAATTCCTTTTTTGTGATTACATTCTATAGCTGCGGTTAAATTTGCGATCTTTGCGATATAGATTTTTTTGAATTCAGATGAATTTTTACCCACTTGTACAGGTGGCGATTTTAATGCATCTTTAACAATTTTTGTTGCTAAATATGTTCTAAATACTTTTGCAGTCAATCCGGGAACATTTTTAGGATCAAGATTCCTTAAGAAAGAATTAACCTTTGCAGAGTTTATATTGTCAAAAATTTCACTATCCTTCTGTTTATCTATCATAAAAAATCGTAGGTTTTCATATAATGTATTTGTGTCTATTGAGCTTATTTCAATGGTTTTTTGCCAAGGTACGCTATCCTTCCCAAGAAAATTAAATTGTATAAATTTTCTTCCATCATCTGTTTCAGGAAATTTAATATGTTCTACTCTTAAAGTTGATGCTCCTACAGTATCAGTTTCATCAGTATCTTTTTCGTCGCCAACTCTCATAGCTAATTTTAATATGAGATAGCAAACTGTTGCAATTTTTTTTTGATTAAGATCTTTTTCGTTGATCATTTTATTTATTATATCCTTTTCAATTTTCTCCACATGTTTTTCTAGATTTTTAGCTTTATCATATTTTTCTCTATCTTTATCTTGTCTTAATAATGCAGAATCGTGTAACCAAACATACTTTCTCTTACTAGTTAATGTTTCCGTCCATGTTGCAAGCCATGTAGAGGAATGATCATGTACAACCTTCTTCCATACCCCCTCGGGAACAGGAGAATTTTCATCCAAGTTCAATATAACGTCCTGAGGTCTTATTCTTGGTTTCCATCGTCCTCTTAGAGGATGTAATCCTCTTCCCATAAACAATCCCGGTGGTTCAACTAACCAGTTTGCGACCTCCACTTCAACTCCGTCTATTATTGCTATGCCATATGTTTTTTTCAACAACTCTTTTTGTTTTTTCTTTTCTGTTGATAGTTTTTTTTTCTCTTCTCTAGGTAATGATTTGATTTTTTCCTTCTCTAGATATTTTATTCTTTGTTCTTCATCGACTAGTCCGAAAATCTCAGAAAAATCAATATCGCTAATATTTTTGATGTATTGAAATCTGTTAGGTAATAATTTTTTAAGATCTGTTAAGAAGTTTTTTTGAAATACAATATCTTGAATATAATGAGAATCTTTCTTTTTTGCCCAGGCATATATCAATTCTTCTTGGTCTTTATTTAATTGAAATTGATCATTTTTTATCGCAATTTTTATTCCCTTGTAGGAATAATCTGGAGGAAAAGCAACTCCATTATGTTGCAATGTTTTCCATTTGAAAGAATTTTTTAGAGAATTATTCATATATTTATACAAAAATTATGAAAATCTATTACTATTGATAAATCTTACCAATTCTTATTTTAGAAATATGGTGTTTAGACTTTATAAAAATGATATTAGAAGATCGATATTTATAAATTTTCTAGTTTGGTTTTAATAGGTTTTCTTATTCTTTTCTGAATCTGAACTTATCTAATTTAATTAATTCTTGATATGATCCAAACGATTCGGCGTCAGCCTTATCCAATAGCTCTTCGTCATCATAGTCTTCTTCGCAGAATTTTTTAATGATTTTATACCTTGAAGTTCTCTGTGCTGGAATTTTTCCAGCACTGTGAATTATTTGTCTGATATTCTTTGGTTTTAATATTTGTCCATTATTTGCACCAGCGGACGTAGAAATACTTTCATTTATCAATGTTCCACCAAAATCATTCACTCCTGCGTCTAACAAGATTTGACTCATCCTGGGACCTTCCTTTACCCAAGAAACTTGTATGTTGTTTATATAGCTATTAAGGAAAATTCTTGACACTGCATGCACTTTCAATACATATGCTCCATCTGGACCCGGGCTTATATTGTGTATTAAATTCTTGTTAAACATGGGTGCTTCAGTATGAACAAAGCTTAGGGGAACAAATTCTGTAAACCCTCTAGTTTCCTTTTGTATGTTTTTTATTATCTGCAAATGTTCTGCAATGTGTTTATGAGATTCGATATGCCCATACATAATTGTAGAAGTTGATGGGATTCCAATGGAGTGAGCTGTCTTTATAGTATCAATCCAGTCTTTTACAGAAATTCTTCCAGGTGAAATAATATTTCTAATCTCTTGGTCAAGTATTTCAGCAGCAGTTCCTGGAATACTATCTAGTCCTGCGTCTTTTAGCCTACTTAGATATTCTTTTACTGAAATATTTGAACGTTGAGCCCCATACATTATCTCCTCTGGTGAAAAAGCATGAATATGAATATTTGGAATTTCTTTTTTAATTGAATTACATAGTTCTACGTATAGATTTCCCTCCATCTTGGGAGGTAGTCCAGCTTGTATACAAACTTCTGTTGCTCCGTATTGATATGCTTCTTTTGATCTCCTAACAACTTCTTCAGTTGGTAAAAAATATCCTTCCTCTTGTCTAAAATCTCTACTAAAAGCACAGAATCCACATCTTTTGATGCAAACGTTAGTGAAATTAATATTTCTGTTCAAAACATATGTAACCACATTGCCATTTTTAATTTCACGAAGATAATTTGCAACAACAATTAACATGCTCATTTCCATTCCCTTACAATCGAGTAATTCTACTACTTCAGAAATAGTAATTTCTTTATTGTCCACTGCTTTGTCTAAAATTTCTGAAATTACTGGGTCAATGTATTTTTGAATACTTTCAAAATTCATTTAAATATTCCTCTTTTACTAATCCGTCTTTATCCATTAGATTATCTATATAATTTTCTAGAGTTGAATTAACGAATTCTTTTTTTATAAATTCGGGATAAATAGGGAGTCTTGCTCTCAAAATTTGGTTCTTTGATCGAGTATTTTTTTCTATGTCTTTAATATCAGGCCAAGCAAATTCTGGATTTACGTGATCAACAGTAAGTGGTGAAATACCTCCCCAATCATTAATTCCAACATCAATAAACGATCTATAGTTTAATGGAGATAAATTAGGTGGAATTTGTATATTCATTGTAGGCAACAATATTCGTGACATTGCAACTAATCTCAAAAAAAGATTATCTTCTGGAGGGGGCATATTACGCATTTTCGTATTAGTTTTTGGCCTAAAGTTTTGGAGGATAATTTCCTGAATGTGACCATATTTTGCATTAATATTTCCAATTAACAAAATCGAGTCTATTATTTCCTCAATACTCTCTCCTATACCTATCAATATTCCTGTAGTTAAAGGAATTTTTAATATACCTGCATTTTCAATTGTTTCTAACCTGATTCCTGGGTCCTTGCTTGGTGCATATTCATGAGCCATCCCTTTCTCTCTTAATCTATATGTTGAAGACTCCAACATTAATCCCAAACTAACATTATATTCTTTTAACATTTTCATCTCATCCTTGGATATATTTCCCAAATTAGAATGTGAAAGCAATCCGGTTTTTTTAGTTATTTTTTCTGAAATGTTGCTAACATATTCAGCAGTAGACTTAAAATTTAGTGATCTCAACCAATCTTTTGCTTCTTTATACCGCTCTTCTGGTCTTTCTCCTGAAACTATCAAAGCTTCAGTACACTTGTATTTTTTTCCTTTCTCTGCCAAATCCAATATTTCATTTGGATACATCATAACTGCTTGTTGATGAAAAGGATCTTTTCTGTAGGTACAATAGGAACAAAAATCCTTACATAAATTTGTGATGTTGATGAAAATTTTTCTTGAGTAGGTTATCGTCTTTTTTTTATAAATTTCCTTTAGAAAGGAAGCAACATGGAATAGAGAACGATCTTCTTTTGACTCTAATAATAAGAGAATTTCCTCTTTTGATAGAGTTTTTTTTTCAAAACACTTTTGGAGAATTTCAGATACAATACTATTCTTACACGGTATCAGCTCTGAATTCAATTCGTTAATAGTGTTTTAAAGAAGTTATAATATAAAAAGTAATTCTATTTTTTCATAAACAATTTTGGTAAGGAAATCAAATATATTCTATTGAAGGAAAAATAATTTGATGGAAGATTCAAATTCTAACAATAATCTTGATACTGAAACAAAATTCATAGTACCTATAAAATTAACGGAAAAAAGTTCTAGATTAACTGATGACGTTAAAAATCAATTAAAGGGAATTGGTATGATGGATGACAAAGGTAAACTAAAATTAAAAGGAGTTAGTCCAAAAATGCTTAAAAGGATGAAAATGGAATCAGTCGATTGTCCAGTATTGCAAAAAGAAGTTCCTTTTATACAATGTTATGTTTGTAAAAATTTCCATAGTAGGATTTCTGGGAAAGTATACTGTCGTGGAGAACCACTTTAATTTTAAAAATGAATATTCGAAACCCTTAAAAAGAGGAATGAATGTTTGTCAGGATCTAAGGAAATCGGAATAACTGTAAAGAAAAATGATAATTTTTCTGAATGGTACACCCAAGCGGTTACCAAATCAGGGTTAGTTGATTATTCTCCAGTTAAGGGATTTATTATTCTTAGACCTTATGGATATCGAATTTGGGAAAATATCAAAGAGATTCTTGACAAGAAACTAAAAGACTCTGGACATGAGAATGGTTTTTTACCTATATTGATTCCAGAAAGTCTTCTTTCGAAAGAGAAAGACCACTTTACTGGATTTACTCCAGAAGTATTTTGGGTTACGAAGGCCGGAAACAATAATCTTTCAGATAAATTAGCCGTTCGTCCAACCTCAGAAACTTTAGCTTATAGCATTTTTTCAAAATGGATAATGAGTCATCGTGACCTGCCCTTAAAAATAAATTTTTGGAATTCTGCTCTCAGGGCGGAAATAAAATCTACAAAACCCTTTATAAGAAATTCTGAATTTCTTTGGCAAGAGGGACATACGGTCCATGAAACTAGCAGCGATGCCGAAAATGAAGTTTTACTAATTTTAGGATATTACCAAGAATTAATAGAAAATTATCTTGCTATCCCTACAGTGAAAGGTTTAAAGACTGAAAAAGAGAAATTCGTTGGAGCCTCGTATACTACCAGCCTTGAATCTATAATGCCTGATGGCAAGGCCTTACAAATGGCGACATCTCACAATCTCGGACAAAATTTTTCGAAACCATTCGAGATAAGATTTCTTGGAAAGGATTCTAAGCAATATTTTGCATGGCAAACTTCTTGGGGAATGTCCTGGAGATTAATAGGCGCATTAATAATGGTTCATGGAGATGACAAAGGCTTAATTTTACCTCCAAATGTTGCACCTATCCAGGTAGTTATCGTACCAATCTATAAAAATAGCAATAAAGATTTGGTAATTGAAGAATCAAGAATATTGCAAAATGAATTGGTATCAGGAGGATTGAGAAGTTACCTGGATGCAAGAGATGGATATACATCAGGATGGAAGTTCAATGATTGGGAAATAAAGGGGATACCACTTAGAATTAATCTAGGTTCAAGGGATCTAAATAATGAAAAGTTAGAACTTGTCAGAAGAGATACAAAGGAGAAATTAATTATTGAAAGAAGAAACAACTTAATAAGAACTCTTATTACTATTTTATCTGATATTCAAAAGGCAATGTATGATAAGGCGTTGCAGTTTCATCTGAATAATTTTCATAGTGTTTCAAATTATGAGGACATGCGAGATAAATTAGATAAGAATAGCGGCTTTATATTATCCACTTGGTGTGGAAATGAAGATTGCGAAAATAAAATAAAAAACGATACCGGTGCAGATATTAGGATAATTCCTTTTGATTTAGAGGAAAAAGACGAAAATACTCGTTGTATATTCTGTAGAAAGCCCTCAAAACATGTTGTTATTTTTGCAAAAGCCTACTAAATGAGACACATATTTACTTTTATTAAAATAATATATGAAAATAATATTAATATCAAGTGTATGAGAAATTTTATTGATCTCATTATTCACTTAAATACCGATTAGATACAAGGAAAAGGAGTAACGATACTTGGAAAATACTAATGATCTGCTTTCATTCTTTCAAGATTTTGGATACGTAGAAGAATATGGTATCATAGGTAGATATTTAGGAATACTGATAATAAGTTTTCTGGGAAGTATAGTTGTATTTATACCAGTTCCTTATTTTCCGATTTTGTTTACGGCAGGAATTGATAAACAGTTAGATCCTCATCTTGTATCTATTGTGAGTGCTCTAGGTGCTGTTATAGCTAAATTGATTATTTTTTATGTAAGTTATTACGGACGGCGTATTTTGAGTACCAAAACTAAGAAGAGGATGTTGCCCCTGCAAAGATTGGTATCCAAATATGGATGGCCTGGGGCGTTTATAGCAGCAATGACTCCAATACCTGACGACTTGGTATATATTCCACTTGGTTTAGCAAAATATAGTCCATGGAAATTTGCCATATCCACATTCTCAGGAAAATTTATTTTAAATGAAATAATTGTTTTTGGTAGCGTTTTCCTAGGTCGTCCCGTAGTTGATTCTCTTACTTCTGGAAAAACCGATCCTATTTATCTTTATCTTGGAATAAGTGCGAGTATCATAGTATTGGTAGTAATAATTTATTTATACTTGAAAATAGATTGGGGAAAGATTATTGGGAAATGGTTTCCTTGGACTCTCTCTGAAGATGAAAAAAAATGAAAAAGAAGCAATTTATCATTAAATCAAATGGTATGATATTCATGCATGGTAGCTATGAATAATTGGATCAACGGTGTAACTATGAATAATTGGATCAACGGTGTAATAAGGATGCCAGAATCAGATCAAAAATTTTACTTGGAATTGACAAAAAATTTTAGACTATATAAAGATGATCTGATTTATCCAATTTTTATTACTGAGATGGGAAAGTATCAACAATTTGGATCAATGCCTGGAATTTTTCAGATTCCCTATCATAAAATAATTGATTCGGTAGAAGATATAGTAGATAAAGGTATCAAATCAATCATATTGTTTGGAATACCAAGAAATAAAACAATAGATGGTTCTTTAGCGTTTTCATCTAACGGAGTTGTTCAAAAGACAGTAAGAACATTGAAATCTAATTTTGGAGATAAACTAAAATTGATTACTGATATATGCCTATGCCACTATAACGAATCAGGACATTGCGGTATAACTAGCAAAAATAATGAAATTAAAAATGATCAAACCGTCGATTATCTCGCTAAGATAGCGTTAAGTCATTCCAATGCTGGAGCCGATATTGTAGCTCCTTCATCAATGATGGATGGTCAAGTACGTTGTATTAGGAAAAAACTAGATACCGAGGGATATAAGAAAACCCAAATACTTTCATTTTCAGCAAAACAATCATCGTCGCTTTATAAACCATTTCAATCCGGAGTATTCCTCAACTTTCAGAAATACTTGGACAAATCATCCTATCAGGTATCATATTGCAACACCATGGAGATGCTTAGGGAGATTGAATTTGATATTCGAGAAGGTGCAGATATGATAATGTTAAAACCTTCTATTACTTCTTTAGATTTGGTTTATCAAGTTAGTAAGAAATACACCGTTCCAACAGTAGTCCAGATTGTGTCTGGCGAATACTCGATGATAAAAGCAGCATCAAAGAAGGGAGTAATAGATGAGATCCACTTTCTTTTAAATCTCTTGGGTTCACTTAAAAGATCTGGAGCAGATAAAATAATTACTTATTCCTCATTGTATTTATCTGAATTCATGTCGAATTGAAATTGAATCTTTGAATGTCTGCTTAGAATCAATTATATATAATATATGTTTCACAGCAGGTATCCCGCGATAGCTCAGCCTGGTAGAGCTTTCGGCTGTAGAAGTTGGCTGTTTAGCTAACCGTTGTGATCAGCCTATCAGGCTTACATTTAACAGAAACCGAATTGTCGCAGGCTCAAACAAAGTAACAATTGTTATTTGGAGCAAATCCTGCTCGCGGGATACACTTAAAGAAGATTAAAAATAAAGGATTAGAAATTTTTAAGGATTAAATACTGCTCTTCCAATAATTTTTCTGTTCTTTAAATCTTGTAGAGCCTCATTCACGGCATCCAATTTGTATTTCTTTGATACAACAGAACTTATCTTTCCTTTTTTATAGAGAGATACTAGTTCAACCAAGTCTGTGATTCTTCCAGTATAAGCGCCCATTATATTAAATGCTCTCAGGGGAACCAATGGGAGATTCAATTCCAAAGATCCTCCGAATAATCCTATCATTATATATTTTCCTCGCTTCCTCAAACTATCTATAGCTACCGGCGCGGTTTTACTGTTATTTACAAAATCTATTACTATTTCACAACCTTCTCCCCCTGTTAAATCTTTTACATTCTTGATAGGATCTGTCTCCACGGAATTGATAATGTGATCTGCACCTAATTTCTTCGCTTCCTCTAATTTCTCATTGTCCACATCTACAACCAGAATTTTGGAATTAGTGATTGATTTTGCTATCTGCACTGCCATCAATCCCAATCCGCCAGCTCCAATAATTACCAAATTATCATTGGGAGTTGCAGCTGCTTTCTTTATTGCTGTATAAGCAGTTAACCCAGAACATGCAAGAGAAGCTGCAGAATCAAAATCATTCTGTTCTAATTTTATTAGGTATTTATAATTAGGAACAAGAATTAAGTCTGAGTAGCCTCCATCTTGGTAAATTCCTAATGTTCTAGGTTTATCACATAAATGTTCATCCCCTGACTTGCATGAAGAACATATTTCGTCCCCAATCCAAGGATAGACCAAAACTCTGTCTCCTTTTTGAAAATATGATACTGATTCTCCTATGTCCTCCACCACACCCGCTACTTCATGCCCTGGTGTTAATGGGAAACGAACTCCTCTATCTTCTACTTTCATGATTTTTCCACCAGGTCCAATGTATCCTCCTTCCCACAAGTGTAGGTCACTATGGCATATTCCAGCAGCTTTAACTCGTACCAAAACTTGTGTATGTACAGGTTTTGGTTGCTGCATATTCTCAATTATCAAAGATTCATTGGTTTTAATTATTCTTGCAGAGATCATACTCTGAATATAAAATAAGGATAATAAAAATTAATTTTATTTCATTATATTTTATGAATACTAGGTGCAAAAAAACATTAGCATATTTTACTTTTAAATCACATTTGAATATCGGTTATCCTGATTCCAATCTCTTTATTTGATTTTAATGTATTCTTGCATAAGTTACATTCCTAAAATATTTAGCTATCAATCCTGATGCTATTATCTTTTTCACTGCGGGAAATAGAGACTAATATCTTATAAAGAGAGCAGAGATTTCTTGATTTTGATCTTATTGACAACCGAATTACTAAAATGGAAGATATTACCAGGTATAAAGAAGATGGAAATTTCGTATACCAAATTGTTGGATTACATATGAGTTTACTTTCATTTACCATAGAGACAGACTGAAGATATAGTACCAGCATGTGCTTGTAATGCATTATCATCAAATCCTCATTATAGTAACATTATCAGAAGAATAGACGGATGATAGCAAGATTTCCGACGAGGTCATTAACTGTAATTTACATGATAATAATTTTGTAATAGCAATTGATTCTACTGGAATCAAAGTATCATTCAGAGACGAGCATATTAAAAAAAAGAGATTTAAAAAACGCTATCTAACTGCACGTGTAGCAGTTGACATAAGAAGGAAGAAAATTTTGTGGTTACTGATATCCAGCAGTGAACAATTACATGGTTCCTTAGTATCACACGACTTGGCAGGTAATATAACAATAAAACAGATTGAGAACTAGATACTGCCAGTATGGACTGTTCGTGTGATAATAATAGCAATTTTCAACAATTTTTATCATTTAGAGCAATGTGATATGGAATAAAGGAAAGAACTTTACAGGGAAATAGACGAGCATATATAAAGGAAATGTTGGAGTAATGGAATGGAATACTGATCTTGGCAAATTAAATGATAGCGTTAGCTATCGTAAAGAGGTATTGTACAAATTGTTTAATCCTGCATAAAGAGAATGTTTGGAGAATATGTTACTGCTATAAGGTTAGAGAACATGACAAACGGGAGAATATTGAAAACATCGTTGTATAAATGATTTAAACCTATAACGCCAGATTACTACACATCGGATTGGAATAAAAAAATTATAATTTAAACTAGTTGTCCAAAACAGCGGTCTTGAATAATGATCAATTTAAATTAAAGGTAATAAACATATTTAATGCCGATGAAGTATAGGAAGAGCCGTCCGATACACATTGTAATTTGTATGTGACGAAGATTATGAGTTGCTGAGGTGTTCTAATTAATTTTTAATATTTCTTTATATCAGTTTTAATTTAACAAACAACTTTGTCGTTAATAATTGTCAAAGGTTTTTTTATTATTTAAAATGAATTCTATCATCCAGCATTCATAGAATGATGAAAGAGGTAAGAATCTTTGAAAAATAGAACTGATATAGGAATAATTGCATCTATAATTCGTTGTGCTGCCAATAAATGGGAATATCAAACAACTATAATGAATAAGGCGTCTGTATCTCATTCTCAAATAACTAGATATTTGCGTTTAGCAGTTGAACAAGGATTAATGGAATATTCCAAAGTTACTGGCTTATACAAAACGACGTCTATGGGAGTAGATTTTCTAGACAAACATGATAAATTAGCAGGATTGTTCCCAGAGATCTCGGAGCAGTCAAATTACGCAACCATTCAGCAGCATAATTCAATCTCCACTATGTAATAATCAAAAGTATCATCTGATTAACCATTTTTTATTTTTATATATATTATTCATTTAATTGATATAAATAATGAAACTAGCGAGTCTTTTCTCCGGGGGTAAGGATAGTACATATGCTATCTATCTTGCTAAGAAAAGAGGATTTTCAATAGAATGTTTGATTACATTATATCCATCTAATGAAGAAAGTCTTCTATTTCACTTCCCAAATATAGAGGTTCCTAAATTGCAATCTCAAGCTATGAATATACCAATTATTGAATGTAACATTCCAATTAACAATTTAGATAATGAAATAAAATCTCTAGATCATTTGGTAAAAATTGCCAAGGAAGAATTCAACATCGAAGGATTAGTCAATGGAGGATTGTTCTCAAATTTTCAAAAAAATATTTTTAATAATATTTGTAAAGATAATGATTTGATACTTTATTCTCCACTATGGGAAGCTGACCAATTTTCATATATGAAGCAACTACTCATTCATAAATTCTCCATACTCATAGTTGGCGTTTCTGCGATGGGACTGGACGAGACTTGGTTAGGCACAATTATAGATCAAGATAAACTTGAAAAATTATTTTTGCTAAGCGAGAAATATGGGTTTAATGTGACATTTGAAGGAGGAGAAGCAGAAACACTTGTAATTGACTGTCCAATCTATGAAAAGAGATTACAAATACTTAATTCAAAGACTAAATGGGATGGACAAAGAGGTATATTAGAAATAACGGATATTGTATTAATGGATAAGTAAAATGTTTGATAATCTACGGATAGGATTAAGAAGCGCTCTCAAAAAAATAGTAGGAGCATCGGATATAAATGAAGAATTGATTGATTCTCTCTGTAAGGATATCCAAAGATCATTATTGCAATCTGATATTAATGTTAAATTGGTGCTTTCTATTACAAAGAATTTAAAAGATCGTGCCTTGAATGAACAGCCTCCAAAAGGATTATCAAGAAAAGATCATATTATTACAATACTTTATAATGAAATTGCTTCTTTACTTGGATATAGCGGAACAAGCATAACTAATATAGAGAAATCTTATTCGGAAGAAAAAGAGTCTCTAAATTTTAAACCTGGGAAGAAGAATATCATTTTGATGCTTGGTATCCAGGGAAGCGGAAAAACTACATGTACTGTTAAACTTGCGAGATGGTTAACCAGGCATGGATATAAAACCGCTATTATTGGTGCAGATACATGGAGACCTGGCGCTCTTACACAATTAAAGATGAATAGCATTAAAATTAAAGTGGAAGTTTATGGAGAAGAAGATAATAAGGATCCTGTTTCTATAGTGAGAAATGGATTAGAGTATTATAATAATCTGGATTATGATGTAATTATTGTAGATACAGCGGGAAGACACAAAGAAGAGTCAGGATTATTACAGGAAATGAATGATATGTATAATGTTGTTAATCCTGATATAGTCATCCTAGTAATAGACGGTACTATTGGACAGCAGGCATACAATCAGGCAAAAGCATTTCACGATGCTGCTCCAGTAGGAGGAATTTTGATCACTAAACTAGATGGAACTGCCAAGGGTGGGGGTGCTTTAGCAGCTTCTGCAGCCACAGGAGCTAAAATTATGTTTATCGGGACTGGTGAAAGGATTGATGATTTAGAATTATTTTCTCCAACTAGATTTGTAGGTCGCATATTGGGGATGGGAGATATCAAGGCATTGTTAGAAATGGCAAAAAGCCTTGAATTGGAAGCAGATGCAAACCAAGCTAAAAGATTATTAGGTGGTAGAATGACTATAGAAGATTTCTATTCTCAAATGGAAAATGTAAGTAAAATGGGTTTTAGAAATGTAATGGAAAATCTTCCAGGACTTTCTGGTATGGTAAAAGATGAACAACTAGATATTTTACAAACAAAGATTGAAAAATGGAGATTTGTTATACAATCAATGACAAAAGAGGAAAAAAAAGATCCAAATGTGATCAATGATTCAAGGAGAAAACGAATTTCAAGAGGATCAGGTATAATGGAACATGATGTTAAAGAAATGATAAAACAATACAATAATTCAAAAAGTATGATGAAACAGGCAAAAGGCAGACAGATGCATGGAATGTTGAGACGTTTCGGTTTTGGTTAATGTAACTAATAATAACAATAGTTAAGTGCAATAATAATTTGAAACAATCTGGAAATATTATCAATGATTTTTATATTCTATGTGATTATTGTTTAAAAAGAAACAATACAGCAAAAACATTGTTTGGGAAGTACGCGATGCTTAAAGATCATAAAACAACAAGTACAGATAACTCTAGCTCAAACTGTTTTATTTGTAGGGGATTATTTGATCTCATAGAAGAAATTGTAAAGGAAATAACGTTTCTTATATCTATTGAAAATAAATATGAATTTGATTCTTATTCTTTGGGATCTTCTCTTCCTGCATATTTATTTGATAATGAAGATCATTTCAGGTCTCTTTTTCAACTACGTGGAGAAGAGAGTATCAAATCAGCTTTTAATCATGCAGTGAGAAATAATTTTGAAAAAGTTTTAAAAAAGCCTCTAAAAATACAATCTCCTGATATGGTGATAAATCTTTCAATATCTCATGATCTTGAATTTTCTGTTGACTTTCAAACCCGTCCGTACTACTTGATCTGTAGATATACAAAGAAAAAACTTATGCATCAAAGGAAAATGAAATGTGATAATTGTGAAGGAAGAGGATGTACGATATGTAACCTGATAGAAAACAATAGTCAAAAAAAATCAATTGAAGTGATCATAAAACGTCATTTGATGGATTTTACCTCTTGTGATAATGTAAATTTTACATGGATGGGAGGCGAAGATCAAAATAGTATGGTTTTAGGGAAGGGAAGATTTTTTATAGCCCAAATCATTAACCCAAAAAAAAGGAAAATAAAAAAGAATATTATTTTCCAAGAAGATGGAATAATATTTCAGATAAAAGAAAAAAAAGAATCAATAAAAAAATACACCATAAATTATAAATCAAAAACAAAAGCCTATGTGAAAACACTGTCTCCTATAAACAATTTAAATTTAGTGAAACTAATCCAACTGAAAAATTCTACAATAAAATATAGAAACAAAACAAAAATAGTTCAAAGAAGAATCTACAAAATCTCTGTTAAGAGATTAGATGAATATGATTTTGTTGTTACCGTTTTGTCAGATGGCGGATTGTTCATAAAGCAGTTTATAGAGGGAAAGGATTGGATAGAACCAAATGTTTCATCATATATTGGTAATAAATGCACTTGTATAAAATTTGACGTTCTGGATATAACTGCCGCGTAATTTTTTTATATTTATGATATTTTCATCTTATCTAATAATGGATTATGAACCTCTAACTGCTATTAATGATGCTTTTCTCAATAAATTGATACCTAGGGAAATATATGAAATTATTTTAAAACGGTTTTCCATTTTGTTGGATGGGATCAAAAGAATTGAAAAAACAAGTATGATAAAATTCCCCCCATATTATATTGAACCTAGTCTTGTAGTATCATCATCCTTGGTAGAGGTTGACCAGTATGGTCTCCTTTTTGCTAGAACTATTCCAGATATTAATAAGAATGGCGATTTATCTATTTTTATTCAGATAACGGCCCCTCTTGTCGTCTATGGATTGAAGAGTTCGATACATACGATACTTGCACACGAGTTTTTACATTATGTGAGTTTAGTAAATCGTTTTATGAAAATGAACATTCATTCAGATAATGTAAAAAGTACTTTCTATGAAGAAAAATATGATGATTTTGAACATTTGTTTGATGCAAAGAAACTATTCAAAAACGACAACAATCTATTGACATGTTTAAAAAACAAGTTTCAAGATGGGTTTAAAGATGTACATTTGGAAGAGCAGGTAGTTAAAAATTGGATAAACAGAGGATTGATGATTAGAAAAATTCGCCTAGAAGATAATAATGTTTCAATACCAGTGTCCTCTATTTTGAATTTTCAAGTCGAGCCTAGTCTTAAAAATAGGTTAAGATATATATTGGAAAGATAATCGTAATAACTTTTGAATTTTTTTACGGCGGTATACTAGCAAAGCAAAAATACGCTATTTCATTTTTTTCTAGTCGCATTTTGATATCATGAAAGATGGACATATAAAATTATTTCTTAATCATCTTTGAAAATTTAGTAATTTTAGAACTGCATCGAATAATCGAATAATTTATTATATATTTAAAAATGTGATAATGTAGCCTATTTAATATTAAAGTTTTTGAAATATTGAGTGAAAGAAGATTATTTGTCTTGTTATTTCTTATTTAGTATAATTGATCAATAATGTTCCGAAAGTTCACTTTCTTAAAAAGCTGATCATTCAACAATTTACAAAAGAATTGACTGTTAGAATTCTCTTGCCGACAATTATAGTAATTGATAATATGGTAACCCGAACAAAATATTTATCTGGATTTTTATCTCTTAACCATAGTATTCGATTATTAAAGATGAAAGATGAAATAATAGAAAATAAAGAAGTATCTTATGTTGTCGGAATCCTCCTTCTTCTCTCATAAGATACAAACAATTTTAAAAAAAGTGAAATGAAAAAATAAAAGAGAAAAATTTATTCTAATCTTAAATTTTCTAACACTTCGATTTTCGGAAAAAATATAATTTATAGTAACTTCCTTAGGAAGAACTAATGAATTTCTGTTACTTTTAATTTATTAATACAATACTAATCATCATAACAACTAATGATTATTGCTTTTTATGAAGGAACTCAGTAAATCCACATTTTCCACATGTATGTCTGTCTTTATGTTCAGCCATGAATATTCCCTTCCCACACCTCGGACATTCTCTTCTAACTCTTTTTACTACATCATTCTCAAATTTGTAGAATTTATAAATTTTAGAATCTTTATTTTTCTTCTTGTCAACCATCTCTATCGCCAGGAACTGATCTACTTCGCATCTGCTTTTGCAGCCTGTTTTGCCTTTAGCTTAGCTGCTTTCTCTTCGTCTAATATTTTCTTTCTTTCCTCTTTTGAAAGCCTTCTAAGTATTCGATACTTGGGTAGCTGTCGGTCAGATTGTTCTTTTTTATCGTAGATATAAACTAGTGCATTAACATGATTTTTGCCTTTTTCAGTCTTTAATTCAATTGGATAAATTTTATCCTTTTGTATTCCAAGGCTCTTCTCTATTAAACTTATCAATTCTAACCTGCTTATTTTACCAGCGGCTTCTTTTATGAAATATTTCACTTCTCTCCTTCCAAGTAGGATATTCTCTTGATCTTGCAATGTTGTTAACTGAAAGCTCAATATCTGCATTCTTTTGTTAAACTCATATAAATATTTGCATCATTGCAAATATCATTTCCTCTTCATTTTCTAATTATTTTATTTTACCTGTTTTTAGTTGGAGATAATACGTAACTATAGTTATATCATGATAATTGGAATTTTTTTTCTGTCTCGATCAATTTTTCTTTTTCTCCATATTTCTCTATCAGGGTCTCGAGTTTTTTTCTGGCTTTTTGGGTTTTTATCGATTCCCTAGAAATTTCTATCGCATCTTTAAAATTATTTACGATATCTCCTATGATTAATGAGGCCGCAGAATTTATAACAACTACATCTTCTATTTCTTTTTCTGCCGTCCCATAAATTGCTTGCAAAGTTAATCTTATAGATTCTTCCCTGTTTTTTATCGACAATTTTTCAATTGGAGCAATCGTAATCCCAAAATTCGTTGAAAAAAACTTATATTTATCGATCCTTCCTTTGTCAACTATAGTGATATTATTCAATCCACTATTTGTCAATTCATCAACGCCATCCAGAGAGTAAACAATCATGTATTTTCTATCTTCCTTTTTTAAGGCTACCTTCGATATCTTTTCAGAGAGTATATGATCATATACTCCAATTACTTGTCCAGTAAGATTGGTACACGGATTGCACAACGGACCGACGATGTTAAAAATAGTTCTCATACCAATAGATCGCCTAAGTTTTGATAGACTTTTTAAAGTTGGATGAAAAAAAGGTGCGAAGAGAAATCCTATCCCTATAGTTTCAATAGAACGTGAAGCATTTTCTGACGCTTTTATTAAATCCAAACCTATTGCTTCCAAAAAATCCGAACTTCCAGAAATTCCAGAGGAAGATCTATTACCATGTTTTGCTATCTTGCATCCAACAGCTGACGCAACTATACTAGATGCAGTACTTATATTAAAAGTATTTATTTTATCGCCACCAGTACCGCAAATGTCAATTAAACTTCCTTTAATATTCGGTGTTATCCTTATTGCTTTATCATAAATAATATCGACCAAAGCTATTATTTCATCAATAGATTCTCCCTTATTGCCCAATGCCTTTAAGATCGAAAAAACTTCAAGATCTGTGAACTCGCAATTAATAATTCTTTTAAACATATTATAAGATTCCGAATAAGAGAGATCTATTTTTCTTTCTAATTTTTTAATGGTTTGACTCAGGCCCCGAGAGTATGAATCGTTTGTCATTTTCTAGTAAATGTGATAAAATTACTTAATAATTTAATACCTTCACCAGTCAGAATCGATTCGGGATGAAATTGTACTCCTTTTATTGGATATTTTTCATGTGTGAGTGCCATTATTTCACTATCATCTAATGAATTTGCAATAACTTTCAAACACTTTGGAAGAGTTTTTTTATCTGCTATTAGCGAATGATATCTAGTTGCAACGAAGGGATTTTTTAATCCATCAAAGATAGGGTCTGGCATAAAAGAAATCTGGCTTGTCTTACCATGCCTTGTTTTTTTAGCATTAACTATTCTTCCACCGAAAGCAGACGCAATGCCTTGGTGACCCAAGCATATACCCAAAATCGGAATTTTCACTCCAAGTACTTTAATGATATTATCACAAATTCCGAAATATTTTTTATTTTCTGGAGTTCCAGGACCTGGTGATAATATAATTCCATCAGGATCCAATTTTAGTATCGTTTTTAGCGCAATTTTATCATTTCTATATATCAAAGTCTCGATATTCTTTTTTCCAATTAATTGAGCAATATTATAAACGAATGAATCATAATTATCGATAATTAATAGTTTCATTAATGTTGGTGATTTTACTACCAATCATTCATCTATTAAAGCTATCCTAAACAGGAGCAGATAAAGGAAATTCTATAATTTTCTGTAAATTCACAAATAATAACAAATTTATAAATATTGTTTCGAAATAAAAATATATTGTATTATAATTTCATACATCAAATAAGATTTTAGTGGTTAGAATGGTAAAATTATTCATTAACGGTTATGGTAATATTGGTAGAAGGCTGGCAACTTATTTTAGTGCAGATGAGGAAATAGAGTTGGTGGGAATAGCAAAGTATAGTGCTGATGAAAGAGCTAAAGAAGCCATATCTAAAGGTTACAGAGTTTTTATCCCTAAAACTTTGGAAAATGAATTTGTGAGAAAAAAATTAGAATTTGCAGGTTACATTGAAGATGGAATTAGTTATTCTGAGATGATTATTGACGCGGCAAAAGAGGGGATGGGATATAAAAATAAACTAATGTTGTATGTTCCAATGAAAAAAAAGGCAATATTTCAAGGAGGGGAAGATAGACAAGGAGAATATTCAGTTGCTGATATGATACATAATTCGAGAGTAAATTATGATAAAGCAGCAGGAAAATCCTATGTGATGCAAGGAAGTTGTAACGTTTCTGGGATGGGCAGAATCATGCAACCATTAATTGAGAAATTCAGTGATGATATTCTACGATATGATGTTACTCTTATTAGAAGATGGGCTGACTTAGAGGATTCGAAAGAAGTCAAAGATTCAATAGAATGGGATTCGCATCCCCACCATCAAGACGATGTCAAAGATTTTATTCCTGATGTCAACCTATACATCGAAGCCTTCAAGGTTCCTTCTAGGATGATGCATTTACACCAGATACTTATAAGATTTAAAAATAAATCACCTTCAAAAGATCAAGTATTAGAAATATTTCAAAATGAATTTGGGGTTGCTATTCTGAACTCTGCAAAGGGTACTCTTGATGTAAGGAAGAAAGCATTGGATTTAGGATTTGCTCACGGTGACACCAATATGGTCCATATTCATGAAAGCTTGATAAGAAGCCAAGATGATATTTTAAAATTTTCATATTCAGATGATCAGACTGGCATGGTGATTCCAGAAAACCACTTATTGGTTCAGTCGATGATTTTTAAGAAACCTCGCAATGATGCGTTGTCTCATACTGATAAGATTTTTAATATGAGGAAGAAAAAAGAAATATTGCAGAACGAGTTCAAATGATCATCATTTAAATCTTTTTGAGTTTGATTCGACTTGATACGTAATTATCGGTAAGTAAATTTTCTAGATATTTTGAATTCTATTTCTGCCTAAATAATAAAATCAAACTCACATTTTATTTTCTCAAAGAAAAAAAAAGGCTGTGGGATTATTTAGTTCTCATAACGTCTACTTGACCACTGTGCAACCAATCTTTTAATTCTTCATGTGATGGTTTGGCGTCATGTTTTCCTGCAAGACCAAGATGTAATAAAACATAATTCACTTGATTTAATAATGGTTTATTACTCTCGTCTCCTTTTCTGGCTTTTTGTTTTAAATCTGAGGGAACATTGGTCCACCAATCGTTAAAACTTCTTTTTCCCGTGGTACTAGGACTAGATCCAAAACCTTTTGGCATTGTCATACTATTTTATCAATTCTATCAATTCAGAAACTATATTTTAAACTTATGGTTCTGAAAATCTTTTCACAAGATAACTTATCAAAAGTGAATTTTACCGTTGTTAATTTTTAGTTATCATGTTTGTTCAATTGTCTTAAAATATTTATCATTAGATCCAGAACCTTTAATTAAAGGATGAAATGACGTTTTAAAAGGAAAATTACGTTGGGAGAATTAAGAAAGGATTATGTTATGGATAAATTTGTAATTTTTCCTGACATTGTTAATGATATAAAAAAAAATACTACAAATGAGTGTCCTTATTGTCCGGGTAATGAACATTTAACAGAACCTTCACTTGTTTCATTGGTAATCAAAGGTGGCATGCTTCAAAGATTGTCAGACTCAGAAGGCAATATTATTAAAAATTGGGATGTTAGGGTTTTTAACAGTAGGTATCCAATACTCGTACCCAATAATTCTTCATTATATACTGAAAAACCATTGTATAGTGAGCCCGCCTATGGATATCATCAAATATTAGTTGCAACACCAAACCATTCAGAAGATTTTTCTCAGATTTCCGTCGAACAATGGTCAAACGTTCTTCTGGTTTTGCAAGATAGGATGAGGTGGCTTTATACTCAAAAAAAGGTTACCTATGTATCAGCTTTTATAAATAGTGGACCGATCTCGGGAACGAAGATAGATCATTCACACGTAGATATAGTTACCTTCTCAGAGGTTCCTCCTGCGATTGAGTCCAAAGCGTTATTATCTCACAGGTTCGTGAATGAAAATGGAACCTGTGCTTCGTGCGTTGCTATTTCTACTGAATCTGATGGACCACGACAAGTTCTTGCAACAGATAATTTTCTTGCTTTTTGTCCGTGGGCATCAATGTATGCATATGAATTTTGCATATATCCAAAAAAACACTCCACTACATTAACCAAAATTTCTCAGAAAGAAATTTTTGATCTGGCTATGATTCTTAGAGCTACTATTGGGGGTATGTCATCCGTTTTAAAAAGTCCTTCATTTAATCTGATCTTTCAACTATCTCCAGAGAAAAAGAATAGTAGACAATTTCATTGGCATATTGAAGTATTCCCACAATTATATGCTTTAAGTGGCTTGGAAAAAGGATTTGGAGTATTCATTAATAAAGTTTTACCTGAAACTTCTGCAGCAGAACTTGGATCGGCTTCCAGAAAGGAGATTGCTAAATTAGTAGGTGTGTTGTGATAGAAGTAGGCGTGTCTTGATATAATATGAAATTAAACTTTCCTTTAGAAATATGGGTAGCATTAGGTTCGTTTGGTCTGGCAATTATGTTTGTGCTTTTGATACCATCTTTCTATCTTTTTTTGATAGGTCCAGACAAATTAGGTCCAGATAGATTTGTAGATATCCAACCAGTATTAATTAAAACTGTATCTATTTCTGGAGCTCCGTCAATCATTCTTGCCGGAATAGTCTATGCACTTTCTAGGAATTATGGGAGTGAAATAGGAGGGATATTGATTTCTGCTAGTGGGATTTTGATGATAGTAGGAATGTTTGTCTCTTTGAGTATTTCTTCAAATATACCATCTGAATTCTTCAACAACCTAATTATTTACATACCATACATTTTTGTGATAGCAGGTATAGGAATATTTATTATTGGATTCCTTATTTACATAAAATCCAAGAAAGGAGCTGAGATCAGATAAATTTAATTGAAAAGTAATGGCATTGCCTTTATTGATACGTCAAAACAGACATTACCAATAAAAATTAATACAGATTTATTAACGGATATTTTTTCAAAAGCTAAAACGGATAACAGTCCTATCCTTTCTATTGTAATAGGTACTAAACCTGATTTCTACAAACAAGCTCCTCTTGTTGTGGAAGCCAAAAGAGAAAAACTTCCAGTATTCGTAATTGATACAGGACAACATTTTGATGATATTTTAGGGTTTGGTATAAAAGAATTTAATCTAGAAGAATCAGTAGGCTGTGACTTGCAGATCAGAGGCGACCTAATGGAAAAAGCAAGTGACTTGATTACTAAATTCGGATCATTAGGACGTTATTGTAAAGAAAAATTCGGTTCGACATCCAAACTTCTTCCTGTGGTTCATGGAGATACATTAGTTGCAGGGATTGCCCCTCTTGCTTGGGTTTTTGGAATGGGACAAAAAGTAGCCCAAAATGAAGCGGGATTAAGATCGATGAGTCCCGAAATTATGAAAAAAATTAAGGTTAATCAAGAACCCACATTGGATATCGTAGAAAAATTTGTACATGAACAATTACACGGAAAATGGTTTATTGCTAGAGAAGAACCTTTTCCAGAACAGATAGATACTTGGATATGTTCAGCAGGAACACAATATTTTTTTGCACCAACTCAGCTCAATAAAGATAACCTAGTTAGAGAAGGATATCCCGAAGAATTTGTTCATGTCGTTGGAAATTCGGTAGTAGATGCTATCCATCTAAAAAGGAAACAAAAGGTCAACAGAAGTATTTTTGATTGTTATCCTCAACTTGAAAAAGGAAAATGGATTAGAATGGATATACATAGAAGAGAAAATTTAACAGAACATAGATTCAAGTCCATAATCCATGGACTTGTTAATATTATAAAGTATTCTGATCATAAGGTCATCTTGGTAATGCTGAATGGTACTAAATCAGCATTAAAATTTTACGGTTTAGAAGATAAAATTAATTCATTATCTAAAGAATTTCCAGAAAAATTTTTAACTACTCCTTTGTGGAAAGAGTATGCACAAGTAATAGAGTTCCTTGATAGCGGTAATTGTTGGGCTGAGATGACGGATTCAGGTTCTATGCAAGAAGAATTACTATATTTTAAAAATGTTCTTTCTTTAACCATTAGACTAAATACTGATCGTCCTGAGACGATTTTCGAAGCCAAGAGTAATTTACTTATTCCTCCAATAAACTCTGAATGGCTTCCATCAATGTTAAATAATCTTTATGATAAATTTGAAGGATTTGGAATATCTTTAAAAAATAAAAAAGAGATTTATGGTGAACCCGGCGAAGTATCTAAAACCATTGCTAAAATTATAAAAAAACAGTTTGAAGATAAAAATACCAGCTTTTATCCTTGGTTTCACCAGAGAATCAATCTTTGGAAAGAAGAAAATGATTTGCAATATATGTAGAATTTAGGTTTTATTTTTGTAAGTAGTTTTCGACTTGGGCAATGGCTATAGATATCATTTCTTATATATCAGTTTAAAAACTTTAAATAAAAAAGATACGACTTTTACCTTTTTGTATTTGTAAACAAATAAATACAAATTTTTTATAAATAAAAAATTATTAGCCTGAAAATCATTTTTATTAGTTAAATTAATTAATGTCATTGACGAAATTTATAAAGGACTCCTTTTGTCAAAAAATAATGATTATCGAAGTTTATCAAGAGGAGATTTATTAACTAAACAAAATAGAAAATATGATCGTATACTTGTATTATGTATAGATAGAGATGACGATATAGGATCAAAAGGTGGAATTGAAACACCTGTTATAGGAAGGGATTCTTGTATTAATGCTGGTACCCGATTGGCAATAGAAGATCCTGAAGATTCTGACGCAAACGCCATTTTTGCGGCAGTAAAGACATACGAAGATCTTCTTAAACGAGGATATCAAGCTGAAGTGGCATTAGTTGCTGGCAAATATAACAGGGGAATCGAAGGAGATGAAAAAATAGGTTCAGAAATTCAATTTATTGTCGATGTTTTTAAAGCGGATGCTTCTGTTATTGTTTCTGATGGGGAAGACGATGAAACCGTTATTCCTGTAATCCAGTCGTTAATTCCTGTTATTTCAATTCATAGAGTTGTAATTAGACATAGTCGAAGTGTAGAATATTCGTACGCAGTTTTTGCTAGGTATGTAAAGATGCTAGTCTATGATCCGAGATACTCAAGATTTTTTTTGGGTGTTCCCGGTGCTCTATTGGTAGCCAGTGGGATAGCAACAATCTTTGGATTAACGAGGGAGGCAATAGCTCTTGTCTTGAGTATTCTTGGTGGTGCATTCATCATCAGGGCGTTTGATATTGATAAATCTATTGGGTCATTGGGAAAACCAAATCCTACCAGTTTCATTAGGATTTTTTCAATAGTCGCAGGAATATTGATAATTGTGGTATCTGTAGTTAATGGCCTATCTCATATTCCAGAAGGAATTTTTACGGATAATATGAAGTCATACGAGATTATTACGAATAAAGAAATTGTAGGAAGTTTTATCAGAGGTACAATTCTGTTGATGTGGATTGGAATCGGAACAATTTTGGCTGGCACTTTACTCAGCAATTGGTTTAAGGGCAGTATCAGAACAATGTCTGATATATTAAGGATAGTAATATTGGTGTTGTTATATTACCCAATTTTACAATTTACTTCAGTACTTACTGAAGGTACAAGTCCTTTCAACTTAATCTCTTCATTGTTAATCGGTCTAGCAATTACTCTTGTTGCAGCGACGTTCCTTTATCAATATTATAGAAATAGAAAAGATGGAGAATCCTTAAAATCATAGTGAATCCTATAAAATAAATAAGCATTGATTATTTTGATAATAATCGAAAAAAAATAAATGAATATAGGTTATTCTTCACAAAATATTTTTGAATTTCTCTTTAAATTAACTGGCATTTATAAAATTTATGAAAGATGGTTAGAATCTCGAATTATTAGAGAACCTCTCCCTAAGCACATTGCAATAATCTTGGATGGTAATCGCAGATGGGCAAAATACAATCTTATCGGAATAGATAAAGGACATTTTGTGGGCGCGGATAAAGCAGAAGATCTATTGAATTGGATTTATGATTTGGAGATAAAAATTACGACTGTATATGTTCTGTCGAATGAGAATCTGAAAAGAGATGATAGTGAACTCGAAAATATCTATGCTTTGTTATATGATAAACTCTGCAAATTGCGGGATGATTCTAGGATTCATGAAAAACAAATGAGAATTAAAGCGATTGGAAATATGGATGTTTTACCAAAAGATCTTCAAGACATACTTCATATTTTGGAAGAAGAAACTATCTCATACGGTTCAATGTTTTTAAATATAGCAGTGGCATACGGTGGACAAAAGGAATTACTTGATGCCATTAAAAAAATTAGTTCAATGGTTATTTCCGGAGTAATTAAAATAGATGATATAAATGAAAAAATTATTGAATCATGCCTTTATACTTCTCATTTGCCTCAACCTCATCCGGATTTGATATTAAGAACATCTGGGGAAAAAAGGTTGAGTGGTTTTCTTTTATGGCAAAGTGCTTACAGCGAATTGATCTTTATGGATGTTTTTTGGCCTGAATTTAGGAAGATTGACCTCATCAGAGCAATACGTACTTATCAAAATAGAGTGAGAAGATTTGGAAAATGAGAAAAAATTAAAACATAAAAATATACCTGATAATCAAGGTAATTTTATGTATGAGCATGGATTTTTTGATACTGTTTCTAAGAAATGGTTTTGTTCATATTTTATGAATTCTAAGGAGTGGATAGAAATACATGATTATATTCCACCATCTAATGAAAATAATTTACCGGACGATGATCTTGAAGTGACTGCAGTCACTGCGGCAGATGTAAAAGGAACTTGATCCCGCACATATGTCCAAAGTGCAATTGGAAACACGATTCTTCATTAGAATTGAGTAGAATTGACGGTTTAAGATGAATGAATTATCTGTGGGTGCAGTTGTGTATACTGTAATTAACGGTAAGATTCTTTATTTATTATTGAATTATGTTTCAGGACATTGGGATTTTCCGAAAGGCAACAAAGAAGAAAATGAAGCCGAAATTGAAACAGTCATTAGGGAAATAAAAGAAGAAACTGGAATAACAAATATTACTCTCCAAAATAATTTTAGGAAAGAGATTTTTTACAAATATAAACGTGATAACAAATTGATTTCAAAACATGTGATTTATTATATAGCAGAAACTAATACTTTGAAGGTTGTTCTTTCTGATGAACACATAGGATTCAAATGGGCAGGGTATGGGGATACTTTAGAGAGAATCACATATGAAAATTCAAAAAGCGTGTTGGTAGATTGTCACAAACTGCTAAATAAGAATTTTTGATAGTGTTTTTTGTAATTATTGAGATGAATCAAGTTTAATATTTAATCGTATTTAAAATAAAAATATTGAAGGACATATCGAAAATAATAAAATTACTAAAAGAAAATCTTGAATTATCTGATGAAGAATCAAAAATTTTTCTGTATATAATAATTGAGGGTATGAAGAGTATTAAAGAAATATCTGATCAGTATGGTATCCCTATAGATGCTTGCAAAAAATTAATTGTTTCTTTAATATCTAAAAATATGTTGTTAGAATATTCTCAAGACCTCTACGAGGTATTTCATCCTAGATTTGCAGTCATTAACAGATACAAGAGATTATGTGAAGAAAAAAACGTTGAATTCAAGAAAAATTCTCTTATAGATAGTCTGGGATTATTTTTGGAACATCCATACGATATTGCAAGAACTAAATAAGGATAATTGTCAAGTAATGAATAAATAATGAGTAGACAAAATTCAGAAAATAACGACAAGATTGTTTACTTCGGTGTAATAAACATAAATGAAAATGGCAGAACTATCGGAGCGGTTGATATTTGGAGAAGCGTAATTACCAGGGAATTATTTTGTGAAGAAAAAAGACTGGGTGTTCTAGACATCGTTGACTATATAGGGATGCCTAAAATCGAAAATTATCAAAAATGGGCAGTTGTTATAAATAAAAAGAGGATTGGTAAAGACAGATGGAAATTAGTAAAGCTTGTTAAAGAAGGTGCTTTCAGTTTTTATGATACAGATGATGAAACCTATGTTAAAACTTTTGTAAAGGATTATCAAATAGATGATAATGACTGGTGGAGCTTCCTAGTGGAAAAGAATGTGAATAGAACAGTAGAAATTACAAAGGAGATAAAGACTAAATGAGCTATTTTCGAGAAGAAAACAATCTAAAGATTGATGTATTTATTACCAGCTGCTCTGGAGGAGAGGTTGCTAGTAGACTACAAGGATTTGTAATCCTTAATAATCATCGTTTTAGGTTTACCTCTGTCGCTTTCGGTCGGATTGGGGGACATAACGTGAGCATAAAACTTTCAAATACATCTATCTCAAAAATTAAAAAAATGGGTGTAGACCCAGAAGAGTTACAATTATCAGTACAGAGAAAATTAATTGAAGGAGATGTAATCCTTCCTCAAAATATAGAAAAACCAGATTGAAAGAAGGAAGTTTAAATCTTTAGTGCTAATAACAATTTAATTAAAATTTGAAGATCAATTATATTAAAGCATTATCAAGGGATTTACCGCAATTACAATTGTCTCTTTTTTCTGATATTTTTGGTATCGTATTTAACAATAATGTTCTTACTTTTTCAACATTTTTACTTAATGTTTTTACGATCCCTTTAGATGTTACATGCACGTCTGCCCAGACATCGTAATCAGTTACAGTTGCAATTGAAAGATAACAAATTTCCATCTCCCTAGCGAGAATACATTCAGGGACTAAGGTCATACCTATAATATTTGCGTCTAATATATTTCTATAATAATTTGATTCTGCTTTCGTTGAGAATCGCGGACCCTCGATACAAACATAAGTACATTTATAATGATATGAAAAATTTAGCTTTTCTAGTTCTCGACAAATGATTTTCCTAAGATCATTGCAAAATGGTTCTGCCTGAGAGATGTGGCAAACTATTCCTCCGTCATAAAAAGTATATTCCCTTTTTTTGGTAAAATCAATATATTGATCAGGTATAGCTATATTGCCTGGTTTAAATTCTTTCTTTAGACTACCTACAGCTGAAGGAGCCAAAATTGTTTTAACCCCTAAATCTTTTAATGCCCAAATATTTGCACGAAAATTTATTTTGTGAGGCGGTAATCTATGTTCTTTTCCATGTCGGGGTATGAAAGCAATTTTTTTATTCCCCAAGGAACATATTGTTATTTTATCAGAAGGTTCTCCAAACGGAGTATTAATTTTTCTTTCTTCAATAACATTGAAAAGACTAGGATCATAAATTCCTGTTCCTCCAATTATTCCTATGTTGATATTCTCGGATATTTTTCTATTCATCATATTTCACCAATGAGCGAACTTCATAACCTTTACTCCTTAGTTTATCTCCCCCCCCAAGATAAGATAATTCAATAATAAAAGCAAATCCAAAAATCTTTCCTCCAATCTCTTCTATTAATTCTGCGGCAGCAGCTGCAGTACCGCCAGTGGCTATTAAATCATCCGCAATCAGAATGTTTTGCCCCTCTTTTACAGCGTCTCTCTGAATTTCAATCATGGCATTGCCGTATTCTATCTCATAATTTTTTCTTATTGTATCTCCTGGAAGTTTTCCTGCCTTTCTGACCAAAACCATTCCTTTATTAAAATTTCCTGCTAGTAAAGAGGCCACAGTAAAACCTCTAGACTCAATTCCTGCTATCAGATCTATTTCTTGTAATTCGTGATTCTTAATGAATTGCTTAGATATTTCTTGAGTTACTTTCCAGTTTCTGAAAAGCGGATTGATGTCTCTAAACATCACTCCTTTCTTAGGAAAGTCTTTGTAGCTTCCAATTAGTGATTTTAAATCTAACTTGTCAATACCCACCATCTGAAAACAGATTATTCGGTATAAAAAACATTATGTTTTTGAGGTTCTCGAATTCATAGATTCCGCGAAACGTTATATTATTTAACAATAAAATTCACATACTAATCAAGGAAATCATTTATTCTCTTGCGGGTACAAATACCCATAATCGTGAAAACATCTATATCTAACGTTTATGTTATTTCGTTCCAAAAATTCGGGAAGACTAAAACATGGTAACCATAATAAGGTACATAATATTGGTTTTATACACGTTTCAAACCCATGTAAAATAAACCAAGTTACTAAATAATATAAAAGCAGATCAAATTCAATCTCAATATTTTTAAAAGAACTAAATTTTGTTCTCCGAGCGGGACATTTAGCCACTTTTAACATTGATTCATCAGTTTTGCAATATATTTCTAAATCTTTAAAGAAATATATTTTAATCAAACAAGTTAGAGCTATAAGGACACAATTTTATTTTTAAATTAGATTTTATCTTATAATAGTACTATATTACTTTTTATTGTTTATTACCAAAATAGATTGGCTTGCTGATCAATCGTCACTTTTTTAAGATAACAAATTCTTTTATACCATCAATTCCTTTAAACACTCCTTCTGGTGCGATAATAGAAGGGGCTTTAGTTGTAGGTAGTTCCCCACAACAACTTTCTTCAAATTTACTAATATGATATTCGATAAAATCAATATTGTTTACAAATAGAATCTCTTTTGCGAACTTTGTTTCTTCTTTATCGTCTACCAGTAATATTGCTTTTCGATTCCTCATTTTAAATCATTTAAATATCTTTATTTGATCAAATGGATAAAAATAGAGACTACTTTGATAGTTTATTAACTCTATCTTCTCCGTTACCAAGTTTAGCAAATTTTATAAATGCTTTTTCCATTTTTAAGTTATCTAAATTCGAATTCTGTAGATACGCCTCTATAAATATCGTTCCATCAAGTTTACTCCCACGTAAATCCGAATTCTGGAGATTTGCCCACATAAAATTTGTCTTATTCATATTGCAATTTGTCAATCGACAATCTTTCATTTCTGCGTACATGAACAATGTTTCAGTTAAATCTGCAGATTCAAAATTTGATTCATTTAAATCAGCTTGAACAAAATTAGTTTTTCCAAGCATGCAATTATTGAAATTAGTTTTAACACATATTGCTCCATTCAAATAAGCGTTAGTAAGGTCCTTTCGGGAAAAATCTTGACCAGATAAATTGGGTCTAAATGTCAGATTCTTTAATCGAAATTCATTAAATTCAGGTATTTTTTCTCTATTAAGCATATCTAAATATTCATTATTTATTTTGTCATCCATTTTCTTAGATATTAATTAGGGTAATATCAATATTACATTAATAATTCACAAAATTATAAAAATCTTTTAAAAAACAAACTTCATGAAAATAGATAACATTTTTAGTAGGATAATATTGATAAAATTATCGTGAGTGTCACCAAGAGCAGGAACATTCCACCACGAATAATGGTTGTTGATGATGAAAGAGACATTTTGTCAATTATTAAGAGAGGTTTAGAGTCCAAAAATAAATTTCAGGTGAACACATTCATGGATGCAGAAGAAGCATTAAATTCATTAAAAAATAATCCGGTTGACTACTACGACCTTGTTCTTACAGATATAAGGATGCCAAAGATAAATGGATTTGAACTATTCCGTAGAATAAAAGAAAATCATCCTGGTATGAAAGTAGTTTTTATAACAGCGTTTGAAATTAATAAAGAAGAGTTCAGTAAAGTAATTCCTTCAGTGGATGTCTTAGATTTTATAAGTAAACCTGTAAGTATGTATACTTTAGTCAATAAATTAAATTCAATTCTAGGAAATTAAAAAATTTTTTAAGAATAAAAGTCTAATATGTATAAAATACAGTTATTAAAAAAATTAATCCGTACCTACAATAGGTAAGACCTTTTTAGCAGGAAAGTTAAAATTGTTTTCAGTTATTTCTTCATCTGATATTTTTTCTAATTCAATAGTTATTTCTACGGGTACATTAAATTTTAGACTCAAATCATTAGCTAATTTTCCAATTGATTTAGGATCAAAAACTACTTTGGATCCTTGAAGAAAAACTCTAGTTTGTCTAAATAATATCTTTCCACCAAATAATCTTGAAAGATAGTCTGTTAATTCTTTTACAATTTTTTCTTCTATTTCGTTGTAATAAAAACAAATACCATGAATCGGTTCTTTATCAAAAGGTGTACCATACTTAAACCAAAATACTCCAAAATGTTCATAATCTCCACAAAGACACTTTATTTCCCAGTGATTTATTTTCTCCAGTGGGTAATTGCACTTAAGTGTTTCTTGAATGTTAAGATGCCAATATCTTACACGCATAAAACACTAATATTGTTAACAATATAATAAGGTATGAAAATTAATAAGGATTAAATTTTTAAAAATATCTAACTATTGAACTGACAAGTAAGATGGATAGTAAAGAGAGACTTTTATTGCTTGGTAAGATGGAAAGCGAATTTAACATCAATAATAGAGATTTTTTTAGGAATTTACTTTTTCATCCTGATCATATCATTAGAACTAGAGCTGTCTGCATATTTGCAGATATTGCCGGTGAAGAATCTATAATACCCATAAGCATTGTTTTGAAAAATGATTTAGATGAATTGGTGCGACATGAAGCAGCTTATTCCCTAGGTCAGCTAGGGTTTACCAGCGGGATAAAACCGTTATGTGAGGCAGTAGATAAAGACCCAAGTTTTTTCGTTCGACATGAAGCAGCGGTAGCCTTAGGAGTAATAGGTTCAGAGGAAGCCAGAGAAACACTAATCCGTGCATTGAATGATAAAAGCTGCGAAGTAAGAAAATCTGCTGAAGTGGCACTGGCTAATTTGGATTATATATCTACAACGCAGAAGATTAATAAATTTACTAAAATGACAGGAGGTTAATAAATAAATCTAATATTAAACTATGTAACCAGTTTTGAGAGCATATTTGTCTTAATAGCTATTTTTAGTTCTCTTGCAATTCTTCTCCCCATGCTCATTGGCTCTTCGAATAATAGATCAGAGTACGGGGATCCATTGATAAAGAGATTAGTTCCTGCAACAATTCTAGCTGAAAACTCAAATACCGTGAAATTACCCTCACTATCATAAACACCTTCGAGACAGAAAGGTCCTGGAATGCCTGGATATACGAATTTTTTGGTTACATCGACAAATCTATCTGCCATTATAAAGAGTTCTTGTAAGAGTGATTCCCTTAATACAAGAGGAAAATTTCCTATCACGTTGTATGATGGGTTCAAATTAATATTTTGTTGAACATGTGCTGGAAGACGTCCTATGCCATCAATGTCTGATTCATATCTTCTATCAATGCCAATGAGTTCTGTATTTTTTTTTATAGGAGAATAAAAAAATTGTAAATAAACAGGAATACCTAAAATATATTCTTGAATATAAAGATCATCCTCACTTTTAATTACTTTTTGTTTAATTAATTTATTACATCCCTCATAAAAACTTCTTTCATTCCACGCAAGAAAATATCCTTTACCTCCTGCCGCTCCATGCAATTTCACGATAGAAAGTTTTTTTATCATCTTTTTGTTTTTAATTGCTTTTGGAGTAGATAGTTTTGCTTGCTGCATCATTTTTTGTTTTAATTCTCTATCTGCCTCCCATCTGAGAATATATTTATTTCCAAAAAATGGCACGTTTAAATTTTCTATCTCGTCTAACTGAAAATTAGAAATTAGCGTTCCATGAGGTATCATGTATACTTTTTCATTGGGTAATTTCTGAAAGACCGTTTTTTTCAATATATCTCTGAATTTATCAACTATAATAAAATCGTCAATGAATGAGAATCTTCGATATAGATTTTCCCTCTTTTTCTCACATATTAATAAAGTTTTAAAACCTTCATCTTTGGCACCTTTTAAAACCTGTAAGGAACAGTGAGATCCAAGAGTACAGATTGTATGATCTTCAAAATTGGTTCTAGACAACACTCAATTATTACGCGAGGGTCATAAAATACTTGTGTTATTGAAATAAATCCCACTAATTTCTTTACTTAGGATCAGTAAAAAGTAAAAAAAAACAAATAATGCAATACTAATTAAAAAAGCATGAATAATGTAAAAATTAGTAAACGAAATAATAAAAAAGTAAAAAATAATTTTGCTCAAATTAACCTCGAGTCATTTTTATTGGAACTAGATGATAAAATAACTTCAGGTCACTATAAGATATCCATATACGGATTAGGACATGTGGGATCTCCTCTTGCTGCTACTTGGCTTCGCTCAGGTGCGTGTGTAATAGGGATTGATAAGTCAAATAAAGTTGTGGATTTAGCAAAAAAAGGAAAAACTCACATTCCTGAACCTGGAGTTAGTGAGGCTTTTGGTGAAGGCATATTTAATAAACGATTTTTTGTGTATAGTGATTTGGTCAAAGCATCACGTGATTCACTATTAAAGATGATATGTGTCCCTGTCTTGGCTCCAGATGGTAGTGCAGATTTAATAGCTGTCAAAACCGTAACTAAAGAAATTGCCAAAGGTTTGAAAAAAAATGATATTGTCTCCCTTAACCCAAGCGTTCCTCCTGGAACAACAGAGGATTTAGTTGTCCCAATATTGGAAAAATATAGTGGATTGAAGGTAGAAGATGATTTTTATGTTGTTTACAATCCGGAGAGGATATATGAGGGAAGAGCTATTGAGGATATAGAATCAAATTATCCTGGAATTATTTCAGGATATGGAAAAAAAAGTTTAATATTTGGTGCTAAGCTCTTCTCTAGGATTTATCAAAGAGGAATCATATCTATGAGTAACATAAAATCTGCTGAAACTGAAAAATTATTTGAAGGTGTTTATAGGGATGTAAATATCGCTCTAGCAAATGAGTTGGCGATATATTCAGAAAATTTGGGTATTGATTTCTGGGAAGTGAGGTCAGCTGCAAACTCTCAACCCTATTGTCATATTCATAGACCTGGTGTAGGTGTGGGAGGAGCATGTATTCCGATATATCCCCAATTTATAATAAATAGTTCAAAGAATCTTGGAATAAATAGTAAAATGACCAAGTTAGGGAGAATAATAAATAACACTATGCCCAAATATTGTGTCAAACAAGCTTTAAAGTTAGTAAGATCTAAAAAATGCACCAACCTGACAATTACTCTTTTAGGTCTAGCATTTCGTGGAGGTGTAACGGATACAAGATTATCACCAACATATGAAGTCATAAAGGTATTAAATACTTTAAAAGTTAAGGAGATAAGGGTACATGATCCATTAATTGAAAATGATGATTCGATCACAAAATTTCCAAATACATCATTCTACAACAATTTTTGTAAATCAATACAGAAAACAGATTTAATCATGATCTTAACAGATCATTTAGAGTACATAACCATAGTTAGTGATATAACTAATATTCCAATATATGATGGAAGAGGAATTCTAGATAGAGAACGCTATTCAAATAATGTATATTCGGTAATTGGATTGGGAAAATACGACAATATTTTAAATTAATATAAGTGAAATCTCTACTTATCACATCTTGTCTAAAATGAAGGGTAATAATATGCTTCTTACAGTTCAATGGAAGGACGATTCACTAATATTAATTGATCAAACAAAATTACCTAGAAAGTTATCATATGTATATTGTAAAACCTACCAAGATGTTGCTGCAGCAATTAAACAAATGATAGTTAGAGGAGCACCTGCCATAGGAGTAGCTGCAGCTTTTGGATTAGTACTTGCAGCCAGAAGAAGCAATTCGCGCAATATTGGGTCGTTACTAAAAGATTTAAACAAAGCCTATAACGTAATTAGATCAACTAGGCCTACTGCAATTAATCTTCAATGGGGTCTAGATCGTTTAATGCGAAAGATACAAAATATTCAGAGCGTTTCTAAAGTGAGGCAGATCATGTTAGACGAAGCAATTCAAATGGCAGAAGAGGATATTTTCATTAACCGATCAATGGGCAGTATAGGCGAAATTCTTTTTTCAGATGGAGACACCATAATGACGCATTGTAATGCAGGGTCTTTAGCTACTGTGGCATATGGAACAGCATTAGGTGTAATAAGATCTGCTAAAGAATCTGGAAAAGAGATTCGTGTTATAGCTACTGAAACAAGACCTGTTATGCAAGGCTCTCGATTAACGGCATTTGAATTACAATACGACAATATTGATGTTAGCATCATTCCTGACACAGCAGTTGGATATCTTATGACAAAAGGCGGGATTAAACATGTTATAGTTGGTGCAGACAGAATTTTGCATACGGGTCATGTATTTAATAAAATTGGAACTTACCAAATAGCTGTTTTGGCTAAAAACCATAATATACCATTTTACGTTGCTGCTCCATTATCTAGCTTTGATTTAAAGAATGATATTGACGATATTGTGATAGAAGAACGTCCTAAGGAAGAAGTTACAAAGATAGGGAAAAAAAATATTGCACCTACTAATATAAAAGTAATAAATCCTGCGTTTGATATTACTCCTCCGGATCTTATCACATCCATAATAACGGAAAAAGGCATCATTTTTCCTCCATATAAAAGCAATATAAAAATTATGATGAACACAAAATAAATTAAATGCAATAACATTTTTATCGTCTTTCTCTATAATTTTTTATAGATGTCATCTCAAATTGTTACTAAAGATCAGGTTTATAGTCAGTTAAAGAAATGCATGGATCCAGAAATACCAGTGAATATAGTAGACCTAGGATTGATATATGGGGTAACCGTGAATGAGAAAAATCATGTTGAGATTACAATGACAATGACAACAAGAGGCTGTCCTCTTCACAATACTTTGGTGAGTGATGTAAAACGAAACTTGGAAAAAATAGATGGTATTGGCGATATAAATGTGGATATAGTATGGGATCCTCCATGGACTATCGAAAAAATGGATCCTCAGGCAAGGGAACGATTAGGTTTTGGTAAACCAAAACTTCGATTTCAGATTGACTATGAAACAGCGAAGCCACAAAAACAAGGTTCGTTTACCAAAGCTGAAGACGGTTCTTTCATCTTAATAAACAATGACAAGAAGAGTTTCATGGTAAATGATGCAATAGTAAAATTTTGGGATTCTTGCGATAGTACAAAAACCATCACTCAATTAGCAGATCACTTCTCAGAAAAACTAGGACTACCAAGACAACAAATCGAACAAGAAATATTACAGTTGCTAGAACAGCTTTTTGATGCTGAACTGATAAAAGTCTGATCTACTTCTTTTTATAGTTTTAGTATCACCCCTTCCCAACTAAATTAGCCTTTAAATTCTTTATGTCTTAATTGGATATGATTGTTAATACAATTCCTAGAACATAATATTGCTTGACATAGTTTTATGTTACAAACTAAAGGGTCTTTATCATTAAATTTTCTATTGCAGTAAGTACAAAAAAATTCTAGCCAAGGAAAATACTTTGAATAATATTCAGGACATAGCCTTTTTTCTTTAAACCATACTATCTCCAGGTTTGACCTTTCTGCATACGATCTTGCTATGTCATATGCGTCATAATATCCCTCTGCCATAAATTGCCTTATAAAAATTTTCGGATCTTTTTCTTCGTGATTTTCATAATCTTTTACCATGATAATCCATTTCTCGAAAGCAAGTTTATCTCTTTCAACGTCTTTCTTGCGATTGTTAATTACTCTTCCTTTATCTAATTTCATATCTTGTCTTTCTAGAAGGTGATATTAGGAGTGTTACTTAAATTGATTTAGCGAAAAAATCATTAATTTCATCTATTTTGATTCTTGTTTGTTCCATTGTGTCCCTATACCTTATTGTGACAGTATTGTCAGTTTTACTAGTATGATCAATAGTAATTGCATATGGTACACCTATTTCTTCTAATCTTCTATATCTTCTTCCTATCGAACCAGAAGCATCATAAAAGGTGTCGTAATTTCTTCTCAAATTATGGTGAATACGTCTTGATATATTTTCTATATCTTCATTCCTCATCAAAGGAAGAATTCCAATACTAATTGGAGCTAGGTGAGGATTTAATCTTAATACCGTTCTTTTATTATCTGTATCTTGAAAAAAAGAATGTTCCAAAATTGTATATACACTTCGATCTATTCCTAATGATAATTCAAATACATGAGGAAGAATTTTTTCCTGAGTGTCAGGGTCTATAACCTCCATCTTCTCCTTACTCAATGATGAATGTTGTTTCAAATCATAATCCGAACGATAGTTACATGCAACCAGTTCTAACCAACCCAAACTTGTTCCAACCTCAAAATCAAAAGCAATATTTGCATAAAATGCTTTTTCATCTTCAGCTAACTTTCTGAATCGTGTTTTTTTCATATCTATTCCTGTTTTTTCATAAAATAGGGCTAACAGGGATAGATAATATCCAATTAATTTATTAGGTATTATTTTTTTCTTCCAAGCCTCTTCTGTGGTTATTTCATTAATTTCTGAATCTATTTGAATTCTTAAATTTGTGTCTTTAATTTCTTCAAATTTTGATAAACTATTTAATTTATTTGGATTACAAAATATCTCTATTTCAGCTTGATAAAACTCTCTTAGTCTTAAAAGACTTTGTCTTGGTGCTATTTCATTTCTAAAACTCTTTCCTATTTGTCCAACTGCAAATGGGAATCTGCCTCGCATAACTTTGAATATTCGTGAAAAATCAACAAAAATGGTCTGACATGTTTCTGGTCTAAGATATGCTTCGTCTTTATTTGGACCTATTTCTACTTTAAACATCATGTTAAATCTTTCTGTACTTTTAAATTTTGATTTACAACTGGGACACAATAATTGATTTTTTAATATTATCGTGTCAATCTCTTCATTTTTTAATCCTTCAGGAATATTTAAATCGATTTTTTCGTTTATAAACTTGTCTGCTCGTAGGGTGTGGTTAGATTTTATGCATTTTATTACTGGATCTGAAAAATTATCAATATGTCCAGAAGCCTTGAATACACTCTTACTCATAATTTGAGAGCCATCAATTTCCACCATACCGTCCCTTCTAATCAATTCCCTTCTCCATAATTCTATGAATTTATTTTTTAAATTTACTCCATTTGGTCCGTAATCCCAAAATCCTGCTGGCGCGTCAGAATAAATTTCTGAACTTGGAAAGTAAAAACCTCTCTCAAGCGACAGCTTCATAATTGTATCATAATTTGTCATTAATTCTTCATCCTCAATATAATTTTCTTATCTCCTGTTGAATAATCAAATTTTCCAATTTTCTATCAATTATTAAACAGTTCAACGACAGCTTTCATATTATCTTTGTTCCCCCTTATATCATCAACTGGAGTTTCCATAATAATGGGGATTTGCCTAAGATATTTAATTTTTAATATTTCCTTCATTCCTTGTTTTCCTATTGAACCAAGTCCAATATGTTCATGTCTGTCTTTGTTTTCATTGAGCTGACCTTTAGAATCATTTAAATGCAATACTTTAAGGTTTCTTATTCCAATAATATCATCGAATTTTTTGAAGACTTTGCTTACTTCCTCTGCAGTTCTTAAATCATATCCTGCTGCAAATGCGTGACAGGTATCCAAGCAAACAGCATATTTCTTATCATTTAACTGATCTAACAAAATTCTAATTTCCTCAAATTTACTACCTATGCTATTTTTTTGACCCGAACTATTCTCAAATATAATATTTAGAGCAACATGTCTTTTATAATTGGATTTAAATGTATCTATGGCAAAATTACATGCGTTGATAATTTGGTTAATACCATTTTGTTTACCACTACCCAAATGACTCCCAAGATGCAGAACGATGCTAGAAATTCCTAGTAAACTACATCTAGTTATCTCCTCGTAGAGTGTACTTTTGGATTTATAATATGATTCTCCATCAGGAGACGCTAAATTGGGAAGATAAGGCATATGAACGATAATAAATCTTTTATCAATATAGCTTTCATCAATCATTTTTTTAAAAGATTGGATGTCTTCTCTTCCTAATGGTTTTGCATTCCAGCCACGGGGATTTCTACTAAATATTTGGAAAGCAGTGCAATTAAGATCTTCAGCATTTATAATAGCGTTGATAATTGATCCTGATATAGAAACATGAAAACCAATTTTTAAGCCAAAATTTTTCATAATGATAATGAGCTGGTACGGTAGATAATATCGTTACGTAGTTTTTTATTTCGGTCTTTATTTATTAATAATATATTGAGCATTGTATTGGGAAAGGATGATCTAGCAAAGTATCCCTTTTTAAAGGAAGCAGGTATGTATGTGAAAGAAACTCATTTTAGTATAGAGGAGTTTGCTAGACCTGAATTCAATCATATTTTGGAAAAAGCTAAAACCAGAATAGAGTATGAAATACTGACTGGAAATGTCTTTCTAGAATTAGAAAAATACGATATTGACCTCTTTACATTTCTTATCTCATTAATAATGATAAAATGTATCAATATTGAATCTGTTACAAAAAAATATTGTCTCCTAGAGGCAATGAGGGTGGAATCGTTTCTAATAGATGACTTACGTCATGAAAAAGATGTAAAAAAGAAAAAACTCTTGATCTCGAAAATTTTTGATGAACTTTTTGATCTTAAAATAGTTTTGCACGAGTTTACTCCAAATCTTTTCAAAATGAGAATTTCAGATTATCTTGTTAGATCAACTTCATTTCACGAACAAGAATGGAAATTAATTAATCGCTCCGTTAATGGAGGACTGGTGTACCTGGATGTTGAAGAGACTGTTCGACTTATTAGAAATGAGCTATCTATACTGATATACAATAAAATAAAAGCAATGGAAATAGAAAAATTTCCTGATACGATAAATTTGTACGCACATTCAATTAAAAACAAAGTAGTTCTTCCAGTGAAATTCCAGACTAAAACTTTAAGATATCCTCCTTGTATTAATCATGCACTTGACTTGCTAAATAAAAATGAAAATTTACCACATTCTGCCAGATTTCTTTTAGCAACTTATATGCTAACTTGCGGAAAAGGTAGCGAAGAAGTTATCGATTTATTCAAGAATGCTCCTGATTTTAATGAACGGATAACCAGATATCAAGTAGAACACCTCTCTGGTCAAAGAGGCAGCTTAACAAAATATTCAGTGCCTTCCTGCTCCAAACTTGCTAATGAAAATTTATGTTTTTATACTCATGAATGTAAAGGAATAAATAATCCCCTACAATTTGGCAGAAACAAATTACAAAAATAAAAATGAATATTAAACCAAATAATAAAAATCTGCACTTTCTACAAAAATCCTTCAAGGAATATTATTTTAAAAATACAGACATTTTGGAATGTCCCCATAATATTTCACAACGAGAATTTGGATTCATGAATTTTGAATCCGATATGATAAGACATATTTCATTTGACGATATGGGTCAATTAAATGCATATCTTTTACAAAATGTTCCATCAGATATATATTATTCCAATTCATATTACGAATTTCCGACATTTCCAATGAACGAAAAAAGATGGATCGGAGCTGATCTTATTTTTGATATAGATTTGAAAGATCTGGCCTCACCATGTCTGATGCAACATACATACTTTATTTGCAAAGAATGCGGAATTGTTAGTCAAAAATTGATGAAAATTTGTGATCTATGTAAAAGTACTAAGATACATTCTATTGTTATTCCATGTCATACTTGTATAAATATTCTCAAAAAAGAAACTAAAAAATTAATTTCATTTCTTACTGAAGATTTTGGAATAGATAGTAAATATATCTTTATTTATTTTTCTGGAAATACAGGATTTCATATTACTGCAATAGATCAAAAATATTTTACTTTGGATTCAAAAGCTAGAAGTGATCTTGCGGGTTATTTGATGGGCAAGAATATTTCTTTGGGTAGTCTTGGTGCGCGAAATATCAAAGATAACTTGACTGTGAAACTACCTCAAAGTGGGTTCTCATATGGTTGGCGAAAAAAAATAATTAACAAATTAAATCTGTCGAGTGTTTCTAACGATAAGTTATCAAAATACATAAAGAAAATTGGTGGATATGATGAATTTAAGAAAGAGGTTGAAAATATTACGAAAACAATCGGAGTTAAAATAGATCCTTATGTTACCATGGATATTCATAGAATATTTAGAATGGCCGGATCAATTAATAGTAAAAGTGGTCTTTCAAAAGTCAAGTGCAAGAACCTAGATACTTTCGATCCTTTTTCAGATGCGTCTCTTTTTCAAGAAAATGAAAATATAGACATAAATGTTAAAACAAAGTTAAAATTAATTTTCAAACAAAAAAAATATCATTTTGATAATTCCTCAACGACAGTTCCTTATCCAGTAGCTATTTATTTAGTGTCAAAAAGTTTAGCTGATGTACTATAATGAATATTACAGTATATTACTATTAATTTAGTGGTATTAAAATTATATTTTAAACAAAAACAACATGATTGTTTGAAGAGACATTACTTGGTTTACATTTATAGTTGTTTATTTACACCAAGTACTAATATAACGGTCCAAACGCAATTAATCAATTTCAAAATTTACATAAAAGCATGAACATACTGGAGAGACAACGAAACAAGTATTACTCTCTGTAACGTTACATATATTGAGAATTTGGTAGTGATAATGATCGAAAAAATTCTAAGTGTACTATATTTAGAAAATTATTCACAAAATACCAAAAAAATGAAGATTATATTAGTTGTGTAATTGGTGAAAAAATATTGTTCATAAGTAAACATTTCTAAGAGGTAACCTTTATTTTTATTAAGCCAAAATTATGAGATTATCAATACTTCATTATTCTTGTTATCTATTAAATAATGGAACATGTTAGAGAACTTGTTGGATAATCGATGCAAATTTGACGCAATATTACAAATTTAAGAAACATATTAAAACATGTAAAGCTAAAAATAATGTACCATCATTTTGCTTACTAATGAACACATTGATAGTAGATAACACCTCACCTTTTACTAGGGATATCCTTTTTCATGTTGTAAGATTTAATAAAATTTTTTTTTGTAAATTGTATTCACAAGTAAACATTGACAGATTGGATGATTATGATTCCATCATTTTATCTGGAAGGAAGAAAATTAATAAAGAAACAAATATGGTCAATACCAGAATAATAAGATATTGTTATCAAACAGATATTCCACTTCTAGGCATCTGTTATGGCGCGGAGATGATAAATCTTTATTTCGGAGGTTCATTATACAGAATGGATCAAGTAATACAAGGTTTTAAAAAAATAACAATTTTGAAAGATTTTTTATCTTTGCCTACAAATTATTCATTTAGTGCTTATCAGAGTCACAAATACTGTATATCCAAAATTTCATCACAATTGGAATGCCTAGCAAGCTCTCCAGATAATAAATTTGAAATATTTAAGCATTTGAATAAAAATATTTTCGGATTTCAATTTCACCCAGAAAAAAGTGGTAATATTGGTGGATATTTAATTAATTCCTTCCTAAATATTTCACGATAGGATGATTTTTATTTGATTTGTACGATTTTATATTAAATGCAATCTGTTTCAAACCATTTAAATTTACCTTTGATTGAAGAAGATAAAAAGTTACCGCTGATAATTTCAGTAGTTCTTAAATATTGGGGAGAAGAAAATTTTCTTACAGAGTCTTCAAGATTTAAGTCGCTATTATCGATTTATGATAGCTTAAAAATTGCAGAAAAAAATGATTTTTGTTATTATATCTATAAGGGATCATTGATAGATATTAAAAAAAGAATAGATCAGGGAATTCCACCTATTGTAATTTTTCCTGGATTGTATGACCTCGCACAACATGCAATGTTAATCTCGGGTTATGATAAAGAGGAAAAGAGAATTATGACATATATACCAAAGCCTGATACTGAAGGTTTTATTCCCGAAGCAAAATTTGAATCAGAATGGGAACAAGAAGATAATATAACTATAGTTCTGTTACCAAACGATATGAAAAATATTATTAAAAGAAATACATTACCTTGTTTAGACTCAAATATGATCTGCTTTGAAGCTGAAAATGATTTTCTTGTCGGTAAAATTGACTCAGCCATTGAAAAATTAAATAAGTCCCTTGCAAATGAACATGAAAATGCTCATGCGTGGTCAATTCTTGGAAGTTGTTATAGTGAAAAAAACATTTTTCAAGCAGTAATTTGTTTTAATAAAGCAATTTCTATTAATCCGCGTTATTATCTTGCTTTTAGAGGTTTAGGTAATTATTACCTTAAAAATCGTGACTACGAAAAATCAGAAAAATATTATTCATCTGCTATTGAAATTGATCCTAATAGATATGGCCCAATCTATAAGAACAGAGCGTTTGTACGATTAAACCAGAATAAAAATAAACTGGCAAAAGAGGACTTGATTTTATATTTGCAGAAATCTCCTGAGGCATGTGATAAAAATCAAGTTAGAGAAACTATAGACAATTTGTGATCCTAGAAAAATTTGTTAATATTATGACATTGAGCAAAGATATTAAATTAATAATTTTTCCAATTCACCGACATTTGGTTAAAGATATAAAGGTTTCTATAATAAAAACCTTGAAATCAAACAATGTAAAATCCTATAAAATCACAACAGAGAATTCTTTTTTGGTTTTAAGTACTCAAAATTATCTTTATGTTTTTAATCTTTTGTCTAAATCTTTAGGCATCAAAAAAATCGGATTAGCTGTTTCCACTTCTAATGGTATTAAAAATATATTGGGTCTTGTATTATCGGTAACTAAAAATATCATACTCTCCAACGAACGATTTCAGGTTAAGGTTGTATCTGAGAATCCAGATTTCATTTCACGAGACGTAGAATTTATGGTCACTGGTTTGATTATTGATAAAACAAAATACCAGAGTTTGAAGCCAAATCAGTATGAAGGAATTAATAGTAAGAAAATTTATTGCTATATAGGAAAATTAAATTCTTATGTACCTATCAAATTAATTGATGGCATAGGCGGACTTCCATTTAATTATAATAAGAAAAAAATTTTTTCAGTATATTACAATCATTATTCATTGAATTGCATAAAAACCATATCGAATTTTGGTTTTATTCCAGAAATATTGATTGTTTATTCAAATGTCTTTGATCTCTAGTAAAAAACTAAAACTTCTGTATCCGATTTTTTCTAAAATTGGAAATAGGCGTATTTCTATAAGGTTATTGCCTACCGACTTGAAATTTACTGTTGATGACTGTCAATATGAAGAATTTTTAATGTTAAAATCAATAATTATGTCAAATAATGATCCTAACGTCTTAGTGCCATTTAGTTTTTATACTCATCCTTTCTGGATGATGGAAAAAATCATAAATCTGTGTTACAAGAATAATAAAATTCCATGGATTCCTATGGCTTTTTCCGATCCAGAAGAAGGTATTGATCTACTTTTCAAAAATCATGATTTGATTAATAATTTTGAAAATAAAATCAATAAAAAAATTAGAACCAGTAACATTTCGGGTGACAAAAAATCTTTACTCAGATCCTCATTTTTAAGAAAAGAAATTAAAAATGTCACATTTATTATGAATTCATCTAATATACGACCTAACTATATCGACAACATTCTCAACTCCATTTAATTTGTTGCTTATATTCATTATTTCATTAGATTTCATCAAATAATTTGAATTATCTAATATCTCATAAATGGATTCAACAATTTTTTTTGGAGTAATTTCATTATTATCTAGTGTAGTACCAAGTCCAATTCTGGATATTTTAACTGAATTATTTATTTGTTCTGCGTGGTTCTCAATCGGTATTGAAATTATTGGCTTTCCAAATTGGATTGCTTGAGAAATTGCAGTATGACCTCCTCTTATCACTAAAATATCACTTAATGCAAAAAGTTCGTCGCGAATTGGACACCATTCGTAATACCATCCATTTTCAGATATTTTTCTTGGAATCGCTTCACCATTTGGTTTACCCTCTGAAATGATGAACTGAAGGTTACTATCAAATGATTCTTTCATTTTTAATATTTTAGTAACAATAGGAATTCTTGTTTTGGGAGGTCCGCTTATGTGAAAAAAAATTATAGGTTTCGATTTCGAGAAATTAAGTAATTTCAATGCTTTTGTAATTTGGTTTTCGGAAATTCTATAAGGAGGAGATATAAATCCAATATATTTGATTTTTTTTGTTACTGAACCAGTATTCCATGTATTATTTTCTGAAATAGTGTATGGAGGAGGTAAATCAGGTACAAGTATTTCGTCGGATATTGACCAAAAGATACCCATAAATTCAGCGTTGATCTCTTCAAATAATCGAGCAATCTTGAAAGAATGTAATCTTGGAGATAGCAACAGTTTAATTTGATTTAATATTACTATTGAAGGAATACCTAATAGTTTGGCAGAGATAATTGAAGATAATCTTGAGTCAGATACTACTAGATGTGGTGAAAATTTAGTCATATTTTCAACTTCTCTTATTACCTGAATTGAAAAATTGGTGAACCATATAGGAATATTTGAAATAGTATTTTTAAATGAAAAGCTCCCTTGAGTATTCCATGAAAATTCAACTGGAGGTACATCTGAACAGTAATATCCAGAACGTGAAATAAATTCTACAGCTTCCCCATAAGAAGAAAATTTTACGTTGATTTCTTCATCCTGAAATTTATCAGCTATAATGATTAAACGACTAGCATGTCCTAGTCCCACGCCGTACGGAGTAAAGTATAAATTTTTCAATTACTATTACATTTCAATGACTGTATAAATATCTAAAACATTAAATTAAGATAACTAAATGAAGTCACACAAATCTTCTACAGTTCAGATGAATTCATATCACTATAGATCAACTTCATTTCGTCAAAAGTAAGTTTTTCTCCACTAGACATCTTCTTTAATGCCTGCTCTTTCATAGAATTCCATATCTGGATATTTTCTTTATTTCTTCTGGTTCTTTCTTTAGGTGATTGTAAACCTACGTACGGCTTATCACGTAAATCTCTAAATCTTCTCTTGCTACCTACAGCAGTAATTTTTGATTTTCTAAATTCTATTGCATTGATTTGAGTATCAACCATTTCTAATTTTGCGGTACTTTCTCTCATTGCTCTGATTATTTTTCTCCTTTCTTCGTACAAATTCTCACGTATGTCCAAGAGATTGTCTAACACCTTTTTCAGATCACCGATTTTGTTTCCAAATTCAGATTTTTTATCAAAAATGTCATTGATTTTTGACTTTAAACTGCCGTATTGAGTTGAAATCATCCTAAATTGATCTTCTTTTTTATGTATTACTTTCAAAGCATGAAGCTTTGTAGCAATTTCTTTGGATTTGACAACTAATCTCCTCTCTTCATCTTTCGACAATTTTTTTGTTTGTATGTCTCTTTCAAGTTGTTCTAGAGTTCTAGTTAATTGTTTGATGTTTGTTCTTTCTTTACTATTTTTTACACCTGTTTTTTCGTCAATTACCTTCATTTGATCTCTAGCTTTCATAACCTGATCTTTAAGTTCCATAAATTTGGGAAATTCTTCATCCTTTACATCGTTTATTTCCTTTAATCTTATTCTTAGCTCTTCGAGTGACTGTCTTTCCTTGTCAACTTGTTTTTTTGTTTTTTCTATTTTCCCATTTATTTCCTGGATCTTCGTTTCTCCATTCTTCTGTTCTTCTATTAACGAATTCTTAAAGTCTATTAATGTATTTAGATTCAAATTGAGAGAAATAAGATTTTGTTCTTGATCATTCTTCCTTGAATTATCTTCTCTGCTATTGACATTACTCTGTTCCGTTCTATTCACGCCGCTTTTACTTTTTATAAATTATCAAAAATATATATATTTTTATAATCAGATTAGATATTAATATTTACATCCCAATTTTACATCCCACAATTTATATGATATTACTTCTAATATATCAGAGAAGAATGGATGATTTTGATAAGAATTTTCCCGAATTCGATTGGAAAAATACTCCGGCATATAAACATCCGTTAGGAAAAGATTGTCCTTGCCCAAAACATGAGTATATAAGAGAACAAATACAACTCACCAGAACAATTAACGAGTCTAAATCTCAAAATAAACCACGTGCACAAATTACTTTAAAATTTTGCCCAGATCATTATGATGTTTATTTTAAGGAAGTCATTCCCTCGATGCCCTTTAAACATAGAATAATGACGAAGTTTGCATTAAAACTAGGTGCCATTGTTATTCAAAGAATACCTTATATGCAATCAGATCAATGTTTTTACTGTAAATTTGGATCTGGTGGATTCGACAAAAGACAAGAACTTCCTCCTATCTAGCTATTATATTTCTTGGTCATGTTTTTCATCATCTTGTTATGATCATTTACAAAACTCAAAGCTAGGACATTTCTTAAAATTACTGACAAGTAGGGAATAACACTGCCTGTTGTTTTAATATACCCATTTAAATACTCTCGTTCGATCTCGTGATATTTCTTCGATTCTAAGTCGAGAACGCTTCCTAAAAATGTGCCTATATCCATACTTTTTGCGAATAATGAAATATTCGCTTGCATTAGACCGAGATCTATTCTAATGAGATCTTTATCTTTTGACACTAAAAAATTTTGACTCTTATTATCAGTAAATGTATAACCTGAATTATGTAATATACCTGTTATCATTCCGGCTTTGCTAGCAATATCAATATCATCGTGTTTTACTAAATATTCATAAAGATTTCCATATTCAATATATTCCTCTATTATTTCTTTACTTGAAATGAAAATAAGTCTTGGAGTTTTAATTCCTATTAATTCTAATTTCTCTCTATTTTTGAAACCTTCATTTTCTATTTTTTTTTTTCCAATTGGTGGAGGTGAAGAAGGATGACAAGAGATAAGAGATATCGCTGTAAAAATAAATATTAGTATAAAATCCCTCATTGTTTTAAATCGTTTATTTTTCTTTATGACAAAAACTTTTTGTCCAATTTTGATTTTTTCAATATCTCTCTCCCAGTTAACAAAATACAATTATTTCGGTCTGATGAGATAAATACTTTGTATTATTTGAATTATATGGACCGGGTGGGATTTGAACCCACGATCTCAGCAATGCCAATGCCGTATCCTACCGGACTAGACGACCGGCCCTATATAAAAAATAATGAAATTAATTGGATATTAATATTTTTAAGAAACAATATTATAATTCTATTTTATAAAAACTATCGTAGTGTGAATATAGAAAAATCTGTTGGTGCAGTCATAAAATATCAAACACCATTAAGTAAAAAGGATCCAGAATTTCTTCTACTGCGAAACCGTAGAGGTTACTGGGGATTTCCACAAGGTCATAAAGAAGACGGCGAAACAGAAATTCAAACACTATTTAGAGAAGTATTAGAAGAGACAGGTATTAATTCTCTTAATATTTTATCCTTCATAGGACGAATACGCTATTCTTTTTTTAAAGGAGAAGGAATAAAATCAAGAAAAGAGGTAAGTTTCTATTATGCAACTACAAATATACGTGAAATTATTCTTTCCAACGAACATGATGATTATATATGGACCAATTTCTATGATGCTCTCAATTATTTGAATAGAAAGCAGTTGAAATCAATTATGCTTATGGGTCATGAAAGAGGATTTTACTAAAAGATCCTACACGATATACTCGTAAGTTTATGATAATAAATTTATATATGATTCAAAGAGCATGTGTTACGAGGCTACTGTATTGACATTTTCAGGTAAACGGATAGTTCTAACAGCTGATAGAAGTTTAATGACTAATTATAGGGGTAATTTTCTGTATGGCTTCATTGCATGTGGTCCTTATGAGTTGGTGCCGGAGTTTGTGTTTGATAAACTCTTTTGTCCTAGTGTTGAAACGGATAAAATTACTGGTCAGGTGAAGGTTGCCCAATGTGGATTAAGGCGCATTGAAGGTGCTTTATTACAAGAATATGATCGTAATGATGTATTTCTTGCTCATCCTGATATGTTAAATAAATGTATAGGGCCCCATACCAAAGTTGTTGGTATTAATGTGATGGATCCGTTAGGAATGGCCCCAGTAACGACAACAATGTCTCCAGAAAAACTATCTTATGTTGCAATGAAATTCAAAAAGATGTGTGCTTCAATAATTCAGCTCAAAAAGAAATATAATTTTAAAGTCGTTGTTGGTGGCAACGGTGCTTGGGAGTTAGCCAAACCTGACCGGATGAATATTCATGGAATAGATACTGTTGTCATAGGCGAGGCTGATGAACTTGCTTTGGACCTTTTTCATGATTTAGAGCAAGGAGAAGCACCAGAATTATTGCATACCTTTGTTCGCAATATCGAAAATATTCCAAAAATTAACGGACCTACGATTAATTCTCTTATTGAGGCTATGAGAGGATGTGGAAGAGGATGTGATTTTTGCGACGTTAATAAGAGATCAAAAAAAGATATACCTCTTAATAGACTACAGGAGGAAGCAAAGATTAATCTTAACTATGGATTCGATTCAATTTGGCTTCAGTCAGATGAGATGTTATTATACGGATGCGATAATAAAGATTTCATTCCTAATGGCGATGCAATAATAAATTTATGGACAGGCCTTAAATCTGTAGGTGCAAATTTTATTGGTACGACTCACATGACACTTTCAGCCGTATCTTCTTCTCCTAATTTAATAAAGAAGCTTTCTAGTATTAATGATATGGATTCTAATGGCAGATGGTTAGCTACTAATCTTGGTATAGAAACAGTGGCGCCTAGAATGGTTAAGAAACATTTAGGTGTAAAAACTAAACCCTTTCAACCTGAAGAATGGGGATCTGTGGTAAGAGAGGGATGTAAAATTTTGAATGAGAACCATTGGTTTCCTGCATTGACTCTAATTATAGGTTGGCCAGACGAAACTCCTGATGAAACCCAGTATACTATTGACTTGATAGATGACTTTAAACAAATGAACATGAGAGGTTTGGTTGCCCCATTGTTGTATCAAGATTTTTCAGAAAAGAATTCCATGCATTTTGGTAATCTTAATGAGGCACAATTTACATTATTCTGGAAATGTTGGGAACATAATCTTAGAGTTATTAATGATATTATTCCAATTATCATACGAAATAAATCCTATGGTCCACCAATGAAATTATTTATGGCAGGGCTTATCAAGTTTGGAACTTGGGCTATAATGAAATATCTTAGAGGTCTCTCTAAGGATTCTTTTTAATGGAACATTACCTGAAGATATTATCGCAAGTTATTCTAGAGCTCGTTCTGTAACAGCTGCAATGCCACCAAAATTATAGCCGCAAATAAATGAAATAAAATACTAATAAAATAATTGAAATCGAAAAAATATCTTTTAGTTCTCTAAATTCTCTATTGCTTTATCAGCTAACGTTGAAAACCTGGGTCTTATTATAACAAAATAATTTTTGTCCGCTCTTTCTACAGATTGGACCAGCTTGTGTGTTCTAGAGGAAATATCAAATTCTAGTATATTTCCTTGGATTCCTTCCTTAGTATAAACCATCATTAAATGTTCTGTTGACAATTGTGATATTGGCAGTATCGAAAAAATATAACCTTTATAACATATAATTGGAAGCAATTGTTTCATATACGGTGCAATAGAAGCCATATAAAGTAGTAAGTCATCTACTGATACAAATTCTTCGTATTCAAACCTCATTTCAAACAAACCAAAAAATAAAAAAATTAACCATATGATTCAAATTTAATGTCGTAATTTCCGTCCGGTCTTTTGTTTCTCTCAGTTACAAACCCTTTTGGACCCAGATAATCAAGAACTCCATCTACAGTACCTTGCCAACCGCAAACATAAAATGAAGTATTTTCAGAAGTTACTTTTTCACCTACTAACTTCTCAAGAGGTGACCTGTCAGTGCCTGGATATGGTTTTAAGAATGACTCTACTCTTCCCTTTTGTCCTCCCCATGATCTATTGAAACCTTCTTGGGGTCTACTTATGCTTGCACGATATCTAAAATTCCAGTTATCTTTTCCTTTGTCTAAGCTTTCTTCTTCCAAATCACTAAGTAATTCCCTATAACTTAACTCGTCAACAAAACTAGCTCCATGCAATACAACTACTTCCCTTTTACTTCCTACAGCTTTTAGGTGAAGGGTGTAAGAGATGAAGGGGGCCAAACCTGTTCCACCACCAATCAAAACAAGTCTTCTATTATCAGGTGATCCATCATGCCTTTTCTCATCTATTGTAAATGCTCCGGTTGGCTTTATCCAACCAATTTCCTCACCTTCTCTTTTATTAAATAATAGAGTAGTTAGTCGACCTGGTAATGGTTTACGAACCCATCTTATGAGTAATTCAATATATTTTTTTTGTTCAGGTGGAGAGGCAATAGAATACGCCCTCCTCACAATTTTTCCTTCCCATGGATTCATATGCGAAAGTGTTATAAACTGACCCGCCTTAAAATCCGGAATAACACCATCGTTTGTTTTTATACGTAAAATACAAAGATCCTCTTTTAAAACCCTAATATAAGATACTGTTGCTATATTTTCGACTACCATTACAACTATCGTGAATATTCTTTCTAGTCTTTATATATGTTATTCTACATTTATCAAAATTAGAAGGATTTTTTTTGCAAAACACAAATATTGATATTCTTCGATAAAATTGAATACAATGGTAAATTGGTCAAATATTAGAAATGCAAGAAATTTTGATGATAATAAAGATCTAGCGAATACAATAAACGAGCAAAAAATCGAACAAAAAAAACTTATCGATCAATTTAATAGTAAAATGAATGTCTTTGCTACAGAACGGTCTATCGAATCTTGTTTAGACGCCTTAAACATTACTATTCAGTTGTCTAATGTACGAGGAGAATTAATAAAATGTTATGAATATTATTCTAAAGAGTTGGAATCCAAAATTGTTAAACTGAATAGAATAGTTGAAAAGTATCAACGAACTGATCTATGATTACAAATTGACCTTTTCTACAAAAACAACTTTATTTCTAATCTTTCCTAATGTTTCAATATTTATCTCTACAACATCCCCATCTTTCAGATATTTTGGATTATTCATGGACATTGCAACTCCTGCAGGAGTTCCTGTTGAAATGATATCACCTGCTTCTATGGTCATTAATTGACTTAAACTAGAAATGATCTTCTTTATTGGTATAACCATTTTACTACTAGAAGAATTCTGGCGGATCTCATCGTTCACCTTTGTAATTATTCTCAAACTCTGAGGATCCTCAACTTCCTCTACAGTAGTAATCCAAGGACCACAGGGAGCAAAAGTGTCTATGCTCTTTCCCCTGGTAAATTGTTTATCTTTAAATTGAATATCCCTTGCAGATACATCATGAAATATCATATATCCAAATATTGAGTTCATTGCATCTTCTTCCGAAATATTTTTTATTTTTTTACCGATTATTACAGCTATTTCGGCTTCATAATCAAGTCTTTGCACATTTGCAGGACAACGAATATCGTTAAATGGGTTGTTTAAGGCAGTTCTTGGCTTTATAAAAATTACTGGTTCTTGAGAGGGAGTTAGTCCTGCATCTTGGGCATGATCATAGTAATTAAACGCAAGACAAATAATTTTACTGGGGTTTGGCAGTGGTGCGAGTAATTCCACATCTTTTATATTTAATGAAAAAACTAATTTACTTTCATATTTTTTTAATTCATAAATCCAATTTCCAAATATGAAATCCTTTATGTTTTGCGGTATAGGTACCCCTGTTTGTTCTTGTATCTCTGTTTTTGTAATTACTTTATTCAAGTCTTGTGACACCACTCCATAAGTTTCTCCAAATTTATCGTTTTTTATTCTAGCGATTTTCATTTTTCCACCTATTTATGTGTGAATATTGAGGTATTGCTGTCTTCTATTCTACAAAATCCTTCTCTTATAAACTGGATCCTTGTATCTTTTGATAAGGTAGACACAAAAGATTCTGCGAATCCACGCAAAATTTTAAGACTCTCAGGATTAAATTTTTCGTTAATGAACAATACATTAGGTTTAATAATTCTATATTCAACAAAACCTTCATTAGATACCCATTGAATTTTTGGAATATCATTTCTCAATATTTTTCCGGTGCATTCAGCCAAAGCCTCTTTTTCTTCAAAGTTTATTTCTTTAATAACTATATTATATAGCTCTATCAGGCGAAGTTCACTTCCAATATTTAGCTTTTTGGCATCTACCGAAGATATATATAAGATATCCTTAACTGAAACATTTCTTGTACCCATATTCAAAGATGGATGGTTCTTTATTTTAACATCTAGGGGAGGGCAGTTTTTTAAAGTAATTTTAAAAGGTTCATTTACAAAAAAAAGTCTTTTTGATTCATGTTCTATTATTTTCCTATTAAATGATTCAAGGATCTCCATCGAAGGCTTTGTCTCTGACAGGGTCAATCCAAGTGATATTACAAATTGTCTAATTGCCTCAGGTGTAAATCCTCTTTTTTTAAATGCAATTAAAGTTGGTAACCTAGGATCGTCCCAACCTTTGATAACGGAATTTTCTATTAGTGGTTTTATTTTTCTCTTTGAGACGGGTAATCCTTCAAACTCCAATCTGGAAAATTCTATTACTTCTGGTATCCTCAATTTGAGGATCTTTAAGATCGTGCGATACAATTCATTTCTTAATTCATATTCTTTAGTTCTAAATGCATGAGTTACACCATCCAAACTATCTTCAATGGGTACAGCAAAATCGTAAGTAGGCCAAAGCAATATCTTATTTCCTAGTTTTGGATGTTCTTTTTCAATTATTCTGAATAATGTTGGATCTCTCATTGCTGTATTTTTTCCAGACATATCTCCTTTGAATCTAATAATAGCATCGTTTGTATGAAAATACCCATCAAAAATTTTATCCATATTTTCTAAAGTGATAGACAAATCCTTCCTGCATTTGCATTGGATTCCATTTGCTCTCAATTTATGAATTGTCTCTGGTCTACAGGTACATATGTAGGCTCCGTCCGATTTTATTATTTCTTTTCCATATTTATGTAACAAATTAATATCGTCAGACGTATTCTTGATTATATCTGGATTGATCTTCAGCCATTTTATACCCTCTAATATCGCATCATAATATTCTATCTTCTCATTTAATGGATTAGTATCATCAAATCTCAAAATAAATTTACCTTTATAATGTCTTGCATATTCTTCGTCAATTATTGCTGCTTTTGCATGTCCAATATGGGGATATCCATTTGGTTCTGGTGGGAATCTCGTTACAACGAAACCTTCTATGGCATTGTTTAATCTAGGGAGATTAAACTCTTTTTTATCCTTCGAATCTATTTTTTTATGTCCATAAGTCGGATCCATTTCTTTTAGTAATTCTATTTGACTTTTTTTCGGTAACTCGTTTACTTTGTCAATCTCTTCTTTTATTTTTGGAATTATTTTTTTTATTTCTTTTTTGAAATCCGGATCCATAGCTATTATCTTTGAAATAACGGCATCAAGTCTAGCTTCTTGGTATTCTACGGCATTTTTCAAGATGATGATTTTTATTTTATTGAAGGTATCATCATCAAATTCCAATTTACTTACTCCTATTCATGATAAAAAAAGAGATTTCTTGCAGTATTTTTTTGGAATTTGATTGTTCATAGCTAGTTATTGAATCCATTGCTTTTTTTATGTAATTCATAGCTGTATCTCTAACAATTTGTTCTATATGAAGAGAAGATATTACTTTTACGACTTCCTCCATCTCATTACTGTTAGAGTCTTTATTTCCAAAAACATTTAAAATTTTTTGTTTCTGGTATGAGTCAGCATTTTTAATTGATAAAAGAATAGGAAAGGTTTTTTTACCTTCTCTAACATCATTGCCAACTGATTTACCGGTTTCCCTTGAATCACCTTTAATTCCAATTAAATCGTCTATCAATTGGAAGGCGATTCCTGAATTTCTTCCAAATGATGCTAAATTATTCACATCTTCTTCTGTTGCGTCTTTAGAAGAGAGAGCTCCAAGAGAACAAGAGACCTCAAAAAGCGCTGCAGTTTTTTTAGAGATCATTTCTATATACTCTGCTTCTGTAGGGAATGATTTTAATCTAGATAACTGCATATCTAGCGACTGTCCTTCACATATATCTATACACGCTGTCGCAAGTCTTTGAACCATATTCAACAAAGAACTATCCTTTATCGAATTGTTACTATTACATGACAGTATCTGAAATGCTTTTGAAAATAGAATATCTCCTGATAATATGGCTAAAGGGATACCAAAATGTTTATGTACGGTTGGTATGCCGTGTCTAAAATCATCATTATCCATTATGTCATCATGCACTAAGGAAAAATTATGAATAAATTCTACTGCTGATGCAGCTGGCAACGCATCCTGTTCTGACCCTCCAAACATTTCGCATGATTTTATTGTCATTATAGGTCTCAGGCGTTTTCCTCCACTTATGATGTAATGTGATGATGCCTGGTAGAGTTCTTGAGGGTTACCTCTCAGTAAAGAAACAAGATAATTGTTAACAGTGTTAATGTGAGATTCTATATCATTTTTAATATCGTTATTCATTTTTGGTAACCCTATCTGCTAATTCTCCTGTTAATATATATCTTAATGTTGGTAATTGAGAAATATTTGACGAGCCTGTAAGAAACATTACACTCCTAAGTTCAGCAATGATCAATTCTGTAAATTCAACAAGAGTCTCTTCTGATTGGGAAGCTGCATAGAGAAAGGGATAGGCTAGTGCGCACATTTTTGCTCCTAACACTAAACATTTCGCGATCTCCAAACCATTTCTAATTCCCCCTGATGCAATCAATGGAATGTGTACCGATTTTTTTACTTCTATGAGGCTAAGAGCAGTAGGAATGCCCCAATCCCAAAACAATTCTCCAAGATGTTCTTTTATTGTATTTTTTGCTCGTCCTGCCCGAATCCCTTCTATTCCTGCCCAACTCGTTCCTCCTGAACCGGAAATATTGATGCAATTTACTCCAATGTTTTCTAACTTGACCGCTACCTCTTTCGAAATTCCTGATCCAACTTCTTTTACTATAATAGGTACATCTATTTTTTCTTTAAGATAGGATATTTTATCAACTACACCTTTATAACGAGGTTCCCCTTCTGGTTGAATTAGTTCTTGTAGCGGGTTAAGATGAATAACTAAAGCATTCGCTTCTATCATTGAAATGATTTTTTCGATCATATTAATATCTAGTCCTTCAGCAAGCTGAGCTCCTCCAATATTTGCTATCAAGAATGCCGATGGTGCATTTTTTCTTGCAATAGAATATGTTTCCGCCAGGGACTCACTTTTTAATCCTGCCCTCTGACTTCCGAGTCCCATGCCCAGTTGGTATTTTTCTGCTATCCTTCCTAAGCGCAAATTAATTTTTGAAGCTTCTTGTGTCCCCCCTGTCATTGAATCTATTATTATAGGAGATGCAAATTTGTGATTTAGGAAACTGGTGGAAAGATCTATATCTTGATAATTAATCTCAGGTAATGCGTTGTGAATTAGTTTTACATATTCTAAATAGGTAGAAGAAAACCTAGATTGAACATTATTAGAAAGAGGAATATCTATTCCGTCCTTCTTTCGTTGCATAATGATTTTAATCTCTTCTTCCTTACGATCAGACATATCTCTCAACTACTTGTTATTGGCTTTAAAAATTGTACCTTTGATTTTTTTTCCTTTGAATACTTTTTCAAGGTTATATGGATGCAATCCATTGAGAAAAATAACATCATTTCCATGTTTAGCAATCTTTATAGCTTCTTCAACTTTTCTTTTCATACCTCCTGTCACATCATTGATTTCACCAATTTGTTTCATTATTATCTTTTTATTCTTTATATTGAAGTTCGATGGTTTTATTTCTTCTATTATTTTTTTTTCTATTAAATTATTGTACAAACCATCTACATTGATTGTAAAGATAGCTTTGTACGGGTTTAGAATATTACTTAATAACCTCATAATTACGTCACCTGAAAGTATAGAATATTTATTTTCATGCATATGGACGACGTCTCCGTATGTTATAGGAATAATATTATGTTCAGTCATTTTTTCTAATTCTTTTATTTTAAGTCTTGATGGCTTTCCGTTGTTTAGGAACGAAAATGGTGGTACGCTATAAGGATAAAGCCCTTCTTCTTCAAAAATTTCATTAATTATCTTATTAAGATCTAACATCGAGGAATGAACTATTGATATGCCTTTTGAACTATATTTTTCTGGTTTAGTATGCATGTCAAATTTAACTGACCAGTAATGACCGAATGAACCTCCTCCATGTACTAATATTAACGGACGTTTGATTTTTGATATGGATTTTGCAAGATCTGTAATTGCATGATGATTTGCACTCAGAGGTTTATCTTTATTAGTTATAATTGACCCACCTAATTTTATTAAAACAACTTGGCTACTCAATTAAGAGATAGAAAAAAAACACTTGATTTAAATTTTAATATAACAATCCTTTACTTTCTAAAGTTACGGATATACACTTAAGTCCTTCTTTTCTTATTTTTGATATAAAATTTTCTCTATTCTCTTGTTCTGTTAATGCCAAAATACATCCTCCCCCGCCAGCACCCGTTATCTTGGATCCAAGAGCACCATATCCTGAACATAAATTAATGATTCTATCGATTATTTTATTAGATACACCGATTTTGTCTAATATTATTTGATTTTCAGTCATTAGTTCACCTACCATAATGTTATCACCTTCTTCTATTGCTCTTGCTGCCCTTTTTGTAATTTCTTCTGATGTTTTGCACAAATTAACAAACTCTCTTGAATTTTGTTGTTGATATTTTTTTACAATATTTACAAGCTGTCCAGTAGAATGTCTGATCCCAGTATTTATTAGAATAAATGATAGTTCTTTCTTCGGGTATACCTTTTTGAATCTAGTATGCTTCTGAAAGAATATTAGACCACCGTGAGCAGAAATTATACAGTCTGCTCCTGACGAATTCTTGTGTACTAATTTTTCAGCTTCTATTGCTAATTTTAATATTTTTTTATCGTCGACTTTCTTATTAAATATCTTTGATAATGCTGCAACTGTAGCAACTGCTGAAGCAGCAGAGGAACCCAAGCCCATACCATAAGGAATATCAGATTTGAAAGTGAATTTTAAACCTTCTTTATATTTATTTTCATTAAAAATTTTTTTTGTTATGAATAGAATCGGATAATATTCATCGCTCATTATTTTTTGTTCTTTCAAATTACCAATAATAGAAATAGGATAAGATTTATTTCCAAATAATTCGTTGTTAATTACTATCTCGTTATTTATTCCATAATGTTTTCTAATTACCTCGACATAGATTCTTCTATTGAGTGATGCAAGAATCGCTGGCTTCTCATAAACAACAAAATGCTCTCCAAACAGAATTATTTTTCCTGGTGCTGATGCTGAAGTGTTATTTTTGTGGCTATGTTTCATGTGAATGCTATTGCACAATATCCAACTACAGTATTCCTATAATCTGATTGAATTTCACCACTAGTGGCATATTTTAATAGGGTCCCTTTTTTTGCTCCTTGTATTTGCACAGCTTTTACAACTGAAGCAATGGCCCCATGTCCACACAAGGAAATGTTCATATCTTTGATTGTACTATAAAATGAATTTATTTCTAAATTTTCTATTGTTTTAATTAATTCCAGATCCTTATTATGTGCCTGTTCATGAGATTCATAATGAGTAAAATCAGAGGTAGCGATAATGATAACATTTTCATCGTATATTGATTCAGCGATCGATCTTCCTAGTTCAATAGCAGTTTCTACATCTTGGTCCCTTACTAGAATTGGAACTATTCTGAATTGATTTTTTCTACAAAACTGGATAAAGGGTATTTGTATTTCAATCGAATGTTCTATTTTATGAGCACTTACATTCACCTCAATTTTTGTTGAATTTTTCATTATTTTGGATGCGATATCAGTATTTATTTTTATAAATCCAAGAGGTGTTTGCCATGATCCCTGAGTTAGGATAGATATTTTACTTCCTATTCCATTATGGTCAGGAGCAATTATTATGAATGTGTCTGTATTTAGGTCTAAAATTTCATAGTATGCTTGAGCAGCAATAGATCCAGAGAATTCATATGCTGCATGAGGTACCACAAATCCATAAATCTTTTGTTTGAATAACTTGTTAGATTTCTCTTTCGGACCAAAATAGCTCTTGTAAAAACATTTGTTAAGTAGATCTAAGAGCTCATCTTTTTTAGAAGGATAGAATATTCCTGCAAAATTGGGAGACCTGATTAGATCTCTCAAACCATTTCTTCTACTAATTTGGTTTCGAAATCATCTATACTTACTTTCATTTCTTTATCTGATTTGATCTTTCCTTGTTTCTTCATTACCTCTCTAGCAAGTAACCAATAAACAGTCGCTAACGCCTTCCTACCTCTATTGTTTGCAGGAATAACTAGATCTATGTTCGAAATAACATTATCGCTATTTGAAACAGCAATTACTGGAACACCTGCCCTAGTAGATTCTATAACAGCTTGATGATCAGCCTGTGGATCCGTCACAATCACAATTTCTGGTTCAAGATATTTTGGTAATGATGGATTTGTAAATGTTCCAGGCATAAAACGTCCTAGGATAGGAATAGCACCCGTTGCTTCACAGAATTTTTCAACTGGTTTCTTCCCATATTCTCTAGCTGAAGTTACGGCTACCTTGGATATAGCAGTTCTGCCTATGAATTTAGCCGCGATATCTATTCGTTGTAGTGTTTTACTTATATCCAAAATGTAAAGACCTTCAGGATTAGATCTAATGATATAGGGTGACATGGATTTAGTTTTTACTGGAGTACCTACTCTTATTCCGGTTGACAAAATCATCTTTTCTAAGTTTTCTGTTTCTGGATATGTATCCTCTACAGAACCTGTATCCTCTACAGAACCTGTATCCTCTACAGAACCTGTATCCTCTACAGAACCTGTATCCTCTACAGAACCTGTATCCTCTACAGAACCTGTATCCTCTACAGAACCTGTATCCTCTACAGAACCTGTATCCTCTACAGAACCTGTATCCTCTACAGAACCTGTATCCTCTACAGAACCTGTATCCTCTACAGAACCTGTATCCTCTACAGAACCTGTATCCTCTACAGAACCTGTATCCTCTACAGAACCTGTATCAACAAAATTTTCCTTTTTTTCAAATTTATTTTCGGAATTAGGATCTAAATTATTGTTCATTTCTATATTTAAGCAGTTAATTGGTTCTCTTTCATTATTCGCAATATCTGTATTATCATTCATTTTAGGATGTGAAAACATCAGCCATACCTTTTATTAAACCATACTCGTTTAATCTAATTAATTGATTTAATTTGGATATCCTCTCTCCTCCAAGTACACCTGTCTTCAACATTTTAGAACTAGTTGCTATCGCCACATCTGCGATATGAGAGTCAACCGATTCACCAGAGCGGTGGGATGTAATTATTTTGATGGTATTACGGTGACATTCTTTAGCAAATTCTAAGGCGTCATATACACTTCCGGCTTGGTTTATTTTTAATATAGCGCCAGTACATGATCCGAAATTAACTAATTCCTTTACTCTATCTTTGTTCGTTACCAACATGTCGTCTCCAGTAACCAAGCATTTGGGATTGTTTCGTGAAATTGTTGACATGCCGTCAAAATCTTCTTCATTCACCGGATCTTCCGCATATATGAGCTGATAATTACTAATTAGACTATTTACGAAATCAATTTGATCCTGTTTAGATCTCGTCAAACCTTGTCTTGTATATTCATAAACTTTATTTTTTTCATTCCATAAAGACGAGCTCGCGAAATCTAAACCTAATGCCACTTCTTTTCTTATTCTATATCCACAATTTTCAATAGCTCTTTCTAAAATTTCTATCGCTTCATCGTTATTAATATTCGGAGCCCACGCACCTTCATCTCCCCTTCCATATGTGAATTTCCAATCCTTGGTTTCCAAAATTTTTCTTGTCTCGTGATGAACCTTGAAGTTCATTTCAAGTGCCTCCATTATTGATTTCGCTCCTATAGGACAAACTAAATACTCTTGAATATCAGGGGTTCCAGGTCCAGCATGCGAGCCACCACCAATAATATTGCCTAGTGGAAAAGGAAATTTATAATCCCCAGAATCTTTGATTAATCTAAATAAAGGAATTTCTAGAGCTTTGGAAGCTGATTCCAAGGAGGCAACGCTTAGAGCGTAAGCAATAGAACCACCTATTTTATTATAATTTTCAGAACCATCTATAGTTTTTAAAACATCATAAATTGATTTTGGATCTTGAGATTCAATTCCTATAAACTTAGGCAAATTATTCCTTAATTCTTCCAATGATTTTTCTGGACTGTTCTCCTTGAAACTTATTGCTTCAAATTTTCCAACACTAGCACCTGACGGCGCACACGCCCTTCCTATGAATCTGTCATTTGAAACAACATCGACTTCGATGCTTTTACTTCCTCTACTATTAAAAACAATTCTTCCTTTGATGCCCGTAATATTTGGCATATTGTATCATCAAATTTAGCCATCTGACTGCATTTCTGTCAATCTTCTTCTTAGAACCTCATAGTATGGAATAACTTGGTAAATTGTTTCTACGCTAGAAATAAGCATCCTTCGACAACAATATCTGTTGATACCCAATGAATCCAAGATCTTGGAGTCCTCTTCTCCAGCTTTGACTCGTTCCTTATATTCAGAATATTTATCGGCAACCAAATTTCCACAAGTAAAACATCTGACTGGAATTAACACAATTTATTGAAAAACGAAATTATATAAAAACTATTATTTTCAGATATGGCTTTAATTAATGACAATACTCAAATTAGATGATTTCACGTCTTGTCAATGTGCGGGGGTCGCCCAGCCTGGTCAAAGGCGTAAGACTGAGGCTCTTATCCCTCAGGGGTTCGTGGGTTCAAATCCCATCTCCCGCATCAACTAAAAATATCCTAATCGAATTTTTTCATTATGTTATAATATGGAGAGGCCTTATGTTTTTCTAAACATTTCCTGCAGAATGATTTATCGCCGTATTTGATATGACATGTACATTGACAAATAATATTTTCTCCTGACACAGAATTAAATATTCGATATGTAATTATAATGTTTTCAAGAATTTAACTAGAAAATAAAAAACGTCACTTTTTTATTAGCGAGCTGGATAATGAGAATGTTGACGCATCGTGTAGATTTTGAAAAGAAACAGAGACTGTACGAATTACTAAAAAAACAACATGAAGCAGAAAAACATGAAATCATGCACTACAGTTCAATTCTCAAGGATATCGAGAACAACCTTATTAGAAATTACTTCAATACGTTATTAAATGATGGGATTAAACATATTCAATATATTACCCAGGCGATGTCAAAAATAGAAGGCGCTTCTGGAAGTATGCATTTGACTAAAGATGGCATTGATGAGTCAATAGAAGAAGAACTTCAATCCAGAAACATATTGTCAGAATGCGTCGATCTAGCTGAAGATCAAGAAATAAAGGAACTTATCAAGAGTGTTGTTGTCGATGAGGAACATCATATACAGATATTAAAACACGTAAGACAGCTAATAGAAACTTATTCTAAAAGGCAAGCAAAATAAGTAACTTTAGAATGGATCTAACATCGTTAATACTAGATAATTGTTTATATAAATATGATATAAAAAAATGTTGCAAATTAATTATTAAAGACGGAATAGCCTCTGATTTTTTTCTGATTGGCAAGTATGCAAATATTTTTGATGCAATTGAATTTCATACTGTTTCGTTAAGGAGAACAATCCCTTCTATTGGTGAATCCATAAGTATTATCAAGAACTTGGATTATTATCAAGATTTGATTTGTAAAACGATACCCAACCTCGCTGATAACAATCCGTTAAAAACCATTCTACAAAAACTCAGAATTTTAATATTAGGAGCATTTTCAAAGTTATCTAGACTAATCTGGTGCTTAGATAAAAGTGGAATTGGGCAATGGAATAAAATCTCGGGATCTCTATTGGAGATAGTTTCCACTACCATAGTTTCATATCGCTCAAATAACGGTCTCGAAAACCATCAGAGCGCATTGGATAAAGCTACGTCTTTTTTCATATTCTTTGGGTTGGACCTTGAAAGAATTGACGATGCATTGAAGGATCTTTATCTATGAAATTATCTGATATTAGATTTTTGAAGGGAAGTATTTCTTAAACATTCTTATAAATTATTTATTGTGTGAAAAATATTTCATAACTTCAAGACTATGTCCTTTCGGTTTTACTTTTCGAAAAATTTTTCTTATAATTCCTTTTTCATCTATTATGAATGTGGTCCTACTTATACCCATATACTCTTTTCCCATAAATTTTTTTTGTACGTAAACTCCATAGGAATTTGATATTTCATTACGAATGTCAGATGCTAAAAAAAACCCAATATTCATTTTCTCTCTAAATTTCTTATGAGATCCTTCATCGTCCGGACTAATTCCAATTATTTCTATATTTTTTTCATTATATTTTTCATAATCCTGCGCAAATTCGTCTGCTTCAATAGTGCAACCTGGAGTAAAATCACGTGGATAAAAATAGACAACGACTCGCTTACCCTGAAGATCAGAAAGTGCCATTTTTACTCCGTTTTTATCCTCAAATCTGAAATTAGTAGCTGCGTTTCCTTCTTTTGGTAAATCTTTTTTATCTGATTTATCTCGTTGCATCTTATATCTGCTAAGTCTAATATACATAAAAAACCTTTTATCTAAATTGCTAAAAATTGATTTTTGTTTATTATCATCATATGAATTTTTATTTAATTCAAATTCATTGTTAATATTATAGAAATGCGTTCTTATGATGTTGCTATAGTTGGAGGCGGTCCTGCCGGTCTTTCAGCTGCTTATAGTGCCTGTAGAAACGGAGCAACTGTAATTCTTTTTGAAAGGGATAAATCCATAGCTCATAACATTAGAACCAGTGGAGTTTCATGGATCGACGCTATGGAGAAACTTGAAATTCCTGAGAAATTGTATAACCCGATAAAAAATTATCGGTTTGTATCTCCAAATAATGATATTCTAATTAAAGGAACTCAGTATAGATCGTGTGTCTTAGACGTTAGAGGTCTTTATCAATATCTGGCATTTCTTGCAGCTAATTCTGGTTCCGAAATCTGGATAAATAGTAATGTAATTCACGTATCTGTTCCAAAGGACAGAGGAGGATTGAACGGACTGAAGGTAAATACTCCAAAGGGAACAATGGAATTTAAATGTAAATTGATAATTGATGCGAGTGGTTTTAACAGCTTTGTTAGTAGAAAACTTGGCCATTTTTCAGGATGGAAGAGATTTGGGATTGGTGCAGAATACGAATGTTACTCTGAAAATTTGGATTTGGAAACTTGGAGTCTGATGGTCGGAAAGCAATATTCACCTGCTGGGTATGCTTGGGCATTTCCACTTTCTAGAAATAGGATAAGAATTGGTGTAGGAATAGGTAGACCTGAATCAACACAAGAACCATTAAGGTTATTAAATCAATTGATTGAAAATAAACTCAAGCCTCTTAATGAGTTAGAATGGATTGAGCCAGTTGAATTTCATTATGGTTATATTCCGAATCAAGGGACACGAGATTGTACAGTTTATGATAGAATATTATTAGTTGGAGATTCAGCTGGACAGTCGAATCCACTCGTACTTGAAGGGATTCGACATGCTATAGAATTTGGACGTTTAGCCGGAAAAATAGGTTCTGAATCACTAGTTCAAGATGATCCGTTCAAATATTTAATTAAATATGAAAAAGAATGGAGAAAAATAATAGGTACGAAGATACAATCGGCCTTAAAAGTTCAATCCAGATGGATTAATTTATCTGATGATCAATGGGATGAAGAATTAGATATATTGAAAGAAATGTCAATGGATGAATTTCTTGACTTCATTAAAGCTGATTTTACTATGGCTAAAATGATTAAATTAGCTATAAATCATCCCAAGGTGGTGGCAAAACAATTATTTAACCTAGTTTTGAAAAAATAAAGATTTTTATATCTTGCATAGACCAGCAAGACTAACTTGGCTGGGGAGTTGGGATCACAGTTTACTCCAATCTTGTATGCTTTGGGAATTGGAGTTCTAGCCGGCATTCCATCTTTAATTTTATCAAGACTATTATCTCCAAGAAAAAGATATAATCCCGTGAAGTTTCTTTCAGTGGAATGCGGTCAAATGCCTGTTGGTGAAGGCCGATCTCACTTTATGATGCAGTACTATTCATATATTCTTATGTTCGTTGTCTTTGATGTAATGTCAATATTTTTATATGCTTGGGGTACGTCCCTTCTATCTATGCCTAAGCAAGCTACTTTACCTATGATTGCGTTTCTAGGCATAATGTTTGCTACTATGGGCTATGCTCTTTATCTTTCTGGGAGGAAAGGAATATGGTGAAAATCCTTGAATTGTTCACGAATGTCTATTATGATGAAACACTTGAATTACATTCTGGAGATTTACTATAGATGTTAAAAGAATTAATAAATCCTTCAAATTTTAACCTTCTAGTAAGCAAGGTTAGTGATGTACTAGTCAACGCTCTTGATCAACCATTAGGGTATGCAATAAACTGGGGAAGAATTTGGTCCCTATGGCCAGTTCATCTTGAAACTGCATGTTGTAGTGTTGAATTTGGAGCTGACTTCCAGTCCGCGTTATGACTGTGAAAGATTTGGTATTATTGAAGCATTTGGTTCATTAAGACAGTGTGATCTTATTGTTGTTCAAGGTACGGTTACAAGAAAGATGGCTCCAAGGCTAAGGATGGTTTACGACCAGATGGCAGAACCAAAATATGTCATTGCAATGGGCGCATGTTCTATAACAGGTGGCCTGTATATTGATTCGTACAACGTTCTTCCAGGGATTGATGGCGTTATACCCGTTGATGTCTATGTACCAGGTTGTCCTCCAAGACCTGAAACACTGATTCAAGGTTGCATGTTATTGCAGGAAAAAATCAAAAGGTCGAAGATAAAATAAATGATTTCAACCAACCACAATGATTCATCTAAGTTCGATAAAAACTCTGACAATTTAACCCTTAAGTCAAACGAAAATGATATTCCATTTATAGATCCAAACTCAAAAACAGAAAATTCTTTATATTTGCAAATTAATTCGAAATTTCAAAACAAGATTCGATTAGTCTATTTAAAACCAAGAAGAATGAAAATATATGTGGAACCAAAGAATATACTTGAAATTGCAAATTTCTTGAAGACTGATATTGGTTTTGATCACGCTGAATCTGTTTCTGGAACAGATTATCCAGAAGATAATTCAATTGAAGTGGTATATCACTTAAATTCATACTCGAGGGAAGAAATTTCTCCAATTATTCTTGCGCTGTCAACAAAAACAGATAGAGATGAAGCACGATTACCATCTTTATTGCCTATTTTCAAGAGCGTAGAATATCATGAAAGAGAAACATTTGAGATGCTTGGTGTCTACTTTGAAGGACATCCAAGAAATGAGAGATTCTTGTTACCAGAAGACTGGGCCGACATACCTCCTTTAAGGAAGGATTTCCGCATAAAGGGCAGGTAGATGATCTGAAGGATGACTACAAAATTTGACAGTGAATTTGAAAAGAAACTAGAAGAGACCACCAAGTTGGGCTTATCTATAGCAAAAGAATCAACTGAAGACAGATTAATGACTTTAAGTGTTGGTCCGCAACATCCAGGTTCTGGACATTTCAGATTTACTATAAAGGTAGATGGTGATTATATTGTGTACTGTGATCCTGATCCAGGGTATGTTCATCGGGGTGAAGAAAAAATGTGTGAATATAGAAACTTCATACAAAATATACCTCATCTTGAAAGGCCGGTAATCCATGATTCTACAAATATTACCTATTCTTATAGTCTTGCTGTTGAAGAGTTGTTAGGAATAGAAGTGCCAAGAAGAGGTCAGTTTATTAGAGCTATTGCTTCTGAACTAAATCGTCAGGTTTACACTCTTTATTGGCTTGCAATATATGGAATATTTTTAGGTCATTCTACAATGTTTATGTGGCCGTCTGGAGACAGAGAATTATTCATTGATCTATTAACAGCTCTTACAGGCGCTAGGGTTACCCATGCATACAATATCCCAGGAGGTGTAAGAAATGATGCTCCAGAAGGTTTCACGGAAAAATGCCTGGAATATGTTAATTATTTTGAGAAAAGGCTAAGAGAATATGAAGATATTTTTTACAATAATCCTCTTTTTAGACAAAGAACTGAAAATGTGGGAATTTTGACAAAAGAGGATGCGATAAATCTTGGAGTAACTGGTTCAGTATTAAGAGCATCTGGAGTGCCGAACGACGTAAGAAAAGTTGAACCTTATGATGTCTATAATGAGATCGATTTCAAGGTTCAGTATATGAAAACTTGTGATTCCTTTGCTAGAGCATATGTACCATTCCTGGATATGAGGGAATCGTGTCACATCATTAGAGAACTGTTAGATAAAATGCCAAAGTCAGGAGATGTTAGACTAAAACTTCAATCGAATCCAAAAGGGTCACCTGGCGAATCTTACAAGAGAGTAGAGTCAGGTCGGGGTGCTCTTGGTTATTATATCATAAGTGATGGATCCCCCAGACCATATAGAGTAAAAATATCTGTTGGATCATTTAGGAATATACTAGCCCTACCTCATCTATTAATTGGATCAAAGTTAGGTGACATGCCTTGTATATATTGGGCATTAAATTATTGGCCTGTGGAGGCAGATAGGTAGAAGATGGCGACCGCACCAAAAGGGTTTAGATTTGGAAATTTTGTTGGTTCCATCATATGGCTTGTTTTCTGGATACTGGTCATCGTAACTTTAGTTGTTTTACCAGTAATTTTCATAGTACTCTTTTATCTTCCTTTGCCTTATGCAGGAGATGAGGTTCTTACTCCATATCTCTTTTTTTCTATGATGGTCGACCCTACACGAACTATTCCCATTATTAAATTCATTATTCACACCGACATATTTAGAGCTGCGATATTTCCGGGGTTTGTATACGGTACAATAATTGCAGCTGCTACTATCTTCATTGAAAGAAAATTCTTGGCAAAGATGCAATTAAGGGTAGGTCCATTATATGCTGGAAGATATGAAGGGATTTTACAATTGATAGCAGACGGTTTTAAACTAATTTCAAAAGAAATCATAATACCTTCTGGTGCTGATAAGCCGATATTTTGGGCAACTCCTGTAATTTTTGTTGCAACGGCTGCAGCTACTACTGCGCTGATACCTGTAGCCCCTGGATGGGTAGCATCAGATCTTGATGTTGGAATTTTAGCTGTTTTTGCGATATTGGGATTTTTCCCGCTTTTGGCTTTATTATTTTCATGGTCCAGCAATAGCAAGTATCCCTTCATCGGAGGTTTGCGTGCTCTTCATCAAATGATTGCATTTGAAATCCCCTTCATTCTTTCAGCGCTTCCAATTGTTTTATTGGCGGGCTCATTGAACCTAACTGACATGGTAGAATCACAATACGTTTTTTGGTTCTTTGCTGTTGCTCCTCTGAGTGCCTTTGTTTTTTATATTTCTTCATTGGCGGAACTAGAAAGGGTACCCTTTGACCTTCCAGAAGCTGAAAGTGAGATTGTGGCGGGTTGGTTAACAGAAACAACTGGTATGATTTATGGATTGATACAGCTAGGAACCTATCTCAAATTATATGTTCTTGCCGCTCTCTTTGTTGTTCTTTTCTTAGGTGGATGGAGTGGTCCACAAATTTTTCCGCAACAACTGATTCCAAATTACACAGGAGAAATGATTTACAATGCCACTGTTGTCAATGGAATTTTCTGGTTTACAATAAAGACCTTTGGGATGATAATGTTGATATTGCTTCCAAGAGGAATTAATCCAAGAATAAGAATCGATATTCTCCTTCACACAGGTTGGTATAAATTAATAGTTCTTTCTTTCATTAACATATTCATTGTATTAACCCTAATATATGGTGGGATAATAACTCCAGGAGGATTACAATAAGATATGACATCACCATCATCTTCCTCCCCATCATCGGTTATTAAAAAGACCTCTACCGCCTCAGGATTCATTAAAGCAATTGAATCTGGCTCAAAGCATTTGCTTCTTAGAAGATTTACATTAAGATTTCCTGAACAAAAATTGAAACTTGTTGGTGACGGTTATCAATTCGATCCAAAAAAAGGCGTTGGTATTGCAGGGGCCCGTGGTAGGCACATACTCTTTCATGAAAAATGTACGGGATGTCAATTATGTGCAATTACTTGCGAAGGTATAGCCGAGGCAATAGCAATGGTCAAAGTGAACGAAAAATGGAAACAAAATAAAAAAGCAATAATGCCACAAATAGATTATGGTAAGTGTGTATTTTGTGGACTATGTGTAGATGCATGTCCATTCTATGCGTTATTCATGACTGATGATTTTGAATTGGCTTCGTTTACCAAAGAAAATCTTATTTATACACCAGCTCAACTTGCAGTCAAACCAAAGTATGATGGCACGGTTGAAGTAAAGATTGATGAAAGAGGAGCATGGCATGGTTGATACTATATTTATAGGATTGTCAGTCTTGACCATAGGTTCTGCATTATTCGCCTTAGAAAGCAGAGAGATAGTTTATGGTGCAATTTCATTAGCAATAAGTATGCTTGGTATAGCAGGTTTCTTCATATTATTGGATTCTCTTTTTGTTGCAATGTTCCAGATAACCGTATACGTTGGAGCTGTCGCTGTACTGGTAATATTCATAGTAATGTTAGTGAGAACACAAGCATTATTTTCTAGTACGGAAGATCGAGGAAGGAAAATAGCAGGATTGATATTTTCAGTTTTAATGATGATCGGAATAGGAATAGTTTTGTTAAGCTCAGAATTTTCCAAAGTTGAATCCAAACCGCTAGTAGCTGAAATGATTAACAAAATTGGAAATGAAATGTTAACTTATTATTCTCCCGCTTTTATTTTACTGGCACTAACGTTAGCTGGCTCAATTATTGGAGCATTATCTCTTGCAAGACGTGAAGATGAAAATAGCGATACTGATAATGACTTTGCAGCAGAGGAGTCATTGAAATTTTCATATAGTGCAGAAGGCTTTGGAAATAGGCGTACGACTGAAAATCCCTACATAGCACAAGATGATTTTCCTGGGAAAAAATCCCAAAAAAAAAGTAGTTTTACGAAATTGGGACGGTTTAAGATAAAATGACCGAGCTAATCAATTTCCTTACAATTTCTACAATCCTTGTTGGAATAGGCGTATACGGGTTAATAGTCAAACGTAATGCTATTAGAATGATCTTTGCAATAGAAATAATCGCGAATGCCGCAAATCTTAATCTTGTAGCATTTTCGCGCTATATTGGGGACGTTCAGGGTCAGGTATTAACTTTATTTGCCATTGCTATTGCTGCTGCAGAAGTTGCGGTTGGGCTTGCTATTGTAATAATCGCTTATAGACTGTACAGAGAGATAGATGTTGCAGAATACAGGAGTCTGCGGGGTTAGTTGTATGGTTTCATGCAATTATCAACTACGCGTTGTAAGAGACCAAAAAGAGGAGAGCATGTTAAATGGCGTATGAATCATCAGGTATTCTTATGGCCGCAGTTTTTTTACCTCTACTGTTATCGCCAGTGGCTTATTTTATTGGAAAACGAAAAGGCATAGATTCTGTAACTTGGTTTTCTTTTACTGTTTTATTGATTTCAGCAATTTTATTGATTATTCCAGGTATAGGATTATCTAGAGAAAATCCTATCTATCAGGAATCGTATGTATGGAGTCAATTTGGTAATTTTGGTTTAAAACTCGATGGTTTTAGCTCTCCATTCGCTGTGACGATCTATGTTCTATCTACTATCCTTGTCATTTTTTCAAAACCATACATGGTACGGAAGATAGCAGGACAATTTGATAATTTGCGTCCTGGTAAAGAGGGTGGTGCAAATGATCAAGATTTCAATATTGGTAGCTATGGCAACATAGACACTAATCGTAATGAAGAAAACGGATACGAATCATCCGCAGATAAAGGTATGATGAAACATCAGAATCAAATTTCTAAAAGTTCATTCAGCACTGAACCATATTCAAGTCAAACAATCAATACACAGATGGGATTGTATTTTGCATTATTTCTTACATTTTCTATGGGTATGGTGGGAACAGTTCTTTCTACCAATCTGATAGAGTTTTACGTGTTTTTTGAATTAATGTTAGTTCCTGCGTTCCTTTTAATAGCATTATTTGGTTATCAGACAAGAAAAAGAGTTTCATTGATGTTCTTTTTCTGGACACATGTTGGTGCAGTACTTTTGCTTTTGGGTTTATTGGCAATGGGCCTTTTTGCAGGTGGATTTGACTTTGATACGATTAAAGCAAATTCGTCAAAAATCCCTTCTGAATGGATGAGTTTAATTATTTTTGCAGTTGTGGTAGGAATAGCTGTAAAATTAGGCGCTTTTGGATTACATATATGGATCCCAGATACTTATGCTGAATCTCCGACACCTGTATCTGCTCTAATCGCTGGACCTATGAGCGGCATAGGTGTTTATGCATTATTGAGAATTTGGATAGATTTGTTATCCGTGTCTTATTCAGATTATAGTATTTACGTAAACTTGTGGGGAGTAGTAACAATGATCTTTGGCGGCGCCATGGCATTGATGCAGAACGACATAAAGAAACTTTTAGCTTATTCAAGTATTAGTCATATTGGATACATTATTTTTGGGTTTGGTAGCGCAAGCATTCTTGGTGTAACTGGGAGTACCATGATGTGGGTTTCGCATGCGCTTGGCGAGACAATATTGTTCATGATGGCCGGTGTGATAATAATGAGAACAGGCACAAGAAATATGTCTAATCTAGGTGGAATTGCAGGCAAAATGCCTTACACTGCAACATTGGCAATGATTGGTGTTTTAACAATGATAGGAGTACCACCTACAGGAGGATTTATGTCTGAATGGATATTGTTTAACGGTGCTTTACAAACTGGGGCGGAAAATATGGATTCCTTCAGGGTAGTATTGTTTTCACTTGCCATTTTATGTACTGTACTTACGTCAGCTTATCTTCTGAGGATGTTTAAGTATATATTTTTGGGACCCATGTCTCCAGAATATAATAAATTACGTGATTCAAATAGATATGTAATAACTACTATGGTAGTTATAGCAGCTCTTTCATTGCTAATGGGTGTCTATCCAGATCCGTTAGTTAATCCTGTTATTGGATATGCAGAAACAATCTTCTCAGATTCTCCAGATGTTGTTTCTCTACCAATAACTGATACCACAAAAAATATGGAAATATCAAATAACAACGGTGATGATGGTTTGATGTTAGCAAAAACCAACAAGGCCATTAATGGAATGCCCAATTAATGCCAATGCAATCTATTGTTGGGTTCATACGGACAAAGAGAAAAAGGGAAGAAGTCCTCTGATAATTTCCAAAAATGGAGAACAAAAAAAGTACAAAAGGTGAAAAAGAAAAAGAATGGTTGGATCAATTGGATTTGAAGGAATAGCGATAAACGCTTGGCTAGTGTGGATAATACCATTTGTAGGTGCTGCATTAATTCCAGCGATTGCTAAGATATCAAATCATAAAATAACAAATTATTCTGCTGTTGGTTTTGCATTAATTAGTGCTCTTTTTGCGGCTACCTTGATTCCGATGGTTCAATCGGGAGAAACTCATAGTCAGATCTCTTGGATATCTGCTTTGAATATCAAAGCAGGTGTACTAGCAGATCCACTCTCAATAATAATGACAAACCTAGTAGGGTGGGTATCATTTTTGATTATTGTCTACTCTGTTGGATACATGCATGGAGATAAAGATATCACGCGTTACTGGTTCTGGATGCTTTTCTTTATCGGGTCTATGCAGCTAATAGTTCTTTCAGATAATCTACTGATGGTCTTCTTTGGATGGGAAGGTGTTGGTCTTGCATCTTATGCGTTAATTGGATTTTGGTATTCAGACAAAAAGGAATATTATGTTGGGAAGGAAGGTCAGTTTGTAAAAGGAATTGCCATGTGGGCTTCTCCCACTCATGCCGGAATTAAGGCATTTTTGATGACCAGGGCAGGAGATGTCATGATGCTTTCTGGAATGTTTTTGATATTCACGTATGCCGGAACATTTGGTTTCAAAGAGTTATTAGCAGATCAGACATGGGCTCATACAATGATGCAACAAAATCTTCTTGTTCCTGCAGCAGTTTTACTGTTTGGTGGCGCAATAGGAAAATCAGCACAATTTCCACTTAATGAATGGCTTTTAGAAGCTATGACAGGCCCATCAGCAGTATCAGCACTCATCCATGCTGCAACAATGGTAAAAGCAGGAGTATTTTTAGTTGCCAGGATAGGTCCTCTCTTCTTTGCACTTGCCGCTTTTAATGCTGCACAATTTTTTGAAGTAGTTGCATGGGTGGGAGCGATTACTTCATTCCTCCTTGCTACACAAGCAATCGTAAATCCGGAAATCAAAAAAGTATTAGCATATTCCACAGGTTCTCAGATAGGTTATATGATGATGGCTCTTGGAATTGCAGGACTTTCGACACACTTTGTGGAAGGTTACACTGCAGGGTTCTTCCATCTTATGAGTCATGCAATGTTTAAAGCATCTCTTTTCATGGCCGCGGGTGCGATATTACATGTTGTTGGCTCTCGATTTATGACAGATATGGGAGGTTTGAAAAAGAATATGAACAAGACATTCATTTTTATGCTGTTATCAAGTTTGTCACTGGCAGGTGCTCCATTAATAACTTCTGGGTTCTGGAGTAAGGATGCAATATTTGCTGCTTTAATAGAATCAGGTTCATCGTCTGGAACTGCATTATTCTTTATTGCATTTGTTATTGCAATAATGACCGCTTTTTACACGTTTAGAATGATTGGGATGGTGTTCTTTGGTAAGAAGAGCAAGTACCTTCAAGAATTGGAACAACAACATGGAGGAACTACCAGCGTAGTAAATTCCTCATCAGATAACAAGAAGATTGATAATCATGATAATATAGAAGGTGAGAAAAATGAAAAGAAAAGCATTTCACATGAGAAAGCACCTAAACATCTTCATGATGTTAGTGCGTTAATGTGGGTACCATTTGCGGTTTTGGCCGTGGCAACGATAAGTATCGGAGCTGTAGGCTTTTTATTTGAGGATCAGCTCCTTCATATCTTTGGAAATTACCTTCAAGCATCGTTTGGAATAGGCACAAATAACAATCTCGAAGAGCCTGTCTCTTCAAGTATAAACATTATTGCAATAATTGCTTCAGTTCTTGCATTTGGAATAGGAGCTGGCTTGGGAATAATATTTTATATAACTAGGACAAGAGATCCTGCAGTTATATCTCATTCAGGTCTTACTCAGTCTGTATGGAGGTTCCTGTATGACAGATGGTATCTTAATTCTCTACTATATTGGGCATTTGTAAAAATACCATTAAAATTTTACAGTATAATATGGAAATATTTTGAAAGCAAGATTGCTCAAGGACTTAATCCATCAATACAATTTTCGATGACTTTTCTCTCTAAATGTGTAAAGTTTACACAGACAGGAGTTACTCAGACCTATCTTTTTGTATTTGCCGCAGGTATGATCATTGTTTTGATGATGTTGTTATTATAGGAGAAAATGAAAGAAGGGAGGATATGAAAAATAGAAATGATTGATATTTCGTCAACACCAATACTGATAATAATCCTGTTAGGCACAGTAGGCCTTGTTATACCTGTTATTGACGCTATTAGAAAAGAAAAAGGAAGAAACAAGAACAAACTATTTAGTGCAATGACCTTTGGAATTCTAATAGTTTCCATACTTTTAGTCATTTCTAGAGTAATTGGAGGAGAACCACTACCTGCTATGAACCTTGGTGCAGATGTTGTCGCAGATGACATGTTTGGATCATTCTTTGCAATTACATTGCTGATTGTCTCAATAATGGTTTCAGCGTCATCTTGGAATTATATTCGAGGCATATCCAGTCCTGCTTCTTACTATTCTCTGATCCTGTTATCCACTATAGGTATGGTTCTAATAGCCTACTCAACCGACCTTGTAATGTTATTTATTGCCTGGGAATTGATGTCTATTCCTACTTATGCTCTTGCGGCATATGCAAAGAAAGATCCTATTTCCAACGAGGCAGCAATAAAATATTTCATGTTTGGAGCTCTTTCTTCTGCTTTGATTGTGTTGGCAATAGGCTTCGTATATGGTGCTACAGGAACTACAAATATTGGGGAATCCATGAAAGTATTGGCTGATACTGTATCTCAATCTGGACCGGGACAAATCATTGGCGGAGTTATACCAATTTCATATCTTGCAATAGGTATGCTTATTGCTGGTTTCGGCTTCAAGATTGGTCTTGTTCCATTTCACATGTGGCTTCCAGACACATATGAAGGCGCTCCAACAACAATAGGCGCCTTGCTAGCCGCTGGTACCAAAAAAGCGGGTTTTGCCGCAGCAATACGTGTGGTAATAATTGGGATGTTTGTAATTGGTCTAGACTGGAGTTTTGTCCTGGCGATTTTGGCAATAATTACTATGACTATTGGAAACCTAGGAGCATTAATACAGAAAAGTGTTCCAAGGATCATGGCATACTCCAGTATCGCGCAAGCTGGTTACATAATGATAGGTTTGGCAATCGCACCCTATTCAGCAATGGCATTAGACGGCTCGCTTTTTCATATTCTAAATCATGCCGTAATGAAATCCGTTGCCTTTCTTGCGATTGCTGCCGTTGCTATAGGACTTGCAAGTTATAGTCTGGATAAATACATGGGCCTTGGCAAGCGAATGCCACTAACGGCAATAGCACTTACTATTTCTTTGTTAGCATTGGCTGGAGTTCCTCCATTAAACGGATTCTGGAGCAAATTGGTTCTATTTCAATCAGCTATTGATAGCGGTACCGTAATATCGTGGGGTCCGTATCTTGCCATAGCTGGAGTATTAAATAGTGCACTATCACTTGGATACTATTTATGGATAATTAGAAAAATGTATCTAGATGAAAGTAACGATATGTCAAGAATTAAAGAACCAAGAGCAATACTGGCTGTCCTGATATTTGGAATGATCTTTATGGTAGGATTTGGAATATGGCATGCTCCGTTGTTGGAATTTGCATCACTTTCTTCGCCACCTCCATTTGATCAAATTTTAGCTCAGGTTGGCGGAAAATAGTTTACGAAAATCTATCATTTTCTTTTTAGTACCGAAATTTATTGGTCAAAATACTAGAAACAAAAAAGATAACAAAAAGGAAACTGAAATTAATATATATAAATGAGCTGTTAAAAGAATAGCAATTTTATATTTTATCAAAAAATTATTAGAATAGATGCTCCAATTTAAGACAATCTTGTAAATTTATGAATTTTCCCTAATTTAATTAGGGAGTAATTGGGGAGAAACTATCAAAATGATATCATATTCAAATTTGTTAATTCTTCTAATTGGTGTCTAAGTCTTTTCGTTAATTTACTTTCAACATTATTCGTTACCAGGTTTAACTCGTTCTTTGCTTTGATTGAATAAGATCTATATAAGTTTTCCATTCTTTTTACAATTACATTAGAGTGATTATTCTGTTTCATTAGTAGATTAAATAATCTATCCTCATTATTCCAATCGTCTAGGTCATCATGAATTTGATATGCAATACCCATTAGATTACCAAAATTTCCCATAGATTGGATCTCATTTTCGTTTCCACCTCCAAGAATGGCTCCAATTCTTGCAGAGGATTCAAATAATGAGGCTGTCTTATTTTCTAGTACTTTGATATAATCGTCTTCTGTAATGCTATTATCTTTGTTTAATCTAATTTCCATTATTTCTCCCTCGCTCATTCTTATCGCAGCATTCGCTATTTCAGAAGCAATTTGAGGATTATTCAGTTTTGAGGTAATATTTAGAATAATTCCCAAAACAAAATCTGCAGTCAATATGCTATTATTATACCCATATTTTACATGAAAGGAAGGTTTACCTCGCCTTACTTCATCTTCGTCAATAATGTCATCATGTATGACAGATTCGGTGTGTAGAAGTTCTATCGCAGAGGCTGCAAGGTAGGTATTTTCGTCTATTTTTGACTCAATAATATCTGAATATCTTGTTGAGATATTATTGTCCAATCTTCTATCTCCGATGGTCACTTGGTTACTGTTTGATTGAAAATTCTTTGATCCAATTATTTCAGAAGATAAAACCAATATAAGTGGACGTATCCGCTTTCCTCCCTCGCATGCGTATTTTAAAGGAGAATAAAACTCCGACCATGAATATAGATCTAGTTCTCTTTTTAAAATAGTGTTAATTCTTAAAAGAAAATCACCGAACTGTTCCGTCAATGGATTCACTGACTTTCGGTCCATGTTGTTACTACCAGTAGAATTCTCATCCAAGTACTCTAACTTACGTCTAGATTTAAAATTATTAGCATATTAATGCTACTATGAAATTGAATCTGAAAAGCTCGAATTATGAGAATATGGTTTAATCTAAAATCTTGCTCCGGCCGGGATTTGAACCCGGGATCTGCGACTCGAAAGGCCACAATGCTTGACCGGACTATGCAGCATATTTAGCTACTACACCACCGGAGCATGCAAAACTTTCTTGTTTGGATTCTAATAAAATCTTTTCTTAATAGGAAAAATCTTCTTTTAATAAAAAATAAAATTCAAAAGGTTTTTCTATTCTCAATTGGATTAAATCAACATATGAAAAACCGCGATAATACCTTAACATTTCCAAATAATTTAATGTTTATTATAGAAGAGATTGACTATGAGATTGAACAAAGAAGTTTACTTAAACATCGTTTTTATACAATGTGGACAAAAGGAAAATTGACTATTGATCATCTACGAGGGTATTCAAAAGAATATTTCCAGTTGGTAAAAGCAGTACCAAAATTCGTAGAAAATATTTATTACAATGGATCCACTCAGATGTCAGGTGATAATGTTAATTTAGATCTGGAAACCAATGATTATAGAACCAAGTACTTGGAAAATATTAAACAGGTGCAAATTGAAGAATCTGAACATATTGAACCGTGGATCAACTTTGCTCTTTCATTGGGATTAACTAGAAAGGAAATAATTGAATATGACGGAACAAAAGAGATTGATCAAGCAATAAATAAGTTAGAAAAATTATCCTCTTTATCTTTTCTAAATGGAGCTGCTGCAATGTATTCCCTGGAAAAACAAATTCCAAAAATAAGTTCTATCAAAATAGACGGCTTGGATAAGTTTTATGGAATCAATAGTGATGTTGCTCTCAACTACTTCAAGATTCATCAGACAGTAGATATAAAACACTCGAAGCTCTGGGAAACTATTATGACTGATTCAAATATACATTCACTAAAGGATGGGCTAGAAAACGATGACATAATAAATACAGCAATTCAATCATTACAATTACAAAATCTTGTTCTTGATTCTGTATATGAAAAATATGTCTGTAGTTAAAGATTTTTCTTTTTATTGTTTAGAATAAATATTATTCGCAGAAAAAAAGATAAAAATAACTTGGATAAACTTAAAATTTTTATATCCAATGAATTTTGATACTATTAAAATATAAAAAATTTGGGCCTATAGCTTAGCCTGGCAGAGCGACCGGCTCATAACCGGTAGGTCAAGGGTTCAAACCCCTTTAGGCCCACTGACCAATTGGGATTAAATACTAATTCGTACAATAAAATAGACAGTAGTAGTTGTGATATCAACTCAGACAACCAGAAAAAGGAGAGGGAAAAACTAGTATGCCAGTAAACCTATCTACAACTGTAAAAAAAATAGACTGAATATCAAATAAGGAGAACCAATTACTTGTAAGAAACTATCATGAATTCATGAAATCCTGTGAAGTGTCCGAACGTCATCTAAATAACAATCTAAAAGTGATGCTTTCCTTCGCGAATTACTTAGATTCAGATTCAGAAAATCAAGTTAAATTCTCAGATATCAAAAGTAGTGAAATAATTTTAAGATATCTTAAAACCAAGAGAAAACAAAAAGATGACGACCAGTTAGGATCAACTAGTTCAGACATATTTTACAATACCAATTAGGATAAGTATGCTTACTCCCCTCCAACTAAGTAATTCCTCATATCCAGATTGAATCTTTTTGTTCTAAAATATGTGGATATTTTATTTTTAAAATCTGTAAATGATGAATAGTATTGTAGAACAAGCAGATCATTCTTGGCTATATGCCATATCTCTTCCAGTACCATAAATTCAGAAGATGCTGTTGGAAGATAAACTGGAATCAAACTATCTTTATTGACAGCAAAATATCTCAGTACCTTTTTTGATCTGTAATGCTGTTTTGCCTTATCAAGAAACAGATAACATTTTGGAAACTTTCTGTGTATCTGTTTTAGGTAATGTAAAAAGGTATTTTCATCAAACCAGTCATACTGTCTGAATAACTTTTTTCCTTCTAAACTTGTGGCACCAAATAGAACTGATCCCTGATGGGATCCTGTAATTTTTACGACTGGTCTTTCATCTTTTCTTATCCATACTCTTCTTCTTACAAGTGAATCATAGAAAAAGAATCATTCATCAAGCGATACAGCAGTAAATTCATCTTTTAGATTATCCAGAATCGTTCTGGCTGTTTTTTAAAATTTTCTTTCTCTTCTTTTGATGCTGTATTAACATGTACCTTTCTTGGTACCTTCTGCTTGAATCCCCACTTGTGCATGAGTCTGTATATATGTGTATAATGATATCTGATTCCACCACTCTTGTTCACAATCAGATCTTCTACCTGTTTTGTAGTCCACCTTGTTTGCTGGAAGATAGTTCATTTTTTATCTCGTGTACTATCTCTTGTGGTATTTCTGGTGGTCTACCATTCTTTGATCTGTTTTTTAATCCCAACCTTGAAGATAAAACCAAAAGTTAAAAATAAGCTATGAGAACTGTCAAAGATAAAAATTGTATTACGTTTACCTTATCTGTGAAAATATATTAAAAGCCTATCCCAAAATTAACCTCCTATAAACAATTATGCTATTAGCCAATTGTACAAGACCGAGATAGTTCTCATCCTTCTTTTCATATCTTGTAAATAACTTTCTGAATCTGTTATGTCATCAATTTGTTCTCTCCTCTACCACCCATCTTCTTGCAGGATGGTTCTTGTTGAGTTTCTTTTCTTGTCTTCTATGTCGTATATGTGGAATGTATCCTCTTTTGATAACTTCTTGTTCTACTTCTTTGGAATGATATGCTTTATCAAGACATAGATTCTGTTTTTTCTTCTTGTTCTTGTTTCTGTATTTTGTTGTTGATTTTGAAAACGGTCTTTTGATAACCATGCTGTTAACTGTATCAATGACAGCGGTAACATCGTGAGTATTTGCAGATGTTATAACAGTGGAAAGGGGAATTCCTTCTTTATCTGTTAAAATATGTCTTTTGGTTCCTAATTTGCTTCTATCAGTAGGATTATGACCTGTCAATGCCCCCCCTAAAGGTGATTTTATCGAGATGCTGTCAAGTGATTGCCAGTTCCACTTAATTCCCTTCTTGTCATCATATAATTTTAGTAATCTGATGCATAATTTATCAAAGATACCTGATTGCCTCCATTCCTGAAATCTTCTGTGACATGTTGAACCAGAACCATAGTCTTTGGGTAACAATTTCCACTGACATCCAGTTCTCAGGATAAACATGATGCCATCAAATACTTTTCGATATGGAACAATTGGACGACCTATTGTATTGTCTGGTTTTTCAACAGGTAAAATATTTTTAATTTCATTCCACAGATCGCCTGCAATACGTATAATTGTTCTACCATACTTTTTATTCTTACTCAAACATTATTAGATATGATAAAGAAATCAATGAGCTATATTCCTATCTATTTTTGGGATAGGCTCTAAGTAATAATTATTAATTTGCTTATAAAATAAAATAAATATTAATAATAATATAATTTAAAAAAAATACCAAAGATTATTAGACTAGGTTATATATTAAAACCTAGTAGATTTTTAGTTACTGGTATTATTTCTAAATCATTGTCTATTAACTGATTCTCCTACTGATTTTATGTAACTGGTATTTGTTCTTACCAAAGCTTTTATATTCTCACGTGTTTGTTCAAGTGCTGTTTTATACACTCTCATATTTGATGCTAGAGCGTTATTTATGAGATTGCTGGTATTTAACAGGTAACTTGTAAAGTTATTCACCAGTACTGCGTGATTTTCAACAATTTTCTGTGGATTATAAAAGTCCCATAATCCGGTGGAGTTTACACCACTATTTCTTTCTACTTGTGATTGAAAAGAGTTTATTACTTCTTTTTCTGCTTCAATAAAGTCAGAGGCAATATCTTTTATAGTTTGAATAGTTTGTTCTTGATATTCAGCTATACGTTGTGTGTATTTTGGAATTTCTCGTGTAGCTTCATCAGTAGCTCTCTTTATATTATGTAAGGTGTTGTCAAGTGTCTTGTTTATTACATCTTGTTGTTGATTTAAGGTATTATTGTAGTCTCTATTTGTTCTTTCATTGAAATTCTTGTTGTCTTTGTTAAATTTAGTTGTATTTTTTTCATTAAATTCTAGTTCATTTACAGCTATATTTTCATTTCTTTTTATTTCTTCTTTTGTTGACATGATTATATATACGTTACTAAGATATACAAACGTATGTACTGATGTCCATTGGATAGTCATATTTCTGTATGTATGATCTATTTATTTGTATAATTGAAGGTAATATATTAGCAATTACATATATTCATCAATATTTTCTAAGTCATTTCATTAGATATTATCATTATCATTTGGATACTCCAAGAAGTCAGTATCAAGGGCAGAATCACTTTAGAGACAGCGAGACAGATCATAGATAAAAAAGAATTGAAGTGGATGAACCCGAGAAAAGTACTGGTCCGTTGGGTTGCGAGGGATTTTTACTCCTATTTTTAGAATAAATAAAAGCAAATTTTAGATTTAAGCCAAGTGTATGGATTCAAGTCTAAAGTACCGCAGAAAAGATTTGTAAATACTGTATCATGCAAGGACAAAATGAAATTCAAAAAAGAATAAAACAGATTCTTGAGAATCTAAATTCTGATTGGACTGTACTTGTACAGGATGAATCAATATTTGTATACGATTATGTAGTTAAAAGAAAGAAATGGATCTCAAAAGGAAAAAGACCTGTGCTTATAGTAACTGGTTCTCGTAAAAGAACAATTGTATTTGGTTGTTTATCTTTAGATGGTAAACAATTATTCAAACAATATGATAAATTTAATAGCAGTACATTTGTTGACTGCCTAAAACATGTACAGAAAGAAACATTTGGTAAAATTGTAATTGTTGTGGATAGAGCAACACCTCACTGTTCAAAGATTACAAGACGATTTCTTGATTCAAATAAATAAAAATACCATCAGATTGGAATACTTTCCTGTTGGTTCACCGGAGTTTAATGCAGTAGAAGAATGCTGGAGACAGGGTAAGTATCATATACTTTCTACTTATTATCCTATGTTTGACGATCTAAAATACAATATTTGTTGTTATTACAGAACAACAAGATTCAATCTGAATATTGTAAAATATCTAATGAGAACAATAGATTAGCGAAATTATGTTAGGCAGTATAGTTATTACAGAACTACAAGATTCAGTCTAGAGATTATAAAGTATCTGTTAAGGTCTATCAATGATGTTATTACGTATAGATATCGCATCAGATGCAAACTTTTCAATTCTGTTGTTGTAGGTGTCAGCGACATACACGTTACCTGAGGTATCTACTGATATACCGGAAGGACCTGAGAATTTGTCTAGATCTGTACCCTCTCCGCCCCATTTTTTAATAAAGTTACCATCAGATGTAAACTTTTGAATTCTATTGTTGTCGGTGTCTGCAACATACACGTTACCTGAGGTATCTACTGCTATATCGGAAGGAAAGGAGAATTCAAATATGTCTTTACCAAGTTCTCCCCATTTTTTAATAAAGTTACCATCAGATGTAAACTTTTCAATTCTATTGTTCCCGGTGTCAGCGACATACACGTTACCTGAGGTATCTACTGCTATACCGGAAGGTCTGGAGAATTTGCCTGGATCTGTACCAAGTCTTCCCCATTTTTTAATAAAGTTACCATCAGATGTAAACTTTTCAATTCTGTTGTTGTAGGTGTCAGCGACATACACGTTACCTGAGGTATCTACTGATATACCGTTAGGAAAGGAGAATTTGCCTGGATCTGTACCCTCTCCGCCCCATTTTTTAATAAAGTTACCATCAGATGTAAACTTTTGAATTCTATTGTTGTCGGTGTCAGCGACATACACGTTACCTGAGGTATCTACTGCTATACCGTTAGGTCTGGAGAATTTACCTGGATCTGTACCAAGTCTTCCCCATTTTTTAATAAAGTTACCATCAGATGTAAACTTTTGAATTCTATTGTTTCCGGTGTCAGCGACATACACGTTATCTAAGGTATCTACTGATATACCAAAAGGTCTGGAAAGATTTACAAACATTTGGGCATAATCTGTTCCTATTATAATATTAAGATTAGACTCGTAACTGATCTCTATTTGTGGATTTAAAAAATAACCCAGTAAAATATACGTAACCAATCCTATTGCTACTATCGATAGAGCTGTCGAGATTCCTTTTTTTACTAACTGTTTTCTTTTTTCAGATAAAAAAGTGTCGATTGAATTATCGATGGATAGCAAGAGAGCAGAAATATTTCTTTCAGAATACTCGATTATAGTTAATTTTCCCAGATTCCATTTCAGTTCCTCGATATGTATAGTATCTAGTTTGCATGGAAGAATTCTTTTTTTCCATCTCTGGGCCTCTCTTACCTCCTTCTGTACTTCTACACTTGATAAAGCAAAAGGAGTTAATACTAGTATGAAAATATCTGATTTTTTTATTGATCTTATAATTTTCTGCTTCCAGTCTTCTTCTCCATCTATCCTGTCAACATCTCTAAATACTGAATAATTTTTTTTGTGAGTAAGGTAATTCTCTATCTCTCTGGCCGCATTATCCCCTTCTCCGCGCTTATATGAAATAAAGATATCTAGTCCATTAGCCAAATCAATCAGATATTTGAAAAATATTTGTGTTGAAAGTATATGAATTTACTCCTGTTATTATTTAAAAGTATAGACACCAATTGTGCTTGTTTACGTGGGTAATTGTTGTATTTACAAACATGGATTGCCAGTTTATTTGCATGATGAAAATACTTCGAAATTCGATAGGAACCACATAATCAAATAGAATTACAAACAGGAGAATTTAATCTAATTCATAGAGTAAAAAGGATATCGCTTGAATTAACTTCAGATATTTTTTGGGAATCTAGAAAATCAAGATCTTAACAAAAAAAACATTTTAGTATAAATAATCTGTAAACTGACTTTTGTTAAGCGGTAGAGATATTTTTACAACATAATGGTTATTCAGAAAATATATTACAAGGTAAAATTACATAAGCTAATGAAATAGACAATATACCAATGATGTTAATGAATAAAAAACATAATAAAGCAATGAATGCAAAGATTTAATTATGTCACCTCCATAAGACATATAAAATCCTAAAAAGAGAAACTAGTGTTACATATATAGTATTAAGAAAAATTCATTATAATGTAATGCGGTTCAGAGATACATTAAATGTTGATGAGGCCGAAGTACTTGCTGGAAGATTTAGTTCAGTTAGTGGAAGACATTATGTATTACATGATCCAGAAAAGTTAGCAGAAAAATATACAAATGCTTGGAACAATTTTGGGATTAATATTTGTTAATCTGAAAAATATGAAAATTTTTATATCAAAAGAAATTGTTTAATTTTTATAAAATAAGAAAGAGATAACAAATACTTATTTTATTCTTCAATTGTATCTTTAACTTTCGATGATTTGTTCTTTCTTTTTTGTTTCTGATGTAATTGTTCTTGATATCCTGTCTTTTTCCCATCTTTTGAATTTATTTTCTTTCTTTTATCTTCAAGATTTTTTATGGCTAACTTTAAATTTTCATATTTTTGTAAATCATCAATCAAATTTTGTTTATTTCTACGTTTATCCTTGTACAGACGATAATGATTTGTACCACTCATCGATACAAGTTTATCTATTGTTAAAATATCATTTTCAGAAATTCCTGCATGTGATAATCTTTCTATGCTCTTCATCACTTTTGGATATGAATTATATCTTTCTTTTTCTTTTATTAACTGTATTTCTAAATTTTTAATTTCATTTTTTAACCTATCTTTTTCATTTCGTGATCCTAGTATTTCATCATAACTTTTGAGATCATCAAAGAATTTTTTTTATTTGTTCAAAAGTTTTATTTTCAGTATTGTTTTCTCTACCAATTTCCATCAAAGTATCATATAAAACCCGTAATTCATTGATCCCAAAATTCATTCTTTCCAAATTTTCGGCGATATCTGATTTGATCCTATAAGAATCTAGCAATCCTTTATGAGAGTTTATCTCTTGATTCAATAAATTCAATTCATTTCTCTTTACTTCTACTTCATTTTTATAAAGTTGTATATAGTTTAGTAAATTATCATAATCTCCTATTAATTCTAGAACTTTGGTAACACTATAATTTTCCTTTGATATTCCAACTACACAATTTGCAAATTGATCTAAATTTTCCATACTTATACCATATTGGCCCAATCTGTATTTTAATATGGTAAATAATCTATAACTACTGGACAATTTGTTTGTAATTTCAGACAATCTTTGTATTTCTTGCCTTTTTTCTTTTTGAGTTTCTTCGAGTTCATTTATTTTTTGATACAAATTTTGGATAGAAATCTCTAATTCTTCTTTTTCCTTTTTCTTCTCTTTAAGAAATTGAGGTATTTGAGATAATGGTAGTTCATTCGAAAAATTAACGATATCATAAATATACATAAAGACTTTTTCAATTGTTAAATTGTGTTCTTGACATTTCAAGTAAATTTCCTTTAAAAAATAAGTAATTCCATCTTCTAGTTCATCTTCTTTTATTCTATATTTTTTAAAAATCATCACCATTCTAAATCCTTTAGCACAATCATTTACAGTCAATCCATTTTTGTTTAAATTTACCGCTAATTCTCTCAATAAATCTGTTTTTTCAATACCAAGTTTATTGCTCCATTCTTGAACAATATTATAAACAGTTCCACTTTCAATATTATGTTTTAAAGCAATTTTTTCCCTGGTTTTTCCTTCAAGCCAATCTCCAATTACAGATGACTTCTCATTGGGAGATATAATTCTGGGCATATCATTATTTTACTTTTATACATTAAAACATGAGTCAGTTAAGTCAGAATAATTGTCAAATCAGTCAAATAAACTGTCAAAATAGTCAGAAAAAAACTATATACTATATATATCATATAGCTATTATTAGTATTATCTTTATAATAAGGAATTGATAATTATTTTATTTTAATTGTTACATAATTTCACGTTTATCTAATAATGTAATTCTAGAAAATCTTTTGATTTAATTTGAGAACAGATATTTTTTTATGTAATAGATAGAATAGAATTCTCAATTTATTAAAATATAATTAGAATCAATACAATTTTCGAAATGTTACTAAAATAGAGAGGTTTACATTAGAAAATTTCTAGTATTTAAATAAATTTAACTCCTTATTGTTTTGTATTATTATTCATCAATTCATTAAATGTCTTTAATTCTTTTTCAGACAAAATTGAAGTTAAATTACTATTTATTTTTAATGCTTTTTCAAAATATGATCTGGCATCATCATATTTTTTTAGATTGTACATTGTAAAGACAGTCGTTGTGAGATATTATTCATTATTTGAATCGGATTCAAGCGCTTTTTCAATAAGTGGTAAAGCCTCTTCATTTTTATTGAGTGCTAAGGCATTAGCTTTTCTTATATATTTTCTTTATTTGCAAATAATATTTAGAATGTTTGTACTATAATTATCTTACCTTTGACTGTGATATTAAACTAAAATAATTAAATAACCTTATAATAATATGAAATATAGAAGTAGAACGGAAATAGTGGGTAATATACTGGACGCTGCAAATGGAAGAGCAACAAAGACAAAAATTATGTACAAAGCTTTTCTAAGTTATGCACAATTAAAGGAATATCTTTCTGTTTTGACAGAAAACAATCTAATAGAATATCTTGATGTGACTCAAACATTCAAGACTACAGAAAAAGGACTAAACTATCTCAAAATGCATAATGAAATGGGCGAATTATTACAAGCTACTACTACCATCAAAAATGACTAATAATTTAATATTTTTCGACATACTGAAAAACATACACAATATTAATTTTTATAGTAACTGTACATTAATATCTATTTTAAAAATATGAAAAGTAAATCCTAGGTATTATCTTCTTTATTACCATACCTTAGACTCTTATTTTAGTACCACTATAAGCATTAGTCCATGCTAGACATATTTCATCTTTTATATCAATATCAATACTTACTTACCTACCAGCGTTTTATCATGAATTATTAAATTTATAAGATGTCTGAATCGTATGAATCAAATAGTAAGAATTACATGATTCTGCTTTTTATTGCTGTATTATAAATTATATTACCTTCAATTATATAAATAAATAAATAAATTATATATACCTATGTAAATATGACTATTAAAAAGACATCATTACATGAGTTTATATAACATTAGTAATGTAACTATAATTATGTCAGCAAAAAAAGAAGTAAAAATAAACGAAAATATAGCTGTAAATGAACCAGAATTTAATGAAAAAAATACAACTAAATTTAACAAAGACAATAATAATTTCAATGAAAGAACAAATAACACCTTAAATCAACAACAAGATGCAATAAACAAGACTCTAGATAACACTCTACATAATATAAAAAGAAGTACAGATGAAGCTAGTCGGGAAATTCCAAAATATACACAACGTATTGCTGAATATCAAGAAAAAACTATCCAAACTGTAAAAGATATTGCTTCTGACTTTATTGAAGCACAAAAACAAGTAGTAAGCTCTTTTCAATCACAACAAGCAGATAATAATAGTAATGTAAACTTCAATAGATTATGGGATTTTTTTAATCCACAAAGAATTGCTGAGAATAATGCGGTAATGGTAAATAACTTTACGAGTTACCTGTTAAATGCCACTAATCTTATAAATAACACTCTAGCATCAAATATGAAAGTATATAACACAGCACTTGAACAAACACGTGATAATGTGAAGGTTTTGACAAAAACAAATACTGATTATATAACATCAGTAGTACAATCAGTCAATAGCCAAAATAAAGAGGGAAATACTACTACTAGTCATTAACAATGGAAGACCGACTAACTAGGTTTTAATATTTAACCTAGCCCAATAATGTTGGTATTATTTTAAGATAAGAAAAAAAAGATTTTATTAAATCTAATACCTTATACTAATAATAATAAAATATAAATTCCATTTTTAATTAATAATTTTAAGGAGCAAAACTGTAAATGAAAAACTTTTCTTCAAAACAAATAAGATTTTCAGGGGATTCAATAAAGAGTTGTGTAGTTTTTATTGATTTGGTAGATTCTACTCAAAATACAATTACCATAGACAATTCAGAACATATTAGAATCTATTATTCTAAATTTATAAATTCAATATCAGAAATAGTTAAAAATTATGGTGGGAAAGTTATTAAAAATATTGGTGATTGTTTATTATTCTATTTTCCAAAGGCATCTGATACTAAAAACGAAAACGCTTTTAGAGAAGTGATTGAATGCGGGTTGAAAATCTTAGATGAGCGATATGTTGTTAATCAAGAATTGTCCAAGCAGCATCTTCCCCCATTTAGCTATAGAATTAGTATGGATTATGGTCTTCTAGATTTAGCTTTAGTTGGTGATTATAGCCAGATAGATTTATTTGGTTCAACTATAAATATTTGTTCAGAGATTAATTCTTCTTCACTGTCTATTCCTAATGAGATAATTATTGGAGACAATTGTTATAGGATATTAAAATCTTTTTCTAATATTGCTAACAATTATAATTTTATAAATAATGGTGAATATAAGATAAATGAAAAATTTAGATACTCTACATACAGTATAAAAAAAGTTAACAAATCATTGTCGATTGATGATATTAGTACTATAAATTCTTCTTTTAGCAAGAAATTGTTCTGTTCCCCTGTTGAGGATTTTATAGAAACTAAAAGTAAAGAAAAAGAATCATCTTTTTTTCATAAAAAAAACAATAACAATAACAATAACAATAACAATAACAATAACAATAACAAAACAAAAGAAGAATCATTTTAGTTGATGATGAACCGGATATACTTTTTACTTTTGAATCATTTTTAAAGGATAATGGTTATGAAATAATTTCTTTTACAGACCCTTCTAATGCATTGAATTATATCAAAGACCTCTCAAATTTTAATGATTTATTATTAATACTTGATATCAAAATGAAAGATTTGAATGGAATTCAATTACATCAGCAAATAAAAGCTATAGACCCAACAATTAAGATTATGTTTGTAACAGCTTTGGATATATTAGACGAATTGTTGAGTGTAGTTCCTGGTATATCAAAAGAACAAATAATGAGAAAGCCTGTTGATAGAAAGCTATTTACAAATACTGTAAATAGATTATTAAATTAATAAAAATTGCATTCAGTATTGAATAATATATTAATAATTAACTCCATGTCTATTTTTTTCGTTCATATAAATATATTAACAAAAATATAAAGGAATAGATTAATCTATTGCCACTAAATTTACTTTTAAAGACTAATGATAAGACGAGTCATATATTAAAATATATTTTAATTCCTTCAATTTCTCTTTCAGTAATTGCTGTGATATCTGCCAACCCATATTTATGGGTGTCATCACCTATACATCATTTTTATATAGAACTATTTGGAACAATTTTTGCTGGAATACTTGCATTCTATTATATTTCTAGAGCTCTTGCATTTGATGATAAATTTAGTCTATTCATTGGCATTGGTTTTCTAGTTAATGCTTTAATTGATTTGTTACATGTTACAATTTCTTTGCTCAATATGGATAATATTTTATTCTTGAAATATTTTATTCCACAGACTTGGTTTGCTGGAAGATTATTTCTTAGTGCAATGTTTGCTATAGCAATTTTTAAATATAATTCTTTTTTATCTGTTAATTCAAGTAAACAACAACAAAAACAACAAGGACAACAAGTATTCTCTCACCAGAATAATGAAAGTATATTATCAAAACCGATTTTACTTTACTTAATAGCAATTACTTTATTTGTTTCTATTGTAACTATAAGCTCACTTTATGTTATTTTTCCTTTTTCTGTGATTGACAATATTCCTATACATAGACCTTATGAACTTTTTCCATTAGCATTATTATTATTTTCCTTATATTATTTCTATAAGAATAGAATTTATAAAAATAGAGATGTTCTCTATATTAGCATAGTTATTTCCCTCGTATTCGACGTTTTTGCACAAATAATAATGTCATACTCGTCACAACACTTTGACACTGCACATAATATTGCTCATGTCTTAAAAGATTCAAGTTATTTTATCAATATTATTGGATTAGCCTTATCAAGTATTCACTATAATATTAAATTAAGAGAAAGCAATGAGATGCTTAGCCAACAATATGAAAAAGTAAAGGAATCTGAAATAATGAAGTCAGAATTTATTAATATAGCTGCACATGAATTGAGAACTCCTATTCAGCCTATACTAGGATTAACAGATATTATCTATTCAAAGGTTAAAGATAAAGAACAACATGAATTGTTAGACATTATTATGAGAAATGCATACAGACTAAAACGGCTTAGTGACAACCTGTTGGATGTTACAAAAATAGAAGGTCAATCTTTAATGCTTAAAAAAGAAAAATTAAATCTTAATGTTTTGATATCTGAAGTTTTAAAGGAATATGTGAAAAAGGAATTAAAACAACAAACGATAAAAATTTGTTATGATTTCAAATATGTTAATGATATTATTGTAGAATCAGATAGAGATAGATTAGCTCAAGTAATTCGCAATCTTGTAGATAACGCTATAAAATTTACTACTAAGTATAACAATCAAACAATATTTGTTATTGTAGATAAAATGAAAAAAGAAGAAGGAATAGAACAAGCCATTGTAAGTGTTAAGGATACTGGAGCGGGTATTTCAAAAGAAGTATTACCCAAATTATTTTCAAAGTTTACAACTGGCGATTCTAGTACAGGAACAGGATTGGGACTATATATTTGTAAGAATATTATAGAAGCATATAGTGGTAAAATTTGGGCAGAAAATAATTTGGATGGTAAGGGGGCAACATTTAGATTTACATTGCCAATTGCAGATTAACATATTAATTCAATTTCTAAATTAATATTATTCACTTTCAATTTTAGTCTTTTTAGTTTCTTCTTCTTGTATATTTTCCATAAATCTTAATTAATATTATCTATGAATTTTGAATTATTAATATTTCAAATAACTCAATTATAAATAATCATAAATATTATCCTCCTTATTCGACTCGTATTTTTGCACCTCTATCGGTATTACCTCCTCCGCGGCACATTTCAAGTTCCTATACTTTGTGAATAATTGAAAAATAATTAAAATTAAGTTTCTCATAATAAAAGCTAAATACAATGTTGTAGAACCTTACTACGTGCAGATTCTAACTCCCGATGAACTACATGAATATGTGGATGAACCATACTATTAAGGTGGAACACGATTATAGTATTATGAAATATTTAGAAGAATTAAAAGATTAAAGTCAAGATACATAGTGCGTTTAATTGCTACTAATAATAAATTTGAACTATTTTTAAAAAATAACAATAATTACCATAAATCTATTGTAATAGTCAACTATAGAATTATATTTTTGTATATTTTGTAATTGCCTAAGATTAGAATGGAAAAACAACAGAGTATTGCAGTAGTTACCGGTAGTTCAACTGGAATAGGATTTGAAACTTCATTATTTCTTGCAAGAAATGGGTTTTATACATATGCTACAATGCGAGATACACTTAAGGGAGATAAAATCGAAAAAATTGCAAATAATGAGAATCTTCCTTTAAAAGTTTTATCCATGGATGTTGATAATGATGATTCAGTAAGAAATGCGATACACAAAATACTTGATGAAAAAAAGAAAATTGACATTTTGATAAATAATGCCGGATATGGTTTATTTGGTGCTTTGGAAGAGATATCTATAGACGAAGCAAAGAAACAGTTCGAAACAAATCTCTTTGGAGCAATGAGAACTATTAAAGAAACTTTGCCCGCTATGAGAAAACAAAAAAATGGGATAATCATAAATGTAACTTCTCTTGCAGGCGTAGTAGGAATACCTGCAGAATGCATATATGTAAGTACAAAATTTGCATTAGAAGGATTAAGTGACTCTATATCCTATGAGCTTCAGCCATATGGAATTAAAGTAATCCTTATTGAACCAGGTGTTATCAATACTAATTTTGTACCAAATATTAAATTTCCAAATCAAATTGACAATAAATTACAAGAACCTCTATTGAAAGATGAACAGAAAGAAGAACTAAAAGTTAATTATTCTAATAATGATACTAAGAAAAATAATTCTTCATATTATTCCAATACTATCGATACATTTCTATCTCATTATTATTCTGCTATGAATAATGCTCCATCACCAAAAGAAGTTGCTACTGTAATACTTGAAGCAATTAAAAATATTTCAAATTCTTCAGAATATTTGTTCAGATATACAGTAGGAGAAGATGCTAAAACCTTTGCACAAGCAAAAAAGAATATGTCTGATTCACAATTACATGAATTTATTTCAAACAAATTGTTAAGATAAGTATACTATCATAAAAGAATTCATAAATATTATTTTATTTACTTAACAGAAGACTCTTATTTTCACATCGCTATCGGTATTACTCCCGACGGACCCGAAGTATTCTATGGCCCACCTCTTTGGATTTTCAAACAATAATTGAATTATTCAAATAATGCTTCCTTAAGTTCGGTATGTATTATCACAAAAATTATTAAACTTAAATTTTTTTAGATTTACTGTTATACTTCTTCATGTGAATTTAGTATCCTTTTGTCGTGTTTGTGGGTATGATTTAATAATTGGCGAAGTTGCATCAACTGAAAGTACAGCAAGAGAAATTAATATTGGAGGCGCAGTAGGTGTTGGTCCATTTAATGTTTCTTTAAATCCGTTCAAATATATTAAAAAAAGGAGACAACATCTAGTCATCTAGGAGACAAATGTATTAAGTAATCCACCAAATGGGCATAAAGATTCTCCATAGGTTAATGTTATATACTTCTTTTTTTCTCTCCGCATCAGATTGATTAAGGTTAGTGCCGCAAAAATACGCTATAGAGATTTTAGTGGTACTATAATATGCCATTACAGCTATTTAAGTGTTCAAGAATGGAGAACTTTTTTGTGTTGTATTAATGCCTGATTACCATTCTTCGCCAGGGTCGGTTTATACCTCACATAGTATTACTAAAGTCATTCAGATTAGCTAAATATATGAATAATAGTATTTTAATTGGGTTATATAAAATCGTATGCAAGTATAGATTTGTAAATTTAATACTTTGTTATTGACATATATTGTAATGTTTTGCAATACTATGCAATATGTTTCTTCGATTCTTCAATATATATAAATATATCTATTCCAGAGATACAAATAGTTATATATCCATTATTATATACACATTATGATGACAACCATTTTAGAAGATATTAGAATGACAAGAGAAGAATTTAAGTCAAAAGCATCAGAATTTAAAACAAATCATCCAAAGTATGCTACAATTGTTGAAGAAATTCCTGATCTTGATCTGAAAGAAACTTTCAGAGCTTATTTTGTAGCGGGAGTTTTACAGAGAATACTAAAATCACATGCCAGAAATCTAGTTGAGGAAAAAAGAACTGGTCAGAGTCGTTCACCGTTAGAGGAATATATGACAGAAGAAGAAATCAAGGCAAAAGCATCAGAAATCAAGGCAAAACATCCAAAATTTGCTACAATTGTCCAAGAATTATCGGGTCTTGATCTCAAACAAACTGTTAAAGGATATATTGCTGCTGAGATTCTACAAAGATTATTAAAAATTCACGGCGGAAATCTAGTTGAATAGAAAATAATGTAACAATATTGTTACATTATTTTTTAATTCCTAAATATTATTGATATATTTTCTATTAGAGCGAATTTTATTAATATTTAATTTTTTAAATGTTATGTATGGCCATCCGTTGTTTCGGATGCTTTTGTGTATATAGGACATAACATAAAGTAGAATTAAATAATATAAATGAATTATATAGTATATAGTTAATTTAAAGCATAATATTTAAAGTTAGATTCAATGCAGAAATTAATTTTAAAATATATTTCTAAATAATAAAAGGTGTTGTCTGTCCTAAATTTAGTTGTATTTTTTTCCTCTTTTGGTGATATAATTGTACATAAGTTACCTGCGTATATTAACTAATGTAATAGTATCTAGCGCATAATCATTCTGTGTAGATACACTTTGTTTATTGTATAAGTTCTAGACATCTTGGGAATGTTTTATTTTAAATTATAAGAAATCTTTTGCATTATTTTCATTTTGGTCTTTTCTTCTTCTTTAATGATGAGAAGATTTTGATACGTCTTGAGATTATATTTATTGCTAAATAAGATATAGAAGAAGCAGTTATAGAAGATATCATAGCTGCTTCAAAGGGTCTGAATCCTGTTAATAATAATTCAAATAGTATTATCCATCGTGATAGATTGTTAACAATGTCAAATATAGACCAAGCAAATACCATCTTCTTTATTATTTGTTTTAGAATATTGAAATTAATCTGGCTAGTGAATTTATCGGTATATTTTTGTCTGTTGTCGATGTGAAAAAGAATTATAAAAATTATCTTGTATATTATAAATCCAACCAATACTGTTACTGTAGAAGTTAATACGTCATTAGGAGAATAAATCGCATATAGTTCAGCTATAACAGCACTAGCTAAAAATCCAAATGTCCCAGCAATAAGTAAATCCTTATTCATTAAAATAGTTTCTCTATATTTCTTGTAAAAATTAGTAAGAAATCTATTGAAAATTCTATTATTACTTATATTATTTTTTTTCCCCAAATAACAAATAACAATTATCTATACACACACCTCTTTATGTCTTTTAAAGAGCCAATTCACCTGAATGAGAAGATGGTTAGTAATTTATATTAAATAGTTACAATGATAATAAGATTTAATTTAATTACAATGGCATTTGGTTCCTAATCATCTATTTCAATCTTTTGCAAAATTTATTTTCATAATTGTATAATGTGAAAAAAATTGTTACTTCCTAATGAACATAATAAAAATAGTATGATAATTTATTCATTTTTTGATAGACTAGATTTTTCATTTAAAAATTGTTATTTTAACATTTTGCTTAGCTTATTAAATTTTATACTAATTTCTGTAACTTTGATAATTACGTATACAGTTACCCATATTGCAATGATCTGTCTTGTATTATAAAATAATTAGGATTTATATTTTTATGAATTAAAATATAGTTATATATTTGTAATCAACCATTATATTATGAGTAGTGATAAAGCTCCTTCTATATCTTCAGATGCTAAAGAAAATCTTTTAGATATGGAAGTAAGTGAATCAATTCATCCTGACGGAAGTGTTACACCAGAAATAGAACAAGAAGAACAACAATCACAATTAGGAAATAAATCCAGGGAATTACAAGATTATTCAATTTCAAAAGATAACCTTCCTTCTTTTAAGAAAATACTAGTTACTGATGATGGAAAAGATATATCAAATAAAGCACTTAATTATGCTGTCTCTTTATCCAATTCCACTGGAGCAGAATTAATTATACTTCGTATATTACACGATTTTGAAAAATTTGGAAATGTTTCCTTAGAAGGCTCATATGAGAAATCAGAAAAGGATAATCAAAAAGAGTTTCATAGAAATATCAAAGGTGATGTAATAGATGCTATGGAAGAAAAAATAAAGAAATGTCAAGAAGCTGGATGTCAAAATAAAATTTCTTATAAATTTCTAACTGGTAATGTAGTTGACGAAATAGTGAATGAAATTAATAATAATAGCTATGATTTGGTCGTTATGTTAACTTATCATATAGATTCATGGTTTAGCTCATTATTTAGTGATGTCAGAAAAATAATGAATCATATTAGTAAACCTGTTTTGATAATACAATAAATTCAAATTCCTTTTTAGCGATTGGCTATAAACGGAGATAACTATTTTCTATAACATTTTGCAATCACTATTATATTCGAGTTTTATTCTATTTTATTTAGAATTCTAATTTCTATAACTATAAACATACAATATAATCTTAAATTTACATATATATTATATAAAATTGGACTCTTATTTTAGCACCGCTATCGGTGTTACTCCCGACGGGCCCGTTGTGTATTCGCTAAATTAATAAGTATCTAAAAACTATTAATATTTGTATTTTTGAATATTTAATATATGGACTATGATAATTTATGTAGATCTATTTTACAGATGGATTCTAAAGTAAGATTTGCATGAATATGTGGTGTATCTGGAAATATAAAACATGGTGGTCAAAAAGAAGGAGTAAAAAATATCCTAACTAATGAAGAAACAAGAAAATCAAATTTACAAGCTTTAGAAGGATGGGGATTGAGAAAGTTCTTATCTCCAAAAACAGGAAAAGGAAAATATTCAATGACAGAATATGAAAAAATTAAACGAATTACTATTCCATTAGATGATGAGCATTTATGCTTATTACTACAGAAGTAGAAGCAGATCATGCACAAATTATTAGCAATGTGTTAAAGTTATTAAGTTGACTTATAGGAAAAAGCTTTATTTTATTCATTTTCAACAAAGATAATTAAAAAGATGTAAGATAAATAAACCTAATAAATAAATATTTAACAGTAAACAGAATAAATATTGAATTTACTATCTTATTTAGATCAATAGATGAAACAATTATCAAATTTTGTGTACTGTATACGGTTAAATATATAATTGTTGTATAGTATTGATTTTTGAGTGTCAGAGAAAAGAATGAGATAGAAACAACTATTGATAAATTGATTGGATTGAAAAATTTTGATATTCTAATCTCTGCTGATGATATAGATGAGGGGAAACCACATTCTACACCATTTGTTAAAGCATTACAGAAAATCAATCTAAAACCATCTGAATGCATAGTAGTAGAAAACGGTCCTTTGGGAGTAGAAGCAGCAAACAAGGCTGGTATCAAATGTATAATCACCCTTAACAATACTCCTCTTGATATTTCATCTGATTTCAATAATCTTATATTAAAAGAATCAAAAATCTTTCAAGATACTAAATCTACAATAGATTTTTTAAAGAAATGATGTTGTAATGAAATTAAAATGTGATAATGATGACCCTGACACCAATCCCTCTAATGTAGTAGTGGGAACTAAATTTGTTGTGAAAAAATTCTTTCTTGAAAGTTTGACGGTAATTACTCGCCGTTATTAATAAATGCCAAATCTCTTTTGTCAAGTATGTACATTAATCTTCATCCACAGAATCTATCGGAAACTTAAGTGTAGATTTTATCAATTTTACTATTGGAATATAAATTGATTGAGTATTATTACCAATAGTATCTATAAAATTGAAGTCTCCTGTGATTTTATTTAATTCAATATACCTCTTATTTGGTTTATCTTGAATTACATAATAATGAGAAATAATGCCTCCAACTATTCCTGTGTGGACAAACAGTATTTCTTTATTTTGATATGTAATATTATAAAGTAAGGTAATACCTGTACATTTGGAGCAAAAAATAAACACATGATATGTTATTTTATACATATTTGTGCGTAAATATGATCCAATAGACCTAGCATCAAGCGATAAGAAAAGTAGTATATATTTTCGTAATCTTAGATGGAATGGAAAAAGAATATGTCCTAGATGTAGGTATAGACTTCTATATTATCTGAAATCAAATAGGTATGGCTGTAAACGTTGCAGATATAATTTTAGTGAATTTACAGGTACATATCTCGGACAGATACGAACATCGCTTAGCAATATCATACACTTACTTTATCTATTTACATTAGGAGTACCTGCATATAGAATTAGATTTTATGTATCATGTGATCTATCAACAATAGAAAGAACATTTCGATTATTTAGACAAACGATATATGATAAATCGCTACAACAACTACATGAATTAAAGTTATCTGGTGAGATTGAAATTGATGAAGCGTTATTTGGTGGTTATAGAAAAGGTGGCAAGAGAGGATGGGGTGTAATTGAGCACAAAAATCTGGTATTTGGTATCTACAAGAGAAATGGAATTGTTATTACATTTCCAGTATCTGATAGAAAACATGAGACACTTATTCCCTTGATAAAACAATATACCAAGAAAGGATCGTTGTACTATTCTGATGACCATACTGCATATGCAATGTTGAATATGATTGGAAAACATCAAGTCGTTGCACATGGAAGAGATGAATATGTAAGAGAAGATACCCATATTAATAGAATTGAAGGATTCTGGAGTTATGCCAAGACATGGTTGTATCATTACAGGGGAGTACCTAAACAGTATTTTCATGTATATCTAAAAGAGATAGAATTCAGATTCAATAACAGGGAGAAGGATATTTTCTATGAATTATCAAAATTAATGATAAAATCTGCTCCAACTATGTAGGTATTACCTAAAGTAATGGGGTTATAGTCATAAAGGATTATGATGTATAGAGTATAACACTTAACATATCTTTAAGATTTTCGTATTGTAAATAAGTCGTAAACCATTCAGCTTGTGACATATAATAAGTTATTTCAGAGTTTATTTTATACTTATGTTAATTCTCTCCGTTTTAGAATTTTTATAGAGATTCATGAAGGAAGATTAAGTTTATCAAAAAAAGAAAAAGACTGCAAAACTGGGCTGCTACTGCTACTATTATAGGATGTTGTGTATTTATTGTTGTAATTTGGATGCAATTTTAAAGTCAATAATAAAACGACAAATCCCTTATCTGATAGGTGGTACTATTACTGGAATTATTATGACATATTATTTTGGTTTTTTATTTACTCTAATAGTAAATAGTATATTATGGTATGCGATTTCTTATATAGTATTCATTTATCTTTGGTCTTTCTAGAATACTATTAGTCAAACGTTATGCATGCCTGTCATTAACATTTCTAAGAAACTAATAATAACTATATTGATAGACTAGGCTTGTGTTCCAACACCATGATGATTTTAAATTCAAAAAAATTATTGATGAATTTATACTATCTTCATCAAATAATGAAACAATAAAAAATATAGATTTTGAGGCATCCAAATTAGGGATTTCTTTTTATAAAATGATGTTCATATTAATTCAAAAAGATGCTCTCCATAATAAATCTCAGTAAGATAAATGACAAACTTTTAAACGGATTTTGATTTTTATATTTTAATTAAGTTTCTAATAATAAAAGCTAAACAGTATGTAATAGAACCCTACTACATGGAGGATTCTAATCCCGATGTGCCCACAGTTTTGTCGGATTCATCTATTTTGAAAACAAGTATAAAAAAAGGTAGTCAGACTAATACTCCTTATTATAGGATTTCTTTTTATTATTAATAGCTTGAATACCAAAGAATTGTGTTATAAATGATTCAGTTCTACAACTTATTCAACTACTTACGGTTTTTTCGTTACAATTGACAGACTACTAGTAGTTACTACATTTCTTATTCAGATAAAATTTAAAATTTATTGATATGAAATCTTTAGACGAGAATATTACAATCTTTGATTAGATATATCACGATTCATAAGATTTACTATAACTATATTATAGTCAATTGAGAGAGTTCTGTTAAATTTATGAATTTACCTTAAGTTTGGAAAAGAAAATGAATCATTTGCTAATAGTTCTATTATATCACAAAAAGTATATTTAATTTAATTAAATTCTCTTTAGAATTTGTCATCCAAAAAGGGCTTATTGTAAGTGGACTAGAAGATAATTTCCATTTTTTGCTAAAATAAACAGTTAACTTGTTAGTAATATAAAACATATGAACTAATATCTATTTTATACATATTTTAGTATAATATTATCTAATTCTTACTTTTATTTTTCTATTTTATTATAATTTATAAGGTACCTAAGCTCACGTAACTTTGTTTAATATGACAAATTTAAAAGAAGAAAATAAAAAACCAAGTAACTATATAAAAGAAGAAGCAGAGAACTTTGCAAACCAACAAAAACGACAGGTAGAAAAGTCAACATCAAATATTCAAGATACTACAAATAAGGTTACTAATGCTATCAATGAATCTCAAAATACAAATAATTATAATCTTCAAAAAAGTATAGATACTGCAAACAAATATCAACAACAAACCATTAACGTAATTCATTCAATCTCAGACAATTACGTAGATTTACAAAAGAATATACTTATTACCTATCAATCAGTATTTTCTAAATTTATAGATAATACATTCAACAATAACAAATCTTATTGGAATAAATTTATCTATCCACAAAAATATACAGATGTTTATAATAATGCCAACGACAATACTACAAATAATACAGTAGTAAATACTACAGGAAGAATACATGACTATGTATTAGAATATATAGAAAACTTTAACAAATCTATAGAACTTGGACAAAAATACTATAACAACTCAGTTCAAAACTTCCTTAGCTTTGTAAATAATATTCAAAAATCCTACTAATACTTATTTTTTATTCTAGAATAAAACATTCAGTTATTTAATTTTGTGAGCAATATTAAATGAAAAATTTTTCTTCAAAAGAAATTAGATTTTCTGGTGATACAGTAAAGAGTTGTGTAGTTTTTATTGATTTAGTAGATTCAACTAAAAATACAATTACCATAGACAATTTAGAACATATTAGAATCTATTATTCTAAATTTATAAATTCAATATCAGAAATAGTTAAAAGTTATGGTGGGAAAGTTATTAAAAATATGGGTGATTCTTTATTATTATATTTTCCTAAAACATCTGATAATAAAAACGAAAAAGCATTTAGAGAAGTTATTGAATGTGGTTTGGAAATCTTAGATGTCCGTCATCTTGTTAATCAAGAATTATCAAAGCAAAACTTGCCTCTATTCAGCTATAGAATTAGTATGGATTATGGTACTGTAGATTTAGCATTAACGGGAGATTATAGCCAGATAGATTTATTCGGGTCAACTGTAAACCTCTGTTCGAAGATAAATTCTTCTTCTTCTCCTAATTCTATCGCTAATCAAATAATTATAGGAGATAATTGTTATAGAATACTAAAATCTTTTTCTAATATTGCTAACGATTACAATTTCATAAATAATGGTGGATGTAAAATAACTGAAACTTTTGTCTATTCCACATATAGTATAAAAAGAGTTAAATTGTCGTTGATTGATGATAGTAGTATTAAACCCGCTCTTAGGAATAAATGCTTAGGTTACTCTACTGATGATTTTATAGAAACTAAAAATAAAAAAGATTTATTTTTTATTCAACAAAAAAATAATAACAAAAAAATTATTTTAGTCGATGATGACCCAGAAATACTTCTTACTTTTAAATCATTTTTAAATGAAAGTGGTTATGAAACAATTACATTTACAGACTCTACTGATGCATTGAATTATATCAAAGCCCTTTCAAATTTTGATGATTTACTAGTGACACTTGATATCCGAATGAAAGGTTTGAATGGATTTCAATTACACCAACAAATAAAAGCTATAGACCCAACAATTAAAATTCTTTTTATAACTGTTTTAGATATATCAGATGAAATATTAACTATAGTTCCTGGTTTAGCCAAAGAACAAATATTGATAAAACCAGTTGAGAAAAAGGTATTATTAAATACTATTAAAAAATTGTGAAAGTAGTACAATTCAACTTTTATCATTATTTCTATATAACGTTAATCCGTAAATGTTATATCCTCTGTATTAACATATCTAAGACCCATATTTTAGAACCGCTATCGGTATTACTTGCCTCTTGTATCTATTTCACATTTATATACTTTCTTAAGTATTTAAAATCAATCTTATCAAGTTTTAATTATCACTGGACTATTCTAAAAATAATTTAATATTCTATATAGATAACAAAATAAGAAGGATGATGATGATAATAGTGATTTATCAAGATATATGTAAATGTTTTCGTCGTAAAGAATGACTAGATTTTTATTTCGCATAAGATTGTTAAAGAAGAGTACAGCCCTTAAAATGTACTAGTCATAAAACTTGTATATCGCTAGTGTTTTTTACTGAGTAATTAGACCTATATACTAGTAAATGGTTGGTTGCTTCTAATAAAATAAAAATTATTTCATCAGAAATATTATCGAATTTCAAAATAGAAAACAAGGAATTTAGAAATTAATAAATTCCTCATTTATCACTAAATGACTTCGCTCTTAAATCAAGAGGCAAACCACCAAGTCGTCGTTGTCATCATATAGTCTGGACTCGTATGTATCTATAATCCCAATCAATAAATCTAGTTCAGGCTATGACAACTATTATACACACAATTTTAAGTCAATAATATATATCAATTATAAAAGTTAAATTAGATTCACTTATCTCTATAATGAAATTGATCTTGATCGTTATATTATTTATTGAATAGATTTTGAATTATGAATTTGAAAATAAAGATAAATAAATTTTATTTTGGATTAGGATTATTTTTTATTTTAGTATCTTCCTCTATATTGTTATTTGTTGAGCAGCAGGCTAATTCTATAACTGCACAACCCTATGAAAATAAAAATGACTATGAAAAGAACAACAACAATGGTGCTACTACTTCTACTACTGCTTCTGATCTCACTATTATAAAGACAAAAATAAATTTAAATAATAGTGATATTAAAAACCATGATTCATTAAAAATAGTTGGTTATCTTAATGGTGAAGGAAAAACAATATATGTAGATTTAAAAAAAGATAATAATAAAAATAATCATAATAATAATATAAATTTACAAGATAATTCTTTAACCGTTGATTTAAAATTCAAGAAAAGTAATGATATTTCTCAAGTAATGTTTGATGATGAATATTATGTATGTGGATATGTACTTGATGGTAAACTAAATGCTAGTAATGCTGTTACTACTACAACAACAACATCTACTAACCTTCCATTGTATGATTGTGATGAAGGTAATATTGGTTTAACTTCTACTGATAAAGATACAGTTAAACTATTTTATACACTAAAAAAATATAATGAATCTAATTTACTTTACAAAACCTCTGGTACTGTTCCAAATACACAAAAAAGTCCAAAAGATGTAAAAATTACAATAAATGTTCCTATATTTGATAGCAAAGACATAAACGATATGTATGTTGTTGCAATGGTAAAAGGTGAAAGTCAAATTAAAAAAGTTAATGTACAAAATGAACTAGGAGGAGAAGGAGGAAAAAGCAATAGTAATAGACTTGCAATCCCATTTACCTTTAATAGAAATACAGAAGTTGGACCTATAGTACGAGGTGATATGTTTTTTGGATGTGTTACTTCTGATGATTTTCCTGATCAAAATTCAGATTGTGAAAAAAGAGTAATAAAAGATTTGTACAAAGTGGCTGATGTATGTGCAAGAATAGATAGTTCATGTAAATAAATAAGTGAAATTACAATTACAAAAGAATACATCAGTGAATATAAGAAATTGGGTTCAAATTCTTCTTAACTCATTTTCATAGATAGAATTTTTACAGATTATATCATTTGTTTTCTTTCTAACTGTTGTTGTATATTCTTTGACTTAAAAGAAGTAATAATTAGCCAGATAAACGAGTCAATGCATCATCTTCTTTTACCTTGTCATTCTCTCTTAATGACTGATTTATTATTTAAAGTTCTTTGATTTTACTTTGTTTATAAATAAACTCTTAAGGTTTTATTCAAGGTTATTGAACCCTATTACACGCAGTGCTCAAACCCCTTTAGGCCCATTGCGAATCTGTAACTTTATTTAGGCCCACGCTATTATAATTATTAAAACGCTTAGGCAGATAACAAAAAAGACGCTTTTTCCTCATTTGAGTAAGCTCTAAAGGGCTCCTGAAACGAAGAGGCAGTGGCCAAGAAGGTTAGATGTTTTTCTTACATTTTTACAGTTAGATGGCGAAAACGTAAAAGAACGAACCAACAAACTTTAAGATTTGATTCTGTCAGAAGGTAGAGAATGGCTTCAATCTCATCTTATAGATTTTATATATTTCCAAAAAGAGCGGGTTAAAAACAAGGAGATAACCAATACTACAATGATCAACTACATCAAACCCTTGAAGACGTTCTGTGATGTGGATAATATTTTACTAAATTGGAAATACATAAGAAAAGGAGTTCCAAATGGTAGAAAGTTTGCAGTAGATAGAATTCCACAATTTACGGAAATAAAAAATTATTAAATGCTCTAGATATGAGACTAAAACCCATCGTACTGTAATGCTCTCATCTGGGATCAGGATGGGTGCAATGGGAACAGCTTCAATGGAAACATATTAGTCCCATGAAAGATGAAGATGGAAAGACTCTACCTAAAGGCAGAAGTAGGATTTGTGGATCAGCATTTAGATAAGATAGACAAAGCAGAGTTTATTGAAAAAGAGATGAGGATGAAATATAGAGAATGTAAAGATCCATACAAAGGTGGAGAGATTTTAACACAAATTGCTAGTTTAAGATAGACCTGAACGAGATTATCCACCAGTATTTTGACAATCTTGTCTGTTTGTTTTGAATATGATTTGCCATGCGTGCAAAAAAAGATTGCGCTAGGTATTACCATTTATCATGATTATCTTGTGTGAACGAGAGTATCGTAAATTGTCTTAAACTACGAACACGAGTAGTATTAATATTACCTATTTATAGTTTGAGGAAGGGAGCCAGGTGGAGAAAGAGGATTCGTTGTATTCATTATGGCGGCGTACCCAGAATTGACGAAATTCGTGACCAGTCTCATCTCTACCCTTGGGAACCAGGTCAAGATAGTGGTACGCAACATTTAACATATCGATGCCACGGGCATATGCTGAATAGGTGAGGAAGATGCGACCAGTAGGGTCTTTAAAAAATACGCTTACTCCTTCTCGCTCTGGACTATTTGTGTCTTGGGCAACGAAGTTGTAGAAGCCTTTCTTCTTGGCTAACTCTTCCTGCGTGAATGAAACGTGGTAATCGAAATTGAAATCTGTATCATAAGAAGAAACCCACTTGAAATCCCACCCCATCCGCTTTTGGTACCCTGCCAGCTTACTGTACGGCGCCCGTGAAACAGCGATCATGGTCGTATCCCTATGGTTCAAGTGCACAATTATTCCATTGAAATTGTCCGCCCAAAAGGAACAATGCAAACATCCTGCCTCCCAGCTTGGATCAAACATAAAATGATATACTATTAATTGACTTCTTCCGTCAAAAAGCTCTGAGAGAGTTTGTTTTCCATTCTCTCCCTCAAAAACATACTCTTTATTAACGGCTACCCACGGGAGATCGCGTCGTTGCTGGCTAAGTTGGTCGCGCAAGATTGTAAACTCTTTCTCCTTCTTGAGTAGTGCCTTACGAGCCTCGATCCACTCTTCCTTGGAAACAATCTTGTGTTCTTCTAAACGGTCAATCATTATTTTCTCTTCCTCTCTATTCTAAATATATCCTTCATTTATTTCAGTCTTGCCATACAAGAATTTACGTATCAACAAATTATGCGATTCCCTAACGGTTATATTCTTAGACATGATTAATTTGTAATCGCAAAATGGAGGAAGTGCCAGAGAAAGATGGTTTAGAAGAAGATGAAGAGGATGATGAAGTAGGCATAGATGATGAATTTGAAGAAATTAAAGAAGACGATTTCGATGACAACAACGAGTCTGGTTTTGAATGAAATAAGGGGACCATTACTGGAGACAGTCCATATACATAAAAGTTATCAATATCTCCCCGTGTTAATTAATCTATGAATCCCAAGAAATTAGAGATTCTATCTGAGGATTCGAATCCCTTCCCCTCCATTCAAGTCATTAAATTGTACCTATCTTTAATAAGCAAGTAAAGCAGAATTCCTTGTAAATCGTAATGGCCTATACATATGCAATTCCGAATTATATTGTAAATATATTGCTAATGTGAAAATTTCATTTTGTACTTAATAATATTCGCTAATCAACTTCCATATCGAGACAAAATTTAATTACTATATAATAAAATGGATAATCTATAGTCAATAGTATAAATCTTAATATTCTTTCAGGTCTGATGTTATTGTATGTCATCTCAAAAAGATAACGTAAAGGAAATTACTAACAAGATAAAAGAATCATCGGACAAATACGTCGAACAACAAAATCAACAAATTAAGGATACAGCAGCTAACATAACAGACACAACAGAAAATATTACTGAAAGAGTAAATAGATTTCAAGAAGATAATAGAAGAATCTTCGAAAAGAATGTAGATACCTTCAGAAAATATCAAGAACAAATCAGCAAAACTTCACAGGAAATATCAAATAACTCCGTGGAATTACAAAAAAATATCATTAGTACATATCAATCATCGTACGTTCAATTCTTGGACAACATCACCAAGTCATACTGGCAAAATTTCAAGATTCCAGAAAGATACTCTGAAACATATAATTCATTAAACAAAAATATACAGGATGGTACAGTCAACGCAACAAATTTGATAAACGAGGTTATAGTAGGCAGTGTGGAAAATTTTAATAAAACATTAGAACTCACACAAAAGTATTATAACGACATTTTACAAAATAACTTTAATTACGCAAGGAAAATAGAAAGATCGTATAACAGATAAATAAAAATTCATTTTTTTCTTTTTATAAATAATTATATTATTGCCTTATCTGAAATTTTAATAATCTAATTCATAATTTGTCAAATATACTCTAATTTACGCATATTAAAATGCTCCATGACATATGAAACCTGAAACACATTGCCTAGGTAGCATTTTCCGCTGACATTCAGTACTCAGGACCAACCTTATACGATCAAGTACTTTTATAGAATTAATAATTGGACTTGATATTATGATTGTTGTTTTTTCTCTTCTGGTAGAGTATTCTTAGTTTCATTCAGCAGATTTTGTGATATCATATTTCATCTTGTTATTTAATTATTGTTGGTATAAAGTAACCAGTGAGCTTTTATCCTTATATATTTTTGGCATAGATTAAATCTTTAGATATTGGTGATTATTGCACCGGATTCTTATTACAAAGATAAAAATGGTGGGTTACATGACGAACAAAAAGCGAATTTACGAATGTTGATTTTTATGATATATTAAAAAATATCACGTTAAATTTAATGCATGTAGAAGGACTATGTAATTAGTATCACCTACTATAACTCAGTAACAACTAGAGCAACATATTTCCGTTCTTTTTAACAAGAAAGGAGTTTGCGGAACAGAAATAATAGAAATCAAATTGAAAAATCGGAAAGTGACAACCAGAAGGTAATTCTGAAGGAAATGGAAAAAGAGATATTCTTGAACATTATTTAGTATTAATAAATTTTAAAGCAGAATTTTTTATATGAATATTTTGTGATATGTATTTTAAATAAAATCTAGAACGTACACGATTAGAATAAATTAATTCCAAAATGCGGTAGATCAAAGGATGAAAACTATTTAGGAAATTTGATTGCAAATTATGAAAAATATATAACTGTACAAGGAAAACGAATTTATAAAATTCCAATGGAATGATTTGATATGTTTAAAGGAAGCGAATTATTTTTAAGTGTAAATTCTGATGAATGAAGAACTCTATAAATACAAAACCATGTGATAAATAATTTTTTTTAGAATAAGAAAAGAATACTATGAGTTTAGAATCTTATTTCGAATAGTACTTTTTCAGTTTTCTGTCAATGGAACGTCTATTTGATATTTTAGCTCCCTTCGTTTGGTCATAGCAAGTTAAGAACAATTCAAATCATATTATGAATGGAATTTTTGCTTTTTATAGGACTGCAAAGTTTTTAATTATTTCATATATCAATGTCACATTCAAGTCTTCGTCTGATTCAATACAGATCCATATGCATAATATTCCTGCGATACCTGGAGTATCAGATTGATTATCATAGGTGCAAGAATTTCTCCCACATTAGAGAATAAAATCATAAATGTATAATGCTGGCAATCTATAGTTATTAATTTTTATGCTGTCTGTTTACGATCCTGTACACCCACTCCTTATAAGTAAGAATATGTAGTATCATGTATTGATATCTGAACAAATCTTGAACCATAGATTATCTAAGAAGATAAAGACTATAGAAAAAGATATCAATAAAAAAGAGAAGAATGCTGAATTCAAAGAGCAACATTTACCTAACAAATTCGGACATGCTATTATCTACCAGGTGAAAAATCAAAAAACTATACCATCACCATATATTGTAGAGGAGGATATCATGCAAGATCAAGAAGAAATTATTAGGACAGTCAGAGAGATTGCAAGCTACTACATAAATCTTCACATGGACATGATTAGTACTTATAACATGATATATTCAAATTTATTACAGGATATTTTCGATTCGTCATTGGATTATATTCCTACCCATAAAAAAGTTACACATCGTATGTTCTATGATACGAATAGGTATGCCAGTTCAATTAGAAATACAGACACCTCACAAAAATTTTTAGACAATATTATTAACAAAAATTTGAACACCTTTATGAAATCCATAGAGGTTACACAAAGATTTTACCAAGACATAATTCAGAGTTATTTGGATTGTGTGAAAAAAACAGACTGCTCATGAAATAGTTTTATTTTCGTTTACAACCTAAATCTAATCGTTATTAATAGGGAATTTGGTAAAACTTTTTAATTTTAAATATATTTCGATTATTAAAACCAAAATATAAATTGCAGGCCATCTGCTAACTGTAGATCCCTCACTTCTGCAATCTCATAATGTTTAACATTTCTCACGTATCTGCTGAATCTTATGATGAATGTTTATATTCTTATAACTGTGATAAGCTGAATGTAATATATCAACAAAATTCTCAGTGATTCTAAAATCCAACGGTGAAACTACGATGTTATTGTGTAAGAATAGCTCCGACTCTATTTGAAATTTCAAGTTGTGAAAACATGTTAATTTTTTAGATCATGATAATGCACATTTGTGAACAGCCAATCTTTTTATATGTATCTTGGGTTCGGAAACTTTTATAAGAAAATAAAATTCTTAGGTCTTGCCTTATCCATTCTGATAAATGCTTATTTTGTGATAACTATAGAATTTTCCCATACGGTAGAATTCATTTCTACCGTATCTAGGATTTGAAAATAATAGGAAAGATCTTTTTTTCCTGTATATAAAATAAAGCGTAACAAACTTTTTCTAGGCGATGTGAGCAACTACAACCAGAATAACAAACAAGAATTTTGCTTATTTTTAAGATGTTTTTAAAATTAAGATGATTTTAACGAGACTTCAACGTTATATTGATTAAATAACAATAAAAGTTTATCATTAGATTAATCTTTTAAATTATTAAATCTTGGACAAAAGTTTTTTGGTTAGATCCTCTTATTAAATTCTAATGCCCAAGGCATATATCTTAATTAACTGTAAATCGGGTAATGAAAGGCTTGTTGCTGCAAGTATTAAATCAATAGAGGATGTATTGACATGTAGTATAGTTTATGGCGTATATGACATCATAGTTGAAATATTATTTGACAAAATTGGTGATCTAGAAGATATAATTCAAAGACGGATTAGAAAAATTAGCAACATACAGTCCACTATGACATTGATCCCTTATGATTTTAATTGATTGAAATCGTTTAAAACTCTTCAGCTATCTATACTATCAAGATAATTAGGTATAAACAATTAGAATCAAGGAAAACTTTATGCTTCAAATTATTATTAGTTCTGAACATTTTGAATGTTCTCATATCCAGATGTTGAAATACAAAATAGTTAAACGAATGCGATTACTTCCTTCATTAAGTTTAGATACGTAAATGATTGGTTATTTTGAACAATAATTAAAAACATGAGAAGAATCTAAATTTCTTTCAATCCAATCAACTAATTTCTCCTGATCTTCGGGTTGTAATTCATTTATAGGTGATCCATAATCCGATCCCATTACTACGTAACACATATTACCAAATATATTTTCTATATCTGCAATTTTATCAAATAACAATTTGATATTATTATCTATTTTCATATCCTGACGAACTGCAGTAAAGGATAATCCTTCTCTCATCTCAAATCTTGATAATCAATTATATTATTTGAATCAAAAACTTTTCCTTCTCTATTCTAGATTAACTTGCTAGATTATTATGACAGCTTTATTCATCCACCGATGCAAATATTCGTAATAATTAAAAGCATATTATATTTTCTTTCCCTTCGATATTCTTATCCAAATTTAGAGTCTAGAGATTTAATCGAAAATAAGACTGATTTATATCCTTCATAATCATTTCGGAAATATATTATAATATGAGAGAAAGGTATCGATGTTTTAGGATAAAAACACTTCGGATAGAAATTATAAGTGATTCGTTTTTATTTTTATAAAAGACTTTGAATTTATATTTTCATCCATTCTACAGATATAATCTCTATATCTTCAATTGGAATTTCTACATCTCTATATAATTTACGTGAACAATTTTCAATTACATGTCTAGGTCTTATTACATATATGATTATACTTAAAATCCTGTGACAAATGTCATATACTTAATTACGGAACTATGTCACACTCTTTGTATTGATAGAAAGGAGATAATAATGGCTCAAATTAAGACGTGTGAAAATCTATCGAACTGTACAGAAGATAAAAGCGATCATTTACCAAATAAAATTGAAAATTTAAAATCAGTTTTGAATTTTTTTGACTTGAAGACGTCAATTGAAGTAGTTTAAATGTCTAATATTGTTTATGCTTAATATAAATAAAACTTAGCAGAAACCATCCATAAAATATTGAAAATTATCATCCTTTGAACATCGCATCATATAAATCTCAAATTCAAATATCTATTTTGCATTCGTATCAATCTAGATATTATTCCTTCATCAAACAGTCTTTTCATGACGCAAAAATTCTTTCATTTATCTTACATTGATTTTAATTACCAATGTTGACATAACTACTTTTTATTGTTTGATATATATACACAGTTATACAAATAAGTAGATCTTAGTAATTTTAAATTTTAATACTCTATTTCTTCAGTTTGTCTATAACAAGTATAGAAATGTCTTCGCTCTAATTTCTTTAACTGCTACAACTGCTGACAATGATTATTAAATCTAGAATTTTTATTGATATGCCACCCATTAATATAATTTTTGAACTATCATACACTCTAAAGTAAAAATTTAATGTCTTGACTGTTTCTTCTTTTCTCCTTTTCCTGAATGTGCAATTTTTTTATGAATATCCATTCGGTCTTTATTATCGAATTCCATCTTACATACCTTACATTTGAAAATTTCGTGATCATCTTTGGTTTTATAAAATTTTTCTTTGAATTTAAATAAATTTGAGATTTTGGATCTAGCTTTATCCTTAGACATCAGACAAAATGTAACAATAGCCTATTTAATTATCAGTTAACGAAGTTAACTGATATGTAATCAAATTCAACCATATGATTAACGATATATTTGGAATATTATAGATCATATTTATCTAGTTGGTATCAAATAAATGTTCACTACCATGAAATATTAGTAAAAAAGACAATTGGGAGGATTATGCTAGTCAAGATAGAAAGTTGTGATAATTTTGCCAAAAATTAGAATATAAAAATAATACTAAATTGGATGTTGAGATGAAATATTTCTATATAAGAGTAATACTAGCAACATTTGTCTAATTGGAAATAAACAACTGTAATAATCTTCAGATTAAGAGGGAATATCTTTTGTATTAAACTTTTATGTATCATTAAGATACCAAATATGCTTTAAAAAAAGATGAATTGATTGTTTTGACAAATGATATTATTCAACCCTATTATGACGCCATAGTTATAGGAGCAGGACATAACGGTTTAACTTGTGCTTGTTATTTAGCTGAGATCTGGACTTAAAGTTCTCGTAATAGAAAAATATGGTTCTATCGGCGGTATGACAATAACTGAAGAGATACCTCTACTAGGGTATATGTCTGATGTACATGCTTTTGGTTATCAGCTGGCCAATTTGTCTCCAGTGCCTGGTGAATTACAGCTTCATAATTATGGCTTTGAGTTTATAAAACCAGAGATCTGCTACTCTCATATTTTTCCAGATGGTAGTTTTATCTCTATGTATCGAGGTATACAAAAAACGGTTGAGCATGGAAAAGTACTCAAAAAAGATGCTCAAACATGGATAATGTTATTTGAATCATATAAAAAAGAAAAAAAGGATATCTTTCTTCTATTAATTCATCCCCACAATTACTATCCTCCAAAATAAAAAAAATCGAAAAAGGAGTTGCCGACGAGATAATATTAAACAGATATCGATTTCTCATTCAATCAATGCGATCTTGGTGCAATGAATATTTTGAATCTGAAGAGACACGAGTTATGTTTGGAACTTTTGCAGCATTTGTAGGACTTTCTCCAGATGATGCAGGGCGTGTATCACTATCTTACCTTTTTTCCAGTATAATTCAACATGAAGGTAACAATGTAGTAAGAGGCGGCCTCATAAACCTACCATTAGCATTAGCAAGATATCTTAAAACAAATGGAGGAGGTATAATTACCAAATGTGGCGTTGACAAGATAATCATAAAAAATGAAAGAGCAATAGACGTAAAACTTGAAAACGGGAGTGATTGGTGTTAAAAAAAGTGATCGCATATAGTACAGATCCATATACATTAATAATTAATCACATAGGAGAAGAAAATGTAAATTCCGTAATTGTGAAACGAATGAAAAATTTGGAATGGGGTGATTCTATCTTCGCTATTTATATTGCTTTAAAAAATCCCATAAAGTCCAAAGAAAATATCGAAGCCACAAATTCAACTCAACTTCATCTTTCACCACCTTCTGTAGAATACCTTTCAAAGATATTTTATGAATGTAGAAGCGGTAAGATTTCCGATGAAGCGCTACCTATTATGAGTAATGATTCTATGGTAGATGTAAGCAGAACGCCAAAAGGAAGACATCTAATTAAATTTCTTGTGCTAAGTGTTCCTTACAAAATTAAATACTATAAAGACACTGATGAGAAAAATAAAGAAAATACAAATTTAGCAAATGCTGAAAATTGGAATGATTTAAAGGAATAATATGCTGACTCAATTGTATCCTTTATAACAGAAAATTATCTTCCAAATTTAAAAAAAGAGACCATAAAAAGAGTAGTATTTTCACCACTAGATTTTGAAAATAGACCAACAAACACAAGATTTGGAACACACTCATGTGGTGCAGTCACTCCCTATCAATTATTTAATATGAGACTGATTCCAGAATTGTCGAATTATAAAATTCCTTCAATACAGAATGTATACTTATGTGGATCAGGTAACCATCCAGGACCGGCAGTATCAATGGCACCTGGCAGAAATGCAGCACAAGTAATACCTTCGGTATGAATATTAATTTATTTGGATATGCCTCGATCAGATCAACCAACTTTACTAATCATCCTTGTGGATATCTTTGATCGTTTTTACTCCCGCTCTTTTAGAATGATTAAAAATGTCATAACGATTAAAAATCTATTGAAATTTGTAAATATTTATTATATATCTGGATTTTGCCACCCAGATACAGAAAAAAAATGTTGGTTTCTATTACATTAGAATCTTTATAACACCCATATGAAATATTGAGACAATTTCTGCTGGCTTACCGAAGGAAATCCAACATTTAAGGTTGTCCTTAAAACAAGAGGATCACGATGCTTGTTTGACGGTCAACACAGTGCTAAACATGAATAGAAGTTCTCTGATTGGTTATAAAAAATTACGAATATGGAGTATTTAGAAGAAATGAATTATGGTTGAATTTTCAGAATATGCGATGAGAAAAGGGAGTGTTATGACTATTGAGAAAAAGATCTATGTAAAGTGTATCAGGTTATTGTTATAATAGAATAACTTATCTATGATGTGAACAGAATCATTTCAAATGCAAAAAATATAAATTATTTTACTATTTTTTTAGCTTCTGCTTGTATCAATAATACGACAGATTCATCTATTCCCAAGATTTCAGCGATTCTTAAAGCCTGTGTATTTAATATAGATTCTATAGTAAACCCTGATTCAATTAAGAGATCTTTTAGTCCTTGTGCAATTTCAATCAAATTAATCCTTTCATCACGGATGGGAGAAAACGATGATTCTAAAATATTAAACTTGTTAGTAATTACGGATAATTCTAAATCATGTATGGAGGAATCATCATATGCAGAGGAATCGTGCTCAACAACTTCCATATATTGATATATATCATGTAATTATTAAACTTGTTTAATTTTCTAGTATAAAACACCAGAACCGTTTATCATAAAATATTCTATAAAAATGATAATAAATCAATAAATTGTGGTTTTATTATTTCGTTTGGGCATTTTATGTATCGATATCAATAATTGGTCTATAGTTTATCATAGAATAACAATGATGTCAATTCTTATGATATGATTTCAAGATTGACTACCCCAGTAGAATCATTATTTTTCAAATACTATTTATTTTCAAATGAACTCGATGAATTTGCCATTTTTGGGTGAAATCTAAAATATGATATTAATTTACGGTCTTTTCAATATTCTTGTTATTATCAAGTGTTGACAATCTAATTGTGTTTAATCGCGATATATTACAATAGTAATAATGTAATTTTTTTAATGTCGCAAAAGGATATTAGAAAGAAAGTCGTATTATTGTTTAATGTTCGGTTTAGGTATATATCTTATGCATCTAGTAGATTTTTTGAGTAGTAAAAAATTCAAGAAATGTCAGTTTTGTAATAAGATTTTTAAAAATATGAATGAACTTGACCTGCACCTTAAGCAAAATCATTCAAACCCTCCTAGTGCTAAACAAACATAATATTCCACATAATCTTGTTGTTTTTATTAAAATGGAATGTAAGAACAAGAAATACAACATTTTAAGTTTCCCCACAAGATACTTTGTTTGCGTAGACCATTATCAAAAAAAAAGCGATTGAGGCAATAAAAGAAATTTCCAATAACTATATAGAATTCCAAAAAAATATTAGTAGGAGCTATCAAAAAATTTACACCAGATTTCAAGATGAGATATTAAATTCTTAAAGGAAAAAATCTACAGCTCCAGAAAAATACTTTGAAGTATATAGCAATTTAAACATAAAAATTATTCAAAATTCTATTGATACAGCCAGAGTGATGAACGATAATTTATTTGAGAAAATAGACCCCTTCAGTAGAACAGTAGAACCGTAGAAGTAGTTCAAAGATATTATACTTCATTCATCGAAAACTATAAGGGTTATTCGAATTTTTAATTTTGCACTTCATATTTTTGTATAAAAAATATTTTTTTTATTTTATTAATATTGTCATTATTAATTTTTATAATCCACAACATGATTCCCTAGAGGTACTAATCAAAAAAAAATCATCGGGATGGTACATATAACACAAAATTGATATCTTTAGATTATTTTCCGAGATTTATACTAGTATTTGATTAACTTTTGTAATGTATTTGGAATCTTCATTACTTCACAACAAAAACATCATATTAAAGATTGGCACTATAATACCAAAGTAAGAATTTTTTTAATCAAATGTTACGGATTCTTTAAACAAATCCTTCAAATTTTTCTCATCTTCTTCATTTAAAGATTCTGCGTTAGTTCTAATTTTATTTATTAAAGATGTGAATCTTTCCTTACCTAGAATTGCTTCAAGTTTTACCGCCGAGCTTTTACCTTCCCATGAGTACAATAACTTCAATATTTCATCTTTCATATCTGGACTAAGATCTTTCATGGAATCTTCTATTATTTTTCTGTAAGGATTTGTAATATCCTTGGTTCTAAATTCATAACCCATAAATATCAATGGTAAACTTAGATAATAAAGTTATTTGACGGTTTCTGAGATCGATTGTAATTTTTTTATTCTCACAAGTCAGTAAATGCTGGTTTATCAGTAAAAATAAACTTGTAACTAATTGGTCCAAATTTATCAACCTATTATAATATTTTAGAACTTTTTGTACTATAAACAATTATACCAAAGATGGAAAAGCAGAATAATTTTTTTGGCTGAAATAAGAGATTATTGACAATTAATAAAAAAATCAATAAATAAAACAGGATTTTTGACTACAATAATTCAGGATGTTATTTTCATATATTACCATTATTTTATTCAAAAATCATTGCAAAATTGAGATTAAGGAATAATGACTCAAAAGTTCTTACAGTTCCTAGTTTTTACAAACATTACAGCAACTATTTAGTATATTAGTTACAATATTCTATAATAAAATCAAAATTGGCTATTTTCGTATCCTTTCTTTTATTTATTTTCATTATCATAGACTCTTTTGGTTGGGCTGGATCTTCAACCTTTAGATGAATGTGACTAGGGCGTGTGATATCACGCTGCGAATATTGTTTAAGGAAAATTTTATTGAGAAAATAATTGCTTTTCTTATCACTCTTAACCTTTTCTCTTAGTATAATATGTATCCTAAATTATCATAGTCTCTACTACTAAATGTCTGCCAGAAATACAATACTACATCCTCAACTGCTTCACATAGCACATCCAATACTTTACCTGATAAGACTAACCTTTCTCCTGCGAGATCATAACCAAGTGTTTTGGGTAGATGGTTCATCTTCTTTATAGTATGAGCCCAACAAATAGGATTCTGTCAGTTGAGAAAAACTATCTTTTTCAGATGATTATAGATCTCCTGTTTCATTTGCTTGACCAAATGATTCGCTACAATAAGTTTGAAATACTGAAAGTAAAGCAGTAGAAACGGTTGCTATAATTATTATTATCCCAAAACTATTGTTATCTTTATCTTTGTTTTCATTAATTATCATATTATACGGTCATTTAATAAATCTTCCATATCTTTGAAAATATGAAAGTTTTGTTAAGGTAAACCCTACACTATCTTTTGCAGTATTGATATCTTGTTTTTAAAAATTAAAAAAAATGGAAAAAAATAAGCTCAAGTTAATCTCTTTTTTCTATTTTGAACCCTATTTTTACTTCTGCCTGAAACTCTTTGACATTATTCTCTAAAATTTTGAATGTCACTCGTCCAAGTTCTGCCCATTCTATGTTGTTAATGGTTCGTGTTGCCTCTTTAACTGCATCTCTTACTGCATCATCTATACTGTTAGGAGATGTTCCTATTATATTGATATATTTATAGACCATGATATTTTCATGGTTTTGTTATATAAAACTTTTATTCATAAAATTAATTTTTGGTCTTTTAAATTTTGTGATGGATATTGTTTTGAAATAATTTGATAATACTACTTTTACTGATGATTTTTGTTCCTTGTTATTATTTCTAATTTCTTTATGTTATCATTATTCTATTATTTACAATTTATAATAATTTTTTTTATATTGGATTAGTCAAAATGAATAAGTAGATTCATATTTAGAACAAGAACTTTTGGATTTCCTAACTTTTTGCATTTCATATCCAAATTCTAACTAGATGCATTGGAAATATGTTTTGTTTTGGTTTTGGAAAATAGGATCAAAGAAGAGTTAAAAGTAGAATCGCCAAAAATTAATCACGATGAAATGGAATAATAAATTAATGGATTTTTTAATATTGTGTAACTTTTTAATATTTACCATTTTTTGATTAAGTTAATTATGGACTGCTTTATACCGATTGAAAAATATGTTATTAAAACATTTGGTATATTATTAGATAAGTTTTAATAATTGAAATTTGTAAAATTACCTTAACCATTTTGTTTGTGAAAGTTTTAGTCAATTACGTGTCTAAACAATGTGTATAGATAATTATTATTGATATTCTTTTTAGCAAAGTGCAAAAATAGATCAAGAAAACATAAGGATTACAAAAAAGATACCTACGCTAAAATGCTTACGATAATCAAATGTAAAAATCTATATTTTTATTCAAGTAATCTAAAAAAAATCCTTTTCAAAATATGAGTAGAAAATTTGAACTTTTCAAATACAGGATAAAATTTTCGAATAAATCTCTGCATTATCATGGTATTCTTGATATCCTTTAATTTTAAGGAATGATTTAAATAAGTTGTAAATACCTATATTATTGTGAATAAAAAACAGTGCGCCTTATGCGGGGTTTCAATTTCTGATTCTTCGAACGAACTAAATCTCTGTAAGGAGTGCATAAGTTGTGCAGATTGTTGTATAGGTTTGGAAAAACTCTAGATTTTTTAGTTTATGTTGTTCTTATCTTGAATTTCGATTCTATTCTACCATTTTCAAGATATCTGTTGTTGTAATTATTCCAATTACATTTCCTCTTTCAGTAACAAGAATGCATTTTGCAAATCTGATTAATGGAACAAGTGCTTTCGCAGGTGTTTCAGAATCTATTAGTGGTGGAGGAGATTCCATCGCCATTTCTATCGTCATTTTCTTCAGATCTTTTTCTTCATTTTCAACCATTTTTTTCGCAAGATTGTCTTCAGAGACAATTCCTACTATTTTCTGTCCATCAAAAATAGGTATTTGACTTACAAAATTGTCCCTCATTTTTTCAACTACGTTATAAAGAGTGTCATTTTTTTGGGCAAAAATGATTTTTCTGCTGCATAGATCTGCTGCTTTTTTTGATGAATTTCCTTCTAGGGAACTAAGAATTTCAAAGATCTTTTTGGCAGTATCATAACTTGGTTTACACCTTCCAGTTTCTATTTGGTTTATCATTGAGGTACTTATTCCAGATAAAGAGGCCAATTTTCTTTGGGTTATTCCTAATTTGAGGCGAGTCTGTCTAATGTATTCTAATCTTGGAAGCATTACTGGTTATTAATGCTATGGTTTCGTATTTAAAATCTATAAACCAAAGTAACAATGTATCTAATAGGTTTATAGGGTAAAATTGCGATTTTAGTTACAATAACAATAAAATAGCATTATAAATGAATTTGAGATCCTGTTAAATGTCGTCATCTTCAGAAAGTAACTGGGATTCAGTTAAACGTTATAAGTTAAATAAAATGATAAACAAGTTGGGAAATATTACTGGTCACGGAACCGAACTTGTGACTGTCTATATTCCTCCAAAAAGACCAATCTATGATGTTATGGCTCAACTTAAAAACGAAGCGGGGACGGCATCAAACATTAAATCAGATCTTACAAGGACTCACGTACAGGATGCATTAAGCAGGACAATCGAATATCTAAAACTGTATAAGGAAGCCCCAGAGAACGGCCTTGTAATATTTTGTGGTGCAATTCCCACTGGAAAAGGTTTTGGAACTGAAAAAATTGAGATATTTTCAGTGGTTCCTCCAAAGCCCATCCAAATTAATCTGTATAGATGTGATGATCATTTTTGGATTGATCATCTAAAAGACATGATGAAAGATGATAAGGTAATTGGAATACTTTCACTGGATACACAGGAGGCAGGATTAGGAATATTGACGGGGGATAGATGGGAAGTAGTCGAATCTCTGACTTCTGGTGTGGCTGGAAAACATCGTCAAGGTGGTCAATCTGCCAGAAGATTTGAAAGGCTACGGGATAATGAGTTAAATGAATATTATAAAAGAGTTGCAGATTATTCTCAAAAGATTTTTATCGATGAATATCCTGTCAAAGGGATAATCGTAGGAGGGCCTGGTCCTACAAAGGAAAATTTTTTAAAGGAGGAGTATCTCGATTACAGGTTACAAAATAATGTGATAGCTGTTCTGGATTCCTCTTATTCAGGAGGAGAAGGTGTTAGAGAACTAATAGATAAGGTCAATGAACAAGGTATAATGATGGAATATCGTTTGATGGAAGAAAAGAAGATAATAAAGAACTTTATGAGTGAGGTACATTCAGGAAAAGGCCTCGGAATTTACGGAATCTTTGATGTAATTGAATCTCTTCGAAATGGAATCGCAGATCTTGTTATTGTTACTGATGATATTACTTTTTTAAGACTAGAGGTTAAATGCAATAAATGTTCGCACACTCAGGAAAAATTTATTGACAGGAGTGATTTGATATCTGTTAAACAAGAACTTTTATCTAACTCATGTCCGTCTTGTGCAGGTAGCAGCAATGAGCTTGAGGCAAATGAACAGGACCTTATTGAATTTTTAGAAGAATTATCAATTATGACAGGGTCCAAGCTTGAAGTATTGTCAGGGAAAACTGAAGAAGGCACACAGCTAGCAAGCCTTGGCAAGATAGGCGCTATTTTGAGATTTCGACCAAGCAATAAATAAGAGACGCTGCATCATACCTTAATTAACAGATATTGTTGTACTTTCAGCAATAATAGTATGTTATTTTTGTCGTTGGTTATTTTTTATTTGGTTATAGTATAAAGTAACTGGTAGAGCAATACCGATGCTAATATCATAGCAATAGTATTTTGTTGTTTATATCTACCTTCTTTTGTTGTTATGTCCAATAAAATAGGTTTTGCTTATATCCATTAGGTTTTGCTTATATCCATTAGATAGGTTATATCAGTAATTTTAATAAATTCCCTGTCAGTCTAACAATCAAAAATGACTTCGAAGATACACTTGCCTTACCCCTTCTTATCTCAAAAATGTGATATGCATGCTAGAATGATTTAAGATACTGTATTTTTCAAAATTTAGAATTACTGTTGTATTACATAAAATCACGAATGGCTAAATCTTATTTTTTTATTATCTAACAATATGTTGTTATTTGTTTTCGGTTTTGCCTTTTTTTATACAAATATCTATAAAAAACTAGAGATAAATGAGAGATTCGAATAAACAAGGCAAGAAGTAAAATTTTCAGAATAACATACAATTAAACCATAGAAATACCAATATTTTACGATATGACTTCTTTTTTAATTTTAGGAAGGACCTGAAATGGTGGATTTAATCCTCTTATTGCAACTTCGGATAAAAATATAGAGTAAATAACACACAAATCCCCCATATATCACATTTCAAATGAAAATGTGATAGGTCAGCACTATTTTTTACTTGACTTTTGATTGATAATTGATATTTTATTAAAATTACTGATATAACCTATCTAATGGATATAAGCAAAACCTATTTTATTGGACATAACAACAAAAGAAGGTAGATATAAACAACAAAAATAACGCTATAATGATAATGAAACCCTTTTTTTCTGATTTTCTTGGAGAAAACTAGTTGCATAAAAGACATTGACGTATAAAATATGACGCGGGATTATTAGCCTTCAGGTTTCCTTTCTATCGTCCCTTTGGTCATTATGACAGCATTAAATAGAGAAAACACTTCTCGCACAAACAAATGAATGGTTGGGATTCTCAATATCAGACTACTACTTATACCACTACAAATATCTATTAGTTACATTATGATCCAGCCTCATTTAATTAGAATTAGAATTGATCCTATTCTCTTATTTCTATATTATATTTATCTTAATTTTTTAAAACCGTCTCAATATTTTGGGCTTTAACATTTCAGGGTGATTTTTCAAATTTCTAATTAAATTTAAAATGTGCTCTTTGTCATTAGGAAGAGTCCCTTTAATTGAATATACATTTGACGCATGATTTGCCCTGAAAATTATTGGTCTGAAAGGATTTATATTTGAAATAAGTCTGTCCAATTCGTCCAATACTTGGATATCATCCAGGAAAGTAAATGGTTCATTATATTTAGCCATGAATTCCTCATATACTCCCTCTTCTAGGTGAAGATTTAGTGCACCAACGTAATCTGGTGAAATTTCTCCAATAATCTTTGCGGTATCTTCAATATGATCTTTTGTGTAGGTTGTACCACCCAAGCCAAGTATAACCATACAAGACAAAATGAAGTCGTTATCTCTAGCCTTATTGCAACTTTGAACAATGTTTTTATAGGTCGCCCCTTTGGTAACTTTTTTTAATACAATATCATTCCCACTTTCAATACCAACATAGAACATGTTTAGACCTGCTTTTTTTAGCAATTGTAATTCGTTATCCGATTTTTGTAGCAAATTTTTCGGCATAGCGTATGAAGAAACTCTTTCTAGCGATGGAAATTTCTGATACAAATAATCTAGTATCTGTGTTAATCTCTCCACAGATAAATTGAGAGCATCACCATCAGCAAGAAAAATTCTAGTAGTTTCCGGATAGTATTTTGAGGAAATATCTATTTCCATCTTTATCTCTTCCCATGGTCTCTCAGAATAATCTTTTGTTCTATACATATTACAAAATGAGCACTTATTGAATGAACAGCCCAAAGTTACTTGAAAGATCATAGAATTGGCTTCAGAAGGAGGTCGATAAAGAGGGTAATCATAATTTAATTCCAATGCATAAAGTTAAAGCCATCTATGATATTTATTATTTTTTAAGCTAATTACCTAAAAATACTAGTGATTGATGAAATCCATATAATGGAATTATGTTAATAAAAATAGACCTTTATCATATGAAATGATAATATGTTCTTGCAATTAAATCAATAAATTGTAATAATTTTATGTAACTATTTGATCAAGAAAGTAAACAAACATTAATTAAAAACAAGTGAGTTGATTTTATTATTAATCTTTTATGTTTAAAAGATCTAAATATAGGCAAAATATATGAGTTTCAATATTGATAATATGTTCATCTGTCTTATTCTTGGAATCAAAAACTGAAATAGCTTTGCAAATGAATAAATTATCTTGATGATATATTATATTTAGGGTTGACCAAGTACAGATGTTAAAAGAATTAATAAATCCTTCAAATTTTAACCTTCTAGTAAGCAAGGTTAGTGATGTACTAGTCAACGCTCTTGATCAACCATTAGGGTATGCAATAAACTGGGGAAGAATTTGGTCCCTATGGCCAGTTCATCTTGAAACTGCATGTTGTAGTGTTGAATTTGGAGCTACTTCCAGTCCGCGTTATGACTGTGAAAGATTTGGTATTATTGAAGCATTTGGTTCATTAAGACAGTGTGATCTTATTGTTGTTCAAGGTACGGTTACAAGAAAGATGGCTCCAAGGCTAAGGATGGTTTACGACCAGATGGCAGAACCAAAATATGTCATTGCAATGGGCGCATGTTCTATAACAGGTGGCCTGTATATTGATTCGTACAACGTTCTTCCAGGGATTGATGGCGTTATACCCGTTGATGTCTATGTACCAGGTTGTCCTCCAAGACCTGAAACACTGATTCAAGGTTGCATGTTATTGCAGGAAAAAATCAAAAGGTCGAAGATAAAATAAAATAAATGTTTAACGAACATTTAACCGAGTCGTTTAAACACCGATATGATTATGGAAATTCAGGAAGACTTTGATTATTGTATATCATTATCTTTTAGGTTAAATGCCCAAAATTCTCTTTAATGAGATCTAGATTGTTGGTCGGTTAACACGATTATTTTTTTCATCCAGAGTAATATTTACATATCATTATGACATATTAGTAATTATGGATATGTCAGTAACCTGTGCAAATTGTGGAAAAAAGACTCAAGATTATCCAGTTTTCTGTTACATGTGTGATGATTATTATTGCTCTGATACCTGTCATGCCGAAAAACATGCTGTACAATATATAAAATACTGAGGCAATAACAAAATAGAATAAGAAATACTTGTTTGTTAAAAAATACTTATCAAGATGGCAAGTATTTTTAAGAATATAGCCAGACAGATGACATATCAATTAACTCTTTGGTCAAGATATTTCTGTCTAAAGACATATGGAAATCATGCAAGATTTGGGATTCATGCAAGTGTAAATTGGTATATAAATTTAAATGAAAACAACAATAAAATGAGATTATCATAGTCTAATACACTCTAATATTTTTTTGAATTTGTGCAATTTCTAAGTAAAATGATGCAACTTAAAAATGGACAAACGAAGAAAAGGAAAATTCAAAAAACCTAGGTAGAGAATACTTAAATTGAGATTGGATGATGAAGGGTTATTTTTGATGGTAAAATATAAAAGGTACCGATTTATAAATGGGATTGAAAAATAAATAAAATATTTCGCGGATTTGTTAAGAAATTTGAATTTTATTTTACAAATTGAATATTTTTTATATTTCTATTGTACCAGAATTTACATAAAGTTTTTATGTGATGGTTAGCCTGATCTTAAACCCATGTCAAGTAAGAAAGAAGAAATAGAAAAAAATGCAGACCAGCAAAAAAAACAAGTAGAAGAAGTTACATCCACCGTTAAAGAAACTGCTAATAAGATAAACACAGAATTAATAGAATATCAGGAAGGAACTAAAAAGATATTTCAAGATAATGTTGATAGTGTAAATCAATTTCAAGAACGATTTATTAAAACATCTAAAGATATTTCAAATAGCTGTATTGAATTACAAAAAAACATACTAAATATATATCAATCCGGATATTCTCAGGTATTAAATAATTTATACAAAACCTACTGGAACAACTTTATGATTCCAGAAAGATATGGCGACGTATATAACAAATTTAACAAAAACATATCCGATAGCATTACATCCTCTACCAAGATAATCAATGATATTGTAATAGGAAATGTTGAAATTATTAACAGATCCATTGAAGTAACTCGAAGGTTCTACAATGATTCAATACAGAATTATTTTAACTATGTAAGAAAAATTGAAAAATCTTACAACAACTAAATTTTTTTTAAATAAATTCTAAGATTAAATACTGCTTTTCAATCGTTAGTTTATAAACATAAAAAGAGATTCTCACAAAATATTATGTAAATTTTATTTTGGCTTACTTTATAGACTATTCTATATGAAGGAACTATTATAAAAAAATAAATCTTTTAATTTTTATCCTTTTAAAACACAGATAGATATCATACTACGAAAATTCTAACTAATAGGTATGCATATGTGATAAAACCAGATTTTCTACAAGAGTAGATTTTTTATTTAGTGATTTTAAATTCATCTAATATAGTGCCATTATTGGAATAATATCTACCTATAAACATATTTGCATGATCGGCTACATCCACGTTTAAAAATCCATAGCTAGAATCTTGCTGGTATGCAACATAAGGTTCTTGATTGGTAAAAGGATCAAAATCGATCCCTCCAGTCCCTACAACTATCTGAAACATTCCTTTAGGGGATATGTATTCAGTTTTGCCGTTATCGTTGATAATTGGTTGTGATGAATTTATGCTATTATATGATAGCGGATAGGTTCTTTGGTAATTATGCGCATGGCCGCTAAACAGTAAGTCAACCCCATATTTTTCAAACAGGGGATGGTAGGTATCCCTCAATTTTTTTATCGGGTCACAAGAGTCATGAAGTCCACAAAGTGAAGAATATTGTTGTCTATGTATCAACACAATAATCCATTTTATATCTGGGTTTTTGGAGGCTTTAGATAAATCATTTTCAACAAAACTATACTGTCCAGAACCAGAAAGATATAAAAATTCAGAGGACATGATCAGAAAATGAATACTATCGTAATCGAATGAATAATATTGTTTGGATAATCCAAAATAATTCATTAATTGGTTCAACATATATGGTGTCATTGTATCATGATTACCAATTACTGACTTCATTTTGTCAGATATTGGTTTAACTATGTCTAACCAACAGTCACTGTCAAGTTGGTAAGATGTATCACCCAGACTAAAGACTATCTCTGGATTGTGTTTTTGGATAGAGTCTACCGTTTTTATTGTATTTGGAGTGCAACCCCAATCACCAACCAATGCAAAATTAAAATCGGTCGAATTTGTAGATGAATAAGAAATCTTAACAAAATAATCAGTTGAGAAAAATAAAGAACATAAAAGAATAAAACAAGTCATAATATAATTAGATTTCAATACATGAATGACACTCATTTACTATCTTTTTGATATTTTGTATGTATCTACAATTTTTAGTTGTGTGGATTCATCTCTTGGTTGGCATGATTCAATGTCTAATACAGGTTGGCCAGTTTTCTTTGATTTAATTTCTTTACATTTTAAGCCAATATCATAAAATGTCGCTTCCAAATCTTTTCCATCTATATTTATATTCAAAAATCCTGCTATAGGTCTATCTTGACTAACTGTGTAAAATGGAGTACCAGAGATACGAACTGGTCCTTTTCCACCTGTTCCTACCACTGTATATATGGTGCCATCTGGATTAGTGAAATGGCTATTGTCATTTCCTTTATCTACAATTGGATTGGTTATATTAAGCGAGTTAAATTTTATCGGTAAAGTTCTATCATAGATATGATTGTGTCCTTGAAGTACTAGATCAACATTATACTGATCAAATAGTGGTTGATATTTTTCTCTAATTATGTATTCTTCAAGTTGTTTTGAGGGTGAGGAGTATATCGGTTTATGAAAGATTACAAATATCCAATCTATCGATTGATCAGTGCTTGCTTTCTTCAAATCATCAGCAGCAAACTCGTATTGTTTGGGATCTACTTCTAGATCTGGAACTAGCGCCGTTTTATCTAATAATTTGTCAAGTTTTGGTACTTTTATTTTGAGAGAGTATTTTTTCAATAAATCTTCTAATTTTGTATCAGGAATCCCTAGATTAGATTGATCTTTAACTTTAGAATCTGATTTATCATTATTATCTGTATTTGGTGTAGACGTAGCATAGGACGCTACAGTATCCACAGAAAATTCTAATTGGGTATTTAAAACAAGAACGTGAAGATTTTTGAGATTAAAAGAATAGTACGAATTGGGAAGTTGATAGTGATCTAGATATTGTTGTATCAATAGATCAGATCCGTCTAATTCTTCTTTATCTTCATGATTTCCAATTGCTATTTTAGTTTTAGAATCTATATTTTTCGTCATAGTAAACCAGCAATCAGCAGTTGGTTTATATGCTAAATCTCCCACAGCTAAAAACAATTCAGGTTCTTGAAGTTCTATATTTTTTATATTTTCCTGAGCTCTTGTAGAACAACCAAAATCACCAGCAACTGCTATATTGAAATTCGTCTTGTCAGTGGACAGAGATGCAGCTTTATTCTGCTGAGTATTTCCTGATTTTTGTTGGACAAGCTCGTTCCAAGCTTGCACATCTATTTTTTCATTTGTATTAGACTTTTTTTGTTCTTTTTCGAGAAGCGTATTGACGCTTTTCTTTGTTTGTAACTTGCTATTATTAACTAAATTCGGAACAATGTTATTATCACCATTTTCTTTAAAATCTAAATAAACAATAGGATTAATTGAAGTAGAAATATTATTATTGGATGCATTTGATATTTCAGATGCATTTAGACTCTTATTCCATATCCTTATTTCATCCAAAGCACCATTGAAAAATTTATCTTCTTCCAATGAATTTGCTCCTATCCTTAAAGGTTGGGTACCGGTATTATCTGGTAATGCTCCCCCAGTTATTTTTGTAGACACCTCTTTTCCATCTATATCTAGTTTCAATAAATTGCCATCATATGCTAACAGTACAAAATGCCATTTTCCATCATTATATTTCTCTGTAGAATTTACTGCAAAATACTCGCCAGATTTGGTTTCAAATCCTCCTTGAATTATTCCCTTGCTTGAGAACCAAAACCCATAATTCATATTTTTACCCTCTTCGTCACTGTTAAATCCTCCTTTATTCACTAAAATAGCAGGTCCTGGTAAAGTAGATTGATTATTTTTTATCCATGATGCAACAGTGAAATTTTGAAGAGAAAGTGTATTATTATGAGGAATATCCTGGTACTGTGTGCCGTTCAATAACAGAAATGGTTCAAAATTGTAACCAGCAGTGGTAGTAGTAGTAATGGATTCTAAAGAAGAACTTGATCGTTGCTCGACGCTTTTAGAGGTATTATGGAAAGATGAATTCTGAGCATTAGCAAGTTGGTTGGAATTTATTATAACAGCTAAGAATATTACAGAAGCAACTAATATCAGAACATGGGATTTCATATTATCTCTTTTTATTCTCAAAGTAAATGAACCAAATAGGACCTGTCATGCAATAGAAATAAAGATGATTTTTTCAATGTAATATCATACAGAGCGGAGGTAAAATAACTTGCGTTAACATTAAATAAATTTCTCGAAATTTGCACCTTCAATTTTAATTGCTTACCCTTTAAAAGTTATGTGGTACAAAAAGATGACTGTGGATGATATTCTAATAGTCTTATTAGCCTAGATACTTACACAGATGTACTAATTTTTATTTCTTATACTTTATATGCCAAAGATTTTATCCTGAATATTATAAGGTCTAGTAGCATTGGAGCAAGATAATAGTTCAAGAGTCTTAGATTTTGTAAAAAATCATCCTGGATGTCATTTTCGAGGCATAAAAAAGGAATTAGGGTTCTCTATGGGAACAATTCAATATCAATTGAATAAGCTAGAAAAAGATGGAAAAATTATTTCTTTGAGGAAAGGTTTCTACAAATTTTATTATCCATATGGGATATTTCAAGAACATGAGAAGGAGTTGTTGCAAATATTAAGTCATAATTCTTTACGAAATCTTCTTTTGTATATAATCGAAAAGAAAAATCCTACGAAAGGTGAAATAGCATCTCATTTAAATATTTCTTATTCAGCGACCAATTGGCACATTGAGAGATTGATTTCTTATGGTGTGATAACTGAAAAAAAAGATGGAAAATTTATCAGGTATTCGGTCAATAATAGTGAGTACTCTAACATTCCTGAAATAATCAGATTATTAAAAAATTATTACAAAGGTGTTTGGGATAGATGGGCTAACAGCCTTGCAGAAATATTTCTATTGCTATCAGACGAAGATAAAAAGTAGATCTTTTTTTATGATTTTTCAATTGGTAAATATAGATCAACTGGAAGGAATCGTATATTTTTCAAGTGCAATACTATCTACGATTATTTCAGCTCTCTCTATTTACGCATATAGGAAAAAAGGTGTCAAGAAAATCCTTTATGCGGTATTTGCATTTGTATCTTTTACTTTTTATTTATACTTTGAAGCTCTTGAAGATTTTTATCCTATATTACAATCTTATTCTCTATTAGAGTTTTTTGCTGCATCAATAACAACTTTAGTTACTTTGTTCTTCTTTTTTGCTATCATAAAGAAATGATATATTTTTCTTTTCGTTGACGGAATTGTATCACAATAACAAAATGAGATTTGTTATGTTAAAAAGGCATTTATGTAAATCATTTAGAATAAATTTATAACAAATATCTTAAAAAGATAGAATCATCGTATATATTTATAATTGAATTTAAAAATAATACCAAAATTCTACACTAAAATCAGGCTGTGTTGACTTAAGACTATTTAGCCTCCAATTTTGGTACAATATTGTTTCTAATTTTTGCATTATACAGATGAACAAATAATTTGATCCAATTGTATACATGCTGTAGATCACAATTTTGTTTATTATTATTACAAGGATAGTAATCATCAAAACATTATGTCCTATCCTTGAAATACTGCATCACTCTTTCTATAAAGCTCTTCTCTTAAGGTGAATGCAATCGATGTTTTGGATTTAAAAAGTTACATGCTTGTGGATACCACGTACCGCCACCATCTGTGTAAACTGTATGTTTTCCATACCTTGATACATGCGATCTAATAAAATTCTCTGCTACAAACATGTTTCTCTAGAAATGTAGATTCCAAGTATGATTTATGAACAGGTTCTATACAGATCCACAACCAAAAATGTTGACTACCAATCTGAATTATATTCTCATCTATAATGAATGCAGAAATTCTTCTTTACTTGTTATAGATCTGACATGAACCAAACTGTTGAATCCAATCCCATGCAGCAACATAACTTCTTTTTTGATCCTTAAAAGGTTGCAATGCTATGGATGTATTTAGTAGACTGTGACCAAGAAAGTACAAATACAAAGAATACATTACTATACCCGTAGATGTTCTATTTCTGACAAATCTTAACAACATATATTGTTAGAATAGAACGTTCGCAGCTATATCTCTTTCCTTAAGTTAACAGCACCAACAGTACATTGCAACAAGATAAAGAATAGAAAGAGGAACAACAAAATTGCCATAATTGCAGCAGCAAGAAAATTGATGCGTGTGATATATGTTATGCTAAAGAAAGATCGTCCCTTTAGACTGGATGGATAATAATATAGTGTTAGGACCTCCTGGTTTCTTGCATCATCATATTGTTATTATTATATGACAACTATTATGGATGTCATCTGTAGGTTAGGTCTGGCTACTACTAGCGCAAAGCCACGGTGCACTATTGGTGCGTATGGGAGAATGCTATTATTCACCAGCTAATCCTATTAGGAACGAGTAGTATATGAACATTGGAGAAACCTTCCTACATATAGTTTCGCATATTCAAGTCAAATCTTTTCATCCTGAAATTAAGCTGAGATTCTGTTTATGAAATCGGTAAGGGATTAATGATATTTTAAAACAAGAACAATGTTCTTTGCTATATGATACACTTCCATTAATATGAATTCTGCATACGAAATTGAAAGATATACTGGAATCAGACTGTTAATTCATATAAATCAACAAAATATTGATTAGTTTAATATTTTATTTAAATTTAATAAAACAGAATTCGAAGAACCTTTTCTATTACGATTATATTTTCGTTATTAATTTTATGTTCATTCTTATTAATTAAAATCATAACTATCTTGATCTATATCTTCTCCAATTAGTATCGCAAAGACACATTCTTGGCCCTGTTTTTAATATTTTTTCAATGTTTCTATAAAATTTTGAGTAATATTTTTATCGATAGTGTTTTCCTTAAATTTAATTAATAAATTTGTACTGGGTCAATATTAAAACCCATTTATTACAAAAATATTTAAACCATAAAAATTTTATCTTAACGTGTTAAATAAATATAATAAAATATTAATCATTTCTTTGTGTTTATCGTTATTACTTTCTACTCATATTTCATTAAAAAATGCATTTTCCAAAGATGATAATATTTTTGAATTGCCATTAGAAGAATATTATGACCCTAATGACTATAGCGGTAAAAGCACTTCATCGCATAAAAGTGAAAACTCTGAAAGTGCAGATTCTAAAAGTCAAAATATGGCTTTTAAGGAAAAAAATGAACAGTTTGAGGATGAAAAAAATTCGTCTAATTTCAATTTTGCAATAGTTGGTGATTGGGGTTGCACTAAAGATACTAAAAAGACAGTAGATTCTATTCAAGATCACAATCCAGAGATAGTCTTCAGTCTTGGAGATACATCCTATGGCACTGATATGAATTGTTGGTTAGACATAGTTAAACCAATATCTGACAAAATGAAGTCAGTAATTGGTAATCATGATTACATGTCGCCTACCATTTTCGAACAATATATGGAAAACTTTGGATTACCCGGGGAATATTACTCGTTTAATTACAAGAACATACATTTTCTAATGATGTCTTCTGAATCTACATATAATGCTGGTGAAGAAGATCGTTTCTCAGATGCTGAAGAAACAGAACAATATGAATATGTTGATAAAGATCTGTTACAAGCATCAAAAAATCCGGATATAAAGTGGATTATCGTTATGACTCATAGACAGCAATATTCTTCACTTTGTGGACTTCATGACTCTTGTGAACCAATAAAAAAATTGAGAGATACATACCATCCCCTGTTTGAAAAATATGGAGTTGATTTACTGTTTAGTGGCCATGCCCATAATTATCAAAGAACATATCCTCTATCTTATAATGAAAAAAATCCAGCACAACCAATTATTAACGATAACGGCAAAACTGAATACACATCCCCTAAAGGAATGTTTCAGATAGTTGTAGGAACTGGTGGAGTTAATTTTGATGCTTTTACCAACCAGGAACCATTTATAGTATTTCAACAGGATTCAAATTATGGATTTTTGGATATCGATTTTCAAAATAACGCAAATACTTTAATAGGTAAATACTATTCCAATGACGGCGAAGTGTTAGATGAATTCAAAATAATTAAGTGAGAAAAATAGTGTTTTATATCCGCCTGTATTTTGATAATTATGTTATCTCAAGTTTGAAAAAAATAGAAGCAGAATCGGCTCTGACTACATGAAAATCTTTATTGGGTACCAATCCCTCTTGTATACAGGCTAGGTTCAAACTTAACATACTCCGTATCAGAGTGAGGCTCTCACTGACCCAATATCCGAGCGGCTATACAAGCACATCATAAAGAAGGTGGAGGGATGTTTGCCGCCTGCAAGCTATATAAAAAATAAAAGAAAAAAAGAAAATAAAAATAATGTAAAGAAACATATCTAGGATAGGCTATTTTAGATAATTTTTAATACTACAAATATTATATAATATTACGCTTGACAGGAACATAAGGATGACCTAATACAGATGGAGATTTTCATGGATGTTAAGTTAACTAAAGATCTAACTATATGTGAACAAGTCCAGTAAATCCAAATCAGACAGTAAGTTATGCTCTAACTGCCAAAGGTACAATTATCAAACCACCAGTACTTGATATCAAATGTAATTTGTATCCAAATATCCAACCCTCCTTTGTATGGCTGAATCCCCACATTGCATCTGTATCAATACCAGAATGTGGTACTACTCCCTCTTCCATAGATGATTTGTGCCAGACATAACCTCTAGCCTTGATAAGGGCACTGTCTGCTGAGAGGATAGATGTATCGATTATTTTATCGCGAACAAAAAGTTCACGCATTGTAGTAATCCTGTTTTTGATATCATCAGATAGTGTAGCAAGACGTCTATCAAATGTTCTTCTGCCTGGTATTCTGGATAGTCCACATCCCTTCATTATTACCTTTCTGTTATATGATAGGTCCATTGCAAGGTACTCATATAATGCTCTGTTCAAATCCAATCTAAACCAGATACGTACTATAAAACATCGTAGTATAACAGTAGAAGGATAGAAATATGGTCTACCACGCCCACCTCCTCCTCCTCTATTATTATGTGGCCAACTAATCAAACCAATCAAATACAAAATACTAATTAGAATAGATGTAGATCTTTTCTGTGCTAGTTTGTTGGATTGAATGATAGTTTTTCACCAAAACATCATACACCAATAAACTAGCTTTATTCTTTATGAAAATGGAATAATTATGACCCGGCCTCAGTTATACAGTTGTATCATATAATTTTTAAACTATGTTAATCATCTCTATATATGTTTATGAAACAAAAATATTTTAATTATAATTCAAATTCATTTTTTGATTTATATTCAAAATGGATTGTAAAAATCTATTTTTCTATTGTCCCAAAAATGGTAACTATGAAAGTAAGTGATATGAAATCAAATCTTAATTGTAATATTAATTGTAACATTAATCATTACATTTACTATCTTTCTAGTTCTCTTCTTATTATAACAAGTATGTTGGTTTTGTCTATGATGCTCGTTCAGAGCGCAAGCGCATTTGATCCAAATGCTACAGTATATCAATTTGTTAAAAAATGGGGATCAAACGGAACTGGAGATGGCCAATTCCAACGAGTTCATGACCTTGACTTTGATCCTACAGAAAAATATCTCTATACTGTAGATAGAGATGGTAATCGTATTCAGATATTTGATAAAGATGGCAACTTTATAAAGAAATGGGGATCAAAAGGAAAAGGAGATGGTGAATTTACTGTACCATATAGTGTTGATGTTGATGCCAAAGGTGACGTCTGGATTGCTGATAGAGGAAATCATCGTATTCAAAAATTTGACAAAGATGGTAACTTTCTATTTAAATTTGGTTCTTTTGGTACAAAACCAGGTGAATTCAATAATCCAAGACAAATTGCTGTGGACAAAGATATAAAATTTCTCTATGTTGTTGATTCAAAGAATAACCGTATCCAAAAATTTGATCCTAGCGGTAAATTTGTCAAGAGCTGGGGAACTCTAGGTAGCGGCGATGGCCAATTTATTCTGCCTGTTACTGTTATAATAGATTCAAAAGGTAATATAATTGTAAATGATAGAGGAACCGACAGAGTTCAAAAATTTGATAGCAATGGCAATTTTCTCTTAAAATTCGGTTCGACAGGAACCGGCGATAACCAGTTTTCAGAAGTAGAACATATGGCTACAGACAAATATGATAACATTTACGTTAATGACCCACAACTTGGCGATACTGGCAGTGGCAAACCTAGCGTCAAAAAGTTTGATGCCGATGGTCGTTTTATTACAAAATTTGGATCCTTGGGAAATGGCGATGGTCAATTTACTGATCCAGAACACCTTGCAATAGATTCGGATGGAAATGTGTATGTTTCAGATAGGGCAGCCAATACTATTCAAGTATTCAAGCCTGTGGGATAGAACAGAATACTCTAAATGTGACTAATGTTACAAAATTATAATAAAATAATTTCATTATTGTAATATGATACGATTATTTGAGAAGTTTTTTTTGGAATTTTTAACATTGGTTCTTCTGTTACCAAATGATATGTAAAAGTGAATAACACATATATCTTATTTATAATACACAGTAGTTAATTTAATAGTAATAAATATAATTTATTATTACTATAATAGTAACCAATTTTTGGGAGATACAGTTGCTGAAAAAATAAATGGAAAGACTTGATTAGGATTTATAAAGACAAGATTTAATTTTTCTACATCCTCAAGATGTCATTCACTATAACTATAATCGATAAAAGATTGATTGATTTAATTGACTTAAACTCAAAACAGTTAGTAGTTAGATCGTATTTCTACATCTCTTACTATTGATGATTGTCTTAAATTTGTATATGGATAAATATTGAGCTTGTATTTTTTAATTGGATGATCCGGTTTGATTGTTTCAATTATTTGAGATTGTAGAAACAGGTCTTTATGAAAAATTCCTCGAGGACTGTTTTCTTTTATGATCGCTTTATATCTGGGATCAGCTATTAGGATGAAATGTTCACTATCTAGAGGATTAGTCGAATCGAAACTTGCAGTTTTATAAGGTAGATCAAAAATATAGTGTGGCATCCATAAATAAAGTGCATTTCCAACAAGAGTAATAGTTCCATTAGTCTTTTGTAACTCCTGGATTACAGCTAAATGTGTTTGAAATACTACAGAGTTTGTATCAATCGAGATCAAAAGAAATGTAGAGATGAGACAAAATACAGCAATAGCAGATAAAATAACATATGGGATAGTTTTACAAAATTTTAGATTTGGTACTAAATTTGTTAAATCAATTATCATTTTGGCACCACCAATTGCAAATACCGGAAAAAGAGGTATTATATGAAAAGTTGATACATAACCAATCCAGTATAAAAATAAGATGAAAGGAAGACTAAATAACAATATAAAATAATCTCGTCTAATAGCTGCATTCACTATTCCTGCTAATCCCAACAAAAACATTGCGGGATCATTTTCAAGGTATGTTGTAAGTGTATTAACAAGTGGTTTACTCTCTCGTTGAGTTTGTTGTAAGACATCTTCAATCCACTTATCAAATTCGCCTATAGAAAAAGCAAAAGCAGGCCATAACATAGGAATTAAAATGACTGGAATAAGCCACAATCCAAGACTCTTAAATTTATTTTTTTTATTGGTATTTGCATAAATAAGATATCCTATTAGTGGAATCATTGCAAAAATAGGGATTTTTGTAAATATAGCCAAACCTAATAGAGCACCTGAAAATAGAATCAAAATAGTATTTTTTATTTCAGCTTTGGTATTTTTTGTTTCATCTGGGATCTTTTTCAGATAAGAGTACTAGCAATATTGACGTCAAGAGCAGAGGCAACTGGATTGTTTCCAGAAATATTCTCTTAAGTAACCATTCGTATGGCATTACAGCAAAAAGAACCGCTGCTATAAATGCTATTTTTATGTCATATCTTTTTTCAGCTATTTTAAAGATAAGAAAAGTATCTAAGATTGCAAAAATACTCATAATTAATCGTGGGATTAAATAAAGTGATTCTATCGAAGCAGTATCAAGAGTTGGATTAACTATATCAGGATATCCTATCATTCCAAGAAGACCTGCTAAAAATATCGGACCAAAATAAGGAGCAAAATATCTATCCAAATAGCTATCTGATGTTAGGAGACCTTGACCCTGAAGTATAGACATTGTTTTCCACATGTAATATCCTTCATCAACGTGTAAATTAGGAAAACCTGTTATATTCCAGGTGTTGATAACTGCACTTAAAATTAAAGGAAGTAGAAGTAAAAGAAATTTATTTTTTTCATCGCCTTTAATTTTTAACCATTCAACCAATTATATCACCAATAAATTGTAAACATATTTAGGTACATTTTTATTTTTTTATGTCTGCAGATAAACATCATGTCAATATTTTCTGATTTCCAACACCGTATTATCCTACCACAAGTGTTACACGTACTTTATACTTCTATTTCTGTCATATGGTTAAGTCATCTTCGAAATGGTAAATCTATCTATAACGTTTTTGTTATTTTTATCATTATTAAAACTATCTTCATTTGCATAGAAACTAGCAGTTAGTGTTTTATCCGATTTTATATCAATATTTAGAAATCCAAAATTTTTATCATCTTGTTTAGAAACAAAAGATGATTGTTCTTTAATTGCATAATGAGATCTTCCTGCAGTACCAGAAATAATATAGATAACTCCATCATCATTGTTATAATCATTTGTATTTTTATTGGATACTATGGGATTAGAATTGTCACCATTATTGTTATATTTTAGTGGAAAAGTTCTTTGATAGTTATGGTTATCTCCACTAAATACTAAATCAACACCATATTTATCAAATAAATTATGATATGTGTCTCTAATGGTTACATCAGCAGGATGTTCAGAAGGTGATGTATACATTGGGATATGTTCTATAACAAATATCCAATCTATTTTTGGATTCTGAGATACTTTTTTTAAATCAGATTCGATAAATTGATATTGATCAGAATTAGTACCATAATCAATATAGGGATCCATTGCAATGATGTGAACTTTATTTATATCGAAAGAATAGTACGTTTTTTGTATGTGTAGCGGTTTCAAATAATTTTCTAAAACTCCTTGGATCCCGCCAGTCGTTTCATGATATTCATGATCTCCCAGAGATACCTTTAATTTTGATTTGAAGGGCGAAATAATTTTAAACCAACAATCTGCAGACGCTTCATAACTAAGATCACCACCTGCAATCACAAGTTCAGCATTATGGTTTTGGATATTTTCTGAAGTCTTTTTAGCGTCTTCATTACATCCCCAATCTGATGCAACTGCAATATTAAAATTATTTGTTTGATACGTATTGTCCCCGTTAGCAGTTTGAGCAAGATTGATTATTATAACAGAAAATACAGCAGAAATAAAAATTAACAAGATAAGCTTTATATTCTTTTTATTGGAAATTAATTCCGTACGAGAGACTTTCTTCAATGAAGTATTTAATTAATTAAAAGTTTAAAAATAATGTGATACAACCCTGTATTCATATTAGGTTTTTTATATAAGGATTAATTTGCCAAATTATAGAATTGTACTATTCATTTTCCACATATAACAATTACAAATTTTATACATATTGTTATAAGATTTATCTGTATGTTACCCTACTAATGGAATAAATACAAACCAAAAAAATACAATCAATAATTTAGTGTCAAATATGTGTATCAGTAATATATGCTAAGTGATATAAATTCATATTAAGCTTTACCAAGATGTGACCACAAACGGTTCTTGTTATAATCTTTTTTTCAAGTTCTGATTTAAATAAATTATTTTCAACTACACATTTTCGTGTCCTCTAGATTAGTATATTCTCTTAACTACAGTATCCAGTTCTATACTACGATCATTTATCTCAATCGTAAACAGCTATTAATTACGTAAGAAAAATACAGGTAGCTAGTCTCAAACGTTATTAGATTTATTATATGACCCGTTATTTTGCTTCGAAATGCTAAAATGGTCTATTATGTTATTGTTATTATCTTTACTAATATGTTTAAAATTTGACTCTGCATTTGCATAGAAAATTGCTTTCAATGACTTACCTTCTATATCAATATTTAGAAATCCAAAATTTTTATCATCTTGTTTTGAAACAAAAGATGATTGTTCTTTAATTACATAATGAGATCTTCCTGCAGTACCAGAAATAATATAGATAACTCCATCATCATTGTTATAATCATTTGTATTTTTATTGGATACTATGGGATTAGAATTGTCACCATTATTGTTATATTTTAGTGGAAAAGTTCTTTGATAATTGTGATTGTCACTAGTAAATACTAGGTCAACTCCATACTTATCAAAAAGAGGATGATAAATATCTCTGATTGTAGAATCACCTGGATGGACAGAAGGCGAAGTATAGATAGGTGGAGATTCAACAACAAATGTCCAGTCTATTTTCGGATTTTTAAAAGCATTCTTTAGATCATTTGCAATGAATTGATATTGATCTGATCCAGGACCATAATCAATATATGCATCTATAAAAACAAAATGAGCATTATTCATATCAAAAGAATAATATGTTTTTTCTAGATTCAGAGGGTTCAGATATTGATTAATTACACCTTTATCTCCACCTGAAGTTTCACTATATTCATGATCTCCCATGGCTATCTTCATCTTTGATTTGAATGGATCTATTATTTCAAACCAACAACCTGCAGATTTATCATAACTTTCGTCTCCTGCTGAAATGACAAGTTCGGGATTATGGGTTTGAATATTTTGTGAGGTCTTTTTAGCGTCTTTATTACATCCCCAATCCGACGCGATTGCTATGTTGAAAGGCTTTTCTTTTTCGATGGGTTTATTACTTTGAGAAGGATCCTGACCGTAAACAAAGTTACCACTAATTATTATCGAAGTAACTAGGATTGTAGATAAAAAATAAAACAAAATAACATATTTCATTTATTATTTCACTATTTGATAATCTTATTTCTAAAATCGTATATCTTGACTTGTTTTTAAAAGATAATCTAGAATGTCTTCAAAATGAAGATTGCGTTTTTGTTGAATAAATAATCCTCTTTGTATAGAACATTGTCTAATTTGCATGATATAATAATTAAATATTACGAATAAAGGCATTGTGATACAACTATGTAACAATTAGGGGATAATATAGATACAAGCTAGTAAGAATGAGCGAATATATACATAAAAATATGATAACAAATACATTCTTGTACTATTACTTTTTATTTCTAATTCAAAGAGATACCTTTTTATTATGTTATATCTTTTACGATTGAATTTAACATATGCAAAGCGAATAAAGCATAGCTGGAATTATATTTCATCATAGTATCTATATATTTTTTACATAGTTATTTTTATAGATTGGTTTGCTCCGTTAATCGTTCTTCCTAACACATTTAGCTAATCTATTATAGCAATGTTATGTGAACCATATAAATTATGAGTCTCTGGTAAAGAGAGGAAAGATATTATTTGATTTTGATGTGATTGATAACCGAGATATATTGAATTAGAAGAGATGAAAAAAAATAAGAAAGGCAGTAATTTGTATATCCAAGTTCAATTATTTAATAAGTTACTGGCTGTGTTAATTTAAGTTAATATTCCCCTCCTTTAACCAAAAATAATTCTTATTATTTGTTATAGTATCATTATACATTGAAACAAAGAATTGTATCCAGTTATGTATGTAAAATAGATTACATTCCTCTTGCATACAAGGATAGTAGTTATCAAAACTTTCTATTCTGTCTTTCAAATACTTGTTGACTCTTTCCATCAAACTTTTCTGAAATGGTGAGGGAGTGTAGATACTGTTTCAATTCAATTATGTTGCAAGCTTCATCATACCATGTACCATTATCTGTATATACGGGATGTTTTCCATATTTTGATACAAGAGACCTTATGAACTTTTCAGCGACTATTATATTTCTCTCTTCTGAGAGATAGATCCCAAGCACAGAACTGTGTACCGGTTCAATACAAATCCATAACCAGAAATGGTGGTTACCAATCTGAACAATGGTCTCATCTATAATAAAAGCAGTTACTCTTTTTCGTTTATAGATCTGACAGGATCCAAATCTCTGAATCCATTTCCAAATAGAAACATAACTTCTCTTCTGATCTCTAAATATAGTTAATGCGTTAGAAGTATTTCGTAGACTGAGACCAAGAAGGTATAGATAAAGACAATACATTACAATAATAGTAGATGTTCTATTTCTTTCAAATTTAATTTTCATAGTATATTTAGAACATTCTCAGCTATAGCTTTTACTGCTTATCTGAACAGAGCCTACTATCTGTATTAACAAACTATTAAATAAATAATAATAGAATAGAAATATTAAACAGATTTTTGTATAATAAATTTATCCAAAGGTTTTAGTTGGTTGTTACTTTCGATTCCATAAAATGTTAATTTTAGTTGTTCATTTGTAACATCAATATTTAAAAATCCAAAATGTGTGTTATCTTGTTTAGCAATATATTGTGGATGATCGAGTATTTCATAATGACTTTTTCCTCCTTCCCCAACAGTAACAAAAATTGGATAAGTATTCTTAAAAATGTAATCCTTCTGCAGATCTTGAGAATTCGTTCCTAATGATATTATAGGATTAGTAATACTGGATGGATTATATTTTATCGGATATGTTCTTTCATATATATGATTATGTCCTTGTATTACTAAATCAACACCATAGTTATCGAAAATAGTATGATATAACGAACGAAATTCTAATTCAGGTGGATGTTTAGATGTAGAAGTATATAACGGTTTATGCAACATTACTATAATCCAGTCAAGTTTAGAATCTGTTGAACTGGTTTTTAAATCATTTATAACAAATTTATATTGTGCATCGTTTTTTGTCGGTTTCAGTTGTGTATCCATTACGAGAACATGTAGATTTTTAATATTGAAAGAATAAAAGGGATTTTTTAATTTGTAATGGTTTTCATATTGTTGTTCTAATGTTTGTGACTCTTCCTCTGAAGAATCATGATTACCAATTGCTATTTTGGTAATACTATCTAAAGGATTATCCTCATTGAACCAACAATTTCCGTCAGTCTTATAACTTAAATCACCCGGAACTAGAAAAAGATCAGGATTTTTTTCTATTATCATTTGAATATTATTATTTGCATCAGGCGAACATCCAAAATCACTAGAACTAATAACATTAAATCCTTTATTAGTTAATTGCTGACTATATGAGCTTTGGAGGTTTATTACCGATATAAAAACTAAAAAGATTATTATGTGTCTAATATTATATTGTAAATAGTTATAGATGATATGAGAATCATATATGATAGGTTGATTGTTTTCTTGTAAATTTTTAATCAAATTCTATTTCACATACTCATCTTCTTGTTCCAATGGAGCAAGTCCTAAAAAAATTAGTTTTTTCATTATATCACTTTACAAGTTGAGATAATTAAGGAATTTGATACAACTACATAAATACTAAGGAAGTTACTGCTTCAAAAATTATATTCATTTAGCTAAGTGTACCAGAAAGGTTAGATTGACGAGTAAAATCAAAGTATAGGTATACTCAAAGTATAGATATATTTTCATATCTATCTTCATATCTACAAATATATTGTGAAATAATTTACTAAATATAGGAGTTAAAAAGATTATTGTGGATAACCCAGGTGATAAACAAAAAGATACTGACATTTATGGTAAAATATTACAGTTTATTAAACAAAAACCAGCTTGTCATCTTAGACAAATAAAGAAGGAATTGAAAATATCTATGGGTACAACGCAATATCATTTGGAAAAGTTAGAAAAAGAAGGGAAAATAACATTTACAAAAAATGGTTTATATAAATATTATTTTCCAGTTGGCATATTTCATGAAAATGAAAAAAATTTATTACAAATTTTAACTCAGGAAACGTCACGTAAAATACTAATGTTTATTATTGAAAAACAAAATCCTACTCAAAATCAAATTGTTGAATCTATCGGAATCTCAACACCATCTGTTAATTGGCATCTTTCTAGATTAATAGATTATGAAGTAATATATGAAATAAGGGAAGGTAAATACAAGAGATATAAGATAACTGACGATCCAAGACATCTTGTTGCACTAATGAAAAATTATTATCCTCATATTTGGGATAATTGGAGCAATAGACTTGTTGAAATATTTCTATCATTATCTTACAATAATGACAATCATAATTATGATAAGGGGGTAAAAGAAAGTGATTGAGAGTATCATCCTTATATCTGCATTTCTTCTTTCAAATTTAATGTTAAATATATCTTTAGAATCCGAAACATTAGAACAAATTGTTAATACAGGAATTCTATGTTTTTCTGTTTTATTATTTATTTTGTCTATAAATGCTTACCGAAAAACTAGATTAAAAATAATATTATATGCTTCGATTGCATTTATACTTTTTACAATTCAATTAAGTTTGGAAATATTAGGAGATACAATAAGTGCTATTGAAAATCCATATAATGAGCTCTTGGTCTCATCAATAACGCTTTCTATACTAGTGTTGTTTTTTTTAGCAATAATTCGAAAAAGTTAAAAATTCAAGGGTCTGGAGAAACGATCATCGCTAACAACATAACATGTACAATTAGTTATTGAATAAACAATAATCCGATACATTCGGTTAGCAGACCAATTATTACGTATTCTCAAATATTTTAGGATCCCATTATATCTACATTGAAAAAGCAATAACATCTATACTGTATGGCAACACATTGTTCTTGTTGTGATGATACAGTATGAAAATAAGAGTTACACTTCGTTTACAGACTAGTTGGTTGAAATAATTTATCTAAGCTGTTTCTACAGTTGTCAAGAATATCCACTAGACAGGACTACAAAAATTAACTGATAGAATCAATGCAGCGTCATTATAATGAATAATATCTCTATTTATAATATTCATATGTACAAGACACATATTGGCTGGGATAAATTAAACTGGATTCAAATAACATATGAATCAGAATACTACACAAATAGAGCCAAATTAAGAAAGAAACATACTAACTTGTCGGTTCGGACAGATGTTCTAAAATAGATCATCTGCAAGATCAAGTTAAGACGAGGTCCAAAAAGACATGATACAATAGATTTCAAACATATTACAATAAAAATATCAAAAATAAAATCATTGTCTGCAGTTGTTGCAAATAAAGAATATTAAGACAAAGATAGCCAAGTACTTGTAAAAGAGAATTTAAATGGATTTAGTGATATACCTTCAAGTTATGAAGATCTACACGTTTTGAAAACTATTGGTAAATATAGAAAAAAATGAAACGTGGTTACAAGAGCATCTTCACGATTAATACATGACATATGAAATATTATATCAGTCATAAAAAGACTGTTTGGGGAACACATCACATCTAGGATTATAAGAATGCATAATTTTGTATTTTATTATTAGTGTGCTACCGGTAACTTGTTTGGTTTGTCAAAATGCTTTATAAGCCTTACCTCGCATTCAGAGTTTTCTGACGAGGAATATCCATCTGCGGTAATACATCCAAAGAATAAATCACCTGGTTGAATTCGTCCAATTTTTGTATTTATATCAAAGGTAAATGGAACGCTGATTGTATCTTTGTTCTTTGATTTTTTTATTTCATCCTTGATATTTATTTTTTTTATTTGATATTCCCCTTTTACCATTGCTGCAAACTTTGCATAATCCAAGTGCTGTATAACATTTGTAGGATTCAAAAGAGTAATTTTTACCTCTTTACTATTTGATAGTGGGACTGAATTTGCACTACTCGACTGGTAAGAGGCGGAACTTTCATCAAATCTAGTAAGTGTAGAAAATATTTTTGGTGAGCCCTTATCTGGAGATGCAAGGCGACCCTCATTACAGTCATACAACATTGTTTTGTTATTGATATTTGTATTGCTTGGTTCTATTTTGGGACCTTGTTTTAATATATAACCGCATACAAAGTATTCATCTCCTGCGTCAATTTTTGAAACGTCGTTACTTTTATTAAATTCAAAAGGAGGAGTCTTTATAGAAATCTTAGCTGACTTTACATCATTTGTGATGTCTATTATCTTGGTTTGAATTTCACCATTGATAAAAACAACTAATTTTATAATTTGAGGATTTTCCTGTCTGATATTATTTAAATTAATTTCAATAGTCAGTTTAAATTTATCAATACTATTATTATTTTCATTATTCTTGTCAGACAAGGCCAAAGAATTATTAGGGAAAATAAAGAACGAATAAGACAAAAATATAATCAATAACCAGAACATCAATACCAAAAATTTGTATCGTAACAAGGATGAATGAGAAGTTTGGCTATTATATAAAGTAATCTGTTTAGACGCTATAAAATTAATGACGTTATGTCATAAGTTACAATTCCCTCACAAATAATCTTCAAGAAAAAAATTTGATAAATATATAATTATACATATGGATATACTTTATATTAGAAAATAATCACTATCAATAATAAAAATATAAAGATGCATTAGGTAAGACATGGGTAAGTAACAGAACGAAAAGGTTAGTTAATAAAAGACACCAAGTCAAAATATAGATCTTTTAATAATACCATTGCGGGATCCTTTGCAGTTGAAATATATAAAATTAATATTTATTAAAATCACATTGACAGAAACTATTAGAATTCTTGACCAAATGCAGACTTCAATTATTAAAAACCTTTAGAACAGATAATAGATAGGATTATCGCAACAGGATTGATCAATGATTCCATAAAGTATATGGCTATATTTTTATTATTTATTATTTTGATTTAAAAATATTGTTTATTTTATAAATTATCCTGCCAGGAATAATCATTTTATTCTATAAACAATACCCGATTTTTCTGATTTTGATTCTTTTGTTCCTGATACCACATATAGGTTCCCATCTGGATCTTTCTTCAAGTCTGTAATAATACCAAAACCTTGTGCAAATAATATATCAGCAAACTCTTTATCATCTGTAGCTATTTTATCTTCCAGAACACCTTTTAAAAGGAGTTCAGTTCGATTGTCATTTAAATTAAAATGAAATATTTGCCCATCTGCAGATCCTACAAACATGTTATTTTCATATTCAGCTCCAAAGTTTTTGGAATCAAGAAATAATAGTGCAGTTGGAGCTACTGATTTATCCCATATGAATTCAGGAGGGCTGTAATGTCCTTTTCCTTCAAAATATACTAGGTCTTTAGGATTGTTACCTTCAGTTACATATTCACCTTCCTTGCCCTCTGTTTGCAGTTTTTTACCTTCCTCATCAGCTCTCCAAATACCGAATATCTTATCAGAACCACTATTGAATCCTGGTTCCGCCAAATTAATTTCATCACCAAATTTGGGTCCATTTTCTGTAACCCATAGTTTTTTCGTTACAGGATCAAAATCAATTCCAAAACTATTTTTTATTCCATAAGCATAATACAAGTTAAGAGGATATTCACTTCCAAGTATTCCCCCACCAACTGGTTTGCCATCTTGGGTTATTCTTAGAACTCCAGCCCTTCCATCCACAGGCTTACCATCTTCATAATTTTGAGTCTTAGTTTTGTATACCTCTGATGGAATAGTATTTTGGAAATTTCCTACAGTAACATAAAGATTATTGTCTGGTCCTATATCTATTATTCCACCTATATGTGCGGGATCGGGAAATGAAGGAATTCCTAACAACAATTTTGGATTTATAAGGAGATTGTTCGTATTGTCAAGTTCGTATCTATAAATTCGGTTCTCGCAGTTTTGGGACTTGCCTTCACACTGCACAGCATACAAAAATACATAATGAGTAATATCGTTAGTATTCAGCGCCGTGCCATTCGTATTATCAGGTGTTTTTATTTCACTGATAGCTACTCCTAGTAGACCTCTCTCGTCTTTTTTACTTACATCGATCTGTAATAGTGGCTTTTCTATGGTTTTACCATCAATTACCCTTTTAACAAGACCCGTATCTTTTTCAAGGATTAAAAAGTCATTGGGACCTAAAAAGGCCATTGTAGTGGGGAAATCAAGTCCGGATGTCACTAATTCTAATTTCAATTTAGGATCAGAAAGAACTATACCTTCACCACCACTAACACTAGGTTGATTTTGACTTTGAGCATAAATATTACAAAAACTAAAAAGTAAAAGTGGAAAAGATAGAGTTAATATTATAATTCTGTTACTATTCATTTTATCCAACTATAACATCATGTCATAGTACTATATTTATAAATTAAGTCTTAAAATAGTAAGAATCTGTAGAAGCTGTTAATTTAAGAGAATAGATTTAGCTGTGAAGGTTCTATTCTAACTTGTATGTTTTTAAGATTCGAAACAAATAGAATGTCTACTTTTATTGTAATATATTCGCTGTAATTGTACTTCCTTACTGTCAGGTTTAGAAATACATCTGAAGCATTAATACTATTTAAAGATATGAAAATAAAGATAGGAAAATGATTTACATGTCTGTATTTATCAAACTGGATTCAGAGATTGGGTCCTGTCAAATTTATAAAAGAAAAAGAATATCAGAATTCGTTATAGATAAAACCATTATTCAAATCGGTAACCAACATTTCAATATAGTTATGGTTTTGTATTGAACCAATTCATAGTTCTGTACTTGGAATCTATATCTTAGAGCAGAGAAAATGGCTGTTGCTGAAAAATTCATTAGATACTCGGTTGTGAGATATGGAAAACAAGTTTGTTTACAGATGGTGGTACAGGGTATCCAGATATTGATTTAAAAACGAATTTTATTAAATTTCTATTTTATGCTAAAATGTACCGATTTTAGTTTAATATGTTCTATTCCATAAAAAAATAGAATACATTTTCCAATTATTATGTTAATTTGGTTTGCAAGAGAAATTTATAAAGACTACACAATTATAGGATTTAGCCCTAGAATAGTAATTTTTACTAGAGCAAACTAATAGATTTCATTCAATATAATAAAAGGAGTTATGAATTCAATACAAACGTTTTGTTCAACTAAATATAAGTTTAAAGAAGTAATGAAAAAAATTCGCTTTCATTTTTGTAATATTTTTTCTACATACATGTATCAAAAAAAATTTATTCTAGTTTTTATTTAGAAGAAAGGAAAGATGAACTATAAAATACGTAATTGTATAAGTTTAACATTTCTTGTACCAGTCTTTTTTATTTTAATGACTATATCCTATGGGTATTCATTAGATGAAAACATCGAAAATGATACGAGTACTATAGAGATCAAGGGCTCAAATAATACCATCTCAGAATCCATTACTGCAGCTGGAAACAACATTACTGCAGCTGGAAACAACATTACTGCAGCTGGTTACAATTTTGAACCATTTCTGTTATTGAACGGCACACAGTACCAGGATATTCCTCATAATAATACACTTTCCCTTGAAAATTTCACTGTTGCATCATGGATAAAAAATAATCAATCTACTTTACCAGGACCTGCTATTTTAGTGAATAAAGGAGGATTTAACAGTGACGAAGCGGGTAAAAATATGAATTATGGGTTCTGGTTCTCAAGTAAGGGAATAATTCAAGGAGGATTTGAAACCAAATCTGGTGAGTACTTCGCAGTAAATTCTACAGAGAAGTATAATGATGGAAAATGGCATTTTGTACTGTTAGCATATGATGGCAATTTATTGAAACTAGATATAGATGGAAAAGAGGTATCTACAAAAATAACTGGGGGAGCGTTACCAGATAATACCGGTACCCAACCTTTAAGGATAGGAGCAAATTCATTGGAAGAAGATAAATTTTTCAATGGTGCTTTGGATGAGGTTAGGATATGGAACAGAGGACTATCAGATGAAGAAATAAAAGAGGTATATAGCAACAACGAAAATAACACAGAAGTTAAAGATGGTCAAGTCCTACACCTTGATTTTTCTACAACAAATGTGACAGAGGCTGCAACTATGGGAAGTAATGTGACAGAGGCTGCAACTATGGGATCTTTTAATTTCAAAGATGCTACAAACTACAAGTTTGTAAAAAAATGGGGAGGCGCAGGATCTGGAGATGGTCAATTTCTTCGTCCTCATGATTTAGATTTTGGTCCTGATGAAAAGATTCTATATGCTGTAGATAGAGACGGAAGTCGTATTCAAGCATTTGATAAAGATGGTCAATTTCTTTTTAAATTCGGAGAAGATGGGACTGGTGATGGTCAAATGCACGTTCCCTATGGAATTGATATTGATAAAGAAGGAAACTTATGGTTAGCAGATAGAGCAAATGATAGAGTACAAGAGTTTGATGGTAAAGGGAATTTTATTTTAAAATTTGGTAATACAGACGGAGTTCCTAGTGCAGAACTAGGAAAATTTGATAATCCAAGACATGTTGCAGTAAGTAAAGATCTTAAATATGTTTATGTGTCAGATTCTAAAAATAATCGTATACAACAATTTGACACCAAAGGAAACTTTATCAAGGCTATTGGTCAATTAGGAACTAAAGCTGGCGATTTTAATCTTCCTACTACAATAGAGATAGATTCTAAAGGTAATTTCTTTGTAAATGAAAGAGGAAATGAGCGAATTCAGAAATTTGATAGTAATTGGAAACCACTTTTAATGTGGGGAACTAAAGGAAGTGGTGACTATCAATTTTGTCATATGGAACATATTGTTTTAGATAAATATGATAATGTATATGTAACTGATCCAAATTCTGATCCTGGCTGTAGTCAACAACCTAGAGTATTAAAATATGATAGTGAAGGCAAATTTATTACCAAATGGGGATCGTTTGGTAAAGGAGATGGTCAATTTCAGGACCCTGAACATTTGGCAGTAGATTCAGAAGGTAATGTATATGTATCTGATAGAAAAAGAGATGATATCCAAAAGTTCGCTCCATTTACCTAACCTTTTTTTAACTTGAATTTTAATAATTAAAAAAATTCATAATTATATTCACAAGTGCAAAGGATAAAAAGTAACTAAACAATTTTTAGAAATAATAATAAAAAAACTATGTTTTCAATTCTGAATTGTATCGGGTTATAGTTATATGTTGTACTAGTATTAACAGAAATAATAATGAATAGTGGTATCCGTTTCTTTATTACGTGTAAAATACACTTGCTCATTCTTTTATCCGGTTCTCTTCTTTTATTTTTTCATGTAAACGAAAATTTAGAGGTTTTTGCTGTTGTAAATCAGGATAAATATATTCTGGCAAATACATGGGGAACAGAGGGACAGGAAGATGGCAATTTTGTGATTCCACACAGTATCGCTATAGATAAGTTTGGTTTTATTTATGTGACGGATACTGGAAATGACAGGGTTCAAAAATTTTCTCCAGACGGTACTTTTGTAACAAAATGGGGTAGCAAGGGATCAGGGAATGGTCAATTTCTTTCATTGCATGATATTGCTGTCGATAATCAGAAAAATTTTATCTACACAGTAGAACTAGATAATCATCGTGTACAGAAATTTTATCCTAATGGAACGTTTATTTCAAAATTTGGATATGGTGAAACTGGCGGTGATGCGGAAAATAGAACACCACATCAAATATATGTAAACTCTAATGGATTTGTATATCTTCCTGATAGAGGAAATTCCGAAGTCCTAAAATTTGATAGTAGTGGTAAATTTATAAAAAAATGGGGTTCTGATGGTCAAGGAGCTGGTCAATTTTCCAAGCCTCATGGAGTCGTAACGGATTCAAATAACAATGTCTATGTAACGGATATGGGAAATTCTCGTGTTCAGAAATTTGATAGTGATGGCAAATTTATAACAATGTGGGGAGGAAAGGGAAGTGGAGAAGGAAAATTTTCTTATAGTATCCCGGGAATAGCAATTGATAATTTAAATAATATCTACATTGTAGACAGATTGCAGTCAGTAATTCAGAAATTCGATAGTAATGGCAAATTTATAACAATGTGGGGGGCAAAAGGATCTAGTGATGGAGAATTTAATAAACCTGAAGATATTGCAATTAACCAACAAAACGGAGATGTCTATATAAGCGATACGAAGAATTCAAGAATTCAACATTTCAAGATAAGTAAATGATAAGCTGTATGTTTAATGTTAAACTAAAATAGAGCAGGATCGCCAAAATAAGATATTTTTAATATATCTTTACAAAAATCAATGATTTTTGTTTTTTCCTGATGCGAATTAGTAGTTATATATTATGGTTTCAGTACCGTCATCGCTTTATTATTTCTATTTTCAATTAATTGATTTATAATTAAAAAAATAAGTATACAAGATTTAGAGAATTGTATTGTAATTCTTAAATATCAATTTCGATATAGTGAAATAAATTAAAAAAAATGAAAATTGCCTCATTCATAACATATTTGATTTTTAGTATGGTTATTCTAATGGTATTAAATCCTGGCAATATAAAATCTTATGGACAGAGTTCAGAAAAGGTCAATGTCGTACCAACTGTTTATGATCCAAACCTGAAGATAGAATTAGTTGCAGATGGATTCAACTTTCCCACCACTATGGCCTTTTTAGGTCCCAATGACTTTTTAATCCTTGAAAAAGATACGGGTCTTGTTAAAAGGGTAATTGATGGTAAAACCATAGAAAAGCCACTATTACAGATCGATGTAAGTAAAAAAGACGAGAGAGGTCTACTAGGAATAGCTATCAGTGAAATAAAAACACCTGATAATACGAATGGCACGGCGCTGAATACTAACGATATTACTCATTATGTATTTTTGTATGCTGTGCAGTGTGAAGGCAAGTCCCAAAACTGCGAGAACCGAATTTATAGATACGAACTTGACAATACGAACAATCTCCTTATAAATCCAAAATTGTTGTTAGGAATTCCTTCATTTCCAGAGACTTCGCACATAGGAGGCATAGTGCAAGTTGGTCCGGATGGAAATCTCTATTTGAGCGTCGGAAATTTTCAAAGAAGCGTTCCAACTATTCGTTATGAAAGTAAGAGCCAAAATTATGAAGACGGCCATGATTTTGATGGAAGAGGTGGAATACTTCGGATAACACAAGATGGCAAACCAGTTGGTGGGGGAATACTTGGAAGTGAATATCCTCTTAACTTGTATTATGCTTATGGAGTTAGAAACAGTTTTGGAATGGATTTCGATCCTTTGACTGGCAAATTATGGGACAGTGAGAACGGTCCCTATTTCGCAGATGAAATAAATCTTGTTGAACCTGGATTTAATAGCGGAGCAGAAAAAATTTTTGGAATATGGCATAGTGATGGTATTGGAAACAAGCTGAAATTAGATAAATCTTCTAAGACTTATGACACCGTGGCGGCTGAAAAACCCACTGATCTGTTATATGTTGGAAAGGGATATTATGGTTCACCAAAATTTATATGGGATAAAACTGTGGCACCAACAGCACTCGTTTTTTATCAATCAAAAAGTCTTGGTAACCAGTATGAAAATGACATATTTGTGGGTTCTTTTGATGGCGGTAGAATATTCAATTTTAATTTAAATGATCAGAGGGATGAATTACTTTTAGATGGAACACTAGCTGACAAGATCGCGAAAGATAAAAAAGAATTTCAAGATATTTTGTTTGCTGATGGATTTAGCTATGTTACCGACATAAAGATTGAGCCAGGAAGTGGTGATATGTATGTTGTTTCGGGATCAAATGAAAATAGAAAGAAGGGATCAACTGTGGTATCCGGAGCGGTATACCGAATAGTCCCCACTGAAGGTAATATAATGCAAGAGAATGTAGCCCAGCAGGCAGACCAGGTTCAGCAGGCAGACCAGGTTCAGCAGGCAGACCAAGCAGAGAAGCCAGACATTGGTGTCTCAGTTCTAGATGCTTTGACTAAAATGGCACCTAAACAAGCTGAAAAACCAAAGATAGATGCAAAAAGTATAGCAGACTTAATCACAAAAACATCTAAAGTTTCTACTGAAACACTCATAGATGCTAAAAATGATGCTGCTATTACAACCGTTGATATAAAACCCAATAATGATACTGCAAAAATGAACTTTGACCAAATATCAAAAATTGTAAACGAATCTGAAATAGGTGACCAGATAATATTGAAAGGAATACTATCTTCATTACCAAAAGAAGTCCAAGAAGGTAAAAAATCTAAAACTTACCAAACAGCTGTAATTCTTCCACCAAGAGAAGATGGTGCTATATACTCTGGAATTCTGACTCTTTCATCTAACCAACCAATAGATGTTCTTTCCCTAAATAATTATGAAATAAATTCAAATACTTTTATAAATATACCATCGCTTGAAAGTGGTCCAGATTCACCTTTTAAAGCAGATATACAACAAGATGAGTATATTCCAACAACGATAGCGTCAATTGAAAAGAAAAGTGGAGATAAATATGATTTATCTATTCCGTTTCTAGGAAATTCGATACAAATACAAAATGCTGAAAGTGAATCCTTTACAGCACTCTTCACTATTAAAGCAGATATTCTACAAGCAGAAAATATTAATAAATTTAACTAAATCTAATATTGAATCGAATAATGAGTGTAATCAATATAATTTTTTATTTCAACTTACCTTTATCTTTATGCAAAATTCCTAAAAAAAATCCTAGACTTCTGGTACTTATGCCTATATCTCGAGTTCATGAAGACTGTCCACAATATTAGGATATTTCAAGTGTTGTTTTAAAAAACGTTTTTTATAAAATGTAAGATAAATGAAAATTAATCATATCCCAGCTTTTAAATTATTATAACAATCTTGAATTATAAAGGTTAATTAAAATCAATCATATTATTTAATTGCACCACAGAGCATATTTATAATATAGGGATGAAAAATAGAATCAAATGACCTCTGTAAATAACAAGTTATTTATTTTTTGCTTTGTAAGTTTAGCTATTCTTTTATTTACTTTATTTTTTTCTTATAATATCACAAATCTAGCATATGCTGCATCAGATGATGAAAGTGATCAAGATGAAAAAGATGATAATAAACAAAAAGGAACAATGAAACTCAAAATAAAATTGAATTTAAACAATATAGATCAAAATGCAAAAACGATAAAAGTGATATCATATGTTAATGGAGAGGCAAAGGAAGTTTATATAGATCTAGCAAAAGAAAAATCGCAGGCGACAAATAATATACTGATCAAAGATTTAGAATACGATAAAAGTAATGATATATCGTCCATTGGAATAAAGGATCAATATTTTGTTTGCGGTTATGTTTCTAATACTGAGATACAAAAATTAGCAAATATTCAAAATACTGAAATTCCAGTCTTTGATTGTGACGAAGGAAATATAGTTTCAACGGACAAAAATTCAGCCAAGCTCTTCTATGCTCTGAACAAATTTAATGCAAGTGTAAACCTTAACAAATTAAATATTAAGGGCGATAATACTGCTAAAGAAGTGAAATTAAATGCAAAAATTCCACTATACGATAAGACTGACGAAGTTGATCAAATAAATGTAGTAGGGATGGTAAGGGGGGAATACGAGGTAAAAACAATAAATGCAAAAGAAGAGTTACAAAATCTGGACGATAAGAGTGGCAATGATATATTAGATATTCCATTTATCTTTAACAGAAATACTGAATTGGGACAAGTACAGATAGGAGATATGTTTTTTATTTGTGTCACTGGAGAGGAATTAGCTCCACCAGAACACTCACACTGTGAGAAGAGACTTATAAAGAGTTTTGATAATGGGAATCAAGTATTTGCAAGGAAGGATAGCTTTTTTAAATAAAAGTAGGATTATTCTATAAATAACTAGTGAAATAGCATAAATCATTTCTTTTCGAATTAGAATATATATCTATATTATTTTACTTATGGTTGGTTATATCTTCGATAGGTGAGATATGAAATAATTGAAAAAATTTACTGTAATACTCCAAAGGGGTATGCTATATCATTATCAGATAGTTTCTCACATGAGTTGAACCTTATAAGCTAAGATATTCATATTTTAATTTTTATTAAACCTAAAGAAAATATAGTAATACAACTAGCTAAACGAACCTTTTCAGAATTAGAATATATTTGGAACATATTTATCTTTACGCTTGCTCATTTCGTTAGAAAATTCTCATCTATTGAAATATGGATCGTTTTTGGCAAGTCTGCAGTAAAAAAACGAATTATAATTTAGTTAGCGTTATTTGTATATCATTCATGCTCATAATAAGATCTTCATATTTTTTATTTTCAATTTGTAATGAATAAAAAAATTAATTCTAATAATCTCATAAATAAAGAATTAAATCAATAATAAAGTATTAATTGGTTTTATTTTTATAAATACTAGCGTTTTTTATGCCTTACGACAAAAAAATACCAAAATCATTACTTCAATTATTTAGACGTAAAAACTGCTATAAATTAATATAGTCTAGAATATGAAATAAACCGATTGATTAGAATATCCTTATCAATTCTGATTATTATTAATTTAGTCTGTTCTATTTCTATTATAAATTCGATCGATACTCCGGTTTCTTTATCATACGGTCAACAAGATAAAAATGGGCAAAAAAACACGACAACAGTACTGCCAACAACAAACGCAACTAGTACGGCAGCAAAGACAGCAACAACGGTACTGCCAACAACAAACGCAACTAGTACGGCAGCAAAGACAGCAACAACAGTACTGCCAACAACAAACGCAACTAGTACGGCAGCAAAGACAGCAACAACAGTACTGCCAACAACAAACGCAACTAGTACGGCAGCAAAGACAGCAACAACAGTACTGCCAACAACAAACGCAACTAGTACGGCAGCAAAGACAGCAACAACAGTACTGCCAACAACAAACGCAACTAGTACGGCAGCAAAGACAGCAACAACAGTACTGCCAACAACAAACGCAACTAGTACGGCAGCAAAGACAGCAACAACAGTACTGCCAACAACAAACGCAACTAGTACGGCAGCAAAGACAGCAACAACAGTACTGCCAACAACAAACGCAACTAGTACGGCAGCAAAGACAGCAACAACAGTACTGCCAACAACAAACGCAACTAGTACGGCAGCAAAGACAGCAACAACAGTACTGCCAACAACAAACGCAACTAGTACGGCAGCAAAGACAGCAACAACAGTACTGCCAACAACAAACGCAACTAGTACGGCAGCAAAGACAGCAACAACAGTACTGCCAACAACAAACGCAACTAGTACGGCAGCAAAGACAGCAACAACAGTACTGCCAACAACAAACGCAACTAGTACGGCAGCAAAGACAGCAACAACAGTACTGCCAACAACAAACGCAACTAGTACGGCAGCAAAGACAGCAACAACAGTACTGCCAACAACAAACGCAACTAGTACAGTGGCATATTGTTACAGGTCGCAATGGGGTTCCTCAGGCACGGGGGATGGACAATTTTTACGTCCACATGATGTAGTATTTGATTCTAAAGGCGATATATATGTAAATGACCGGGAACGTAACGACGTACAAAAATTTACTCCTGACGGAAAATTTATTTCAAAATTTGGAGAAAAAGGTAAACATTTAGGACAATTTCAAAATCCCTATAGTATGATAATTGATCCAAACGATTATCTATACATCATCGATAGAGGAAATGATCGTGTTCAAAAGATGTATACCAATGGAACTCCAATCAAATCATGGAATTCAATTCAAGGCGATTCCGAAGCAATCAATCAAGATGTTCAAGATAAAAAAGATGGAACTAAACGAGAGGAAGGGATAAATCAATTTTCAAATCCTGAAGATATGACCATAGATAAAAAAGGAAATTTCTATTTAACAGACACTGGAAACGATCGGATACTCTTATTTGATAAGAATTTTAATTTTGTCTCAAAATTTGGTAAAAATGGAACAGGACCTGGTGAATTTATTCATCCGCATGGAATAGATGTGGACTCTGAAGGAAACATTTACGTTAATGAATTAGAAAATGCAAGGATTCAGAAATTTACAAATAATGGAACTTTCATAAAACAATGGGGGTCTGCGGGCAGTGGAAATGGTCAATTTACATTACCATTGGAACACTTAGAAGTTGATTTTGCCGACCATGTGTTTATGGTAGACGGTGCAGGCAATCCTCGTATACAGGTGTTTGATACTAACGGAACATTTATCACAAGCTTTGGAAAGTTAGGAATAGGAAATGGAGAATTTCATAAACCAGAACATGTAAACCTTGATTCTAAAGGAGATGTATATGTTGTCGACAGGGGCAATCAACGTATGCAAGTATTTTCCCCATGTTAGTTCATCATAAATACATATTAATTGGATTTGGATCTTTTAAAAGACAAAAAGCAAAAACCTGTGTCTTTCAATCAAGTTTGTATTTAGGTCAGAAATACAATGAAAATATTATTACTATCACGAAATTGACACTTTTGTATAAAGTAAATTTAAATTTAATATAGCACATTCTACTAGAAGATAGTTATGAAAGTATTGAAGTTAACATCATGTTTCACAATTATTTTTATTATCTTTATCTTGATTTCAGGATTAGTTATCCTGAATGTTTATTCACAACCAGATAACAATGACGATGATATAAAAGAAAATTCTAATAAAGAGAAAGAAGTTGAGGTTTATGATAAATCAGTAGAAATTCAATCAATATATGATGGATTTGACTCTCCTGTTTATCTTGGTTTTGCTGGACCTAATGATATTTTGATTTATGAAAAACAAGGTTTTATAAAGAGAGTAATTGACGGGGATCTGGTTGGAAAACCTATTTTAAAATTAGATACCGAAGGTGGTAAAGAGATCTTTATGAAAGGAATAATCTCAAAGGATATAACTAAAGACGGTATTTTCACGCATTATATATTTCTCTACTATACTCAGTGTAACCCAAGGGATAATTGCAAAGATCTAGTTTATAGGTATGAACTTGATGATGAAAAAAATGTCCTAATGAATCCTGTATTATTGTTCTCCCTTAAATCTTTTCAAGATTCCATTAAAGACGAAGGAATAATTAGATTAGGTCCAGATAATAATCTCTATCTCAATATAGAAAATCTCAAGAAAGAATCCGGTATTGATGGTGCTATTACTTTAACGGATCCTGTGAAAAGAGAAATGAGTTGGAGAGAGTGTTTTATTCAAACAAATTTGGAAAATGATTTTAACAGCAAATTATCAAGTCAAAACGTTTACATCGGATCACACGATGGTCATGGACTATCCTATCCCTTTGGAGCAGATTTTGACCCATATAGTGGTACACTTTGGTATTTGGAAGACGAAGCCAATAATGGGAGTGAAATCCGTATGTTAGTACAACCGATAGATAATAATAGTTCCATGAATACGGTTTTGATTAAAAATGTGAATAAAAATGAGAATTTTCTTTGTACTGAGAGAGATTATTATGACGATTTAAAGCATACGGAAGAGGTCAATATTCCTCTAAAATCACTATTATTTTTGCATTCGCACTATTTAGGAAAGAAAAATACTCACAATTTGTTGGTTTCATCAGATACAAATCAAATATTCGAATTTGACCTCGATCGTAATAGAAATAATTTGATAGTGATAAACAATTCAAACGATGAGCGAGATACTAAAAGATTTCTTTTTGCTGAAGGATTTAATGGTTTATTGGATATGCGGGTTAATCCTTACGATGGATTTCTATATATTCTTGATAAGAAAACAGAAGGAGATTATGACACAAAAGGAACAATTTATAAGGTTGAAGAAAAAAACAAGTGAAAAATTGTGATAATTTATGATAAAAAAATAAAAGATAAAAAATCTACGAAACTATTACTTTTGTAGACGGCAAATAATTAAAATATTTATATTAATAATTGGTTTAAAATCTAAAATAATACTTTAATATTTTAATACTATTAAATGCATAATAAGAGTATGAATGTAAATATGATTTTATTTTCCACTATATTGCTGTCAACAGTTCTTATTCTCTCTTTCCTCTCGTTATCTGGCGGATTTATTAATCCCGCAGTAGGTCAAGAGCAAGAAGAAATTAAACCAATACCACCAGTAAATATAACAAATCAAACGACTTCACATGTTTCATCAGAAATGGATGATATACCTGACGTCACTTAATCGAGATAACAAAAGATTTCCCAATATTTTTTATTACCATATATCTGTATAAAATTTAAAAAAATCGTTCATTACATTCACCTTATTAAAAATACAATAAACAATGATCAATAAACAATAAACGGTAACAAAAGAAAGTAAGACTCCGTACTTTTGACTATCAAGGTACCTCATTGTTTATACCAGAAGAAGCCGTTATGGTTTTAGCGGAAAATTCTTTATTTGTGCAGCCCTCTGATAACGTATCTCCTTCCTTTGCCTTAAAATCTATTATTTGGTCTTCAATGTCGCATACAAAAGTATCTGCTCCTTTGTCTCCCTGAAGACTATCAGCGCCTTTACCTCCTTCTAATCTATCATTTCCTGATCCACCAACTAATGTGTCGTTACCTTGATACCCTTTAAGAGCATCATTCCCTTTACCTCCTTCCAGCAAATCATTACCTTTTCCTGCTTTCAACTTGTCATTACCGTCATTTCCGTACAGTTCATCATTCCCTAGACCGCTATCCAAAAGATCATTGCCTTTATCCCCATAGATTTCATCATTTCCCTCGCTTCCCTTGATCTTGTCATTTATTTTTGTACCCTCTATTGATAAATCGAATCCACCCTTTCCTGATGAATATTTTATTATTTCTTTTTGTTTGGTCTCTGGCTCTTCTTCTTGTTGTGCATTAGTAATACTATATTGCTGATTAGAAAAGAGAGTTAATAGCAGTAATGTTGTAAATGTGACAATTCTTACATAAAACGTTGATTTAAGCGCACGTTCAACCATTTGTTCGTCTGTATAATATCATTATTACAGTATTAATTTTTGCTCTAAAATGTAGTTAATCTAGATATTGGAAAATTTTTATAATCTATTAATCTTAAAAGATTTATAGAAATAAATAGTGATTCTAATAACTTTTGGTGAACTCTTGTCAGTACTATCTTTTTTTGAACATCGATACATTATATTTCAAGTGAAAAACCATCAGTTGGTCAGAATTTCGAATAATCATCTTGCTAGCATCTTGTATGGTTATAAAGATGCGCTATAAAATACAATGATAACGATTTTATGAGATCTCACTATCAATCAAAATGTTTTGTAAATATATGAAAGTATTTGAAATGATTTTTTCACCTATTCCATTTTCTTTATTTTTAGCTAGAATTTTATATACAATAAATTGGTTCAATATTTCTTCAATATTTTATTTTATATCTCAGGATTTCAGTCTTGATATTTCCTCTTTAGGGTTAATAACTACCAGTTTTATCATAGGAGTCGGTATCTTTCAAGTACCAGCAGGAATACTGGTTGCAAAATTCGGTGCCAGTAAAGTAGGTGTTTTTGGTATCCTGTTCTCTTCATCCATGGTCGTAATTTCTGGTCTTTTACAAGATATTACACAAATAGCAATTCTTAGATTTTTGGTGGGCGCTGGCATGGCATGTTTTTTTGGACCAAGTGTTACTTTGATATCTCGGTTCTTAGGGGAAAAAAATACTGGATTGGGGATTGGTATTCTCAACTCGGCACACGCTATAGGTGCACTGTTAGGAATTTTTGGCTGGATAGAATTAACTGAGATCTTTGGTTGGCGCTGGTCCATTATATTTGGAGGAATTGTAGGAATAATAATTGCCACTGTCATGGAACTTTATTTAATTAGCGACTTTAAATTGAGAGTTAAAGTTGAAATAAATGAAATAAAAAAAGTACTATTAAACAGATCATTAATCACTCTTGGAATTTCATTACTGGGGTTTCAAACAGGTGCAGGCTTGACTCTAACTTTTATGGTTATTTATTTGATAGAAAAATTAAATGTGGAGCCAATTCTGGCAGGCTTTTTCGGAAGTCTGAGTTTGATAGTAGGTATAGTATTTTCACCTCTTTTTGGAAGGATGTACGACAAGATTAAAGATACAAAGAAACTTTTGTTCTTTTCAGCGGTCATTTCTGCCTGTAGTATAATGCTTTTGTATATTGATTCAATTTATATCGTAATTTTTTCAATTCTGATCTCTGGTATTTTTCTGTCAATGGGATTTGTTGTAATCTACGCAAAAGCAAAACAGGATCAAGATGTAAAAGTGCAATATCAGACTCTATCTGTATGTTTTGTTAATGGCATTTCGCTATCGACCTCATTTTGGATTCCAGTAATGTTTTCCTATGTCATAGCTGAATACGGATATAACATTGCTTGGTTTCTGGCAGGAATTGTGATAATTTTATTATCTTTGCCTCTGTTAAAACTAAAGACATAAAGTTTTCTTTACTTTTCTTTACTTTATTTTACTTTTATTTTATTTTCTTTGCTATGTCTATTGATCTATGTTTTAAACAAACAATTAGGATATCAGATTTATTTATTTTTTGGGTCAGTTCGTCGCGAGTACTTCATAGCTTGTAACTCAGACTGGAGCAGCTTATCACTTCATTCCCATTATCAGCTTACATTCTCTTTTTTAAATATGTATGGTTTCAAATAATAACAATCGTTGAAAAGTGGTCTTGTAAATATCTATTTAAATGTCTCACCTCATTCTATTATCTATTTGTATCTTTTGGATTGGTATTTAATAGATTACATTACTAGTTTAATTTTTGAATAATTTAATTAATCTCAATCATGCAGTTATCAGTTTATATTATTTTTTTCCAATATGTTCAGGCTACTTACAGGTGGCTGAATCTCTCTAACGCTCAAATTTTTGAAATCCACATCATCTGCAAAATCCCATCTAAAGGTTGCAATTGGACCTCCCCATGTGATAATTTGATCCGTGTCTCCGTCACATTTTTTACCTGCTTGACCCCAATTCCCGCTATCAGTATGTTCGTCTACTTTTATCCAATTCCCATCATTTCTGGGATCCAACCAACTCTCCATTTTTACGATCGTGCGAGATGGGTCTTCTGGGTTTTCAATGTTATATGTTATAAACTTGTAACCTATCCACTTATCTTTGATAGGTCCAGCTGCCTTCTTGATGTCGCTGAAAACATAGCTAACATGCCACTGTTCTTTTGAAAATTTTGTATCTCCAGAAAAATAAATACTTCCTTTGTATCCAACTCCCTCACAAGGATTTGATAGACTATGGTGACCCCCTCTATTATACCAAGTAAATTTTCCTTCATCAGGGGGAATAGTATAATGATTCAATTTTATGTATCCAGTCATTTCAACATTTTTCCAGTCTGTTGTAGATTCCATATAGCCTTTTTCTGCTAGTTTTTCATGGTCAAAAGTTTCTATCCTTTCAGGATGATATCCTTCGGAAGTAAAGACGTCCATTCTTACCTTGGCTTCAGAATTTTTCGATTTTAGTTTCCAAGATCCATCTTTATTTTGAGAAATTTCAAGGTTCGGGTCTGTTTTTGCTGTGTTTAAATTGAATGGACTAAAACGAGAGTCCTCAAGTGGATTTGCCATGTTTAGAAACCATTCTTGACCATTTGTGGTCGTAGGATAGATGTACTTTATTCCAAATCTATCGTCCATGTTATTATCTACTTTATTCACGCTATCAGGAATGTTTTCTGTTTTATTATTGTCATGGTCCTTTGATTTTTTCTTCTTTTTATCTTTCTTGCTTTTCTTATCTTTCTTTTTATCATCATCTTTTGATTTTTTATCATCATCGCCTTTATCATCATCATTATTGCTATCTTGGTTAGTGCTATCACTGCTATTGTCATCGTCTCCATCGCTATTATGAGATTTCTTGGCGAATGCAAAGTAGCTACCATCTAAATTGATAACTGGAATGAGGAGAAATAATAGTGCTAGAGGAAAAAGCATAAAAGTGATACTTTTAAAAACTATTTTCAATATAGATCATTATATAGAAAAATTTACTAGATTTTAATTTTTTATCATAATCTTCTGTAATTTTCTTTATAGATATTTTATATTAAAAAATTTCTATTGTATTATTACAGGATTTACTAACAGTTAGTATTGAGATTAAAAAATTCTTGATTACATTTCAACAATAATCGAAAATCTGATCATGCATATATGGAGCTATGTCTCCTTGTCATATTATTTTCGATTTTCTATTCAATGGATAGAAGAAACTATGCCAATAAGATAAAGAAATAATGCCAATATAATTGCCATGCAAAATTTATTTTTTCTTTGATATATTATATTAAGATTTATGGAATAGTAGTTATGGTAATTATTCATTTAAAAAAATCAACATAATGAATAAAAAATATTTTGATAATTGCCCTCTTACAATATTTAAATATATGTATATAATTAATAGACATTCAATAATAAAGTCGGGAAAAATAGAACAATTACCATGAAAACAGGTATATCAAGAAAATTGGTTAAATAAAATTTCAAGTTATGACAAATTATCCAAATAGGATATTGTAAAATAATTTATAAACCATAAAAATCGAATTGAAATTTTGTAAATATATATTATTTCACTCATTATCGTACTTTTTGAATTTTTGAATTTTGAAGAATTATTATCACATTTTAAAATCTACCCTGATAATTCCAAAGAAATTGAATTTCAAAATAGCCTATTAAATTTACCAGGAAATTCATTTTTAACAAATTATTTATTACTGCTTGATATCAGTAATAATATGTCAGCAGCAGCAGCAGCAGCAGCAAAGTAATGGGGAATATATTGGTAATTGCAAATTTTGCAAAGATGATCTGTCTCTTGATTTTATATCTTGTTTCAAAACTTCGAGTGAAAATTATTTTTATTTCTGCAGTTTAGGACATTATTGGACAGTTGAGGACATTTCTGAAACACCACAAACGGGTGAAATTACTGAACAGTTGGTTCCAGAAAACCTCCAATCTGATTCGGACAAACCGTTTAACAGAGACAAACCGTTTAACAGAGACAAACCGTTTAACAGAGACAAACCGTTTAACAGAGACAAACCGTTTAACAGAGACAAACCGTTTAACAGAGACAAACCGTTTAACAGAGACAAACCGTTTAACAGAGACAAACCGTTTAACAGAGACAAACCGTTTAACAGAGACAAACCGTTTAACAGAGACAAACCGTTTAACAGAGACAAACCGTTTAACAGAGACAAACCGTTTAACAGAGACAAACCGTTTAACAGAGACAGAACCGTTTAACAGAGACAAACCGTTTAACAGAGACAAACCGTTTAACAGAGACAAACCGTTTAACAGAGACAAACCGTTTAACAGAGACAAACCGTTTAACAGAGACAAACCGTTTAACAGAGACAAACCGTTTAACAGAGACAAACCGTTTAACAGAGACAAACCGTTTAACAGAGACAAACCGTTTAACAGAGACAAACCGTTTAACAGAGACAAACCGTTTAACAGAGACAAACCAGAAGGATTCTATACAAACTTTAAATCAAATAAAAAAAGGAAGATCAAAGAATAGAAAAATAATAAAAGAATCTCAACCTGAAATTTTTCAAATGTTAAACAGCAATATTGATCTGAATAAATTCCCGATCATCAATACTCATAATTACTCTGCATATTTTAATGAAAGCAAATCACGCCTCTATAGTTGCTATAATCTTATTCCTGAAAGAGAAAGAGAGAGTTCTGATTTATAGAAGTTAAATGTAATAAACAAGACAATTTAATAGTTGAAATTTGAAAAAATAAATCAAGTTAACTGGATTGAAATTGATGTAGAAGCAGCAGAACCTGAAGTATTAAAATGACCTACTAATTTATTGTAAAATAGTAAAGATATTCATTTTTAATAGAGATTCATAACGTGTTTTAATGGATTATAAATATCAATAAAGTATAGATCTTCTAAAAAAATTATGGATTTATAGAGTTAAAAAAATTTATGAATGGTGGAAGAAATTTCTTGTCCGTCAACAACAATCAATATGTTGTTTGATATTGTACTTTGGGATCAGTCATCCGATATGTTTTTATGTAGTTAATTATTTTCAATAATAATTAAATATTTACAAGATTAGATATTGTTCCTTTTAACCTCATTTATATTAAAATTCAATAACAACGTAACAGCAATCAAACAAAGACATATCTTGTGCTATTATATGATAGTAGCGACATGATTGTTGGTCATTACATCTACAAGAACTAATATACAAATACACAATGTCAGAAGAAGCCGTAAACGTCCAACAATAAAATGTCTTAAAGTACCATTAACGTAAATGGTATAGATATCTTCCCAGATACCTGCCTCAGACCTGTATTGCATCTGCAGCAGAAAAGGGAATGACTGCAATACAAGGTTCCAGACAGAGGCAAATACACAAAATGGTAACGAATTTCGAGATAGAATCATATACTATAAAAACCTGTAAATATATGCAGAAATGCTAACCCAATGATCTGTTAAAAGTTACTCCCGCTGATGACAGAACTAACAGGAAGATTGTTTTTCAGATTCAAATGAGGCACAAATAGACGCAATTTTCCACGATTTTAGGTCCTAGGGACCATCGATAGAGACAGTGGAGACTTGTCAATGCATTTGAGGGTTTAACTCAGGAACAAAAGGAACAGGAGTATACTCCTCCTATCTGAATATCTCGGTAATATAAAACCAAATTGAAAGTGACTTCCATACAACTCCATTCTAAACTTCCTGATACAACCTAGTTTCTTTAATAGGGTTATCAATTTTTGTATTTCATATCTTATTGGTATATCTCTTTTGTACAATATTTAGATTAATGGTAATTAATGATAATACAATAGGAATAATAATATAAAAGCATATGAAGATATATTAGTTCCTGGTCAAAAATCTTCATTCTCAGGTCGAATAGAAAAAATGTAACAAAAACATCTGATATGACATATTATGGTTTGTATGCCATTCTCTATAATTAAAAAAAGATTCTTAATCTTCTAAGATTATAATCTTTTGTAACTTGTGATCTAATTGCATATACAAATAATGAATATGCATTGATTCTTTAAGACTTTTCTATTTTCATTATTTTTGACTCGCCTTATCATTTTTTTGGGTGAATCCTACCAGCGAACTAATATCAGAATGGGGCCAGTGAGATGTGAAACAAATTTGACCTAAATTTTGGTCCCACTTTTGGGCTTCTTTTTACAGTATGAAAATAAGATTTCAAAGAAATAGAAATTCCAGTAATCTTGTTATTGTATTTAATCTTTATTTCATTGATTTGTTTAGATAATAAATTAAGATCATTAATGATCTTCAATGACAAGAAACAAGTTATGTTTTCTCATGAAACTGCATTAAGTGATATATTCTAAATGGATTATTTCATACTTTGTACTTGTAAATCCTTAAACAGTGAATGTCTATGTTATAATAACAAAAAAAGATTGGTATCATAACTATTAGAAAATTATTATATGTTAGTTGGTTATTATTATTTTGCCCTTTTCTATATTGAAATTATTTAGTATGAATTTTTTAGGAAAAAAAATAAAAAATTAAATCTAATCTTGCTGGTAATATTAGAAATAAACTTTCTAACCTATTACGACCATTTTTTCTTTTGTACCATCCATTTCCTATAAAATTACGAGAATTTTGATGCCAGCCTATATTCCCACTTACATCATCCTCGCCGTTACCATGATAGTTATACCAACGTAGATCTCCATTTTGTTCGACACCATAAATGTACATCCACGGAAAGACCAGTATGACCACCAACGAAAATATGTCGCCAGCCATGCCATCCATTACGAATAGGGATACCAGAATTCGTGGACCAGCCTGATGACCCCAGATATATCATCTTTGCACTTTTCCAATATACCGCAGTAGAAAGATCGTGTAAAAATTCTGGATATGATCAAGGTGGAGTAATTGGTGTTTCAGTTCAAGGTCCATTGCAACAAACAGGCGTATGTATAATATATGAAGGAGATTGTGAAGGAGAATTAAAACCTGGCGACAACAAGGTCTGTACTGTAAAGAATTACTTACCGGTAGCAACTCCAATTCCATAACCATAACTGACAGCGGTCTAGCATCGGTTATTGACATAAACCACTCTATTTTTTTATTATATTTTTTAGTCTTAAAATGATAAGAAAATTAATCATTTTATTAGTAGATTATTATGGTCATAAATTATATATGAGACAGTTTTTGCCTGCTAAAATTGATAGTGAGACAACTTAGGCTAGATGGTTTACGCAATATAAAACAATATCTTATTTATATGTATGGTTATGTGTCCTAAAATACATAGCATGATTTCTCAATTTATCAACAATCAAATTCTTTTCCACATAATTTTAGTAAACAGATAGGTTTGTGTGGGTCATCAAGAATTGTATACCAGAAATCCTCATATGGTTTTGATTGGTATTTGTAAGGGATTAAATATAGTTTTGCCATTAAGATGGATAAATTGAATGGTAGTAGTAGTAGTATATGTTACAGATTGTTAATCATAGCTATCATACTGATACTAGTAAAATGTTTTTACCTAAATCAAATCACATCACTAGGACAATTAGACACGAAACCTGACATTAAGACTTTCAAATACACAAATGGAACGCTCTATTATAATTATGAAAATCCAAGAATTGATTTTGTTTTTAAATACCCATCTAACTGGCAAATATCAGAATTTATTAACATATTTCCTCCTAGTGATAAAATAATCTCTCTCGAAATACACGATTCTGATCTTTATAAAGATTATAAGAATAAAAATAGTAAAAACTATTATAATTATTTTTATTCCTATTTTCCTCCAATTCTTAATATCTTATCATATGACTTGAACTTGAACAATATTTCACTTAAAGAATTTGCAAAGATAAAAATCCAGGATTTAGAGATTCTGTTTTCTGACCTTAAATTCAATTATGTTAGTAATAACGTGGAATATATTGGAAGAGAAAATATTCCAGCTTGGAAGTTTGAATATTCGATAGAAGACCACCGTAATTCAAGTGAATCATTTAAGGATAAAAGATACGGAATGAATATCTGGGTTTTAAAGGGGGATAAGGTGTATGAAATTGAATATATCGCTAACGAAGAAGGATACTTTAAAAACCTTGGAGAGGTAACAAAGTTAATTGATTCTATTAGATTCCTTTGATACCATATCTATCATATAAAATATCAAACAATTTGGTATAGAAAAAATTAATTGATTATTAGTATGATAATGCAATGAATAATTTTTGGCTCATCATGGGCATATTTTAAATAGTGTTTATGTAAATAAATTTTTGGGGATGATCAACTTTAGCTTTATTTTTGTGATAAATATTTTTCTTGCTGTTGCTCTATCATCAGTGTTGATAAACACAGTACCTGTTTTTTCTTCAATTGATCGCGCATATTCAATAGACGTGAATAGCGATTCAATAAAGGAAATTCGAGAAAACCTCCTTGAGGTTAGACTTTCTTTACAAAAAGGAGATCTTATAGAAGCAATGCAACATCTTAATAATGTTGACGAAGAATTACTTTTGCTGACATCAAATAACAGTAGTTTAGAAAATGAAAACAACAAATAATAATAATAATAATAACGATAATAACCAATTTAGACTTGATAGATCGAACAAAATATGGTGTATTCTTTAGTTTTAATAACTATTTTAAAGTATCAAGATTTTCATTTCAGAAATTTATTATTCAAATTATAATTTTTGGGCGATAAAAATTTAAATTGATTTTATATAGAAAAAGAAGATTATTCTAAAATGAAAGAAGTCGATAGAGTCAATAACATCTCTAATTTAAATAAAAAGGAGATGTTTTATCCTAAAAGGCATTCTGTAAATACCATGATAACCTTTGGTTTTTTATTAGGTACTAGCTTGCTTTTATTAAACCAGATCGATCAAAGTCTCGCCCAGGATGAAAAGATAAATGACGACGAGTCTATCAATATCACAAATAACAATTCAGAAATTATGCGTGATTTGAAAATATCGTTTGATTCAATTAAGATAAACAGTGATCATGATCTGTTATTTGATGGCGAGTGGAGGATTGATGCTTATGTAAATGGAAAAAGAATATCCTTACTACCAAATTCAAGTATAGGAGTTGAAAGTGGTCAGAAAGTCGTATTTCCAAAAGGAGAGAAATTTATAAATTTACAAATCCCGAGCAACGAAAATTTGAGGATAATAACCTTAGGGATAGAATACGATAGTAAAACAGACCAACTAAAAAATTACTTGCCAGATATTTCCACTATCTTAGATAATGGGGGGTACCATTATCAGAAGATAAGGACAAATCACGATTTGCTGTTGAACCATTAACAGCTTTTGACAAAAATGATGCTATCGGTATAATAGCAAAGGAATTTACTGTTAAAGATAATTTTGGAAAAGACTTGAAACATGACTATTGCTCTGAAAGTTCTGGCGAAGCAGGAGATTTATACGATATAGTCGATACGAATTGTGATTTTCGATTGATGTTCACGATAGAGTGAAATAATAATAAGAAAATGGAGATTTAAATTCTATAGATGTATCTGAGGCTGACGCTAAGTCATCTAATGATCTTTATGATTTCAACATTGATATACATTACACTTTATTATTATGATAATAATCAGAGTATCCCGTTCGTAAACTTGAATTTAGTTCCAAATGTAGAGGCAGACTTGGGAAGTGCACGCACAAAGATAGAAGCTGATGAAAATGGTGTTTTAATAGTTGATTATCACGGCGTTCAAAGGAAAGTATACAATCCTTTAACTGTTGCAAGTGGAGGGCTAATGTATTATGCAGACTATGTAAAAGACAAGGATAAAGAACAGTCAAAAGATAAATTTATCAGCTCTGCTGACTGGCTTGTAAAAAATGCTAATAACAAGGGAGAATATTCTTTATGGGAATACGAATACCCATGGATGTTTTATGGTTGGATATCTCCGCCATATTCGTCTGCATTAGCACAAGCAAAAGGGTTGCAGGTATTAACTTTAGCTTACGAATTAACAGGAAGTGAGAAATATCTGGATGTAGCAAAAAAAATAATTAGATCTTTTTTGGTGGATTATGATGAAGGGGGTTTTGTAACCTACGAAGGTATCGGAAATAACTCTTTATTTCTTCATATTTTGGCAAAACCTGGCTTTCAAAAGACATATGTATTAAATGGTCATACTCAATCTCTATTATCTATATGGTCTTATTATGAAAAAACCAAGGATCCTGTAGCAAAAACAATATTTGACAAAGGAATAAATTATTTAAAAGAAAATCTGGTAAAATATGATAATGGTTTCTGGTCTAATTATGACCTAATGGAAGATTGGACAATGAGAGATTATCAGAAAGGGCAGATTCAGCAATTGAAGTCACTTTACCTAATTAGTCAAGAACCCATATTGAAAAATTATGCAGATAGATTTGAAAAATATCTAAAATATTCTTCATTAGAATAATAATAATAATAATAATAATAACCATCAAATGATTGATATATTTCAGGATTATTATTAGCTATTTAAAAATTTAAAAATTCAATTATTTAAAGAATCTTATTTATGAAAATTTATAACAATTATCAATTGCTATTGTTCTTTCACCTATCCATCATCTTCTTGGTGTATTATTATATGAAATATTTGTTCCCTTCTTCTATGTATTAT
>CAVOHZ010000002.1:0-125434 GCA_963695855.1 uncultured Nitrososphaerales archaeon | reverse complement strand
AATAATGATAATAATAAAATATAATTTTTTTATTACTTTAACATTTTTTTTACAGTATTTGTAAATAGCTTTTTATCAACGGGTTTTATCAATATTTGTTCTTTGGATAAACCGGGAACTATAGTTAATATTTCATCTGATATATCTAAAATAGTTACAAAAAGAATTTTAATTGTTGGGTCCATAGCTTTTATTTGCTGATGTAATTGGAATCCATTCAAATCATTCATTCGGATATCAAGAGTGATTAGTAAATCATTAAAATTTGGAAGGTCTTTGATATAATTCAATGCATCAGTAGAGTCTGTAAAAGAAATTGTTTCATAACCATTATCCTTTAAAAATAATTCATAAGTAAGAAGTATATCCTGGTCATCATCTACTAAAATTATCTTTTTGTTATTATTGTTTCTTTGATGAAAAAATAAATCTTTTTTACTTTTAGTTTCTATAAAATAGTCAGTAGAGTAACCTAACAATTTCTTCCTGAGAGCGTACATGTAGTACTACTATCATCAATCAACGATGATTTATTAACTTTTTTTATACTATATGTAGGGTATGCAATAGTTTCGGTTATCTCACATTCACCATTATTTATAAAATTATAATTGTTATTAATATTAGAAAAAGATTTTAAAATTCTATGAAAATTATCTCCAATAATTATTTGATTAGGAATAGACAAATATGAACAGGAATTTATCTTTGAACAGAAGTTTACTGCTGAACCAAATACATCTATCTGGCTATAATCACCAACTAAAGCTAAATCTAGTACACCATAATCCATACTAATTCTATAGCTGAATGGAGGCAAGTTTTGCTTGGACAATTCTTGATTAACAAGATATCGCTCATCTAAGATTTTCAAGCCACATTCAATAACTTCTCTAAAAGCATTTTCGTTTTTATTATCAGATGTTTTTGGAAAGTATAATAATAAACAATCCCCAATATTTTTAATAACTTTCCCACCATAACTTTTAACTATTTCAGATAGTGGATTTATGAATTTAGAATAATAGATTCTAACATGTTCTAAATTGTCCATTGTAATAGTATTTTTAGTCGAATCTACCAAGTCAATAAAAACTACACAACTCTTTATTGAATCACCTGAAAATCTTATTCCTTTAGAAGAAAAATTTTTCATTTAGTAGTATGCTCCCGAAATGTAAAGTTCCCATATAGAATAGATTTATTAAAATTATAATATAAAGGGTTTCTCATCTATTGTTTGGAAATAACTATGGTCTTAAATACTTTTTCGGCGCCGAAAAATTATCCTCTTTTTAGTATCAAATTGTTAAATAACAACTAACAATAATTCTTTAATTGTTAGGAATAAAAACAATAATGCAAGAACTTATTGAGCAATACCTACCTATCTCCTAATCAGATGGATAGTTCCTCCATAATATTCAGAATAACTATCTGTAAGAAAATACTCTAATAAATATATTTATATCAATGTTTTCTACGAAAACTTTATATAATTTTAAGTGTAATGGCAATGAATAGAATTTTATCTTTAAGTCTCATTGTACTTGTAGCAACTATTAGGTCTAACCGCAATTTCTTCAAATCTAATCTTTGCACAAAGTCCAAATTATACTCACGTACCTATACAAGAATATCATTAATATTATGTCTAATGTTTATACATATATTTCAATTGGAATATTATTATAGAAATTATGCCTTATCGTTATGATAACATGCAAATTCCCTACAATAATAACAAAAACGACAAGAAGAACATATTAGAATTACTAATGATGGTAAATATTCAAAATAGCAATTGTCTTTTTAAGATAATAACAGTCCACAGGCCCATATTCGTTATAAATATTAAGTTTAAAAGCATACATTTCCTTACCTCTTGTGATAGGTTAATCGTCTAACCAAACTTGGATAAAGCTAATTAAATCTATTTTTATAACTTTCTTTTGATAATTATTAAAACCTCAACCTTCAAAACAAATAATAGATGGAATCTATTATCCTTAATCAATGAATCCAAATATTAGGATTCGAGGCGAGCATACAGTTCCCACCAGAGGCTCAGAATTCTGACCTCGGGTCCGCTTGTTTGGTTGAGTCATAAATTGTTATAGAGCAATAATGAAGAAACAAACTTTTTGCTATATTTGATTGCAAAATTGATTTATTATTATTGTCTTCAATCCTATAATAGTTCGATCAAAACAATTTTGGATCATATTTTACCCCTATCCCAAAAATAATTTCAATCCTATAATAGTTCGATTAAAACTTTTCTCCTTCTAAACCTTATGTTCCTAATTATATTATTTCAATCCTATAATAGTTCGATCAAAACAATTTTGGATCATATTTTACCCCTATCCCAAAAATAATTTCAATCCTATAATAGTTCGATTAAAACTCCTCCAATTCCCATATACGAGAGTAACTCATCTTCCTAGTATTTCATAGAATAACATGTAAATGAACCCGAGAAAACTATGGGCCCATCGGGAGTAACACCGATAGTGGTGCGAAAATAAGAGTCTATTGTAGAGATACTACTATCTTGTATTTAGAGCCTATCCCAAAATTATCCTCCTGTAAACAATTATGCTATTTGCTAATTGCACAAGACCAAGATAGTTCTCATCCTTCTTTTCATATCTTGTAAATAATTTCCTAAATCTGTTATGCCATGAATTTGTTCTCTCTACCACCCATCTTCTTGCAGGATGTTTTCTACTAAATAATTTTTCTTCTCTTCTGTGTCGTATATGTGGGATGTATCCCCTTTTGACCATTTCTTGTTCTACTTCTTTGGAATGATATGCTTTATCAAGACATAGATTCTGCTTTTTCTTCTTCTTCTTGTTATTGTTGTTGTTTCTGTATTTTGTTATCGATGATGATGACGATGGTCTTTTGATAACAATATTATCAATTGTATTTGTTGCAACGGTAACATCGTGAGTATTGGCTGATGTTATAAAAGTAGAAAGAGGAATACCATCTTTATCTGTTAGAATATGTCTTTTGCTTCCTAATTTACTCCTATCTGTAGGATTATGACCAGTCATCGCCCCCCTAAAGGAGATTTTACTGATATGCTGTCAAGTGATTGCCAGTTCCATCTGATTCCTCTCGTGTTATCGTATATTTTTAGTAATCTGGTCCATAATTTGTCAAATAATCCTGATTGTCTCCATTCCTGAAATCTTCTGTGGCAGGTTGAACCAGAACCATATTCTTTGGGTAACATTTTCCATTGACATCCAGTTCTTAGTATAAACATTATTCCATCAAGGACTTTTCTATAAGGAACAATTGGTCTACCTATGGTATTATCCGGTTTCTCATCTGGTAAAATATTTTTTATTTCATACCAAAGGTCATCAGGAATACGTGTAATGGTTCTAACATATTTTTTACTCTTACTCAAACATTATCAGATATGATAGGAAACCAACGAGCTATATTCCTATCTATTTTGGGATAGGCTCTTAGCTTTTATTATTAGAAACTTATTTTTAAATGAATACCAATGTGGAGTTACTATAAAAATTAATATTATATATTTTGATATATAAAAAAATATTAAATTAATTAGTCATTTTTGATGGTAGTAGCTTGTAATAATTCGCCCATTTCATTATGCATTTTGAGATAGTTTAGTCCTTTTTCTGTAGTCTTGAATGTTTGAGTCACATCAAGATATTCTATTAGATTGTTTTCTGTCAAAACAGAAAGATATTCCTTTAATTGTGCATAACTTAGAAAAGCTTTGTACATAATTTTTGTCTTTGTTGCTCTTCCATTTGCAGCGTCCAGTATATTACCCACTATTTCCGTTCTACTTCTATATTTCATATTATTATAAGGTTATTTAATTATTTTAGTTTAATATCACAGTCAAAGGTAAGATAATTATAGTACAAACATTCTAAATATTATTTGCAAATAAAGAAAATAAGAAAAGGTAATGCCTCAGCACTCAATAAAAATCAATAGTAATAGTTGCAGATAATGTTTTGATACATGAAAACGAAATGAAAGATTATTTAGATTATGTGAAATTCTGAGAGATACAATAGTTATTACAACAACAACAAAAATTACTTCAGAATTTACTAAAAATGTTAAAGATGTTCTGAAACTCAGTATATTAGTAAATTTGAACTAGCAAGGCTGTTTGAATTTTAGTTCTTTTTAACAATAGGGTTCGCCTACATTTTCAGCAAGCTGGTCGGGAGTAGAATCTTCCATGTAGTAGGGTTCTATCACATCATATTTAGCTTTTATCATTAGAAACTTAACTATCTGAAATAATGAAATAATAATATGAATCTAAGATTGACCTTTCACATCATTAAAATAAAATAAAATAAAAAATTTAGGAATGTTCTAATTTTTTAGACTGTTCAATAACATCAGAGTACGTGATTAGAGGTACTATTTTTAATGTATTATTTTTACCTACATTTGTTGGAAAGAATGATTGTATTAAATGAGCGTCATTAGCTTCAACGACCCATAAAAAAGTGTGTTCTAAACCTGAGTGATATTGATTAATTATTTTTATATTTAGTTTACTTGCTTCCTCAACTATTTTAGGACCATGTTCCAATACTAATTTTCGAGTTTCAGCGTTATTCAACGGACATGCTTCTGTAGTGTGACTGCCATATATTCCATATAAACCCATAGTTATTAATATGAATTAAAGTTTATAAATATTGTTTGGTTTGTTTGCATTTAATATTGTATTGTATTATTAAATATAATACAAAAAATAGATGAACCCAAGAAAAATACTCACCTAATGGAATGGAATCGTTTATAATAGGATTTTATTAAATCATATTTAGATTTCATTATTACAAACCTATTTTATTTTGAATTCGTTATAATGTGTTATAATTAAAGAGAGTAATACCGATAGCGATTCTAAAATAAGAGTCTAATGTTCTATCAATAAAGAAGATAATACTTGAGATTATTTTTTAAATATAATAGTTTACTTTAAGTAGTATATTTTGTTAATAACGTATTTTGTTAATAACGTATTTTGTTAATAACTTGAGATTTATAATTACTTTAGAAAAATTTTTAATCTTACAATCTGATTTTATTAACATGGAAGTAAAAGCCAGAACCTGCTACTATTGAAGAGTATATCAATAATAGAAGGCTATGGTGAATCAAATCTTATTTACAAATTAAAATGAAAAGTTACAAAAATTTCTGTGAACGTATTTGTAAACACTCATATATATACATTATTTGATCAGGAGGTCTCAGTTAGATTATACAATTCAAATGGGGAATTTGCTTCTCAATACCTTACTGTTCCTGCTACAGGTGTCGTTCAATCTTTTATGGTAGATGAAACTCATATTCCTGAGGGAAGCTTATTTACGATATGTGTTACAAACGAAGATTATTTCAAAGAGGATTGCAAAAGAGTGAGTAGAGGATTTGGGGCTGATTATACCGCCGTATACATGATAGTTCCATAAAAAAAACAATAATATTTAATTTTAACAAATTAAGAGAAAAATAAACTGAATCATGAATAAATGAAAATAATAAAACTTTAACCCAATAATTACTTGTGATATTAGGATTTATACCTGGAATGTTGATGTCGGAGTGTTGAAACCATAGCAGGACGTAAAGTTAATCTTACTAACAGCTTTCCAGATATTTGAAATAATAAGCGGTACAATAACTAAATTAAGGAGAAATGAGAATAATAAGAGAAAAAGTTAATGTGATAATTGGTACAGTTATCGTTGTTGTATAAGTTACTGTTGTTTTGGATCTATTAACAATACAGGAAAAAAATTTATTTGATTAATCTACATAGAAATTAACAGTAGCTTCATCACGGTAGGTCTTAAATGTCTTACATGTATCAAAATCATGTCTTTCATCAGTAATACATACTCTCTCTTTATTATCTACATCATCCAAGTACAATTGTACCTTTGCTTTTCCATCATTCTCAAATTCTTCACCGTGTATGTATTCTCTTTCTCCAGCAGCCCTTACATTAAAATCTGGCATGTCTTCGTCTTCATCACCAATTAATCTAACAGTTAATTCAAAATCGTCATCGTAATGTCGGTCGTTATCATCTCTATAGTGGTCGCGATAGTCATGGTCATCATAGTATCTATAATAGTCATCATGGTCATAGTCATGGTCATAGTCATGGTCATCATCCCTGTAATAGTGTCTATTATCATCATCATGACGCTGAGCTGTTGAAATTTGTGTAATACTTAATATAAGTAAGAAAGATATTGACACAAATCCAAGAATTAGTATGTTATTGTTCATTTTCGTTTCTCTTATCTTTCCTATTTAATTATCTGTCACCACATACAATGAATTTGTTGTTGTAGATGAATTATTTTTATCCTTAAATTTTTCTCATAGCTCATTTTTCAAGGTTATAATGTATCCATAAAGATAACAAAATCATGAGTGTGAAACTCCTTTGTTACTGACCAAACTTTTTTAAATTTTGGAATAGTCATCATCCCTCTTGCATGATTTTCCCATCTCTTCCAAAGTTCTTTATCAATCATTTTCTTTTTGTTAATTCGATAAATAAATTCAATAGTATCTATTAAGGATATTATAGTATAGTATTCTTTGGGCTCAACTAACTTAAATCTCTCAGCATAAAGTGAGCTCTCCTTAGCCATATTAGTGAATACTTCAGTATTTTGAAGTGTAGTTCTAGCATCTAGAATTCTAGAATATAATTGATATTCACCTTCAAACCTATTCTTTTTAATAGTAATTATCAGTAAAATAGTAGAGACAATTAAAGCACCTGTATAATATATAGTGAGAATATAGATAAATTCTACTCCTCCTCCTCCTCCTGTTGCTGCAAATAGTGGGGCTGTAGTCATAATAAAGGAATAACCATCATAATAATAAAAAATTGTTTTTAAATTTAGAAATAAATAAAGCAAGATACTAGGAAAAACCTATGTTTAGATGGATTTGCACGCTCGGTTGGACAGACTACTGATTCTGTCATATCCTTATATTATATTCCAAGAGATATTTAGCTTTTATTATTAGAAATTTAATTAAGTTGAATCAAAATATGAAATTATAATACAATATTAGAATTTTAAAAAGCGAAAATTTCATTCGGGTTCTGTGGAATGATTTAGAAATTTCGATACAATCACATTTAGTATTTTAATTTTAATGAAATTCATTTCATATTGATTAGTAAATTAATTAAAGATTGCTACTACTAATGGTTATTATTTTATGGCTAGGTTAAAAGTAAATGTTGAGCCTACACCTTCTTTATCATTGGTAGCCCAAATCGTTCCACCATGCATTTCAATTATACACTTGGAAATAAATAATCCTAAACCAGTACCACCTGTCATTGTTTTAGTTGCAATTTGTAAAAAGTTTTGACAATACTTCTGGATGTATTCCAGTTCCTGTATCTTTTATGCTAACTAGAATTTCATTCTCTTTTCGTTGAACAATAACAGTAATACTACCTTCATTTGTAAACTGGATAGCATACTTTAACAGGTTCTGAATGGCTTGACAAAGCCTATTTCTATCAGCCTCAATAATTATTTGATTGATTCCAGATGATTCATAAATCAATTCCAAGTTCTTTTTTTTATGTTGTATAGTTTGTTCATATTCTTTCAAGATATCTGTTATCAGTTCTTTCAGATTGAATTTTTCTTTATTTAAAGAGAAAGAGCAACTTTCAATTTTTGCAATATCCAATACATCATCCGAAAGCTGCTTGAGTCGTTTTGAATTTCTAAAGATAATTTTAAGGAATTACTTCTTTCTATATTATTTATTATCCCTTCTTGCAGGAGTAATTCAGTAAATGAAATTATTGATTTATTGTTGCTATTATTGTGGGGGACTCGAGCATCTTTATTACTAAAGATTTTAATTATATCTAGAGTTCGTAGAATCATTCAGTAACATATACTATCTGTTTTATTTAGTGAATGAATGATTATTGTAGAATTCGATAGCGTTTTTTTTATTGATAATATCAAAACTGAATAATGTTAGAATAAAAAGTACTAGTTTGTTATCTATAAACACTTAATGATATCATAAGTAATATTGTCAATTAAAAAATGAAGGTTATTGTTTTTAATAATGGAATAGCAATTTTTTTCATCTTACTTCTCTTCTACTATTCATCTCAGTTCATAAATAATAATAACAATAACATTGCATTTAGTTCTTCTTTTTCCTCTTCTTCTGATGAACAGAGAGTTTCTCTAATGGCAGTAGGTGACTCTATAGGATACAATACAAATCATGAAGACTTAACAAATCTAGATAGTATCATACCTAAGAATACTGATATATTCATCTTCAATTTAGAAGGAATTTTAGTAGCAGATTCTTCCATTTTAGATAACAGTCTGTCTCTAGAAGAATGCGAAGGCTTTCCTTCTGAACAGTCAACTTTTGTAGCTGATTCTACATTTGCGGATTATCTTAAATTAGCCCCGATAACTATAGCAAATTTGGCTAATAACCATATTTTTGAGTGTGGTCCAAAAGGCATTCAAGAAACAAAAAGGGTCTTGATGGAAAAAGATATTTTGTCAGTATGAGCAGGACAAAATTTGAAAGAAGCATGTGAGCCATTAGTTATTCAGTCCAAGGAAGGTTTGAGAATAGTCTTTGTATCATATAATTTTATATTAGAAAATTTAGTTTCAGCACAAACTAATCGTGCAGCTGGAGCAAGCATCGATAATTGTAATCATGACTATAGTAAAATAAGAATGCAAAATCAAGCTGACCTTATCATAGCATCAATCCATTTGGGAATTTGGTCTCCTGATGTGAATAAAGAACAAATTGACGTTATTCAATATCTTTTTGATTCTGGTATAGATATAGTAATAGGACATTCTCCACATATACCACAGGCAATACTAAAAACAACAACAGCCACAGACGAAGGAAAAGAAAAATTAGCTTTCTTTAGTCTAGGTAATTTTATTTTCAGACCCGACTATAATATGCCTTTTGAGGCACATACAACTATTGTACCAGAGCTAGATATCGATACAGAAAGCAACATAATGAGTGTAACAATATATCCTATTAGAATTGATAATGAAGGTATACCATATCTAGAAGAAAGATGGGATAATGAGATAATATCCAAGATTGCCATGACTTCAGAAGAGGAGTTCGGTACCTCAATAAATATAAACGAGAATATAGGTCAATTATTAGTTAAGATAAAGCAATAGCAGCTAGAATATTTATTTAAAGATATTATATATCTAATCTAACGTTTTAACATAAAAAACAAAAATAGGATAATTACTAAATGGAAATCAGATTGATTGATGACTTAGGATTGATTTACATTCTAAAAAATTTTATTGATATAGTTGATGATATAATTCCAATTTATGGAATTTAGAAAAAAATAGTAGGTATCAGCACGTAACAAAGGGTAAAAAGGATAATTGTTGGACTTATTATACCATTTAAGTACTTCTTTTTAACAGCTTAAATTAGAATTGTCTCGATTACCTTTCAATAAATTTGATAAAGCGAAAAAGGTTATTGAACTTCATAGACAAGACAAGGAAAAACACTAAAAGAGATAGCCCAGATCATTCATAGCTTAATTGAAATCAACATCAATTACTATTTTATACTTTCAATTTTAGTATTTACTTTAAAGAGGTATCAAGTGCTTATCTGCTTTTGAGTCTTTCATAAAATATTTTTGTGTTTATAGTAAGTAAAGTTATAAAGATTGACCATTTTTATGTATATTAATTTTTTATCAATACTATTGTTTATATCAACTTATGCTATCAAACGTGAAGTACGTATAAAATGTGAAATACGATATGTCAACTAAAAAACAAGATAGAAAAGATGATAATGATGATTCAACTGAAATACGCTCACCAACGATAGAACAATTTCAAAGAGAACAACAACAAACAATTAATAAAGTAATATATGAAACTAAAGATAATATCAAAAAAACAATAGATGAAGCCAGAAGAGAGATTCCACGTTATACACAAATAGTTAATGATTTTCAGGAAAAAACAATTCAAGCTATTAGAGAAATTATTTCTAATTCAATATTAAACGATCATCGTAGTTTCTCTATCTTCATCCATACAGTAGTTGTATCATGACTGACAGACACCTTCCTTGATTGTATTGCATTAAAGAAAGTAGACATTTGTTTGCTCCAAAAAATCGAAAAATTCTTCCCTAAATCATGTCTGATTACAATTAAAATATCACTATCAGCAATGTTATTATCATCATCATCTATCATTTTATATTTTGATTCAACATTAATATCCTCAGAGAGCTTTACAATATCTTTATTCTTAATTATAATTACTTTCGCATCAGAATGAATAAAATATTTTGATGCTCTTCTTACAAAATCTATTGCTGAGGTTAAAGAAAGATTATTCCCAAATAATAATATAGCATTGTTTGCTTCAGTAGCCCAATATTGTGCCATTTGTTCCAATGCATTTTCATTAGCTGAATCAAATAAAGAAGCTAACATCTTTTTAGGTACTGTTACCCGTTCAATAGTACTAAGAGGAATAAGCCATTCTACATAAGTCTCTATAATTGAATTAATATAAGCATTTACACTTAGACCATGAGCTCCAGCATATTCCTCGATTATATCGAATGAATCATTATTCATTCTCAAAGTTATGACCTTTTCTTTTTTCTTCTTGCCTTTAGTTACTGTCATGATTTTTAGAAATTAACCTCCTCCTCATTATGGTGATCCTCTTTTGTAGCATTAATTAACAACAAGTATGTTATCATAAAAAATAGCATCATTTGTACTACATTGAAATTGAATTTAAGTTTTAGTTTCATTCTATTTTATTACTTAATAATGATTATATGATCTTATGATTAAATCGTTCATTAAACAATTATTAAAAGAACCACAATCACCTCAAACCAGAGGAGAAGTAGCAAGACGGGAACAAATGAGAATATTTAGGGAAGCGAAAAGTTTGAATCGGGATAAAAATAACATTGTCCAAACATTCAAAAATCAAACAAATATTATGTTTGGATTAGGTTATTTAATGAGAAAAATGACATATAATAATAGAAATAAAGTAGATTTAGTTTCCAATAATTATTATGGCTGATAATAATTTTAATTGGTTAGCCATAATTTTAGTATTAACAATTTTAGTTATTCAGTTAAAAGATGTATTTGGAATTCAAGAACAATCTGTTACTTTTCATGTCCATCATAACGGACTGGGTAAAATTCACATTTGTACTTTTGATGAATTTGATTTAAATATGAATTATAATTCATATGAAGATTGTTTTTCTCAAGACCTTCTTGGTTTACAGACTCCGTATAGTTGGGGACCATTCCCTTTGAGTCATTCATTTGCTGTCTGTATATTTACAGATACTAACTCTGGACACTAATGTGAAAAAGCTCATCCTTCATCTTCTCTTGATTTAGATTTAAATGATAAAATTATCGATGTTTACGTAGCAGGTTCAATAAATATAAGAGATGAAGTTTGTAATCATCCATTAGTTGACCCATATATTTCAGAACCTTGTGATACTCTTACGACTGCGGATGGATATCAACTTTCACCGGAAAGAATAAGAGTACTTGGATGTTTTTTGGTTGGAGGAGGTACAATTCTAAGTTTTATTACAGGAGATTTCATGGGCGGTTATACTTTGAACCAAATGTTATCGATGTTAGATTGTGGCGGAGATTCACAAGGCTCACAAACTAATAATTTATTGAATAATGATTTGAATTTTGGAATAGGTGCGGATAATAATATTGTAGATATACTCGACAATCTTTTCAAGAACCCTAATAACCCTTTGCAAAGTAATTCTAATAATAACATGGGGGAGGTACTAAGTAGACTATATAATAATCCTAATAGTGTTGTTATTGATAGAGATGGACGTTAATAAATCAAAAAAATTTGGTAGATTAATTTGAAGTCTTCTAAATATTATCTAACTTAATTTCCTACAACTCAAGTATGATAAAAATATTAATGATTTCATTTCAGTTCTTGGCATTATAACTAGTCATGGAAAACTCTCCACAATTACCACAATATTTTGGATCTGCAACCATAGACACATCACAAAAATAAAAAATTTAGAGAAATCCTTAAAAATGTGATTAAAAATAAAAATTTAGGATATTATGAAGTTGAAGTATTAATAACCATAGCAAAAGAACTTCAAACCGAAATTATGTTTGATGAACGATATACTAGCTCTAATCTCTACAGTAATAATGACGCTTTGATAAAATAAACTATTGGATTATGAAGAGATATTCTGGTGAGGTTACTCATTTTTTTGCTCATTTTTTCAACGATGCACAAGAGTATAATAAAGAATTTATTCATCTTTTTTGAGAGTATCAAAATAAAATGTAGTACTGATGTTAAAATAAAATATTTGAAAGAGGAACAAGTTTCGGTACAAGATTTGTACACTGAATGTAAAAATAATAGACTTCTAATCGGCTAATTAACTATATTATCAGCAGAAGCAAATAAAATATGTTTATCAGTAATTTATTGTTTGCTTATTTTTTCCAAAATTTCTGGTTTTACATAGGATAATTTAGGATTTTGTTGAATCATTAACATCATTTTACTAATCTGATAATTCATATCTTCTCTTAATGTTTTCATATCTTTTTCATATTTTTGTTCAAGTATCTGTATTCTCTTTTCTTCAATGTTTTTAATCTCATCTTATGCTTCTGGCTTTAGGGGATAACTACATTTAGAACAATATTGATTTTCTAATGCATTAACTAATTCACATCTTGGACAGTTTAAAATAGAAGGTTTTTTCTTTATCCCTTCTTCCTGTAGGATTCCATTTCTTTGAAGGATTTGTCTCTTTAATTCTTCTCCCATTCTTCTTTTTATATATCTGGCTCCTTGTTTTGAATTCATCGACCATCTAACCTTCTTTTTTAGAGCATATTCAGGAAGATAGTCAGAATCTGCAGTTATTGAACTATGTCTTATAAAGTAGGGATTCCATTTCTTTGTCTTAAGAAGATACTCTATTTTTTCTCTTTCAATTTTATCTTTTATTTCACCTGTTTGCAAAATCCTTTTTATCCGCTTTTCTAATTGATTCATCATATTTCATATCGCTTTGGGTTTTAGTGTACCACCATTGTATAGATTGCATATCACCCTAGCATTTGGTTCGTTTGAAAATGGATGTTCGTTTAGCCAATCCCTTACGTATGGAAATCACATAGTAAGCAGTATAGGACCAGTACCTGTTTTCGATTCATGAGAAATTTCGCCTTCTCCGTATTTTTCTTTCAATCTGATATGTTTTATCCTTAGTAAGGTCAGCTCATGTGGTCTAGCATCGAGGTCCCACATCAAAGCTAATACTGCCTTATTTCTCTTACAAGGTTCATATTTTATTAAAGTTAAAATCTCATCTTTATCCCAAATTTCGCTTTCTAGATAAGGACTTATTCGCTTTGTTTGTTTTTGCTTGATTTTACAAAATTCCGGTGTAATCCAATCACTATAATCATCGTTATAATATTTATTCTCAGTATTATCTTGCTTTATTATTTGATAATGATAGTTGTATAGCAATCTCAAAAACAATTTAATTCTATTCAGAAAATGGTTCCATGTAGTAATCCATCTTTTATCAGGGTCAATATCATAGCTTTTTATCTTTGTATTTAGAAAAGATAGTATTTGTTCTCTTTTGTTTAATTCATAAAAAGTAATATCGGGTCCAAGAAAATTAGCAAAATCAATAACTACTTTCGTTATTTACCTGATGGTTATCGGATGAACCTTTCTCTTGCATATATTTATAGAAATCGTATATTATAGAGGAGTTTTCTTTGTTGGGCACAAGACCAATCTTGTTATCCACTATGGTAGAAAGCTTGACTGAACAATATGATAATGAAGATGATAATGATGACACTGACATTTTTTTCTCTACCTCTTTCCCTCCTTCTCTTCGTTGTTTACAACAACTGTAGTATAACAACGACGAGTATATGAATTCCCATCCCATGTAGAATGCGGTCACCGGGATTTGAATTCCCGCCTTACTTTAATAAGGTCCCGGGTTGCGGGCTTGCTTCGCATGATTTGTTGCATGGAAGGCCAGTGTCCTAACCAAACTAGACGATGACCGCTTGTCACTATAAAAAAATATTAAAGGATATTAAACCTTACCATCAAAAATAAAGTTTATAGAATATCTATGGGTAACTCAATTGAAAATCTATTTCACCAGCAGTTGCTTGAAAAGTTGAGGTTTGTTTATATGCAAAATTACCATGAATTTGAAATTTAGACTTTTCATCCATAATTTTATTCCATACTTCAGCAATTCTATTATCTTTTGGTATTGTTTCGTCATCCTTCAGAATAACAGTACTATTTCCTATGATTGGATAAATATTTTCCTGAGAAGCTACGAAACCTTCTGGCTTCTGACCAATATCTCCAGAAGAAATTCGTATGTTGTCTAGTAAAATATTATAATTTATATTTTCAAGAAGCAATGTTCCCATATTTGGATTATAAACGTTGAATGCTGTTTTAATATTGATTTCATTGTTATTAATACGCGTAAAAGAAAGATTATTTAAGGAGATTTCTAATTGCCTCGCCTCACTAAGAGCTCCTTGATTAAATTCAGGTTTAAAATCCAACTTTGGAATACTTGGGAATTCAAATTGTTGCAAGAAGAATATAGATATTCCTATTACGACTATAACTCCAATAACTGAATATATGATTTTCTTATTAATTCTATCAATCAACAAAAGAATTGTAAGTATAAGATAATTTAATAATTATCATTTGCTTTCATTGAATTGAAATTATGTTCGTCTTTCGAGCCCAAGAATTCTTTAAGATAATTGAATTTCTGATATAGTATTTCATTCCCTTTTCTTATTTGTACTATTCTAGTTATTGGTATTAATTGTAAATTTTCTGATATTTCCATAAATCTTGGCAAAGTAACAGAAATGATCGTATTGAAATCTCGATATAAAATTATATATAAATCTGGATTATCTGAATAGATTGCTTTGCTAAAAATTTGTTCAATTTTGCCCTTCCTTTTTCCCATACCTTATTTTAAAGTAAAACTAAATATTTATTCTGTCCGTACTTTTATCAATATAATTTTAAATAACTAAGTTTCTATATAATTAATATGTTCTCTAAGATAATTCGTCCTTTGCTTATATATGATGATAGATGTTTTCAATGTTATAAATTTGCAATTTTAATGCACAAACTCTCCAAAGGTTGGATACAAATAGAAGGACATTATTCTTCCGAAGAATTGAAATCATTAAAGAGAATCATTTTTCCTATTGATTATGATCCAACAATAATGTTCTGGATAGTAAATACCAAAGGAGCATGGGGGGCTAGGTCTGGGATAATTCCGTTATTAATGGAAATAATAAAAGGTATATTCAAATTTGACCATTACACAGATGATAAATATTTCAAGTATCCACCTTGTAGTTACGATCAAAATTCATCATCTTGTTTCAGTACAATGACTACTGTGAAGAGAATTATGAGCGTTTTTAAGAAAAGCGGAAAATTTCCATTTAGTTAATTTTTTTATTTATCTATTTATTTATCTATTTATTTATTATACTCTATTATAATCATCTTCTATTCTAACAATGTCATTTTCATCAAAATTTCCATATGAAATTTCTAATATTATACAGTCTTCTAATGCCTTTATTCTGTGCCTTGCCCCCAGAGGAATATTTATAGTCTCATTTTCTTTTAATTTCATCTCTTTTCCATCTATTTCGATCACGGCACTTCCCTTGATGATTTTCCAAAATTCTCTTCGATGTTGATGATATTGTAGACTAAGTCTTGAATTGGCATTTACATAAATCAATTTAACAGTACTTGTAATGTTTTCATGAAATTTTTCAAATTTACCCCAAGGACGATTTTCTGTATATATATCCATCATCTCACATATTTTATGATCGTAAATAATTTAATAATTACTGAAAAAAGTTTCAATGAGATTTATTGTTACTTTTGTATCAATTGGGAATGTATAAAAAGACTTATTTGAAATATGTAATTAAATCATTGTCAGAAACTCGTTTTACAGATGGAAATCTTATTATTTTATATTCAATACATCAAAGTCCTTCATCATCGGAATTACCCTCTCACGTGCTGGAAAGAATTAATCTTTGTGAAAGGATGTATTATGTAATTCTACGCTCTAAACCTGACGCCCATAAAACTATTATCCTAGTCATTGCAGATTCTCTTTATTCAGGATTACTTAAAAATGAATTAATAAATAGAGGAATAGATGAAAAGATAATAAAGATAGATTCAGAACCTAAGAATGTTTCACAGAGTCTTAATAGTCTTGATGAGTTTCTTAAGAAACGTGTGAATCCACCCTATGTTTATTTTATAGGTTCTGTCTGGATGAAAGATGTTTTTGATTCGATTGTTAAATCAAATTTTCAACAATATAGAATACAATTTGATGGTGCATTAGATCATAGACCAGTTGAAGAAGTGGAAAAAGAAAAATCATTAGAGAAACCCAAAAAAGGAACGGAATATTTTAAAGATAAAATAAAGAATAAAGCTCTTGATATGTTATTAAACTATATTTTTCCAGAGGACAAATGACTTTGAATTTTTGTATTGTACAGCACTTTCAATTCTTAAAATACATGAAAAATATTTTAGTCAGTGAAAATAACTTTCATTACTAATTCATTATCTTTGGATTTGTGATTCTTTTTTGAACAAATTTAACACTTCATCGTTTGTAAAAGCAAAATTCCAAACCTGAATATCATCCAATTGACCGGTATAATTTCCAGTTATCTTTCCTTTTTCAGACAGAGAATTTGCTCCCAGTCTTATAGGTTGCTTTCCGGTAGAATCTGGTTTCACACCAATCTTTGTAGAATTACTGGCAACTTCTATTCCATCCATATATAATTTCAATATATGAGGTTTTTCATCAAAAGTAAGAATTGTATTATGCCATTGTCCGTCATTATATGAAGATTGAGATGTAACAAGATAATCATCGCCTAGCGAGGTTTCAAATCCTCCTCTCACTTTTTCTCTGTTCGTGAGGAAAATTCCATAATTGAGATTCGATCCGCTCTTATCACTTCCAGTTCCACCTTTGTTTATCAAGAATGTTTCTTTTTCAGTTGCATTCAGATTAGTATTAAACCAAGTTGAAACCGTAAAACTATTGAGATTTATAGTCTTACTATTTACAACGTCTGCGTAATTTTGCCCAGAAAATTGGAGTATTTTGGAATTCTTAACAACTGGTAATTTATCGTCTTGTGCAAATACATCCATAAATCCAATTGAATTACTATTATTACCATCTACTTGATTTAGATTTAAAGTTAATAATGTCAGAATGATAATGCTACTGGCAATTACTACACTAAGAATTTTAATATCACCATTCATTTCTATTATAAATTCTTATACAATTTAAATATCTTTTCATAATTTCTACAATTTAAATATCTTTTCATAATTTCTGTTTTAAGATATTTGAAAATGCTGAATATCTAAAATTTAAATTTAATTTTAAAATTATTTACCAACTAACTTTTTTCGGGGTAGCTAATTGTTTCTCTAGTTCGTCTAATCTTTGAACAGAATCTGGATTTTTGAGTAGTTCAGAGAATGATTCATCCGTTCTAATTTTTTGCATTACAGCCATCACTTCTTCTTTAGTAACACCATGTTTTTTATCGTATTCTATTTGTTTTGCACAATTAGACATTGTACTATATTTTTTAAAATTACGTTTTTCAAATGAAGTTGCATTAGGTGATAATCCCCTAACATAGCGAACAATTACCTTTTCAACATGTTCTAAATGCCAATCTTTCATAGCAAACCTATTAGACTTCACAGACATTCACACTCCTTTTTTGTGGAATTAGGATATTTAAATTAATATACAAAAAATAAATAAATCATTATAATTACAATAAAATGGTTATTTCTTTGAACATGTTGAATGAATATAACCAATAACTTGTTTTATTTTCTATAAACTTATTCTCTAAGATAATCAGATAATTTTATGTTCTTTTCTCCTGGAATATGTGCAATTTCAAATCCTTCATTTGGCTTCAATAAACTAGCAGTAGCATCAATCCCAATCTTAGTTGTTAGTAAATTTTGTTGATCACTTGATGGATCGAGACTAGAGCCTTTCGCATTCTGTATAATTAATAACCCTTTATCGGCTTGAAATCTAGTCGATATTGCATATTCCACCTCTGTTGGATTAGACGGATTAATATCATGATCAACTACAATTGCTATTTTTAGTGATGGGTGAGATGAAAAAGCTGTAATCAAAGCATTTTTTGGTTCCCCTTCTAATCTTTTCCTAATTTGTATGACTGCTGTTAACCAATTACAACCACCATCAGTTAAACAGATCTGTAAAGTATTAGGAATTATATTTCTAACATGATCAAATATCTTTGATTCTACAGGTAAACCCATCAGTAGACGATGTTCCAAAAATCCCGGAAGAATATCGTGAAAGATAGCATTATCTCGAAACCGGATTTTCTCTACTTCAAAGACTGGTTGTTGTCTTTTAAAGTCATATGTTTTCAACATTTCTACCATCCATTCTTCATGAGTTTTATCTTTTAATATTCTACCTTCTAAAACTATTTCTGACGAAGCTGGAATCAAAAGGTGAGAGTAATTGTTCATAGCTAAGTGTAGATTACCATTTAGCAAAGTATTTGCTATGAACATTTCATCTATTCCATAAGATGCTTGATAAGCCGCAGCGATATTTACCGCCGGATGAACTCCTATTACAATTGCTACTTTCAAATTTTCTCCATGTTCCCTTGCATTTATAAAACATTTATGTAAATGTCTACCTTCTACCATTCTTATTACCAAATGCTTATCATCTAATTTCAGCAATCTGTGTGTTGATGAATTTTGATTTCCATTTTCCTGATCCTTTGCATAAACTATCGATGAGGTGATATATGGGCCAGCATCTTTTTCAAAATGAGTAATTATTGGAAGAATTGATAGGTTTGTATTAGAGTTTTGATGATAAGGGGCATCACTCGTTATTTTCGTTTTATAGTTTATTTTATTTATAGATTTATTAATGATATTATGAATCTCTTTTTCATTATTTACACCTAAAGCTAAAGCAAATCTCTTTCTTGTTCCAAGCAGATTACTAATTACAGGAATTTTTTTCTCTTCTACATTTTCAAAGATTATGGCCTTCCCGCCATCAACCTTTGAAACTAATGCAGCTAATTCAAATCTCGTATTAACTTTTTTTCTTATTCGTATAATCTCCTTTTCTTTTTCTAGTATTTTGATAAAATCGTTAAGATCTATATTTTTTATTTTTTTCTCCATTATTCTCCTGCATCTTCTTTTGTTCTTTCACTTACTATATTTAATATCTCTCCCGTAATTATTTTCATATCCTCAATATTTAATGGATTCTTGGTATGTAATGATACTAGACATATTCCATTTAACATCAATGATATTCTTTGAGCCATTGAATCAATAAACAAAGAGTCAAACCTGCTAGGAATGATTTGTGATTTCGTTACGTTATTTGCTAAACTTGATGCAATTGTCATCGAACCTATTCTGTGAGAATTTTCTGATAATACAATAAAACATCCATTATCAAAAAAAAGCATCTTTATATACATCTTTCTTTTTTCGTCTAATAAAATTGTGTTCGAAACTAATTTTTCTATATTTTTCATTTAGATCTGCCTTATTATCCCTTTGTGGTAATGAAATTTTACTTAAAATAATTAATTCTATTTTCAGAGTATTTAATATATGTAAACATAATAAACTTTTTGCAGATACGATAATCATAAAACATCTGTTTTATCATTAATCTTTATCTTATCGATAACCACTTTTTAAATGTTATTTAATTTTTAAAACATCTAAATAAGTTTCTTTTTACTAATTTTTATTAATTTCTAAAGCTACAACTATTTTTAAGGAGATGATTTTTGAATTTTTGATATTAAATTTATGTTTTACTTTTCAATCTTTGACTAGCTTATTATGTTCTTTTTTTAAACTTTTTAATTTAGGATCAAAAATTTTACCATTACGGAACGCTATTAATCTTGCTGATGATTTATCTTTGATTATTCTTCTATTTCTCTCAGCATTCATGTGAGACGATGTTCCATGTTCGTCAACTATTTCCACATCAACGAAATTAAATTTGGTTTTTATATGAATGGCAATGTTATTTGCCATTGATATGTTACCATCTCCTATTCTCACAATTTTTCTTCTTGCAGTAATACCTGCCAAAATTTTGGAGATTAAATCCAATACACATTCAATACAAGTTAATACAATACTTTCAATTTCATCATATAAATAGAAAACTGAAATACCTATTCTCTTACCAGGGTCTATCCCTATAATCAACTGGTCGTACATATACGGTTTCATTAGATTTCTTAAAATTTTGGCTTTTATAATGAGAGGATTTTCACTTAATTCTGAATCTATTATTATGTTCTTTTTCTTAAATATGGTTGATTCTTTTTGCGAAGTGATTATTATTTTTGTATTGGAATTAATGGCTTCAAGTGGGGATAACTCTTTATAACTTAATCTAAGTGATTTTAAAAACTTGATAATTTTATAATATGATCTTCCGTCAAGGGTTGCAACAACAATCTGAGTGTTCATTTCCCTCATAAGGGGTTATTCATCGTACTTTAATTGTATTAAATACTTATTAAAAGTTATTTAATTTACGACAGTATTTTTCCTGTAACTCTAATATATGTAAACATTTAATTAATTCATTTTTTTATAGCGTTGTTATTTACATTGTCAGATTCTCTTGATCGTGAATCACGATCAGAACGGTTCCCATCAGAACCCCATCTAATCCGTTCTTTGAGTCTTCTTGATGTTATAATGGTTGGAATAGCTGCAATGATAGGCGGATCTATTTTCGTTCTAACAGGACCTGCTATTGGATTAGCAGGTAGCGCAGTGATAATTGCTTTCATTGTTAATGCGATAATAACATTATTCACGGCTATGGCTTATGCAGAATTGGGTTCAGCTATGCCAGAAGCTGGAGGAGGATATCTCTGGGTTAGAGAAGGACTTCCTAGACCCAATGCCTTTATAAGTGGATGGATGGCTTGGTTTGCGCATATAGTTGCAGGAAGCCTATATGCTGTAAGCTTTGCTTCATTTGTTACAGGGTTATTAAGATCGTCTAATTATGAGATTTATTCTTTATTTGGATTTCTTCCAGTAGATAAATTAATAGCAGTATTATCTATTGTAGCTTTTACATATCTTAATATTAAGGGAACGTCTGAAACCGGCAAAGTCGGTGTTATAGTGACAATAATTCAACTTTGTTTAATATTTGTATTTATAGGATTTGGTATATGGATTATGTTTAACAATCCTGATTGGACAATTAATTTCGTTGACATTGTGCCACTAGGGATTACCGGTATCATTGCCGCTATGGGATTGACATTTATTGCATTTGAGGGATATGAAGTCATAGTCCAAACTGGAGAAGAAATAAAAAATCCAAAGAAAAATATTCCAAAGGCAATATTTATTTCATTAACAGCTGTAGTAGTCTTATACTGTCTTATTGCTTTTGTATCAATAGGATCTATATTTCCAGAAGAGATATCATCATGGAAATTCATAGGTGATTACGGAGAACTAGGTATAATGAAAGCTGCCGAACTTATGATACCATATGGAGCATTTATTATTCTGGCAGGTGGAATGATATCTACATTAGCAGCTTTAAATGCGACAACTTTCTCCTCTGCTAGGGTAGCCTTTGCAATGGGACGCCATTATAATTTACCACATAAATTTAGTTCTATACATAAAAAAAATAAAACACCCTATATAGCGATTTTACTTTCAGGTATAATTATGGCCATTATGGCATATGCTTTTCCTTTGGATCAAATTGCAATTGCTGCTGGTGTAGTTTTTCTCCTATTGTTTGTACAGGTTAATATGGCTGTAATCAATATACGTAGAATTTATGGAGATAAATTAAATTATGGCTTTAAGATGCCCTTTTTTCCATTTTTACCTATAATTGGAATAATTCTTAAAATTGGTTTAGCAATTTATTTATTAATTACTGTTCCTGTCAGCTGGATAATAACATTAATTTGGGTGGGATTAGGATTTGGTGTCTATCGTTTATACACTTTTAGAAAGGAAATAGATCATTACGCACCTATAATTACTAGTGAAGGAGATCTAACTAGAACTAATTTTAGAATTCTAATACCGTATACACCCGAAAACCCAGATCGATTAATACGTTACGCTATGAATATAGCCAAAGCCAACAATGGAGAAATAAATGTATTAAGGACTATAACCGTTCCATACCAGACACCTCTTTCTGCAGGTGTAGCCTTCTCTGAAAGAGCAAAAAAATCTTTTGAACCACTAGAAAAAATAATTGAAGAAGAAAATATAATGAATCATTATTTAGTAAGAATTTCGCATGATACAAATGATTCAATATTAGCTACAATACAAGAACAAAAAATTGATCTTATGATAATTGATTATGAAACTCTACGAAATAGTAAAAAACTTCAAGCTCTGGTGACATGTGATGTATTGGCTATTCAAACTACTGGTCAGGATCATTTTCTATTAGATGCCAAGAATATTGACAGAGATTCAGACAAAATCCAAAAAAAATATAATCTAGTAATAATAGATGATCATAGACACGATTCAGATGTTATTTTCAAAACAATCAGATGGTTAGAAATATCTAAATCTTTTAATATTAATATTTTATCATTACGAAATAAAAAAATCAACTCGGATATTCAAGAAGATCTTCATTTTATAAAGCCCAAAAAATTGGAATATCTAAATGATGTTAAATTTGAATCAAACGAGATCTATTTATCCGAAGAGGTCGAAGATGATGCAGAAAAATTATCTGATATAATTTTATCAGCAATAAATGTCTCTCAACCAGATCTTATTATTACCAGTTCTGTAATTGGAAAATTTAATTTCTTTAATAATTCTCATCTCTTGGTTTTACTTGATCAATTAAATTGTCCCGTGATCGTTACTAAAGATTTTGCAATTCCTGTAGTTCATAGTGCAAAATTCTGGTTGGGAAAAATTTTTCATAGTAGATGAAAATAAATAAAGTTGTTCTATATTATAGATATGTGTATAATAATTACCTTATGTCCTATGGATATGATACATAAACTGATAATATATATAAATTTACCAAAATAAGAATGTACATTAATAGTATTGTCAAATTCTGGCGACTGACTAAAGAAAGAGATTTAATAACACTCATCTTCCTTGAATAAAAATGCTGTTTTATACATATAAAAATATGACAACTAATGAAAGATATACTGTTATTCCTTGAGACAACTTTCAAAGACATCATACAAATAATTCCAAAATAATATCAACCATCCCATTAAATAATATTTGTTAAAATCATTAGATCGATATATTGATTCTCAAGAATACGTCTTTTTTTGATATTATTTACAACTATGTTGTATAATTTTCTTTCATTTTTAATTTTAGTCATGAATTCATGAAAAATTTCCTTAATTTAATATAAAATCTTTTTTGATAATATACTTTGAAACAACTTATATTTTTGTATGATTAAATTGAAGTAAGGTAATCTTGATGTATGAAATCACATGAATCCTACGATGATCAATTTACATCTATACAGAATGATGGTTTGTTATGGGTAGATGTTAGAAATCCAACAAGGGAAAAGATGCATAATCTGGGTAGCAAGTATTCTTTCCATGAGTTAAATATAGAAGACTGTCTTTCAAAAATTCAGATACCAAAAATTGATAAATATGAGGATCATGTTTTTGTAACTTTGCATTTTCCTGCTGGGAATCATGGTAGTAAAATTCCTCGAATAAGTCAATTATCAATTTTTATTGGTTCAAATTATCTTATAACCGTACATCAAGGGGATCTTAAGCCATTGGCTGAAATGTTTGATTTATGTAAAAAAGAACAAAATAACGAATATCGACAGATAATGATGGGAAGATCATCAGGTTATTTGTTACATACAATAATAGATGCCTTGGTAGATGACCTTTTCCATATTTTGATGAAAGTAATAGGAAATCTTGATGACATTGAAGATGCAGTATACGACGAAAAGGCTGCAATTGCAAGGGAAATTTCCCTATTAAGAAGAGAAATTACAACCATGCGAAGAGTTCTGATACCATTAAAGAGAATTATTGTAAGCTTGACACGAGACATTCAAAAGTTTTCTGAAGAAGATTTAACTCCATATTTTGATGATATAAAAGATCATATCGATAAAGTTCTTGATTCCTTAGAAGAATCCAAGGAAACCATAGAAATTTACAAAGATACGGATTTCATGTTGAGTACAGAAAAAACCAATAAGATAATTGCAATTCTCACTGTCGTGTTTACACTCTCTATTCCCATTACCATAATAAGTACAATATATGGAATGAATATTTCTCTTCCTGGTGTGGACTTGAAATTTCTAGGATCTTACACTATGCTGATTATTTTGATGATAATTTCAGCAGCTCTAACTATAATGATGTTTCTCTATTTCAGAACATTGGGTTGGATCGGCGGATTTAGTCGTCTCTGATTTTTATCAATTGTTTGTTTTTATATGCTCCCTTCAGAATTACTAAGAATAAAAATTACCGATAAAGGTAAGAAGATCACGCCTCTTTTTTGTTCAATAGAAGATATCGCTATCGCCCAAAAATTAATAAATGAATTTCAAACATCCTATGATAACAAAGATACTAAAGCAATTCTAGAAAAAAACTTATCATCAATTGAATCAGAATATCGGGATTTCAAATTAATTCGAGGATTAATTGTTCTTTTGGAGAGAAGAACCATCTTTTCTTTAAATAAAAATTTTCAAAATCCGGATTCAATTAACCGACAAGGAGTTCTATCTCAACCACAAAAAAGTCCTTTTATCTTGAGAAAAGTATTATTTGAAGAATCCGCAAAAGAAGGCTTAGCTTTGGATTATGATCGAAGATGCAGAATATTGGAGAGAGCAGCATCCAGATTAGGTATTTCACATAAATATCTTGAAAAAGCCATGTGGATTGATCGAGAAGATAACCTTATTGTGGAATCTTTTAAAAAAATATCTCCAGATAAATTATTAGAATTGTATAATCTTTCTCTTTTACAAACATTATTTTTTAATTGTGTAAATTTTGAATTTAGTATTCAGGGAGGAAAAGAATGGAAGTATGTATTGAGAAAAATCAAAAGATTTGGATTAATGTATAATTTAAAACTTGTTGAGCAAGATTTAGAAAAAGAAAAACATAAATTTACTGATATATTAGACTCTAGTTCTAACAATGATTTTATAGATGGTAATAAAATAGTACAAAATAAAGCAGATAATTACATATTGTGTTCTATAGATGGTCCGTTAAGTATTTTTAGGTTGACTAATAAATATGGAGTATTAATCGCAAAAATAATTCCTGAAATAATTTATTCCTGTACATGGAATATTAAAGCATGGATCCTAAAAAATAATTTATCAAACCGGAAAATGTATGAATTTGAGCTTTCTTCTGATAAAAAATATTTTCATAAGGATTTGAGAGAGAAGGATATTGCTTTTCCTTTTGAATTCTCGAATGTATTTTCTGATTTTGATAGTCAAGTTGAAGAAAAATTTGCTCTGAACTTTAAACAATTGCGAACAGGCTGGGAGCTAATAAGAGAACCGGACCCCTTGGTTTTACCAAAAGGCAGAGCATTTATAGCGGATTTCATGTTTGAGAGATACGACAAAAAAATATATTTTGAAATCGTTGGTTATTGGACTCCAAATTATCTAGAACGAAAATTTAATAAGATTAATGAATTGCTGTCATCATCAGAAGGAAAATATGATTTCTTAATTGCAATAAATGAAAATAATTTGGTTTCAAATGATGAAGACTCAAGAAAAATTTATTCAAATTCCTTTATCCGAGCAATAGATAAAGAGAAGCTTATTATTTATAAAAGAAATTCTATACCGATTAAACCAATTATTGATTATCTAAAATTAATGGATAAGAAAATAACGAAGCAAAATACAGTTATATACCAATCTGAAATCAGTAATTTTATAAATAATTTAATGGAACAAAACATTGAGATAATAAATCTTGGAGAAATATCTAAAAAATTCTGTATGTCACTTGAATCAATAATTGATATTGTTTCAAATCCATCAACTTGTTTACTAAAAGAAAAATATTCATTGATAAATACTTTTTTTATATTAAATATTAAATTAGGCGAAATAAAAAAACAGATCACTGATATTAAGAAATTTGTCGAAGCACAAAAGATATTTCAAATGAATAAAATTCCTGATTCCTGTCATATTGATCTGATCCAATATTTTGGATTCGAAATTCTTTGGACAGGTTTTAATCTATCTGATATTTTGTTGGAAAAAAAATAATATATATTCTTTAATAAATTACTCTTTTATATATTTAAAAGGAGTCAGCCCATTCGTTTATCTTTAAAGAATATTAATGTTTTAGATGTATTACGTGAACTGAATCAAAAAAATATAGACAAAGAGAGTACATTACAATAAAAGTGGACGCTCTATTCCTTTCAAATAATCTAATTATCATCATAGATTTAAAATAAAACATACATATCTATAGTTATTACTGCTTAACGTAACAAAGCTCATAATTGTCCTATTTCTGACAAATTTCTTCATTTATTCGAATATTGTCATTATAGCTCCTCCTTTAAATTAATTGACAAAATGCGAGCTACTGAAATATTTAAATTAATGTTCTTCATAATAAAATAGATCAGATACTATGAAAAATAGCCAAAACATACGTTTGAATAATATTTGGTTACAAAATATTTCGGGAAATTGGAGAGATATAGAATGTCCCTGTGGTAATTCTTTTCATTTTGACGGTCATGTTGAAAAATTATTTGACTGGGAAAAAATTCACATAAGACATATGGCATCAGATTATGGTAATCACTCGATGATTTCTTTCTATCCAGATGATATGATTATTTTTTATCATTCGAAAACTGGTTACGTAGTTGAGAGAAGAAGACATAAATCCTACGAGTTGGATGAAATAAAGCATGCTTGGGTTCATGGAAAAATAAAGGTAACGGGAGCTTAAAGCTTAATTTTAGCATTAAAAGATACTTAAAATAGACACCATAAAGAAGATCATAAACATAACGACTAACTTAATCATCCTATAAATATTAATTGTAACATATCTGAAAAGGTATCTCTATACTCTCTAAAGGTGTATCATTTTTGGAAACTTCCATACTGTTAACGTCGAGGTCTTTTTGTGGAGAGAACCTCTTCGTTTTTTTCATTCCGTTCTGTCAGTTTTTTTCACCTTCGTTCGCAAGTTTGTGACAACATTCGGGACACGTCGAGATAATATTAAGTAATTTCTTCAAGAACAGTAAATTTTCTAACTCTAAATTTCGATCTATTTTAGAAGTCAATCTATTTTATCACTCGATTTTTTTATCTCTGCCTCTGGGGTCAATTTGCTTTTAGCATGTAACAATTTAGTATTACATTGGCGTCGCACGTAGAAACTAATTTGGGACTAGATAGAAGAAAATTTTTTGTTATTAAAATAGGAAGTTATCAGAAAGAAATTTGTCATTATAACTTTTCTGCTTGGAATACGAGTATTCAATTATTATTATAAAAAATCTATATTTTAAATGAATCATGTAAAATTTTCGTATCTGTTACTGTTGACTACAAGATTTTCAGAATCTGATGAATTATTCACTTAATTATGAAAATTACAAGTTCAATAATTTTATTGAATATCGTTAAGGATTATTTGTCTATGTTTTAAATCTCCATGTGATGGGCGGTAATACAAATGGACATGGACCAGGATTTGGTATTCTCTCAATAATAGGTTCACTATTAATATTTTGATAATTATTTCTGATTTGTTTTAATCTTTCCTCCTCTGTTAGAAGAGTTGAACTGGTTTCGTATAATTTAGTGACATCATATACAACTCGCAAAACATTTTCAAAATTTTTAAAATCTATTTTATTCCGTAATAGAAAATAGTATATCTTGAGTACATAATCTAAATGGCATTCATTATCAACATACAGGTTATACAATTTTTTCATCCGTTGCAATTTCAAAAATTCTGTCCAATATTTTCTTGCGTCTTCAAAACCTAAATTCAATTCGATTGTAATTTGTACAGGCGTCTTTCCTTCTAACAATAGTTGATAAGCTCTACTGCTTTTAGAGATTTTATTAATGGGTTTAGCTTGATTATCCCCTTTTCTTTTTATTTCTGCCTTTAAACTTCGTTCGTATTTTTTTAGTATGGGTTTTATATCCCTTATCGATACGTGAGCGATATGGGCAATTTCACTATATGTCTTTCCTTCCTTATGTAACCTTATTACTAATTCGCGTTTATCAAATTTATTCAAAGATGGATCTTCCATTCTGGGATTGAATTAAAAAATGGCTTAATAAACAGTTTGATAGTATATTTTCATTTATCTATCTTTTTTTACCCTCTGTTACCTATCAATACCTACTATTTTTTCCCAAATTCCTTAAATTGGACTATACCATCAACTCTATTAACAAGATTCCTTAAATTGGACTATACCATTAACTCTATTAACAAGAATTTTTTTAAATTTTTTTATTTCTTTGTTGAATATCGAATATCAATTTATTATTTTCTTTAAATATAATAGTACACAATCAATAAAATTATATTATTTCCTTTTTAGAACAAATATGATGAATAGATATTACAAACCATCATCATCATCATCTAAAAGAATCCATTATTTGAAATTTTTGTATTTTAGTACAATTATTGTAGCTTTACCATCTTTTTTTATATTTGCTTCTATTATACCTCCTCTAGCTACTGCTCAAAAAGATAGTAATTCAACAGAGTTAGATATATTGTTCGAGACAGCTGATACTTTGTTTAACAAAAAAAAATATGATGAATCAATCCCGTACTATGACAAAATCCTGGCGATAAATGCATCAGAGATTGATGCTCTCAATCGCATAGGTCTTGCTCTATGGGAGTTGCACAAATATAATGAATCAATCCCGTATTTTGACCAAATTCTTGCAATAAATCCATCCAATGTAAAGGCTTTAAATAACAAAGGTCTTGCTTTATTGGGATTGCAAAAAAATGACGAGGCGATACAATATTTTGACCAACTACTCCATATGAATTCATCAAATGTTTATGCTCTAATTAACAAAGGAGGTGCTTTATTGGTACTGGAAAAAAATGAAGAGGCCATACCGTATTTTGACCGAGTTCTATCTATGAATTCATCAGATGTTTATGCAATAAATAACAAGGCAGAAGCATTAGCTGAAATGGGAAAGAATGAAGAAGCACTTTTAGTTATAGAAAAAACAGCTATAGATAATCCTAAGGATGAAAATTTGCAAAGTACTATGGCTTTTATACTTGCTAATATGGGAAAAGACGATGAAGCCAGAGTATATTACGAGAAGGCCTTAAAAATAAATCCTAATTTAACTGAAATATTATATGAAGATGAATTAGATGAATTCAATAGGGTTATGGGTAATAAAACAACACAACAACAAAAACAACAATAACAATAACAACAATAACAATAACAACAATAAATGTAAATTTTATTCAGCTTCCTTATTGTTATATATTATCTATAATCTTGCATACAAAAATATCTTTTTATTGTCTGTAAATTGGAATTATATAAAATTTGTATTATTTTTATTCTCTGCCATTACATTACTATAAAGGTGGATGTTCTATTTCTAAGAACTTTAACAGGCATTTATTAGAAGAGAATATGCATAGCTAAATCTATTTCCTTAACTTAACAGCAGGGATGGAATTTTGTAGGGGCTTCAGCAACTACCATTGCAGGGATGGAATTTTGTAGGGGCTTCAGCAACTACCATTGCAGGGATGGAATTTTGTAGGGGCTTCAGCAACTACCATTGCAGGGATGGAATTTTGTAGGGGCTTCAGCAACTACCATTGCAGGGATGGAATTTTGTAGGGGCTTCAGCAACTCCTATTCCCATAATTCCAGTATCAGCCGTGTAGAATATACCGAATACTACTAATGTAATTGCAGCACTGATACCGAATGCTACTAATGTTGGATGTGGAGCCTTTAAATTACTTTGAAGGTGAGCTTTGATACTTCTGACTATCCTTAGAATCAATTTACTTCGTAATTAAAAAGGCCTTTCAAATATAAATGCATAGCTAGTTAATTTTTCTATTAGTTATAACCAGAAAATTGTTTTACATAAAAAAGTTAATTGCTTATTCTTCTATAACAATTTACTACCCGCAAAAATCAGATTGAGTTATATGATGTCGTAACAGATAAAGGATAAAAAAATTTTTTTAATTCAAAAAAAATAAGTAAAGAGTATAAATAGATTTACTAACGGTTAATGAAGAAAATAAACTTTCGAAAAGAATTAGTGAACTACAACAAAAGAATATAGAGAAATACTATATAATTAAAGGCAAATTAATTGAAAAAGATGCAAATAAATCAATTAATTAAGAAACAAGAAAAATTTGAACGTGATACAGTCTTTAATCGACAATGGACGATTTAACTCTTGTGAAATACGAAGAAATTCACAATACCTAAGGAAACCATCTATGTATATCATATTTAGTTGTTCTCTATTTAAATTGGTCACATATCTCCGAGTATATTGTTGAGATAATTCTTTAATCTTATTCTTATCTAGGTCTTTAGTCAAAATCTATTTGTTGGTCGACAACTTATTTTGTTCTAGATAATAAAGCTTATGATTCATTAATATTGGTTTGTAGCTATTTCTAAATGATATTTCATCTTTCTTCATTTCTTTAAACATCGCTTCAAAAGAATAATTTAGAAATTTTGGAAATATCTCATTATTAGTGACAATATTATCGACTGTGTTAACTTAACACTATTTCATCTCCAATTTTGAATAGAATTTTGTTTCTAATTTTTGCATTATATAGATAAACGAATAATCTTATCCAATTGTATACATGTTGTAGATGACAATTTTGTATATTATTATTACAAGGATAGCAATCATCAAAACATTCTGTCCTATCCTTGAAATACTGCATCACTCTTTCTATCAGACTTTTCTCAAATGGTGAATGCGATACGTGTTTTAGATTTAAAAAGTTGCATGCTTGTGGATACCACGTACCACCACCATCATCTGTGTATACAGTATGTTTTCCATACCTTGATACAAGCGATCTGATAAAATTTTCTGCTACAAGCATGTTTCTCTCTTCTGAAATATAGATCCCAAGTATAGATTTATGAACAGGTTCAATACAAATCCATAACCAAAAATGTTGATTACCAATCTGAATCATTGTCTCATCGATTATGAATGCGGAAATTCTTCTATGCTTGTTATAGATCTGCAACAATGAACCAAACCGTTGAATCCATTTCCAAACAGCAACATAACTTCTTTTTTGGTCCTTAAAAGGTTCCAATGCTTTGGATGTATTTCGTAGACTGAGACCAAGAAAGTACAAATAAAGAGAATGCATTACTATACATGTGGATGTTCTATTTCTGACAAATCTTAACAACATCTATATTGTTAGAATAGAGCGTTCACAGATATAGCTCTTTCCTTAAGTTAACAGCACCATTATCTTTTTTTGATTTTATATATTTTTCTATAAATTTTTTATTTTTTTGTAATTCTTTATGTTTTATTTTTCCAATAAAAAATGCAATTTTTTTATTGATATTTTTATACTATATATTTATATCATTTAATTGTTGAAATATATTGTAGGTACATATATACATACAGAAAATTATTTATGATAGACTATCAGATATCCATTAATGAGAAGAATATCATATATTCAAATATTTTTCAGTTTTATACTTTTGATAGGAAGTATTTCTTTCATAAAATTTCAAGATGATAGAATATTTGAAAGAATAATTGCACAAGAGGATATATCAATAAATGACGATTCTTTATTACAAAATAATCAGACAGAAGTATCAATTCAGAATAAAAATATCATAGTTCAACTTTTAGCAAATCACTTGGAAACTAAACTCAATAAATCAGCTACAATATTAAAAATAGTAAGCGATATGCCACAAATTAGGGCTCTACCTAATGCAAGTTTAATCAATCCTTCTTTTCATGGTATTCCAAAAGATGCAGAAATTCAAAAAAGACAGATATTCCAAAATATTTTATCTATAGATAAGGATTTTGGACTAATTTCCTATTTAATGCCAAATGGTGATATGTACTTTGAAGAGCCTTATTCGCGCCAAGAGAATCTGACTCGAGATAACTTTGCATTTAGAGATTATTACAAGGGAGCAGTTTCTACTGGCGATACCTATCTTGGAAATGTAATCATATCTGCCTCTTCTGGCCTTCCATCAGTCCTTATGTCTATACCATTATACTCTGCTAATGACAGTAGTAGTAGTAGTAGTAGTAGTAGTAGTAGTAAGGCAAACAATACTGAGAATTTGATAGGATTATTGGGGGCTAATCAAGACATTTCTATATTTAACAAATTTTTACAATCTCTTCCAATATCAGAAAATGAAACTGCAATATACGTAGATAACAATGGCCAAATTATTGCCAGCTCATCATTATCACCTTCATCACCTATTAATAAGCAAGGTCAATCAAATGATGGAGGTAATATCTCTTCTCTTCAATCTTTCAAAGATGTTATAAGTAGCAAATCAGGATACAATATTGAAAATATTAATGATAAAGATACGTTAATTGTATACGCACCAGTCAAATTCAAATCAACAATATGGGGAGTACTCTTTTTCTCTCCTTTATCAAATAGCAATAATAACAAATCAATCACTTAATTGGAAAATCTAATCTTAATATTATTCAAAATGGACTCAAATTAAACTTCCATTTTTGCACCGCTGTCGGTGTTATTTGCGACGGGCCAGGTTCTTTCTACTCGGTTCTTTCTAGGGTCCACTATTCCCTTAAAATCATAAAATATAGTTTTAGGACTATCAGGAAAAATTCATCTTCCTTCAAAATAATTAATATGAATAACCAAAAAATATAATCCCAAAACAAAAAACAAATTTCATTTCTTTGATAGCAAATTTTAATACCATCATATGATATTTTGATAATAAACATGCAAGGATCAATATTTGTAATGATTATCTCAATTATGATAACTATGGTCACATCTGTATCCTTAACAAATGATGTATATGCAGGAAAAGAAAACAAGCCTAAAGAGTATTGTAAAGATTATGGAGGAGAATGGAATGATAAAAAAGATGCATGCGAAATAGAGAACAAAGACAAGAGAACATATTATGAAGATGATGTATGCGATGACCCCGATGATTCATTAAGATATCCAAAAGTATGTCAACCATGGTTATTTGAAGGAGAAGATGATGATGATGATGATGACTAATCAACTATTTCTATATCTTTGATTTATATAATCTAGTCAATAAAATATTATAAAACAGAAAGATAAAATAAATTTAGTATTTCATAGTATTATATCAAGCCATGAAATGTTTATCCTTAAAACAACCTTTTGCAGACCTTTTAGCTCATGGTGAAAAGACAATAGAGTTAAGGAAATGGGATACTTCATTCCGAGGAAAATTTCTAATTCATGCTTCAAAAAATATCGATATTGAATCCTGTGAAAGACTCGATATGGATACTAACAAGTTTACAATAGGAGCTATAATAGGTTCTGTTTTTCTATATGATGTTAAAGAATATAATAATCTAGAAGAATTTGAAAGGGATAGACACAAACACTTTTCTGTAGTTACCAAGTATTTTGAAGGCTATAGATACGGTTTTTTGATTAGAAATGCAAAGATGTTTAAGAAGCCAATTCCTTATCCTGGCAAGTTAAGATTCTTTGAAGTAACTGACTCAATACTCTACAATAATATTTTGAACTGATGTTGTTATTCAAGATATCAAACTTTCAATATTTTCTATTAAGCCAGTCAATTTTTTTCTGATAGTCCGGTACAAATTTATGTAACAAATTCCAGAAATGATGAGAATGTCCTTCTATTCGAAGATGACATAGTTCATGTATAATAATGTAATCGACTATGTTTATGGTGCTATTACTAGATTTACATCTAAAACTATTTTTTCATTCTTTGTTAAACTACCCCACCTATTTTTCAATTTCTTTATTTGCCAATCTTTAGGACTAACTTCAGTAATTTTACTAAATTCATTTATTTTTTCTTTAAAAATTATTTGAGCTTGCTCATTAAGCCATCTTTCATATAACATTTTAATTTTACCTATAATTTCTCTATCTTCAAATTGATATAATTCCAATTGATTATTTTGATTCGCTTCTATAGATATATCTTTTAGATAAAAAAAGGAATTTGTTGTTTTCTATGTTAACTTTTTCAATATTATTGGTAGAAGAATCTACGTTTCGTATTTCTATTTCGTAATTGTTACCTAAATAGGGAAGTGTAGAATGTGGTAAATAACTATATTCCTTAATCTCTGGTTTATTCCTTTTGTACTCTTCCTGTTTTTTAAATATCCACTGTATTTTTCTTTGTATGATTTCATCAAAACTGAAATAATTGGTACTCTTGCTTTCATTGATGGTTGCTATTGTACAGTAATCATCCTAAAAAATTCTTCATATACTATTAAAAGACATTAAGCAGATAAGATATTATTTCTGAAATCCAATGTAGACAGGTTCGAGCTCTGAACTGAACGAAAATTATATACATATAATACAATCAGAAATAACAATCATGGCTAAGCGCTACTGGATACTTGCAATAATATCAGTATTGTTTCTAATTATGGCTTATGCTTATTCTATAACTCTACCTTACGGACTGGATTTGTATGCTAATCTTGTATGGATGGCATTTTTCTTTGGAATGCTTCTTGTTAGCATAGGGGCAGGAATTCAGGTAAGAGGATTAGAAAAAAAGATTAAAGAAATGAACAAACCAATTAAGTAATTTTCATTCGTTGTTTCAATTATTTTTATATTTTAAAATGTCATAACAGATTATCATAATCAGTATCTAATTATATTAAATAATTAATTTTGTTGCTGAATAATCTGAATTTTTATTTTACATTTAGGAAATACGTAATCTCTGCTTCGTTGATTGTTCCAGTTATTCTTCCAATAGCTTGAACTGTGTTAGAGTAAAATAGTTGGCTTCAGAAAGCAAAGATGAAGCTAATGAACCGGATAAAACAGATGTCTTAATTTTTAGAGTATATGTAAGAAAGTCACAAAAGTATTCTCTGGATAGTACTACCTATTGCTGCCCTTAGATTGATTTAAACAAATCGGATTAAGCCTTAATCTTGTTTTATACTTATTTCAAGAGCATCTTTAACATTTTTGTTAAATTCTAAACTAGTTTCTGTTGTATAGCTATTATATCTACCAGAATTTCTAACGTAGTCCAAATAATCTCTCATCTCGTTTTCATATATCAGAACATTATCTGCAACTACTATTGCTTTCTTTTCCAGCAAATTATTTTCTTCTAAAAGTCTAAGATATGAAAGATATTGGTTTTTTTCTGCATCTAAAAAGACAAGGTCAAATTTATAATGATTATTATCAAGCATTGGAATGACCTTTATAGCATCACCAGTAATTACATCTATTCTATCTGATAATCCTGCTCTCTCAATATTCTTTTTTGCAATGTTTCCAAGATTTTTGTCTATTTCTAAACAGGTAACGATAATTTCTTTAGGATGGTCGTCATCGCCCTCATCATGATAATAATCATCATGTGTTTTTAATACAAAATTTGCCATCAAAATAGCTGAATATCCATGCAGAGTTCCAATCTCAAGAATCCTTTTAGGTTTATATCTCTTGATAACTTTTCCTACGATTTTTCCTTTTATTGGACCAATTGACGGAAGGGAATTCTTTTTTGCTATCTTTTCTATTTCTGATAAAACATCCAACAATTCTATGCTCTTTTTTAGAGTAGTGCTATTATTATTGTTATCATATCTGCGATTTATCTCTAATTCTAATATTGAAATATTTATTCATACGTCATGAAATAGAAGGGAATTTTCTCAGATTGAAGATGAACTAATAATAACTAAGTAGCAATCTTCAAAGAATTATCATTATTTTAAGTAAATTTTTTAGTTACAATTTCTTATACATTTATTATTATTAAAAAAATATACAAGAAGTAATTTAATTATCTTATGCTTGTCGTATTAACGGCCATGCCAGGTGAGGATTCCAGGCCGGTAGTTTTGTTTGTAAATTGAGTTAAAAGTTCCATTGCTAAATCCAAATGCCTTTTTGCACCTTCAATATACTTGTTGCCTAACGCTGTCTGTACTTCTGTTAGATGACTTTCTATTTCTTGTAAGGTTTGGGGATTGACCGTCATTGCCGCAGAAACAGCGACATTGCAAATACATAATGAGATTACCATTGTTACTGTTACTATGAATAGTATATATTGTATCCTATTTATCATTATTTTATTTTAGACTACCCAATATAAAAAAATTTTATATCTATATTAAATGAAGATTGCTCTAAATGAATTGATATGATATACACAATAGTTAAATAGCTAATTATTATAACATAAACCTAACAAATAAACTTGGATTGATTAACTCATATTTCTACATTCTTTTGCACATCTACGACAGGAGTCCGCACATAGCTTGCAATGTTTCATATGCTGACGATGTTTTTCACATTCAGTAACACATGCATTACATATCTCTGCACACAAATCACAAGCTTTTTTTTGAATATTGACTTTCTCCAGAGGTTACCAATGATACAGTGACACAGGCATGGGAACATGTGACACATTTTTCCACACAGTTCGCTAACGGTTTCACATTCTCATCATACAGACATTTTACAGCACATAATTTTGAGGTTTCAAGACATTCATTGCATGCGTCTATACAAGTACGATATTTCTGACTTGTAATCTAGCCATTAACTTATAAACCGTATTGACATAGATAGGCTATTTTGTTTACAAATATAAGATTTTGAGAATATAAAATTTAATTATTACAATAAAAAAAAGTATAAACTTGCAGGTTCTTCATACACTTCAATTATCTTGTCAATTTCAAAATTATCATTTACAAAAAATTTTATATCTTTCTCTGTAAAAAATTGAATATGAAAACCATCAATATCGTAAATATTATTCACTACTTTTGTTCCTTTTGCATACATGATATCTCTGTCACTTCTAACAGAGAATGATAATAGCCCTTTATTCTTAAGAACTCTCACTAAATATGAATTTTAATTCATCATCGGAAAAATCCATATTATAAAACATATGCGAATAAATTGCATCAAAATGGTTATTGTGAAAAGGCAGTCCTTCCACTGCGTTAATATTGTTTAAATATGCATTAAGACTTGATTCTTTTGTTTTTGCAGTTAAATTTTCTATTGCTACTTTGGATGAATCAATAGCAGAGACCTCTAATCCTTCTGAAGCAAAAAATATAGAGTCTCTACCTTGACCGCATCCCAACTCCAATATTTTTTTAACTTTATGCTTGACAAAATCTTCATAACACATTAAAGCAAATTTACTTGGTTCATCACCAAAAAAGGAGAAATCATTAGAATAAACCATATTCCATATTTTATTCACGATAAATTATATTATTGTTATATTTCATGTATGTGAAGAATAAGAATTTATAATATGTCAATAAAAAATAGTAGTTATTGACTGATTCCCCTCAATATTTTCATAGGTATGTATATGCTATAATTTTCATTGTATTTGTATCTCTAATAGCAATAGAGTCATTATCAATACAATTACGCGTTAACACTGTCAAACATGTCCTAGCACAATCATCATCTACAAATACTCCAATAGTTGATGATAATTTACAAGAACAAAATAAATCTAAAATGATAAAAGCCTTTGGACATTTTGCAAATAACCAAATAAAAGATGGAATTGTTACATGGATTCAGGGAGGATTTTGGGAATTGACAATAAACAATAGTAGTACTAGTAGCAATCTTAACAAAAATAATAATGATAAAGCAGACTTTATTGCTAATTTTACAATGATAAAACCAGACGGTAGCCTTTCTCATAATCACAATATTGGTAACTTTATTTCAGATAAGGTCATACTTACTGGCAAAGATATTGTTGTAATGGGAATGGCAGATATCTCTTCTGATGATAATAATAGCGAATACAAAAGTGTTCCTTTAACTATTCATATTATGGGTAACAAAGTTTTAGGACTCGCTATTGATGTTAGTAAAACTGAAGGACATTTTTCTAGTCCAAATGAAATGTTTGGAACATTAATTAGTGGAGTAGGTTTAGATACATCTTCTACTGATAATTCTGTTCAAACAACGATGCATCATGATACTGCAACAAATGACACTGTAGAAAAGGAATCTATGGCAATGATGATGGAACATCAAGAAGATAAAAATTTTATTGAAATTAATAAATTACCTAAAACTCTTCAGTAATATTTGTTTTCAATAAAAATACAAAAGAGGTAGAGAAATTGTTATTGTGTTCTCCTAGTTTCATTCCAATCTTCATTCTGTTTTTTATATAGGTTAAAGATATTGGACCAAATAGAATAGATAATGGTTTCATCGATTAGGATTTAGTACTGTTGTTAATAAATTATTTTTTAGTACTCTTTTACATTTGTAAAGTCAAATTGTTAAATATGTAGTTATCCATATAAGGGTATGGCTAAAGACCCTGTATGTAACATGAATGTAGATGAGAAGACTGCAAAATACACTTCAGAAATTAATGGAAACAAAATATATCTATGCTCATCTGCATGCAAACAACAATTAGAACAAAATCCTTCAAAATATGGATATTAAGGTAAAATTAAAAATAATCAAAAGAATCTAAATTTCTATTTCAGATTTACCTTCATATCTTCTTTTTATCGATTCTATTCTTCCCTTATATTTTTCATTATAATCTATTTTACAAGAATTGCAACAAAAAAAGCGTTCAAAGTCTGCGAATTTTAAAACTTTAGGTTTGCCAAGAACTGGTCCATGACAGTAATCACATACAAGGTTTATTGCAAGTCCATTTATAATTTTTTCTTCTATTTTGTCTACCTCTTCAGATATGTTCTTGTGACCATTTTTATAAAAATCCTCTTTTTCTTTTCTTGTATTGTCTTTACTAATATTTTGTATTTTAATGATATCTTTTGTATTATTCACTTTACCAAAATCAAATACTGGAAGAACTCCTTTAATAAAACCTATATTGACTAGTCTTTCAAATCTTGCCTTCACCGTAGGTGTAGTTATTCCTGTTTCTCTTGATATTTGCCTAAACGATTTTCTTCCATCTTTTAAAAGTGATTTTATAATTGCTATGTCGTTGTTATCTAGATGTAAAGGCATAATCCTTTATAATATTTAGATATTGGTAGTTATATATCATTTACATTTGTAAAGTTCTATTCTTATCTATGTGTTTATTGTTATTTTAATATATGAGAAAAAATCGAGAACATGATAAAATAATTGAAAAAAGTGGAGGTAAATAGAAAACTGTTTTGACAAGTAAAATATTACTTCCATATGATGGTACGGAAATCTCAGATAAGGCACTTTATAAAGCCAAAGAATTTGCAAAAGCATTTAATGCTGAACTTTATATATTGCATGTAATAGAACATATTGCTATTAAACTACAAGAAAGAACATTCTTGACAATAGAGTGTACAAAAGATGATGGATTATGTCACTTGCAGGTTTGACAGTTGTCATAACAGGAAGTCGTAGAGCTTCAGAGCTAGCCCATTTGATAACCAGCTTCGGTGGTAGACCTTATCTCGCACCAACAGTGGGCATAGAGGCAAGAGAGGACATATCTAAGGAAGCTGAGTTCTTCATAAACAAGATATTAGAAGAGAGAATTGACTATGTGGTCTTCATGACTGGTCCAGGTGTATACTCTCTTATGTCTACGGCTAAAAACCTAGGAATAGAAAAGAAGTTTGCCGAAGCTTTGCAGCACACAACCGTCATCGCTAGAAGTTTGAAACCCAAGATCGCCTTGGCAAACCATGGAGTCAAGACAGACATCATACCGGAGGAGAATACAGCTGAAGGAATAGTTAAACTGCTCAAGAGTTTCAGCATGACTGGTAGAAATGTCGCTATCCTCTGGCATGGGTCATACTCTCCTCTCCTAAAGAATGAGCTTCATACAGTTGGGGCCCGAGTCTTTGAGGCCTCGACATACAGATATTCACTTGAGCTTACGGAGAGCGGGGCCCGAATTCTTGAAATGATGGGTTTCAAGTATATTCCTCCTGATGAAGCAAAGGTGGTCAAACTCGTAGAAGATATCGGCAAGGGACTTGTAGATGTAATAACATTTACGAGTCCACCAGCAGTCCGTGACCTATTCAAGATAGCTGAAGCCTATTACCTAAAAGAACCATTGCAATACTACCTTAACAAGGAAGTCATAGTAGTTGCAGTTGGACCTTCTACAATGAAAGCACTAGAAGAGAACTATGTTCATATAGATGTTATGCCTGACGTCTATAAGATGGGTCCCATGATTAAGTCTCTAAGTGATTACCTTGGTCAAGCTAATGCTCCTAAGAAAAAGAGAAAGATAGCGTGAAGCTATATCTTCTGCTTTTAGAATCTTTCAACTACAAAATAAAATAACATATATTTTTTGTATGTTCAGACAAATAAAGGTTATTTGAATTAACATACAATGACACGATAATGAAGATGAAAGTTTAGGCTTACTAGAATAAATGGTCTTATAAAAGAAGACGTATTAGGTTTAGATGTACTTTATACTCAAGCCAAAAAATTTGTTGGTTTTTTATAAATTACTCCGGACAACCAAAAATGTAAGGAATACATGACAATAGAAATACCAGAGGTAATAGCTCATTCAAAAATGTTTCAGTAAATCTATCTATTTTCAATTTTATATCTTTGGCCTATGGATTTAATTTTCTAATAATAGAACTCATTTGATAGCAATAGTCTGAAACTGGTTATACAATGATGTTTTTTTGTTCTGTCTCTTTTCTTGTTTGCTTAGTACTACAATCCTGCAATTATCATACATAAAGACAGAATTAGAATAAACTTATAAAGACAGAATTAGAAAAAACTTTTTATTTATTATTTATTGAGCTTTTACTAACCGAATTATGGCCCAGCTTCAACTGTTTGCATTTGTAATAAATAATATCAATCTACTTTTGACACCTTTATTTCAAGTATCAAATATAGATAAACCGAAGATTTGACAAGGTTCTATAACAATAATATTATAATACTATAAATGATTATTATTACTACCATTATGAAAACTAATAGATTTATAATCTCTATTTTATTTGCTATTCTTCCTCTGCTATTTGTTACTATCTCATTTCCATCTATTCCCATATTTGGAGATGGTTTGTTTATGGAAGAATTATCAGCATCCGTGGCTGGAAGGGACCTTTCACTATTGATAAAGATGTGGCCTCCTGTAGTTACAACAGAGACTTTAAAAGGTGGTCAAAATCCTTTAATTCAATTCAAACTAGATGATAAAGCTACTAATAAAAGTATAAACCATGTAACATATCTAATAGAGATTGAAAAAAGTGGAAAGCGTCTATTATTAGATACTTTTCATTCTCATACAGGCAATCTAGGAATACAGATGAAACCTTCTAGTGCTGATCACATTATAATATATGGGGAACAAGACCCTATTATGGGAGCTTATACTGGCGATATGGAACATCTTGTATCTGCAACAGGTCCAATATTTGCCGAGGGAGGACTATATCACTTTATTGTCACTATAGTAACACTTGATTTTGACACAACCATGCTTCCAACAGATAAACAGCCTGTGTATGAAGGCTGGCTTAGTGTAGGTTATTCAATAGATAAGAATATTGAAATTAACGGAACATCTTATCCAATACAAGCAATTTCATATTATGACGAATTAAATAATTTCAACTATGATTCTCCTAATAATGAATTAAAATTTGCAATGCCTTTTGATTGGAATCTTGACAGGTTAAAAAAAGTGACTGTGTATGTTCACGAGGAATTATCCATTCCAAATCCTAGTCCTTTAGCTGCCAACGGATATACAGGTACTATCAATAATATTGATTTGTCTCCTAAATCAATAATGGTAGATAGAACAAATTCCTCTAAAGACATAGTTCATGTCATGTTAACAAAACCTGATATTCTGAATATTGCTCAGAAAATAGTACAGAATGATGATGGTACTAGTATTAGTAAAAATAATCAAAATGTGAAAAACGAAATGACATTCACTCTTTCTCCCTCTAAAAATGCTACCAATACTGGTTCTATGATGGGTTCTAATTCAATGAATATGTCAATGAACGGTGGTGGTGGTATGTCAATGAACGGTGGCGGTGGTATGTAAACAAGCTGTCCTATATAATCATCTTTTTAATTGTAAATTTACTTTTTTTATCTGTCTTGCATTTACTTCACCAATATGCTTAAAAATTTATTATAAAGAGGCAACAGGTCCTATCGTTGTTGTCTGTTCTCTTACTGTTGTTGTATTATTGCCGTTATTAATTGTAGATTCTAAGGGAGTGATTGTTATTGATGAATCAAGTGTCTGTTGAACTCATAACAATTCAAGATTAAAGCTGAAATCAATGACACAGGTCCTGAGAAGACTTATGGTTTCCTAATAAAAAGCTAAATACAAGATATGTCAATTTCCATATGGAAATTTAAATCCTGGTAATTACATGTAATATTTGTATTTATTTTTTTGCCTCAATAAAGCTATAACATAAGAATATTGAAGATATTACAAGAAATGAAATAAAAGTATAGACTATTACTTCCAACTATATCACCACCTAGGACATAAATGTATTTTGTTCTAATTCTGTTTTTGTGTAATAGCTTTCAGGATACTGTTTTACCAATTCTAAATTTACTTCCAGTACATTCACATAATTTGGAGCGAACACGATTAAATTACTTACCTTATTTCTTTCTATATTAAGGTCAATTATAGTTTTCAATGCATTTTCTGGAATGCTTGTAGCTTTACTTACATTTGATATTTGTTGATATGCAGATTCAGGTGTTATATGTGGGTCTACTGTAGAAGCTGAATCAGTTGCTGGCCTACTATGAAAGAACTTTGGGGACGTAAATTCTTGAGCTATGAGTTCAGAGCCTATAACTTTGTCATTCCAAATGATTTGACTTCCATGGGATTGATATGGCAGAGCTATTTCTCCAATAAATACAAGTGAAATAGGATATGCAATTCCTGTTACAAGCATCATCAGTATGACTATTCTAATTGATGGAGGTAAATTATTTGAAAGGAAATTTCTAATTCGTGTTTTATTATTATTGTTATTATTGTTATTATTATTTATCATTTATTTTTCTCAATCTCCTCCATTATTAAATAAAAAGAGATAGCAGAATATCGATTACCTTAATTCCAACAAAAGGCAATACTGCTCCACCTATTCCATATACAACGAGATTCTTTACAAATATTTTTTCTAGTGATTCTGCCTTGAATTTGATTCCTTTTAATGAAATAGGAATAAGTCCTGGTATGATAATGGCATTAAATATTAAAGTCGATAGTATTGCAGTTTGAGGACTGTGTAATTGCATTATATTGAGTGCGGCTATTGTAGGATTATTTTCCATAAACATTGCTGGTAATATTGCAAAATATTTAGCAACATCATTGGCTATACTAAATGTAGTTATAACTCCTCTGGTCATCAGCAATTGCTTTCCAAGTTTTACAACTTTTAGTATATTTGATGGGTCTGAATCCAGGTCAACCATGTTGGCTGCTTCCTTAGCAGCAGCAGTTCCACTATTCATTGCCAACCCAATATCTGCTTTTGCAAGCGCAGGTGCGTCATTTGCTCCATCACCTACCATACCTATTATATGTCCTTTTTGTTGCTCTTCTATTACTCTCGTTAATTTATCAGTAGGTTTTGCTTCTGCCATTACCTCATTAACGTTTGCTTCTTTAGCAATTACTTCAGCTGTTAGTCTGTTGTCACCTGTAATCATAATTGTACTTATACCTGTAGCATGAACTTCTGCAAGGTTTTCTCTGATGTTTTCTTTTAGATTATCTTTTAGAACTATTAAACCTATTATTTCATCGTTGAGTGATACTGCTATAGGTGTAGCACCTTGTTTGGATATCTCCTGGGCCTTCCACTTGATTTCGGCTTTATTAGTTTGTAGATTAGCTCTTTCTAAGAGGACATTCACAGCTCCTTTTAGGATTCTAATTGGTTTACCTGATTGTGTTAAATGCAATAGTATATCGTGTATTTTGCTTTTGCTTGATTCATCAATAGCTTTTTCTATCGTGTCTACTGATAAAGAATCCTGTATACGAGTTTTATCTTGTACTGTTTTTGCTATATCTCTAAATTCTTCTTCTTGTTCTTTATTCAAATTAATTCTTTGTTTATGTAAAATAAATTCAAGTCCACTTACTCTTGTTTCAGCAGAGAAATCTATTGGTTTTGCAGTTATTATTTGTTCTAGCAAAGGAGGCAAATACTTTTTTTCTTCAGCTAAATCAACTATCGATTTTCCTTCATGAGTTGTATCATGAATAGATGCTGCAAATGCTATCTGTCCTATATCTTCTTCTGTATATTCCTGCATTGGTATAAAAGAAATTGCTCTTCTACTGCCCTCTGTAATGGTCCCTGTTTTATCTAGTATCAGTACGTCACAATCACCAGCAGCTTCAATTCCTTTTCCGGATTTTGCTATGATGTTATCTCTTCCTATTCTTGTAATACCAGCAACACCAATAGCAGGAAGTAAAGCTCCAATGGTAGTAGGCATTAGAGCAACTAAAAGTGCAACTAAAGATGCAATGTCTGTTTTGTACCCTAGAAAATGACCTAAAAATAGTAATGTTCCTATTATTGTTATGAAGATAAGTGATAATCCTGCTAACAAGATTGTTAGAGCAATCTCATTTTGAGTCTTTGGTCTTGTTGCATTCTTTATCATACCGACCATCTCGTCAAGAAAACTTCTTCCAGCCTCAGCAGTTATTTCTACTACTATGTTGTCTGATGTAACCCTTGTTCCACCTATTACATGGTCATCTTTTTCTTTGAATATTGGATTACTCTCTCCTGTCATCATTGACTCATCAACAAATGTTTTACCTTCAATAACTAATCCATCTCTAGGTATAATTTCGCCAGCATATACTCGAACTTCATCACCTGGTTTTAAACTTGATGATGTAACGCGACTCTCTTTTCCATGGACTAATTTGTGGGCAGTTACTTCTTTTTCCAAACTTCTAAGAGAATCAACTCTTGCCTTTGCTTGAGATTCTGATAAAGATTCAGAAAATGTTGCAAACCATACAGTAAGTATCAGTATTATTGCAGATTCGATATAAAATATTTGGTTTTGGTTAACAAATGTTTCTGAAATGTTAGGAAATATTGCAATAAATAATACTATAAAAAAACCTAATTCTACAGTAAACATTACTGGATTATTTATTGCAAGGTATTTAGGATTAAGTTTCTTTATGGAATCTACTAATATTGCTTTGTTCATAGTATTAGCTAGTTTATTAAAAAATGTTTTATTATTTCCATTCTTCTTATTGTTATTGTCAGATTGATTAATTGTCTCTGCCAAATCTTTTAATTTGTTTTTTATTTGCATTTTCATATTTTTTATCACCTTTTTATTTAGATAGAAATTGGTCCCATTATCAGAAAGGGAAAGAAAGTTAATCCAGCCAATAAAAATATCATTACAGCCAATACAGAAATAAACAAAGGTCCATGAGTTTTAATTGGTTCTATTACTTCTTTTCTATCTTTGATTGTAAATGAACCAGCAATATATAGCATTAATCCTAGTGGTACATAACGTCCAAGAAACATAACAATGGCGGTAGACCAATTCCAGAATGGAGTATCAGCTGATGTTCCAAAGTAATCAGAGCCATTGTTTGCTGCAGAAGAAGTATATTCATATAGAGCTTGAGTAAATCCCATTGCAGTTACTTGCTCTCCAACCAGTGCCTGAACATTTCCTGTTGCAAATGCAATAACGGTAGGTATCAATATAAGAATAGGATGACTCAAGAAAATGAGTACAGCTAATTTAATATCTTGAGGGCTAATCTTCATGCTCATAAACTCTGGAGTTTTTCCTACCATTAAACCAACAAGAAAAAGTGTCAAAAGTATGTAGATTATAATAGTCATTATTCCAATACCTAGTGCTCCTGGCATTGCCTGAATAAACATTCCCAGGAAAAATGAAGTAACAGCATTGGAGGACATTCCAGCCAATGCGGAATTTGCTGCACCTGTATTTGTAGCTATAGATGTAGTATCAAATAATGCACTACCGAAACTACCGAAACGAGTCTCCAATAAGAGAGGACCACTCTCAGTAGAGAATGATAAGGATAACAATACACCAAATCCAATCAGCACTGTTATAAGAATAGAGATTCCTCGTCTTTTTCCTATTAATTTAGCAAGTGCTATTGGAAATGCAAGTGGAATTACCAGAATTAGAAACATTTCATACATATTGGATAAGCCTGAAGGATTTTCAAAGGGATGGCCTGAGTTTGATCCAAAAAAGCCACCTCCGTTCATACCGAGTTCTTTTATTGACTCAAGAGAGGCAACTGGTCCAATATTTATTTGTTGTTCAGCTGTACTATTATTATTAATTGTCGATTCTAATGGATTGATTGTTATTGATGAGTCTAGTGTCTGTGGAACCCCCATAATCATAAGAATTAATGCAGAAACAAATGAGACTGGCAGTAATAATGTTAAAATAACTCTTATAAAATCCATGTAAAAATTACCTAATCCAAAATTCTTTCTTATAAAAGAACGTATGAAAGCAAAAGCAGCAGCAATAGCAGAAGCTGGTGCAACAAACATAGTAAAAGTTAATGCAACCATCTGAGAAAGAATAGAAAGTTGTTGGTCTCCAGCATAATGTTGAATATTAGTATTTGTAATAAATGAAACTGCCGTATTAACAGCTAAATCAATTGAAAAACCTTCTACAGGAGTATCTGACGGAAGATAATTTTGAAATGTAAATATTAAAAATATAACAACCATAACTACCATATTGGTCAGGAATAAAGCAAAAAAGTACTCTTTCCAGGTCATTTGCTTACTTACATCTATTCCTATTAGACGATAAAATCTGTTTTCAACTATTGCAAGTGTCTTTTCTATTGGTCTATTTTCATAGGAAATCATTCTAGCTAAATATGTTCCAAAAAAAGTTGCTAGAACTAATGTTCCTCCCAACAGAACTATAAGTTCTATCAGTTCTTGTTCCAATATTTATTCATAATTCATTCCTTGATTTTGTCGATGTTCCTACATTATTGGAGATATTTATAGATACCGAAACTCTGGCTACAACAATCTATATAGTTACATTAGATTTATATAAATTTACTATTTTACTATTATCCTCAATTTTATTCTATATATTCTCTATTTTTAGATTATCTTTATATGAATTAATTATAGTGTAAAATATTAACATTTTGCTAAAAAGATTAAATTATTAGGCTTTTATTATTTTTCTTTGCATGATTCTTTGATTTAAATAAAAAAATATTCTATTATCTTGTAAATAATAAAAAATTATGCAATTAAAATATTTATTTCCTTCAACACTTATGGATAATACACTGTTTACACATTATTTTAAAATCATCAATATTTTCATTTATGCTATCAATAAATGCTAATAATTTTCCACAACTGTTACAGTGAATTTGAGTCCAACCTATATATGTACCAGAAATTATCACATTATAAAATTGAGGCTTATTACAATTACAAATTTTTGCTGAGTAGTTCTCATCTGATAATACAGTACAGTTAGGTAAATGCATTGACATTTTATGTTGACAGTTTTGACACATTAAATTAACTTCAACTTCAGATTCATTCATAATTTTATAATAACCTACCTGAGAAAGTAATGAATGTGAAAACTATGGTACTATCATATTGGTTAATTTTCCTTCTAAATCTTAATTTGTTACTATTTTTTGATTTTCTCATATTTTTATCACCTTTTTATTTAAGTAGAAATTGGTCCCATTACTAAAAAGGGGAAGAATTCTAGTGCTGTTAAGAGAAATGTCATGACAACTAGTATAGAGATAAACAAAGGTCCATGAGTTTTAATTGGTTCTATTACTTCTTTTCTATCTTTGATTGTAAATGACCCAGCAATATATAGCATTAATCCTAGTGGTACAAAACGTCCAAGAAACATAACAATGACGGTAGACCAGTTCCAGAATGGAGTATCAGCAGATGTTCCAAAGTAATCTGAGCCAGTATTTGATGCAGATGTAGTGTATTCATATAGAGTTTGAGTAAATCCCATTGCAGTTACTTGCTCTCCAACTAGTTGTTGTGCATTTCCTGTTGCAAATGCAATAACGGTAGGTATCAATATAATAATAGGATGAATCAAGAAAATGAGTACAGCTAATTTAATATCTCGAGGGCTAATCTTCATGCTCATAAACTCTGGTGTCTTTCCTACCATTAAGCCAACCATAAAGAGTGTTAGGATGATGTAAATTATCATAGTTATAAAACCTACACCAACAGGTCCTGGGATTGCCGAAACAAACATTCCTAGAAAAAATGAAGTAACAGCATTGGAAGACATTCCAGCCAATGCCGAATTAAGAGCACCCGTTCCTGTTGTAGATGAAACAAGATTAAACAAAACACTACCAAAACTATCAAATCGTGTTTCTAGTAGTTGAGGACCACTTTCTGCTGATAAAGATAAGGACAATATGATACCAAATCCAATCAGCATTGTTACAAGAATAGATAATCCTCTTCCAAGACCTACTAACTTTGCGTATGCTATTGGAATGGAGAGAGGAATTATTAGCATTAGAAACATTTCATACATATTGGATAAGCCTGAAGGATTTTCAAAGGGATGAGCAGAATTGGCACCAAAAAAACCACCTCCATTATTTCCCATCAATTTTATAGATTCTAGAGATGCTACAGGTCCTAAAGGTATAGTTTGTTTACCATTATTATTGTTATTATTTGTATTACTAGAATTATTCTCTATTGTAGATTCCAGCGTGTCTATCGATATTGATGAATCTAATATTTGTGGAACTCCCATTGCCATCAAAAGTAGTGATGATATAAATGCAACAGGCAAAAGAAAGGTAATAATTATTCTTGTAAAATCAATATAGAAATTTCCAAGACCAAAATTTTTTCGAATGAATGCACGAATGAATGCGAAGGCAGTAGCAATTCCTGAAGCAGGAACTACAAAAAATGTAAATGTTATTGCAACCATTTGTGACGTTATTGAAAGCTGTTGTTCACCAATATAGTGTTGGAGACTAGTTTCTGTAATAAATGATATTGCAGTAGTAAAGGCAAAATCTAGAGGTAAACGGTCTACATTAGATGAGTAAGGAAGGTAGTCTTGAAAAGTAAATATTAAAGTAAACATTATTACAACAATCATGTTTGTTATGAAAAGAGCAAAAAAGTACTCTTTCCAGGTCATTTGTTTAGTTACATCTATTCCTATTAGACGATAAAATCTGTTTTCAACTATTGCAAGTGTCTTTTCTATTGGTCTATTTTCATAGGAAATCATTCTAGCTAAATATGTTCCAAAAAAAGTTGCTAGAACTAATGTTCCTCCCAACAGAACTAAAAGTTCTATCAGTTCTTGTTCCAATATTTATTCATAATTCATTCCTTGATTTTGTGGATTTTGCTACAGTGAGGATTAATTTAAAGATATCGAACAATTCTTTTACATTAACTAAATAAAAATGATAAATTTATTTTGAATTTATTGTAATACTAAAATAGTTTAAAATCTATATAATCTATATTGTTTTAGTCGCATCTAAATAACTATTTCCTAATAAAAAGCTAAATACGAGATATCTGAATTCCCATATATGGCAAATTCAAATCCCGGTGACCGTATCACGTATGTCTCTTCATATTCCAGTTTTGAAAATTTAAGTTATATACCAATCACATGATGCTTGTCAATTAATATTGCTAAAGATAAGTACAGATAATGTTATATTAATTTGCTACATAAGATTTTAGATATTCTAATCATGAAGATAAATACTTAGTTTGTTTACTTCCTAGTTACATATTTGTTTCCAATTCCAAAAAATAAAACAAGATTTGTTTTATAATTTTTTGATTTAATTTATAAAATTTATATTCTCTTTATAAAAAGATAAACTAACTTTGGCTCTCTAGAAAACATTATAGACAGGCTCTTAAGTTAACCAGTAAAGCTATATCTAACAACGTTCTATTTATGTAATGTATTCTTTATCTATATTTTCTTGAATTAAGTATACGTAATACATCTAAACTTTAATACCCTTTAATACCCTTTAAAGATAAAAAAATAATTTATGTGTCTCTATTTAATATGATCAAATGTTTGGGTCCTGTCAAATTTATAAACAGAATAGAGTAGAAGCCTTCGTTATATATAGATGAAACTTTTATTCAAATTGGCCGTCAGCACTTTTATCTATGGTTTTGTATAGAATCAGTTCATAGTTATGTGCTTTGAATTTACAAATCTAGCAAGACAGAAATACTTGTTACTGAAAAATTCATTAGATCTATGATTCAAAGGTATGTAAACAGTACTGTAAATTCAGATGAACGTATATTCTATGATGAAGCATGCAACATAATGAATCGAAACACTATTTACATTCTCCTTAGAAAAGTCTAATGAAATGAGTCAATCAGTATTTCAACGATAAAATAGAATATTTTGATGACTATTATCCATGTCTGCAAAATGAATGCAACATATTACATGTATATAACTGGACTCAACTACGTACCATCTTTCTTTTCATCTTTTCTATGAAGACCAAATAATGCTTCATCAATTTCTATCCAGATAACCTTAACCGCCTAACTGCTTTAAAGATTCATTGCATATCGAGTATGCTAATGATCTGAACGTTATTTCTTTTGTTGATAAACAGGAGCAACTTAAAATCTAATTCTGTCTGGCGGTACACTGAATGTAAAAAGATAAAATAGATTGTGTTCATCGATATTTGAACATTTCTCAAATAAGTATCTGTAAAGTCACCAAAATTATATCGGCAGTCTTTACAGCCAGATCGATTTCCAGAAAGACAATATAAGGATCTACAATGGCATCTAATACAAGTACTTCTACTATTACAACATATGACAAAATATACCCTACTATTTGTCATACTAGATGCTAGATCAATTGGATAGAATTCACGCACAAAATATGTATATTTAGTAAATCGATGGTTATCTTTGATTGAACTGTACAGGTATTACCGATAAGAATGTAGAAAGGTTGACTTTCAGATATTCCATAAAATATTCAAGATGATAATTTTGGTTGTTATTCCAAAAAAACCTATTTTGCGTGCTACTTTTATTGAATTCCTTACACGACTTATCTTAACTTTAGACCAGAATCAAGAAAAGATGCAAATAACAGAATAAGAATAGAAAGGAAAACTGTTATTCTTCCATAGTTAATTATCTTTGAACGAATTACTTTTACATATAACGAGTCATTATCTTCTAACAGTTTATTTTCAATATCTTTCCCAAAACTTTTGATATGAATAAAATAAAAAATAGAGGTAATAATGACTAGTATAATTTTAATCAAAAGCAATATTCCATAATCAGTTGTAATAAAATTATTAGGAGCTTCAAAAAAAAATCTAGAATTGTATATCCCACTTAATATTAATATTAAAAAAGAGGGAAATGCAAATTTGTTAAATCTTCTTCCGACTTTGATCATTAGAATAACGCGATCTTCTATTGAGTTCCCAATAGTTTTTAGCATTGGTGCAAGAATCAAACCAATGAAAATTGATCCTCCTATCCAAATACAAGCAGCGAGAAGATGGATCCAAATTATAACACTATCAATTAAATTCATAACCCAATAACATGCCTTATATGATATAAATTACTTAAGTTATAAGACTAGTGCTATTATTACAGAAACATTTTAATTCGCTTTACGAATTCTAAATTTGGTATTATATGTTCTTTAGTAAAAGAAGAATAATTCTATTTGGGGTAATATCCGTCATAGCATTAACGATAATTTTTCTTCCAAGAATTCAATATTATGTCAGTTCCCCTGACGCTGATGCGATAGATTTCAAGCTAGCTAATGTAACAATAAATAATATTTCTAATGATACTAATAATGTAGAATTATTATTATCATTTAATGTATATAATCCATCTAATAAAACTGCAACTACTTCAAAAGTAGAATATGACTTGTTTGGAAATGATGAATTCTTGGGTCATGGTATTCTATCATATGAAGATATTCCATTAAATGGCAGACCTCAATTTTCTCCACAACAAAATACAACGTTAAAGTCTTCTATAATACTCCAACCAACTAATTCTAATCTAAAATTAATTGAAGGATTATTAAAACATTCATCTATATTGGTAGATGATGATATTGATTGGAAAGTTAATGGAACAAGTCAAATTGAATCTGCTTTTGTTATAATAGAAAAAAAATTTGATAGCAGGTTATAACCATTTCTTGAACTATGTAAAACTGCTTTATTTGATAACTAGTTTGATTCTCCTCGTTTTTTAGAGTCAATTATTACCCATTGTTCAATCCAACTACATCTGGAAGGACTATATTGACTCATTTCATCTTCAGTAGAACATAAATGCTGATAGGAACAACTAAAACAAGGTGCTCCTTCTACACTATCTATTTCAATAGGTTTCTTGTCTACTTCTTTTAATTGGGGTATCTTTTTTACTATCAACTTGTATGTCCATCTTCCTTTATACAATATTTTTTCTCTTGAGATCAAAGACTGTTTTTCCAAATTTCCTACTAACCTAGACCCATCTCTGCTATCTATTGAAAAAGATTTACAAAGTTCAGTTTGGAAGACTCCGTTTTCTCCGCTATCGGCTATAGCATGAAATACCTGTTCAGATAGTTCACTTTTATTCTTTATAGACTTATTTATGTTAGTTGACAAAAGATAATATTTTTTCGTTTATTTCATATAAAAATCTAATGTCCTCCCAATTGCGCAAGATTATTATCAAGACTTGTAAGATTATGAATGTTTAAATAGAAGTATTAATCCAGCTTTTTATAACATGAATAATGTGCTACTCACCATCGAAATAGTATATTCAACAAGTTAAATTACTAAAAGTATGTTAATACTTGAAAATGTAACAAATTTTTGATAATAAATATGAGAATTCCTAAATATTTATAATTTAAGCAAATAAATATTGAAAAAAGTAAAAAAGGTCTCGTTTGTTTTATAATGTCAATGGGTTATTTTGCATTTTTTTTAGTCCCATCGATTTCAAGTGAGATCTATGCACAATCATCATAACCATCATCACCTTCTTCTGCTGGCAACGATGACAATAGTAGTTTTCAGGGAGAATATCAAGAATCCCAACTATATGATAAAGCAGATAGTGAAAAGGATAGAAACAAGTACCTTCAAAGATGATATTTTAAATATTTTTCAAAATTCCATTAAAGCGTCAGTCGTTAAAATTAATACCTAAGAAGAACTGAATAAAATAAGACAAGATCCAAATGTAAAGTACGTAGAGCAGGATCAAAAGATTTAATCATTTGCTCAAACATTACCAAAGAGTATAAACAGAATAGATGCAGATCAAAGTTTCACTAAATCTTGGGATGGGTCAATGCCGATATAGCAATACTTGACACTGGAATATATAATCACCAGGATTTGAATATTTTTAGACAGAATGACTTTACCGGAAATTCATATCTTGCTACTGATAAAAATCGTCATGGAACTCATGTAGCTGGATCTGCAGCTGCAAAGGATAATACTGTTGGAGTTGTAGGGGTAGCACCTGGAACACGATTATGGAATTTTGAAGGTTTTAGATGACAGTGGATCCGGTTCAATATCATCTCTAATTTCAGCAATAGATTATGTAACTGCAAATGCAGGTAAAGTCGAAGTTGTTAATTTGAGCCTGGGTTGTCAATGTACATCATCTGCGTTGAATACGGCCATTAATGGAGCAGTCAATGCTGATGTTACATTTGTAGTCGCGGCAGGAAATGACGACAAAGATGCTTCTTCGTTTTCGCCTGCAAATCATCCCAATGTTATTGCAGTTTCAGGGATTGTAGATACAGATACCAAATGTGGTGCATCTGAAGTTTCTTCTAATTATGGTAAAGATGATTTGCTGGCATCATTTAGTAACTATGGCAATGTAGTAGATATAGCAGCTTCAGGTGTAAGTATCAATTCTACCTATAAATCGAATTCTTTTGCAACTCAGTGGAACAAGTATGGCTACATCATATGTAACCGGATCTGTTGCACTTTACCTTTCATCACATCCAAATGCGTCTCCTTCAGACGTATCAAATACAATTAAAAATCTTGGAGCAACTCCAGCAACTTTATGTGATGGGCAAGGTAAAGGATACTTTACTGGTGATAAAGACACATCTGCAGAAAGATGCTATATGTAAGAAATGTTAGCTAATACACACATTGCAATAATCCTTATATTTCTTTTAAAATAATATTTTTACTTATTTATTTAACTAAGATATCTAATATCCCAAAGGCTCCAGTAGGTAAAATGTTCATCAGAGCTAAACAAAATAAAACTTATTATTCAGATAGAATTATTACCGATAATATAATACATTTTCAATACATAGTTATATGATATTATAAAAAATAATTATGTGAATCATTGTCATCAAATTAAGATTTAACATATGCTTTTCACTAGATAACAAAAACCCCTTTGTATCTTTTTTCTCATCCCAACATATAATTCACAAAAATCATTTATATAAAAAATTATAATATATATAATATTAAACAAAATGGCTGTGTAGAAACCATTACTATAACAACCAACTTCACCATTCTGTGAGTATTGTATGCTATACATCTGAATATCAATTCTCTATTTTGCATTCTCACAAGTTTGGATGTGATATGTTCCCCAAACAGTCTTTTTATGACAGATACCATAGTTTCATCCTTGTTTCTTTGATTGTATAGAATCTTGTTGTATCCACGTTTCATCTCCTTTCTATATTTACCACGAGTTTTCCATACTGGTACTTGTTCATATCTTGGAGGCATGATACTGAATCCATGTAGTTTCTCTCTTACAAGTACATGGTTATCTTCGCTATCATATGCTTTATCCGCTACAACTACCGATAATGGTTTTATTTTTGATATTTTTGTTACAATAGGTTTGAAATCCATATTGTCATGTCTTGTTGTTGGAGCTCGTCTTACCTTGACCTTGCAGAATATCTGTTTTAGAACATCTGCACCAATAGATAATTTAGCATATTTCTTCCTTCTCAATTTGGCTCTATTCGTATAATATTCTGACGCATATGTTATTTTGAATCCAGTCGAATCTATGCCAGTAAATATGCGTCTTGTTCCTGTGAATAAGATAAAAGATGATATTATCTTTCCAAGCTTCATGATGTTGATTCTATCTGTGAATTTCTGTAATGTTGTATAATGTGGTATTTTGGATAGTTGTAAAAACAATCTCAAATAGTATGCTTCAACAAGCCAGTCTGTAAACATTCGATAACTCTTACCTTCATACTGTCTTATTGTAACAAGTACTATGTGTTGCCATACTGTGTAAATGTGATTGCTCTTTCTATGCATATATAATGGAATTCTGCAATGTTTGAGAATACGTAATAGTTGATCTGCTAATCTAACATATTTTGATTGTTGTTTGTTCAATAATTAATGGTAGAATGTTGCTAGCTATGATGGTTTCTACAGAGCCACAAAATATATAATAATTTAATGTGATCACAGATTCGAGTTTGATATGTATACAAAGGTACATATCTTGTATTTAGTTTTTTTTAAATGCGTAATTAGAGTCATTTTTTGTTAAAATTTAATTCCGTTCTAGTTTATAAGTCTGAAAATAATTTAAATCGTTTTGGATTTGCTATAGATGGCGCAATAATGTAATTATCAAAATATTTAGATGAATATAGAGAATAGGATCCATATCATGAATAAAAATAAACTAGATGATAATAATAACACATAAAATAGATGGTATAGTAAGTCAATTGCTGAAAATAAAAAGTTTTTTTACTCTTTTCTATTTCCCATTATTTGAAAACTTGTATAATAATTTGGATAAATAAAATAGAAATAGAAAATGAAAAAGATAAAATTATTTACGAAACATTACAGAAAAATGTAACTCTTATTCTAAAATTTTTCTAAATATTTCATATAGTTAATGTAATATTTTACATTCTTGTAAATAATTTTAAACGTTATTATTGATGAAAGATGTTGTTTTTTTAGATATATTAAAATCATGGTAGATAAAGATTTCTCTCCTTCTTCATCGTCTCCAGTAACTAGAACTTTTATTCAGGAATTCTTTGATTTTCTCAAGACATTTGGTATAATAGGTTTAGCAATAGCTTTTGTCATAGGGCAGGCATCATCAAAATTGGTTACTGCGTTTGTTGAAGATATTATTAATCCACTTGTTGGTCTATTCCTGCCCTCAGGAAGTCTAGAAACACTATCTGCAAATGTTACGAGTGTGTCTGGTACAATGTCAGAATTCAAATATGGAGACTTGATTGCTAATATCATAGATTTTCTGATAATAGCACTTGTAGTTTTCGTTGCCTACAAGTTTTTATCAAGATATAAAATTGTGGAGGACAAAACAAAACCTGAAAGTAAGTAGATATTAAAAAGTTAACAATATATTATTTTTTTACACAAAATTTATTGAATATATACTGATAATAAGATTAATTTTTAGTATTTGTTTTGGTATGTATAATGTTATTGATATTTTTTGATTATTATATTGATATCAATTATTAATATATCTATAAAATTTGGAAATATATTGCTGCTGACTCTAGTGTAGAATAAAATTTATCATTCTTCTAAAATTCCAAGAGTTAAATTTAATTCTTTTTTAAGTTGGATTGACCATGTTAATCTTTATAACTATGTGTATCATCAAATCGTAAAACTGAGTTATTAATATATGAGAGTTATAATCAAATTACAAATTCAATAATCTTGTATAATAATTTTTTTTAACCAGAAATTATATATTTATTATACAAATTTTTTTAAATAAGAACGTTCGTATTTTTGTGTTGTTATCTAAACCAATATTATATCACAAGAAATTAAGCAAGACTAACAAGATCAAAAAGACGTACGCAAAAAAAGAAAAGAACAAGAAACAACAATATTTACAAAGAAAGAAATTACCAGATTCTATAATTTACGATCCAGACAAAAATCAAACAAATATACAATTAGTACAGCATCCTGATAATAGTTTGAGACAACATCAACAACGAACTATTAATGATCCAATAGAGATTACTACCTATTATCTAGAACTTAATAAGAATATGATAAACATGTATAATTCGGTATATTCTCAAATATTACAGGATATTTACTATTTCTGGAAGATTTACACATTATCCATTCCACATTCAAAATATGCATACTAATTTAATTAGCAAAGATGAGTCATTAAAATTAATAAACAATATTATAACTAATAATTTGGATACATTTATTAAATCAATGGAACTTACACAAAAATTCCACAAGGACATAATTCAAAGTTATCTAAATTATATAAAAAAAGAAGTACAGTAACAATCTACATAACCTATCCCGAAACCCAATTATTCTGTTTATAAAAATATCTGCAGAAAAAATGATGAAAAACAAAATGAATAGTTCAAAGGTATAGAAACAATATTGAAAAAATTAGGTGAACTCTAAGAAAATAGAGCTATAAACTACTTTTAGGATAGAGTCTTAATACTAAAATATTCATATTATAATATAACTTCCTACAGGTGGAGTTATTATATAATAGAAGAACATAATATTAAAAAGTGTCTAAATTAGAAAAATTATTTAGTTACAAAAGAGATAGTCTCTTTGTCCAGCTTTATCAGATGTATTTCCTCCAATCTTTACTAGAACAAATTCTTTCTCATGATCCAAAAAGGATTCATTTATTGGTAGTTCATTAGAGTGAAGACGTTTATATTCTGCCATATCAAGTTTAGTACGATTTCCTATTTCCATTTCTAGATTCATGTCCTTTACTATTTCTTTATATTCTTCTTGGACCACGCCACTGAAAACCATTGCACTACTTCCACTTCCATATGAACCAAATCCTATTCTCTTATTTGCTAAATCAATATTTTTCTTATATTCAAATTCAAGTAGACTTCGTAATCCCATGTACATAGATGCAGTATATATATTTCCTATTACTGTAGATGCTTCAAGAGAACTAGCCATCTTTTGCTCGAAGACTTGTTTAAAGAAAGTTGTTTTTATAAATGCACGTCTGAAGGTATCATCTGCTTTCATAAATTCTTTATCGGCTAGAATAGATTCAATTGTTCCTCTTGGATCCTTTGGGATTGGCTCCTCCATTCCAACTTCTTCAATTATTTTTTTCCATCTTGGAAGATGTCTCCATTCATGTCGTAAAAGATAAGCCAATGCTTTTTCACCCATTTTCCTATAAGGTAGATGGACGCTAACATAATCAATTTTATCTGTTATTGATTCATCGCTGTTTATTTGGAACAAATTAGTTCTTAAAACTTTTTCCTTATAACTATCAAAGGCTTTTTTAACTTGAATTAGATACAAATAATTAGAATAACTACCATTAACAAGAGGAGTTTCTCTTCCAAACGGGCGGTAAAAATCATACTCATTTTTAATAATCGTAGAAGTAACTTTGGGATCGAAAATAACTAATCTAGGATTTTCTTTGACAAGCATTGCTATTGCGCCTGCCCCTTGAGTATATTCTCCTGCAGAACCTAGATCATACTTTGCTATATCGCTTACTATGACAATGGCTGCACGTCCGTTATTTTCTTCGGCCCTGATCCAATTAGCATTATCATATAGAGCATAGGAACCACTCACACAAGCAAATTTACATTCTATTCCGCCGGCATGTTCAAATGAGTCTTCCCCATAAATCTGTTCGAGCATACCTATCACGAAGGAATTCATTGCTTTGGATTCATCCAGACCTGACTCAGTAGCTACATACATTCTTCCTATATCATTTGGTTTCAAGTCATTTTTCTGCATTAGCTTTAAACAAGCATTAGAGGCCATACATGCTGGATCCTGATTAGTATCAACAATGGCCATTTTCTTTATACCTATTCCATTTTCTAATTTATGAGGGTCAATTCCTCTTGCCTTCGCAAAATCATTTGAATCTACATATAACTTGGGAACATAAAGGGCCATATCATCAATACCAACAGACATATCAACTTCTATTTTATGAATTAGACATTTAAACGTACTTACTATTTATAGAGAATTTTGTAATTATCATTTTATTTTATAAAAAATTTATAAAGATATACAATTTTTAGATAAAATATCAATTTCAAAAATTATACTAAAAAAAACGTATAATATTATAAAAGTTATCGCGCTCAGCAGCACGAAATTCAACTTGTTGAATGGATTCAATTATCTTGCTTGAAGTTAGCTCAGTAGAACGTGCTCCAGTGGCACTTACAACTTCTTCACCAATTAAGGTACCCCCAAAATCATCTGCTCCAAAAAATAGTGCTAACTGTGCCATACCTATTCCATTTGTTAACCATGATGACTGAATATGAGGAATTAAACCATAAAAGATTATTCTTGAGATGGATATCATCTTTAACAATTTTAACCCTCCAGGTGAATATTTGGTCAATCCTTCCAATTGCAATTGAGTTTTATTAGGTTCAAATCCCCAAGGAATGAAAGCTATAAAACCATTAGTTTTCTCTTGTAGTTCACATATTTTCATCAAGTGTTGAGCAATATCATAATCATTTTCTACAGTTCCATACATCATAGTTGCAGAAGAACTAATTCCCATATCATGTGCCTCATTCATTATCCTGAGCCAATCATTACTTTTGATTTTAAGAGGGCTTATTTTAGACTTAACTTCATCTACAAGAATTTCTGCTCCTGCACCTGGAAGAGAATCTAAACCCGACATCTTTAATCTAGATAATATTTCCTTTGTACTACTTCGTTCAACTTTTGCTATCATATCTATTTCAGAGGCAGAAAGACCATGGATTGAAATAGATGGATAATACTTTTTAATATCTTTGAAAATATCTTCGTAATATTCTATCGACAATTTTGGATTGTGTCCACCTTGAAAAAGTATTTGAGTCATTCCAAACAGTTCTTTGGAGATGGAAATTCTTTTTAATATATCTAATTTTGTAAGAGTATATGATGCTTCATGTCCAGGTGGTCTGTAAAAAGCACAAAATTTACAGTAAGTTACACAAACATTAGTGTAGTTTAGAATAATATTATTTATAAAAGTAGCAGTTTTGCCAAAAAGATTATCTCTTAATAGATTAGCTACTAGCCCGATTGCATAAATATCATCAGAACCTATAAGTTTTACACAATCTTTGAAATTAAGTCGTTTACCTCCCAAAACATCATTTAAAATATCTCCTATTTCTGATTCAGAGACAAAGTAAGATAAGCTATTTTGCAATTATGTACTATATTTTCTTAATTCTATTTATTCGTTACAAGACCAATTTGAAAGAAGTTATATATCAATAAATAATTAGATTAGATCTATCAAAACTTGTATAATAATATTTTTAATACTAAACCAACTATCGCTGTAGAAAAGGTTTTAGCTGGAGAAGAATTATCCTATAACGATGGTATTCAGTTATTTAAAGAAAACTTGTTCTTATTGGGTTCAGCTGCTGATATTATCCGAAAGAAAAAAAATGGGAATATTGTTACATTTACATCATCATATTATCTAAACTACACTAATGTTTGTATTGCAAGCTGTCCCCTATGTGCATTTTATAGAAAGGGAAGTGAGGATGATGCGTATACTCTTACAACTGAACAGGTCGTTGAACGTGCTAGAGTAGCTATTAAACAAATGGGAGTAACTGAATTACACATAGTTGGAGGATTTCACCCAAAACTTGGACTTGATTATTACGAAAAAATGATAAAAAGTATTAAAAATGAATTTCCTAATGTCACGATTAAAGCATTAACACCTGCAGAAATTTTTTTTATATCTAAATTAACAAAAAATTCAGTTAAGGAAATACTAAATAGATTAAAAAGTTCTGGTTTGGATGCACTTCCCGGTGGCGGAGCAGAAATTTTCAGTCCTGAGGTTAGGAATAGAATTGTAAGAGGGAAATGTTCAGGCGAAGAGTGGTTAGATACCGCTAGACAGGCTCATGAAGTTGGGTTAAAAACTAATTCCACTATGCTTTTTGGTCATATTGAAAAACCAGAACATATTGTTGATCATATTATTAAAATAAGAGATCTACATAAAAAAACCGGTGGATTTAACACCTTTATTCCGCTAAAATTTAGTTTAGATAATACTGAAATCGAAAAAAATGGAGAAATTAAAATAGAAAGTTCATCTGTATATGATCTTAGGGTTATTGCAATATCAAGACTTTTATTAGCAAATACTTTAAACAATATTTCTGTTTATTGGGTAGCATTAGGAAAAAAAATAGCTCAAGTTGCATTATCATATGGTGGAAATGATTTTGTTGGTACTGCATTTTCAGAAGAAATCTTTCGTGCAGCAGGAAAGAATAGTGGTACTTCTATGGAAGAATTAGCGAGTTTGGTTAGAGAGGTAAATAGACAACCAGCTCAGAGAGATACATTTTTTAATATTATAAAGAATTACTGACTTAATATTTTATTAAACAATAAGAAAGATTGATGGTAAGTTACATTTTTTTTATATAACTTGTATGTTATTAGTACGATAATAAAATAGAAAGAAAATAAATGTTCAAATTTATATCATCCAATCTTTGGATCTAGTTTTTGTGAAACCTGTAAAAATAGAGAATTTGTATAAGCAAAAGCCGAAACTGATTACATTAATGATAAACTCTTATTCAATAGTGTTCAGATTATGATCTGTCTCGATTTTATGATAATGAAAAGAACATTTTGCCTCATGCAAAATACACAGAGAATGGCGATAAAATATGTTTTTCAATAGCTAGATCAAAGACCTTTTCAATTGCTTGTTTCCCCTTATCCCCCATATCAATTGTGACCTCGTTCACGTACATATTAACAAATTTTGAGATCATATTTTGTGCTTGTCCTCTTCCATATTTCATTGCGTAGTTTAGAGTTTCTTCCATATTATTAAGACCGTAAATAATAGATTTTTTAAACAAAGTATCGAATTCTCGTATTTGTCTTAATGTTAAAGATTTATTACTTGCAACGTTGATACCTAATGGAACTGGTAAACCATTCGTTATATTATGCCACCACACGCCCAGATCAATAATTTTACAAAGTTTTAAATGTTCATATGCTATTTGTATTTCATGAATTACAACGCCTGCATCAACTTCGTTATTAATTATTGCGTCAGGAATTAAATGAAATGGTATTTCTTTTACGTTGAAATTATTTAGATTCAAATTATTTAGAAAGAGAGATAGCAATAGATATGCTGAAGTCATTTTTCCCGGAATTGCGATTGTTTTTGTAGTTAATTCTTCTTGAGAAAAATATTTTTTTGCAAGTATAATAGGACCATAGTTTATTCCAAAACTGCCCCCACTTCTTAATATTACATACTCCTTCAAGAAAGCATAGGCATGAACCGAGATAGCAGTAATATCTAACTCGTGTTTAACCGCACGTTTGTTGAGTTTTTCTATATCTTCAATGACATGAGCAATACGGAATTCATTGGAATCAACTTTTCCACTTGCTAAGCCGTAGAACATAAAAGCATCGTCTGAATCTGGCGTATGACCTAAAGTAATATCAATCATTTATTAAATTTAACACTGTTTACGATTTCTCTTTCTATTAATAAATAGTTTGGTAAAACATTCAAATTGTATATATTTATAAAATTTATTTATATCACTTAGTATTAATTTAATTAATGAATAATAAAAATTTTTTATACCAACAACTAAAATGGATTGCAATATATTTTGTAATAAGTTTTATTATCTCAATGATAGTACCTTTTCCTTATTCTTTAATAGTTATCGTTTCAATAGTTTTAATTCTTAGTATATATATACGAAGAAGAGAAATGACAAGATTTAAAGTAGATAATTTTTCAATGTTTGATTCTAATAAAGTAAATTATTATTGTATGATGTGTGATACAAAACATAATAATCTAATGTGTCCAAAATGTGGTTCAAAAATGAAACGGATAGGTTAGTATTCTGAAATGTTCATAAATAATTTCATCATGGTTATTTGATTACAAACAATATCATGAAAGTTTTGTATAGAAATAAATTCCATGAAATATACCAGTATTATGATATAGTAATACCTTACTTAAGCCTAATATAATCTGAAATATTATGATCATTCGTACTATAATTGATTAGAAAAAAAATATATCTTTCATTATTCGTAAGTTTATTACTATTAGTTGGTTTCGATATTTCGTTATTTAACAATTTAGCATATGGTGAAGGGGATGATGGAGGTAGCAAGGATGATGGAGGTAGCAAGGATGATGGAGGTAGCAAGGATGATGGAGGTAGCAAGGATGATGGAGGTAGCAAGGATGATGGAGGTAGCAAGGATGATGGAGGTAGCAAGGATGATGGAGGTAGCAAGGATGATGGAGGTAGCAAGGATGATGGAGGTAGCAAGGATGAAAATGATGGAAAGAATGACGACGAAGATATTTCATTACATGAATTATTTGAAAGTGACGATGCTGAAGATAAAGATGCTGAAGATAAAGATGCTGAAGATAAAGATGCTGAAGATAAAAATAATGATGTTCCTTTTATTCTACCATTTAATGCTGTACCATTTCCATAAAATCAAATAGAATTATATTATAAAGTCTGTAATTAGATTTTTAATTATTATTGTAAGGTTTAATATCAGGATTAGCCGACTTGCAATACAGGCGGGGGTTGTAGAGCCTGGCCAAATAAAAAAACAATTTGGAGACGCGGGACTTAAGATCAAAAAAATGTGGGATCCCGTCCTTTAGCGGTTCGTGGGTTCAAATCCCACCCCCCGCATTTGCATTTTAACAAATCAATTTTTAGGTTTTTTTAAAGCCAAAAACTTTTTTTACAAATAATTCATGCATTCTACTATCAGATGATAATTCTGGATGAAAAGAGGTGGCAAGAATATTATCTTGGTTTACTGCCACTATTTTATCATCAAATGAGGAAATAATATTAACATTATCTTGTATATCAGTAATTATTGGAGCCCTGATAAAGATTCCTTTGAAAGGCGTCTTTCCCAAGACTGGGATTTCAAGATTCATTTCAAAGGAATTATGTTGTCTTCCAAATGCATTTCGTTCTACAACAACATTCAATACTTGCAATAACTGTTGTCTTGTTTCCCCAACAACTTTATCGTATGCCCTTTTGGATAACATGATCAAACCTGCACATGTACCCATAATTGGTAGTCCTTCTGAAACTCGTTTTTTTATTGTTTGAAACATTTGACCATTATTAAGACAAACTAAATTTCCGATAACAGTACTTTCTCCCCCAGGTAATATCAAACCATCCAAATTTTCAATTGATTCTGGATGACGGATTGATTGTACTATTCCATTTAAATCCATATTCTTTAATGCCTCCTTTGTCGAAATAATATTTTCCTCTATGTCACCTTGAAAGCCGAGTACACCTATGTTTATTTCACTCAAATTGATGGACCTCTTTCTTGCATTCGTAATTCAAGGTTTTTTGTATCTAAACCTAAAAGAGATTTTCTTTCATCAACCATTTTTTGAGCTTCCATTACGATTTTTGGATCGTCGTAATAGGTTGTAGCTAGAACGATTGCTCTAGCTCGCTGGTCTGGGTCTTCTGCCTTAAAAATACCTGAACCTACAAAAACACCATCACAACCATAGTTCATAACTAAAGCAGCATCTGCAGGTGTAGCTATACCTCCAGCTGCAAAATTTACAACAGGTAGCCTACAAAGTCTTGCGGTTTCTTTAACTAACGTGTATGAAACTTTTAAGTCTCGCGCAAAACTAATTAATTGAAGATCATCGTTTCTCTGGAATATAGAATTTACTTTTCTAATATCACTATTTACATTTTTTATATGTCTAACTGCCTCTGCTATATTTCCTGTTCCTGGTTCTCCTTTTGTTCTAATCATAGAACTTCCTTCTTCTATTCGACGTAAAGCTTCTGCAAGATTCTTTGCACCATTAACAAATGGAGTAGTAAAATCCCATTTCCAGATATGATTTTCCTCATCTGCCGGAGTAAGGACCTCGCTCTCATCTATCATATCTACATCAACAGCTTCTAACATCCTTGCCTCTGAAATATGGCCTATTCTACATTTAGCCATGATTGGAATTGTAATTTCATCCATTATCTCTTCTATAATTTTTATACTGGCAGTTCTTGCTACTCCTCCGACCTTTCTGACATCATATGGTAATTTATCTAGAACCATAACCGCTACGGCTCCGGCATCCTCTGCTATATGTGCTTGTTCTACTGTAGTGACATCCATGATTACTCCGTGTTTTTGCATATGAGCAAAGCCTCGTTTTACTAGTGTTGTTCCTTGAACTGACTGTCCATTTTTTAAATTCTTGAATTTAAGGCCCTTGGGCTCTAATTCGGTTGCCACAAGAGATATAGTCATGCTTTAAAATTATTAAAAAAGCATCTATTATAGGTTTAGTTTTTAAATATAGCATTAATTCAAGGATTATTATTTTGATATGTTTTTTGGATAATAGTCAATATTATAATTATAATATTATATACATGATTATTATCAAGCATAGACAAACGATAGAAATTTATTTCTGATGAGAGTCACAATCTTGATAACGACTTTTATAAAATAGCAAAATAATATAAATAATTATTTTGAGCAATTCAAAGTTACGATATAAAAATATAAAAATTTATGATATACGATGAGGAAAATTAATTAAGTTCTAATATAGTCGGTCAATCCGTATATTGGTTGCCCTAGATAATCATCATCTATTATTTTTGGTTGTAAAATAATACTAATTGTATTTCTTTGTAAAATCAAATAGAGATCAACATTGATGATGTCATTTGGGGTAATTATCTGTGCTTTGCCTTTTATGATATTATTTTCAGTTTCTGACAATCGTATTGGAGTATCAGTTTCGTCTATGAAATTAAGAATTTCGTACGTATGAGGAAAAATTCCATCTTTAGAAATTTTAGATATCTTGGCAGTGAAAGAGATTATTTCTCCATTTTTTACATCTAAGATCCAACTACCATTAAGAATCAACAACTTTTCCATATTATTATAATTTTTATTATCCGCTATTTCAGAATTTGGAAGTAATTCATCTAACGTAAACTTTGACTCCTGATTTATGAGTATGTCCATTAGACTGGATGTAACGAGATCAACTACATCGGTATTTTTTTCCTTTGTCTTGAAAGGTAATAAATTGGAAATACTGTCATCATGTTCTATTTGATTTTGGTCCCCTAATATTATCAATGAAAACAGAGAACCATTTACATAAAAAGAGGTATTGTTATTATTTCCTAACAGAGAAGATAAATTGAAGAATGGAAGTGAATTCTCAAAATACAGAAATTTAAATACTATTAAAAATGAAAGTGTAATAACAAATAAAATGATAAACCATTTCATCGGGTAATTATTTTCATATTTCTAATACTATTAAGTTTAATGCACTACTGATAAATAAAGTTGGTCGCTATTTAATACTATCAGATTCTAATTTAGTTAGATTATATCTTATTTCATTATTTCGCCAAACCATCTCTTTTATTTGATCATCACTAAAATCAATATCCCATGAACCTAAAATTGTGTTTATTATTTCGGATGCATTATAAAGCATGTTCCAATATGGATGATGCTCAGCTGTTGTATAAGAGAGTTCTAGAATGTCTTTTAACCCATTTTTTGCACTTCCTAACATATTGAAATTGGACGTATATAATCCCAAGAAACCAGACTCCTTCTCCATCTTTATTTTAACATCAATTCCATCATTTTTTAATTCGTTAACTAGAGAAAAAATTTTGTCGTAAATAATATCAAATTCTAAATTTTTAGATGACATATAAAAAATATTATTATCTATCTATATAATTCTTAAAAAATATTTATTAACAAAATTGAATGATATAATTAAAAAATGCATTGTACCATTAAGCTAGTGTAACAAGCGTACAATAGAAATATTAATCCTTATGGTTGGTAATTATGACCATTATTCGTGAAATAAAATCTAAACACAAAAAGATATCTTAAAAATAAAAAAATAAAAAAATAGGTTGTTTTAAATTACTTGCCACGGTCTAGTCGCAAAAGTTACTCCTAATCCAGCACCAATAACTATTACCTGATACCAAACGTTCATCCACGGAATTGGTTTCAATATTGCTTCTCCAGTTACTTGCACAGTCTGTCCTGGACCCAACCCTGGACCAACTGTTGCTGTGTTCAACTGTGTATGTACGTGGTATATACCCGGTTCCAAAGCTTTTGCGGTGACTGTGTATGGAATTGTAGCCTGAGGTGGAATCTCAAAAACATTTCCTGGTGGATCCCTTGATGTGAATTCCCACCTATTACCTGCATTTGTGGATTCGCTAAAGAGCGATATCCATGATCTAAGTGGTCTATTTACTAGACTTTGTAAAGTTCCTGTTACAGTCAGTTCTTCACCTGTCTTCAATGTTTGTGCTGAAAATGCTTCATCTTGAATTCTTACAAATCTACTTTGAAGCTGAGCTTGTACACCATGACCTTCTGCATCTTTAATTGGAATAATGGTAACTGCAGTGGACATCACAAAAACTATGGCGATAGTTACAGCTAATGCACTTTTCATCATATTCGTATAGTAGGGAAAATGAATAACATGGATATATGTTTTGCTGTTTTTTCTTTAACTCTAATCCATGATTCTTTCTGCAAACAAGTTATTAACATAAATTTGTACTCAATTTTATGCACATTTTTTATATTAAAAACAATATTAATAAATAGCAAAATTTAAAAAGGTAGATTGAGACATACATATTAAATGACTTTACCAAAAGGATTTACTAGCGGTGGCGGAAGAATTGCTGGTGGAAATCGTGATGAAATAGAACGTATGATCGGACGTAGAGTTGAAAACATGAGACCACTTTTCATGATGGGCTTTGTTTTATGTTGGGTCGCTACTGCAGCTGGTATATATGTTGGTGTAACTGTATATCCATGGGCATACCCTTTACCTAGTGGAATGTTTGCATTTTCAGTGTTAACTGTCATAGAAGTATTGGGAATTATCTTTATTATGAAAGTTGCAGGCGAAAAACCAATGCGTCCATAAACAATTTTATCATTAACCTTAATTTTTTATTTTAATAATACGATTTTCTTGTAGATTTTCTATAAATATGCATAAATTATAGATTAAATAGTGTATATTTGGATACAAATTATTTCAAATAAAAAAATAAAATTTTATATACAACAGTCATGCGTACGTTGTTAATGGTCTGGCTACGACGTACAACGCACTATCTATTCATAGTGGTCGTTGCTGTTAACAGTACATTATTAACAATCAATGCGGGTGACTATATCTTCTATACCGATTGGGCTTGGACTTCGTTTGTCGTATTTTCTATTTCACAATCTACTATGCTTGTGGTAGGAGCGATTTATTACATGCTCTTCACCGGAGTTCCAGGTACAGCTACATACTACGCTACAATTATGACTATATACACATGGGTTGCAAAAGGTGCATGGTTCGCTTTGGGATATCCATATGATTTCATAGTAGTACCAGTTTGGATTCCTTCAGCAATGCTATTAGACCTCACATATTGGGCAACAAGAAGAAACAAACATGCTGCAATTCTAATTGGTGGAACACTAGTAGGAATGTCTCTTCCAGTATTTAATATGATAAATCTCTTGCTGGTAAAGGATCCGTTAGAAATGGCATTCAAATATCCTCGGCCCACGTTGCCTCCGTATATGACACCAGTTGAACCCCAGGTCGGTAAGTTCTATAATAGTCCGGTGGCTTTAGGTGCTGGAGCTGGCGCGGTACTTTGTGTCCCAATAGCGGCATTAGGTGCTAAACTAAATACTTGGACTTATAGATGGATGGCAGCCTGGAGTAAATGGGATTAAAAATCCTTCATTTTTTCTTTTAATTTTTTGCATTTTTTATCTTTAAAAGATACTCAATTAGATATTAATAATTAACCGAATATCTGAAGGTTAACTATTGTCTATCTTTATCGATCGTTATCTGATATGTTTTGAAATTAGTCTTTTTTACGACAGGTAATATAGTTTCATAAATATTATTATATTGATTGTACGAAAGCTTGGAATATCGATGTTTATATTGTTTTTGAACATCGTTAGTATGCTTACAAAATAGTATGCATCTGACTAGATCTCAATTTCTTCTTTATTTAAGGTAATATAATATTGTGACATCATATGCAATCCCAGTACATCTGCTATTATTATAGCATCTACTTCTTTTCTCTATTGACTTTAGCATATCCTAATGCCTTGACCATTAATTTAATGCATGCTACTTCTATGTTATAACCTTTATCTTGTAAAAGATCGTACAGGAACCTATGATAGTTGCAACCCGATTATATACATATTTGCAAGAGTATTAATAGCACTATTCGTCTTAAATTTTAGGTCTGTCGAACACTTTACCTACTGAGATCCTACAGCTATAGATTTTAATAAGCCGTCAATATTAGAGTTTGTTTCATTTTTATCTAATGTTATCCTTTGTTTAGCCGGTGGATATTCTGAATAATTATTGATTTTTTCGGAGATTCTTTCTTGATATGTTGCAATATGTTCATTTTGGTAGAATATTCCTATGGGGATTTTGTCGCCCCATTCGTTGGATTTCTCTATTACTTTCGTTGCAAGTTCATAGTATTTTTCAGGTTCACGTAACTCTCCATCATATCCATTATTTTCTAATTTATATATTCTAGGCATTGCTTTTCCAAAATTATCAATTTTGTCATTTCCTTGAAACCATTCTTTTGTATTTATATCATTATATGTAGGACATGGTTGAAGTATATCTACAAAAGATAGTCCTTTATGTTGGATAGCTTTTTTTAACAAATTTTTAAGATGTCCAATGTCATATGCATAGCCTCTAGCAATAAATGTAAAACCAGAAATAAACGCTAAAGCAATAGGATTAATAGCATCATTTACATTTGGTTGAGATAAAGATTTCGTTTTCATACCCAGTTTCAAGGTAGGAGATGCTTGTCCCTTTGTTAGTCCATATACCCCATTATTGTAAATAATATATGTCATATCAATATTTCTTCTTCCTGAATTTACAAAATGACCAACTCCAATACCCAATCCATCTCCATCTCCTCCTACAGCAATTACCTCTAAATCCGGATTGCAAAGTTTTGCTCCCTGCGCAAATGGCAGCACTCGCCCATGTAATGTATGTATCCCATAAGTATGAATAAAATGAGGTGTTTTACCAGAACATCCTATACCAGCAAAAATTGCTGTCTTATAATTTGGTATTTGTAATTCAGCTAAAGTCATTTGTATTGCATTTAGAATACCAAAATCTCCACAACCTGGACACCAATCGTTATGAACTTCTGTCTTATAATCAGCTGGTTTAAGTACCATGATCTAATACAACTCTCCTTTTGTTAATATTCTTATTTAAGATATTTTTTATTGCATAATAAAGTTCATCAGATGCCATTGGTCTTCCATTATACTTTACTATTTCATAATCTACCTCTTTATTCGTATTTTGTTTGATCAGTCTAGCTAATTGTGATGAATAATTCATTTCTACATTGATGATGATCTTTGCATTACTTAGAAGATTTTCAAGTAGTACTTTAGGAAACGGATTTAACAACTTGATTTGAATAAATTGAATATTTATTCCATCATTTCTTAACAAATCTATACTATCTAAAATAGCTCCTTTAGTAGAACCCCAACTTGTGATTATGATTTCAGAGCTTTCATAGTATGTTCTGATCTTCTCATCGTCTGTTATTTCATCTAAAACCAGTTCCAGTTTACTCATTCTTTTATTCATCATCTTTATTCGCATATCAGGATCTTCTGTTATGTGACCTTTCTCATTATGTTCATCACCTGTATTCCAAAATATTCCGTTTTTAGTACCAATTGGAGTTCTAAAGGAAATAGGATTGTCTTTTAATTCAAATCTTTTGAAATGACTTGATGGTAATTGTAAATCTAGAGAATTATCAATCTTTTCAATTAAGGATCCACGATTTATTTTAGTTTTATTAGGATCAAATTTTTTACATGTGATAATACTACTTGAGATAGCTTTATCTAGTAAATGAATCACTGGCACTTGAAAAATCTCTGCGAGGTTGAATACGGTGATCGTATCGTAAAAGCTTTCTTCAATATCCCCAGACGCGAAAACAATCCTGGGAAATTCCCCATGACCTGCATTAATAGAAAATAATAAATCACCTTGTTCATGTCTCGTCGGAAGTCCAGTTGATGGACCAGCTCTTTGGTAGAGCGAGATAACTAAAGGTACTTCATTTATTCCTGCCCATCCTAACGCCTCAGCCATTAATGAAAATCCTGGTCCTGATGTTGCAGTAGAAGCTCTTACTCCTGTTAAAGCACCTCCTATTGCCATAGTAATAGCAGCTATTTCATCTTCTGTTTGCATTACTAATATAGAACCTTTTTCTCCACTTAGTTGTTCAATTACCTGATTAGCTTCTAAAAATTCACTATCTTCACTAGCTGGTGTGATGGGATAATATGTTTGAAATCTACATCCAGCGGCGATTTTTCCCAATGCAGATGATTGACTGCCCTGTACTAAAATAATATCAGAAATGTCATTGTTTCCATGTATAAGAAAGCTATCATCCTTGAACAATTGTTGCGCATACTTATAAGCATATTCAGCCGCAGCAATATTAATTTCTGCAACTTGTGGTTTTGTTCGGAACGTATAAGTTATTGCCTTAGATATTGTTTGTTGTTCAAGATTAAGCATCGCCAAGGATATAGAAAGTGCTATAACGTTTATCATTCTCGCAAGCTTACTCAATGCAGGATTACCAATTTTTTCTGAAAAATTCTTTAATAATTGAAAATATGGAACATTATAACATCTAACAGATTTTTGTTCTGCCTTTTCTAACATTTTTTTTACTGTAATGACACCATCTGAATCATCAAATAATCTGGTTATTCTTTTACGTGCTTCGTCGTCAATTGTAGGAAGTTCATCTAGTGATTTATTAATTAATTCAGAATTAAAAATGATCGCTCCATTACTAGAAACTTTGTCTGCATGCAGAAATATAGTTTCAGCATCAAAAGACACAAGAATATCAATCTGTTCTTTATGAGATCGTACTTGTTTATTCGATACTCTAACAGTAAAATAACTGTGTTCTCCCTTAATATTTGAATAATATTCCCTTTTACCAAAAACATAAAATCCTGCTTCAGCACAGGCTCGTGAAAATATATTGGCAGCAGAGTCCACACCACTACCCTGAGCTCCACCAATAACCCATGAAATCTCTTCAACTCTCTGATTCATTTAGTACTTAATTGGTATGCCTTTCTATTAATAGTTTAAAAAATATTTTTATTACTCGCCTGTAGCTGCATCAAATAAACAACATTCGCATGAACTTGTTTCACCACAATATGGACAAACACACATACACATTTCTATATGATTTCCACAACTTTCGCATGAACTTGTTTCGTTGTTTTCTATCTTTTTTTTATTGTCGTCCATAGTTTATTAATAATGAATATAATTTCTTATAAATTATTATCTAATGCAAGACTTAAATTTAAATATATACTTAAATATATACTATAAGAATTTTTATAAAAGAATATATTATTTTTGTTGTACAATTATTTTTATGTCTAATGATCTTGAAAATGAATTCGAAGAGGACCTTGCAAGCGAATATGATGAATTTGAAGATATAGATAATATTGATGATGATGAGGCTGGAAAAGCTTAGTATCTTATTACTTTTTACTTGTTATATATGATGCACTTGTTAGTTTAACGATATTTATTGAGCTATAAGGTGCTATTTCTTTCTAACAATCCTTGATCATTAGAATAGAAACAGAACATACGATTGATGATGATGATGTATTCTTCTCTGTATTTATTTACTTTCTTGTTCTCTGTCAGTCTCAAAAAAAAGACATTGAAATCTTCTAAAGATGAAAACAAAAGAAGTTACATCTCAAATTCAATCTAGATCTTTTCAAATCTATATGATAATAAGTTCAATCTTTACAATAGATAAAAGAATAATCAAATATTACTTAATATCTATAGATTTCTTGTACTGTATTGAACTTGAAAAATCGTGCTTGTAGCAAAGAGTTTTATAATTTCTTATCTCCAGGCATGAACTTTTATACCCAAAACACAGAATATATTCTCCTTTAGAAGACCCTGATAGAACGAATAAGCAGTATTTCAAATAGAACCTCCTTCATGATTGCTATTCATGTATTAGCAACAAGAACAGAAAATGTGATCTAGGACATGTATAGAATCGGATTAGATTGTTTATTCATTTATATAATACAACAATCAAAACAAAAAAATATAGTTTCATTTTTTAATAAAATTAATTTCAAGTTAACACATTCTATATAATCATGACTACAAATAAAAAAAATTAAAATAAGATTAGTAAAGACGATTTATTTTGTATAACAAACCGTCGTCATAATGATTTTTTACCAGTGATGTTTTTCGTCTGGTATTTGACCAATCTGTTCTCGTTCAAAATACTTTTCCAATTCTTGAGTCCATTTCTCTTTCGCAGAAGAACCGCCAAGTCCTTTTCTTCGAAGCCAGAAAGAAATTACTCCAAGAAGGAAGACAGCAAACAATATTGTCCCGAAAATGTATACCATAACATCGTAGAACAGCGGATCATAGCTTGGACCGATCTGTTGAATAAGACTTGCGAAGCTGTTACTAATCATTGTACTGAGATTGGTGATAGCACCTACTACCATATCATATAGCAATCAAAGTCTATGATATATACATTTTGGTGTTTTAATTATTCTCTGTAATATAATCCAAGATATGAAAATTTACCAGATGTTTTTTTGCAATTTGAAAAAATAAAAAAGGTTAGAGTTGTTATGTCGCTGGTTGTTTTGGTCTACTTCTACTCAGTATGAAGAAAGCTGCTGCAACGGCACCAAAGATTGCTACAAGAATACCAATGAAGAGAGCTGTTTGATTTACACCGGCACTAAGCATTGAAACACCTGAACCATATGCACCCTGTGATTGAGCACTGGAAACCTTTGCTTTTGCTAAATTTAATTGCTCCTCGAGAGAAGAACCTCCAGGGGCTTGTCCGTAACCTTGTGCAAAGGCAGACTGAACTCCAACTAAAGTAAACACTGTACCCATCAATAATATTACTGCAGTCATTGCCAAGATAGATGGTCTATTCATCATATTCTTCAATTCTAAATTCAAATATTTAACTTTTAGCCTATTGAATATAAATTTTAAGTAACATTTAAGATATACAAAAAAATTAAGTATCAATATGGCTCGTACTCATGCTCATACTCATGGAAAGTCTCATTCGATTAGACCAGCAGTAAAGGATGCACCAAGCTGGATAGTACAAAAACCCAAAGAAATAGCTGATATTATCATTAAATTTTCTAATGATGGATTATCTCCTAGCGAGATTGGTTTACGTCTTAGAGATGAATATGGAATACCGTTAGTAAAACCTATTCTTGGTAAATCTGTAACTCAGGTACTCAAAGATAATAATATTGAACAATCAATGCCAGAAGATCTGAATAAATTGGTACAAAAAGCGCTTGGTCTTCAAAAACATCTAAAAATTCACAATAGTGATCATAGAAATGTACAATCTCTTGAATTAATTGAATCAAAAATTCACAGAATTTCAAAATATTACAAGAATAGCGGAAAAATACCAACAACTTGGAAATATTCTGCAGTTATTGCACAGCTAGAATAAACAATAATGGTTACAAAAGAATTCGAAACAATTCTTAATCTTTTTGTAGAGAAAATAAACAAAAATATTGATAAGGACATAATTATTATTGCTAGAAAGAGTTCTGACGGACTAGCTGCAGGTAGTCTTATTTCATCAGTGTTATTAAAATTAGATGCAAGGATTACATTACGGTTGGAAAATGATTTAGATTCTGATCTAATTTCAAGAATAGTTATAGAAAATCATGATTTAAATATATTTATTGATTTTAGTTTTAAAGAGATATCAAAGATAAACAATTTATTGAAAAATAAATTTGTGATCATAAATCATGATATATGTCCTAAAGATTTAAAAGAGTACGACGGTAAAATAATAAATCCTTATTTATATGGAATTGATGGAAAAGCAGAAATTACATCCTGTGGATTGACATTTTTACTTGCAGAAAGGATTGGTAGAGGAAATAAAAGGTTATCCATGTTAGCAATTGTTTCTGCTTTAGCAGAAAAACAAAACATAGGACCAAAAAAATCTCTGATAGGATTAAATTCTGAAATAGCATCTATTGCAACATCAATAGGAATATTGAATATGAAAACGGACTTGATATTCAATAATCTTGACTGTAAACCCCTACATGAAGCATTAGCATATAATATTTCACCTTATATTGAAGGAATTACCTGGAATAAAGAGAACTCTTACAAAATTTTAAAAAACACTGGAATAGTTACACATAGAAATGGAAAATTTAGAACATTTGCAGAAATTTCAGATCAAGAAAAAAATATGATTTTGGATGCGATTACTAAATTCATTTTTCTATCCAATCCTAAAAATGAAAAAGAAAATGATAATATTGAAAATATATCTGATAGTTTCATTGGATACATATTTGAGTTTCCAAATGAAGACAAAAATAGTATATTAAAAAACGGGATGGAATTTGCATTTGCATTAAATTCATGTATTAAGTATGAAAAAATTGGACTGGGTATAGGAATTTGTATGGGGGAAAGAAACAACACAGTGACAGAAATTGAAAAAATAGTTTTTGATTACAAGACAAATATTATGAATTCTCTTGAAAAAATATTCAGAGAAAAATGGCGCTTATTAGATAATGATTCTACTGTTTTTGTTAATGGTGAAGGGATTTTAAATGAAGGAATAATAAATGAGATTTCCATAATATTAAGCGAATCAATTTCTTTCAAGACAAAGTTACTACTTTTAAGAACATTATCAAATGACAATAGCTACAATTTTTATGTCAGGAAAGGTATAGAATATCGGACAAAAAAAGAATTAACATCGATATTACAAGAATATCTAAAACATGACTATCGGATTGAAAAGAATCTAAATGGTGACATTATTGTTAATGTTCCTTATTCTAAGACTGAAGAATTTTCATCCGTTATTAGAAAAAGAATATCGGAAAATGAAAATACAGAATAAAAATGTATTTAAAATATCAGTTAATATTGAAGTAAAGTTTTCAACATATAAAGAAAGAGATGTAATTATGAAAACATTATTACCAGATAACATTAATTTTCCAAATGAACTTTATTTAGAAATGTCAAGTAATAAAAAATCATTAATTATCGATATATCATCTACGAATATTAGTACATTAATAAATACTATTGATGAATTATTGCACCATATAAAAATTGCGAAAAAAGTGATAGATCATGATTGATGCTAAAATTCTAAAAAACGATATAAACAGAATAAATGACATGCTCAAAAAAAGAAATATAAAATTTCCACTCGAAGAACTAATTGAAGAAGATACTAAACGTCGTAAATTATTAACAAAATTGCAAGACGAACGACATAAAAAAAATAATATTGCCAAAATAATAGCTACAAAAAAAAAGAATGATCAAGCAATCTTCTCTGAGATCAAACTGATGGATGAAATTGGAGATAGAATTAAACTTCTTGAAGAAGAAATAGCAACTGTTGATTCAAAATTTAAAAGTTACATTAGATTACTTCCTAATTTTTTTCATGAATCTGTACCTATTGGGAACTCCGAAAGTGATAATATCGTCGTAAGAGAGTATGGAACTATTAACAAATTTAGTTACACTATAAAGGATCATATAGATATCGGAATTGACTTGGACTTGATTGATATTGAGAGGGCTGCTAAAATATCTGGAGCTAGATTTTATTTTTTAAAAAATGAATTAGTAAGACTAAACCAAGCATTAATTAGTTTTGCATTAGATTTTCTACATGATAAAGGATATACATTATTACAACCACCTTACATGATTAGAAAAAATTGTATGGAAGGAGCTGTAATTTTAGGAGATTTTAAAGATGTAATATACAAGATAGAAGATGAGGATCTGTTTATGATTGGTACATCTGAACACGCTATGGTTTCCATGCATATGAATGAAATCTTAGAAGGTTCAAAATTACCTATTAGATACGCAGCAATTAGTCCATGTTTTAGAAAAGAGGCGGGAGCACATGGAAAGGATATGAAAGGAATTTTTAGAGTACATCATTTTGAGAAGGTAGAACAATTTGTATTTTCTCGTCCCGAAAATTCATGGGAGGAACACGAACGTATGTTAAGGATTACGGAAGAATTTTACAAAAAACTTGAGATACCTTATAGAGTGATGTTGTTATGTTCATCTGATTTAGGTAATATTTCTGCCAAAACATATGATATAGAGGCCTGGATGCCTGCACAAGAAAAATATCGAGAAATAGTATCATGTTCAAATTGTACTGATTATCAGGCTAGAAGGCTAGGAATTAGGTTTAGGGATAAAACAAATGAAGAAACTAAGTTAGTTCATACATTGAATAGTACTTTAGTTGCTACCCAAAGAACATTGGTATCCTTGTTAGAAAATTATCAAAACCCGAATGGTATAACTATTCCAGACATTTTACAAAACTATATGGGTGGAACTAGTATAATGAAATTTAAAGGACAATAATATTAACAGTGAAATTAATTGAAGTTTTTGTCCATAATACGGTAAATTTCATGGAAGTTTTTGTCCATAATACGGTAAATTTCATGGAAGTTTTTGTCCATAATACGGTAAATTTCATGGAAGTTTTTGTCCATAATACGGTAAATTTCATGGCATATGAGTATTCTATTTGAATAATGATCAAAATCACCAAAAGTATGTATCTGTATTTGAATTTTCTTGATCTTAGATTATACTATACTCCCAAGTATTTGAACCAATTAGGAATTAGAAAGAGGTATTTTTATAAACTATCAATAGTTTAAATTTTAATATATTGCTCCAACAGAATCCTTCTCTTCTTTTGATAACTCTCTATATCCATTCTTATCTATTATTACGACATTAATTCCATCACCAGTGCCTGCATTCCTTCTTATAGCTGCTGCTATTGCCTGTAATGCAAGCTTATACGCATCTTTTACAGCCATATTTTCTTTGAATTCGGATTCTAAATAACCATAAGCTACTGGTGAACCACTGCCTGTAGAAATAAATTTCTCTTCAGTAAGTGATCCGAATAAATCAATATTATAAATCTGACCAAAACCAGAACCCTGATAACCTGCCATAATAATCTGAACGTAGTATGGGAAATAGCGCTGGTTAAACAAAATATTAGAACATAATCTGGCTGCAGAATGTACAGGAATAACTCTTTTATTAGAAATTCTGTAAATATTAGCATTATATCTCATTGTATCTACAAGGTTTTGTGCATCTGCCACTCCCCCAGCAATGGTCATACCCAAATGAGTATCCACTTTTTGGATTTTCATAACGTTTCTGTCTGCTATAAATAATCCTGCACTGGCTCTAGTATCAGCAGCAAGTACAACACCATCCGTACAGGAAATTGCACATGTAGTAGTTCCTTTCTTTATCTGTTCTGCAATCTGCTCTGAATATCTATTATCTTGTAAATGCATATTAATCAAGAATAGTCAAATTATTACTAATAAGTATTTTTTCATTCTTTAGATATTATTATACTATATATGATTATATTCCTTCGATATATCAAATGTATATATGTCTCGTACTTTATTTGAAAAAATTTGGGAAAATCATATAGTATATCCTATTTCAAAAGATAATGGATCAATCAATCCTGGTTCTCATTTGTTATATATAGATCGTCACTTGATTCATGAAGTTACGTCTCCTCAAGCATTTGATGGATTACGTTCTAGTAGAAGGAAGGTTCGACGTCGTGATCTGACTTTTGCCACTATGGATCACAATGTACCAACAACTAATAGAAATCTTCCAATTGTTGACCAAATTTCTGCAAACCAAATAAGAACATTGGCAGAAAATTGTCAAGAATTTGGAATAAAATTATTTGATCTGAATCATCCTTATCAAGGTATTGTTCATGTTATTGGGCCAGAACTTGGTATTACTTTACCAGGCACTACTATAGTTTGTGGCGATAGCCATACTTCCACACATGGTGCTTTTGGTGCTTTTGCATTTGGAATAGGTACAAGTGAAGTAGAACATGTCCTAGCAACTCAGTGTTTATGGTTGACTAAACCCAAGATAACTGCAATTAACTTTATCGGAAAACCGAGATATTTACATGCGATATCAGCAAAAGACATTATACTTTCTCTTATACGTAAAATTGGTATTGGTGGAGGAATGGGTACAGTTTTTGAATATCGAGGACAGATCATAAAAAAACTTTCTATGGAACAAAGGATGACGATTTGTAACATGTCAATTGAGGCTGGCGCGAGAGCAGGATTAATTGCTCCTGATAATACAACATTTGATTACCTTCGCGATAGAGAATATTCACCAAGAGGTGAAGATTATGAAAAGATGGTCGATTATTGGAAAAATAATCTTAGAACCGATGATAATGCTATCTTTGATAGGAGTATAGATGTAGATATTAACAATATTGCCCCTCAGGTAAGTTGGGGTACTAATCCTGCTATGACTGTAGATGTAACCGATGTAGTCCCAAGCCCAGAAGAATTTGCTAAAGGAAATGAAGATGAAAAAAATGCTGCCATTCGTGCACTAAAATATATGGAATTGAAGCCTGGAATTCCAATTATTGATATTCATATTGATCGTGTGTTCATAGGCTCTTGTACAAACTCAAGAATAGAAGATCTCATAGAGGCTTCCATGGTAGTAAAAGGTAAAAAAGTATCACAAAATGTTCATGCATTAGTTGTACCGGGATCCCAATCCGTAAAATTAGAGGCAGAAAAACGAGGACTAGACAAAATTTTCAAAGAATCTGGTTTTGAATGGAGAGATTCTGGATGCAGTATGTGTCTTGGAATGAATCCTGATATATTAGCACCTGGAGAAAGATGTGCTAGTACCTCAAATCGCAATTTTGAAGGAAGACAAGGCGTAGGCGGTAGAACTCATCTAGTAAGTCCAATCATGGCGGCAGCTGCAGCCATAGAGGGTCATTTTGTTGATGTACGTGAGTTAATATAAATATCCAACTTTAAAAAGAGATTATTGCTATGCAACCATTTGATAATTTCGAAAGTAAATTTATTCCATTTCATTTTGCTAATGTTGATACAGATCAAATAATTCCTAAACAATTCCTTAAATTAACTCAGAAAACAGGGTTTGGAAAATATCTTTTCAATGACTGGCGTTATGATAAAGATGGTAAAACGAAAGAGGATTTCGTATTAAATAAATTGAAATATTTAGATCGTAGTATTCTTCTTACATTAGATAATTTTGGTAGTGGAAGTTCTAGAGAACATGCAGTTTGGGCTCTTTCTGATTATGGTTTCAAGGCTATTATTTCTTCTTCATTTGCAGATATCTTTTATAGTAATTGTATTAAAAACGGCATATTACCAATAGTTTTATCAAAAGAAGAAATTGACTATCTTTTCAAAAATGAAGATCTCTCGTTAAAGATCAATCTTGATACTCAAGTAGTATTTTTGGAACACAATAATCCTATAACCTTCAAATTCCAAATAGATTTCTCTAAAAAAAAGATGTTAATGGAGGGAGTAGATGAAATTGGATTAACATTACAATTAGATTCAAGTATAACTGAATATGAAAAAACTAAATTTAGTTTTTTACCGTATATTAAGAGTTTAAATTAATTTAATCCGACTTTAAATATTTTTCTAATCCTTTGCAACCTACATGCTCATCATAATTCAAAATTTTGACATTGCTTTTCGTTTTTGTATCTTTATATTCATGAACAAAAGAAATAACTTGATTCATAAAATTATTGGCCACTATTATTATTACCTTATCTTTATTTTTCTGTAAAAATTTCACTAAAGAATTAACAAAAGTAGGATATTCGTTCGCAAGATTTTCTGAATCAGATTCATAAGAAATAAGATTATGTGATGCAGGAAAGATATCCGATAATTCTGCTGGAATAATTCCCAAATATGGATTATAGGAAAAAATTTCAATTTCGCTGAATTTATTTTTTATTCGATTGAATGTCTTTGAAGTATAAAATGGATGTATTTTTGCTTCAGGATATAATAATATTTTAGATTTTTCCCTGAGTTCATATTTTGCTACCATCTCTCTAAATCTTTTTGCTTCGGGTCTATATTGATCATAAGGTTCGTTAAAATAGATCGCTTTTTCCTTGAACATTGGTGTACCATGATCTAAATTATCAAAATTTTTTAAGGATCTAACAGCTTCCATCAATTTTGGATGACTGTGAGCTTTAATCATAATATATTCCCATAATCTTCCTTCTAAGATGGCATGTTTTACGGTATTTACTTCCATTTTTAAGACATATAGATTATGTTTTGCTAATTCAATTGTACGTGATTTTTCATCCAAACTCAGTAATTCTCTTGGAGTAAAAGAATTACATATTGAACACGAACAAGGAAAAAAAGTAATTTCATTTAATCTTGCTGTACCATATGAATATAAGTATCTATTTTCTTTTGCATACAATATGTAGGATGCAGAATCAAACATATCACATCCAAGTGCTACAGCCAACGGTATAGTTAATGGATGTCCTGCTCCAAAAAGATGTATGGGTTTAAAAGGAATTACTTTCTTCAAGTTATAAATTATTTGAGAAAGCATAGCAAAATCATATGCTTCCATTAATTCAACTGGACTACCCAAAGCCATGAGATTAAAACCCATCTTATCAAATATTGATGCAGACATTTTTACCAAATCCAAGTGTTCTGCACCTTGAACAGGACCTGCCCAAATAGTATCAAGCTTACCTTGTGCTCTCTTTTGATGATTTATATTATTCCTCCTGATTACTTCCAGAGTTTCACCAGCATTTTTTATTGTTTTATTAACATATTCTACTGCCTTATTGTATTGAAGCCCATAACCAGTGGGTTTGTCTAACGGTACCGCAATATCTGTTCCGATATCTATTTCGAATTCTGCCATTTCTGTAGGTTCAACTTCGATTTCCCCGTATTCTAATACTTGGTAACCTCCTGAATCAGTCATTACGACGTCTTCAAAATTGATTATTTTATGGATTCCTCTTTTTCGTGCTTCATCTCCATAATATCTTAAGGCTATGTATGCATTTGTTATAACTGCTTTAAATCCTAATTTTTTAAAAAATTCTATGTCTACTATTTGTTTAATAGGGTGAATTACTGGTATAAATACGGGTGTTTCTAAAGTTCCATGTGCAGTTTCAAGCTTCCCTATTCGTCCTGCTAGGTCATTATATTTGACCTCAAATGACAAATTTATTTTTTGGTCTCCCTCACAAATTCATCATAGATAGCTTTTATCCTATCAGCAGCAAGACCTCCGCCCTCTTCGATACCATTTTGAGTTACTTTTATCTTATCCATGACTATTATAGCACCAACATCTTCTCTAACTTTTACCAAACCCGGGAAAACTCTAGAAAATCTTTCTGCAAGAGCTTTTAAATCAAATGGTTTTTCCATTAATCTAATTTCCTTTACAAAAGATCCATTCATAATAATTTTTATTATTCCACCAGTTTCTAAATCATCTAGTATTACATCCAATTTTTCATTTATCCCACTTAAGGTTCCAACATATGTTTTTCCATCAGATGTTTCAATAGATACTTTTTTTCCTAAAAATTGAATTGTTTCTTCTCCAAATTTTCTAAATGCTACAGACAAACCAGTTCGATTGTGGTTATTATTTCAGGTATATATAATTTGAATTCAATTCACATAATATAATATAACATTTCATGAAAATTTTTCAATATTCCAAAAATCTTTGAATATCCCCCTTCTTGTATACCATGTCGAGCCAGTCAATATTACTTAATTTTCTTTCTGATTTATTTTCATAACTATATATAACATTTTTCATAGTTTCTTCAGGAGTACTCCTAGTAGTATCAATTTCTGAAATCTTTTCTTTTCCAAAAACTCTCAAGGTATCGTAAAAACATATTCCCAATATCTCGCTAGCAATATTTTCTTGGATTTTTTCAATAGAATAATTTCTTCTTTTGTATTCCTCGATCAAAGAATAAGGCGATCTCCTAAGAATTATAACAAAATCAAGTTCTTTTTTTCTTATTAGATATGGTAGAAGGTGACCAACGATTATTATATTTTCATTTTTTACTTGATCTTTGATCAGTTCTCTTGCTTTTTTCAAATTTATTTCCATTTTTGAATTTTTTGTAATAAAAGCATGATTTGAAATTATTATTTTGTTAATGTCGATAATCGACAATCCTTTATTTTTCGATAATAACTCGCTTACAGTATGTTTTCCTACTCCCGGATTCCCGGTAATTCCGACTCTAGTCATTTAAATATATTATCTAAAAATATTATTTCATAAATATAAAATAATAAAATAAGAAAAAATAAAATGATTTTTTATTGTTGTATCAGACTACTATTTTTTCTTAACCTTCTTCCCAGCCTTTGTCAAATACACCGTTCTTGTGTAATGGAACTGGTTGTCCTGGTGTGTATTCCATTGGTCTCATCCAGAATATTGCATGTGTTGGACATACTCCTACACAGGCACCATCAGAAATGCATCTTTCTGGATAAAAGACAAATGCCTTACCTCTTTTCCAGCCTTCTACCGGTTTTACTCTAAGAACATCTGGACCAAGAGCAGTACAAATTTCTACACAAAGTGCACATCCAATACATCTTTGTTCATCAACATCTGGAAGTATTGCAATTGTCATTCAATATTTCACTAAGGGACCGATACTGGTGAAACTATTTAAACCCTATGTCGATATCAAAACAGTGTTATAATTAAACTATTTATGCTTTGAATTATAAACCTATAATTATTAAAATATAAATTTTATAAAATAGGAAGAAATTAAAAATTAAAAATTTTTAGAGTATTATTTATTTAGTTCTCATAACGTCTACTTGACCACTGTGCAACCAATCTTTTAATTCTTCATGTGATGGTTTTGTATCATGTTTTCCTGCCAAGTGCAAATGAAGAAGTACATAATTAACTTGGTTCAAAAGTGGTTTATTATTTTCGTCTCCTCTACGTGCTTTTTCTTTTAAATCTGCTGGAACAGTAGTCCACCAGTCATTAAAACTTCTACCCATGTTATGAATTAATACTATAGATTAATAAGCTTTTTGGGATATTTTAACGGTGTTATAAAATGAATTATAATGATATATTTAAGATAATAGTATGAGAGATGATCGCTTTACATGTAATTTATATAAAAATTTGTTATCTACATTATCATTCAATAATGTCTTTTTCACTGGATGAAATTCAAAAAGCTTATTCATATTATAAGCAATATAAATTACAAAATCCACCTCTACACCACGAAAGATTTATTTTTCCGTTATTTTCAGGAACTTACTTTTGTTATAGAAAGATAGATATTTTGAGAATAGTTTCCATTGCAAAGTCTCTTTCCCAAGATCCTTCCTTTGTTGATGTTGGATGTGGAAACGGTGATTTCCTTACAAAAATAAAAAAATATCTGCCAAAAGCTATCGGAATAGAACAAAATGCAACGTTGTATTATATACTAAACAGACCAAAGCCGGATTACGTTCACTCTTATCCAATAGAAGTTTTAAATTATACGGAGAACTCTTTTGATATAGTATTTGTGGGGTGGATGCAACCGGGAACTGATTTTCGTAGACATATAGCAAGGTTAACAAAATGTATAATTACTACATTTGATGCTGGAGGACAATGTGGAGTTAATGGGGGATGTGAATACGAAGAATTTGGTTTCAAAAAACTGGCTTCATGGAGAAGCCCATCATGGATTGATGTAAATGGAGAATTGATGAATAAATTCTATGAAGAACCTTTAAAATTATCTAAAAACAATCATTTATCGAATTTACGTACAGCTCATAATTTATGGTATGTGTATTCTACTCCTGAACAGTCAGATAAAATTACTAGAACTATAAAAGATTATTACAAAGAAGAATGTAGATTGTATTTAAGTGAACGTTTTGATTTTGAGGATCTGTTAGATAGCTGTGGATTTTGTTATCATGAGAAACTATTATTACAACCTTCTTCTGAAAAACATTTATGGAAAATAGAGTTTTATTAAGCATATAATGAATTAATATTTTCAATGAATTAATATTTTCATTTGGTTAGTGATCTTACAATTGAGATATAGCAACCAAAAGACCTAGCATATGCTACAAAAGCTGAGAACTACAACATGTCATCAGGTAGCACCAATGAAGGAGATAACACAAGCAATGAACGAAGTTTTTTCCCAGTGCAGAAAAAGCAGCATCAGGATTCAAGAATTTCCAGATGATAACTAAAAAGTAATTTAGGATAATATTCAAATAATTCTTATCAATTTTATATTTCAGTAGAAATAACCAGTATTTTTTCTATTTTTTATTCTATCCAATCCATCTAATATTACCTGTTGAAACTCATATCTAAATTCTTCAGGAATACTGTTTAAATTTTCTTTGACCATATAAATTATTGAATCAATTGCTTCTGTATCTCTTGAATCTACGATAAATTCAAACCATGGATAGATTCTAGGATTTGTTGCTAATCTTATTCGGTTTTCATCAGAATCATTAATTCTTTCTTGAGATCGAGTTTTAATTTTATTAGCCCAATATTGAAATTCTTCTGGGGTTATCATTTCAATTTAGAATTTATTGCACAATTAAAAATATATATTTTATATTCTCGGTTTTGTTGAAACATGGATATTTTAAATTATCCATATTTGTACAATTTTGTATACTTCAGAGTTTGTTATAGAATTTCTATAATCATTATGATTTTTCCCATACTCATGAAAGTCTAATATTCTATTAATAATATCATATAAAATTCAACTTCTAATCCTTTATTATTTATTATTATTCTATTTAAAAAATGTGAATTGATGATTGTCAATTGTCAAATTCAGAGAATAATTTTCATTTCAATATTATCAAAATAATCTTTATAATTTATAATAGGAAATGATATTATCTTATCTTGAGATTTATCATCTCAACATTCTAGCAGTAAGAGGACCAAAACCAGCATAGTGATCGTTTGCAGATACAATTGCTTTCTTTATGATTGCTTCATCATTCTTTAGATCATTTAAAATGTTAGACCACTTTTGCATTTCCAATTTTCTATCTTTTTGTATCGTTCCAAAATTTTTGTCATCAATACTTCTATCTCCTACCAATCTCAATTACACGAAATCTGTAGTCACTAGCGCAGGAGTCAGAGTATTTTGTTTACTCCATAATATACAAAAATCATTTTGCTTAAAGTAATTGAAAGCAGGATCATTAAACCGTGAATCTACATTATCATTATTATTGGTTTGTTGCATAACTCGTTTAACCAATCGTTCTCATTATTATATAATTGATAATTATGTAACAGTTATACTTTGAAACCAGTTATACAACGATGCTTTCAACATTATCTCTCTTATCATGTTCTCTAACCTGATAGCAGTAACATATTCACCAAACATTCTCTTCATAGAGGAAAAAACAGATTCTACCATCCATCTTTGTCCATAGCGTACACTATCTTTCCATTCTTGCAAATCATTCTTCTGCATTTTCACCATCTTGTTTCTAAGGTAATGATTGGTCTTGTTTCTGCATCTAGAATTCTTTCTTACCTTTATTGCTGGTTGTATGCCTTTAAATGATAGAAACTGAAAGATCTTGTTGCTATCATAGGAACCATCCATGATAGCAGTATCTATTACCTTATTCTGTTTTATTGCTATATAATCAACCAATTTTGGAAGTACTTTTACATCATGTACTTCTTCACTAGTAACATCTAATGATAGAATTCTCTTCTTTTTTATATCGACTGCTAAATGTATCTTTAGATATCCTCTTTTTACATTCCACTTGTGTCTAATCCATTCACCCCTCTTAGATACCTTTATACCGGTAGAATCAATTGCAATAACAAAATTATCATCATGCAAGTTAGATTTGGTTATATCATCAGAAATCTTGATATCCAGTCTATTTATTCTTCTGCTAATGTTACTATAATCTGGAATTGATGGCAAAGTGTTTGAAGCATGTTCTCTTACTACTCCTTCAGTTTGTCTGTAGGGTAAGTGAAAGTATGCTCTCATGTATCCCAATAACTTGACAAATGAATCTGGATATACGAATTTCCTACCTTCCTTTTCCTTATTCATCTTCTCTAGTTCAGTATTCCAGTTATCTATAACATCAAAATCCAGTAATACCTCACCACGTTTAACAAGAGATTCGTTGTAATTTCTCCAGTTCACATAATATGACTAGAATTGGTTAGCTAAATGTGTTGAGAAGAACAAGTTGTGCAACAAGGCAATTATTATCATTATTATGATATTGATTATGTTTTTTCAATCTTTCATAAGTTCTCATATTTTAACTGGACTAACTTTACTACGGACATATTATTATTGACAGTAGTAAGTACAAGTATTTTGATAATATATTATAAAGGATTTTCGTCTATCATCTATCTATTTCTCTGGTAATATTATTCATGAATATCATATAGTTGGAGGATTCGCAAAAGTAATCCACCGAATGGGCGTGAAGATTCTCAATAGGTTATGATATATACTCCTTTTTTTCTGTCTGCATTAGATTTAGGGATAGTGCCGCAAAAATACGCTATAGAGATTTCAGTGGTAACTATAATATAGTATTACATATACTTAAGCGTTAAAGAATAGATTAATTATTACCTAGCAATATCTGATTAAAAATAAATAAAATAAGAATAGAATTTCATCGCTGATTTTTAGATTCTATAATTGGTCTAGTAATTGCACCTTCAGAAGCCGAACTAACCAATGATGCATATTTTGCAAGGGCTCCAGTTTTATAGTGTGGCTTTAGTGGTTTCCATTTCTTCTCTCTTCGCCCAAGTTCTATTTTAGATAAATCTAAATCTATTTTTCCTTTTTTGATATCTATTCGTATGTTATCTCCGTTCTTTACTAGTGCTATTGGACCGCCTAACATGGCCTCTGGTGATACATGTCCTATCATAAATCCTCTAGTTGCTCCAGAAAACCTTCCATCAGTAACCATAGCAACTTTTTCACCTAGTCCCTGTCCTACTAATGCTGCTGTTACAGATAGCATCTCTCTCATACCAGGTCCCCCTCTAGGACCTTCATACCGAATAATCACAACATCTCCTTCAACAATTTTTTTCTTTGAAATTTCCCTGAATGCTTCTTCCTCACTTTCAAAAACTTTGGCTCTACCAATAAATTCTGTAGAATTGACACCAGCAATCTTTACCACAGCACCCTCTGGAGCTAGAGAACCTTTCAAAATTTTAAGAGTCCCCTCACTATGCAAAGGTCTATCAAAAGATGTTAAAATATTTTCATCAATAGATACATTTGTAAATGATTCCAAATTCTTCTTCATATTCTTACCAGTAACGGTTAGTGTTTCACCATGAATTAGACCCTTTTTTAATAAACTCTTTAGTATGATTGGAATTCCACCAATTTTATCCAAATCCAACATAACATATATCCCTCCTGGCCTCATATTGACTATATGAGGAGTACGTTTTCTAACTCTTTCAAAATCCTTCAGTATAAGTTTGACTCCTATTTCCTTGGCTATTGCTAGCAAATGAAGTACAGCATTCGTGGATCCTCCCAAAGCATTTGTTATTGCTATTGCATTTTCAAAAGCCTCAAAAGTTAAAATGTCTTTAGGACAAATATTATTTTCCACTAGATCATAGATTTTCTTTCCGGTTTCATAACATATTTCATTTCTTTTTTCGCTTTCTGCTGGAGGTGAAGCACTTCCTGGTAATGACATTCCTAACGCCTCACTTATTGATGCCATTGTATTTGCGGTATACATCCCTCCACATGAACCAACTGACGGACATGCAACATTCTCCAATTGCAATAACTCTTCTAAATTCATATTTCCAGCTTCGAATGAACCTACAGCTTCATAAACATCCTGTATAGTAACATCTCTGTTATTCCAGCTTCCTGGCATTATTGTTCCTCCATAAACAAAAATCGATGGCAAGTTTAACCGAGCCATTGCCATCAAGGTTCCAGGAAGACTCTTATCACATCCAGAAATTCCAACCAAACCGTCATATTGATGAGCTCTCATCATTACTTCAATTGAATCTGCAATTATTTCTCTACTAACTAAAGAAGCCTTCATTCCTTCATGACCCATAGCGATTCCGTCTGAAACAGCGATAGCTGTGAATTCCCTTGGGGTACAATTACAATCTGATACGCCTTTTTTTGAAAATTGAGCGAGTTTACCTAAATGAATATTACAAGGTGTTGCTTCGTTAGAAGTAGAAGATACACCAATGAGGGGTTTATTTAAATCATCATCTTTTAATCCCATTGCTTTGTACATCGCCCTATGAGGAGATCTTGAAGGTCCATCCAAAGTTTTTCTACTAGGTAATTTCATTAAAGTAAGAATTCGATAGTTTATTTTTATATTGTTCGTTTTCTTAATAAATATTATCGATTATTTCAAAATGGATTAAAAATATTTCCTTATTCAATAAAAGCTGTTATCTTGATTGTATCAAGTCCTTCTATCTTGAATATAGTTTCACACATCCCGCATTCAGCATTTCCATTCGTCAAATCTGCCCCCGATATTTCATCATTCTGATATTCACATTTAGGACATTTAAATGACAAATATATATTAAAATTATCAATATCTATAGTTTCTACCATAATTTAACAGATAGGATGAAATAGTGATATTTAAAATTGGCTATAACAAGATCAACTATCAATACCTTAAAAGATTATAAATACCAAGAAATAAATAACAATATCTTTATTGATAGAAAATTATTATGAATTACGACAGTAATAATAATTCTTGTATATTCTGTTCAATTATTAATGGAGCTATTGAAGGAGCAATTGTTTATGAAAATAATGATTTTCTAGTAATAATGGATAAATATCCAATAACAACAGGCCATACTTTAGTTATTCCAAAAAAACATTATGATAATTTACTTTTTATGTCCCCCAAAGAAGTAGGAGAATTGTATTCATTAGTTAGAATAATATCTAAAGCAGTTGTTTCCGCAATATCTGCAGATGGATTTAATATTGGACAAAATAATGGAAGGACTGCCAATCAAATTATTCGTCATGTACATGTTCATATCATACCTCGATTCAAAAACGATAATCCAAATGGAAGATGGCCTACACGTTATATTGCTAATGAAACTGAATTGTTAGATTATTCAGAAAAAATCAAGAATCATTTGGATCCGTCTATACAATCTAATTTTATTGTAAATTAAAGCCATAAATCAAAAAATTAATGTATATCTACAAGTAATTTATTCAATACTTAAAAATTGGTTTACATTTTGATATCTCCTCGAATCAGAACATGGTTTAAATAATTTAATTTTAAGAGGAACATCCAAAATATAATGTAAGATTTGATGCTATTAAGTAATTTTATTGAAAAATGAAACTATATTTTTTTGTTTTGATTGTTGTATTGTATAAATGAATAAACAATCTAATCCGATTCTATACATGTCCTAGATCACATTTTCTGTTCTTGTTGCTATACATGAATAGCAATCATGAAGGAGGTTCTATTTGAAATACTGCTTATTCGTTCTATCAGGGTCTTCTAAAGGAGAATATATTCTGTGTTTTGGGTATAAAAGTTCATGCTTGGAGATAAGAAATTATAAAACTCTTTGTTACAAGCACCGATTTTTCAAGTTCAATACAGTACAAGAAATCTATAGATATTAAGTAATATTTGATTATTCTTTTATCTATTGTAAAGATTGAACTTATTATCATATAGATTTGAAAAGATGTAACTTCTTTTGTTTTCATTTTTAGAAGATTTCAATGTCTTTATTTTTTTGAGACTGACAGAGAACAAGAAAGTAAATAAATACAGAGAAGAATACATCATCATCATCATCAATCGTATGTTCTGTTTCTATTCTAATGATCAAGGATTGTTAGAAAGAAATAGTACCTTATAGCTGAATAAATATCGTTAAACTAACACAACGATGATATCTGATCAGGCCTTATCATCAGTTGTATTAACAAAGTTTTTGTAGATAAAAAGTGCGTCTTTTTCGTCTTTTGCACCGACAATAGTTGCTGCACCACTGGTCATAAAACTTACAGATAATTGTTGAGATGGATTAGTGTTATTAGATATAACAGTTATTCCCAAAGTTCCACGAGTTTTTAAGTTATAACCTAACAATTCTGCATTTTGTATTATTTTATTTAAATTTATATCAGAAGGTATTTCCATTGGTGTAACAGTATAGGTTCTTTTTCCTCTATCTCTACCACATAATTCCTCAATTATGAGATTATGTTCTGTTTCTCGGTGTTTAATCATATCTACCTTTTCTTTTCCACATGACGGGCATTCATCATGTCTAAACATCCTAATACGTTCGAATGATAACTCGTTAAGATCGATGTACAATAGTGTATTTACTAAAGTTGGTTTCTGGTTCAATAATATTTTTACTGCTTCTGAGACTTGAAGGCCCCCCACTAAATAAAGAATAGATGGATGAACTCCTTCTGTACTACAAGTTGGCATATCATCTTCAGACAATGCAGGAAAGATGCATCTTAGACAGGCAGAATTGTTTGGAAGAATTGTACAAACTGATCCCAACATTCCTAATGCACCTGCATAGATCAAAGGAATGTTGTGTTTAATACATGCATCGTTTAATGCATATCTAGCATCAACACTATCTAAAGCATCAATAACAATATCAAAGCCTTTAACAATATTTTCTGCTGTATAGGGAGTAACTGAAATTGGAAGTGCTTCAATTTCTACGTCTGTATTCCTTTTTTTCAGATGCTCTATAGCCGCTTCAACTTTAACTTTTCCAATATCTTGTTCAGTATACAAATGCTGTCTATGTAAATTAGATATTTCAACTACATCTCTATCAACAATACGGATCTTTCCTATACCCATAGCTGTTAATTGAGTTACAACTGGATTTCCAATGCCACCAACACCGACCACACAAACTTTGGAATTTCTTAATTTCTCCATTCCAATAAATCCTATTTCTTCTAACATTATTTGTCTAGAATAACGCTGAATGTCTTTACTATCTAGTTCATTACGAGTTACTACTGTGGGTTTGTTTGAACCTCCGGCTACTGCAGGAAGGATATAGATAGAATCACCTTCATTAAGAGATGTGGTCATTCCATCCTTGTTAAAACGCATATTTTTTCCATTAATATATATGTTAATTAGAGCACGAGGTTTGCCATTAAGATCAAATACCCTACGTTTGAAATCATCACCCAAGATATCTGAAGCCTTATTGAAGGCATTTTGTAGATTGTCGGCTTCTAATGATACTTTTTTTTCTCCAGCTCCCTTGTTTAAAACAGATGGAATTATAAACTCGACTTTAACCATTTATATCTATCTCACTTACCTTTCACATATATTATTTATTCATTTTATTATCTTATCATCGCTGAGACTATTTGAACATCTGGTTTAATGATTGAAGGTTTAGGTAATATCTCTGTAATTGCCTCAATAGATTTGAGACCATTTCCAGTAATATAACAAACTATATTAGAATCTCGATCTATCTTTCCTTCATCAAGTAACTTTTGCATTACAGCAACGGACACACCACCTGCAGGCTCCGTAAAAATGCCTTCTGTTTTAGATAGTTTTAATATTCCAGCTATAATTTCTTGATTTGTAGCTGATTCAGCAAAACCATGATATTGTTTTAATCTTTTTAAAACGTATATTCCATCTCCAGGATCGCCTATAGCAAGACTTTTTGCTATTGTATCAGGCTTTTCTACCGGAAATACTTCATCACTATTGGATTTAAAAGCATTAACTACAGGCGAACAACCATGAGGTTGTGCTGCAATTATCTTCAAATTGGAAACATCTTCGATTAATCCAATCTCATTTAATTCTTCAAATCCCTTACAAATTGCATTTAGCATTGCACCACTTCCAACAGGTATTATCAAGTAATCAGGTACTTTCCAATTAAGTTGTTCGGCTACTTCATAGGCAAGTGTTTTTGATCCCTCTACATAATATGGCCGCATATTAATATTTACTATACCTATACCTTTTGAATCTCCTATTACAGAAGCTACTCTATTAGCATCATCATAAGTTCCATCAACAGCAACAAATTTACCACCGTAAGCTAATGCTTGGACAATCTTTGCATATTCTAAATCAGCGGGTGCAAATATGTAACAAGGCATGTTAGCTACAGCTGCATGTGCAGCAGTAGCAGATGCTAGATTACCGGTTGAGGCACATCCCACTGCCTTAAGATTAGTTTCTTTTGCTCTTGATACAGCCACACCAGCTGGTCTATCCTTGAATGAAAATGTTGGATTAACAGAATCATTTTTTACATATAATGTTGTTAATTTTAGATCCTTACCAAGATTATTTGCTTTTTGTAATGGAGTAAATCCTGAGTTAATACTTACAATATTATTTTTATTTTTAATTGGTAATAATTCAAAATATCTCCAATATGTCTTTTCTGTCCTAGACTCAAAGGTCTCTCTTTTTATTGAATCTGGATAAATATATTTAACATCGAGTGGACCAAAACATTCTTCGCATACATATCTAAATGATGGTTCATATTCCTTTCCACATTCTCGACACTTTAATGATTGTATTATTCCCATTTATGATAATTTGAATAAAAATTCATTGTAGATAAGGGTCTCTAAACACAAATTTAGTAATACTGTAATTTTATATTATAAAAAAAATAGAATATTAAAACAAAATAGTATCATAAAATTTCATATTATAGATGTTATATAAAAATTTTTCCAAATTTGTGATAATTTTTAATGATTTTTATTTTTTTAGAATATTATGAAAACAAGAATTGTGACCTGTATGACATGCTGGTTTTTCTGAATTTACTATATAGATTAGCGCATCTGAATCACAATCAACTAAGATTTCTTGAACTGGTTGAATATTTCCTGATTCCTCACCTTTCATCCATAATTTATTATGAGAAGTACTCCAAAACCATGCCTTTCCAGTTTTGACTGTATTTTCAAGTGCAATTCTATTTACATATGCAAGCATAAGGATATCTTTAGAAATCTTATCTTGAACAATCACTGGTAATAGGCCACCCCTTTTTGCAAAATCTATTTCATCTATTATTTTTAAAGACATTATCTTGTAATGTTATTTTTAGATATAAAAAAGTAATCGTAAAAGTAGTGAGGGTAAAGGTAATCATCATACAAATATACAGATTTCACAAATACTGAATATTTGCCATATATTAATAAATTCGTTCTAAAATGAATTTGGAGAAAAATTAAACATTCTTTAATATAGGATAGAAGAAATCTAAAAAGATGATGGATAAAAGTACAAATGCAGATAATAATATTCTCCATATTGGTTTTGATGACACAGATTCTAGATCTGGTAGATGTACAACTCACTTAGCTTTTAAAATAGTATCGAATTTAAAAAGAAATCAATCTATAAAATTTTTAGATTATCCATTGTTAATTAGATTAAATCCAAATATACCTTGGAAAACTCGCGGTAATGGTGCTGTCTGTATCAGATTGAGAACTAGAAATAGCAAAGATATTGAAAGGATAACAGAATATATCAAAAATGAGATAGAACAAAATTCTGACATAGGAATAGGGGCTAATCCTGGTCTTGTTTTTTTTGAAGGAAGAAACATTCCAGATGAAATTATAGAATTTAATAGAATTGCAATGTTTGATATCTTAAGTAAACAAAAAGCAATCAAAATTGCTGAAAAGAATAAGATGAAATTTTTCTGTTATGGAAATGGACAAGGATTAGTTGGCGCAACAGCTGCAATTGGGTGCTTATTAGATTCAGATTACACATTTGAAGTAATAGCATATAGAAAAATAGAGAATTGTCAAACTCCAAGAAAGATCGATTCCATAAAGGTTATTTATCTTGACCGTTCTACATTTCCGTCAACTTTTAATTGCTATGATCATGTCCATGAACGAATATTGATTACGCCACATGGACCAGATCCGGTTTTCTGTGGTATAAGAGGAGAAGATCCGGAAATTCTATTAGAGGGATTAAATATGTTGAAAATAGAAGAAAAATTAGAAGGCTATCTGATTTATAGATCTAACCAAGGAACAGGGATGCATTTAATGAATGAAATCAAATTAGGTGATGTTAAGGCGTATACATCAGGTATTTCTAGATGTAGAGTGACAACAAATCCTTACACTATGCAAGGAGGTCATGTATTTTTTACGGTAGAAGATGATTCAAAGAATAGTTGTCTGGCAGCAGTGTATGAGCCAACTGGATTAACAAAAGTTGCTGCACAATTGCAGAAAGGCGATTTAATAGAAATTGGATTTGGAGTAAGGAAAGCAACCATCAAACATCCAACGGTATTAAACATAGAATATATCTCAATATTGGAAACTATTCAAATTTATGAATTTGTTAATCCTAGTTGTGTAAATTGTGGAAAAAGAATGAAATCTGAAGGAAAGGAGAAAGGTTTTCAGTGTAAAAGATGTAAAACTTTAGACAGATATGGGAAAAAAGTACCCTTATTAAATCCACGAACAATTAAAGAAGGTTTATATGTTCCAACTCCAAAGGCACATAGACATCTGACTAAACCTAGACATAGATATGGAATGGAAAAAAAAGGATGGAATATATTAAAGAATAATATTTTTCCAAAATGGTTTGGAATTATTGTATAACATTTAAATAAGTAGCGGGGGGTTGATTTGAACTTACGGCCACCAACATTATCGATTTTGGCGGAAACCGCTCTGCGGGTTATGAGCCCGCCGGGATAACTTTGCCTATTAAATATCTGGCTTCCCCACCCCGCTGAATCATTTTTGTATTTTACAACTATATATCTCTGTCTATTTAGTTCATAAAAATTTTTTTTAAATAATATACTTTTTTTACATTAACAACACAAAAATTCAAGAAATTTTTAACAAATATTGTATTTATAGTTAAAAGATTACTGAATAAGATACAATTAATAAAACAAAAGATGCGGGAGGTGGGATTTGAACCCACGAACCCCTAAGAGATGAGGTTTCTAAGCCATGCTTCTGAGCATCGTGTTAGATGAAAATAATCTCACGCCTTTGACCAAGCTTGGCAACTCCCGCTTTGAGTAAGAACAATATCTAAGAAGTCAAATAATAGTTTTTTTTATTATAAAACAATACAAAAATTGAGCTATATGAAATATATCTAATAAAAACTAAAATTATTATCCGATCAACATGGTATTCCTACATCATTAGATGCAATTTATTTGTCAAACAGCCTCCTTATGAATGGCAAAATAGTTCATTTTTGTTATGTAGATGGTACACAATCTTCTTGTAATCATATTTCATCTTCTATCTTTCTGTATCTTATCTTGCTGGATGTCCCATGTCCCATGAGTTTTTCGTACTGAGGTACAAGACATATCTCCTTGTATCGTTTAAATACAATTCAAAATAACATATTCATCGTGCTATTATACGAAAAGAGCAAAACGACGAAAAAAATACACTAAATTATCTATTGTGGATGTAATAAAAAGATAATTTGATTTGAAGACAAAAATAAGAAGAGTATTTATACATCACGATAACATAGCTTTCAAATCCACTGTAACATACTGTTGCACTATTACAAATACTAAATATATGTTGCTCTACTATATATATATTTGAACTCTACAATATTTTAGAATATGATATAGTAATTGTTCTAATTTAATGTATTCGAGAAATTTTTGTTCAATAATATTGCATGACATTTTCTGAGTCTAATATCAAGTTGAAATAAATGTAATTACTATATTGATTAACAAAAGTTCATTTACAAATTCTTTATAAAAAATGTTTATTATGCCTGAAAATGATATCATCAATGAAATTTAGTTAGTTACTGTAGTTATACGTTATACGCTCTACTTAACATTATTAATTCTGGTCCGGTTGTTAAATTTCCAACTATAATAGATTTAGAATTGGCAATTATCCCTGATGCCGGATATGGTATACCACCATTGATTGTTACCGGCTCTACATTGACATTTAAAATCTCAGATATAGATTCTATTTCTTCTTCACTGGCACTAGGATGAATAACTGCACCTTTGTTTGTAGTAACAACCATCGATCCAGTTTGTACAAAACCACAGACACTTATAGGATTCACTGGAACATCCAATACATTGTGTACTTGTTCCATAACATCAGAACACAATGGAGATATAATTGCTCCATGATCATTGGCAGCTATTAAATTTCCTATTGCCGTATATTTACTCTCTAAACGTTCAACATTTAATTTACTTTCTTTTCTTATAATATTAATTTCTTCATCAGAAGCTATCGAAGAAACTAATACTCCATGGTTATTCATGACCATCATAGGTCCCAATAATCTTGTTCCTGCTATAGAAATGTAAGTTGGCTCAGATATTTCAAGATATTTCACCAACGTATCAGATTTTGTTGAAGCAAAACCTAATGGTAACATTATTGAATTGTCATTACATTTTACAAAAATTCCTATATTAGGACTTCTGTAAAAAGAATATTTGTAAATTCCCAAATTATAACAGTGTTAATTATAATGTATGAATATGAACTTTTGGAAAAGCGTTAATTATCACTATCGAAATAGAATTGTTACAAAAAATATTATTATTTATCTATGATTTCTCCGAGATTAAGATTTATTGTTACTGGATTAGATAGAGGTTGTGTTTTTTCCAGGTTTGTAATTTGTAATGTAGCATTAATTGATGTTATTGAATCGTCAACTATATTAGTTGCAAGCTGTACAGGTTGCGAAGAATTATAGACAAACCCATCTGGAAAAGAGGTTGTTTTTAATAATGTACCATTAGTTGAATACACTTTCATTATTGCATTTATAGATTTATTATTTATTTCAGTAATATCGTTAATATTGCTTTGAAGATATTTCAATAGAACTTTCACTTGGTTATCTTGATTTAAAGGTGAAATAAAATGAGCATAATCTATCGCAATTTCAAATTTCTGCTCAGATACTGCAAATGATTTCATTAACATATCATTCAGATTAATAGAGAAAAATGATAATGAAAAATAACATAACAGTATTAATAAAAAAACTTTACAATTCATTTAATAACCCGATTATTTGATTAATATAATTTAGAATAATATCTATGTTAAATTAATTTGACAAAAAAGATATAATTAGTTATTAAAAACATAAATTTTCAATAATTATCTTATTAAATCATGTTTCATGAATTACTGAAAATTTACCCTCGATTATTCTTATAATATATTTACCTTCTTTGAATATGAGTTCTATCTCATTATCGTTATTTTCTTTTATGTCTATGAGTTCTTTTCCTTTCATTTCAGTGAATTCTATCATATATGTATAAAAAGAAAACTAATATTTAGATTATTTGAAATTAATTTATAATTAGAGTAATATTGAACGTTCATGTTATATGGATTTAGTAGGATTTAGTAGATGTTAGCTATCGAAGCTCACAATGTTTCAAAGACCTATAAAGGAATACATGTACCTGCTTTAGATAGGATCTCACTACAAGTAGAACAAGGACAGATTTTTACATTATTAGGAAGAAATGGTGCAGGTAAAACTACATTTGTAAGATTATGTGCCACTCAATTATTACCCAGCTCAGGATCATTAAAAGTGTTCGAATATGATGTAAAAAATTGTGCTGAAAAAATAAGAGAGCTAATATCTATTGTTCCTCAAGAAGGAAGACCATTACGTGCCCTTACACCATGGGATCATGTTTATAATTGGCTTAAAATTCGAGGGGATAGTAGACACGAGGCAAGAATAAAGACAGAAAACATACTTCAAAAGTTAGAATTATTTAAGGTAAAGGATAAACCTGCAATGAACTTGTCTGGAGGTATGAAACAAAAAATTCTTGTTGCTATGGCTATGGCAGTCAATACAGAATTAATGTTCTTGGATGAACCTACAATTGGTCTTGATCCTGTTTCTAGACGACAGGTATGGAGTCTAATTCAGGAACTAAAAAAAAGAGGTACAACGATTTTACTTACAACTCATTATATGGATGAAGCAGAAATATTATCTGATAAAATATTTATAATTGAAAATGGACGAGGAATCAAAGAAGGAACCGTTAGTGATTTAAGAAACACAATTCCACAAAATATTCGTGTGGATTTATCAAAAAAAAATTTTGATGTGGAGTCATTCAAATCATATGGAACAATAATAGAGACTGGAACTGATATATTACGATTATTTACGTTTGAATCATATGTAAGTGAGATATCTGAATTGGCAATAAAGAAAGATATTTCATTTAATATTTCTCCTATAACACTTGATGATGTATTTGTATATTTAGTTCAAAAGAAAATAAAAAATGATGAAAAATTTGTATGAAATCTTTCTAAACCAAGATAATTTCTTTTCTTCATATCAATATAGTAAATATATGTGTTCTTGGATTTGTATTCTTGCGAAATATCATTATTTTAACTACAGATTATAATGTGATTTAATTGTAAAAATTTTCAAATACAATCGATCAATTTTTGGAATTAATTAAAATATGTGATGTAAGAAGATAGAAATATTCGTATTAAAATATTTGTATCTGAATATATGTTTAGTCAATAAAAAATTGAAAAATTATCAAGTAAATTGAATTTTTATTCCATTTACTTCTTTAACAGCTTTGTTCAATTGATCATCTGTTTCGTTTCCATATATTAATAATAAACGATCGTTATTATTGAGTATATAATTAGAGATAGCAGTAGTTAGATTTCCATTTATGAATGCATTTAATTTATGTTGACTATCGTCGCAATATTGTGTTCCATTATCAAATAGTAAACAATTATTATTATTTTTTTGATTGATACTCATTTTAACACTGTCAAGAAAATCTGCAAAAGTAACATTTGTGGCATGTCTATGTAATGTAGTACCATCCCCATTTTCTACATGAATATAATCTGACTGTACTTGATATTTCGGTACACTAAAATCTATATTTTTTCCATTTATTTTTACTAAAAATGCGGCGTGCTCATGTGCAGAACCCAATGCTCCAAAGCTTGATTTAGACGTATTGGGAGAAAATAAAAACATAGAAACTACTAAAAGTATGCCTATTCCTCCTAATATTGGAAGCACAATGTTTTTTAGATTTTTAGTGCGTTTTTTTCTATTTATGTCAAAATAGCTCTTTTTCTTCTCAGTATTTTCTTTGGTATTTTTACTATTTTTATTATTTTTACTAGGCATACTAATCTAATTAATTTGAGTTAATATGCATTATATATAATATATTATCTTTAAAGTATTTTATTTTTACATGAAAAAAATTAAAAAAGCAAGATAAAAATAAAAAGAATGAAATTAAATAAATAGGGATATATGCTTTTCTTTACTAGCCCGATAGGTCTAGGTCATGCCACACGTGATATAGCAATAGCTCAGAATTTGGATATTAAAGATATGTCATTAAAATTTGTTACTGGATCACAGGCATATATTTTTATAGCAAATTGTGGATATGAAGTTTTTAATCTATATAATCCACCTAAATTTAACATTGAAAACGGAGTACTTAATAATTCTTTCAATTGGCTAATAAAATATTTTTTATATTATAGGAAATGTAAAAATGTTGCTAGAACCGTAATTGATTCCGAAGATAATGACAAAATTTTAGTTAGCGATGAGGATTTTGCATCTATTGCGGTAGCAGAAGAAAGAAAAAGGAAAAAAATTTTAATCACGGATATAATTAATACCAATTTTACAAGTGGGTTTTTATCTTTACTAGAAAAACAAATGAACAAAAAATTGTGTCGAATGATTAGCAGATGTGATTGTATAATTATTCCAGATTTTGGAGAAGATAGTGAAAATTTAAGATACGTCGGACCAATTGTTAGAAATATTTATGATAGTAAGGAAAATTTAAGGAAAAAATTTAATTTTAATAAAAAAACAATTCTTGTTTGCGTAGGAGGTACTAATTATGGTAAATTTTTAATAGAAAAAACAAAAGAATCTTTCGAAAAGATAAAGAAGAGGTTGGACGTCGATCTTGTAATAGTTGCTGGTCCATCATTAACAATAAAACCATCAGATGATTGCAGGTTGTTAGGATTTGTACCAAATTTAAATGAGTATATCTATGCTTGTGACCTTGTTATTTCTCTTGCAGGGAGATCTACCATGGATGAATCCATAGTGTATAATACTCCTGGAATATTTATTCCCTTAAAGAATCATTTTGAACAAGAAGAAGGTGCTAGAAGAATGGGATTTGAATTCAATGATATTTTTAGACTCAACGAATTAATTGAAGAAAGACTTGGTTACAATAAGGATAACAGAAAAATTGTAAATAATGGAGCTCAAAAAGCAGCAGAAATCATCCTAGAGTTTCTCTAAATATTTATTACATTAATACTATATCAATTCAAGTAAATAATACCTAGGAACAATAGATATGACTGAAGTAATAATTGCAAAGTTTGGAGGAAGTACTATTGGACAAAATGGTGAACAGATACCAAAGGTAATAGAAAGAATAAAACTAATCAAAAATGAAGGAAAGAAAATTGTAGTAGTTTTTTCTGCTCCTTTAATGGAATACGAAGGAAAAATAAGATCCATGACAGATATTGCTATAAATATTGGTAGAAAGTATGCATCAGGACAAAAAGTAGATACGAAAATTTTCTATGATACATACCTAAACATTGCAATGAATTACGTGTCTGAAAAATATTTGAAGGAATTTGAATATCACCTCGAAGAATTTTATCATTATGTTACTGTCTCTTTAAATAATTCAATTGAAAATAAAAGATTCATAGATGTTAATAGAGCAAGAACTCTTGCATATGGAGGGGAAATTACTATGTCATATCTAATGGACTATATTATGAGAAGTAATGGATTAAAATCGAATCATGTAGATATTGAAAAATGGCCTATAATTACTGATGATAATTTTGAAGCTGCAAATTTTATGATTGAAGAATCCAAGGAACGCAAAAAACATCTTCTTCAATTAATAGAAGAAAATGAAGTAATATCTATTGGTGGTTTTATTGGTAAAACTACAGATGGTTTAGAAACTACATATGAAAGGGGAGGTTCCGATAGAACTGCTGCAGATATTGCTATTATTCTTCATGATGATTATAAGACACAAATAGATTTTGAAAAAGATAGTATTGTTCTTAGTGCAGATCCAAAAATTGTAAAAGACAATCTAGAATCAATAAAATATTTATCGTATAATGAAGCTAAATTAGCTGGGATGTTCGGAATGAAAATTCTAGACCCTATAGCAATAAAAGAAATAGATGATAATAAATTGGATATCCCAATAGTTATAACCTCGATCATTAATCCTTTAAACGTTACAATAATTCAAAAATCTTTAGATAACAATAAGAAAATTTTTGAACATAAGGATAGTAAGAAGGATACGAATATTTCAAATTCTTTAATCAAAATAGTAACAGGAAAAAGAAATTGTGCTATAGTTAGAATGGAGAGCATAAACGCATCTTATTTAATAGCATCACTGGAGAAAGATAAACAATATTACAATTTCTTAAAATTATCGCCATATAAAATTGATGACATGGAGATTACTAGACTACTATTTTTGGATGCAGATTATGTTAAGCGTCATGAGCGACATTTCAAAGCATTCTATCCGAAAACAGAATTTTCATATGGAAGAGGTGTAGTTACATTAATAGGAGATTCTATGTGGAAAATGCCAAAAATTGTGTCTTCCGCAAGTAGAATTTTAGGAGATAATGATATAAATATATTGAATTTAGATGCTCAAGAAGAAACATCAAGGATTTTAATAATAGTTGAAGATATAGACAATAATGTTGCCAATACAATAAAGGCAGTTCATTTACAAAGAATTAGTAATGATAGTAAGAATAACTAGTCTTGAATTATTTGATATGAAAAGAATGAAATGTTATGAATAATGGTCATATTTGGATAGATGGATCTTTCTATAAATGGGATGAAGCAAAAATACATGTTTTAACCCATTCTCTACATTATGGAACGGCAGTATTTGAGGGAATCCGTTGTTATAATACTGTTAAAGGTCCTGCAATATTCAGATTAGAAGATCATGTAAATAGACTACTTAATAGTGCCAAAATATATTTCATGAATATTGAATTTTCCAAAGAACAAATAGAAGATGCGATAATTGATACTACCAAAAAAAACAGAATAGATGAATGCTATATTCGACCGTTAGCTTATTTTGGTTATGGAAAAATGGGAATTAATCCATTAAGCAATAAGGTATCTGTAGCTATTGCGTTATGGAGGTGGGATGAATATCTAAAGAAAGAAGATGTCAATCATGGAGTCAGAGTAATGGTATCAGGATGGATGAGAATAGATGCAAGAACGATGCCTACTCATGCAAAAGCAACTGCCAATTATGCGAATTCAGCTTTAGCAAGAATTGAAGCTATAAAAGCCGGATTTGATGAAGCTCTCATGCTTAATACTGATGGAATGGTAGTTGAAGCTAGCGGGGAAAATATTTTTATTGTTAAAAATAATGTTTTAATTACTCCTCCGACGGCTTCCGGTGCACTAGAGGGAATAACACGTGACACAGTATTAAGATTAGCTAAGGATGATAATATAATTACTGAAATTCGTGATATATCAAAAGATGAGTTGTATTTAGCAGATGAAGTATTTTTGACGGGTACTGCTGCTGAGATAAAGGCAGTAGGAGAAATAGATAACAGACGTATAGGAAATGGTGGTATAGAAAAAATAACTCTACAGTTAAAAAGTTTATTTGATGATCTAACAAGAGGCAACCACAAATTCAGTACCGAGTGGCTTAGCTACATAAACATAGATTGATTAAACAACAGATGTTTGTTTCAATATCAAAAATAAGCCAATTTTCCTTTAAAATATATATGAAATGAGCATAAATCTTTCAAAATTTGATCCAAATGAAGAAAATGAATAACAACAATTTTGAAACTGATTTGTTTAGGGAATATCTGAGCTGGATCGATATTGAAAATCTTATTGACATAATTAGTAACAAAATTAGAAAAGGCAATAAAAAATATGATACAGTGATTGGAGTAAAAAATGGAGGAATCGTTCCTGCAAGATTAATTTCAAGAGAACTAGAAATTAAGGAGATTGAATTTATTTCAACTAAATCTGTTCAAACAGATGAATTTTGTCATAGAATAAAAAACAATAAAAATTATCTTTTAATTGACGAAATATATGATACCGGTAAAACTTTTCTTGCAATTAAGGAACATTTGAAAAATATTGAATATGATTTTACATGTTTGATAAGTAGATATAGAATACAGGATGACAATATAATTATAGGAAGAGTTTTGAATAATACAAATTGGATTGTTTTTCCTTGGGAAAGTAGAAATATAAAGTAGAAAAAAATATTTCGTTTAGTTTCATATAGAACTATTGATATTATAATGTCAAAATATTAATCATACCGTCATGTACCTCGGATATGCAAAATAACTATAGACCATTGATGTGGTTGATAGCTGGTGTATTCTTGACAGCAAATTTGCCAACTATATTAGAACAAACATACGCAGCGATTAATATAAATGGAGCAGGTGCAACGTTCCCATTTCCATTAATAGATACATGGAGGGTTGAATATCAAAATGTTAAACCTGACGTAAATATCAATTATCAATCTATTGGAAGTGGAGGAGGAATAAAACAGTTTACAGAAAAAACAGTGGATTTTGGAGCGACTGATGCTCCGTTAAATGAGGAAGAAGAGAAGAAAGTTACTGGTGCAGTACATATTCCTGAGACTATTGGATCTGTTGTAGTCACCTATAACTTGCCACAGATATCAGATAAGGAGCTCAAATTAACTGGTCCTGTAATTGCTGAAATATTTATGGGTAAGATAACCAATTGGAATGATCCAAAAATCAAAGAGATCAATCCTGATTTAGATCTACCTGCAGATACCATAAATGTGGTACATAGATCTGATGGATCTGGTACAACATTTGTATTTACAGATTATTTATCTAATGTTAGCTCACAATGGGAAGCAGAGATAGGCAAAGGAAAGTCAGTTCCATGGCCTACAGGAGTAGGTTCTCCAGGAAACGAGGGTGTTAGTGGTTCAGTATTAAGTACATCTAATTCAATTGGATATGTTGAATTAAGTTATGAATTGACTACCGATCTTGATTCTGCTTCTATTCAAAACAAGGAGGGTAATTTTATAAAACCATCTTTGAATTCTACTGCAGCTGCCGTATCAGCCGCAGCGACAGCTTTACCTAAAGGTACTGATTCATGGAAAGATGTTTCAGTGGTCAATGCCCACGGCAGTGATTCGTATCCTATAGCAAGCTTCACCTATCTGTTACTCTTTAAAGAACTGGGTACTAATCCATCTATTGATGAGGCCAAAGCCAAGGCATTAGTTGATTTTATATCTTGGGCCATTACTGATGGACAGAAATTTGGTACAGATTTAGGATATGTTCCTTTGCCTGATCAAGTCGTAAAACTTGATCAAGAAACACTCAAATCATTGACATTCAAGGGAAATCCAATACTTCAATAGCTAATAACAAAAACACCAATTTTTTTTTGCATTCAGTATATTTGATACTTTAGATAAAATAATTTTCAACAATACTCTTAAAATTAATGTTTAGCAAAAGTAACAATAAAAGTACAACACTGAAATTTTCGTAAGTTTCATTTAAAGTTTCGTTTAGAAAAAGAAAATTAGTGTTATTATGTTTGAAAGATATTTTTAATAATGTTGATATAGAATGTGATATTATATCTTAGGTATATAGAAATTTCATAATATATGAACTGCCAAAGATCTAAATCTTGTAACTTGATGGTCTTTTTTCTATAGTTATTACTTCTCCGATAGTTTGATTTAATGCCTCTTCTGCTATGTCACTAGCATGTTCTGCAGTACGTCTTAGATGCTCGAGTACAAGTTTAACGTAAATTTTATTTTGATTAAAGGAATCACCAAATTTATCTAGAAGTAACACGATTTCATTTTCAAGAAGTCTCACGTTTGCAACTCGATCCACTATTCTATCTGCCATCAAATAATCTCTTCTTAAAAATGCTTCAACTGAATCATTAAGATCTTGTAATGATAGATCGCTCATTTTTTTCACATTTTCAAGAATATCATTAGGAATCACATCTTTTATAAACAAACATTGTTCAGTTATTTTAGAAGCATGATCTGCAATTCTCTCAATACTTTTTACGGCTGATCTATAACTTAAACAATCTGAACTATTTTTTAAGCCGATTTCACTTAACATTCTTTCGTTTTTTGTAGCAATAACTAGATTTCTCAATATGTAAAGACTAAACCTGTCAACTTCATCATCAGATCTAATAACAGCATTAGCCAGATCATAGTTCAACTCTGTTAAAGCAAGAATCGCATCTTTATGCATTGAAGTAGCAAGTAGAAACATTCGTCTTACTGCAGTATTTACAGAAAGCTCTGGCAGAGTAATTAAAACTTGTACTGTTATCAAATCGGAGGAATCGGCAATGATTTCTGTACCTACCAGATTTCTACGAACAAGTTCTCTAGCTGCTTCACGCTGTGATGGATTAATTCTCCCTACTTTTGATTTTAAATTTATTATATTATATCCTGCTAGATACATGGATACCAATTTACGTTTTATGGAATTGGCACTATCATCTTTTAGCACTTGAACAGTAGCTTCATCAACTGACTCTTTTGATAATCTCGCAATATCAGATATTATTGATAATGTATTATCTGGTTCTCTAATGATTGTAACTGGGTCTCCTGGTTTCAAATGTAGTTCTGTTACCCATTTTTTAGGCAATGATAATACATATGTAGATTTCCCAGTAAATTGTATTTTTCTTACTTCTCCACTGTCTGAATATAATGGCAATAGTTAGAGAAAGAGAAATACTATTTGTATAGTTTACGTTAGTTTATAATATAGATCTATCTAATCTATATAGACTATATAATATATTATTAGATCAGACTATTCATAACAACACTACATAGAAGGAAATTAAAGCCTAATAACTTTTAATTGAAAAGTTTTTTCGTTGAGACAATAATCGTAGAACGACATTCAAGGTTAATACAATCATAATTAGAATAAGTGCTGCACCCCATCCTTGAGCATGAGCAGATTCGTATGGTTGAGATGCCAATCTCCATATTCTAAGAGGAAGAGCATCTACAGGACCAGTAAGAGATGAGAAAAATAGACTTGTTCCTAAAATAGTCATAATTAAAGGAGCGGTCTCACCAGCAATTCTTGCTACTGATAGAACTATTCCTGTTATAACACCACTCATGGCAGTCTTTAATACAATAAATAAAGTAATCTTCCATTTTGGTATACCCAGAGAATGAGCTGCCTCTCTAATAGAGTTAGGTATTACTTTGAGTGTCTCTTCAGTTATTCTGGTTAAAATTGGAATCATTATTAATGATAATGAGAAAGCTCCTGCAATAACAGAAAAAGATCCTATAGTCAAGACAATAGTGATATATCCGACAATACCAACAATAATTGAGGGAAGACCTGTTAGAACGTCATTAAAGAATCTAACTGCAGAAGCAAATTTACTGTTACTTTTTGCATATTCTGATAGATATATTCCTGTAAGTACGCCCACAGGAATGGCCATTAGAGAACCTAAACCTACAACTATCAATGTTCCTTGAATGGCTGGTCCAATACCCCCTTTTCCTGATCCGATTGAACCTGGTGGTTTGGCTAAAAATTCAAAACTGATAGCTGATACTCCGTTTTTCACTACCTCAAAGAGAATGCTAGCGAGTGGAATTATTGCTAGGATGACACAACCAATTGATATAACAGTTAGTATTTTATTGACATATACTCTTTTTTTTGAATATTTTAACATAATTTCTTCAAGATTTTTTTTTCTACTTGAGTATTGACTTTCTGAATTTTTTATATCGTCGGACATTTTCTACATTATTCCTCCTGAATTTTAATCGTTCTAAACACAATAGCACGCGCTACAACATTGATAACCATTGCAAGAATGAGTAAAACTGCTCCTAAACCGATTAAAGCAGAAAGATGGAGATCTGATGATGCTTCATTGAATTCGTTGGCAATTAGACTAGACAAAGTTTGACTCTGCGAAAAAAGAGATGTTGGTATGGCATTCAATCCAATTGTGTTTCCAATGATCAAAGTGACTAGCATTGTTTCTCCAATAGCCCGTCCTAAACCGATTATTGTAGCACCTATAATTCCAGATTTAATATATGGTAAAACAGCTATATTTGTTGTCTCATATCTTGTAGCACCTAAACTATATGCTGCCTCTCTTTGAGAATCTGGAACTACTAGTAACAATTCTCTGATTATTGACGAGACAATAGGGATAATCATTATTGCTAATACCACACCAGCTGTAAAAACATCTAATCCAAAAGGGGTTTTGGCGAAAAAAGGTAATGTTCCTCCAAATAAATTATGTAAAGGTTTTTCCACATAATCTACCATCCAAAATCTAAATACAAATAGTGCCCAGAATCCATAAATAATGCTAGGAACAGCCGCTAATAGCTCTATGACAAAAGATAAGAAAGTTTTCAACTTGCTTCCAGCTATTTCAGAGAGGAAGATGGCTATCGCTAAACTTATTGGTACACCTACAAGCATTGCAATGCCAGAACTAACCAAAGTTCCTATAATATAAGGTAACGCTCCAAATGATTCTCTTCCAGGTACTGCATTCCAATCTGTACCAGTGATGAAACCAAGTCCTTCCTTTGAAAAAATTTCTTTAGAACCATCACCAATTGAAAAAGCTATTAATGCTAAAATAAAGAGAGTATAGATAGAAGCTCCAATTATAATCCATTTGAAAATTTTGTCAAATTTTGATGTTTGTTTTAATCCAGTTAGAGACTGGTGATTACTAATATTGTCATTTAATTTGGAACCCGTGATAATACTACGCCTCTACTAGCTAAGAAGATTGTATATTTTTAGCTATCATATATTTTTAACGTAGAACAATATAGTCTATGATATGTATATAGTATAACGATTTTTATAAAATAATAAAAAATATATGTTAAAAATCAAACTTCAAAATTAAAGTTGTATTTATTTTTATACAATCAATTATCACGATTAATTAAAATAAGAAAATGAACAAATTGTATAAATGAAAATAAGGATAGACCAGCAATCACCAGTAAATATAATTGATGAAAAAATAGATGCATTTAAAATTTTAGGAGTTGGTGCAAGTTTACGTAAAAATTCTACAAGTACTAAAATATTACAAATGACTCTTGAAGAGTGTCAGAAATACGGTGCAATTATTAGTGTACTTGATTTAAGAGAAATAGAGTTACCCATTTTTAGTCCAAATAAACCTAAAGAAATTACAGAAAATGTCAGAAAGATAAATGATGAGGTAATTGAATCTGATGCATTTATTTTGGCCACACCTGACTATCATGGATCAATGTCAGGTGGAATGAAGAATTTTTTAGATTATTATTGGTATGAATTTTCTGGTAAACTATTTGGATATATAGTATCATCACATGAAAAAGGTTTAACTGTCATTGATCATATGAGAACAACAGTACGTCAATGTTATGGGTGGAGTTTACCATATGGTCTATCTATACATGGTGAAAATGATTTTGATGATCAAGGTAATTTAAAAAATACTTATTTGAATCAACGTATGAAAAACATGGGAAGAGATATGGTAACTTACGGAAAATTAATAGCAACTCAGTTTTTATATGATAAAAATCTAAAAGAAAATAATACTTTTGCATTTCAATTTGTAAAAAAATGATGTCCACAATTATATTATTTTTTAATTGTGTAAATGTATATTATTATGCATTTAGTGACAATATTAAAATCTGTGAGATTGAATATGTTTCACGGTAAAAACTAATGTAATATTTATAATATTCTTAGTTTTTGGTCTGAGGCTCTATAAAAGTTTCAATTATTCATTTTAACATATCTGTATGGATAGTATTGTGTATCTAACATGGTACTGATATTGTTAATATTTTTTGCATCTTATTGTTATCAGGTAGACTGTCTTGATCTAAATCATTAAACAATTGAATTTCGTACGATCCTTTGATTAATGGACCTTCAATGAATACGTCTTCATTGAATCCACCCGTACTGTTGGTGGCAAAATATCCGTATGAGGCAATAGTTTTGCTCTCAGGAAGGACTACTTGCCACTGGACATTCCCATTTGGTTCAAAACCATTGACCTTGAGTATCATTGAATAGCCTTCAAGTTCGCCGCATTCTGGAGATACCATTACATTAGGTTCGGATTCGGTACTAACATTTACTAATATCGTTGATAAAGATGATACCAATAATGTTATTACTAGAATTGCTATTGTTAATTTCATTGATATACTAATAGATTTTTGTTTATTTAATTTTGCTTTCGAAATTCTTGTTAAAGAGATAAAAAAATTATTCAGATATTGATTAACAATTAAGTCAAGTGTCATCATGAATGTTATCATGCCATCTTCTAATTTTCTATATGGAAATGCAGAAATTTAGATCTGTAATTAAAAGGATATCACATCCATCAAGACACTTAAATTAAATAATTCAAATATAATGATTATTTTAAATTTTCTCTAGATAATAATAAAATTGTAATGAAAAGGGTAGAAGTAAAATGACAAATCATTTTAATTTCTATGAAAAATACACAAATGGACCTACAAAGTGTGGCACACTAAACACAACAGATAGACATAATCCTGATAATGAAGTAGGGTAGTTAGAACAGTTCGTTAATAGATTAAATGTACAAACCATTATTGCAAAAGAGTTATAGCTGATTCTATGATTAAAGAGTTCAAACAAAGATATTTTCATTAAAGTTAATACTCATGGAAATGTTTGGGTTAAGCGAAATGCTCTATCAATCCAATTAAATTGGAATTTTAAAATTTATTTATTATTATAGAACATTTTTAATATTACTCTTTTATAATTTCACTTAACATTGAAAGTAAAAATTACTTCAATTTTGATGGTCATGTTTGTTTCAAGTTTAACTTTTTTTTCTTTTACTATTACTAAAATAGAAGCACAATTTGGTGATTGTGATTCTTCATATCCGGATGTATGTATATCATCTCCACCACCGGATCTTGACTGTACTGATATTTCAGATAAAAAATTTACAGTTTTGTCACCAGATCCGCATGGATTTGATCGCGATGGAGACGGCATAGGATGTGAATCATAACCATCTTATAGTTTCAAAATACAATAATATATCAAATTTTTAATTCAGTTGAATAAGAAAGAATATTTTATAATATTTTCAGTCATTATAGTAAGTCTTTTTTCTTTTGCTCTTCTTGTTTCAAATCTATACAGTAACCGAGAAGAACAAGACGATATAGAATTTGAGGGTATAGTAAATTATGTTATAGATGGTGATACTCTAGACATCAACGATATCAGAATAAGATTAGCATTAGTTGATACACCCGAACGTTGGCAAGATGGATATAAAGAAGCAAGGGAATTTGTTAAGAATTTATGTCTTAATAAAAAAGGCGAAGTTGATATTGATGATGGTCAACGTAGAGGTGACAGGTATGGAAGAGAAATAGGTGTTGTATATTGTGACGGTATAAATGTCAACAAAGCGTTAGTAGAGAATAATTTAACAAAAATCTATACAGAATATTGTGACATTTCTGAATTTAAAAATGAGAAATGGGCTAAACCTTTTTGTAATTAAGTCAACATTAACATATATCAGAATGTAGTTTCGACTTATATTTCCAGACAATTATTTTATATAGTCATTCTTCTGAAAATAGAAATAAGAATTAATGCCACCTGAAAGACCCTGACTGTCTCCTGTCTTACCTTCAGCTATTGCCTTCAATGCATATTCTTCCGCAGTCAAATCACCAAATGCTATAATAAATTCAACTTGTGCTCCATAATGCCTCTGTAGTATTGCTATTCTTTCGTTTTTCAATTGAATTATGCCATTTTTATCCCATTGTTTTTTGTAATCTGAAGTTCTTGCTAGAAGTTGTCTTGTAATTATGCTTTGCTCATTTTCTGCTTCTTTTATTTCATCAAAGCATGGTCTACAAGCAACATCATCTTCTGACATTCCGTTTTCTGCTTCTTTTATTTCATCAAAGCATGGTCTACAAGCAACATCATCTTCTGACATTCCGTTGGGTATTGAAATTCTCAGTACAAGAAAAGCCTTATACGGAAACATTATACTGAATGCGCCTGATTCCTTTTTTGCAAACATAACAATCTTTAGCCATTATTAAAAATAAATCATGTTGATAATTAACAATATTGACTCAACTGAAATGCTTAATTATAAATTTTTAATTGCTTTAATAGTCGAATAATATTATATTCGACCTATTCTACCTTATTCTTATGACCAAAAATCCCACTTCTTACAGCATCAGACATGAAAATACAGGTACTGAAAACTCTGTCAGACATATTGATACTATAAAAGAGATGGAAGCACTAAAATTAGAATATCAAATACGTTGTAGTCATTATGAGCTTGAATTAATAGGTGAAGAGAAAAAAATAACTTGTATTATTTGTGGAAAAAATTGGTTATTTTTGGAAGATAGGGGTTTCATGAAAATCAAGTCTGTGTATACAGCAGAAAAAAATGAGTCTTATACCAGTTAGCAAAAGTTCAATGACGCAATTACAGGGATTATGACTTCAATAACGGTAATAATGGTAAGTATAGTTATGCTATTTAGTATGCATTACTACAACAGCAAAAATTGATTAAAATGGATCATCTAAAACGTGTCCTTCATTATTAATGTTATCTTTCACATATTTTTTAATTTGTTCTATGGAACATATATTAAAGAATCTGTTAGTCCATTTATTGTTCACAGCATCAGGAGCATTGTACTCTATGCACAAAGCTTTTCTAGATCTACAAAATGCTTTCCATAAATTAACTATATAACGATCGTCTTCATCATTTTTTAACATTAACTGATCATATTAATTTAATAGCTGAATAAAGATATCGGTTTATATATAAATTTTCATCTTATTACCAATCTATCATTTATATATGACTGCTAATAGAATCATAGAGTATTAGTGGGTTTATTATTGATTACTTGTACATTTACAAATGATTGGATTATTAATATTGGTAAAATTTCAGATAGTTTTATTGATAGAATTATTAAGCAAATCAGTAGGATATTTGGAATTGAGGATAGTGAATGGTTGAACCATTAGAACGTTCTGTATTTTTTTATATGCATAGACAATTTGTTTTATTGAATGAAAATTTGTCAGTTGCATCAGCAGTTAAACTAATGCAACAAAAAAAAGTGGAAACTATTATTGTAACTCGCAATGAATTTCCTGTAGGAATAGTAACTGATAGCGATATTCTAGAAAAAGTCGTAATCAAAGGAGAAGATTCAGATTTAGTATTACTCAGGTCTATAATGACATCGCCAATAATAACTTTAGCAAGCAATTCTACTGTTAAAGAAGCTATAGAATCTATGCGACTTCGTAGAATTAAGAAGATTCCTATAACAGATTCGTCTGATAAAACCGGCAAAAAAATAGTAGGAATGGTACTACAAAAGACTCTTGCAGATTCTATTAGAAATTCAGTGATAGAAAAAACTTTTAGAAGTTATAGAGTAACAATTAGGGAACATTATAAGCCTATCTTTGGAAATGTTGGTTTCATAATGCAATTTGCTGGAATATTAATGATTGTTCCTTCTCTATTGGCAACGTTTATGAATGAATTACACTCTGCAACAGGGATTTACCTTACTGTAGTAACAACATTTTTTGTAGGTTTTGTGTTAAATATATTTGGAGAAAAAAGTCCTTTAAATTTAAAGCAGGCATCCATTGTTGTTGTCTTAAGTTTTGTGTTGTTAAGCTTGTTTGGAAGCCTGCCATATATTTATGTTAATCCTTTTTGGAATAATATTGATTATGTATCACTTTTTGTTAATTCATTCTTGGAGAGTACATCAGGATTTACTACTACAGGTATTTCTACTATAGTTCATCCAGAGGATTTGCCGGCAAGTTTTGTATTTTATCGTTCATATACTTTATGGGTTGGTGGATTAAGTTTTATTTATCTTGTAATGGCATTATATTATCCAGAAACAAAATTGGCTGCGATGAAAAATATGATTGGAGGTGGTATACTTAAATTTAGACAATTATTATCTACAATTACAATAATCTTCGTAGTTTATGCAGCAATTTTTACTATATTACTCTATACTTTTGGAAGTGAAGATATAATCGATTCTGTGTCTGTAGTATTTGCTACTCTTACAAGCGGAGGATTTGTACCAATTTCAACCTTCTTGGATTCACAGAACACTTTACAATTAACAATAATAATGATTGGAATGATTGTATCTGCTTTACCTTTTGCATTTCATTACGGTATTTTTAGTAGAGAATTTAAAACAAAAAAACTTTGGAATGAGATCATAATCTACTGTATTTTTATGTCTATATTTATAGTAATATTAATAATTATTGAATCAAGTGTATCTGATGTAGGATGGCTATCTTTTGTATTTCATGCGATCAGTGCTTCTACTACTACTGGCTTTCAATTTTTAAATCTCGTTGAACTATCTGATGGTGGAAAAATATTACTCATTATTTTGATGCTCGTTGGAGGAACTGCATTTTCTACTGCAGGTGGTATTAAGATTTCAAGATTTCTATATATTTTTAAAAAATTGGGTCAAAAAACGAATTTACTGTCGTACTCCGATACAGATAGGGAAAATATTTCAGCATCTATTTCATCAACTTCTCCACAATTCAGAAAATGTATTGAAAAATATAATATTAATAAGTCAGATCAATCTTCAAGACAGAAGTTATCATTATTATCAGATAAAGCCTTTAAAGAATCCTTGATGGTTATATCTTTATTTATAATATTTTCAATTGGAAGTGGAATATCTTTAACTTTTCTAACAAATAATAGTTTTATTGATTCTTTATTTGAATCTGTTTCAACAATCTCAAACACTGGATTATCTGTTGGAATAACTGCCATGGATCTAGATTTGCTCTCGAAAATTATTTTGTCGTCGAATATGATAATTGGTAGATTTGAAATTATCGCTATTTTTTATATATTCATTTTCCGGCTTAGAATATGATTTAATTAATATGTCTACATAAAAATAAAACAATCAATATATAAAATGTGTTAAATAATTAAGTTGATACAGGGATATGATTTTATTTTCTCATATTTTCAATTTTCTTCGAATATACACTCTCTTAAGATAATTGAGAATAACTATTAGTAATAACACAAATAAAATAGCTATTAGAGCTTGAGCTATTGATGTAATATAAAGATCAGTTCTAGTATTAAAAATTATAATTTCCATGGGAGCGACAAAAATCACCAAGAAAAAAGATATTGCTAAAATGGTACACCAAAATAACGCAATCAACAATATAAGATTTGAAACCATACGATTTATCCACCTATTCCTAAAACAAAATAATATTGTATTACTATTGAAATTAATGCTAAACACGATGAAAAAATTCCTAGTTTGAAAATCTTGGTGGCTAATTCTTTTTCTGTTAGTGGACCATCTACAAGAATAAGTCTTAAAAGTGTAATTGGAGCTTTTTTATCTTTTGATGCATCCAGTTTAAAATCATCTGTTAAAAATGTAGGTCTTATAGTGATCTCTCTATGTTCAACAACTCTTTTAACACTTGAGAGAAATAAAAATGAATTAAAGATAGCAGGAAGTAATGCAATAATTGCAATTAGCTCTGATTTTCCTATTATTGCTATAGCACCATACATTGCTCCAAGCATTAGGGTACCTGAATCACCTGGAAAGATCTTACTTGGAAATTTATGATATTTATAGAAAGCTAAATTAATAAAGAAAAGAGAGATGGCTGATACAAATACTTCAATACTTCCAAATATATAGACACTGATTATCAATGGGATACATGTTATTAACATGAATCCACTTACAACACCATTTAAAACATCAATCGAATTAATTGTATTTCCTACCACGGGTATTGCAATTAGAATTAATGGGATATATAAAATTGGGATAAATGCATCACCAAAAATAAGATTGAGGTTCGTATCATATACACCTAAAATAATAATTGGTAATGCTGAAACAATTAAAGCAACTGGTTTGAACCATCCTGGCATAACTTTTTTATCATCAATATAACCGACACAAAATGCAATTATAGTTGTAAACAAGATTGCCAAAATTTCCATACTAAAGGTAAATAGATAAATGATTATCATAGGTATTATTATCCCCATAATTAAAATTGGACCAGCAGGTCTTGGAATATTTGGTTTTTGTGGTTTATGATAGTCTTGTACTACTTTTCCTTTGGAGGTAAGAGATTTAATTGCACGGGGCATAAAAAAATACACGATGAAAAAAGAGCATACAGAAGAAATTATTGTATAAATAATAAAAGTAAGTACAGAACTATCATTCAAAATTATCATTTTTTAAATTCACTAGATAACTCTTTTTGATATTGTATTTTTGTATTTTTTTTCAGATTGTTCTTTTTTATATGAAGAAAATTTATCAATGTTAAAAACAATATTTTTGATTTTCATATCAGTTCTTTATTTAATGATAGAATGATTTCTATTTTTGTTTTACTATTAAGATTTTATGAGATCATATTAGTGAGCAATAACAATATTGTAATTATGTTTAATTGAATTGTTTTTTGATTTTCTTGGCAACTGTTGGTCCAATTTTGGATATTTTAGATAAAGTGAATTCTGGTGTTGATTTAAGTATTGTTATATTAACTATTCCAGAATCATGAAGTGCACGTGCTCTTATTCTTCCTATACCTTCTATCTTTACCAACGATAGTAATTCCTTCTTTATACCGTATTTTATTCGAGTTCTAAGTTCAGAAATTATTGGAAGTAGATCTTCTCTCTTGAATAATTTTGCAAATTCATATAAAGAATGTATTAACCATTCACCAGATTCGGAAATTCTGTGCATATCACCAGGATCTATTGCTAATTTATCACTCAAGGATCTATCACTAGTTTCATTTATCCATTCACACAATCCAAGAAAGCTGCGAGAACAATTATTTTCATCTAGATCATATATTAGATCATTAGAATATTTTCTGATAGTCGTATAAAAAATATCCATGTCTTTTTTTCTTAGCGCTAGTTTTGGATAAAAATCTGAAGACTCGGAAATTAAATGTAAAAAGCAAACAGTAATATTCTCATATTGACCTGAATCGAGAGATTTTTTAATCTCAGAAATTGAATTAAGTGTATTTTTAAATTCCACAGCTGAAAGGGGATCGATATATAAGATAGAAGTTTGTTTTCCGAATGTCGTTGCAATATACCTATCATTTTTACATTTTATAAATTCATACTCTTCAAGATATTCTAATACACTATCAATTTTAAATATAATGTTAGATTTCTTGGTATTTTGGGCAAATAGAGTATTGGAAAACAGTTCATAGAGTTCTATCTTTTTTATTCCTGGAATAGTTGATATAGTACTAAGAATATGGAAACGTAATGATTTTTCATTAAATAATTTGGATTTAATAGGTTCAGGGGTTCCAAGAATATAATGATCATACAGATCTTCTGAATTCATTCCAGATTCTGATACAATTATTGCTTCTCCAAATGTATCATATTGCGGCCTACCAGCTCGTCCACATAATTGTTTATATTCAAGAATACTTATCGGAACATTTGAACCATAATCATAATCATATCTCAAAATACTAGACAAGATTACTCTTCTAGCAGGAAGATTTACTCCTGCGGCCAATGTCGGAGTAGAAGCTAATAGCTTGATTGTTCCGTTTTTAAAATATTCTTCAATTTTTTCCCGTGCTACATGTCCTAATCCTGCATGATGAAAACCTACACCTTTTGAAATTAAGGTTATAAGGTTTTTTGTAAGTTCTGTATCGTCGGATATTTTAGCTAATTTGGATGCAAGATTTGCAGCTTTTTCCTTTTGTTTTTTATCGAGTAAACTAAAAATTCCTTCGGCTGATTTTGCTGCTAGTGAAGCTGCTCTTTTTCGGGTATCTGCAAAAATAATTACTTGTCCACCATTTTCTACAGAATCCACTGCTATATCTACCGGGGCAGATGATATTGATGAATTATGATTTATTTTAGATTTTTTGTTATTATTTGTGCGGATTATCCCCTGATCATATATTCCTTCTATTAGAGTTGTTGGTCTCCAATTGCTTTCTAGTAATGTACAGTCTAACCATTCAGCAATCTCTTTTGAATTTGATACAGTTGCACTGAGAGCTAGTATTTGTGCTTCATGATAGAACTTTTTTATTTTTGTCAACATTATCTCAAGAGTTGGACCTCGATCTTTATCTCCTATTAAGTGTATTTCATCAGCAACAAAAAGTCCTACATTAGACAATAGCTCAGTATCGTTTCGTATTAGTGCATCAAGTTTTTCATTAGTTAATATAACAATATCTGCATCCAATAGATCTTTTCCTTGTGAGTCATAATCTCCACTCGCTATCTTTATTACGAGTTCTTTTTTTCCATCTTTTATTCTCTTCTTGTTATTATTATTTTCAATAGTTTGATCCGAGTTTAAAGAATTATTTGTATTCCCATTGAAATAAACATTTTTTAAAGCTAAAAAATCATTATATTTTTCAGTAGCTAATGATCGTAATGGTGTCAAATAAATGACTTTCTGTTTTTTTTCAATTGATTTAATGGCAGCCATTATTGCTATTAGCGTTTTGCCACTAGCTGTTGGAGAGGTTACAAGTAGATTTTTTCCCTTTAAAAGACCTTTTGATATAGCTTGTTTTTGAATTGGATATAAAGAAGTATATCCCAAATCTGAGATTATTGTTTGTAAATTTTTATCCATAATGTTCGATAAAGCCATAATTTCCTCTCTGTTCTTCTTATATTCAATAAGCATATTATTTATTAATTAAATGTTATATTTCAAAATCAAGAATATTAGTGAATAAATAAGAAAAAAGAAGGGAAATTGGATTTCAGATGCTTATGATAAAAGTTTAATTGTTATTCGGCTTTTTAGATGATGTATATCTAATGACATTTAGAATCTGTATTAGATAATAAATATATAAAATACAATGTGTTTTTAGTAGATGCCGGGGTACCCAAGCTAGGTAAGTCACAATGACCCTAACAGGGGTCAGCCTCGAGATCGTATGGTATGACGTGCTAGCTGATGTCCTTGTGGACTCGTGGGTTCGAGTCCCACTCCCGGCGCTTCGGATGTGGGTTCTACAAAAAGGAATAAGAATAAGCAAAGAGAATTTGTCATTGAAACAAAAAGCAAAAGAGACATGATTCTGCTAAAATCACAAATCAAGAAAAGAACAATAAAAATTTTTTCTTCTTTTAGTAACAATATAGAAGAATTAGAAAGAAAGATAGATTCTATAACAAATGGACTATCTAGACCATATTTCAATAAAATATTGAAGGAATTAGTCAAAAAGAATTTAGAAAATGCAACTATTATTTGTGATTATATTATTGCAGAACAGATAGAAATAAACATACAAAATTCAACTAAAGAAAGTAAAATAAAGGTTCTAACATGGTTATCTAACCATTTTCAAGATAAAAAATCTTTTAGAGACATGACAAAAGACGATATTCTCGGTTTTCTCAATAGTTTAAGGAAACCTACAGTGGAGGATCCATACGAGAAATGGATTGGATCGTATAATGGCAGACAGATAATTTTAACAAAATTCTTTAGATGGTTATACAATCCTGATGAACCAGACCAGAGAAATAGAACTACTCCTGTCTGCATGCAGGGTGTAAAACGACTACCTAGAAAAGAAAAGACATCTTACAAACCTGCAGATATTTGGGAATCAAGAGAACATGCAATATTTTTGAAATATTGTCCTTTCAGTAGGGATAGATGTTATCATTCATTAGCAAATGATATGTCTGCAAGACCAACTGAGATTTTAAATCTCAAAATCAAAGACATCAAATTTCATGTTAATGAAGAAGGAATACAATATGCCGAAGTCCGAATTACTGGAGGCAAGACTGGTTCAAGAACAGTCCCACTAATTGATTCTTTACCATATCTAAAAGAATGGCTGCAAGAACATCCAACTAATTCAAATCCTGATTCTTGGATTTTTATTTCTCAAGGAAATAATCATGGAAAAAAACTTACCTATGAAGGTTTATCAAGTCATTATGAATATTATAGAAAGCGATATTTTCCTTCTCTATTAAAAGATGAAACTATTCCTGATTTTGATAAAGCATTAATAAAAAACATGCTTACAAAGCCTTGGAATCTCTATGTCTTTAGACATTCAGCCTTAACTGAAAAGAGCCAATTTCTAACAGAAGCAGTTTTGAGATCTCATGCTGGATGGACTATGTCAAGTAAAATGCCACAGGTCTACATTCACCTTAGTAATGAACCATCAAAAATACTACTGCAAAAAAGAGGAATCATTAAAACAGAAGAAAAACAAACATCATCTTTACAATCAAAGCATTGTCCTAACTGTTTTGAACCTAATAAACCAGATGGCAAATTCTGTATAAAATGTAAAATGATCCTTTCTTATGATTCTTATACAGAAACCTTAGAAAAACAAAAGGAAAAAGATAATGATATTGAAGAGTTAAAGAGATCTGTTGCATTTTTAACTGATAGATTTAATGCATTTCTATTAAGTCAGCCTGGAAATAAAATTCTTTATGATGATAGTAATAAACAAAGTGGAATAGTCACTGGGATTGTCTTAAAACCAGAAATAAAAAATAAAGTAGTCGGGGAAGTCTTGATTCCTTCTTCTACGTTTAGTAACAACAGTAGCAGAAGCAATAATAAAAAAAAAATAATAAAATAATAGTCACTTATAGTCATATTTTATTATCTATATATGAACAACTTCAGAAATAAACAATCCAAAATAATCACTTTTACTTTACATTATATATACTACCAAGATAATTACAAAATTGTTAACTTCTTAATTTTACCTGAAAAAGACTTCTCGAAAATTTTGGATTTATTATTTCAGGGAGTTTTTCAATAATCCATTCATATTTTTTGTCCTCAATTAGTTTTTGAATATTTTTATCAGTTTCAATAGTTTGACAACTCATATTAATAGATGATATAAAATCTGCTGATGAAGAATTAAACATTCTTTTCTTTAACTCATTTTTTGTAAAATAGTTTGGATTAGATTCCTCTTTTTCTTTAATGATTTTGTTTGCTAAATCTCAATCTATCCCATCATAAAATACTTCTATATACAAATCCTTTATTGATTCTTTACCTCGTTTATTCTCCTCAATCTCTACAAATAATTCAGCAGCCTTGTCAGAACCGACTATTAAACGAAACCAGTCTCTTTCTTTTGTGGGTAACGTATTTGTTACCAACCAAAACCGTTGCATCAATAAAACATAATCTATCAAAATATTAGTACAAAGTATTAACAAGTTCTTTAATACATCATCTTGAATATCATATCTTATATTTTTTCTATCTTTTCCAATAATTTTTCTTAATGGGACATCTTTATTGATTTCTTTAATTATTTGTTCTATTTCATTTTTTGTTGATGAGAACTGATCAAAATTAAAATAATCTCTCATAATAGAAAATTGAGATTCATTTTTATCAAGATCGGATGGCGAAAATCCTTCTTCCTTGGATATTGAAACTGTTTTAGATATTCCTTTAGAATCTTTAATAACAACATCTCCTGGTTTAGGTATTGCAGAAGTTTGAAATTCAAGAGAACCGTAGGAAGCACTCAATAAAAGAAATAAAATTTTCTTATTTTCTCTTTCTTTATTGACATTTATTTGATTTTGTTTTTTCCATTCTTTACAAATTCCTCTTTTACCAATGTAGATCCTTGTCGGAAATCCATAATATTTTTCTTCTATTTTTGCAGTCGGTGTAAATCTAATCGATCCCTTATGTCCTGGACTGTTTCTTGTCCATTCAATTATTTTTTTATCTTCAAGAAATTTTAGATGTTTACTAACCGTGGTTTTGCTATTTGTTAAGTTATTTTCATTTAAAATTTTGAAAAGAATGATAAATGTTATTCCAATAGAATCATCTATATGTTTTAAGATTTCTTCATCGAGTGAAGGGTCATAACAGGTATTAGCCAAACTATGGACTAGTTCATAGTAAGATTATACGATATTAAATACCTAACTATCTACATGTTGAAATCAATTCAAAAAACAGGAGTCGAACTATCATGCCAAAGATGCAACTATAGTTGGAAATATACAGGAGAAAATAAATATGTTTGTTCTTGTCCACATTGTCGCACATCCGTGACAGTCCATAAAAAAAGTGACACAGTCCAGGAGAACCAAACTCAGAAATGACGCAAAAACAATCTATTGAACCTTGGACGATAAATTCATGTCCCGGACAACATTATATATGTCCACAAATATGGAAAAATAAATTTACTGACCATGAGATTCATTGCAGATGTAAGACTGTCATAAGAATAGCAATACTGAATTTTGTCTGTCTGCTAAGCCAACCAATTCTGAAAAAAGGAGTTGTAATCCAGTATGAAAAAAATGGAAAGAGTTGAGGAACTCACCAATAATAAACAATATAAAAATAAAAAGTTTTCTCAGTTTCCGCACATAACAAATACATCGTACGAATCAATTGACGTCTTATCAGAAAATGGTGATAGTATCTATAGTCTAGAACACGAAACGAATAATTTAGAGTTTGGACCACGAGGGGGAAAATTATTCCTAAGTCTTGACAAACAGTAAGGTCTTTGAAAATGTCCAATAATGAGAATGATAACAATCCAGAAATCTATTATTTGAAGAAAAATAAGGATTTAGAAAAGAGTGGTCTGATAGAATACGGGACATTTAACAGAATTACTGATATAATGAATGTATATGTAAACCACAAAGCAAATGCACCGATTACTTGGAGTTTAGAGAACGTAAAAAGTGGACTAAAAATTTCGATATATTCTGGGAACAAATGCAGGAGTACAGGGATAAATGACGATGAATCCAAACTACTGTCTAGAAGATTTTTAAATGAAAATCAAGAGGAGATTTTAAAACGTTATACGAGTAGTAACGTGGAGGATGAAGAGTATGACGAAGAGGGAGCAGGAGGAGTAGAACTAGAGACTGGCGGCGGAAAAATTACCAACCAAGAAATTGCAGGTATGTTAATCCGTCTTGCAGAGGATTATGCTACTTTATTTAACGACGAATTTGGGGTACCGCACGCATTATTAAAGATAGATAACAACCACCATGAGGTCCTTTCAGTAGAAGGTAAGAAATTTGAAAGATATCATGCAAAATTGTTTTATGACCAATTCGGAATTGTTGCAACTGCAGAGGGTTTAAACAGTGCAATCAGAACACTGGCAGCAAAAGCAATTTTTGACGGTGAAACCATACCGTTACATCTTAAAATAGCTTGGACAAATCCTCAAATCAAAGACTCCATTTACTACGACTTGACTGATAAAAACCGTAGATATATCAAGATAACAAAAGGACAGGGTTGGGAAATTATACAGGATCAGACTAATATATCTTAAGAGATTCGGACACCAAACCGCACAGGTTGAACCGTTGCAGACTTACGGTTCCAGTGCATTTGATACATTTATCGATTCACTGAA
>CAVOHZ010000001.1:0-86897 GCA_963695855.1 uncultured Nitrososphaerales archaeon | reverse complement strand
TCACTTTCTTTTTTTGAGAGCTCGATGCTACTTGTTTGTAGTTCTTTATCTGTTTCTTTCCCTCTTCATAATCAGCTCCATGTTCAAGTTCAAGCTTGGGTCTCTTACATCTGATACCCATGTCCTTCAGTATCCTTTGAAGGTGTTTGAAACTGATTGGAATGTCAAGTTCTTCTGTAAGACACTTTGCCAGTGACCTCAGACTCCAGGTGTTTCTGATGTAACCAAAAATATTGGGATCGTTAAAAAGTACAGAAAGTATAGTCTCTCTATCCTCATCTGTTATACGGAATTTTGTACCACCTGGTTTCCTTATCTCCAATCCTTTTGTTCCTATCTGGAGATATGCCGATATCCATCTTTGAACTGACCTGATACTGACACCATGTTCCTTCCTTTGCTATATCTGCAAAAGTTCTACCGTTGCTCTTCTGAAGTATTGCCATTAATCTGCGATAATGCTTCTTGTCGGTACCTTAGTATTCCATCAACGACTTTAGACTGTTCTTCTGTCCTGTGGTGAGGTTGAGTTTGGTAGTAGAACCATGGTACATAGAATTATGATATTCAGGATACCTTAAGCTTTACCTATTCAATAATTTAGACCTGTTAGTTAAAAGGATATGACATTAACCAAGCCACTTGACTTATTATTAATTTTCCAATCTTTATTCTCCCAAAATCCGCTTGCCCATAAATGCTTATAAATTTCTATTAGTTCTGGTTTGGTTATTTTAGGGAGATTTTGTGGTGCTAGCCTTAATTTGAAATAGAGCTTGCGTGCTCTATATGTTCTTTAATTTTTTCTATCCCAGCTTCAGTTTCTCTCCATTTTTGGAATTCTTCTGCATGCTTTTTCAATATGGTTATTTCTTCGTTCGAGAGTGCATATTGTTCCACAAAAAAAATTACTGAATACTACTTTAAATCATATTCTAATTATAGTAATTACTAACAACAAAGGAATTTGGAAGAAATAATGACATTGATATTCTGATTTAAAAATGCAAAAAAATGTAGTAGTAAAAGGGATGATATTACTTTATTATAATGAATTTAAGACAATATAGTAGGTATTAATAGGTATCAAATGGTAATAAAAGATAGGTAAATCAAAATATACTACCATACTGTTTATTAACCACTTTTTTAATTGAATCTCGAAATGGAAGTTCCAGCTTTAAATAAATTTGAAAAAGAGAAACGGGTTGTTGATTTACATAAAGAGGGAAAGACAATGAAACAGATAGCGATGGAAGTTCATATGTCATTTAGAGATATAAATTGGGTAATAAAGAAATACGAGAGAAGTTTAAAATCAAAAATAAAAAGAAGGGATAATCAAGTCAAACCCATTAATAAAATCTCTAAAAGCAGCAAGACTATCAACTATTGTTAGAAGGAAAGACGCTAGTACAAGTTGCAATCGAATTGAATTTAGGTTTTGAAGAGGCAAGAAAATATTGGACTGAATTTTTGAAATTGCAACGTATGAAAAAATTGTATAATCTGTATGTTGATAATGAATGCCATCTAGATTATGTACTTAAAATATATTATTTTCTATTACGGAATAAAATAGATTTTAAGAATTTTGAAAATGTTTTGAGAGTTGCATATGATGTCACTAAATTATATCAAACCCGTTCAACTCTTCTGGCAGAAGTGGAAAAACTGAAAAAACATAAGAATTACTGGCTAAATTATGATAATTTGAGGATTCCGCCAATGAGACCTCTACCACCAATGAAAACTCTACCTTGGATTAGAAGAAATATCTACTATTAAGTCATCTTTGTACTGTAATTTTGATAAAGTCAAACTAATATACAATTTAATAGTTAGAAAAAATTTCCAATTTATTAGAGCTGAATTATTTTAAAAAAATTGAAAAATTTATGACTGTTTTGGCAAACCAATTAAAAAAGTACTACTTTGACAATTTTTTAATAGTTATTAATAATACCTTTTTCTCAACTGGTTTTATCAATATTTGTTCCTTGGATAAACCTGGAACTATAGTTAATATTTCATCTGATATATCTAAAACAGTTATAAAAAGAATCTTAATTGTTGGGTCTATAGCTTTTATTTGTTGGTGTAATTGAAATCCATTCAATTCTATCATTTTGATATCGAGTGTTACTAGTAAATCATCAAAATTTGAAAGGGCTTTAATAAAATTCAATGCCTTGCAGGGGTCTGTGAAAGAAATTGTTTCATAACCATTTTCCTTTAAAAATGATTCATAAGTAAAAAGTATATCTGGGTCATCATCGACTAAAATTATTCTTTTGTTATTGCTTCTTTGAGTAAAAAATAAATCTTTTTCTCTTTTAGTTTCTGTAAAATCGTCAGTAGAGGTAGTACTACTATTATCAAGATACAATTCATTAATTTTTTTTATACTATATGTAGGGTATCCAATTGTTTCGGTTATCATACATTCACCGTTATTTATAAAATTATAATTGTTAGCAATATTACAAAACGATTTTAAAATTCTATAAAAATTATCTCCAATAATTATTTGATTTACAATAGACAGTGATGAATTTATCTTTGAACAGCGGTTTACTGTTGCCCCGAATAAATCTATCTGGCTATACTCACCAACTAAAGCTAAATCCAAAACACCAAAATCCATGCTAATTCTATAGCTGAATGGGGGAAGATGCTGCTTGGATAATTCTTGATTAAGAGTAAAGCGGGAATCTAAGATTTTCAACCCGCATTCAATCACTTCTCTAAAAGCCTTTTCGTTTTTAGTATCAGATGCCTTTGGAAAATATAATAATAAACAATCACCAATATTTTTAATAACTTTCCCACCATAATTTTTAACTATTTCTGATATTGAATTCATAAATTTAGAATAATAGATTCTAATATGTTCTAATTTGTCCATTGTAATAGTATTTTGAGTAGAATCTACCAAATCAATAAAAACTACACAACTCTTTATTGAATCACCAGAAAATCTAATTTCTTGTGAAGAAAAATTTTTCATAGTATTTCACACAAGTCTTGAACTGAATCGTTATAGTATTTTTGTGCAATTTCCATAGATTTGTTAACGGTTTCTGTATATCCAAATACACAGTCATTTATTCTTCGTGTAGCATTTATTGCATCATCTTTAATATTTTGGTTGGTATTACTATAAACATCTGTATATTCTTGTGGATAAATAAATTTATTCCAATAAGATTTGCTGTTATATATATTATCTATAAATTTGGAAAATACTGATTGATAAGTATTAAGAATATTTTTTTGTAAATCGCCATAGTTGTTAGAGATTGATTGGATTGTGTTAATATTTTGTTCTTGATATTTGGGTTTATTTACAGTTATATTTTCATTTCGTTTTATTTCTTCTTTTGTTGTCATAATTATATATCCGCTACTAAGGTATATAAACGTAGGTCATGATGTCCAGTGCATAGTCATATGTGTTTTTGTAGGACCTACATATTTGTATAATTGAAGGTAATATATTTACAATTACCATAATTACAAGTAAAGGAGATGATATAAGTACTGAACTATGCGTAATGCAATTTATCAATTCTTGTTTTCTAGTATATTGATTCAGGAATTTCTGTAACTTGACTATATTAAAAGTAAAAATTAGATAAAACTATAAAAAATATATATAAAATAGATATTCTTTACAAAGTTTTATATTACTAGCAATTTAATCATACGTTTTATCAAAAAAATTGAAATCGTCTTTAACATTCATTAACTATGAGGGGCGTTTTTAGATGACAACTTTATATCTGCGATAATTCGGTACAAAATAGAATTTAGTTAAATATAGCATTTTGTGGTATAATAAAACAAGTGGTAAATGACTGATTTATCTTTCCAACAATTATCTGGTGAGCTAATCAATTTAAGAGAACCTTCGATGGATGATGCTACAAATATAATAAATCTTATGAGTTATGATATAGCTAAATATCTTTATGAAGTTCCATATCCTTATAAGATAGATGATGCTTTAAAATTTATTAAATCTAGTTGTGATGATTTTAGGCTATATAAATCAATAACTTTTGCTATAGACTATAAAAATAAATCTCAATCAGTTCATCTACTAGTTGGAATTGTAGCTATTAAAGATATCGATTATGTTAATAAAAAAGCAAATATAGGATACTGGATTGGTCAACAATACCAGGGCAAAGGCATAACAACAGAATGCGTTGAACTAGTTGTTAAGTATGCATTTGACCTATTGGAATTAAAAGAGATTTCAGCTTATGTTTTTCCAGAAAATAAAACTTCGATAAGAGTTTTGGAAAAAAATGGTTTTGTAAAGACAAAGGAAGTAAATGAATACCATCCTATCTCAAATAGCTATAGAAATTCTTTAGTTTATATAATAAAAAAATACTAAATAGTAAATTGTAAAGAACATAATTTTAGCACTTATATCAGCACGGGCCCGTCGGGAGTAATACCGATAGCGGTTCTAAAAAGGGAGTCCAATGGAGAGATAGTAGTATCTTGTATTTAGCTTTTATTGTTAGAAACTTATTTACTATTAAATCAAATCAGTATATAATAATAGGCTCATTTTCATTCGGGTTCGGTGGACTGATGTAGAATTTTAAATACAGTGCTATCATTTATTTTTTTTAAAAAGCCATAACCTTCCCTGAAGCCAAGGATGCATATAGAAGGCTATGGTATGCCACAAGTTCTTTGGACGACTTTTTTGGTTGAAATGTAAATAAATCTTTGTTAGCTATAATATTTAACGATTTGAGATAAATTAATTGTCATAGCCTGAACTGCTAGAAGATAATCTCCCTGATGATTCAGATTCTGACGATTTGCCTATCTATCTGTCTGTCTGGGAGAAGATTGGATAGAGTATATTGTAATAATTATAGAAAAAAATAATATTTATCAGTTTTACAAATTCTCTTTTATTTTCTGAAATTAATACTTATAATAAATGTCTGTTATTACGATAAAAAGTAAAAAAAATAGGGTTTAAGGTCTCAATGGTGGATTGTCAAAACATTCTACATCGTGTTTTGATAAATCATTATCTTTTTCAGCATAGCCTGTTGGATAAAGTATCATTATCCCCATCATTAGTGTTATTATAGAGATTATGCTATCTTCATCATTGTATTCCACGATAACCACCCCATTAAAAAAGGTTTATCCTAATACAATTAATTTAAATCATCAATAGAGAATATTGGATAAAACTTTTGGCGCCGAAAAAAATATGATTTATTTTTTATTTATCAAAATACTATTTAGCCAAAAAATTCTTTAAAATATCATTCAAAGGTTTTGAATTTGATTCATATCTTTGCTCAGAATTAGATGAACTACCACTACCACCGCAGCCAACGGCTGGCCCCATTGATAACAATTCGGGATGGCCAGTAATTATAGTTAGAGCACCTCCTCCTATACAGTATAGTACCTCTTTCTCCCTCTTTAGTTATTAATTAGTTCTTTTTAATATTTTGCCTTTATAATTAGGCGAACAATAAACATCATATTTATTTTTAAGATGGGCCTTGTCAAACGGGTTGTAAAATAATTTTTATATGTAGTACCTATTCATGAAATTTTCCACGAATGATGAAATGTAGATGATAACAGTAGAAACTAAATGGAAACATGCTACCATTTAAGTTCTTCTTTTGTTAACTAATAGTATAGTCATCTATGCCTGAAATTGCTCTAAACAAATTTAAAAAACACTATTAAAAAATTATCAGAAGAATATATCAATATTTCACTAGGTATAGATGAAATGATAAAGAATTCTTGGAAAATTGTTGATGATAACAGGACAAATGTTAGAAGTAGATTGAAAGCAATGAGTGTAATAAAAGAGTGCTACAAATATAAAACAGAAATGCTGGGAACAGAAAGAACGTTAAACCAGATGAATACTTTGTATCAGCAAATGCTTGTAAAGGAGAAAGAACTAACAAGAAGAGAAAATGCATTGAAAGCATTTTTAAAGGGAAGAAAACTAACACAAGAGGAAATAGATTTTGAAACTGACCCTAATGCCGTGTTTTAAATATATCTAATCACCTTTGAAGTTATAAAAAACACTATTTAAGTTTCTTCTATCAAAATTCATTGCTGGGATTAATTAAAATCGTAAAAAATCTATGATCATCATAAATTCATCAAAAACAGCTAAAAAAGAGAAAAGATGAAGACTATTAATTTGATTATGCAATGTTACAAGGAGAAATTTGAAATGATTCAACTAGAGCCTACTATGTGGGAGAAGATAGTTTCACATTTACTGTAAATGATGGAAATGATAATTCAGATAAAGCTACTGTATCTATTACAGTACAATCATCAGATCTCCTTAACAATACTGATGATGGTGATGGCGATGAAAATGAGGAGGAGAATGAAGAAGATGATGGTGAAAAAAGCGAGGAGAAAGATGAAGATGATAATGAAAAAAATGTTGATAGCGATGAGTAATAAAGATGAAATAAATAGATTGAAAATTATTAAGACGCTCTTATTGACAAATGTTTCAGCCAAGCTTAAAGCTATATAACACACATCAAAGATGTGTTTACATTAACTACCTCACTTCCTGATGAAAGTTGGTGTACCAGTTTACTTACAAAGATGAGATGGAATGACTGTGTAATATGTCCACGTTGTCAGTCTTATAACATAAATAAGGATGGTCACTACCGGTCATACCAAAAGTACTTTTGTAAACAGTGTGAAAGATGGTTCAATGACAAAACAGGTACTGTATTTCATTATTCACATACACCATTGAAAATATGGTTTTTGGCAATGTACCTGTACTTTATACTTTGGCCTGGATGTTCTATAAGAGAGGTATCATTTGAGGTAGTTGTACCATATCCAAGATGCTATAGATTCATCAGAACAGTTATGGAAAAGTTATTGTCATCATTACCCTCTACTAAACTTGATGGTCCTGCAGCAGAAGGTGATGAATTCTATATCAAGGCAGGATTGAAAGGAAGACCATATCATGATGAGATACTAAAATCAGCAGGAAGAAAACCCAGAAAAAGAGGGCTAAAGCCATGGAGAGGTAGATGTACATTTTACAAGGATCATCCGATGATTACGTGTATTCAGCAGAGAAATGGAATGACGTATTTTGATGTTCCTGTACATCAGTCACTTCTTGATATTGTATGTAAAAACGTGGAGTATGGTTCCACCATATTTACAGATGAATATAGAGTATATCACCAGCTGGAAGCACATGGTTTCATACACTAAAGTGTAATCCATTCGCAGAAAGAATATGCAACTGGTACTATCCATGTAAATAACTGTGAATGCAGAAGCAACCTGTATCAGATATGGATAAGAAAGTTCATGGGTGTAAACAAGTACAATTTACAGACATATTCCAAAACATTCCAGTTTATTCATAACAATAGAAAAAAGACAAGAGAGGAAAGGTTTATGGAAATCCTTTGTAATTAGTAGCTGAAACATTCAGAAATAAGAGCGTATTAAGAAATTAGTCCAATCAATTAATAATTAACAATGAGGAGAGTTTTTTTATTTGGAAACAAAACAATATTTTTTTCTATCTATAAAAAATAATGTTATTCAATTTTTAACTTAACTCATTGATTTTCAAAATTTCTATTAACATAACAATCAGTTATTGTCTTATTAATTGATATTTTTAATAAGTTAATTACTTTGGAATGCAGATAGAAATGATATCCAACCTTTCAATAATTTTTTACCTTTTGATGTTATTTTATAATAAGTTGTATTATATGGAACTATCTCTTCTATATATAGAGCCTTTGAATTAGGAAACCTCCATTTCGATCTTAATTACAAGAGAATTAGTAATACGAAGTTTTCCAAATCTTTTTACTGTTTTTAAAAATTACAAATATTTTTATAATTACTGAAATTAATTATATACCTATTTATCATTTTGAATAGCTGAAAGAAAACTTAGCCATCCAGCAAGCAATTTCTTGCCTTTTGGAGTTATAGTATACAATGTCATTCTAATTGGCTTGCGATCTCCTTTGATATTTGGAACATCTTTTCCTTCTACATATCCAAGTTTCCTCAATCTTTTTTCAAGGGTATCTTTAATAGTGCCTGAGACTTTGAAAATCTTACCATTAGATTTAGAAGAAATCATTTGAGATATCCGTGTAGAACTTTGAGGTTGATTTGATTCGTCTAACGCCATTAATACTATAAAACTATTTGACAATTCAGCTGCTTGTATAAAGTCATAGTATTTCGCAATTTGTAACCATTTGTCTTTTTTGCTATTCTCATATTCTTTGTTCTTATCCAAAGTCTAATAAAGTATGGTAGAGAAGCTGACTACTATAATTTACTATCATTTTTTTGAAATGTTTAACTATTAAAATATTGTACAAGATAAAAGTTTGTAACCCCAAAATTTTGCCATCCTGAAATATACTTTGCAGAAAGTTTTTCAGGATCATTTAAAACATAATGTTATGCACTTATAGAACTAAATGTTCCAGCTAATACTTCTGCTTCATCTACACTTAATGTCTCTTTAAATCGCATTACATTATAATGGATTTTTCTCACTGCAATGTATGCTATTCCAATATCTCTTTTCATTATTTTATGTGTTGCAGCAACATCTGTATAATCAAATTTTTGCAATGATCTAAACTTTTTCCAATATTTTGTTGGAATAATGGTTGCTAATGCCTTTTTATTTCCTCTTGTCCAACCTATAGATATTATTGTTAATCCATTTTTACAATCAAATGTATGTAATTTATCACAGTCACAACCATACCCATTACTATATATTTCTTTTTCTTTAATGTAAATTATTTCTTGTTCTCTTAGACCAGACAATAAGCCAAATCTAGCTATAAAACCAATTTCACCAGGCATTTCAAAAATCTTTTTTACTTTTTCTTCAATAAAATTAGGATTTATAACGTAAAACTTATCTTTCATATCTGTCTGGTTACTAAAGTTATCTCTTTCAATTTTTTTTATTAATAGACTTGACTATTATTAGTCACTTTTATATGCATTTAGAAACGAGATCCAACCTTTCAATAAATCTCTTCCCTTAGGTGTAATAGAATATAAGCTCTTTTTGATAGGCTTCATAGTCCCTTTTTTTGATGGAATATCTGTACTGTCAACATATCCTCGACGCTTTAGTCTGTGTTCTAATGAATCCTTTAATGTAGCTGAGACTTTGAATATTTTACCAGATGTTTTGAGAGCAATTATTCCTGAAATTTCTGTAGAATTTAAAGGTTTATTTGATTCATTTAACGCCATTAAAATTATAAAACTATTTGAAAATTGTGCTCCTTCTATCATTTCATAATTTTTAACTATTGAAGTCCAAGTATTTTGATCGATTGATATCTTGGGTGAATTCACTATTTTGAGAACAAATATTTATCCTTATATATAGCACACTTTAATTTTAAGAAATAGTGATGCCAAATTTTTTCCAAGCTTCAGTATAACTCTTTGTCATCATATCTAATTCATACATTGCATAATGCTTGGCATCAACAGTTTTAGCTCTTCCCGCTAGTATGTTTGCTTCAAAGGGCTTCATAACTCTACACATTATATTATAATGTGCTTTTCTTAACCACATAAAATGGAAATCTTTATCCTTAGCCTTTAAATATGAATGCGCAGATTTTATGTGAGGATTGTAATCAAAAAATGTCAAGCAACGAAAAGACTTCCATAATGCAGTTGGTGTAATTGTGAAGTAACATTTCTTGTGTCCTCTATACCATTGGATTAATATAATGGAGGTACCGTTTGGTTTCTCTATGACATGTAATTTTTCACAAGAACATCCTCCAAGATTTGAACAAATGTCTTTTCTATATGTATAAACTAATTCATCTTCTCTCAAACCTGTAAATACTGCAAATTTGACGATTAGACCAATTTCTCCTTGTAGTTGAAATATAGTTTTTATTTTTTCAGATAGATAATTATCATCTACAATGTAGAGTTTGCTGTGATCATTATTTCCTGCATTCAAATTATATCTTCTTATAATTTTTGATACAAGATCAATACAACTATCATCATTGTATTTGTAAAGATAATATTGTCCAAATTTTCGAAATGCATCCATTATTTTAGAACGTATTCGTGGAGAAAGTATTCTCAATTCTTCTGCCTTTTCATTAAAAAATAAATCTCTAAATCTTTTAAAATAGCTTATCAGATCTCGACATGTATTTGGATGTAATTGTCTCATAATTTGATAATAATTGTACATATCATTAAGGTCCACATTTTTATAAAAATCTATTGTATTTCCTTCTTTTAATATTGTTCTTTGTCCATTTGAATGAGTATTCGCTATCAAATTATCTATTTGTTTGTCTTCTGTAATTTGAGGAAATCTCCCTGCTATGAACTCATGTACTAACTCATTAATGCTATTAAAACCAAATAACTTTAATCTCTGATTAAAAACAATAAGATCTTCTGGTTTTACTCTAGCAGTTAAACTTTTCCTATTGTCTTTATTTACTTTTTCTAGGACTTTTGATTTTGAATTCTCGTTATCTATTTTATTATTTATTTTTTGGACAGATCTGCTCAATATGTTTATGATAAATCTAACTTTCATATAAAGTTATAGGGAAAACCTAAGAGTTAACATATAATAATATTAAAGTTGACCATCACAAATAAATGGTCAACAAACTTCACATTAAGTTGACCATGGATGCAATAATAGCATTCATGTCAACCATAAAATGGTCAACATAATGGTCAACTTTTTATTGTATTATTTAAAAAATTTTATTCTATTTTGGTCAACATTTAATTCGAATTAAATATAAAAACTAGTGGGCATTTATACCGCTACAATTTTTTGGACTGGGCGGGATTTGAACCCGCGACCTTTCGGATGCGAACCGAACATTACTACCACTGAACTACCAGCCCTAGGATTCATTATTATTTTTATTTTTTAAAGAATAATAAGTATTACCAGAGCTAAATAAAGTTTAAATAAAAGTTAAATTTTATTTTATTCCGTAAAAACATAAAATAAACATTTATAATAAAAGAATCTTTATATTTTTTTTATAAATTTATTATAGCAAATAAAATCCTTTTATTTATTGTATCTATATAGTGATATTTCTTCAATAACAAAATCTGGGAAAAACATTATATAGGAATAATTGAACTTGTCAAACAATGAAACTACTCTTAACCGGGATACTGATGGTTGTTCTAGTAGCTGGGCTTTTAATAGGCCCAATGTCTATTGGGATACCATTAGTTCAAAAAGCGATGGCTCAGGATGAGGATCAGGGACCAGTAAAACAAGTATTATTGGTTGCAAGTGAACATCCGCTCAAAATTGCTCCAGATAACATATTACATCCAGGCGGAATTGAATATGCCGCAATGACGTTCAACGGAACAATTCCAGCACCAATGATTGCTGGTGACGTAGGAGATATTTTAAATATTACTATAAGAAATGACGGTAAAGTTATACATAGTCTAGACTTTCATGCAGGAATAGGACCAAGCAACGTTTTGTCAGGAAATATTAAACCAGGTGAAACTAAACATGTAACCATACATGCCAATACTCCAGGTGTATTCATGTACCATTGTGGTGCTGATGCATTGAATGGTGTGTGGGAACACATTGCTAATGGAATGTATGGTGCTGTAGTTGTACATCCAGAGAACGAAGAGAAAGCGAAAGAATTCTATGTATCATTTGGTGAAAACTATAATTCCGCAGATCAAGGTTTATTTAAAGGAACTGGCGGAAAAGTTGGCACATTCGACCTTGGTAAATTTGCTACTGAACAGCCAGACCTTATATTGACAAACGGAATGGCTCACAAATATGTACCAGGTATAGGTGATACAGCAAAAATAACACTTAACGAACATCCTGAATTATTTAAAGTCAAACCAGGAGATCTAACTAGATGGTATATCTTGAATCCAGGTCCAAATGGGGGAGTAGCTTTCCACTTTATTGCAGGTCAGATGACTGTCAGAGATGGTCAAAATGAAGGAGCTGACGACTATGGAACACAAGATATAATGGATGAAACATGGTGGGTACCACCAGGTTCTGCATCTGCATTTGAGGCAACATTCCCAGAAGCAGGTACTTATGTAGCTGTTGATCACAACATGAATCATGTAGTAAGAGGTGGTGCATTTGCGGTCATAGCAGATCTAAATTCAACAGACAATGATCAGCCAGTTGGAACAGCAGTTGCTCCAAAGGGAAGTGAGAGTGCAGTTGCATCGTGGAATCAACCATACGTAATGAAAGAAGCAGCAAAACTTACACAAGTTAGTGCACAAGATATGATGGGAAATGATACTACAATGAAGATGAATGCAACTCTTGCATTTGCACAAGATATGATGGGAAACGATACTACAATGAAGATGAATGCAACTCTTGCATTTGCACAAGAAGCAGTATCCATTGCCTCAGGTGCTTCTAATCCAAGTAATGCAGAATTCTTTTCTCCAAGCTCTGTAACGGTAAGTCCGGGAACAGAAGTAACATGGACAAATGACGATGCAACTATTCATACTGTCGTACAAGGTAGCGCTGAGGCTCCAGTAGAAGGAGGATTTGATTCTTCAATCATAAGTTCAGGAAGCACGTGGGAACATAAATTTGACAAGGCAGGCACATTTGACTACTACTGTTCTCTGCATCCCTTCATGAAGGGTACAGTGAAAGTAGCCTAACTTTTTTCTTTTTTTTTAAAAATAAACAAAAAATAAAATAAAATAAAATAAAATAAAATAATAAATAACGTTTCCTAACAATAAACAAACAAGATTTTTTGCCCTAAATAAATTTTCTATTTGATATTAAAAACACCGCAAAATTATTCTTATTTCTTAACGTAATTTCAAATAAAAGATAGTAACATAATTATTGTTATTTGAATCTCATGCATTTCATAGATACTAAATGCAAAATTCTTGTGATCTATTGGTAAAAAATGGGAATGTTGTTATACCAAAAGTTGGGGTTATTCAAACAAATATACTTATTGAAAATGGAAAGATAAAGAATCTTTCAAAAAATATTGATAATATTTCTAGTGACAAAATTCTCGACGCATCAAAGAAATTCATCCTTCCAGGATTGATAGACCCTCATGTCCATTACGGGGTATACACGCCTATTGAAAATGCTGCAACAACTGAGTCAAGGTCAGCAGCAATTGGTGGAATTACTACTGTTATCAGGATGCTTAGATTAGATTCGCAATATCGTGAGAGCATATCAGAACAGTTAGAAGCGAGTGCTAAAAGTCATTACATAGATTATACAGTACATCCATCGATTCTAATGACCGATCATCTTGATGACGTCTCGTATCTGTACAAAAAAGTTGGAGTAAATTCCTTTAAATTATATATGAATTTGGGATCTGGTCTTAATCATATTCACATGGATTTGAATCCTAACGAAAAAAATGTTAGAAGTGGACACGTAAATATAACAGACGAATTTCTTGAGAAGATCGTGAAAACTACAACACATGATTTCAACGGGACTTTATTGGTGCATGCAGAAGATCCACAGATATGTTATGATTCTATAAAGAACAATATAGTCAAGAAAAATCAGGGTAGAAAAAAGAAGAAGGAAACAAAAAATTATACTAACAAAACTAATGAAAATTTAACTAGTAGTATAAAAGACAATAAAAAACCAAATCTTCTTGAGATCTGGTCTAAATGTAGACCTTATGAATCTGAGGTAAAGAGTATAAAAAAGATATCAGCCCTTGCTAGAAAATATAAATCGAACATATATTTTGTTCATATTGGTTCCAGTACAGCAATCGATGCTATAATAGAGGAAAGAGAGTTGGGTGGCTGTAATCTTTACATTGAAACCTGTCCTCATTATTTAACACATAGTTATGATTATGCCAATTTAAAGGGAAAGGTTGTACCACCACTGAGATCCAAACATGACGTTCAAAGTGTATGGTATGCATTAAGAAATGGAATTATAGACACAATAGGAACCGATCATGTTGCAAACAGATTATCACTTAAAATCGTTGACGATGACTTGTTAAACTCGCTAGCAGGGTTCCCAGGACTTGCTACAATGCTTCCTGTATTGTTAAGTGAAGGTGTAAATAAGGGAAGGATTAATTTGGAAAAGGTTTGTGAAGTAACAAGCTATAATACCTCAAGGATCTTCAATATTTTTCCACAGAAAGGGTCACTTCAAGCTGGCTCTGATGCTGACCTTGTGATAGTTGATCTGGATCTAAGAAAGAAGGTTACTCCTGAACTGTTACAGTCATACTCTGACTATACAATATATGATGGATGGGAATTTCAAGGATGGCCAGTAGCCACAATATGTAGAGGAAAAGTTATTGCAGAAAATTCTGTTGTGAATGATGAATATCATGGATATGGAAAGTTCCTACCACGTTTTATGTGACTATTTTTAAATTCACTCAGTAGCTTGCTTTAATTGTTTACTAATTTGATATTCAATTTTTTTTATTGTATGTCGTTGCAACGCATTTATTTATTCTAGATCAACTTGAAATTGTCGTAGAAAAAGATCCATCAGAGTTTACACAGTAATATGTAATATTTTTAGTACTAGAAAATATTCCGACCTCAATCACTCCGGGGATACTCTTAATTTTATTTTCAAGTACTGCTATATCATATTCTTTTGTCAAATTGTCAAATTCTGTGTCTAGTATCAAATTTCCATTCTCTGTGATAAATGGATATCCTTTTTTCAAAAATCTTATTTTTGGATGTCCACCAATATCCTCGAGTTTTTTTGTAACCGCTACCCTGCCAAACGGATGGATCTCTATTGGGATTGGTAGGGAAAAAAAGGGAACAAATTTTTGTGAATCTGCAAGTATTACTTTTTGTTTAGCAGAATACATTAGTATCTTTTCTTTAAACAATGCTCCACCTCCACCCTTTATCATGTTTAGTTTTTGGTCTATCTGATCTGCGCCATCAATTACAAGGTCTATTTCATTGATTCTCGATTCGTCTAAAAACCTTAAACCGCATCGTTCCGAAAGAATTTTTATTTGATAGGAGGTAGGTATGAATCCAAATACCTCTTTTCCTTCAAGCTCGCCTATCTTTTCAACAAGTAATGCTACCGTACTCCCGCTTCCTAAACCAATGACTATATCTTTATCGTTATGATCATCATTTTGGTAATTGTCTTTTTCTTTAGATTTGAGATATTCATTTCGTTTTAATAAATTGATGAAAAACTTTTCTATGATATCATCTAATACTAAATTATAGTAACTATTTTTGATATTGGTCTCCGTTCGACTGCTGTTTAAACGGTTAATATCGTTACCAGAATTGTCAATAGTACAATCAATATCACCCTCTTTATTGTTATCCTCTTTGATTTTCTCATAACTATCTTTCAATATCTTTAAGATTCGCTAAATTGTCATTAGATATATAACGTTTTATAGATTATCCATGTAATCTGATTTAAGTCGTTAATAGTCAAAATAACCGATTCTTTTAATAACTAACATTTTTATACTATTTTCTAAGATAATGTTCAGTAAAATTGGTTCTGTTATTTTATTGGTGGAAGACATGGAACATTCCTTTGAATTCTATTCTAAAGTACTGGGGTTAAAAACAAAGAAAGTGCCCAGATTGGATCGAATTGTTTGATAAAGGAACTACTCTGACTTTGCATCCAAGAAAAAGAAAGCTGGAAAAGGAAAATTATCAATATTCTAATATTAATATCTTGGTGGGAGTTATCGTGGGTGACCTAGACAATCTGGTAGCAGATCTTCGGAGAAAAAACGTAAAGTTTTTCAAAGAACCCAAACAAGAACCATTCGGTAAGCATACCATTATAACTGATCCTGATGGGCATTTGATTTCTATTGCCGAAATAACGTCCAAAGAAACAACCGAAGAATTTGACTTGATAGGTTTCTTAGGTGCAGAATAATAAATAATAAATAATAAATAATAAATAATAAATAATAAATAATAAATAATAAATAATAAATAATAAATAATAAATAATAAATAATAAATAAAAAGTACACCACTCTTTTTCTATTTAGACTAATAAGGTATTTACTAGTTATCTAATTTTTGTCATCAGATAGAACAAAACGTTACATCTTATGTTCTCCTTTCTTTCTGTATCTTCTCTTTATCTGACAGATTTTTTTAAAACATTACTTTTTATGAAGTATTTTTAATATATTTCCCAATGGATTTCGACTTTCTTTCGTCTCTTTCTCTTTCAGTTTTATCTGTTGATTGATCTCGTTTTTCAAATCCTTTACACTTTCTGCTTCTCGTGTTGAGAAAAACGCTGCTAAAGGAAATCTGTTTTTGCCACTATCTTGGTCTCTTTTATGGTCTTCCCTATCAGGTCCATTTTTACTTCCCACTTCAGTTGATACTGTAGTATCTTGATTTTTGGTATTTTCATATGTATGCAATAAAACATCCTCATCATTTTTATCATCCTTTAATCTGTTGACATCAATATTGAACAGTGCATAATGCTCTTTTTTTTGTTCATGGATTTCTTGTATGTTATTGTTTCTATTATTGATCTTGGTATAAGATTCTATGTTATTATCCATTTCCTCTTCTATTGGTTTTGTATAATCAAGGCGATCTAACGCAACCATAACCTTCTCTTTTATTTCCTCAATTCTTTTTTTGTCGTCAGGGTCCTCGATGTTGCTGCCATCATATCTGGTTCTATTTGTTTTATCTGATTTGTAATCGACAAATTCTCTGGATTCTAATGTACTATCATCGATTCGGTCGTTTGGATATTTTGAATTTTGTGAGGTTTTGTCAGTTGATGATGTGTTGTAGTTGTTGTTGTTTTTTGTGATGTTAAACTGGTTCTTTCCATCGATCTTTATACCAGTCTACAGGTCCAAATTTTTTATTGATCTCTATTATCTTGTCGTCTATCTGATCGATTTTTGTTTCTAGCAAGTTCATAAAATCGTTTCTCAGGTTGACTAATTTTGTGATGTCTATCTCCGATTGCATCCTTTCCATGTTTTCATTAAGGGATCTTAATTGATCTTTGTATTTTATAAGCAACCTATCTCTTTCAAAATGATCTATATTGTTCTCTCTAGATGAAACCAAAATATTTTCAATAGCGCGTGTAACAAGGTCTTTTTCAAACTGATACAATTTTATCTCATCTTCTAATACCTGTTCGTTCTTCTTCAATATGGTTTGCCCATCATCATTAGCATTATTTTCTAAATGTTGTAATTGCTTTTTGTTACTGAATGTGTTACCAGCCTCAGAAAAAACATGAGTAAATGATCTAGAGATTCTCAATCTTTCTTTTATCTGGTTAAAAAAAATTCCAAAAACGATTCCAAAAACAATTGATAATCCGGCTATGATTATGAGATATAGATCATCTGCATTTAACATAATACCGATACTACTCTTACAGATCTATGATGACATGTTTATTTAAAATAATCCATTTGTTATAGCATTTCTCTAATTCAAGTATTTACTAAAATTTATAGTTAAAAATTATAAAATGATTATATTAAAGAACCTGTCTTTTAATCCAGTTATACTTTCTCATTTTTGGATCAGGATACCCACACTTTGAACATTCTTTTCCTCGTTTATGAAATGAGTTATGACCGCATCTTCTACACCTGATATGGACTTTCTTTCGGGTATATTTTCCCATTGAAGTTGTTCCTTTTGTCATTCCTTAATTTTACCCCCTTTATTTTTTAAAATATAATTTATAATATTTATACCACTCTATTATGATGGTGGCGGAGAAATAATGACTACATTATCTCCTCTTACAACTATAGTACCTAAATCTACCGATTTTCCTTCGTCTAAAATCTCCACGGAGTTATCTAGCAACAAATTCATATGTTGATCGAATCCATGAAGGACTCCTCTAATAACCTTTCCTCCCTTTAATTTTATCAATACAATCTTTCCAAAACTTTCATCCAAAACCTTTACGGCCATATCAATTGACAATACTAAATCTACCTGTTACTAAGGAATGAATCATAGTTATATATTAAAATTTCACTAAGTTGCTTGTTACTTTAAATCAATCATGAAATCTTATTTTTTTCAAAAATAGTGAAATTCATAAGTAATATTATTTAGTTTTTCGCAAGATTATGTCTTTTTTTTAAAATCATTAATTGTTTCTTCTATCTTGAAAACGAGATCTCTTAATATCTCTTTTCCTTTCTCTGCCGATGCCTTCGTGGGATCTCCCCACACACCATTTCCAGTTATTTTTAGAAAGGAACCTGGAGTATTAGTAATACTTGCATAAGCTATTTTTGATTTCTCGACGATTTTGTTTCCTTTTGCACTTGTGTTATTATTGTCGTTGCTACTGTGCACTTTATTCGATAGCTGTGATCGTTGAGAAATAATATGACTATTCAAATGTACAAGATCTGGATTTATAGCCATTATAAGTGATGTCTCTATCTCTCCTGCATGGTCCAATACTTGCATCAAATGCCAATAATTGATGAAATTTATTGATACATGCTCGAAAATATCTCTATCTTGTGAAAATTTGCTAGCATGATTTATTTCATTGAAAACGTCTTGGGATACATAGTGAAGTGCACCCATATTTCCATGGTGCCCATTCAATATTATGACGTCTTTTATTCCAAATTTTATCAATGAAATGCAGATCTCCTTAAGTACCCGTGAAAAAGTCTGATGTGTGAGTGAAACATTGAACAGGGGTTCATGTTCAAAAGATATACCAAAAGTTAAGACAGGGAGACATATTGCATGAACATTCTGTGATACATTTTGTGCAAGGTATTCTGCTATGATGGAATCAGTTGATACTGGAAGGTGGTCTCCATGCTGTTCAAGCGATCCTACAGGAATGATGGCAAATTTTGAATCGTTCTTAAATTTCTCCAAGTCATGATTTGTCATAATGTCGATTCTAACCATTTTGTAATTGTTATCTGACATTTGTATTATTTAGATTTAGTATATTCTAATCGAATAAAAAACTTGAGATATTTTATTTCTTCCTTTTGTCAGCTAACTCTGATATGCTATCTGTCATTAAAACCAAGAAATATGCTAGGTTTTCTTTTTATGTTTTTTATGATTTTTTCTATTTTTTTCCTTCCTTCTTGATGTGAACTTTTCCCCAATATACTTCCAGTTTCCCTTGTAGGGATAGTTTTAAAGCCTGTAAAAGTACCGAACTTTCTAGTCTTCTTCCTTTACTTTTAATAGAATCGATATCGTCATTTTCAAGAACTTTAAAAGAATTCTGACAGATTATTGGCCCTTGGTCAAGGTCTTCAGTGACGAAATGTGCGGTACATCCCACAATTTTTGCCCCTCTTTCATAAGCTTGTGTATAAGCAAATGCCCCAGGAAAAGCAGGCAATAGTGAAGGATGAATGTTTATTATTTTGTTGGGATATCTCCAGACAAAATTCGGAGTCAAAATTCGCATATATCGAGCCAATACCACAAGGTCAATATTGTAATCTTCAAAAAGTTTGAGTATCGCTCTTTCAGCTTCTGTTTGGTCTTTGTGTTCTATTACAGCAAATGGTATATTGTATTTTTTTCCAATAGATTCTAGAATTCCAGAGCTTCCTATTATGATTGTAATCTTTGCCTTCAGTTCATTTTTTCTATACGAATCTAAAATTTTAAGTAAACAATGATCTTCATTGCTGACTAATATTGCAATGTTTGTAGGTCTATTTGGTTCTTGGTAGTGGACTTTGATCTCCATCTTTAACTCTTTTGCAAGTGTCTGTAAACCAGAATTTAGTTTGTCTTGCATAACATTATTAACAGAGGCCTCCATCTGCATACCAAAAAGACCCTTCACAACGTTCTGATTTATTTTTTCTATATTTGCTCCATTTTTAAAGATAAAATTCGTAATCTCTGCAACTACTCCTTTTCTATCTTTTCCTACAACTGTGATTTCTATGATTGTTTTTTTGTTCCTTTTTTTACTTTGGTCTAATTTGTGACTAGATGGACTTTTCTTGTCAACAGATATTGGTGATGGTTTCGCCTTTTTTTCATCCGAACTGTTAGCGGAAGAATGTATTCGCGAAACATCATCATCTGATTTTGAAGACGACGACGACGATGGTAAAGAAGATGATGTTGGTGAGATATGTAAATCTATATCTACATCTTTATCGACCTTTTTTCTTTGGATATCCAAATTTATGAAATTTCAGTACGTCCCTAAATTAAATTCTACCTTTAGATCTTGAGAGTTTAAGGTTTTAAAAGTATCTGAAATTTTTTAGGGCTACAGATAGAAAGGACAAGATACCAAACAGGTCTAAAAGAAAGAATTATTATTACTGTTATTTTCCTTGTTTTATGCTGCCATTTTCCTGTATTTTCTTTCTCTTATTTACAAAAAAGTTTCGATGATGCGAGTATATTCTCTTATCTTTGAATTCAGTAAAGTTTCTGAGGTTGACTCACCATACATTCTAACCAGTGGTTCAGTCCCACTAGCCCTTATCATTATCCATGTTTCTTCATCGATCCATAACTTGGCCCCGTCCAATGTATCAATTTTCATGGGATTTCCATGTTCTATACATTTGGTAACTATTTTATCTGCAACCTCCCTTGAGCACAGTTGAACTTTGTTTTATATTGTGAAATGTTTCTCAAAGAACCTATTAGATCAGAAAATGTTTTGAGATTTATTTTCTTGTTATTTTGTCCACCACTACCAGAGGTATAGGGTTGAGAATCGAAAGAATTATTGTTTGCTAGCATCTCTAGAATCAATGTAGTTGTCATTGCGCCGTCTCTTACTTGATTCATTTTTCCGTACATGAAACCTCCATTTTCTTCCAACCCGATTATAGCATTTCTTTTTAACATCTCTCTTGATACCTCTACACTTCCAACCTTTGTGTATATAACTTTGGATCCAAGTTCTTCAGCTACAAAGGAAACATTCATTGTAGTATTTATTGGACAGATTATTTCTGCTCCTTGGTGCTTACTACTTAAAAGATATTTTATTAATATAGCAGCGGTTCTGTCACCAGGATGAACGATTCCTTTCTCATCGCAGAAGATACTTCTGTCTCCATCACCATCATACGCCACTCCGAAGTCGGCATTTGTATCTCTTACCATATTCGATAGACTACCTAGATTTTCAACTGTAGGTTCGGGGCCTCTTCCTGGAAAATTTCCATCGATATCACTATGAATGGTAGTAACCTCACAGCCAAGGTTTTCCAAAAGATATGGCGCTACGAGAGACTGTACTCCATTTCCTAGGTCAAGAACAACTTTAAATAATCTAGATCGTATTTTTTCAGCATCAACCAATGCCAGAACTGCGTCCGTATACTCTTTTGTAACGTTATTGTCTACGTAAGTCTTTTGTATACCATTAATCTTTGCAAATTCCTTTGAATAAAAAATTTCTTCAACTTTTAATTCATCCTCCCTTGATATTTCTACACCTTCTTTCGAACAGGGTTTAATCCCATTGTACTGTGGAGGATTGTGAGAAGCTGTAATCATTATTCCACCGTTACAATTCTTGCTCTTTATGGCATATTGAAGACATGGGGTTGGAACCTGTCCTGCAAAGATGACATCTAACCCTCCTGAATTTAAAGTGGCCGTAACAATATTTGAAAGGATGTGGCCTGAATTTCTTCCATCATATCCAACTATTATTGGTCCCTTTGCAAAATAGGTAGATAGTGCATAGGTCAAATCGACTGCCAGTTCAAATGTCAGTTCCTTTCCATAGATTCCTCTAACTCCATTTGTTCCAAATAGCCTTTTTCTAGGGACGTCTTCTGTCAATTAAATTCCAATATCTAATTAATTTAAGAATAGATAAATTTGGCTGTTTTAAATTGAAATTTAATTGCTGCGGGGATTGCCAAGCCTGGCCAACGGCGCAGGTCTATCAACCGTCATTCGATGGTTGATGGTGCGAAGCTTAGAATGAATTGGTCAGTCTATTATCAATGATCATATCCTATAACCCTGTTCCTCAGGGATTCGTGGGTTCAAATCCCACTCCCCGCACTATATTCGTGGATACATATGATCTGTTCATTATATTTCAGAATTAGACAAATTTCTGTATTTTGCATATCTTTCCTTTTGTATGTCTTTAGACGGTATAATTGACTGAGTCAATATCTTTCTTTCTTGTATTTTTTAGAACGGTATTAATTGACTGTGAGTCAAACTGATTATGTATTAAGAAGCTAAATTAATTATGGTAAAAATAATAGGTAATAGTATGAATTTATGTTAGTTAGTACCTTATCTGAATAATGGCAATTATTTTGTAATTGTAAACGAATCAAATATTTTTCCATTGTTTTGAATAAATTTTGCTGTAAGAACTTGGCCGCTGTTAGTTATGTCAATATTTAGATGACCAAAAGAGGAGCTTTGTTGTTTTGCATTAAATGGTTGCTGACTATTAAGTTTATGAAAGTTAATACCTCCTGTACCTACAATCACATATATTCCTCCATCGGGGTTATTATATTTTGAAGTAGAAGTTGTAGTAACAATAGGATTAGTGACACTTTTAAAGTTGTATTTTAATGGAAATGATCTTTGATAATCGTGTAGGTGACCCTCCAGTATTAAATCTACATTGTTTTTATCGAAAATTGGATGATACACATCTCTTAAACTTGCACTTCCTTGGCATGATGCAATTTTACAACTGGTAGGTGAAGTATAAAGAGGTTTATGCAAGAGTACAATTATCCAATCAGTATTTTTCCCATTAATCGCCTTTGCTAGATCACTTTTTACAAATTTATATTGAGATGAATTTGGCGAGTAAGATGTTTCCGTATTCATGACAATGAAATGAACATTCTGATAATCGAATGAATAATATGCATTAGATGGAAAATGGAATTTTTGCATGTATTGATTAAATCCTAACTTGGTAGTACTTTCATGATTGCCAACAGCAATTTTCATGTTATCATCAATATTTCCTACTTTGGTCAACCAACAGCCGGCTGTAGGTTGATAGGAATAATCTCCCAAACCTAACACTAGTTCTGGAGAGCCTAGTTTGTTTTTATTACTTTCACTTGCTATTCCCTTTGCGGTTGCATCAGTATTTGAATTACAACCCCAGTCACCGACTGCTGCAAAGTTAAAATCAGGCGTAACTGAATAAGATTGAGGAATGTTTACCAAAATTCCAAAAATGAATAACAACGATGATGCCATTGTTATCATGATGATATTGCTTTCAATGATAAATTTAAAATTTCTAACTTTCATTTTTCTCATCATCTGAATTTATTATCTCCATTGTATTCAATTAACACATGGTATAGATAGATTTGTGAATATTACTGCTCTTCCAGAATCAACTTTCTCATCATTATTAATATCATTGAAGAAATTTATTATATATTTTCCAGGAGGAAGGTCATCAGCAAAAGTAGGTTCTTCAAAACCTCCTGTGCCATTTGTATTAAAATATCCAGAAAGACCAGTAGAATTGTCTTCTGCATTAATCAAATCCCAGTGTACATTGCTATTAGGCAAAAATCCTCCAGTTTCCAAAACAATATTAAAACCTTCTATTGGTCCACAATTAGGAGTAACAGTAGCATTAAGTTCTCCATATACAGGCACTTGTAAAGTAATCAAGAGGATATTAATAACCAAAAAAATTAGCCACAAAAATATTTTCAACGATGTCAGTTTATTATTTGTAGTATTTAAATAAATTGCCAAGAGATATTGTCAATATATATTTCATGTAGTTAGACTTGTGTTATAAAATGCTTGGACCGACAACAAAACAACAACAAAAATTGTCTATGAACTGTTAAGAGATAGGATGGAGGCAATCAAACTTACTACTATTGTTGGGTCTGTTGGAGATAAAACGATCAATGCTCTGAAGAGGAGAGAAGGATTTACTTCTTACGGACAACAGTCTGGAAGGTGTATCCATTTTAGAGAGGTACAAAGATTTTGATACAGGTTTCTGGTGGCGGTAAATAGAATCAAACTAATCCTGTCCAAACATCAAATGTATTCATTAATCTGTGCATTTATTTTCTGAAAGATGTTCTTTTATTGGTAATCATTTTCTTTTAAGGGTAACTCTGCTAAATTACAATACAATATCTGACTTCAGTAATATCAAAATTTCTCTCTATTTGCATTGATTGTTATTTTTGTGTGCCTGATAATGTTGACCACAATAATCTTTATCGCAGTCATAACAATGCCAACCTGACAAAGTATAACAAACACTACATCTTCTAACTGGATTGTTATGGTCGTAATCTTTTCTGCCCTTTTTTGGACCCGGCTTTAGTTTAGTGCTATGACCGGTTGATCCACGTTTCATCTAAATCTTCTCCTTACTCAATATGAATAACCGATTGTGGTTTCAAATAATACACATCCTTGTTTATACTTGAGAATATTTCGAGGGTTTTCCATATTCTGGATACAACTTTATAGTTTGTTTCAAATTTCTTTAAATATTAATCAATCTATTATATTAGTTTTAGCTTCAATGATCGTATACAAAAAATATTCTTATTTTATAATGTGCATTGAAATTTTATTTTTAACTATATATCAATTTTTGATCAGCATATTATTATTTAGAATTAGTTTGTAAAAAAGGAATTAATGTGTGCCGGAAAAGAATCTTTTTTATAGGAAATGGAATGAATGATTTAAAAATTATCAAAACTTTTGTATCTATAAACGAATATTCAAAAGAATTCCGATTGAGGTAACGTTTTAATATGCTATATTTTGTAGAAAGATGGATGATCCCAAAGGGTGATATTAACTAATGAGTAAACCGTATTATGTTAAATTTCAAGTTCCAAAGGATTTGGTAACGGCTATTTACGAGGCAGTTAGAGTTTCTAAGGAAAGTGGAAAAGTGAGAAAAGGAACAAATGAAACAACTAAAGCTATCGAACGTGGAGTAAGCAAATTGGCCGTCATAGCAGAGGATGTCGAACCACCGGAAGTTGTTGCTCATCTTCCAATTATATGTGAAGAAAGAAATACACCTTATGTTTTTGTGCCAAGTAAACAGCAACTGGGTGAATCTCTTGGAATTTCTGTAGGCTCTGCTGCGGCAACGATAATAGATGCGGGTGATTCTCAACATATTGTTGACGAAATAATTAACGCTTTAAAGAATCAGAATCCCAAATCAGATAAAGAACAGCAACAACCATAGTTAGTTCTGAGGTGAAAAATGATCTATGAGTAAGACTATGGAAGAAAGGATTGTTCCTGCCGAAGTTATTCAGATTGTTGGTAGGACTGGAATTGCTGGAGAGGTAATTCAGGTCAGAGTAAAGGTATTAGACGGAAAAGACAAGGGAAGGATACTGACGAGAAATGTAAAAGGCGCAGTTCGCATGAACGACGTTCTTATACTCCGAGAAACCGAACGCGAGGCAAGAAAGATCAAGTAATAAGAAAAGCGGTGGAAACGTAACGTTATTAAATTATAAACAGCTACATTGTGTTTTAGGTAACTAAAAATGAGTAGAACAGCTGCATCTTTACGTAATTGCTTCTTCTGTGGTGAACGTATTCAGTCTGGAACTGGTATTATGCTAGTCAAAAATGATGGCTCGATTCAATGGACCTGTTCAAATAAATGTAAAAAAAATCTTAGAATCCTAAAAAGAGATCCTAGGAAATTCAAATGGACAAAGAAATACGTAAAAGGCGGGTTAAAAGCCGCTAAAGGATAACCGAATAGCTAAACAAATATCTATTATCATTAAAGGAAAAAATAAAGCAGAGTTTCAAAAAAATAATAATGATCAAAATAGAGAGATGAATTTGATGTCTGAACAGACCTTAATTGTTATTAAACCAGATGCCTTTTCCAGAAAATTGACTGGAAAAATCCTGTCACGATTTGAAGATAAGGGTTTTGTTATAAAGGAACTAAAAACTTTCAATTTTACAAAGGAGAGAGCAGAAGAGTTTTATTCTGCACACAAAAATAAACCATTTTTCGGCGACCTTGTCGCTTTTATTTCATCATCCACAGTGGTATCTTGCATTTTGGAAGGTGAAAACGCTATAAACACTGTTAGACTTATGATCGGTTCTACTAGATCTTTTGATGCCCAACCAGGTACTATTCGTGGTGATTATGGTCTGGGAGTAACTGATAATATTATACACGCGTCAGACTCTTATGAAAGCTTCATAAAAGAGTCGCAAGTCATTTTTGATAGTAGTATACCTAAGTGAATTTAAGACAGCCCGTTGTTGTAGTTTTGGGTCACGTCGACTCAGGAAAGACCTCATTGCTAGATAAAATTAGAGGAACAGGAGTCCAAGCTAGAGAGGCAGGGGGAATCACACAACACATTGGCGCCAGTTTTTTTCCAATTGAAACGATAAAAAAAATAACAGGAATTCTATATGAGAAAATTGCCAAAGCCGATGAAAAGATTCCTGGTCTTTTATTTATCGATACTCCTGGACATGAGGTCTTTGCAAATCTTCGAAGCAGAGGGGGTTCCGCTGCAGATATAGCTATTGTCGTAGCAGATGTGAATAAAGGTTTTGAACCTCAAACGCTGGAAAGTATCGAGATTTTAAAGAAAAGAAAAGTTCCGTTCGTTGTAGCGCTAAATAAAATCGACATGATATCAGGATGGAGAGCATTAGGAGGAGTAAGAAAAAAAATTTCAAAAAAAACAGCCGCTAGCGCCCGTTATGGTAATAAAGATATCAAATTACCATTCATTACTGAAGAGATAAAAGATCAAGACGCGAATATTCTTACACAATTAGATGAAAAAATTTACACAGTTGTAGGATCTCTTTCGAGGTTAGGATATACTTCTGAGGCATTCTGGAGAGTAAAAGAGTTTGATAAGGAACTTGCAATAGTTCCTATGAGTGCTGTTACTGGTGTTGGGATACCAGAACTCTTGACGGTATTGGTTGGACTAACCCAGCAATATATGAAAAAAAGATTAGAACGACGATCTGATCAAGTAAGGGGAATAGTTCTTGAAGTCAAAGAGGAAACAGGCTTAGGACCATCTGCCAACATAATTCTGTTGGATGGTACTTTAAGACAGGGTGACATGGTTATGGTTTCTAAACGAGATGAGATTGTAGTAACAAAATTAAAAGCATTACTTCTTCCAAAACCACTCGATGAAATGAGGGATCCCCGCGATAAATTTAGATCCGTCGACGAAGTTGTCTCTGCGGCAGGATTGAAAATTGTCTCTCCAGACCTTGATGGAGTTCTTGCAGGTACTCCTATCTATGTTGTAAATAGTAAAAGCGAGGAGGAAACAATAAGGTTATTAATAGAATCTGAGGTAAAGGGAACATTCATTAGCAATACAGACTCTAACGGCGTGATTTTAAAATGCGATACACTTGGTTCTCTTGAAGCTATAATTGATATGCTTAAAAAGGAACATATTCCAATCCAGACTGCGGATATCGGTAATATTACAAGGAGAGATGTTCTTTCATCCTATGCGGTTAAAGAAAAGGATCGATATCTAGGTGTGATCTTGGGGTTCAATGTTAAAGTTCTGGAAGATGCGACTAAAGAGGCTTTTGAAAGAAATGTTACCATTTTTAATGAAAATATAATATATAATCTAGTTAGATCGTATACTGACTGGGTTCAGTACCAGAGAGGTCATGCTGATTCAATAATATTTAATGAAATACCTCCAATATGTAAATTCCAGTTCATGAAAGGATTTGTGTTCCGACGAAACGATCCTGCAGTATTTGGAGCTGAAATTCTTGTGGGGAAATTAAGACAAAAAATTAACGTTATAAATGAGGATGGTGCAAAAATAGGGACGATTCACCAAATTCAAGATAAGGGCAAGAATCTTGACGAAGCTACAAAGGGAATGCAGGTTGCGGTTTCGATTCGAGGACCTACCATAGGAAGACAGATAAACGAAGGTGAAATATTTTTAACTGATCTTTCAAGTAAACAGGCCAAACTTTTGTTAGAGAGGTTTGAACACAGATTGAACGAAGAGGAAAAGGAGATCTTTGAAACTATTCTTCGACTCAAAAGAGCAAAAGATCAAGCTTTTGGTTATCTTTAATATAATGACTAACCCCGCACGATATATTTGACTGCTGTAAATGCTATATTTATTTAATGTTTATATAAATTAAATTGAATTTTGTACACCGGTAATATTCCTGATATCACTATTATTATCAATGTCCAAATAAATATTAAGAGAAACCAAAAAAGACATCATTTGCTGAATAGTTGAAGGAACAAAAGATCCAGTAATTCACTAGAATGTTAAAAAAAATTTTAAATGTTATTGACAGAACTTCTAACACCCTGGAAACCCACCTGAGGATTAAATTTAAAATTAGAATTATTAATTATCTATTATACCAATTAGCCTATATTCTCTAATCCTATTTACTTATAATATCATATAAGCAGGAAAAAATATTTGCTATCGTATTTAATTATAGTAATGTTAAACTACTATAAAGTATTCCAAAAACGAATTGATTAGAAAATATATGCTAAGTGGTATAATTTGTATGTTTTAAATGCATTTTACAAATATATCTGTTTCTTTAATTCATCGTCATGAAAACTATTGTGACGATTTAATTACAGCATGTTACTTTTGTAAATTCTGTTATAACACGAAAATATCTCTTCAAAGAAATTATTTTCCAAAATAGAATCCAGCAAATAAGAACATTGTATTACAATCAAGACTTGATATGTATTTGATATCTTATGGGTTACAAATTAGGAATTAACGCATTACAGGCCCACCCGAATTCGATCATAACTTATTACAGTAGGTAATAAATAACTATATGAAACAAAATTTATTCATGAAGATGTATAATGATTTATATGTTGAAATAATTCAAATTTTAAACGTAATTTCGATCCTATCTTGATAGATTCATATTTTAAATGATAATATGTGAAATCTAAATATATTTTATGCTCTTAACATAAGAAAAATCTTATTTATTATTCATTTTTATCAAATCGCAACATTTTCTTTCTGTGAATAGGTTAGTTTGTAAATAAATAAAATAAAAAAAGAAAATGGCTATAAAAATAAATTTTTATACGATGTTTATAGATACTTTGTGACCATTTTACTTTTATGGTTGATTCCGAAATTGTAATGCCAGCATTACTCAATCTATAAAATAGAGGCCACTAACCCATATAATTAGATTTAATTATAGCCACTTTTTGGCATTATTTCATTATGTTATACCAGAGAATCAAATACCATTGGTATACTGGTATTTTGTTGTTTTATTTACACGTAGATGTTAATGTTAGATTTTGCCCGCTTAATTATTTAGACAACCTTCTAAGAATCTCATTATTTATTTCTTCCAGTTTTATTTGTTCACCCTTTCGTCCTGGAGTTTTCATAATTTGTTGTTTAACCCTTCTAAATTCTTCTTCTAATTTATCTTCATACAAAGAGTGTTTGCTACGTAATTCGTTAATATACAATATTCTAAATTCTTCTTCTTTTATTTCGTCTGAATTGTCTGACATAATATATATATTATATTTGATACTATATTTATAGTATCTATCTTTTAGAAATTTATTTAATTTAGCTTGTTTAATCTTATAATATTTACAAACGTGTTTGTAAATAATTCAATTTTAACTTTTGATTCGGTTCTTCTATTACTATTTTTTATTTTTATTTTACTTATCTGTATTATATTTCCCCAATTGATTATAATCGCAGTTATAAAAGTAATTATCTATCTAAATCATAATAGAGTTGTTACAATTTGTCTAGTGATTTATTAATAATATGTCAAATTGGCATCCGGATACTATTAATATTATCAAGCTGTTCGACGAATATAATTTTTCTTTATATACAACCTAAATTGATTGTATGAAACAAGCATTAAATCTGCTGATTCGACCATTTGAATATTACCATAGCTGTGTTTACTTAAGGGAATCTACTAACTAAAAATAAAAAATTCGCTTAAAATCGAGTAATAAACATATTTAAAGAATAATATCTTGTCTATTATTTCATTAACCTAGTCATTCCAAGGATATGATTAAAAATATAAAGAGAAATTGAAATAAATACAGTAATATATCTACAATGGAGGAAATTATATATTATGTCAAGTCTTATCATAGAATCGTATCAAAATTCAACTGTAAACACAATTCTCGATGACATTGCTAAAAAATACACCATTGATACTTCAAAAGATCGACTAAGCAAAGATGCATCTATTCAAGAAATCAAATTTAAGTATAGGACCTACTCTGAATGTGTAAAAATGTTGTATAAAAAAGTACAAGATCTGCAGGAAATTTAGGTTCGTACCTTCATTAGTTCAATGTCACCTGATGTACAGTTATGTGAACCCCCAATGTGAGCATGTAAAAGTTCCTTTGCTTTTTCCTTAGATAGCTTTTCCATAGAAATATGGCCACATTTTTTACACGTAATGATATAACTCCACTTAATCAAATGTCCAACACTAAGATTGTTTTGTATTATCCTTATAACTGTTATAGAAATAATTGAATACCAGAAAAGATATTATCTCTAAATATATGAAAATCTATCTGTATAGTGTTACTTTCATTTCCGTTTAGCCTTCTTTAGCTATAGAGTGCCCTGCAACACCGTTCTTTACAACAGAGTGAACTGGAAACCATTATAAGTAATCCTTTTGACGTTTTGCTATTATTTGTTATCTATTATATTGTTTTTTATCTACGCATCATCTTTCGAAATTCAATCTCTTCTTCCTTGTTCTTGTTTATTGTGTTCTCCTGACCGGAACCTGGCAGTATTATCTTAAAACATTCCATAAATTAGTGCTTGCAATTATGAGATTCATCTGGATTGAGTTTGTATTTTCTGCATGGTTCAATACTTGTAATATTTATAGTAAATGATTTAGTCACAATCCTTTTCTTGCCTTCTGATGCTTGTACAACCTACTATAATTGCAGTAACAGTAGTGAAAACAACCTATTTCAAAGAGTTCTAATTACAAAGGATTCATACCCAGATAACATCATGTTGGTATCAATCATTATTTACTCTTAAAATGTTCCTTATAAATTGAATATTAAATAATTCTCTACCTTTGGGGCATTCAAGCAGATAGAAAGTATATTTATATTGATAGGCAATTTGTTATTTATAGGAAGTAATATAATATCAATTTTGCATATCTGTCATATACTATTTATTTTGTTATATAGTGAACTTATTCCTTCACGGTCATCGAATATGGCAAACTAAAATATGATATTGTAAATCCGTATGGTTTATAATCTAGAATAAGCCATCAGGTATAGCATTTGAAACGAGACCTTTACTTATGAATTCAATTCTCTTATTTAATCTAAAAAATTCATTTTTGGAATATTATTTCAAATAAACAAACCAGAAAATATATCTAGAAAAATCTTCTTCTAGCAGTCAGGTCTGACTGTTGCGGACATTTTATCAGAAAACATGGTTAATTGATGCATTTATTTAAATTCAGCTCTAGTGTATTTAATTTCCTATTTTCAGGTAATGTATTTTGATATAAGTATAATAATGTGGAACGCCTATTATAAGGTATAGGATAACGAAAAAAAATGCCGATGCTTATGTTAAAATGCAAAACCTGTGGCCAGGTTTTTCCAGGACTTTATGTCCCTGAAGGTAGTACTGATTCTTACAAATCAGCTAATACAAATACTGATACTCTTTATACCTGTTCAAGGGGACATGAGAATAAATATAATTCCCCAGATTATACGGATTTGTCATAATTTTTGAGCCTTACCAAAGTAGTACTAGTATCGTATCCAGATAATTTTAGATTACAAGAAGCTAAAAGTCTAATAGAATCTTCATTTGCAGAAAAAAAATATAAAATTGTGAAAGTGGTTACTCATAAATTTTTAAACCACTCTAAATTTGGTCTGGGTTCTGGTAAAGCAGATGAAATTAAAAATTTAGTCAAAGAATCAGGAGCGGATCAAATAATTGTTGATGAGCGATTGACTTCTAAACAGACATACAATCTAGAGGATCATACAAATACAAATGTAATCGATAGAGAGCGATTAATACTTAACATATTTTATTCTAAAGCTACTACGAATGAATCAAAATTGCAGATTCAACTTGCTGAAATTAAATACGAAATGCCTCGAGTCCGAGAAAGCGCAAGGATTTCTTCAGGAACTGAACGAGCGGGAAAAGGCGGAATGGGTGAGTACGTAGTCGATGTAAAGTTTAGAGATCTAAAAAGACGGGCTTCGTTTATCAAAGAAAAATTAGATAATGCAAAACGAAAAAGAGAACTTTATCATCAACAAAGATTGAAAAGTAAAATGCCAGTTATTTCTCTGGTAGGATATACAAGTTCTGGAAAAACTTCATTATTCAATCTGTTAACAGATCAAAACAAGGAAATATCAAATAATTTATTCACAACACTAACAACTACGACAAGATCATTTAAAATAAACGATAAAGGATTGTTGCTTACAGACACAATTGGCTTTATTAGCAGATTACCTCATTATATGATCGACGCGTTTAAATCAACATTAGAGGAATCCATTGCCGCGGATCTGATTTTACTTTTAATTGATTCGTCAGAGAAAATAGAAGATATCAGAATAAAGTATAATAGCTGTCGTGAAGTTCTAAATGAGCTAAATGTGGATAAATCAAAAGTTCTAATACTATTAACTAAATTAGACAGGGTTAATACAGATAAAATTGAGGAGATTATAAAAGATTTAAGAATTTCAAATCCAATAGCAATATCTTCGATGAGTGGATATGGAATACATAAATTAAAGACAATAATAGACACGTATTCAAATAACCACGGAAAGTAACAATATTCCTATTAATTTTTATATTTAGATTTTAAAATATACTTTTAAAAAAAAGTATTAGAAGAAATTGTAGGAGTTTCTGATTGCTTTAGAACCGAGTCCTCGCATTCTTGGCATGGTTTTAGAATCAGAACATGAAGAAACACTCTAATTGGTAAGTCGATTTCATTTACATATAATGTAATTGGCCATGCATTAAAAACTAGCTTTGAATCTGTCTCTGATAAAATCGTTGTAAGGAAAAATATCAACAAGAAAGTATTATCAATAGTCGCAAAAATCAAAATTAGGGCCCATCAACTATCTTTTCCTTTCAATAATTGTTATCTAGTATCAAACTCAACCAATTTGATAGGGCCAGTATAAAATATTAATATATTTGATTGAATAATATATAAACGTAGTAATTAGAAATAGAAAAATTCCAAATATTTGTAATTAATTTATTGCTTGTTACCTATAAAATTAATGAAGAGAAGAAAAAATGAAAAATGAAAATAATTTAAAAGTACTGATGGTTTCCACCGAATATCCTCCGATGCAGGGAGGAATAGGAAGATATACAAATAATTTAGTAAATGCCCTAAGAAATATTGACATTGATGTCTATGTGTGTTCTGGAAGTGAAGGAAATGGAGAATACAAAGGACTATCTCCACACAATACAAATAATTCTCAATTTTTACTTAAAGTTGTAGATCAATTGCACCCAGATATTGTACATATTCAAATGGAACATGGACTATATGGATTGGAACTTAATTCTTTGCTACCAGGTCGCATAACTACTTCGCTAGATTATTTTTATTCCAAATATGCTCAACCCATAATTACTACTTTCCATTCTTCATATGACTTTAAACAATGGTTAAATTTAGTGTCTATTAACCAACATAAATTCAATATCAAAAAAATAACTGAATATTGGCAACGAGTTATAAACTATAAAGCATTTCATGATTTAAATAAGCGAATTTTCCGTCAAAGTAGGGCCAATATAGTATGTTCTGATTATTTATCAAAGTTGATACCAGGATGTAAAGTGATATATCATGGTGCAAATTCGTATTTGTCTCAAAATGTTTCTAAACAAGAAGCAAGGACGAAATTGTCTTTACCCACCAGTTCAAAAATCGCTTTAGCGCAAGGATTTTTTACTTCTACTAAGGGATGGGATATTATTAACAAGATGAAAATTCCGGATGATTGGGTGATAGTTTTAAATCATTCAAAAAATCATTATAGTCAACAGAATTTTGATATAGATATTGTTAACAGTAAAAATAAGAACAGAATAATCAATCTCGACAAAAAGTATCTTTCTGAATCTGAACTATCATTATTATTCTATGCATCAGATGTTGTTATTTTGCCGTATATAGTATGTTCTGGTTCAGGAGTAATGTTTGATGCATTAGCACATGGTACGCCATTTATTGCCTCTGACTTGGATTTTTTTAAAGAATTCAAAGAAATGAACTTGGGAATAGTAGTAAAAAGAAAACCAGATGAATTTGTAAAAGCATTAAAACAGATGGATGAAAATTATTTATCTTATATATCTGCTATAGGGAAATTTAAAGTGAGATTAGATTGGAATAGTATTGCCAATCAACATATGAAAATCTATGTTGATACAATAATGAGAACACATTCACCTATTGAAGAAAAGGACGAACAGGTAATAATTCAGAGATAGGTTCTTAATTGATATCCTGAATAAAATAGAGATAATTTAAAAAAATTACTAAAAAATACTTTTCTTAAATTTTAGTTCAATAATTATTATTTCAGTATTTATTCAAAAAGATTTTATGTAGCAAAGAACTGACTATCATAAGCTGACTCTGTCTGGTAATCCTTAGCATAAATTGATAAAGTTGATAAAGAAAAGCGAAGTAGAATTAGCCAAAAATCTCATCAGAAAATTTAACAAAAAAGAAATAGAACAAATTGTAGAAGACTGAAAAGATGTTGAACATCACTATTTTAGTCGAGATTCTTTCTGGATAATTAATATAGTACCAGTAGAATATCATTTAACTAAAGACAATGCCTTCGGTCTATCCAATAGCTATGTTTGAATATTTTTCTACTTTGAAGCAATTTTATGTTTACACCCGTTGAGTTTATTCATTATTCATTTGAGATCATTTTAATTTCTTTTATTTTTTGGGGAATTTAATAATTTGATTAAATGATTCTGTATGCAAAACGTTTGTTCGTATTAAAGGAATTTATATATAATACACTACAATGCAACTAGAAGATAAATAAAATGCTCGGTGACAAAAATATTCCATATGTTTAACCTCATTGCTTTATATTTTAGGAATTGATTATTTAATAATTAAGATTTGGACAATTATTATTTTGCTAGGTATTTTTATTTAAACTTTTAAATTTGCATTTGCATTTTATTTTTTTCTTGAAAAAAATTAATAAAAATGAATTAAGATAGGGCTATCAGTAGGCCGAATGATGCATCCGCGTTATCACTTATATTATCAGGCTGGCTGAACGTTGATGGTGCACCATTGTCTGTACTCCTTGAAAAGAAGATATCATTGTTACCGGGTATATCGTCTCGCCATACAACGTATATAATCGGTGGTTTAAACAAACATTTTAAAACATTCTAAATGAATTCAATTTTCTCTTTTCCATTTACATCTTTATTATAGTAGTTGTAATTATTACCATGCTGTGTGTTCTTATTAGTATTACTGTAAGTATAATTATCATTTATGTTAGTATCTTTTGAATGGTGATATTTATTGTATTATAGTTATTTTCGTTATTGTTATATAGATCGTATTTGGATTATTTATCTTCATGATAACCACCTTCATATATGATTGGTTTGTATTGCATTTCATTATATGAATATGACTTCCCATCATACACACCATCACTATTATCAACATATGCATTTTTTTGATAGGAGTATTTGTTGTACCTCTTATCGTTGTCATAGCTCTTCTCTCTGTTGTCCTCTTTCTCGTAGCTCTTCTGCCTGTCGTCTTTGTCGTCTTTCACCTTATAGGTTTCTTCATAACCTGAATTTTTATCGTAAGAGTGTCCATTAGATTGGTAACCGTATTCATTATCATAGTCTAGTTTTTATTTTTGATGATATGATGGAGAATATTCCTTTTCTTCATCATCTACTGATAATGATGATGATTGTTTGCCATCTTGATAGTCCGAATATGATGAAAAATCGTTTTCTTTAATATTATATTTTGGTGATTCCGTGGATTTATTTTTGTTCTTCACACTATCAAAAAACAGACTGTCTAAAATATGTTCGAGTTGTTGTCTGTTTACATGACCATTTGCTATCTACTTACAAAGTTTTGTAAAGTCTCCAAACTCCTTTTTTATAGAATCAAGCACCAGACTTGCCAATTTCTTGTCATATAATTTCTTTAACTCAGACAAGAAAGATTGCTCACATTCTATTATTTGTTCATCCAGATTATTATCACTATTTTCTGTGGGATAATGGTAATAGTACTGTACGAGTTTTTCCAATAGAAACATGGCAATTCAAAACAACGATTTAAATAAATATCATGTTTGGATTTGAACAATTTTAAATACAAAATACTTTTTTATGTTGGTAAACAATATATGTTAGTATAACAGTACAGTGATAGGAATCATTTAACATGGCCTTACTTAAAGTATACAAAAGAAACTTAAAGTTTGTAGATTTGTCCGATCTGGTTGGAGATATTAGCAGTTCCGGACTTGGTGATACTCTGAAGAAGTATTACGATAAACCACTTGAAAGGGAAGCCAAAAGCATAGTAGCGGGTCCTAGTTTTTTGATGTTCTTGAACAAATTATTTCAAATTCACATAACAACTGGTGATATAATACATTTGGAATGTGAAAATGAAAGCAAATATTACATGCTCTCTCTAACTGGGACATGGGATGAGATAATCAAATTACAATAACGTCATTTAGATTAAAAATTTAATTCAAACAACCATAATCACTTTGGTATGAAAAATCTGATCTATTAAAAGATTAATTCTTAGTTAACAGTCATTTGAAATCCTACAGATGCTATGTTCAATTATAAAAATTAAATTAAATTAAATTAAATTAAAAAAGTGTTATATTTTCAGTTTTTCATCGAGTTTTTATAAATTTTGATCTTGTTGAATTCTTGAATTATAGTAGAAATTGTGTAAAGAGTATATCAAAGATCAGTCCATTCTTCAACAAAATAAAATTACCTATTAAAGTAATGTTATGAAGTATTATTTTTAGACACTAGAAAAGTAATGTGACATAAGATAAGAACGTTACAGCATAATTATATGCCAGGCCTTTTATACGAATCTTTATTAATCTTGCCTTGTCAAGATTATAGAATTATTGAATATTGAATTTATTGAAACAGTTCATCATTATTTTAATTCCTTCCATCCTTCTTCTTTAGTCATCATTTCAAAATCTGCAACTATAAGAACATCTTCATCCAACAACTGGTCTCCATCTTTTTTATAAAATCTTACAAAGTCTCCTTCGTATATTGCTAAGATTTCGTTCTTTCCATCTTTATCTTCAAATATTTTCTCTGTTTTTTCTGTGTACATAATATATATAATACATTTCCTTTAATCTATATGTTTCTACGAGTTTGGTGAATATTTAGAACACAATTCATAGAATTAAGACATTGGCTAGAATTCAGTATACTAATGTAAATCAAATTTATTACTTTTGAAGGCCTTTGATTCCTTGTGCAACTAGGATGGAATAACAACCAAGACCGCATTTTTCGCATATGGGTTTTAATCCTTTATTATCTGCACTTCCTATACAACAGGGCTGTTTGACTCTTCCCATGTGATCCAGAGAAATAATAGCCCATGAAGGACATTGAACAGGGGTGGTTTCGACCCCTCCCCAGTTACCTTTCATCAAAGATATTTGTTTCTCAGAATTCACTATATAATCAGGATATAGTCGTTTCATTGATATAATTTCATCTACCACACTGTCACGAATATCCCCAAAAGGCAGCCAAAGAGGATCATCTTTTATAAATGGAGTATGAAATTGAAATCCTATTTTGTTCACTTTTCCCCTCCATTCTTGTGCTAAAGGAATTGCCGTTGTATAATTAAGAGAATTGATGGTCATAGTAATCCATATGTCCTTCCAAGCAGGTTTTCCTTTCCTGTCTCCTTCTTTTTCGATATATTCTAATATGTTATTTCTTGTCTTTGAATAGGATCCTTTTCCCCTGATACTATCATGAACTTCTTCTGTTCCATCGAGTGAGACCCAATAAAAATATAGATTCTCAAACCTCTTTAAAGGAAACGTACCATTTGTGACCACGCAAACCCTTCTAGGCATTTCATTACAGAACAATTGTATGATATCGGGCCTTAACAATGGTTCACCTCCAACGAGGGTAACCACAAAGATATTTTGCTTTTTAAATGTATTATCAATTATCTTTTTCCAATCTTCAAGACCTAGATCATGTTCTTCCTTTCTATTAAGCCACCAGTAGCAATGAGAACAATGTAAATTGCAGACATTATTGATATCTACCGAACCATATAATGTCTGTTTAGAATGAAATACCTTTATTCCTATAATTTTTTTTATGAAATTAAGATAAAATGGCATCTCGTGTATTAAATCAGTTATTCCACGGCCATAGATTAAATCTACCATAAATTTATTAGCATTTACAAATAAATAAAGATATTTATAAAGAGAATAGATAACTGAGACTGGGTCATAATTCATAAAATAAATATGGTAATGTTAACAATAGCATATAGTCAATCGTTATGTTCCTAGTATGTATTTGATTGCTCTGGGATTCTTTTTGTTAGTTTTACAGTTATAATAGACAAGTATCTGGTATAACAGTACTGACAATAATACTGATGCACAACTCTTGACATATCCCCTGACAGGTAATGGATCTATCCTGAACACAGGTTTGATATGCCCTATCAACAGTTCAATTGATATACTTCTCAAGGAATAGATAGCCTGTCCAACATTAGATTCATAAAATTCTATCAGTTTTATCCTATCAGCATGTGTATTTTTATATCTCTTTACTGGACATACCAATCTAAATCCCATATCTGTACTGAGATCATACAATTCATGATCATCGTATCCAGGATCTGCAGACATGAATAATATTTCTCTAATGATTGTAACAGGTAGACTTGCTGTCAATATACTGTACATTTGATTGTCAGGTATGTTAGCAGTTGTAAAATCTGCTGCCAAAGGTACAATGATAGACCCAGTACTTGATATCAAATGTAATTTGTATCCAAATATCCAACCCTCCTTTGTATGGCTGAATCCCCACATTGCATCTATATCAATACCAGAATGTGGTACTACTCCCTCTTCCATAGATGATTTGTGCCAGACATAACCTCTAGCCTTGATAAGGGTACTGTCTGCTGAGAGGATAGATGTATCGATTATTTTTTCATGAACAAAAACTTCACCCATTGTAGTAATCCTGTTTTTGATATCATCAGATAGATAGTGTAGCAAGACGTCTATCAAATGTTCTTCTGCTTGGTATTCTGGATAGTCCACATCCCTTCATTACCTTTCTGTTATATGATAGGTCCATTGCAAGGTATTCATGTAATGCTCTGTTCGAATCCAATCGGAACCATACACGTACTATAAAACATCGTAGTATAACAGTAGGAGGATAGACATATGGTCTACCACGCCCTCCTCCTCCTCTATTATTATTATTATTATGTGGCCAACGAATCAAACCAATCAAATACAAAATACTAATTAGAATAGATGTAGATCTTTTCTGTGCTAGTTTGTTGGATTGAATGATAGTTTTTCACCAAAACATCATACACCAATAAACTAGCTTTATTCGTTATGAAAATGGAATAATTATGACCCGGCCTCAGATAACTATTAGGTTAGATTTTATTGATCAATTTAGTTCTAGTAATAAAATAAAGAATTAGAAAATCATTTTAATCTTAGGGTATTGAGTGTTGAATATTGTTATTTTCTAAATATTAGTATATTATATGGAATTTGATATCTTATTCATTATTATTCTTGTTAATTTAAAGAAGAAACCTAGATGCCTATTTCACTTTCTAAATTCATTTTCAATTTTAGTAAGATTTTATAATTGTATAATGGATTTTTTTGAAAATTAAAACATTCATGAATTTAATGACTTTGAAAAAATTAGATCATTATATATATCAGTTTAGCATATAATATATTACTAGATTTAGGATAAAAAATGTCATTTTTTCCGCTTAGAGATTGGCATCTCAAACATATGGAAAAAACAGTAGTCAAATTTGTAAAGGGACTGTCTGAAAACTCCACTAATTACGAAAGGAGAATGCATAGAAAATATGGTACTATTTATAATATTCGAAGACAAATAAATCATGATATTGTTCACGGTGTAACAAGCCATGAAGTTATTTCATTTTTGCAAAAAATAGAAGGAGATCCGACATTTTCTGATTTATTAAAAAATAATGGTGCCGTTGACCGAGTATGCGAAATAAAGAAATATTTTGGATTAAATAACGAAATTTAGCTTTAATACTTTCTCTTTTTCTTCTAACAGTGGTTAGTACTCTCTTGTGTGTAAAGTTAAAATTTATTCTACCATAAAATTTATAGAATTTGATATCCTTTCTAATAGAAACTGAAGATCCCTGAAATCATGATATCTAAATAACAATGCAAGTAACTTCTCCTATAGTATCTTGCGACTCTAATTATGATACATGAATTTCATTTTCCACTATGTGAAAGATGAGTTTCTAACCTCTTTCAAATTCTAATACTCTTTATTTGTATTTTTCTAGTATTCCTTCTAATCCTTTTTCACCAACTGCACCTACGGCCCTTTCGGCAACTTCTCCATTTAAAAATACAATGAAAGTTGGAATCGCATAAACATCATATTTTACAGCAATTGATTGGTGCTCATCCACATTGAGCCTCCCAAAATTTATTTTATCTGAATATTTACTCGAGAGCTTATCAAATACAGGCAGCATAAATTTACATGGACCGCACCACGTAGCCCAAAAGTCAACTAATAAAGGCTTAGTACTTTTTATTGCATAATCAAAATTTTTTTCGGATAACTCTATAATCTCAGCTTTGTTTTCATCCATATCATTAGGGTATTTTCCAATATCTTCATTCTCTTCATACATAGATTCTTTTTTAAAAAATGATATTTAAAATTTATTGTAGAAAAACAGCAACTCAACCAAATACATTAAAATCACTAATATTGATCAAAAAATAAAAAACTCGTGATATAAAAGCATTTAATGGATGTAAAGTTCTGCAAAAAGTAGTTAAATACCCATTTTATGAAAAAGTACATCTAATAAAAGTAAATATTAGTTTCAATAAACATATATTTTATGAAATATTTTAAAGGTCATTAAAAATGGTAGATCGATAACCTATAAAAATTAAATATTTTTCATAATATTTCTCTAAAAAATTGCAAAAATGAGGACCGAAAATAATTATACCGATTTATGGTTATTAGTTTCATTGCCACATTTTAAAGAAATAATTTCCAGAATTGTCCACCTCCCAGTGAGTTAATCATACTATTTGATTTAGAAAAGCCATCTTTCCACTTGATTGTGTAGTAAAAAAACGAGCTGCAGGATAATTCATTTCACCACCTTCACCAAGAAATCCTCTACCGAGTTCGGTAGCTGTTGATATTCCCTTTCCATCTGTGCTAGTTATGACGCCATGGCCGAGTCCCTGAGTAATTCCACTGGAGATCTGGGTATCAACAAAGGTCCAAATCTCGGTCACATTCCCTACGCCATTTAGATATCCATTACCTGAATATGAAGTTTCAATTTTTGGTAATTCGTTCCTATATTCATAGTCTATAACCCTTTGACTTACAATTTTACCTTCTGATTCAAAAATTAGTTCGCCGACAACTGCATTATAACTAGAAGTTGCTGCTTGAGCCAAGACCCTACTACTTTCTTATGAATGAGAATAAATGGAAGATGAAATAGCTATTGCAAATAATCCAATGGATATCAGTCGTATTTTGTTATATGTCATTTATAATTATTTTATTTTTATAAATATTAATTTATTGTAATAATTGTAATACACCTCTTTTACTGTTTGTTACCATATTCAAAAAGATTATTATTCAAATACAAAACTGAATATCAAGAAATTATATTTATTTTTTATACTCTATTATTAAAGATAATAAAGCTGGTCTACTTTTGATTCTGAAATTTTTTATTACATTCTTTTTATGATAATTCTCTAAATTTTTAATTCGTTCAAATTTTTCTTTTTTCGAAAATATCATCTCTATTTATATTTCTTTATTCTTGTAAAGGTAAAGAAAATCATATAAAATAATTCGAATATTTCGCAACATTTTTAGAGTAACTTGCTATTTATGAAAATCAAGATTTTTGATCTGCATTATTTAGTGAAATATTTGTAACATTCAGTAAATAATACTGAAATATCAAATTAAAGGTCAAGCAAAAATTTTACTCTATATTTCTTTGTATTCTTATCATAATCAATTTCCATCTCATGGTAAGTAACCGACTTTATTTCCAATTTATAATTATGTTTAGAAATATCAGGAGATTCTCCCGAACATACACATTCAATTTCATAGGTGACAGATCCTCTTCGCCCCAATTCTATTTTTTGTTCTTCGAGAATTAAATTCATTTCTGGTTTGTATTGAATTTCATGATTGTTCTTAAAAGTAGAAACAATCTGACTCTTAATTCTGTTACCGTTACCATCTTTTATGACCATACGCAGTTCCAAATATTCAAAATGATTTATGATTATTTTATCAATATAAATTGCCAAGAGTATCTTTTCGATCCAATCATATAACAAACTTTTCAGATCATGTCCTTGTGCCACTATTTTTGTGCTGGTTTTAGATTCAACCTTTTCTACATCAAACATAGCGTTCAACGTACCTATTGCTGCATTGAGAAAAGTTTCTGTTAGAGTCATGTCGTATGCTTCGACTATCAAGTCAGTCATATGATCTAGATATCTATATCCTTTTTTCTCAACCGAATCTTCTTCTTCTTCTCCTCCTCCTTCATTCTCAAATTTTCTCCCATTATTTTTACCATTTAGGTATTGGTCTTCATTGATACCATTTTCCTTTTCATTTTTTAAATCATTGCTGAATACATTACTGTTATCGCTATCGTCTAAAGATCCTTGATAACTTTCTACCAGCATTATATCAATACCAGAAAAAGATACCGTATATTCTATATAATATTTTAATAAATCGGAAAATCTAAATCCCAAACTTTTCATCCCTTATCATACTTTGAAAGTAGATCTTCCAAGAGGAATGAGGGATTTAACCGGTAACGATTCATACTATGTTGATTACATAAAGAGAAAATTTTTTGAAGTTGTATCAACTTACAATTTTCAGATATTAGAACCATCTCCACTAGAACTTTTGTCTACACTCGAGGTAAAGAGTGGATCTTCGATAATAAATGAGATTTATGGATTTACTGATAAAGGTGGAAGAAGTATAGCACTTCGCTATGACCTTACAGTTGGAATGACAAGGTTTGCAACCTCAAGACGTGATATGCGTCTTCCAATAAAGCTAGCATCCTTTGGTGGAGTCTGGAGATATGATGAACCTCAGGCAGGGCGATATAGATATTTCCATCAATGGGATATTGAGCTTTATGATAGCTTCGACATCGATTCAGATGCAGAAATAATAGAATTTGTTTCCAATTTCTTTGACAAACTTGGCATTGGTAATAGTATTATAATGGAGGTAAGTGATAGAAGGATACTTGAAGAATATATCAAATTAAACTTCAATATAGAAAATGAGAGTCTGTTATCTGAAATCTTTAGGGCTATAGATAAAGTACCTAAAAAGGGCATACAAGAAGTCTGTCAGGAATACAAAGAAGTAATAGATGAAACTTTATTAAAAGATCTTTTACAAGTTTTCTCATTTAAAGGAGATCTGGAAGATTTGAAATCCAATCCAAAAATAAATAATCTAGAATGTATAAAATACCTTGAAGAACTGCTTTTATCCTTAAAATACAGAAATGTCACAAACGTTAGAATAAATCTGGGAATAGTTAGAGGTCTGGACTATTATTCTGGAATGGTTTTCGAAGTATTTGATACCAAATCTGATGTAGGCTCTCTGGTTGGTGGAGGTCGTTACGACAAACTTACAAGCGTGTTTGGAAGATCAGATATTGGAGCAGCTGGTGCTGCTGGAGGAGTAGAAAGGATAATTTTAGCATTGCAATCTCGCGAAAATATCCTCCCATCTGAGGAAAAAAATATAATTTATCTTGCAAATTCAGGAAAGGAGGTTCGCAATCATTTATTGCGTCTGGTAAATTTTCTGAGAAAAAAAGGGTTTATTATAGAATATGATATCTCCAATAGGACACTAAAAAAGCAATTAAGTGATGCCTCATCAAAAAATGCAAAAATTGCGATCATAGTCGCACCAGAAGAAATAAGCCGTCAAAATTTAAAGTTACGTAATATGAAAACAGGTTCAGAATCAATCGAGAAAATAAATGGAATAGAAAAAAGGATATCTGAACTTCTTTTATTATAATCTTAACATTTTAATACTTTTCATTTTTATGAATCCACTTTGTTTTTTCTCGTATACATTTCTGATAACAAGGTCAGGTGGATCATAACTTATGAATAAATCTCCTTCCTCTAACTCATTGGTGTTATAGCTAATCCGGATATCATCCTCATCAATACCATTGTCGACAAGTAAATTTTTGGCCTTTTGTATTATCTCTTCATCCGATGTGTTAGGAGCTAGAAAGACTCTCTTTGAATAATTTAATACCATAATTATTAACAACAAGATCCTTGAATAACCAATAATTAAATGTAAGAAATAACACTAGATTCTTTTATCCATCTAATTGTCTTTTTTTTTGAAATTAGTAAAATCAAATTTTCGTTGACTTGTCATGGTGGTCTAATCTGTTTTATTCCTTTCATCTTTTTCTTTTTATAAGTCATTGCTCTTCTCGCTTTCCATTTGATTCTTCGAATAATGCTTTTATCTTTATGTTATAAGCTAATCTCTCATATTCTTACATGAAAATTTTTTTATAATTGGTCATTATAAGCACTAAAAATACCTACCAATCAAGCAAAAGGTATATTTGTATTACATATCTATTCGTTTTTGGGATAATATTTACTGTGACAGATTCAATTCATCATGATGTTGTTATAATTGGTTCGGGACTAGCAGGTCTTAGAGCTGCTATCGCTGCTGCATCTACAGGAAAAAACAAGACTAGCATCGGTGTCTTTTCAAAGGTACAGGTCATGCGGTCACACTCAGTTTCTGCGGAGGGAGGTACTGCAGCAGTTATCTTTGAAGACGAAGGAGATAACCAAGAATCTCATATTTACGATACAATCAAAGGAAGTGACTTTCTCGCAGATCAAGACGTTGCTGAAAGACTAGCAAGCAATATCCCTCATGAAATATACCAACTTGATCATTGGGGTATGCCTTGGTCCAGGCGAGAAGATGGTAGAATAGGACAAAGGAAATTTGGAGGATATTCTTTTCCGAGAGCAACATTTGCGCAAGACAAGGTTGGATTCTACCTGATGCAAACTCTATACGACACCTGTCTTAAGTTTGATAATATTCATTTTTACAATGAATGGTTCTGTACAAGTATTTTAAAAGACACCAGTAAATTTAGAGGTCTTACTGCAATAGAGCTAAAAAACGGTAACTTTATCACGGTGAAATCTCCAGCCGGAATTATCTGTACTGGAGGAGCAGGTCGTATCTACAGTTTCTCCACTTATGCATATTCTTCTACTCCTGATGGAATTGATATGGCATTTCGAGCTGGACTTGCTTTGAAGGACATGGAATTTGTTCAGTTCCATCCTACCGGTATCCTTCCTTCAGGTATTTTAATAACAGAAGGCGCTAGAGGAGAGGGCGGTTATTTGATAAATAATACTGGGGAAAGATTCATGAAAAATTATGCTCCAGAAAAATTGGAACTCGCGCCAAGAGATGTGGTCTCTAGATCGATGATAAAGGAGATAGAGGCTGGTCGTGGATTTAAACATGAATCAGGTTACGATTGTTTGAAATTGGATCTAACGCATCTTGGAGATGAAAAGATAAAGGAACGATTAGCTGGAATAAGAGAAATTGGAATCAAATTTTCTGGTGTAGATGTAATAGATGAACCGATAGAGATAAGACCCGTCTGTCACTACATGATGGGAGGAATTCATACTGATGTCGATGGCAGGACAGAATTGGCTGGTTTGTGGGCGGCGGGTGAGGCGGCATGTAACAGTACCCATGGTGCCAATCGTTTGGGAGCAAACTCTACCTCCGAATGTATCGTATGGGGACGAATAACTGGCGAACATGCTGCACGTTTTGCACTTGATAGTAAAGAAAAAAATAGAACTGATGATTCTTCAACAGAACAGATTCAGACAGAGGAAAAGAGGATCTATGATGGGATTTTCAGAGGAAGAGGAGAAGTAAATCCATACCAGGTCAGAAAAGAACTAACTGATACTATGGATGCAAAATCCTATGTTTTTAGAAATGAAGAGTCTCTTGTTGAAGGACTGAAAAAAATAATAGAATTAAAGACTCAAACATGGAAGCATGTAGATGATAAATCAAAAGAATATAATACTAACTTTGTAAACGTCATGGAGGTTGATGCAATGATGAGAACTGCAGAAGTAGTCTTATTAGGCGCAATAAATAGAAGAGAATCTAGAGGAGCTCATTCCAGATTAGATTTTCCTCATCGTGATGATGTTAACTTTTTAAACCATACTCTTGCCTATTACAATGCAGATGGGGATCCTAAAATGACGTGGCATCCTGTGATAATTACTAGATATGCCCCTGTGGAGAGGAAATACTGAATGACTGTATCTGAGAATTTAGATTCATCATCGTCTGACTCTAATATGAACAAAAAGAGCATTGAAGCAAATCTTAGATCAAACAGGGAGGGGTTGAAAGGATGGCTAAACCCTTCGCGATATGGATGGGAAAGAGTATCATATTGGTTGCAGCGTCTGACAGGCGTATTTCTTTTAGTATACTTTGTGGGTCATGTTTATGAAACTAGCTCTCTTGTTAGTGGTCCTGATGCATGGGCTGCAATGCTCGAAATGACCCAGACAATATGGGGACATCTCTTCTTGATGACTGTCATAGGTTCAAGTACCTTTCATACTATAAACGGTATACGACTTATCTTTGCACACGTTGGAATGGGTTTAGGTAAACCCGGTAGACCAGATTATCCATACGATCCTACTTCTATCAATAAAAAACAGCGTTCTGGAATATGGATAGCTCTTCTATTGGCAGCTGTAGCGATGCTGTATGGTGCAAGCGTCTTGTTCGGAGGGGAATAAAAAATTGAAGAACGATTCAGGAAGGAGGAGTGGAATTAGCACATCTCTTTTAAAAGAAAGCCAAATTATGAAGATCCATTATATCACTGGAGTTTGTGCACTTTTTGTTGTAGCAATACATATCATGATGCGTTTAATCATGCCATACAATATGTCTTTGGAATTTGAAAATGTTATTTTAAACTACAAGAATATATTTTATGCTATTTTGCTAGAAACGATTCTAGTGCTTATTGCTATACATGGCTTTAACGGCCTCAGGATTATATTATTGGAGTTTAGGCAGAATGAACTATGGGAGAAAAGTGTAAACATTATTGTAATAATTGCGATGATAGGAATAATCGCCTTTGGAACTAGAACGATAATAGTTGCAAATGGCTTATCTTTAGGTTAAAAGAATGCGAAAGATGGAATGAAATAGAATGAAAAATATTAAAAACAAAAATAATTTTGATAATGAGAACAAAAGTAATATTGAAGAAGAAATCAGGTTCAAGAATAAGAAAGAAAATATAAAAAATAAGGGAAATGACGATGAATATTTTAAAGAAAGCATCAAGCTTAAAGTTTTCAGGATAAATGCTGTCAACGACACAAAGAAAGACCATCCACATTTCGATGAATTCCAAATACCTGTTAAAAGATGGACAACTGTACTTGATGCTTTATTGCATGCAAAAAGCTATCAGGATAGTAGCATTGGTATAAGGTACTCCTGTAGGATGGCTACATGTGGATCTTGTGGAATGAAAATAAATGGAAAACCAAGACTGGCATGTTATACTAAAATATCTGAATTAGAAGGAGATACTATTACTTGTGAACCCTTGGCAAACTTTCCCTACATCAGGGATCTTGTTACTGATTTTTCGCAGTTCTTTCAACACCATAAAAATATCATGCCTTACATACAGAATGAAAATGCAGACATGAAAGATAATAGCGAACTATCTGAATATTCACAGAGTCCTGAAGATGTAGACAAATTCTTACAATTCTCATATTGTATTAAATGTGGATTGTGTTATTCGGCATGTCCAACAGTTGCAACAGACACAAAATTTCCTGGGCCGCAATCACTATCACAGGTGTATAGGTATTTTTCCGATTCGAGGGATTCAGATAAAACCAATCGACTGAATGTCATTGATGATAGACATGGTATATGGAGATGTCATTTTGCAGGTTCCTGCAGTGTTGTCTGTCCAAAAGGGGTTGATCCAGCTTTAGGAATACAACTACTAAGAAACCACATGCTAGGATTTTCAAAAAATGAAAAAAAGATATCTTCCTTGCAAGATAGATCATCTAAAGACAAAACAAAAAACGATAAATAAAATACGAATAATAATATTTTATTTTTTCAAACTTCTGTTATCAAATTTTTAATCTATCTCCTTGTTTAAAGCATGTGATTTAGGTTTCGGGTTATTTCAATATAGTGTATTTAATACAACACATTTTCTCTATTTGACGCTTGATTTTAGCAAGTGCTTCAGTATAGATCTCAAATCTATAGAATCAGTATCAGAATGATAATACACCATATACTCATTAAATCTTGTACATGATATAAAATGGAAAAATAAAAAATTTTTTATATTGACTTTACCATCTACATCTTTGCAATAAAAAATATTAATGAAATGAATATTTCTATTTTTTCATGTTTCTAAACTTTAAATTCAAATGTTCTATAAAATAAACAAATAAGTCTTAAAAAGATATTGCATTTAGAGCGTCCTTTCCTTTTAACAACATGATTTATATCACTTGAACAAGGTTTGAATTTAATATATTACTTTTCTTGTGCTTTGTCCTTTTCAGGCAATTTACTTTCGTTTACCTGCTTGTTTATTGCCTCTGCCATAAAGTGATTACTCACATTAACCTTCACTTGTTCGATGCTTCCTATCTTGTAAATGTTATCTCTCACATCCTGAGCAATTTTAAAACCAAATACTGCTGGACAAAAGGGACTTGTTAAATGTAAATCAACGTTTACTTGATTAGCATCAATATCCACCTTATCAACCAATTCCAATTCCATTATCGAGACTCCGATTTCCGGATCTACTATTTTCGACAATTCATCAAAGATTAACCTACGGGTCTGTTGAATATCTTCAGACATCATACAAATTTTATCAAAAACCATATTTAATGATTGATGTGGATTAAAGATAATCCAATATAATAACAGATTATTACTGAATTGATGTTAGACTATTAACTGCATATACCAACTTGTGAGAATAGATAAATATATTATATTGAAATCCTGTTTAATATTGATAAATATTCTTGTATAGATCTAGACAGACCGAAAATCTAGATAAAAATGTTCTTGATTATCTTTCTTCCCTAGATGATGATATTAACTTATTTTATTACGATATTGTTGGAACTCAAGCACATTGTATCATGTTAAACAAAATTGGAATTTTAGACCATCAAGAATTATCAAGACTTCTCTCTTCTTTAAGTGAACTAAAGGATAATTATATTGATCAGGCGAAGGTTAGAAAGATACTATCATCAGATTCCTCTGAAGATATTCATGAACAGATTGAAGCAGTAGTAACCCAAAATATAGGCATAGAAGTGGGTGGTAAGATGCATACAGGACGTTCCAGAAATGACCAGGTGGCATTAGATATTATAATGAAAACAAGGGATGACCTCCTAGTTATATCCAACCTCATAATTAACCTACTAAGATCCTTGATAGCGAGATCAAAAGAATATCAAACAACGATTGTCTCTCTATATACTCATTTACAGCAGGCACAAATAGGCACGTATTCTCACTATCTACTATCTTATTCTTACAGTCTGTTAAGAGATCTCGAACGCTTTAATATGATTTTTGATAGGATAAATAAATCTCCTTTGGGTGCATGTGCAATTGGTGGTACTAGCATACCTATAGACAGAAAATACACCGCTTCTCTGCTAGGATTTGATGGACTGGTAGACAATTCCATTGATGCTACTAGTTCTAGAGATGTACTTATCGAATTTTTATCTTCACAGGCAATCTTAATGACTTCCTTAAGTCGAATTGCCGAAGATTTTATTCTCTGGTCTACTTCAGAATTTAATTATATCGAACTTGCAGACAAATATAGTTCAACATCGAGTGTAATGCCACAAAAGAAAAATCCAGATCCCTTAGAAATTTTACGTTCACATTCATCTATTGTTACCGGCAATCTCCTTTCAGCATTGACAATAATAAAGAGCCTTCCAACTGGTTATAGTAGAGACCTGCAGGATCTCAAACCCTTATTGTGGAAATCTACTGCTATAGTAACAAATTCTTTGATAATAATGGTAGGGATAATAGATACATTTAAAGTGAATAAAAACATCGCATTAGAGCAAGCTAATAAGAGCTATGCGGTCTCTTTAGATATTGCTGAACAGTTGGTGATGAAATACAATATTCCATTTCGGCAAGCTCACAAATTGGTAGGACATCTTGTACAATATGTGATAAAAAATAACAATAGTATTAGTTTAAAGGACATTCCAAAGGAAGAACTTTCAAAGATCCTTGATTCTATTAATATACATATAGATACAGATGATTTACATACAATCATTAGAGGCACAATTTCAGAAAATTCTATTTACTTAAAAAAATCAACAGGTTCTCCGAATCCGAATGAACAGAAAAGAATGCTGGAATCAATAGAAAATTTACTTATAGATACAGAACATATCTTATCTCAAAGAATTACTATGGTAGATGAGGCTTTTAAAAATCTCCGACAACTTGTAATTGAAAAATGTAAATCCGATAAATAATATTTTTTATTAATAGTGTCTTTAAAATGAGAAAGAAATATATTTTTTTAGGTTTTATTAATATTAGGTAATTCAGATATTAAGTTCTAAATGAACGGAAACATTAATTGCACTACATAAAATTAGCCCGGCCCAGATTCGAACTGGGGTCAAAGGCTCCAAAGGCCTTTATGCTTGGCCGCTACACTCGACGGGAAATTTATTTTTCCCTCCACCGGGCTTCCGGGCATTATTTCGTATTAATAACTTGAATTATAATGTTATGAATTTCAAATAAATTTCTTAAATTGAATTATTGGATCTTCCATGCTATCTATAAATTTTAAAGATTTTTCAAACAATCTTTTTTGAAATGCCGGTACTTTGTATTTTTTTAGTCTATCGTTATTTTTAAAATATTTTTTCTCGTTTTTAATTTTAGAGAAAATGTTGTGCGTATACCTGGTTAACTCCTTTTCATTTCTGATTTTCTTTACAAGTCCGCATCTTATAAGAAAGTTTTCCACGTAAAAGCTAATAGGTGCAATAGAAATGACTGGTTTACCAAGTAATGCTGCCTCCGCACTCATAGTACCTCCAGCACCAATAAACAGATCTATTTCTCTTAATAACGAGGTTCCATCCACTACATTTTCGAGCATTTGAACTTTATTTTCATATCTCTGTTTGAAAAAATCTATTTGATCCTGGTATCTTCCCAAAATCAATACCTTAGAGTACAAGGAAAAATTTTTAACAATACTATCAATCAATGTTACAGAATTTTTCAGATTCTTGTTATCTGTTATATAGGATGCCTTTACTTCTTCCGGCCTAATTAAGATAGTGAATTGGCCTGTTTTATTTTTCTTCGATCTTGTAGTTGACCATCCTCCACATTCTTTAATTTTTTCCATCTCTCTTTTTAGCCAGACAACAGGGTCAATTGCTCTATATCTAGTAATTTTTTCTCTATTAATTCCTAGACATAACCATGCCTTATATGGTATAATCCATGGACAGAAAAGCCGGTCACAAATTGGGACACTTAGTTTCGCTACAGCCAATGCATGTGGAGAATCATTGAAGATATAATGTTTTACACCTAATCCAAATGACACTCTTGAAGCTTCTGGGGAGGAAAAGGAGACAGTTAGATCAGGTTCAAAGGAGTTGATAATGTCTGCAAGTTTTCGAATTCTTTCACTGCTAGCTACTAATTTTTCATATCTGTCATTTCCTCCATGTTTGCCAACTATTTTTATTCTTACTTTTTTTATTCTTGCTAACTCTATTGCCTCTCTGTAGTCTCGCCCAGTACAGAATATTTCATGTCCAGATTCTTCCAGTTCTTCAACAAAATATTTGAAGAACATTATCTGTTTGGGAGTAAGAATATCGAACCAGATTCTCAAGTTATTGTGATAGTTACCATTACTTATCAATGAATACTTTTCTCTTGATCTTGAGAACAAGAAGATGAATCTGAAAGAAAATTAGTTTATGCATTCATCCTCTGCCATAAAAAAATTAGGTAAAAAAAATGAATAACTTTACTAAGGAGGAAATTTCATATTTTATTGTAAAATTGCCCCCGTCCCCAGAATTAGCTATATTTGGATTAAGTACTGAGGGCTATAATTTTGCTACATCGCTTGTCAGTGCTGGCTATAAAGTTTCTATTATAGATGAAGCATCAAAGATGGGGATAACTTTAAACAATGATATTGCAAGAACCTATGCTACAGTATGTGATCTTATAGAGGACGAGCCGTTACTTCCAATTCAACCTTCAAACGATATCATAGGTAATGCTTCTTACCTATTCTTTTCTCCAAAAATAAGGAAAATAGGTCAAGATGTAAAAATCGATATTTCTTCTAAATTTATAGATGCCATTAGATCGATCGATAGAGATACCTCAATTATATATACACTTCCAACTGGGATTGGTGGAAATCATGAAAATATCGATATATTGGAACATACTACCGGAATGATGGTCGGAGATAATATCCCTTATTATTATATGCCAATTAACTCTGGACCGATTCTCTCATCTAATACGGTAGTAGGAGGTTTTAATACAAGAAAAGATTTATTCCTTGAAAAGATACTCCAGATTATTAACAATCAACCGATACATCTGACAAATATTGTATCTGCCGAATTGACTTATGTTTCCAGGATACTAAGACATTATTCTGGTATTGCCAGTGTATTGGAAGTTTGTAAATATGCAAGTAGCTACGAAGGTGATAACCAAATAATCGATAATTTTTACAAAGATCTATATCTAGATGATATTACAAATGGATTACATGATCTAAGGATAATTCAACATTCCTTGCAAGGAAATAATCCATTGATATATCTGGTTAACGGTACCATTAAGAGCATAGAAAGCTACCTGAAAAATTTGATAGATAAAATCCGTTACCTGCTAAAAAAGAAGGAATTGAAAGCAAGTAAAACCAAAATTTCAATTTTTTGGACATTAGATTTTTTTGAAATGCGAGGCGATAAAATCGATATATCTTTATTATTAGAATCTCGAATGAGGGATTATATAGGCGAGGTTGAGCATGGCGGAGGGAATAGTCTGGACAATTATCCTAGTGACAAGACTACAATCTTTATTGCCTGTTCTAAAACGGATTATCATCTCATAACTAAAGGCAATAATGTCGATTCAATAGTCATAAAGGCAAATCCCATTTGTGAGGTTAATTCTGATCTGATAAATGTTGAGAGATATTGAATATTAACTTAACAACCCAAGTATGCTAAAAAATTAACAACAAGAGATCTTGCAATTTTTAAATAAAGAACATATCAATATATGATAAAATCCATTGTGATGTTTTTGTTTTATACTCTTTAGTTTTCTTTTTATTTACTTCTTTGATTCCCATTCTGACTTTTTCTTATCATATTCTTTTCTAGAATAAACAACTATAGCGGGATGTCCTATCACCACAGTTTCTTCAAGTACATCTTTGGTAACAACAGAACCCATTCCTACAACAGAATTTTTTCCTATTAGGATTCCCGGTTTTATTACTGCTCTCGCAGCAATTATTGCCCCATCATTCACTACGGTTCCAATCATCTTAGGACTCATTGGATAAGGATCATTAGTAAATGTAGCTCCAGGTCCTATGAATACATTCTTTCCTATGACAGTGAGTGGAGGAATATATACAGACCCTTCAATCCTAGTATTATCGCCTATTTTTACATTGTAATCTATATGTACAAGAGAACCAATCATAACATTCTTTCCAATTTCTGTATTATCTCCAACATATGAATAATGCCAAATCTTTACATTCTTTCCAATCTTTGCTGTATCAGAAATATAATGAGTAACAAATCTTTTTTCATCTTGAGATATTTTCTGCTTCTTTTTTGTATTTTTTCCGGTAATATTTTCTGAGATACTGTTCCTCTTCTTTGATTCAATTTTCTTTTTCTTTTCTTTATTATTCCTGCTCATTTTTAATATTTCATCTCTATCCTTCTCTGTTCCTACCTTTTAGGTAAGTATTATTATTTTTATATCTTTATTATAGGTGCCAAGGATTTGCATATTTTAGAATCTTTTCAGGTATATTGTCTTTCCATTTTGATAGAAATTCCAAATCTTTTTCTTTTTCTCTTAACTCATCGGGTAACATAATAGGTATCTCGTCTATTATAGGATAGAAACGGACACATTTATCACAGTATAAAATACCATCAACAATTACAATAGCCTTATCTTGACGGGTGTACTCCTCAGATAATCGGCTATCTCTGAAAGCAACATCATTGTTATTATTGTTTTTTTGAATATTTTTTTCATCGTTTTCTATTCCTTTTTTCTTATTTTCTCTAATTTCGTAAATTTCTTCTTTAGTATCCAACTCTATCAATTCAAGAGGATAATGTTTGTCGATTGGACATGCCAAGATATCTAAGATGTTTCTTTTCATCTGTGTCTACCATTCTCCAAATTCAAATATATTGGTGCTCCAGTTTTACTGGATAAAATTGCAGCTTCAGCTATTTTTGTTACATTTGCTGCTTCCATTGGAGAAACCTCAGGCTCATTTTTCCTTCCCTCTATTACATTAACAAAACTATTTAATTCCAGTGAAAGAGGTTCAACAAGATTTAATCTTCTTGGGGTAATGGAGGATCTTTCGTCTTCGATTGTTATCTCCTGTTTTATGAAATCGCCATTAATTATCCCATCAGTACAAACAGCACTAAATTTTCTAACTTTTTTGGGTGTAATCCAGTTAGATGATATTACTGCAACTTTATCAATCCCAAAGCCAAGAATTATTGTTGAAAAGTCCTCAAATGAATGAAATATTTTTCCAGAACGAGCGAAGACAACATGCGGTTTCATTCCGAAAAGGTATATTGCAGTATCGATGTCATGTACTGATGTGTCGTAGATTATTCCTACATCCTTGATATGTAATGGCATTCTGTTTTCCCTATGAAATTCCATCATTAATAAATCACCATAAGTTTTTTCTACGAGTATTTTTTTCACGTCTTGTACTGCGGGATTGAATCTTTCAATATATCCACAGGTCAGAATTACTTTATTTTTTTTTGCAGTTTCTATCATCTCTTCACATTCCTTAAACGAGTAGGACAGGGGTTTTTCAACGAATACATTTATCTTATTCTCCATTAATTTTTTTGAAACAATATGATGTGTTTTTGTGGGTGTGCAGACAAGACATCCATCCAATTTTTCAGAATTTATCATATCTTCGACTGAGTCAAAGTAATTAACATCATATTTTTCAGCGAGAAGCTTTGCTCTATTAATATCGGTATCGCAAATACTTCTTAGTACCCCGATATCATGAAGGACTCTAACATGATTTTTTCCCCATCCTCCAACTCCTATAATTGCTATCCTTGCTTTCTCTTCTGTCTTTTTCTTTGGTAGACCTATTGATTTTTCCTCCGTGAGTGTCATTATGGTATCTATTTTTTTATTTTTCTGAAATATGTTTTCTTCCTTTTATCTTGTCATTTGTAAATCTTATTACCATACTGGTGTGACCCATTGACGGTACTTTTCGTTTGGACTACTTGCTGAAACTATCTTTTGGTATAAATCCCGTATTGACCTTGTTATCTGTCCTTCTTTACCTTTGCTAATTTCCTTCCCATCTACGCTTATTACGCCTACTATCTCTGCCGCTGTTCCTGTGAGAAAGATTTCATCCGCAATATATAGTTCAGTACGGGATATAGGTCTTTGTACTATTTCATAACCTAGATCTCTTGCTAGTGTTATGACAGTATCCCTTGTTATGCCTTCCAAGATTGATGAAGACATATCGGGAGTATGAATGACGTTGTTTCTAAGAATAAATATATTCTCCCCTGGAGCCTCGCTTACATTTCCTTCTCTATCTAACATTATTGCTTCGTCATATCCATTTCTCTTGCATTCTTGTGTTGCCAATACCGAATTCAGATAATTTCCTCCTGCCTTTGCTATCGGTGGTGTGGAAGAATCATGGATTCTTCTCCAAGAAGAAATTCCTACTTTGATCCCTTCAGCACTAAAGTATTTATCAAATGGAAAAACTATGATTACAGTATGAGTCGGAGATCTCACGTTTACATTAAGATCTATACCATGCGTTCCTACAAACGTAATTGGTCTAATATAACAAGATTGTCTCATGTTACATTTTTGAAGTAATTCTACTATTCCATTCATTACCTCTTCTATAGAATGATTAATAGTGATTGAATAGATTGAAGCAGACTGAAATACCCTTTCTACATGTTCTTTTAATTTAAAAATATATAGATTGTCTTTAGAACTATAAGCTCTAATCCCCTCAAAAACGGAAGTTCCGTAATGTAATGCATGAGTTGTTATTGGAACTTGGGCCTTATCCCATTCAACAAACTCTCCATTAAGCCACACATACTGAGCTCCTTTAGTTTTCATATTTAAGAAACGTAAATTAGAGAATTAATAAAGGTTTATTTAGTATGCTAAAAAAAACCTCTCCTCGGAAATTTTACTCCTAATATTTTTATTGTTTCATCCTGTGCAGTTGCATACTTGTCGATAACACTCCAATTTTCTTTGATTATCTTCACTACCCTAGTTGGTACTTCCTCTTCCCACATTTCACGTTCGTTCAGATTTTCTCTTTTGCTGCTTTCAGTATTCTTGTTTCTGGCAGTATTCTTGTTTCTGGATCTGACGCCAGTAGCTTCTTTATAGATTAGCTCCTTGATATGGCTCGCAGAAATAGGGAGCCTCTTTGCTTTGATTGGATTGAATCTATATACTCTAAGTAAATATCGTTCCACAGGGTCACCTGTATATGAGATAAAGTTCTTTTCAGAGATTGTATTTACTACTTGTTCTCTTATCTTCCACGAATAGGGTGAGAAAATTGGTGGAAAATATTTAATGAATGGTGAGTAAAAAGTATAATTTGGAGATATAACAATATTAGTATCATTAGGAAATACCTCCCTGATCATGAATTTTCTTAACTCATACGAAAAAGGAAAACTTCTAGTGTTGATTTCTTTGCCATTTAATAAAAATCTCACGGGGAAGATATATACCGTATATTTTTTTTTCAGCCTGTTTATTATTTCCTCATGAGCTTTTGTAAAAGGGTTAAGATGCGCAAGGTACAGTGCTGCAATTTTATCCATTTAAATCATTTTCAAATCACAATAAAAACTGAAAAGATATAAAGACTGATCCAAAATCCAAAAATTGATGTTAGTTTTATTAACTAACTAATTAACTAACTATTGGCTATCTTATGTCCTTTTGACTTCTATTTCTATGGTTGAGACATTTCTAGTTCTTCCGTCTTCAGATTGTACGGTTTCAGAACCAATCTTCACATCTCCTATCACATAACCAGCGTTTTCCATTCTCTTAAGTATGATTTGAGATACGTCTACTGCTCTTCCTATACTCAATCCTCTTGCCTTTATTGTTACTATAGGTTGGTTCGCGAGTTGAATTAATGTTGATGTAACGTATGCCATTAATGGTTTTTTACCAATGTATATTGCATCTCTCAATTGAACTTGGTTGGGTTGTGTTTCCGTAACATTTTCATGTGCTTCTTCAGACATAGTAGATGTATTTGAAAAGGATAATTTAAATCTAAAAGTCACTACCCGGTATTTTTCTAGATAAAGAAATAATCTCTTAATTAAAATAGCGTTGTCCCAAAGATGTAACTTATGAAAAAAGAAAGAAAGAAACAAGTAAATCGTGAAGATTCTTTTAAAATTTTTTTAACATCAAGATCACGTAGATCGAATTTATTTCAAACTGGTGAGTTACGATTTTTTTTCAGCATTTTGGTTGGGATTTCTATCTCATTTACACTTTTTTTCCTACCAGATATTGAAACAGAAGATTATGGTCAAAAACATCCGAAAAGTTATACTGATTTCTTTAGATTGATATTCCCTGAAGAGATAAACGGAACAGAGAACGCAGATAATATTACTGGTACCATTAATCAGGATACTATTAAAGGACTTGGAGGAAATGATACTCTCTATGGGATAGAAGCAGGCGACGACGTAAGTGGTGGAAACGGATCTGATGTGATTTATGGAGGAGATGGAAGAGACTTCTTACGTGGAAAAACTGGTGACGATCATCTAGATGGTGGAAAAGGAAATGATAAATTATTTGGAGACAAGGGTAATGACGTATTAGTGGGAGGCAGCGGTAATGATACATTGATTGGAGGTCCAGGACAAGATAAATTTATTTGCAATAATGGAGGGGACACAATCATTGATTTTAATCAGACAGAAGGTGATGTCATCCCGAATAAGGATTGTGAAATCATAAACAATTCCAGTAAGTCAGAATCAAAAGTCACCAATACCCTAGACCAACAAAAAACATCTGAATTGAAAAATCTAAATACTGATTTAGTAGCTAAACAAGGTAGCCGAGAAGATCAGGATAATGGAACAGAAGATCCTTCTTCCAACATATTTGGATTCTTAAAATGATCCCGTAGACAAAGCCGTAATTCTCCATATTTTAAAATAGGAATTTTAAAAATTGAAAAAAAATTTGATGCGCTTTAAAAAAAATAAATTAAATAAATCTCCTATAAATTCTATTAATTTAATTATTTATTTAAGATATATGAGATTTTCCTCTATAAAGGTCCTTGATAGCGGCAAATAACTCTTCTCGATCATCATCTGTCTTTCCATTAGTATTGGCATTTTGTCTCAAGGCATCTAACGTTTGATCAGCCAATTCATCCAATTTATCAATTTCTTTAATGCCTGTTGAGACAATTTTCTTAACAAATCATCACGCGTAATCTCTTCATGAGTTGTTGTAAATGCTCTTCTCTGATTGTCATCAAATTGGTCAGTGATATTCTTGGGCAATGAATGTAACAGTCCTGATGCAGCCTTGGGAGTTGATTTTTGAAGGAATATTTTTGTTGTAGCATCTATAGCAAATTTAGCCACGTCAGGGCCGATCCCTAATGATTCTGCTAAATTACTAATTATACTGTTCATAAACTTTTAAAAATATATACATTAATAAGTATTTCGAGGGAGAAAAGACTGCTTAAACCCAATATACATCAGAATATGATCACGTTGCACGAGGGATTCACTATATGTAGACCAGTTTCTCTTGGACATTAGAAGGATAACGAGTTTGTAGGATAATAATAATTCAAATTAGTTAATTGATGCAATTTTGAATACACGAAATCTCTTCATTCACGCAAATTCTAGTAAAGTTCATTAGTAAGCAATGTAAAATTTTGATATGGATAGTTTAATAGGAACGTTTGCAAAATCATTTGGAATCGATCCCTCGATAGCTAATCTCGCAGTGAATGCAGCATCAAAAATGTTCGTTCAAAAATCAACTCCCAAGGCTGCATCAGGACTGTTACATTCATTGCCCAAGAATATCACTGACCAATTTGATGACAATCAGAGAAGAGCATTTACAACAACCCAAGAAAACTTCAATCGTTATGATTTATTAAAAAAGTTATCTGAAGTAACTAATATAAAAGATATAGATAAATTGGATGACTTTGCGGATCAAGTATTAGACGCTGTCAAACAAAATACCAATATTAATCTGGCAGATGGATTAGATGAAAACGAGTTGTTTGAAGCATTGAGAGACATGTCTAGAAGATCTCGATAATTTTTTTTCATTTTTATTTTTTAAATCTATACTTTAGAAATATCATACTTCACTAAATTAATAAATACAATTTTTTCGTTTATTTATTTTTCTCACTGGTCCAAAACAAAGTTGGTATTAACAATAGACTCATGCTGTTACCGATATTTATTTGGTCTTTATCCTCTTAGCCTTTTTCCAAGTAACAATACTATAATATTAGCAGCATAATCCTTTTTTTCTTGGTCTATTAGTTCACGCATTTTTGTTATGTCGTTATTTCTATCATCTTAAAATACTTTATCTTGACCATCATCTGATATACTTACTACATTTATCATTGCGTGAATATGAACTGATTTTTTCCTTACTTACAATCAGTACAATTTTAAAATCATTTCGACGTTTTTTATTTTTTATATGGTATTCTATATAAAACCTCTGGATAGAAGTAACCTCCTCTGAAGCTATATATTATTACTTTCAGAGTTTTCATCGTCCTACCAAAACCAGTTAACCTGGATATGTCTCTGAAAACGTACTGCTCATAATGTTATATGCCTCTCAATTTATTCGACTTAAGAAATTATACTTTTTCTAAATATATCCAATACGAAAATATTGCCGTTCTTAATATTGAAAAAAATAAATATATTTTTTGTACCTATTCCAGGCACCTATCCTTCTCATAACACATATATATAAATGTACAAAAACTATTACTACATGAATATTAGGGTTTTCTTGATAATTTTTTCTATTACTTTTCTAATTAGCTTGCTAGCATTTCTGGAACCAATATATTATTATAAACCAATCTTTGGTCAAGAAATATCAAAGTCACTTGAAAAATCAACAGATATTTTAGATTTAACTCCTGAAGAGATATTTACTCGTGCATCCAACTCTGTTGTTCAGATTACAATTATTGATCCATCCTCGGGATTAGAACAAGGGTTAGGTTCTGGTTTTGTTTTCGACAAAAAAGGACATATAATAACAAATAATCACGTTGTTCCCATTGATCAAAAATTTGCTAAATATATTGTCACCTTCGCGAACGGAAATACATATAATGCAGAAATTGTAGGAAAGGACCAGTTTAGCGATCTAGCTGTTATAAAGATTTCTAATACTTCTCCCTCTGATTTAATACCGCTTCCATTAGGAAATTCATCTACTCTAAAAGTCGGAAATACGGTCGTTGCGATTGGAAATCCGTTTGGACTTTCAGGATCCCTTACTGTAGGTGTAGTAAGTGGTTTGGGTAGATTACTTCCATCGTCGGAAGAAAATAGCAGTGGGCCTCCTTTTGGACCATCACAACAAACTACATTCAATATTCCTGATGTGATACAAACAGATGCTGCCATAAATCCCGGTAATTCGGGAGGACCTCTTCTGAATTTAAAGGGGGAAGTAATTGGAGTTAACTCTGCAATATTTTCAAATACAGGTTCGTATTCGGGCATCGGATTTGCAGTTCCATCTGACATTGTCAAGAAAGTGACTCAATCCATAATAGCAACAGGAAAATATTCTCATCCATATCTTGGAGTGATAGGTATGGACGTTACCCCTGAATTAGCAAAACTGTTTGGATTAGAAAAGACGATCGGATTTCTAGTTACTGATATAAGTCAAGGTAGTCCAGCAGAAAAGTCGGGACTGCGTGAAGGTACTATATCTTACAATAACAGGGGGGAGTTTATAGATGCTCAAGGAGATATAATTGTTGGAATAGATGGAAAACCGGTTAGAAAAATAGATGATATACTCACTCATTTAGAAAAAGAGAAAAAAGTGGGCGACAAAGTTATTTTAACCTTAATCCGCGACAAGAAATTTGTTAATGTCGAGTTACAGCTGACCGCTAGACCAACTCACCAGGATATTTCTAGATCATCTGGTATAGAATTGTTCGATGATTCACAACCACCTTCTCCAAATAAAGATATGTATTCAGAATGTTTAAAGATTATGCCTAAGAGTTTGTGTGAACTACTTTCATAACTTGAACTCTTCTGTCGTATGGTATTCAGTTAGGACTCGTTATTTGAATTCCCAAAAATTTTTTATTAAATGCCAATCACGAGTTTAACCTTTCTTTAAAAAATCGAATCCCTTGACAGCGCACAATTTTTTTTCCGACATATAACCCATACAAATATTTGGATTTGCACGAAATATTTTACAATCACATTTACGTTTGCGAAAAAATTCCCTGGGCATAGTCTCTAATCCCATTAGATTATGATTATTTAATGAAGGTTTTAACCTAAATTAAAAACAGATATAGAGAAAGCGAAATTTTTGTTTCTCATGAGTATCTAAAGATCTTTTCATATTCTGGGTTTCGCCTCAATGAATTAAAGCATATCTTGTATATCTCAATGTCAACTTCTATTTTGGCTGATTTGACGAAAATATAAAGATTGACACGAACGCTAAACGCCTTGAACATTTCAGAATGGTCTAGATTTAGTGTTTGATGAAAGACCTTAAGGTTACAAATGCAACGGTAGTTTTATATACTGGGAGATCGAGGTAATAAAAGATAAGTTCACATAGAGCAGGTGTTAATACAAAACTAATGAATTTTTTCCGCAAAATAAAGATATTTTTTACAAAGATGATAAAAGGTAGCCAGTATGATAGCGATCAGAGAAAAGACAAAATAAGTAATTCTTACATAGATAGTGATTCTATCTCATCCTTATCTTCTGCATCTCTAAAATTAGAGGATGAGCTTGGTATAAAAAGTACAGGAAGGTGTGGAATATGTGTCAAAGATGTAAATCTAGAGTCATTTACCGATATGAAGAAATATGTTGAAAATTTTCTCGGGATAGCTTCTAATGAAAAAAAGAATGAAAATCTGTCCTTTTCCTTTAACTCTTTGCTTGATGAATATAATTATCTCTGGTTTATATTAAATGGACAAAAAATAGAAGATTTAGTAGCAGGAATTAATGCTGTTGGCGATACTATTCATGAAAAGGGATTCTCTCGACAATTACTAGCTGCCGTTTTTGAGTTCACGAGTGGATATGAAAATCGTAACGGTCAGGAAGCCGCGGGTGACGTTGAAGATATAAAAATTAATAATAAAAGTAATCAATATCTTATCTATAATTATAAGCGTGACAAATTCTATCCTTTTGTTCCTACGGGTATGACATCTCAGTATGAAAAAAAAAAGAGAGATAACCAGACAGAAATGAAAATTATGAACAAGATTTCAAAGGAAATACCATTTGAAGAGGACTATTCTCAATGGTATCCTATATGGAATATACCATTCTAAAAACCAAAAATATCTGGTATAATTTTGATTATATAACTATAGACAAGAAAATATAACGGATGTCTTCATAAGAAAGTGAATATATAAAAAACCTTCAGAAATCAGATCAATAGAAAAATAGAACTGCTAAGTAGACAAAAAATTTAGGTAGGTATGTATTCCCTTTAATTTTCTGGAATTAATCCTTCGCCCTTAAAGATTTTTTTTAGGTCGCCTAATGTGAGATCTTCGTCAGGTATAACAATATCAGAAGAAAAAATCTCAGAACTTTCAAGTTTTTTACCTTTAGAAGTTACTAGTTGATTCATATCTGCAATCTTTTTATGTATTTCGTTTTTGTTATCAACAAGGGAATCATCATCAGAGCTATTGATTTTTTTTACCAAGTCTACTATCTCATTATCTAATGTATTGACTTCATTAATTATTTCGTTGCTTACTCTAAATTGACCTTTACTGGTTATTCTGACTATTTGAGTTTCGCTTTCGGAAGACATTAGTATCACTACTCTGAAATCTATGGATTATTTGTTTCAGCCTTCAGTTTCGCTAGTTCTTCTTCAACTGCACTATCTAGTGACACTTTCTTAAGTTCTTTTTCGATATCTGAGTCATTTGGCTCGTAGGTTTGTGTATAGTCTGTAAGTACTCCTGACTCCATCATTTCGTCAAGAGCTTCTGCTTTAGCCTTCATCCTGTCAGTCTTTTCTTCAACCCTGTTGAGAATCATCCCAATGTCTCCCATCTCTTCAGAGATTCCGGAAAGATTTTCTTTTATCTTGACCTGTGCTTCTGCGGCAGAATATTCTGCTTTTATCATCTCTTTTCTGGTTTTAAATTCATCAATTTTTGTCGTAAGTCGTCGTTCAGCATCCTCTAACTTTTCTTGGTCTTTATGTATTCCTTCTATCTGTTTATCGAGGTTGTTTATCTGAATTGTGATAATATTCTTTCTCTCTAATGCTAGTTTCGCTAGGTCCTCTCTGTTAGATTTGAGTGAGCGACGAGCTTGATCTTCCAAAGTGGCGATGTTAGCAGCAAGTTTTGCTCGTTGCATCTCAAGTCGTTTCTTTGAAGTTACAACTTGGGTAATATCTTGTCTTAACTTGTTTATCAGCTCGTGTTGTTTCTCAAAAGAATAATTTAAAAGTTCTTCAGGATCTTCAAATTTTTCAGCAATATTATGAGCTTTTGCCTTAAAAATTGATGTAAATCTTTCTAATAAACCCATCTTATTAAATAAAATACGTGAAGATTATATTAATGTTTATTGGTTGATATATTAGACAAGAATTGTTTTAGGTTTTTGAATGATATGTTAGTATCTAACAACTTAATACATAATAATTCTTGATATTTGATATCATTTTTAATTTTTTTCCAGTTTATCTTTTAATTTAATAAGATAAGTATACTATAAAATATGTATTTAAATCAATAATAATATTTTTAAAAACTAATTGAATTATATTCGTATATAAAAATATGATGAATCAAGTGTTTATATCTTGTAAACATCATAAAGAGATAAATATCGTTATCTTTTTTAGAAAAATATTGACATTCAAGATTGTTATTCTAGGAATTCTTATGATATTGATTTTTCATGCCCCTACTATTTTTGCTGTACCATATGGAAGCTATGAAAGCGAGAATTTTAAAATTACAAATATGACTGCAGTATACAAGGGTAAATACATAGAAGACAATTATGAAATTCTTGGGATAATTGAAAATATAGGAAATGAAACATCCAGTGAAATCCATCTAATAGCAACTATCTTTGACAAAAACAATAATTTGATTGGAGTTTATGAAACGATTCCTATTTTGGATATAAGTAAAAAAGGTAATGATTCGCCATTTAGAATTGATATCTCTACTAACAGTTCATTGTTTGATCATTTTAACATAGAGATTGGTGGTAAATAATACCTTTTATGGTATATTCCGAAACCAAGAACATATTTTATCCCCCGAAAAGACATTTATAGATATTAACTACGCAGAGTGCTTATGCCCTTATGGCATAACAATTTTTATCTGTTATCAGAATTTTTTTTCCAGAAACTATATCTTTAACTTTGTTCTTCTTTTCTTGTTATTATTCCTTTTATTGTAATTGTCATCACAGATGCCTATCTATTTTGGGTATAATAATTATGATTGTATAACTATTCTATTGAGTGAATCGCTAGTTTTAATTGTCAGAAAGTCTTTTATTATGTGGAAGATTTTGTACTATTGCTTAGAAAAATATTTTGATATTTGATAACATTGTGAATTGTGTTACGTTTTATTTTTCGTATTTCCTTAAATAATTATAGCGTTAAGGAATAATTTAATATTGGCAAGGTGTTGACTTAAAATATCCTATCTTGTTTCGATCTTCGCCAAAAAGAATAATAGTATTTGGAACTCTCGTTATTCTTCTTCTAGTTGTAACCCTTGTAGTTATTGGCTTGATGTCAAGAGGTAATTATGTTCAATACAATCCTCTACAATCACCATATCCAAATTCTCCCTATCCGGTCCCTGTTCCTGCACCTTATCCCTATGGCTCGCCATTTCCATTTCCATTTCCTCCCCCTATTCCATATGGAGGAGATGGTTTTGATTTTGATTTTCCTCGAGAGGAAGAACATCCACTTATCCCAGAAGATGACCTGCGTTCTTTTGATTCTCCATTCGAACCAGAACTTCCGTCATTTGATGACCAGTCTCCACATATCCCAGAAGATGACCTGCGTTCTTTTGATTCTCCATTCGAACGAGACCTTCCGTCATTTGATGACCAGTCTCCGCTTATCCCAGAAGAGGATCTAAGATTCGCAGACGATCTCTATGGATAGATATTATTTATCAGAGCGTCTTTTCTTTCCAGTTTTAAAATAGTCTGACAGAGAATTTTTGACCTGAGTTTCGGCAACTGTTAACTATGCTTATACCTAAATAGAATATTATTCACCATTTTATTAGATGATTATTTGTCGAATATTCAGTAAAAACCAAATTTTATAAATGGATTAGAAATAATCATAAGACGATGTCAGGAATAAAAAAAATGCTCAATATCAAGGACATAATTATCATAATAATCTTGATAATTGTTGCTGCGATAATAATAAAAGTGTTCAGCTCGCTAATAATTATTTTAATTATTGCAATAGTTGGTTATTTTATATATAAGTGGTACATGCGTTATAAAGGCAGGTAATTTATCTCAGGTTGCTTGTTACAAAGATACTTGATATGAATCTCTTTAAAACAACTTAAAGTGGTTTTGCTAAATTTTATAATATCAAGAAAACTATTGGTTGTCTTATAAATTACGGTATTATACTGGCTAACTAAATTTCCTATTTTCTATAAAGATGCAAAATATAAGTTTTCAAGCATAATTAAGATCTTTATCCGAGAATAAATGGATTGTTGTTAGTCTATCTAAAATTATATAAAATTCCTTAAATTTAAGGAAATAGAATTTAAATAAATAATGAGAGGTAAACAATATCAGTCATTAAGGAATAAAATGAGAAAAAATATACACTAAGTTATTACAAATCAAAACTAGCCAAGTGTTTTTAATTTTAGTTTCCTGCCACAGACTGTTATACAACAAATATGATTTTCTGGATCTGTTTCATTTATCACATAAAAATAGAATATTCAGCCAAATATTGATGACAGCCGGGTCTAGCAGTATATAATTACATTTCCAAAAAATAGTATGATTTTATTAGACAATTCATGTTCATAGAGTACTAGATTATACTTTTCGGTGTTAAAGTATTCACCAACTCTATAAGAGTAATGATACATTTTGATCGATAGATTTTAATGATCTTATTAGTTGAGGCCATTAAGTAATAGTTCAAATCATTTTTCTGTAATTTCTTCTTTCTGTAATTCATTCTGTAGCTTGTACTGCCAATCAAACATTGAAACACTATTTGTCAATTTGGTAGCGTTGTCTTTGACTATTATATGTCCCATATTTCCATGTTCTTCTTGTAATCCATGACTATGGAACATATAGTTGCCAGGATATCTCCATTTTGCTTCTACAATTGTGGCATCGCCAGGAGCTACAGCAATTGACTGAGCTTGATAAGGTTCGTTGGAGAGTAGTCCTGACGGATATACATCAAAAATTGAGCTATGTAAATGGATAGAGACAGGTATAGTAATTCCCTCATTAACAATATAGAGTCTGAGTGTATCCCCTTGGTTTATTTCAAGCGGATGACTCATATATTGATAAGCATATCCATTTATAGGATAATAATCTGCTAGAAATTTGGTAACATTTTTTTCATCAGTACTAAATTCACTTGAAACCATGTAATACTCTTTAGCAGGTTTTAATGGCTTATCTTTAGGATCGATAATTAAAGCTCCATACATTCCCATTCTAATGTGTTCGGAAACTGGGGGGACATGACAATGATACATTAATGCACCGGCAGGTTCTGCAGTTAAATTATATGTATAAGATTTTCCCGGATTTATAAAAGGCGATGCACCATCATTTTTATCATCATGTATTCCATGAAAGTGCATAGTGTGTGGATACAATCCTTTATTTACAAATAAAATGCTCACGTTTTCTCCTTCGGTAAATCTCAAAGGAGGTCCAGGTACTGTGCCATTAAAAGCCCACGTTTTAATTTTCTTTCCTGGTGCTATTTCTATTTCAGTATCTTCCAAAACTATTTTTATTTTCTTGGTAGGGTTAAATGCTTCTTTTTTATCTACAAAATTATTACCACTATTATTATCCTGTTGAGCAACAGCGTAAATTTCTTTTCGCTGTTCCTGTTGAAAAAATCCTGCTGCTGTCTGATAAAGTATCAATATCATAAATATAAAGACAAGAAGGGACTGAAATAGACTCTTATATGACAATAATTCTTTATACACTATCAGAAGTATATAATTATAACTAGTCTGTAACTTAATTCACTATTGTTTACTTTTATGCCCCAGTTTGATCTGGTTTCGTTTATGTTTACAATGCCATGTATTTATTGTAAAGCATAATCTTTAGACCAGCCTCAATTTTCTGTGCACTAAACTTTTTTGATAAGAGATCCTCTCCAAATACTCTTTTGATTGCAGAAAATACTATTTCAGCTATCCATCTCTTCTAGCTGCATCTTTCAAATCCTTCCATCCATTATATCCTAATTTCCTGATAAGTAGGACCTCATCTCTTCTTAATGGACAACCTTTTGATCTTGCTAACGCATTTTTTCTAATCTTTATTGCTGGTTCTGCATTAATCTTGTGAAGTATGTTAAAGTTATTTCTGTTATCATATGCTTTGTCTCCGTACACTTTGTCTATATCATATTTATTGGCTGCTTCCTGTACTAGAGGTCCAAACTTTTTTGTGTCATGCACATCTCCTTTAGTTATCCTAAATGATACTACTTTCTTTGACTTTTCGTCTACAGATATATGTAATTTTACAAACTCTTTCTTTTCATGTTACCATTTGTATTATATGTAATCACCTTTCTTTGATATTGTCAAACCTGATGCATTAACAATAAGTGTTATAGGATCATCATCTTGAAAATCTAGATTCCCAACAGATGGTTTTATTTTGATGATTCGTCTCCTGATATGTGTAAAGTGTATCTCTTCAATTCTTACGTAGTCAGATAATCCACGTACTATTCCCTGCACAGTACGGTATGAAATCTTGAAACCAATCTTTAAGAATGCTAAAAACTGCATGTAATTATCAGAATACTGGAATGGTGCTCCCACTTTGTCTTTATTCATCTTCTTGATTTCTTCATAGGATGATCTGATGAAATCTAAATCTATTAGAACACGTCCACATTCTATCAAAGATTCATTATAATGATGCCATGATTTGTTTCCTGGCATGTGTTAGAATAATTGGAAGAAAATGATAAAAATTATGCTACAAACTATTATTTTTATTATATCTTCTACCTTATTCTTCTGTATATATTGAAAGTGATTATACATGACATTATTATTTTTCTCTTTAAAATAAAAGGCAGAGATTTCATGACACGTGTTACACGTGTACACGTGTAGTTAGAACTTTTTTTTCTTTATTAGATTAAAAGACCAAATTATAGTATGCAAAGGTATATTTGTAAAATTTGTAAGCATAGTTTTACACGTCAATGGAGTCTGAATCGCCATCTACAAGATTTCCATAAAATTCTTCAGTTGCATGTAACAGATAAACCTTATCCAGGAAACAATAGGAGCATAGATGATATTACCCGTCATGTCAATGACAAGGGTAATTATAAGAAAAATTTTTATGAAGATAATGAAAAAGAACCAAGAAATTTTAGTTTTGAACCCCCACCATCAGATTCTGATTATCCATTAAATAATTACAATAATCCTTATTCAGATTCATATCCTCAAATTATTCCAGATGAGCAAGAACGATTTGGTTCATCTGAACGACGCAGAATGAGGCGTCTCATACCAATTGTAATCCATTTACTTTCCAAAAAAATTCCTTTTTTTTATGCACATCAATTTGTATAGTTATTATATGATAGGTGTGTAGATGAAGAAAGCGAAACCCCATTCAAAGAGTATTTGGAAAAAAACGGAATGGGATTTCTTTGGATATATAAGAGCCGATCCCAAAAGTAGTTTATAGTATTTACCTTTATGTTACAATAGATTTATTCGGCAAAGCTAAGAGCCTATCCCAAAATTAGCCTCCTGTAAACAATAATGCTACTTGCTAACTGTACAAGACCAAGATAGTTCTCCTCCTTCTTTTCATACCTTGTAAATAATTTTCTGAATCTGTTATGCCAAGAATTTGTTCTCTCTACCACCCATCTTCTTACTGCAGGATGTCTATTGCTGTATTTCTTTTCTTCTCTTCTGTGTCGTATATGTGGAATATATCCTCTTTTGATAACTTCTTGTTCTATTTCCTTGGAATGATATGCTTTATCAAGACATAGATTCTGCTTCTTCTTCTTATTCTTCTTCTTATTTCTATATTTTGCTATTGATGATGAAGGTGGTGGTCTTTTGATAACAATATTATCAATTGTATTTGTTGCAACAGTAACATCGTGAGTATTTGCAGATGTTATAACAGTAGATAGAGGAATACCATCTTTATCTGTTAGGATATGTCTTTTCGTCCCTAATTTACTTCTATCAGTAGGATTATTTCCGGTCATCGCCCCCTAAAGGTGATTTTACAGATATGCTATCAAGTGATTGCCATGTCCATTTGATTCCTCTCTTGTTATCGTATATTTTTAACAGTCTGCTCCATAATTTATCAAATATATCTGATTCTCTCCATTCTTGAAATCTTCTATGACATGTAGAACCAGAACCATATTCTTTGGGTAACATTTTCCATTGACATCCAGTCCTCAGGATAAACATGATGCCATCAAGTACTTTTCTATAAGGAACAATTGGACGGCCTATTGTATTCTCTGCTTTCTCGTCTGGTAAAATATTTTTAATTTCATTCCAAAGATCGTCTGGAATACGTATAATTGTTCTAACATACTTTTTATTCTTAAACATTATCATATATGATAGGAAACCAACGAGCTATATTCCTATCTATTTTTGGGATAGGCTCTAAGTGTCTCTCCACTATATATCACGAGATCAGTCTGATATCTGAAATTTCTGGAATTGATTCATCTAATGAAATACCAGATGAATTATGGAATCAAATTTTTCCTCTTGTACATAACCCCAAAAGAAAGAAGAAGAAGACAGGTCGTCCAAGAATGGATGATAGAAAGGCAATGAATGCTATCTTCTACATAACACGTACTGGATGTCAGTGGAAAGCACTACCACAAGGAAGTCTTGGTGCATCCAGTACTGTACATGACAGATTTCAGGAATGGAGACAAGATGGCGTATTCAAACGTATGTGGATTGATGGTCTAAAAATATATGATAAAAAAGTTGGTATCAACTGGAAATGGCAATCAATGGATGGTGTAATAACAAAAGCACCGCGTGGGGGAAAAAAGTACAGAACCAAACCCAACCGACAGAAGAAGTAAATCAGGTACCAAACGTAGCCTTCTTGTAGATGGTCAGAGCATTCCTCTTGAAATTACTGTAGATGGTGCTAACAGACATGATATGAAGATGACAAAAGCAACTCTTCAGAGTATAGTGGTTTTCAGACCATCATCATCATTTACAACCAATACCCAACAACAACACATCTGTCTTGACAATGGGTATGACTATCCTGAAGTATACGAGTTACTTGAGGAAAATGGTTATACCATGCATGTTTGCAAGAGAGGAGGGGGAGACTACAATAATGGGAACAAAAAGAAGAAGAGAAGAAGAAGGATACCAAAATATAGGGCAAGAGGATGGGTAGTTGAGAGAACACACTCATGGATGAATAGATTCAGGCGATTATTGATTAGATGGGAAAAAAAGGAAGATAACTATATTGCAATATTACATTTTGTCTGTGCTTAGATAACATATAAGAGAGGAGGTGTTTTCGGATAGACTCTAAATACAAATATTACATCAATTAGCAATATATTAGATTCACTTAAAAATGATCAAGGTCCCGGTGTAAATAAATTAGTTAATAGAGTTCTGAATTCTACTGGGGATAATATCTTCTGCTCGAGATACTAAATCTCTATAAATATTTTTCGATGCAGAAAAATTAGCACTATTATATATTTATGTAATTTACTCGTTTTTTTCGGAGGAATTGTTAAAATCATCTTTATCATCTCCTAGCATTTCTTGTTCTACGTGTTCTAATATTAGCATTTTTTTCTGAAAACATAAACGTATTTGTATTGGGAAATTTATCACTTGGTGTTGGAACAGACTTTGAAAAATTAATGTTATATTCATTATTATCATTTATTAACTTATTTATATATTTAACAGCATAACATTTTGCATTGAAAATATTCTTTCCTTTGTTTTTAGACCATTTTTCAATTTTAATATAAATTCTCCTAATATAGGTATTAGAAATTTCTAATTCAATTGATATTATAAATAAATTAAACTTTTCTTATATATTAAACATTCTAAAAAGATGTATTTAAATTACAAATAATTTAAATAATCAACAAAAGTAGATACTATCTATCTTAGTATTAATTAATGTAACTTCAATAAAGAACATTATATTTTTATCATTTTGCTAAATTAATTTTTAATAAATAATCATAATATCCTATTACTTCTCAAAATAGCAATATTTTGAGTAAACTATTATTGCAATAAAATATTGAAATTATAATATTCGAACAATGACAACATGAAAATATTTCAATAGAAATGTCTTGGCTTTAGATACTTCTTATGTGGGAAATGTAGTAAGAGAAACTCCTGATGAAATAGTAGTATTTGGGGAAAAAAATACAAGATATGATATATCAATTTTTAGAATAAAATCTGTAAGCAGAAACGTATTGATTGACATGACTTTCGATGATAGGAAAAAATTTTATTCGCTCAACAGAAATGCACAATTGCCTTCAAATAGTAGGCAATATGCCTCTTGGAATGGAATCACTAGCGTGAATCTTGCTTCATATGAAGGAAAGTATCCTAAATGTCTATTTAAAGGGGTAAGACTTGAAAATGAGGATCATGTAGGACATGTAATGAGAGAAACTTAGGATAAAATAGTTATATTTGAGCACGAAAATTTTAGATATGATGTCCCTAAATCAAAAATAGCTACCATGGGTAGAAATGTGATACTCGCATTGTATTCGATCTGACTCTCAGTATACAAGATTGATATGTCTTCTCCTTTACCTCTCAATTCTCCTTCACTTCTAAGAGAAAATCAATTCGTTTATCATAATTTTTAAATTCATGTTTTGTGATATTAAGAATTGATCATATGGTATCGGGAAAATATTTCAACAGGGGAGTTAAAGCGTTAGATTCAGCAGATATTGGACGTGTAGTAAGAGAAACTCCTGATAAAATAGTAGTTTTTGGGGACAAAAATACAAGGTATGATATTCCAATCTCGGAGATTAATCAAGTGGGTGCAAATGTGCTTATTAATCTCAATCTGGCAGAAATCGAAGGAAAATATAGTGTAAATCGTGAGGAACCACTTCCAACTAGCCGTAGAGACCCTTGGGGATCAGAAGATAATCAAGTAGATTTAGGCTCATATGAAGGCAAATATCCGAATTCTTTATTTAATAAAGGTGTAAGAACCGCAAATGAAGATTATGTAGGACATGTAATGAAAGAAACTTCTGACAAAATCGTAGTTTTCGGAATAGGGAATGATAGATTCGACATTCCAAAATCAGAAATAATAGCAGTAGGAAGAAATGTTGTTGTTGATAAGAATTTTCCAGAATTGGATGTCTACAAGGTGGATAGGGATTCGCCATTGCCAACCGGAGAACCCATAGAAAAATTGGATGAGGAAGCATATCCAGAATATTATCATGGACCCAAAGACACTTAAAAATGGATCTGACGGATTTAGTGAAAAAATAATCTAAATTGTTTATTGATTCTTTGATTCCCTTGGTAAACAACCTTATTTTTTTTGGCTTGAAGGTTTCTATATCCATTATATTTTTTAGAAATTTTTAAATCGACTCTGCTAATTCAGGGCAATACACTTCGCATAGAATTTTGTGAATCATATTGCTAGGTTAATTGAATAGTTTTTTTCTTCTAGCCATGATATTTGCTATAATAACATAAAAAATCCAAGCAAATAACGTTGTAATTATTGAGATTATAAAAGCATCAAGGATAACGAATTCGAAAATTAAATATGTTGAAAGAAATTTAGCAAAAAGATAAGATATCTCTGCGAACCCAATTACAGTAATTATTTTTCCAAAACTGTATCTTAATTTCTGTATATTTTTTCTACGATCAAAATTTTGTGATCGACCGTTATTATCTATAAAATATAAAATTATAAATGAAGTATTATAAATTGTGAAGTCTGCTGCTAAAGAAACTGATGATATCAACACATAATTTGTAGTAAATACAAGTGCAGCATGATTTACTATGAAAATATCCAGTATTGCAGTTATTATTGCTGCTACAAAGATATTCTTGTTAAAGAGAATTATATATTTATGTTTCTTGTAAAAATTTTTAATTGAGTAATCATCCATCAAAGTTCATCTTTAAAACCGTTTATAAATATATCTTTTAATCAGAATCACCTTCATCAAGATACAAGAAATTCTAAAATTACAGAAGCAGTATTTTTATATAATGTTATGAAACCTGCAGTAAAAAAAGCAAAACCTATTACGTTTAGGATAGAAAATAACATTTTAGAAACAATTAGAAAGGAAGGAGAAAGAGAACAACTGACTACTAGTAATCTCATTAATAAAATTCTGAAAAGGTATGTTGAATGGGATGTGTACGAACCTAAAGTAGGCATGATGCCGATTCCAAAAGTTCTGTTAGAGAAACTTTTTGACGGTCGAACTAAAGAAGAAGTTGTCGAGTTAGCTACTAAAGTTGGGAGATATGAACTAGAAGATGCTTCTTTATTTATGAATAAAAAGAATGATTGGGAATCATTTGTGAGATGGTTTGAAAAGAGAATGAAGAATACATCCATTGAAATTAATGATAGAAAAGACAATAAAAAACATACTTTCATAATAAAACATAATATGGGAGAGAATTGGTCACTTTACCATAAAAAGATCTTTGAATTACTTGCTAAAGAAAATTATAAAAAGCCAGTGGAAATCAGATATAATAATCGACTAATTTCATTTGAATTTTATGAATAAATTTATGTAATAGTTTAGATTATGCATTATAGTACTAATATCTATATAACGGTTAATTATTTATCTTTTATTGTGCGAGTAGTATCGTTAAGATGACGGATCGTTCTTCGCAAATTAAGACAAAAACAAGTACATTTACTTTGAGAATAGATAACGAAACTTTTACATCTCTACAGACAGAGTCAGATACTCAAGATATAACACTAAATGCCCTTATTAATAAAATCCTAAAAAGATATGCAGAATGGGATAGATATGAGCCTAAAATAGATATGATACCAATGGCCAACTCAGTAATAAGGAGTTTATTTAATCTGATGTCAGAAGATGAAATATCTTATTTAGTGGCCAATTTTGGGAAGAATATCATTCAAGACATTTCTTTTTTTATGAAAATGGGTTTAGACACTGATTCCTTTTTAATATGGCTTGAAAACAGAATGAAAAGATCTTTTGTAGAGTTTAATAGTGCTCAAGAAGATGATCAGTTTAAATGTGTCCTAAAACATGATATGGGATTAAATTGGTCGATATATCATAAAAAAATTTTAGAGCAAATTTTTAATAAAGTATTTAATAAACGAATAGATATAGAAATATCCGAATTTATATTAACATTTAGATTTCAAAAATAATAGTCTGAAAACTAATTTCCCTCGTTTGAATTATCATTGTATATCAACATCAATCCGATATTTATCTATGGAGGCTAGCTAAATATCCTGTATTCTGTAAACATGCAAAATATCAACTTCCAAGGATATCAAACATTTTTCATCGGAAAGAATATCTAAATGAATTTTTGTTAGTGAGTATAGTTCTTTTATAATGAAAACTACCTTTATTCTTTCTTCAGTTGAATATGCATTTGTAATTGGCATTATTATCATATACATTTTTGCGAAACTTATGTCAAGATTTCTCCATTCTTTGAATGGTAACATAGGTCACGTATTTAAAATTTTAGACTGAATTAACGTGTGGTAGTGCATTTATTTTTGACTTTTGCTCAACAAATCATGTTACAAACTAGCTGGTAATAAGAAGGATTAGGTAATTAGCTGGTACTCTAATGATTTTACTCACGAAATGAATACTATAATTACCGTGTAAACATATAATTACAATTAATTACAAAAGAAACATAGAAATTAAATAGTTTATCGTTAAATTAAGATTTAATAAAATATGTTAAATTCACAAAGATTGTTATTGACAGCCTATATTATTTCAATGATAGGTCTGAGTCAATCTTATTTGGCAAATTTGACAGAATATGCCCTAGCAGAACCAGAAAGTCAAGGAGAAGATATTCATTTTTCTAATAAACTTCATGAGATAAAGATGGCTGCGATAGAATTGCCAGATGGACATCAAGCATATAAAATGTTAGAATACAAGATAATTGATGAAGAAAATCGGACACAAGATATTACGTCAAGATACAGTAAACTACCAACAATACCTGGTCCCACATTAGTCATGACAGAAGGTGATGCTGCAAGATTGACGTTAGTTAATGAGATAGGTCGTGGAGCAGTAAGTCTTCATACACATGGCGTTCATTATAAGATTACAAGTGATGGTACATTAAAAATGATAAATAAAATCACAGATCAAGCAGCAACTCCTCAAAAATCATATACATATGTATGGACTGCTGCAGATGGAACCAGAGGATCATGGCCTTGGCATGATCACACATTTGGAAAAAATCCATCTGGAACACATGTGAATGGTGTAGAAACTAATGGACTCTTCTCTACCGTAATAGTTAATCCTGCCAATGGCAAAGTAAATGCTTTGGTAAATGGAATACCTAAAGAGGTAGATATACAAGATATAAAGAAAGATTTTGTTTTATTTATCACCGATGATGCATTTTGGGGTGTAGAGATAGACAATACAAGTAACAAAAAACATACACCATTATGGGTAAATCCTACACTAGTGGCATCAAAAAATGATTTAGTTAGATTCCATATTCAATCAGTTGGTACCGATTTTCATCATTTTGTTCTTGATGGTTATGAATGGCTAAAACCTGGCACTAATAAAACAACCAGTTCGAAGAATATTGGACCACTAGAAAACCATGTATTTACTATTAATGCTGATAAAAGTACTTCATATTATGATAAAATGCCTATACACTTACTTTCGGGTATGAAAGGAAAATTTGAAGTAGTTGCAGGCAATGATACTGCTGCTAATAGTATTTCCAGTATTCCTGGTGCATCACCAGAGATACAAGATAATGGTAACGATAATGATGGAGAAATATCATTTGTTGGAGGAGGTAAATAAGGCAATGATAATCAGAAATACAAATAAAAAATTTAATTCTAAATCTGCTGCAATATCCTATAAGACTTTCCTAACTGCCCTTATAACAGTTGTAATAGTTACTACTCCTATCTCTGCAAATCTTTCTTCTATTGATATATCTTATGCAGAACAAGAACAAAAACAATCACAAATATCAAAACAAGATAATAGTGACTCATTGAAAATACATAATGAAAAAATAAAAGATGACAAAAAAGAAGTATTTCACACTTTAACGTCTATATCTTCATCATCTGAAGGTAATACCTCTTCGTCATCAACTAATAATACAACTAGCAATAATGCTATGCACAAGATTGAGATGGTAGTTATAACTTTACCAACTGGACAACCAGCTTATAAAATGATCAGCCATGTTAAAAGCAACGGTGCTTCTTCATCTGATGTTACTAGTAGTAGTAATAACATAGATTTGACGCCTAAATACAGCAAATTGGCTACTATTCCTGGTCCAACATTAGTTTTTAATGAAGGTGATTATGTGAAGGTAAATATTAAAGACAAGGATGGCAACCTTATAACTAGTGAAGAATTTCTAGCATCTCAACCAGGAACTTTTCTATATGTAGATGATAGTAAAGCTGGAGAGAATGGTCTATTTGGAGCAGTAATTGTGAATCCAAAGAATAATGTTACTACAGGTCTGATAAAAGGTGAGATTCAAGAATTACCTCTTAACAAGATAGATAAAGATGTACTCCTATTCATGGTTGGCTCCACATTTTGGGGTATGGAAATTGATAATAAAAATAATTATAAACAGATTCCATTGTGGACAAATCCCAGTATAGTTGGAGTAGTAGAACAAAAAATAAATTTCCATGTTTTAGCAGTAGGTCATGCAGGAAATCCAATAGGACATCAACACACTTTCCATCTTCATGCACATAGATGGGTAGACCCTGGAACAAACAATATAATAGATGTAAAACAGATACTTCCAGGTAAAACTCATTCATTTGTAATTGATGTAGGAGAGGGAGTGGGACCAGGACCGTGGCAATATCATTGTCATGTATTTGCACATATGGAAGCTGGAATGATGGGAGGATTTAAAGTTGTATCAGGAGATCCAACTATAAATTTACCAAGTGAACCTGGTGCTTCACCATACAAGAACTTTGCAGCCTTTGAACTGACAGATCAGCCTGCTAAATGGTTTACTAATCTAGCAGGAGATATAACAAATACAGGAACAAAATCTCTTGCAGTTATTAACAAAACAGGCAGCGTCAATTTCATGATGTCAGATGTAAGTGGTGTGCATACGGTTACGAGTTTTGTCTATCCCAAAGGTGCCATGAACATGCCGTTTGACGAGGTTACAGCATATGCAGGTGGAGGCATAGTAAAACTTGACAAGGCAGGACTATATGTATTTGGTTGTAAATTACATCCGTTTATGTTAGGTGCTGTTATAGCCGATGATCCTTCTACCGAGGGTTTAGATCTTGGAGATGAGATTACGTTGATAAACGGTATTACAGTACCAACAAGCAGCGACCTTGCTACAAGACTCTTAAAGACATTCTTTACAATTACTGCTACAAACAATTGGCAGGACTATACTTCATCATCATCTAAACCGTGGCAAATATCTTACCCTGACGTAGACGTAAGGATAACTAATGGAACAGTCGTGAACCTAAAGGATACTCTAGAAAGCAGATACGGTCAGAATTTGACCTTAGATAAGGTAAATAATCCAGATATTCCTGGAATAGGAGAAGTTTGGATAGATACCCAATTTGAAAAGACAGCAAGCAAGACAAAACCCGGTACTGCAAGTGCAGTCAATGCTACTACATGGGAGATAACAAAAAAAGTTGCCCTGCCAGAGATAAATATGAACAATGCTCATAACATGTGGACAGATAGGGATCAAAATTTGATATATGCAACACAATGGTTTGATAATAAGACATCTATATTTGATAGAAGCACTGGAAAACTTGTCAAAAACATTGAGGTAGGAGATGATCCATCACATGTAATGACAAGTACAAAAACAGATGAACTTATGATAGTATTACATGGAGAACAAGGAGTTGCTGTACTTGGTCCAAAAGGCGAATCAATAAAAAAAGTTATACCGATGCAATTTCCTGGACAAGATCCATCTCATCCACATGGACATTGGATGAGTGGAGATGGTCGTTACATGGTAACACCTGACGAGTTTACCGGTACTGCGACGATATACGACATGATGGAAGACAAAATTGTTGGAAAAGTAAAGACAGGTCATAGTCCTATTGCTGTAGGAATGACCCCAGATGGAAGCAAATCATATGTTGCAGACTTCTTTGATAGTACGGTAAGTGTAGTAGATACTGTCAATGGTACATTGATCAAGAAAATAAACTTACTGGAGAATTATGATCCTATTTCCGGAAACATTAGTGGACCGATTGGTTTCCTACCAATACAAACTCCAGTTAGCCCAGATGGACAGTACATGGTGACAGCTAACACAGGAAGTGCTACAATAACAATAATTGATACAGAAACCGATGAATTGGTCAAAGATTTAGCATGTAGTGCAGGATGTCATGGAGTAAACTTTGGTGCAAAGAAAGACGGGGGATATTATGCATATGTCTCTAGTTCATTTTCAAATGACCTAGTAATAGTTGATGGAGATCCCAACAATGACGGTGATCCAAGTGACGCAAAAGTAGCAGGACGAATTGTTCTAGTAGGTTCTCCAGAAACTCAGGTAGACGACAAAGTTACTGCATTGCCTGGTACAGGAGGAATGGGTGTACTACCTATACCTATTGTTTACGATGGTTGGGTTCAAAACCTCCCTGAGGAGTGGAAAACCAAACTGACAGAGGAACAGCAAAATCCATCCTAATTTTTTTGTCGACTACTACTAATATTTTTCATTGTCATTAAGATAATTATAAATTGAATCAATTTAATATGCGAGTAAGCATGATATATATTTTAGAGAAGTATGTTGAATTATTGCTTTTCTTCCGATCAATTCACTCTAACTCATGCACAGCTATTATTACTTAAAATAATCGCAATAATCCCTATGTTTTATGATAAGGATATCATTTCATTCTAAGTTATGATTCTTCAATATTTTTCCTGAAAAGTTTATTTATTCAAAGAGTAATAAAACAAGAAAATGAAACAAAGTACTTTAATCAGATCGAATTGTGAAAACTTCTGAAACGAACAAGATTCTTGTGGATATTGCTGTAATGATGAATAAGTTCTATATATTTATCTCAAAAATCATGGCATAACAGATGAATATAAGAAAACCTCCCATTACTGGTTTGTTGCATAACTCGTTTAACCAATCGTTCTCATTATTATATAATTGATAATTATGTAACAGTTATACTTTGAAACCAGTTATACAACGATGCTTTCAACATTATCTCTCTTATCATGTTCTCTAACCTGATAGCAGTAACATATTCACCAAACATTCTCTTCATAGAGGAAAAAACAGATTCTACCATCCATCTTTGTCCATAGCGTACACTATCTTTCCATTCTTGCAAATCATTCTTCTGCATTTTCACCATCTTGTTTCTAAGGTAATGATTGGTCTTGTTTCTGCATCTAGAATTCTTTCTTACCTTTATTGCTGGTTGTATGCCTTTAAATGATAGAAACTGAAAGATCTTGTTGCTATCATAGGAACCATCCATGATAGCAGTATCTATTACCTTATTCTGTTTTATTGCTATATAATCAACCAATTTTGGAAGTACTTTTACATCATGTACTTCTTCACTAGTAACATCTAATGATAGAATTCTCTTCTTTTTTATATCGACTGCTAAATGTATCTTTAGATATCCTCTTTTTACATTCCACTTGTGTCTAATCCATTCACCCCTCTTAGATACCTTTATACCGGTAGAATCAATTGCAATAACAAAATTATCATCATGCAAGTTAGATTTGGTTATATCATCAGAAATCTTGATATCCAGTCTATTTATTCTTCTGCTAATGTTACTATAATCTGGAATTGATGGCAAAGTGTTTGAAGCATGTTCTCTTACTACTCCTTCAGTTTGTCTGTAGGGTAAGTGAAAGTATGCTCTCATGTATCCCAATAACTTGACAAATGAATCTGGATATACGAATTTCCTACCTTCCTTTTCCTTATTCATCTTCTCTAGTTCAGTATTCCAGTTATCTGGTTTGTTGCATAACTCGTTTAACCAATCGTTCTCATTATTATATAATTGATTGATAATTATGTAACAGTTATACTTTGAAACCAGTTATACAATGATGCTTTCAACATTATCTCTCTTATCATGTTCTCTAACCTGATAGCAGTAACATATTCACCAAACATTCTCTTCATAGAGGAAAAAACAGATTCTACCATCCATCTTTGTCCATAGCGTATCACTATCTTTCCATTCTTGCAAATCATTCTTCTGCATTTTCACCATCTTGTTTCTAAGGTAATGATTGGTCTTTTTGCATCTAGAATTCTTTCTTACCTTTATTGCTGGTTGTATGCCTTTAAATGATAGAAACTGAAAGATCTTGTTGCTATCATAGGAACCATCCATGATAGCAGTATCTATTACCTTATTCTGTTTTATTGCTATATAATCAACCAATTTTGGAAGTACTTTTACATCATGTACTTCTTCACTAGTAACATCTAATGATAGAATTCTCTTCTTTTTTATATCGACTGCTAAATGTATCTTTAGATATCCTCTTTTTACATTCCACTTGTGTCTAATCCATTCACCCCTCTTAGATACCTTTATACCGGTAGAATCAATTGCAATAACAAAATTATCATCATGCAAGTTAGATTTGGTTATATCATCAGAAATCTTGATATCCAGTCTATTTATTCTTCTGCTAATGTTACTATAATCTGGAATTGATGGCAAAGTGTTTGAAGCATGTTCTCTTACTACTCCTTCAGTTTGTCTGTAGGGTAAGTGAAAGTATGCTCTCATGTATCCCAATAACTTGACAAATGAATCTGGATATACGAATTTCCTACCTTCCTTTTCCTTATTCATCTTCTCTAGTTCAGTATTCCAGTTATCTATAACATCAAAATCCAGTAATACCTCACCACGTTTAACAAGAGATTCGTTGTAATTTCTCCAGTTCACATAATATGACTAGAATTGGTTAGCTAAATGTGTTGGGAAGAACAAGTTGTGCAACAAGGCACAGTTATCTATAATATCAAAATCCAGTAATACCTCGCCACGTTTAACAAGAGATTCGTTGTAATTTCTCCAGTTCACATAATATGACTAGAATTGGTTAGCTAAATGTGTTGAGAAGAACAAGTTGTGCAACAAGGCACCCATTACAACAGAATAAATATGATCAATATTTTATGAATCATGAATTATATGATAACAATTATGTTACTGATTTCCATTTTATTTTAATGTATTGTATCTCTCTTCTTTCTTGATCTTGTTAATTCATTGCTTATATATTATACTTCCATAGAGAGGTAACAGATTCACCATTTAACATGGGTAACACTTTTTATCTGCTTGATCGTCTTGTTATTTTCACAAATATTTAATCTTCTTACTTTCCTAAATAACATTTCACCTATACTGTGAGCATTGATGTAACGATGTTGTTTTGTATAGTTGTGTACCTTAACATTCAGAGAATACACCTTCCTACCCTCTTCACAGTTGGGAATATTTATTGCAAGGAACTCGTTTTTGAGTCCTTTCTCAGTAAATGAAATTTTAATCTATACTGGGAGGTACAACAAACAGAACAGAATCTCTATATATTTTTCTATATTCCGTCATTGATGCACTTTTGAGGAAGGCGAACAGGATTTATTTGTCTGTTAGGCACTAATTATACTTTATATATATGTTTTAATACTATAAAAACAAAATTAAGATATGCCAAAAACAACAGCGAATGGTCCAACACTGGTGATTTCTGGTTCTTGTATTAATTTTGACAAAGAAAGAATTAGGATAATTGAGCATATAAACGAATTAGAATTGATATCACACACAAAAACTGATTACGAAGTGTCATCAGAGGGCTCTTCTTTAGGATGGGACTTTTTTCGGATTTATTTTGAGCAAAATTTTGTCGAACGAATATCCGAAATTTTTCCAGAGATGCAAAAAGAAGTAGGAGTTACTTTAGAACAACGCTTCGTAATTTGGTTATCCAAAAGATTTAAAAAAAGAAAATTAGATTATTATTTGAAACTAGAAGAAATACCGTATGAAAAAACATTAGGTTTTAGACTTGATCCAGAAAACTATCGTAACGAAGAAGATCTGGTGGATTTACGCTAGCTTTACTTTCTATTAGCTTCATTTTATTTGTAATATTCATTGTTTTCCACATTTATTGGTTAGGGACTATGAATAATTTGTCATACGCTTTATAGGACAAGTAACATATTAAAGATTATGAGTTATGGATACGAGATAGGTCCCGGCGATAATCAGGGTCTATCAAATAAACAACTTGCATTGATATTTGGACTAGGTATAACAGGGATTTTTCTAGTGTTTGCTATTTTTATTTTCCCAATACAAAATCTTTTTCGTGAATCAGTTAGTGAGCAAGTTGTAATAGTTACTAAAAGTGATGGTGATTGTGTTGTAAATAGTCAAGATCACCCAAGAAGCATTCCTAACTGCAATTATGATGTAGGAGATAAAGTACAAATCACATACAAATATGGCACTGCTATGATTGAGGATCATAAAAAAATAAATTGAGACTCATATGATTTTTTTCTACACACCTTTTAAAAATCTAAATTTACCTAATGATGAAAATATAAGATAACATTAAATCTTTGAACAAGCAATAATTTCATATGGTATTAGAAGATGAATTAACCAGAAAGTTACTGGATAAAATAATCCAGAATGTTATTTCATGCTTGCCCATGATAGAAAGAATATCTAAAGTACAAAATGAAAGAATCAAAGAAGAGATAGGAGTCGTTAACCAAAGAGACTTTATCATGGGAGCTATATGGTGTACAATATTAGAGAAATTCCTCGTTTCTTCATATCTTTATACTGGTAAAACTATTACCTATGAACAAGGTTTAGAAATAAGTGACTATACATTAGATAGCATATCAAAGTTATCACTTGAGATCAAATAAATAAATAATTATTAAATGTGAAGCTACGGTAATACTTTATATGATGAGGTTCAGAGAATTTATAATAAAAAAACCAGATATTGTCTTAAATTAAGAATTAAAATTATGAAACCAAATTATCAAGCCAATAACAAATTAAGTGACCTATAAACCACTCATAATTTGATTTATTAGTTTTAGTGCATTTTTAGCACTTTTTTCTTTATCTTTTATCTCCAACATGATATCTAAATCAACAGAAGTAATGACGAGAACAAATTCCTTGAATTGTTTCATATCCAAAGTAGCAGAATGTTTTCCTTTTCTTTCATTTGGCTCCTGATTACTATAATCAATCATTATTATTCCATCTCTATGATTATACCATGTATCGCTAGCCCTTTGCAAGGCATGAATTAATGACAAATTATCTCCAAAACACTTATGATGAAATGTGTCAAAAAGAATTGGTATATCTGTATTCGAGTGAATTTCTATACAATCATTCAAATTATAAAGATGATCGTCGTTTTCGAATACCAACCTTTTTTTTACTTTTTCAGAAAGCAAATTCTTGTAATTTGATATGAATTTTTTCTTTGAATCTTCTCTGTCTCCATAAACTCCTCCAACATGAATTTGAACTTTTGCTGAGGTATGAAGTCTCATTAGATCCAGAACATCTGTATGATACTCTAGTTCTTTAATACTATTATTCACAATATCTGGATTTTTTGAATTTATGAGAACGAATTGGTCTGGATGCATAGATATTCTCATATCATTTTCTTTTATCAATCTGCCAATTTTTATAAAATCACATCTAAAAGATTTTTTCCAGTCGAATTTACATATTGAATGAGATGCGAATGGAATTAAATCTGAACTTATTCTAAAAAACATGAGATTGTTTTCTATATTATACTTTAATATTTCAACAAGAGTGTCAAGATTGTATTATATGGATTGAATCAATCGTTCTTCAGTGTAAGAAGATAATCGAAATGTTGATACCGTTTTTTTCCAATTGAATAATTTATACACGGATAACCGATCTTCATAAGCAATTATTTAATACCATCGAGAAAATTAAGATTTTTTTACTTATTGAAATACTCAATTTATTGTAAATTAAAAATATCGGTTTTGATAAAAATATAGACAAATTTACGCGACTTTTTTTCTTTTGAATTTGTTAATAATGTTATAATTAATCGACGTTTTTCTTTAGTTAAGTACAAAAATTTGGGTGATTGTATTTTCTAACAAGTTGGCACTATGTTAATTTTTTTACCTCTAGTTTTTATATAAATAAGAAAAAGATATGATATGTTAAAACAAAAAGGATGCAATATGGTGATTCTTTATTGTACCATTGCTGGCTTCATTTCAGCTTGGACAATATCTGGATTACTTGTAATTGTAGATATTGTTTCAAATACTCCTGCAGATACATTCTTTTCGGTCACAGGAGTATCAATTGGAATAGAAGATCCTGTTGTGGCTCAGTATATTGGTTTTGGATTACACGCGCTAACTGGAACTGCGGCTGGCAATATTTTTGGACAAGTAACATCCTTTTGGAATAAAGTATTTCCAACTGGCATCAGACGAGGGATACCGCTTGGAATAATTCAGGGAATAGCATTGTGGATTTTATTGTTCGTTCCTTTAGCTACTATGGCAATTCAAGCCAAACTTGATTC